>NZ_JAPVBL010000001.1:0-725981 GCF_026967935.1 Modestobacter sp. VKM Ac-2982
CCGAAGACACCGAAGGGGGATTTGTTACTTGGCACTGACTTTCGGCACGCTGTTGAGTTCTCAAGGAGCGGACGCGCACGTTCCCCGACCAATTTCTTGGCCGTTCTCCGTGGCGGTGATTTCCACTTTACACCAAGTTCCGCAGCGGGTGAACCTCGGGGGTTCTTCCGGCGGTTTCCCAGGCCTTGCGGCCCGGTCCGTTCTCGCTTGGTGCATGGAGAACGATACACGCCCTCAGAGGGGCTCTGCAGGGGGGTCCCCGGAGGGGTCCTGGAATGGCTCGGACGCGCTGCTGAGCAGGGAGAACGCTGCTCAGGCCACCCCGCGGGGGCGGAACTGGACGCTCACGCGGGGACCGACCGGCTTGGTGGTCTTCGGGATGCAGTGCTCCCAGGTGCGCTGACACGAACCGCCCATCACGACCAGGTCGCCGTGCCCGAGGGTGAAGCGCCGGCTCTCGCCGCCACCCACCGGCCGCAGCAGGAGTGGCCGGGGCGAGCCGAACGAGACGATGGCGACCAACGTGTCCTCGGTGCGGCTGCGCCCGATGCGGTCGCCGTGCCAGGCGACGCTGTCGCGCCCGTCGCGGTACAGGCACATGCCCGCCGTCACGAACGGCTCGCCCAGCTCCGCGCGGTAGTGCGCGTCGAGGGCCGCGCGGGCGTCGGTGAGCACGGCGTGCGGCAGCGCCTCACCCGCTCCGTACCAACGCAGCAACCGGGGGACGGCCACCTCGCGGTCGTACATCTGCCGGCGGTCCTCCCGCCAGCCGATGTCGCCCAACAGGACGTCGAGCACGGTGTCGGAGCCCTCGACCCAGCCGGGGAGGTGGTCCACCCAGGCACCCCGGGTCAGCGGGTGTCGTTCGACCCGCCCCAGGAGCGGGGTGAGCGCGGCCTCCTCGGCCACGTCCCAGATGGAGGGCTGGTGCGCGAGCGACATGCAGGGAGACTACCCCCGGTTTCGCACAGGTGTTCGAAAACCTGTGGACAACCTCGTCGACTCCCCGACCTCAGTGGAAGGCAGAGGTCGGGGTCGCTCCCTCAGGCGCTGAGGGCCAACACGAACGGCAGGACGGAGCCGGCCCCCGCAAGCCGCAGCTCACGGCCGGCGACGGTCATGGTCCAGCGCGAGTCGGCCAGGTCGTCGACGAGCAGGACCGGGGCGTCGCCGAGCTCGGCCAGCCGGGCGCGGAGCTCCGGCCCGACCACGATGCGCTGCCAGACCCCGGCCAGCCGGAAGGCGCTGTTGCCGCCCGGCCCGCCGGTGGGACCGCCGTGGGCCAGGTCGAGGGCTCCCAGGTAGGGCAGCCGCCCGAGCTGCGCCAGCCCCTGGGCCACGCCCGCGACCAGGGCGGGCCGCCTCCGGGACGGCATCGCCACCACGCCGGCGGGGCGCTGCGCCCAGTCCCAGGCGCCGAGCACCCGGGCACAGGCCTTGAGCAGTTCTGCGTCCGGTGGTGCGTCGTTGCGCAGGCCGGGGCGCATGACCCGGTGGCTCACCTCGTAGGCGGCGTCCGGGTCCTCCTCGATCGAGGGCGCCTCGAGGTCCTCAGCCAGCGTGGCCACGCCGCCGACCCCGTCGTCCCCCAGGAGGGTGCGCAGGCGCTGGCCCCAGCCCAGGTCGGTCAGCCGGGCCACGGCCCGACCGGTGGCGATCTGCTCACCCGGCACGATCTTGCCCTTGACCTCGACCCCGAGCCGGTCGGCGCCGGTGGGCCATTGGGCCCGCGGCGGGAGCTCCACGCCGGGCCGGTCCAGCCGGGCGGAGGCCGCCTCGGCTGCGCCTGCCGGCACGTCGGTGGGGTACCAGGGGCCGGCGCAGACGTCACAGCGCCCGCAGGGGCTGGCGGTCGGGTCGTCGAGGGCGGTCTGCAGGAAGGCCATCCGGCACTCGGCGGTGTCGACGGGCCGTGCGTAGGTGAGCATCGACCGCTGCTCGGCCTCCCGGGTCGCGGTGACCCGGGAGTACCGCTCGGCGTCGTAGACCCACGGGACGCCGGTGGAACGCCAGCCGCCCTGCACCCGCTCCACCGCGCCGTCGACCGCGAGCACCTTGAGCAGCAGCTCGAGCCGGGAGCGGCGCACGTCGGCCACCGTCTCCAGCCTCGCCACCGACCAGGCCTTGCCGTCGGCCATCGCGGTGAGGACCGCGGCGGCGTGGTCCTCCCGGGGCATGGAGGAGGTGGCGAACCACTGCCAGATCGCGATGTCCTCCGGACCCGGGAGCAGCAGCACGTCGGCGTTGGCGACGGCGCGGCCGGCGCGACCCACCTGCTGGTAGTAGCTCACCGGGGACGACGGCGCGCCCAGGTGGACGACGAACCCCAGGTCGGGCTTGTCGAAGCCCATTCCCAGCGCCGACGTGGCGACCAGGGCCTTCACCCGGTTCTCCCGCAGTGCCTCCTCGGCGTCCTTGCGGTCGGCGTCGTCCAGCCGCCCGGTGTAGGCGCGGACCTCGTGGCCGGCGTCGCGGAGCAGCGCCGCCGTCTCCTCGGCCGCGGCCACGGTGAGCGTGTAGACGATGCCGCTGCCCGGCAGGTCGCCGATGTGCGCCGCCAGCCAGGCCAGCCGTGCGCGGTCGGTGTCCAGCCGCAGCACGCCCAGCCGCAGGGAGTCCCGGGCCAGCGGGCCGCGGACCGTGGTCACCTCGACGCCGCCGGCGCCGAGCTGCTCGGCGACGTCGGCGACCACCCGCTCGTTGGCCGTGGCGGTCGTCGCCAGCACCGGAGTCCCGGCGGGGAGCTGACCGAGCAGGTCGCGGATGCGGCGGTAGTCGGGCCGGAAGTCGTGCCCCCAGTCGGAGACGCAGTGCGCCTCGTCGACCACGAGGAGCCCGCAGCGCTCGACCAGGCTGGGCAGCTGCTCGTCCCGGAAACGCGGGTTGGTCAGCCGCTCCGGGGAGACCAGCAGGACGTCGACGTCGTCGGCGGCGAGCCGGGCGTTGATGTCGTCCCACTCGGTCACGTTGGAGCTGGAGATCTCCACGGCCTTGATCCCGGCGCGGGCGGCTGCGGCCACCTGGTCGCGCATCAGCGCGAGCAACGGGCTGACCAACAGCGTGGGGCCGGCACCGCGGCGGCGCAGCAGGGCGGTGGAGACGAAGTAGACCGCGGACTTGCCCCAGCCGGTGCGCTGCACGACCAGGGCACGCTGGTGCCGCTCGACGAGCGCGGTGACGGCGGCGTCCTGACCCTCGCGGAAGACGGCGTCGGCGCGGCCGGTGAGCTCGCGCAGGACGCCGAGCGCCTCATCGGCCAGATCGGTCTCCACAGCGGTGCTCATGCCCCCGACCGTAGGCGGCGGCACCGACATCTCCGGACCTGGGCGTGCGGTGGCTGTGGACGACCGGTTGGATGGGTCTCGATGCTGCCGCCGGACAACCACGTGCACTCCGAGTTCTCCTGGGACACCGGCCCACGAGCGTCGTTGCTGCGCGCCTGCGAGCGCGCCGTGGAGATCGGCCTCCCGGCCATCGCCTTCACCGAACACCTGGACTTCACCGTCTGGGACGCCGCCGACCGGGCCACCGCGCAGGGGCTCACCGACCGGCACCCGGCCAACCAGCTGCCGATCGACGTCGACCTCTACGCCGAGACGATCTGGGAGGCCCGGCAGCGCTTCCCGACGCTGCGGGTGTGGTCCGGCGTCGAGGCCGGCGAGCCGCACCTGTTCGGGGCCAGCGTGGCTGCTCACCTGGGTGCCTCCCCGGTCGACCGGGTCCTCGGCTCCCTGCACTCGCTGCCGGTCGACGGCCGGCTGATGGGTGTCAACCGGCTGCTGCACGCCCCGGGCATCGATGTCATCGCCACGATGCGCCGGTACCTCACCGAGATGGTGGCGATGATCCAGAGCAGCGACGTCTTCCAGGTGCTGGCCCACTGCGACTACCCGCGGCGCTACTGGCCCGGCGGCCGGGAGCAGTACCCGCAGGCGGTGTTCGAGGAGGAGTACCGAGCGGTGTTCCGGGCGCTGGCGGCCGGCGGCCGGGCCCTCGAGGTGAACACCACCAGCCCGCTGTGGTCGGTGGAGCTGCTCCGCTGGTACCGCGAGGAGGGTGGTGACGCGGTCAGCTTCGGCAGCGACGGCCATCAGCCGCACCTGGTCGGTCAGCGGTTCGACCTGGCGGTCGACGTCGTCGAGCAGGCCGGCTTCCGGCCTGGGCGAGACCGCTTCGACTTCTGGCGCCGCTGACTCCGTCAGCTCGACGACGAAGTCCGGGAACGGTGGGTGTCGATCCGGTCGTGGACTGCCGATGAGGGGGGCGTGACCGCTCCGGCTGCCCTCGAGGCCCCGACCGACAGGGACGACGCCGTCCCCTTCGGCCCACAGACCGTCGTCCAGGAGGCGACTGCCGCCGGCCTGGCCGCCATCGCCCGGCTGCACGACGAGGCCCTGGCGGCGATCGCCGCGCTGGCCGAGACCTGGGACCAGCCGGCCGACCCGGTCCGGGTGCTCCACACCGCCGAGCGCCCGGCGGTCCTTCTCCGGCCCGGGAGCGCAGCCGCCGCCTGATCTGGCGGAAGTACTTCACCGCTAAGGCAGTTCCCCGCTAGGGTCACGCAATGGCCCTCCCCCGTCGTGTCGTCATCGCCCTGGGCGGCAACGCGATGACCGGCGCCGACGGCTCCGCCACGCCCCGCGCCCAGCGCGAGGCCATCGCCGCGGCCGCCCAGCACATCGCCGCCGTCGTCGCCACCGGCGCCGAGGTGGTGCTCACCCACGGCAACGGCCCCCAGGTCGGCAACCTGCTGGTCAAGAACGAGCTGGCGGCGCACGTGGTCCCACCGGTCCCGTTGGACTGGAACGTCGCCCAGACCCAGGCCACCATCGGGTTCACCCTCGCCGACGAGCTGGACGCCGCACTGGCCGCCCTCGGCTCGCCCCAGCGCACCGCGGCGCTGGTGACCCGCACCCTCGTCGACCCCGCCGACCCGGGGTTCGCGACGCCGTCCAAGCCGGTCGGCCGGCACCTGAGCCGGGACGAGGCCCAGCGCTTCATCGACCTCGGGCAGAACTGGGAGGACCGCGGTGAGCGCGGCTGGCGGCGGGTGGTCGCCTCGCCCGAGCCCCTGTCGGTGGTCGACGTCCCGGCCATCTCGGCGCTCAGCGGGGCCGGGTTCGTGGTCGTCTGCGCCGGCGGGGGCGGCGTGCCCGTGGTCCCGGGACCCGCGGGCGGCGATGCCCTGATCGGCATCGAGGCCGTCATCGACAAGGACCTCACCGCCGCACTGCTCGCCCGTGAGCTGCGCGCGGACACCCTGGTCATCGCCACCGACGTCCCGCATGTGATGGTCGACTTCGGCACTCCGGCGTCCCGTCCGCTGGCCCGGGTCACCGTCGCCGAGATGCGTGCCCACGCCGAGTCCGGCCAGTTCGCCCGCGGCAGCATGGGCCCCAAGGTCGAGGCCGCCCTCCGGTTCGTGACCGACTCCGGGGACGGCCGTCAGGGCGCTCGCGCCGTCATCACCGCACTGCCCCACATCTCCGACGCCGTCGCCCGTGACGACGTCGGCACCGTCGTCACCGCATAGAAGGAGAAGACATGCCCGCACCGATCGAGGTCCGCAAGGTCCCGCTGCACAACGTCAGCGACGCCTCCGAGCTCGCCAAGCTCATCGACGACGGCGTCATGGAGGCCGACCGGGTCATCGCCGTCATCGGCAAGACCGAGGGCAACGGCGGCGTGAACGACTACACCCGGATCATCGCCGACCGCGCGTTCCGCGAGGTGCTGATGGAGAAGGGCTCGCGGAGCAAGGAGGAGATCGGGGAGATTCCGATCGTGTGGTCCGGCGGCACGGACGGCGTCATCAGCCCGCACGCCACGATCTTCGCCACGCTGCCCGAGGACTCGGTGGAGAAGACCGACGAGCCGCGGCTGACCGTGGGGTTCGCGATGAGCGAGGTGCTGCTGCCCGAGGACATCGGCCGGCTCACCATGGTGGAGAAGGTCGCCGAGGGCGTGCGCCGGGCGATGGCCGAGGCGGGCATCACCGACCCGGCCGACGTCCACTACGTGCAGACGAAGACGCCGCTGCTGACCATCGAGACGATCCGCGAGGCCAAGTCCCGCGGGCAGGAGACCTACTACGACGAGCCGCACGGCTCGATGGACCTCTCCAACGGCACGACGGCGCTGGGCATCGCGCTGGCGCTCGGCGAGATCGAGATGCCGGAGCAGAAGCAGGTGATGCGCGACTTCGACCTGTTCAGCGCGGTCGCCTCCTGCTCCTCGGGCGTCGAGCTGGACCGGGCGCAGATCATCGTCGTCGGCAACGCCCGCGGGCACGGCGGCAACTACCGGATCGGCCACTCGGTGATGACCGACGCCCTCGACCAGGACGGCATCTGGAACGCCATCCGGGACGCCGGCCTCGACCTGCCCGAGCGGCCGCACACCTCCGACCTGGACGGCAACCTGGTCAACGTCTTCCTCAAGTGCGAGGCCGACCCGACCGGTTACGTGCGCGGCCGGCGCAACGCGATGCTCGACGACTCCGACGTCTTCTGGCACCGGCAGATCAAGGCCACCGTCGGCGGCGTCGCCGCGTCGGTGACCGGCGACCCGGCGGTGTTCGTGTCGGTGGCCGCGGTGCACCAGGGCCCCTCCGGCGGCGGCCCGGTCGCCGCCATCGTCAAGGCCTGAGCGACGGCGCCGGCCGGGTCAGGCCCCGGCCGGCGCCTTCAGCCGCGATCCCGTGCTCCGTCAGGCGACCGTGGTCTCCAGGGTGACCGGGACGTTGCCGCGGGTGGCGTTGGAGTAGGGGCAGACCTGGTGGGCGGCCTCGACCAGCTGCTCCGCGGTCGCCTGGTCGACGCCGCCGAGCTCGGCGTGCAGGGCGACCTCCAGCCCGAAGCCGCCGGCGTCGTTCGGCCCGATGCCGACCTCCGCGGTGACCCCGGCGTCATTGATCGGCGCCTTCTGCTTGCGGGCCACCATCTTCAGCGCGGACAGGAAGCACGCGGCGTAGCCGGCGGCGAACAGCTGCTCGGGGTTGGTGGCGCCGCCCTCGCCACCCATCTCCTTCGGCGTGGCCAGGTCCAGGTCGATCAGACCGTCGGAGGAGCGAGTGTGGCCGTTGCGGCCGTCACCGGTGGCGGTGGCGACAGCGGTGTAGACGCTGGGCATGAGCGGTCCTCCAGGTAGTTGGGTGCACCATCCACTGTGCACCCGGTGGACCGGTGGTGCGCCTGCCCCGTGGCCGATATCGCTCACACTCCTCGGGTGCGCGAGCCTGACCAGTCGGTTCGCTACCTTGGTCGCTGCGCCGGGCCCGCGGGGGGAGACCGGATGAACGAGGAGCTGCCGCGGTGACCAGGTCCCAACGCCTGCAGCGGGCACTGCCCGCAGGGGTGCTGGCCGTCGTGACCGTCACCGATGTCGTCAGCGGGCCCGATCAGGTGATCCTCGGCCTGATGGTCATGGCCCCCCTGCTGGCGGCGACGACGCTCAGCCGGCGGGGGACGGTCGGCTACGCCGTCCTGGCCCTCGTCCTCGCGGCGCTGCTGGGCGTCTACGACCAGCAGTACACCGCGAGCACGATGCTCCCCCAGGTCGTCCGGCTGCTCGCGGTGGCGGGCGGCGGCGTCCTGGCGGTGGGCGCCTGCAGTCTCCGGCTGCGCCGCGAGGCCCAGCTGGCCCGGCTGAGCGCGCAGGCGGCGACCACCGAGGCCGCGTTGCGGACGGCCGAGGCGCTGCAGCTCAACCTGCTCGGCCCGCCGCCGCGGGTGGCGGGCCTGGAGTCGGCCGTGCGCTACCTGCCGGCCAGCCGGCACACCCAGGTGGGGGGCGACTGGTACGACGCCTTCTCCCTCCCCGACGGGAGCACCATGCTGGTCATCGGGGACGTCGCCGGGCACGACGCCCCGGCGGCCGCCACCATGGCCCAGGTCCGGGCGATGCTGCAGGCGATCGCCCAGCGCTCCCCGGGGTCCCCGGCCGCGGTGCTGAGTGCGCTGGACGAGGTGCTCGCCGGGTTGGGGCTGCAGACCCTGGTCACCGTGACCGCCGCCCGGATCGACGCGCGGGCGCAGGACGCGGTGTACGGGACACGGCTGCTCCGGTGGTCCAACGCCGGCCATCCACCACTGCTGCTGGCACGGGCCGACGGCGGGGTCGTGCTGCTCGACCGCACGCCGGAGAGCCTGCTCGGCATCGCCCCCGGCGCCCCACGCACCGACCACACGGTGCGGCTGTGCCCCGGCGACACGCTGCTCTTCTACACCGACGGGCTCATCGAGCGACGCGGTGCACCGCTCGACGACGGGTTGGCCTGGCTGGTCGGCGAGCTGAGCCGAACCGGGCGGGAGCCCCTCGACCGGCTCTGCGACGACCTGCTGGGCCAGCTCGGTGGGCGGGTCGACGACGACGTGGCGCTGCTCGCCGTCCGCGTCCCCGGCTGAGCACGGGGCGCCGGCGGGTCAGGCCGCGCGGCCGCGACCCTCGGCCTTGACCTCGGCGGCGTAGCGGTCGACGTACTCGGCGCCGGACAACCGCTGCAGCTCGGCCATGACCCGGTCGGTGACCTCGCGCAGCGCCGCCCCGTCGTCGGCCGGCCCCGGGTGGCCGGAGAAGTCCAGCGGTTCGCCGATCCGGACCGCCACCCGTCCGGGCCGGGGCAGCCGGGCACCCGGGGGCATGAGCGCCCGGCTGCCGATCACGGCGATGGGCACGACCGGGGCCCCGGTGGACAGCGCCAGCCGGGCCACCCCCGTCTTGCCGCGGTGGAGCCGGCCGTCCGGCGACCGGGTGCCCTCCGGGTAGATGCCCAGCACCCCGCCGCCGGCGAGCACCTCCCGGCCGCGCCGCAGGGCGGCCTCGGCGGCGGTGGCCCCGCCGCGGTCCAGCGGGACCATGCCGATGCTCTCCAGCAGCAGGCGCATCGCCCGCCCGAGCAGCCCGGGGCGGGTGAAGTACTCGCTCTTGGCCAGGTAGGTCACCCGGCGGTGGCTGAGCACCGGGGGGAAGAACTGGTCCAGCGTGGAGGGGTGGTTGCCGGCGAGGATGACCGGCCCGGTGGCCGGGAGGTGGTCGGCCCCCTCGACCTGCGGCCGGAACAGGCCCAGGACCACCGGCCGCACGAGCGCGCGGACGACGGGATAGGCGTCCACGCTCACCGCTCGTCCGGTGCCCGGCCGGCGTGGTCGACCAACTGCGCGGCGCTGTCCTGCCCGTGCACCCGGGCGCAGGAGGCGCAGCAGAAGAAGACGCCGTCGGCCTCGACCCCGTGGCCCACGACCCTCACACCGCAGTGCTCGCAGACCGGGGCCAGGGCGTGGATCGCGCACTCGAAGCTGTCGAAGGTGTGCACCGCCCCGGCGGCGTGCACCTCGAAGCTGAGCCGGTAGTCGTTCCCGCAGACCTCGCAGCTGGCCATGGCCCCACCCTCCGTCGTCGCGGCCGGTACCGACCGCCGTCGGCGACTACCCGCTGACCCGGGGAGGTGAACGAGCACCGTCCAGGCCCGTCAGGCCGCCCGGGACTCCTGGGCCAGTGCCGCCAGGGCCTGCTCGAAGCAGGCCTGGGGAGGCTGCACCAGCCCGGCGCCGACCTGGCCCGTGCCGGCGACCCGTCCGGCCATGCCGGTGTTGATCTGCGGCAGCCAGCCGGTGCGGGCGACCTGGAGGACGTCGATGCCGGTCGGGGAACCGCGGAAGCCCATGATCGGGATCTGCATCGCCGGGTTCTCGGCCAGCGTCAGCTGGTACATCCGCTCGGTGGTCGCCAGCGCGTCGGGGACGGTGCCGCCGACGAACCGGACGATCGCCGGGGCCGCGGCCATGGAGAACCCGCCGACGCCGTAGGCCTCCATGATCGCGGAGTCGCCGATGTCGGGGTTGGCGTCCTCGGGGCCGTAGTCGCCGAGGTAGAGCCCGACCGGGGTGTTGGCCGGTGCGGTGAACCAGCGGTCACCCGTGCCGGCGGTCTGGATGCCGAACTCGGTGCCGTTGCGGGACAGCACGGTGACCATCGACGACCCGGGGACGTCGCGGGCGGCGTCCATCGCGAGCTTCGCCGTCGGCATGCCGAGGTTCAGGTAGAAGTGCTCGTTGCCGCCGATGAAGCGCAGCACGTCGGCGATGTCCTGGGCCGGCGCGTCGACGCCGACGATGGACGGCGACAGTTCGCGCAGCGCCATCAGCGAACCGGCGCGGTTGCGGTTGTGCCCCTCGTCGCCCATCTGCAGCATCTGGGCGAGGATCGCCTTGACGTCCAGCGGCTCCGGCCGGCTGCGGACGGCGCGCTGGAGCACCGGGCCGAGCACGTCGCGCATCCAGGCCAGCCGGGTGAGCACCTCGTCGTTGTAGGCGCCCATCCGCAGCACCTTGCCCAGGCCCTCGTTGAGGTTGCACCAGGCCTGCCCGCCGTTGGCCGGGTCCTCCAGGCACCACATCCACATCGACGGGCTGGTCACCCCGGCCATCGGGCCGACCGTGCGGTGGTGGTGGCAGGGGTCCAGGGCGATCTCCCCGGCGGCCAGGATCCGCTCGGCGTCGGCGACGTCGGTGGCCCAGCCCTCGAAGACACAAGCGCCGATGAGCGCGCCGCGCATGGGGCCGGAGGCGGTCTCCCAGGTGAGCGGCGGGCCGGAGTGCAGCAGCATCCGGTCGGGCAGGTCGAGCACCTCGCGGGCCGGCCGGACGTCGACCAGCAGCGAGCCTGCGGCGAGCACCCGCTCGACGGCGACCCGGTTGGCGGCCGCCCGGCGCGGGTCCAGCGCGAGCTGGGTGAGGTCGTCGGGGCTGCCGAAGCCCGGCGGGCGCCAGTCGACGTCGGTGACGCTCGCTCCCTGCTGCCGGAGGGCGGTGGAGAAGACCTCGACGCCGGCGGCGACGATGGACGGCGGGGCGGACAGCAGTCCGCCGAGGGGCTCACTCATGGCCGTCTCCGATCAGGCTGAGGGCGTAGCGGGTGGCGGCGGCGTTGGAGGCGAAGACCGCGGCGCCGGCCTCGGCGAGGGCGTCGGCCTGCCGCGACCAGCACTGGGGGTCCGCCTCGGTCCCGACCAGCGCCACCACGGTGGGCAGGCCGGCCGACCGCAGGGCGGGCACCAGGGTGGCGGCCGGGTCGGGGTCGGCCCCGTGGCCGAGGACGACGTCGAGCAGTAGGACGGCGGCCTCCCCGCCGGCGGCGAGGCCGGCGATCGCCTCCAGCCGCAGGGTCGGGTCGATCATCGGGTGCGCCCGGCCGACGGTGAGCGCGTCGTCACCGAAGTCGACGACCACGTGGCCGCGGGCGGCCAGGTCGGTGCCGAGGTCGAGCTCGGGGCGCAGCGGGGTGTTGGAACGGATGTCCCCGAGCGACGGCGCGGCGATCAGCATCGTCTCGTCAGCGAGGGTGCCGCCGGAGTAGAAGCCCTTGAGGACGGCGCCGTCCGGCACCGCGTCCGCGGTCCCGGGGCGGGAGGGCCACTCGGGGACGGCGATGCCCAGGTCACCGAGCAGCGCCTCGACCGCGGCGGTGAGGTCGGGCTGCTCCGGGCTGAGCGCAGCGGAGCGGACCGGGACCGACAGCCCCTTGGCCACCTCGGCGACCCGGGCGGCGACCGCGGGCGCCGGGGGCTTGGAGACCAGCAGCACCCGCTCGGTGGCCGGGTCGGCGTCCAGCGCCGCCAGCGCATCGAGGGTGGCCAGCCCGCCGACGGCCTCGGAGAGGTCGCGGCCGCCGACGCCGAGCACGTGCGAGACGCCGACGCCGGCCGCGTCGAGCAGGCAGCTGACCTGCTGGGCGCCGGTGCCCGACGCCGCGACCAGGCCGACCGGGCCACGGCGGACGACGTTGGCGAAGCCGAGGGCGAGGCCGGAGACGATCGCCGTCCCGCAGTCGGGGCCCATGACCAGCACCCCGGCGTCGTGGGCGGCCCGCTTGAGCGCGACCTCGTGCTCGACCGGCACCCCGTCGCTGAAGATCAGCACCGACCGGCCGGCGGCGATGGCGTCGGCGGCCTCGGCGACCGCGTACGGCCCGGGCACGCTGATGATCGCCAGCGTCGGGTCGGGGGCGCCGTCCAGGCCGGCGCCGATCGTGCGGGCCGGGATGGTCTGCGCCTCGCCCCGGTCGGCGCGGGCGGTGAGCGCGGCGTCGACGGCGGCGACCGCGGCGGCCAGTTCGGCGTCGTCCGTGGCGGTCAGCGCGATGAGCAGCTGGTCGGGCTTGGCCTCGCCGTCGGGCGCCAGGCCCATGCCGGCGGCGAGTTCGAGGTTCAGCGGCGTGGCCATCGCGACGACGACGGTGTGCACGCCGGAGCGGTCACCGATCTCGCGGCTGACCTGCATGAGCCGGACGGAGTCGGCGTAGACGCCGCTGCGGAGGGAGACGTGCCGGGATGGACTGTCGCTCACCTGGCGGGACGCTACCGGAGAAACTGTCTCAGCGGTGAGGTAGTTCTGTGGCCGAGATCGAGCAGAAGTTTTAGCGCTGAGGTACTTCCGTCCCGCGGGACCGCGGTGACAGAGTGACGCCTTCCACATCCACGCCTGGAGGTGACCCGCAGCCGGTGAAGCCCGCTCCGTTCGGCTATGCCGACCCGACCTCGGTCGACGAGGCGCTCGACGTCCTGACCGCGGAGGGCGAGGGTGCGAAGGTGCTCGCCGGCGGCCAGTCACTGCTCCCCCTGCTCTCGATGCGCCTGGCTGCGCCCACCACCTTGGTGGACATCAACCGGGTGCCCGGGCTCGATCAGATCTCCGCCGGCCGGGATGGCGTGCGCGTGGGGGCGCTGGTCCGGCACGCCGAGCTGCTGGCCTCGGCCGAGGCGGCCGGCGTCCAGCCGCTGCTCGGCCGGGCGACGGCGAACGTCGCGCACCCGGCCATCCGCAACCGCGGGACGACGGTGGGCTCGATCGCGCACGCCGACCCCTCGGGTGAGATGACCGCGGTGCTGGCGCTGACGGACGGCTCCGTCACGGTCGCGACGCCCGGCGGCCGCGAGACGATCGGCTGGGGCGACTTCTTCCTCGGGCCGCTGGAGACCTCGGTGCACGGGCCGGCCGTCGTCCTGGACGCCTTCTTCCCGGCACTGCCGGAGCGGTCGGGCACGGCGTTCGCCGAGATCGCGCGGCGCAAGGGCGACTACGCGGTCTGCGGGGCAGGCGTCGTCGTCACGCTGGACGCCGACCGGCGGGTCAGCTCGGCCCGGGCCGCCTACCTGTCGGTGGGTCTGGTGCCTGCGGTGCACGACCTGACCGACGCCGTCGTCGGCCAGCCGGTCGACTCCGCGGACTGGACGGCGGCCGGCGAGCTGGCCCGTGGGCTGGTCGACCCGGACGGCGACCTGCACGCCAGCGCCGACTACCGGCGACTGCTGGTCGCCACCCTCACCGCCCGAACGCTGGCCGACGCCGGCGCCGAGGCCCTGGCTCGGATGGAGACCGCATGACCGAGGTGCAGACCGAGCGGGCGATCTCCGTCGTCGTCAACGGTGTTCCACGTGAAGCCACGGTGCCGGTGCGCTGGCTGCTGTCGGATGCGTTGCGGCACGGGTTCGGGCTGACCGGCACCCACGTGGGCTGCGAGCACGGCGTCTGCGGAGCGTGCACGGTGCTCGTCGACGGGCAGCCGACCCGCTCCTGCCTGGTGCTCGCCGTCCAGGTCGACGGCCGCCAGGTGACCACCGTGGAGGGCCTGTCCCGGTCGGACCACCAAGGCGGGCAGGTGCTGCACCCGATCCAGGAGGCGTTCCGGGAGTGCCACGCGCTGCAGTGCGGGTTCTGCACGCCGGGCTTCCTGACCACGATCGCGGCCGGCCTGGACGCCCGGGACCCGTCGGTGGAGATCACCGAGGAGGAGGTCGACGAGATGGTCGGCGGCAATCTGTGCCGCTGCACCGGCTACGCCAACATCAAGAAGGCCTGCCGGCATGCCGCAGCGACCATGCGCGACGAGGCCGCCCGATGACCACCGCGATGGCCATTTCGGTGGTCGGGGGGAGGACGGTCCGGTGACGACCAAGTTCTTCGGGGAGCCGGTGCGCCGGCGCGAGGACGCCCGACTGATCGTCGGCCAGGGCCGCTACCTCGACGACATCGGCTCCGGCGCCTACGAGGCGGCGTTCGTCCGCAGCCCGTACGCGCACGCCCGGGTGCTGGACATCGACGTCAGCGCCGCGATGGGGGTGGAGGGCCTGCTGGCGATCTACACCTACGAGGACCTCACCGGCCCGCTGGCCGAGCCGCTGCCGGTGCTCATCCCGCACCCGCAGCTCACCTCCCCGCGCACCGGGTACCCGCTGGTGAAGGCAGTCGCCCAGCACGTGGGCGAGCCGATCGTGATGGTCGTGGCCACCGACCGGTACATCGCCGAGGACGCCGCCGGGCTGATCGAGGTCAGCTACGAGGAGCTGCCGGTCGTGGTGGGCGTCGACGCGGCCGAGGCCGCCGAGCGCACCGTGCACGACGACGTCCCGGACAACGTCGCCGCCCGGCACCACCAGGAGACCGGCGACGTCGAGGCGGCGCTGGCCGCCAGCGCGCACACCCTGTCCTTCACCCAGTATTTCGAGCGCAGCGCCTCCATGCCGATGGAGGGCAAGGGCGTGCACGCCCGCTGGGACGACGCCGACTCCTCGCTGCGGGTCTACTCCTCCACCCAGGCCTCGACCTCGGTGCGCGCGGCGATCGCGGCCAAGCTCGAGCTGTCGATGGAGAAGGTCGAGGTCATCGCCCCCGACGTCGGCGGCGGCTTCGGCGTGAAGATCGTGCACCCGTGGCCGGAGGAGCTGCTCGTGCCGATGGCCGCGCGGCTGCTGGGCCATGAGGTGAAGTGGACCGAGGACCGGCGCGAGCACTTCATCTCCAGCGCGCACGAGCGCCAGCAGCGGCAGGAGATCACCGTCGGGTACGACGACGACGGGCGGATCACGGCCCTCGACGTCCTCGTCTGGCACGACAACGGCGCGTACACGCCCTACGGGATCATCGTGCCGATCAACACGGCCACCCAGCTGTGCGGCCCGTACGACATCCCCGTCTACCGGGCCCGGGTGAACAGCGTCTACACGAACACGGTCATCGTCACGCCGTACCGCGGGGCCGGCCGGCCGCAGGGCACGTTCGCGATGGAACGCACGATGGACCGGATCGCCCAGGAACGCGGCATCGACCGCGCGCTGGTGCGGGAACGGAACCTGATCCAGCCCGACCAGTTCCCCTACGACTGGGGCCTGACGTTCCAGGACGGCCGGCCGCTGATCTACGACTCCGGTGACTACCCGGCGATGATGGCCAAGCTGAAGGTGCTGGTCGACTGGGACGGGTTCGCCGAGCGGCGGGCCGCGGCCGAGGCGCGCGGGAAGCTGCTGGGCATCGGGATGGCGCCCTACGTCGAGGGCACCGGGCCGGGGCCGTACGAGGGCGCGCACGTCCAGGTGCTGGGCAGCGGCAAGGTGCTGGTCTCGACCGGGCTGACCTCGCAGGGCCAGGGGCACGAGACGGTGTTCGCCCAGCTGGCGGCCTCGGAGCTCGGTGTCCCGCTGGAGGACGTCGAGGTCACCACCGGCGACACCCGGCGCTTCGGGTACGCGGTCGGCACGTTCGCCTCCCGGGCCGCGGTGGTGAGCGGCAACGCCGTCGCGCTGGCGGCGCGCGGGGTGAAGGAGAAGGCGCTGCGGATCGCCGCCGAGGTGCTGGAGGCCGACCCGGCCGACCTGGAGATCGACGAGGGCCTGGTCCAGGTGAAGGGGACGCCGGGCGCATCGATCCCGCTGCGCACGGTCGCCGTCCTGTCCAACCCGCTGCGGTACGCCTTCGACGAGGCGGCGCGGCAGGCGACCCAGTTCGCCGGGCCGGGCGACGACTCCAAGCCGCCGGTGGCGGTCGGGGACGCGCCGGGGCTGGAGCACACCGACTACTACTCCCCGCTGCGCTCGACCTTCGCCTCCGGCGCGCACGCCGTGGTCGTGGAGATCGACCCGGCGACCTGGGAGATCGCGATCGAGCAGTACGCGGTGGTGCACGACTGCGGCACGATCATCAACCCGATGATCGTCGAGGGTCAGGTGCACGGCGGCGTCGCGCAGGGCGTGGGTGGGGCGCTGTACGAGCGGATGGCCTACGACCGCGACGGTCAGCTGACCAACGCCTCGTTCATGGACTTCCTGATGCCGTACGCCTCGGAGGTGCCCGACGTCGACATCGACCACCAGTCGACGCCGTCGCCGCTGAACGCGCTGGGCATCAAGGGCGCCGGCGAGGCCGGCGTCATTCCCGGCTCGGCGGCGATCGCCTCGGCGATCGAGGACGCGGTGGGACGGCGGATCGCGGCGATGCCGATCTCCCCCACCGAGCTGTACGACCTGGTGCGCTCGGACGCCGAGCGCGTGACCAACTCTTCCCCCCACGACTCTGGAGCGATGGCGTGAACCTCGACGGCAGTGCGGTCCTCTCGGCGGCACCGGAGCAGGTCTGGGCGGTGATCACCGACCCGGCGGTGCTGGCGCGGACGATCCCGGGCTGCGAGTCGCTCAAGCAGGTCGGCGAGGACAGCTACACGATGGTCGTCTCGGCGGGCGTGGGCGCGATCCGCGGCAAGTACGCGGGCGAGGTACGACTGTCGGACCTGACCTTCCCGTCCTCCTACGTCATGCACGCATCCGGCTCCGGTGGGCCGGGTTCCGTGCGGGCCACCGTGCAGATCAAGCTCGTTCCCTCCGGTGACGGCACGGAGCTGACGTACTCGGCGGACGCCGTGGTCGGTGGCGCGGTCGCGGGTGTGGGGCAGCGGATGATCACCGGCGTGGCGAAGAAGATGGCCGGGCAGTTCTTCGCCGCGATCGACAAGGAGCTGGTGGAGCCGAACGTGGTGGCCGAGGTCATCCCGATCGCCGCGGACGTTCCCGCGGGAACGCCTGCCGACGCCGCTCCGGCTCCGGTCAGCTACGCCACGGCCCCGGCTGCTGCGGGGGGCTGGGTACCGGCCGAGGCGAAGCCCCTGTTGGTCGGCGCCGCCGGCGGTGGCCTGCTCACCCTGCTCGGGGTCTGGATCGGCTACCTCCTCGGCCGCCGCGGCTGAGCGTCGGCCAGCCGCTCGATCGCGGTGCGGAGGCGGTCGGGGGCGTTGGCGGCGTAGCCGAGGACGAGGCCGGGGTCGCCGGGGGTCATGCGGTGCCAGGACAGCGGGTGGACGACGACCCCGGCGTCCCGGGCGGAAGCAGCCAGCTCGACGTCGTCGGCGTCCGAGCCGGGGAGCGTGATGAGCACGTGCAGCCCGGCCGCCACCCCGGAGACGACCGCCCCCGGCAGATGCTGGGCCAGCGCGGTCACCAGGGCGTCCCGCCGCGCCCGCTGCCGCCCGCGCACCAGCCGCAGGTGCCGGTCGTGCTGCCCTGACCGCAGCAGCTCCGCCAGCACCAGCTGCGGCAGCGCCGGGCTGCCCAGGTCACTGGCGTGCTTGGCCGCCACCAGGTCGGCGTCCAGGGACGACGGCGCGACCAGCCAGCCCAGCCGCATCCCCGGCGCCAGCGTCTTCGAGGTGCTGCCGGTGTGCGCCACGTGCTCCGGCGCCGACGGCTGCAACGCCGGCACCGGCGCCCGGTCGTACCGGTGCTCGGCGTCGTAGTCGTCCTCGATCACCAGGCCGCCGCCGTCCCGTGCCCAGCCGAGCAGCTCGCGGCGCCGCGCCGGGGACAGCACCACCCCGGTCGGGAACTGGTGCGCCGGCGTGACCATCACCGCCGGCACGTCGGGCATCCCCGCGAGGACCAGCCCGTCGGCGTCCACCGGCACCCCGACCGGCCGCAGCCCCCAGTGGGCGAACTCCTCCCGAGCGCCCCGCGACCCCGGGTCCTCCACGCCGATCGTGTCCGCGCCCCGCGACCGCAACGTCTGAGCCAGCAGCGCCAGCGCCTGGGCCACCCCGGACACCACCAGCAGCTGCTCCGGCGCGACACGCAACCCGCGGGTGCGCCCGAGCCAGCCGGCGAGCTCCGACCGCAGCCGGGCGCTCCCCCGCGGGTCGCCGTAGCCCAGGTCCGCTGCCGACGCCTCCCGCAGCACCGCCCGCTCTGCCCGCAGCCAGGCCGCCCGCGGGAACGCCGCCAGGTCGGGCACGCCCGGTGACAGGTCGATCTCGCCCTCGGCCGCCGGCCGGTTCGTCGGCAATGGCAGCCGCACCGGCCCGGCCGGCGTCGCGACCGCAGGGCGCCTGGGTGAAGCGACCGACCGCGGCAGGACGACGGTCCCCGACCCGGTGCGGGCCGCCACCAGTCCTTCGTCCACCAGCCGCTGGTACACCTCGACCACCACCCCGCGGGCGATGCCCAGGTCACCGGCGAGCGTCCGGGTGGCCGGCAGCCGGTCCCCCGCCGCCAGCCGGCCGTCCAGCACCGCGGCCCGCACGGCCGCGGTCAGCCAGTCGGTGAGCCCGCGCGCCGGCGCAGCCGCCGGGTCGAGCTGGAGGAAGTCGGCTCCGCGCATTGGTCCACTCCCGGTGACGGCGATTGGCCCTCCACGGTGGACCGTGGCGTCAGCAGCATGGCAGCCATGACGACCAGCGTGGCAGCGCCCCAGCAGCAGTCGGCCACGTCCGCCGTCCTCACCGGGACGACGGCGATGGGCTTCGTCGGCGGCAGCGTGGCGGTCTCCGCCGTCCTCTCCGACGCGCCGCTGTTCACCGCCCAGTCGCTCCGGTACGCCGCCGCCTGCCTGGTCCTGCTCGGCTTCGCCCGGCTGGCCGGGCGGTCGGTGCACCGGCCACGCGGCGCGGAGTGGGCGTGGTTGCTGGGCGTCGTCGGCGCCGGGATGGTGCTGTCCAACGTCGCGCTGGTGCGCGGGTCCGAGCACGCCGAACCGGCCGTGCTGGGGGTGGCCGTCGCCAGCGTGCCGATCGCGCTCGCCCTGGCCGGGCCGCTGATGGCCGGACGCCGACCGGAGGCCCGGGTGCTGCTGGCGGCCGCGGTCGTCACCGTCGGCGCCGGCCTGGTGCAGGGGGTGGGCCACAGCGATGCCGCCGGGCTGGCCTGGGCGGTCGTCGTCCTGGCCTGCGAGGCCGGGTTCACGCTGCTCGCCGTGCCGCTGCTGACCCGGCACGGCGCGTGGGGCGTCTCGGTGCACACCACCTGGGTCGCGGCCGTGGTCTTCGGCGTCCTCGGGCTGGCCGCTGAGGGGCCGGCGGCGGTCGCGCAGCTGACCGGCGGTGAGCTCGCCGCGGTCGGCTACCTGGCCGTCGGGACGACCGCGGTCGCCTTCGTCCTCTGGTACTCCGCCGTCGGCCGGCTGGGCACCGCGCGGGCCGGCCTGCTCACCGGCGTCGCCCCGGTTGCCGCCGCCGGGGCCGGCGTCGCGATGGGCGGGACCGTGCCCGGGCCCCTGGTGTGGCTGGGCATCGCGGTGGTCGGCGCCGGGCTGACGGTGGGCCTCACCTCCCGGGCACGCTGACCGCGCGGCGTGAGGGGCAGCTCGACAGGCGAGGCCCATGGAGACCACAGGGTGCGCACAGCTGCTCGGCCGACGCTGACGGCATCGGTCGGATGGCCTGACCGGAGTCGGAGGAGACCATCGTGCGCACGAAGCTGATCACCCTCACCACCGCCGGGCTGCTCGCCGTGGGTGGCGCCGCCGTCGCCGTCCCTGCCCTGGCCGACACGGACTCCACCGACCCCGCCGCCGCGGGCTCCTCACGGGTCGACCGGATCACCGAGGCGCTGGCCGGGCTGGTCTCGGAGGGCTCCCTCACCCAGGAGCAGGTCGACGAGGTGGCCGCCACCCTCGGCGCAGCCGACGTCGGTGGTGGGCACGGCGGATGGCACGGCGGCCCCGGCGGCGGTCATGGCCTGGAGACGGCGGCGACGGCCCTGGGCATGGCGGAGGAGGACCTGCGCACGGCCCTTGAGGCCGACGGCGCCACGCTCGCCTCGGTGGCCGAGGAACGGGGCGTGGACGTGGAGACCCTGGTCGACGCCCTGGTCGGGGCCGCGCAGGAGCGCGTCACCGAGGCCGTCACCGACGGCGACCTGACCCAGGAACAGGCGGACGAGCGCCTGGCCGACGTGGAGGCGTGGATCACCGAGCGGGTGGACAGCAGCTGGGGCGACCGGTGGCAACGTTGGACCGACAGCGAGGACGACGCCACGGACTGATCCCGCTGGCGGCGGTGCTCGACGGTCAGAGCTTCGCGACCATCCGCCCGAGGGTCCGGGGCGCGATGCGCAGCATCGTCGGCATCAGCTTCGTCTGGCCCGGCAGCGCCATCGGCCGCCGCTGCCGGAGTGCGCGCAGCGTCACCGCGGCGACCTCGTCAGGCGACAGCTTCGGCCCAGTGTGGGCGGCGTTCATCGCTGTGTCGGTGGTCGGCGGGAGCACCTCCAGCACGTGGGTGCCCTGAGGGGTGAGCTGGCGACGTAGCCCGTCGGCGAAGCCGTGCAGTCCGGCCTTGACGGCGCCGTAGGTGGGGGCGCGGGTGGGCGAGACCAGGGCGAAGCCGGACGTGACGAACACGATCGCGTCCAGGGACGGCCAGCGCCGCAGCACCTCGCCGGTCAGGTGGATCGGTGCTGTGAGGTTCAGGGCGATCTCCGGATCGAGCGCCGCCGTGGCGTCGTCGTCCGCGGCGAAGTCCCGCTCGACGAACGTGCCGGCGTTGTTGACCAGCACGTCCAGCCGGCCGAACCGTTCGGCGACCGCGTCCAGCATGGCGGCTCTTGCCTCCGGCACGGTCACGTCGGCCTGGACGGCCAGCGCCTCCGGGTGGGCCCGGCTGAAGCTGTCGAGCGCCGCCCGCGTTCGGCCGCACACGGCCACGGACGCTCCGTCGCCCAGGAAGGCCTCGGCCAGCCCCAGCCCGATGCCCGACGTCCCGCCGGTGATGAGCACGACCTTCTGCACAGCTGCCTCCAGAGACTTCGGTATCGACCGGTACCAAATGAGACCGTAGCACTTCTGAACCGCTCGGTACCGAAGACGTAGGCTGGAGGGGTGGAGGACGAGCGGACGGCACCGATCGGCAGACCGCGCGGGTTCGACGTCGACGAGGCCCTCGACCGGGCGGTGCGGGTCTTCTGGGCGCAGGGCTACGAGGGCGCCAGCCTCGACGACCTGACCCGCGCGATGGGCATCAACCGCACGAGCATGTACCGGGCCTTCGGCAACAAGGAGCAGCTGTTCCGCAAGGCGCTGACCCGGTACGCCGAGGGCCCGGCGTCCTACGTCGCCCGAGCACTCGGGGAACCGACCGCCCACGAGGTGGCCACCACGTTCCTCGGCGGCGCGGTCGAGGCCAGCACCCTCCCGGACTGCCCTGCCGGGTGCCTGAGCGTCCAGGGGTCCCTGGCGGCCGGCGAGTCCGGCCGCCCGGCCCGGGACACGCTCACCGCCTGGCGGGAGGAGGGCACCACCCACCTGCGGGCCCGCTTCCGGCGGGCCGTCGAGGACGGCGACCTGCCGGCCGGCGTCGATCCCGGGCTGCTCGCCCGGTACCTGATGACCGTGGCCAACGGGATCGCCGTCCAGGCCGCAGGCGGCACCAGCCGTGCCGAGCTCCAGCTGGTGGCCGGCGTGGCCCTGCAGAACTGGCCCCCCACCGGCCCCTGACCGGAGATCACGGCGCCGCAGCTCCGGCGAGCCGTCGGCCGAGGAAGTCCCGGATCAGCTCGGCGACCTGGTCACCGGCACTCTCGAGCAGGAAGTGCCCGCCGTCCAGCAGGTGGACCTCGGCGTCGACAGCGTCGTGAGCGAAGCTGCGCGCACCCTCCGGGCCGAAGATCTCGTCGTTCTCACCCCAGACGGCGAGCACCGGCACGCGACTGTCGCGCAGGTACTGGTGCAGCGCCGGGTACAGCGGTGGGTTCGTGCTGTAGTCGCTGAACAGCGCCAGCTGGGCGAGGTCGTTGCCGGGGCGCGAGACCAGCGCATGGTCGTGGTGCCAGGTGTCCGGGCTGACCACGGTCTCGTCCGCGACCCCGTGCAGGTACTGCCAGCGGATCGCGTCGAGGCTCAGCGCGCCCCGGATCGCCGCCTCGGTGTCGACGTTCGGGTTCTGCGCGTAGTCCCAGACCGGCGCCCAGAAGTCCTCGACGAAGCCGGCGTCGTAGCCATTGCCGTTCTGCGTGACGATCGCGGTGATCGCCTCCGGGTCGCGCAGCGCCAGCCGCCAGCCGACCGGGGCGCCGTAGTCCTGGACGTAGGCCGCGTACCGCGTCACGCCCAGCTCGCGCAGCAGGCCGGCCGTCAGGTCGGTCAGTGCGTCGAAGGTGTAGTCGAAATCCGACACCGGCGGCGCGTCGGACAGCCCGAAGCCGAGCATGTCCGGGGCGAGCACCCGGTACCGGTCGGCCAGCTGCGGGATCAGCTCGCGGAACATGAACGAGCTGGTCGGGTACCCGTGCAGCAGGACCACGACAGGGGCGTCGGCCGGTCCGGCCTCCCGGTAGAACAGCTGCCGGCCGTCGACGGTGGCGAAGCGGTGGTGGACGTGTGCCATGGTGACTAACCCTTCTAAGTTCGATTGGTGGTTACAGACGCTGGCACGGCAGCGTGTAACCTGTCAAACAAACCGAGGAGGTTAGATGCAGCTGGTCGACGACTCACCCGCCGACGAGGCGTTCCTGCTCGAGCTGCTGAACACGACGCCGATCGTCGACCGCGCTCAGCGGGACACGCTCGACGGCGAACCCGGCAGAGCCTGGCTGCGGGAACGGGGCGGCGATGGATCGGCCGCCGAACAGGGCGCGACCCGCGCCGCCCGCGACGCACTCCAAGCGATCACTCGCGGGGACGAGGGTGCACAGTCGCTGGCACCACTGCTGTCCGACGTGCGCCTGGCGCCCTTAATCGAGGACGAGGGCATCAGCTGGAGCCTCACCGACGTGCCGCCGGCCCGCGCCCTGGCCGTCCGGGCACTGCTGGCCTGGGATGCCGTGCGTCGCACCGGCCCCGGGCGGCTGCGACCCTGCGCCAACGACGAGTGCGCGCTGTTCCTCATCGACCACAGCAAGCCCAACCGGGCTCGCTGGTGCTCGATGGCCACGTGCGGCAACCGGATGAAGGCCCGCCGACACCACGAGCGCACCCGCGCCGAGGCATCCGCCGCCGAGTCCGGAGGCTGACGGCCGAGCTGGTCAGCGCCGCGAGCCGGTGACCCGCAGGCCATCGAGCGCGGCGACCAGGATCGGCCGCGAGTAGTCGGGGTCGCCGTGGATCGCGCTGACCGCGATCACCATGTCGAGCACCTGCTCCAGCGTCAGGTCGCCGCGGACCTCGCCGGCCTCCTGCGCCGCGGCGAGCAACGGCCGGCCGGCGGCCATCACCCGCTCCCGACTCCGGTCCAGCACCGGGCCGGGGCCCTCGGCCTGCGCCAGCAGCTCGGCGGCGATCTCGTGCTTGCTGGCGAAGAAGCCCACGAAGTGGTCGACCCAGGAGAGGAACCGGTCGCTGGGCGACCCGTCGACCGAGGCAGCGGCCGCACAGACGGCGTCCACCTGGTCGGTGTAGAGCGCCTCCAGCAGGTCCCGCCGTCCGGGGAAGTTGCGGTACAGCGTGGCCATCCCGACGCCGGCGCGGCGGGCGACCTCGGCCATCGACAGCGGAGCGCCCGGCTCGGCGAACCCCGCCCGCGCTGCGGCGAGGATCCGCTCCCGGTTCCGCTCGGCGTCGGCACGTCTGACCGGCATGGCTTCCTAACTGGATAGGGTGTCCGCTACGGTGAACGGACAGGCTGTCCACTTCGGGCAGATCGTAACCAGCGAGGAGCACCCCGTGGAACAGCGACCCCTGGGACGGACCGGCGTGTCCGTCAGCCACCTCTGCCTCGGCGCCATGATGTTCGGCGTCGTCGGCAACCCCGACCCCGACGAGGGCGTGCGGATCGTCCACCGCGCCCTCGACTCCGGGATCACCTTCATCGACACCGCCGACGTCTACTCGAACGGGGAGTCCGAGGAGGTCGTCGGCAAGGCCCTGACCGGCGGCCGGCGCGACGGCGTCGTCCTGGCCACCAAGGTCGGCCTGCCGTTCGGCCAGGGCCCCAACCAGCGCGGCATGTCCCGGCGCTGGATCACCGAGGCCGTGGAGAACTCGCTGCGCCGGCTGGGCACCGACTGGATCGACCTCTACCAGGTGCACCGCCTCGACCCGGCCACCGACGTCGACGAGGCACTGGGCGCGCTGTCGGACTTGGTGCACGCCGGCAAGATCCGCGCCTTCGGCGCCTCGACCGTGCCGGCGTCGGAGATCGTCGAGGCCCAGTGGACGGCCGAGCGCAGGGGCCGCGAGCGGTTCCGCACCGAGCAGCCGCCGTACTCGGTGCTCACCCGCGCCGTCGAGGTCGACGTCCTGCCGACCGCCCAGCGGTACGGGATGGGCGTGCTCACCTACAGCCCGCTGGCCGGCGGCTGGCTGTCCGGCAAGTACCGGAAGGGCCAGGAGGTCAGCGGGCCGGGGTCGGTCGGCCGCGCCCAGCGGTTCCCCGGCGTCTTCGACGCGGCCAACCCGGCCAACGCCGCGAAGCTCGACGCGGCCGACGCCCTGGGCGCGCTCGCGGACGAGGCCGGGCTGACGATGGTGCAGCTGGCCATCGCGTTCGTCGTCCGGCACCCGGCGGTCACCGCGGCGATCGTCGGCCCACGCACGATGGATCACCTGGAGTCCTACCTGGCCGCCGACGGCGTGCAGCTGTCCGACGACGTCCTCGACCGGATCGACGCGATCGTGCCGCCCGGCCACACGGTCAACGTGGGCGACAACATGTGGGCGACGCCCGCCCTGAGCGCCGCCGCCCGCCGTCGCTGATC
This sequence comes from Modestobacter sp. VKM Ac-2982, assembly GCF_026967935.1. Lineage (GTDB taxonomy): Bacteria > Actinomycetota > Actinomycetes > Mycobacteriales > Geodermatophilaceae > Modestobacter. The sequence goes on from NZ_JAPVBL010000001.1 coordinate 24,722, forward strand.
CAGCAGCGGTCGGGCCGGCGGCACGGCCGGCCCGACCGCCCCGCTCAGTCCAGGACGGCGGTGGCCTGGACCTCGACCAAGAAGTCGGGGTCGAAGAGCACCGAGACGCCGATCAGCGAGGCCGGCGCGGCCGGGGTGACACCCAGCTCCGCCGATGCCCGGGCCACCCCGTCGAGGAAGGCGGGCATCTTGTCCAGCGTCCAGTCGACGACGAAGACGGTCATCGTGGCGACGTCGGCAAAGGACGCACCCACCTCGGCCAGGGCGGTGCCGACGTTCCGACAGGCCTGGGCGACCTGAGCGGCGAAGTCACCCACGCCCACCTTCTCGCCCGCGGCGTCGACGGCGACCTGCCCCGCGACGAACACCTGCCGCGACCCGGTCGCCACCGAGACCTGGTGGTAGACGTCTGGCGCCGGAAGACCGGCCGGGTTGACCAGGGTGATCGCCATGCTGACTCCTCATCCGAGCGGCCCGGCGGATCCGGACTGGCGCTGAACATAGCAGCGTTATGGCATGTACTGTCCAGCTCGTGGCCCGCCCGAAGGACCCGGCGGTCCGCACCCAGCTCATCGAGCGGGCGGCCGCCATGCTCCGGGCGCGTGAACCGATCACGCTGCGCTCGCTGGTCGCCGGCACCGGGGTGTCGACGATGGCCGTCTACACGCACTTCGAGGGCATGGACGGGCTCTGGCAGGCGCTCCGCCAGGAGGGCTTCACCCGGCTGGGCGCGCGGTTCGCGACCGTGGCCGAGACCCCCGACCCGATACGCGACCTGACCGCCCTGTGCGCGGCCTACCTCGACCACGCCCTCACCCACCCCGACCTGTACCGGGTGATGTTCGACGCCAGCGTCGACCTGGAGGACCTGCCGGCCGCCGACGCGACGCTGGAGCAGCTGGTCCAGGCCGCCCGCCGGTGCCGGGACGCTGGGAGGTTTCGCGCCGACGTCGTCCCGCTGGACCTGGCGATCCAGAGCTGGACCATCGGCCACGGGCTGGCGTCGCTCGTGGCCACCGGCCCGCTGCCGCCGGAGACCCTCGACCACGGCCCGTTCCTGCTCCACGCGCTGTTCACCGCCTGCGGCGACGACCCCCACGGCTGTCGCGTCTCGGTCGAGCAGGGCTGGCGCCGCCCGGCCCCCGACGACGAGCGGTCCCGCCCGGCCTGACATCCGCGGGGGCCGGCCTACCTGGCCGGGTCCAGGAAGCGGTCGAAGACCCAGCCGGTGCCTTGCGCCTGCACGTACTTGTCCACCACGTCCACGAGGGCCTCCTTCGCCGACCACTGCCACGGGCGGTACAACCCGAGCGCGGTGTTCAGTGCGACGTCTCCGACGTAGACCAGGCCGAAGACGGTGTTGACGGCCCTCTGGCCTCGGAGCCCCCGGGCCGCGGCGATGCCGTAGGCCGAGCCCCACATGGTGCCGAGCGCGACGTGGGTGACCCAGTTCAGCCGGCGCAGGCCGGAGGGTGAGCTCGCCTGCGCCGGGGTCACCTTCTCCGCGAAACGGGCCGGCGCGACGCTCTCACCTCGCTTGGTGAGTGGCATCTCGATGCACTTCTGGAAGGCCGTCATGACGACGGTCCCGCCGATGCCCGCAAGGACGCCGCGCAGGACCGTGTCCCGGGTCGTTGTCTTCTTCTTCCGCATGGTCGGGCGCGTACCCGGAGGGGTCGCCCCGACACGGCCGACCCCGATGTCCCGCACCTGCGGGGAGAAGCCGTGACGAACCGGTTCCGGCGGCGGGCGGGGCTGCCGATGACCAGAGCATGAGCATCCACGCTGCCGCCGAGCACCTCGCCATCGACGTGCAGGCCATCGAGGAGATGGCCACCGCCGTCCTGGCGTCCATCGCGCGCATCCACACCGACGGCCTGGCCGCGGTCGCCACCATCGCGGAGAACCCCGCATCGGTCCGGATGCCGCTGCCCGAGGCAGCAGCCCCGGTGGCCGAGCCGGTCCGCGCCGTGGAGCCCCAGGCAACCGAGACCCCGGCGGCCGAGTCCGAGCCCGAGCCCGAGCCCGAGCCCGTCCAGGTCATCCGGGCGGCGCCGCCGCTCCCGCCCCGAGGTCGGCACCTGGCCGAGGCCCTCACCGACCAGCTCCCCGTCCAGCACGCCGCCTGATCCGCACAGCGCTGTGCGCTGACCACAGGACCGTCCCGTCCGGCCTCACAGTCAGCCGACGGTGACGTCGCCCGCCGGCACCTCGACGTGGTAGCCGAGGTCGGTCAGCGCCGCCGCCTGGTCGGCGGGCAGCGACAGGCCCTCGACGAAGCCGTCGGCGTTCGGCACGACCTCGCCGGTGAAGGAGACCAGGTCGCCCGGGTTGACGTTCACCGGGGACTCACCCGGCTCGACCAGCTGGACCCAGATCCGGGCCTGCTCGGTGCCGATCCAGAAGCCCTCGTCCGTGGGGACTGCCAGCACCGGGACGAGGGTGGCCACGGCCGGGTCGGCGGGCAGCTCGGCCAGCGCGGCCTGGGGGTCCGCCTCGATCAGCAGCGGCGGGATCGCCACGCCACCGGCCACGAACGACCCCGGCACGGCGGCGGCCGCATCACCGGTGCCGCCGGCGGCCTCGCCCTCCCCCTCCTCCACCGCCCCGGGGTCGTCCAGGACCCCGGTGTCCCCCTGGGCCTCGGTGTCCTCCTCGAGGAGCTCGGCCTCCTCGTTGTAGAGGTCGACGGCGGTGACGCCGTCCCCCTCTTCCGCACCGCACCCGGTGAGGACCAGGGCGAGCGCAGCGGCACCGGTGACGGGCACCGAGACGAGGCGGCTGCGCCGACCCGGTCGGGTGGAGGACGAGCGGGACAGGGTGGACGTGCGCATGACGGTCTCCTCACCAGGCCGTGCCGGCCCGGGATGTCGTGTGTCGGCCCGTGGCGACCGCCGCTCGTGGGTCGAGCGGCCCGCAACACCGTGTTGCCCACCGGATCGGCTCCTGCACGACGCCGGCCTCGACCGTCACCCGATCGAGACCTGCCCCGCGCGGGCGGCGCGGGCGCACCACGGTGCGCTGACCGGGGTCGTCCGGCGTGGGACACCCCGGTCAGCGCGCAGCCGCGGCCGTCAGGCCTGGGCGGCCGTCACACCGAGGGAGGCCAGGGCGTCGTCCACCCGGTCGAGCGCGGCCGGGGCCGTCGTCGCGTGCACGCTGAGCCGCACCCGCTCGCCGTGCCGGGTGCAGGTGACCCCGGCCCGGCCCAGCGCAGCGTGCAGCTCCGCGCCGTCCACGCCTGGCACCCGGAACGCCACGATCCCGGCTCGGGAGGCCGGCTCCCGGGCCGACGTGACGACCACGCCGCGCCGGTCCAGCAGGTCCAGCAGCTCGTCGACCCCGCCCGCGATCCGGGCCGCGACGCAGCGCACGCCGGCGGACTCCAGCAGCTCCAGCCCGGCGGCCAGGCACGCCTGCGCCACCGGGCTGGTGTTCGTGGTGCTGAACCGGGCCGCGCCCGGGGCCAGCGGGTGCTCGGCGCCGTCGTAGTCGGTGGCGTCCTGCACCCCGGTCCAGCCGGCCAGCAGCGGGTCCAGCCGCTCCAGGGCCCGGTCGGACACCGCCACCACCCCGGTGCTCCAACCGCTGCGCAGCCACTTCTGCCCACCGGCGACCAGCACGTCGGCTGCGGTCCAGTCGACGTCGACCGCGCCGAGGCCCTGGATCGCGTCCACGACCAGCAGCCGCTCCCCCAGCACCTCGCGCAGTCCGGACAGGTCGGCCCGGAAGCCGGTGGCGAAGTCGACCGCGCTGACCACCAGCGCCGCCGCGTCCGGGGCGGCTCGGACGACGTCCGGCGTCACCGGCCCGGCCGGCAGCGGGACGACGTCCAGCCGCCCGGCCGACTCCGCCCGCCACCAGGGGTAGAGGTTCGCCGGGAACTCCGCCGGGCTGACCAGCACCGGCCCGCGGACCGCGAACGCCGCCTGGAACAACCCGGCCGAGGTGCTCGGCGAGTAGGCGACGTTGCCCGGCGGGAAGCCGAGCAGCCGGGACGCCGCGGCCAGCGCCCGGCCCTCGGCGCCCATCAGCTCGTCGACGGTGCCCAGCCCCGCGGCCGACACCGCGGCCAGCGCCGCGGTGCCGGCCTCGACCACCGGCCGGGACGGCGGGCCGACCCGGGCGAAGTCCAGGTAGCCCTCCTCCTCGGCGAAGGCGGACAGGTAGGCCGAGAGACGAGCAGGGTTCACGCGGTCACCCGGGCCAGGAACGCACGGGTGCGCTCGTGCTGCGGCGCGCCGATCACCTGCTCCGGCGGCCCCTCCTCGACCACCACCCCGCCGGCCATGAAGACGACGTGGTCGGCGACCTCGCGGGCGAAGGAGATCTCGTGGGTCACGACGATCATCGTCATCCCCTCCCGCGCCAGCTCGGTCATCACCGCCAGCACCTCCCCGACCAGCTCGGGGTCCAGCGCGCTCGTCGGCTCGTCGAACAGCAGCAGCTTGGGCCGCATCGCCAGCGCCCGGGCGATCGCCACCCGCTGCTGCTGCCCGCCGGAGAGCCGGTCGGGGTAGGTGTCGACCTTGTCGCCCAGCCCCACCCGCTCCAGCAGCTCCCGGGCGTAGGCCTCCGCCTCCCGCCGCGGGACGCCGCGCACCTGCACCGGGCCCTCGGTCACGTTCGCCAGCACGGTGCGGTGCGGGAAGAGGTTGAACCGCTGGAACACCATGCCGATCTCCGCGCGCTGCCGGGCGACGTCCTTCTCCCGCAGCTCGTGCAGCCGGTCGCCGTCGTGCCGGAAGCCGATCGGCACGCCGTCCACCCAGATCTCGCCGCCGTCGGCGGCCTCGAGGTGGTTCACGCAGCGCAGCAGCGTGCTCTTGCCCGCCCCCGAGGCCCCGAGCAGGACGACGACCTGCCCGCGCCGCACCGTGAGGTCGACGCCGCGGAGCACCTCCAGCGAGCCGTAGTGCTTGCGCAGCCCGCGGGCGCGGACGAGCACCTCGCCCTGCGCCACCCCCTCGCCCACTGCGGCGCTCACCGGGAGCTCCGCATGAACGGCGGGGTGCGCAGCGAGCCGCCGACCTTGGCCCACACCGACCCGCGGGTGCCCGTGGGCCGGATCGAGGCGTTGTAGTGCCGTTCCAGGTAGTACTGCCCGACGTTGGCCACGCTCACCACCACCATGTACCAGACGGCCACGGCCAGCAGCGTCTCCATGACCGCGAGGCTGCGGCTGGAGAGCGCGTTGGCGGCGTGGATGAGCTCGGTGAAGCCGATGACCGAGGCGATCGACGTCCCCTTGAGCATGTTGATGAAGTCGTTGCCGGTCGGCGGGATGATCACCCGCATCGCCTGCGGCAGCACGACCCGGCTCAGCACCTTCGCCGGCGACATCCCGATCGACTTCGCCGCCTCGGTCTGCCCCCGGTCGACGCTGGTCAGCCCGGCCCGGACGATCTCGGCCATGTAGGCGCTCTCGTTGAGCCCGAGCCCCAGCAACGCGGCCAGGAAGCCGGTCATGATCACGTTCGCCGGCTGGTCGAGCAGGTAGGCGTCGGTGAACGGGATCGGGATGGAGAAGGTCGGGAAGACCAGCGCGATGTTGTACCAGAGCAGGATCTGCAGCAGCACCGGCAGACCGCGGAACACCCAGATGTAGGCCCAGGAGACCCAGCGCAGCACCGGGTTGGCCGAGGTCCGCATCAGCGCCACGATCGTGCCGAGGACGATCGCCCCGGCCTGGGCGACCACCGCCAGCACGATGGTGTCGACCAGCCCCTCCAGGATCACGTCCTGGGTGAGCAGCGCCGGGATGCTGGCGTAGTCGATGTCCCCCCGCGAGATCGCCTGGAACAGCAGCCCCAGCACCGCGAGGACGGCCAGCCCGGCGACCACGCGCCCCCAGTGCCGGATCCGCACCTGGGGCAGCAGCTCGCCGTCCCCCGGTGCGTCGACCGGCCTGGTCAGCGCCGCGCCGGCGCGGTCAGCCACCGTTGACGGTCGCCTGGTCGACCGCGCCGGAGGTGACGTCCCACGCCTCGAGGATCTCGTCGTAGGTGCCGTCGTCGATCAGCGACTGCAGCGCCTGCTGGATGGCGTCGCGCAGCGCGGCGTCGTCCTTGTTGAGCCCGATGCCGTACGGACCGCCGTTGATCGGGTCCTGGTCGACGGTCTCGAAGTACTCGCCGTCGCCGGCGGTCTGGGAGATGTAGACGGCGGTGGGCAGGTCGTTCAGGATCGCGTCGACCCGGCCGGTGCGCAGCTGGGTCTGGTTCTGCGAGTCGCTCGGGGTGGCGGTGACCTCCAGCGGCTCCTCGCCGTTCGCCTCGCACTCGGCGGACTGCTCGGCGGCGAAGTCCTCCTGCGTCGTCCCCTGGACGACGGCGATCGCCTGGCCGCAGAGGTCGGCGCTGGCCTCGATCCCGGCGGGGTTGCCCTTCTGCACCATGATCGTGATGCCCGACTCGAAGTAGTCGACGAAGTCGATCGACTCCTGCCGCTCCGGGGTGTCGTTCATCCCGGCGATCGTGGCGTCGACCCGGCCGGTCTGCAGGCCGGTGATCAGCGAGTCGAAGGCCATGTCGGAGTACTCGACGTCCAGGCCGAGCTTGTTGCCGATCGCGGTGATGATGTCGACCTCGAAGCCGACCGGGGTGGACCCGTCCTCGGCGTAGAAGTTGTTCGGCGGCGACTGCACGTTCGACCCGATGGACAGCGAGGCCAGGTCCGCCGGCAGGCCCTCGGCCAGGGCGGCGTCCTCGCTGACCCCGCCGACGATGTCGCTGGTGTCGGGCACCGCGGAGTCGGTGGAGCCCTCGGCGGCCGGCTCGGCGGCCGCGGACTCGTCGTCGCTCCCGCCGCAGCCGGCCAGCAGCAGGGCGGTGGTGAGCGCGACCGGGACGGCGGCGCGGACGGAGAGGCGGGTGCGGGACATGGGCTGCTCCTGGAGGTCGGGACGGGCGGTCATCGGTCGTTCCTGACGGGTGGTGCGGACGCGCCGTCCGGCGGCGGACTGGACCGCCGGACGACGAGACGGGTGGGGACGACGACCGAGCGGGGCGGCAGGGTCGGCGTGGCGAGCCGCTCGAACAGCAGGTCGACCGCGGCCGAGCCGATGCCGGCGGCGTCCTGGGCGACCGTGGTGAGCGGCGGGTCGAGGAGGTCGGCCAGGTCCAGCTCGTCGAAGCCGACGTGCGCCGGGCGCGGGCCGGTGCGCTCGTGCAGGTGGTGCAGCAGGGCGACGCTGGCCCGGTTGTTGCCGGTCACCACGGCGGTGACCCCGGCCGCGGCCCAGCCGGAGACCGCGGCGGCGATCCGCTCGGGGGTCAGCGCACCGAGGGAGACCAGCCCGTCGGTGCCCAGCCCACGCTCGGCGCAGGCGGCGAGGTAGCCGTCGCGGCGCTGGCGGGAGGTCCAGAACCGCTCGTCGTCGCCGAGGTAGGCGATCGACCGGTGTCCCCGCTCGGCCAGGTGGTGCACGGCCGAGGCGATGCCGCCGGCGTTGTCCGACAGCACCTCGTCGGTGCCGTGGTCGGCGCTGGGCCGGTCGAGCAGCACCGCCGGGACGTCGGGCGGCAGGTTGGCGGTGAGCACCTCGTCGCCGACCAGGTTCGGGGCGATGAGCAGGCCGTCGACCCGGCGGGCGGCGAAGGCCTGCACCAGCCGGCCGGCGCGCTCGGCGTCCCCGTCGGCGGAGCCGGTGAGCAGCAGGTACCCGTGCTCGCGGGCCCGGCGCTCCACCCCTGCGGTGAGCGCAGCGTAGAACGGGCCGGCGAGGTCCTCGAGGACCAGGCCGATGCTGGCGGTGCTGGTGCCGCGGCGCAGGTGGCTGGCGCCGTCGTGCCGGCGGAAGCCCAGCTCGGCGATCGCCCGCTGCACCCGCTCGATCGTCTCGGGACGGACGCCGGGCTCGGCGTTCACCACCCGGCTGACGGTCTTCTGCGAGGTGCCGGCGGCGCGGGCGACGTCGACCATCGTGGGCAGCCGACCGAGCGCCCGGCCGGCGCCCGGACCTGCGACGACATCCGATGACAACGTAGTCATTGACTCGTCGGGCGGTCCCGATGACAACGTAGTCATGCGGGGGATCGTCGGGGTGACGACGACCACATGTCAAGGGGCTGAACGGTCCGCAACCGTTCCGTGACCACGCCCGGCCGCCCGGCCTGCCGTAGCGCGCTGGTCCTCGGTCCGCCGCACGGGACGCGACGATCAGCGCCCGACGGCGCCACCCTGGTGAGGGTCAGCCCCGGGGCAGGGCTCGGCCGTCGGGGAGCGTGCGGCCGCTCAGCAGGGCGACCAGGTGGCCGCTGTCCGCGCGGACGACCTCGCCGCCCCCCCAGCTCCAGGTGGTGTCCGCGGCCTCCAGCCGGAGGCCGGTCAGGTCGATCCCGAAGTACGCCCCGTCCGCCGCGGTGAGCTGGTCGAGGACGGCGAGCACGCCCTCGGCCGGGGCGACCGGTGGCCGGCCGAGGGCGACGGTCACGTCGAGGGAGTGGATGACGGCGTGGCTGAGCGCACCGGCCGCGCCACCACCCGGCGGCTGCCAGCGGTGCAGGTCCGGCGAACGCAGTGCGGCCACGAGCTCGGCGTCCGGCAGGGACGCGTCCCGGGCCGCCACGGTGTCCGAGAGGCGGGTGAAGTCCCCGCCGGCCGCCGCCAGCTCGGCACCGAACTGCTCGGCCGACAACCGCGCCGGCATCGTCACGTGCGCCACCACGTGCCGGACCTGCCAGCCCGCACAGAGCGACGGGGCACCCCACGTGCCGTCCGACCCGGTCGCCAGCAGGTCGGCGAGGCCGTCGTACGTCCCTCCGACCCAGGACAGGAGGGCTGCTTCGTCCACGTCGTGCACGTTCTCGGTCATCTCGGTGCCTTCCCCGGCCGCGGACGCCGGGTCACCGGCGCGTCAGGAGGAAGACCGCCGCCGGCGCCAGCACTCATCGCCCATGGCGCCGGCGGGAGGACCCGGGCTCAGCTCTGGCTGAGCTGCAGGGCCGGGTAGTCGGTGTAGCCCTCGGCGCCGACGGCGTAGAACGTCGCCGGGTTCGGTGCGTTCTCCGGGTGCTCGCCGGCCCAGCGGGCGACCAGGTCGGGGTTGGCGATGACGGCGCGGCCGACCGCCACGGCATCGGCGTGTGCCGCCTCGATCAGCTGCACCGCCTCCGCCCGGGTGGTCACGGTGCCGAAGCCGCTGTTGGCGACGAGCGGGCCGTCGAAGCGGCGGCGGAGCTCCTGGACGAGCTCGCCGGCCGGCTCGGAGTGCAGCACCGACAGGTAGGCCAGGCCCAGCGGTCGGAGCGCGTCGAGGAGCGCGCCGTAGGTGGCCCGGACGTCGTCCGGGTCGGTCTCCAGCACGTCCTGGATGTTGTGCGCAGGGGAGATCCGCAGCCCGACCCGGCCCGCACCGATGGCCTCGGCGACCGCGGTGACGACCTCGACCACGAACCGGGCGCGGTTCTCCGGGGAGCCGCCGTACACGTCGTCCCGCTGGTTGGACGCGGGCGACAGGAACTCGTGCAGCAGGTAGCCGTTGGCGCCGTGCACCTCCACGCCGTCCAGGCCCGCGGCGATGGCACGCTTCGACGCGGCGACGATGTCGGCCAGCGTGGCGCGCGCCTCCTCGGTGGTCAGCGCGTGCGGCACCGGGTAGGCCGCCTTGCCCTTCGGGGTGTGCGCCTCGCCCTGGATGGCAATGGCCGACGGCGCGACGATCCGGTCGGTGCCGGTGATGTCGGTGTGCGAGACCCGGCCACCGTGCATCACCTGCATGACGATCCGCCCGCCGCGGGCGTGCACCTCGTCGGCGACCCGCCGCCAGCCGGCCTCCTGCTCGTCGTCGGTGATCCCGGGCTGGCCGGGGTAGGCGCGCGACTCGACGTTCGGGTAGGTGCCCTCGGTGATGATGAGGCCGACACCGGCCCGCTGGGCGTAGTGCTCGACCACCAGGTCTCCGGGGACGCCGGCGGCACCGGACCGCATGCGGGTCAGCGGCGCCATGACGACGCGGTTGGCGAGCTGGAGGTCGCCGAGCGTGATGGGGGAGAACAAGTCCATGCCGGGACAAGGCCGAGTTGCGCGCCACCCATTCCGCTCCCGCCCCGACTGCGGCAGGGGTCACGCCGCGCCTGGGCCGTCGAGTGACAGGTGAGCGGGCTTCCCCGGGCACGAGAGCCCGCTCAGCTGTCACTCGGCGAACGGGCCCCCGCGCCCCGGCGGCGGGCGGTCGGTCAGTCGCTGTGCCGGGCGCCGACCACGGCCACCGCGAGCAGGCCGCCGAGCAACCAGAACGCCGCCGAGACCCCGGCCGTCCCGGCCAGCAGTCCGGCCGCTGCCGGGGTGCCGACCAGCCCGACCCGGTTGCCCACCAGCCGCAGCGCCAGCGCAGTGCCGCGTGCGTCGTCCGGCACGGCCCGGATGATCAACGTCATCAGCAGCGGCTGGCCCACGCCGAGCAGGAACCCGATCAACGCCAGCAGTGCGCCGAGCACCCAGACGTTGCCGGTGGCCGGGAGGAAGGCCACGGCGATCCCCGAACCGACGGTGCTCAGCACGACGAGCCGGGCCCGGCCGACCCGGACCAGCATCCGCTGCACCAGCACCCGGGAGGCCACGGTCGCGCCGGCCCGGACGCTGAGCAGCACCCCGACCACCGCCGGGGAGATGCCGCGGTTCTCCCCCAGCAGCGGCAGGTAGGCGGTCAGCAGGTCGACCGCCGCGGCCAGCACCAGGCTGGCGAAGATCCCGGACCGCACCGGCGGCCGGCCGAGCAGCCGGAAGGCCGACGTCCGGCCGGTCGGGCGGGCCGCGGCCGCCGGGAACCGCCGTCCGGCGGCCAGCCACCAGGACGCCGGCAGGGCGAAGGCGCACAGCGCTGCGGAGAGGACGAGTGCCCTGGCCGTGCCGGTCGACAGCTCCCCCGGCGCGGTGGCCAGCACGGCACCGGCGAGCGCCGGCCCGACCAGCTGACCGGCGGAGACGACCGCGGTGAACAGCCCGAACCCGGAGTCCAGCCGGTCACCGGGCAACCGGGCGACGACGTTCTCCCCGCCGACGATGCAGCCGAGGTTGCCCAGCCCGAGCACCACGTTGCCCAGCGCCAGCGCCAGCAGCGAGCCGCTGGTCGCCAGCAGCACGCAGCCGACCACCAGCAGGGCCACCCCGCCGACCAGGATCGGTTCCGGCCGCCAGCGGTCGGCGGCCCGGCCCAGCGGCAGCGCCACCACCATCGGCAGCAGCGCGAACGCCGCGGTCAGCATGCCGATCTCGGTGGCCCCGGCGCCCAGGTCGATCGCCCGGTAGGCGGAGACCGGCCGGGCGACCGCGATCGCCGCCTGGATCAGGACCATCACGCCCAGCAGCTGGAACAGCCAGCGCGGCGACCGCCCGGGAGCGGACGCCGCAGGGCCCGACGTCGACACTCCTGGACTCCCCGTCTACGCCGGCGGCCCCGTCCGGGTGCTCGCCCTGAGCATCGCCCGACCCGTGCCGGGCTCCGCTCCGGCCTGCGTCGGCCCCTGCCCCGGGCCCGCCCTCAGCTCGAGGACGGGCCCTCCCTCAGGCGGACAGCCGACGGCCGGTGCTGGTGGAGAAGACGTGCTCCTCGCCGGGGCGGATGCTGAACCACACCTCGCCGCCCTTGGCCGGTGGCCGCCGGGCGTCGACCCGGGCCACGATCTGCGCGGTCTCGCCACCGTGCAGGTGCTCGGCCAGCTCAGGGTCGGCGATGGAGGCGTAGACGAAGGCGTCGGAGCCCAGCTCCTCGACCAGGTCGACCTGGGCCCGGAAGCCCTGCCCCGGCTCGGCCAGCTCCATCGCCTCGGGCCGGAACCCGAGCGTGACGGACCGGTCCGACCCAGCTGCGGTCAGCGTCTCCCGCGGGAGCTCGACCACCACGTCGCCGAGCCGGGCGCCGCCCTCGACCAGCGGGACCTCGGCCAGGTTCATCGCCGGGGAGCCGATGAAGCCGGCGACGAAGACGTTGGCCGGCCGGTCGTACATCTCCCGCGGGCTGGCGACCTGCTGGAGGATCCCGTCCTTCAGCACCGCGACCCGGTCGCCCATGGTCATCGCCTCGACCTGGTCGTGGGTGACGTAGACGGTGGTGATGCCCAGCCGGCGCTGCAGCGAGGCGATCTGGGTACGGGTCTGCACGCGCAGCTTCGCGTCCAGGTTCGACAGCGGCTCGTCCATCAGGAACACCTGCGGCTTGCGGACGATCGCCCGACCCATCGCCACGCGCTGGCGCTGGCCACCGGAGAGCGCCTTCGGCTTGCGGTCCAGGTAGGGCTCGAGGTCCAGCAGCCTGGCCGCCTCCTCCACCCGGGTGCGGCGCTCCTCCTTGCCCATCCCGGCGATCTTCAGCGCGAAGCCCATGTTGTCCGCGACGCTCATGTGCGGGTAGAGCGCGTAGTTCTGGAACACCATCGCGATGTCCCGGTCCTTCGGCTCGACGTCGGTGACGTCCTTGTCCCCGATCCGGATCGCGCCGCCGTCGACCTCCTCCAGGCCGGCGAGCATCCGCAGCGAGGTGGACTTGCCACACCCGGAGGGGCCGACGAGGACCAGGAACTCGCCGTCCTCGATCTGCAGCTCGAGCTGGTCGACCGCCGGCTTGTCGCTGCCGGGGTAGAGCCGGGTCGCCTTGTCGTAGGTGACCGATGCCATGGGGAGCTCCCTCGCTCGTCCGCTGTCGCGCCTGTGACTGCCGTCACCGTACGGCAAGCGCTTTCCGAGATCAATGGTGTGTCGTGCACGCCGGTGGCGGCTCAGCCGTCCAGCGACTCCATCCTGTCGGTGGCGAAGACCAGCCCGTGGCCGGGTGCCGTCGCCGCCCGGAGGACGCCGTCGGCGATGGTCACCCCGCTGGGCTCGGCCAGCGCGCCCAGCGCCGCGAACGAGGCGTCCTCGACGTCCTCGACCATGGTGGTCAGCGGCAGGCACATCGCCAGCTGCCCGGAGAGGTCCGGCAGCAGGTGCGGGGCCACCGGCACGCTCGCCGCAGCCGCGAGCTGGGCGATCCGCAGGAACGGGGTGATCCCGCCGACCCGCACCACGTTGGGCTGGACGACGTCCGCGGCCCCGGAGGCGAGCAGCGCGCGGTACTGGAACGCGGTGTAGACGTTCTCCCCCACCGCGATCGGCACGCCCAGCCCGGCGTCGTGCAGCCGGCCCAGCGCCGTCAGGTCGTCGGCGACCAGCGGCTCCTCGACCCAGTACAGGTCGAAGGGGGCCATCGCCCGGACCGCGCGCATCGCCGTCGGCAGGTCCCAGCGCTGGTTCGCGTCGACCATCAGCTGGCGGTGCGGCCCGAGCACCGCCCGGACGGCGGCGACCCGCTCGACGTCCTCGGCCAGGTCCGGCCGGCCGACCTTGATCTTCACCGCGGTGCACCCGTCGGCGACCCAGCGTTCGGTCTGGGCCACCAGCTCCTCGAGGGAGTAGTGGAAGTTGACCCCGCTGCCGTAGACGGCGACCTGGTCGCGCCGGCGGCCCAGGTGGTCGACCAGGCTCTGCCCGGCCGCCTTCGCCGACAGGTCCCACAGCGCGGTGTCGACGGCGGCGATCGCCATCGTGGTCAGCCCGCCGCCGCCGGCCTCGTGCAGGTGCCACCACAGCCGGTCCCAGACGACGCCGGGCTCCACCGGCCCGCCGACGACCACCGGGGCGACGTCGTGGTCGACCAGCGACTGCAGCGCCCGGGCCCCGATCGACGGCGTCCAGCTGAAGCCCGTGCCGGTGCGCCCGTCGCTGGTCTCCAGCTCGGTGACCAGCAGGTGCAGCGCCGGGACGTCGGCGCCCCACGGCCGGGCCAGCGGCAGCCGGAACAGCCGGCTGGAGAGCCGGGCGACGGTGCTCATCGCAGCTCCGTCCGCCAGCTGCGGGACGCCGTCCAGCCCAGCAGCTCCTCGGCCTTCGCGGTGCTGAAGGCCGGCGCCGTCCCGGTGAGCCCGGCGGCCAGCTCCGGGGCGATCCCGGAGAACTCCGGGAGCAGCTCGGCCAGCGGCGCCTCGGCCAACGCGTCCTGCGCGCCGACGAAGAAGACCTCGCCGTTGGGGATGCCCTCGGCCTTGCCCAACAGGGTGTCCAGGAAGTCCGCGCAGTCCCGGGCGTCGACGTAGTTGAACAGCGACACCGCCCCGTGCCGGGGGTCGGCGATCCGCTCGCGCACCGTGTGCCCCTGCTGGGTCGGCGCGCCGGCCCACTCCTCCGGCGCGATGACGAAGCACGGCCGGAACGCCGCCAGCCGCACCCGGTCGCCGTGCTGGGCCGCGAACATCCGCATGGTCTGCTCGGCGGCCAGCTTGGACAGCCCGTAGGCGTTCCACGGCCGCGGCGGATAGGCCTCGTCCAGCGGCAGGTACTGCGGCGCCCAGCCGGCCGGGCTGCCGTAGCCCATCACCGTGGGGCTGCTCGCGGTCACCACGGTGCCGACGCCGAGGTCGACCGCCGCCTGCAGCACGTTGTAGGCCAGCGCGGTGTTGGTCGCGTGGATGACCGACTCTGGCCGGCTGAACGGGACCGCGATCGCGGCCAGGTGGACGACCGCGTCCGGGCGGTACCGGGCCATCACCCCGTAGGCCTGGCCGAGGTCGGTCAGGTCGGCCGGGAACGTGGCGGCGGCCTTCTCCAGCGGTGCGGCGGTGACGTCGACCGAGACCACCTCGTGCCCGGCGTCGGCCAGCCCGTCGACGACGCTGCGGCCCAACCGGCCGGCGCCCCCGGTGACCAGCACCCTCATGCGGGCACCACGTCGGGGACGACGACGTCCAGGTAGCGCTGCTTGACGGTCTCGACGACCTCGGCCTTGGGCTGGGCCCAGACGTCGGCGTTGAAGATCTCCACCTCGACGTCCCCGGTCCAGCCCGCGGCCTCGACCGCGGCGACGAACGGCGGGAAGTCGATCACCCCGTCGCCCATGTAGCCGCGGGCCATCAGCGCGTCGGCCGGGATCGGCATCAGGAAGTCGCAGACCTGGAAGGAGGCGATCCGGTCACCGGCCCGGGCGATCGAGCGCCAGACCTCCGGGTCCCACCACAGGTGGAAGGTGTCGATGACCACGCCCACCTGCGCCGACGGGAAGGGCGCGGCCAGGTCGAGGGCCTGGCCGAGGGTGGAGAGCACGGCCCGGTCGGCGCAGTACATCGGGTGCAGCGCCTCCAGCGACAGCCGCACCCCGCGCTCGCCGGCGTGGGGCGCCAGCTCGGCCAGCGCCTCGGCCACCCGTTCCCGGGCGCCGTCCAGGTCGCGGGAGCCGGCGGGCAGCCCGCCGACCACCATGACCAGCGACTCGGCGCCCAGCGTGGCGGTCTCGTCGATCGCCCGCCGGTTGTCCTCGAGCGCCGCGGCCCGGGCGACCGAGTCGATGGCGGTGAGGAACCCGCCGCGGCAGTGCGAGGTGACCCGCAGCCCGGCGTCCCGGATCAGCTTCGCGGAGCGCTCCAGGCCGTACTCGGCGACCGGCTCGCGCCAGGTGCCGAGCGCGGAGAGCCCGGCCGCGGCCACCCCGTCGACGAAGTCGGGCATCGACCAGCCCTCGACCGTCTTGTGGTTGATCGACAGGCGGTCCAGCCGGGGGTCGGTGCTCACTGGGCCACCCCCACGGTCGACAGGTACGTGCTCATCCGCCCGGCGGCGAGCTCCGGGTCCGGCAGCAGCCCGGCGGCGTCGGCCAGCCGGAAGACCTCGGCCAGGTGGACCGGGCTGCGCGAGCTCTCCAGCCCGCCCACCATCCGGAAGCCCGGCTGGTGGCCCGCCAACCAGGCCAGGAAGACGATCCCGGTCTTGTAGTAGTACGTGGGCGCGCCGAACAGGTGCCGGGACAGCGCCACGGTCGGCTCGAGCAGCCGGTCGTAGGTGGCCAGGTCACCACGGTCGAGTGCCTGCAGGGCGGTGGAGGCGGCCGGGGCGATCGCGTCGAAGATGCCCAGCAGGGCGTGCGAGTAGGACTCGCCGTCCCCGCGCACCAGCGTCGGGTAGTTGAAGTCGTCGCCGGTGTAGAGCCGGACGCCGTCGGGCAGCCGGCGGCGCATGTCCACCTCGTGCGCCTCGTCGAGCATCGAGACCTTGATGCCGTCGACCTTGGCGCTGTGGTCGGCGATCACCTGCAGCACCGTGTCGGTGGCCTCGGTCAGCTGCGCCGAGCCCCAGTAGCCGGCCAGCGCCGGGTCGAACATGGGGCCGAGCCAGTGCAGGACCACCGGCCGGGACACCTGCTCGAGCAGCCGGGCGTAGACCTTGGCGTAGTCCTCGGCGCTGCGGGCCACCCGGGCCAGCTGCCGGCTGGCCATGATGATCACGTTCGCGCCGGCGCCCTCGACCACCTCGATCTGCTCGAGGTAGGCGGCGAGCACCTCGTCGGTGCTGGCCAGCTCGGCCGGTGCCTGGTCGGTGCCCGCACCGCAGGCCAGCAGCCCGCCGCAGGCCCGAGCCTCGGCGGCCGAGCGGCGGATCAGCTCGGCGGTGGTGCTCCAGGGCATGCCCATGCCGCGCTGGGCGGTGTCCATCGCGTCGGCGACGCCCAGGCCGTAGGACCACAGGTGCCGGCGGAAGGCGAGGGTCGCCTCCCAGTCGACGTCCACCGGTGCGCCGGGGGTGTTGTCCCCGAACGGGTCGGCCACCACGTGCGCCGCGGCGTAGGCGGTGCGGCTGGTCAGCGGGCCGCGGGGCCGGGTGAAGGCGCCGGGCTCGCCGAGCTGGTGCTCCGCGATCGTCCCGTCGGCGCGCGGCAGGCGGATCGCCGTCACACCGTCACCTCGGGGATCTCGATCCGGCGGCCCTCGGCCGAGGACTGCAGGCCCAGCTCGGCCACCTGCACGCCGCGGGCACCGGCGAGGAAGTCGTAGGCGTGCGGCGCGTCCTCGAGCACGTGGCGGAGGAACTGCTCCCACTGCGCCCGGAAGCCGTTGTCCAGGTCGGCGTTGTCCGGCACGACCTGCCACTGGTCCCGGAACTGCTCGGTGACCGGGAGGTCCGGGTTCCAGACCGGCTTCGGGGTGGTGGCCCGGTGCTGGATCTTGCACTCCCGCAGCCCGGCGACCGCGCTGCCCTCGGTGCCGTCGACCTGGAACTCGACCAGCTCGTCCCGGTAGACCCGGACCGCCCAGGAGGAGTTGATCTGCGCGATCACGCCGCCGGGCAGCTCGAAGATGCCGTAGGCGGCGTCATCGGCGGTGGCCGGGTAGGGCTGGCCGTGCTCGTCGATCCGGGTGGGGATGTGCGTGACCGCCTTGGCGGTGACCGCCTCCGGCCGGCCGAAGAGGTTCTCCAGCACGTAGGACCAGTGGCAGAACATGTCGACGACGATGCCGCCGCCGTCCTCCTTGCGGTAGTTCCAGCTGGGCCGCTGGGCCTCCTGCCAGTCGCCCTCGAAGACCCAGTAGCCGAACTCGCCGCGCACCGACAGGATCTGGCCGAAGAAACCGCCGTCGATCAGTCGCTTCAGCTTGACCAGGCCCGGCAGGTAGAGCTTGTCGTGGACGACGCCGTTCTTGACGCCCGCCTCGGCGGCCAGCCGGGCCAGCTCCAGAGCGCCCTCGAGCGACTCCGCGGTCGGCTTCTCGGTGTAGATGTGCTTGCCGGCGGCGATCGCGGCCTTGATCGACTTCTCCCGCGCCTGGGTCACCTGCGCGTCGAAGTAGATCGGCGCGGAGTCGTCCCGCAGCGCCTCGTCGAGGTCGGTCGTCCACCGCTCGATGCCGTGCTGGGCGGCGAGCTCGGCCAGTTTGCGCTCGTTGCGGCCGACCAGGATCGGCTCGGGGACGACCCGGCTGCCGTCGGCGAGCAGGAGGCCACCGGCGTCCCGGATCGCGAGGATGGACCGGACCAGGTGCTGGCGGTAGCCCATCCGGCCGGTGACGCCGTTCATGATGATGCCGATCGAGCTGGACACGGTGCTTGCCTCCGGGGCGGGTGAGGGGGTCATCGGGTGCTCCCGGCGGGAGCGGCTGCGGCCTCGGGCCGCAGCGGGATGCCGAAGTCGGCGAGGTGCACGACCTGGCCGGTGGTCAGGGACTGGTTGGCGGCCGCGCCGACGAGCACGCTGCGGACGCCGTCGAGCCAGCCGGCCGCTTGGCCGAGGGGGTCGGGCCGGGTGCCGGCGCGGAACAGGTCGTCCAGCAGCAGGGCGTCGCCCCCGCCGTGCGCGCCGGGCCCCTCCGGGACCGGGATCCGCTGGGCGGCCTCCCAGCGGCGCTGCAGCACGAGCTCGGTGCCCTCCGTCCGGACGTCGGACAGCGCCGACGCCTCCTCCGGCGTGGCGCTGGGGTCGACGGCGACGCCGAAGCCGCCGATGACGTCGTCGGCCGCGACGACCGCGGCGCGCTCGACGACCGACAGCTCGATCCGGCCCTCGGTGCCGTTGATGCTCACCCGGTAGCCCTCCCACGGGCCGTGGGCGTTGAGCGAGTAGCTGAGCATCGGGCCCCCGGCGTACTGCATCAGCAGCGCCATGTTGTCCTCGATGGTGATGCCCGGGGAGAACACGTCCTGGTCGCGGATGTAGCCGTCCTCGGCCTCGGCCTCCAGGTACAGCTGGCGCAGCCGGTCGTTGCCGGCCAGGTCGAGGGCGAAGGGGTCGAGCCCGGCGTCCGGGGCGCCGTGACTGCGCGCCGGGCGTTCGCCCAGGCCGCGCTCCTTCGCGTTGGCGTCGCCGTAGAAGCGCAGGTCACCCAGGGCGAAGACGGTCTCCGGCACCGCGTCGACCCACCAGTTGACCAGGTCGAAGTGGTGGATGGCCTTGTGCACGAAGAGGCCGCCGGACAGCGACTTGTCCCGGTGCCAGCGGCGGAAGTAGTCGGCGCCGTGGACGGAGTCCAGCACCCACTCGAAGTGGACCGAGGTGACCGCGCCGATGGCTCCCTCGGCGACGAGCCGGCGGACGGCGGCGTTCCGCGGGGAGTAGCGGTAGTTGAAGGTGACGACGAGGTCGCGCCCGCTGTCGGCGACGGCGTCGGCGATCGCGCGGCAGCCCGCGGCGTCGGTGGTGAGCGGCTTCTCGGTGATCACGTCGTGCCCGGCGCGCAGGGCCCGGGAGATGTGCTCGGCGTGCGTGTGGTCGACGCTGGCGACGATGACGGTGTCCGGTCGCTCGCGGTCGAGCATCGTGTCGAGCTCCTCCGGCGCGTACACCGGGAGCGGTGCCGCGCCGGGGTGCGCGGCGGCGTACTGGCGCTGGTAGTAGGCCATCCGCGTGCGGTTGGGGTCGCAGAGGGCGACCAGCCGGCCGACGTCGGCGTGGGTGCCCAGCAGCGCGGCGACGTACATCTCGGCGCGGTGGCCGGTGCCGACGATCGCGTAGCGACGCGGCGCCGGGTTCCCGGACGGGTCGGTGGTGGTCACGTCTCCCTCTCGGCTGTGCAGCAGGTGGTCCGGGGACCGGGGGCCAGGGGGCGGCCGATGGCCGGCCGCCCCCTGGCCGGGGGTCACGCGATGGCCGACTCGACCTCGGTGATGAACTGCTCGGCGGCGTCCTCCACCGAGATCTGGTCGAACAGGATCTGCTCGGTGTAGCGCTGCAGGATCGCCTGCACCTCACCGGCGCCCTGCGGGGGCAGCGCCGGCGGCTCCTGCAGGTCCGGGGTGATCTCCTCGACGAAGGCCACCGCGGCCTGGCCGGGAGCGTCCAGGGTCGGGGCGATCTGGTCGCGCAGCTCGGTGTTCACCGGCAGGCCGCGGTCGGCCTTGATGATGTTGACCGCGTCCTCGGAGTTGATCAGCCAGTCCAGGAGCATGGCCGCCTCCTGGGGGCTCTCGCAGTCGCTGCTGATCGCCCAGAACATCGCCGGCTTCAGGTACATGCCGGTCTCGCCGTCCCCCTCCGTGGTGGGGAACTTGCGGAACTCCAGCTCGGTGCCGGCCCCGGCGGTCAGCGCCGGCAGCTCGTTGGTCCACCAGAAGCCGGAGGCCCCGGCACCGGTGGCGACCAGCGCCTGGTCGACCCCGCCGTTGAACACCTCGACGGTGGTGGACGGCGGCGGCTCCGCCCCGGTGGTCGAGGCCTCCTTCTCGATGGCCCACCAGTCGGCCAGGGTCTCGGCGGTGAAGCCGATCTCGCCGTTCTCGTCGAACAGCGCCTCACCCTGCTCGCGGGCGTAGACCTCGAAGTTGGTGTCCCCACCGTTGAGGCCCATCGCCTGCATCCCGTACACCTGGCCACCGGTGGCCTGGGTGACCTGGGCGGCGGTGTCGACCATCTCGTCCCAGGTCCAGGACTCGCCGTCGGGGACCTCCACCCCGGCGGCGGCGTAGGCCGCAGGGTCGATGACGACGGAGAAGGCGTTCACCCCGGTGGGGATCGCGTAGGTGGCGTCCTCGACCGCGCCGGTCTCGGCGACGTTCTGGTCGAGGTTGCTCGTGTCGATCGTGCCGTCCTCGATGTACGGCGTGAGGTCCAGCAGCGCCCCACGGTCGGCGTACTCCCGGACGTACCGGGTGTCCTGCTGCATGAGGCAGGGCGCGTCGCCGCCGGCGGTGCTGGTGGCCAGCCGGTCCCAGTAGTCGGCGAACCCGGTGAAGTCGCCCTCGATCGTGACGCCCTCGTTCTGCGACTCGTAGAGGTCGATCAGCTCCTGGGTGGCGGCGTGCCGGGTGTCGCTGCCCCACCACGACATCCGCATGGTGACCGGCCCGTCGTCGCGCGTCGTGCCACCGTCGGCGGCTGCGCCGCCTCCGTCGTCGCCACCGCAGGCCGCGGTGGTCAGCAGCAGCCCGAGGACGCCGCCGGTGACGCCGATGCGGGTGGGCCAGGGCGTACGCGCCCCATTGCTCCGGTTCGTGTGCACGTTCCTTACCTCCTTGTAAGTGCTGCGTGAGCTGTCGGGTGAGCTGTCGGGTGTCGTCACTTGAGCCCCGTGGTGGCGATGCCTCGGACGAGATAGCGCTGGCCCGCGAGGAAGAAGCCGAAGACCGGCGCCAGGGCGACGATCGACATGGCGAAGACCGGACCCCACGGCGTCTGGCTCGTCGCGTCGACGAACGTCCGCAGGGCGACCGGGACGGTGTACATCTCCGGGTCGGTCAGGAAGATCAGCTGGCTGAAGAAGTCGTTCCAGGTCCAGATGAAGGTGAAGATGGCCGTGGTCGCCAGGGCCGGCACCGACAGCGGGATCACGATCCGCCAGAAGATGGCGAAGTGCCCGCAGCCGTCGATCCGGGCGGCCTCGTCCAGTTCCAGCGGGATGCCCCGGATGAACTGCACCATGAGGAAGATGAAGAAGCCGTCGGTGGCCAGCAGCTTCGGCACGATCAACGGCCAGTAGGTGTTGATCCAGTCGAGCTCGGCGAACAGGATGTACTGCGGCACGATCACCACGTGGATCGGCAGCATCATCGTCCCGAGCATCACCGCGAACCAGAACTTCTTGAACCGGAAGTCCAGCCGTGCGAACGCATAGGCCGCCGCGGAACAGGCCAGCAGGTTGCCGATGATCGAGCCGACGACGATGACCAGCGAGTTCCAGATGTAGTGGCCGAAGTCCCGGGGCAGCGCCGTCCAGCCGTCGGGGTAGTTCTCCGTGGTGACCCGCTCGGGGATCAGGCCGGTCTGGCTGAAGATGTCCTCGGTGAACTTGAACGAGCTGGAGAGCATCCACAGCAGCGGGTAGAGCATGAGCAGCGCGCCCAGGATGAGCACGATGTGCGCCAGCCAGCGCGGCCGCTGCTTCTTCTTCCGGTCGGGCAGCTTCTCCGTGGCAGCCACAGGGGGGGCCACGGTCAGGTCAGTCGCCATAGAACACCCAGTACTTCGCTGCGATGAAGTTGATCGCGGTCAGCCCACCGACGATGAGCAGCAGGAACCAGGCCAGCGCCGAGGCGTAGCCCATGTCGAAGTTGCCGAAGCCGCGCTGGTAGAGGTAGAGCGTGTAGAAGAGCGTCGAGTCCGCCGGGCCACCCGTGCCGCCGCTGACGATGAACGCCTGCGTGAACGTCTGGAACGCGTTGATGGTCTGCAGCACGAGGTTGAAGAAGATGATCGGCGAGAGCAGCGGCAGCGTGACCTGCACGAACTGCCGGACCTTCCCCGCGCCGTCCAGGGACGCCGCCTCGTAGTACATCGTCGGGATCTGCCGGAGCCCGGCCAGGAAGATGACCATCGGGGCGCCGAACGTCCAGACGTTCAGGATGATCAGCGTGCCGAGGGCGTAGTCGGGGTCGGAGACCCAGCCGGGCGGGTTCTCGAACCCCACGAACCGGAGCACCTGGTTGAGCAGCCCGTCGGAGCCGAAGATCTGCCGCCACAGGATGGCGATCGCGACGCTGCCGCCGATCAGCGAGGGCAGGTAGTAGACCGACCGGTAGAGCGCCAGGCCGCGGAGGCCGCGGTCCAGGATCATCGCCAGGAACAGTGCGAACGCCAGCTGGACCGGCACCGAGACGACGACGTAGATGAACGTGACCTTCAGCGACTGGTAGAACCGCGGGTCGTCGAACATCCGCTGGAAGTTGTCCAGCCCGATCCACTCCGGCGCGCCGATGAGGCTGTAGTCGGTGAAGGACAGGTAGGCGGAGGCGGCGATGGGACCGGCGGTGATGAAGAGCAGGCCGGCGAACCACGGGGCCAGGAACAGGTACGGCGCGAGCCGGCCGGACCTCCGTCTCCGTGCACGGGAGGCAGCACGGCTCGCGCCCCCGGGAGCCTCGCCGTGCGAGCGTTCGCGCGGCGGGACGTCGAGCGTTGACGACACGGGCTCTCACCTCTCTGTGCAGCTCGTCGGACCTCGTCGTCCGGTGCGTCTGGTGTGCAGTGGGTCACATGCTCGGTAAGCGCTTTCTAGACCCCCGTCCGGGACCCTGTCAACGCTCGGCAAGGGAGCCCTGCCCACCCGGCTGAGGCTGTGCGCTGCCTCACAAGTGGGTAAGCGCTTTCTACTCGGGACGGCTCCACGATGTCAACGAGTCGACTTCGACCGGCCGGTCACGAAAGCGCAACGATGCCTCGCACACGGCTCTGACCTCGCTCTTCGTCCTCGTCACCGATGTGGGCGGTCGACGAGGCCGGGCGCGCCCCTCGGCAAGCCCTTTCCCGAACACGCCGGTCTGGTTACGCTCGGCCCCCGTCGGCGACCGCGCCGGCGCCTGGCTCGATCAAGGGGGATCACGTGCCAGAACTGTCCGAGCTCCCCGGCCGGGTGGTGCTCGTCGGCGCCCACGGCCACGGTCGCTGGCACCTGCAGAACCTCCGCCGGCTGGCCGCGGCCGGCGACGCGCAGCTGGTCGGGATCTGTGACCCGCGGCCGCTGGACGACGAGCTGCGCGCCCTGGCCGGCGACGTCCCGGTCGCCGCCTCGCTGGACGAGCTGCTCACCGCGACCAGTCCCGACGTGACCGTCATCTGCACGCCGATCCACACCCACACCGACCTGGCCCTCACCGCCGCCCGGGCGGGGAGCGCGGTGCTGCTGGAGAAGCCGCCCACTCCGACGCTGGCCGAGTTCGAGCGGCTGGTCGAGGGGATCGAGGCCACCGGCGCGGCCTGCCAGATCGGCTTCCAGAGCCTCGGTTCCGCGGCGATCGGCCGGGTGCGCGCCCTGGTCGAGGACGGTGCGATCGGCACGGTGCGGGGCATCGGCGGTGCGTGCGCCTGGGTCCGGGACGCGTCCTACTACGGCCGCGCGAGCTGGGCCGGGCGACGCAGCGTCGACGGGGTGCCGGTCATCGACGGCGCGCTGACCAACCCCTTCGCCCACGCGGTGGCCACCGCCCTGGCGTTGACCGGGGCCACGCACGCCGGCTCGCTGGAGTCGGTCGAGGTGGAGCTCTACCGGGCCAACCCGATCGAGGCCGACGACACCTCCTGCCTGCGGATCCGCACCGCTGACGGGCAGGTGGTGGTCATCGCCGCCACGCTGGCCGCGGAGCACCCCCGCGACCCGGTGCTCGTCGTGCACGGCAGCGCCGGGCGGATCACGCTGTCCTACAAGACCGGCGAGGTGCGGCTGCAGGGCGACGGCGTCGACGAGACGACGACGCACACCGGCACCGACCTGCTCGAGGACCTGCTGGCCCACCTGCGCGACCGCACCCGGCCGTTGCTCGTCCCGCCCGCAGCGACGCGCTCCTTCATGGAGGTGGTGGAAGCGGTGCGCTGCGCCCCGGACCCGGCGGAGATCCCGGCCGGGCACCGGCGGGCCGAGGGCGAGGGCGCCACCGCCCACCAGGTCGTACCCGGCGTCGACGCGCTGGTCGACCGGGCCGCCGAGGAGCTGCTGCTGTTCTCCGAGCTCGGCGCCCCCTGGGCCCGTTCACCGGCGGTGCGGCAGCCGGCCGCCGTGGGGAGCTGAGCATGGCCCTCAAGACCCTGCACCAGGGCCACGTCCCGGACGAGCCGTCGCCGGCCGGCAGCGCGCTGGCCACGCTCACCGTGGCCGGCACCGTCGTCGCCACCTGCTGGGACGGCGCCGGACTGCCCGGCGTGCTCGCCCCCCGGCCGTTCCTGCACCCGGTCACCACCCTCAGCGGCGTCCCGGTGACCGACGCCCAGCCCGACGACCACCGCTGGCACCTCGGCGTCTCGGTCACCCTGCAGGACGTCGGCGGGGCGAACATCTGGGGCGGCCGCACCTACCTGCGGGACCAGGGCTACACCTGGCGGGCCGACCACGGGCGCCAGGTGCACACCGGCTGGGCGGCACAGGCACCCGACGGCTTCCAGGAGACCCTCGACTGGCAGGGGCCGGACGGGCGCACGCTGCTCACCGAGGAACGCACCGTGCGGGCGGCCCGGGCCACCCTCCCCGGCGCCTGGAGCCTGGAGCTCACCACCACCCTGCGCAACGCCACCGACGCCCCGCTGGAGCTGGGCAGTCCCGCGACCAACGGGCGCAGCGGCGCCGGCTACGGCGGGCTGTTCTGGCGGTTCCCACCGGTCTCCGGCGCCCGGGTGTGGAGCCCGGACGCCGAGGGCGAGGACGCCGTGCACGGCTCGAGCGCGGCCTGGGTGGCCTTCGCCGCCACCGGCCCGGCGCCGTTCACCGTGGCGCTGGCCGGCCTGGACGAGGTCACCCGGGCCGATCCCTGGTTCATCCGTGTCGACGACTACCCCGGGCTGGGCTCCCAGCTGGCCGCCGAGCACCCGGTGCGACTGACCGCCGGGGAGGCGACGACCCGGAGCTTCCGGGCCCTGGTGGCCGACGGGACGCCGGACACCGCGGCCATCGGGGATGCGCTCGCGACGACGCCGGGCCAGGGTGGACCGCGATGACCACTGCTCGGGAGAGCCCGACCGGCCGCCGCGCCGAGCAGGACGGGGCCGCCGGCCCCATCGCCGTCCGCCGGAGCGGCCCCGTGCTGCTCGCCGAGGTCGCCGCGCACGCCGGCGTCTCGCTGGCCACCGCCTCCCGGGTGCTCAGCGGCAGCCGCTCGGTCGGTGAACCGCACCGCGGCCGAGTCCTGGCCGCTGCCCAGGAGCTGCGGTACACGCCCAACGCGCAGGCCCAGGCGGTCGCCCGCGGGGCCAGCAACGTGGTCGGGCTGGTCATCCACGACGTCCTGGACCCCTACTTCTCCAGCATCGCCGGCGGGGTGATGCGGCAGGTGGAGGAGCGTGAGCTCGTGGTCTTCCTGGCCAGCACGCACAGCGACGTCGACCGCGAGCTGGAGTTCGTCCAGACGATGCGGTCCCACCGGGTGCGGGCGCTGATCATCTGCGGCAGCCGCACCACCGACCGGGTGCACAACGAGCGCCTGGCCCACGAGCTGGAGGGTTACGCGGCGGCCGGCGGCCAGGCCGCGGTGATCAGCCAGGACCGGCTGGGCACGCACGCCGTGGTGCCGCAGAACCGCTCCGGTGCCCGCGCCCTGGCGCGGGAGCTGTGCCGGCTGGGCCACCGCCGCTTCGCGGTGCTCGCCGGCCCCCGCGGGCTGCTGACCTCCCGCGACCGCCTGATCGGCTTCCGGGAGGGGCTGACCGCCGAGGGCGTCGACGTCGCCGACCTCCAGGTGCTCCACGGGGAGTTCACCCGGGAGGGCGGGGAGAGCCTGGCCGCTGAGCTGATCGCCGCGGGACCGCTGCCGACCTGTGTCTTCGCGGTCAACGACGTGATGGCGCTCGGCGCGCTGGCCGCCTTCCGGTCCGCCGGCGTGCGGGTGCCCGAGGACGTCTCGCTGGCCGGCTTCGACGACATCGCCCCGCTGCGCGACGTCGTCCCCTCGCTCACCTCGGTGCACCTCCCGCTGGAGGAGATGGGTGCCCGGGCGGCCCAGCTGGCGCTGGACACCGAACCCCAGACCACGAGCCAGGCCGTCAAGGTCCGCGCCGAGGTGGTGCTGCGGGACAGCACCCGCCGGCTGCCCTGATCACCCACCGGAGGACACCGTGCACGACCTGAACCGACCGTCGGCCGCCGATCGGGCGGTCAAGCGCGAACGCGTGCTCGACCTGCTGCGCCGGACCGGGCAGGAGCGGCTGGTGCTCACCTCGGTGGGCTCGCTGTCCTGGTACCTGGACGGCGCGCGGCCGGCCGTCAAGCTGTCCGCCGAGGACGGGGTGATCGCCGTCGTGGTCGACGCCGCCGGGGACACCGTGTTCGTGCCGAACAACGAGGCCGACCGGCTCGCCGCCGAGGAGCTGCCCAGCGACGTCCGGGTGCGGGTGACCGACTGGTGGGCACCGCTGCTGGGACCCGACCTGGCCCCGGGCACCCCGGGAGTGCTGACCGAGGCCGACCCGGTCGCCGCGGAGGGGCTGCGGGCCGCCCGGGCCGGCCTGCTCCCGGTCGAGACCGAGCGGTACCGCCGGCTCGGCCGGGACGCCGCCGAGGCGCTGACCGCGACCGCACTGTCGCTGGAGCCCCGGACGACCGAGCGCGAGACGGCGGCCCGGCTGGGCGCTGAGCTGATCGCCCGCGGGGCCGAGCCGTTCGTCGTCCTGGTCGCCGGGGAGGAGCGGCTGCCCTTCCGGCACGCGCTGCCCACCGACGGGGTGCTCGGCCGGCGGGTGATGCTCGTCGTGTGCGCGCGGCGGCACGGGCTGATCGCGAACGCGACGCGCTGGGTCGCCCTGGCGCCGCCGTCCGCCGCCGAGGCCGATGCCGACGCGCGGATCCGCGCGGTGGAGACGGCGTTCCTGGCCGCCTCCACCCCCGGGCGCCCGCTCGGTGAGGTCTTCGCCGCCGGCGCCAGCGCCTACGCCGACCAGGGCTTCCCGGCCGACGAGTGGACCCGGCACCACCAGGGCGGCCCGACCGGCTACTGGGGGCGCGACCCGGTCGCCACCCCGGACAGCGCGGTGCGGCTGGTGGCCGGGCAGGCCCTGGCCTGGAACCCGTCCGCCCCCGGGGTGAAGATCGAGGACACCCTGCTGCTGGGCGGGGGCGGCCTGGAGGTGCTCACCACCGACGGCCTGTGGCCGACCACCCGCGACGAACTGGGGCTGCAGCGACCGGAGGTCCTGGTCCGCTGCTGAAGGCCGCCCTCCCCGCCGGACCGGCGGGGAGAGCGGCCGGGCTCAGCGGAGGCGGCCGGAGCCGGCCTTGACCCGCACCAGCGCGGGCACCGCGGGGGTCGGGTCGATCCGCTCCACGAAGGTGGGCGTCCAGCTCACCGTCGTCGGGATGTCGGGGTCGTTGGCGGCGTTGTAGGCCTCGACCAGGCTGGTCCGGCGCGGCCAGGAGCGGCCGCTGCTGACCAGCGTCCCCGATTCGTCCACGCCCGTGCCGTCGAGCGCGTCACCGCGCCAGTCCTCGACGAAGGACGCCGGGTCGACCCCGGGGGCCAGCTGGACGAAGTTGTTGTCGGCGACGATCTCCGCCTCCACGCCGACGCCCCAGCTGTACTGGTAGGTGTCCGGGTCCGAGACGACGTACCAGTTGTTGTAGACGTGCACGTCGCCGTAGCGGACCCGGGGCGCGCGCTGGCCGATGTCCTCCCACAGGTTGTGGTGGAAGGTGATCCGCAGCCGGCCGCGGTCGGCGACCCGGCTGTTGGAGGAGCCGACGAGGTTGGTCTTGTCGTGGTCGCGGAACTCGTTCCAGGAGACGGTGACCAGGTCGGTGGAGTTGGTGATGTCCAGCAGCCCGTCGTGCACCTCGAACTTCTGGCCGTACACGGTGGGCAACGCCTCCGGGGGGTTCTGCCCGTCGTCGAAGGTGTTGTGGTCGACCCAGACGTGCGTGGACTCGGCGAGCCACAGGTTGTCGTAGGCGGCGTTCCAGGCGCCCGCGTCGCCGTCCGTCGGGTCCCAGGCGGTGAAGCAGTCGTAGGTGTCGGACAGTCGGAGGTTGCGGACGATGACGTTGTCCGAGCCACGCACGGTGAGCGCGGCGCCGACGATGCCGGCGTCCCGGCCGACGCCGACGATGGTGACGTTGGAGCCCACGTACTGGCGCACCTGGGCCTCCTGCACGTCCGCAGAAGCCGCCCGGGCGTCCTCCAGCGGGCCGGTGGGCTCGGCCTCGGTGCCCCAGACCTCGGGCGCGTAGGCCGCGATGTAGTCGGCCATGTCGAAGCCCTCGACCTCGTAGGAGGCGCAGTCGACGGCCCCGTCGGCGGTGCGCTGCTGGGCGTCCAGGACGCCGTGGACGTGGACGACCCGCGGCGTGGTGTCCCCCCGCGCCGCGTCGCCACCGAGGGCGGCGCGGAACTCCTCCCACGTACGGACGTGGAACACGTTCTCCGGGGCTGCGGCGGACCCACCGGTGGTGCCGCCCTCGGCGGCGGCCCAGCCGTCCTGCGGGCCGAGCACCTCCCGGCCGATGTCCTTGCCGTGCGCGGAGGCAGCGGTCGGGGCGAGCGTGACGGCCAGGGCTCCGGCCGCGGTGACGATCAGCGTGCGACGCAGTGCGCGCATGTCACTCCAAGATCTCGAAGGCGGTGGGAAAGCGGTTTCCCACGTGACGCGCGTCACGCTAACGGCGCCCTCGAAACGGTGTCAAGACGTCCGAGACGACTCGCCGGCTGTCCAGCCGGCCACCTGGGCGTGTCCGGCCGGGTCACATCCCGGAGACGAGGCCCCGCAGGTCCGCGGCCATCCGGGCGGCCTCCCGGGACGCCCCGCTGATCGCCTCCTGCGCCTGCGCCGAGGAGGCGTTCTGCTCCTCGACCGCGGCCGCGATCGTCGTCTGGGCGTCGACGACCCCCCGGATGACCTCCTGCACCCCGCTCAGCGCAGCACCGGCTGCGGCGACGTCGCCGCGGACGGCGTCGACCACCCGCCGGATCCGCTCGGTGGCCTGGGCGGTCTCCGTGGCGAGGTCCTTGACCTCCCCGGCGACCACGGCGAAGCCCTTGCCCGACTCCCCGGCACGCGCTGACTCGATCGTGGCGTTGAGGGCCAGCAGGTTCGTCTGGTCGGCGATGCTGGAGATGCTGCCGGCGATCTGGTCGATCTCCGCCATCGTGCCGGCCAGGCGCTCGACCGTGGCGGCGCTGTCCCGGGACTGGAGGCTGGCCTGGTTGGCCGTCGACGTCGCCTGGCACGCCGCCGCGGCGATCTCGCCGATCGCCTCCCGCAGCCCGACCATGACCTCGGTGGCGACCCCGACGTTCGCGTCCAGCCGTTGCCCGGCGCCGAGCAGCCCCGCCAGCTGCTCCTGCTGGGCGGCCGCGCGGTCGGCGCGCTCCCGGAGCCGGTCCGCCGCCTCCTCCGCCACCCGGGCCCGCTCCTCGGCCAGTTCCTCCTGCGCCGCCACCTGGGCGGCCAGCTGCTCCTCGGCCAGCTGCTGCTGGGCCTGCCGGGCCCGCTCGGCCTGCTCGGTGAACTTCCAGCCGTAGGCCAGGAACGTCGCCTCGGCCAGCAGGAACACCGCGTGCAGCAGGGCGAAGAGCACCGGGTCGGCCTGGGCCTCGGCGGTGGAGAAGACCGACATGGGCATGGCCAGGCTCATCACCGCGTGGTGCACGGCGACGAAGACGACGGCGAGCAGGAACGGCACCCACGCCTGGTACAGGGCGACCAGGGCGAGGACGACGTAGAACCAGATGTGCAGGTCGGTGAGGCCGCCGCCGACGTGCACGAGGACGTCGGCGCCGACCATGAGGCCGACGGCGACCGCACTGGACCGGCCGACCTGGCCGCCCAGCAGCTGACCCAGGACCAGCAGCACGGCCAGCACGGCGAGCTGCCCCCACAACAGCCACCCGCCGACCCCCCGGACCAGCCCGATGCCGGCCAGCACGGGGAGGTGCACGGCGAGCACCAGGGAGATCACCCGGTGGCGGGCCGCGAAGCTCGCCTCGTCCAACCGGACACCGCGCGGCAGGAGCGGGACACGTGCGGGGGAGCCGGTCGACGTCGTCGTCATGCTCGGACATCGGCACGCATCGCACGCGATCCAGTCGAGTGCGACGAGTCCGATCGGGCGCAGCGGGGCAGGGGCTGACCATGACCTCCCGCTAGCAGACCGACCGTCGTCCCCGTCGGCTGCGCGAGGTGGCCGCGAGCCGGGGCGCTGATCAGCCGGCCGTCACCACGAACGGCACCTCCACGACCCCGTCGTCCGGCGACAGCGCCGTCATCGGTTGCAGCCCCCCGTCCTCGGCGACGCCGCTGAACGGCGTGACCACCAGCCGATCACCGTCGATCTCGGCGAGCAGCACGTGGGAGTGCGCCGCCCACGCCACGGTGCCGGCGGCGGCGAAGTCCGTGGGCGGGTCCTCCCGCAGCTGCCCGCCGGCGCCGGAGAGGAAGTAGTCGATGCCGTCGACCCGGGACAGCTGGAAGTTGTGCTCGTGCCCGGCGAAGGCGGCCCGGACACCGGCCCGGCGGAACCGCGGGGCCAGCTCGCGCACCATCGACTCCGTGTTGGAGTGGTGCGGCCCCGCGCAGTAGGTGGGGTGGTGGGAGAACGGCAGCCGCCAGGTCGGGCCGTCCGGGTCGTCGGCGGGGAGCGCCCGGTCCAGCCAGGCCCGGTGCCTCGGGTTCTCGAAGAAGTGCTCGGTGGGCAACGGGTCGGCCAGCGAGGTGTCGATGCAGACGAACTCGACGTCGGCGCCGTACCGGAAGCGGTAGAACATGCCCGGGTCGATCGACGCGCGCTCACCGGCCGACTCGGGGGTGAAGCGCAGATCGGTGTGGAAGTTCCCCCGGATCTGCTCGCGGTCGTCGCTGGACTCGCTGTCGCTGGTGTCGTGGTTGCCGACCGTCGGGTAGACCGGCACCCGGGCCAGCAGGTACCGGTAGGGCTGGTAGAAGCTGGAGAACCAGTCGGCGTCCGCCGCGCCGGTGCCGGTTGTCGTCCGGCCGCTCTCGCCCTCGTAGACGTTGTCGCCGGTGGAGAGCACGAGCCGGACCCCGGGGTCGTCGGCCAGCCGGTCGAGCACCTGCGCGACCCGCCGTTGCCGGCGGGCACCCTCCGAGTCCACCACCACCCCGACGCCGTAGTCACCCAGGACGGCGAAGGCCAGCGGGGCCCGGGCGTCGGGTGCCGGGTGCGTGCGGAAGGTCAGGTCGTAGCGCCGCCCGGCCGGCCGCAGGTCCAGGCCACCGCGCGGGACCGGCCCCCAGTCCCACCGCTCCCCCTCGGCCCAGGATCGGCCGTCGACGGTGATCCGGTAGCGGTAGCGGGTGTCGGGAGCGAGGCCACCGACCCACGCGTGGTTCCGCTCCCCGGTGGCCGCGCGGGCCACCGTCCCGCCGTCGGTGTCGAGCACCTCCACGACCGCCTCCCCGTACGGCCGGGAGCCCGCCCCGATGGTGCCGGTCCGGCCCTCGTCCACCGCGTCCAGCTGCTCGTCGTCGACCAGCTGCCAGCGGGAGCCGGCGTCCGGGCGCCGGAACCAGAAGCCGCCCCAGGCGATCAGGGCACGGTCGGGACCGACGTCGACGAGGTGGACGTAGGGCTCGAAGTGCGTCTCGGTCATCGCCGCCCCCTACCCGGTGGCCGGCGGGTTCAGGCGACGAGGACCGCCTCCCGCTCGGCGGCGCCGGCCAGCTCGGCGTAGCGGCCGCCCAGCGCCAGCAGCTCCTCGTGGGTGCCCTGCTCCACCACCCGGCCGTGCGCGAGCACCGCGATCAGGTCGGCGTCCCGCACGGTGGAGAGCCGGTGCGCGATGGTGATCGTCGTCCGGCCCCGGCTGGCCTCGTCCAGGGCCGCCTGGACGGCGCGCTCGGTGGTGTTGTCCAGCGCGCTGGTCGCCTCGTCCAGCACCAGGACGCGGGGGTCACGCAGCAGCGTGCGGGCGATCGCCAGCCGCTGCTTCTCACCGCCGGAGAACCGGTGGCCGCGGGCGCCGACGACGGTCTCGTAGCCGGCCGGCAGCGCGGCGATGACGTCGTGGACCTGCGCCCGGCGGGCGGCCTCCACCATCTCGGCCTCGGTGGCGTCGGGCTTGGCGTGCCGCAGGTTCTCCGCGATCGTGCCGTGCAGCAGGTAGGTCTCCTGGGCCACGACGCCGACCACCTGGGCCAGGTCGGCCAGGGCCGCGTCCCGGACGTCGACGCCGTCGATCGTGACCCGGCCGGACGTCGGGTCGTTGAGCCGGGGGACCAGCGAGGCGAGCGTGCTCTTGCCCGACCCGGTCTCCCCCACCAGCGCCAGGGTCGCCCCGGCGGGCACGGTGAGGTCGATGTCGTGCAGCGCATCACGGGCGCCGTCGGGGTAGCGGAAGCCGACGTGGTCGAAGCGCACCTCGCCACGGACCGCGCGCGGGTCGAGCGGCACCGGGTGGGCCGGGTCGTCGATGTCGACCGGCAGGTCCAGGTACTCGAAGACCCGGCTGAACAGCGCCATCGAGGCGGTGAGCGAGACCCCGATGTCCAGCAGGCCCATCAGCGGGCGGAAGAGCGCCCCCTGCAGGGCGGTGAACGCGACCAGCGTGCCGATGGTCATCCCGCCCGACGTCGCCGGCAGCCCGGCGATCAGGTAGATCAACGCCGGGATGCCGGCGAACACGATGCTCATCGTGGCCATCCGCCAGCGGCCGGCGAGCTGGGAGCGCACCTCGAGCCCGACCAGGACGTCGGAGGTGCCGGTGAACCGCCGGGACTGGGCCGGGCCTGCGCCGAGGGTCTTGCCCAGCAGCACGCCGCTGACGCTGAGCCCCTCCTCCACCTGGGAGTGCAGGTCGGCCAGGGAACGCTGGCGCTGGGCGGTGATCTCGCGGCGCATCCGGGCCACCCGCCGGGTCAGCCAGACGGCCGGCGGCAGCACGACGAGGGAGAGCAGCGACAGCCGCCAGCTCAGCACGGCCATGGCCACCACGGTGCCGATCACGGTGGTGGCGTTGGCGGCGAAGGAGGTGGCGGTGGTGGTGACCACCGACTGCATCCCACCGATGTCGTTGGTGAGCCGCGACTGCACCTCGCCGCCCTTGGTGCGGGTGAAGAAGCCGAGCGACTGCCGCTGCAGGTGCGTGAAGACCGCCGTCCGGAGCCCGTGCATGACGTGCTGGCCGACGGTGGTGGACAGCCAGGTCTGCAGCACGCCGAGGACGGCGGTCACCGCCGCGACGGCGACCATGCCGGCGACCGCCCAGCCGAGCAGCGGCACGTCCTGCTCCGGGATCGCCTCGTCGATGACCAGCCGGATGAGGAACGGCGTGGCCAGTGCGATGGCCGAGCTGGTCACGATGAGCGCGACGACGATCGCGAGCTGCCTGCGGTACGGCCGGAAGAGCCGGGCCACACGGCTCCAGCTCACGGGAGCGCGGTCCAGCTGCGCGCGGTCCGCCGGGTCGGGCCGGCCGCCGGAGCGCCCGCCTCCCCGGCCGGGGTTCATGGTGTCGTCGATGGCGAGCACCCCTCTCTGCTTTCCTGAGGTTACCTCACCGTGTGGCAACCTCACAGGTGCCGCTACTGTTCCCGCCATGGGGAACGGCGGCACGGCGACGCTCGGCGACCTGCTCATGCGGGTCGCCCGCACGCTGCGCCGCCGGTTCATCGCCACGCTCGCCCCGTGGGACCTCTCCCCGCACCAGGCCCGGGCGCTCCGGGTGGTCTGCTCGCGCGACGGTGTCCGGCTCTCCGAGCTGGCCGAGGCGCTCCGGATCGCCCCGCGGTCGGCGACCGAGGTGGCCGACGGGCTGCAGGAGCGCGGCCTGGTCGAGCGCGCCGCCGACCCCGCGGACCGGCGGGCGGTACGGCTGACCCCGACCGAGGCCGGCCGCCGGGTGCAGCGCGAGGTGGACGACGCCCGGGCCGCGGACTCCCACGAGCTGTTCGCCCGGCTGTCGGCCGCAGACCGCGCCGAGCTCGAACGGATCCTGCGCCAGCTCACCGACTGACCGGCGAGCTCAGCTCTGGTCGAGGGCGAAGGACCCGGTCTGGACCTCCCCCGCACCCGTGTAGCTGACGAGCAGCGCCCCGGTGCTGGACGCCGTCGACGCGGTCAACCGCCACGTGCGGGGCACGGCGCCCTCGGCGAACAGCCTGCGCCCGGTGCCGAGGACGACCGGGAAGACGATCAGCCGCAGCTCGTCGACCAGGTCCTCGGCCAGCAGCGTCTGCACCAGGCCGAGGCTGCCGTGCACCTGCAGCTCACCGCCGTCCTCGGCCTTCAGCGCGCGGACGGCGTCGGCGACGTCTCCCTCGATCAGCCGGGCGCCGTCCCAGTCGACCGACTCCAGCGTGCGCGAGGCGACGTGCTTGGGCAGCGCGTTCAGCGACCAGGCGATCCGGTCGCCCTCGGTCGGCATCTTCGGCCAGTGCGCGGCGAAGATCTCGTAGGTGCGTCGGCCCAGCAGGAAGTCCTGAGCGGTGGCGAACCAGGCGTCCATCTGGCCGGCCATGACCTCGTCGAAGTGCGGCACCAGCCAGCCGCCGTGGGGGAAGCCCCCGGAGGTGTCCTCCTCCGGGCCGCCGGGAGCCTGGGCGACCCCGTCGAGGGTCAGGAACGTGGTGACGACGAGCGGGCGCATCGGAGACCTCCGGAGACCGGCCGCCCCGACGGCGGCCTGTGCCGACCCAGACCGGGGACCCGGCCGGAAGTCATCGGCCGGAGGTGCTCAGTCCGGCGGGGTCAGCTCGAAGAACACGACCTGCGGCGGGGCGTTGATCCGCATCGGCACCACGCTGAACCCCAGGCCGCAGGTGACGAACAGCGCGTTGCCCTCGGCGCCGTAGTCCGCCGCCGACCACCCGTCGGCGACGACCGCCTCCTCCTCGGTCAGCCCGAGCCAGCTCCAGCGCGGCAGGCCGGGCAGGGCGATCTGCCCGCAGTGGGTGTGCCCGGCCACGGTGAGCGGCGCGCTGCCCGGCGGCATCTCCGGGAAGGCCGTCGGGTTGTGCATCAGGACCACCCGCGGCGCGTCGTCCGGGAGACCGCTCAGCGCCTGGTCGACGTCGACCAGACCGGGGCGGACGGGCCCGACGCCGACGACGTGGAGGGGGTCCTCCCCGGTGCCGGGCACCGGCTCCGACTCGTTGAGCAGCACAGGGACGCCGGCGCCCTCGAGCGCGGCGGTCAGCTCCTCCGCTGCGTCGCTCGCGTAGTCGTGGTTGCCCAGCACGGCGTAGGTGGGGATGCCGGAGTCCAGCAGCGGGCTCAGCAGGTCCATCGCCGCCTCCACCTCCGGTTCGACGTCCGGGCCGGCGTGGTAGACGAAGTCCCCGCCCAGCAGGACCAGGTCGGGCTCGTCCTCCAGCACCCGCTCGACGGCGCGCTCGACCATCCCGGTGTTGGCCCACCACATGCCGATCTGCATGTCGGCGAGCAGGGCGACCTCCAGCCCGGCCGACTCCGCAGGCAGCCGGGGGAGCTCGACCGCGTAGCGGTCTTCGTCGAGGACCAACCGCGGCTCGATGAGGACGCCGTAGCCGAGGAGCAGGACGAGGGCCGCGAGCAGGGCCAGCCCGCCACGGACGAACCAGCGCCGCATCACCGGCTCGCCATGCCCGCGCCCGTGGCGGGGTGCCGGATGCCCCGGCCGGACCCGAGCTGGAAGGCCCAGGCGCAGGCCAGGACCCACACGGTGCCGAGCAGCAGCCCGGCGAGCACGTCGGTCGGGAAGTGTGCGGCCACGTAGATCCGGGTGATGCCGATCGCGGGTGCGAGCAGCACCGGCACCGCCAGCACGGCCCACCGCCAGCGGCTGACCCCGTAGCCGATCACCAGCGCGGCCAGGCCGCCGTAGAGGGCGACGGCCATCCCCGAGTGGCCCGAGGGCCAGCTGGCGCCGGCCGGCAGCCCCTCGGTCAGGTCGACCACGTCGGGCCGCACCCGGCCGACCACCAGGCCGACCACGAAGTAGATGACCACCTCGCCGACGATCGTGACGAGGACGAAGACGACGGGGCGCCAGCTGCCCACCCAGGCCAGGGACAGGACCGCCAGGGTGAGCCCGACTGCGATGGCCGCCCGGGTGCCGGACAGCATCCCCACCGCGTCGGCCACCGTGGTGAGCGTCTCGGTGCGCTGGTCGACGAACCAGGCGGTGACGCTCTGGTCGAACCGGCCGAGAGCGGTGTCCCTCAGCACGCGGGTGACCAGCAGGCCCAGCCCCACCAGCCCCACGAACAGCGCAGCCGCCGCACCGACCAGCTGCAGGACCGTCGTCCGCCCGGCCGGGAGCACCGACTGGTGGGTGGGGGCCGGACGGGGGGCCTCCGCGGAGTCGACCTCCAGCGGGTCCAGCGGCTCGTCGCTGTACTCGTGCCGGTCGTGCTGCCAGCCGCGGAAGGCCGCCGTGGTGATCGCCAGCCAGGCCGCCCCCAGCGCCCAGCCGGCCAGCACGTCGGAGACGAAGTGCACGCCGAGGGCCAGCCGGGTGAACCCGATCGCGAACACCAGCAGCGCGAACCCGGCGACGAGCCACGGCCGGACCCGGCGGCTCACCACCGGCAGCAGCACCAGCAGCAGCACCCCCCAGGTCACCACGGCCGTCATCGCGTGGCCGCTGGGGAAGCTGGCGTTGCTGGGAGTGTCGACCACGGGGTTCAGCACGACCGGGCGGGCCCGGTCGGCGATGTACTTGGTGAGCAGGATGAGGACGGGCAGGCCGATCCCGGTGACCGCGACGAACGCGGCCAGCCGCCGGTGGCGGCGGATGAGCAGGAACAGCGTCGCCAGCACCGTCACCAGCACCGAGGCGCCGGTGCCGCCGAGGTCGGTCACGCCGCGCAGGACGCTCACCGTCAGGGACGAGCCGCTGACCGCCTCGTTCAGGTCGGCCGCCACCTCCCCGTCGAAGGAGGCCAGCGGCGACCAGCTCTCCTGGACCAGCAGCCACAGCGCCAGGAAGGGCACGGCGCCGACGAGGAGGGCCACCAGCCCCAGGACCGCCCGGCCGCTGAACCGGCCGGCTGCCTGGGGCGGTTCCTGGTCGGGAGGTGACTGGGTCGAGGTGGTGAGTGGCCGGCTCATGGGACTGCCGCTACCCAGCTCTGCCCAGACCACGGCTCATCGTTGCGACACCGTGACCTGCGGCGCATGCCTACGCCGCGGACCGCCGGGTACGCCACTTCCGATCCCTGCCAGCCGAGAGAACGGACTCGCTCATGACCTCCCACCTCCCCCGCCACCGGCGGTGGCCGGGCGTCGCGCTCGCCGTCGCAGCACCGCTGCTCCTCGTCACCGGCTGCGGCGACACGGAGGACTCCCCGAGCCTGCAGGACGACGAGGGGGAGGTCGTGGACGACCAGGGCGGCGAGATCGTCGGCGGCCCGGACTCGCCGGTGGTCACCGTCACCGCGGACGTCGAGCTCGTCGGCATCGAACTGGCCTACCCGGTCGACGGTCTGTACGAGGTCGGCGAGGAGGTGCCCCTCTACGCCGCCCTGACGAACACCGGCACCGAGCCGGTCACCCTGGTGGACGTCACCGGCCCCGACTTCGAGGAAGCGATCAGCACCGGCGGGAGCGCCGAGGAGAGCGACGCCCTCGAGATCGTCGTCGCCCAGAACGACAACACCTACATCGGCGCCGAGGGGTCCCCCTCGATCGTCCTGGTGGGCCTGCAGACCGAGCTGCGCTCGTCGCAGTCGATCCCGGTCACCTTCGTGTTCGAGGAGGCCGGCGAGGTCACCGTCGAGGTGCCGGTGTCCGCGGACGACAGCGACCCGTTCGAGGGCTTCAGCTTCCCCGACCCGGACGAGGACCCGACCGACGACACCGGATTCCCCGACCCGGTCGAGGACACCACCGACGAGTGACCGGCCGGATTGCGATCCGGTCACGTTCCACCGACTGATGCGCCACACGGCCCGCTCCGGGCAAGGCAGTGAGTGCACACACGTCACCGACCTGGAGGACACGAACCGATGACCGACCCACGCACCAGCGGCGCCACCGTGGCCGCAGCGAAGAAGCGGCCGATCTGGCCGTGGCTCCTGCTGGCCGCCCTGATCGCCGCCCTCGCCCTCTGGTGGCTCATCGCCGAGTTCACCGGTGACGACGACGACCTGGACGTCGGCGCCGACACGGGCGCCGTGGTCGAGGAGACGACCACCGAGACCGAGACGGAGGTGACCGGGACCGAGACCGAGACGCCGGCGGCGACGCCCGACATCGGTCTGGGCACCGTGCTCATCGGGGACCTCGACGCCCTGGCTCCGGACGTCGACCTGAGCGCCAGCGTCGGGGAGCCCGTCGAGGCGAACACCGTCGAGGTGCAGGCAGTCGTCGCCGACGAGGCGTTCTTCGTCGGCCCGGAGGCCGGCCAGACGATCATGGTCCGGCTCCAGCCCTTCGGTGGCGCCGGCGACGAGGAGTCCCCGTTCGAGGTGCAGGAGGGTGACACCGTGAGCTTCAGCGGGACCCTCGAGGAGATCGACGAGGAGTTCCTCTCCAGCCTGCAGCTGTACACGCCTGCTGACGAGCTGGAGACCGGCGACTACTACGTCCAGGCGTCGGAGATCACCCTCGCGGAGTGATCCCACGCTGGACCCACGACGGCGTCCCCGGCCCGCTGCTCCTGCGGGCCGGGGACGCCGTCGTCTGCTGGCCGCCCCCTGCGGACCGTCGCACCCGCTCCCACGGAAGAGGACCTCGTGCAGAACGCCATGCAACGCCCTGGACGACGTGCAGGTCGCCGGATGAGCGCACGCGTACACGGGGTGGCCGCCGCCGCGCTGGCCACGGCCGGCCTCGTCGCCGGGATCACGGCACGCCGGGCGGACGCCCGCCGGCTGGCCCGCCGGACGACCGGGTCGTCCCCGTCCGTCCGGACCGACGACGGGCTCCGGCTGCACGTGGAGGTCGCCGGGGAGATCGCCGCGCCGACGGTCGTGCTCGTGCACGGCATCGGCGCCGACGGCACGATGTTCGACCCGCAGTGGACGGCGCTGCGCGGCCGGGCCCGCCTGGTCCGCTACGACCAGCGTGGGCACGGCGCCAGTGGCTGGGCGGGCGGGCAGGCCGCGACGGTGGCCCGGCTGGGCCGCGACCTCGGCCAGGTCGTCGACCAGCTGGGCGGCGACGGACCGGTCGTGGTCGCAGGGCACTCGATGGGCGGCATGGCCGTCCTGGCGCTGGCCGATCAGCGGCCGGAGCTGTTCGGCTCCCGGATCACCGGCGCGGCGCTGCTGAGCACCCGCGCCGCACCGCTCACCGGCGCGGAGCGGTCCAGCACCCCGGTGACCGCACGGGCCCGTACCGGCCTGTCCACCGGGGGCGCGTGGCTGGTGTGGCTGACGGCCCCCCTGGCCGGCGCACTCCACCCGTTCCGGTCCCGGCCCGGGCAGCGGCTCCTCCGCCGGCAGCTCTTCGCCGGTGACCCGCCCGAGGCTGCCGCACAGGCCACCTACCGGATGTGGGCGCAGACCCCGGCGGGTGTCCTGGCGGCCTACCTGCGCAGCCTGGCGACCTACGACCAGCGGGCTGCGATCGCCGTCCTGCGTGCCGTGCCGGTCCTGGTCCTGGCCGGGACGGAGGACCGCACCATCCCCACCCGATCCGCGCCGCGGATGGCGGCGCAGATCGGCGCGGGCGCCGAGCTGGTCCTGGTGGACGGCGCCGGTCACATGGTGAACACCACCCACCCCGACACCGTCAACGCGGCACTCGCCGCCCTGCTCGACCGGGTGCAGGCGCCCACCAGGACCTGATCCCGCTGCGCCGCCCTGATCCCGCTGCGCCGCCTCGGCCCGGCTCCGCCGAGCCGATCAGGCCTCGACGACGACCTCGATGACCGGGTACCCGGAGGCGCCGTCCGGGGCCACCGGGGTGCGCTCGTCGGTCTGCACCTCGCCGAGCCCGTCGGTGGCCCGGGCGGCGATCACGTGGACGCCCGGGGTCGCCTGCCAGGGCAGGTACCACTGCCGCCAGCAGTCGACGTCGAGGCGCTCGGCCAGCGTCGCGGACTGCCACGGACCGTCGTCGATGCGCACCTCCACGGCCTCGATGCCGCGGGTGGGCGCCCAGGCCACCCCGGCGATCGGGCGCTCCCCGGCGGTGATGGTCCGCCCCGGGCCGGGGACGTCGATCCGGGTCGACGTCTTGATCGGCCCCTCCTTGGCCCAGCCGCGGGGGATCCAGTAGCCGTCGACGTCCCAGTCGGTGAGCTCGATCGCGGAGAGCCACTTGGTCGCCGAGACGTAGCCGTACAGCCCCGGGACGACCAGCCGCGCCGGGAAGCCGTGCTCGGCGGGCAGCGGCTCGCCGTTCATCCCGACCGCCACCATCGCCTCGGTGACGTCGAGGGCGGTGAGGGTGGGGAACCCGGCGGTGAACCCGTCGACCGACCGGCCGATCAGCTGGGTCGCCCCCTCCTGCAGCCCGGCGCGCTCGAGCAGCCGGAACAGCGGGACCCCCTGCCAGCGTGCGTTGCCGACCAGGTCGCCGCCGACCTCGTTGGAGACGCAGGACAGGGTGATGTCGGCCTCGATCTGCGGCATCGACATCAGCTCGTCGTAGGTGAGGGTGAACGGGTTGTCCACCATCCCCCGGATCTCCAGCCGCCACTCCGCCGGGTCGATGGTGGGCACCCGGAGGGCGGTGTCGATCCGGTAGAACTCCTCGTTGGGGACGAACAGCGGCGTGAGGCCGGGGATCTCCAGGTCGGCGCCCGCCGGCACCGGTCCGGCCGGCCGGACCGGCACGGGCAGCCGGATGGCGGCCCGCAGCTCGGTCAGCCGTTCGCGCCCCATGAGCAGTCGGCTGCCGACGCCGCCGATCACCGCCACCGCGACTGCGCCGCCGGCCAGCAGGAGGAAGTTGCGGCGGTCCGCCGTCCTGGACCCGTCCGACGCCGGCCCGTACGCGCGCGCCGCAGCCAGCAGGAAGTGCAGCATCGCGACCCCGACCGCCGCGCCCAGCACGCCGGCCAGCACGGTCAGAGCGGGGGAGGCGTCCGGCGCGGCGAGGCCCGCGGCGACGCCGAGGGCGGTGATCAGCACGAACGCGACCGCGCCCGCCACGAACGAGCGCCGCGCCAACAGCCCGGTGCCGGCGCCCAGCAGCGCAGCGACCAGCCCGATCGAGGCCAGCAGCACCGGCTTGTCGTTGGTGCCCAGCGCAGCGATCGCGGCCCGCTCCAGCCAGCCGGGCACGCTGTCGATGACGGCGTCCCCCACCGAGATGACCAGCGACGGCACTCCGTCGACGGCACCGGCGGCCAGCTCGACCACCCCGATCCCGGCCGCAGCCGCCAGCAACCCGGACAGCGCCGCTCGGCCGACCGGTGCCTGCCGCGCCTCGTCGTCGTCCCGCGGTCGTTCCACCACCTGTGGCTCACCCATGGACCCAGCTTCACCCGCCCCGATAGGTCGTACACGTCCAACCCCGGAACCGACGCAGGATCGTCACGGACGGGTGAGCCGGATCGACCGGACACGGCCGGAGGACTCGACCTATCGGCCTGCGTGCCCCACGATCAGCCGATGACAGAGTCGTCATCCGCCGTCCTGGCCGGCTGGGCTCCCGAGCCCTTCACCAACGCCGGCATCACCCACACCCTGTACACGCGCGGCTCCGGGCCGGGCGTGGTGCTGCTGCCCGAGGTACCGGGCCTGACGCCGGAGGTGCTGGGCCTGGCCGACCACCTGGTCGGCGCCGGGTTCACCGTCACCGTCGTGGAGCTGTTCGGTGACCCGGGCCGGCCGATGAGCCCCGGGTACGCGGCACGCAGCTTCGCCGGGGCGTGCATCAGCCGGGAGTTCCGCGCCTTCGCCAAGCGGGCCGACCGGCCGGTGGCCGAGTACGTCCGCGCCGTGGCCCGCCGGGTGCACGACCGAGTGGGTGGGCCGGGGGTCGGGGTCATCGGCATGTGCTTCAGCGGGGGCTTCGCGCTCGCCTCGGCCGCCGAGCCGGCCGTGCTCGCGCCGGTCGCCAGTCAGCCGTCGACGCCGCTCCCGCTGACCCCCGGCCGCCGGCGTGACCTCGGCATGTCCGACCGGGAACGCGAGGCTGTCCAGCGGCGGGTCAGCAGCGAGGGCCTGTGCCTGATGGGGCTGCGGTTCAGCGAGGACGCCGCCTCCCCCAGTGACCGCTTCCGGGCCCTGCGCGCGGCGTTCGGAGACGGCTGGCTGCCGGTGTCGCTGAACAACCGGCCGGGCAACGACGCGGGCATCGGCCAGCGCGAGCACCAGGTGCTGACCAGCGCGGACGTGGAGACCCCTGGCCACCCCACCCACGAGGCACGCGAGCAGGTCGTGGCCTTCCTGCGGGAACGGCTGGCCACCCAGCCGGCGGACCGGGTCGGCGCCGGGACGAGCTGACCGCACGGCCCGGCCGGGTCACTCCGGGAGGTGGAGGCAGAACGGGTGGCCGGCCGGGTCGAGCAGCACCCGCACGTCGGCCTGCGGCTGGAAATCCGCGACGGTCGCGCCCAGCGACTGGGCGAACTGCACCGCGTCGTCCAGGTCGTCCACGGCGATGTCCAGGTGCGCCTGCATCCGCGGGTCACCGGGGCCGGCCGGCCAGACCGGGGGCACGTGGTCGGCCTCCAGCTGGAACGACAGGCCCGGCCCGCCCGGGCGCAGCGTGGCCCACTCGGGGTCGTCGGTCCCGACCGGCCAGCCGAGCAGCGTCGCGTAGAAGCGCGCCAGTCCCCGCGGGTCCGGGGTGTCGAGCACGGTGGCGGTCAGCGTCATCCGCGGTCGGTCGGGCACGGCAGCCTCCTCGGGGGTCGATGGGCTCAGCTCACCACGGGCCAGGCCCGCCGGCAGGGCACGAGGCCCCCTCCCGTCCGGGAGGGGGCCTCGCACGGTGCGCTCGTCAGCGGGCGCAGATGTCCGCCGGGTCGCTCACCCCGCACTTGTTGTTCCGGAAGGTGATCCCCGGGCCGGCCTCCTGCAGCAGCGTGCCGGGGATCGGCCGGGTCACCCAGATGTCGACCGGCTGGTTGTCCACGATCCGGTTCGACTTCACCTCGATGTTCTCCACCAGCCCCGGGCCGGCGACGCCGGGCGGGAGGGTGCCCGGCGGCGGGGCGAAGCTGACCAGCGTCAGTCCACCGGCCGGGTAGTTGATCGGGGCCGCCCCGGCCGGGATGACCGGGCGGTTGCCGGTGATCAGGTTGCCGACGACCCGCACGGAGTCGGCGTTCGTGATGGACATGCCGACCCCGGAGACCAGCTGCTCGCCGCCGCGCCCGGCGATGCAGTAGCGGTTGTTGGCGATCGAGGCGTTGGCCTTGATCGTGAAGTCACCGCCCTGGACCTGCCGGGTGGCGTCCGGGACCTCCGTCACCGCGTCGTCGAAGAAGAGCACGCCGACGCAGTTGCCGGTCACCTTGTTGGCGGTGATGGAGCCGCCGCGCGACTCGCGGACGAAGATGCCGAGGTTGAAGGCCTCGACGTAGTTGGCGGTGATCCGCGCGTTCGCGTTGTCGGAGTCACCGACCCCGACTCCGGCGGTGCCGGCGAACCACGGCGCACCCCGGTCGACGCCCTTGTACACGTTCCCGGCGATCGTGATGTCCGTGGACGCCGCGGCGAGCACGCCGTACCGCTCGTGGCCGATGCCCGAGGTGGCCTTGACGGTGAAGCCGTCGGCCTGCCACCCGACGATCCCGCTGGCCGGGTGGTTGCGGGTGCCGAGCTTCGCGACGGTGACCGGGCTGTCCGGGTTCAGGAAGAAGATCCCGGACACGTCGTCGGCCAAGGTGCCGGGATCGCCCTCGTTGTCCGTGCCCTCGCTGGCCGTCCAGCAGGCGTTGGGCGCGACGTCGGGCAGCGGTGCGCCCTGGCCCCACTCCGGCCAGGTGATGAGCGTGGTGTTGGGGCCGGAGCCGATGATCTTCAGGCCCTTGCCCTCGACGCACACGGCCTCCTGGTAGGTGCCGGGCGCGATCTTGATGGTGTCGCCGGAGGACGCCCGGTCGACCGCCGCCTGGATCGACTCCCCCGGGTGCACCACCAGGGTGCTGGGGCCGCCCGCGGCGGCGGTGCCCGCCGGCAGGGCCGCGATGGTCAGTGCTGCAGCCAGGACGATCGTCCGGCTTCGGGTCTGCCAGCTGGTCCGATCGGCCCTCGCTGTGCTGGTGCTTCTCATTCTCGCCCTCCTGGAAGGAACCGCGCTGGTGAGCCGCGCCGGTGCGGCGCCCACTCCGACGTCCCGGTCCCGCATCGGTCCCGAGGCGAGGACAACCCTCGATCACGCGCCGCACCGCGCCCAGACGCCGCGGGTCGACAACTCCCCCCCACCCGAGGTGGCAGGCCGCGACCAGCGGAGGAGCCGACCCCCGACCTCGGTCGTGTCCAGGACCGGTCCCGGGTCGTACCTCTTGGTTGACTCGCGCACCCCAGGTCTGCCGCCCGCCGAGGGATTTGTGGATCGTCCCCGGGTCGCCGTCGACAGCGGGCGGGCGCTGGGAGCACAGTCCCGCCATGCCCCCAGCGCAGGCCGTCGGTGCGCGGCCCCTCGTCGAGCCCCGCCCCAGCGAC
The DNA here is from genome assembly GCF_026967935.1 of Modestobacter sp. VKM Ac-2982. GTDB lineage: Bacteria > Actinomycetota > Actinomycetes > Mycobacteriales > Geodermatophilaceae > Modestobacter. Next base: position 69,363 of record NZ_JAPVBL010000001.1, read on the forward strand.
GAGGTGGTGGTGATCGCCGGCCTCACGAAGCGCTACGGGTCGCGGACCGTCGTCGACGACCTCTCCCTCACCGTGCGCCGGGGGGAGGTGTACGGCTTCCTCGGCCCCAACGGGGCGGGCAAGACGACCACCCTGCGCGCGCTCCTCGGCCTGGTGCGCCCGACCAGCGGGACGGCCTCGGTGCTGGGCCGGCCGGCCGGGGCGGCGTCGTCGGGCGTCGGAGCACTGATCGAGGGCCCCGGCTTCTACCCCTACCTCTCCGGCCGGGAGAACCTCCGGGTGCTGGCCCGGTACGCCGGCGCGCCCGCGGGGCGGGTCGACACGGTGCTGGAGACGGTCGACCTGACCGACCGCGCCCGCGACCGGTACAGCACCTACTCCCTGGGCATGAAGCAGCGACTGGGCGTCGCCTCGGCGCTGCTCAAGGACCCGGAGCTCGTCGTCCTGGACGAACCGACCAACGGGCTGGACCCCGCAGGCATCTCCGACATGCGGGCCCTGCTCCGCCGGCTCTCCGCCGACGGCCACACCGTGCTCCTGTCCAGCCACCTCCTCGGGGAGGTCGAGCAGGTCTGCGACCGGGTGGCGGTGATCTCCTCCGGCCGGCTGGTCGTCGAGAGCAGCGTCGGTGAGCTGCTGGGGCTCCACCGGCTGGTGATCGACGCCGAGCCGCTGGGCGAGGCGGCCGCGATCACCACCCGGCTGCTCGGCCCGGAGCGGGTCTCCGTCGTCGGCGGGGCCGTGCACGCCCAGGCCGGGCCGGAGGACGCCGCCCGGATCAACCGGGCGCTGGTGCTGGCCGACGTCGAGGTGTCCGGGCTCCGCCAGGAGGCGCAGACCCTCGAGGCGGTGTTCCTGCAGATGACCGGTTCGGAGCTCGCCGCCGCCGGCCCCGATCCGGACGGTCCTCCGGCGCAGCGGACCGGGCGGCTGTCCCGGAGAGGAGCGGCACGGTGAGCACGACGACGGAGACCGGCGGTCCCGGCAGCGGGACGCCGGAGACGGAGCAGCCCGCGAGCGCGACCGGGCGACCCGCGGAGCCCACGGGCCGGACGGCGGGGTCGCTGGGGGCGATGATCAGCGCCGAGCTGACCAAGCTGCTGCGGCGACCGGCGACCTGGGTGCTGCTCGGGTTGTGGCCCGCGCTGCAGCTGGTGTTCAGCACGGTCATCCCCTACGTCAGCTACCAGCGCGGCGCCTCGTTCGAGGGCCTGCCTCCGGAGGCAGTGCTGGCGAGCATGCTGCCGGACCAGCTGGTGCTGAACTCGCTCTCCGGGCTGCCGCTGTTCGGCGGGGCGCTGCTGCTGACCCTCGGCGCCCTGCTGGCCGGCAGTGAGTACGGCTGGGGAACCCTGAAGACCCTGCTCGGCCAGGGCCCCCGCCGGCTCCAGGTGCTGGCGGCCCAGCTCCTGGCGCTGCTCGTGGTGCTGGCCGTGACCGTGCTGGTGAGCTTCGGGCTGACCGCGCTGGCGAGCGGGGCGATCGCCGCCGGCGAGTCCGCCGCCGCCGACTGGCCGACGGCCGGCCGGCTCCTCCGGGGGCTCGGCGGCGGACTGCTGATCGCAGCCACCTGGGGCGCGCTGGGCCTGCTGCTCGGGCACGCACTGCGCAGCACCGCCCTCCCGATCGCACTCGGGCTGGTCTGGGTGCTGGCCGCGGAGAACCTGATCGTGAACGTCGCCGCGCCGCTGCTCGGGGCGTTCGACACCGCCCAGGCCGCGTTGCCCGGGGTCAACGCGGGTTCGCTGGTCGCCGCACTCGCCGGGAACGGCGCGACCCTCCGCACACCCGGGGTGGCGGCGATCGTCGACGGAGCCCAGGCCGCCGGGGTGCTGGCCGGGTTCCTGGTGCTCTTCACGGCGCTCACCGCGCTGCTGTTGACCCGGCGCGACGTGGTCTGAGCGGGCCGGTGCTCAGGCGGCCGGGGCGTGGTCCCGGTTGACCAGGATGGCCAGCTGCGTCCGGGTCCGGACGTCGAGCCGGCGCATCACCGCCGTCAGGTGGCTCTTCACGGTCGCCGAGCTGAGGAACAGCCGCCCGGCGATCTCCTCGTTGCTCAGCCCCTGCGCCACGAGCTCGGCCACCTCCCGCTGGCGTTCGGTCAGCCGGTCGAGCGCCCGGGCCACCACGGTGGGCCGCGGCACCTCCCCGGTCAGCTGGCGCACGAGCTGACTGGTCACGTCGGCGTCGAGGGCGGGCTCCTGGCGGGCGAGCGCGCGCACCGCCTCGACCAGCCGCTGCGCGGCTGCGCGACGCGGCAGGAAGCCTCGGACCCCGCACTGCAGGACGTCCATCAGGCCGGTCCGGCTCCCGCCGTTCGCCTCGGCGAGCACGAGCACCCCGACCCCGCGCTGGCACAGCTCGCGGAGCACCGGCAGCGCGGCGCTGCCGACCAGGCTCTGCCGGACGACGACGACCCGGCTCCCCGGGCCGTCCGCGGCCGCCAGCACCTCCGCCAGGTCGGCGGTCTCGGCGACGACCGCGATGTCGGGCTGCGCCTCGAAGACCGACCGGAGCCCGAGGCGGAAGACCTCCTGGTCCTCGCAGAGCAGCACCCGCACCAGGGGCCGCGGTGGCCGCTGCGCACACGGCCGGAGGTCGGACCGGGGCGGTGCGGGAGCCGGCCCGACCACCACGTCGTGCAGCAGGGCCCGGGCGCTCGGTGGACCGGCTGCCCGACGGCGTGCATCGACGTGCCCCGGATCCGTCCCCGGGTCGGCAAGGCTCATGCGGACTCCCCCTGATGCTGCCGCAACGACCGCTCTGACCGCCCCGATGAGCCGGCGAGAGCTGCGGTGACAGAACGGTAACGGACAATCGAGTGTCGGTGTCGGTTTTCGTCCACGGAACTCACAGCCCGCGCTCAGGCCTGCAGGTCGCCGGCCGTACGGTGGAAGTGGATCGCCAGCTGGGTGCGGTCCCGCAGCCCCAGCCGACGCAGCGCCACCGTGATGTGCCCCTTGACGGTCGCCCGGCTGACGTCGAGCCGCTGGGCGATCTCCGCGTTCGTCAGGCCCTCGGCGACCAGCCGGGAGACGGCCAGCTGCCGGGCGGTCAGTGCCCCGGCGGACGACGCCCGCGAGCCGTCGGCGTGCCGCGGGGCGTCGTCGAGCCGGTGCAGCAGCTCCCCGGTGGCGGCGGCGTCGAGCACCACCTCGCCCTGGGCCACCGCCCGCACCCCGTCGACCAGACGCTGCGGGCTGACCGTGGTGTGCACGTAGCCGCACGCACCGGCCTGCAGCGCGTCGACCAGCTCGCCGCCCGCGCCGGGCTCGCCGAGGAGGATCACCCGCACCCCCAGGTCGCTCAAGGAGCGCACCAACTCCGCCACGACCGGCGCCCACGCGCCCAGGCCGACCACGGTGACGTCGGGCCGGAGCCGGGCGGCGAGGACCAGCGCGTCGGCCGCCGACCCCGCGTCGGCGACCACGCGCAAGTCCGTCGCCCGGAGCAGCACCGCGCGGAGCCCGTGCCGCAGCACCTCGTGGTCGTCGCAGATCAGCACCCGGAAGGGGACACCGTCGCTCCCGGACAGCACCTCCGGGGCCGTGCCTGCGAACGGGTCGCCGGTCATCCCTGTCAACTCCGCTCGTCACGGGCGCGGGGCGATCGCCTGGATACCACCAGTCTCGGAAGTTAGGGGATGACACACGGTGCACGCCACCGCCTTGGGCGCGTTCGGGCCGAATGCCCCGCCGGTTCATACCCGGGTCGTGGTCCCTGCGCTCCGGGGCGCGCTCCGTGACTGCTCCGGTCGTTGGGGGTGACCGACGGCGGACGGGCCACCCCGCGCGGCCGGCGCGCAACGCCGCCCTCCCTCCGGACGAGGCGACACCCCCTCCCCCACCCCTGGGCGCCCCTCCGGAACCGCCCGTCCGGCCGATGCCCGAGCACCCGCCGCCGCCCTAGCGTTCGCCTCGTTCGTCCGGTCCCGACGCCGTAGGAGCAACCGTGCACGAGACGATGATCATCGCGAAGATGGACCCGGCCGACGCCGACGACGTGGCCGCCGTCTTCGGGCGCTACGACGCGACGTCGATGCCGCACGAGATCGGGGTGCGACACCGGTCGCTCTTCCAGTTCCACGGGATCTACGTGCACCTGGTCGGCTTCGACCGCCCCCCGGCGGAGGCGATGCAGGTCGCCCAGTCGCTGCCGGCCTTCCGTGCCGTGAGCGAGGACCTGAAGCCCTACATCGAGGCGTACAGCCCCACCTGGCGCTCACCGCAGGACGCGATGGCCCGCCGCTTCTACCACTGGACGTCCTCGCCCGAGTGAGGCGAGCGGCAGCACACGGTTGAGAGGCCGACATGACACGTTCCTCGATGACCACGCCCGGGGTGCCCGCACCCCGGGTACCGGCGGACTGGACCTCCTGCCCCGCCTGCGGGTGGCTGCTGTACCGGAAGCGACTGGAGCGTGAGCTGCACGTCTGCCCGGAGTGCGACGCGCACCTCCGGCTCGGCGCCCGGGCCCGCATCGACCAGCTCGTCGACCCCGGCAGCTTCACCGAGACGGTCTTCCCGCAGCGCGACGGGGACCCGCTGGACTTCACCGACCTGCGCCCCTACCCGGACCGGCTGCGGGACGCCGCGCACCGCTCCGGGGAGTCCGAGGCGGTCGTCGTGGGGGTGGCCGCGATCGGTGGCACCGCCGTGACCCTCGCCGTCATGGACTTCGGCTTCCTCGGCGGCAGCATGGGCGTGGAGGTCGGGCGCCGGGTGAGCGGCGCCGCCGCACTGGCGCTCGAGCGCGGCCTGCCACTCCTGGCCGTGTGCGCCAGCGGTGGGGCCCGGATGCAGGAGGGCGTCTTCTCCCTCTTCCAGATGGCCCGGGTGAGCGAGGCCTTCGGCCGGCTCCGCGAGGCGGGGCTGTTCTCCGTCTGCGTGCTCACCGACCCCACCTACGGGGGCGTGTCCGCGTCGTTCGCCACGCTCGCCTCGGTCCTCGTCGGTGAGCGCGGCGCGCACGTGGGCTTCGCCGGCCCGCGGGTCGTGCAGGAGACGATCCGGGCCGAGCTCCCCAGCGACTTCCAGACCGCGGAGTTCTTGCTGGCCCACGGCCTGGTCGACCGGGTGGAGAGCCGGGCCGAGCTGCGCCCGCTGCTGGCCCGGCTGCTGGCCCTGCACGCGCCGGACCGGCCACGGGAGGCGGCCGAGGACGAGCCGGACGCCACCGCCGCCGACGACACGCCGCCGCTGGACAGCGACCCGTGGGAGGTCGTCCAGCGGGCCAGGGTGGTCGAGCGGCCGACCACGCTGGACTACCTGCACACCGCCTTCGACGACTTCGTCGAGCTGCACGGCGACCGCGCCTTCGGCGACGACCCGGCCCTGATCGGCGGAGTGGCCTCGATCGGCGGGCACTCCGTCGTCGTCCTCGGGCACGAGAAGGGGCACTCGGTCCGCGAACGGGTGGCCCACGAGTTCGGGATGCCGCACCCGGAGGGCTACCGCAAGGCGCTGCGGCTGCTCGGGCACGCGGAGGCGCACTCGCTGCCCGTCGTCACGCTGGTCGACACCCCGGGCGCCCACCCGGGACCCGAGGCGGAGGAGCACGGCCAGTCCCACGCGATCGCCGAGATCATCATGCGCAGCAGCCGGCTGCGCGTGCCGGTGGTCTCGGTGGTGACCGGGGAGGGCGGCAGCGGCGGCGCGCTGGCGCTGTGCACCTCCGACCGGTTGCTGGTGCTGGAGAACGCCTACCTGTCGGTGATCAGCCCCGAGGGCTGCGCCGCCATCCTGTGGCGGACGTCCACCGCCGCACCGACCGCCGCCCGGGCCATGCGGCTGGGCGCGGCGCACCTGTACCGCTCCGGCATCGCCACCTCCGTGGTCGCCGAGCCCCCGGGTGGGGCCCACACCGATCCCGCCGCGGCGGCGCGGCTGCTCCGCGCCGCGATCCGCCGGGAGCTGGACGAGCTCGTCGGCCATGACGTCGAGACCCTGCTCGCGGCCCGGTCGCGGCGGTTCTCCCGGATCGACGTCGACGACGGCCGGCCGGTGCGGGCCCTGCAGCCCGTCCTGCCGGTGGAGCGGTGACCGTGCGCCCCGGGGAGCTCGCCCAGCGAGCCGAGGTGCCCGGCCCGCCGGCCGGGGAGGACGACGCGGTCCGCTCGCTGCGCGAGGACGTGCTGCACCTGGCCCGGACCCTGCCCGGGGGGCTGCGCCGGCTCACCGTGCGCAGCGGGGACAGCTCGATCGAGGTCGAGTGGGCCGCCGAGGACCACGCGGCGTCCGACAGCCCGGGCGTCCCCGGGCAGCGCAGTCTCACCCTCGCGACCGACCCCTCCGCCGACCCGGAGGTCCCGGCGGACCTCACCGCCGTCCACGCGCCGCTGGTCGGCACGTTCTACGCGGCGCCCGCACCGGAGGCCGGGCCGTTCGTCCAGGTCGGGGACGAGGTCGAGGCCGGTCAGACGCTCGGGATCGTCGAGGCGATGAAGCTGATGAACCCGATCGTGGCCGAGGAGCCGGGCGTGGTCGCCCAGGTCGTCGTCGGGGACGCCGAGTCGGTGGAGTACGGGCAGGTGCTGATGTACCTGCGCTGCGACGGGGCCCCCCGGTGATCAGCCGGCTGCTCATCGCCAACCGCGGTGAGATCGCCGTCCGGATCGCCCGCGCCTGCCGGGAGCTCGGCATCGAGGTGGTCGCCGCCTGCTCCACCCCCGACCGGGACTCCGCGGTCGTGGAGATGGCCGACGAGTCCGTCCACATCGGCCCGTCCGCGCCACGGCACAGCTACCTGCACGTGCCCAACCTGATCGAGGCGGCGCTGCGCACCGGCGCGGACGCCGTGCACCCCGGGTACGGCTTCCTCTCCGAGGACCCCGACTTCGCCGAGATCTGCGAGAAGGAGGGGCTCACCTTCGTCGGCCCGCCGCCGGAGGTCATGCAGCAGATGGGCAACAAGGCCACGGCCCGGCGGCTGATGACCGACGCCGGCCTGCCGCTGCTGCCCGGGGTCGTGGAGCCCGTCCGGACGGCGGAGGAAGGCCGCGCCATCGCCGACGAGATCGGCTACCCGGTGATCATCAAGGCCGTCGCCGGTGGCGGAGGCCGCGGGATGACCGTGGTGACCGACCCGGCGGACTTCGCCGAGGCCTTCGCCAGCACGCGGGCGGTCGCCCGGGCGGTCTTCCGCGACGCCACCGTCTACGTGGAGCGCTACCTGACCCGGGCCCGGCACGTGGAGGTCCAGGTCCTCTGCGACGCGCACGGCTCGGGCGTCTCGCTCGGCGAGCGGGACTGCTCCCTCCAGCGGCGGCACCAGAAGCTGCTGGAGGAGGGCCCGGCCGGTCACCTCTCCCCCGAACAGCGGGAGGAGCTGGGCGCCCTGGCCGTGCAGGGCGCCCTCTCGGTCGGCTTCACCGGGGCCGGCACCGTCGAGTTCCTCGTCGACGCGGCCGGGGCGTACTTCATGGAGATGAACGCCCGGATCCAGGTCGAGCACCCGGTCACCGAGATGCTCACCGGCGTCGACCTGGTCCGCGAGCAGCTGCTGGTCGCCGGCGGCCGGCGGCTCCAGCTGCGGCAGGAGGACGTCGTCCCGCGCGGAGCCGCGATCGAGTGCCGGATCAACGCCGAGGACCCCACCCGCGGCTTCGCCCCGGCACCCGGGCACCTCGACGTCCTGCGTCCGCCGGGCGGCCCGTGGACGCGGTTCGACACCGGCTACCGCCAGGGCGACGACGTCAGCCCGCACTACGACTCGCTGCTGGGCAAGCTCATCGTCTGGGCGCCCGACCGCGACCAGGCGATCCGGCGGATGGACCGCGCGCTGGCCGAGCTGCGGGTCGAGGGCCCCGGCCTGCGCACCACCGCCGACCTGCACCGGGCCCTGCTGCGCCACCCCGACGTGTGCGCCGACCGCCACGACATCGAGTTCCTCGACCGCGCCCTGCCCGACCTGCTCGTGCAGGCAGCAGCCCTCGGCGAGCACTCGACCACCGGGCTCCCCGTCCCGCACGGCCCCCTGCAACTCGTCCCGGCCCCCGAGCAGCACCGGCCGGAGGCTCCCGCCCATGCACCGTCCCAGGAAGGAACACCGCCATGTCCATCCCAGCCATGCCCAACGCCCCGTTCACCCTCGACGACCTGATGGACCTGCTGTCGGAGAAGGCCGGTCTCCCGCCGGAGTCGCGCACCACCGACCCCGACGCGCACTTCTCCGACATCGGGCTGGACTCGCTGGCCTTCCTCTCGATGCAGACGGAGCTGCACGACCGCTTCGGCACCGAGATGCCCGACGACGACGCGGAGCGCTACACGCTCGGCGACATCGTCGAGACGGTCTGCGCTGCCCAGTCCCAGCCGGCCTGAGGCCCGGCCTCGTCCCTCCCGGGACGGGGCCGGACCCCGCCGCCGTCACACCCCATCGACCACCGGAGGACCCAGATGAGCACTCCCGAGAACACCGGTCGGACCGTCGGCCACACCGACAACTCGATCTTCATCGACGCCGACATCGACCACGTGTGGCGGATGACCAACGACCTGCCGTCCTGGCCGGACCTGTTCACCGAGTACGCCGAGGTGGAGGTGCTCGCGCACACCGGCTCGACCTTCCGGTTCCGGCTCAAGATGCACCCCGACGAGAGCGGCCGGGTCTGGAGCTGGGTCTCCGAGCGGACGCTCGACGAGGCGCGGCACGAGGTGGTGGCCCACCGGGTCGAACCCGGTCCCTTCGAGTTCATGGACATCCGGTGGAGCTACGCCCCGGAGGGCACCGGCACCCGGATGCAGTGGGTGCAGGACTTCCGGATGCGCCCGGAGGCCCCCATCGACACCGCGGGCATGACCGAGCGGATCGACGCGAACAGCAAGATCCAGATGGCTGTCATCCGGGACAAGGTGGAGGCGGCCGCCCGGCATCCGGAGCCTGCTCGGTGACCGGGCCCCGCACCGGGGCGGCCGTCGTCCTCCCGGGCGAGTGGACCACCGCACCCGGTGCCCTGGAGGCGTGGCTGCCCGACCCGGCCGCCCGGGACGTCGTGGCCGAGGCCTCCGACGTCCTGGGTCGGGACGTCGTCGCGTGGTGGGGCGACCCGCTCAACCTGCACGACCCGGCGGTGGCCCACCTGGCCTCCCTCGTGGTCGGGGTGGCGGGCGCCCGCTGCCTGGCGCACGCCGGCCTCCAGCCGGTCGCCGTCGCCGGGCACGGCGTCGGCGAGTACGCGGCGCTGGTGGCCGCCGGCGCCCTGCGCCTGGACCAGGTGGTCGACCTCGTCGACTGCCGGGCCGAGATGCTGGCGCACTCGCCCCGCCCGTCCTCCGCCGGGATGGCCGCCGTCGTGGGGCCGGGGGCCGGCGACGTCGCCCGCGCGGTGATCGCGGACCTGGGGGACACCTCGGGCCTGGCGATCGCCGCGTACGACGGCCCGGCCCAGGTGGTGCTCTCCGGCTGGTGCCCCGAGTTGGCCCATGCCCGGGAGTCCGTCCTCGCGGTCGGCCTGGACCTGGTCCGGCTGCCGGGGCGGGCCGCCGCCCACGGCCCGCTGATGCAGTCGATCGCCGCCCGCCTGACCGACTCGTTCGACGAGCTGGACTGGTCCGTCCCGGACGTGCCCGTCCTGTCCAACGTCGACGCCCGGCCCTCCCGCGACCCGGAGCACCTGGCCGGCTGCCTGCGCCGGCACCTGACGTCGCCGGTGCAGTGGGAGGCCAGCGCGCACGCCCTGGTGGAGGAAGCGGGGGCGACCTGGGTCGTCGAGGTCGGCGCCGTCCCGACCCTGGGCCCGCTCATCCGCCAGGTCCACCCCGACCTCCCGGTCCGCCTGGCCACCGGACCGGGGCTGCCCGACCCGCCCGCACGTCCAGCACACGCGCTCACCGGCGCTGCGCCCAGCAGAGGAGAGAGATGACCACCATCCAGCACCCCACGGCGAAGGTGCGTTGCGGGCCCACCGTGTCCCGGTCGGACGCCGCCCCCAACCGCCGCCGCGGAGGTGACATCCGGGTGCTGCTCTCGCCGACCAGCGTGGGCGCCACCGCCGGGTTCATGGGCACGCTCACCCTGGAGCCGGGCGAGGTCGTGACCGAGCACTGGCACCCGTACTCGGAGGAGTTCCTCTACTGCGTCTCCGGCGACGTGCTGGTCACGCTGGACGGCGAGGAGCGCCGACTGGGCGGGGAGTCGGCCCTGCACATCCCGATCGGGGTGCGGCACCGGATCGTCAACGACGGCGTCGAGCCGGCGTTCTTCGTCTTCCTGGCCGGCCCGCTGGCCCCCCGGCCGGAGCTCGGCCACGTCGACACCGAGCCCTCGCCGGGCTCCATGGGCGTCCGGTGAGCACCGCGATGACGACGCGCGAGCGAGCATCGCAGGGAGCGCCAGCGACCGAGGAGCGGAACGAGCGCGGAGCCGAGCAATGAGCACGGCGCGCCGGGTCGTCATCACCGGGATCGGCGTCGTCGCGCCCGGCTCGATGGGCCGAGAGGGCTTCTGGGAGATGATCACCGCCGGCCGGACGGCGACCCGGCGGATCACCTTCTTCGACCCCAGCCGCTTCCGCTCCCAGGTCGCCGCCGAGGTCGACTTCGACGGGCGCAAACAGGGCCTGACGGCGCACGAGGTGTTCCGCAACGACCGCTTCGTGCAGATGGCCGTGGTCGCCGCCGACGAGGCGGTCGCCGACAGCGGGCTGGCGTTGGGCAGCGGCGCCCTGGAGGCCCCCGACCCCGACCGGGTGGGCGTCGTCCTCGGGAGCGCCGTCGGGGCCACCATGCGGCTGGAGAACGAGTACGTGGCGGTCAGCGACGCCGGCACGCACTGGCTGGTGGACCCGCAGTACGCCTCCCGGTTCCTGCACCACGCCCTGGTCCCCAGCTGCGGGGCCACCGAGCTCGCCGTGCGCTTCGGTGCCCACGGGCCGGCCACCGTGGTCTCCACCGGCTGCACCTCCGGCATCGACGCCGTGGGCTACGGCAGCCAGCTGATCGAGGACGGCGACGCCGACGTCGTCCTCGCCGGGGCCAGCGACGCCCCCATCTCCCCCATCTCGATGGCCTGCTTCGACACCATCCGGGCGACCACCGGCAACAACGACGACCCGGCGCACGCCGCCCGGCCGTTCGACGCCCGCCGCGACGGCTTCGTGATGGGCGAGGGCTCCGCGGTGCTGGTGCTGGAGGAGCTCGAGCACGCCCGCCGGCGGGGGGCGGACGTCTACTGCGAGGTCAGCGGCTACGCCAACCGCTGCAACGCCCATCACATGACCGGGCTGCGCCCGGATGGCGTGGAGATGGCCGAGGCGATCCGGCTGGCGCTGGACCAGGGCCGGATCGACGCCGACGAGGTGGGCTACGTCAACGCGCACGGTTCGGGGACCAAGCAGAACGACCGGCACGAGACGGCCGCGGTGAAGCTCAGCCTCGGCCCGACCGCCCAGCAGGTCTCGATGAGCTCGATCAAGTCGATGATCGGCCACTCGCTGGGCGCCATCGGCTCGATCGAGATCGCCGCCACCGCGCTGGCGGTGCAGCGCGGCGTGGTGCCGCCGACGGCGAACTACGAGGTGCCCGACCCCGAGTGCGACCTGGACTACGTGCCCAACACCGCCCGGGAGCAGAAGGTCGACGTCGCGCTGTCGGTGGGCAGCGGGTTCGGCGGCTTCCAGTCCGCGATCGTGCTCGCCCACCCGACGAGGAGGACCCCGTGACCGGGCTGGTCGTCACCGGGATCGGCGTGGTCGCGCCGACCGGCGTGGGCGTGGAGGCGCACTGGTCCTCGCTGGTGCGGGGCGAACCGGCCATCCGGCCGATCGTCGGCTTCGACCCCGCGCAGTACGGCGTCTCGCTGGCCGGGCAGGTGACCGGCTTCGTCCCCACCGACCACGTCGACCCCCGGCTGATGGTGCAGACCGACCGGTGGACGTGGATGTCGCTGGCGGCGGCCACCCTCGCCGCGCAGGACGCCGGGTACACCGCCCCCGAGGACGCCTACGCCACCTCGGTGTTCCTGGCCGCGGGCTCCGGCGGCAACGAGTTCAGCCAGCACGAGATCCAGGGGCTGTGGGCCAAGGGACCCAAGTCGGTCGGCGCGTACCAGTCGATCGCCTGGTTCTACGCGGCCAGCACCGGCCAGATCTCCATCCGGGACGGCTACAAGGGGCCCTCCGGGGTCGTGGTGAGCGAGGGCGCGGGCGGGCTGGACAGCATCGGCTGGGCCCGCCGCGTCGTCCGCCGGGGAACCCCGGCGGTGCTGGTCGGGGGCACCGAGGCCGGGGTGACCCCGTACGCCCTGCTCTGCCAGGCGACCAGCGGCCGGCTCTCCACGGCGACGGCCCCGGAGGACGCCTACAAGCCGTTCGACCGGCGTGCCTCGGGCCACGTCGTCGGCGAGGGCGGTGCGATCCTGCTCGTCGAGGAGCCCGGCGCCGCCCGGGCCCGCGGGGTGGAGCGGGTGTGGGGTGAGGTGGCCGGCCACGGCGCCACGCACGACGCCCACCACCACGCCGATGCCGCTCCCGACGCCCGGCAGTACGCCCGGGCGATCCAGCTCTCCCTCGCCGACGCCGGGATCACCCCCGACGACGTGGACCTGGTCCTCGCCGACGGGGCCGGCGTGCCGGAGCTGGACGCCCTCGAGCTCGAGGCGCTGCAGCGGGTGTTCGGTGGTCGCGCGGACCCGGTGCCGGTGACCGCGCCGTCGTCCTGGACCGGACGGCTGATGGCCGGCGGCTCGGCGCTCAACGTGGCCACCGGGCTGCTGGCCATGCGGGACGGGATCGTGCCCGGCACCGCGTACCTCGACGACCCCGTCGACGCCCCCGGCCTCGACCTCGTCCAGCACAGCCGCGCCCAGCAGGTCGAGACGGTCGTCGTCCTCGCCCGGGGGTTCGGCGGATTCAACAGCAGCCTGGTGCTGCGCCGGCCCACCGAGGAGAGGACGTCATGACGACGTTGGAGGACGCCGCCACGGCCACCGCCGCAGAACCGGGCGGCGCGGTCCGCACCCTGCTGCGGATGCGGGTGCGGGAGGGCTGCGAGGAGCGGTTCGAGGAGGCGTGGCGCACCGCCGCCGTCCAGATCGCCGGGGAACCGGGCAACGTCAAGCAGGAGCTGATGCGCGACGCCGACGACGCCCGCACGTTCCTGATCGTCGGCGAGTGGGCCGACCGGGCGGCCGTGGACGCGTTCGGCCGGTCCGCCGCCCGGGAGGCGCTGACCGCGTCGCTGCGGGACCTGCGGGAGGACGCCGACCGGAGCACCTACGAGATCCGGTACGGCATCGCCGGGGGCGAGCAGGGCTCGCACGTCCGGGTGGACATCAGCACCCGGGTGGCCCCGGGCGAGGAGGAGGCGTTCGAGCGGGCGTACGCCATCGTCACCGACCGGCTGCGCGGGACGCCCGGCCTGATCCGGGAGGAGCTGCTCCGGGAACCGGGCTCGGACATCTTCCACATCTTCGCCGAGTGGGAGTCCGACCAGGACTTCCGCAACTGGGTGGACGACCCCTCGCACGCCGACCAGAGCGGTCCGCTGATCCGCTGGCTGTCGGTCTTCTTCGAGCGGAAGCTCTACGAGATCCGCTTCCGCCCGCAGGAGGCCGGGGTCCGCGGCGTCCGGCCCACCCGTCCCGCCCCGGCCCCCGCAGCGCCGGAGACCACCAGCGTGCCGGCGCCCCGGACCGAACCGGCGGTCGCGGTCGCTCCCCCGCCGGTGGACGTCCCGACCCGCACCGCGTGCGAGGTGCTGGTGGTCGGCGCGGGCCCGACCGGGCTGACCGCGGCGATCGAGCTCGCCCGGCGGGGCATCGCCGTCCGGGTCGTGGACCAGCGCAGCGAACCCGCCGCCCAGGCGGACAAGGCCATCGGCGTGCACTGCCGGACGATGGAGATCTGGGAGGACCAGGGCATCGTCGCCGAGGCGATGGACGCCGGCAGCTGGCTGCACGGGCAGACCGTCTTCGTCAACGGGAAGCAGACCCACCAGGTCGACTGGTCCGGGCTGGAGGAGCTGCCCTACGCCCACCTCGGGCTGCCGCAGTACGAGACCGAACGGATCCTCATCGACCGGCTGACGTCCCTCGGCGTCCGGGTCGACCGGGGGGGCGAGCTCACCGGCTTCACCCAGGACGACGACGGCGTCACCGCCGAGCTCGTCGACGCCGCGGGCAACCGGTCGAGCACCCGGGCGCAGTACCTGATCGGCGCCGACGGGTCCGGGAGCGTCGTCCGGGAGCAGCTCGGGCTCACCTTCGACGGCGGCCTGTCGATGTTCCCGCAGCTGTTCATGCTCGGGGACGTCGACGTCGACTGGGAGATGCCGCCGGGCCACCTGGTGCGCTGGGTCCGCATCGAGGAGGACGGCGACTTCACCGGCATGCTGGTCTGCGTGCCGCTCAAGGGCCGCAACCGGTACCGGGTGGCGACGCTGGCGCCGCAGCGGCTGCAGAAGACGATCGGCAGCGGGGTCGTGCCGCCCGGGTTCTGGAAGGAGTACGACCCGCCGGGGCTGGCCGACATCCAGGCCGCGATCGACGACCTCGGCCCGGCCGGGACGACGGCGAGCAACCTGCGCTGGTCGTCGATCTTCCGGGTCAAGCACGGCATCGTCGACCGGTACCGCACCGGCCGGGTCTTCGTCGCCGGGGACGCTGCCCACCTGCACCCGCCGGCCGGAGGCCAGGGCATGAACACCGGGATCCAGGACGCCTGGAACCTGGCCTGGAAGGTGGCCCTGGCCGTCCGCGGGCAGGCCTCCGCCGGCCTGCTGGACAGCTACGAGGCCGAGCGGCGGCCCGCGGGCAAGGCCATCGTCGACCGGGCCGTGGCCATCGCGTTCACCGACGAGATGGACATGGACGACGAGCGGGCGCAGTTCCTGCTCGAGATGCAGATGACGATGAACTACGCCGACAGCCCGCTGGTCGGGGAGGTCACCGGCCCGGCCGGGTTCACCGGCGGGCCGCTGCCCGGGCACCGGGCACCCGACGTGCTGGGGCTCCGCCGGTTCGGCGTCGCCCACGACGTGCGGCTGTTCGACCTGACCCGGGGCACGCACGCCACCCTGCTGCTGACCGCCGGGGACGGGACCGGCGCCGAGGAACTGCACGCCCTGGAGGAGCTGGCCGCCTCGGTCCGGCAGGCCACCGGGGGCCAGGTGCGCCCCTACCTGGTCGCCGGCCCGGACGTCGCCGTCCCGCCGCTGGTCGACCTGCCGGTCCTGCGGGACGCGCGCGGTGCGCTCGCCGCCGCCTACGGCACGGGCGGCCCGGGGACGGCGGCCTACCTGGTGCGGCCCGACGGGCACGTCGGCTTCCGGACCCGGCCGGTGAGCGAGCAGGCCCTGCGCGAGCACCTGGCGGGGGTGTTCACCGGCTGAGGTCCATGGCCCCGCACGGCGCGCGCCGTGTGGGGCCCCCCGCCTCCGACACCGGTCAGCTGTTCGCGGCGATGTACTCCTCCGGGTCCTTGTCCCGGATCGGGACGCCGGCGAAGTGCGTGGCCTCGTAGGTCAGGAACTGCACGGCGATGTCGTGCCGGACCTGCAGGTCGGCATGGTGCCGGAAGTCGAGCAGGTCCTCCCGCTCCTCCTCTGCCATGTGGTCGTCGTTGGCCTTGCGCGCCTCCCACACCGCCGTCCACCACTCGTCGCTGCCGACCTGGTGGTCCTGGGTCTTCCGGACGGCGTCCCGGATCTCGTTGTGGTCGGAGACCGCGTCCTCGACCTCGTCGTGCACGCCGCCGTCCGGGTTGCCCTTCCCCAGCTTGAGCACCTGCGGGTAGAAGTACTTCTCCTCGCCCTCGGCGTGCACCTCGAGGAAGGCGGCCAGCCGGTCCCACATGGCGCCCAGCGCGTCGTTGTCACCGCGGGGCATCTCGTCGAGCAGCGCGAACATGCGCCGCTGCTGGTGGTGCTGCTCCAGGATGATCTCGGTGATGTCCATGGTGGGTCGTTGCCCCGGGCGACCGGTCGGGATGCGCCGTCCGCCGGTCGAACTGACGAACAGGACGACGTTCGTCGGTCAGCGTCTTCCGGTCGAGGTATCTCAGCACTAAGGTTTCTCGACATGAGCTCTCGCCGGGTCCGCATCGGGATCGACACGGGCGGCACCTTCACCGACGTGGTCGCCGTCGACGAGGAGACCGGGGAGGTCGCCACCACCAAGACGCCGTCCACACCGAGCGACCCGGCCGACGGCTTCCTCGCCGGCGTGCAGAAGGTGCTCGGCCAGCTGGGCCTGGACGGGTCGTCGGTGACCGCAGTCAGCCACGGGACGACGGTCGCCACCAACCAGCTGCTCGAGGGCAAGCTGGACCGGATCGGCTTCATCACCACCGAGGGCTACGGGTCGGTGCTGGAGATCGCCCGCCAGTCGGTGCCCGACGGCTACGGCAACAGCTACTTCTGGGTCAAGCCGCCGCGGATCGTGCCGGCCGACCTGGTCCGCACGGTGCGCGGCCGGCTCGACGTCAGCGGCGCCGAGGTCCGGCCCTTCTCGCCCGAGGACGCCGTCGCCGCCGCCCGGTTCTTCCGCGACGCCGGGATCACCACGATCGGCGTCTGCTTCCTGCACTCCTACGCGAACGACGCGCACGAGCGGGCGATGCTCGACGTGCTCCACGTGGAACATCCGGGCGCCGTGGTCTCGATCAGCTCCCAGGTGCTGCGCGAGTACCGCGAGTACGAGCGCTCGGTGACCACGCTCGTCGACGCCGCGGTGAAGCCGAAGGTCGGCGCCTACGTCACCAACATCCGCCGCCGCCTCGACGAGATCGCCCCCGCCGTCCCCTTCTACGTGATGAAGAGCAACGGCGGCGTGCTCAGCGCGGCCGAGGTGGTGCACCAGCCGATCACCACGATGCTCTCCGGCCCCGCCGCGGGCGCCCTGGGCGCCGCGCTGATCGCCGGCACCGCCGGGTTCGACCGGGTGCTCACCTGCGATGGCGGCGGCACCTCCACCGACGTCACCGTGGTCATCGACGGCGAGCCGACGCTGACCACCGAGGGCTCGGTCGGCGACTACCCGTCCAAGATCCCGATGATCGACGTCGTCACCGTCGGCGCCGGCGGCGGCTCGATCGCCTGGCTGTCGCCGGAGGGCACGCTCAAGGTGGGGCCGAAGTCGGCCGGCGCCGACCCGGGGCCCATCTGCTACGACAACGGCGGCGAGCAGCCCACGGTCACCGACGCGCACGTCGTCCTCGGCCGGATCCCCCCGCACCTGCTGGGCGGGGAGATCCCGCTGTCGGTCGACGCGGCGCGGGCCGGGCTGGAGCAGCTGGCCGGGAAGCTCGGTCTGTCGGTCGAGGCGCTGGCCAGCGGGATCCTGGAGATCTCGGCGTGGAACCAGGCCAATGCGCTGCGCCAGGTCACCGTCGCCCGCGGCCTCGACGTCCGCGACTTCACCCTCACCACCTTCGGCGGCTCCGGCTCGCTGCTGGCCTGCCGGCTGATGGACGTGCTGGGGCTGCCCCGCACGCTGGTGCCGCCGAACCCGGGCAACGTCAGCGCGTTCGGGCTGCTGACCGTCGACGTCCGCAACGACTACGTGCAGACGATGGTCGCCCGGCACGCCGACGTCTCCCCCGCCACCCTGGCCACCGCCTTCGCCGACCTCGAGGGCCAGGCCGAGGTGGCCCTGGACGGCGAGGGCTTCCCGCGCAGCGAGCAGCGGATGCAGCGCACCGCCGACCTGCGCTACGTCGGCCAGGCCTTCGAGGTGCGGGTCCCGGTCGGTGCGGGCGAGCTGGACCAGGCGGCGATCGACGCGGTGGCCACCGCCTTCCACGCGGCGCACCGCCAGCTCTACGGCTACGACTTCGCGACCGACCCGCGCCAGGCGGTGGAGTGGGTGAACCTGCGGGTGAGCGGGATCGGCCCGATCCGCCGGCCGGAGATCGTCGAGCCGTCGTCGTCCGACCGGGACGCCCGCCGCGGCACCCGGCCGGTCTTCTTCGACGAGTGGGTCGAGGCGCCGCTGTTCTGGCGACCCGACCTCTCCCCCGGCGACGTCGTCGCCGGCCCGGCGATCGTCGAGGAGTTCGGCTCCACCGTCCCGGTGCACCCGGGTTTCTCCGCCACCGTCGACCGTTTCGGCAACCTGCTGCTCACGAAGGAGACCACCCGATGAGCACCGATCAGGGCCAAAATCGCGACTTTGGCCCCTCCGCCGCCGATCCGGTGCTGGTCGAGATCGTGGCCGGCACGCTGGCCGCCATCGAGAAGGAGGTGGAGACGTCGATCGGGCGGACCTCCCGCTCCCCGATGATCCGCGACGCGCACGACTTCCGGGCCGGCATCCACGACCGGCAGCTGCGCAAGCTCACCGGCCGCTCGTACTCCGCACTGGTGCAGCCGGTGGTCCGCGACCACCCGATCGACACGATGAACCCCGGCGACGTCTACTTCCACAACGACGTCTACCTGTCCGAGGGCGGGATCGGCCACCTGCCCGACCTGTGCGTGACGGTGCCGGTCTTCGCCGACGTGGCCGGTCAGCCGACCGTGGTCGCCTTCATCCAGGCGTTCGGCCACCACGACGACATCGGCGGCGCGGTGCCGGGCTCGATGCCGTCGGCGGCCACCAGCGTGTTCGAGGAGGGCCTGATGGTCCCCCCGATCAAGCTGTGGGACCGCGGCGTCCGCAACGACGCCGCGCTGACGATCATGACCCGCAACTCGCGGATGCCCGACTCGCTCGCCGCCGACCTGGACGCCGAGTGCTCGGCCTGCCTGGCCGGGGCGCGCCGGCTGGGCGAGCTGTTCGACCGGTACGGCGTCGCTGCGGTGGAGGCGTGCTTCGAGTCGATCCTGAGCAGCTCGACCGAGGTGTACCGGCGGGAGATCCTCTCCCAGATCCCCGACGGCTCCTACGTCTGGGAGGACTACGCCGAGCACGACGGCGTCGACGCCCCCCAGCTGCACCGGCAGCGGATCACGCTCACCATGGACTCCACCAAGGACGTCCCGCTGGTCATCGACTTCACCGGCACCGGCCCGCAGGCCAAGGGGCCGATCAACCACTGCGGCGACTACGCCGACGGCAACTTCCTGAAGAAGTGGCTGGCGCCGATCCTGCGCAACCTGGCCGAGTCACCGGAGCGGATGGCGCAGCTGGACGTCAACGAGGGCGTCGTCCCGCTGATCGAGATGCGGTTCCCGGAGAAGGGCACCCTGCTCACCCCGATCTTCCCGGCGCCCACCAACGCCCGGACGTTCGTGATCCTGCGACTGCTCGGCGTGCTGGCCGGGGTGCTGGCCAAGGCGACCGGCGGTCGGATGCCCGCCGACCAGGAGACGATCCGGTACACCGGCGTCTACGGCACCGACGCCAACGGCGAGCCGTACCTGATGCGCGAGGTGCTCGGGGGCGGCTCCGGCGGGCGGTACTACGCCGACGGCGAGGACACCATCCACGTCGTCCCGGACTCCCGGAACCTGCCCACCGAGTTCACCGAGTCCCGGTTCCCGCTGCGGATCGAGCGGCTCGCCCTGGCGAAGGACTCCGGCGGCCCGGGCCGGTACCGCGGCGGCTGCGGCTACGAGAAGGACATCCGGGTGCTCCGGGACGCGCACTTCATGTCCATCGCCGACCGGTCGATCCTGTCCTGCTGGGGGGTGAAGGGCGGCAAGGCCGGGCGACCGTTCTCGATCACCGTGGACCCGGGTGGGCCGGACGAGCACGAGGTCGACGCGCTGGCCGACGCCGAGCCGCTGAAGGCCGGCACCGTGGTGCGGGTGCGGACGACGGGCGGCGGCGGCTGGGGCGACCCGCTGGACCGGCCGGTCGAGGAGGTGCTGCGGGACATCGCCTGGCACAAGGTCAGCGTCGCCGGCGCCCGGGACGACTATGGCGTGGTCGTGCGGGACGACGGCACGGCGGACGACGCCGCGACCGAGGCCCTGCGCGCGTCGATGCGGGCCGCACGTCCGGATGTCGAGCCGTTCTTCGACCGCGGCCCCGGCTACGCGCTGCTGTCCGGCGGCGAGACGTACAACGAGTTCGACCTCCTCTGACCGGGCCCGTCACGATCCGGTCACACCCGCCCGGCGCGAGGAACGCGCCGGGGGCGGGCGGTACGTACCGGTCCGTCACGAGTCGGCGACAGGTGCTCGCCGTCGAGCGTGATGCGACCGGCTGAGGCAATGGCTGTGGTGTCCGAACTCTGCGGCAGGCCGTCCCGGGCCCGCCCTGACGAGAGGAACCACCGTGAAGCAGACCCGTCCCATCACCAAGCTCCTCCTCGCCGGCAGCCTCGTCGTGGCTCCGTTCACGCTGGCAGCCTGTGGCGATGACACCGCCGGCCCCGAGGAGGACGTGAGCGTCGGCGACATCCAGGAGGACGAGGCTGTCGACGCCGACGCCGACGCCGGCCTCGACGCCGGCGCCGAGGCCGGGCTCGGCTACGACGGCCTCTACGACTCCGCGTTCTACGCGGGGTCGAGCGACTACGTGGGCCAGGAGGTGACCGTGTCGGCCACCGTGGACGAGGTGTTCGGCCCGAACTCCTTCAGCATCGCCGGCACCGAGGACACCTCCGTCGAGCCGCTGCTCGTCGTGGGCGCGGACTCGGCCAACGCCTTGGAGGGCGGCGAGGTCGTGCAGGTCACCGGCACCGTGCAGAGCGGGTTCACCGAGACCGGCGTCGAGGACGAGCTGGGGATCGACCTGACCGACGACGCGTTCGCCGACTTCGAGGACCAGCAGTACATCGTCGCGGACAGCGTGGACACCTCGGTGCCGACCGAGACCGAGTGACGCCACCGTGACCCCTGTGCGGGCTCGTGCGGTGCCCGGGAGGTCGCCGCACGAGCCGCGCCAGGTGGCCGACACCGGGCGGGCACCGCAGGCTCGACCGGTGATGAACGAGACCGAGCCGGAGACCGACCAGACCAACCTGCACCCCGGCCAGCACGACGAGGGCGGCACCGGCGGCATGGCCACCCGGGAGCTGCAGGCCCGCCACTCCGACGACGAGGACGGCGAGGACGGCGACCGAGAGCACGGCTGACGAGGACGCGGAGGGGACCGTGCTGCGCGCCCCGCCACGTGTCGGCGTCGAGTTCTCGCCGGCGGGCATGGTATCGCCGGCTGTGGCAATCACTGTGGTGTCCGGAACCCGTGGCGGGCACCCTGCGCCCGGCTCGACGAGAGGAACCACCGTGCAGCAGCACACCCGTCCCATCGCGAAGCTCTTCCTCGCCGGCATCCTGGCCGTTGCGCCCGTCACCCTGGCCGCCTGTGGCAACGAAGGCGCCGGCGACGACACTGCCGCCGGCGACGACCCGGCCGGCTCCGACGAGGTGTGGAGCGCCGGGGACCTGCTGGAGCAGCGGGAGGGGGAGGGGGCCGAGGCCGACGTCGAGGCCGACGCGGACGCCGGTTTCAACGGCAGCTACGGCTCCGGGTTCTACGAGCAGTCGAGTGACCTCGTGGGCGAGGAGGTGACCGTGTCGGCGACCGTGGACCAGGTGGTCGACCCGAACTCCTTCTCCATCACCGGCGTCGAGGACACCTCCGCCGAGCCGCTGCTCGTCGTGGGCTCGGACATCGCGGGCGTCCTCGAGGACGGTCAGGTGCTCCTCGTCACCGGGACCGTGCAGAGCGGGTTCGACGAGGTCGCGGTCGAGGAGGAGCTGGGCCTCGACCTGACCGACGACGCGTTCGGCGACTTCGCGGGCCAGCAGTACATCGTCGCCGAGAGCGTCGACATCGAGGTACCGGCCGAGGACGAGTGACCCACCCGGGCACCGCGCGAACCCGTGCGGTGCCCGGGCGGCAGCGCACGGGCCGCGCCAGGTGGCCGGTGCCGGTCGTACGACGTGCCCTCCACGGTGAGGGGCGCGACGGAACGCGGGACCGGCCGGTCAGGCCGCCCCTCGCCGGAGCCACCGCCGTCGTCGGGGTGGCACGACCGGCTCCGACACCGCGGGCCCGGGGACGACGACCGGGCGGCTGAGCCGCCACTCGGCGACCATCTCCTCGACGTCCGGCATCCCGACCGCGATCCACGGACCGTCGACCGGCTGCCGGTAGTACCGGTCGACCCGGGCGACGTGCGCCTCGACCACCGCGCGGGCCAGCTCCTCGGTGGGCTGCCGGGCGACCCGGGCGGGCAGCTCCTCGCGCTCCTTCCGCAGCGCCAACCCGGTGGGCATGATCGCGGCGACGTCGGCCTCCTACCGCCGCGCCCACTCCAGCGCCCACTCGTAGGTGGTCTTCTCCCGGTCCCGCCGGGGCAGTGGCTTGCCGGCGCCGGCGAGCCCCTCCAGGTCGCCCCGCTCGCGGGCCTGTGAGATCTGGTGCTCGACCCAGGTCTCGAACGACATGCCCTCCGGCTTGCGTTCCGTCATCGGCGTCCTCCTCCACGCTCCTCTGCCAGTCTGGGACGCATGCGGACGACGAGCACGCGCGAGGTCTACCGGAACCCGTGGCTCCGGCTGCGGGAGGACGCCATCGAGCTGGACGACGGGTCACCGAGCGTCTACTCCGTCGTCGAGCGTCCCCACTTCGGCCTGGTGATCGCCGCCGAGCGGGAGGGCTTCTGGCTGGTCGAGCAGTTCCGCCACCCGCTGGGCCGCCGGTCCTGGGAGTTCCCGCAGGGCACCTGGTCCGGGGGCGTCCAGCCGGCCGGCGCGGACGGGTCGGCCGAGGCACTGGCGCGGACCGAGCTGGCCGAGGAGACGGGCCTGCGCGCCGCCACCCTCCGGCACCTCGGGCACCTGGACCTGGCGCCGGGGCTCACCACCCAGGAGTTCGACGTCTGGCTGGCCGAGGACCTGACGCCCGGTCCCACCGCGCGCGAGGCGACCGAGGCCGACATGCGCTCGGCGTTCGTCCCCGAGGCCGAGTTCCGGGCGATGGTGCGCGACGGCCGGTTCTCCGACGGCCCCTCGCTGGCCGCCTACGGCCTGCTGCTGCTCGCCCGCGCCGCGGAGGCCGACACGGCGCAGGCGGCGGATCCCGAGGAGTGAACTCCAGCCCGGCCGGGAACCGAGGAGCCATGGACGAACCTGCCCCCAACGTCGAGGTCACGGTCACCACGCACGATGCGGAGTCCGCCGAGATCACGGTCATCGGCGAGCTGACCGAGCACGCGCGCCGACCCCTGGTCCGTGCGATGACCGACCTGATGCTGGCCGACGCCACGCTCAAGCAGGTCCGGGTCGACCTGTGCGAGGTGACCTTCATGAACTCCGCCGGGATGGCGACGCTGGTGCAGCTGGAGCGGATGGCCCAGCCCCGGGGCATCGACACGCCGCTGGTGGTGCACACCGCCGCCGTCGCCCGCCCGCTGCAGCTCAGCGGCCTCTGGCGGCGCTTCACCATCATCGACCGCCGCGAGGGCCACCCGGAGGACGTGCACGAGGCCACCCCGCGCAGCCCCGAGCACAGCTGAGCCCCGGCGCGTTTCCGGCAGGCGTGACCGGGCACAGCCTCCGGGTCACCACCACCGTCGAGCAGGAGGTCGCATGTCCCGGTCCGCCCGTCCCCGTCCGGTGCGTCGCACTGTCGCCGCGTTCGCCATCGTCGCCGCCTCCCTGACGACAGCTGCCTGCGGAGACGACGTCGTCGACGACGGCGTCGAGCAGAACGTGGAGGAGGGTGTCGACGAGGTCGAGCAGGGCGTCGACGACCTGGAGCAGGAGATCGAGGACACCGAGGGCTGACCGCCGGCGACGCCAGCTGACCGGTCCGGCCCGACCGGACCGGTCAGCTGGGGTCGGGCATGCCCCCGGGCACGCGGCCCAGGGTGATGAGCCAGCGGCGGAGCAGCCCGGCCAGCTGCGTGCGCTCCTCGGGCGACAGGGCCGCCAGCATCCCGTGCTCGGTCTCCAGGTGGTCCGGCAACGCCGCGTCCAGCGCCGTCCGCCCCGCGTCGGTCAGCGTGACCACGACGGCCCGCCCGTCGGCCTCACTGCGCCCGCGGGTGATCAGGCCCTTCTCCTCCAGCCGGTCCAGCCGCTGGGTGATGGCCCCGGACGTGACCAGCGCGGTGCGCATCAACGCGGTGGGGGTCAGCTGGTAGGGCTCCCCCGCCCGGCGCAGGGCCGCGAGGACGTCGAAGGACGGGGCATCGAGCCCGTGCCGGGCGAAGGTGGCCCGCTGGGCCAGGAAGACCTCCCGCTGCAACTGGCTGATCCGGCCGATGACGCCCATCGGTGAGCAGTCGAGGTCCGGCCGCTCCTGCGCCCACTGCGCCAGGATCACGTCCATCGCGTCCCCGGTGCCGGCGTCCTCCGTGCCGGCGTCCACGTCGCGCGTGGGCATCGACCCGTCGAGCAGGTCGCTCACGGAGTCGGCTCCCCGGGCCGCGGCAGGTCGGCGAGGTGCTCGGCGAAGGTGCGCGGCGGGCGGCCGAGCAGGTCGGTGAGCACCCGCGGGCTGCCGACGAAGCCGTGCGCCCGGTAGTGGTCGAACATCGTGCGCCGGCAGCGGGCGGCGTAGCCGGTGGGCACCTCACCACCGGGGATGACGTCGTCGGCGACGACCTCGTCACCGAGCCACTCGCCGATCAGCTCGGCCAGCCGCGGTGCGGTGAGCGCCTCCGGGCCGGCCGCCTCGAAGGTGCCGCCGTCCAGGCCGTCCTCGGTGAGCAGCACCGCTGCGGCCTCGGCCACGTCCCGCACGTCGACGAGGGACTGCGCGCTCCGCAGGCCCCACAGGCTGCGGAGCACGCCACTGGTGCGCGCCGCCTCCAGCTCCGGGTGCAGGTTCTCGGCGTAGGAGGCGGGCTGCAGCACCCGCCAGGAGGCCAACCCGCTGGCGTCCAGTGCCTCTTCGGCCAGGTCCTTGCCGGCGTGGTGGGGCATCACCCGCAGCTGCGGGCGCATCACCGAGTGGTAGACCATCCGCGGCAGCCCCGCCCGGCGCGCCTCGGCGAACAGGGCGGCCGCCCCCTCGGCCTCGTCCGGGTCGAAGTTCGGCCAGATCAGGTACGCCGCGTCCGCGCCTCCGAACACCGAGGACCAGGCCATCGGCGAGGTCAGCTCGGCGACGACGACCTCGGCGCCGAGCTCGGCCAGTTCGGGCCGGGGGCCGCGGCGGGAGACCACGGCGCGCACGGACTCCCCCCGGGCGCGCAGGGCACGAACGACCGCCGTCCCCGTCAGCCCGCCGGCCGCAGTCACCACGATCACACCGGACATCTTAGTTCTGAAGGACCTCGGTGGGCAGTTCCCGTGCCCAGAGGGGGGAGATCGGGTTCCCGGCACGGTGACGAGCGACCCCGGCCGTCACCGTGGCCCGGCTCAGCGCAACGGTGAGCTCAGCCGGACCGTCAGGCCGTCCGGCCCGGGCAGCAGGTCGACGTGGTCCCAGAGCTTGCGGGCCAGCCACAGGCCCATGCCGCCCTGGGAGAGGTCGTCGCCGTGCGCCGGCTGGAACCCGGCGAGCGGGTCGGCGAACCCGGTGCCGCAGTCGCTGATGGTGCAGACCACCCGGTCGGTCGAGACCCACACCCGGGCCGCCACCGGTGGGGTGCCGTGCCGGAACGCGTTGGCCGCGATCTCGCTGACCGCCAGGTGCAGGTCGGTGCACTGGTCCCGATCCGGCACGCAGGTGGCGAGCACCGCGGCCAGCTGGTGCCGCAGGGTGCCCAGCGACCGGGCGCCGTCGGCGGCGAACAGCGGCGGGCCGCCCTCCATCGGCTCGCGCAGCAGCGGCAGCGCGGCCAGGTACTGCGCCGGCGGCAGGTAGCCGGCGCTCGCCACCGGGACGCCGTCGACGAGCAGGTGCGGATGGGTGTGCCCGGCGCTGGCCACGACGTCGACGGGCAGCTTCCGCTGGTCGTAGACGCAGAGCGCGTCCAGCGGGGACCCGGCGAGCAGCTCGTTGACCGCCGACTCGTAGCGCTGCCCCTCCCGCCAGGCGCGGGGCACCGGTCCGAACTCCGGTGTGCCCAGGACCCGGAGCACCCCCGACGGCGACGCGGCGGCCCGGTCGAGCAGCCGACGGGTGGCGATGACGGCGTCCGGCGCGCGGGCGCCGCGCATCGCGACGCGGGGGTCGCTGAGCAGCCGGTCCTCGGGGGCCCCCACCGCCGAGCGCAGCAGCTCGGCCGTCTCCTCCGCGCAGGACAGCACCATCACGTCCCCGGCGGCCAGGCCGGCCTCCAGCCAGGGGACGGCGCCGGCGAGCAGCGCGTCGTCGGAGCCGAACACCAGGGCCGTGTGGCCGTGCGTCGGCGCGGGCCGGGAACTCGGCACCTCCTCCCGGGCGCGCTGCACCGGCAGCGCGGGACGAGCTCCGAGAACGGACACGACACCTCTCGACCGACGGTGGACCCTGGGAACTGCTGGCATTCTCAATCACCCACCCCTGGTCTCGGCAACCGCCCCCCAGAACAGCACTCCCCCGATCGAGTGAACCGCCGCACAGTGGCACGAAGGGCGACGGCCGTGGAGCTGGGAGTCACGACGTGCCGGGCGTCGGGTCAGTGGCGGCGACCCGCCAGAGTGTCCAGCGCTGCCCGGTCCAGCCCGGTGGCCGACTCGACCTCGGCGACGTCCAGCGCCCCGCAGTCCAGGCCACGGAGGACCACGGTGGCCAGCGCGCGGGCCGTGGCCGGCTCGTCGAGCACCCCGCCCTCGACCCGGCTGACGTAGCCGGCCAGCCGCGCCGCGGCAGCCGGCAGGGCTGCCCGGAAGAACGCGTAGGTGGCGAGGTAGCGGGTGACCAGCTGTGCCGGGTGCAGGTCCCAGCCCTGGTAGAAGCCGCGCTCCAGTGCCCTGCGGACCAGCCCGGCGTGCAGCTGCCAGGCCTCGTGCACCCGGGCGGTGGTGCCGACGGGCAGCACGTTGGTCGAGCCGTCGACCGCGCGCGCTCCGGTGCCCGCCACGGCCACCTGCATGGCCTGCTTGGCGACGTCGGCCGCCGGGTGGTCGGAGGACTGGTGGGCCGCGGCGATGCCGAGGGCGGCGCTGTAGTCGTAGGTGCCGTAGTGCAGGCCGACCACCCGGCCGGCGCCGGCGTGCAGCATCCGGGCCAGCGTCGTCGTCCCGTCGGCACCCAGCACCGCCTGCGGGGTCTCCACCTGCAGCTCCAGGTCCAGCGCCAGCCCGCTGGCCTGCTCCAGGGCGTCCAGCACCGGCAGGAAGGCGGCCACCTGCTCGACCGAGGTCACCTTGGGCAGGGTCACGATCGCCCGCTGCCGGCCTGCCCCGGCGAGGCCGGTGAGGAACAGGTCCAGGGAGCGCACGCCGCGGCGCCGGGTCGGCTCCTCCAGCGACTTGGCCCGGACCCCGAGGAAGGGCGGCAGGGCGGTCTCGGCGGCGAGCACCGCGGCGGCGGCGGTGACGTCGCCGTCCTCGGCGTCCGGGGGGCCGCGGTAGCCGTCCTCGGCGTCGACCCGCAGGTCCTCGACCGGTTCGGTGGCCAACTTGGCCCGCACCCGGGGCAGCACCTGCTCGACCAGGTCGGCGTCCAGGCCGAGGTCGGGGAGGCCGTGCTCGTCCAGGGCACCCAGCGCCGCGGCACCCCAGGAGGAGACCAACCCGGGGACGACGGCGTCGGCGGGCACGTAACAGGTGTGCACCGGCTGCCGCGCTGACGACTCGCCCGGATATGAGGCGAGCCGCGCGGCGTCCACGGGCGCCAGCCGTCGGTCGAGCTCGTCGTACAGCTCCACGGGGATCATGGGCTGGCATCCTGTCAGCCGTGCCCGACTCCCCGCTGGACAGATTCAACGCCGAACCGGCAGCGCGGGCCGAGGAGCTGCTGCGGTCCTGCAACGCAGCGCCGTCCTTCGCCCCGACCGTCGCCGCCGGCCGCCCCTACGACTCCCCCGAGGCCCTGGTCTCCCGCGCCGAGGAGGTCAGCCGCGCGCTGCCCTGGACCGAGGTGAGCACCGCGCTGGCGGCGCACGCCCGGATCGGTGACCGGATGCAGGGCCCCTCCGCGGAGGCGCGGACGTCGCGGGAGGAGCAGAGCGGGATGACCACCGCCGCGGACTCGGTCCGGACCGCGATGGTCGACGGCAACCGCGACTACGAGGAGCGGTTCGGCCACGTCTTCCTGATCCGCGCGTCCGGCCGCTCCGCCGAGGAGATGCTCGCCGAGCTGCACCGCCGGCTCGGCAACGACCCGGAGACCGAGCGCGCCGAGGCCACCGAGCAGCTGGCCCAGATCACCGGCCTGCGGATCGCGGGGCTGTTCGCATGAGCGTCTCGACCCACGTGCTGGACGCCGTGGCCGGCCGCCCGGCGGCGGGGATGACGGTGCAGCTGCTGGACGACGCCGGCCAGGTCGCCGCCGGGGTCACCGACGCCGACGGCCGCTGCCGGCTCACCGAGGAGCCCACCGCCGCCGGCCCGCACCGGATCGCCTTCGGCACCGGCGAGTGGGCCGCCGGGCTGGGCCGGGAGACGTTCTGGCCCGAGGTGGTGCTGACCTTCACCGTCGCCGAGCCGGCCGAGCACCACCACGTGCCCCTGCTGCTCTCCCCGTTCGCCTACTCCACCTACCGAGGTTCTTGACGGCCCCCTGCAGGGTCCCGCCGCGAGCTTGCGAGTGGTGGGGGCCAGGGGGTCCTTTCGGTGCAACATCCCAGCAACGCAGATGAGGGAGAGTGCGCGCATGGCGATCGTCCTCGGGCCCAACCAGTACGGGAAGGCGGAGGTGCGGGTCGTCGCGGTCGACCGCTCCACCGCCCGACACTCCCTCGTCGACCTCAACGTCAGCTCGGCGCTGCGCGGTGACTTCGCGGCGGCGCACACCGCCGGCGACAACGCGCACGTGCTGACCACCGACGCACAGAAGAACACCGTCTTCGCCTTCGCCCGCGACGGTATCGGCTCGCCGGAGGAGTTCGGCCTGCGGCTGGCCCGGCACCTCGCCGGCTCCTACGAGTGGGTCACCGGGGCGCGGGTGGCGATCGAGTCCTACGGGTGGGACCGGATCGCGGTCGGCGGGACGCCGCACGACCACGCCTTCTCCCGCACCGGGGGCGACGTCCGGACGGCGGTGGTCACCGCGGACGGCGAGGACCTGCACGTGCTCGCCGGGCTCAGCGACCTCGTCGTCCTCAAGACCACCGGCTCGGAGTTCTGGGGCTTCCCCCGGGACCGTTACACCACGCTGCCGGAGACGACCGACCGGATCCTGGCGACCGCGGTGACCGCCCGGTGGCGGTACACCGGGCTGGACGTGGACTGGAACGCCACCCACGACGCCGTCCGGACGACGCTGCTGGAGACCTTCGCCGCCACCCACTCCCTCGCGCTGCAGCAGTCGCTCTACGCGATGGGCGAGGCGGTGCTCGAGCAGCACCGGGACGTGGCCGAGGTGCGGATGTCGATGCCGAACAAGCACCACTTCCTGCAGGACCTCTCCGCGTTCGGGCTGGCCAACGACCTGGACGGCCCGGGCGCGGTGGTCTACCACGCCGACGACCGGCCGTACGGGCTGATCGAGGGGGCGGTGCTGCGGGACGACGTCCCGGCCGCGCCGGCCGCCTGGCTGGGCACCCCCGCCTCCTGCTGAGCTCCGGAGGTGTGCGCCGACCTCGTCCGGGGGTAGCAGCGGTCCAGCGACACCGCGGAGCACGGCTCAGCCCTGGCCCTCCCCCTTGCGGCCGTTCGCCCCGGAGAGGGAGGCATGGACCTCACGCAGGAGTTCGCTGCCCGCATCACCGCAGCGGAGCCGGACGTCCCCGGCCCCGAGCTGCTGCCCGTGCGGCTGGCCCGGGCGTGTGCGGAGGTGCTCCCGGTCGCCGGCGCCGGGCTCAGCGTCTACTTCTCCGCCGACCGGCGGCTGCCGCTCGGCGGCAGCGACCCGACGGCCGGCATCGCCGAACGCCTGCAGTTCACGATCGGCGAGGGGCCGTGCCTGACCGCGCACAGCACCGGACAGCCGGTGTACGCCGACGAGGAGGAACTGAGCAGCCGCTGGCCGGTCTTCCACGACGCGCTCGTGACGCGCACCCCCTATCGCGGCATCGTCTCGCTGCCGCTGTACGGCGGGCTGGAGGGCATCGGCGCCCTGGACCTGTACATGACGCCACCCGGCTCGGTCCGCGACCTGGGCCTCGCCGACACCCTCGCGATCACCACCGCGCTCAGCGCCACCTTCGCCAGCGCGATGGACGAGGAGCCGCGCAGCGAGACCGGCCCGTCCTGGTTGGACGCGCCGGCCGCGGGTCGCCGCGCGCTGGTCTGGCAGGCGGTCGGCTTCGTGGGCGTCGGGCTGGAGCTGGACGCCACCGATGCGCTGAGCGTGCTGCGCGCCCACGCCTACGGCTCCGACCGGGACCTCGACGAGGTGGCCCGGGCGGTGCTGGAGGAGCGGTTGAGCATGGTTGAGCTGTCGGAACAGGCCGAGGCCGGTCCCTGAGCCGGGGGTGGCCGGCGCACCGGCCACCCCCGGTGGTCACCGCTGGAACGTGTCGACCGACTGCTGCAGGCTCTCCGACATCCGGACCAGGTCACCGGTGGCCGACTGCATCTCGGCGACGCCGGCGTGAGTCTCCTGGGCTGCTCGGGCGACCTCGGCGACCGTCTCGGCGATCGACCGCCCGCTCTGGGCGGCCTCACCGATCGCCCGGCTCATCTCGTTCGTCGTGGCGGTCTGCTCCTCCACCGCCGAGGCGATCGTCGTCTGGTAGTCGTTGATCTGGGCGATGACCGAGGTGACCCCGCCGATGGCGCCGACGGCACTGTGGGTGTCGGCCTGGATCGCCTCCACCCGGCGGGCGATGTCCTCGGTCGCCTTCGCCGTCTCCTGCGCCAGTTCCTTGACCTCGTTGGCCACCACCGCGAAGCCCTTGCCCGCCTCACCGGCACGCGCGGCCTCGATCGTGGCGTTCAGCGCCAGCAGGTTGGTCTGCTCCGCGATCGAGGTGATCACCTTCACCACGTTGCCGATCTCGACCGAGGACTCACCCAGCCGGGCCACCGTCTGGTTCGCGCTCTCTGCCGCGGTCACCGCGCTCCCGGCCACCCGCGCGGCCTCGGCGGCGTTGTGCGCGATCTCCCGGATCGAGGCACCCATCTCCTCCGCCCCCGTGGCGACGGCGTCGATCGAGCAGCTCACGTCCTTCGCCGCCGCCGTCACGGCGTCGGCCTGCCCGGTGGACCGCCCGGCTGCGCCGGCGATCGTCGTCCCCGTGGCCGACAGGGCCCTGGCGGCCCCGTCGAGCAGCCGGGAGGCCTCGGCCACCTCGTCGACCACGTCCGACACCCGGTCGAGGGTGGTGTTCAGCGCACCGGCGAGCTGGTCCAGCTCGTTGCGGCCGGCGCCGACGTCCAGCCGCTCCTGCAGCTCCCCGGCCGCGAGGACGTCGGTCATCCGGCGCAACGGCCGGGTGACGCTGCGCGACACCAGCAGGGAGATGAGGGCGATCACCAGGACGACCGGCGCCGCCCACAGCAGCATGGTGACCAGGACGTCGACGAAGGCGCCGTTCAGGTCGGCGACGTAGATCCCCGAACCGACGACCCAGCCCCAGGGCTCGTAGCCCGCGACGAAGGAGATCTTCGCCTGCGGCTCCTCCTCACCGGGCTTGGGCCACATGTACTCGACGAAGCCGCTGCCGTCGCGCTCGACGACCTGCACCATCTCCACGAACAGCGCCTTGCCGGTCGGGTCGGTGTTGGCGCTGAGGTCGGTGCCGTCCATCTCCGGCTTGATCGGGTGCATGACCATCGTCGGGTTCATGTCGTTGATCCAGAAGTACTCCTGCCCCGAGTACCGCAGCCCGCTGAGCGCGCTCCTGGCCTGGGCCTGGGCCTGCTCCTGGGTCAGCGCACCGGCGGCCTCCTGCGCGCCGTAGAAGGCCACGACGCCGAGCACCGCCTCGACCGCGGACTGGGCCTTGTTGCGCTGCTCTGCCTCGATGGTCTGGCGCACCTGGAGGGCACCGATCACGGCGATGGTGCCCATGCCGACCACGGCCGCCAGCACCAGCGCCAGGAGCCGGGTGCTGATCCGGATCCGGCGCAGCCCCCCGCCGGTGAGGACGTCCCGCAGTCGTGTGCCCATGCCGTGCTCCCGTCGTCGACGGCTCAGTTGCCGTACCTGCGTTGTCGACCGAGACCGGACGGTTTCCAGTCGAGATCGGTTAGCACATCCGAACCGCAACACACCGGCGACCAGCCGTGCCCGTTCGTCTTGTGCATCACACGTTCATCGGCTCGTCGGCCGATGCGCCCCGGGCCTGCCAAGATGCGGGCGTGAGCGACGAGCGGGAGACCCTGACCTACGAGGACTTCGGCCGGGCGGCCCGGGAACTGGCCCAGCAGGTCGCCGACAGCGGGTTCGAACCGGACCTGATCCTGTCCATCGCCCGCGGCGGGCTCTTCCTCGGCGGCGCACTCGGCTACGCGCTGGACGTGAAGAACCTCTTCGTGATGAACGTCGAGTTCTACACCGGCGTCGACGAGCGGCTGGAGCTGCCGGTGGTGCTGCCACCGACCCTCGACGTCGTCGACCTGACCGGCACGAAGGTGCTGATCGCCGACGACGTCGCCGACACCGGCAAGACCCTGGAACTGGTCAAGGAGTTCTGCGCCGGCCACGTCACCGAGGTGCGCACCGCCGTGGTCTACGAGAAGCCGCGGTCACTGGTGCGGTGCGACTACACCTGGAAGCACACCGACGCCTGGATCGACTTCCCCTGGTCGACCCTCCCGCCGGTGGTCTCCCGCGGCGGTACCGGCCACTGAGGGAGGACCCGGTCTAGCGGCGGGTGGAAGCCGTGACGGTGAACGTGGGGTCGCGGGTCACCTGGCGGGTGGGGCCGACGATCCGGCGGAGCGCGTCGCGGTGCGGCAGGTGGCTGTTGTAGACGCACCACAGCTCGCCGCCCGGCCGCAGCACCCGGGCCGCGGCGTCGAACAGCCGTTCCGCGGCGGCGGCGTGCACGGCGACGCCGAGGTGGAACGGCGGGTTGCAGACGACGAGGTCGACGCTGCCGTCCGGGACGCTGCCGGCAGCGTCGTCCCGGGTGACGGTGACCCGGCCGGTCAGCCCGTTGGCGGCCACCGTCGCGGCGGCCGAGGCGCAGGCCGCCGCCGACTGGTCCGACGCGACGACCGACAGCCCGGGCCGCGCCATGGCCAGCCCGACGGCCAGCACCCCGGTGCCGCTGCCGAGGTCCAGCGCGGTCGCGGCGTCCGGCACCGCGCCGGGGAGCGACCGGAGCAGCGCCCGGGTGCCCCGGTCGACCTTCGCACCGGCGAAGGCCGCGCCGTGGGCGCACACGGTCAGCCCGAGGTCGGAGTGCTCCCGGCAGACGGGGAAGGACGACGTCCCCGGCTTCGGCCCCCGGGCGACCAGCAGCCGGGACTTCTGCCGGCCCCGGGTCGCGTGCACGTCGCTGAAGCTCTCGGCCAGGACGTCGTTCATCGCGTGGGTCATGTGCTTGACCCGCCCACCGACCAGGAAGGTGACGTCGGGGTCGGCGTCGGCGGCGACCACCTCGGCGAGCTCGCGCAGCGCGTCGAGCCCCTTGGGCGCCTGTGCCAGCACCACCCGGGCCCCGCGCACCAGCTCAGCGCCCAGCGGCAGCGACCGGTAGGTGCCGGCGTGCCCGGTGCGCTCGGCGTTGCCGGCCAGGGCCAGCTCGCCGACCAGCAGGTCCTGGTGCACCCGGACGCCGGTCGCCCCGTGCAGCGCCACCGCGCCCAGGGTGAGGGCGCCGTGCGAGTCGTCGATCACGACCACGCCGTCCGGGTGCTGGCGGATCAGCTCGGCCGCCTCGTCGAGCAGCAGGCGGTCGGTCGCGTCGACGGCGACCAGTTCGGGCGCGTCGACGTCGGGCTCGCGGCGGAGCTGGTCGAACAGGTCTGCCGCTGGGTCGGAGGGGGACACACCCCCACGATGCCCTACCGGCCGGCGGCGCTCAGGGGCGCGGGGTCGCCGCGACCAGGTCGACGACCACCTGGGCCAGCTGCGGGCCGACGTCCTCCTGGAGGAAGTGACCGCCCCCGGCCAGCGTGGTGTGCGGCATCCCCTGGGCACCGGGCACCAGCTTCTGGAACACCGCGTCGCCGCCGCCGGTGATCGGGTCCCTGTCGGAGAACGCGGTCAGGAACGGCTTCTCCCAGGTGCGCAGCACACCCCACGCGGCCCGGTTGGCCGCGGCCGCCGGGTCCTCGGGGCTGGTGGGCACCAGCGACGGGAACACCCGGGCGCCGGCCTTGTACCGGGCGTCGGGGAACGGGGCGTCGTAGGCCGCCACCACCTCGGGCGCCATCTCCGTCGCCGTGCCGTTGGAGATGATCCGGCCCACCTGCATGTCCGTCATGCCGGCCGCCGCACGCTGCCAGGCCAGGAACGCCTCGCTCATCGGGTGGTCGCCGGTGGGCAGGCCGGTGTTGGCGACGACGACCCGGGCGAACCGGTCGGGGTGCTCGGCCACCAGGCGCAGCCCGAGCAGACCTCCCCAGTCCTGGCAGACGAGGGTCAGATCGGTGAGTCGCAGCTCCTCCAGCAGCGCCTGCCGCAGCCAGCCCACGTGCCGGGCGTACGTGTAGTCGGTCAGCTCGGTGGGCTTGTCGGAGCGGCCGAAGCCGACCAGGTCGGGGACGACGACGCGCAGCCCGGCCGCCGTCAGCACCGGGATCATCCGGCGGTAGAGGAACGACCAGGACGGCTCGCCGTGCAGCAGCAGCACCGTCTCGCCGTCGTCCGGGCCCTCGACCAGGACGGCGACCCGCAGCCGGCCGCCGTCCCCGTCGTCCACCTCGACGTACCGGGGCTCGTAGGGGAACTCCGGCAGGTCGGTGAACCGGTCCTCGGGTGTGCGCAGCGCGTCCATCACAGGCCTCCTCGACTGGCGGGACTCCGCCCGACGCTATCGAGGAGGCCCGGCGGCTAGACGCCGGGGAGGCCGACCGGGCAGCTGACGCCGGTGGAGTTCACCGGGCAGTAGCCGCTGGGCACCTTGTAGAGGTACTGCTGGTGGTGGCCCTCGGCGTAGAAGAAGTCGCCGAGCGGGGCGATCTCGGTGGTGATCTCGCCGTAGCCGGCCGCCGTCAGGCGCTCCTGGAACACGTCGCGGCTGACCGTGGCGGCCGCCTCCTGCTCCGGGCCCTGCGTGTAGACGGCCGAGCGGTACTGGGTGCCGATGTCGTTGCCCTGGCGCATGCCCTGGGTCGGGTCGTGCTCCTCCCAGAACTCCTTCAGCAGCCGGTCGTAGGAGATGACCGCCGGGTCGAAGACGACCAGCACGGCCTCGGTGTGCCCGGTGCGCGCCGAGCACACCTCCTCGTACGTGGGGTTCGGGGTGTACCCGCCGGCGTAGCCCGCGGCGGTCGAGTACACGCCCGGGGTCTCCCAGAACACCTTCTCGACGCCCCAGAAGCAGCCTGCGCCGAAGACGGCGGTCTGCAGGCCCGCGGGGAAGGGCGGCTGGATGCGGTTGCCGTTGACCGCGTGCACCTCGGGGACGCCGGGCAGCGGCTCGGAACGGCCGGTCAGGGCGTCCGCAGCGGTGACCGGCTGGGTCTTGGCGCGGGAGAAGAACATGTTGCGATCGTAGGTCCGCCCTGCGGGCTCGGTCGGGGTCAGCGAAGGTGGCCCGGTGCAGACGACACAGCGGACCGAGGATCAGTTGACGGGGCGGGTGGCCCTGGTGACCGGCGCGGCCAGCGGCCTGGGCCGCGCGGTCGCGGTCGCCCTGGCCGAGGCGGGGGCCACGGTCGCGCTCGGCGACGTCGACACCGACGGAGCGGAGAAGACCCGCGCCACGATCGGCCGGGACGCCGAGGTGGTCGCGCTCGACGTCACCGACGACGACGCCCGCCGCCGGGTGGTCGCCGACCTGTTCGCCCGGCACGGTGACGCCTTCGACCTGCTGGTCAACGTCGCGGGCATCGACCGGCCCGGCTACATCACCGACATCGACCTGGCCGACTACCGGATGGTGCAGGCGGTGAACTGCGAGGGCCCGGTCTTCCTGACCAGCGAGTTCCTCAAGACCGTCCAGCACCGCCCGGCCGACACCCTCGCCGACGTGGTGCACGTGACGTCGCTGTCCGCGGTGACCTCCGGCAGCGGCGCGATCGCCTACAACAGCTCGAAGGCCGCCTTCCGCAGCGCGACCCGGTGCATCCAGCGGGAGCTGCGGGAGAAGGGGACGGTTCTCCCCGACGGCACCGAGGTCCCCTTCCCGGCGCGGGTGCACAGCATCGTGCCGGCTGCGATGGACACCCCGATGATGGAGCGCTGGGGCATCCCGGCGCACCGGATGATGCCGCCGTCCGACGTGGCCCGGATGGTGCTCACCATGGTCACCATGCCCGACACCAGCTTCGTCCCCGAGGCCTTCGTCATCCCCCGCAACGAGCCGGACTTCCCGCGATGAGCATCTCCGCCCGCGAGTGGCAGCTGGTCCGGCGTCCGCACGGCGAGCCGGTGGACGAGGACTTCCGCCTGGTGCCCGTCGACCGGCCCGACCCCGCGCCCGGCGAGGTCGTGGTGCAGACCATCGCGATGTCGGTCGACCCGTACATGCGCGGCCGGATGAGCGCCGCCAAGTCCTACGCCGCCAGCTGGGAGCTCGGCGAGACGATGCAGGGCGGGGCGGTCGGGCGCGTGGTCGCCTCCCGGTCCGACGCCGTCCCCGAGGGCGCGCTGGTGCTGCACGGCCAGGGCTGGCGGGACGTCGCCGTCCTCCCGGCCACGCACGTCTCCGTCGTCGAGCCGCTCCCCGGCCTGCCGCTCTCGCTCTACCTCGGCGTGCTCGGCATGCCCGGCCTGACCGCCTGGGCAGGGCTGTTCCGGCTGGCCGACTTCCGCGAGGGGGACGCCGTCTTCGTCTCCGGCGCCGCCGGGGCGGTCGGCAGCCTGGTCGGCCAGTTCGCCCGGCTCCGCGGCGCATCGCAGGTGGTGGGCAGCGCCGGGACACCGGAGAAGGTGCGCTGGCTGCGCGAGGAGCTGGGCTTCTCCGCGGCGTTCGACTACCACGACGGCGCGGTCGCCGACCTGCTCGGTGCCGCTGCGCCCGAGGGGATCGACGTCTTCTTCGACAACGTGGGCGGGGAGCACCTGGAAGCGGCGATCGGCGCCTTCAACACCTACGGGCGGGCCGCGCTGTGCGGGGCGATCTCCGGCTACAACGCTGTTGCTGCGCCTCCCGGGCCGCGGAACCTGGGGCTGATCGTCGGCAAACGGTTGTCGCTCCGCGGGTTCATCGTCGGCGACCACGCCGACCTGCGGCCGGAGTTCATCGGTGCGGTGTCCGGGTGGCTGCGGGACGGCTCGGTCGTCGCCCGGGAGACGGTGGTCGACGGGCTGGACTCCGCCGTCGACGCGTTCCGGGCGCTGCTCAGCGGCGGCAACACCGGGAAGATGGTCGTCCGGCTGGCCCCCGACCCGAGCTGATCATGATCACCACGGGCTCATGGCTGTCTCCGGCCCACCGAGACCACCGTCAGCCCGTGGTGATCATGGCCGGTCACCCGGTTGGCGGCCGCGAGATCAGGGCAGAGTGCTGATCATGTGGCTCTTCCTCACCCGCCGTTTCCGCATGTGGGTCATCCTCACCGTCCTCGCCCCGGTGGTCATCACGGTGCTGCGCAAGCTGGGCCAGGCGCTGGAGAAGCGCACGGGGCCCTCGGCGATCAGCAACGGGCTGCTCAAGGCCGGCGACCTCGGCGAGAAGGCGCGTGTGAAGCTGGGCGGCAAGCGCCGCCGCTGACCGCAGCCACCACCCCGAGGACGACGTGACCGAATCCCCCAGCCCCGACGCCGACCGCCCCGACCCCCGCTCCCCCGAGCTGGAACAGCGGCCTGCGGTCGGGGAGACCCGGGGCATCGCCCTGTTCTGTCACGGCGGAACCCCCGCCAGCATCGAGCCACCGAAGACCCGGGCGCTCTCGCTGGTCCGGATGCGGGCCTTCGAGCAGTACGTGCACGCCACCACCGCCGACCAGGGCATCGCCACCGCGATGCTGCGCTACCGGGTGGCCGGCTGGAACGGTGAGGCCGCCGACGCCTACCAGGACGTCCGCTGGGCGATCGCGCAGCTGCGCGAGGAGCACGGCACCGACGTCCCGATCGTGCTGGTCGGGCACTCGATGGGCGGCCGGGCGGCACTCCGGGCGGGCGGGGAGCCCTCGGTGACCGCTGTCTGCGCGCTCGCCCCGTGGACCCCACCCGGCGAGCCGGTGATGCACCTGGGCGGTCAGACGGTGGTGATCCTGCACGGCCGGGGTGACCGCTGGGTGCCCCCGCGACTGTCGGCGGAGTTCGCCGTCCGGGCCCGGCGGGCGAAGGCCCGGGTCGCCCGGTTCACCATCGTGGGCGGGCACGGCATGGTCCGGCGGTCGCAGCGCTGGCACCGCTTCGCCCGGGACGTCGTCCTGGCCGGGACCGGGCTGGCGCCGATGCCCGAGGCGATCGCCGAGGCCCTGGCCCAACCCAGCCCCGAGGGCCTCGCCGTCCCGCTCTGACCCGTGTCCGTTGCCTTCCGCGACCCGGCGGCCTGAGCGAGGATGGCTCGGTGCGCGCAGCTGTCCAGCCATCGACCGATGAGACGGTCCTCGCGCCTCCTCACCGGAAGCACGTCCTGGTCGCGCTCGGCCTCTCCGCCCTCTTCCTCGCGCTCCAAGTGGTCCTGACCGACCACGGCGACATGGGTGCGGGAGCGGCCGGCTGGTTCTGGATGGTCGTCGGCTGCCTGCTGCTGGCGACCGTCTACCGGGGGCACAGCCGGGTGGCTCGCGGGGTGGTCGTCGTGAGCGCGTTCGTCGGCGTGATCGTCTACGGCCTCGCCGCACTCACCGACCCCCGCGCCGCGCTCGTGGCGCTGGCCTTCCTCGGCCAGGCACTGCCCTTGCTGACGAAGCCGGTGCGCCAGCACGTCCGGCACCACGACTGACCGACTCGGTTCCAACGGACAGGAGGTGGCCTTGCCGGCGAGCCACCGAGAGCCTCGACAGGCGGATCATGTACGTCAGCCAGCTGCTGGGCGCCTCGGCCAACCTGCGCGCCCTGCTGCGCCGGCACACCGGCCTCAGCCCGTCGGAGTACCGCACCCGCTTCGCCGCGAGTCGGTGATCCGCCAACCATCCTGAGGCGCACGACAGCCGTGTTCGCCGACTGCTCGGCCGCTGAGGCTCAGCCGACCACCGTCGGCGGCGAGCTCGTCACCCCGCCCTGGCCGGTCATCGAGCGGGCGACGGCCACGCGGCCTTCGACAGGCATGCTGCACCGTCCAGCAGTGCCTTGGACCTGGTCGTCAGGGTGGACTCTCGGTCCTCCAGGGCTGCCGTGACGCGCGCGGACCGACCAGCGCGCCGGAGTTCGGGCAGCAGGCGGCGGATGGTGGGGATGCGGTACCCGGCGGCCCGCAGTTGGTGGACGACGCGCGCATCGCGCACGTGCTCGGGGGAGTACCGCCTCGCCGCACGTGCCCCCTGGCGGTCGGCGGTGAGCAGGCCTTCCGCTTCCCAGTGCCGCAGCGCCGAGGGGCGCATCCCCAGCGCGTCGGCCAGCTCGGCGATCCCCATCGCGTCGGCGGGCCGCGTCGGCAGGACCGGTTCCGCGGCGAGGTGGTGGAGCGCGCGACGGGTCTGCTCGAGCAGCGAGCGCTGGTGGTGCAACCGCGCGTGGGCGGCGTCCAGCAGCGCCAGCGCCGTGGCCACCTCTCCCCGCTGGAAGGCTCGCAGGAGGGCCTTGGCGGCCACCGGCCCCATCCCTGCGGCGAAGGCACGGTAGGCACGGCCGGCGTTCAGGTGCCGCTCCGTGTAGCGCCGGTAGCCGCTGTCGGTGCGGTCGGCGACCGGGAGCACTTCCTGGGCCTCCAGGTCGCGTACCAGTTGCACCGAGCAGCCCAGAGCGCGCGCGACGTCCACCGGCCGTAGAACGGCCCGTTGGAGGGTTCTGCCCGACGGCTCGCTCACTCGTGCAGCAAAGCCTCCACCAGGACTTCACTGCAACCCTGGAGCAATGACCGAAGACGACGTCATCGCCCACATCGCCGCGCTCGAGGGGGTGGTGGTCTGGACGGCGTCCCCGGGCGACGGATCGCCCGAGATCGCCTGGGGAGACTCGTTCGCCTACTGCTCCCCCGACGGGACGGTCCCGGCGGCCACCCAGCCCTTCGCCACCGTCGTGACCAAGGACCACCCCGACGACGTCAGCAGCCAGCTGAACCGGCCCGGGACCTTCCGCGTCAACATCCACGCCGGCAAGGACGCCGCCGCCCGGGTCCTCGCGCAGCAGCAGGACACCGCCCGCACCGGTGCGCAGCCGAGCGTGAGCGATCTGGCCGCTGCCGACGTACTGCGTCCCCACCCGACCTACGGCCGCGCGGGGTGGCTGGCCGTCATCAACCCCGGCGAGCGCACCGAGGCCCTCACGCGCGCACTGCTGACGACCGCGTGGGAGAACGCGCGGTCCCGGCACTAGCGGTCGAGCTGAGCGAGGACCACGTGCCCAGCCCCCAGACGCTGAGCGAAGCCGACCGGCGACTCCTCGCCGGCTGGGCCGCCGACTGCGCCGAACACGTCCTGCCGCTGTTCGAGGCCGAGGCGCCCGACGACGAACGCATGCGAGACGCCATCGCCCGGACCCGGGCGTTCGGCCGTGGCGAGCTCGACACCGCAGGAGGGATCCGCCGGCGCTTCCTCGCCGGTCGAGCAGCCGGCGCGGTCACCTCACCCGCTGCTGCGGCAGCGGCCCGAGCCGGGGCGCAGGCGGCCGCCGTCGCCCACATGGGCGCCCACGCCCTGGGCGCAGCCGCCTACGCCGGCAAGGCCACCGGGCTCGCGGCGCCCGAGCACCCCGACGCCGTGCTCCACGAAGTGCGCTGGCAGCTCGACCGCCTGACGACGCCGACCCGATCGGCGCTGCGGCAGCTGCCGTTGCTGGGTGAGGACTCGGCCGGCCCCCTCGGCTCGGGGCTCCTGGCCACCGGCGTCCTGGCGGACGTCATCCGACGCGTCCAGGCCGACGTCGCCGCGCGATGAACGCCCCGGACAGTGGGCCGCCGTCGCGGGCGAGGACGCGCGTCGGCCCGGTCAGGAGAAGAGGGCGCTGTAGCCGTTCAGCGCGGGCTGGCCGCCGAGGTGGGCGTAGAGCACGGTGGACGACCGGTCGATCTCGCCCCGGCCGACCAGGTCGATCGTCGCGGCCATCGACTTCCCCTCGTACACCGGGTCGGTGACCATCCCCTCGGTGCGCGCGGCCAGCTCCATCGCCGCGATCGTCGTCGCGTCCGGGATGCCGTAGATGCCGGCGTGGTACCGCTCATCCAGCTCCACGTCGTCCAGGGTCAGCTCGCGCTGCACCCCGATCGCCGACGCCGTCCGCTGCGCGATCCGCAGCACCTGGTCCCGGGTCTCCGTGGGCTTGGCCGACGCGTCCACCCCGAGCACCCGGCGCGGCCGGGCGCCCTGCTCCTCCAGCTGCGCGAAGCCGGCGACCATGCCGGCCTGCGTGGAGCCGGTCACCGAGCAGACGACGACGGTGTCGAAGAAGACCCCGAGCTCCGCCTCCTGGGCGGCCACCTCGTGCGCCCAGTTGGCGAAGCCCAGCCCACCGAGCGGGTGGTCCGACGCGCCGGCCGGGATCGGGTAGGGCTTCCCGCCGCGCGCCTCGATCTCCCGGAGCGCCGACTCCCAGCTCTCCTTGAACCCGATGCCGAACCCGGCCTTGACCAGCCGCACGTCAGCCCCGGCCAGCCGGGAGATGAGGATGTTGCCGACCTTGTCGTAGACGGCGTCCGGCCAGTCGACCCAGCTCTCCTGCACCAGCACGCACTTCAGCCCGAGGTGCGCGGCGACCGCGGCGACCTGCCGGGTGTGGTTGCTCTGCACGCCGCCGATCGACACCAGCGTGTCGCAGCCCTGGGCCAGCGCGTCGGCGACCAGGTACTCGAGCTTGCGGGTCTTGTTGCCCCCGAAGGCGATGCCGGAGTTCACGTCCTCCCGCTTCGCCCACACCGCCGCGC
This sequence comes from Modestobacter sp. VKM Ac-2982, assembly GCF_026967935.1. GTDB lineage: Bacteria > Actinomycetota > Actinomycetes > Mycobacteriales > Geodermatophilaceae > Modestobacter. Next base: position 111,208 of record NZ_JAPVBL010000001.1, read on the forward strand.
CACCCAGGTGCGCGGTGAGCCGGTCGAGCCGGTGCACCGGCGAGGGGCCGAACAGCAGGGAGTGGCGCGGGAAGTCAGCAAGGCTGGCCATCGGTGGTCTCCTCCAGTTGGGACAGCAGCGCCGTCCAGATCTCGGTGGTGGTCGCGACGGCGGTGTCGGCGTCGGCGGCCGCGCAGGCGGCGATCAGGCGGTCGTGCAGGGCCACCGATCCCTCGCCGTGGGCGGCGAACCGCTGCCGCTCCAGCCGGCGGATGGCCGGGGTGAAGCGGTCGACGGTGGCCATCAGCGCCGCGTTCCCGCAGCGGGCCAGCAGGACGTCGTGCAGCTCGTCGTCGGCGTCCATCGCGGCGTCGACGTCCGCGGCCCGCAGTGCGGCGGCGAACCGCTCGTTGGCCGCGCGCATCGCGGCGACGTCCTCGGCGGTGACCCGGCCGACGGCCTCGCGCACCGCCAGCTCGTGCATCGCCCGGACGACGACGGCGGCGTCCCGCACCTGGTCGAGCACCAGCGGCGTCACCCGGGTGTGGCTCTGCGGCTTCGCCTCCACCAGCCCCTCGTCGGTCAGCCGGGCCAGGGCTGCGCGCACCGGGGCCACCGAGAGACCGAGCCGGCTGGCGAGCGCGGCGTCCTTCACCACCGTCCCGGGCGGGAGGTCGCCGGCCACGATCGCGTCCCGGATCCGGGTCAGCGCCTGGTCGCGCAGGAGTACCCGCGGGACGGGGTCGAGGGCCACAACTGACATCTGACATGTCAGTCGTGGGGGATGTCAAGGCCGGATCACTGCGGTCGTCGGCAGGGTGGGCGCTGTTCGGCCCGGAGCGCCGCCGCCACCATCGACGGCATGGACTGGACCACCGACCCCGCGGACGCCGCCGCCCACTTCGCCCGACGGCTGGCCGTGGAGACCGACGTCTCCGACGTCCACGCCGCCCTGGAGTCCGGCCGGCCCGGGTTCGTGCTGGTCGACACCCGCAGCGCGGAGTCCTGGGCGCAGGGGCACGTGCCCGGTGCCGTGCACCTGCCCGGACGGGAGATCGCCGGGCAGGCGGCGGCCGAGCTCGACCCCGGCGTCCCGGTGGTGACCTACTGCTGGGGGCCGGGCTGCAACGGCGCCACCCGTGCCGCCCTAGCGCTGGCCCGGATCGGGTACCGGGTGCGGGAGATGATCGGCGGGTTCGAGTACTGGGCCCGAGAGGGCCTGCCGGTGGAGACCGCGACCGGGACCACCCGCCCGGCGGTCGACCCGCTCACCGCCCCAGCAGGGGTCAGCTGCGGCTGCTGAGCCTCAGTGCCGGCCCGCACACGACTGCGCGGGGAGGCTCTCGCGGGCCCAGGTGGTCAGCTGCTCGAGCACCGGGGTCAGGGACCGACCCGCGTCGGTCAGCTGGTAGCTCACCGCCACCGGCGGCCCGTCGTCGACGGTGCGCTGGACCAGCCCCGCCGCGGCCAGCTCGGTCAACCGGTCGGAGAGCACGGAGTCGCTGATCCCGCCCACGGCCCGACGGAGCCCGGTGAACGTCGCCGGCCCGCCGGCGAGCACGCCGATGATCAGCCCGTTCCACCGCTTGCCGAGGAAGCCGAACGCGCGTGCCAGCGCGTCGTCGCACGCCTCCGGCGTGTGCACCAGGTCCTCGGCCACCCGGTCATCGTAGGACCGCCACCCCTCGTGCTCCTGCGACCGAAGTGCTAGCTTTCCCGAAGTGCTAGCAATCGGCTAGCTACTAGCTCTGAGGGAGTACTTGCCATGTCGCTGTTCCGTCTGGACGCCAGCATCCGGGTCGAGGGGTCGGCCAGCCGCGAGATCGCCGACATCGTCGAGCGCGAGTGGCGGGCCGGGAACCCCGACGCCCCGGTCACCCGCCGGCACGTCGGCACCGAGCCGCTGCCGGCCGACGCGTGGGGTGCAGCCGTCGCCGGCTCCTACCTCCCGGCCGAGCAGCGGACGCCGGAGCAGGCCGGCGCACTGGCCCTCGCGGCGACGCTGACCGACGAGCTCGTCGACGCGGAGGCCCTGCTCTTCGCCGTCCCGCTGTACAACTTCGGCGTCTCTCAGCACGTCAAGACCTGGGTCGACCTGGTGATCACCGACCCGCGGATGGGCCCGCGGGCCGAGCCACCGCTGGCCGGCAAGCCCGCCGTGCTGGCGGTGGTGCGCGGCGGCAACTACAGCGCGGGCACCCCCCGCGAGGGCTGGGACCACGCCACGTCCTGGCTGCGGCGCATCCTGGCCGACGTCTGGCAGCTGGACCTCCGGGTGGTCGAGCGGGACTTCACCCTGGTCGGGGTCAACCCGGCGCTGGACTCCTTCATCGAGCTGGCCGCCGAGCTCAAGGCCACCGCCGAGCGGGAGGCCGCCGAGCACGGCCGGCTGCTCAGCAGCACCCGCGTCGCCGCCTGAGGCCCCCCCCCGGCTCAGTGCAGCGCCGGGGGCGGGTCGTCGGAGAGCCGGGACCACAGCAGCTCGTCGTGCTTGACGCCGTCGCCGTACCGGAACGACCGCCGCAGCCGGCCCTCGCAGGTGAACCCCGCCCTGGCCGCGACCCGCCCGGAGGCCTCGTTCTCCACCGCGTGGAAGAGTTCGACCCGGTCCAGCTCCAGCGTGGCGAACCCCCAGCGGCAGGCGGCGTCGACCGCGCGCACCGCCACCCGGCGACCGCGCGCGGCGGGCACGGTCCAGTAGCCGACCTCGGCATCGGCCTGCGCCCGGTCGATCGCGTGCAGGGACAGCGAGCCCAGCAGCTGGTCGGCGGGGTCGACGATCGCCCAGGAGCAGTGGTCGCCGGTGCTCCAGTCCCGCCGTCGGGCCAGCAGCGCCCGGGCGTCGTCCCGCGAGCCGGACCCCGCGTCGTTCCACCGGCGCAGCTCGGGGTCCTGCAGCGCGGCCCAGACGGCGTCCAGGTCGTCCTCCCGCCACGGCCGGAGCACCAGACCCGCAGCGGGCAGCACGCACGGCTCCACCACTCAGCCCTGCCCCAGCTCGACGGTCATCGCCACCTCGTACCGGTCCCCGCGGTAGGTGGACAGCGCGTGCTCGACCGGCCGGCCGGCGCTGTATGAGACCCGGTCGAACACCAGCACCGGACGGGACGGCGACACCCCCAGCAGGACGGCGCACTCCCGGTCTGCCTCCGCCGCCCGCACGGTCTGCTCGGCCCGCTCGATCGCGCAGCCGTACCGCTCGGCGAACAGCGTGTAGAGCGAGCCGGTGAGGTCGGCCTCGTCCAGGTCGGGCGCCACCGCGACCGGGTACCAGCCGTCGTCGACCGACATCGGCTGGTCGTCGGCCAGCCGCAGCCGGCGCACGTGCCAGGCCCGCTCCCCCGCGGCCAGCTGCAGCGCGGCCCGGGTCGCCGACGGCGGCACGTCGCGGGCGACCGCCAGGACGACGGTGCTCGGCCGCAGTCCGAGCCGGCGCATGTCGGAGTGGAAGGAGGCCAGGTGCAGCCGGGACCGCGCGGGCCGCTCGGCCACGAAGGTGCCCTTGCCGCGCACCCGCACGAGCACGCCCTCGCTGACCAGCTGGCCGATCGCCTCGCGCACGGTGATCCGACTGACCCCGTGCTCGACGCACAGCTGCCGCTCCCCGGGCAACGGCGCGCCCGCGGGGAGCCGGGCCGCCAGCTCGGTCAGCCGGCCGCGCAGCTGCTCGTGTTTGGGCACCACGCCGTCGACGATCGGCGCGGTCACCACCTCTGGTCGGTCAGCTTGTGGCTGAGCACGTACCGGTAGTAGTCGGCCCGGGCCAGCTGGGCGCCGGCCGCCTCGTCGACGACGAGGGTGACGTGCCGGTGCAGCTGGAGCACCGACGCCGGGCAGGACGCCGTCAGCGGCCCCTCCACCGCGGCGGCGATCGCGGCCGCCTTCGCCTCCCCGGTCGCCACCAGCACGAGGTGCTCGGCGCCGAGGATCGTGCCCAGCCCCTGGGTGATCACGTGCCGGGGTACCGCGGCGACGTCGTCGCCGAAGAACCGCGCGTTGTCGACCCGGGTCTGCTCGGTGAGCGTCTTGACCCGGGTGCGGCTGGCCAGCGACGAGCCGGGCTCGTTGAACCCCAGGTGCCCGTTGGCGCCGATCCCCAGCACCTGCACCGCCACCGGCCCGGCGGCGAGCAGCTGCGCCTCGTAGTCCAGGGCGGCCTGCAGCGGGTCGGCCGCGGCGCCGTCCGGGCCGTGCACCACCGCGGGGTCCAGTCCGAGCGCGTCGGTCAGCTCCCGGCGGATGACCTCGCGGTAGCTCTCCGGGTGGCCGGCGGGCAGGCCCACGTACTCGTCGAGCAGGAAGGCCTGCACGCCGTCGAAGGACAGCCCCTCCTCCCGGTGCCGGCGCAGCAACTCGCGGTAGGCGAGCAGCGGCGAGGACCCGGTGGCCAGGCCGAGCACGACCGGCCCGCCGCGCCCCAGCACGGCCAGCACCGACCCGGCGACGGCGTCGGCGACGACCCGCCCGCAGTCCTCGGGGGTGGGCAGCAGGACGACCTCCACGGTCAGCTCTCCTCTCGGTGCACCCACGCGCCGGCCCGCAGGACGGCGGTGGGGTTCAGGCCCAGGTCGGTGACGAGCACGTCGGCGGGGGCTCCGGTGGTCAGCGCGCCGACGTCGCTGCGGCCCAGCAGTGCGGCCGGGGTCCCGGTCGCGGCCAGGACGGCGTCCGCCAGCGGGACACCCGCAGCCACGGTCGACCGGACGACGTCCACCAGCCGGGCGGTGCCGCCGGCGATGGCGCCCGATCCCCCGGCGAGCCGGGCGACGCCGTCGCGCACCTCGACGGGGAGCGAGCCGAGGCGGTAGCTGCCGTCGGCCATCCCGGCGGCGGCCATCGCGTCGGTGACCAGCGCGATCGCTCCCGGACCGACCAGGGCGAAGACAGTCGCCACCGTCTCCGGGGCCAGGTGCACGCCGTCGCCGATCAGCTCGACCACCAGCTCACCGCGCGCAGCGGCGGCCAGGCAGGCGGCGACCGGGCCCGGCGCCCGGGACAGCAGCGGCGGCATGCCGTTGAACAGGTGGGTGGCCGACAGCGGGCCGCCAGGGGCCGCCGACCGGATCGCGGCGGTGACCTCGGCGGCGGCGGCGTCGGTGTGCCCGAAGCTGGGCAGCGCCCCGTGCGCGCGCAGCAGGTCGACGAGCTCGGCCCGGTGGTCGGTCTCCGGCGCCAGCGTCATCGAGACGACCGTCCCCCGCCCGAGGGTCAGCAGCTCGGCCAGCAGTGCCGGGTCCCCCGGGACGAGAGCGTCCGGGTCCTGGGCACCGCAGCGGGCGGCGGAGAGGAACGGTCCCTCCAGGTGCACCCCGGCCAGCTCGCCGGCCTCGACCAGCGGGGCCAGCACGGCCAGCCGCTCACGCAGCACCGCCGCCGGGGCCGAGACCAGGCTGGCCACCAGCGTCGTCGTCCCGTGGGCCCGGTGGTGGGCGGCCGCGGCGCGCGCCCCGGCGACGTCCGCGTCGGGGAAGCCGTGCCCGGCGGAGCCGTGGCAGTGCAGGTCGACCAGCCCGGGCAGCAACAGCGTCTCCGGCGCGGGGGCCGGCAGCGCACCGGCCCAGTCCCGGGCCGGGCCGGCGAACGCGATCCGGTCGCCGGCGACGGCGAGCACCCCGTCGTCGACGACGGATCCGCCGGTGACCAGCCGGCCCCGCAGCACGGGGCCGCCCGGCTCTGCTCCGCTCAGGATCGCCACGCTCCACGGCTCAGGGCCCGACCAGGCGCCTGCGATGCACCCGGCACTGGTCATGACCAGTACCGGCAGGATCGTCCGCGCTCCGGGACGGTGTCAACTCCCCCACGCCGGACCGGTCGTCGAGGGCTCGCGCTAGCGTCCGGCCGTGACCGATCGGATGAGGACCTTCGCCTGGGGCGACCCGATGGAGACCGCGACGGCCGCCCGCACCGCCGCCGGGCTGGACGTGCTGCGCGCTGTGGCAGCCGGGGAGCTCCCCGGGCCGCCGATCGCCGACACGCTCGGGTTCGACCTGATCGAGGTGGAGCCGGGCCGCGTCGTCTTCGCGTTCGAGCCGGCCGAGTACCACTACAACCCGATCGGCTCGGTGCACGGCGGCGTCTACGCCACGCTGCTCGACTCGGCCACCGGCTGCGCCGTCCACTCGATGCTGCCGGCCGGCGTGGGCTACACCAGCCTGGACCTGACGGTGAAGTTCCTCCGCGCGATCACCCTGGACACCGGCCGGGTGACCTGCGTCGGCACGGTGACCCACCTGGGCGGCCGGACGGCGCTGGCCGAGGCCCGCCTGCTCGACGCGGACGAGCGGCTGCTCGGCACCGCGAGCAGCAGCATCCTGGTGATCCGCCCGCAGCCCGGCACCCAGGTCGGCTGAGGCCCGCGCCCACTGCGCAGTTGACGTCGCCCAACGCGGCGTGTCGCGCCGTGTCGGCGACCAGAACTGCGCACTCGACGCGCGGCTGGCGGCGTCAGACCGGGACGCTGACGCCGACACCGCCTCGCGTCTGGGCGCCGTAGCGGGCGATCTCGGCGTCCAGGTCCAGCGGGCGGGTGGTCGCGCCCAGCGCCTGGACGTCCGGGGTGATCAGGTCGGCCGGCAGCAGCCAGGAGACCTCGAACTCGATGCCGTCGGGGTCCCGGGCGTAGAGCGCCTTGGTCGTGGCGTGGTCGGAGGCCCCGGCCAGCGCCCCGGCGTCGGCCAGCGCGCTGCGGATCCGGGCCAGTTCGGCGAGGGTGTCGACCTCCCAGGCCAGGTGGTACAGCCCCACCGTGCTGCGCCCGGCACCGGAGGGGCCGGCCTGCGCACCGACCGCGAACAGGCCCAGGTCGTGGTCGTTGGTCGACCCCTCGGCCTGCAGGAACACCGCCCGACCGGGCATCTCCGTCGTCACCCGGAAGCCGAGGACGTCGCGGTAGAAGGCGGTGCTGCGGTCGACGTCCCGGACGAAGAGGACGGCGTGGTTCAGGCGCTGGACGGGCACGGTGCACTCCTGGGATCGGTCGAGGTGTCCAGTCTGCTCCGCATTACTTGACAGTTCAAGCAACCGCCCGGCGGTGTGACTCGTCCGACCCAGGGGGTAGAGCCTCGGGCGTGACCGGGCCAGCCGCGCCGCACCACGTCGCCGTCCGGCTGGACCCGGAGCTGTGGTGGCTGCTCGCGCCGCGGTTCCGGTCCGCCGGCGGCCGGCGGCTGCCCTTCGACCCCGATGCGACCGTCGGGCACCTGGTGCAGGCGGCCGGTGTCCCGCTGACCGAGGTGGGCAGGGTGGTGGTCGACGGCGCGGAGTCGGCGCTCCCCGTCCGGCCCGGGCCCGGCGCCGTCCTGGAGGTGCGGCCGGCCGACCGGCCGCAGCCGGTCCCCGCCGGGGGGTTCCTGCTGGACGTCGGGCTCGGCGGGTTGGCTCGGCGGCTCCGGCTGCTCGGCCTGGACGCCGCCTGGCGCAATGACGCGGACGACCCCGAGCTCGTCGCGCAGGCGGCGGCCGAGGACCGCGTGCTGCTGACCCAGGACCGGGGGCTGCTCATGCGCCGGGCGCTGCCGCGCGGGGCCCTGGTGCGCGGCAGCGGCACCGATGACCAGCTCGTCGACGTCCTGGACAGGTTCGCCGTCGTCCCGGCGCCACTGACCCGGTGCACCACGTGCAACGGCGAACTGCGGCCGGCGCCCAAGGCGGAGGTGGCCCACCTGCTCGAGCCGGGCACCCGCCGCACCGTCGAGGAGTTCTCCCGGTGCACCCGGTGCGGGCAGGTCTACTGGCGTGGCGCGCACGCGGCCCGGATCGACGAGCTCGTCGCCGGGGCGGTGCCCACAGCCCCGGTCACCCCGGCAGGGCCGACGCGTCGCGGAGCACGTGGTCGATGAGGCCGTAGTCCTGGGCCTCGGTCGCGGTGAACCAGCGGTCCCGGTCGGAATCCCGCTCGACCTGCTCGACGGCCTGCCCGGTGTGGTGCGCCTGCAGTTCGTTCAGCTGCCGCTTCAGCCGCCCGAGCATCTTCGCCTGGATCCCGATGTCGGCCGCGGTGCCGCCCAGACCGGCCGAGGGCTGGTGCATCATCACCCGCGCGTGCGGCAGGGCGTACCGCTTGCCCTCGGCCCCGGCGGTGAGCAGGAACTGCCCCATCGACGCGACCATGCCCATCCCGTAGGTCGCCACGTCGCAGTCGACGAACTGCATGGTGTCGTAAACGGCCATTCCCCCGGAGACCGAACCACCCGGGGAGTTGATGTAGAGGTGGATGTCTCGCTGCGGGTCCTCGGCGGACAACAACAGCATCTGTGCGGCGATCTGATTGGCGATCACGTCGTCGACCTCCTGCCCGAGGAAGACGATCCGCTCCCTGAGCAGCCGGTCGTAGACGGCGTCTCCCAAGGTCGACGCGGTGCTGGTCGCTGCTGCTCGGAGCTGTTCGCTGGTCATCGCTGACTCTCCTGCTCGACGCCGGAATGGACACGACCACTCAAGTGCGTGGCGACCGGAAAAGTCGAGACGGAATGGCGGATTGCGCAGTCGGCACAATTCTTGTGCTCTCCGCGAATGGCGGTTGACAGCTCGCCCGGCGGCGGCGGTCCTGCCCGTGGTCTGATCCTCGGGTGAGCGAACCCCCCGTCGTGCGGAAGGCCACCCGCGCCGACGTCCCCCGGCTGGCCGCCACGCTGGCCGTCGCCTACCCCGACTACCGCTGGACCTCCTGGGCGCTGCCCGAGGACGGCCGCACCCAGCGGCTGTCCCGCTGGGCGGAGCTGTGGGGCGCGCTGGTGCCGGTGCTGGCCGGGACGGCCTGGGTGACGGACGACGTGAGCGCGGCCGCCGCCTGGGTCGCCCCCGATGCCGGGGAGCACGCCGCCGACCTGCAGGCGGTCATCGACCGGGACCTGCCGCGGGTGTTCGGTGCCCGCCAGCCGGTCGTGCTGGCCAGCGAACGGCTCGGCGCGCTCGGCCGCCCGGACGAGCCGCACTGGTGGCTGCACGCCGTCGGCACCCGGCCCGCCGCCCGGCACCAGGGGCTCGGTGCCGCGGTGCTCCAGCCGGTGCTCGAGCGCTGCGACGCCGACCGGGTGCCGGCTGCGGTGACGGTCTACACCTCCACCGCCGTCCGGTGGCTGCAGCGGTCGGGCTTCGCCGTCACCCACTCGACCCGGACGGCCGTCGACCACGAGCTGCCGATCTGGACCATGATCCGCCAGCCGAAGCGCACCTGACCCCTCAGGGGCGACGCAGGTGAGCCTGACCTGACCCCTGGGGGCCACAGGTCGGCCCCGGTGGCCCGCGGGGGTCGGGCAGGACAGGGACGACCGTTCCTGCCGCCGCCCCCGCGAGGTCACCGTGTACCTGTCGAAGACCGAGGCCGCCGTCCTCACCAGCACGCTGCCGCGCACCCTGCCGCGGCCCACCCCACCGGCGCCGAAGGCGAAGCGGCGGCTGTGGCCGATGCTCGGGCCGGCGTTCGTCGCGGCCGTCGCCTACGTCGATCCCGGGAACTTCGCCACCAACTTCTCCGGCGGCGCCTCGTTCGGCTACACCCTGCTGTGGGTGATCGTCGCGGCCAACCTGATGGCGATGCTGATCCAGACCCTCACCGCCAAGCTGGGGCTGGCGACCGGGCGGGACCTGGCCACCTGCTGCCGCGAACGGTTCCCCCGGCCGGTCACCTGGGGGCTGTGGGCGCAGGCCGAGGCGGTCGCGATCGCCACCGACCTGGCCGAGATCGTCGGCGGGGCGGTCGCGCTGAACCTGCTGTTCGGGGTGCCGCTGTGGATGGGCGGGATCATCACCGCGATCGTCGCGTTCATCCTGCTGGCCGCGCAGTCGCGGGGGTTCCGGCCGTTCGAGCGGGTGATCACCGGGCTGCTGCTGGTGATCGGTGGTGGGTTCGTCTACACGCTGATCGGCGCCGGGGTCGACCCGGGCGGCGTCGCCTCCGGCATGGTGCCCAGCTTCGCCGGCACCGACAGCCTGCTGCTGGCCACCGGCATCCTCGGCGCGACGGTGATGCCGCACGTCATCTACGTGCACTCCGCGCTCACCCCGGGCCGGTACGGCGACACCGTCACCGCGGGGAGGTCGCACTCCGGACGGCGCGGGCTGCTGCGCGCCCAGCGGATCGACGTCTTCATCGCGATGGGGCTGGCCGGGCTGGTCAACGCGGCGATGCTGGTGATCGCCGCCCAGCTGTTCACCTCCGGTGACGGCATCGAGTCGCTGGAGAGCGTGCACGCGGGCCTCGGCGACCAGTTGGGCAGCGGCGCGGCCCTGGCCTTCGCGATCGCCCTGCTCGCCGCCGGGTTCGCCAGCTCCTCGGTCGGCACCCACGCCGGGCAGGTCGTGATGGCCGGGTTCCTGCGCAAGCACATCCCGGTGCTGACCCGCCGGCTGATCACCCTCGCCCCGGCGCTGCTGGTGCTCGGCCTGGGCGGTGACCCGACGACGGCGCTGGTCTGGTCGCAGGTGGTGCTCTGCTTCGGCATCCCGTTCGCCCTGGTGCCGCTGCTGTGGCTGACCAGCCGCAAGGACCTGATGGGCGGCTGGGTCAACCGGCGGGTCACCACGCTGACCGGGTCGGTCGTCGCCGCACTGATCATCGCGCTGAACGCCTACCTGCTGGTGAGCACCTTCCTCGGCTGACCGTCAGTCCCGCTCGACGACGAGGCAGAAGGGGTGTCCGGCGGGGTCCAGCAGCACCCGGACGTGCTCCTGAGGCTGCCACTCCGCCACGGTCGCCCCCAACGCCACCGCGTCGGCGGCGGCAGTGTCGAGGTCACCCACCTGGAAGTCCAGGTGCACCATCGGGCGTTGCCCGCCCTCGACCGGCGGCCAGACCGGTGACCGGTAGTCCGTGGCCTGCTGGAACACCAGGAAGCTGGGGCCGGGCAGCGCGGCGAGGACCGTCGTCCCGGGCTCCTCGTGGACGACGGGCCAGTCGAGCAGCTGCGAGTAGAACCGGGCCAGCGCGCCCGGGTCGGGTGCCTCGACTGCCGGCCCCCACCACATGCCCTGCGTCCGCGACCGCACCGCCGCAGCGTGGTCGCCGCACCGGTGGCCGTCAACCGTCGGCGGGAACCACGCGACGGCATGCCGCGTTGACGCCGAACCGCCCGCCGCCCGCCATGGAGGCCCGCCGTGCTGCCGCTGCCCTCGCTCACCGCCCAGGCCGGACGACTCGTCGAGCTGGGGGTGCACACGATCGCCGGCCTCACCGCTGCCGAGCTCTGCGCCGCTGCGGCCGCCGCCGGGCGCCGGGACGGTGCGCTCCTGGTCGTCCACCCCGATCGAGCGCCGGCATCCCGGCTGGCCGAGTTGGTCGAGCGGGAGGGCAAGCGCGGCTTCGTCGTCCTCGACATGACCGACGTCGACGCGTTCACCCCGACCGAGCACGCCCTGCTGCCGGACGCGCAGGTGTACCTGGTCGACGGTCTCGAGCGCGGCGACGAGATGTTGAACTGGAGCCCGGACGAGGCGCTGCCGGCGATCACCGCCCGAGGGCGCACGCCGCTCACCCTCGGCGAGGGCGTGCACTGGTTGCTGCAGCAGCCGGAGGCCCTGGAGCGGAACCGCTGCTTCATGACCATCGGTTCCCGGTTGCGCCGGCCCGACGGCCGGCTGGACGCCCGGACACCCGCGCTCTGGCTGAGCAACGGCACCGGCCGGGACGGGCGCGGACGGCGCGGAGCCCCCAAGATCGGCTGGTGCTGGGCCGGCAACCGGCACACCTGGCTGGGCTTCGCCTCCGCCGCGGGGCGTGCAGCTGTGCCGGTGCCCACCGATGAGAACCGGCGCAGGCCGGCGTCTGTTGGGTGACACCGTCACCCCCGCACCAGCCGGGCGAACACCGAGGAGCACCGCCATGGGCGCGATCAAAGTCCACGAGTTCACCACCGTCGACGGGGTGGTCGACGCCCCGATGTGGACGATGGACTACGGCTTCCCCGACGACCTGGCCGCCTCCATCGGCACGCTGACCGGCTCCTCCACCGGGATCCTGCTCGGCCGCACCACCTTCGAGATGTTCGCCCCGGCCTGGTCGACGCGGACCGTGGAGGACGACGAAGGCGCCCCGTTCTTCAACGACACCCGCAAGTACGTGGTCAGCTCGACGATGACCGACGCCGAGTCGGTCTGGCGGAACTCGACCGTGCTCGGCGGGTACTCGCCCGACCGGATCCGGGCGCTCAAGGACGACGCGGACGGCGACCTGTACGTCAGCGGCAGCGCCACGCTGGTCCGGGCGCTGCTCGCCGACGGGCTGGTCGACGAGCTGCACCTCTACGTCTACCCGTTGGCCGTGGGCACCGGCATCCGACTGTTCCCGGAGGGCACGTCCCAGCCACTGTCCCTGCTCGGCGCCGCGACCCTCTCCAACGGCGTCGCCCACCTCACCTACGGCCCGGCCGCCGCTTGACCCTCGCTCTTGCGCCGTTCCCCGCTTTCCTGCGCCGCTGCACCGGCGCGAGAGCGGAGGGACCGGCGGGAGAGCGGCCACCGAGGGGCCAAGATCGCGACTTTGGCCCCCTCGGTCGCTGGCTTCAGGCCGGTGGGGCCTCGCCGACCTCGGCGAACAGGGGGACGGCGCTGAGGCCGGCCACCGCCTGCTCCGCACCACCGGCCGGTTCGGCGACCGCGGGGGGCACCAGCACCTCGACGCCGTCACCCTCCGGCCGGGCGGTGGCGGAGGCGAGGACGCCCGGGTGGTCCCGGAGCAGCCGCTCCGCCTCCGCCCGCAGGTCACCGGGGCGGAACTCGGTCTGCTGCACCGTGACCTCGCAGCCGGGATCGGCCAGCACGGCCTGCACCGGCGCCGGGAGCTCCCCGTGCCAGCGCACGGTCAGCCGCTTCCGGTCCAGGCTGATGCCCGGGGTGCCGAAGTCCGGCGAGTCCCCGGCCACCTCGCTCAGCCGTTCCAGCAGGTCGTAGATCGCCGTCGGACCGCCCGGGTAGGCCACGAACTCACCGTGCCCCAGCCTCGGCGCAGGCCCCGCGGACGCCTTCTTGCGTGCTGCCATGCCGGCCATCATCCAGGCTGGGCCGCATGGAGATCTCCGGTGCACGCATCTGGGTCACCGGCGCCTCGACCGGCATCGGGGCAGCGCTGGCAACGGAGCTCGCCGACCGCGGGGCCCGGGTGGCGATCAGCGCCCGCAACGCCGAGCAGCTCGCCGAGGTGGCTGGGAGCCGGATGGTCGTCGTCCCGGTGGACGTCACCGACCGGGCGGCCACCGTGGCCGCGGGCGAACGGGTCCGGGAGGCCCTGGGCGGCCTGGACGTCGCCGTCCTGAACGCCGGCACCTGGTCGTCGTTCCACGTGGAACCGTGGGACTCGCAGCTGTTCGCCGACCACCTGCAGGTCAACGTGATGGGCGCGGTGCACACCATGGAGGCCGTCGTCCCGCAGATGCTGGCCGCCGGTCGCGGCCGGGTCGTGGGGGTCGCCTCGGTCGCCGGCTACCGCGGCCTGCCCCGCTCGGAGGCCTACAACGCGGGCAAGGCGGCGCTGATCAACCTGCTGGAGGGCCTGCGCGGCTCGCTGGCCCCGCGCGGCGTCGTCGTCCAGATCGTCAACCCGGGGTTCGTGACCACCCCGGCTGACCGACCGGAACCTCTTCCCGATGCCGTTCAAGGTCGAGGCCGACGTCGCCGCTCGCACCATCGCCGACGGAATCGCCAGGGACAAGGCCGAGGTGGTCTTCCCGGTGCCGATGATGATCGGGATGAAGCTGGCCCGGCTGCTGCCGGTGCGGCTCTGGACCCGGCTCACCGCCGAACTCGCCCGCCGGGGCGTGACCAAGAGGCCCAGCGACGAGTCGCCGCCGTCCGTTCGACAGTGATCAGGTGACCTGACCACTGACTGTCCCCCCGCACCAACGCGGGTGCAGGGGGACATCCGGTGATCAGGGCACCTGATCAGTGCTGAGGGTCCGGGTCAGGCGCGGGGGCCGCCGGCGACGTAGATGACCTGGCCGGACACGAAGCCCGCGCCCTCGCTGCACAGGAACGACGCGGTGTGCGCGATGTCCTCGGGCTGGCCGACCCGGGCGACCGGGATCTGCTTGGCGGCCATCTCCTTGAACTGCTCGAACGGCACGCCCACCCGCTCGGCGGTCTGCGCGGTCATCTCGGTCTCGATGAAGCCGGGGGCGATCGCGTTCGCGGTCACGTTGTACCGGCCGAGCTCGATGGCGAGGGTCTTGGTGAAGCCCTGCATGCCCGCCTTGGCCGCGGAGTAGTTGACCTGGCCGCGGTTGCCCAGCGCCGAGACGCTGGAGAGGTTCACGATCCGGCCGAACTCGGCCTCGACCATGTGCTTCTGCGCGGCCTTGCTCATCAGGAAGGCGCCCCGCAGGTGCACGCCCATGACGGCGTCCCAGTCGGCGACGCTCATCTTGAACAGCAGGTTGTCCCGGGTGATGCCGGCGTTGTTGACCAGCACCGTCGGGGCGCCCAGCTCGGCGGCGATGCGCTCGACCGCGGCGTTGACCGACTCCTCCTCGGCGACGTTCGCACCGACCGCGAGCGCCTCGCCCCCGGCCTTCTGGATCTCCTCGACCGTGCCCGCGCAGGCGGCTTCGTCCAGGTCCAGGACGGCGACGGCCATCCCGTCCTGGGCGAACCGCCGTGCGATGGCCGCGCCGATCCCGCGCGCCGCTCCTGTGATGATCGCCGTCCGCTGCTGAGCCACTGCATCTCCTCGTCGAGTACGTCGACGGGCCATGGTCGTCCGGCCCGCCGTGCTGCCGTCCTGCCTATCACCAGCCCACCGCGGCCGCGCACCCGACCGGGTTACGCTCGCCGCTCACACACGACAGGGGAGCGCCTCGGCGCTGAGAGTGCGGGCAACCGCAGACCCTCGAACCTGATCCGGGTCATGCCGGCGCAGGGAGTCTGGAGGAGAACCATGGCCGAACCGGCCGTCCGTCCGTCCGACGCTGCCCAGGGCGCGCCGCGCCGCAGCTGGCGCACCGTCGACATCGTCGTCACCGCCGTGCTGGGCGTCGCCTTCGGCGTCGTCTTCTGGGCCTGGGGCCTGCTCTGGGCCGCCACCGGCCCGGCCTTCGGCGCCTTCCCGCCCGGCCAGGCCTTCATGTACGGCGTGTGGCTGCTGCCCGCCGTCCTCGCCCCGCTGATCATCCGCAAGCCCGGCGCCGCCCTGTTCGCCGAGCTGATCGCCGGGATCGTCTCCGCGCTGCTGGGCTCGGCCTGGGGCTCGCTGGTGATCGTCTACGGCCTGCTGCAGGGCCTGGCCGGGGAGCTGGGCTTCGCCGCCTTCGGCTGGCGCCGGTACAGCTGGCCGCAGGCGTTGCTGGCCGCCGCGCTCGCCGGGGGCACGGCCGCCGGGCTGGACCTCGTCAACTACTACCCGGACTGGACCGCCGGCTGGATGACGACGTACACGGCGCTCATCGTGGTCAGCACCGTGGTGATCGCCGGGCTGGGCGGGATCGCGCTGACCCGGGCGCTGGCCGCCAGCGGGGTGCTGTCGTCCTTCGCCTCCGGCCGGGCACGGGTCTGATGGAGGACCCCGTCCCACCCCGCGGCACGCGCCGCGCGCCGCGGGTCCCGGGGACGGGGTCGTTCCAGCACGACGGGGTCGGTCCGGCCGCCGTCCGGCTCGCCGGGTTCGGGTTCCGGCACGCCAGCCGGCGGGCCTGGGCGGTGCAGGACGTCGACCTGCGGATCGAGCCCGGCGAGCGGGTGCTGCTCACCGGCGCCTCCGGGGCGGGCAAGTCGACCCTGCTGCGCGCGCTGGGCGGCCTGCTCGAGCCGGAGTCCGGCGACGCCGCCGGCGAGCTGACCGTGGACGGCGCCGCCCCCGACCGGCGGCGCCAGCGGGTCGGGGTGGTCTTCCAGGACCCCGACGCGCAGCTGGTGATGACCCGGGCCGGGGACGACGTCGCCTTCGGCCTGGAGAACACCGGGACGCCGCCGGAGCTGATCTGGCCCGCCGTCGACACCGCCCTGGACGCCGTCGGGTTCTGCCTCGGCCGGGACCACGCCACCGCGGCGCTGTCCGGCGGGCAGAAGCAGCGGCTGGTGCTGGCCGGCGCGCTGGCGCCGCGTCCGGGCCTGCTGCTGCTCGACGAGCCGACCGCCCAGCTCGACCCGGACGGCGCGGCGCTGGTGCGGGCCGCCGTCGCCCGCGCGGTGGCCGACCGCTCGGCGACGCTGGTCGTCGTCGACCACGACGTCGAGGCCTGGCTGCCGCTTGTCGACCGGGTGGTGGAGCTCCTCCCCCACGGCGGCACGGTGGAGCACCCGCCCGGGTGGCGGCCGGCGCCGCTGCGCATGCCCGTGCGGTGGGTGCACGAGCCCGGCGAGGTGCTGCTGGCCGGCGAGGCGGCCGGCTTCACCCACCGTGGCAGCGCCCGGCCCGCGCTGGCGCCCACCGACGTCGCCCTGCGGGCCGGCCGAACCCTGGCCGTCACCGGACCGAACGGCACCGGGAAGTCCACCCTGGCGCTGCTGCTCGCCGGGCTCCGGGCGCCGACCACCGGCCGGGTCGTCGCCGCGCCCACGGTGACCGCCGGGCTGCGCCGTCCGGACCGGCCACCGCACCGCTGGCCGGCCGCGGAGCTGGCGACCCGGATCGGCACCGTCTTCCAGCAGCCCGAGCACCAGTTCCTCACCGGCCGGGTGCGCGACGAGCTCGCGCTGGGGTCGCTGCGGTCAGGGGCGGGTGCCGCGCAGGCCCGGGCCACGGCCGAGGAGCTGCTCGAGCGGCTGGGTCTGGCCGCCCTCGCCGACGCCAACCCGTTCACCCTCTCCGGCGGCCAGCAGCGGCGGCTGTCGGTGGCGACCGCGCTGGCCACCGCCCCGCGGGTGCTGGTCCTCGACGAGCCGACCTTCGGGCAGGACCGGGAGACCTGGGCCGAGCTGGTGGCGCTGCTGGCCGAGCAGCAGGACGGTGACCGGGCGCTGTGCCTGGTCACCCACGACGCCGCCGTGGTCACCGCGCTCGCCGACGACGTGTGCACCCTCGGCGTCCCGGTGCCGGTGTGAGCGCCCCGCTCTCCCTGGGACCGGCCCGGCCGGTGCCGCTGTCCGCGGTCAACCCGGTGGCCCAGCTGTCGGCCGTCCTCGTCGTCACCTGCGTGCTGCTGGTCAGCGGTGACCTGGTGACGCCGGGCGTGCTGCTCGCCGCCGAACTCGCGCTGCTGCCGGCCGCCGGGCTGAGCCGGCCCGGCGACGTGTTGCGCCGCACCTGGCCGCTGCTGCTCAGCGCGCTCGGCGTGGCGTGGGTGAACGTCGCCTTCGGCTCGCTGGACGGCGCCGAGGCCTGGCTCAGCGGGGCCACCTGGGCGCTGCGGGTGGTGGCCCTGGCGCTGCCCGGCATCCTGCTGGTCGCCTCCACCGACCCGGTGCGGCTGGCCGACGCGCTGACCGTGCACTGGCGGGTGTCCACCCGGTTCGCCTACGGCTCGCTCGCCGCGCTGCGGCTGGTGCCGCTGCTGGCCGCGGAGTGGGAGACGATCCGGCTGGCCCGCCGCGCCCGCGGGGTGGAAGGCGGCCGGGACCCGGTGGCGCACGTGCGACTGCTGGCGAGCACCGCGTTCGCCCTGCTGGTGGGGGCGATCCGGCGGGGCAGCCGGCTGGCCACCGCCATGGACGCGCGGGGCTTCGACTCCGGCGTGACCCGGACGAACGCCCGCGGGTCCCGGCTGCAGCCGCTGGACCGGTGGTTCGTCACCGGGGCGGTCGCCCTCTGCGCGGCGGCGGTCACCGCGAGCGTGCTCAGCGGGGCCTGGTCGCCGGTCTTCTCCTGAGGGTCAGTCCGGGGGCCGGGCCGTCCCGACGGCGAGCGCACCCAACGCCAGCGACCAGAGCAGCGCAGCGCCGACCAGCCACCAGGGCACCGCGCCGAGCAGCAGTGCCAGGGCGACCGGCGCGGTGCCCAACAGCCCGACGTCCGGCCCACGCACCAGGGTGCTGCTCACCCCGACCGGCACCGCGCCCATCGGGGAGGCGAGCACCGGCCCCGACCAGTCCAGGTCGGGGCGGTAGCCGGCGCGCACGGCCGCGCCCGCCCAGGCCGGTGCGGTGACCACGCCGAGCACCAGCCAGGCCGCCGGTGCGCCGGTGCCCTGCCCGATGAGCAGCGCCGAGACCCCACAGACTCCCGCGAGCACCGCGGCCGGCACGACGGCCCGGGCCCAGACGACCGCCGCGCCGCCCAGCGGCAGCCCGCGGTCGGCCGCCGGTGCTGCGGACGCCCGCCGGCTCGGCTCACCGAGGGACGTCGCCGCGAGCCACCAGCCGAGGACGACGGTCACCGCCACCAGCGCGGGCAGCCCGGCCAGCCCCTCGGTGCGGGCAGCCAGCACCGGCAGCGCCGCGCCGACCGCCAGCTGCCCCCACCGCCACGGTGACCGGGCCAGCACCGCCAGGTCACCCGCGACGACCGCCTGCCAGGGGTGCCGCACCCAGCGCCAGGCCAGCGGCCGCCGCGGCCGGCGCACCGTCGTCCCGAGCGCCCGGCCGAGCTCCCGGGTGTCCAGCGAGAAGACCGACGCGGTCGCGTACTGCGCGGTCTCCCCCGATGCGCGCAGCGCACCGGCGGGCAGGTCCGCCAGCCGGCGGTCGGCCAGGACCAGGCAGAGGACGGCGAGCCCCAGCAGCACCGCGAGCACGCCGGACGCCAGCGGCGCGGGCAGCGACCACGCCCGCCCCGCGGCGTCCGGCAGCACCACGTCCAGCCGAGCGACCACGGACCCGGCGACGGCGGGACCGACCACGGCCACCGCGGCCACCGCGCCGGCGACCGGGGGCACCCAGCCGCCCCCGCCACCGGCCTGCCGGACGACGAGCACCGCGACGGCGATCACCGCCAGCAGCGCACCGGCGGCCAGCCCGGCGAGCACGCCGGCCGGTGTCCGGGTCCAGGCCAGCACCACCGGGACGCCGACGGTCAGCGCCGCCGCGACGGCGAGGCCGACCGACCTGCGCAGCTCGCCACGGAGCAACCCGCGGCGCTCCGCGGGCAGCGGCAACCACCACCCCACGGCCGCCGGCGTGGCGCTGACCGGCCCCAGCCGGGCGAACAGCGCGGTCAGGCCCGCGGCGAGGGAGAGGGCGACGACCGCCGCGGTCAGCGCGCCGGGGAGCACCGCCGCGTCCGCGGCCGGCCGGGCGGCGATCTGCTCCCGGAGGCTGGACACCGTGCCCCCGCAGAGCGCCACGAAGACCCCCGCGGAGGTGAGCGCGGAGAGCGTGTCCCCGACCCGGGTCAGCCAGCTGGTGTCGGCCCGGGCTGCCGTCGCCCGGCGGGTGAAGCGACGGACGGCGGTGCCGCTCCACTCGTCCGCCGGCCGCGCCCGCAGTGGGGCCGTCGCCGCCGTGGCCGTGGCTCAGCCCTCCTGCAACGCCGCGACGGCGTCCTCGGGCGCGACCACCGGGCACTCGTCCTCACCGACCACCAGGGCCAGGTCGGCGAGCGTGCCGATGAACGCGGGGTCGTGGCTGGCGAACAGCACTGCACCACCGGCGTCCACCAGCGCCGCGAGCCGGTCGGCCAGCACCCGGCGCATCGCGGTGTCCAGCCGGCGTTCCGGCTCGTCGAGCACCAGCAGGTCGGCCGGGCGGACCAGCGCACCGGCCAGCGCCAGCCGCCGGCGCTGCCCGGAGGAGAGCGCCGAGGGCAGCGCGCCGGCCCGGTCGGTCAGCCCGAAGGCGGCCAGCTCGGCGGCGACCACCTGCTCGGCATCAGCGACCCCGTGGGCGCGGGCGGTCAGCAGCAGGTGCTCCGCACCGGTCAGCGACGGGAAGAACGCGTCGTCGTCCAGCACCCCGGCGACCGAGCGGCGGAAGCCGGCGTCCCGCTCGTCGACCGGACCGCCGGCGAAGCGCACCGTCCCGGCCAGTGGCGGCAGCAGCCCGACCATCGTCTGCAGCACGGTCGACTTGCCCGCGCCGTTCGGGCCGACCAGCGCGACCGCCGTCCCGGGTGCGACCGACACCGTCACCGGCGCGCACACCGGCGCGTCGCCGTAGCCGACCGACAGCTGCTCGGCGGCCAGCAGGACCATCAGCCGAGCCCCGCACCACCGCGCCAGGCGGCGTCGAAGAAGCCGATCTCCAGCTCCATGGCCCGGCGGTAGGCGCGGCGCACCGCGGGGCTGTCGGCAGCGGTCCCGTCCAGCAGCCGTTCCAGCGTGCCGGTCAGCTCCTCCAGGCCGGGGTCGGCGTAGGTGGTGACCCACTCGCCGTAGGTGCTCGCCGACCGGCCGGCCAGCGACTGCCCGAGGTGGGCGTACAGCCGCATGCACGGCGTCATCGCCGCGCAGGTCAGCCCGACCCCGCCCAGGGACGCCGTGGCGAGCAGGAAGTCGGTGTAGGCGAGCGTGGCCGGCAACGGCTCGACCGCGGCCAGGTCGATGCCCCAGCGGGCCGCGTACCCCTCGTGCAGCCGCAGCTCCTCGCGGACCCCGGTGAGCAGGTCGGCGAAGACGTCCAGCCCGGCCCGGTCGGGGCTGTGCGCGGCGCCGAGGGCGTAGGCGCGGGCGAAGGACTCCAGGAAGAACGCGTCCTGGGCCACGTAGCCGGCGAACTTCTCCGCCGGCAGGCTGCCGTCGGCGATGCCCTGCACGAACGGGTGCGCCAGCGCGACGGTGGCGAGATCGGCGTTGGCGGCCCAGAGGTCGACGGACAGGTTCATGCCGCCTGGACCGCCATGTCCCAGAAGGCGACCTCGGCGGCGACGACCTCGGTGAAGACGTCGTCCTGACCACCGCCCACCGCATCGGCCGCCGTCTCCAGGCCGGCGACGTAGCCGGCGAAGCCCGGCACGGTCCAGTGCTCGACGAACTGCCGGTAGGCCGGCGCGCCGGGCAGCGCGGTGGTCCAGGCGTCGAGGTAGGTGCGCTCGATGGTCCACAGCGCGGTCAGCGCGACCGGCACCTCGGCGGCGTCCAGCCGGTCCAGCAGCTCGGCGTAGGCGGCGGTGGCCGGCAGCGCGGGTGCGCTGAGGTCCAGCCCGCGGGTGGCCGCCTGCTCCTCGAACCAGGCCAGCTCCTCGACCAGCGCGACCAGGCCGCCGGCGAGCACCGCCTGGGCGGCCCGCGGCGCGCGGGCCAGCAGCCGGGCCTGGAAGCGCAGCAGGTCGGCGACGAAGCGGGCGTCCTGGACCAGCCAGGTGTCGAAGGCGCCGGCGGGCAGGGACCCGTCGCGCACCGCGATCAGGAACGGGTGCGCGGTGGCCGCGCGCCAGCTCTCGGGATGACGTCGAAGCAGCTCGGCGACCGGCACGGCGCGGACTCTACGAGGTGGCTATGGTGGGCCCCGTCATGGCGTCGAGCCATGTGCGGGAGCTCGGAGGACCGGGCTGAGAGGGCGGCTGACGCGCCGCCGACCGCTGGAACCTGACCGGGTAATGCCGGCGTAGGGAGCCCGTGATGAGCACATCTGGAACCGTCGGCACGACCACATCCGGTGCGGACGCACCGCTCACCCTCACCGAGCCGGCGGCCCGCACGCTGGGCTTCCGGGAGTCCGCGGGCCTGTGGGGCAACCTGGGCATCAGCCTGCTGCTGCCGGTGGCCGCCGTCTACGTCGTCCTGCCCGGGCGGCCGCTGTCGGTCACGCTCGGCGCGATAGTGGTGGGTGCCCTGATCGGCGCCTCGCTGCTGGGGCTGGCCGCCGCGGCGGGCGCCCGCGAGGGGGTGCCGGGGATGGTGCTGCTGCGCGGCCTGCTCGGCCGGCGGGCCTCGTACCTGCCCACCGCGCTGAACCTGGTGCAGTGCATCGGCTGGGCCACCTTCGAGATCGTGATCATCGCCGAGGCGGCGTCCCGGGTGCTGGACGCGCCACGCTGGCCGTTCGTGCTGCTCGCCGGGGTGCTCGCCACCGCGATGGCGCTGCGGCCCCTCGGCGTGGTCCGGGTGCTCTCCCGCTACGCGGTGTGGGCGGCGCTGGCCGCGATCGTCTACCTGTTCGTCGAGGTGCTCTCCGAGCCGCTCGCGCCGCTGGACGCCGGCGGCGCCGCGTCGTTCTGGACGGCGACCGACATCGTCATCGCCCTGCCGATCTCCTGGTTCCCGCTCGCCGCCGACTACACCCGGCATGTGCGCAGCGGCCGGGTCGCCGGCACGAGCACCGCCCTGGGCTACGGGCTGGCCACCGTCGCGATGTTCACCCTCGGCGTGCTGGCGCTGGCCGCCTACGGCAGCTCCGGCCTCGACGTCATCGACGCGCTGCTCGCCGTGCCGCTGGGCGCGCTGGCGGTGCTGGTGCTCGTCACGGTCGAGCTCGACGAGGCGTTCGCGAACGTCTACTCCACCGCCGTGTCGGCGCAGAACGTGGTGGCCCGGCTGGACCGCCGGCTGCTCGCGCTGGGCGTCGGCGCCACCGCCACCGTGCTCGCGCTGAGCTTCGACATCGTCGCCTACGAGCCCTTCCTCTTCCTGATCGGCGCGGTCTTCGTGCCGCTGATCGGCGTCTTCCTGGTCGCCTACGCGCTGCGCGCCCCCGGCCGGTGGGACACCTCGGACACCGCCCCGGCCCGGCTGGTCTACCTGCTGCCCTGGCTGGCCGGGTTCATCGCCTACCAGCTGACCCTGCCGACCTTCTTCTCCGGCGTCGGCGCCGGCTGGACCTCCTGGTGGGCCGCACGCCAGACCGACCTCGGCATCGACCCGGCCAACGGCTGGTCGGCCTCGCTGGTCAGCCTGGCCGTCGCGGCGTCCCTCACCGCGGTGGTCGCGCTGCTCGACGCCCGCCGCGGGCGGCAGCGGGCATGACCGGGTCGCTGGGCCGGCTGCACGTGCTCACCGACGCCGACGGCGGCCCCGGTGCGCTCGCCGTGGTCGCGGCCGCGGTGGCCGCCGGGGCGCCGGTGGTGCAGGTGCGGGCCAAGGGCTGCAGCGACCGGGTGCTGCACGACTTCGCCCACGCGGTCGTGCAGCTCTGCCGGCCCGCCCGCACCACCGTCCTGGTCAACGACCGGGTCGACGTGGCCCTGGCCGTCGGCGCCGACGGGACGCACCTGGGCGCCGACGACCTCCCGCTCGCCGCCGCCCGGCGGGTCGCCGGACCGGGGCACCTGCTCGGCGGCACGGCCCGCGACCCGCAGCGGGCCCGGCAGCTGGTGGCCGAGGGCGCGGACTACCTGGGGGTCGGCCCGGCCTTCGCCACCACCACCAAGACCGGGCTCCCCGCCCCGATCGGGCTCGCCGGGATCGCTGCCGTGGCGACCGCGGTGCCGGTGCCGGTGATCGCCATCGGCGGGGTCACCGCCGCACGGGTCGGGCAGCTGCTGGCCGCCGGTGCCGCCGGGGTCGCGGTGGTCGGCGCGGTCACCGCCGCCGCCGACCCCGGTGCCGCGACGGCGGAGCTGCTGCGGGCACTGGAGGAGCCCCGGTGATCGACGTGGCGGTGGCCGGGGGCGGGCTGATCGGGCTGTCGGTGGCCTGGCGGGCGGCGCAGCGCGGCCTGTCGGTCACCGTCGTCGACGACGCCCCGGGCACGGGCGCGTCGGCCGCCGCCGCCGGGATGCTGGCGCCGGTCACCGAGGCAGCCTACGGCGAACAGGCGCTGCTCCGGCTGTGCCTGGCCTCGCTGCAGCGCTACCCGGCGTTCGCCGCCGAGGTCGAGGCGGCCGGCGGCCTGCCGGTCGGGCTGCGCACCGCGGGCACCGTGGTGGTCGGCTTCGACGCCGACGACGTCCGGGCGCTGGACGCGCTGCACGGCTACCAGCAGGAGCTGGGGCTCGCCGTCGAGCGGCTGACCCCGCGGGAGACCCGCCGCCGCGAACCCGCGCTGACCCCGCGGCTGCGCGGTGGGCTCGCCGTCGAGGGCGACCACTCGGTCGACGGCCGGGCGCTGCACCGGGCGCTGACCGCGGCCGCCGAGGCAGCCGGGGTGCGGTCCGTCCGGGACCGGGTGGCCGGCGTTCAGGTCGCCGGCGGGCGGGCCACCGGGCTGCAGCTGACCGACGGCTCGGTGCTGTCCGCTGGCAACGTCGTCCTCGCCCTGGGCGCGCACAGCGGCACCCTCCCCGGGGTGCCGCCGCTGCCGGTCCGGCCGGTGAAGGGGCAGATCCTGCGGATGGCCGGCGCGGCCGGGCTGCTCACCGGCACCGTCCGTGCCCTTGTCCGCAGCCGGCAGGTCTACCTGGTGCCGTACGGCGAGGACGGGCTGATCGTCGGGGCGACCACCGAGGACCGCGGCTTCGACGCCACGGTCACCGCCGGCGGGGTGCACGACCTGCTGCACGACGCGATCGAGGTCGTGCCCGGGGTGACCGAGCTGGAGCTGCTCGAGACCCTCGCCCGCTGGCGGCCCGGCACCGCCGACAACGCCCCGCTGCTGGGCCCCAGCGGGCTCCCCGGCCTGGTGCTGGCCACCGGCCACCACCGCAACGGCGTCCTGCTCACCCCGGTCACCGGCGACCTCCTCGCCGAGCTGCTGGTCACCGGGGAGCTGCCCGAGCTGGCCGCCCCGTTCACCGTCGAGAGGTTCCCGCACCGATGACCATCTCGCTGACCGTCAACGGCAGCCCGGTCGAGCTGGCCGACGGCACGACCGTCGCCGCGCTCGTCGAGCAGCGCACCAGCGGGCACGACCGGGTCGCGGTCGCGCGCAACGGCGACGTCGTCCCGCGCAGCAGCTGGGCGACGACCGAGCTCGCCCCCGGCGACCGCCTCGAGGTGCTCGCCCCCACGGCAGGAGGTTGAGATGCAGAAGGACCGCGAACTGACCGAGGAACTGGCTCCCGCACTCGAGCAGGAGGAGGCCACCGACCCGTTCACCCTGGGCGGGGAGACGTTCACCTCCCGGCTGATCCTGGGCACCGGTGGCCTGCCCAGCCTGGACGTGCTGGAGCGGGTGGTCCGCAGCTCGGGCACCCAGCTGGTGACCGTGGCGCTGCGCCGGGTGGAGGCGGCCGCGGGCAGCGCGATGCTGGAGGTGCTGAGCCGCTGCGGGGTGCGGCTGCTGCCCAACACCGCCGGCTGCCAGACCGCCCGGGAGGCGGTGCTGACCGCCCAGCTCTCCCGGGAGGCGTTCGAGACCGACTGGGTCAAGCTGGAGGTCATCGGCGACGACCGCACGCTGCTGCCCGACGCCGTCGAGCTGATGGACGCCGCCGAGCAACTGGTCGCCGACGGCTTCACCGTGCTCGCCTACACCACCGACGACCCGATCCTCGGCCGGCGGCTGGCCGACGTCGGCTGCGCCGCCGTCATGCCGCTGGGCTCACCTATCGGCAGCGGTCTGGGCATCCGCAACCCGTACAACATCGCCCTGCTCCGGGAGGAGGTCAGCGTGCCGGTGGTGCTGGACGCCGGCATCGGCACCGCCTCGGACGCCGCGCTGGCGATGGAGCTGGGCTGCGACGCGGTGCTGCTCGCCTCGGCGGTGACCCGGGCGCGGGAGCCGGTGCAGATGGCGCTGGCGATGCGGCAGGCCGTCGAGGGCGGCCGGCTGGCCCACGGGGCGGGCCGGATCCCGCGCCGCTGGCTGGCCGAGGCCTCCACGTCGATGCAGGGGCTGCCCGAGCTGTGAGCCTGCCGCGGCTGCTCGTGCTCACCGACCGCACGCAGTGCCGGGGCAGCCTGACCGCCACCGTGGCCACCGCCGTCGACGCCGGCGCCCGGGCGGTGGTGCTGCGGGAGAAGGACCTCCCGCTCGCCGAACGGGCGCGCCTCGCCACCGAGCTGCAGGCCCTGCTGGCCCCGGTGGGCGGCGTCCTGGTGTGGGCGGGCGCCGCCGGCAGCGCAGGACGGGCCGCCGTCCACCTGTCGGCGGCCGACCCCCTGCCGACGCCGCGCCCCGGCTGGCTCGGGCGCTCCTGCCACACCGCCGTCGAACTCGCCCGGGCCCGGGCCGAGGGCTGCGACCACGCCTTCCTGTCCCCGGTGTTCCTGACCGCCTCCAAGCCCGGCCACGGCCCGGCGCTCGGGCTGACCGGCCTGGCGGAGCTCGTCCCGCACGGGCCGCCGGTCTACGCGCTGGGCGGCATCGGCCCCGAGGACGTCGCCGGCTGCCTCGCCGCCGGTGCTCGGGGCGTGGCGGTGATGGGCGGGGTGATGCGCGACCCGTCGTCCGTGCGGGACCACCTGGCCGCACTCACCGGCTGAGGGCGACGCGCCGGTCGACTGGCGGGACCCACCCCCGACCGGTGAGGTGGGCATCACATCGGGTTCATGATTAGACCTGCCCCTGCCGAGACAAGACAGGGGTTCGCCGTGCAGACAGGCGGCCAGACAGCGAGGAGACCGGGTGACGGGCGAGCGCACCAGCCTTGCGTGGCCGTCGTCCCCTCCGCCGCCCGCCGAGGCCGGCTGGCACTGGGCGCTGAGCAGCGTGGCGGAGCTCCCCCGGGTGCGCGCCCAGCTGCGCCGCGGGCTGGCCGAGGAGTCCCGCGGCGACCGCGAGGCGACCGAGCTCGACGAGGCCGTCGTCCTCGCCTTCGACGAGATGGCCTCCAACGCCCTCCGGCACGGGGGCGGCGGCGTGCAGGCCCGGGTCCAACGGACGCCGCACGCCTGGTTGATCGAGGTGCGCGACTCCGCGGCCCAGCGCCCTCCGCAGCCGGCGATCGGCCGCGACCCCAGCCAGGGCGGGCTCGGCCTCTACCTGATCGCCGAGATGGCCGACGCCCACGGTTGGCACCTCACCGGCGGCCAGAAGAGCGTCTGGGCGCTGCTCCCCCGCCGCTGAGCCCGCTCAGCGCCCCGGCGACCACCCGTCCGGCCCGACCCCGAACGGACCGGGCGCGTCCTCCCGGTAGAGCCGGACGGCGACCAGCGCGACGTCGTCCTCGGACCCCTGCGGGCGCAGCCGGACGACGATCTGGTCCAGCAGCTGCTCCAGCGGCAGCTCCCCCAGCTCGGCGAGCAGGCCGACCAGCCGGGCGACGCCCTCGTCCAGCGGCAGGTCGGGGCCCTCGACCAGGCCGTCGGTGTACAGCAGCACGGTCGACCCGTGCTCCAGCACGGTCACCTGCTCCCGCCGGGAGGTGGCCGGGTCGACCCCGAGCATGAGGTCCGCCCGGTCCGTGGCCAGCACCTCCACCCGCCCGCCGGGGGTGAGCACCAGCAGCGGCGGGTGGCCAGCGTTGGACCAGCGGAGCCGGGTCTCCCCACGATCCCGGTCGACCTCCTCCCGCTCCAGCCGGGCCACGGCCGCGGTGGCCAGCGCACGCACCTGCAGCCCCTCCATCGCCCGGTCGAGGTCCGTGAGCACCCCGGCCGGCCCAGCACCGCCGCTGTAGGCGATGCCGCGCAGCAGGCTGCGCAACTGCCCCATGGCCGCGGCGGCGACCGTGTCGTGGCCGACGACGTCCCCGATGGCCACCACCGTCGCCCCGCCGGGCTGGCGGAAGGCGTCGTACCAGTCGCCACCCACCTGGGCGGCCTGGACGGCGGGCACGTAGCGCACGGCGATCTGGCAGTGGTCGGACTCCGGCGGGTCGGTGAGCAGGCTCCGCTGCAGCTCCTCGGCCATCCGTCGCTGCTGCTCCTGCAGCGCCGCACCGTCCAGCGCGACCGCCACCCGGTCGGCGACCTCCCGCAGCAGCTCGTGCTCCCGGGCGTCCATCGGGGCCCGGCCCCGGTCGCGGTAGAGGGTCATCGCCCCGAGCACCTGCCCGCGGGCGACCAGCGCGAGCGCCACCGCGGTCCCCGGGTCCAGCACCCAGTAGGCCTCCCGGACCTCGCCCGCCGGCAGCCCGTTCCCCACGGCGGCCGCCATGTCCGGGACGACGGTGATCTCGCCGGTCGCCAGGGCGTCGACGATCGGGGCGGTGCTGGTGAGCGCCGCCAGCCGGAGCCGGGCGTACGTGGCCGCGACCGGGCGGGCGGCCGGGTCCCGGTGCCAGCTGGCCACGTCGTGCAGCCGGCCGTCCTCCTCGACCAGGCTGACGATCGCCCAGTCGGCCAGGTCGGGCACGACGGCCTGCACCAGTTCCTGCAGGGCACCGTGCGCCCCCCGCCGGTCCACGAGCGCGGCGGAGAGGACGTCCGACACCCGGGCGACCAGCGCGAGACGCTCGGCGTCCCGGCGGGTGGCCTCCTCGGCGCGGTGACGCTCGGTGACGTCGAGGAAGTACACCGACAGCCCCTCGTCGCTGGGCCAGGCCCGCACCTCGTACCAGCTGTCCAGCGGCGGCGGGTACCACGCCTGGAACAGCGCCGGCTCACCGCTGTCCATCGCGTGCCGGTAGTGCCGCTCGAAGTCGCTGCCCGCCGCGGCCGGGAAGAGCTCCCAGAGGTCGCCGCCCAGCAGCTCCGCCCGGCCGTTGCCCAGCAGCCGCTCCGCCTCGGCGTTGACGTAGGTGAAGGACCAGTCCCGGCCGAGGGAGAAGAAGGCCGCCGGCATCGACTCCAGCACCCGGGAGACCTGCGCCTCGGCCCGCCGCTGGTCGGTGGAGTCGTGCGCGACCCCCACGATCCGGACCGCCGTCCCCGCGTCGTCCAGGACGGCGCGGCCGCGGGCACGCACCCAGCGGACCTCGCCACGGGGCGGCTGGACGCGGTGCTCCTGGTCGAAGCCGTCCCCGGTCGCCAGCGCCGTGTTGATGGTCGCGACGACGCCCTCCCGGTCGTGCGGGTGCAGCCGCTCGATCAGGGCGTCGAGCGTGCCGGGGAAGTCCGCGCGGTCCCAGCCGTAGAGGGCGAGCAGCCGGTCGTCCCAGATCAGCCGGTCGGCGACGGCGTCCCAGTCGAAGCTGCCGAGCTCGGCGGCGTCGATCGCCAGCGCCCACCGCCACCCGGAGGCCTCCGACTCCGCGCTGACGCCGGCCAGCCGGAGCTCGCTCGAGGCGCACTCGGCGAGCATCTCCAGCACGGCGACGTCCCGGTCGGTCCAGTCCCGTGGCGCAGCCCCGAAGACGCACAGGGCGGCTGCCAGGCCCTCCAGCGGCACCCCGAGGTAGGCCCCGACCGCACCGGAGGCGGCCGCCGACCGGCCAGCGATCCGGGGGTCGTGCGCCACGTCCCGGACGACGAGGGGCTCCCCCGCCTGCACGGTCACGGCGCACAGCGACTCCGCCAGCGGCAGCTCGGCACCCGCCGGGCCGGCACCCGGACCGCTGACGACGGCCGCCGTCTGCACCGCGCCGACCAACGAGAGCTGGGCGACGTCCGGCCCGAGCAAGCGGACGGCCAGATCGGTCAGCCGCTGCAGCAGGGGACCGGCCACCGGCGCCACGGGATCGGGGTGGTGCACCGACATCGCCTACCCGCCCCCGCTCCGTACGCCCGCCGGCGGGAGTCTCCACCGCTGCGTACCGGAACTGATCATGCCTCGTGGCACCGGCGCGGTGCACAGGGCCATCCCGGGCGCCGCCACTGCCCACGGGGGACGATGACCGGATGGACGGAACCGCCCGCCCCCGGCAGCAGGTCGGCCGGCCACGCTCGTTCCACCCACGTTCCTGGGCCGGTGCCCTGCACCGCAGCTGGGCCCGGCACCCGCAGATCGGCCTGGCCGTGCGGGCCGCGATCGCGGCGACGATCGCCTGGGCGCTCGCCCGCCTGCTGCCGGGCCCGGCGCAGGAGTACCCCTACTACGCGCCGTTCGGGGCGGTGATCGCCATCTCCACCACCCTGGCCGGCTCGGCCCGGTCGGCCGCGCAGTCGATCTCCGCCATCGCGATCGGGGCGGCGGTGGCGCTGGCCGCCGACGCGCTGCCCGTCCCGATCGTGGCCAGGGTCGCCATCGTGGTGACCATCGGGGTGCTGCTCGCCGGCTGGCACCGGCTGGGCGGCTCCGGCAGCTGGGTGCCGACCTCGGCGCTCTTCGTGCTGATCATCGGCGGCGGCGACCCGCTGGACTACGTGGTGGGCTACGCCGGGCTCACGTTCTTCGGTGCGCTGATCGGCACGGCCGTCCTGGCGCTCTTCCCGCCGCTGCCGCTGGCGCCCTCGCAGACCGAGCTCGGCCGGCTGCGCGACCTGCTGGCCACCCAGCTGGAGGACCTCGCCGAGGGCCTGCAGCAGGAACACCCGCCCACCGAGGACGAGTGGCGCGAGCGGATCCACACCATCGACCCGGTGCTGGCGCAGACCCGCGCAGCGGTCCAGCAGACCGACGAGGCCCGCCGGGGCAACCTCCGGGCCCGGCGGCACCAGCAGGACGCCGATCGGCAGTACGCCCAGGCCCGGGCGCTGGAACGCCTGACGCTGATGGTGGAGGACCTCACCCAGCTGATCGCGGAGACCGAGACCGCCGACCTCTCCCACGTGGCGCTCGGCCCGGCGCTGCGGCCGCCCGCGGCCTCGGCGCTGGCCGGGCTGGCCGAGGTGCTGCACTCGGTGGACGGCCCGACCGCCGAGCCAGACGTCACCCGCGCCGCCTACGACGAACTGCACGCCCTCGAGGACCAGTTGCGGCGCGCCCGACGGCACACCGATGACGACCTGTTCGCCGCCAGCAGCATCGCCCTGGCGATCCGGCGCTGCCTGGCCGCGGTGGTGCCCGAGGAGCTGGCCGAGGAGGAGGCGCCCAGCTGAGCCCGATCGACGCCCGGCGACCGACAGCTCAGCGACCGACGGCGTAGCCCTGCATGCCTCGCGGGTTCGCCCCGGCCCGCAGCACGCCGGTCTCCGGGTCGACCGACACCGCCGACAGCCGGCCCAGCGACCAGGGGTCGGACACCGTGACCGCGTGGCCGCGACGGCGCAGCTCGGCGATGGTGTCGTCGCCGAGCCGGGACTCCACCACGAGCTCGCCCGGTGACATCTCACGCGGGTAGAACGACGACGGGAAGCTGGTGGTGTGCCAGGCCGGCGCGTCGATGGCCGCCTGCAGGTCCAGCCCGCCGAGCACGTGGGCCAGCCAGAAGCACAGCTGCCACTGCTCCTGCTGGTCACCGCCGGGGGTGCCGAAGGCCAGGGTCGGCACGCCGCCGCGCAGCGCCAGCGACGGGGTGAGCGTGGTGCGCGGCCGCTTGCCCGGCTGCAGCGAGTTGGGGAGCCCGGGCTCCAGCCAGAACATCTGCGCCCGGGTGCCCAGCGCGAAGCCCAGCGAGGGGATGACCGGCGAGCTCTGCAGCCAGCCGCCGGAGGGGGTGGCCGAGACGAGGTTGCCCCACCGGTCGACGACGTCGACGTGGCAGGTGTCGCCCCGGGTGGTGCCGCGAGTGTCGACGGTGGGCTCCCCGACCCCGGCGATCGTGCCGCGGTCGACCCGCACGCCGGCGGCGGCGTCGGTGACGAACGCGGGGAGCCGGGGCGGGCGCCCCCCTGGCGAGCCGGGCCGCAGCTCGGTGCTGGCCCGGTCGCTGATCAGCGCCCGCCGCTGCTCGGTGTAGCTCGTGGAGAGCAGGTCGTCCACGGGTGCCTCGGCCGTGTCCCCGTACCAGGCCTCCCGATCGGCCATCGCCAGCTTCACCGCCTCCGCGCTGACGTGGACCAGGTCGGCATCGGCGGTGCCCGATGCGTACCCGGCCCCGGCTCCTGCCGCCGGGTGGCCGTCCAGCATCGCGAGCGCCTGGAGCAGCGCCGGGCCCTGGGACCACGGCCCGGCCTTCGCGAGCGTCCACCCCTGCCAGTCGAGGGTGACCGGCGGCTCGTACCTCGGGGCCCAGCTGGCCAGGTCCTCACCGGTGAGGAGACCGCGGTGGGCACGACCGGAGTCGTCCATCACCGGGGACCGGGAGAACTCGTCGATCGCCTCGGCGACGAACCCCGTGTACCAGGACGCCAGTGCCGCGTCGATCTGCGCCTCTCGGGAGGGTCCGCGCGCTGCGTCGAGCAGTCGGCGGTAGGTCGAGGCGAGGACCGGGTTGCGGAACAGGCGGCCGGCGGTGGGGGGTGCTCCGTCGGGGGCGAGCCAGGTGGCGGCCGAGGTCGGCCAGTGGGTGCGGAAGTGCTCGGAGACCGAGGCGACGGTCGCGGCGACCCGGGGGTGGACCGGGTGGCCGTGCTCGGCGTACTCGATGGCGAAGCGGAGGACGGCGTCCAGCGGCAGGGTGCCGTGGTCGCGCAGGAGGGTCAGCCAGGCGCCGAGGGCGCCGGGCACGGTGGCGGCGAGGAGACCGGTGCCTGGGATCAGGTCGAGACCGAGGTCCCCGAAGGCGTCGATCGTGGCGCCGGCGGGGGCGACCCCCTGACCGGACAGCACCACGGGGACCCCCGCGCCGGAGGCTGCCCGCGGGCTCCGGGCGAAGAGGATCGGGACCTCGCCCCCCGGGCCGTTGAGGTGCGGCTCGACCACCTGCAGGGTGAAGCCCGCAGCGACCGCGGCATCGAACGCGTTCCCACCGGCCTCGAGGGTCGCCATGCCCGCGGCGCTGGCGAGCCAGTGCGTCGAGGCGACCATCCCGAAGGTGCCGGCGAGCTCCGGCCGCGTGGTGAACACCCAGCCACCCTAGAGAGGGGTGGCCGGTTCGCGCTGGGTCGCGGCGGCTCCGTCGCCGCGCTGCGGGGCTCTGTCACCGCGCTGCGGGGCTGCGGCGGTGCGGTGGGGGTGCTGGGCAGCTCCCGCATCGGCGGGTCGTCGTCGTCCTCCGGCGCACGGTGCCGCAGGTCGACGTCGGCGGGCCGGAGGTCGACCGGCTGCCGCGGCGTGGGCACGACCACCCGGGACGGCCGCGGCTCGGACGTGGGGAGCGCCGCCAGGGTCAGCTGGTGCGCCGGGGGCAGGACCGGACGCCCCCAGCTGAGCGAGGCACCGTTCGGGCCGCTGCCCCAGCCCGCCGCCCGCCGGCGCACGCCCCGCAGCCGGCTGAGCAGCTGCCGCACCGGGGCGGTCAGCCGCGGCGCCGGCGCAGCCAGCCGCACGGGCGTGGTGAGCAGGTCGACGGAGAAGTCGGTGGCGAACTCGATCGCGGCATCGAGGTCGTGGTCCACGGCCGGCGGCGGGGACGGGACGGGGTGGGTCCGCACCGTCGGGGCGACCGGGGACGCGGGCGCCGCACGCCACACGGACGGGGCCGGCCCGTCGGTCAGCCGGTAGACCGGCAGCGGGGTCGGGCGCCAGGCCAGGTGCGCACCGTCCTCGCCGGCGCCCCAGCCGGCGGCGCGGCGGGCGAGCTGGCGACGCCGGGAGCGGGCCGGGCGCACCGGGACGTCGTCGTCCGCCAGCGGGTTGGGGCGCATGCCCAGCACGCCGCACGCCAGCCCGACCGCCAGGCCGAACGCCAGGTCGGTGGTGTTGGGCGCCGGGGTGTCGGTGCCGAACAGCCCGAGCCGCCCGGTGTCCCGGGGGGCGGGCAGGGCGGTCGACCGGACCGGTGCCAGCTGGATCGCCATTGCTGCCCTCCCGGGGAAGTAGTCGCCGCGGCCGGGGAAGGGGCCGCGGGCAAGGAAGAAGTTACGGATGACCGAGCCCCCGGACCCCCGTTCTGGGCACCCCCTCCCGACCGCGTGACCCAACCGTTGCCGGACCCCTCCGCAGCAGTCGATGACCCGCCTCTGGACCCGGGCACTAGTCGACAACCTCGGGCGAAAGGCCAGGTCAGCGGCGTCATCACCGGTCGATGACCTCGGGCGCCGATCCGGCGCACCGGCGTGTCGGGCCGGTCTGGTGGGATGGGCGGATGCGCACCCCCCTGGTGATCGACACCGACCCGGGCATCGACGACGCACTGGCCGTGCTGCTCGCGCTGGCCAGTCCCGAGGTCGACCTGCAGCTGGTGACGACGGTGCACGGCAACGTCGGCCTGGCCGAGACGACCGAGAACGCGCTGCGGGTGCTGCACCTGGCGGGACGGTCGGACGTGCCGGTCGCCGCCGGTGCCCGCACCTCGCTGGTCTTCCCCCAGCCACAGCGGGCGGGGCACGTGCACGGGGAAGCCGGCCTGGGCGGCGTCGTGCTGCCGCCGTCCCCGGCCGCGGTCGACCCCCGGCCCGCGGTGGTGGCGCTGGC
Source organism: Modestobacter sp. VKM Ac-2982 (assembly GCF_026967935.1). Classification (GTDB taxonomy): domain Bacteria; phylum Actinomycetota; class Actinomycetes; order Mycobacteriales; family Geodermatophilaceae; genus Modestobacter. The sequence goes on from NZ_JAPVBL010000001.1 coordinate 144,959, forward strand.
CGAGCTGCTGCTGGCCAGCGAGCAGCCGGTCACCGTGGCCGCCATCGGCCCGCTGACCAACATCGCGCTGCTGCTGGGCGTGTACCCCGAGGCGGCGGCGCGGATCGGCCGGCTGGTGGTGATGGGCGGCTCGGCGACCCGCGGCGGCAACGTGACCGCGGCCGCGGAGTTCAACGTGTGGGCCGACCCGGAGGCCGCCGCAGCGGTGTTCGGTGCCGGCCTGCCGACCGTGCTGGTCGGCCTGGACGTCACGCTGCCCACGGTGCTCACCGACCCGGACATCGCCCGGTTCGCCGCGGCCGGCCCGGTGGGTGACCGCGCGGCGGCGATCCTGCAGCAGTACGTCGACCACGCCCGCAGCAGCTACGGCGTCGACGGGGTGGTGGTGCACGACGCCCTGGCGCTGGCCGAGGCGATCGTGCCGGGCACGCTGACCACGGTGCGCCGGGACGTCGTGGTGGACACCGGGCACGGCGCCGGGCGCGGGCAGACCCTGGTGGACCGCCGGACGACGTCGTCCTCGGCCACCGCGGTGGCGGTGGCCGAGGACGTGGACAGCGAGGCGGCGGTGGAGTTCCTGGTCAGCCGCTTGTGCGGGCTGGCCCAGCGGACCTGATCAGGCCGGCTCGACGAGCCCCTCGGAGACCATCCACTCCAGCGCGACGTCCCCGGGCTGCTCGCCGGCCACGTCGACCCGGGCGTTCAGCTCCTGGAGCACGTCGTTGGTCAGCAGCGGGGTGATCTGCCCGAACAGGTCGGCCAGCTCGGGGTGCTCCTCGAAGGTCTCGGTGAGCAGCACCGGCGAGATGTTGTAGTTGGGGAAGAACGCCCGGTCGTCCTCGAGCACCGTGAGGTCCAGCGCCGTGATCCGGCCGTCGGTGGTGAACACCTCGCCGAAGTTGCACGCGCCCTGGTCGGTGGCCTCGTAGACCGCACCGGTGTCCAGCGTGCTGACGTTGTCCCGCGGCACGCCCTGCGGGTCGCCGAGCTCGAGGCCGTAGGTCTCCAGCATCGGCACGAACCCGTCGTTCCGGCTCGCGAACTCGCTCTCCACGCAGAAGGTGCGCTCCTCCACGGGCAGCTCGGCGATCTCCGAGAGCGCGCTGATCCCGCCGAGGTCGTCGACCGCCTCGCTGCGGACGGCGAAGGCGTAGGTGTTGTTGGCCTCCGCGGGCGGCAGCCAGGTCAGGCCGTTGGCCAGCTCGGCGTCCCGGACGGCCTCGTACTGCTCCAGCGGGTCGACGATCGGCGCGCTCTCGCCGAGGTAGGAGAGCCACGCGGTGCCGGTGTACTCCCACTCCATGTCGATCTCGCCGTTGACCATGCCCTGGCGGGCCGGCACCGAGCCCGGGATGTTGGTCCGGTCGACGACGTCGAACCCGGCGGTCTGCAGCGCGATCACGGCGATCTTGCCGAGGATCAGCTGCTCGGTGAAGTTCTTCGACCCCACCACGATCTCCTCGCCCACGGCGCCCTCGATCGGCTGGATCTCGGCCGGCGCGGAGGCCGGGGTGTACTGCGTCGCGGCCTGCAGGCCGCACCCGCTGAGCAGGGTGGCGGCCGCGACGGAGAGTGCGGTGGCTGCGCGGGTCCGCATCAGAGTCCCTTCGGTCGGGCGACGTGCTCGACGACGCGGCCGAGCCAGTCGATGGCCAGCGCCAGCAGGGCGACGAGGACGGCCCCGCTGAACAGCAGGCTGTCCAGCGAGAGGTTGATGCCGGTGGTGATCAGCTGGCCCAGGCCGCCGCCGCTGATGAAGGTCGCCAGCGTGGCGGTGCCGACGAGCAGCACCAGGGCGGTGCGGACGCCGGCCAGGATGACCGGCACGGCCAACGGCAGCTCCACCCGCAGCAGGACGGCGAGCGCGCTCATGCCCATCCCCCGGCCGGCCTCGACCAGCCGGGCGTCGACGCCCTGCAGCCCCACCATGGTGTTCCGCAGCACCGGCAGCACGGTGTAGAGCACCAGGGCCACGACCGCGGACCGGAAGCCGAACCCCAGCCAGGTGGCCAGCAGCACGAACAGCCCGATCGCCGGGGCGGCCTGGCCGGTGTTGGCCACACCGAGCACCAGCGGCGTGGCGCGGCGGAACGGCCCGCGGGTGAGCAGGACGCCCAGCGGGATGCCGATCAGCAGCACGACGACGGCGGCGAGCAGGGTGAGCTGCAGGTGCTCGACGATGCTGCGGCCCAGCACGCTCCAGCCGAGCTGGCGCTGCTCGGTGTCGGCGAGCTCGGCGGTCGACCGCCAGACGACGAAGGCCAGCACCCCGGCCAGCACGAGGACCGGCTGCACGAGCAGTCCTCGCCAGGCACCGCGGGCCTCGTCCGGGGCGCCGCCGCGGACCGGCGTCTGGGTCTGGGCGAGCGCGTCGTCGATCTCGGTGTCGGGGTACGCCTCGGTGGCCGCGGGGCGGGGCGCCGTCATCCCTCCACCTCGTCGCGGGTGCGCTGGATCGCGGCCATCACCGTCTCCACCACCATGACGCCGGCGACGCCGTCCCGGCCGGTCACGACGACACCGCCCTGACTGGCGGCGAGCATCGTGTCCAGTGCGTCGTTGAGGGTGGAGCGCAGCCCGACCACCGGGAGCTTCTCGTCCACGGTGTCGGGCACGGTGGACACCCGGGACAGCTCTGCCAGCGACGGCCAGCTGATCGGCCGGCCGCGGCGGTCGGTGACCACGACGTACTTCTCCCCGGCGGCCGACGCGCGGCGGACGACCTCGGCGGCGTCCTCGCCGACCTGGGCCTGCTGGGGGTGGATCAGCTCGACGTCCCCGACCCGGGTCAGGGTGAGCTGCTTCAGGGTCGCGCCGGCGCCGACGAAGTCGGCGACGTACTCCTCCGCCGGGTCGGCGAGGATCGCCTCCGGGGTGTCGTACTGCACGACGCGGGCGCCGACGTCGAAGACGACGATCCGGTCACCGAGCTTGACGGCCTCGTCGAAGTCGTGGGTGACGAAGACGATCGTCTTGCCCAGTTCCTCCTGGATGCGCAGCAGCTCGTCCTGCAGCCGCTGGCGGGTGATCGGGTCGACCGCCCCGAACGGCTCGTCCATCAGCAGGACGGGCGGGTCTGCGGCGAGCGCCCGGGCGACCCCGACGCGCTGCTGCTGACCACCGGAGAGCTCGCGGGGGTACCGGTCGCGGTACACCTCCGGGTCCAGGCCGACCAGCTCGAGCAGCTCGTCGACCCGGGCGGCGATCCGCTTCCGGTCCCACTTGAGCATCCCGGGGACCAGGCCGATGTTGGTGGCCACGGTCATGTGCGGGAAGAGGCCGCCGGCCTGGATGACGTACCCGATCCGGCGGCGCAGCTGGTCGGCGTCCTGGCCGGTGACGTCCTCGTCGCCCAGGAAGATCTTGCCGCTGGTCGGCTCGACCAGGCGGTTGAGCATCTTCAGCAGCGTGGTCTTCCCACAGCCGGAGGGGCCGACGAACATGACCATCTGGCCGGCCGGGATGTCCAGGTCGACGGCGTCGACGGCCGGCTTCGCCTGCCCGGGGTAGCTCTTGGTGACGCCCTCGAGCCGGATGGAGACGCCGCTGACCTGGCGCTCGGCGCCGGCGGGCTGCTCGACGGTGTCGCCGGTGGTCTCGGCGATGGTGTCAGACACGGATGCCCCTCGAGGTGGTGAGGCGACCGACCAGCACGAGCACCACGTCCAGGACGAGGGCCAGCAGGACGATCGCGATGGTCCCGACGAGCGTGGCGTTCAGTGCGTTCGCACCGCCCAGCCGGGAGAGTCCGGAGAAGATGAAGCTGCCCAGGCCGGGGCCGAGCACGTAGGCGGCGATCGCGGCGATGCCCATGACCATCTGGGTGGAGACCCGGATGCCGGCCAGGATCACCGGCCACGCGAGCGGCAGCTCGATCCGCAGCAGCGTGCTCAGCCGGCTCATCCCGATGCCGCGGGCCGACTCCACCAGCGAACGGTCGACGCCCGCCAGGCCGACGACGGCGTTGCGCAGGATCGGCAGGGCCGCGTAGAACGTCACGGCCAGCACCGCCGGGGTGATCCCGAACCCGAACGGCGCGAGCAGGATGCCCAGCAGCGCGAAGGACGGGATGGTCAGTCCGATCGCGGAGAGCCCGTTGGCCAGCCCGGTCAGCCGTGGGCTGCGGTAGGCCAGCACGGCCAGCCCGATCGCTATCACGGTGGCCAGCAGCACGCACTGCACCACCAGGCTCACGTGCTGGAAGGCCTGGAAGGCGATCAGCCCGCGCCGGTCGACGAGGTACTCCCACATCGGCCCGCCCCCTCTCCGCGCCCGGACCACGGCCGGCCGGGCGTTCGTCGTCCTCGTGGTGCCGCACACGGTCCGGCGAGGACACGGGCGACCTGGTGGGCGAGCGTCCCCGGCGCGCACGGCGCAGCAGCGAGGGGCACCACCGCCGAGCCCGAGCGGTACCGAGCACGGCGGCCTCATCTCGGCCGTGTGACACGGTGACACACCCGTCGTCCGGCTGGCGACCCCAGGCGCATGACGAAGTGATGACGGTCCCCGCCGCGGGGGCCGGGCGGGACTGTCCTGCCCCGATCGGGGTGAGGGGGTCAGCCGGTCTCCTCCGCGAGCACGTCCGCGGAGGAGACGATCGGGGACGGACACGACGCACGTGTCCTGGTCTGGAGGAGGACCCATCAACACGGTCAGGTCGGCAGCCGACGAGGCCCCGTTCCAGGTGCGGCTCGCCGACGGCCCAGAGCCGGGGCAGCTCGTCGCCTCGGTGTCCGGTGAACTGGACGCCGCCAGCAACCCGCTCCTGCAGCAGACGCTGCTCACCGCACTGCGCCGGGCGGAGCGGCTGCTGACCATCGACCTGTCGGGGGTCACCTTCTTCGGGTCGGCCGGCGTCACCGCTCTGGTCTGGGTCAGCCAGCACCCCGAGGCCGCCGGCAAGCACGTCGGGGTCATCGCCACCAGCCGGATCGTCACCGGTCCGCTGGAGCTGACCGGGCTGCTCCCGCGGCTGGACGTCCAGGGCATGCCCGGGGTCTCGGCCGGCTCCCCGGGCGACCCGGAGCAGGCGCGGCGCTGACCGCGCCGAGCCGGGACGTGACCCCCCGTGCTGCGCCGGGCCCCTGCGTCCGCCACCATGGTCGCGCGGAGACACCGGCCGGCGGGAGGCCCGAAGAGTGAGTGCACTGGTCTGGCCCTCGGCCGACGTGCCCCACGAGGACGGCGACGTCTGGCGCTGGGAGCTCCCGACGGTGCACGACGCGTCCCGGGTCCGGATGGACCTGCGGGCCCGGCTCGCCCACCCGTCCCTCGCCGCCCGGTCCACCGAGGACGCCCGCGAGGGCCTGCTGCTGGTCTTCGAGGAGCTCAGCTCGAACGCGCTGCGGCACGGTGGCGGTGCGGTGGTGGCGGTGATCGTCGCCGTCCCGGCCGGCTGGCTGATCGTGCTCACCGACGGTTCGCCCGACTCCCCGCCGCGCCCGGCGGTCGACCGCGACCCCGCGTACGGCGGCATGGGTCTGCCCATGGTCGCCCAGCTGTCGGTCGACTACGGCTGGTGCAGCGAGGCCGACCGCAAGCACGTCTGGGCCCGGTTGCCCTCCGGGCTCGCCACCGCGTCGGTCCCCCGGCCGCGCTCCTCCTCCGGTCCGGGTCTCTGACCGGTCTCCTCCCCGCCCGCGACGACATCGGCCCCACGCCCCGCTGGACCGTCGGGGTCAACCGGGGACGCGCGTCACCTCGCTGAACCCCTCCGCGGTGCTCGGTGGGACGAGCCGCCCGGCCGCGCTGTACAGCCCGACCAACGGCACCCGCGCCCGGCCCTGGCGGGCCTCGTTGCGGGCCCGGCAAATCTCCAGCGGCACGTCCAGGAACACCGCCCGGGCCCGGACGCCCGCCGCTGCCGCCAGCGCGACCAGCGGTGCCCGCTCGGCCGGCGAGGGCGAGGTGTTGTCGACGACGACGCTGGCGCCCTCGGCGAGGAGGGCGGCCACCACCCGCTGCTGCCGGGCCTCACGACGGCGGGCGTTCGGCCAGTGGTCCTTGCTGACCACCGCGTGCGTGCCGGCCAGGTGCTCGGCCACCCAGGTGGACTTGCCCGACCCCTGCAGCCCGACCATCACCACGAGCTCCTGGCAGGCCACGCCGTCCCAGGTACCCGGGACCGGCCGTGTGCACGTCCGGGCGCGGTGCGGCGGACGGTTGCGGGGCGGTGGCTGCGGGCATGGAGGAGCAACTGTCCCGAGAACTGAGGAGGACCCCGTGTTCCCGGCCGAGAACATCCGTGACTGGCGCACCATGAACGTCGTCGACCCGGACGGGAGCAAGATCGGCACGTTGGAGTCGGTCTACGTGGACACCACCACCGACCAGCCCTTCTTCGCTGCGGTCGTCACCGGCTTCATCGGCCGGCGCCAGCTGACCTTCGTGCCGCTGACCGGCGCCACCGTGTCCCCCGACCACATCACGGTCACCGTGTCCAAGGACCTCACCAAGAACGCGCCGTCCATCGACACCGACGGCGAGCTCACCGTCGAGCAGGAGCCCGACGTCTTCGCGCACTACTCGCTGCCCTACACCGGCGGCGTGCGCCGGCTGGCTCGCCGCTAGCCGCAGCCGGGAGCAGACCCGGAGCCCGGCCGGCCGGTGCGCTGACGGGTCCAGCGGCCCTTCTGCGTCGCGCATCGGCACCGCGTGGTCACTTGTCGTTCATCTGACGTCCTCCAGGTTGTCGACTGTTGGTCAACCGACCTACGGTGCAACGACACCTGGGTCGCCACTGCGCTCGGGGCGTCGACACCGGGGACCACGATGCTCACCGCCATCCGACCGCGCCGCCTGCTCGTCGTCCTGGCGGTGGTGTCCGTCCTGCTGGGCGCCGTCAGCCTGGTCCTGAACCTCACCGTCCTCCACGCCGCCGACACACCCGCGCAGCTGGCCGCCGGGCTGCGGTCCGGGGCGCTCGACCTGCTCAGCGTCAACCGGGAGGCGAACCTCCCGACGTGGTTCTCCTCGGCCCTGCTGCTGGCCGCCGGAGCAGCGGCGGCAGCAACGGGCGTGTGGGCGCACCGCACCCGTGACCGTTGGCGGTGGCACTGGTCGATCCTGGCGGTGGCGTTCTGCTACCTGGCGGTCGACGAGCTGCTGCGGTTGCACGAGAAGGCCAACCACCAGGTGGCCGAGGTGGTGGACCCGAGCGGGGTCTTCACCTTCGGGTGGTGGCTGCTGGCCGCCCCGCTGGTGGCCCTCTTCGCCGCCGCCTACATCCGCTTCCTCCGCGCGCTCCCCGCGCCGATCGGTCTCCTCATCGTGGTGGGCGGGACCCTCTACGTCGGCGGCGCCATCGGCATGGAGATGGTGGGCAGCTGGTTGGCCGATGACCGGGGGACGACGGTGTCCGCTGCCTACGTCCTGGCCACCACGGCCGAGGAGGTGCTCGAGATGCTCGGCGTGGTCGTCTTCCTCTACGCCGTGACCAGCTACGCACACACCCGGGCGCGCGTCGTCGACGCGCCGGTCGCGCACCCTGCCACGCCGCCCGCGGAGGCCGTCGACGGCGGCGTTCGGGGTCGACGCGAGGACGTCGCAGGCGCGGGCACCACCGCTGCCGCCCCGGACGGGCCGGGGCCCGCTAGCGAGATCGGCGCCGGCAGCACCCGCGCCGCCTGACCGGCCGGGTGCGCGACCCCCGTCAGCTCCGGCGGGCGGCGAAGAGACCGGCGGCGTCCCGCAGGCTCTTGGTCGGGCGCAGCCAGGCGCCGTCCGTCGGCAGGGCGTCCAGCCGCACGCGGTCCAGCGGCTCGACGAACGCCCCGGGGACGTCCTCGATGTCGACGAACTGCAGCAGCTCGGAGCTGATCGCGTAACCGGCGACCTCGCTGAACGCGACGACGACCACCTCGGTGCCGGCGCGGGCCAGGTCCTCGAGCGGCTCGGCGAAGTTCCGGCCGTCACCGGAGAAGACGACCAGTCGGCGCAGCCGGTGGCTGTGCGCCCGCACGCTGATGTGGTCGAGCATCGACTGGTCGATGTCGTCGTCGGGCTGGAGCTTCGGCCGGGCGAAGACGGCGTAGCCGAAGCTGCGCAACGCCTCCACCCAGCGCTGCAGCGAGGTGGCGTGCTGCGGCGGCACGTTGGCGAAGACGCAGGCCTCCACCTCGGGCGGCTGCACGGCGCCGAACTCCTCGGCCCCCTCGACGAACCAGGCGGCGATCGCGTCGAACCGCGGCCGGGACGCTGCGGTGGGGCGTGCGCCGATCACGTTCGCCAGGGTCATGTCGATGTTCGGCGCGTCCCACACCAGGAGGTCCAGCGACGGGCGCGGCCCCTCGGACGAGAACTCGTCGTGCCCGTCCACCGATCCGGTCGCGTCGTCGAGGATCTCGGTCATCGCCTCAGTCTGCCGGTCGGGGCCCGGCTGCGGGTCCGGTGGTCGTGGAACGGCGTTGGGCGTGCCGCCCGGAGCGGTCGCCCGGCGCCGACGGCGGCCGGTCACCGGGCCTCTCCCTCGCCGGGACGACGGCATCGCGACCAGCTCACCCCGGCACCGTACGAGATGCCCGCCCGCGCTCAGGTCGTGATGGTCACCAGCCGCTTGATCGCCAGCAGGGCCAGCGGGGCGTAGCCGAGCACGAGGGGCGCGAAGCCGCGGATCCGCAGGCCGGTGGTCGTCCCGCCGTCCGGGGCCGGGTTCACCCAGTGCGTCAGCCGCAGCCGGGTCGGGCCGACGGCGACCTGCCAGCTCCACCACCGCGTGGCGTCGGAGACGCCGTCGACGACGAACGGGACGGAGGTGCGCAGCGGGTCGTGCACCCGGCCGGTGACGCCCGGGGCGATCCGGGGGGCGGTGGCCTGCACCCGGCTGATCTGCGGGGACCACTCCGGCCAGCGGGCCGGGTGCACGAAGCGGTCCCAGACCTCGTCGGGCTCGACCGGGCCGGTGGCGTGCAGGGTCAGTGTGGTCACCGGGGACGGGTGCCCGCCCAGCTGCCGACCGACACCCGGGCGGGCTGATGGCCGGGGTCCGCCCCCGAGAGTGACCCAGGCCAGTCCATCCGCGCCGGACCATGATGCGCCCCACCCGCCGACGCTGCAGGTCCGGTTCCACGTGGAACCCCCGCGGACCACCGACCGGGCCGGGCGCGAGGATCGTGGCGTGTCCGGGTCCCCTTCCTCCCCGGTCCTCCGCCCGATGACGGCGGGCGACTGGCCAGCCGTCCGCGCGATCCACGCCGCCGGCATCGCCACCGGCCTCGCCACCTTCGAGACCGAGCCACCGAGCTGGGCCGCCTTCGACGCCTCGCGCCTGCCCGGTCACCGGCACGTGGCCACGGACGACGCCGGCACGGTCCTCGGCTGGGTGGCGTGCACCCGCGAGTCGCCGCGGGCTGCCTACGCCGGCGTGGTCGACCACTCGGTCTACGTCGCACCCGAGGCGGCCGGCCAGGGTGTCGGGCGGCTGTTGCTGCAGGCGCTGGTCGACTCGACCGAGGGCGACGGCATCTGGACGATCCGCGCGGCGGTCCTCCCGGCCAACACGGCCAGCCTCGCCCTGCACGAGCGGCTCGGGTTCCGGGTGGTCGGCCGCCGCGAACGGATCGGTCGCCGGGTCGTCGACGGGCGGGCGAGCTGGCACGACGTGCTGTTCCTCGAGCGTCGCAGCCGCGTGGTCGGCTGGGCGGACGACCCGGCCTGAGCGTCCGTCAGGCCGGCGGGCCGCCGAGCAGGAGCTGACGCAGCAGGTGCAGGGCGAGCGTCGTCGTCCGCTGCCGCACCGCCTCCCGCGACCCGAACAGGGTCAGCGAGCGGGCGAGCGCGCCGTCCGGGCCGGCGACGGAGAGGTGCACCGTGCCGACCGGCTTCTCCACGGTGCCGCCACCCGGGCCGGCGATGCCGGTCACGCCGACGCCGACGTCGGCGCCGAACCTGCTCCGGGCGCCGGCGGCGAGCGCGGCGGCGACCTCCTGGCTGACCGCACCGACGCTGGTCAGCGTGCCGGCCGGCACGTCCAGCAGCTGGGTCTTGGCGCTGTCGGCGTAGGCCGCCACCCCACCGAGCACCCGGGCCGACGAGCCCGACGGGGCGGTGAGCCGCGCGGTGAGCAGGCCCCCGGTGCACGACTCGCCGATGCCGACCGTCCACCCGCGCTCGTCCAGCGCGGCGGCGACCAGTTCGTCCACGGTCGGCCCGTCGCTGAAGAGCGTGTCGCCGAAGTCGGCGGTGAGCGCCTGCACCAGCCGCTGGTACGCCGTCTCGGCGTCCGGGGCGTACCGGGTCACGATCTCCAGCTCGCCGTCCCGCAGGCAGGTGGTGATCTCCAGGCCGGTCACCTGGTCCTCGACCCGGCGCAGGGTGGCCGCCAGCTCGGACTCCGGCGTGCCCCACAGCCGCAGCGTCGACTGGTGCAGCGCGGTCGCCCCGGCCAGCGCCCGGCGCACCGGTTCGGCCGCCAGCGCTGCCGGCCACATGCCCTGCAGCTCCGACGGCGGCCCGGGCAGCACCAGCACCGGGGGCCCGGCCCGACCGTCGGCCACCGGGACGACGAGGCCCGGGGCCGTGCCGACCGGCTCCAGGACCGTGGCCCCCGCCGGGACCTGCGCCTGCTTGGCGACCCCGGCCGCGGTCGCCGCCGGGTCCATCCGCCAGCCGCGGCGGGCACTGAGCCGGGCGACCACGTCGGCGATCCGCTGCTCCAGGGCCGGGTCGACCGTCGAGGGCCGGCCCTGGAAGTCACCGACCAGGGCCGCGGTCAGGTCGTCGGCCGTGGGACCCAGCCCGCCGGTGGTGATCACCAGGTCGGTGCCCGCGTCGGCCAGGAAGGCCAGGGCGGCCCGCAGGTCCTCGGGCCGGTCCCCGACGACGACCACGGCGGCGACGTCGACACCCAGGACGCGCAGCGCCTCGGCCAGCCACGGCCCGTTCCGGTCGGCCACCCGGCCGGTGAGCACCTCGGTGCCGGTGACGAGGATGCCCGCGCGCGCTGCCACGGGACCGACCCTAGGCGGGCGGCCGGACCACGGCGCGGGGGCAGGATCCCGGCGGCCCTCCGCGGCTACGGTGACCAGCGCGCTGTTCGCCGTCCTGCCGGACGGGACCCGGCCGCCAGCGCCTCGGCGCACCCCACGAGGAGGACACGTGAGCCAGCCGCACCCACCGATCCCCGAACCGCAGCCGCAGCCGGGGTCGGCACCGACCGGCGCGACCCGGGACCCCGCCGACGAACAGGCCGGGGACCAGCACGCCACCACCGAGCACCCGGCCACCGAGCCCGCGGTCACCGGCCCGACCGAGGACCCCCGCACCCAGTCGATCCTGCTGCCGCCCAGCCAGCGCCAGACGGCCGAGCCGGAGGAGCCGACGGCCGGCCCGCAGCCGGACGCCGGGGAGCACGGCAGCCACCCCCCGTACCAGCCCTCCTACGACCCGCCGACCGGCGCCCACCGGACCGGTCCGGTCGACGTCGTCCCCGGGTTCGCGCCCACCCCGCCGCCGGTCCCGGGGCCGGCCACCACCCCGGGCACCGCGCCCGGCGGCCCGTCCGCGGGGCAGCAGGGTGGCGGCTCCTCGTCGTCCTCGGTCCGCTCCCGGCTCGCCGCCGTCCGCTCCCCGGGCCGCCCCGGCACCGAGCTGGTGGCCCTCGCACTCGGCGTCCTCGGGATCGCGCTGGTCCAGCTGGGGCTGGCCCTCGACTTCGGCAACCAGTCGCTGTGGGACGTCGTGCCGACCTGGTCGACCTTCGCCACCGTCGCCACCCTGGTCGCACTCGCCCCCTCGGTCGCCGCGCTGGCCGGCCGTGGCGCATCCGCCCGGACGGCGTGGCGGGTCGGTGCCGGCGGCCTGATCGCGCTCGCCGCCTTCTGGGTGCTGGTCGCCCTCCCGCTGGCCGTCAGCGACCGTGGCTTCTGGCTCACCGCGGCCCTGGCCGCCACGGGCGCCGCGGTGGCCTTGCTGCGCGGAGGGCACGTGGCCCTGGCCCCGGGCCGCACCGAGTGACCCCGGGCCGCGGCTGGTTCCTCGGCGCCGCGGCGCTCGCCCTCGCCTCGCTCGGGCTGCCGTGGGCCGGGCAGCTGTCCGGCGCCGGGCACCCGGCGCGGGTCGCCGTCCTCGCCGCCCTGGCCCTGGCCGTGATGGGGCTGCGCCGCGGGGAGGACCGGTGGCTCACTGCAGCGCTCGCCGCCGCCGGGGTCGGACTGCTGCTCGGGGGGCTCGACGCGTCGTCCGGCCGGATGGCGCTGGCCGGGGCGGCGGTGTGCCTGGTGCTCGGCTGCCGGGCCGCCGGGCACCGCCTCGTCCCGGCCCGGGGCCCGGCGGGCTGAGCGCGGGCGCTACCCGCGCACCCGCACCGCCAGCACCGCGACGTCGTCCTCCACCGCCCCCTCGAGCGCCCCGAGCAGCCGGTCGCACAGCTCCTCCAGCGGGAGGTGCGCCCATCGGGCGAGCTCGTCGACCAGCCAGTCGATGCCGTCGTCCAGCACCGCGCCGCGTCGTTCCACGAGCCCGTCCGTGTAGAGGACCACCGTCGACCCGGGGACGAGCAGCCGGGCGTGGTCGCTGCGCGGGGAGGACGGGTCGACGCCCAGCAGCAGGTCCGGCGCCCGCTCCAGCACGGTGACGGTGCCGTCGGGGTCGATCAGCAGCGGTGGCGGGTGCCCGGCGTTGCTCCAGCGCAACAGCCGGCCGCCGGTCCCGGTCTCCTCGACCGTGGCCAGGACGCCGGTGGCGAGAGTGGCCACCTGGAGATCCTCCAGCGCCCGGTCCAGCGCGCCGAGCACCGCCCCCGGGGAGTCCCGGCGGCTGTGGGCGACCCCCCGCAGCACGTTGCGGACCTGGGCCATCGCCGCCGCGGCGTGGCGGTCGTGCCCGGTGACGTCACCGATCACCAGCGCGAGCCGGCCGTCGCCCAGCAGGAAGGCGTCGTACCAGTCCCCGCCCACCTGGGCCAGCGACGCGGCCGGCAGGTACCGCACGGCGACCTGCAGGTGCTCGGTCTCCGGCGGCTCGGTGAGCAGGCTGCGTTGCAGGGCCTCCGCCATGCCCTCGACGACGGCGTGCTGGGCACGCTCGTCCGCCCGGGCCCGGATCCGCTCCAGCGCCTGCGCCGACTGCCCGGCCAGCGCGAGCAGCAGCTCGATGTCGCCCTGGTCCAGCGCCGCCGGGCGTGTCCAGCCGACGCTCAGCGACCCGATCCGGCGGGATCCGCTCTCCAGTGGCACCGCCGCCCAGGCCTGGACCCCGGTCTCCGCGGCCAGCCGGGCCAGCTGGGGGGAGAACTGGTCGGTGGCCGCGCGATCGGGCAACAGCACCCGCTCCCCGGTGCGGGCTGCGACGCAGCTGGGGTAGGGCGCGTCCAGGGACAGCACCGTGTCCGGTCCGACGCCGACCGGGGCGATCCCGTCGGTGAGCACCAGCCGCAGGTTGTGCTCCCCGTCGCAGACCCCGATCGCGCCGCCGTGCGCGCCCAGCGCCACCAGGCCGCGCTCGTTCACCACCCGGGCGAGGTCGTCGAGGGTCTCCGCCCGGCCCAGGGCCAGGGCGACGCCGGAGAGGGCGGCCAGCCGGCGGGCCGCATCGGCCTCGGCCTGCCGGGCAGCGCGCAGCTCCGCGCCGCGGGCGAACAGGTCGCTCTCCACCTCCAGCACCCGGCGGTGCCAGCGCCGCCCCCGGCCGCTGGGGTGGTCGGACATCGCCTGCTGGCGCACGTAGTCGGTGATGTCCTCCGCTCGCTGGAGCAGGTGCCGGCAGCGCCCGCCCTCGTCCAGCACCGGGACGCTGATCAGGCTCCAGAAGTGCTTGGTGAAGCCGCCGGACCCGTCCGGGATGTCGAACTCCTGGACCGGCAGGGTGTGCGGCCGGCAGGTGTCCCGTGCCCGCTCCAGCGACGCGCGGATGCGGCTCGCGCCGTCCGTGGCGGTCGCGTCGGGGTTGCCGGGGAACGCCTCGAAGACCGGCCGCCCGATCAGCTCGTCCCGGGTCCGGCCGGTGGTGGCCAGGTACGCCGGGTTGGCGTCGGCGATGACCAGCTCCGGCGTGAGCACCAGGTAGGGGGTGGGCATCGCGGCGAACAGAGCCGCGTGGTCGGGCACTGCCGGCTCGTCGGGCAGTGCTGGGTCGTCCGGCCGTGCCGACTGACCGCCGCCCGCGCCGGCGCCGCCGGCTGGCCCCTCGGTGCCGGTCGGGTGGTCTGGCCCGTTCGCGCGCGCGCCCACGACCCCTCACGCCCCCCACGGCCACCGCCTCGACGGACCGGGCCTGTGGTCGGGAACATACCGGCGCGGGACCCGCCTGGGGGCTGCCTGGCTCAGCCTCTGCCGGGGTTCCCGTTCCCGTTCCCGTTCCCGTTGCCGTTGCCGTTGCCGTTCGCGTTCGCGTTTCCCGGGCCGTTGCCGTTTCCCGGGCCGTTGCCGTTGCCGTTGCCGGCGGGGAGGGTGGGCGCCACGGTGCCGGGGGAGTCCGGCGTGTCGTCGGCGTCCTCCCCGCCATCGGCGTCGTCCCCGCCGTCGGCGTCCTCGTCCGTGCCGTCGTCCTCCCCGGTGCTCTCCTCCCCGGTCGACTCCTCCGAGTCGTCGGATTCGGTGGGCTCGGCCTCGGTCGACTCGTCCTCGTCGCTCCCACTGGTCGGCGACCCGCTGGGCGTCGGGGTCACGGTCGGGGTGGGGGACGGCGTGGGTGTGGGGGTCGGGGCGGGGGCCGGCTGCTGGACGACGGCGTCGACCGGCCCCCGGCTCGGCCGGACCGGCGCCGGGGTGTCACTGGGGGCGACCGCGTAGCTGACCAGCACCGTCTCGCCCGCCCGGAGCTCGGTCGCCAGCGGCGCCACGTCGACGACCGTGCCGGGCTCGGCGGAGTCGGTCTCCGTCGGCTGGGCCTCGACGACCAGGTCGAGGGCCTCCAGCTGGGCGCGGACGGCGTCGACCGGGCGGCCCAGGTAGTCCTCGGCGTCCAGGACCACGGTCGCCGGGGAGGCCACGACCTCCCCGGGGACCTCCACCGCGGCGGCGATCGGGGTCGTCCCGGTCGGGGCCAGGGCCTGCAGCACGACGGCGGCCAGGCCGGCCCCGACCAGCAGCGCGACGAGCGGGACCAGCAGCCGGCCGACGCCGGTCCGCGGGGCGGGACGGCGGGTGGCGGGCTCGCTCGCCGAGGACGCACCGGCCAGCGCGGCGGCGTCCGGCAGCAGCCAGAAGCTCTGGGTGTCGGTGCGCTGCACCGCGGGCAGCTCGCGCCCGGCGAGCACCTCGTCGATCGCCGCGACGACGGCCGCACCGTCGGGGTAGCGCTGGGCGGGGTCCTTGACGACAGCGCACTCGACCAGCCGCCGCACGCCCTGGGGGAGCTCCGCCGGGAGCGGGTCCGGCTGGTCGCGGAGGTGGCGCAGCGCGATGGTCACCGAGTTGTCGCCGTCGAAGGCGCGCCGGCCGGTCAGGCACTCGTAGCCGACCATGCCGAGGGCGTAGACGTCGCTGGCCGGGGTGGCGTGCGCGCCCGCGGCCTGCTCCGGGGAGAGGTAGGAGGCCGTGCCGACCACCTGGCCGGTCTGGGTGAGCGGGACGCTCCCCGCCGACCAGGCGATGCCGAAGTCGGTGATCTTGATCGTGCCGTCCCAGCGGACCAGCACGTTGCCCGGCTTAACGTCCCGGTGGACCACGCCGGCCGCATGCGCGGCGGCCAGCGCGGAGGCGGTCTGCCGGAGCACGTCGAGCGTGCGGTCCGGCGTCAGGCTCCCCTCCCGGGCCAGCACGGTCGACAGCGACTGGCCCTCGACCAGCTCCATGACCAGGTAGGCCAGGTGCTCGCCCGACCCGTCGACCGCCGGCTCCTCGCCGTAGTCGTAGACGGCGGCGATGTTCGGGTGGCTCAGCGCAGCCGCGTGGTGGGCCTCGGCCCGGAAGCGGGCGAGGAACAGCTCGTCGCCGGTGTACTCACTGCGCAGCACCTTGACCGCGACGGCCCTGCCCAGCAGCTCGTCGTGCGCGCGCCAGACCTGGCCCATGCCACCGGAGGCCAGCAGGGTCGCCAGCTCGTAGCGGTTCCCGAGGCTCTTCCTCGCGGGCTCCACCACCGTGCGCCGTCCCCTCGTCCTGCCTCGTCATCGAATGCGGCCCCCAGGCGGCCGGCGCTGGCGGCTGGACACACCGACGAGATCCGTGCCCCGTACCGGCGTTCGCAAACCTGCCCACGACCGGATTCTCGGCCACCGCCGCAACGTCAGGTCGAGACGGACTGTTCCCGTGCGAGCTGCTCCCCCGCCGTCGCCAGCCAGAGCGCCGGCTCGGCCATGGCGGCCGCCACCGAACCGGCCAGCTCGGTGAGCGAGAGCGCACGGGACACCGGCAGCCCTTCCGCCGCGACGACCCGGCCGGCGACCACCGCGACCGGCACCTCCGCGCCCTGTGCCCGGTCGACCAGGTCGCCGACCACCTTGCCCCGCAGCGACTGGGCGTCGAACTGCCCCTCGCCGGTCACCACCAGGGCTGCGCCCCGCAGGGCCTCGTCCAGGCCGGCGGCGGCGGCCACCGCCTGGGCACCGCTGACGAACTCCGCCCCCCAGCAGACCGCGAAGCCGTAGGCGGTGCCGCCGGCCGCGCCGGCCCCCGGCGCCTCCCGGTCACCACCGAGCAGGTCGGCCAGCCGGGCCAGTCCCGCGTCCAGCTCGGTCACCTGCCCGGGGTCCGCGCCCTTCTGCGGCCCGAACTGGCCGGCGGCGCCCAGCGGCCCCAGCAGCGGCGCGGTGACGTCGACCAGGCACTGCACGCCGCCGGCCGGCGGCGGGGTCAGCCCGGCCAGGTCGACCCGGGCCAGGCGGGACAGCGCGCCGCCGCCCGGGGGCAGCTCGGCACCGTCGGCGTCCAGGAAGCGGGCGCCGAGGGCGGTCAGCGCACCGGTGCCGCCGTCGGTGGTCGCCGAGCCGCCCAGGGTGAGCATCACCCGGTGCACGGCCGGGTCGGTGACGACCGCGGCCAGCAGCTGCCCCAGCCCCCGGGTCGTCGCACCGAGCGGGTCGGGCCGGTCCAGCAGCGGCAGCCCGGCAGCCCGGGCCATCTCCACCACCGCCGTCCCGTCCGGGAGGAGCAGCCAGGCCGCGTCCACCGCACGCCCGTCCGGCCCGGTCACCGGTGCGCTGCGCCAGCAGTCGGCGGGCAGGTCGTGCCCGAGCGCCTCGAGGGTGCCCTCGCCGCCGTCGGCGAGCGGGACGGTGAGCAGCTCGTCCTGCGGCCGCACCCGGCGCCAGCCCTCGGCCAGCGCCTCCGCGGCCGCCGCCGCGCCGAGCGTGCCCTTGAACGAGTCGGGGGCGATCACCACCCGGGTCACCCTCGGTCGCCGTCGTCGTCGCCGCAGCACATGACGGGCAGCCTCGCCGCTGCCGGGGGCGGGCGGCAAGCCGGGTGGGCCAGGTGGCCGAGAAAAGTGCCGCCAGCCGGTGCCGATCGGCCCGGGAGCTGCCGAGGAGGACCGCGACGGCCGCTCGCGCAAGCCCACGACCAGGAGTACAGGTCCGATGATCGGTGCCACGTCCACGTCCGCCACCCCGGCCCGAGCCCTGCGGCCGGTCACGATGCGCGCCGCCGCCCCGGCGCGCTGGCGGCGGAACGCACTCGCCGCGCTCACCGCCGAGGACCGCGCGCTGCTCGCCGAGGCGACCGGCGTCCAGCTGACCGCGGACGGCGAGCGGGCCGACGGTCGCTCACTCGTGCCTGCGCTGGCCACCGCCGTCGCCCGGGACCGCCTGACCGGGCAGCTGCCGGCCGGCCACCCGATCACCCGCGCCTACCTGGAGCAGACGTGGGCGGCGCTGCCCCTGGGCCCGGCGTCGGCGGGGACGATCCAGGACATCACCGCCCTGCTGGACGTGCTGGCCCGGCACGGCGTGCAGCAGCCCCTCGCCTGCCCCGCCTGACGGCACGCCGGACCGGTCACCGGGCGCCAGCCCCGCGGCAGTCCACGCCGGGGAGCCCCGGGTCGGCCGCCGCCCCGGACGACGGGTCGGCGGGCTCGGCGACATCGCCGGTCCGTGCGCGTCCACCGGTGGGACGACCCCGGGCGCCCTGGCGCCGTCCGGGCAGCAGAATGGGCCGCGCCCGGACCGCCGCCAGCAGAGGAGCTGTCGATGCACCCCCAGGACACCCCGTGACGCGCAGCGACCGGACCAGCGATGCGACCAGCACCGCACTGCCCCACCAGGTCGGGGTGATCGGCGGCGGCCGGATGGGCGCCGGGATCGCCCAGGCGTTCCTGGCCGCCGGCGCACGGGTCGAGGTGGTCGAGGCCGGGGACGAGGCCGCCGAGGCCGCCCGCGGCCGGGTGTCGGCCGGGCTCGAGGAGGCCGCCCGGCGCGGCAAGCTCACCGGCGAGGTCGCCGAGGCCCTCGGCCGGCTCA
Source organism: Modestobacter sp. VKM Ac-2982 (assembly GCF_026967935.1). Taxonomy (GTDB): domain Bacteria; phylum Actinomycetota; class Actinomycetes; order Mycobacteriales; family Geodermatophilaceae; genus Modestobacter. The sequence goes on from NZ_JAPVBL010000001.1 coordinate 163,293, forward strand.
CCCTGGTCGACTCCCCCACCGAGCTGACCCGCGACGCCGGCCTGGTCGTGGAGGCGGTGCCCGAGCGGGCGGACCTCAAGGTCGCCGTGCTCACCGCCGCGGAGTCCGTGCTGGGGCCTGACGCCGTCCTGGCGACCAACACCTCCTCGCTCTCGGTCACCGAGCTGGCCGCCGCGCTGCAGCGGCCGGCGCGCTTCCTGGGCCTGCACTTCTTCAACCCGGTGCCGGCCTCGAAGCTGGTCGAGGTGGTCGTCGCCCCGGAGACCGGCGCGGACGTCGTGGTGGCCGCCCGGGACTGGGTGCGCGCCCTGGGCAAGACCGACGTGGTGGTCCGCGACTCCCCCGGCTTCGCGTCGTCCCGGCTGGGCGTGCTGCTCGGGCTGGAGGCGATCCGGATGCTGGAGGAGGGCGTCGCCGACGCCGCGGCGATCGACGCCGCGATGGAGCTGGGCTACCGGCACCCGATGGGCCCGCTGCGCTCGACCGACCTCGTCGGCCTGGACGTGCGGCTGGCGATCGCCGAGTACCTGGCCAGCACCCTGGGCGAGCGCTTCACCCCACCGCAGCTGCTGCGTGACAAGGTGGCCGCCGGCGAGCTCGGCCGCAAGACCGGCCGCGGCTTCCACGACTACGCAGAGGACTGAGAGGACGACGATGTCCACACCCGGCTCCGAGCCCACCGTCACCCGCTCCGACGCCGACGGCGTCGCCACGCTGACCCTGCAGCGACCGGCGCTGTCCCACCGGCTGCGCACCGAGCTGCTCGCCCACGTGCAGGAGGTGGCCGCCGACGAGTCGGTGCGCGCGGTGCTGCTCACCGGCAGCGGCCGTGCCTTCTGCGTCGGCCAGGACCTCGCCGAGCACGTCGAGGAGCTGCGCTCCGAGCGCCCGGACGCGCAGCCCTCGCTGTCGGTGGTCGAGGCCGAGTACAACCCGCTGATGCTGGCGCTGGCCGGCCTGCGGGTGCCCCTCGTGGTGGGGGTCAACGGCGCCTGTGCCGGCGCGGGGCTGGGGATCGCGCTCGCCGGTGACCTGCGGGTCGCGGCCGCCGGCGCGAAGTTCACCACCGCGTTCGCCGGCATCGGGCTCTCCAGCGACTCGGCGCTGGCCTCGCGGCTGGTGCACTGCGTCGGCGGGTCACGCGCCACGGAGCTGCTGCTGCTGCCCGAGCCGTTCCTCGCCGAGACCGCCGCCGAGTGGGGGCTGGTGCACCGCGTCGTCCCGGCCGCGGACGTGCTCGCCGAGGCGACCGCGCTCGCCACCCGGCTCGCCGCCGGGCCGACCCGGGCCTACCGGGCGATCAAGACGGTGCTGGCGACGGCGGCCACCGACAGCCTGGCGGACACCCTGGCGCTGGAGGCGAGCCTGCAGACCGACCTGGGGCGGACCGCCGACCACAGGGAGGCCGTCGAGGCGTTCCTGGGCAAGCGACCGGCGGTCTTCACCGGCCGCTGACCGGTTCCACGTGGAACCAGCTGGCGGCGGTGCAGACGGTGCAGACGTCGACGGCGCGCACCGGCCAGTGCTCCTCGGTGCTCACCCGGGCCAGGGTGCCGCAGACGCTCAGCTCGCAGGCGCCGTCCAGGTCGGCCGGGGCCCGGTGCACCTCCACGGCGTGCCACAGCGCGGCGGTCGGCCCGTGCGCACGGCTGCGGGCGGCGGCGAACATGAGCGTCTGCGTGGTCACCTCTGGGACGTCGGCAGCACCGGCCCATCGGCAGAGTGGCTCCGTCGCCGGCTCACCCCATCGGAGGACCCCGCCCGCTGCCGACGTGTGGCGTGGCACCGTGCAACGACGTCCCACCGCCTGCGAGGAGGCCCTGGTGCAGCTCACCAAGCACGGACACGCCTGTGTCGTCCTGTCCGACGGCGACCGACGGCTGGTCGTCGACCCGGGCGCGTTCACCGCGGACGACGCCTGGCACGGCGCCTCGGCCCTGCTGGTCACGCACCAGCACCCCGACCACTTCCTGCCCGAGAAGGTCCGCGCGGCGCTGGACGCCGACCCGGCGCTCGAGGTGTGGACGAACTCCGCGGTGGCCGAGCAGCTGGCGGGTGCGGGCCCGCGGGTGCACGTGGTCGGGGCCGGTGACGCCGTCACCGCCGCGGGGTTCGAGGTCACCGTGCACGGGGAGTGGCACGCCGTCATCCACCCGGACCTCCCGCGGGTGCGCAACGTGGGGTTCCTCGTCGAGGGCCGGGTCTTCCACCCCGGCGACGCGCTCACCGTGCCCGAGGTGGCCGTCCCGACCGTGCTGCTGCCGGCCCACGCGCCGTGGTCCAAGACCGCCGAGCTGATCGACTACCTGCGCGAGCTGCGCGCCGAGCGGGCACTCGCCGTGCACGACGGCCTGCTCAACGACACCGGCCTGGGTCTGGTCGCGGGCCTGCTCGGTGAGCGCGGCCCCGGCCAGCCGGTGCCCTACACCCGCCTGGCCCCCGGGGAGTCCGTCGAGGCGTGAGGTGCCGCGGGGGGCACCGGCACGGTGACCCGCGGGTCCAGCTCGGCGATCCGGGCCACGTGGCTCCGCACCCGGTCCCGCTCGGTGAGGAGGGCGCGCTCGGTCTCCACCTGGTCGGTGACGTCGGCCTGGATGCCGATGTACTGGACGACGGCGCCGGACTCGTCGGTCACCGGGGTGAGCGTGCACTGGTTCCACCAGGTGCTGCCGTCGGTCCGCCGGTTGAGCAGCACCTCCCGGCACTCGGCACCGGCCGCGATCGCCGCACGGATGCGGCCCACGGCGGCGGCGTCGGTGTCCGGGTGCTGCAGGAAGCGGCAGTTGCGGCCCAGCAGCTCGGCGGCGGGCTGCCCGGCCAGCCGCTCGAACGCCGGGTTGACGTAGACCAGCGGCTGGTCGGGGAGCCGCAGGTCGACGACGGTGACGCCGGTGCCGACCGCGGCCAGCGCCCGGTGCAGGAGCGCCTCCCCCGGGTCGCCGGCCGACCGGCCGGCCAGCGGCGGGACCACGCCGGCGGGCACCGGGGGCACCGCGCCGTCCGTCGCCGACGCGGGCTGCGCGGTGCTCGGCGCGACCCGGGAGAGCAGGGCCTGGGCGGCCCGGACGACGGTGTCGCGCTCGTAGGTGAGCGCGAAGGCGAAGCGGCGCTCCAGGTCCGGCCCGTCGTCCCCCAGGTCGCGGGCCAGCAGGGCAGCGCTGAAGTGCGGGCTGAGCACCACGATGTCCCACTCGCCGCGCACCGGGTCACCGGGCGCCAGATCCGCGCCGCGCAGGCCGGGCATCGGCTCCACCGGCAGGTCCTCACCGAGGACGGCGACGAACCCGACCCGCTCGACCAGGTCGCGGTAGCGGAGCCGGGTGGCCGGCGTGAGGTGGCGCGCCTCCTGGAACGTGGCGACGACCACGCAGGTCTCCCCCAGGCGCATGGCCTGCCGCTCCAGCTGCTTGCTGAGCTCGATCAGCAGCGCCTTGGGCGCCTCCCGGACCGGTGCGCGCGCCGGCAGGCAGGCGAAGGGGGAGACCAGCTCGCCCCGCGGGTCGGTGGACTGGACGACGGGCAGCCGGAGCGTGCCGGGTCGCGCCCCGGGGGCCACCCCGGGCCCCGGGCGGCCGAACAGCCAGCCCTGCCCCAGGGTCGCGCCCAGCGCCCGGGCCATGGTCAGGTGCGTGCCGTTCTCGATGCCCTCGGCCAGCACCAGCGCCCCGGTCGACTCGGCGTAGGCGTTGACCGCGTTCATGATCTCGGCGATCGCCGGGCCCGGGCGCTCCTGCACCAGGCGCAGGTCGAGCTTGACGACGTCCGGGCGCAGCAGCGGCATGAACGCCAGCGACAGGGAGTCGGCGCCGACGTCGTCCAGGGCGATCGCCCAGCCGAACTCGCGCACCCGGGCGATGGTGCGCAGCAGTTCTGCGGGGCGGGCGGCGAGCGCACGCTCGGTGATCTCCAGGACCACCCGCAGGTCCGCGGGCACCGGCTCGCCGGCGTCGAACAGGGCGGCCACCGGGGTGTCGTCCAGCACCTCGGACTCGACGTTGACGAAGACGGTCGACGGGGCCAGCAGCCCGTGCGTGACCGCGCCGCGCAGGGCGGCGGCCCGGCAGGCCTGGTCGAGCTCGGTGAGGCAGCCCTCGGCGCGCGCGGCGGCGAACAGCTCGTCCGGTGCGCTCAACGGGCCCTCCGGGCCGCGGGCGAGCGCCTCGTAGGCGACCACCCGACCGCTGTCCAGCTCGACGATCGGCTGGAAGACGCTGGTCACCGCCCGGTCCGCGATCACCGCCCGGACACCGGTCGTCCACTGTTCCCGGAACTGCTCCACGTCGTCCCCCATCGGAGCCGGGCACCGACCTCTGGAGTCTGACAGCATCGTCGTGCTCCCGAGCGGTGAGCACCCCGGTGGCCGTCGCCGGGCAGGCTGCAGACGAACAGGGGGCACGGTGACCGCTGCGTACGAACTGCCGACCTGGTCCGTCCTGCCGGCCCGGCCCGACGCCGCCTTCGACCGGCTCGCCCGGTCGGTGGCCGAGGAGCTGAGCGCCCCCCGGGCACTGGTCGTCCTGGTCTCCAAGGCCGGTCAGGTCTTCCCCGGCGCCTTCGGGCTGCCCGAGCCGTGGGCCAGCCGCCGCTCGATGCCGCTGAGCCACTCGATCAGCAAGCGGGTGGCCACCAGCGGCAGCCCGCTGGCGCTGCGCGACGCCCGGGAGCACCCCGAGTTCGCCACCGGCCCCTCGGTCCAGGAGCTCGATGCCGTCGCCTACGCCGGGACGCCGCTGTGGGGGGTGCACGGGCAGCCCATCGGCGTGCTGTGCGCCATCGACACCCGCCCCCGGGACTGGACCGGCGACGAGCTGGCCACGCTGCACCGGATGGCCGACGAGAGCTCGCGGCAGCTCCGGTTCCGGGCGATCGAGCTGGCCGAGCAGGAGGCACACGCGGTCGCCGTCCGGGACGACAGCGCTGCCCAGAGCGCTGCGGAGGCGGCGCGGGCCGCGTTCGTGCTGGCCGAGGCGGACGCCGACCGCGCCCGTGTGGTCGCCCGGCTCAGCACCGCCCTGCTGTCGGCGGAGACGCTCCCCGACCTGCTGCACACGGTGGACCGGCTGGTCCGGTCCCCGCTGGGCGCCACCACCGTGCTGCTCGGGGTGGCCGAGGTGGGGTGTCCGGAACTGCAGGTCTGGTCGGCGACGGCCGGCTCGCGGAGCGGTCCCGTCGCACGCCTCGGGGTCGACGACGCCCACCCGCTGGCGGCGGCGATGCGGGAACGGCAACTGGTGGCGATCGCCACCCCGGGGGAGGTCCGAGCCCTCCCGGGGCTGCGGGAGCTGCCCGGTGCAGGTCCGGTGCTCGCCGTCCACCTGCCGCTCGGTCAGCACCACTCCGATGCCGCACTGCTGGTCAGCTGGCGGCAGCCCCGGCAGCTGGACGCGCCGGTGCGGGCCGTCGTCACCGACCTGGCCCGGCCGGTCGGCCACGCCCTGGACCGGGTGCTGCTGCGCGAGCAGCGACTGCAGTTGGCGGAGCTGCCGCTCGGGCCGTCCGGGCCCGACCGACGCTGATCCTGGGTCCGCCGGGCTCAGCGACCGCCGACGGAGACCTCGAACTCGACCTGGCTGACGTCGGGGCGCAGCCGGCTGAACGAGTGCACCAGCGGGTGACCGGACGTGTCCCGGACGGTGGTGCGCACCACCAGCAGCGGGGAGCCCGCGGTCACCGCCAGCACGTCGGCCTCGTCGGCGGCCGCCGTCCCGACGTCGACGACGAGCCGGGCGTGCGCCAGGTCGGCGGAGTACTCCCGGCGCAGGAACTCGTAGAGCGAGCCGTGGCTGAAGTCCTCGGTGGCCGCCTTGGGGTAGCGGGCAGCGGGCAGGAAGCTGCGGACGACGTGGTTGGGCAGCCCGTCGACGCTGCGCAGCCGGACCAGCTCGATGACGTCGTCGGCGGTGGCGACCGCCAGTTCGACGGCGATCGGCGGGGCGGCCGGGACGACCCGCTGGGTCAGCACCGAGGTGCCCACCTGGGCGCCCTGCTCGGTCATCACCGAGTGGAAGCCGGCGATCCGGTGCACGAAGCTCTCGCGGTACTCGTGCCGGATCCCCGGCCGGCTGACGAACGTGCCCCGGCCCTGCTCGCGGATCAGGTGCCCGTCGGCGACCAGTCCGTCGACCGCCCGGCGCAGCGTGATCCGGCTGACGCCGTACTCGGCGCACAGCACCGGCTCGGGAGGGAGGAGGGTGTGCTCAGGCAGCGCGGAGGCGCGTCGCCGCAACGCCTCGCGCACGGCGAGGTACTTGGGCCCCGCCTCCGAACTCGCCACGCCCAGAAAGGTACTGCACCATGAGACGTCTAGACGTCATGACGTACGGTTCACCCGCCCGACCCCCTCGTCCGGAGGAGAGCACGTGCGCATCGGAGTCCTGACCGGCGGCGGAGACTGCCCCGGTCTCAACGCCGTCCTACGAGCGGTGGTCCGCACCGCGGAGAAGCAGTACGGCAGCGACGTGGTCGGCTTCCGCAACGGCTGGCGCGGCCTGCTCGACGACGACGCGATGCCGCTGGACCGGCCCATGGTCCACAACCTGCTGACCCGCGGCGGCACGATCCTCGGCTCGGCCCGGGTGGCGCCGGAGAAGCTGCACGCCGGGCTGGGCCGGATGCGCGAGGTGCTCGACGCCCACGGGGTCGACGTGCTGGTGCCCATCGGCGGCGAGGGCACGCTCACCGCCGCGGCGTGGCTGTCCTCGGAGGGCGTGCCGGTGGTCGGCGTCCCGAAGACGATCGACAACGACATCGACGGCACCGACCTCACCTTCGGCTTCGACACCGCGGTGAGCATCGCCACCGAGATGATCGACCGGCTGCACACCACCGCCGAGTCCCACCAGCGCGTGCTGCTGGTCGAGGTGATGGGTCGACACGCCGGCTGGATCGCGCTGAACTCCGGGATGGCCGCGGGCGCGCACCTGGTGATCACCCCCGAGCAGCCCTTCGACATCGAGGAGGTCTGCGAGATGGTCACCGCCCGGTTCGAGCGGGGCCACCGGCACGTCATCGGGGTGATCAGCGAGGGCGCCACCCCGAAGCCGGGCACCATGCCGCTGCGCGACGGCGGGCTCGACGAGTTCGGGCACCGGCGGTTCACCGGGGTGGCCCAGCAGCTGGGCGAGGAGCTCGAGCGGCGCACCGGCAAGGAGGTGCGGACGACGGTGCTCGGCCACGTGCAGCGCGGCGGCACCCCGACCTCGTTCGACCGGGTGCTGGCCACCCGCTTCGGGCTGCACGCCACGATCGCCGCCCACGAGGGGCACGTGGGGCAGATGGTCGCGTTGCAGGGCACCGAGATCGGGCTGGTCCCGCTGGCCGACGCCGTGGCGCGGCTGAAGACCGTGCCCCCGTCGCGCCTGGGTGAGACCACCGCCTTCACCGGGTAGCGGCCTCACCACTCCCAGCGGTAGCCGAGCACGCACCGGCCGGGCGGCACCAGCTCGAACGACGCCTGACCGTCGACCAGCTCGACCGGCTCGGCCTCCTCGGCCGTCTCGGACTCCACCGAGGCCCAGCGGCCGCGCAGCAGCTCCCGGGGCCGGGCCGCCGGATCGAAGTGCACGGTGATCGCCAGGTGGCGGACCGAGGCGGAGACCCCGCGCCGGAACTCCGGCGCCGGGGGCTCGGGGTAGGCGAACACCGTCTGGTACTCCAGGTGCGTCGTCTGCCCGGGCAGCAGCGGCCGGGACAGCAGCACCTCGACCACGTGGATCGGGGTGCCCCGCACCCGGAACGCCCGGACCGGGTCGCCGCCCTGCAGGACCGACACCGCGGCGTGCGCGGTGTCGAAGGCGTACGTGTACCGATCGGTCGGCTCGACGGCCTCCAGCAGCTGCCGGGTGTGGTGCAGCCGGGGGCTCCGGTCGGGCCCCACGTGGTGCTCCTCGGCCAGCTGCAGGGTGCGCCACGGCCGCGGCGGCATCGGGCCCTCGGCACCCAGTGCGCTGGCGACGACCAGCTGCCGGGCGGTGCTCCGCCCGCTGCGCAGGCTCCGCAGCTCGTCGGCGTGCTCGTCGGTCAGCTCGAAGGCCCGGATGAAGAGCTCGAGGGTCGCGTCGGAGATCCGGTCCCCGTTCAGTGCGCGGCCGACGCGGTTCTCCAGACTCCGTGACCGGTGGCCGTCGTCGACCTCACCGGCGTCGAACAGGTGCTCGGCCAGGACCGCGGCCACCGCGGCCCGGGACAGCTCACCGCGCCGCACCACGCTGTGCACCTGCCAGCGCCGCCGGTACCGCGGCTCACCCAGCAGCTCGGCCAGCCGCCGGGCCGCCAGCCGCAGGCCCCACGCAGGGTCCACCACCGCCCCACCCCCGTCGCGCCCCCGGTCGTCCGCGCGGGTGGCACCCACGGCGGACACGTCACGGCCACGTCCGTTGTGTACCAACGCGGAGCGGCGGCCGCGAGGCGCGGGGGGACTCACGGCCGCCGCCGACCGGCTCGTCTGCACGCGCCGGTCGGGTCCACACACCGCCCTGTCCCCGCGGGTGGGGACCGGCGGAGGTCACCGCGGCGGCGCGGTGGGAGTGCCCGGCTGCAGCTCGATCACGGTGACCTCCGGGCGGGCGCCCACGCGCATCGGCGGCCCCCAGTAGCCGGCTCCGGAGGAGACGTACAGCTGGGTGTCCCCCTGCTGTGACCAGCCCTCGACCACCGGCTGGTCCAGCAGGACGGCGTAGTCGAAGGGCCACAGCTGACCGCCGTGGGTGTGCCCGGACAGCTGCAGGTCCACCCCCGCGGCCCGCGCCTGCTCCACCTGCACCGGCTGGTGCGCCATCAGGACCACGGGAACGGCGTCGTCCCGGCCGTCCAGGGCGGCGTCCAGGTCGGCACCGTGCCCGGGCAGCCCGGAGGCGGCTGCCGTCCGGTCGTCGATGCCGGCGAGGTCCAGCGTCGCGCCGCCGCGGCCGATCGAGACCCGCTCGTTGCGGAGCACGTCGACCCCGAGCGTGGACAGGTGCCGCAGCCACTCCCCGGTGTCGACGAAGTACTCGTGGTTCCCGGTCACGAAGTACACGCCCTGGTCGCTGACCAGATCGGCCAGCGGGGCGGCGTCCTCGCGCAGCTCGCTCACCTCGCCGTCGACCAGGTCACCGACGATCGCCACCACGTCGGGGCGCTGGGCGTTGACCGTCTCCACGAGCCGCTCGAAGCGCCGCCCGCCGTAGGTCGAGGACAGGTGCCCGTCGGAGAAGGTCACGATCCGCAGCCCGGCCAGCGCAGGGTCCAGCCGCGGGATCCGGATCGGCACGCGGCGGACGACCGGGGCCGAGTTGGCCAGGACGACGCCGGTGCCCGCCGTCCCGACCGCGACCGCACCCGCCCCGACGGCCAGCGTGCGGGCCAGGAACAGCCGGCGGGACGGGTCGACGACACCGCGGTCCGCGCGGACCGCACCGCCCTTCGGTGCCGGGCCCGGAACGGGAGGAGCCGCGTCGGTCCGGCGTGCCCCGTCCGGCACCAGCACCGTGCTCGGTGCGGACTCGACCTCACCCGGCTCCCGCGCGGACACGGCATCCGTTCGGCGACGACGCTGCACCAGCCGGGCGAGCAGGCGGATCGGCTCGGTCGCCAGCGTGGCGAGGAACAGGTAGAAGGCCAGGCCCAGCCAGGTGTAGCCGACCCAGTCCAGCACCGAGCCACCGACCGGCAGCCGGCCGCGCAGCAGCACCACGAGCACCGGCAGCACGGCGAGCACCACCAGGAGCACCGTGAGCCGGCGCCGGACGGGCCCCGGCCGGGTGGTGCTGCGCACCAGCCGCCACCAGAGGTAGCCGTGCAGCAGGGACACGGCGAGCAGCACGGTCAGGCCGAAGCCGAGCAGGCCGATCAGGGACACCGGCGCGCTCCTGGGGGTCGGGGTGGTGCCCCCGACGCTACGTCGACCGGCTCTTCAGCACCGAGCGCAACTCCGGCCAGCGCAGCCAGAACTCCCGCTCCGCCTGCTCGCACCGGGCCTCCTCCAGGGCGTGCAGGCGGCCCCAGGTGAAGGCGTTCTCCCCGGCCGCGAACGCCGCCCGGCCGAGCTGCAGGCACAGCGGGCGGGTGATGAAGGTGTCCTGGCGGTCGCCGAGCACCTCCTGGACGCCCTTCAGCGCCGACACCAGCTCGACCACCGGTTCGCCCAGCACCGGCACCGCCGCCTCGGCGGTGTACCGCAGCCGCTTGGCGGCCTTGCGCACCTCGTGCAGGGCCTCGGCGTCGTCGCTGTCCTGGGCCGCCTCGACGCTGCGCCGCAACCGGCGGCCGGTGCGCGCGACGACCTCGCGGAGCACCTCCTCCGCCGGCCGGGCGGCGGCCTCGGTGAGCGGTGGCGCCTCGACCAGCGCGTCGAGGTCGTCGCGCAGCTGCAGGTAGGCGGGTGCGTTCAGCGCCTTGCGCGCCTGCGCGTCACCGGCCTGCTCGTCCCGGACCGCCTCCTGCTGCAGCCGGGCGACCACGGGGCCCAGCACCAGCTCGGCCGGCTCGGCGTCGACCAGGTCGCGCAGGTGGGCGACCGCCACCTCGCCGTCCCGGCTGGGGGACAGTGCCGACCCGACCTGGGCGAGCTCCTCGCGCAGCGGGTCCGTCTGCGTGCGGTCGAGCACCGGGCGGAAGGCGGCGAGCGTGCTGCGCAGCCGGCGGCAGGCCACCCGCACCTGGTGGACACCGTCGGGCTGCCCGGTGCGGACCATCAGGTCGGCGTCCTGGAGGGCCCGGACCTGCGCGGCCAGCGCGGCACGCACGACCTCGCCGGCCGGCGTGCCCGGCGCGTGCCGGTGCTTCTTCTTCTTGCCCTTCTTGGTCTTCCCGGGCGGCGCCGGGGCCGGCGGCGCTGCGGCCTCGGCGTCGGCGAGCCGGTGGGCGAGCACGCGGGTCAGCTTGGCCGGGGACGAGGCCGGCTGGGCGCCCGCCGCCACGAGCAGCCCGGCGACGTCGGCGAGCAGTTGCTCGTCGCCGTCGACCAGCTCCACCTCCACCTCCCGCCACGTGGTGACGACGGCGGCCTCGCCGGGAGCGGCCGGCAGCGCGGTGCCGGTGACGTGGTCGTCGGCGACCTCGGCGAGCACCCGCCCGTCGTCGGCGACGAGCTCGCTGACCACCCGGCGGGTGCGCAGGGACGCCACCTGGGACGCCGGGGCGCGCCGGACGATGCCCAGCACCGGCTCCAGCACCGCCTTGGGCGGCGTCTTGGTCGCCCGGCCGAGGGGCGAGTGCAGTTCCCGGCGGGCGCCGGCGGCGGCCGGGAGCTTCACGTGCCAGCCGGCGTCCGGGCCGCCGGTGCGGCGCCGCATCGTCACCCGCGCGCGGGCCAGCCGCAGGTCGGCGGTGTCGTAGTAGGCGGCCTCCAGCGCGTGCTCGACCGGCTCACGGACCTCGACCACGCCCGGTGCACCGCCGAGGTCGGGCAGCGCGAACGCCTCGTCGACGTCGAACTTCCGCTCGATCTCCACATGCTCGACCGCCACCAGCGCCACTCCTCCTCCGCCGGGCCACCCTCTGCTGGGCGCCCCGCTGTGAGCTCACCGTCCTACCCCACGCAGGTGGACGGCGCACCCGCTGATGATCATCCCACCGCGGTCGGCACCATGGACGCCGTGTCCCGCCGACCCTCCACCCGCCGCCGCTGGACCGCCACCGCGTTCGCCGTCCCGTGGGCCGCGGCGGCCGTGCTCCGGTCCACCGGCACCGAGCGGGGCTTCCCGCTGGTGCCCGCGCTGGCCTTCACGCCCTACATCGCGGCCACCAGCGCGCTCCCGCTGGCCGCGGCGCTGGTGTCCCGGTCGCGCGGTGCTGCCGTGCTGGCGGCTGCCTCGGCCGCGCTGCTGACGGCCGCCGTGCGCCGGCCGATCGCGCCCGCTGCCCCGGTGCCGCCGCCGCGCGGGCCGCGGCTGCGCGTCGTCTCGGCCAACATGCTGCACGGCCGGGCCGACCCGGCCGCCCTGGTGGCCCTGGTGGCCGACCGGGACGCCGACGTGCTGGCGCTGATGGAGGTCACCCCCGAGGCGGTGTCCGCCCTGCTGGCTGCCGGGGTCGCCGACCTGCTGCCCGCCGGCCACGTGGTGCCCGCCGGGGAGGGCCAGCCCGCCGGCGCCGGGGGCGCGCTGTGGACCCGGCTGGAGATGCGGGGGCGCACGGTGGTGCCGGGCCGGTTCGGCCAGCCGGCGGCCCTGCTGACCGTGCCCGGCGCGCCCGACGTGGAGCTGACCGCGGTGCACACGGACCCGCCGACCAGCTCCCCCGCTCAGGTGGCCAGCTGGGTCGAGGACCTCCGGCTGCTGCCCGACCCGGAGCCCGGCGTGCTACGGGTGCTGGCCGGCGACTTCAACGCCACGCCCGACCACGCCGCCTTCCGGCGGTTGCTGGGCCGGGGCTGGGTGGACGCTGCGGCGGCGACCGGCCACGCCCGGCGGGCCACCTGGTGGCCGATGCGGGCGCCGCACCCGCGGCTCACCCTGGACCACGTCCTGGTCGACCCGCGGATCGCCGTGGAGGCCCTGCAGGTGGTGCACGTGCCCGGGACGGACCACCGGGCACTCGTCGCCGACCTGCGGCTACCAGCGGCCGACTGAGCGACGGGAGTCCCGGGCGGCGGGTTCCGCGGCACCGCCGCCCGGGCAGTGCATCTCATGCCCACAGCCCGGCGGAGTGCACGCGAGTTGTGTGACATCTGGGTTAACTCGCCCCGGGGCCCGCGCGGGGTGACGCCACGCGCACGGTCACGCACCGGATCGGCGCGTCAGCCGATGCGCACGTCGTCCTGCCCCGCCACCGAGACGACGTCGCCGCGGCGCAGCTGGCGGCCGCGGCGTTCCTCGGGTTCACCGTTGACCTGGACCTCCCCGGCGACCAGCACGTCCTTCACCTGGGCGCCGGTGGGGACGGCGTCGACCAGCTTGAGCAGCTGACCGAGCCGGATGGTGTCCTCGCCGGAGCGGAGTTCGATGGTGCGCACGACCCTGATCCTCCCCGCCTCACGCCGGGACCAGCACATCGCCCACCGAGACCTCGCCGGGGCGGGCCACCAGCGCCCCGACCGCGAGGGCACCCCCGCGGTCGCGGTGGATCGTCTTCAGCACGGCGGTGTCCCGTCCGATGCCGCCGGACTGCGGCCGGGTGGTCATCACGCACCGGGGCACCCGGCGGACGACGTCCAGCTCCGCACCGCCCGCCCGCACCCGCCGACCCACCAGCGCGTCCTCCCCGGCGCCGGCCAGCACCAGGTTGGCGCGGAAGCGGCGGCGGTCCCAGCCGCCCAGGGTGCCGGCGGAGACCAGCGTCACCCGGGCGTCGGCGTTGTCGTGGAAGGCGCCGTCCGCCCCCGAGAACGGGTTCCACCGGCCGGTCTCCTCGTCGTCGCCGTCTGCCGGGTTCTCGTACCGCCGCGCACCCGCCACCGCCGCCGCTGGGCGCAGGCCGACCCGGCGCCCGGCCCAGTCGGAGAGGACATCGTCCTCGGCGGTCACCGTGCCGTCGGGCAGCACCACCTCGGCGCCGCCGTCGGCGCGCAGCCGGCCGGCTGCGAACAGCAGCTCGGGCACCCGGCGGGCGGTCAGCCCGAACCCCGTGGTGAGGTCGAACAGCGCCCAGCCGCGGTCACCGGTGATCCCCTCCGAGCCGATCTCCGCCCGGGCCAGCCGCTCGCCCTGCAGCGACTTCACCGGGAACCGCCAGACCTCGGTGACCCGGAGGTCACCGCTCACGCCGGGGCCCAGCCCACGGTCCAGGTGCCCGACCAGGTCTCCCCCGGTACGAGGACGAGCAGGTCCACCCCGTCGGCCAGCGCGTTCGCCGGGCAGGTCATCGGCTCCACGGCCACGCTGCGCCGCCGCTGGTCCGCGGGCAGGGTGTCGCCGGTGTAGACCTGCAGCCAGGTCCAGGCCGGGTCGACGGCCACCTCCAGCGCCCCGGCGGGCCCGCTGAGCCGGGTCCGCGCCCAGCCGTCGTCGTCCCGGACGAGGTCGGTCACGGCGGTGTCGATCGCCTGGTCACCGATCCGGCCGACCGCGCCGTCCCAGGGCCGCCGCTCCCCGGTGGGCAGGCCGCCCTCGAGCACCAGGGCGGTGCGGGCCGGCACGGTCAGCTCGGCCGCGGCCACGTCACCCGGGGCCGGCGCCCCGACCGAGAAGTAGGGGTGCATGCCCACGCCGAACGGTGCGTCCTCGTCCCCGGCGTTGCGCACCCGCACGGTCACGGTGAGCCGGTCGGCCGTCAGGGTGTGGTCGACCGCGGCGGCCAGCCGGAAGGGGTACCCGGTGCGCGGCTCGATCGTCGTGCCGACCGTGACGGCGTCCGCCCGCTGGGCCAGCACCTGCCAGGGCTGGGCGGTGACCAGCCCGTGCACCGCGTTCGGGGTGGACGGGCTGACCACGTCGAGCTGGAGCTCGCGGCCGCGCCAGGACCAGCGCCCGCCGCGGAGCCGGTTGGGCCAGGGCAGCAGGACACCACCACGTCGGCCGGCCGGGACGGTGCCCGACGCGTAGCCGTCCAGCACGTGCCAGTCGCCGACCACCAGCTCACGCAGGGCGCCGCCGCGCAGGTCCACGGCGAGCCGGGCCGGACCGGCGGTCACCTCGACGTCCCGCGGTTCGGTGGCCGGCCAGGGGCGGTCGGTGGGCGAGGGGTCGAGCGACATGCGTTCCTCCCGGGGAGACGGTTCCCGGACAGCTCACCACAGCAGCGGTGCCCCCGTTCCACGTGGAACCACCGGCTCCGGCGAGGGTCGTGACAGACGTCAGTGGCCTCGGCGGGTCGGGCGGCGACAGACTGGACGGGCACCGACGACGAGGAGCCCCCCGATGCCCGAGCCCCACCTGCGTGCCGCCGACGCCGACCGAGCCGCGGTGGCCGAGGTCCTCGGCCACCACATGTCCGCCGGCCGGCTCACCGTCGAGGAGTACGACGACCGGCTGGCCCGGGCCTACGCGGCCCGCACCTACGGCGAGCTCGCCGAGCTGACCACGGACCTCCCCGCCGCCGAGCCGGCCGGGAGCCGGGCCCTCGAGGCGCCGGCCGTCGCCGGCCCACCGGCCGGCCCGGCCGGCGGCGGTCCCTGGGCCGTCCACGGCTGGCACGGGAGCTTCGGCGCCTGGGCCGGCGGGTCGAGCATGCGGGCGGCCTGGGCGAGCTGGCTGAGCACCGCGGTCATCGTGGTGGGCATCTGGCTGATCACCTCGCTGGTCACCGACGGCTGGATCTACCCGTGGCCGATCTGGGTGATCGGGCCGTGGGGGCTCGTCCTGGTCGCCCAGACGATCGGCGGACGGCGCGAGCCCGACCAGGAGCAGCTCCCGCACCGCACCGGGGACTGAGCCGGGCGTGACCCCACCCGGCCGCCTCCTGCTGGGTCGCAGGGGCACGGCCTGTGCGGCCGGGCGCCCGGGGCAACCCGCCCGGGAACGCAGCAGGGGCCGCCCCATGGGCGGCCCCTGCTGGTCGTTCTGGTGGGCAAGGGGGGAGTTGAACCCCCACGTCCTCTCGGACACACGGACCTGAACCGTGCGCGTCTGCCATTCCGCCACTTGCCCTGGCGAGGAAGGACAGTAGCAGCCCCCTCGGAGGTGGTCCTCGCAGGCCCCCGTCCGGCACGGCGCCGCCCCCCGGCGGGCGGTGCGCTGGTAGAACGGTGTGCCGACGCGGCACGGACGACATCGTCCGGGGCGTCCTGCGCTGCGCGACGTCCCGGCGACCCTCCCCCGGTTACGATCAGCGCTCAGGCAGTGGGAGGTCGACCGAGCGCAAGGGAGCGACTGTGGGTGTGCTGCAGCGCTTCGAGCGACGCCTCGAGGGCATGGTCGGGCTGGCCTTCGCCCGGGTGTTCAAGGGGAAGGTCCACCCCGCCGAGATCGCCCACGCCCTGCAACGCGAGGCCGACGAGCAACGCTCGGTGCTCAGTGGTGACCGGGTCCTCGCCCCGAACGTCTACGTCGTGATGCTGGGCCCCACCGACCACGAGAACCTCGTCGAGTGGTCCGAGCAGCTGGCCGCCGAGCTCGCCGACATGGTCGCCGAGCACATCGAGCGCGAGGGCTACCAGACCTTCGGTGACATCGAGGTCCGGCTGGAGCTCGACGAGGAGCTGCGCACCGGGGTCTTCGAGGTCGCCTCGCACGTCACCGGCGGCGCCCCGAGCCGCTCCGCGGCCGCCCCGCCGCCACCGCCGCCCGGCCTGCCCCCGCTCCCGCGGCTCCCCGGCGCCGCCGTGGGGGCCACCGACACCGGCGCCCAGCCGCCCTCGGTCGTGGGCCGGGCCGGCCAGCGGGTCAGTCACGTCCTGGTCGTCGACGGCCCCGGCACCAAGCACGTGCTCGAGCAGGGCAGCAACGTGCTCGGCCGCGGCACCGAGGCCGACGTCCGGTTGCCCGACACCGGGGTGAGCCGGAAGCACGCCGACGTCCAGCTGGCCGGCAGCGCGGTCGTCGTCGAGGACCTCGGCTCGACCAACGGCACCCTGGTCAACGGCCGCCGGGTCAGCCGGCAGGAGCTCGCCGACGGCGACGTCCTCCGCATCGGCCACTCGGTGCTGGTGTACCGGCAGGACGGCGCGTGAGAAGGCTGAGCGCAGGCCCGGGCGGGGCCGAGCAGTGACCGCGGAGATCGTGCTGCAGGCGTTCCGCTTCGGCTTCCTGATCCTGCTCTGGCTGTTCGTCTTCGCCGCCTTCCGGGTGGTCCGCGCCGACCTGTTCGGCGGCCGGGCCGGCCGGGTGGCCTCGGTGCCGCCCCGCGCCGCCGCCGCCGCCCGCAAGCGCGGTGGCCGCGGGCCCCGCCACCTCGTCGTCACCGCCGGCCCGCTGTCGGGCACCCGGATCACCTTGGGGGAACAGGCCATCCTGATCGGCCGCGCCGATGACTCGACGCTGGTGCTCACCGACGACTTCGCCTCCTCACGGCACGCGCGGCTGACCAACCGCGGCGGCCAGTGGTACGTCGAGGACCTCGGGTCCACCAACGGCACCTACCTCGACCAGCAGCGCGTGCAGGGTCCGCTGCTGGTCGCCCCCGGCCAGCCGATCCGGATCGGGCAGACCGTCCTGGAGCTGCGTTCATGAGCTTGGTCCTCCGCTATGCGGCGCGTTCCGACCGCGGCCTGATCCGCGGCACCAACCAGGACTCCGTCTACGCCGGGCCCCGGCTGCTGGCCGTCGCGGACGGCATGGGCGGGCACGCGGCGGGCGACGTCGCCAGCAAGGTCGTCATCGCCGCGCTCGAGCACCTCGACGAGGACGCCCCCTCCGGCGACCTGCTCCAGGCGCTGCGGCACGCGGTCTTCGAGGGCAGCGAGCACCTGCGCGAGGTGATCCGGGAGTCCCCGCAGCTGGAGGGCATGGGGACGACGCTCACCGCCGTCCTCTTCGCCGGTGGCCGGCTGGGGCTGTGCCACGTCGGCGACTCCCGCGCCTACCTGATGCGCGACGGCGAGCTCCACCAGATCACCCACGACGACACCTTCGTGCAGACGCTGATCGACGACGGCCGGATCACCGAAGAGGAGGCCAACAGCCACCCGCAGCGCTCGCTGCTGCTGCGCGCCCTCAACGGCCAGGACGTCGAGCCGGACCTGTCGATGCGCGAGGCCCGCGCCGGCGACCGCTACATGCTCTGCTCCGACGGACTGTCCGGCGTGGTCAGCCACGAGACGCTCGCCGCCGCGATGCGCGAGCCCGACGCGCAGGCGACGGCCGACCGGCTGATCGAGCTCGCCCTCCGCAGCGGGGGCCCGGACAACATCACCTGCATCGTCGCCGACGTCGTGGAGGACGACGGCCGCGGTGTGCTGGTCGAGCCGGTCGTCGACGGCGCCGCCGGCGACCACGTGGGCCAGCGCGAGGTCGACCCCCGGTCGGCCGCCGGTCGCGCCGCGCTCGCCGACCCGCAGGCGGCCGGGCAGGCCACCGCGCTGACCACCAGCTCCCCACCGCCGCGCCGTCGCCGGCCGCTGCGCACCGCCCTGTTCGCCCTCGCCGCCGTCGTGGTGCTGGGCGCCGCGACGATCGGTGCGTACCTGTTCGTGATGGCCCACTGGTTCGTCGGGGTCGCCGAGTCCGCCGACGGTGACCGGGTCGGGGTCTTCCGCGGGCTGAACGCCTCCGTCGTCGGGCTGGACCTCTACCGCCTGGACGAGGCGACGGCGCTGGCCACCACCGACCTCACCCCGGCCGCCCGCAACCGGGTGGTCGACGGGATCCCCGCCGACGATCCGGACGACGCCGAGCGGATCCTCACCAACCTCCGCGGCCAGCAGCTGCCCCTGTGCCGGACGACGCCGGCGGTCACCGCCAGCACCCCGTCCGCTACCTCGACGCCGGCGGCGGAGCCCACCCCCGCCGCCGTCCCGGGCCAGCCGGACGCCGCCGCGGCCACGACGACCGTCACGACGACCGTCCCCGACACCGCCGAGCCGACGCGCTCAGCCGCGGCCCCCGGGCTGACGCGTTCCGGTGAGCCCGGAGTGGACTGCCGGGAGGTCGACTAGTGGCTGCGCCGGTCAACGGCCCCGGCACCGACCCGCGCGCTGCCCTCGCCCCCGGCACGGCCGTCCCCACCCGGCGGGGCACCGAACTGCTCCTGCTCGGCTTCGCGGTGCTCATCACGCTGGCCGCGCACCTGATCATCGACATCACCGTCACCGGGTCCCCGGGCACCGAGATGGTCACCTTCGGCGTCTGGTTCTCGGTCCTGTGGGCGGTCGCCCACGTCGTCGTCCGGCGGTTCGCGCCCTACGCCGACCCGCTGCTGCTGCCCTGCGTCGCGGTGCTGTCCGGGCTGGGCCTGTCGATGATCCACCGGCTGGACATCGCCGGTGAACAGGTCGGCGGCAACGGCGCCGCCAGCGTGGACGCCCCGGTCCAGCTGGTGTGGGCCACGGTCGGGCTGGTGCTCTTCATCGCCGTCCTGGTGATCGTGCGCGACCACCGGGCGCTCTCCCGCTTCGCCTACACCCTCGCCCTCATCGGGCTGGTCCTGCTGGCGCTCCCCGCGGTCCTGCCGAACTCCGAGATCAACGGTGCCAAGCTCTGGATCCGGTTCGGTGGCTTCTCCATCCAGCCCGGCGAGTTCGCCAAGATCTGCCTGATCGTCTTCTTCGCCGCCTACCTGGTCGACAAGCGCGACGTGCTGGCGCTGGCCAGCCGCCGGGTGCTGCGCCTGGAGCTGCCGCGTGGCCGCGACCTCGGCCCGGTGCTGCTGGCCTGGGTCGCCTCGATCCTGGTGCTGGTCTTCGAGCGCGACCTGGGCAGCTCGCTGCTGCTGTTCGGCATCTTCGTGGTGATGCTCTACGTGGCCACCGAGCGGGCCAGCTGGCTGGTCATCGGCCTGCTGCTGTTCGCCGGCGGGGCGTTCGTCGCCTACCAGCTCTTCGGTCACGTCCGCGTGCGGGTCGACACCTGGCTGGACCCGTTCGCCTACGCCGACACCGGCGGCTACCAGGTGGTCCAGTCGCTGTTCAGCCTGGGCACCGGCGGCCTGTTCGGCGCCGGGCTCGGTGGCGGGCGGCCGGACCAGGTGCCGGTGGCCAAGAGCGACTTCATCGCCGCCGCCATCGGTGAGGAGCTCGGCCTCTTCGGCCTCGTGGCGATGATCGTAATCTACCTGGTGCTGGTCGAGCGGGGGCTGCGCACCTCCCTGGTGGTCCGGGACGGCTTCGGCAAGCTGCTGGCCGCCGGGCTGGCCTTCTCCCTCGCCTGGCAGGTGTTCGTCGTCCTCGGCGGGGTCACCGGTCTGCTCCCGCTCACCGGGCTGACCACGCCGTTCCTCGCCTACGGCGGGTCCTCGCTGGTCGCCAACTTCGGCCTGGTCGCGCTGCTCGTGCGGATCAGCGACGCCGCCCGCCGACCGGCCGGCACAGCCGTGGCCACGCCGCCGAAGCTCACCGACGCACCGACCGAGGTGGTGCAGCCGTGAACGCCCCACTGCGCAAGGTGGCGATCAGCGTGCTGGTGCTGTTCACGCTGCTGATCGTCAACGTGAACGTGATCCAGGTCTTCCGCGCCGACGAGCTGCGGGCGGACGCGCGCAACACCCGGGTGCTCGTCGAGCAGTACGACGAGCAGCGCGGTTCGATCATCGTCGACGGCACCGAGATCGCGCTGTCCGAGGCGACCGAGGGTCCGCTCACCTACCTGCGCCGCTACCCGCAGGGCCCCCTCTACGCACCGGTGACCGGCTACAACTCGCTGATCTTCGGCAACCGGGGGCTGGAGGAGGCCGTCGACGAGGTGCTCTCCGGCGACGACGCGCGGCTGGCGCTCAGCTTCCGCCGGCTCACCGAGCTGTTCACCGGGCAGGACCTCTCGGGTGGCAGCGTGGAGCTCACGCTGGACCCGGCGGTGCAGGAGGCGGCGATGTCGGCCCTGGAGGGGCGGGTCGGTGCCGTCGTCGCCCTGGACCCGCAGACCGGCGCCGTCCTGGGGCTGGCCAGCACCCCGACCTACGACCCGAACCCGCTCTCCAGCCACGACCCCAGCGCCATCCGGGCCTACGCCGAGGAGCTGGAGGCACAGGAGACCGACCCGCGGACCAACGTGGCCATCTCCGAGCGCTACCCGGCCGGGTCGATCTTCAAGGTGGTCGTCGCCGCCGCGGCGCTGGCCAGTGGCGACTACGCGCCGGAGACGGTGATCCCGGCGCCGCAGGACTACATCCTGCCGGGCACCACGACCGACCTGCAGAACTTCGGCGACCAGCCCTGCAGCCCGACCGGTGAGCAGCCGCTGATCGAGGCGCTCACCATCTCCTGCAACACCGCCTTCGCCCAGCTCGGCATCGACCTGGGCGAGGAGGCCGTCCGGGAGATGGCCGAGGCGCTCGGCATCGACGGCACGGGCTTCGAGATCCCGCTGGAGGTGGAGGGCAGCACCCTCGGCGAGATCGACGGCGACGCAGCGCTGGGCCAGACCTCGATCGGCCAGCTCGACGTCGCCCTGACCCCGATGCAGGCCGCCATGATCGCGGCCGCGGTGGCCAACGACGGCGTGCTGATGAACCCGTACCTGGTCGAGTCGGTCCAGGCCCCCGACCTGACGGTCATCGACCAGACCGAGCCCGAGACGTTCTCCGAGCCCTTCTCCGCCGACGTCGCCGAGCAGCTGACCCGGATGATGACCAACGTCGTCGACGAGGGCACCGGCCGGCGCGCGCAGATCAGCGGCATCGAGGTGGCCGGCAAGACCGGTACGGCGGAGAACGCCGGCCCCGACCACAACTGGTTCATCGGCTTCGCCCCCGCCGGGGACCCGAGCATCGCCGTGGCGGTCTTCATCCGCAACGGTGGCGGCACCGGCGGCGACATCTCCGCGCCGATCGCGCGCGAGGTCATCGAGGCGCACCTGCAGGGCGGCGGCTGATGGCGGTCCGCGTGGGCAGCATGCTGGCCGGCCGCTACGAGATCACCGCCCCGATCGCCACCGGCGGGATGGGTGAGGTCTGGCAGGCCCGCGACCGCACCCTCGGCCGGATCATCGCGGTCAAGGTGCTGCGCAGCGAGTACACAGGCGACTCGAGCTTCCTCATCCGGTTCCGCAACGAGGCCCGGCACACCGCCGCCCTGTCGCACCCGAACATCGCCTCGGTCTACGACTACGGCGAGACGACCGAGGACGGCCAGCGCCTGGCCTACCTGATCATGGAGTTCGTCGAGGGCAAGCCGCTGGTCACCGTCCTGGCCGAGCGCGGGCGGCTCACCGCCGAGCAGACCCTCGACGTCCTCGGGCAGGCCGGTGACGGCCTCTCCGCCGCACACGCGGCCGGCATGGTGCACCGGGACATCAAGCCGGGGAACCTGCTCGTGCGCCCGGACGGCGTGGTCAAGCTGACCGACTTCGGCATCGCCTACGCCCGCGACGCCGCCCCCCTCACCCGCACCGGCATGGTGGTCGGCACCGCGCAGTACCTCTCCCCCGAGCAGGCCCAGGGGCACGTGGTGACCGCCGCCTCCGACGTCTACTCCCTCGGCGTGCTCGGGTACGAGTGCATCGCCGGGGTGCGCCCGTTCGACGGCGAGTCGCAGGTGGCGATCGCGCTGGCGCAGATCAACCGCCCCCCACCCCCGATGCCCGCAGACGTGCCGTGGCAGGTCCGGGCCCTGATCGAGCGGTGCCTGGCCAAGGACCCGGCGGCCCGCTTCCCCGACGGCGCGGCCTTCTCCGACGCGGTGCGACGGGTGGCGGCCGGCGGCACCGTGCCGGCCGCCACCGCCATGACCCAGGTGGTCGGGGACGACGGCACGGCGACCACGATGCTCCCGGCGACCGGCCCCGGCACCGCCCTCGGCCCCACGACCGCGCCCCGGACCATGCCGCCGTTGCACGGCCCCCCGGTCGACGGCGACGGAGCGAGCACCTGGACCGGCGGGGAGGCCGACCCGCAGGACGTCCGGCGCACCCGACTGCTGTGGGCGGCCGCCGCACTGGCCCTCGTGGGGCTGATCGCCGCCGGGGTGTTCCTGCTCCAGTTGGGATCCGACGACCCGGACGGCTCGGCCGCGTCGCCGGGCACCAGCTCCGCCTCGGCCTCCGCGTCGGCGAGCAGCAGCGCCTCCGGGACCTTCGCGTTCGACGTGACCGACTACGTCGGGGACGACGCCGACACCGTGGCCGACGAGCTCGAGGAGCTCGGCTTCGAGGTGCGGCAGCGGGAGGCCACCGCCACCGAGCTGGCGGCGGCCGACGTGGCCCTGGCGGAGAACGCCGTCGTGACCGCCAACCCGGCGCGGGCCACGCTGACGCCCGGGGCGACGGTCACGCTGGCCGTGGCCGCCGAGGCCTACGCCCCCGAGGCCGAGCAGGACGGCGACGAGGGCGACGCACCGGCGCCGGCGGCACCCACCCCCGACAGCGAGGACGACGAGGACGACGGGCCCACCACCCCGACGACCGCCACGGTCACCGCCACGGTCACCCGGAGCAGCCAGCCGACCACGAGCAACACGAGCACGTCGGCTGCCCCGACGTCGACGTCCCCGACCTCCTCGGCCGCCCCGACGTCGACGTCCCCGACCTCATCGGCCGCCCAGGAGGACGGCGCGTTGGGGCAGACCAACACCGCGGACCTCCCATGACACACGCGTCCCCCGGCGCTCGCGTCGCGCCTGCCGCGACGCAGCCAGCGATTAGGCTCCGCGACGGCGCACCGCTCCCCGGTCCTGCCGTCCCGGAGCCGCGACCGCCGCACCGCACCACCCGAGAGGACCACCGATGACCACCCCCCAGGTGCTCGGCGAGCGCTACGAGATCGGCGGGGTGCTCGGCCGCGGCGGCATGGCGGAGGTGCACCGGGGGCGGGACCTCCGGCTGGGGCGCGAGGTCGCGGTCAAGGTGCTGCGTCAGGACCTCGCCCGGGACCCGTCGTCCCAGGTCCGGTTCCGCCGCGAGGCCCAGGCCAGTGCGTCGCTGAACCACCCGGCGATCGTCGCGGTCTACGACACCGGGGAGGACCGCACTGCGACCGGGGCGACCCCCTACATCGTCATGGAGTACGTCGAGGGCGACACCCTGCGCGACGTGCTGCGGCGTGAGCGGCGGCTGTCCCCCGAGCGGGCCATGTCCCTGACCGCCGACATCTGCGCGGCCCTGGACTTCAGCCATCGCAACGGCATCGTGCACCGGGACGTGAAGCCCGGCAACGTCATGATCACGCCGCAGGGCACCGTCAAGGTGATGGACTTCGGCATCGCCCGCGCGGTCTCCGACTCCGCCGCGACGATGACCTCCACGGCCGCCGTGATCGGCACCGCCCAGTACCTGTCCCCCGAGCAGGCCCGGGGTGAGGGCGTCGACGCCCGCTCCGACGTCTACTCCGCCGGGTGCCTGCTCTACGAGCTGGTCACCGGCAGCCCGCCCTTCACCGGCGACTCCCCCGTCGCCGTCGCGTACCAGCACGTGCGGGAGGACCCGCGGACTCCGTCGTCGATCAACCCGGAGATCAGCCCGGAGCTGGACGCGATCCTGCTCAAGGCGATGAGCAAGAACCCGGCCAACCGCTACCAGTCGGCCGCCGACATGCGGGCGGACCTGCTGCGCGCCGTGGCCGGCCAGCGGGTCGAGGCCACGCCGGTGATGAGCGACGCCGAGAAGACCACGATCATCGGGGTGACCCCCGGCGGGTACGGCAACGACGAGTGGGACGACGGGCAGACCGACGACAAGCGCCGGCGCAACCGGATCATCGCCCTGGTCATCGCCGTGGTGCTGGTCGTCGCTGGGGCCGTCGGCCTGGCGCTGGCCCTCAACGGTGCTTCGGACGAGCCCGACACCCCGGTCGTCGAGCAGGTGGCGGTCCCCGACCTGGTCGGGGACCCGCAGGCCGACGCGGAGGCCGAGATCCTGGCCCAGGGCCTCCTGATCGGCCCGATCACCCGCGAGCCCAGCACGGAGGCCCAGGAGGGCACCGTGCTCAGCTCGGACCCGGCAGCAGGGACCGAGGTGGACCCCGAGACGCGGGTGGCCCTGGTCGTCGGCGGCGGCCCGAACACCATCGCCGTCCCCAACGTGCTCGGCGACCAGCAGGACGAGGCGATCGAACGGCTGGAGGGGGCCGGCTTCACCGGGAGCACCAGCACCGACCAGGTCGACAGCCTCGAGCCGGCCGGCACCGTCGTTGCCCTCGACCCCGCACCGGGCAGCCAGGCGGCCCCGGACGTGTCGTTCCGGCTGAGCGTCTCCACCGGCTCGATCACCCTGCCCGACGTGCGTGGTCTCACCGAGCCCGCTGCCCGGGAGGCCCTCGTGGACGCCGGGATCGACAACGGGGTCATCGTGCCCAACAACGTCGAGCGGGACGATGCCACGCCGGGCACCGTCGTCGACACCGATCCTGGGCCGCGGGCCTCGGTGTCGGCCGGCGAGACGGTCACCCTGCTGATCGCCGTCCCGACGCCGGCACAGCCGACCCCCACGCCGACCCCGAGCGCGACGCCGACCCCCTCGACCCCGGTCCCGCCGGCAGGGGAGACCACGGAGACGGTGCAGCCCGCCGGCTGAGCCCGGGCCACCTCTGAGGGTGGCCGGTTCAGACGGTGACGGTGGTGAGCCGGCGGGCGCTGGCCGCCGCAGCTTCGACCCGGGCGGGATCCGGCGCCAGCCCACAGCCGGACAGCCAGTTCGCCAGCAGCTGGTGCCCGCCCTCGGTGAGCACCGACTCGGGGTGGAACTGCACGCCCTCGATCGGCAGCTCCCGGTGCCGCAGCGCCATCACGATGCCCGAGGGCGTGCGGCCGGTGACCTCCAGCTCGGCCGGGACGCTGTCGGACTCGACCGCCAGCGAGTGGTACCGAGTGGCGGTGAACGGGCTGCCCAGCCCGGCAAGCACGCCCACACCGTCGTGCACCACCTGGCTGGTCTTGCCGTGCAGCAGCTCGGGCGCCCGGCCCACGACGCCACCGAAGGCCTCGGCGATCGCCTGGTGGCCCAGGCAGACCCCGAGCACCGGCAGCCCGGCGTCGGCGGCGGCCCGCACCATCGGCACGGTCACCCCGGCGTCGACCGGCGTGCCGGGGCCCGGGGAGAGCAGCACGCCGGCGACGTCGAGGTCGGCGAGCTCCTCGACGGTGACCGCGTCGTTGCGCCGCACCAGGCTCGGCACGCCTAGCTGGCCCAGGTACTGGACCAGGTTGTAGACGAAGCTGTCGAAGTTGTCGACGACGAGCACCGGCCGGACGGGGGGCAGGCTCATCGCTCGACACTCACGTCGGTGCAGGACACGGGGCTCGATCTCCAGGGCGTTGAGGGGGCGGGACGGCCGGGCCGGGAACGGGCTCAGCCGACGCTGGCGTACTGCATGTCCAGCGCGCCGTCGTAGGGCGCCAGGGTCAGCTGGTTCTGCTCCTCGAGGTCGAAGGTCAACCCGTAGTCCTCGACCGCGTCCTGGAAGACCTGCACCTCCGGGGAGGCCGCCAGCTCCTCTCGCATCTCGTCGGCGTCGCCGACGGCGGTGACCACGTAGGGCGGGGAGTACGCGCGGCCGTGCAGCAACAGGGTCGGGCCGACACAGATGACCGCGCTGGTGGCGATCAGCCGCTGCCCCATGATGGCCACCCCGTCGGCACCAGCGGCCCAGAGGGCGTTCACCACACCCTGGACGTCGGACTGGTGGATGACCAGGTTGTCCGGGTTGCCCTCGGTCGGGGTCGTGCCGGTGGGCTGGCGCGGTGCGTCGTCCAGCACGATCGACATCCCCGGCCCGGTCACCTCGGCGAGCCCGGCGGAGCCGACCCCGGGAGCGACCCGCCGCTGAGCGGCGGCGACCTCACCGTTCCGGGAGGCCGCCAGGTCGGTGAGCGCCTGCACCTGCTCCTGCAGGGCGGCCAGCTCGCTCTGCTGGCGGGCGACGGCGGAGTCCCGCTGCTCGATCAGCGCGGACAGCTCGGTGATCTCCCCGCCCCGCAGGTCGGTGCCCTGCGCCGTCCTGCTGGAGGTGGCGAAGAGCAGGCCGGCAGCCAGGGCGACGACGGGCACGAGCCCGACCCACGGGTCGAACCGGCGGGAGCGCCCGGTGCGGGCCATGCACGCCTCCTGGTGTCAGCGTCCACCCCGGGAGGGCGGACAGGGGTGACGTCGCCGCGTGACGGGGCGGGACTGCTGGCCTCTCAGCTTAGGCTGGTGACCGTTCACGCCGGGGCGTCAGGCCACCGGCCCGGGAGGGAGTCCGCCAGGTGCCGAAGTCGAAGGTGCGCAAGAAGTCGGTCTACACGCCGCCGGAGGGCGTGCTGCCCTCGAGCGCGGCCCGGGCACAGGCCGCGAAGCCCAGCCCGCGGTGGTACGCCCCGGTGATGATCGGGCTGATGCTGCTCGGCCTGCTGTGGATCGTCGTCTACTACGTGGCAGGCGACCGGATCCCGCTCATGGTGACGTTGGGCCCGTGGAACTTCGCCATCGGGTTCGGCGCCATGGTCGCCGGTCTGGTCATGTCGATGCGCTGGCGCTGACACCCGCGCACGCCCGGCCGACAGGCCCTCGTCCCCACCGGGGACGGGGGCCTTCGTCGTCCCTGGGACGTCGGTACTCCGAACGGTCACCGATGCACAGCGGTCAGTGACCGGCTCGCAGGGTCGACAAACGGTCAACCCGCAGGTCAGCGGCCCGCCGAGAGATCGTCTGTGCACAGCGCCGGACGTCGTCCACAGGCGGCAGGTCCGGCCGTCCACGGGTTTGTCCACGATCTGTGGGTTGCCGAAGGGGCGGCATCCCAGGTTGACCTGCGGATATGCCGGCGATGTGACTGCTGGGACGGAAACGGCACAGGGGTAACTACACCCGTGGAACTCCGTCCCCAGCTGTGTACACAGCTGTGGGAAACCCTCCGGCGCACGATGACCGACAGGCCCGGTGCAGGTCCCTACTACCCGTCGCCGGTATCCGCAAACCGCCAGCGTGACGGGCCGTTCCCGCGCGTGTCCGGGCGAGTTGTCGACTTCCCCACCCCGGTCGAGGGTCGCCGGGAACGGCACAGCCCCCGGCCGTGGGGACGGGGGCTGTGGACGGAGTGCGGCGGACCGGTCGGTGGCCTCAGTGGTCGAGGAGCTCCAGGATCGTGGCGTTGGCCATGCCGCCGCCCTCGCACATCGTCTGCAGCCCGTACCGGGTCCCGCTGGCCTGCATGTGGTGCACGAGCGTGGTCATGATCCGTGCCCCCGAGGCGCCCAGTGGGTGCCCGAGCGCGATCGCACCGCCCAGGGGGTTGACCACGTCGGCTCCGACGCCGATCTCCCGGCACCAGGCGAGCGGCACCGGGGCGAACGCCTCGTTCACCTCGAAGACGCCGATGTCGGCCGGCGCGAGCCCGGAGCGGTCCAGCACCTTGCGGGTGGCCGGGATCGGTGCGGTCAGCATGATCACCGGGTCGTCGCCGGCCACGACCGTCGTGTGCACCCGGACCAGCGGGGTCAGCCCGAGCTCGCGTGCCCGTTCGGAGGTGGTCACCAGCAGCGCCGCCGACCCGTCGGAGATCTGGCTGGCGTTCCCCGCGCTGATCACGCCGTCGGCCTGGAAGGGGGTCCTGAGCGCCCCCAGCGCCTCGAGGGTGCCGCCGGTACGGATCCCCTCGTCGGCGGACACGACGGTGCCCTCGGGGGTGGTGACCGGGACGAGCTGTGCGTCGAAGGCCCCGTCGGCCCGTGCCTTGGCGGACCGCTCGTGCGACCGCAGCGCGAACTCGTCGAGCTCGGCCCGCGACAGGCCCCAGCGCGCCGCGATCATCTCGGCGCCGACCCCCTGGTTGGGCGCGACACCGCCGTAGCGGGCCAGGTACTGCGGCCCCAGCGGTCGGCCGGCCGACCCGTCACCGGCCGAGGAGCCCATCGGCACCCGGCTCATCGACTCGACCCCACCAGCGACCACGACGTCCGCCTGGCCGCTGACGACCGTCGCGGCGGCGAAGGCGACCGCCTGCTGGGAGGAGCCGCACTGCCGGTCGATGGTCGTGCCGGGCACCGACTCCGGCCAGCCGGCCGCCAGCGCGGCCACCCGCCCGATGTTGCTGGTCTGCTCGCCGACCTGGCTCACGCAGCCCCAGAACACGTCGTCGACGACGGCGGGGTCCAGGCCGGTGCGCTCCACCAGGGCCCGCAGGACGGCGGCGGAGAGGTCGGCGGCGTGCACGCCGGACAGCCCGCCACCCCGCTTCCCGACCGGCGTGCGGACGGCGGCACAGATGACGGCATCGCGCATGGACCACTCCTCACCACAGGTGACGTCTCAGACGTCCGGTAAAGGAGATGCTAGGTGGCAAGTACAGGTCCGCGGCCGGTGCTGACAAGCTGGCCCCGTGCACTGGTCGCCCCGGATCGGCGAGGCGGTGGCGATGGCGGTCACCGGCGTGGCCCTCGCGCTGGCCACCCTGCTGGTCGACCCGGTGGGTCGGGTCCTCGTCGGTGGCGGCGCCGTGCTGCTGCTCGGCCTGGCCACCCGCGACCTCCTGCTCCGCCCCCGGCTGCGGGCCGATGCCCGGGGTGTGACGGTGCGGGCGCTCAGCGGGGGCACGACGATCGCCTGGCCGGCGCTGCGGGCCCGGGTGCGCACCGCACGACGGTGGGGGTTGCGGACGCAGACGCTGGAGCTCGAGGACCGCACGGACGACGCCGTCCTGGTCGTGCTGGGCCGCCGGGACCTCGGCGAGGACCCGGCCACGGTCGCCCGGGCACTGCACGAGGCCGGCGCGGGAGCCGGCTAGCGCCAGCCGCCGAGGACCAGGACCAGCAGCAGCACCACGAGAGAGGCGATCCCGCCGACCGCGACGGGCCGGCGGCCGCGGGCCAGGACGAGGACCCCGGCCGTGAGCACGCCCACCACCAGACCGCCGAGGTGCCCGAGCAGGGAGACCCCCGGCAGGAAGCTGATCGCCAGGTTGATCACCAGCAGGGTGAGGAGGCCGCGGAGGTCCTGCTTCTGCTTCAGCAGGACGACGCCGAGGGCCCCGAGCAGGCCGTAGATCGCCGCCGATGCCCCGACCACCGCACCGAGGTACGCGCCGAACAGCTGCAGGGCGGCCACGCCGCCCAGCGCGGAGACCAGGTACACGGTCAGGAAGCGGCCCCGGCCCAGCATCCGTTCGAGCTCGGAGCCGAACAGCAGCAGGGCGAGCATGTTCAGCGCCAGGTGCACCGGCCCGACGTGGGTGAAGGCACTCGTGACCACCCGCCACCACTCACCGACGTCGACCAGGTACGGGACGATCGCGAAGTCGTCCTGCAACGGTGACCGGAAGCTGCGCAGCGGGTTGACGCCGACGCTGATCGCCGAGGCGGCGGTCGCCAGGGCGACCAGCAGGTTCAGCGTGATGAGGGAGAGGGTGACCGGCCCCCAACGCCGGGCGGCGCTGCGCAGCCCGGTGGTGCGCTTGGGACGGCGGACGGTGGCGTTGCCGGCCCGCACGTCGTCCGGGCACTGGAAGCCGACCGCGGCCGGGTTCATGCACTCCGGGCAGATCGGCCGGCCGCAGCGGGTGCAGCGGACCCCGGTCGGCCGGTCCGGGTGCCGGTAGCAGGTGGCTGGGGGCGCCGGCTGCGGATCCGCGCCGGCGCCCCCGTTGCCCTCAGGCGTGCTCAGCTGCGCTGCACCTCGACGGAGTTGATCACGACGTCCTCGACCGGGCGGTCACCGCGGGCGGTCGGGGTGGCGGCGATCGCGTCGACGACCTGGCGGCTGGCGTCGTCGGCCACCTCACCGAAGATCGTGTGCTTGTTGTTCAGGTGCGGCGTGCTGGTGACGGTGATGAAGAACTGGGAGCCGTTCGTGCCCGGGCCCGCGTTGGCCATGGCCAGAAGGTAGGGGCGGTTGAACGACAGGTCGGGGTGGAACTCGTCACCGAAGCGGTAGCCGGGGCCACCGGTGCCCTGACCGAGCGGGTCGCCGCCCTGGATCATGAAGCCCGGGATGACCCGGTGGAACACCGTGCCGTCGTAGAGCTTGTCGGTGGTCTTCTCGCGCGTGCGCGGGTCGATCCACTCGCGGCTGCCCTCGGCGAGCTCGGTGAAGTTCGCGACCGTCTTCGGGGCGTGGTCGGGGAACAGGTCGACGGTGATGTCGCCGTGGTTGGTGTGCAGGACGGCGCGCCGTGCGGCGGAGGTCTGTTCAGTCACGACCACCACTCTCCCACTGCGGCCCGTGCGGCCGCTGGGCGACCGGTGGGACCGGGCTGTGGCCGGGCGCCCGGCGACGTCCCGTGCGGATCGGAGTGGAGACGAGGGGAATCGAACCCCTAACCCCCGCCTTGCAAAGGCGGTGCTCTGCCAATTGAGCTACGT
Organism: Modestobacter sp. VKM Ac-2982; assembly: GCF_026967935.1. Taxonomy (GTDB): domain Bacteria; phylum Actinomycetota; class Actinomycetes; order Mycobacteriales; family Geodermatophilaceae; genus Modestobacter. The sequence continues at coordinate 194,005 of NZ_JAPVBL010000001.1, forward strand.
CCCCGAAGGGAAAGACAATCACGTCCCCGGGGAGGCTGCGGTCGACGGACCCCGCAGCCGCGGGTTCAGGAGGCGCGCGGCGTGCTGACCGAGCCCGGACCGCGGGTGGCCTCGGCCCACAGGTCGGCCTCGCCCTTGCCGCTGCTGCGCTTGCGCACGGCCGCCAGGGCAGTGGCCGCGACCGCCGCCATCGCCAGCTTCTTCAGCACGCGGGACCTCCTCGAACGGTGTCGACCACCGCGGTGCGGGTGACCGCTGCCGGGACCCAGCGGCGGGCGACCGTGATCCCCGTGGAGATCTCCGTCGCCCGCCGTCGGTGCACGGGTGGGCCTGGGAGGACTTGAACCTCCGGCCTCATCCTTATCAGGGATGCGCTCTAACCGTCTGAGCTACAGGCCCGTGGACCGGTGAACAGCTTACCTGCCCCCCCGAGGCCCCCCGACGCGGGGGGCCTCGGCGAGGGCGGCCGACTCAGTCCCGCTCGGCGAGGGTGACCTCGAGGCCACCGACCAGGTCGGAACAGAGGTTGTAGACGAAGGTGCCGACGGTGCACAGCGCGGTCAGCAGCACGATGTTGATCGCGCCGATCACCGCCGCACCGCCGAAGACGACGCCGGCGGTGATCACCTCACCGCCACCGTCGGTGGCCTCGGTGGTGGTGGCGAGCTGCCCGATCAGGTCGTTGACCGTGTCGAAGACGCCCAGGCCGCCCAGCACCCCGTAGAGGATGCCGACGGCGACCATCCACACGAAGAACAGTGCGATGGAGAGCACGAGCGAGATCTTCAGCGCCGACCACGTGTCGATGTGGCGCAGCTGGAGCCGGGCCCGGCGAGGGCCACGGTTGGTGGTGCTGCGCGCCTTCCCGGACGAGGGGCGACCGGCACCCTGACCGGCCGGCCGGGCCGCAGCGCGCGCCGGGTCGGGCCGGGCGGCGGGGTCGATCGGCCGTGCAGCGGCCGGAGGCAGGCCGACCGCCTGGGTCGAGTCGACCGGGGCCGAGCCGGCCGCCGGCACCCCACTCCGAGGGGCGTTCGCCCGCGTGGTGCTCGTCGGCCGGTTCCCCGTCGAGGCCGGCGTGCCGGTCGCCGGCGCACCGTCCCGTCCGGAGGCGTGGTCCCGGTTCGCAGGCTGGGTCCCGGCCGCCGCGGCCCTGCCCGCCGTGGACGTGCCGGCTGCGCGGGCCGGGGACGCACCGGCACCCTCAGCCGGACCACCGCCCGCGCCCTTCGCAGGGGCGGCCTTGGCGGGAGCGGCCGTGGCCGGACCTGCCTGTGCCGGAGTGGCCTTCGCCGGAGCAGCCGGGGTGGGACCGGCAGGTGCAGGACCGGCCGGCGAGCCGGACGACGACCGGCCGCCGTCCTTCGCCGAAGGCGCGGTGCCCGAACCGGCCGGCCCGGACCGGTCGCCGACCGGGGTGGCGCCGTCCGGTGCCGCGTCGGCGGCGCCGTCCCCCTCACGGGAGTCGGTACGCACCGAACTGCGTGCCCCGTCGCTCATCCCAGTCTCCTGTCGCCCTGCGGCCCGTGCCGCGTCGGTGCACCCACCGGTCCCGCCATGGTGCAGAGGGCGGTGGGCCGGTCACTGCGGTGGTCGTCGCCGGCCCGGATCGCGGACGTCGTCGTCCGCGACACCGGTTCGGCATCCGCGCCCACCCTAGGCGTCGGGCTCGTCGTTGTCCGTCGTACGCGCGATAGCCACGATGGAGACGTCTTCCGGCAAGTTCATGAGCTTGACGCCCATGGTGGCCCGGTCCCGGGTGTGCCGGACGCCGTTCACCGGTGTGCGGATCACCCCGCCGCCGGAGGTGATGGCGTAGAGCTCGTCCCCGAGCACCACGGCCAGGGCACCCACCAGCGCACCCTTGCGGGCCTTGGGGTCGGCGGTGAGCACGCCCTTGCCACCCCGGCCCTGCTCCGGGTAGTGCTCGATCCCGGTGCGCTTGGCGTAGCCGCCCTCGGTGGCCACCAGGACGTCGACGCCCTCCTGGACCACGATCATCGACAGCAGGGTGTCGTCCGGGGCCAGCGAGATGCCTCGCACGCCCTCGGTGGCCCGGCCCATCGGGCGCAGCTGCTCGTCGTTGGCCTTGAAGCAGATCGACATCGCCTTGCGGGTGACGAGGAGCAGGTTCTGGTCCGGGCTGATCATCGCCGCACCGACCAGCTCGTCGTTGTCGCGCAGGTTGATCGCGATGACACCGCCGGACCGGGGTGAGTCGAAGTCGGTGAGCCGGGTCTTCTTCACCTGGCCCCGGGCCGTGGCCAGGACCAGGTACGGCGCGACCGTGTAGTCCTTGATCTGGATGACCTGGGCGATCTTCTCGTCCGGCTGGAAGGCCAGGATGTTGGCCACGTGCGCGCCGCGGGCGGTCCGGGCCGCCTCGGGCAGCTCGTAGGCCTTGGCCCGGTAGACCCGGCCCTTGTTCGTGAAGAACAGGATCCAGTCGTGGGTCGACCCCACGAAGAACTGCTGGACGAGGTCGTCCTGCTTGAGCGCAGCGCCCATGACGCCCTTGCCGCCGCGCCGCTGCGAGCGGTAGAGGTCGGCCTTGGTGCGCTTGGCGTAGCCGGTGCGGGTGATCGTGACGACCACCTGCTCCTCCGCGATCAGGTCCTCCATCGAGACGTCACCGTCGTTGGCCACGAACTGGGTGCGCCGGTCGTCGCCGTACTTCTCGACGATCTCGGCCAGCTCGTCGTGGACGATCTGCCGCTGCCGCTCGGGGGAGTCCAGGATCGCCTGCAGTTCGGCGATCCTGGCCTCGATCTCGGCCAGCTCGTCCAGGATCCGCTGCCGCTCCAGGGCGGCGAGCCGACGCAGCTGCAGGTCCAGGATCGCGACGGCCTGGATCTCGTCGACGTCCAGCAGCTCCATCAGCCCGCTGCGGGCGGCCTCGGCCGACTCGCTGCGGCGGATGAGGGCGATGACCTCGTCCAGGTGGTCCAGCGCCTTGGCGTAGCCGCGCAGGATGTGCGCCCGCTCCTCGGCCTTGCGCAGCCGGTAGCGCGTGCGCCGGACGATGACCTCGATCTGGTGGGTCACCCAGAGCCGGATCAGCTCGTCCAGCCGCAGCGTGCGGGGCACGCCGTCGACGATGGAGAGCATGTTGCAGCCGAAGGTGGTCTGCAGCTGGGTGTGCTTGTAGAGGTTGTTCAGCACGACCTTCGCGACGGCGTCCCGGCGCAGCGTGATCACCAGCCGCCGGCCGACCCGGTCACTGGACTCGTCGGCGATCTCGGAGATGCCCTGCAGCCGGCCGTCGCGGACGCCCTCGGCGATCGACTCGGCCAGGTTGTCCGGGTTCACCTGGTAGGGCAGCTCGGTGACGACGAGCTGCACCCGGCCTCGGCTGTCCTCCTCGACGGTGACGACGGCGCGCATCCGCACCGAGCCGCGGCCGGTCCGGTAGGCGTCCTCGATGCCCTCGCGGCCGACGATCAGCCCGTGTGTGGGGAAGTCCGGGCCCTTGACCCGCTCCATGCACGCGGTGAGCGCCTCCTCCGCCTCGGCCTCGGGGTGCTCGAGCATCCAGAAGACGGCGGCGGCGACCTCGCGCAGGTTGTGCGGCGGCATGTTGGTCGCCATGCCGACGGCGATGCCGGCCGAGCCGTTGACCAGCAGGTTGGGGATGCGCCCCGGCAGCACCAGGGGTTCCAGGTTCTTGCCGTCGTAGTTGGGCTGGAAGTCGACGGTGTCCTCGTCGATGTCCCGGAGCATCTCCATGGCCAGCGGGGTGAGCCGGGCCTCGGTGTACCGCATGGCCGCAGCCGGGTCGTTGCCCGGCGAGCCGAAGTTGCCCTGGCCGTCGATCAGCGGGTAGCGCATCGACCAGGGCTGGGCCAGCCGCACGAGGGCGTCGTAGATCGACGAGTCACCGTGCGGGTGGTAGTTGCCCATCACCTCGCCGACGACGCGGGCGCACTTGACGGTCGCCCGGTCGGGCCGGAAGCCCTGGTCGAACATCGCGTAGAGCACGCGGCGGTGCACCGGCTTGAGGCCGTCCCGCACGTCGGGCAGTGCGCGGCCGACGATGACCGACATCGCGTAGTCGATGTAGCTGCGCTGCATCTCCTGCTGGAGGTCGACCGGCTCGACGCGGTCGCGGCTGGGTGTCTCTGTCACGTCTGGTTCTCCACAAGTCGATACACAGCGGTGGATGAATGCGCGCTACACGCGCCCTCAGGGTCTTCGCCCCCGGCCCCCTCGCAGGGGCCCACGCCGAGCGGAGCGAGGCGTGGGGGGCGAGGGGGTCCTTCTAGACGTCGAGGAAGCGGACGTCCTTGGCGTTGCGGGTGATGAAGCTCCGGCGGGCGACGACGTCCTCGCCCATCAGCACGCTGAACAGCTCGTCCGCGGCGGCGGCGTCATCGAGGGTCACCTGGCGCAGGATCCGGCTCTCCGGGTTCATCGTGGTCTCCCACAGCTCCTTGGCGTCCATCTCACCGAGGCCCTTGAACCGCTGGATCGCGTCGTCCTTGGGGAGCTTGCGGCCCTCGGCAGCGCGGCTCTTGAGCAGCTCGTCCCGCTCACGATCGGTGTAGACGTAGTCGTCGGGGTGCTTGTTGCCCCACTTGATCTTGTACAGCGGCGGCTGCGCCAGGTAGACGTGGCCGGCCTCGACCAGCGGCCGCATGAAGCGGAACAGCAGGGTCAGCAGCAGCGTGGTGATGTGCTGGCCGTCGACGTCGGCGTCGGCCATCAGGATGATCTTGTGATAGCGCAGCTTCGCCAGGTCGAACTCGTCGTGGATCCCGGTGCCGAAGGCGGTGATCATCGACTGGACCTCGGTGTTCTTGAGGACCCGGTCGATGCGCGCCTTCTCGACGTTGATGATCTTGCCGCGGATCGGCAGGATCGCCTGGTACATCGAGTCGCGGCCGGACTTCGCCGAGCCACCGGCAGAGTCGCCCTCGACGATGTAGACCTCGGAGTTCCGCGGGTCGGTCGAGCGGCAGTCCGCCAGCTTGCCCGGCAGGCCGCTGACGGTGAGCAGGCTCTTGCGGGCGAGCTTGCGGGCGTCCTGCGCGGCGCGGCGGGCGCGGGCCGCCGACGTGGCCTTGGTGATGATCGTCTTGGCCTCGGCCGGGTTGGCCTCGAACCAGTGCCCGATCTGGTCGTTGCAGACCTTCTGCACGAAGCCCTTGACCTCGGTGTTGCCGAGCTTGGTCTTCGTCTGCCCCTCGAACTGCGGGTCGCCGAGCTTCACCGAGACGATCGCGGCCAGGCCCTCCCGGATGTCGTCACCGGTGAGCTTGTCGTCCTTCTCCTTGAGCAGCTTCTTCTCGATCGCGTACTTGTTCACGATCGAGGTCAGCGCCGCCCGGAAGCCCTCCTCGTGGGTGCCGCCCTCGTGGGTGTTGATGATGTTCGCGAAGGTGTGCACCGACTCGGAGTAGGCGTCGGACCACTGCATGGCGACGTCGACCGACATCGCGGTGTCGTTCTTGCCCACGCCGTCGGCGGAGAAGCCGATGACCGAACGGTGGATCGCGGTCTTGCGGCGGTTGATGTAGGTCACGTAGTCGACCAGGCCGCCGTCGTAGCGGTAGGTGACCTCGGTGGGCTCGAAGGCGGCGGCCTCCGCACCGACCGTCGGTGCGGCCTCGGCCAGCGAGGCCTCGTCGCCGGCACCCGTCTCGGCCTTGCTGTGCCCTGGGCGCTCGTCGCGCAGCACCATGGTCAGGCCCTTGTTGAGGAAGGCCATCTCCTGGAGCCGGCGGTTGATCGTGTCGAAGGAGTAGACCGTCGTCTCGAAGATCGTCGGGTCGGCCCAGAACGTGATGGCCGTGCCCCGCTTGTCCGTCGGGCCGACCTCGGTCAGCGCGGCGGGCTTGGCCACGTCGTAGTGCTGGGTCCACTCGGTCCCGTTGCGCCAGATGCGCACGTCCAGCGCATGGGAGAGCGCGTTGACCACCGTCACCCCGACGCCGTGCAGGCCACCGGAGACGCCGTAGCTCTTGCCGTCGAACTTGCCGCCCGCGTGCAGGATGGTCATGACGACCTCGACCGTCGGCCGCTTCTCCACCGGGTGCATGTCGACCGGGATGCCACGGCCGTTGTCCTCGACCCGGACCCCGCCGTCGGCGAGCAGGGTCACCCGGACGGTGTCGCAGTACCCGGCCAGCGCCTCGTCGACGGCGTTGTCCACCACCTCCCACACCATGTGGTGCAGGCCCCGCTCACCGGTCGAGCCGATGTACATGCCGGGGCGCTTACGGACCGCGTCCAGCCCCTCCAGGACGGTGATGGAGCTACCGGAGTAGGCGTTCTCGGTCTGCGGCTGAGCGACCACGTGGGGCCCTTCTCTTGCGCAACCTCGCGGCCGCGGCACCACGTCGACGACGATGTCGAGGCGCACAGGACGGCTCTCAGCGGGCTGCTGGGGGTGTGTCCCCTCCAGAGTACCGGGTGCGTACACACCAGACCGCCCGTCCGGGGCCTGACGTGGCGCGAGAGCCTCTCCCGACTCACGCGCCACCACCTGTGTTGCCCCCTGGGTCGACACGCCGTCCTGTGGCGGCTGGGGCGAACCGACCGGGCCCTCCCCGTGCACGTTCCACGTGGAACGCGGCCGGGCGCCCCTGACGGCCCCCCTCTCAGGGGCCGAGGAACAAGTGGTGGGGGGAGAAGGGGTCCTCCCTCAGACCAGGAGCTGGGCGGTGGCGAGCTCGCGGTAGAGCGGGCTGGTGTCGACCAGCTCGGCGTGCGTGCCGACGGCGACCACCCGCCCGGCGTCCAGGACCACGATCTGGTCGCTGTCCACCACCGTGGACAGCCGGTGGGCCACCACCAGCAGGGCCCGGTCGGCCGCCGCGGCGGCCAGGGTCTCCCGGAGCAGGCCCTCGTTGCGGGCGTCGAGGCTGGCGGTCGGCTCGTCGAGCAGCAGCAGCGCCGGCCGGGCCAGCAGCGACCGGGCGATCGCCAGCCGCTGGCGCTCCCCGCCGGACAGCAGCACCCCGTCGTCCCCGACGGCGACGTCCAGCCCGCGCGCGGAGCGCTGCACGACACCGGTGAGGCCGACGTCGGCGAGCGCCTGCCACAGCTGCTCCTCCCCGGCGTGGGGCGCGGCCAGCAGCAGGTTCTCCCGGACCGTGCCGGCCAGCACCGGCGCCTCCTGCTCGACGTAGCCCATCCGAGCCCGGAGCGTGGCGCGCGGCAGCTCGCGCACGTCGGTGCCGCCCCACCGGACCGTGCCGGACGAGAGCGGGTAGAAGCCCTCCACCAGGGCCAGCACGGTGGACTTGCCGGCGCCCGACGGCCCGACCAGCGCGACCCGGGTGCCGGCCGGCACGGTGAAGGAGACGCCGTGCAGCACCGCCGTCCCGTCCGGGTAGCCGAAGCCGACGTCCTCCAGTTCGAGCAGCGGGACGGGGTCCCCGCCCGCGGGGGTGCGGAGCACCGCCGGCGACCGGCCGGCTGCCGGCCGCTCCGGCCGCTCGTCGTGCTCGGGCTCCAGGGCCAAGATCTCCTGCACCCGGGCCAGCGCCCCGAGGCCGGCCTGCAACTGGGTGTAGGAACCGATCAACTGTCCCAGCGGCATGACCAGCAGGAACAGGTAGAGGATGAAGGCGACCAGGTCGGCCACGGCGATCGAGCCGGTCGCCACCCGGTAGCCGCCCAGCCCCAGCACGGCCAGGAACGCCCCCTGGACGGCGATCGACCCGGCCGGTGAGACCAGCGCCTCCAGCCGGGCGACCTGCACGCCGGCGGTGAACGCCCGCTCGGCGCTGGTGCCCACGGTGTCCACCTCTCGGGCGGTGGCACCGCTGGCCCGGATCGTGCGGACCGCCGACAGCGCCCGCTCCACCGCCGCGCTCATCGCACCGACCTGCTCCTGCGCCTGCCGGGACAGCACCCGGACGCGGCGGGAGGCCAGCACCGCGGTGGTCACCCCGACGCTCACCGCGAGCACGGTGACCAGCAGCAGCCAGACATCGACCAGAGCCATCGCGATCAGGGCCCCGACGCCGACCACCACCGACCCGACCAGCTCCACCACCCCGCTGGTGACGGCGGCCCGCAGCAGGGTGGTGTCCGAGCCGACGCGCGACATCAGGTCCCCGGTGCGCCGCTGGTCGTACTCGGCGATCGGCAGCCGCAGCAGTCGGTCGACCAGCAGTCGCCGGGTGCTGAGGACGACGCCCTCGGCGGTGCGCTGCAGCAGGTACTGCTGCCCGGCACCGAGCACCGCGGCCACCACCAGGACGACGACCAGCGCGATCACCCCGGGCAGCACCGCACCGCCCGAGCCCACCGCGCTGATCACCTGCCCGACCAGGGCGGGCTGGGCCAGCGCAGCCGCGGCCGACACGAGCGAGAGCACCGCAGCCGCGCCCAGCGCCCGGCGGTGCGGGCGGAGCAGGGGCAGCAGCTCGCGCAGCCCGGCGGTCGGTGTCGGCTCCTCCGTCGTCGACCCGGCCGACGTCATCGTGGGGCGCCGGTCAGGACGCGGCGGCGAGTGCGCCGACCACGGCAGCCAGCAGCCGGGCGTGGTGCTCGATCAGCTGCGGCCGGTTGGCGTCCGGCCGGATGGCGGCTACGAAGCCGGCCGCGGACCAGATCTCGTCGCCGTCGTCACTGCCCAGCAACGACTGCCGGACGAGGGGGTCCTCGGCGATCCGGCGGACCTGCGGGCCGTCCTCGGCAGCGAGCAGCACCCAGCGGCGGTCGAACTCGGGGTCCGGGCTGGGGATCTGCAGCATGCCGCCGGTGCCGTGCCGCCACATCCGGGCCGGGGAGAGCCGGAACGCGGGCACCGCGCCCAGCACCGGCGCGGCGGTGACCCCGTGGGTGCTGACGAAGCCGCGGCCGACCGGGGAGACGATGTCGAAGGCGACCAGGTCCAGGCCGTTGCCCCGGCCGCGCACCACCCGGCTCGCCTGGTCCTCCTTGCCGGGGCGGACCGGCGCCGACCGCACCAGCGCGCCCAGCGGCTCGTCCTCCGGTGCGGTCCCGTCGGAGAGCACCCAGCCGAACTGCTGGGCCCACAGCTGCGTGCCGTAGGGGTCCTCCGCGGCAGCCGGGTCGGGCTGCGCGTCCCGGTTCCCGGCGCCGGCGTCGTCCGACGGCCGGGACCGGCCGCCGCCGAACAGCCCACCCAGCCCCCGCCGGGGGCGTTCGGCCTGCTCGCGCGGGGGTGCGTCGGACTGCCACTGGTCGGCCTCGGGCGGCCGCCAGGCGGACTCGTCCCGTGGCGCGGGCGGCGGTGTCTGTGCCGGTGGGGTGGGCTGCGGTGGGCTGGACGGCGGTGGGCTGGACGCAGCCGGGCGATCGGGCTGCACCGCCGGCAGGTCCCAGCCCGGGGGCTGCCAGGCCCGGGACCCGGAACGGTCGTCCGCGGGTTCGTCGGGGCGGTCGCGGTCCGGGCGGGGAGCGGCCGGGCCGGGGTCACCGCCGCTGGGCGTGTCCTCACCGAGGTGCGCGGGCTCCTGCCACTGGCCGCCGGCGCCGTCGTCGAAACCGTCCCGGTCGCGGTCGCGCGGGCTGCTCATCGCTGACTCCTCGTCGTCTCGTCGCTCATCCGGTGTGGTCGCTCGTCCGGGCTCATCCGTAGGTGTCGCGCGGCCCACGGCCACGGACGGTGCGCGGGCCCTTCTTCCAGCTCGGCGCCGTCGGACCGACAACGCGCAGCTTGGTCACGACGTCCCCGCCCACCCCGGCGCGCAGCTTGCCCAGGATGCTCGGCGCCAGCAGGCGCAGCTGGGTGGCCCAGGCCGTGGACTCCGCGACCACCAGCAGCTCGCCCTCGTTCAGCGACTGCGGCCGGCAGTGCGCGGCGATCTCCGGTCCGACCAGGGTGTCCCAGCGCCCGAAGACCGCGCCGACCTTGGTGCGGGCGGTCCAGTCCTGCTGGGTGACCAGCGAGTCGACCAGGGAGCCGAGCGGCTGGGGGTCGTCGGCGCCGGGGCCGGGACCGGTCCATCGTCGCCGCGGGCCGGCCACCCGGCGACGGGTGGGCTGCGGGCGGGACGCCGAGGCGGCCCGGGCGGCCTCGAGCGCCGCACGGGCGATGTCGGAGGGTCGTGCCGGACGTTCCTCAGCCACGGTCCACCCCTGTCTCCTCCACCGCGCTGTCCTCAGCCGGCTCACCGGGCAGGATCCGCGCCTCCCCGTCGGCGACCTGCACCCGGGTCCCCAGCAGGACCGCGGGGACGTCCTCGGCGACGGCCGCGGTGATCAGGGTCTGCTCGGCGCTGCGGGCGACCTCGGCCAGCGCGGCGCGGCGACCGGAGTCCAGCTCGGCGAAGACGTCGTCCAGCACCAGGATCGGGTCGTCGCCCTCGGCGCGGAGCAGCGCGAAGCAGGCCAGCTTCACCGCGAGGGCGAACGACCAGGACTCACCGTGGCTGGCGTAGCCCTTGGCCGGCGCCGGCCCCAGGTGCAGCACCAGGTCGTCGCGGTGCGGCCCGACCAGGGTCACCCCGCGGTCGACCTCGTCCTTGCGCCGCTCGGCGACCCGCTCGCGGAGCGCCGTGGCCAGCTCCTCGGCACCGGGCAGCGCCCGCGCCGGGTCGATCGGCGCACCGTCACCGGCCAGCGGCACCGAGCTGCTGTAGCCCAGCGCCGCCCGGTCGGCGCCGGGGCCGGCCACCCCGGCGTAGGACTCAGCCACGTAGGGGGCGAGGTCGGCGATGAGCGCCAGCCGGGCCGCCAGCAGCTGGCCGCCGAGCTCGGTCAGGTGGCCGTCCCAGACGTCCAGGGTGGCCAGCGCGTTGCCGCGGGCGAGCCTCGCCGTCTTCAGCAGGGCGTTGCGCTGCTTGAGCACCCGGTCGTAGTCACTGCGCACCCCGGCCAGCCGCGGTGTGCGGCTGACCAGCAGGTCGTCGAGGAAGCGCCGGCGCTCGGCCGGGTCCCCGCGGACCAGGGCGAGGTCCTCGGGGGCGAACAGGACGGTCCGGACGAGCCCGAGCAGCTCCCGCGGCCGGGGCAGGGGCGCCCGGTTGACCCGCACCCGGTTGGCCCGGCCGGGGTTGATCTCCACCTCGACCAGCAGCTCGCGCTCGTCCCGGCGCAGCGCTGCCCGCACCACCGCCTGGGTCGCGCCGTGCTGCACCAGCGGTGCGTCGGAGGAGACCCGGTGGCTGCCCAGCGTGGCCAGGTAGCCGACCGCCTCGACCAGGTTGGTCTTCCCCTGGCCGTTGCGGCCGACCAGCACGGTCGGGCCCGGCGTCAGCGCCAGGTCCGCGGACTCCCAGCTGCGGAAGTGCCCGACCTGCAGGTGCCGGAGGTACATCTCAGGTCAGCGCCCCGTGGGGCCAAAGTCGCGACTTTGGCCCCACGGGGCGGCCGAGCGAGGGGAACTGCTCATGCGGGGTCCTCGGCCTCCGCCGGCTCGGCTGCCTCGACGGCCTGGACGGCGTGCCCGCCGAACTGGTTGCGCAGCGCGGCCACCGCCTTCATCGTCGGGGAGTCGCTCTGCCGGGAGGCGAAGCGGGCGAACAGCGACGCCGAGATCGCCGGCATCGGGACGGCGTGCTCGATCGCCTGCTCGACGGTCCAGCGACCCTCGCCGGAGTCCTCGGCGTAGCCGGAGATCTTCTCCAGAGCCGGGTCGTCCTGCAGCGCGCGGACCAGCAGGTCCAGCAGCCAGGAGCGGATGACGGTGCCCTGGGTCCAGGAGGCGACGACGCCGGGGACGTCCTCGATCAGGTCGACCGCGGCCAGCAGCTCGTAGCCCTCGCCGTAGGCCTGCATCATCGCGTACTCGATGCCGTTGTGGACCATCTTGGCGAAGTGGCCGGCGCCGCACGGGCCGGCGTGCACGAACCCGGCGCCGTGGATCGGCTGCCCGGCCTCGTCCTTGGGGGCCGGCGGCTTGAGCGCGTCGAAGATCGGCTGCGCCTTGGCGACGTCCTCCACCGAGCCACCGACCATGAGCGCGTAGCCGTTCTCCAGGCCCCAGACCCCGCCGGAGACCCCGGCGTCGATGTAGCCCAGGCCCTTGGCGCCCAGCTCCTCGCCGTGCACCTTGTCGTCGGTGAACTTGGAGTTGCCGCCGTCGATGACCACGTCACCGGGGCTCAGCAGCTCGCTCAGCTCACGCACCGTCGAGCGGGTGGGCTCGCCGCTGGGCACCATCACCCAGACGATGCGCGGCCCCTCGAGCGCCTGGACCAGCGCCTCGAGGCTCTCGACGTCCCGCTTCTCGGAGAACGCGTCGTACCCGACCACGTCGTGACCTGCGCGGCGGAGCCGCTCGGCCATGTTGCCGCCCATCTTGCCCAGTCCGACCATCCCCAGCTGCACGTCCCGCTCCTCAGTCCTCGATGTCGCTCGTGGGCCGCGGTCCTCCCGCGGCAGGTCTCGGTGGGCAGCCGCACCGTTGCAGCGCACCCGGTGCACCCGGGCAGGGCCCAGGGCGCATGCCGACGTCCATCGTGCTCGCCCTCCCCGGCGCACGCGCGCCGGGCCCGCTGTCAGCCGGGCAGCCGCACCGGCATGATCAGGTAGCGGTACGACCCGGCCCGCTCGGCCGGCTTGCCGTTGCCCTCGTCGTCGGCGGAGGGCTCGTCGACACCGGACAGCACGGCCGGCTTCAGCGCCGTCGTGAAGTCCATCCGGGCGCGGTCGGTGTGCACCGCCGCCAGGCCGTCGAGCAGGAACGTCGGGTTGAAGCCGATCGTCAGCGGCTCACCGTCGAACTCGACGTCGCAGCGCTCCTCGGCCTGCCCCTCGTCGTCGGTTCCACCGGCCCGCAGCGTGACCTGCCCGGGCGTGAACTCGCAGCGCAGCGGGGTGCCGCGCTCGGCGACCAGGGCCACGCGCTTGGCGGCGTCGGTGAACAGCCCGACCGGCAGCGTGGCGAAGGACGAGGACTCGCTGGGCATGATCGCGCGGTACTTCACGAACTCCGCGTCCAGCAGGCGGGTCGTGGTGCGGCGGTCCTTGCCCGACATGCCGAGGATGCCCTCCCCGGAGCCGCCCGAGGCCAGCGAGAGCACCACCTCGGGGCCGCTGGTCAGCGTCTTCGCCGCATCGGCCAGCGTGCGGGCGGGCACCAGGACGGCGGCGGACAGGCCCGGGGTCTCCGGACGCCAGGCGAACTCCCGGACGGCGAGCCGGTACCGGTCGGTGGCGGCGAGGGTGACCAGGTCGTCCTCGATCTCCAGCCGGACGCCGGTCAGCATCGGCAGGGTGTCGTCCCGGCCGGCGGCGACGGCGACCTGGCCGACGGCCTCGGCGAAGGCGTCGCTGTCCACGACCCCCGCGGTGGACGGCATCGAGGGCAGGGACGGGTAGTCCTCGACCGGGAGCGTGGGCAGGCTGAACTTCGCGTTGCCACAGCTGATGGCCAGCCGGGCCCCCTCGGCGACCACGTCGACCGGGTGCGGCGGCAGGGCTCGGGTGATCTCGGCGAGCAGCCGGCCGGGGACGAGCGCGCGGCCGGCCTCGGTGGACTGCACGTCGACCTCCGACCGCGCCGAGACCTCGTAGTCGAAGCCCGAGACCGCGAGCTGGCCGCCCTCCACCTCCAGCAGGATCCCGGCGAGCACCGGCACCGACGGCCGCGGCGGCAGGCTGCGCGCCGTCCATGCCACGGCCTCGGCGAGCACCTCACGTGCCACCCGGAACTTCATCTCGTCATCCACCCCACGTTCGTCTGCGCCGGCTGCTGCCGGGCGGTGTGCGGCGCCCATCCTCTCCTGCCGGCCCCCCTGCGTGACCAGTCCCCTGGTCACAGCTGCACTTCAGCGCCAGGAACCGGCTTCCTGGTCGCCCGCCGGTCGGGGTGGCGCAGCCCCCCGATCCGGCCCGTCCCCACCGAGAGTGTGGTTCGAGAACACCTGGGAGATATAGCTCATCCTCGTCATCACAGGTGTGGATCCTGGGGACGGGACCTCTTCCTGCAGGTCATCCCCCGAATGGGCCTGTTGGCCCGCTGTGGGCCGGTGGGCGTCCTCCTGTGTCGACACGTGGACAACTCGACCGCCGTGCACCGTCGCCGTGCGCTCTCCACCCTGCGTCCCCCCTCCACCCGCAGGTCCGTCCCCATCCGGTGTGGGCGCAGGGTGCTGTCCACCGGCCCCGGTGGGCGACTTGTGGACACCTGGGGGACGGCGACGCCCGGGCGCACCTGCTCGACCTGCACAGATGCGGCTGGCTGCGGGATCCGCCCGGCCGTGGTCCGTGCACTCCCGCTCTCCCCAGGCTGTGTACAGATCTGGGGACAAGGAGACACGGGACGCATCCGGCCGGCTGTCAGGGCACCCTCGCAACAGCCGTCGAGGCACGCGGGAGGGCCACCGGACCGGTGACCGGTCGGTGGCAGGCCGTGCGGCGGCCGTGCTCAGCCCGGAGGGGGCCGAGCACGGCCGGTCGTCAGGAGCGGGCGCGGCTCTTGATCCGGGCGGTGAGCTCGGTGACCTGGGTGTAGGTCGCGCGGCGCTCGCTCATCAGGCCGGTGATCTTCTTGACCGCGTGCATGACCGTGGTGTGGTCCTTGCCGCCGAACGAGGCCCCGATCCGGGGCAGCGACAGCTCGGTCAGCTCCCGGCACAGGTACATCGCGATCTGCCGGGCGTTGACCAGGGTTCGGCTGCGGTTGGCCCCCTGCAGCTCCTCCATGGTCACCGAGAAGTACTCGGCCGTCGCGGCCATGATGATCGCCGCGGTGATCTGCGGGCCCTGCTCGTCGCTGATCAGGTCCTTGAGGACCATCTCGGCCAGCGCGAGGTCGACCGGCTGCTTGTTCAGGCTGGCGAAGGCGGTCACCCGGATCAGCGCGCCCTCGAGCTCGCGGATGTTGGTCTGCACCTTGCTGGCGATGAACTCCAGCACCGCGTCCGGCGCCTGCAGCCGCTCGCCGTAGGCCTTCTTGCGCAGGATCGCGATGCGGGTCTCCAGGTCGGGTGCCTGGACGTCGGTGATCAGGCCCCACTCGAAGCGGGTGCGGAGCCGGTCCTCCAGCGTCGTCAGCTTCTTCGGCGCGCGGTCGGAGGTGATGACGATCTGCTTGCTGGCGTTGTGCAGCGTGTTGAAGGTGTGGAAGAACTCCTCCTGGGTCCGCTCGGCGCGCTCCAAGAACTGGATGTCATCGATCAGCAGGAAGTCGATGTCCCGGTAGCGACGCCGGAAGTCCTCGGCCCGGCCGGAGTGCACCAGGTTGATGAACTCGTTGGTGAACTCCTCGGTGCTGACGTACCGCACCCGCACGTTGGGGAACATCCGCGCCGCGTAGTGCCCGATCGCGTGCAGCAGGTGGGTCTTGCCCAGCCCGGAGTCGCCGTAGATGAACAGCGGGTTGTAGGCCCGCGCCGGCGCCTCGGCGACGGCCACGGCGGCCGCGTGCGCGAACCGGTTGCTGTTGCCGATGACGAAGCTGTCGAAGACGTACTTGGCGTTGAGGCCCGGGTCCAGGCCGGCGGGGCGGCGGTCGGCGAACAGCGGGACGGCGCCACCGCCGCGCCCGGCGCGGTCGGCCGGACGGCGGTCGTCCTCCGGTGCCTGGTCGCGGCCGGCGGCGTCCCCGGGGTCGCGGTCCCAGGGGGCCAGCCGGCGAGGTGCGCCATCGGACTGGTCGTCGCCGGCCGACCCGCGGGACCAGTCGCGGCCGTCCCCGGACTCGGGCAGCCACGCCTCGGCGCGGGCGGCGTCGGCGCGCACCCCGAAGGCACTGCGCCCGTCGTCGACCCGGTCCCGGTCGGCACGGTCCTCGGCGGCCCGGTCGTGCGCGGCGCGCTCGCGGGCGGCCAGCTCCTCCGAGGCCCGGTCGTGCGCCAGCCGGTCCTGGGTGAGGCGGTCCTGGTCCAGCCGGTCCTGCTCGGCGTTGGGCCAGCGACGGACCTCTGGCTCGGCGCTCAGCCGAGGCGCCTCGGGGGTCGTGGGCGGCAGCGGCATGTCCTCCAGCTGCACCGCCACCCGGATGTCCCGGCCGATCTCGGCGGACAGCGCCTCGGCCAGCACCATGCGCATGCGGGACTCGAGCACCGTCTGGGTGAACTCGTTGGGCGCGGCCAGCACGGCGGTGTCCTCGAACAGGCCGAGCGGCCGGGTGAGGTTGAGCACCGCCTTCTGCTGCGGGGTCAGGCTGCTGGCGAGCCGCTCGCGGGCCTGGTCCCAGACCGTCGCCAGGTCGACCGGATCGTCGGCCATCGACTGTGTCCCTTCCCGTGCCTTCGGTGCTCTGTCTACAGTGCGCTGCGTCCGGTGTGGCCCCGGAGCCTCGGTGCGGCCCCGCAGCCGTCGTCCACAGGTGGGACGGATGTCGGTGGATCGCTGGATCCCCCGCCGGGTCCCCAGCTGTGGACGTCCAGGGCTGCTGTGTCCACACGAGTGTCCACAGTCTGTGCACGCTCGGCGACACCTGGTCCGGGGGACCGGCGTGCGCGCTGCCGGTCACGACGTCGTGGCTGGTGAGCGCCCGGACAGCGGGCGATCGGAGAGGGGTCCGGAGAGCGGTCGGCCGACGGGGTCGGCAGGAGAACCGGCGCCCGGTCGTCCGACCCGGAGCGACGGCGACGCTAACAGCCCCGTCCACAGGCGGGCAACGACGACGGCAGCGGCGCGCTGGCCGGTCGCGGCGTGTCCTTCGCCGGAGGGCTCCGACTGCGGTGCACCATGACGGGTCCGGCCAGCAGACCAGGACCCGCCAGGTCTCGGCTATGCTGGTCGGAGTCTGTGCACGGGAGTCGGTGCACGTCCCAGCTCGTGGGGCGTGAACGTCGGGCCCGTTGCGCAGCAGACCAGCCTCGGGAGCCCGGGACGGTCGCAGGGCCCGGGAGCAACCGGGGCCGACGACCTGCCCGGCCCCGCGCGTGCGCTGCCCGACCGGGTCCGCGCCGCACCGACGTCGTCAGCAGTGGGAGTCTCTCGTGAGCAAGCGCACGTTCCAGCCGAACACCCGTCGCCGGGCCAAGACCCACGGCTTCCGGCTGCGGATGCGCACCCGGGCCGGGCGGGCGATCCTCGCCGCCCGCCGCGGCAAGGGTCGCAACAAGCTCTCCGCCTGAGGTGCTGCCTGCGCAGGCACGCCTGCGCCGGCGGCCGGAGTTCACCGCGGTCGTGCGGTCCGGCCGGCGTGCCGGGCGGCCGACCCTGGTGGTGCACTACCTCTCCGAACGGCCCGTCGCCCGGGTCGGGGGTCCCTCGGACCCTGCGACCGGGCCGCGGGCCGGTTTCGTGGTCGGCAAGGCCGTCGGCAACTCCGTCTGCCGGCACCGGGTCACCCGCCAGCTCCGACACCTGGTCGGCGACCGGCTGGACCGGCTCCCGCCGAGCGCGGACCTCGTCATCCGGGCCCGCCCGGAGGCGGCCGACGCCGGTTCGGCCGTGCTGAGCCGCGACCTGGACGCCGGTCTCGACCGGGTCCTCGGCGACCGCGGCTCCCGGAGTCGGCGGCCGTGACCGGTTCGCCGGCCCGCGGGCTGCTGGCCGCCGTCCGCTTCTACCAGCGCGCGATCAGCCCGGCGTTCCCGCCGCGGTGTCGCTTCGAGCCCAGCTGCAGTGCATACGCGGCCGAGGCGATCGAGGTGCACGGCGCCGGACGGGGCAGTTGGCTCGCCGTGTGCCGGCTGGCGAAGTGCGCACCCTGGCACCGGGGCGGCGTCGACCTGGTCCCACCCCGGCGCGGGGACGCTGCGCCCCCCGGCGACGCAGGTCACGAACCGGGCTCAGGAACCGCTGAGCCCACCCACTCGTCGTGCACAGCGGCGCAACCGCCGGCACCGTCCGCGGCGACCGCGCCGACGGCTGACGGCACTCGTCGTCCCGACCGTGCCACCCCGCCGGCTCCGCGCCGGTCTGCGCAGCAGGAGGCTGGCGTTGCTTGACTGGCTGTACACCGCGATCGCGTGGGTGATGAAGCAGTGGCATGCACTGTTCTCCACGTTCCTCGACCCGGCGAGCGGCATCACCTGGGCGCTGTCGATCGTCTTCCTGGTCGTCACCATCCGCGTGCTGCTGTTCCGCCTGTTCGTCAAGCAGGTGAAGAGCCAGCGGGCGATGCAGGAGATCCAGCCGGAGATCCAGAAGCTCCGCAAGCAGTACGGCAGCGACAAGCAGGGCTTCAGCCAGGCGATGATGGCGCTGAACAAGGAGCGCGGGGTCAACCCGCTCGCCGGCTGCCTGCCGATCCTGCCGCAGATCCCGATCTTCCTGTCGCTCTTCCACGTGCTGCGCCGGATCGCCCCCGGCAAGGACGGCCTCTACAGCTGGGACGACACCCTCACCGACCAGGCTGCCTCGGCCCAGCTGTTCGGCGCACCGATCTCCTCCTCGTTCAACATGACCGGGGAGAAGGAGCAGCTGATCCTCGCGCTGCCGGGGGTCGGCTACACCAACATCCGGATCGTCGCGTTCCTGCTGATCGTGATCATGTGCTTCACGACCTTCTTCACGCAGAAGCAGATCATGCGGCGCTCCGGCCCGGTCGAGGGTCAGGCCGCGATGGTGCAGAAGCTGCTGCTCTACGGCATGCCGCTGAGCCTCTTCGTCTCCGGCTTCTTCTTCCCGATCGGCGTCCTCCTCTACTGGTTCACCAACAACCTGTGGACCCTGGGCCAGCAGTTCTACATCCTGAAGAAGCTGCCCCCGCCCGGCTCGCCGGCCGCGCTGGCCAAGGCGGCCGCCGACAAGCCGCAGGTCGACCCCAAGACCCTCGCCCCCAAGCCGGGTGCGAAGCCGGTCCGCCCCAAGTCAGGCACCCGTCCCGCGTCCGCGCCCCCGGCGTCGACCGTGGACGGCGAGGGTGGCGCGGCCGAGGTCCCGCCGGCGGGTGCGACCCCCGCCACGGGCGACGGGCACGGGTCGGGCGGCTCGGCCAACGGCCGGCCCCCCGGTGGCGGCGGTGCCCGCCCACGGACGGGGTCCTCGGGCAGCCGGTCCTCGGCCGGCCCCGCCAACCGAGGCAAACGCAAGCGCCGCTGACCGGCTGCGGCACCCGGGCGTGAGCCTGCGGCGTGCCCGCCCCCTGACCACCGGGCTCGCCCGGCCGCCTGCACGACCCTGGAGGACTCCGTGAGTGCATCCGACAACGACACCGTGGCCACGTCCGAGGCGATCTCGGACGCCCTGCTGACGCCGGCCGGCGGGAGCGGTGACCCCGCGCTGCCCGACGCCGACCCGGCGTCCTCGGACGCCGTCGTCGAGCCGATCGACGTCGAGGACGGGACCGACGAGGACGCCGACGAGGGCGGGGACGGCCTGCTCGTCCGCGAGGGCGACGTCGCCGGTGACTACCTGGAGCGACTGCTCGACATCCTCGACGTCGACGGCGACATCGACCTGGACGTCGAGGGCGACCGTGCCTCGGTCGCCGTCGTCGGCGGCCAGCTGAAGACCCTCATCGGGCCGGACGGCGCGACGCTCGAGGCGCTGCAGGAGCTGACCCGGCTGGCGGTGGCCCAGGCGACCGGCGTCCGCAGCCGCCTGATGCTCGACATCGGCGGCTTCCGGGCCAAGCGGCGGGCCGACCTTACCAGCCTCGCCTCCGAGGCGGCGGAGCGGGTCGCCGAGAGCGGGGCCCCCGAGCGCCTCGCGCCGATGAACCCGTTCGAGCGGAAGGTCGTGCACGACGTCATCGCCGCCGCTACCGGCGTGCGCAGTGAGTCGGAGGGCGAGGAGCCGAACCGGCGCGTCGTGGTCCTGCCGGACCGGTGATCGACGGGGACGGCCCGGCCGAGGAGACAGCCTCGACCGGGGATCAGGACGTTGCTGTTCCGGAAGCACCGGCCGTGGCCGCCTCGCTGTTCGGTCCTGCGGTGGACCAGGTGGGGCGCTATGTGGCCATGCTGGCGGGTGACGGTGTGGTCCGTGGGTTGATCGGGCCCCGTGAGGTGCCCCGGCTGTGGGACCGCCACGTGCTGAACAGCGCCGCACTGGCCGAGGTGGTGCCGCAGGGCAGCCGGGTGGTCGACGTGGGCAGCGGCGCCGGGCTCCCCGGGGTGCCGCTGGCGCTCGCCCGCCCGGACCTCACGCTGACACTGGTGGAGCCGATGGCCCGCCGGGTGGAGTTCCTCCAGGACGTCGTGACGGAGCTGGGCGCTCCCTGGCGGGTGGTCCGCGGGCGCGCCGAGGAACGATCGGTCGTCCGGGCGGTCGGGCCGGTGGACGTGGTCACCGCACGGGCGGTGGCGCCGCTGCCCCGACTGGTGGGCTGGTGTCGCGGGCTGCTGGCCCCGGGGACGCAGCTGATCGCCCTCGTCGGTGCGCGGGCAGCGGCAGAGGTGCCCGCGCTGGTGCCCGAGTTGGAGGCGGCCGGGATGCGGGACGTGCACACGCGGGCAGTCGGTGTCGAGCTCGGGGCTGCAGCCACTACCGTGGTGCTCATGACGCGCGCTGGCAGCTCCCGGTCCGGGCGCTCGGCAGGGTGAGCCCGTTTCACGTGGAACTCGCCGTGGCGACCGCACCCTGTTCCACGTGGAACACGGTGGTGAGGAGGACGCACCGATGACGGACCCTGGCGAGCGGCTGCGCAACAGTCTCGCTGCCGATCTGCCGGTCGGTCCCGACTTCGACAGCCCGATCGCCATGGAGGCGATGCGGGCCACCCGGGTGCTGCACGCCGCCGACCAGGAGCCGTTCCCGGCACCCGGCCGGATCCGGGTGGTCACGATCGCGAACCAGAAGGGTGGGGTCGGGAAGACGACCTCGACGGTGAACCTCGGCGTCGCGCTGGCCATGTACGGGCTCCGCACGCTGGTCATCGACCTCGACCCCCAGGGAAACGCCAGCACCGCTCTCGGCGTGGAGCACACCGTGGGCACTCCGTCGATCTACGACGCACTCGTCGGGGACAACACCCTCGCCGAGGTCACCCACCCGACGACGGCGAGCCCGAACCTCTTCTGCGTCCCCGCGACGATCGACCTGGCCGGCGCCGAGATCGAGCTGGTCTCCGTGGTGGCGCGGGAGCACCGGCTGCGGCGCTCGATCGAGAGCTACCTGCACGAGCTCCCCGCCGAGGAACGCCCGCACTACGTCCTCATCGACTGCCCGCCGTCCCTGGGGCTGCTCACGCTGAACGCGTTGGTGGCCGGGGACGAGGTGCTCATCCCCATCCAGTGCGAGTACTACGCCCTGGAAGGGCTCGGACAGCTGCTCTCGAACATCGACCTGGTGCGCGCCCACCTGAACCCGGGCATCTCGGTGAGCACGATCCTGCTCACCATGTACGACGGCCGGACGAAGCTCGCCGACCAGGTGGCCGACGAGGTCCGCAACCACTTCGGTGAGCTGGTGCTCACCGCGGTGATCCCGCGCAACGTCCGGGTGAGCGAGGCGCCGGGCTACGGGCAGTCGGTGCTCACCTACGACCCGGGGTCCCGCGGATCGACCAGTTACGTGGAGGCAGCCCGCGAGCTCGCCCGCCGGGGGGCGGCCCTGCCCGCCTCGACGGCGCAGCCGATCACCCAGCCTCCTCCCCCGCCACCGGTCCCCACGCCGGTCTACCCGCCGCCGGTGGGTGGGCCGCCGCCGCCGGCGGGCGGGCCGCCGTCGGTGGCGGCGCTGGTGCTCGGTGAGCGTGCGACGGCCCCCGCCCCGCGCGGACGGCACGCGACGTGACCCCGGTGCGCCCCATTCCCACTCCCGAGCCGCGTCTGCGGACACCGGGCATCAGCGAGGAGGACCAGTGACCAAGCGCGGCGGTCTGGGGCGGGGCCTGGCGGCTCTGATCCCCACCAGTGCACCGGCTCCCACGGCGACCCCGGCGGCTCGCGCCGCGGAGGCCGCAGAAGCAGCCGAGGTCGCCGCCACCGCGGTCGGCCAGGCCGGGGCCACCCCCGCCGGGCTGCCCGCCCGGACGGCGTCGGTGCACGAGCTCCCGGGCCGCGCCCTCGAGGAGGTCGCCGGTGTGCCCGGCGCGCAGCTGCGCGAGCTCCCGGTCGACGACATCGTCCCGAACCCGAAGCAGCCGCGGCAGGTCTTCGACGACGAGGCGCTGGAGGAGCTCACCCACTCGATCCGAGAGTTCGGGCTCCTGCAGCCGATCGTGGTCCGGGAGGCCAGCGACGGCCGCTACGAGCTCATCATGGGCGAGCGGCGGCTGCGCGCCTCGCGGGCGGCGGGTCTGGCGACCGTGCCCGCGATCATCCGGGACACCACCGACGACGCGATGCTGCGTGACGCCCTCCTGGAGAACATCCACCGGGTCCAGCTGAACCCGCTGGAGGAGGCGGCCGCCTACCAGCAGCTGCTCGAGGAGTTCGGCGCCACCCACGAGGAGCTGGCCAGCAAGATCGGGCGCAGCCGCTCCCAGGTCACCAACACCATCCGGCTGATGAAGCTGCCGGTGAAGGTGCAGACCCGCGTCGCCGCCGGCGTCATCTCGGCCGGTCACGCCCGCGCGCTGCTCGGTCTCCCCGAGGCCGAGGCGCAGGACGCACTGGCCACCCGGATCGTCGCCGAGGGCATGTCGGTCCGCGCGACCGAGGAGGCCGTCGCGATGGCGGTCGCCGACTCCCCCACCGCAGCGCGCCGTTCCGCGCGGAAGATCAGCGCCCCGGGGGTCGAGGACCTCGCCGGGCGGCTGTCGGACGTCTTCGAGACCAAGGTGAAGGTGCAGATCGGTCGCGCCAAGGGCCGGATCGTCGTGGAGTTCGGTTCGGTCGACGATCTGCAGCGGATCGTCGGGATGATGGCCCCGGACATCACCGGCCGCAGCCAGCAGGACTGACGGTGCCGGTTACGTCACAGACGTAACCAGCACCTCGTCATCCCGTGATCGGCCCCTCGGCGGCCGCTCGGGCGAGCAGTCGACCGAGCACGTCGCCGAGGGTGTAGCCGGCCGCCTCGACGGCCATCGGGAACATCGACGTCTCGGTCAACCCCGGGGAGACGTTCACCTCCAGGAACTGCACCTCGCCGTCCGGGGTGACGATCGCGTCGGTGCGGGACAGACCCGCCAGCCCCAGCACCTCGTGCACCCGCAGGGCCACCTCCGCGGCGCGGGCGGCGACCTCGTCGGAGACCCGCGCCGGGGAGTGGTACTCGGTCATCCCGGGCGTGTACCGGGAGGTGTAGTCGAAGACGCCGGACTCCGGGGCGATCTCGACCGCTGGCAGCGCCTCAGGGCCGTCCCCGAGATCGATCACCGACAGGGCCAGCTCGACCCCGTCGACGAACCGCTCCACCATCACCGTGTCGCCGTAGGCGAAGCAGCTGACCATCGCGGCCGGGAGGTCCTCGACCCGGCTGACCTTCTGCACGCCGAGCGAGGAGCCACCGGAGGCGGGCTTCACCATCAGCGGGAGTCCGAGCCGGGCCACGATGAGGTCCAGGACGGCGCCGGCACCCAGTTCCCGGAAGGTGCTGTGCGGGAGCGCGACCCAGTCCGGCGTGGAGATGCCGGCGGTGCGCACGACCGACTTTGCGGCGGGCTTGTCCCAGGCCAGTCGGCAGGCCGCGGCCGGGGAGCCGACGTACGGCACGCCGGCCAGGTCGAGCACGGCCCGCAGCGCGCCGTCCTCGCCGGTGGCGCCGTGCAGGGCGATGAAGACCGCGTCGGCCGGTGCGGCGGCCAGGCCGGGCAGCAGCTCGGCGTCGGCATCCCGCATCTCGGCCTCCACCCCCGCCCGGGTCAGCGCCTCGACCACCTGCCCACCGGAGTTGATGCTGACCTCCCGCTCGAAGGTGAGCCCGCCGGCGAGCACCAGGGCCCGCAGCGGGGTCGTCCGAGCACCGGGTGCCGCCACCGGTGCGGCCGCCTGGTCGGTCATGGCTGACGGTCCTCGCTCTGGTCGCTGTTCGCCGGCCCGATCACCGGTGGCGGGGTCGGTCGGCCGCTGGCCGGCCGGGTCGTGGCCGGGCCGACCGCCCGGAACGTCCCGGTGTCGACGGCGTCGAAGGTGGAGTGCAGGTCCAGCTCGGCCTCGATGACCCGGGCCAGTCGGCGGACGCCCTCCCGGATCCGGTCCGGCTCGGGATAGCAGTAGGACAGCCGCATGTGCTCCCGGCCGCCACCGTCGGCGTAGAAGCCGATCCCGGGCACGTAGGCGACGTGCGCAGCGACCGCGCGGGGCTGCATCAACTTGGCGTCCAGGCCGTGCGGCAGCTTCAGCCAGACGTAGAACCCGCCATCCGGCTTCGTCCAGCTGGTGCCCGGCGGCATGAGGGCGGTGAGCGACTCCAGCGTGGCGTCGCGCCGCTCGCGGTACAGCTCGGTGAAGACCTTGATCTGCTCGCGCCAGGGCTGGGTGTCCAGGTAGCGGGCCACGGCGTACTGGGTGAGCGACGGCGGGCAGAGCACCTGGGCCTCGGTCGCGAGCACCAGCTTCTCCCGCACCGCCAGCGGGGCGAGCACCCAGCCCACGCGCAGGCCCGGGGAGAAGGTCTTGGAGAACGAGCCCAGGTAGATGATCCGGTGCTCGTTGCGGGCGCGCAGGGCGCGCATCGGCTCCTGGTCGAAGCCGAGCAGCCCGTACGGGTTGTCCTCGATGACCAGCAGGTCGTACTGCTCGGCGATCGCGACGATCGCCTCGCGGCGCGGCTCGCTCAGCGTGACGCCGGCGGGGTTGTGGAAGTTGGGCACCGTGTAGAGGAACTTCACCCGGTCGCCGCGGGCCCGGCACTCCAGCAGGGCCTCCTCCAGCGCCTCGGGGATCAGCCCGTCGTCGTCCATCGCGACGTGCCGGACCTGGGCCTGGGCCGCCTGGAAGACCCCGAGCGCCCCGACGTAGGACGGCGCCTCGGCGAGGATGACGTCACCCGGGTCGACGAACACGCGGGTGACCAGGTCGAGCGCCTGCTGGGAGCCGACGGTGACGACCACCTCGCTGGGCGAGGCGTCGGTGATGCCCTCCAGCGCCATGACGTCGCAGATCCGCTCCCGCAGCCGGGGGTCGCCCTGGCCGGAGCCGTACTGCAGCGTCTGGGCGCCCATCCCCGACACCAGCTCGCCGATCATCGACCCGACGGCGTCGAGGGGCAGGGCGGTGACGGCGGGCATGCCGCCGGCGAGCGAGACGACCTCGGGGCGGCTCACCACGGAGAACAGCGCCCGGATCTCCGAGCTCTTCATGCCGTGGGTGCGTGCTGCGTACCGGTCTGCCAGCGGGTCCAGCCGCGGGTGCCGCGGGGAGACGTGCGGGGACGCACCGCTGGAGTGCGCCCCGGCCTGACCGGTTCCGACCGAGGGGCCGGGCACAGGAGGGGTCACCCCTGGAAGTCTATGCCCCGACCCCGGACCGGCCGTTCAGCCGCGGGCGGGCAGCAGGAAGGTGCCGGTGGGCGGGTCGGCGTCGGCGGGCAGGAACAGCCGCTGGACGGCGGCCACGACCGCCTGTGCGACGGTGCTGCGCAACCGGGCGTCCAGCAGCAGCAGCCGGTCGACCGGGTGGGAGAGGTAGCCGCAGTCGACCCGGACCGCGGGCATCCTGGTCATCCGCAGGATGTCCCAGGTCTTGGGGTGCGAGCCACAGTCGAGCATCCCGGTGCGGGCGATGACCTCGCGGCGCACCAGGTTGGCGAACTCCTCGCCGACCGTGGAGCTCGCGCCGGATCCGGTGCCGTAGTAGTAGCTGGCGACACCGCGGGCGTGCGCCGACCCGTGGGCCTCCATGTGCAGGGAGAGGAAGAGGTCGGCGCGGGCCTGGTTCGCGAAGGCGGTGCGGTCCTCGGCGGTCGGGTCGACGGTGCGGCCGCGGGTGAGGTAGACCGTGGCGCCGGCGGCGGCCAGGCGGCCCTCGATCCGGGAGGCGAGGTCGAACACCAGGTCGGACTCGGTGGTCTCCCCGGCCGTGTACCCGCTGTCGTCGCCCCCGTGGCCGGGGTCGATGACGATGACCCGCCCGATCAGGTGCGGCCCGGAGTCGACGAGGTAGGCGCTCTGCCGGAGCAACTGCGGCCGACCGCCGGTGACCCGGCGGCCCAGCTGCTTGAGCGCCCGGAGGGTGGCCGGACCGCACGTGCCGTCGGCGGTCAGCCCGTAGTCGCGCTGGAAGGCCCGCAGCCCCAGCTCGGTGTCGGCGCCCAGCATGCCGTCGGCCCGGCCGGCGTCGTAGCCGAGCTCCAGCAGCAGCTCCTGCAGCCGGCGGACGTCGTCGCCGCGGGTGGGCCGCTCGGGGTCGAACCGCAGCAGCCGGTCGCCCAGCGACCAGCGGGCCTCGTGCAGGGCGCGGTAGGTCTCGTCACCGACCCGGCCGTCGACGGAGAGCCCACGCACCTGCTGGAAGTGCCGGACGGCGAGCTCGGTCGCTGCGTCGTAGGCCGACTCCTCGGGCCGTTCCGGTCGCGCCGGCTCGTCGGCCAGCAGGCCGAGGGAACGGAGCATGGCCTGCACCTCCGCCACGGCGGGGCCGGTGCTGCCAGGTCGCAGGACGTCCATGCGGAGGTCGTCGCTCCTCGCTCGGGTCGGGGTGGCCGGTGGGTGACGCTGGAGACGATTGTGGCGGGTGTGCACGATCGAGCAGTGCACCGGGTTGTCCGCTGCCCCCCTCCGGGTGAGCGGCAAGCCGGAACGGACGAGGCCCGCCCGTCCGGGGGGACGGGCGGGCCTCACCGTGGTTCGGACGCCGTGGCGGGGCACGGCCTCCCGTCGGCCGGTACCCGGCCCGACGGGATCAGAGGTAGTCGGACAGGTCCGAGAGGATGGCGCCCTTGGGCTTGGCGCCGATGATGCTCTTGACCGGCTTGCCACCCTGGAAGACCGTCATGGTCGGGATCGACATGACCTGGTAGTCGCGGGCGATCTGCGGGTTCTCGTCGATGTTGAGCTTCGCGATCGTCAACTTGTCGGCGTGCTCGGCCGCGATCTCCTCCAGCACGGGGGCGACCATCTTGCACGGCCCGCACCACTCGGCCCAGAAGTCGACCAGAACGGGCTTGTCGCTGCCCAGGACGTCACTGGCGAAGCTCGCGTCGGTGACGGTCACGGTGTTCTTGCCTGCCATGGTGCTGCTCCTTGTTCAGAGGGGACGGTGCAGTCTGTGGTTCTGCGCAGTCGCTGGTTCAGCGCTCGTCGAAGGTCTCGGCGAGCCAGCGCTCGGCGTCGATCGCCGCGGCGGCACCGGTGCCGGCCGAGGTGATCGCCTGCCGGTAGATGTGGTCGACGACGTCGCCGCAGGCGAACACGCCATCGATGGTGGTGCGGGTCGTCGGGTGGTCGACCACCACGTACCCCTCGTCGTCCAGCTTCAACTGCCCGACGAAGAGCTCGGTGCGGGGGTCGTGGCCGATCGCGACGAACAGGCCGCTGACCGGCATCTTCTCGGTCGTGCCGGTGGCGATGTCGGTCAGTTCGACGGCCTCGACCGTGGTGTCGCCGTGCACGTCCGTGACCTGCTTGCCCAGCGCCCAGCGGATCTTCGCGTTGTCCTGTGCGCGCTTCTGCATGATCTTCGAGGCGCGGAGCTCCTCGCGGCGGTGCACCACGGTGACGGACTTGGCGAAGCGGGTGAGGAAGGTGGCCTCCTCCATCGCCGAGTCGCCACCGCCCACGACCACGATGTCCTGGTCGCGGAAGAAGAAGCCGTCACAGGTGGCACAGGCGGAGACGCCGCGGCCGAGCAGGCGCTGCTCGTTGTCCAGTCCGAGGTAGCGGTACTTGGAGCCGGTCGCCACGATCACCGCGTGCGCGCGGTGCACCTCGTCGCCCACCTTGACCACCTTGGGGTCGACGGTGAGGTCGACCTCGGTGACGTCCCGGGCGACCAACTCCGCGCCGAAGCGCTCGGCCTGGGTGCGCATGTCGTCCATGAGCTGGGGGCCCTGGATGCCCTCCGGGAAGCCGGGGAAGTTCTCGACCTCGGTGGTCGTCATCAGGGCGCCGCCGAACTGGGAGCCCTCGAACACCAGCGGGTGCAGGTTCGCGCGGGCGGCGTACGTGGCAGCGGTGTACCCGGCGGGACCGGACCCGATGATGATCAGGTCGCGGATCCCGTCGTGCTCCGCCGGGGGGATGGCGGGCGGCCCGTCGGTCGAGACCGCGGGACCGGGCGTCGGCTGGTTCGTCGTCACGGGGCGCACAACGGCCAGCCTAGGACGCGCATTCCCGGCCTGACCCCTCCCGGGGGGCGGTCAGCCGGCTGCGGTGACGGTGACCTCGGCCAGGTCGGCGCTGAAGCCGTCGTCGACGGGCACCAGGCCGGTCACCCAGACCAGCACGTAGCGGGTGGTGGCCGGCTCGCCGAAGGCCAGCACGTCGTCGCCGGTGAGCTCTCCCGAGGCGGCGACCGGGAAGGACTCCAGTGCGGCGTCCGGTGAGCCGCCGGTGCGCACCTCGACCGTCGCCCCGGGCTGGGTGGTCCGGAGCGCGACCCCACCGACCGTCTGCTCGCTGCCCAGGTCGTACAGGACGCCGACACCTGGCTTGAGGTTCCCGAAGTCGGCCGAGCCCCGGTAGTTCAGCGTCGACCACGCGGTGCTCACGTCACCGTCGTAGGACAGCGGGACGTCGTCGTCGTTCTCCGGCTCCCCGTCGCCGAACGGGTCGAACACCGTGGCGCCGGTGATGGGCACCGGGGCCCCGACGGCCGGGGGGGCCGCAGCCGGCTCCTCGGCCGGGTCGGCCCCTGCGGTGACGCTCGGCTGCGGCGTCGACCCGGTCGGACCGCCCTCGACGCTGCCGGCCACGGAGAGCACGTTGGTGCCGAACCACCAGCCGATGGCGACGACCAGCGCCAGCGCCAGCAGGGGCAACCCGATCACGGCCAGCCGCCGCCGGGCGGACGGCGCCGGCTCGGTGTCCGCCGGGTCGCCGTCCGCCGCGGCGAAGGTCTCGTCGAGGACGAGGTCGTCCTCGTCCTCGGCCCGGTGGCTGCCCGGTCCGGCGGAGAGCGGGCGCGGCAGGGCCGCCCCGGGCACCGGCGGGAGGCGGTGCCGGCCCATCCGGACCGGCTCCTCCTCGTCGACCTCGCGCCGAGCGGCCTCCTGCGGGCCGGTGCGCGGGCGGTCGGCGAGCAGCGACACCATCGTGCTGACGCTCGACAGGCCGGTGGCCGGGTCGGTGGAGCGGGCCCGGCGCACCAGGGCGGCGAGGTCGGTCGAGGCGATCTCGTCGGGGCGGCCGCCGGTCAGACACAGCTCCAGCAGCGCCCCGAGCGCGGTGATGTCGCCCTTCTCGGTGCCGACGGCGGCCGGCACCGACAGCAGGCCCACCAGGCCGCCGGGGCGCAGGACGACGTGCTCGGGGGTGAGGCCGCCGACGGCCAGACCCACCCGGTGGGCCTCGGCGACCCCCTCGGCCAGCCGGCGGACCACCGCACGGGCCTCCCGCTCGGACAGCGGGCCGTCGGTGGCGAGCCGGTCGGAGAGCCGGATGCCCTCGATCCACTCGTTGACGACGTAGGCGGCGCCGCCGGGCTCGCTGCGGCCGGTGCCCTCGGCGGCGTCGTAGACCATCGCCAGTGCGGGGGTGGCCAGCCCACCGGCGGTCAGCGCCCGGTTGATCCACTCGCGCGCGGCCGGGCCGCCCGGGGTGTGCACCCGCAGGGCCACGTCGCGGTTGAGCACCCGGTCACGGGCGCGCCAGGACCGGATGACCCCGGTGGGCGTCTCCTCGTCGGGCGCCACCTGGTCCAGCGGGCGGTAGCGATCGGGCAGGCCGGTTGTCGTCGACGTCACGGACGCTGCCGACCCCCTGGTCACTCTCGGCCGGGAACGGCGTCCCCGGTTCCGGCCGCGAGGCCGTCGGTCACCGTGAGCGCCCGAGTCGAGCCCGGACCCCGGCCAGGACGCCCCGGAGCTCCGGGACACCGGCCATCACGGCACCCGCGACGACCGCGCTGCCGATGACCACGGTACCGAGGACGACCGTCCCGAGCGAGCCCGGTACCGAGGTGCCCAGTGACCTGCCCGCGAGCGAGACGGCGGCCCAGCCGAGGGCCCCGGCGACGGCCGAGACGGCGCCCATCCGGAGCACGGTGGTGCCGGCCTCGGCGCTGGCCCGCACCCCGAGCTTGCGGTCCAGGGCGATGGCGCCCACGACCCAGCCGGCGACGTAGGTGGCACTCGTGGCGATCATCAGACCGGCCACGACGCGCTCCGGGTCGACCAGCACGGGCACGAGCAGCAGCAGCGGCACCCGGACGGCGACCATCGCCACCTGGATGAGCGTCGGCGTCCGGGCGTCCTTCATGGCGTAGAACACCCGCAGCTGCAGCAGCGTCACCGCCATCGGCAGCAGGCCGAACGCACCGACCGCGAGGGCGACGCCGACCTGCCGGGCGTCGGTGACGTCGGCGTTGCCGCGGGCGAAGGCCACGATGCCCACGGCTGGGCCGAGGACCACCAGCAGGGCGGTCACCGGCAGCAGCCCGGTCGCCGACAGGCGGGTGCCGAGCGAGAGGTCGGCGACGACGCCGTCCATGTCGTGCCGGGCGGCTGCCCGGCTCATCCGGGGCAGGAGGGCGGTGAGCAGCGCGACGCCGATGATCCCGTAGGGCATCTGGAACAGCAGGCTGGCGTTGGCGAACGCCATCGGCCCGAGGCCGCCGGCGTCGGCGGCCTCGTTGGCCACGATGCTCGCGACGACGACGCCGACCTGGCTCACCAGCACGTAGCCGATCACCCAGAGCCCGAGCGTGCCGGCCTCGGCCAGGCCGGTGCCCCGCAGCCCCCAGCGGGGCCGCAGCGGCACACCGTTGCGGCCCAGCAGCGGCAGCAGCACGAACGCCTGCACGGCGATGCCCAGGGTGGTGCCGATGCCGAGCAGCCAGACCTGGAAGGCGGTGATGGTGACCGGCGTCAGGTCGCCCGGCCCGGCCGCCAGGAGGAACACCGCGCCGGTGGCGATGACCACGACGTTGTTGAGCACCGGTGCCCAGGCGGGCGGCCCGAACACCTGCCGGGAGTTGAGCACCGCCGTCGCCAGCGCACCGATCCCGTAGAAGACGATCTCCACCAGCAGGATCCGGGCCAGCCAGTTGGCCAGCTCGACCTGTCCCGGGTCCTCCCGGATGCCCATCAGCCAGGTCAGCGCCGGTGCCGCGAGCACGGCGACGACGGTGAGCACGGCCAGCCCCACGGTGGCCAGGGTGAGCAGCCGCTGGGTGTACCGCACGCCGCCATCGGCGTCCCGCTCCTGGGCGGTGACCAGCAGGGGGACGACGACCGACGTCAGCACCCCGCCGAGCAGCAGCTCGTAGACGATGTTGGGCAGCGTGTTGGCCACCGTGTAGGCGTTGCCGACCAGGCCGAAGCCCAGGGCGGCGGTGAGCACCACGGTGCGCAGGAAGCCGGTGAGCCGGGAGACCAGGCTGGCGACGGCCATCGTCCCGGCCGCGCGCAGGATGCCGCTGCTGCCCCCCGAGCGGCCCTGGCGGACGTCGGTGTCCTCCGGCTCGTCCTCGAGGTAGCGGGGCACCGCCGGGATGACCGGGATGAGCTGGGTGTCGTCCGGACCCGGCACGAACCGCCGGGGCCGGGCCGGCGGCGGGACCGGGGGCAGCGCGGCCCGCCGGCGGGCGCCGTCACCGGACGCAGGGTCACCCACCGGGCGCGCTGCCGGGTAGCCGGCGGGCGGTGGTGGCAGCGGTCGTGGCGGGACCGGCGGGGCCAGGGCCTCGGGTCGGTTGCCGACCACCGGGGCCGGGACGGGGGCGGGCGGGTTGGCCGCCGAGCCGGGCTGTGCTCCCCGGTACGGCGGCGGGGGCAGTGGCGCCGGTCTCCGGGGTCGCCCGCCGGGTGTCCCGGCGCGCTGGTCCTCCGAGCCGGCCGGTGGGCCGCTCACACCGGGCTCCGGGCCGGCGGCGGACCGGCTGCCGGGTCCGGGGTCGGTGCCGGCTCGCCCCGCCGGCGGCGCAGCACGAAGCGCACCGCCCGGCGGAGGAAGAGCAGGGCCAGCAGCGCGGCGGCGCCGAGGGTGATCGCCAGGGTCACCGGCCCGTAGGCGGTGCTCCGCACCTGGAGCTGCACCGGCTCGCCCAGCGGGCCACCAGCCGGCGTGGTCAGCCGTGCGGTGACCGCGAACCCGCCGGACTGCTGGACGTCGGCCGGCACCTCCAGCGTGGTGAGCGACTCCGGCTCGAGCGTCTGCACGCCGATGTCCTCGGTGACCAGCCCGACGTTGCGCCGGCTCTGCAGGTCCAGCCGGACGTCGACGGCGAAGGGCAGGTCGTTGCGCACGGTGAGCACGAGCGGGGCGTCGGTGGAGGCGAGGGTGTAGGTCCCGTCCGCCGGGGAGACGAGGCTGACCTGCTCGCGGAGCCGGGCGACCGTGCCCTGCAGGTCGGTGACCGCGGCCTGGAGCGCCTCCGGGTCGCCCCGCCGCTGTGCGGACGCCGCCCGGGCGATCGCCGCGTCGTAGCCGGCCAGCGCCTCGTCGGCGTCGCCGACCACGGCGGCGGCGAAGTCGTCCCGCACCCCCGAGGTCTCCACGATCCCGGCCATCGTCGCGGTCGGCAGCCGGACGTCCGGGTCGGTGCCGGTGAGCTCCCCGACCTCCGCGGCCGGGCGGTCGGCCAGGGCCGCGACCGACACCGGGGCGAGCCACGGCTGGGTGGCGGTGTCGGTCATCATCGCGGCCACGGTGCCCGGGTCGGGGTCGACCCAGCGGGGCGGGGCGACGAGCACGGTGGAGGTGGCGCCGTCCGCCTGCTGGGCGTGCAGCGCGGCGAGCTCGGCCAGGTAACGCTGCTCCACGAGCCGGCCGGCCTCCGGTCGCAGGGTGGCGGCCTCGACGGCCTCGGCCAGTTCCCCGTCGGCGACGAGCGCGGTGACCGGCCCACCGGTGGTCTCCAGCACGCCGCGGGCAGCCGCCGGGTCGCCGTCGTCCCCCACCGCCTGGCTGCCGTCGGTCAGCCCGTCCTCGGCCAGCACCACGGTGCCGACGCCGCCGGTGCCCAGGGTGGTCAGGGTGCCCTCGTCGACGGTGCCGCCGGCCGGCCAGGCCAGGTCGGTGCGGGGCTGGACCCCGAGCACCTCCTCGACGACCGCGGCTCCGGCCCCGGTGGGGGTGGCGCCCGCCGCCGGCGTCGGGACGAGAGCCCCGTCGGCGGTGCTGGGCTGCCGGACGGTGCCCGCGCCGGGCAGGGCCCGCAGGAGCGCCTCGGGCTCACCGGCCGCCACCAGCGCGTCGGCGTCGACGTCGGCGTACGGCAGGGCCACCACGTCGTGGTCGGCGGCGACCCGGCGCAGTCGCTCGAGCAGCCCGGCCGCGTCCGCGGTGCCGGTGCCCTCCTCGCCGCCCGCCAGGTAGGGGCCGGCGGCCATGGCCGCCAGCTCTTCCAGCAGCGCCGGGTCGACGGCGAGGGTGACCGGCACGGCGGGCACCGTCTCGGCCGCGGTCGCACCGGTGGTGCGCGGGAGCTGCTCGATGGTCTCCAGGATGCGGTCCAGCCGGCCGCCGTCGTCCACCTGGGCCGCCAACGCGTCGTCGGTGAAGGCCCCGGTGGCGTCCCGGTGCGGACGGTCGGTGACCGGCCAGAGCCAGGCGACCTCGGTCCGGGCCTGCGGAGCCGTCTCCGAGACCGCCGGCTGCACCACGAGGTGCGTGGCCAGCTCGGCCGCCCGCTCGGTGACCCCGTCCGCGCGGGTGCCGTTGACGTTGAACAGGAGCGGGTACACGCCGTCGGCCGTGAGCTGCAGGGCCTCGGCCGGGGTCGAGTAGCTGAACGTGACGGCCTCTCCGGGCTCGAGCTCGTCGGCACCGGGCACCTCGACGAAGGGCGTGGTCGCCGCGGTGTGCTCGCCCGGCCGGCTGAGGTCGGCGGCCAGCCCGGAGCGGGTGGTCAGCACCTCGCCCCGCTGCAGCCGCACCTCCAGGTCGTCGTAGGTCTCGGTGCTGTCGTTGCGGAGGGTGGCGGTCACCTCGACGGCGGCACCGGGGGTGACGGTGCGCGGTTCCAGCCGGCTCACGGTCAGCTCCAGTGGCCGGTCGGCCGAGGAGCCGGTGGAGCTGTCGGGGTCGCCCGGCGCGGCGTGCGCGGTGCCCGGGACGCCCAGCAGGCCGGTGACGACGGTCGCGAGGGCGCCGAGCACCAGTCGACGACCGCCCTCCCGGCCGCCACCGGTCGGCGTCGTCCTCGGTGCGGAGGTGTTGGGGCGGCCGTCGGCGCGGCCGGCGACCCGCCGGGTCACGCGCTGTCGGCCAGCAGGCCGGGCGCGCGCTCGACCAGCGCGCGCTCGTCGGCGTAGGCCAGTCGTCCGCCCAGTTCGGTCAGTGGCACCCAGGCGACCTCGGTGACCTCGACGTCGGCGTCGGACAGCGCGCCGCCGATGGCCCGGAGGAGGAAGTGGTGGACCGTCTTGTGCACGCGGCGGCCGTCCGCGACGAACCAGAAGTCGATGATGCCCAGGGGGGCGACGACCTGGCCGATGATGCCGGTCTCCTCGGCGACCTCGCGGACGGCGGTGTCCTCCGGCGTCTCGCCCTGCTCGATGTGCCCCTTGGGCAGGGACCAGAGCAGGCGGCCACGGCGGTCGGTGCGGCCGATCAGGGCGGCTCTCGGCCCGGTGACCTCGTCGTCTGCGACCACCAGCCCTCCGGCGGAGGTCTCGTCGACCCGACGCAGCCGGCGGCCGGGGCGCTGCCGCCCGCCCGTTCCAGCCATGCCAGCAGGGTAGCGCGCGGCACGGCACTACCCTCGACCGTCGTGTCAACCGACCCGTCGCGTCGCGCCCCCTCCGGCCCGACCCCACCGCCCGAGCCCGTCCCCGCGGCGGTGCAGCAGACGGTGCGGGAGCTCGTCGAGGTCTCCCCCGTGCTGGTCGCCCTGGGCGAGCGGTTCACCGCCGCAGGTCACGAGGTGCACCTCGTGGGCGGTTCGGTGCGCGACGCCCTCCTGGCGGCCGGGACGGGACAACTGCTGCCCACCGGTGACCTGGACCTGACCACCGACGCTCGGCCCGAGCAGACCCTGGAGGTGCTGCGGGGCTGGGCCAGTTCCACGTGGAACACCGGCATCGCCTTCGGCACCGTCGGGGCCGAGGTGCGCGGCGAGCGGGTGGAGATCACCACGTTCCGGGCCGACCGTTACGACCGGGAGTCCCGCAACCCGGAGGTCGCCTGGGGCACCTCGCTCACCGACGACCTGGCCCGCCGCGACTTCACCGTCAACGCGATGGCGGTCTCGCTCGGGCCGGACCGCACGGTCACCGACCCCTTCGGCGGGCTGGGCGACCTGCTGGCCCGGCGGCTGCGCACCCCGGGCCGGGCGGTCGACTCCTTCGCCGACGACCCGCTGCGGATGCTGCGCGCGGTCCGCTTCGTCGCCCAGCTGGGGGTCACCCCGGACGACGAGGTGGTCGAGGCGATGACCGCCCTCGCCCCCGAGCTCGGCCGGATCACCGCCGAGCGGGTCCAGCACGAGTTCTCCCGCACGCTGCTGAACGACGCTCCCGGCCCGGCGCTGGACCTGTTCGTCTCCACCGGGCTGGCCGACGTCGTCCTGCCCGAGCTCGCCGCGCTGCGGATGGAGATCGACGAGCACCACCAGCACAAGGACGTCTACGTCCACTCGCTGACCGTGCTGGACCAGGCGATCGCCCTGGAGAAGGCGGACCCGGAGGCCGAGTCCCCCGACCTGGTCCTGCGGCTCGCGGCGCTGCTGCACGACGTCGGCAAGCCGGCCACCCGCCGGCACGAGTCCCGCGGCCGGGTCTCCTTCCACCACCATGAGGTGGTCGGCGCCAAGCTGGTGCGCAAGCGGCTGCTGGCGCTGAAGTACCCCAAGGACGTCGTCGAGGCGGTGTCCCGGCTGACCTTCCTGCACCTGCGCTTCCACGGGTACGGCCGCGGCGAGTGGACCGACTCCGCCGTCCGCCGGTACGTCACCGACGCCGGTGACCTGCTGCCGCGGCTGCACAAGCTGGTCCGTTCCGACTGCACCACCCGCAACCGGAAGCGGGCGGCGGCGCTGTCGGCGACGTACGACTCGCTGGAGCAGCGGATCACCGAGCTGTCGGAGCTGGAGGACCTGGCCCGGGTGCGGCCGGACCTGGACGGCAACCGGATCATGGAGCTGCTGGACATCCCGCCGGGCCGCGAGGTCGGCGAGGCGTGGCGCTTCCTCAAGGACCTGCGGCTGGAGCGCGGGCCGCTGGAGCCGGAGGAGGCCGAGGCCGAACTGCTCGCCTGGTGGCGGGCCCGCGGCCCGGTCAGCTGACTACGGGGTAAGCGACACCCGCAGGGCCAGCGGGGCGTCGTCGGTGCGGCGGGCCTCGGCCCGTGCCCAGCGGCTGAACGCCACGGCCGTGAGCAGGTAGCCGGCGGCGATCCCGATCAGCAGCGCCCAACTCACCCCCGAGGCCGGCATCAGGAACGCCCCGGCCAGCAGGGCCACCACGAAGGTGACGTTGAAGAGGGTGTCGTAGACGGAGAAGACCCGGCCGCGGAAGTCGTCGTCCACCGCCTCCTGCAGCGTGGTGTCGACACAGATCTTGATGCCCTGCGCGACGAACCCCAGGGTGAGGACGGCGGCCACGATCGCCGCCGGCCGGAACACCCCGCCCAGCACCAGCTGGCCGGTGCCGCCGAGCACCAGCAGGCCGACCACCCAGGCCGCCTTGCCCCACCGGCGCACCGCCCACGGGGTCACCGCGGCGGCCAGCAGGGTGCCCGCCGCGCCGGCCGCCAGGACCTGGCCCAGGCCGGCCAGCCCACCCGGGAAGAGCCCGGTGTCCTCGGCGAAGGAGTTCCGGTACAGCAGCAACGTCATGAGGGTCAGCAGCCCGTACATCAGCCGGTGCACCGCCATCACCGACAGGATCGCCGTCGCCGGGGGGTGCGCCAGCATGTGCCGGGCACCGGCCACCATCCCGTGCAGCACGTCCCGGGCGCTGACCGTGGCGGCCAGGGTCAGGTGGTCGGGCCCCAGGTGGCCGCGGGTGAAGCGGGAGACGATGGCGGAGGCCACCAGGTAGGGCACCGCCGAGGCCAGGGCCAGGCCGGCGTAACCGCCGCTCCCGGACCCGGTCAGCGCCGTCGCGCCGATGGCGACCCCGCCGCCGAGCACGGCCGCCACCGCGCCGGCCGTCGTGGACAGCGCATTGGCCGAGACCAGCGAGGGCGCATCGGTGGTGTGCGGCAGCCCGGCGGAGAGCGCGGACAGGACGAAGCGGTTGACCGAGAACACCAGCAGGCCGGCGACGTAGAACCCGGGGCCCTGGACCCCCAGCAGGATCAGCGCGGCGACCACGACCACGAGGACGGCGCGCACCACGTTGGCGACCAGCAGCACCTGCCGGCGGCTCCAGCGGTCCAGCCACACCCCGGCGAACGGACCGACCAGCGAGTACGGCAACAGCAGGACGGCGAACCCGGCGGCCACGTCGATCGGGTCGGTGGCCTGCTGGGGGTTGAAGAGCACCGTGCCGGCCAGGGCGGCCTGGAAGACGCCGTCACCGAACTGGGAGGACAGCCGGGTGGCCAGCAGCCGACGGAAGTCACCACGCAGCAGGAGGTGACGCACGGTCGTGGGCGCCTGCTGCATCCCAGCCACACTACGTCGCCCGCGGTCGGCGGGCACCCGACGTCCGGTGGTCAGGAGGCGGACGGATCAGCCCCCCTCCGGCCGGTCCCTGATGCACACTGGAGGCGATGAACCCGGTGCCCTCGTCACCCGACCCCGAGCGTCGCCCCACAGCCGGCAAGGCTGCGGGGCGGAGCAGGCGTACCGGCGTACCGGCACTGTCGGTCGGCTCGCTGGACGACGTCCGGCCGGGCTGCCTGCTGGTCGCGCTGCCGACGCTGACCGACCCGACCTTCGCCGGTGCGGTCGTCTACGTCCTGGACCACTCCGACACCGGCACCATCGGCGTCGTGCTCGGGCGGCCGAGCGAGGTCCGGATCGGTGACGTGCTGCCGGGGTGGTCGGAGCTGGCCGTCGAGCCGGGCGTCTTCCACGTGGGCGGGCCCTGCGAGGCCGACACCGCCCTGTGCCTGGCCACCCGCCGGGGCAGCGAGCCACTGCCGGCCGACAGCGGTCTCCGGGTGGTCGCCGGGGCGGTCCACCTGGTCGACCTGGACAGCGACCCGGCCGAGCTGGACGGCGAGATCGGCGGCCTGCGGGTGTTCGCCGGCTACGCCGGGTGGTCGGCCGGGCAGCTGGCCGGCGAGCTCGCCGAGGGCGCCTGGGCCTGCGTCACCGGGATCCCGGCCGACGTGCTGACCGGCGCCTCCGGGCCCGAGCTGTGGCGGTCGGTGCTGCGCCGCCAGTCCGGCCGGCTGGCCGTGCTCTCCACCGCCACGGCGGACCCCTCCGCCAACTGACGCGGCCGCCTGACCGACATGCCCGCGTGTCGACTCCCGGTGGCGGCCAGGACCTGGTAGGAATGAGCCCGCAGGAGGGGGCGACCTGGGGAAGAGGCCGCCCCCTCCTGCTCTGTCGTTCACAGGCCCAGGGCCGCCGCGATCTCCGGGTGCTCCGTGAGGCTCACCGTGTCGCCCTCGGCCGGGAGCGTGATCTCCCGCTCGCCGTGGTCGGCCAGGGTGATGGTGACGGGCACGTCCTGCAGCGTGGTGGCGTACTGCACCAGCAGCTCGCTGTCGGCGGCCACGGCGATCGTCGTCCCGGTGGGGTTCTGGAACACCGAGGCGAGCTCCCCGTTGATCGACCGGCTGCCCGCCCAGGTGTAACCGGCGAAGGACTGCGGCTCGTCCGCCGTCGTGGACGCGAGCCTGGGCACCATCTGGACCAGCACGTCCAGCAGCGAGGCCGTGCCGCCGGCCTGCGTGGTGGCGATCGGCCGGCGCACGTACGTGGCGGGTGGGAGGCCGGCCTCCTCGAGGGCCTCGGCCAGCCCCGGGACGTCGCCCTGCCAGAGGTCCTCGCCGGTGAAGAAGAGGGTGCGGGTGTCCTCGGGGCGCCCGTCGGCGTAGCTGGTCACGGCCTGGGCCCGGCCCGTCCCCTCGGTGAAGTCGATCTCGCCGGTGAGCGTCAGGACGGCGCCCTCGGCGTAGGGGGCGGTCACCTCGAAGTCGGCGCCGCCCTCCTCGCGGTCGGCGTAGAGCACCTGACCGAGGACCTCGGCCTCCGCAGAGCTCACCGGGTCGCCCGGGACCCGCTCGGCGGTCTCGTCGTCCCCGCACCCGGCGAGCAGGGCCAGCACCACCAGCAGGGAGGGCACGAGCAGTGGCGGGCGACGCAGCGGCATGCCGTCAACACTAGGAGCCGGTGCTGGCCCCGGACGCAGAACGGCCCGCACCCGGTGAGGGGCGCGGGCCGTCCGGCACGGTGGTCCGTGGATCAGCGCTCGACGTCCCCGCGGATGAAGGCCTCGACGGCGTCCCGGGCCTCGCTGTCGCTGTACTGCACGGGCGGGCTCTTCATGAAGTACGACGACGCGGACAGGATCGGTCCACCGATGCCGCGGTCCTTGGCGATCTTCGCGGCCCGGACGGCGTCGATGATGATGCCGGCCGAGTTCGGGGAGTCCCAGACCTCGAGCTTGTACTCCAGGTTCAGCGGGACGTCGCCGAACGCGCGGCCCTCCAGGCGGACGTAGGCCCACTTGCGGTCCGACAGCCACGGCACGTGGTCCGACGGGCCGATGTGCACGTTGCCCTTGCCCATGTCCCGGTCGACCTGGCTGGTGACCGACTGGGTCTTGGAGATCTTCTTGGACTCCAGGCGCTCGCGCTCGAGCATGTTCTTGAAGTCCATGTTGCCGCCGACGTTGAGCTGCATGGTGCGGTCCAGCTGCACGCCGCGGTCCTCGAACAGCTTCGCCAGCACCCGGTGGGTGATGGTGGCGCCGACCTGGCTCTTGATGTCGTCACCGACGATCGGCACCCCGGCGGCGGTGAACTTGTCCGCCCACTCCTTGGTGCCGGCCAGGAAGACCGGCAGCGCGTTGACGAAGGCGACGCCGGCGTCGATCGCGGCCTGGGCGTAGTGCTCCGCGGCCTGCTGGGAGCCGACCGGGAGGTAGCAGACGACGACGTCGGCGCCGGACTCCCGGAGCGCGGCGGCCATGTCGACCGGCTGTTCGTCGGACTCCTCGACGATCTCGCGGTAGTACTTGCCCAGCCCGTCGAGGGTGGTGCCGCGCTGCACGGTGACGCCCAGGGGCGGCACGTCGGCGATCTTGATGGTGTTGTTCTCGCTGGCGACGATCGCCTCGGAGAGGTCGCGGCCGACCTTCTTGGCGTCGACGTCGAACGCGGCGACGAACTCGATGTCGGAGACGTGGTAGTCGCCGAACCGGACGTGCATGAGGCCGGGGACCGACGCGGTCTCGTCGGCGTCCCGGTAGTACTCGACGCCCTGGACGAGCGATGCGGCGCAGTTGCCGACGCCGACGATGGCGACCTTGACCGATGCCATGAGCTGACTCCCTCCGACGGACCCGAGCCGGGTCCGGACTGTGTGCGATGGGTGCGGTGCAGTGGTTCAGGTGGTGCAGCTCAGGTGGTGCCGTCGTTCGGCGGGGTGGGCGTCTGCTCCGCCCGGGCGGCGTCGTCGCGCTCGCTGTCGATGAGCTCGGTGAGCCAGCGGACCTCGCGGTCGACCGAGTCCAGGCCGTGTCGCTGCAGCTCGAGGGTGTAGCGGTCGAGCTTCTCCTGGGTGCGGCGCAGCGAGTCCATGAGCCGGTCGCGCTGGCGCTCGACGGTGCGCCGGCGGCCCTCCAGGATGCGCAGCCGCACGTCGGCGGCGGTGTGCCGGAAGAAGGCGAGGTGGACGCCGAACCGGCCCTCGTCGTCGTAGGCCTCGGGCCCGGTCTGGCTGACCAGGTCGGCGAAGCGCTCCTTGCCCTCGGCGGTGATCGCGTAGACGACCTTCCCGCGCCGGCCGGTGAGCGCCGGGGCGTCGGCCGGCAGCAGGGACCGCGGGGTCGGGTCGTCGCTGGCGATGAGGCCGGCGGCCTGCAGTCGCTTGAGCGCGGGGTAGAGCGACCCGTAGGAGATCGAACGGAGCCCACCGAGGACGGCGGCCAGTTCCTTGCGGAGCTCGTAGCCGTGCATGGGCGACTGCTGCAGCAGACCGAGGATGGCGAACTCGAGCACGACGCCACCTCCTGGTCTGCCGGCGTTCACCGGATCGATGTATCGGCACGATACATCCGGTCGCTGCACCGCGCGCAAGTCGGACAGCCAGTGCACGGGTGTCCCACCCGTCCCATGTCGATCTCCGGCGGAGGTCGTGAACCGCTGGTCAGTGCGTACATTGGCGGCCGTGCCCGGACGTCGGCCGGTGCTGGACGACGCGCAGGGTCGCCGCGACGCGGACCACGCGAGGACCGCCGCTGGGCGGCGTCCCGCCGGGCAGCGCAGACGCGCTCCCAGTCGACACACAGCTGAAGACGTCACCCTGGACGCTCAGGACCGCCTGCACCCCGGCGGCTGAGCACCCCACGACCTGCAGGAAGGGGCCCACCGCGTGCCTCCCCACGACGAGACCGCCCGCGTCACCCCCGGTGCCGGCTCGGTCCGCCGTCCCCCGCCGGCCCGGGCCCGCGCCGGCTCTGGCGGCAGCGGTGCTGCCGGTGCGCGCCGCCCGCCCGCTGCCCGGGCCCGGACGACGGCGTCCCGTGACGGTGGTGCGCGTCCGGCGGCCCGTTCCGGTGGGGGCAGTGGCGGTGGTCGTCCCCCGGTGAAGCCCCCGACGGGTGGGCGGCGTCCCGGAGGCAGCAGCCGGCCGCCCGGTGGTGGCGGGAAGAAGGGTGCCAAGCCGAAGCGCCGGCGCTGGCTGAAGGTGCTCGCCGGGGCGTTCCTGAGCATGCTGGTGCTGCTGGGCGTCTTCGTGGGCGTGGTGTACGCCACGACCGAGGTGCCCACGCCGGAGTCGGTGCAGACCGACCAGACGACCGTCGTGTACTACGCCGACGGCGTCACCGAGATGGCCCGGCTGGGCAACGAGAACCGGACGAACGTCTCCCTCGGGCAGATCTCCCAACCAGCCCAGAACGCCGTGCTGGCCGCGGAGAACCGGGCGTTCTACACCGACCCGGGCATCTCCTTCACCGGCATCGTGCGGGCGGCGTGGAACAACCTGACCGGCGGCTCCACCCAGGGTGGCTCCACCATCACCCAGCAGTACGTGAAGAACGCCTTCCTGACCTCCGACCAGACGTTCAGCCGCAAGTTCAAAGAGCTCTTCCTCGCGGTCAAGCTGGACAACGAGTACTCGAAGGAGCAGATCCTCGAGAACTACCTGAACACCATCTACTTCGGGCGCGGGGCCTACGGCATCGAGGCGGCGGCCAACACGTACTTCGGGGTCTCCGCCGCGGAGCTCACCCCCGAGCAGGGCGCGGTGCTCGCCGTGCTCATCCGGAACCCCAGCGCGAACGACCCGGAGACCAACCCGGAGGGTGCGCAGAACCGCTGGGGCCCGGTGCTGGACGCGATGGTGGAGCAGGGCTGGCTGGACGCCGCGGCGCGGGAGGCCGCCGTCTACCCGGCGGTGCTGCCGAACACCGGCAGCAGCTCCGGCATCCCGACCGGCCCGGAGGGGCTGATCGTGCGCCAGGTCCTCGCCGAGTTGGAGCGGCAGCCGTTCAGCTACACGCGGGACGACATCTACTCCGCCGGTCTGCGCATCACCACGACGGTGGACAAGGCCAAGCAGGACGCCGCGGTCGCCGCGGTGAACGACGTGATGGCCGGCGAGCCGGAGAACCTCCGGGAGGCGCTGGTCGCGGTGGACCCGAAGACCGGCGGCGTGCTGGCCTACTACGGCAACGACCTGAGCAGCAGCGAGGACGCGGCGGTCGACACCACCGACTACGCCCAGGCGCTCAAGCAGCCGGGCTCGTCCTTCAAGCCTTACACCCTGGCCGCTGCGCTGGAGAACGGCTACAGCGTCGGCACCCGCCGCGACGGCAGCTCTCCGCAGGAGTTCCCCGACCGCCCCGGGCTGCCGGTGGTCAACTCCGGCAACGCGCAGTGCGGCAACTGCACGCTGAGGGAGGCGATGACCAGGTCGCTGAACACCACGTTCTACGGCCTGGCCTACGAGGTCGGCCCCGAGGTGGTCGCCGAGACGGCCCGGAAGGTCGCCGGGCTGCCGGCGACCTGGGACCCGAACCAGAACGACCCCACGGTGCCCGCAGAGCTGACCGGCTACGAGACGCTCAGCATCCCGGAGACCGACGTCACCGGCGGCTCGATCGGCATCGGCGAGTACCCGGTCCGGCCGATCCAGCAGGCCGCCGGCTTCGCCACCTTCGCCGCCGGCGGGGTGCAGCACGCGACGCACTTCGTCGCCTCGGTCGCCGACAGCGCCGGCACGGTGCTGGGCACGGGGACGACCGCCTCCACGCAGGCGGTGTCGGCGGAGGTGGCCAACGACGTCACCTTCGCCCTGACCGACGTCGCCGAGAGCTCCGACCTGCCGCTGGACGGCGACCGGCCGGTGGCGGCGAAGACCGGCACCCAGGGCGCGAACCGGACCGACAACTCCGACGCCTGGATGGTCGGGTACACGCCGTCGATCTCCACCGCGGTGTGGATCGGGACCAAGGGCATCGAGCCCATCGTCAACTCGCGGCAGAACATCATCTACGGCTCCGGGTTGCCGGGGGAGATCTGGCAGCAGTTCATGGACACCGTGCTCGCCGGCACCCCCGAGGAGCCGCTCCCGTCCAAGGCGCTGATCAAGGGCGACCCGGACAAGGGCATCCCCGAGCCGACGACGCAGGCCCCGGCCCCCACCACGAGGGAGGCTCCGGAACCGGCACCGGTCACCAACCAGGCCCCGGCGCCGAGCCGGACGCCGACCAGCAGTTCGGCTCCGGTTCCCAGTCAGTCGCCCGAGGTGGAGGAACCGGTCGGGTCGACGCCGCCGGTCCCCCCGTCCTCGGCACCGACGACGACGGCACCGCCCGCCCCAACGCTGAACGGCTGACCGGGGCAGCAGGCAGACTGACCGCGTGAGTGCGACACCGGCGGGCCCGTCCGTTCCAGCCGACCGGCTGGGGGGCGGGCCCGAGGTGTCTGCGCCGCCGGAGCCGGACCGGATCGTGCCGACCTGGACCGACCCGGTGGCGACCCAGGCCAGCGAGGCGGTGGGCGGCCCCTGGGGTCGGCACGCCGTCACCGGCCGCGCCCGGTTCTGGACGCCGCTGCGGGTGTGCCTGCTGTTCACCGTCGTCGTGCTCGGCCTGGCCTGGGTCAAGCAGGCGCCCTGCGCCGGCGGCGACTGGTCGGGCAGCAAGCAGTACACCCACTTCTGCTACAGCGATCCCATCCCGCTGTTCTTCACCCACGGGGTGGGCGACGGGCAGGTGCCGTACCTGGACTCCGCCGTCGAGTACCCGGTGCTCATCGGCGCGATGATCCAGGGCGCCGCGACGATCGCCCGGGGCTGGGACGGTCTCGCGGGGGGCATCTCCGCCGCGCCGGTGGCGACCTTCTACCTCGTCACCTGTCTGTTGCTGTCGGCGCTGGCGCTGCTGGTCACCCGCGGCGTCCTGGGCCTGGCCGGGCGACGGCCCTGGGACGCCGCGATGGTGGCGCTGTCACCGGTGCTGCTGGTGCACGCCTTCACCAACTGGGACCTGCTGGCGATCGCGCTGACCACCCTCGGGATGTGGGCGTGGGCGCGCCGGCACCCGGTGCTGGCCGGCGTGCTGATCGGGCTGGGGGTGTCGGCGAAGCTCTACCCGGTGATCGTCCTGGGCGTGCTGTTCGTGCTGTGCCTGCGCGCCGGCCGGCTGCGGGCCTGGCTGTCGGCGACCGTGGCCGCCGGGCTGGCCTGGCTGGCGGTGAACCTGCCGGTGGCCCTCGTCGCGCGGGAGAACTGGGCGCGGTTCTTCACCTTCAGCGACGTCCGGCCGGCGAACCCGGAGAGCATCTGGGCGATGGCCCTGGACCTGACCGGCGACCGGATCCTGGACGGCCCCCTCGCCGAGGGGCAGACGCCGTCGGTGCTGAACGCCACCGTCGCGGTGGTGCTGCTGCTGTCGGCCGCCGCGGTCGCCTGGCTGGCCCTGGCCGCTCCGCTGCGTCCGCGGCTCCCCCAGCTGGCGTTCCTGCTGGTCGCAGCCTTCCTGCTGCTCAACAAGGTGTGGAGCCCGCAGTTCTCGCTGTGGCTGCT
The DNA here is from genome assembly GCF_026967935.1 of Modestobacter sp. VKM Ac-2982. Lineage (GTDB taxonomy): Bacteria > Actinomycetota > Actinomycetes > Mycobacteriales > Geodermatophilaceae > Modestobacter. The sequence continues at coordinate 238,860 of NZ_JAPVBL010000001.1, forward strand.
GCCGCTCGCGGTGCTGGCCCGGCCGCGCTGGCGCTCGCTGCTGCTCTGGCAGGCCACCGAGGTGCTGGTCTGGGTGATGACCATGCTCTATTACCTCGGTGCCGACGACAACGGCGTGGGCGTGGAGTGGTTCTACCTCGCGGTGATCGTGCGGGACGTCGCCGTCCTCGTGCTGATGGCCCTGGTCGTGCGGGAGGTCTGGTCGCCGGACCGGGACCTGGTGCGCCGCAGCTGGCCGGGCACCGACGACCCCGCCGGCGGCCCCCTCGACGGCGCCCCCGACCGGTGGGTGCTCCCCAGGCCCGTGGGCCGGGCTCAGCCCGCGAGGGCCTCGCGCAGCAGGGTGATCTCCTCGGCGTGACCGGCGGCGTCGCCCGGGGTCTCCAGGACGACGGGGGCGCCGGCGGCGCGGGCCACGCCGAGCAGCAGCTCCAGCGGGATCTCCCCGGCGGTCAGCGGCGCGTGCCGGTCGCGACCGGAACCGGCGGCGTCCCGGCTGTTGTTCAGGTGCACCAGGTCGATCCGGCCGGTGATCGCCCGGACGTCGTCCACCACCCGGGCCAGGTCCCAGCCCGCCGTCCAGGCGTGGCAGGTGTCCAGCACGAACCCCGCGCCGAACTCCCCCACCGCCTCCCACAGCCGGGCCACGGCGTCCAGGTCGCGGGCCATCGCGTTGTCCCCGCCCGCGGTGTTCTCGATCAGCACCGGGACGCCGAAGCCGCCCTCGTCGGCCTGCCGGGCGAACGTCTTGCGCCAGTTGTCGACCCCGGCCGCCGGGTCGTCCTTCGCCAGCACGTGACCGCCGTGCACGACCATGCCGCGGGCGCCGACGGCGGCCGACGCCTGGGCGTGCTGGCCGAGCAGCTTGCGGCTGGGGATGCGGATCCGGTTGTTCGTCGAGGCGACGTTGAGCACGTAGGGGGCGTGCACGAAGACGGCGACGTCGGAGCCGAGCAGCGCCTCGGCGTCCGGCCTCGGCTTCGGCGCCTTCCAGCCCTGCGGGTCGGCGAGGAACACCTGCACCGCGTCGGCGTCCAGCTCGGCCGCACGGGCCAGCGGGCCGCCGTCGGACAGCTCGTTCTCCTCGGTCAGACCCGGTCCGACGTGCACGCCGATCAGCTGCTCAGCCACCCGCAGCAGAGTAGGCGCACCCGCCGCGCGGACACGGTGGGTGGAGTGCACTGGTAGCCTGGCCGGTGCGCGTCCTCTCCTGCATCCTGCAGGGCCGGGCGCGCGACGCATGTACGACCCTCCTGCTGCAGACACCCTGCGGCCGCTGAGACCAGAGGAGGTGGGGTTCTCCGTGCGTAACTACGAACTGATGATCATCCTCGACCCCGAGCTCGAGGAGCGGACCATCGCTCCCAGCCTGGATCGTTTCCTGACCGTCGTCACCAACTCCGGTGGCACCGTCAAGACGGAGATCTGGGGCCGCCGTCGGCTGGCCTACGAGATCGACAAGAACGCCGAGGGCATCTACGCGATCGTCGACATCCAGGCCGAGCCGGCCGCCGTCGCCGAGCTGGACCGTCAGCTGAACCTCAACGAGTCCATCCTGCGCACCAAGCTGATGCGCCCCGAGGCTCACTGACCATGGCCGGCGAGACCGTCATCACCGTCATCGGGAACCTGACGGCCGACCCGGAGCTGCGGTTCACCCCGTCCGGCGCCGCCGTCGCCAACTTCACCGTGGCCTCGACCCCCCGCACCTTCGACCGTCAGTCGCAGGAGTGGAAGGACGGCGAGGCGCTGTTCCTCCGGTGCAACGTCTGGCGTCAGGCGGCGGAGAACGTCGCCGAGTCGCTCACCCGCGGTTCGCGGGTCATCGTGTCGGGCCGGCTGAAGCAGCGGTCCTTCGACACGAAGGAAGGCGAGAAGCGCACCGTCATCGAGCTGGAGGTCGACGAGATCGGCCCCTCTCTGCGGTACGCCACCGCCAAGGTCACCCGCGCTGCGCGCAGCGAGGGTGGCGGCGGCGGGTTCGGCGGCGGCGGCGGCAACAGCGGTGGCAGCGGTGGCGGTGGTGGTGGTGGTGGCTTCTCCGGTGGCGGAGCGAGCGACCCCTGGTCCACCCCGCCGGCGTCCTCCGACGAACCGCCTTTCTGATCCCCCCTCTCTGTACTGATCTCTGGAGAACCCAGTGCCCAAGCCTCCCCCCCGCAAGATCAAGAAGAAGGTCTGCCAGTTCTGCAAGGACAAGGCGACCTACATCGACTACAAGGACACGACCCTGCTGCGGAAGTTCATCTCCGACCGCGGCAAGATCCGTGCCCGCCGCGTCAGCGGCAACTGCAGCCAGCACCAGCGTGACGTCGCCGTGGCCGTGAAGAACAGCCGCGAGATGGCACTGCTGCCCTACACCTCCACGGCGCGCTGATCATGAGCACCATGAAGCTGATCCTGACGCAGGAGGTCACCGGTCTCGGTTCCTCCGGCGACACCGTCGAGGTCAAGGGCGGGTACGCCCGCAACTACCTCCTGCCCCGCGGGCTGGCCATGCTGGCCACCCGTGGTGCCGAGAAGCAGGTCAACAGCCTGCGCCGGGCGCGGGCTGCCCGCGACGTGCGTTCGCTCGAGGAGGCCCAGACGGTCGCCGGTCAGCTCTCGCAGCTGACCGTCACGCTGCCGGCCCGCTCGGGTGACGGCGGCCGCCTGTTCGGTCGCATCACCACCGCCGACGTCGCCGCTGCAGTCACCGCTGCCGGCGGCCCGGAGCTCGACCGTCGCCGGATCGAGCTGCCCAGCAGCATCAAGAGCCTCGGCACCCACACCGTCACGGTGCGGGTCCACCCGGAGGTCTCCGTCCCGGTCACCCTGGACGTCGTCGCCGGCTGATCGAGGCCGCTTTCCACAGCACCGCCCACGAGGGGCGTCGGACTCCGGTCCGGCGCCCCTCGTGGCGTTCCCGGGGCCCGCTCGGCGCCCTCCGTGTCGACACGGGAGCGGACCCGACCGTGGACGGCAGGTGAACGTCACCGCCGGCCGGCCGGGTGTCCTCGGCGACCGTCTGCGTCGTGGGTCACCGAGCCGGGTCGCCGACCGTTACGCGTGTGACCTGCGGGGATCCGCCGACACGCCCGAACCGCGAGTTCTGGGGGAAGTTGCCGGATTTCTTCCGTCCACACCCCGGGACAGGCCCCCGTGCAGGTGACGAGGGGGTGACGGGGACACGACGTCCGCGGTTCCACCACGGTCTCCACACGGTGACCGCCTCCATCCACCGACTTGTCCACAAGTTGTGCAGATCGGCGTGCACAGCGGTGTTGGACGCGCCCCCTCCCCGGTTCCTAACGTCACCCCAGCTACCGCCGGGCGCGAACTGTCGGCGCCCGGTGGTAGCTGTTGTGCGAACAGCAGTTCGAACGGCAGCGAGAGCAGGGCGCGCCGCACGCAGGCCTCCAGGCCTGGGTGGGCGCGGGACGAGGAGGACATCAGCGTGGCGGTCGTCGAGGACATCAGCAGGCCGAGGGTCACGGCTCCGGAGTACGACCGGCAGCCCCCTCAGGACGTCGCTGCCGAACAGTCGGTGCTCGGCGGCATGCTGATGAGCAAGGACGCGATCGCCGACGTGGTGGAGGTCCTGGCCGGTCCCGACTTCTACCGCCCGGCGCACCAGGTCGTCTTCGACGTCGTCCTCGACCTGTACGGCCGGGGCGAGCCCGCCGACGCGATCACCGTCGCCGCGGAGCTCAACCGCACCGACCAGCTGTCGAAGATGGGCGGTGCGGTCTACCTGCACACGCTCATCGCCTCCACCCCGACCGCGGCGAACGCCGGGTACTACGCGGCGATCGTCGCCGAGCAGGCGGTGCTGCGGCGGCTGGTGGAGGCCGGTACGCGGGTCGTGCAGCTCGGCTACGGCGCCGCCGGTGGCAAGGGCGACGTCGACGACATCGTCGACCGCGCCCAGCAGGAGATCTACGACGTCACCGAGAAGCGGATGAGCGAGGACTACTCCCGCCTCGCCGACGTCCTGCAGCCGACGATGGACGAGCTCGACGCGATCGCCTCCCGGGGTGGCACGGCCCGCGGTGTCCCCACCGGGATCCGCGACCTCGACGAGCTCACCAACGGCCTGCAGGCCGGCCAGATGGTCGTCATCGCCGCCCGACCCGGTGTCGGCAAGAGCACGCTGGGGCTGGACATCGCGCGGTCGGCCACGGTGAAGCACCACATGCCCGCGGCGATCTTCTCCCTCGAGATGAGCAAGCACGAGATCACCATGCGTCTGCTGTCGGCGGAGGCGAAGGTCCCGCTGCACCACATGCGCGCCGGCACGCTGTCGGACGAGGACTGGTCGAAGCTGGCCCGCCGGATGGGCGAGATCGCCGACGCCCCGCTCTACATCGACGACTCACCGAACATGACGATGATGGAGATCCGGGCGAAGGCGCGGCGGCTCAAGCAGCGCAACGACCTCAAGCTCATCGTCATCGACTACCTGCAGCTGATGACCTCGGGCAAGAAGGTAGAGAGCCGCCAGCAGGAGGTCTCGGAGTTCTCCCGTGCACTGAAGCTGCTGGCCAAGGAGCTGGAGCTCCCGGTGATCGCGATGAGCCAGCTGAACCGTGGCTCGGAGCAGCGTCAGGACAAGAAGCCGATGCTGTCGGACCTCCGTGAGTCCGGCTCGATCGAGCAGGACGCCGACATGGTCATGATGATCCACCGCGAGGACATGTACGAGAAGGAGTCCCCGCGGGCCGGCGAGGCCGACATCATGCTGGTCAAGCACCGCAACGGACCCACCGCGAACGTCACCGTCGCCTTCCAGGGCCACTACAGCCGCTTCGTCGACATGGCGAACTGACCCGAGTCCCACAGCCGGAGTCGAGAGGTGGGGACACCTCTCGACTCCGGTCCGTGCCTCTATTCACGAAGTGTGTACTCATGGTGTAGACACAGGGCATGTCGTTGACCGAGCTGCACCTGGCCCTGCTCGCGGGCGCCCCGCGGCACGGGTACGACATCAAGCAGGAGCACGACTCCTGGTTCCCGGACACCCGTCCGCTCCCCTACGGCCAGGTGTACGCGACGTTGGCGCGGTTGCAGCGCGACGGACTGGCCGAGGTGGTGGAGACCCGCGTGGACGGGGGCCCCGAGCGGACGGTGTACGCGCTGACCGCTGACGGGGCGGCGCGGTTGCGCGCTTGGCTGGCCGAGCCTGCTGCCCCGACCGGTGCCGGCGCCGAGGAGATCGTCCGCAAGACCGTGTCGGTCCTGCACACCGGCATCGACGTCGGCGGGTTCGTCGCCCGCCAGCGGGCTGCTCACCTGCGCCGCATCCGTGAGCTGCAGGCAACGCCACCCGGTGCCGGCCCGGCCGAACGGCTGGTCCGTGAGCACCTCATCGCGCACCTCGACGCCGATCTGCGCTGGCTGGAACTGGCCACCGAGCTGCTGCCGTCCCCGGATGACCAGCCGACCGTTCGTCCCGACGAGAGGAAGCCCGCATGAGCACGGTGGAACTGTCCGGTGTCAGCCATGCCTACGGCCGCACCCAGGCGCTCAGCGACGTGTCGATGACCGTCGAGCCCGGTGAGGTCGTCGCGGTCACCGGGCCCAGCGGATGCGGGAAGTCGACCCTGCTCATGCTCGCCGCCGGAGTGCTGCGCGCCCAGTCGGGTCGCATCACGGTCGCCGGCACCGACCTGGCCGGGGCGGACGACGCCTCCCGCGCCCGGTTCCGGCGCCGCGAGGTGGGCCTCGTCCTGCAGTTCGGGCAGCTGGTCCCCGATCTGTCGGTGCGCGACAACGTCGCCCTGCCCCTGCTGCTGGGAGGTCACCGGCCGGTCGAGGCCCGGGCCGCCGCCGACGGCTGGCTGGAACGCGTCGGGCTGGACGTCGAACCGGACACGTTGCCCGCGGACCTGTCCGGCGGACAGGCTCAGCTGGCCGCTGGGGCCCGTGCACTGGTCGCCGGCCCGCGGCTGCTGCTGGCTGACGAACCGACCGCGAGCCTGGACGCCACCAGTGGCCGGGCGCTGCTGGACCTGCTGGTGACCACCACGGTGCAGGCCGGCGGTTCGGTGGTCCTCGTCAGCCACGACAACGCGGTCGCCGCGCGCGCCGACCGGGAGATCCGACTGCGCCGCGGCACCGTCGCCCACCAGGTGGCCCTGTCATGAAGCCGGCCACCCTCTGGCTGCTGGCGGCCCCGCACGTGCAGGCATCCCGGACCCGAGCAGCCCTGGTCGCGGCCGGTACCGCCGCCGCCGGTGGACTCGTCCTGGTCACCGTGGCCCTGTTCCGGGTGCCGGCTTTCGCGCTCCCACCCCGCGGCAGCACCGAGCGCTACTCGGTCACCTACGACCCCGGGTACGCCAGCATCGTGACCAGCGCCGAGACCCGGATCGGGGTGGCCACCGCGGTGCTGCTGGTCGCCGCCACCGCGCTGGTGCTCGCCTGGCAGGCCGTCTCCTCCGGCAGTGCCCGCCGCCAGCGCCGCGACCACGCGCTCAGCACCGCCGGCGCCACGCCCGGCGACCTGCGTCGACTGGGCGCCGTCGAGGCCGCCGTCGCCGGCACGATCGGCGGGCTGCTCGCCGGACCGGTCTACCTGCTGCTGTGGTTCCTCCTCGGACCCGTCCAGCCGGCCACCAGCCGCCTGCTGCCCTCCCTGGCACCCGCGGACCTCACTGCCTGGGCCTGCGTGGTGGCCGGCTCCGCGGCACTCGCCGCAGCCGCCGGTGCCCGCGCGGCCACCCGGCGGCACCGACGTCCGCTCAGCGGCTGGTGGTGGCTGGCGCTGTCGGTCGTCGCGCTCGCCGGCATGGTCGTACTCCCCCAGCTGGGTCAGGGTGACCGGCAGCTGCAGGTCGTCCTCATGTCGGTCGCCGTGTCGTTGCTGCTGATGGTCGCCCTCGCCGGCGGGGCCTCCTGGGCGCGGGCCAAGGCCAGGAGGATGAGCCGCCGAGGCGGGACGACGGACCTCCTGGCGGCCGGCGGGCTGCGCGCCCTCGCCGGACCTGCGGGACGCGCGGCGGGAGTGCTGCTGGGGGTCGGCCTGACCGTGGGCGTCGCGACCGTGATGCTGGGGAACACCCTGCGCCAGACGACCGACCTCGGCTCGGACGGTCACCTGACCGGCATCGTCCTGGCTGCCGTCGCGGCGGGGCTGGCGGCGCTGGCCGGTCTCGCGACGATCGCCCTGGCCGCTCTCGACGACCTGCTCACCAACCGCCGGGGACTGGCCGCCATGGCTGCCGTCGGTGCCGACCTGGCCCTGGTGCAGGCCCTGCAACGGCGGCGCCTGAGGGCGGCGACGATCGCGCCCCTGGTCACCGGCCTGCTCGTCGGCGGACTCGGCTTCGGCGCCCTGACGGCCGGTGGCGAACCAGCGTCCAGAAGCGATGCGTGGCCGTTGGTCGTCGTCGCCCCCGCCGCCGTCGCCCTCCTCCTGCTGGCCAGCGCCGGTATCGTGCGGCTGCTCAGCGGTCGCACCCGCGAGGCCATCGACCCGGCCAACCTCCGCGTCGCATGACCGCCGAGGAACCCGCGAGCGTGATCGCTGCCCGGCAACTCGCAGCAGACGCCCGAGCGCGCCGCCATCGCGCAGACCCGGGCAGGGAGGCCATCGCGTCGTCGGCCCACCGGCGCCGCGCCGAGATCAGGGCGGGGCGAACAGCGACGTGGGGCGCGCCGGATCCAGGCGCAGCTCCCGCCACTCGGTGACCTCGGCGAGTCCTCCGTCGACGAACGTGCTCGCCCGCACGACGATCCCGGTGCCGATGTCGACGGCGAGCCGGCCCAGCAGCCCGTTCACTCGATCAGGGATACGAGACCGAGGCGACTCAACCATCGGTGTCCGGCTGCCGATGCTCCAGGCAACGCGCCACCCACGACCTGGAGGTCACCTGTGTTCTCGCTCCTCTCCGGCCTGCTCGCCAAGGCCGTCTCCGCCTCACTGGCCGCGAAGGTGGCCGCCGGCACGACGGCCCTCGTCGTGGCCGGCGGGGGCGCTGCCGTGACCACCCAGGTCGTCACCGCCGCCGCCGAGCCGACGGTGACCGAGGTGGTCACCACGGAGCCGACCGACGTCGCCGAGCCCACCGACGTCGCGACGCCGACGGCCGACCCGATCGCCGAGCCGACCGAGGCTCCCGCGCCGGAGGTCACGGAGCCGACCGACCCGACCGCCGAGCCGACGCCGGAGCCGACCGAGGTGCCCGTCGAGGAGCCCACGACGCCCGAGGTGCCGGCCCCGGCCAACCACGGCGAGGCCGTCTCGTCCGTCGCCCACTCCAGCTTCGAGTCGGGCCGGGAGCACGGCCGGGCCGTCTCCTCGGCAGCGCGCAGCAAGGCGGGCAAGGAGCAGCCCGTCACCGAGCCCGCCCCCGAGGCCGACAGCGTCGAGGTCGTCCAGCCGGCCGAGGTCGCCAGCGCCGGCGACGCAGCCGGCACTGGCCAGGGCAACGGCAACGGCCGGGGTGGCCGGGGCTGATCCCGCCTCCGCGCCGGGCGGCGACACGTCGCCCGGCGCACCCGGCAGGTCCCCGGATCCGGGTGGCGTTGAACCTACCGTCGGGGCCGGCCGACTCCCGGGGGCTCCACGTGAAACACCGCATCACCACACTGGCTGCGCTCGCCGTCCTCGGCACCGCCGCCTGCGCCCCGGCCGATGCCCCGGCCACCCCGGCAGCCGACGCGGTCTCCGAGGCCGCCCAGCAGTCCGCCTCCGCCGCCGACGTCCTGGCCACCCTCCCGGTCAAGGGCCGCGCGGCGAAGACCGGGTACGACCGTGACGAGTTCGGCGCCACCTGGGCCGACGTCGACCGCAACGGCTGCGACACCCGGAACGACGTGCTGGCCCGCGACCTCACCGAGGAGCAGTTCCGGCCCGGCACCCAGGACTGCGTGGTGGTCAGCGGCACCCTGGTCGACCCGTACACCGGCCAGACCATCGCCTTCGAGAAGGGCGACGGCAGCAGCGTGGACATCGACCACGTCGTCGCGCTCAGCAACGGCTGGCAGACCGGCGCCTTCGCGTGGGACGAGGCCCGGCGCACCGCCTTCGCCAACGACCCGCTCAACCTCCTGGCCGTCGACTACTCGGCGAACCGGCAGAAGGGCGACGGCGACGCCGCCACCTGGCTGCCGTCCGACCGCGGGTACCGCTGCTCGTACGTCGCCCGGCAGGTCGCGGTGAAGTCCGGCTACGGGCTGTGGGTCACCCAGGCCGAGCACGACGCCATCGCCCGGGTGCTCGACACCTGCCCGGGCGAGCCGCTCCCGACGTCCTCCGCGCCGCCGGCCGACCCGGCCACCGCGCCCTTCGCGAACTGCGCCGCGGCCCGGTCGGCCGGCGCCGCACCCCTGCACCGCGGTGACCCGGGATGGTCCGACGCGATGGACGGCGACGGGGACGGCACCGCCTGCGAGTGACTCAGCCAGGCCAGTGCACCGCTCCGTCGGCACCGAGGACGGCGCCCTCGGCGGGCCGGTGTGGGGTCCGCCGGCCGTCGGGCATCAGGTGGTGCACCGGCAGCCCGCGGGCCAGGACGACGACGTCGGCGATCAGCCGCCGGTGGCAGCGCCACCACACGCTCTCGCTGCACATCACCGCCACCGTGCGGTCGGCCGCGGCGGCCAGCACCTCGTCCAGGGCAGCGGCGAACTCGGTGGTGCGGGTGTGTGCGGCGTACGCGGCGAACTGGGCCACCGTCCACCACCCGTCGGCCACCGGCTCCCCCGCGGGCAGTCGTCGCCGGCCGCCCAGCCGCTCCTCCCAACGGTAGGTGACCCCCGCGGCCGGGAGCCACTCGGTGAGCGCCTCGCGCCGGACGTCGGGGTTCACCCGGCTGCCGGGGAACCGCCGGACGTCGACGACCTCGGCCACGCCGGCGTCGGCGAAGCGGGTCAGCAGGCGCGCCCGGTCCTCGGGCCCGTGGCCGACGGTCAGCAGGGGCACCGCACGCCTCAGTCGCGCAGGTTGAGCTGGTCGTGCCGGAGCGCGAACGCGTCGATCTCCTCGGTCGACGGGGTTCGCCCGTCCGCGTGCAGCTCCAGCAGCCCGGTGAAGTACTCCTCCCGCGGGATGCCCGGGGTGAAGAGGATGAGGAAGCGGGCTCCGACGTCCGGGCCCACGGACCGGAACCCGTGCACCCCGGAGCGCGGCACGTAGACCAGGTCACCGGCGTGCGCCGTCGTCCACTCGCCGTTCGCCAGCACCGCCAGCGACCCCTCGAGCACGTGGAACGACTCGCTGAACGTGCGGTGCAGGTGCGGCCCGGGGCCGCTGCCGCCGGGTGCCATGGTCACCTCGAACAGCCCGAAGTCGCCGCGGGTCTGCGCGCCGGTGGCGACGAACCGGGTCCGGCCCGCCGCGCGCTGGTCGTCGCGCCGGGAGAAGGTCGCCGGGTCCGGCAGCAGCGTCATGCCGGGCGCAGGACGGCGACCAGGAAGTCGGCGTCCGGGGACCAGGGCCGCAGGTCCCAGGTGGACAGCAGCACGTCCGGGGTGAGCCCGGCGCCCTCGGCGTCGGCCAGGAACTCCTCGAAGGGGTACCCGCGCCCTGCCCCGAAGCCGATCGCCGCCCGGCCCTCCGCGCGCAGGTGGGTGCGGAACCGGCGGAGCACCTCGCCGCGCGTGCTCGGTGCCAGGAAGGCCATCACGTTCCCGGCGCAGACGATCGCGTCGAACGGGTCCGGCAGGTCGAGCTCGGCCAGGTCGCCGACGATCCAGCGGGGCCCGGGGTGGTCGGCCTCGGCGGCGGCGATCAGCACCGGGTCGGCGTCCACCCCGACCACCTCGTGCCCGGCGTCGAACAGGACGGCGCCGACCCGGCCGGGACCGCAGCCGGCGTCCAGCACCCGGGCGCCCCGGGGCAGCAGTGCGTCGACCAGCCGCGCCTCCCCGGCCAGGTCCATGCCCTCGGCGGCCAGCCGGCGGAACCGCTCGACGTAGGCGGTGGAGTGCGCCGGGTCCTCCTGGGACATCCGGCTCCAGCTGCTCTGCTCGACCATGCGGTCCGGACTCCTCTGCTCGCGGTGCGGCCGGTCGTTGACGGCGTCATCGGCCACCCGTAGCTTCCTCCCACCCCGGCTGCCAGGAAACGGCGGACCAGGTCCCCCGGCGACTGGAGTCCCCCGTGCCCAAGCGTGTCCTCGCCGGGGCGGTCGTCACCGCCGCCGTCGTCCTCGGGATGCCCTCGGTGGCCTCCGCGGCCGAGCAGCTCACCGTCTGCGCCACCGGGTGCGACCACCCGACCATCGCCGCCGCCGTGTCGGCGGCGTCCGCCGGTGTCACCGTCCGGGTGACCGAGGACCTGTCGGTCACCGGTGCGACGACGGTCGGCAAGGCGGTCACGATCACCGCCGACCCCGGGGTCGTGATCACCCAGACCGGTGCCAACGCCCGCACCTTCACCATCACCCCGGCCGGCAGCGGGGCGACCATCTCCGGGCTCGAGCTGACCAGCGACGACCTGGTCCGCGGGGAGTTCATCGGCGTCAACGGCGCCGACGACGTCACCATCTCCGGCAACACGGTGTACGGACCGGCCCAGCAGGGTCCGATGAGCGGCTGGGTCACCAACCGGGCCTGGACCAACAACGACGTCGACGGTCTCACCGTCACCGGCAACACCCTGCACACGCTGCGCACCGGCGGGTACGTCGACGGCGGCTCCGGGGTCATCACCGGCAACGTCACCTGGAACACCAAGGGCGACTACCTGCTCGGCGAGCAGGCCGACTTCCAGATCACCGGCAACAGCGCGGGCGACCCGAGCCTGCCCAGCGAGTGGGGCATCGTCATCTTCGCCGTCAACGAGACGCCCTACGACGTCCAGGCGCTCGGCGCGGCCAACGACTGCCTCACCGTCTGGGACCAGGCGACGGGTGAGACGTTCCTCGACGGGGACTGCGACGGGATCGCCGACACCGCGCCCCCGGCCAGCAAGGACGAGTGCAAGGAGGGCGGCTGGGCGTCCTTCAACAACCCCTCGTTCCGCAACCAGGGGCAGTGCGTGAGCGGGGTGGTCACGCGCGGCTGAGCCGGGCCCGCCGCACCGCGCGGCATCATGGAGGGCGTGCGTCGGGAGCCCAGCGTCCTGCACCTGGACCTCGACGCCTTCTTCGCCGCCGTCGAGCAGCGGGACAAGCCCTCCCTGCGCGGCCGGCCGGTCGTCGTCGGTGGCACCGGCGGCCGTGGCGTCGTCTCCACCGCCTCCTACGAGGCCCGGGCGTTCGGCGCGCGCAGCGCCATGTCCACCATCGAGGCCCGGCGCCTCTGCCCGGCGGGCACGGCGTTCCTGGGCACCCGCTTCGCCGCCTACAAGCGGACGTCCGAGGTGGTGATGGCGCTCCTGCGCGAGCTGTCCCCGCTGGTCGAGCCGGTCTCCATCGACGAGGCCTACGTCGACCTGGCCGCCGGCGAACACGACCTGTCGGTCCCCGGGGTGACCGCGCTGGCGGCCGACCTCAAGGCCCGGATCGCGGTCGCCACCGGCGGGGTCACCGGGTCGGTCGGGATCGGCACCTCCAAGGCGGTGGCGAAGATCGGCTCCGAGCTGGACAAGCCGGACGGGCTGACCGTCGTCCCGCCCGGGCAGGAGCTCGCCGTCCTGCACCCGCTCCCGGTGCGCGCGCTGGGTGGCGTCGGGCCGGCGACCGCCGAGCGGCTGGCCCAGATCGGGGTGAAGACGATCGGTGACCTGCACCGGCTGTCCCTGGTCGACCTGACCAGCCTGGTCGGCCAGGCGCACGGCGCCGGGCTGTACCGGCTGGCCCGGGCCGACGACGACCGGCCCGTGGTCACCGACCGGGAGGCCAAGTCGGTCAGCGCCGAGGAGACCTTCGCCCGCGACCTGACCGACCCGGCCCGCCTCGCCGCCGAGATCGAGGCGCTGGCGACCCGGGTGGGCAGCCGGCTGCAGCGTTCGGGCACCTCGGGGCGCACCGTGACGCTGAAGGTCCGCCGCTACGACTTCAGCACCCTCACCCGCTCCCAGACCCTGGCCCACGCCGTCGACGACCCGCGACAGATCGCCGAGATCGCCCACCGGCTGCTCGGCGCCGTCGACCGCAGCGGCGGCCTGCGGCTGCTCGGTGTCGGCGTCTCGGGGCTGTCGCCCTATGCCCAGGGCGACCTGTTCGCCGAGCCGTCGGAGGTGGTCCAGCCCGTCGAGGTGGTGGAGGCCGCCGAGCCGCCGGCCGACCCAGCACCGGGGCCCGCCGTCGTCCTCTGGTACCCGGGGCAGGACGTCGTCCACCCGGAGCTCGGTTCGGGCTGGGTGTGGGGCAGCGGGCTCAACCGGGTGACCGTCCGGTTCGAGGGCCCGCGCACGACGCCCGGTCCGGTGCGCACGCTGGCCGCCGACGACCCGGACCTGCAACCGGCCGATCCGCCGGACTGGACCCCCTGAACGGGTGGCCCCGCCCCTTCGGGGCATGCGCCCGAGCCCATGATCACGACAGACTGCCGACGTGCCCCTGGACCCGGAGAACACCCCCGACGTCGACGTCCTCGTCGACCGGGGGTGCGCGCTCGCCGACATGGGCGACCACGAGCGGGCGGTCGAGCTCCTCGGGGCGGCGGCGGCGCACGGCGACCCGGCGGCGCTGCGCCACCTGGGCGCCTGCCTGGGCGTCCTCGGGCGCTGGGCGGAAGCCGCTGTGGTGCACCGCCGCGCGGCCGACGCCGGGCAGGACGCCGCCTGGCTCGACCTGGCGCGGGCACTGCTGCGACTGGGCTGCTGGTCGGAGGCGGAGGCTGCCGCCCGGACCGCCGTGAACCGCGGGGACGCCGGTGGCTGGGCCGCGCTGAGCGAGGCGTTGCAGGGCCAGGACCGGGCCCCGGAGGCCGAGCGGGCGTTCCGGGTGGCCGCCGAGCGCGGTGCGGACGCCGCGGCGTTGGAGCTGGCGTACCTGCTGCGGTCCTCCGGACGGCAGCTGGCGGCCTGGCACTGGGCACAGGCCGCCGCGGACGCCGGCAACCCGGTGGCCCGCGCCACCCTGGCCTGCTGGCGCTGGCAGGAGAGCCGCGACCTCGCGCTGGAGCCCGAGCTGCGGGCCGGCGCCGACCACCACCCGCACACCCGGACCGCCCTGGCCGACCTGCTGCGCAGCACCGGCCGGGTCGAGGAGGCCCGGGTGGTGCTGGAGCGGGGCGCGGCCCGCGGCGAGCTCGCGAGCTGGCTCCCGCTGGGCAACCTCTACCGGGATGAGCTCGACGACGCCGTCGCCGCCGAGGCCGCCTACCGGGCCGGTGTCGAGGGCGGTGACCTGCACGCGCACCACGACCTGGGGGTGCTGCTGCTGGAGACCGGTGACGTCGACACCGCCGTCGAGCACTTCTCCATCGCCGCCGCCGGCGGGGACGAGCTGGCGGCCCGGTTGCTGCGCGAGGTCCTCGCCGAGGAGGGCTGACCTACCAGCGCCCCGCGAAGTGGTGCACCGGCCCGTGCCCCGAGCCGACCCCGAGCGACTCCCCGGCCTGGAGCGCGGCCTGCAGGTAGTCGCGGGCCTCGTCGACCAGCGGAGCCCAGTCCAGCTCGTTGCCGGCGTGCCGTTCGCGGGCGGCCAGCGCGGCGAGCGCCGAGGACAGCGTGCACCCGGTGCCGTGGGTGGACGACGTCCGAACCCGGGGCCGCCGGGTCTCCAGCACCCCGCCGGCGGTCGCGAGGACGTCGACGCTCTCCTCGCCGCCCAGGTGTCCGCCCTTGAGCAGCACCGCCGCTGGCCCCAGCGCCAGCAGCGCGCGGGCCTGCGGGACCAGCTCCTCGACCGTCGTCGCCGGCGCCACGTCCAGCAGGGCCGCGGCCTCGGGCACGTTCGGGGTGAGCAGGTCGGTCACCGGCAGCAGGTCGGTGCGGACGGCGTCGACCGCCTCCGCTGAGATCAGCCGGTCGCCGCTGGTCGCCACCATCACCGGGTCGCAGACCACCGGCCCGCCCGGGCGGCCGGCCAGCGCCGCGGCGACCGTCCGCACGACGTCGGCGGTGCCCAGCATGCCGAGCTTGGTGGCGTGCACGGTGACGTCGTCGAGCAACGTGGCCAGCTGCTCGCCGACGAAGCCGGCCGGCACCGGGTGCACCCCGGTGACGCCGCGGGTGTTCTGCGCGGTCAGCGCGGTGAGCACCGCGGTGCCGTAGACGCCCAGGGCGCTGAAGGTCTTGAGGTCGGCCTGGATGCCGGCGCCGCCGCTGGGGTCGCTGCCGGCCACGGTGAGGGCCACGGCGGCGGTCATCGGGCCACCAGCTCCCCGGCCATCGCGGAGCGCAGGGTCCGGGCGGCGGCCGCCGGGTCGGCGGCGGCGCAGATGTCGGAGACCACGCAGATGCCGTCGACCCCGGTGCCGGCCACGGCGGCCGCCGTGGCGGCGGAGATCCCACCGATGGCCACCGACAGCAGCCCGCCGGCGCGGGCGCGGGCGGCCAGCGCCCGGGTGCCGTCGAGCTCCAGGGCGGCGCCCGCGTCCGGCTTGGTCGGGGTCGACCAGACCGGGCTCAAGCCGACCAGGTCCGCGGTGCCGGCGGGGAGGGCCAGGACGGCGTCCAGCTCGGCGGCGCTGCCGACGGAGACGCCGATCAGGGCGTCCGGGCCCAGGAGCCCGCGGACGTCGGCGGGTGGCAGGTCGTCCTGACCCACGTGCACGCCGTCGGCCCTGGTGAGCAGGGCGACGTCGACGGCGTCGTTCACGATCAGCCGCACGTCCGGGGTCGGCCGGAGCGCGTCCTGCACCGCGCGGGTGAGGGCGAGCAGGTCGCGGCGGCCGGCGGTCTTGTCCCGCACCTGGACGGCGGTCACGCCACCGGAGACGGCCGCAGCGACCACCTCGGGCACCGACCGGGGCGCACAGAGCAGCGTGTCGGTGACCAGGTAGAGCCGCGGGTCGAAGCCGGCCCTCATGAGGTGCGGACGTCGGCGCGGGCGAGCGCGTCGCCGTCGACCGCGTCGAGCGCGTCCAGCCACAGCGCGGCGAACGTGCCCGGGCCGGCGGCGAGCCCGGCGGCGGCCTCGGCGGCCAGCGCGACGTGCGCGTGGCCGGCCACGACGGCGGTGAGCGGGTCATCGGTGGTCGCGACGTAGGCGGCGACGATGCCGCCCAGCGCACAGCCGGCGCCGGTGGTGCGGGTGAGCAGCGGGGACCCGCCCCCCACCCGGACGACCCGGTCCCCGTCGGTGACGACGTCGACCGGGCCGCTGACGGCGACGATGCCGCCGGTCCGGCGGGCCAGCTCCTGCGCCGTCTGGAGCGCGGCCTCCGGGGAGTCGGTGCTCTCCACGCCGCGGCCGCCCTTGCCGGCGCCGGCCAGGGCGAGCACCTCCGAGGCGTTCCCGCGGACGACGGTGGGGCGCAGGCCGACCAGGTCGGCGGCGAGCTCGGTGCGGAAGGTGAGCCCGCCGACGGCCACCGGGTCCAGCACCCACGGGGTGCCTACGTCGGCTGCGGTGCGGGCGGCGAGCCGCATCGCCTCGGCGGTGCGCTGCTGCACCGTGCCCACGTTGACCAGCACCGCGGAGGCGACGGCGGCGAACTCGCCGGCCTCGGCCGGGTCGTCGACCATCGCCGGGGCCGCACCGATCGCCAGCAGCGCGTTGGCGGTGATCGTCTGCACGACCGTGTTGGTCAGGCAGTGCACCAGGGGTGCGGAGTCGCGCAGCGCCGTCCGGGCGGTGCGCAGGTCGATGAGGTCCATCGCAGTGACATCCCTTCGCCAGTACCAACTGGAGCAGGTTCGACGGGTGTGCTCTCAGTCCCCGGTGGGACACCCCGTGTCAGCCTTCGACGCTAACACCGACGTTCCCGCGGGAACGTCGCCGGGTCGCTGACCTGCGGGTTCTGTCGTACCCCGGTCCTAGCGTCGCGTCATGGGCGCAGTGGTGGCGGTGCGTGAGGTGTCCGGGCAGCGGTCGGTCGAGGAGCTGGCCCGGGAGATCCGGTCGGGGGCGGTGCGGCTGGCGGCGGCGACCGCCGCCTGGCTGCGACTGGTCGCGGAGTTCGACGCCCGGGAGGGCTGGGGCGAGGTCGGCGTCAAGAGCTGCGCGCACTGGCTGGCCTGGCAGTGCGGGATGGGCCCCGGTGCCGCGCGGGAGCACGTGCGGGTCGCCCGGGCGCTGGGCTCGCTGCCGGTGACGGCAGAGGCGTTCGCCACGGGCCGGTTGTCCTACTCGAAGGTCCGGGCGATCACCCGGGTCGCTGACGCGGGCACCGAAGTGGAGCTGGTCGAGCTGGCACGGCACGCCACGGCGTCCCAGGTCGAGCGGGTGGTGCGGGCCTGGCGCCGGTCGGACGCCGTCGACGAGGAGCTGGTCGCGGAGAAGCGGTCCTTCCAGTGGCACTGGGACGCCGACGGGATGCTCGTGCTCCAGGTCCGGATGGACGGTGAGGCCGGTGTGGCGCTGCTGGCCGCGGTCGAGTCGCTGGCCGAACGCGACGCCCGCCGGGAACGCGCCGCCGCGACCCGGGCGGCCGCGGCGGCCGCCGACTGCCCGGCGGACCCGGAGACGTTCCCGCGGGAACGGATGAGCGCCCGGCGCTGCCGGGCGCTGGCCCAGCTGGCCGAGGTCGCCGCCGACACCGGCCGGCGGGCGGGCGACCCGCCACGCCGGGAGGTGGTGGTGCACGTGGACGCCGACGTCCTGGCCGACGACGCCGCCGCTGGACGGGCGCACCTGGAGGGCGGCCCGGCGCTCTCGCCGGCGCAGGTCCGGCGGATGGCGTGCGAGGCCGCGCTGACGGTGATCGTCGAGCGGCACGGCCAGCCGCTGGCGCTCGGACGGCGTCGGCGACTGGCCACCCGCGTGCAGCGGCGGGCGCTGCTGGCCCGGGATGGCGGTTGTGCCCGGCCGGGCTGCACCGAGACCCGGATCGAACGGCTGCACGCCCACCACCTCGCCCCGTGGCGGCTGGGCGGCCGCACCGACGTCTCGGCGATGGTGCTGCTCTGCGACGTCGACCACGGACTGGTGCACGACGAGGGGCTCGAGCTCACCCGACGGGGTCGTGAGCTGGTGGTCCACGACGGAGCCGGGCAACGGGTCTGGGGCCCGGCCGACCCCACCTTCGCCGTCGGTCTGCCCGCGAGGGAGGCCACGTCGCCACGACCGCTGCTGACCCTCGTGCCGGACGCCGCACTCCCGGACGCCTGGCCGGCCGGCGGTGAACGGATGGACCTGGGGCACGTCGTCTGGGCGCTGCTGGCCCACCGCGAGCACCTGCGGCGGGCGGCGTCCTGACGGCTTGCGACGATGCACCGGTGACCGATGCACCCGCCCTGCGCGAGGCCGCCTTCGCCGAGCTGACCCCCGCCGAGCTCTACGGGATCCTGCGGCTCCGGGTCGACGTCTTCGTCGTGGAGCAGGCCTGCCCGTACCCCGAGCTGGACGGCCGGGACGCCGAGCCGACCACCGTGCACCTCTGGCACGAGGCCGATGACGGCACCGTGCTGTCCACCATCCGGGTGCTGACCAACGGCGAGGACCGGGCGATCGGCCGGGTCGCCACGGCGGAGGGTGCCCGGGGTCGAGGACTGTCGGCCCAGCTCGTCGCCCGGGGCATCGAGCTGTGTGAGGGCCGGCGCATCGACATCGGCGCGCAGGCGTACCTGGAGTCCTGGTACGAGCGGTTCGGGTTCCGTCGCTCCGGGCCGGACTACGTCGAGGACGGCATCCCCCACCTGCCGATGCGGCTCGGTCAGCGTTAGTCGGCGCCGGTCAGCGAGGTGGCGGGCAGCCAGTCCGCGTCGAGGAGCTCGGCGATCTGCTGCAGCCCGGCGGTGTCGCCGCCGGCGGTCGAGCCGGTGACCGCCAGCCGCTCGACCATCACCCGGGCCACGTCCTCCTCCACGGTGTCCTGGGCGAACGCGACCCGCCACGGTGAGACCTGGTGGTCGCGGTGCGTGCGGCCGGTCACCTGCCGGGCCGCGATCCCGGAGAACCGTGGCTGGTGGAACAGCCCGACCCGCGGCGTGGTCGACGCAGCGCGGCCCCCGGGCAGCACCTCACCGGCGTGCAGGCTGATCGAGGCGGTGACGGTGAACACGCACACCGGCGCCTCCCCGGCCTGGAAGCGCAGCCGCTCGGCCTCCACGTCGAAGCGGTCCCGCCCGTAGATCGAGGCGACGGCGACGCCGCCGTCCAGCAGGGCCTCCCGGATCGGGTCGGCTGCGGTCTCGACGAACTCCACCGACACCGCGACCTGCCGGTCGGCCTCCACCTGGGCCTTCACCCAGTCGACCGTCGCCGCCGCCCGGATCAGCCCGGCCTTCTGCCGGAACCGCAGCAGCGCCGCCCGGCCGCGCGCGGTCTCCCGCTTCCGGCGGGCCAGCTGCATCTCCGCCCGGAACTCCGACCACTCGGCCTCGTACTGCGCGCGCTCGGCCGGGGTCAGCTCGACCGGGGTGCCGGTGACCGACACCGGTCCCCACGGGGCGGGGCGGTGCAGCGTGGCGGGCGGGTCGGTGTCGGCCAGCCAGCTGCGCAGCCGGGTCAGGTCGGCCCGCCGCTCCTCGGCGTCCTCGGTCCAGCTCCAGCCGTAGCGGGCACGTTCCACGTGGAACCCGTGCGCCGCGAGCCGGCTGGGCAGGTCGGCCCACTCCTTCAGCGGTTCCCCGTGGACGGCGGCGAAGTGCGGCGCCAGGTAGGGCAGCTCCAGCGGGGTGTGTGCCGGGGTCGCGGTGGCCAGCAGCACGTAGGGCGCGTCCTTGACCCGGCCGGCGCCGGAGACCGACTTCCAGTGCTTCCAGCGCTGGGTCGTGGTGTGCCGCACCATGTGGGCCTCGTCGGCGATCACCACGTCGAACCGCGTGCCGGTCGCCTTGGTCAGCCCGGCCACCTTGCCCAGCCGGTCCCAGGTGGTCACGCACCAGCGCAGGTCGCTGTCGCCGAAGGCCGCGATGGAGCGGGCCCAGTGCGGCACCGTGATCGCCGCCGGCCGGTCGGCGACCACGAGCACGGTGCGCACCGGCCGTCGGGTGGCGATCTGCCCCACCGCGAGGACGGCGGTGCCGGTCTTGCCCACGCCCGGGTCATCGCCGAGCAGGAACATCCGCCCGCCGGCCGCCTCGTGCGCGGCGATGACCGCTGCCCCGCTGACCTGCTCCGGCCGCGGCGACATCGGCCGGCCCGCCGGCACCGGGCGGGGCTCGGCGTTCAGCTCGTCCTCCAGGAACCGCTCCAGGCTGTACGGCGGCGGGTCGTAGGGCGCCAGCGCCGCGGGCAGCGTGGCGCCCACGTACACGTGCGCGGACAGGCCGGCGTGCCAGCTCGCCCCCGGCGCCGGGGCGCGGAACGGCACGGCGAGCACCCAGACCCGCTCCCCCGGCCCGGCGACCGGCAGCTCGGCCCCGGCCTTCGGTGCGGCCTTCGGGGCGGCCTTCCGGGGGGCAGCCTTCTTCGCGGCTGCCTTCCGCGGCGCCGCCGTCCGGGTGGTCGTCGTGGTGCTGCGGGTCGAGCTGGTGGGGCGCCGTCGGCGTCCGGGCACGGGGTTCTCCTGGGAGTCGACGACCGGTTCCTCGACGCTACGGGCGCCCACCGACAGCCAGGCGCAGCGACATGTGCTGCGATCAGCGCATGACCGAGGACATCCGCCTGTCGGCCCGCACGCTCGGCGACTCCGGGCCCCGCGTGGTCTTCGTGCACGGCCTGTTCGGCCAGGGTCGCAACTGGACGACGATCGCCAAGGCGCTGGCCGCCGATGGGCACCGGGTCACCCTGCTCGACCTGCCCAACCACGGGCACTCGCCGTGGACCGACCGGGTCGACTACGGCGACATGGCCGAGTTCGTCGCCGCCGAGCTGGCCCAGCTGGGCGAGCCGGTGACGCTGGTCGGCCACTCGATGGGCGGCAAGGTGGCGATGCAGCTGGCGCTGCGCCGGCCCGAGCTGCTGCGCGCCCTCGTCGTCGTCGACATCGCCCCGACCGACTACCCCGAGTCCGGCGGCCGCACCGAGGACCCGGACGAGGAGGCCTCCCCGTTCGCCGCCTTCATCACCGCCATGCAGGGCATGGACCTCGACCGGCTGGAGACCCGGGAGGACGCCGACCAGGCGCTGCGCGCCGCCGTCCCCAGCACGATGGTCCGGTCCTTCCTGCTGCAGAGCCTGGTTCGGGACGGCGTCGGGGAGGGCGACGGCTGGCGCTGGCGGCTGAACCTGGAGACCCTGGCCCGCGACCTGGGCGAGCTGCGCCGGTTCCCCGACCCGCCGCCGGGGGCCAGCTACGAGGGCCCGGTGCTCTGGATCGCCGGCGCGAACTCCACCTACGTGCTGGAGGAGGACCGGCCGCGGATGGACGAGCTGTTCCCGACGACCCGGCTGGTCCGGGTGAAGAACGCCGGGCACTGGGTGCACTCCGAGCAGCCCGAGGTGTTCCTGGAGACCGTGCGCCGGTTCCTCGCGCAGGTCGAGGGGTGACCTGGCCCCGGCCGGTACCGCTGATCGGCGACGGCACCGCGGCGTCCGAGCGCGCGGCCGACCCCGCCGGCTGGGCGTTGCCGGCCGCCGACCGGGCCGGGCTGTACCGGACGGTCGAGGCCCGCCGCGACGTCCGGCGGTACCGGCCGGACCCGGTGCCCGACGAAGTGCTCACCCGGGTGCTCACCGCCGCGCACCAGGCGCCGTCGGTCGGGCACAGCCAGCCGTGGCGGTTCGTCGTCGTCCGGGACACCGGCATCCGGGACACCGCCGCCGTCCTCACCGACCGGGAGCGACTGCGACAGGCCGCCCAGCTCGACCCCGACGCTGCCGCCCGGCTGCTGGACCTGCAGCTGGCCGGCGTCCGGGAGGCACCACTTGGCGTCGTCGTCTGCTGCGACCGGCGGACGCCGGCGGCCGGGGTGCTGGGCCGGGCGACCTTCCCCGACGCCGACCTGTGGAGCTGCGCCACGGCGATCCAGAACCTGTGGCTGGCCGCCCGAGCCGAGGGACTGGGCGTCGGCTGGGTGACGCTGTTCCGGCCCGAGGAGCTCGCCGACCTGCTCGGGCTGCCCGACGGGGTGGTCACCCTCGGCTGGCTGTGCCTGGGCTGGCCCGACGAGCGCCCGCCGGCCCCTGGCCTGGAGCGCGCCGCCTGGTCGCGCCGGCAGCCGCTGTCCGACGTCGTCCTGGCCGACCGGTGGCCGACGGAGGAGGCCGCGCCCGCGCCGCCGCCGTCCCGGTTGCGCAGCCCGGCGCCCGAGCAGGTCGTCGGCGCCCGGGACGACGCTGACCGGCTGCTCACCCCACCGGGGTCGCTCGGCGTGCTCGACGGCGCGGTCGCCCGGGCGGTGGCGCTGGGCCGGGGCGACCTGACCGGGGGCGTGCTGCTGCTCGCCGCAGCCGACCACCCGGTCACCGCGCACCACGTCTCGGCCTATCCGGGCTCGACGACCCGGGACGTCACCACCGCCGCGGTCGCCGGGGTCGCCCTGGGCGCCACCGCCGCCCGGTCGGCGGGGCTCGGCCTCGTCGTGGTGGACGCCGGCGTCACCGGCCCTGCGGTGCCCGGGGCGGTCGCTGCCCGGCCGGCCGGGGCCCGCGGGGACCTGGTGAGCGGGCCGGCGATGACGGCGGCGGACACCGCGGCGCTGCTCGCGGCCGGTCGGGCGCTGGGCGCCGAGCACGGCCGGGCCGGGCTGGTCGCCCTCGGGGAGGTCGGCGTCGGCAACACCACGGTCGCCGCCGCGCTGGCCGCCGCACTGTTGCACGTGGAACCAGCCGAGGTCGCCGGGCTCGGGTCCGGGGCGGACGCGGTCATGGTGGAGCGCAAGCGGGACGTCGTCGCGGCGGCGCTGGCCCGGGCGGGCACCGACCTGGACCCGCAGACCGCGCTGGCCGAGCTGGGCGGCCCGGAGCTGGCCGTGCTCGCCGGGGTGGTGCTGGGGGCGGCGGAGGCCGGGGCGGTCGTCGTCCTGGACGGCTTCGCCACCGCGGTCGCCGCGCTGGTCGCCGTCCTGCTGGAGCCGGCGGCGCAGTCGGCGCTGGTGGCCGGCCAGCGCAGCCGGGAACGCGGCTGCGACGCCGTCCTGCAGGCCCTCGGCTGTGAGCCGCTCCTGGACCTGCGGCTGCGCGCCGGCGAGGGGGTGGGCGCGGTGCTCGCCGCCGGGCTGCTGCTGCAGGGGCTGCGGCTGCGCCGGGAGACCGCCCGGGTCGACTCCTAGCGCGGTGCGGCGTCCACCCGGATGGCGATGAGGGCGACGTCGTCGTCGGCACCGGCGGCGGGCAGCAGCGTCTGGACCACGCGGTCGCACAGCGCGTCCAGCCCCAGGCCGGCGGCGGCCGAGACCACCTCGACCAGGCGCCCGAGACCCTGGTCGAGGTCCCGGGCACCGGCCGGGCCGGCGCCGTTCTCGATGAGCCCGTCGGTGTAGAGCAGCAGGGTGGAGCCCGCCGGCAGCGCGCAGCGGTGCTCGGGGCGGGACCGGTCGGGCAGCACGCCCAGCGGCAGCCCGACCGGGTCGGTGAGGACCTCGACCCGGCCGTCGGCGTGCAGCAGCAGCGGCGGGGGGTGCCCCGCCGAGGACCAGCGGACGGCCCGGTCGGCGCCCGGGTCGGGCTGGATCTGGGCGACCAGGACGGTGGCGAACACGTCGTGCCCGAGGGTGTCGCAGGCGGCGTCCACGGCGGTCAGCACGGCGCCGGAGGCCGTGGTGCCGTCGTGGCCGGCCATCCGCAGCATCGTGCGCAGCTGGCCCATCGTGGCCGCCGCCTCGATGTCGTGGCCGGCGACGTCGCCGATGATCAGGCTGGTGGCGCCACGGGCGTCCAGGTAGGCGTCGTACCAGTCGCCGCCGACCAACTGGGCGTCCCCGGCCGGCTGGTAGCGGGCAGCCAGCTGCAGGTGGTCGGGCTGGGGCAGCACCGGTGGCAGCAGCGCGCGCTGCATGGTCTCCGACACCGACCGCTGCCACGCGTAGGCGAGGGCGTTCTCCACCACCAGCGCGGCGCGGTCGGCCATCGCGGTGACCAGTTCCTGCTCGACCGCGGTGTAGGGCACCGCTGCACCGGTCCGGGCGACCAGCAGCACCGCGATCACCGCACCCCGGCTGGTCAGGGGCGCGACGAGGGCGCTGCGCACCCCCAGTCGGGCAGCGGCGTCCTGCTGGGCGGGGGTGAGCGGCGCGCCGGAGGGCACGTCGATCAGCTCGACCCGGCCGGTCGCGGCCACGCGGCCGGGGCCCGAGGCCTCCCCGACCCGCCGTCCGGCACCGTGGACCCACTCCTCCAGGACGGCGAGCTGCTCGGGGTCGGAGTGGCGGACGGCGACCGGGGCGAGGCTGCCGTCGCGCTCCACGGTGCAGACGTAGGCGAAGTCGCCCAGTGCCGGGACGGCCAGCCGGGCGATCGCCTGCCAGACGCCCCCCGGCTCCAGACCGGAGGTGAGCAGGTCACCGATGCGCGACAGCAGGGCGGCGCGGTCGGCCTCGGCCCGGGCCTCCGCGCGGGCCAGCTCGGCCTGGGCGGTGGACACCCGCAGCGCGACCTCGCGGGAGGCGATGGCCGCGAGGTCCTCCAGCAGCTCGACGTCGTCCGCCGTCCACTCGTGGACGTCGGTGTCCACCACGCAGAAGCTGCCCAGCACCTGCCCGTCCGGGGTGTACACCGGGAAGCCGGCCCAGGCGCGGACGCCCACGCCACCGATCGACGAGATGTCCCGGGTCCGCTGGTCGGCGCTCACGTCGACCAGCACCATCGGGCTCCCGTCCAGCACGTGCTGGCAGAAGGACTCCTCGACGGTGGTCTGGCCCGGGCTGTCCGGGGCCATGCCCTGGTGGCTCAGCCAGTAGGCGCGCTCGTCGTCGACGACGGTGAGGAGGGCCAGCGGCGCCCCGGTCAGCCGCCGGGCGAGGGCGGTCAGCCGGTCGAAGGACTCCTCGGCAGCACCGTCGAGCAGGTCGGTGGCGCGCACGGCGGCCACCCGTTCGGGGGCGTTGACGATCTCCTGACCGATCACCGGGCAGGACGCGGAGGAGCTGCCGGGATCGGAGGGTGCACAACAGCAGTGAACACGACGCGCATGACGGTCCGGGGCCCGCGCGCGAGGAGGATGACGGGCCGGTGCCGGACGGCCATCCTGGTCCGGTGTCCGACGAATGGGTGCGCGCCCGCCTGCACCCGGCGTTGCGCCCGTTCGTGGCCGGTGCGGTGGGCTACCGGTACGGCGGGTCCGCGTCCGGGGTGCACCGCGGGCTGCCCTCCCCGTCCCTGACCTTCGTGGTCACCCTGGACGAGCCGCTGCTGCTCGCGGCGCACCCCGATCCCCGGCAGGCACCGGACCGCTACGACGCGCTGCTGGGCGGGCTGCACACCCGTCCGGCCCTGATCACCCAGACCGGGTGGCAGGCCGGCGTCCAGCTGGCGCTCAGCCCCCTGGGTGCGCGGGCACTGCTCGGCCTGCCGGCGGGCGCGCTGGCCTCCCTCGACTGCCCGGTCGCCGACGTGCTCGGCACCGACGGTGCCGAGCTGGTCGACCGGGTGCGGTCCGCGCGGGACTGGACGGGCCGGTTCGCGGCCCTGGAGCACGTCCTCCTCCGCCGGCTCCAGGCCGACAGCGCGCCGGCCCCCGAGGTCGTCCAGGCCTGGCGGCTGACCCTCGCCTCCGGTGGGCGGCTGCGGGTCGCCGACGTGGCCGGGCGGGTGGGGTGGTCCGAGCGGCACCTGCTCACCCGGTTCCGCGCCGAGACCGGGCTGACCCCGAAGGAGGCGGCCCGCGTCGTCCGGTTCGACCGGGCCCGGCGGGCGTTGGCCGCCCGGGTGGCCGGCGGCGGCCCGCCCGACCTGGCCGCGCTCGCCGTCGCCACCGGCTACGCCGACCAGGCGCACCTGACCCGCGACTGGCGGGCGTTCAGCGGTCTCCCGCCGACCCGGTGGCTGGCCGCGGAGTTCGGAATCGTCCAAGACGGCCGGACGCCGGTGTCGACACCCTGAGCCCATGACCGACACCACCACCGCTCCCCCGCCCACCGTCTGGCCCGCCTTCCGGGCCCGGGACGCCCGGGCGGTCATCCGCTTCCTGGTCGACGCCCTCGGCTTCGAGGAGACCGCCGTGTACGGCGAGGGCGACGTCGTGCAGCACGCCCAGCTGGACTGGCCGCCCGGCGGCGGGGTGATGCTCGGTTCGGTGCGCGACGACGGCGGCTGGACGGTCGCCCCGGGCAGCACCGGCTGCTACCTGGTCAGCGACGACGTCGACGTGCTGTTCCATCGCGCGGTCGCGGCCGGCGCCGAGGTCTTCCGGCCACTGCAGGACACCGACTACGGCGGGCGCGAGTTCGCCGTCCGCGATCCGGAGGGCAACCTGTGGAGCGTCGGCACCTACCGGGGCGAACCCCGCCGGGGCTGAGCCCCGCTCGCTCCACGACCGCGCACCGGGCTCATCCGTCGGGAGGGTCGGTGCTGTCCGCCGCGCCGATCGGCTCCTAGGGTCGGGGTGTCCGGCCCGTCGGGGCGGCTCCGCACACGCGGCGATCACAGGGGACGAGCAGATGAGCCAGCACGACGGCAGCCAGCACCCGGGTCCGCAGGGGTACGTAAACCCGTCCTACGGTCCTCCGCCGGGTCCGCCCTACGGTCCGCCGGGTCCGCCCTACGGTCCGCCGGGGGCGCCGTACGGTCCGCCCCCGTACGGCTACGGCTACCCGCCGCCGCCGCAGCGCACGAACGGGCTCGCCATCGCCTCCATGGTGCTCGGCATCGTCTGGCTGTACTGGATCGGCAGCATCCTGGCCCTGGTCTTCGGCTACGTGGCCAAGAAGCAGATCCGTGAACGCGGTGAGGGCGGTGACGGCATGGCGACCGCGGGGATCGTCCTCGGCTGGGTCGGCATCGGCGTCCTCGCCATCCCCCTGGTGCTGGGCACAGCGGCCGGCCTCAGCTGAACAGGCCGCGGACGTCGTCGGCGGTGAGCGCCCCTGAGGCGAGCGCGCCGTCGCCGACGACGCGGGAGAACAGGGCCTGCTTGCGCGCCTTGAGCTCCATCACCTTCTCCTCGATCGTGCCGACGGCCACCAGCCGGTAGACCATCACCGTCTTGTCCTGCCCGATCCGGTGCGCCCGGTCGACCGCCTGCGCCTCGCTGGCCGGGTTCCACCAGGGGTCGAGCACGAAGACGTAGTCGGCCTCGGTGAGCGTGAGCCCGAAGCCGCCGGCCTTGAGGCTGATCAGGAACACCGGGGCGCTGCCGGTGCGGAACTCCTCGATCCGCGCGTCCCGGTCCCGGGTCCGGCCGTCCAGGTAGACCCAGTCGATGCCCTCGGCGGTCAGCCGGTCGCGGATCGAGCCGAGGAACCGGGTGAACTGGCTGAAGACCAGCACCCGGTGCCCCTCGGCGACGACCTCGCGCAGCTGGTCCAGGAACGCGTCGGCCTTGCTGGAGCGGACGTCGGCGTACGCCGGGTCGATCAGCGCCGGGTCCAGGCTGAGCTGACGCAGCAGGGTGAGCGACCGGAAGATCGTCATCCGGTTCTTCGACATGTCCTCGACCAGGCCGAGGACCTTGCTCCGCTCGCGCTGCAGGTGGGTCTGGTAGAGCTTCTCGTGCCGGGGGTTCAGCACGACCTCGAGCACCTGCTCCTGCTTGGGCGGCAGCTCGGCGGCCACCATCTCCTTGGTCCGCCGGCGCATCAGCGGGCGGATCCGCCGCCGCAGCACGGCCAGCTTCTCCGCGTCGCCGTCCCGCTCGATCGGGATCCGGTAGAACTCGGTGAACCGCTCCGGGTCGGGGAAGAGCCCGGGCGCGACGATGGACATCAGGGCCCAGATGTCCATCACGCTGTTCTCCAGCGGCGTCCCGGTCAGCGCCAGCTTCACCGGCGCCGGCAGCATCCGCGCGCACTGGTAGGTGCGGGCCTGGTGGTTCTTCACGAACTGGGCCTCGTCCAGCACCAGCCCGCGCCACGGAAGCGACGTCCAGGAGTCGGCGTCGATCCGGAACAGCGCGTACGAGGTCACGACGACGTGCGCGCCGGCCACCCGGTCGCCCAGCGTGGTGCCGGCCTTCCGCTCGGTCTCGTCCACGGCCACCACCCGCAGCCCGGGGGCGAACCGGGCCGCCTCCCGGGTCCAGGTGGAGACCACGCTGGTCGGCGCCACCACCAGCACCGGGGCCGCGTCCAGCTCGCCGGCCTCGTGCGCCCGGCACAGCAGCGCCAGGGTCTGCAGCGTCTTGCCCAGGCCCATGTCGTCGGCGAGCACCCCGCCGAGCCGGTGGTCCCAGAGGAAGGACAGCCAGCCGTAGCCCTCGCGCTGGTAGGGCCGCAGCTCCGCGACCAGGCCGGCCGGTACGGGCGGTGGGTCCGCGGTCTCCGCGTCGATCAGCCCCCGCACCTCACGGGTCCAGCGATCGCTCTGCTCGGTGACCACCCCGAGCCCCAGCAGCTGCTCCCAGAGCCCGGCGGAGAAGCGGCTGACCTGCACCTCGCCCCCGGGCAGGTCCCGCAGCTCCCGGGCCTCCTCGATCAGCAGCCGCAACTGCTCGAACTCCGGGCGCTGCAGGGAGAACCAGGTGCCGCTGATCAGCGCCAGCCGGGTGCGCCCGGCGGCCAGCGCGGAGAAGAGCGTCGCGAAGGGCACGTGCTGGCCGTCCATCGTCACGGTGATCCCGAGGTCGAACCAGTCGGACTCCCGGCTGTCCCGCGCGGCGAAGCTGATCTGTGGCGCCGACGTGGTCTGCCGGTAGGACGTCGGGGTGCCCACGACGGTGAGGTCGACGCCGGGGTCGGCGCGCAGCGCGGGGAGGACCTCGGTGGTGAACTCCAGCGCCTCCATGCCGGCCAGCTCGACGTGCTCGGCCAGCCGGCGCTCCGGCGTCCACAGCTCGGCGACCCCACCCACGGGGCCCGGCAGCGCCTCGACCAGCAGTTCTTCGGCGGCCAGGTCGCGGCCGTCGGCCGGACCGGCCGCGGTACCCGGGGCGTAGGACCGGTCGCCGTAGCGCACCGACCAGGCCACCGTCACCGTCGCGTCACCGGGGTAGCGCACCTCGGCGGCCAGCCTCGGGGGCGGGACGTCGGTGATCTCCACCGAGCCGTCGGCGGAGATCACCGGCACCGCCTGCCGCAGCCCCGGGTAGAAGTCGCGGCGGAACCGGTCGACGTCGCCGGCCGGGATGCCGATGACCCCACCCCGTGCCACCAGGCCCGCCAGCACCGGCGGCACCGGGGAGTCGAGCCGGGCGAGCACCAGGCCCGGTGCGCCCTCGGGTGCCTCGTCCCGGGCCGGACCGTCGACGGTGACCCCGTGCGGGGGCATGCCGAGGAAGGAGAGCGCGGCCGGGGGGACGGCCCGGCCGTCGACCCGCAGGACGGCGGACAGCTCGGTGCGGTCGCCGTTGTCGCGCAGGTCGACCGCCACGTCCGCCTCGGCCTCGGCCAGCACCACCGGCCGGGGGGAACGGTCGGCGGTCACCAGCGGGACGCCGTCGGCCACCGCCTCGGCCAGCAGCCGCCACAGCCCGGGGCCGAACTCGTGCAGGTACACGTCGACCGGGGCGTACGAGTAGAACTGGTTCCGCGCGGCCTGGTGCGTGGCGTGCAGCGCCCGCATGGAGGCCACGTGCGCCGGGTCCCAGCCGGCCCGGCTGTTGTCGTACTGCAGCTGCCGCCAGGAGATCCCGGTGCGGACCCACTGCCCGCGCTTGCCCGGGACCACCGGCCGCAGCCGCACCAGCCGCTGCCGGGTGCCCGGTGCGCCGACCGAGCTGCGCCCCTGCCCGGGGGCCTGCTCGACCAGCTCGAACTGCAGCCCGATCGGCACCGCGGTGCGTGGCCTCCGGTCGGCGGCCGCGGCCACCAGCTCCTCGAGCTCCTGCTCCCACCCGCTCGCCACCGGGGACGCCTTGAGGCTCGACCGCAGCGACAGCAGGACGGCGACCGCGTGCTTGCAGTCGTCGCCCACCGGGCACGTGCACGCTCCGGCCCAGCCCACCCGGCCGCCGTCGGTGCGCACCACCGTCGTCCGGTAGGGCTCTGGCGCGCCGCCCTGGACCAGACCGGTCAGCCGCCGTGCGTCATCGGCCAGCCGGACGTCGAGGACGCGGCGGGCGACGTAGCGGCGGGCGCGGTCGAGCACGTCGGCGCCGACGGCGTCGGCCAACGCCGCGTCGGTGACCATCTCCCGCCAGTCACCGAACACCCGGCCAGGTTACGGCGAGGCACCGACGCGACGCCCCGACGTCACGTCACCGCGCGTCCACCCGGCCCAGGAAGTCCAGGAGTGCCGCCGACAGGGCCTCCGGGGCCTCCAGGGCCGCGTGGTGGCCGACTCCGTCGAGCTGTGCGGAGGCGACGTCGTCCGCGGTCACCTGGCGCATGGTCGCGGCGGTGAAGGGGCCGCCGCCGGCACCGACGGCGAGGACCGGCACGGTCAGGGGCCGGTCAGCTGCGAGGGCCCTGAGCTCGGCACCCTCGGCGAGCATCGACCGGTAGAGGCCCGCGGCCCCGCGCCAGCCGTCCGGGCGCGCGTAGGTGCGGGCGAACTCCGCGACGTCGGCGTCGGTGATCGCCCCCGGGACGGCGGTCATCGCGGGAAAGGCCCAGTCGCCCAGGAGCTCGCGCTCCCGGCCCGCGAACAGCAGTTCGGGGATCCCCGGTGCCGCGAGGACGCCGATGTGCCAGGCACCACCGTGGGTCACGTCAGCGAGCCCCTCCAGCCCGAAGCCGGCCAGGCCCATCTCGATCGCGGTCAGGCTGCGTACGTCCTGTGGGTGGGTGGCGGCCAGCCGGAAGACCGTGGCCCCGCTGATGTCCTGCCCGGTGAGGTGCACGGGGCCGACGTCGAGGTGGGCGATGAGCTGGTGCAGGTCCTCGGCCGACGTCGCACTGTCGTAGCCGCCCTCGGCGTTGCCCGAGTCGCCGAAGCCGCGCAGGTCGACCGCGAAGACCTGGTGCTCGGCCGCGAGGAGTGGGATCAGCTCGTGGAAGGTCCACCAGGTCTCCGGGAAGCCGTGCACGAGCAGCACCGGGGACCCCGTCGTGCCGGCGGACACGTAGTGCAGCTCGGTGCCGTTGACCGCAGCGCGGTGGTGGGAGATCCCCGAGAGGGCGGGGCTCGAGTCGGGAACGGGCACGTGACACTCCTTGGTTAGACAACCTGGTTGTCCAACTATAGACAACTAGGTTGTCGTCGTCCATGCCTGCCCTAGCCTCTCGGTGTGTCCCGTTCCGGCGCCGACCTCGCGCTGCTCCTCCTCGGCGGCTATCGCACCCTCGTGGACGCCGTGGTCGTCGAACTGGCCGCCCGTGGGCACCCCGACGTCCGGCCGGTGCACGACTTCGCCATGCGGGCCATCGAGTCGGGGGCCGAGAACGCCTCGGAGCTGGGCCGGCGGCTCTCGGTGTCCAAGCAGGCTGCGGCGAAGACCATCGCCGTCCTGGTCGAGCGCGGGTACGTCGCCCGGGACGCCGACCCGGCTGACGCGAGACGCAAGCGCATCCAGGTCACCCCGCGCGGGTTCGAGGTGATGCGCCAGGGGGAGGCGGTCTTCGACGAGCTGCGCGCCCGGTGGGCGCAGCGGCTCGGTGAGCAGGAGCTGGCCGCGATCGAGTCCGGCTTGACGGCTCTCGTCGGTGACTCGCCGGTCCGGATCGACGCCCCCGGGTGGGTCGCGCACGACCGCGACTGACGGTGCGCGCGGCCGGGTCGCGCAGACAGGTGTCCCGGCGCGAAGATCAACGCATGAGCTCCGACCGCGCCGGCCAGCCGGCCCAGCCCTCTGACCTGGTCGACGTCCCGCATCTGGTGACCGCGTACTACACGGTCGAGCCGGATCCGCACGACGTCGCCCAGCAGGTCGCCTTCGGGACGTCCGGGCACCGGGGATCCTCCCTGGACGGCGCGTTCAACGAGCCGCACATCCTCGCCACCACCCAGGCCATCTGCGAGTACCGCGCCCAGCAGGGGTACGACGGCCCGCTCTTCGTCGGCCGGGACACCCACGGGCTGTCCGAGCCGGCCTGGGTGAGCGCCCTGGAGGTGCTGGCCGCCAACGACGTCACCGTGCTCGTGGACGCCGCGGACCGCTACACGCCCACCCCCGCGGTCAGCCACGCCATCCTGCGGGCCAACCAGGGGAAGACCTCCGGGCTGGCCGACGGCATCGTCGTCACCCCCTCGCACAACCCGCCCCGGGACGGCGGCTTCAAGTACAACCCGCCCTCGGGCGGGCCGGCCGACACCGACGCCACCGGCTGGATCGCCAAGCGGGCCAACGAGCTGCTGGCCACCGGTCTCGACGGGGTGCGCCGCATCCCGATCGCCCGGGCCCGGGCCGCGGCGCAGTCCTACGACTTCCTCGGCACCTACGTCGACGACCTGCCGCAGGTGCTGGACCTGGAGGCGGTGCGCAGCGCCGGTGTGCGGATCGGTGCCGACCCGCTCGGCGGGGCGAGCGTCGACTACTGGGGTGCGATCGCCGAACGGCACGGCCTGGACCTCGCCGTCGTCAACCCGCTGGTCGACCCGACGTGGCGGTTCATGACGCTGGACTGGGACGGCAAGATCCGGATGGACTGCTCCTCCCCCTCGGCGATGGCCTCGCTGATCAGCGCGAAGGACCAGTTCCAGATCGCCACCGGCAACGACGCTGACGCCGACCGGCACGGCATCGTCACCCCCGACGGCGGGTTGATGAACCCCAACCACTTCCTGGCCGTGGCGATCTCCTACCTCTTCAGCCACCGCGACGGCTGGGGCGCCGAGACGGCGGTGGGCAAGACGCTGGTGTCCTCCTCCCTGATCGACCGGGTCGTAGAGTCGCTGGGGCGCCGGTTGGTCGAGGTGCCGGTCGGCTTCAAGTGGTTCGTGCCCGGCCTGCTGGACGGGTCGGTCGGGTTCGGTGGCGAGGAGTCGGCCGGGGCGTCGTTCCTCCGCCGCGACGGCGGGGTGTGGACGACGGACAAGGACGGCATCCTGCTCGCCCTGCTGGCCTCGGAGATCCAGGCCGTGACCGGGAGCTCTCCCTCGGAACTGCATGCGTCACTGACGCAACGATTCGGGGAGTCGGCCTACGCCCGGGTCGACGCTGCGGCCACCCGGGAGGAGAAGGCCGCGCTCGGCAAGCTCTCCCCCGACGCCGTCACCGCCACCGAACTGGCCGGCGAGCCGATCACCGCGAAGCTCACGAAGGCGCCCGGCAACGGCGCCGCGATCGGCGGACTGAAGGTCACCACGGAGAACGCCTGGTTCGCCGCCCGACCCTCGGGCACCGAGGACGTCTACAAGGTCTACGCGGAGTCCTTCAAGGGCCCCGACCACCTCGCCCAGGTCCAGGAAGAGGCCAAGGCCGTCGTCAGCGCCGCCCTCACCCCCTGACCCATCGAGGGGCCAAAGTCGCGATCTTGGCCCCTCACGAGGTCAGTGCCTCCCGGACCCGACGGACGACGGAGTCCAGGTCCCGCAGGTCGGGAGCGCTCAGGCGGATGACCCGCCAGCCGGCCGCGACCAGGACGGCGTAGCGCCGGTCGTCGGACACGATCTTCTCCGCGTCGAAGTGGTGGGCACCCTCGTACTCCACGATGAGCTTGGCCTCCGGCCAGGCGAAGTCGACCTTGGCCAGGAACTCGCCACGGTGTTGCACGTGGAACTGCGGGACGGGCGCCAGTCCGGCGAGCACCAGCGCCACTCGCACCTTCGACTCCGGCGCGGACTCCGCCCGCGGGTCCACCAGGCCGAACGCTCGGCGGACCTTGGTGACGCCCCACTCGCCGGCGGCACTCTCCAGCCGTGAGGTCAAGGTCGACGCAGTCACCGATCCGGCTCTGACCATGGCGTCGAGTGCGGCCACAGCCGTGGCGAGCGGCTCCAGGGCGGCGACGTCCCAGACGGTGCGGAGAGCGGTGCTGACCGGGACGTCGCCGATCACGTCGACGTCCCGGGGACCGAAGACGGTCTGGTGGACGCGCACTCCTCGTGGCCCCGACCAGCGGACGTCCGCGCTCCGGAGAACGGTCACCGGGTCGGCCGGTCCGGCGAAGGGAGCGCCGTGCCAGGCGGCGGCCGAGTGTCCACCGATCGCCGTCCCAGCCGGGAGCAGCAGCGCGACACCGGTGCAGCGGAGCCGGTGGTCGAACTCAAGCCCGGGATCGGCGTAGACGCCCTGGACGATGCGCCGGTAGCCCAACAGGCGGAGTTGCTTGCGGGTGATCGCCCTCTCCGCGATGGCGTGGCTGGCGACGAAGACACCGTGGAGCGGTCGTGAGGGCACCGGTGCAGAGTGGTCGACGGAGTCCGGTCTCTGCTCTCGTCGTCCACAGGGGCCAAAGTCGCGATTTTGGCCCCTGTCAGCGGGTGAGGAGGCCGCCGAGGAGCATCAGCGTGAAGGCCAGCGCGGGGGCGCCGACGAGGACGGCGAGCTGCCACCGGCTGATGCGCGCCATGTCCTCGCCGGTGCGGGGGTCACGCACGGTGTCGTCGGGTTCCCGCCGGCTCGTGGCGACGACCCAGGCGGCGCAGGCGGCCAGGACGACGACGGCGCCGGCGGCCATCAGCCCGGCCGGGACGCCGAACGCCGCATCCTCCCCCGCGCCGAGCGCCCACAGGCTGTCGGCGAGCAGGAAGCTGGCGACGCCGATGACCACGGTGACGACCAGGTGCGCCCACGTCAGACCGGTCAGCAGGTGACGCCAGCCGCGGCCCCGCTGCAGGCCGAGCGCCTCGGCGACCTCGTCGGCGTACTGCTTCGGCTCGCCGAACGCCTGGCGGGGGTCCTCCCCGGTCTCCGCCACGTGGCTCTGCACCTCGGCGAGGACCTCGCCGATCCGGGTGCCCGGGACGTCCCGCAGTCGCAGCGCCAGCAGCAGGTCGTCGCTGTAGGCCTGGTCGGTGCTCTTCATGGCGTGCTCCTCGCAGCGGGCAGGGGTGTCAGCAGGCCGGCGGCCCGCTCGGTGAAGACGTGCCAGAGCTCGGTCCGTTCGCGGAGGGACTGCTCACCGGCGTCGGTGAGGGTGAAGAACTTGCGGCCCGGCCCCCCGTCACCGGCCTCCCAGGAGGAGGACACCAGGCCCTCGGTCTCCAGGCGGGTCAGGATCGGGTACAGCGTGCCGCCCTTGACCGGCCCCAACCCTGCCTCGGCCAGTCGGGCGGCGATCGCGTAGCCGTAGGTCGGCCCGTCGGCGACGACGCGGAGCACGCACAGCGACAGGACGCCGCGCATCCACTCCCCGGGCCATCGTTCTGCTGACACGGGCTAGACAGTACGACTGACTAGTCAGTCGCACAAGCTAGTCACCCGGGTGGATGGGCCCGGACGCACCGCAGGCCCGCCGGAGCGGACTCCGACGGGCCTGCAGTGCCGACGAGGAGGCGTCAGCTGACGTCCTCGTCGACCCAGTCGAGGGACTTCGTGACCGCCTTCTGCCAGTTGCGGTAGTAGCGCTCGCGCTCGTCGGTGGGCATCTGCGGGTCCCAGCGCTTGTCCTCAGCCCACTTGGCGGTGAGCTCGTCGAGGTCGGACCAGAAGCCGACGGCGAGCCCGGCGGCGTAGGCCGCGCCCAGCGCCGTCGTCTCGGGGATCTTCGGCCGGATCACCGGGACGCCGAGCAGGTCGGCCTGGAACTGCATGAGCAACTCGTTGCCGACCATCCCGCCGTCCACCCGGAGCTCGGTCAGGTCGACCCCGGAGTCGGCGTTCATCGCGTCCAGCACCTCACGGGTCTGGTACGCGGTGGCCTCTAGGACGGCGCGGGCCAGGTGCCCCTTGTTGACGAACCGGGTCAGCCCGACGACGGCGCCACGGGCGTCCGACCGCCAGTGCGGGGCGAACAGCCCGGAGAACGCCGGGACGAAGTAGGAGCCGCCGTTGTCGTCGACCGAGCGGGCCAGGTCCTCGATCTCCGGGGCGGTCTTGATCATCCCCAGGTTGTCCCGGACCCACTGCACCAGCGAGCCGGTGACCGCGATCGACCCCTCCAGCGCGTACACCGGCTTGGCGTCCCCTAGCTGGTAGCACAGCGTGGTGAGCAGCCCGTTCTCCGACGGGACGGCCTCCTCGCCGGTGTTGAGCAGCATGAAGTTGCCGGTGCCGTAGGTGTTCTTGGCCATGCCCTTGGTGAAGCAGACCTGGCCGAAGGTGGCCGCCTGCTGGTCACCGAGCGAGCCGGCGATCGGCACCCCGGCCAGGAAGCCGGCCTTGCGGCCCTTGCCGTACTCCTCGGAGTTCGACCGGATCTCCGGGAGCATGGACATCGGGATGCCCATCTCCTCGGCGATGTCGGCGTCCCAGGCCAGCGTCCGGTAGTCCATCAGCATGGTGCGGGAGGCGTTGGAGACGTCGGTGAGGTGCAGCCCGCCGTCGGCCCCGCCGGTCATGTTCCAGATCAGCCAGGAGTCGATGGTGCCCATCAGCAGCTCGCCGCGTTCGGCGCGCTCGCGGGCGCCGTCGACGTTGTCCAGGATCCAGCGGACCTTGGGGCCGGCGAAGTAGGTGGCCAGCGGCAGGCCCACCTTGTCCTTGTACCGGTCGGCGCCGCCGCCGAGGGCGCCGAGCTCCTCGATGATCTTCGTCGTGCGGGTGTCCTGCCAGACGATCGCGTTGTAGACCGGCTCGCCGGTGCTCCGGTCCCAGACCACCGCGGTCTCGCGCTGGTTGGTGATCCCGACCGCGACGATGTCGGAGGTGCCGGCGTCGCTGCGGGCCAGCGCCTGGCCGACCACCTCGCGGGTGTTGCGCCAGATCTCCATCGCGTCGTGCTCGACCCACCCGGCGCGCGGGAAGATCTGCTCGTGCTCCTTCTGGCCGACGGACACGACGGCGCCGTCGTGGTCGAAGATCATGCACCGGGTGCTGGTGGTGCCCTGGTCGATGGCTGCTACGTACTGGGCCATGCGAGTTCCTCCTACAGAAGGAGGGGCCAAAATCGCGACTTTGGCCCCCGGAAGGGGTCGGGTCAGACGTTGACGTGGGAGAGCAGGCCGGCGAGGACGGCGCCGATCAGCGGGCCGACGATCGGCACCCAGGCGTAGCCCCAGTTGCTGTTGGTCTTGCCACGGATCGGCAGGACGGCGTGGGCGATGCGCGGCCCGAGGTCACGGGCCGGGTTGATCGCGTACCCGGTCGGGCCACCGAGCGAGGCGCCGATGCCGACGACCAGCAGGGCGACGGCCAGCGGGCCGAGCTGGCTGGGGGTGTCGCCGAACCGCAGGATGATGTAGACCAGCACGAACGTGCCGACGACCTCGGTCACCACGTTGTCCTTGACCGTGCCGAGGGCCGGGCCGGTCGCGAAGGTGCCGAGCTGGGTGCCGGCGGCGTCCGGGTCGTTGTAGTGGCCGTAGTAGGCGAAGTAGGCGAGGACCGCACCGAGGAAGGCGCCGACCAGCTGCCCGGCGAAGTAGACGAACGTGCTCGCGACGCTGACCTCGACGCCGGGGGCGTACGTGTCGGTCCCGCTGACCAGCAGGCCGACGGTGACGGCGGGGTTGATGTGTGCCCCCGAGGTCGCCCCGGCGAAGACGCCGGCGAAGACGGCGAGCCCCCAGCCGAAGATGATGACGATCCAGCCGCTGCCGTTGCCGTTGGTCTTGGGCAGCACGACGTTGGCGACCACGCCGACGCCGAGCAGCAGCAGGATTCCGGTGCCGAGTACTTCACTGCCGAACACGGTCCACAGACCGACGGTGTCCACGAGTAGGCGCTCCTCACGACGGGCCCGCGGCGTCGCGGACCGGGTGGGTCGGTGACGGGTCTGTGGCGGTGATCACCACGCGTCCCGTCGTGGGAGGACCGTAGGAGGCCGGATGTGAGCTGGACAACAGTCGGCGTCCGACACTGTCGCACCGACCGGCTCAGGGAGCGCCCCAGGCGATGCTGAGCTCCACTGCACGCTCCCAGCACCGGTACTCCGCGGTCAGCGCCTGGGCCCGTTCCGGGGTGGGCGTCCACTGCGCGGACCGGTGCCAGTTCCGGCGCAGCGCCTCGACGTCCGACCACACCCCGACGGCGAGGCCGGCCGCGTAGGCCGCGCCCAGCGACACCGTCTCCCCCACCATCGGCCGCACCACCGGGGTGTCCAGCGCATCGGCCACGAACTGCATGAGGAGGTTGTTGGTGGTCATCCCGCCGTCCACCCGCAGGGCCGGCAGCGAGAGGCCGGAGTCCGCCGCCATCGCCTGCACCACGTCGCGGGTCTGCCAGCCGGTGGCCTCCAGGACCGCCCGGGCCAGGTGCCCCTTGGTGACGTAGGAGGTCAGCCCGGCGACCAGGCCTCGGGCCTCACCCCGCCAGTGCGGGGCCAGCAGGCCGGAGAACGCCGGGACGACGTAGCAGCCGCCGTTGTCGGCGACCGTGCGCGCCAGGGTCTCCACCTCCGCGGCCGAGCCGATCAGGCCGAGCCCGTCCCGCAGCCACTGCACCAGCGCCCCGGCGACGGCGACCGACCCCTCCAGCGCGTAGCGCGGCGCCTCCCCGGCCAGTTGGTAGGCCACCGTGCTGATCGACCCGGAGCGGGTGCGCACCAGCTCGGTCCCGGTGTTCTGCAGCAGGAAGCTGCCCGTGCCGTAGGTGCACTTGGCCTCCCCGGGCGCGAAGCAGGCCTGGCCGAAGAGCGCCGCCTGCTGGTCGCCCAGCGCCCCGGCGATCGGCAGGGCCCGGTTGAGGGCGGTGGCCCGGCCCAGGATGCCCACCGAGGGCCGGATCTCCGGCAGCATCTCCGCCGGGATGTCGAAGAAGGCCAGCAGGTCGGGGTCCCACCGGCAGCTGCGCACGTCCATCAGCAGGGTGCGGCTGGCGTTGGTCACGTCGGTGACGTGGACGCCGCCGTCCGGTCCGCCGGTGAGGTTCCAGATCAGCCAGGTCTCCATCGTGCCGAACAGCAGCTCACCGCGTTCGGCGCGCTCCCGGGCGCGCGGCACGTGGTCGAGGATCCAGCGCAGCCGCGGGCCGGAGAAGTAGCCGGCGATCGCCATCCCGCTGCGCTCGGCGACCAGGCCGGCATCGGGTCGGGCGGCCAGCTCCGTCACCAGGTCGGCGGTCCGGGTGTCCTGCCAGACCAGCGCGCGGGTGACCGGCCGGCCGGTCACCCGGTCCCAGACCACGGTCGTCTCCCGCTGGTTGGCGATCCCCAGGGCCACGACGTCGCCGGCGTCCGGCACGTCGCCGAGCACCTGCGCGGCGGTCCGCTGGGTGTTCGCCCAGATCTCCATCGGGTCGTGCTCGACCCAGCCGGGGCGGGGGAAGTACTGGTGGTGCTCGCGCTGGCGGACGGCGACCATCCGGCCGCCCCGGTCGAAGACCAGCGACCGCGTCGACGTCGTCCCCTGGTCGACGGCGAGCACGTACCGGTCAGGCACTGACGTGTCCCAGCTCGCGGGACACCGCGTGCGCGGCGTCGACGACCATCGCCAGCAGCAGGCTGCGTGGCACGCCCCGGCCGTCGAAGAGGGAGGTCAGCGGCCCGCTGACGCCCAGCGCGGCGGTCACCAGGCCGCCCGCGGCGCGGACCGGTGCGGCGATCGAGCCCGTGCTCGGCTCCTGCTCGCCCCGCTCGGCCGCCCAGCCCTGCGTGCGCACCTCGGCCAGCTCGGCCGGGGGTGCGGGCGCGTACGCCAGCAGCACCTTGCCCAGCGCGGTGCTCCGCGCGGGCAGGGTGGTGCCGACCTCCAGGACCTGCGCGGAGTCGTCGGGGCGGAAGACGTGGTGGACGACGACGACGTCGGCGCCGGCGAGGGTGGCCAGTCGCACCGCGTGCCCGCTGCGGGCGGCCAGGGCGTCGGCCCAGTTCGAGGAGCGGGCCCGCAGCTCGTTCACGTCCAGCGGCGTGCCGAGCCGCAGCAGCCCGGGGCCCAGGGCGTAACGGCCGGTGGCCGGGTCCTGCTCCACGAAGCCGACGCTCAGCAGGGTGCGGAGCAGGCTGTGCGCGGTGGTCTTGGCCAGCCCGACCGCCGCGGCGATGTCGGTGACCCCGAGCCTGCCGCCGGAGCCGGCCACCACGCGCAGGATCGCGGCTGCCCGCTCGATGGACTGCACGGTGCCCGGCACGACGCCCGACGCTAGGCCATCGGGGGCCCGGATGGTGACCCAGCACACCCGGGTCGTCCGACCATGTCAGACAGCGGGCGTCGACGGCCTTCCCGGCGCCGACCTACCGTGGCATCGTGCGCCGTCGTCGGCGACGGCCCGTACCGAGGAGTTCCCCCATGACGGCAGTCCGCACACTCGGTCCCGAGCAGCGTGCCCAGGCCTGGGCCGACCTCGCGGCCGGCGAGTTCGAGGTCCTGGTGATCGGTGGCGGGGTGACGGGTGCCGGTGTCGCGCTGGACGCGGCGACCCGGGGGCTCCGGACGGCGCTGGTCGAGGCGCGTGACTTCGCCAGTGGCACCTCCTCGCGCTCCTCCAAGCTGTTCCACGGCGGGCTGCGCTACCTGGAGCAGTTCGACTTCGGGCTGGTCCGGGAGGCGCTGCACGAGCGCGACCTGTCGGTCAACCGGATCGCCCCGCACCTGGTCAAGCCGGTGCCGTTCCTCTACCCGCTGACCCGGCACTGGGAGCGGCCCTACGTCACCGCCGGGATCACCCTCTACGACGGCCTGGCCCGTCTGGGGTCGCTGTCCGCCCCGATGCCGGCGCAGAAGCAGCTGACCCGCACCGGTGCCCGGCGGCTCTTCCCCGCCCTGAAGCCGGACTCCCTCGTCGGCGCCATCCGCTACTACGACGCCCAGGCCGACGACGCCCGGCACACCCTCTCCGTGGCGCTCACCGCAGCCTCCTACGGCGCGACCGTGCTCAACTCCGCCGAGGTCGTCTCGTTCTCCCACGCCGGTGGCCGCGTCGTCGGTGCCCGGGTGCGCGACGTGGAGACCGGGAACGAGGTCGACGTCCGCAGCGAGGTGGTGGTCAACGCCACCGGCGTCTGGACCGACGACATCCAGACGCTGGTCGGTGGCCGCGGCCGGTTCCACGTGCGGGCCAGCAAGGGCGTGCACATCGTCGTGCCCCGCGACCGGATCAACGGTGAGACGGGCCTGATCCTGCGCACCGAGAAGTCGGTGCTCTTCGTCATCCCGTGGGGCAGCCACTGGATCGTCGGGACCACGGACACCGACTGGGAGCTGGACAAGGCCCACCCGGCGGCCAGCAAGGCCGACATCGACTACATCCTCGACCACGTCAACGAGGTGCTGTCCGTCCCGCTGACGCACGAGGACATCACCGGCGTCTACGCCGGGCTGCGCCCGCTGCTGTCCGGGGAGAGCGAGTCGACCAGTCAGCTGTCCCGCGAGCACGCCGTCGCCCGGCCGATGCCCGGGGTCATCTCCGTCGCCGGCGGGAAGTACACGACGTACCGGCCGATGGCCGCCGACGCCGTGGACGCCGCGGCCGACGACGTCACCCGCCGGGTCCCGCCGAGCGTCACCGAGAACATCCCGCTGGTCGGCGCCGAGGGCTACGCGGCGATGGTCAACTCCCTCGACGGGCTCTCCGACCGCTGGGGCATCCCGCGGTTCCGCGCCGAGCACCTGATCAACCGGTTCGGCTCGCTGACCCCCGAGGTGCTCGGTCTGGCCGCCGAGGCGCCCGAGCTCCTCGACCCGGTCCCCGGCGCCGAGGAGTACCTGATGGTCGAGATGGTGTGGTCGGCCGCGCACGAGGCCGCGCTGCACCTGGACGACCTCCTGGCCCGGCGCACCCGGATCTCCATCGAGACCCCGCACCGGGGAGTGGAGTCCGCCGAGCCGGTCGCCCGGGCCGTGGCCGGCGTGCTGGGCTGGGACGAGGAGCGGATCACCAGCGAGGTGCAGAGCTACCGGGCCCGGGTGGAGGCCGAGCGGCGGTCGCAGGAGGCCACCGACGACCAGGAGGCGGACGCCGCGCGGATCGCCGCACCGGACACCCGCGCCGTGGCCGTGGGCCGCGCCCTGGGCTGACCGACCGGGCAGCTGCACACGAGGCCGTCGTCTCCCTGTGGGGAGGCGGCGGTCTCGACGCGTCCGGCACCGGGACAGTGACCCATCTCGCCTCCCGATGCACAGGTGTATCCAATACAGTTCTGCATCGTGACCGACGTCGACCTGCAGCGGCCCAAGCGCCGTCGTGAGGCGACCGTCGAGCGGCTGCTGGACGCCGCCCTGCAGACCTTCGCCGAGCAGGGCTTCGCAGCGGCCAGCGTCGAGGACATCTGCAGCCGCGGTGGGTTGACCCGCGGCGCCTTCTACTCCAGCTTCAGGTCCAAGGACGAGCTGTTCGAGGCGCTGATGACCCGCGAGGTCGAGCGTGACCTCGCCCGGGTCGCCGAGCTCCTCACCGGCCTGGCCGACGAGCCGGACCCGCTCGCCGCCGCGGTCGACCGGGTGCTGGGCGCCTTCCGCTGCGACCGCACGTGGGCGTTGGTGGTCACCGAGTACACCTTGCATG
Organism: Modestobacter sp. VKM Ac-2982; assembly: GCF_026967935.1. GTDB lineage: Bacteria > Actinomycetota > Actinomycetes > Mycobacteriales > Geodermatophilaceae > Modestobacter. The sequence goes on from NZ_JAPVBL010000001.1 coordinate 281,121, forward strand.
CCGCCCGGAACCCCGAGGCCGCCGAGGTGCTCCGCCGGCACGACGAGCAGGTCGGCAGCCGGCTCGCCGAGCTGGTCGACCGGATGGCCGCCGAGGCGGGGCTGGCCTTCACCCTGCCGGCGGCGGACCTCATCGGCGCGGCCACCGCGCTGCTCAGCGGGCTCACCCTCATGTCACTCACCGCGCAGGGCGACCTCGAGCCCCTGCGCCGCACCGCCCTGCTCTCCCTCGTCCGCGGTGCCGTGTCGAGCACCCCGACCACCCCCTGACCCGGCTGAACCCAGGAGAACCGATGTCCACCCTGCTCTACCGGATCGGCCGCGCGGCCTATCGCCGTCGCGGGCTCTTCTCCGTGGCCTGGCTCGCGGTCCTCGGGCTCGTCGTGGGGCTCTTCCTCACCATCGGCGGGGAGTTCGACGACGAGTTCACGATCCCCGGCTCGGAGTCCCAGGCGGCGCTGGACCGGCTCGACGACGTCTCGACCGCAGCGGCGGGGGCCGGAGCGCAGCTGGTCTTCGTGGCGCCCGAGGGCGCCACGGTGGCCGACCCCGAGTACGCCGCCGCGATCGCCGAGACCGTGGCCGCCGCCGGCCAGGTCGACCAGGTCGCCGCCGTGCAGGACCCGTTCGCGACCCAGTCGATCAGCCCGGACGGCCGCGCGGCCCTGGCCCCGGTGCAGTACTCGGTGCAGCCGCCCGAGCTCGGGGAGAACGCGCTCGAGGAGCTGCAGGCGGCCACCGCCGCCGCCACGGACGCGGGCCTGCAGGTCGAGGTCGGCGGGGCCGCCTTCAACACCGGTGCCGTGACCGTCGGCCCGCTGGAGCTCATCGGTGTCGTGGTCGCCGTCCTGGTGCTCGTGATCACCTTCGGGTCGCTGCTCGCGGCCGGGATGAACCTGCTGACCGCGCTGGTCGGGGTGGGCATCGGGCTCACCGGGCTGCTGGCGACGTCCGGGGTCATCACGCTCTCCTCGACCGCCCCGACGCTGGCGCTGATGATCGGCCTGGCGGTCGGCATCGACTACACGCTGTTCATCCTGTCCCGGCACCGCTCGCAGCTGGCCGCCGGCATGGACCCCGAGGAGTCCGCCGGGCGGGCCGCCGGCACCGCCGGGTCCGCGGTCGTGTTCGCCGGCCTGACCGTGATCATCGCGCTGTCCGGGCTCGCCGTCGTCGGCATCCCCTTCCTGACCGTGATGGGCCTGGGCGCTGCGGGGACGGTGCTGGTCGCCGTCCTGGTCGCGCTCACCCTGCTGCCCGCGCTGCTGGGCTTCGCCGGCGCCCGGCTGGTGCCCAAGCCCGGTTCCCGCGCCGCCCGCCGCGAGCACGCGCTCGCCGAGCACGCCGGCGCCCCGGCGCGCACCGGTGGTGCCCGGTGGGCCGCGATCGTCACCCGCCGCCCGGTGCTCACCGTCCTGGTCACGGTCGTCGGCCTGCTGGTGGTCGCCATCCCGGCACTGCAGCTGCGGCTGGCCCTGCCCGACGCCAGCACCGCCCCCGAGGAGAGCACCACCCGGCAGGCGTACGACGCGGTCAACGAGTACTTCGGCCCGGGTGCCAACGGCCCGCTCATCGTCTTCCTCGACGGGCTGGACCCGGCGACCGCCGAGCAGGCGGCCGGCCAGGCCGCCGTGGCGATCGGTGGCACGCCGACCGACCAGCCCGGGGAGTTCACCGGCGGGCTGGACGACGTCGCCTACGCCCTGCCCCAGGTGCTGGCCGACGGCACCGCCGCGATCGTCCAGGTGGTGCCGGAGAGCGGTCCGCAGGACGAGGCGACGACCGCGCTCGTGGCCGACCTGCGCGACCTCGCGGACGACCTGGAGGCCGACACCGGCGGGGACGTGACGGTGACCGGGCAGACCGCCGTCGCCATCGACGTCTCCGACCGGCTGGGCGAGGCCCTGCTGCCGTTCACCCTGGTCGTCGTCGGCCTGGCGCTGGTCCTGCTGCTGCTGGTGTTCCGCTCGATCCTGGTCCCGATCAAGGCCGCGCTGGGCTTCCTGCTCTCGGTGGGCGCCTCGTTCGGCGCCGTCGTCGCGGTCTTCCAGTGGGGCTGGCTGATGGACGTCTTCGGCGTGCCGGCCACCGGCCCGGTCATCAGCTTCATGCCGATCCTGTTGATGGCGGTGCTCTTCGGCCTGGCCATGGACTACGAGGTCTTCCTCGTCTCCCGGATGCGGGAGGAGTTCGTGCACGGGGCCGCCCCGCGTGCGGCGGTGGTCGCCGGGATGCGACACGCGTCCCGGGTGGTCGTCGCGGCGGCGCTGATCATGTTCTCGGTGTTCGGCAGCTTCGTGACCATCGAGGACGTGACCGTCAAGGCGATCGCCTTCGGCCTGGCGGTCGGCGTGCTGGTGGACGCCTTCGTCGTCCGGATGACGCTGGTGCCCGCGGTGCTGGCGCTGCTGGGTCGATCGGCCTGGTGGCTGCCGCGCTGGCTGGACCGGCTGCTCCCCGACCTGGACGTCGAGGGCGCCAAGCTGAGCCGGACCGTCGAGGTCGAGCGCACCCCGGAGCCGGTGGGCAGCTGAGCAGAGCGGAGGGCAGGGGCGCGGGCCATGATCGGTCCATGAGCGCCCCTGCCCCCGACGTCGCCGAGCTGATCCGCGAGCTGGTGCGGACCCCGACCGTCTCCGGGGACGCGGCCGGTCAACGGGGCCTGCTCGGCCTGGTCACCGACGTCGTGACCGGGGTTGCGCCGCACCTCCAGCGCATCGAGGGCCCCGACCGCGAGCAACCGTGGACCCTGCTCACCTCCGCCACCGACCCGGCGAGGCCGCGGCTGGTCATCGCCTGCCATGTCGACACGGTCCCGGCGAGCGATCCCGGCGGGTGGCTGCGGGACCCGTTCGGCGCAGACCTGGACGACGGCCGGATCTGGGGTCGTGGTGCCTCGGACATGAAGGCGGGGGTGGCGGCTGCGGTCGCGGCGCTGGCCGCAGCCGATCCGGAGACGCCGCTCGCGCTGCTGCTCACCAGTGACGAGGAGATCGGCTCGCGGGGTGCCGCCGCCGCGGCGGGGGCCGTGGCGGAACTGTCGGTGGGCGCCGTCATCGTCCCGGAGGCGACGGGCAACCGGGTGGTCCTGGGCCACCGGGGTGCGCTGTGGCTCGCCGTCCGGACCCGGGGGGTCGCCGCCCACGGGAGCACCCCCGAACGCGGCCACAACGCACTGCTGGACCTGGTCACGGTGCTCAGCCGGGCGGGCCGGGAGCTGCCGCTGAGCAGGGACCCGTTCCTGGGCGCCGAGACCTGGAACCCCGGCGTGCTGCACAGCGGCACGGTGCCCAACGTCGTCCCGGACCGGGCCGAGGTGGTGATCGACCAGCGGACCGTGGGCACCGGTGAGCGGCTGGCGGCCTGGTGGCGGTCGCAGGGAGAGGTGGCGGAGGTCGACGTGCTCGTCGACCTCCCGGCGGTGCGGACGCCGGCCGACGACCCCTGGGTGGCCACCCTGCCCGTCGAGGTGCAGGCTGCCCCGGCCACCTACTTCACCGACGCCTCCGTGCTCACCGCGGTCACCGGCGGGGCGCCGATCGTCGTGTGGGGGCCGGGCACCCCCGCGGTGATGCACGCCGTGGACGAGTACGTCCAGGTGGTCGAGGCGGAGCAGGCCGCCGCCGCGTTCGCCGACGTCCTCGGCCGCTGGCCGCGGTGACCGGTTCCACGTGGAACTCGCGGGAGCCGGTCGCCCGGTCAGCGGCTGGTGCTCGACCGGATGGTGAGCGAAGGCCGTAGCGCCACCCGCGAAGGCGGGGCGTCCTGCGCACCGAGCACCCGCGACAGCAGGCGCACCGCCTCGGCCGCGATCTCCGCCTGCGGCTGCCTGACGGTGGTCAGGGACGGATGACTGAGCGCCGCGAACGGGATGTCGTCGAACCCGGTGACCAGCAGGTCGCGGGGGACGTCGACGCCTGCTGCTGCGCACGACTGCAGCATCCCGAGGGCGATCAGGTCGTCGGCGCAGACGACGGCGTCCGGTCGGGGGCCGTCGGCCAGCAGTGTGCGGGCGGCCTGTCGCCCCCACTCGATCGAGTACTCGCCCAGCAGGACGTCCCGCTCGCGCACGGCGATGCCCAGGCGTTCGGCGTGCCGGTGGAAGCCCGCGACCCGCAGTTCCGTCGATGAGTTGGTGAGCTGCGAGCTGACGAACGCGGCGGAGCGGACACCCCGGTCGGCCAGGTGCTCCATGACCAGTTCCAGTGCGGCGTCGTCGTCGACCCCGACCCAGTCGCTGTCGACCCCGGTGACGTAGCGGTCGACCTGGACCAGGGGCAGCTCGTCCGCGGCCCGCCGCACCGCGGTCGTGCTCAGGCTGCCGTGCACCGGGCTGATGATGATGCCGTCGACCTGGCGGGCGACGAGGCTGCGCAGTCGCTGCGCCTCCAGCTCCGGGTCCGAGCGGGAGGAGCACAGGAAGAGCTGTCGGCCGGCGTCCTGCAGGGCGTGCTCGACGTGCTCGACGAGGCCGGTGAAGAAGGGGTTGGCGATGCTGGGGACCACCATGCCGACGGTGTCGGTCCGGCTGCGACGCAGTGCGCTGGCGATGCCGTTCCCGGCGTAGCCGAGCTCGTCGGCGGCGCGACGGACCTGGTCGACGACGGCCGGGGAGACCGGCTTGGCCCCGGACAGTGCGCGGGAGACGGTCGCGGTCGACACCTGCGCCAGCTCGGCGACGTCGCGGATGGTCACCCGCCCCACGCGCCCTCCTCTGTCGGTCCACTGACCACGTCATCATCGCCGACCGCGCGTGCGGGAGCGTGCCGCACGTCCGTGTCCAACGGATGACGCACGACTGACCAGCGGAAACACGAATGTAAACGATTGCCTATTGACGGGACAGTGGGGTTCGCCACTACCGTCGTCCTCGTTGTGCAATCGATTACCTGGATGGGTGTGGACATGGCAGCGCAGCTCGGTGTGTACCCCCGCAAGCCCTCGGCGATGGCCGAGCTCTTCGGCACGGAGAAGACGCTCGTGGGTGCTGTGCACCTGCCTCCGCTGCCCGGCAGCCCCTCCTACCGCGGTCAGTCGGTGGCCGAGCTGTGCCGGTTCGCCGTCGAGGAGACGCAGGCCTACGTCGGCAACGGCTTCGACACGGTGATCGTGGAGAACCACTGGGACCTGCCGTTCCTCAAGCCGGGGGAACACGGGTACGAGGTGGCCGCGACGATGGGCGTGATCACCGCCGCCGTCGTCGCCGAGCTCGGCACGAAGGTGGGGGTCAGCGTGCTCTCCAACGCCGGCCAGTGCTCGGTCGCCGCCGCCTGGGCCGCCGGGGCAGGCTGGATCCGGGTCAACCAGTGGGCCAACGCCTACGTGGCCAACGAGGGGATCATCGAGGGCCAGGCGGCCAGCACCACCCGGTACCGGCACGCGATCGGGGCCGACCCGGTGAAGGTCTTCGCCGACGTGCACGTCAAGCACGGCGCACACGCCATCGTCGCCGACCGGACGCTGGCCGAGCAGACCGAGGACGCCGAGTTCTTCGACGCCGACGTCCTGATCGCCACCGGCTCCCGCACCGGGCACCCGACGTCCGTGGCCGAGGTCGTCGGCATCCGCGACCACACTCAGCTCCCCGTGATCATCGGCAGCGGCATCGACCCGACCAACGTCGGTCCACTGCTCGCCGAGTGCGACGGCGCGATCGTCGCCTCCGCCGCCAAGGAGAACAGCCGGTGGTGGGGCCGGGTCGACCCCGAGAAGGTGCGCGCCGTCGCCCGGGCAGCCGGCCGGTGATCGTCTTCTGCGGGTACGCCAACCTCGACGTGGTCGGCCGGGTGCCCCACGTCCCGCGTCCCGACGAGCGGGTGCACGCCGTCACCGTGGAGCACCTGCCGGGCGGGATGGCCGCCAACGCGGCGGTCGCCGCCGCCCGCGCCGGAGCGCAGGTCGCCTTCGCCGGCGTGGTCGGCGACGACCCGCTGTCCGCCCGGTTCCTCGCCGAGCTCACCGCTGAGGGCATCGACACCGGGTGGACCGACCGCACCGGTTTCCTGTCCACCGCGATCGTGCTGGTGGACGCCGACGGCCGGCGCTCGGTGGTGAGCGAGGACGACGCCCTGGGGCCGGCCCACGTGACAGCGGTCGCCGACCGGCTGGCTGCCGACGGTGGGCTGCTCTACCTCGACGGCTACCGCGCGGCAGAGCTCGAGCAGGCCGTCCGGGCCGGGGTCCGCCTGGCCGTCGACCTCGACGGCTGCGACGACCGCGACGTCGCCCTCGCCGCGATGCAGGCCGCCGACCACGTCGTCGTCGGGCGCCGGCGGCTCACCGAGCTCCTGGCGGTGCCGGCTGCCGAGTGGGCCGCGCTGGCACGTGCCGCCGGGGTGACGCTCGTCGTCACCGACGGGGCTCGGGGATGGTCACTGCACCAGCCCGACGGTCCGGTGGCGGCCCGGTCCGCGCTCGAGGTCGAGGTCGTCGACGACACCGGGGCCGGCGACTGCTTCACCGGCACCTACCTGGCCGCGCTGGCCGCCGGCTCATCCCCGCCCACCGCGGCGACCCGTGCCGGCGTCGCCGCCAGCCTGTCCTGCACCGTCCCGGGCGCGCGCGCCGCGCCCGCCCCGGCACTCGTCGACGCAGCTCTGGCCGGGGTTCCGGTCGGCTCGTCTGCCACCTGACGCACCACCTGCACCGCCGCTCCCCCGCACCACCGTTCCCGCGCACCGCGATCCCGCAGCATCCGGCACCGCACCCTGGAGGACCCATGAAGCGCCCCCTCGCCCTAGCCGCAGGCGCGTGCCTGCTCGCGCTGACCGCCTGCGACAGCGCCCCTGCGCCGTCGACCGACGCCGAAGCCAGTGGCAGCTCGTCGGCCGGCTCGCTGCCGGAGCCCAGCGTCCAGCCGGTCGGCTGCGAGACCGACGAGCCCCTGGAGATCGGGCTCGTGACGATCAACCTGCAGGCGCTGTTCTTCAACCAGATCAACGACGCCGCGCAGGCGATGGCCGACGAGTACGACGTCGACCTGCAGATCATCAGCGGCAACGACGACTCGGTGACCCAGGCGAACGCGATCAACACGCTGGTCGCCGACGGGGTGGACGCGGTGATCGTGGCCGCGGTCGACACCGAGGGCATCAAGCCGGCGATCCGGGCGGCCGACGAGGCCGGCGTCCCCGTCGTGGCGGTCGACGCCATCGTCGACGACCCGGCGGTGGACGCCCAGGTCGGCACGGCGAACGCCGAGGGCGGGCAGCTGATCGGTGAGGAGCTGCTGGAGATCTCCGAGGGCGAGGGCGAGGTCGGCATCGTCAGTGCGCTGAACAGCACCATCCAGCTGGAGCGTCAGCAGGGCTTCGAGGAGGCCGTCACCGCCGGTGGGATGACCATCGGCACCGTGGTCGACGGCCGCAACATCCAGGAGAACGCCCAGGCGGCCGCGGAGAACCTGCTCACCGGCAACCCGGACCTGCAGTACGTCTACGCCACCGGCGAGCCGGCGCTCATCGGCCTGGCCGCCGGGGTGCGCAGCCAGGGCGCCCAGGACCGGGTGACCGCTGTCGGCTGGGACCTCTCCGACCCTGCCGTCGAGGGCCTGGAGGAGGGCTGGATCGCCGGCGTCGTCCAGCAGAACACCTTCGAGTTCGGCTACCAGGCGATGGCTGCGGCGATCGACCTGGCGTGCGGCAACCCGGTGGAGCGGGAGAACCCGGTCGACATCCAGATCGTGACGCCGGAGAACGTCTCCGACTACCTCTACTACCTGGAGGGCTGACGCGTGGCTGACGAGACCGGGGACCTCCTCGTCGAGCTCGAGGGCATCACCAAGTCCTACGGGCCGGTGAAGTCACTGCGCGGGGTCGACCTCACCCTGCGTCGCGGGGAGGTCCTCGGCCTCGTCGGCGACAACGGTGCCGGCAAGTCCACGCTGATGAAGGTGCTGGCCGGGGCCGTGCAGCACGACGCCGGGGAGATCCGGGTGCACGGCCGGCCGGTGCGCTTCAGCAACCCCTCGGCCGCACAGGACGAGAAGATCGGCATCGTCTACCAGGACCTGGCCCTGTGCGACACGCTCGACGTCGCCAGCAACCTGTTCCTCGGCCGGGAACCCCGCAAGGGCCCCTTCATCGACCGGAAGGCGATGCATGAGCGGGCCGCGCAGATCCTGGCCGACCTGCACGTCAAGGTCACCAGCACCCACCAGGAGATCGGCACCCTCTCCGGCGGCCAGCGGCAGACGGTGGCGATCGCCCGGGCGGTGTCCTTCGCCCCCGACGTGCTCATCCTCGACGAGCCGACCGCCGCACTCGCCGTCGCCGAGGTCGAGTCGGTCCTGCGGCTGATCACCGACGTCGCGCGCCGTGGGGTCGGGGTCATCCTGATCACGCACCGCCTGCAGGACCTCTTCCGGGTCTGCGACCGGATCACCGTGATGTACGAGGGGCAGAGCGTCGACGACGCGCTCATCAAGGACCTCGACATCGAGAAGCTCGTCGGTCTCATCACCCGGTCCGCCCCCGGGCAGGAGGAAGCAGCGTGACCACCACGACCACCACCGCACCGCCCGGGGAGTCGGCCACCCGGCTGGCCCAGCAGCAGTCCTGGTGGCAGCGGGTGAACAAGGCCACCCTGGTCATGGCCGGGGTCACCCTGGCCGTCTGCGTCTTCTTCGCCGTCGCCTCCGACGCCTTCCTGACCTTCGCGAACATCTCCAACGTGGCCACCCAGGTGGCACCGGTGGTGATCATCGGGGTGGCGATGACGTTCGTCATCACCTCCGGCCAGATCGACCTGTCGGTCGGCTCGATCGTCGCCTTCGTGTCCGCGGTCTCCGCCCAGCTGCTGCAGACCGGCTGGGACTCCTCTCTCGTCCTGATCGCCGGGGTGCTCATGGGCGCCGGGTGGGGCCTGGTGAACGGGTGGTTCACCGCCTACGCCGGGATCCCGGCGTTCATCGTGACGCTGGCGACCCTGTCGGTGATCCGGGGCATCGCGCTGCTGACCACCGAGGGCTTCTCGGTGCCGATCGAGCGCTCGACGTTCGTCGCGCAGCTGGGGACGGCGCGGTGGCTCGGCTTCTCCAGCAGCGCCTGGATCGCCCTGGTGTGTGTCGCACTGGGGATCGTGGTCCTGCACCGGACCCAGTTCGGTCAGTACGTCATCGGCATCGGCTCGGCCGAGGAGTCCGTCCGTCGAGCCGGCGTGAACGTGCGGCGGATCAAGATGCTGGCGCTCTGCCTGAGCGGACTCGCCGCCGGGGTGGCCGGCCTCCTCATCGCCGCCCGGCTCGGCTCCGGCTCGGCGAACGCCGCCCAGGGCTTCGAGCTCACGGTCATCGCCGCGGTCGTCATCGGCGGCACCAGCCTCTTCGGCGGGCGGGGAACGGTGGTGGGCACGCTGATCGGGGCCATCCTGACCGGGGTGATCGCCAACGGGCTCACCCTGATGGGCGTCAGCCCGTTCCTGACGCCGATCATCACCGGGACGGTGCTGCTCGCCGTCATCTGGGTGAACCTCCGCGGCAAGGACATCGGCGGGGCACTGCGTGGCCTGGTGGGCGGCCGGTGAGCACGGTCCGCACGGTCCTCGGCGACGTCGACTCGGCCGACCTGGGCCTGGTGCTGCCCCACGAGCACCTGGTCAACGACAACACCGTGGCCTTCCGCCCCGCGGCCGACCAGCGGCTGCGTCGGCTGCTGGACGCACCGGTGTCGGCGGACCTGGCCTGGCTCCTGGCCGACCATCCCTACGAGAACGCCGACAACTGCCGGCTGGACGACCTCGACGCGATCGCCGCGGACCTGCAGGTGTTCGCCGCCGTCGGTGGGCGGACCGTCGTCGACCTGACCCCACCGGGGATCGGCCGCGACCCGGAGCGGCTGCGCGCGCTGTCCGAACGCACCGGTGTGCAGGTGGTCATGGGCTCGGGCTGGTACCTCCAGGCCAGCCACCCGGCACACCTGGCGACGACGACGCCGGACGAGCTGGCCGCCGAGCTGGTGGCCGAGTTCGACCCCGTGCACGACCTCCGGCCCGGCGTCATCGGCGAGATCGGGGTCTCCCCCGCCTTCACCGACGACGAGCGGACCGCGCTGCGGGCGGCCTGCCGGGCGCAGCGCGAGGTCGGGGTGCCGCTGTTCGTGCACCTCCCCGGCTGGCTGCGGCGCGCCCACGAGGTCCTCGACGTCGTGCTGGACGAGGAGGGGGTCGACCCGGCCGCCGTCGTCCTGTGTCACATGGACCCCTCCGGCGGGGACCCCGATCACCAGCGGTCGGTCGCCGCCCGGGGGACGTTCCTGGAGTTCGACATGGTCGGCATGCCGTTCGACTTCCCCGGCGAGGGCCGGTCGCCGTCACCGGCGGAGACCACTGCCGCCGTCGTGGCGCTGGTCCAGGCCGGGCACGGCTCCCGGGTCCTGCTCTCGCACGACCTCTTCCTCAAGGCGATGCTCAGCCGCTTCGGCGGCAACGGGCTGGCCTACGTCCCCGTCGTCTTCGCCGACCGGCTGCGCGCTGCCGGCCTCGCCGACGACGCGGTGGCCGCACTCATGACCGACAACCCGCGGACGTTGTTCGACGGCGCCGCACGGAAGGAACGCTGACCGATGGCCCGGATCCTGATCGCCGGTGAGAGCTGGATGACCACCTCGACGCACGTCAAGGGGGTGGACGAGTTCTCCGTGCACTCCTACGTGGAGGGCGTCGGACCGCTGCGTGACGCGCTCACCGGTCGCGGTCACGTGGTGGAGCACCTGCCGGCGCACCTCGTGCCGACCCACTTCCCGGGGGACGCCGCAGCACTGTCCGCCTACGACCTCGTGGTGCTCTCCGACATCGGCGCGAACTCCATCCAGCTGGCCCCCCAGGTGTTCGAGCGGTTCGAACCCGGTCAGGACCGCCTCGGGGCGCTGCGCGACTGGGTGGCCGACGGCGGCGCGCTGCTGATGATCGGCGGCTATCTGTCCTTCAGCGGCTTCCAGGCGCGGGCGGCGTTCCGGCAGACGGCGATCGCCGAGGTGCTCCCGGTGACGATGCTCCCCGAGGACGACCGGGTGGAGAGCCCGGCCGGCATCGCGCCCACGGTCGTCGACCCCGACCACGCCGCACTGGGTGGTGCAGGCGCGGACTGGCCCGGGCTGCTCGGGTACAACCGGACGATCGCCAAGGACGGCGCCGAGGTGCCCGCCCGGGTGGGCGAGGACCCGCTGGTCGCGCTGGCCCCCTTCGGTGCCGGCCGGGCCGGGGTCTTCACCTCCGACTGCTCGCCGCACTGGGCGCCGCCGGCCTTCTGCGAGGAGTGGCCGGGCTACGCGGACCTCTTCGACGGCCTGGTGCGCTGGCTGGTCCGCGGGTGACGGGCGGTCGCTCGGCGTGGCTGGTCGAGCGGCACGCCGCCCTGCTGGACCGGGCCTGCGACGTCCGGTTCGTCCGGGAGGCGACGGCGGGCACGCTCCCCGCCCCCGACTTCGCCCGGTACCTCCTGGTCGAGGAGGCGTTCGTGCTGACCGCGGCCCGGGTCCTCGGCCGGGTCGTGTGGGAGTCGGACGGGTGGGCGGGGCTGCTGCCGTCGGCTCGGTCGCTCACCAACCTCGTCACCGAACAGCGCGACTACTTCGCCGGCCTGCGTCACCGCTGGCCGGTCGAGGACGCAGCCGCGACGCTGGCGCGCGCCGAGGTGCTCTCCGAGGTGGTGTTGCGACAGGTGACCGAGGCCGGCCGGCCCGCCGCGCTGACCGGGATGCTCGCCGCCGAGACGATGTATGCCCGCTGGTGCACCGACGCCGCCGCCCAGCGGGTCGACCGGCACCCCGACCTGCAGGCGTGGATCGACCTGCACGCCGGGCCCGCCTTCCTGGGGCAGGTGGCGGCCCTCCGCGCCGACGTCGACGCGCTGTCACCGGAGTTGGCTGACGACACCGCCCTGGACTGCTGGTTCGCCGCGGTGCTGGAGGCGGAGATCGCGTTCCACGACGCCGTCCACGGCTGAGCCGGGTCCCGGTTCCACGTGGAACCGGGACCCGGGGGCAGGATGGGGGCGACGGCGAGGAGGCCCGACGTGAACGAGTTCGATCTGGTGCTGCCGACGGCGGTCGACGTCCGCGAGGTCGGGATGCGGGACGGGCTCCAGCTGGAGGACCCGGTCCCCCTGGCCGGCAAGCTGGCCATGCTCGAGGCGCTGGTGGCCACCGGCGTCCGGCGGATCGAGGTGACCTCCTTCGTCTCGCCGAAGGCGGTGCCGGCCCTGGCCGACGCCGACCAGGTCGCCGCCGAGCTGCACCGCTTCGACGGCGTGCACTTCTCCGCCCTGGTGGCCAACCCGCGGGGCGCCGTCCGCGCGGTGGACGCCGGCATCGCGCACCTGGAGTACGTCGTCTCCGCCGCCGACTCGCACAGCCGCGCCAACGCCGGGCGCTCCACCGCCGAGGCGGTCGCCGCGGTCGGGGAGATCGCCGAGCTCGCCCACGGCGCCGGCGGCTCCCTGGAGGTCATCGTCGCCACCGCCTGGGACTGTCCGTTCGACGGGCGGACGCCGGTGGCCCGGACCGTGGACGTCACCCGGGCCGCGGTCACCGCCGGCGCCGACCAGCTCTGCCTGGGCGACACGATCGGCACGACCACCCCGGCCCGCGTCGTCCGGCTGCTCGACGAGGTCCGCCGGGCCTGCCCGGGGGTGCCGCTGGGCGTGCACTTCCACGACACCCGCGGCACCGGCCAGGCCAACGCCCTGGCCGCCCTGCAGGCCGGCATCACCCAGCTCGACGCCTCGGTCGGCGGCCTGGGCGGGTGCCCGTTCGCCCCGGGCGCCAGCGGCAACATCGCCACCGAGGAGCTCGTCTACTGGCTGGCCGACGCCGACGTGGCGACCGGCATCGACCTGGACGCCGTCCTCGCCGCGGCTGCGGTCACCGAACGGGCCGTCGGCCACGAGCTGCCCAGCTCCCTGTTCCGGGCCGGCGGGCGCAACGAGCCGCGCGGCGCGGTCCTGCCGGCCTGACCGTGGGTGACCGGTCGCACGGTGCCCCACCGGGTCGCGCGTGATGGGATCGACGGTGTGAACCAAGGCGCAGACGTCCCCCCGGCAGTGGTCGACCCCTCGGTGATGCGGGACGTGCTGGGCCACTTCGTCTCCGGCGTCACCGTGGTGACGGCGATGACCGCCGACGGCCCGGTGGGCTTCACCTGCCAGTCGTTCAGCTCGCTGTCCCTGGACCCGCCGCTGGTCGCCTTCGCCCCGGCCCGCACCTCGCGCACGTGGCCGCTGCTCCGCGAGGCCGGCCGCTTCTGTGTCAACGTGCTCGCCGACGAGCAGAGCGGCCTGTCCCGGCAGTTCGCCCGCTCCGGCACCGACAAGTACGCCGGCGTGCAGTGGGCACCGAGCCCGCACGGGTCACCGGTGCTCGCCGACGTCGTCGCCTGGATCGACAGCGAGCTGTGGGCCGAGTACGGCGGCGGTGACCACACCATCGTCGTCGCCCGGGTGCTGGACCTCGGGGCTGATGCCTCCCGTACGCCGCTGCTGTTCCACCGCGGCGCCTACGGGCTCCAGCAGGCACGGCTGGAGCCCGAGGAGCGCTGAACTCGAGGAGCGCTGGCCCTGCTGGCTGTCCTGACCGGGGAGCTCGCGCGTCAGTCGACGCGGGAAGCTGCAGACCGGATCGCGTTCGCGAGGTCGCGAGGACGGCTCCACATGGGCCAGTGCCCGGTGGGGAGGTCGACGACGTCGAGCTGCTCGAGGTCGGCGACCTCGGCGAACACGGGATGTCCTGCGCGGGCCAGTTCCAGCACCTGCGCGCTCGAGATCGAGCAGCAGACGAGCGTGGTCGGGACACCCAGGCGTGCATCGTTCGTGAGCTCCACCGGCCGGCGGAGCACGGGACCGGGCTCGGGGACAGCCCTGGCCCGAAAGCGCTCGAGGACCTCCGGGCTCAGGCCCTCGAGGCTGGCCTGCTCCCCGAGGACGTCGAAGGGCGGCAGCGGCAGCTCCTGTAGTGCTCCCGGCCCGTCCGGAGCGAAGACGGTTCCTGGCGCCACCGGCCCGGAGTCGATCCACACCACCCGGTGGACGAGCTCAGGGTGCCGGTCCAGGACGAGACTGACCGGGGCGTTGGCCCCACTGTGCGCGACGAGGACCGCCGGCCGGTCCTCGCGGACCCCGGCCCGCGCCATGACCTGCTCGATCGCCGCTGCTTGATCGTCGAGGGTCCTGGACGAACGCTCGGGGTCGTGCTGGTCCAGTCCGGGGAGCGTCATCGGGATCGCACGCCAGTTGTCGGCTGTCAGGTGTTCCAGCACCTCGTCCCACGCCCAGGCGCCCAGCCAGTGGCCGGCGATCAGGATGGTGGTCGGGCTGCTCGTCGTCGTCGTCACGCCCCGATGCTCCTGGGCCGGCTGGACAGCTGTGTGTCACCGTTTCTGTCATGGACTTCGTGAGGTCAGGACACTGAAGCGAGCCGAACGGCTCCACGCACTGTCCGAGATGTTGCGCCGCAACGGCGCGCGAGGATGCACGGCCGAGCGGCTGGCGACCGAGTTCGACGTGTCCGTGCGAACGGTCAAGCGAGACCTCGCTGCGCTGGAGAACAGCGGCGCGCCGATCTGGTCACGTCCCGGACCCGGCGGCGGCTACGGATGGACCACAGGCGGGTCCCTGCCGCCCGTCAGTCTCTCCCCGGCCCAGGCAGTGGCGCTCCTGGCGGCTGTCTCCGCCGCACCCGACGCCCCCTACGGCGATCTGGCCTCAGCCGCGGTCCAGAAGATCGTGGACGTCCTCGATCCCCGGACCCGGGCGAGGGCCGACGAGCTGGCGCGCCGGGTCTGGGTCAACGCGCCACCACCCAGATCGCGCGCCGTCACGTCAGCGCTGGAGGCGGCGATGGCCGAGCAACGAGTGGTCCGGATCCGCTACACCTCGAGCGAGGGGACCACGACCACCCGGGACGTCGAACCCGTGTTGTTCGCCTCCACGAACGGCCAGTGGCACCTGATCGGCTGGTGTCGGCTGCGCAACGCCATGCGGTGGTTCACCGTGTCCCGCATCGAGCGAGCCAGCACGACCACGATCGCCTGCGGCGGCCACACGATCCACGAGGTCGGGACACCCCCGGCGAACGCCAGACCCGTGCACGGCTCCAGCCACTGATCTGTTCGCTCGACGTGTCAGTGCAGCTGGCCGAAGCGCAGGGCGAGCACGGCGACGTCGTCCCGGCGGTCGGGGTCGGCGCCGACGGCGTGCAGGCACAGCCCGGCCGGGTCGTCGTCGACCGGGGCGTCCCGGAGCCGCTGGACCAGCGAGGCGATCCCCTGGTCCAGGTCCTCGCCCGGCCGTTCGATCAGCCCGTCCGTGTAGGCCACCAGCGTCGCCCCCGGCGGGATGCTCACCGCCCGGGACTCCCGCCGGTGCGTCACGTCGACGCCGATCAGCATCCCGGTGATCCCGTCGAGCATCTCGACCGTGCCGTCGACGTGACGCAGCAGCAGGGGCGGGTGCCCGGCGTTGGCCAGCTGCAGGCGCCAGGGCTCGCCCGGGGCGCTCGGCCGCTGGACCCGGCCGTAGATCATCGTCGCCATCGGGGCCACGTGCAGGCCCTGCACCAGGCGGTCCACCCGGCCGAGGATCTCCCCCGGATCGCCCTCGCCGGCGTCCCAGGCGCAGGCCCGGAGCAGACCGCGCAGGTGCCCCATCGCCGCGGCCGCGGCGACGTCGTGCCCGACGACGTCGCCCACGGCCAGCCCCACGCTGCCGTCGGGCAGGTGCAGCAGGTCGTAGAAGTCGCCGCCGACGTCGGCCGAGCTCGACGCGCTGAGGTAGTGGGCCGCGGCGACGACGCCGGGGATCTCCGGGAGCTCGGGCAGCAGGGAGCGCTGCAGCGTCTCGGCGACGGTGTGCTCCTGCTGGTAGAGCCGCACGTTGTCCATCGCCATGGCGGCCCGGCGGGAGAGGTCCCGGGCCAGGTCGACGTCCTCGGGGCCGAAACGCCGGGCCTGGGTCTCGGCGACCAGGGTGAGCGCGCCGAGGGTGCGGCGGCGGGCGACCAGGGGGACGGTGAGCTGCGAGGAGGTGCCCAGCTCGGCCATCACCGCACGCAGCGCCGGATCGGGGGCGGCCGCGAGCAGGATCTCGTCGGTGATCTCCGGGACCAGGACCGGCTCGCTGGAGCGGAGCACCCGCCGGATGGGAGCAGCGTCGGGCAGGTCGGCGATCCGCAGCGCGGCGAAGCGGCGCAGCTCCTCGGTCATCCCCCGCCGGTGGGCGGAGGAGGTGCCGGTGACCGCGCCGTGCTCGTCGACCAGGGTGACGAAGACCCAGTCGGCGAGCAGCGGGACGCAGAGGGAGGCCAGCCGCTCGAGCAGGTCGTCCATGTCCAGGGTCGCGCTGAGGGTGCTGGTGGCCTCGGCCATCAGCGCCAGCCGGCTCTGCGCCCGCTCGGCCTCGACCCGGGCGGCGTCCGCGGCGGCATGGGCCTCCTCGGCGTCCCGGCGGGCGGCCTGCTCGGCGGCGAACGCGGCCTGGCGGTCGTCCTCGACCCGGACCCGCTCGGTGACGTCGGTCTGCACCCCCACGAAGCTGACGAGCGTGCCCGCACCGTCGAACACCGGCGAGATGGAGACCTGGTTCCAGAAGGCCGTGCCGTCCTTGCGGTAGTTGAGCAGCGTGGTGGTGACCGGCTGCTCGTCGCGCAGCGCCTGGCGCAGGTCGTCGACCGTCTTCTGCTCGGTCGCCGGGCCCTGTAGGAAGCGGCAGTTGCGGCCGACGCTCTCCTCGTAGCTGTACCCGCTGATCCGGGTGAAGGAGGGGTTGACCCACACCAGGGGGTCGTCCTCCTGCCGGGGGTCGGTGATGGTGAAGGCGATGTCCGTGGCGACGACGGCGCGCTCCCGCAGCGCCTGCAGTTGCGCCTCCGGGTCGATGGCGCCGTCGGCGTCGTCGAGCTCGAGGAAGACGACGAGGGACAGCCGCTGGTCGCTGGCGTCGGCCGACAGCGGGAAGCCGGTCACCCAGAGCACCTGGTCCGGTTCGTCCGCCCCTGTGTTGGCCCGGTCCGCGTCGGAACTGCGCCGCGGGCTCAGCCGCACCGCCTCGCCGGCGACCGGGCGGCCGGCCGCGACCAGCGAGAGCGGGCTCGCCGAGCTGGCCAGCGGGGAGCCGCCGAGGTCGGCGAGCCCGGCGGCCGCGCCCCAGGCATCGACGGGGACCGGCAGGCCGACGTTGCCGGCCAGTTCCCTCGCGGCGGTGTTGGCGTAGGTGACCGTGCCGGCGGCCTGGTCGATGACCAGGACGGCGACCGGGACGTCGGCGAGCACCCCCGGGAGCGCGGCCTGCGCGAGGTGCTGGGACTGGGTGCCCCAGACGGCGGCCTCGGCGGCGTCCACGATGGAGGCCTGCCGGGTGCGCTCGGGCCGGTCGGCGTCGACGGGCACGCCGTCGACGAGCGCAGCAGCGGCTTCGGGCGGGACCTGACCGACGGACGGGCCCCCGGGTCTGTCTGACGGCACCGCGTGATTTTACGAGACGACCTTCGGTTGCGCACCACCGAGCTGGCTCCGGGGCGGCTCTCGTCCCCCGCTCGGGTCAGACGGTGCGGCCGTCACCGCCCGCAGGAGCCTGTTCGTCGGCGACGTGGGACCTGCCGCGCAGCCACAGCAGGCCGAGCACCGGGAGCAGCAGCGGGACGTACCCGTAGCCCTGCCCGTAGCCCGACCACACGGTGGCGTCCGGGAACGCCGCCGGGTCCAGCAGCGAGAGCGTGCCCACCACCAGCACGCCGGCCAGCTCGATCGAGCAGGCGACCACGGCGGTGCGCCGGCCACCGCGACCACCGCGGGCCAGCCCGACCGTGGCGATCACGTAGACCACTGCGGCGACGGCGGACAGCAGGTACGCCAGCGGCGCCTCGTCGAACTGCGTCGACAGCTGGACCACCGCCCGTGCGCCCGCGGCGAGGGCGAACACCCCGTAGAGCGCGACCAGCACCCGACCGAAGCCGCCGATCGTGCCCGGCTCGGCGGACGTCCCCTCCGCAGCCGGCCGGCCCAGCGCGCCGCCGTCAGCCACCGGTGACCTCCCACAGGTCCAGCAGCCGCCAGAGCATGACGGCGACGGCCAGCGCGGCCACCCCGAGCACCGTCCCCGCCCAGCGGGTGGGATCCGAACGGGCCCAGAGCAGCCCGGCCACCGGCAGCAGCACGACGCTGAGCAGGTAGGCGAGGAACGTGGCCAGGTCCTCGGGCCGGTCCCCGCCCGCGAGCGCGGCCACCGCCACACCGAGCTGCACCAGCAGCAGCAGCTCCAGCAGCCCGGCGCCGGCCAGGTGCGCGGTGCCGATCCGGCGGCGCAGCGCCGTGCTGAGCCCACCGAGGGCGGCCAGCACGACGGCGACGACGGTCGCGGCGACGACCAGCGGCGTGCTCACCGGTGGCGGCCGGTCAGGATGGGTGGCACGCCCCCATCCTGCCCGGCGGCCGGATCAGCGGTGCACGGTGGACATGTCCGGGTACCGGTCACCGGCCGCGGCCCCGGCCGGTGCGGCCTCGTCCAGCGCCCGCAGGTCCTCGTCGGTGAGGACGACGTCGGCGGCGGCCGCGTTCTCCTCCAGGTACCGCACCCGCTTGGTGCCCGGGATCGGCACGACCGCCGGGGCGCCGTCCTGGCCGGACTGGGCCATCACCCAGGCCAGGGCCAGCTGGGTGGCCGTGATGCCCTTGGTCTCGGCGAGCTCGCGGACCCGGTCGACGAGCTCCAGGTTGCGGATGAACGCCGCCCCCTGGAAGCGGGGGTTGCGCCGGCGGAAGTCGTCGGGCTCGAGGTCGTCGATGCTGCGGATCTGCCCGGAGAGGAAGCCGCGGCCGATCGGTGAGTAGGCGACGAAGCCGATGCCCAGTTCGGCGCAGGTGGCCAGCACGCCGTCCTCCTCCGGGTCGCGGGTCCACAGCGAGTACTCGGTCTGCAGCGCGGTGACCGGCAGGACGGCGTGCGCCCGGCGGATGGTGTCGGGCGCGGCCTCGGAGATCCCGGCGTGCCGGATCTTCCCGGCCTCCACCAGCTCGGCCAGCGCGCCCCAGGTCTCCTCGATGGGCACGGTCGTGTCGACCCGGTGCTGGTAGTAGAGGTCGATGACGTCGACGCCCAGCCGTTGCAGCGAGGCGTCGCAGGCGCGGTGCACGTACTCGGCGCGGCCGTTGATCCGGAGGAAGGAGCCGTCCTCGCCCCGCTCGTTGCCGAACTTCGTGGCCAGCACGACCTCGTCCCGGCGGCCGGCGATGGCCTGGCCGACGAGGCGCTCGTTGGTGAAGGGGCCGTACATGTCGGCGGTGTCGAGGAACGTGACCCCGAGGTCGAGGGCCCGCCGGACGGTGTGCTCCGCCTCGGTCTGGTCTCCGGTGCCGTAGAACTCGCTCATCCCCATGCAGCCCAGGCCCTGGGCGGAGACGGTCAGGTCGCGGAGCACGCGTGTCTGCATGGCCCCCTCCTGCCCGCGGACCGGAGGCCGCAACCCGCCCAGCGGGCGGCTGTGTCCCACTGCGTGGGAGATCCGGGCCGGGATGGTCACGAAGAGGTCACGGGGAGGTGACAACTCCAAGGTCAGCTGATTGGTTAGGCACGCCTAAGTGAGGCTAGCCTTTCCTCTCCGAACCATCTGAACCTGGAGTCCCGCATGCGCACAACGTCCCGGCCGCTGGCCGGCGCCGCACTGTCCCTCTCGGCGCTCCTCGCCCTGGCCGCCTGCGGGAACGACGTCGCGACCGACACCGCCGCCGCCGCGGACGAGGCCGAGACCGTCACGTTCACCTGGGACCGGAACACCGCCGGCGAGGACGAGGACCCCGCGTACGAGGAGACGACCGTCGAGGTCCCGGCGGACCCCGAGAACATCGTCGTGTTCGACATGGCCAGCCTGGACACCATCGGCGCGCTGGGCGGCGAGGTCACGGGCGCACCGCTGGACTCGGTGCCCGAGTACCTGCAGGACAGCCTGGCCGAGGACGCCTACAACGTGGGCACCCTGTTCGAGGCCGACCTCGTGGAGATCGAGGCGCAGCAGCCCGACCTCATCGTCATCGGCGGCCGTTCTTCGGCGCTGTACGAGGACCTGAGCGAGATCGCCCCGACCGTCGATCTGAGCATGCGCGGGTCGTTCACCGAGACGCTGGAGCGCAACGCCACCTTTCTGGGCGAGGTGCTCGGCGCCGAGGACGAGGCAGCCGCCGCGATCGAGGAGATCGAGGCGGGAGTCGAGGAGGCGCAGCAGGTCACCGCCGACGCCGGGACCGGTCTGGGCCTGATGGTGTCGGGTGGCCAGCTCAGCGCGATGGCCCCTGCCGGGGACGACGCGAGCGGGCGCGGCGCGCGGGGTGGCCTGATCTACGACACCTTCGGCGTGGAGCCGGTGGTGGAGGACATCGAGGCGGCCACGCACGGCGAGCCGGTCTCCTTCGAGTTCCTGCTGGAGACCAACCCCGACCACCTCTGGGTCGTCGACCGGGACGCCGCCACCAGCGCGGAAGGTGCCCAGGCGGCCGCCGAGGTCCTCGACAACGAGATCGTCGCGCAGACGACCGCTGCCCAGGAGGGGCAGATCCACTACCTGGACCCGGTCGCCTGGTACGTCGTCTTCGGCGGCATCGAGACCGCGCAGATCATGATCGACGACGTCCTGCAGATCGCCGACTGACCGTGTCGGCCCTGACCGAGCGCCCCTCCGGCCACCGTTGACGGCGCTCGCCACCCCCTCGACGAGCACCTCCACCCCGGCGCGGCCACGCCGCACGTGGGTGGGGGTGCTCATCGGCGCCCTGCTGGTCGGGCTGGCGGTCACGGGTCTGTTCGTCGGCGTCTCCGACGTCACCCCGGGCTCGGTCGCCGCCGGCGGCGCGGACGGGGACGCCGCCTTCCTGCTGGTCGCCAGCCGGATCCCGCGCACGGTCGCGGCGATCCTCGTCGGTGCCTCGCTGGGCATCGCCGGCCTGATCATGCAGATGCTGGTGCGCAACAAGTTCGTGGAACCGGGCACCACGGGCGTCAGCGAGTTCGCGACGCTCGGCATGCTCGCCACGATGGTCTTCCTCCCCGGCCTGGCCGTCGTCGGGAAGATGGGCGTGGCCGCGGTCTTCGGGCTCTTCGGCACCTGGGTGTTCCTGCGCGTGATCCGGGTCGTGCCCGTCCGCCAGCTGGTGCTCGTCCCGCTGGTCGGCATCATGCTCGGCGGCGTCGTCGGCGCGGTGACGACGTTCTTCGCCTACCGGCTGGACCTCCTGCAGTCCCTGGGGCAGTGGTCGCAGGGCAGCTTCGCCACGGTGATGCAGGGGCGGTACGAGTTCCTCTGGATCGCGGGGCTGATGGTCGGGGTCGCCTGGTTCGCCGCCGACCGGTTCAGCGTCATCGGTCTGGGCGAGGAGTTCGCCACCAACCTCGGGCTGGACCACCGGCGGGTCGTCGCCGTGGGGATGGTGGTCGTCGCGGTGATCACGGCCGCGGTCCTCGTCACGGCGGGCATGATCCCGTTCCTGGGACTCGTCGTCCCGAACATCATCAGCCTCCTCATCGGGGACAACGTGCGCCGGGCGATCCCCTGGGTCGCCGGCCTCGGGGCCGTGTTCGTCCTCGCCTGCGACCTGATCGCCCGCGTCGTGCGCTTCCCCTACGAGATCCCGCTGTCGGTCATCGTCGGCATCGTGGGCGCGGCGCTGTTCCTCTGGCTGCTGCTGCGGAGGCGGAGCCGTGCTCACTGATCCCACCACCACGGAGTCCGGGGCCCTGCCCGACGCCGGGCTGCACCGCAGCCGGCTCGCCACCGCCTGGGCGAGCCCGCTGGCCCGGCTCGCCCTGCTCGGCGCGGTCGTCCTGGCGCTGACCGCCGCCTACCTGTTCACCGACGTCCCCGGGTCGCTCGCCTTCGCGCTGCGGATCCGCGGTCTCACGGTGCTCGCGATGCTCGTGATCGCGACGGCGGTCGGCGTCTCCACGGTCGTCTTCCACACCATCACGCAGAACCGCATCCTCACCCCCTCGATCATGGGGTTCGACGCGTTCTACGTGCTGATCTCCACCCTCATCGTGTTCTCCTCCGGGTCGGCGGCGTTCCTGGCGTTCGACCAGCTCACGCTGTGGCTCGTCCAGGTCGTGGTGATGGTGGCGTTCAGCGTGCTGCTGTTCACCTGGCTGTTCGGCGGCAAGCGCCGTTCCATCCACCTCATGCTGCTGGTCGGCATCGTGCTGGGCACGTTCTTCCGCAGCTCCACCGAGTGGATGCAGCGCATGCTCGACCCGCTGGACTTCCAGGTGCTCAGCGACGCGATGTTCGCCTCCCTCACCCGGCCCGACGAGACGCTCCTCGCGCTCACCGCCTGCCTCGTCGCCCTCGGCTGCGCCGTCGTCGTGCCGCTGCTGCGCACCCTGGACGTCCTCACGCTGGGCGAGCCGGTCGCCGTCGGTCTGGGTGTGGACCACAAACGCGTGGTGATGGTCCTCTTCGTCGGGGTCTCGGTGATGATCGCCGCCTCCACGGCGCTGGTCGGGCCGATCCTGTTCTTCGGCCTCATCGTCGCCAATCTCGCCTACTCCTACGTGGGCTCCTTCCGGCACGTCTGGACGCTGCCCGCCGCCGTGGGGATCGGCATGGTCTGCCTGCTGGGCGGCCAGCTGGTCCTCGAGCGGCTGTTCGGCTTCGGCGGCGCGTTGTCCATGGTCATCGACTTCGCCGGTGGCCTGTTCTTCCTGTACCTCGTGCTGCGAAAGGGGGCGCGGTGATCGCGCTCGAGAAGGTCACCAAGCGCTACGGCCGGCAGACGGTCGTCGACGACGTCTCGATCACGTTCGGCGGGGAGGGGGTGACGGCGCTCATCGGCCCCAACGGCGCCGGGAAGTCGACGCTGTTCGGCCTCGTCGGCCGGCTGTTGCAGCCCGATGCCGGCCGGATCAGCGTGGACGGGATGGACGTCGGGTCCACGCCGTCCAGCGAGCTCGCCAAGGTCCTCGCGGTGCTGCGCCAGGACAACCACATCGCGGCACGGCTGACCGTGCACGACCTCGTGGAGTTCGGCCGTTTCCCGCATTCGCGGGGGCGGCTCACGGTGCACGACCGCCGGCACATCGAGGACGCGATCGGGTACCTCGAGCTCGGCCCCTACCGGGACCGGTTCCTCGACGAGCTCTCCGGTGGGCAGCGCCAGCGGGCCTTCGTCGCGATGGTGCTCGCCCAGGACACCCGCTACGTGCTGCTGGACGAGCCGCTGAACAACCTCGACCTGCGGCACATGACCGAGATCATGCGGCTGGTCCGGCGGACGGCCGACGAGCTCGGCAAGCGCGTGGTCATCGTCCTGCACGACATCAACTTCGCGGCCAGCTACGCCGACCGGATCGTGGCGATGCGCGGTGGCGTCGTGGTGGCCGATGCACCCGCGCGTGAGGTCATGCGGCCGGACGTGCTCGCTGCCGTCTACGACACCCCCGTCGACGTCCGGGAGATCGACGGCAGGCCGGTCGCGCTGTACTACGGCTGAGGTGGCCGGGCGGGTTCCACGTGGAACGTGGCGGAAACGGCGGTCGCCTACGGTGGACCGGTGACCAGCGCACCCCGGAGGTTGGCCGGCCACCGCACTCGTCGCGATGTGGGCGCGACGTTCAGCAGTCGTTCCTGGCAACGGCCCACAGCGCACGAGCGCGCGGGCATGCAGGACGACGTCGTCCTGGACATGGGCTGGGGCCGGCTGGTGTTCGGGCAGACGTTCGACGACCTCTCCGGCGTGCTGACCGCACTGCGGGCGGAGGAGTCCGGACGGCGGGACATCTGCGTCTACCCGTGGGACCCGCAGGTGCTCGTGGGCATGGCCCCCGACGAGCTGTTCATCGACCCCTCCTTCGTCTACCGGCTGCCGCTGCACCGCTACCGGCCCCGGGAGGAGGTGATCCGCGGCGTCTTCGTGCGCACGGTGACCGCCGCGGCCGAGATGGACCGGATCAACGAGCTCTACGCCCGCGCCGGCATGGTCACCGGCGACGCCGCCACGATGTGGCGCAACCACCGCACCCGCACCTTCACCTACCTGGTCGCCGAGGACACGCGCACCGGGCAGGTGATCGGCACGGTCACCGGCGTCGACCACCAGCTGGCGTTCGGCGACCCCGACGGCGGCGCGAGCCTGTGGTGTCTGGCCGTCGACGCGCAGGACGCACCGGCCGGCACCGGCGAGGCGCTGGTGCGGGTGCTCGCCGAGCGGTACGCGGCCCGGGGCCGGGCACACCTGGACCTGTCGGTCATGCACGACAACCGCGCGGCGATCGCGCTGTACCGCAAGCTGGGCTTCTCCCGGATCTCCGCGGTCTGCGTCAAGCGGAAGAACCCGATCAACACCCCGCTGTTCGCCGCTCCCCCGCCCGGCCTGAACGAGCTCAACCCCTACGCGCGGATCATCGCCGACGAGGCGCTGCGCCGCGGGATCCGGGTGGAGGTCACCGACGCCGATTTCGGCGAGCTGCGGCTGGCGCTGGGCGGGCGCTCGGTGCTCACCCGGGAGTCACTGTCGGAGTTCACCTCGGCGGTGGCGATGAGCCGGTGCGACGACAAGCGGGTGACCCGCCGGATCATGGACCGTGCCGGCGTCCGGGTGCCCCGCGGCGCCGTGGTGGTCGACGGCGCGGACGCCGCTGCCCGGCAGCTGCTGATCGACTGCGGCGCCGTGGTGGTCAAGCCGGCCCGCGGGGAGCAGGGCAAGGGCATCACCGTCGGCGTCCGCGACGAGCCGGCGCTGGACCGGGCCCTGGCGCTGGCGGTGCAGTACTGCCCCGACGTCCTGGTCGAGGAGCTGGTCGCCGGCGACGACCTGCGGGTCGTGGTGATCGACCACCGGGTGGTCGCCGCGGCGCTCCGCCGGCCGGCCGAGGTCGTCGGAGACGGCCGGCAGGACGTGGCCGCCCTGGTCCGGGAGACCAGCCGCCGCCGGCAGCGGGCCACCGGCGGGGAGTCGAGCATCCCGCTGGACGACGCCACCGCCGAGGTGGTCGCCGACGCCGGGCACGCCATGGACGACGTCCTGCCCCGGGGCCAGCGGCTGCGCGTGCGGCGGACGGCGAACCTGCACACCGGCGGCACGATCGACGACGTCACCGACCGGCTGCACCCCGACATCGCGGCAGCGGCCGTGCGGGCCAGCCGGGCCATCGGCATCCCGGTGACCGGGCTGGACTTCATGGTCCCGGAGGTCACGGGGCCCGAGCACGTCTTCATCGAGGCGAACGAGCGGCCCGGGCTCGCCAACCACGAGCCGCAGCCGACCGTCGCCCGCTTCGTCGACCTGCTGTTCCCCGAGACCCGCGGGCCGGACCGCTGATCGGCTACGTCGCCGCTGCCCTCGGCGGGGTGCTCGGGGCGGTGGCCCGCTGGGGCGTGGCCGGGGCGTTCCCCTCGACCGCCGAGGGCTGGCCGTGGGCCACGCTGCTGGTCAACCTCACCGGGTGTGCGCTGATCGGTGCGCTGCTGGCCGTCCTGCTGGCGCGGCACCCGGACTCCGTGTGGCTGCGGCCGTTCCTGGCGACCGGAGTGCTCGGTGGGTACACGACGTTCTCCACCTTCGCGGTCGAGACCGTGCGGCTGGTCGAGGGCGGCGCCGCCCTCCTGGCCGGCGGCTACGTGCTGGTGTCGGTGATCGGGGGCGTGCTGGCGGTGGTCGCCGGACTGACCGCCGGCCGCGCGGTGGTGAGCCGGTCGTGACGGTGCTGTGGGTGGCGCTGGGGGCGCTGGCCGGGGCGCCGCTGCGGCTGCTCGCCGACCGGGTGGCCACCGCCCGCCGGGGTCGGGGCAGCGTGCTGGGGACCCTGGCGGTCAACGTGCTGGGCAGCGCCGTCCTCGGGGTGCTGCTGGGCCGGTCCGACGTCTCCCCCGCCGTCCTCGCGCTGGTCGGCACCGGTTTCTGCGGCACGCTCACCACCTTCTCCACCTTCGGCTGGGACGTCGTCCGGCTGGTGGAGGAGCGCGCCGTGCTGCGCGCGCTGGGCTACGTCACCGCCTCGCTGCTGCTCGGGCTGGGTGCCGCGGCGGCCGGGTTCCTGCTCTCCCGCTGAGCCGCGATGCGCACCAGGTGGGCCGCGTCACCTAGGGTCGGTGCGGGATGAGTGGATCAACGCGCACCGGAGGAGATCAGGTGGAGGCCGACAGTCCGGTGGTGGTGGTCGCCAACCGCCTCCCCGTCGATCAGGTGACCGACCCGGACGGGACGACGCGCTACCAGCGCAGCCCCGGTGGCCTGGTCACCGCACTGGAGCCGTTCGTCGCCGGCCGCGGCGGCGCCTGGGTCGGCTGGTCGGGTGCTGCGGGCGACGCCCCGGAGCCCTTCGAGTCCGGCGGCATGTCGCTGGTGCCGGTGCCGCTCACCGAGGAGGAGGTGGACCGCTACTACGAGGGGTTCTCCAACGCCTCGCTGTGGCCGCTCTACCACGACGTCGTGGAGAAGCCGGAGTACCACCGCAAGTGGTGGGACGCCTACGTCCAGGTCAACAAGCGCTTCGCCGACCGGGCCGCCGAGGTGGCCGCCGAGGGCGCGATCGTCTGGGTGCACGACTACCAGCTGCAGCTGGTGCCGGCGATGCTGCGGCAGCAGCGCCCCGACCTGACCATCGGCTTCTTCCTGCACATCCCGTTCCCGCCGTACGAGCTGTTCACCCAGCTGCCGTGGCGCTCGGCGATCATCGAGGGGCTGCTCGGTGCCGACCTGATCGGCTTCCAGCAGCCGTCGGCGGCCAGCAACTTCGTCAACCTGGCCCGGCGACTGCACGACCTGCAGTGCAAGGGCAACGCCATCGCCTACGAGGGCCGCACGGTCACCGCGAAGGCGTTCCCGATCTCCATCGACGTGACCGCCTTCGACGAGCTCGCCCGCACCCCCGAGGTGCTGGCCCGGGCCGCGGAGATCCGCGAGGAGCTGGGCCAGCCGGACAAGATCGTCCTCGGCGTCGACCGGCTCGACTACACCAAGGGGATCGGGGTTCGCCTGGAGGCGTTCGAGGAGCTGCTCGAGGACGGCGCCCTGGAGGCCCCTTCGACGGTCCTGGTGCAGGTGGCCACCCCCAGCCGCGAGCGGGTCGAGCACTACGTGACCATGCGCGAGACGATCGAGCAGCAGGTCGGTCACATCAACGGCGTCTACGGCTCGATGGCCGGGCCGGCGGTGCACTACTTCAACCAGTCGATGCCCCGCGAGGAGCTGGCAGCGATGTACCGGGCGGCCGACGTCATGCTCGTCACGCCCTATCGCGACGGGATGAACCTGGTCGCCAAGGAGTACGTCGCCGCCCGGGGTGACAACGGTGGCGTGCTGGTGCTCAGCGAGTTCGCCGGAGCCGCCGCCGAGCTCAAGCAGGCGCTGCTGGTCAACCCGCACGACATCGCCGGGGTGAAGGCGCAGCTCCTGCGCGCGCTGCGGATGGAGCCGGCCGAGAGCGCCAAGCGGATGAAGGCGATGCGCCGGCACATCACCAAGCACGACCTCGACCACTGGGCCAGCTCCTTCTTCGAGTCGCTGCAGGCCCAGGCGTGAGTCCGTCCCTGGACGCCGCCCTGGCGCAGGCCCTGGACGACCTGGCCTCGTCCCGGCCGCTGCTGCTGGCCAGTGACTACGACGGCGTGCTGGCCCGGCTGCGGGACGACCCGGCAGCGGCCGTGCCCGAGCACGGGGTCGGCGACCTGCTGGCCCGGCTGGCGGCCGTCGACGGGGTGACCGTCGCCCTGGTGAGCGGCCGCGGCGTCGCCGACCTGCAGGCGACCAGCGGGCTGACCGGCCCGTTCCGCTGGGTGGGCAGTCACGGCGCGGAGTTCGACGGGCCACTGACCGGTGACCTCGCCGTTCGCCGGGACGAGCTCGCGGCGGCGGTCGCCCCGCTGGTCGACGCCGTCCCCGGTGCCCGGCTGGAGCACAAGCCGGCCAGTGCCGCGGTGCACGTGCGCACCGTCGCCGACCGTGCCGCGGCGTCCCGGCTGCTCGCCGAGGTCGCCGCCGGCCCGGGCGCCGACCCGGCGCTCACCGCCAAGCCGGGCAAGGACGTGCTGGAGCTGGCGGTCACCGACGCCGACAAGGGGTCGGCCCTGGTCCGGTTGCGCGCGGAGCTGGGCGCCGAGGGCGTGCTGTACCTCGGGGACGACGTGACCGACGAGGACGGCTTCCGCGCCCTGGCCCCCGACGGCGTCACGGTCAAGGTCGGTGACGGTGACACCGCCGCGGCCCACCGGGTGCCCGACCTGGACGGTGTGCGCGCCGTCCTCGAGCGCCTGGTCGCCGCCCTGCGCGCCTGAACGGGCAGCCCCACCGGCCTCACCAGGCCCTTTCTGTTCCCTGCTCCCCCACTGTGACCGTCGGCCCCCTGGGTCGGCGGTCACAGTCGTTCCCGGCGCTGCCGATTCGTCACATCACGCCGTGGTCTCGCCACCTGACCTGGTCGGACGCTGGTCCGCGGCCATTGTCGACATGGGAATGAAACACCATTTCAGACCCATGGAATGACAATTCACAAAAGGCGAGTGCTCGCATGGAGTTCACCTTCAGGTGGTCCGGCGGGCGCCGATGAAGCCATCGCTGTGCGGGGCACGCCCCACGGCGCACCAAGGGGAAGAGGCAGGCGTGGAAGGTCTGGACGACATCGTCGAGGAGTTCCTCGTGGAGAGCCACGAGAACCTCGACCAGCTGGACCAGGATCTGGTCGCACTGGAGCAGGACCCCCGTTCACGGGACCGGCTCTCGAGCATCTTCCGGACCATCCACACGATCAAGGGCACCAGCGGGTTCCTGGCCTTCAACCGGCTGGAGGAGGTCGCGCACGTCGGGGAGAACCTGCTCTCCCGGCTGCGGGACGGCGCCCTGGAGCTGACCCCGGTCCGCACCGACGCACTGCTGCAGATGGTCGACACCATCCGGGCCCTGCTCGCCGCCATCGAGGCCTCCGGTGGGGAGGGCTCCGTCGTGGTCGCCGACACCGTCGCCACGCTCAGCGCCGTCCTCGAGGACGCCCCCGCCCCGGTCGCCGCGCCCGAGCCGGAGGGCGCACCGGCCACGGCCGAGGTGCCGGCCGAGGTGCCGGTCGAGGCCCTGGCGGCCCCGGCCAAGCCCGCGCCCGCCAAGCGTGCCGCCGCCAAGAAGGCGCCGGTCAAGAAGGCCGCGCCGAAGACCCCCCGTGTCACCAAGGCCGCTGCACCGGCCGTCCCGAAGCCGGCTCCCGTGCCGGCCGCCGAGATGGTCCCGGCCGCCCCGGCCGCCCCGCCCGCGCCGGCTCCGGCCGTCGACGTCCCGAAGGAGGTCCCCATGGAGGTCCCGGTGGCCGAGGCCCCCGCCCTGCCCCCGGCCGCGGCCGAGCCCGTGCCGGAGCCCGGCGAGGAGCGCTCCGGTGCCCAGCCCGGCCGCCGGGCCGTGGCCGACAGCACCATCCGGGTCGACGTCGACCTGCTCGACGCCCTGATGCTGCTCGTCGGTGAGCTCGTGCTCACCCGCAACCAGATCGTCCAGTACGTCGGCCGGCAGACCGACCAGGACCTGGTCCGGGCCTCCCAGCGGCTGAACCTGATCGCCAGCGAGCTGCAGGAGGGCGTCATGAAGACGCGCATGCAGCCGATCGACCACATCTGGAGCAAGCTCCCCCGCGTCGTCCGTGACCTCGGTCTGCAGTGCGGCAAGTCGGTCCGCCTGGAGATGGAGGGCCGGGAGACCGAGCTGGACAAGACCCTGCTCGAGGCGGTCAAGGACCCGCTGACCCACCTGGTCCGCAACTCCGTCGACCACGGCGTCGAGCCGACCGGGGTCCGCACGGCCGCCGGGAAGCCGGCCGAGGGCGTGCTGACCCTGCGGGCCCGGCACGAGAGCGGCCAGGTCGTGGTCGAGGTCGCCGACGACGGCGCCGGGATCGACCCGGTGAAGATCGGCGCCAAGGCCGTCGAGCGCGGGCTGCTCACCCCGGACGCGCTGTCCCGGATGAGCCCGGCCGACATCCTGCAGCTGGTCTTCCTGCCCGGCTTCTCCACTGCCGCCGCGGTCACCAACGTCTCCGGCCGCGGCGTCGGGATGGACGTGGTCAAGACCAACATCGAGTCCATCGGCGGCACGATCGAGGTCGAGTCGGTGCCCGGGCGCGGCACCTGCACCCGGCTCCGGATCCCGCTGACCCTGGCGATCGTCCCGGCACTGACCATCGAGTGCGCCGGCGACCGCTACGCCATCCCGCAGATCAGCCTGCAGGAGCTCGTCGCCCTGGACGCCGAGAAGGCCGCAGCCGCCGTCGAGGAGGTCGGTGGGGCGTCGGTCTACCGGCTCCGTGGCGAGCTGCTCCCCCTGGTGCACCTCGCCGACGTCCTGGGCCTGCCCTCCGACCGGCACGACGGCCACGTCGTCATCGCGGTGCTCCGCTCGGAGGGACGCCGGTTCGGGCTGGTCGTCGACCGGGTCATCAACACCGAGGAGATCGTCGTCAAGGCGGTCGGTGGCCAGATGAAGGCCATCGGGCTGTACTCCGGGGCCACCGTGCTCGGGGACGGCGCGGTCGCGCTCATCCTGGACGTGCAGGCGCTCGCCCGCCGGGCCCTGCGCGCCGAGACCGCGGAGCGCCAGGAGGCCCGGGTGGCCGCCAGCGTCACCATCGCCGTCCAGGAGCGCCAGCGGATGCTGCTCGCGGCCATCGGCGGCGGCCGGCGGGTCGCCATCCCGCTGGACACCGTCACCCGGCTGGAGCAGGTGCGCAGCGAGACCGTCGAGCGCGTGGGCTCTCGCGAGGTGGTCCAGTACCGCGGCGCGATCCTGCCGATCGTCCGGCTCGACCGGCACCTGGGCGCGTTCGGCGACACCGAGCGGGAGACGCTGGAGGTCATCGTCTACGCCGACCACGGGCGCAGCGTGGCGATCGTGGTCGAGGAGATCCTCGACATCGTCGACGGCGAGGCCTCGGTGCACAGCGACATCGACGACCTCGGCCTGCTCGGTTCGGCCGTCATCGGCGACCGCGTCACCGAGCTGCTTGACGTCCGGGCGGCCATCCTCGCCGCCGACCCGGCGTTCTACACCACGGCCCCGGCCGCCTTCCCCTCCCCCGATGCGTTCGACGTCGACGGCGCCGGGTTCCCCGCCCCCCTGATGGAGGTCTGACATGAGCACCGCGACCGAAGCCTGGACCGTGCCGGCGACCAGCCAGCTCGCCACCTTCTGGCTGGACGGCGACCTCTACGGCGTCGAGGTCGAGCACGTCCAGGAGGTGCTGCGCAGCCAGAGCATCACCCGGGTGCCGCTGGCACCGCCGGCCGTCGCCGGGCTGATCAACCTGCGCGGCCAGGTCGTCACCGCGATCGAGCTGCGGGAGCGGCTCGGTCGGCCGGCCCGCCCGGAGGGTGAGCAGCCCGTCGTGATCGTCGTCCGGCTGCACGGCGAGGCGGTCAGCCTGCTGGTCGACAGCATCGCCGACGTCGTGGACGTCGACGTCCGCGACTTCGAGGCCCCGCCGGACACGCTCGACGGTGCGGCCCGCGAGCTGATCCGGGGCGCCTACAAGCTCTCCGGCCAGCTGCTCCTCGCCCTCGACGTGAATCGCGCCGTCGGCACCTGAACGACCGCACCACCGCACCGCCACGCGCCACCCGATCCCTTCCCCTACCTGGAGACAGTCCATGAGCACAACAGCTCTTCCCCCTCGGCGGCTCGGGTGGTTCGCCGACCGACCGATCGGCGTCAAGATCGGTGCGGTCATCGCCCTGCTGGCCCTCGTCGTCCTCGGCACCAACGTGCTTGCCATCGGCCGGATCAACGACATGCGCGACGGTCAGCAGGCCATCTACACCGAGAACCTCAAGCCGCTGAACTCCCTGTCGGCAGTGCAGCGGGCCACCGCCGCACACCGGGCCCGCGTGCTCGAGTTCGCCTTCTCCGATGGGGCCCGTCAGCAGGAGCTGATCGGCCAGATGGAGGAGAAGCAGGCCGACGTCGAGGCCGCGCTGACGGAGTACCAGCCCCACATCGTCGACCAGGCCGCCATGGACAAGTACCTGGACGCCCGCGCCTCGCTGCTCCAGCTGCTGACCACGACCGCCTTCCCGCTGGGCTCCACGGGCAACGTCGCCGGCTACGCCCAGCTGGTCCGGGAGACGATGCAGCCGCTGTTCGACGACATCGCCGACGGGCTGGAGGAAGAGGGCATCGCCCAGTCCGAGCAGGCCTCGGCGCGCAACGCCACCGCTGCCGACGAGGCGAGCAGCTCGATCACGCTGCTGCTGACCGTCTCGATCGTGTCGATCGTCGTCGCCGCCGCGCTCGCCTTCCTGGTGGTCCGCCGCATCCTCGCCACGGTCGGCTCGGTGCAGCGTTCGGTGCAGGCCATGGCCGACGGTGACCTCACCGTGCTGCCCGAGGTCCGCGACCGGGACGAGATCGGCCAGATGGCCGAGTCGCTCGCCGCCGCGCAGACCAACCTCCGCTCGGTGATGGCCTCCGTCGTCGCCTCGTCCGATGCGGTCGCTGTCGCCTCGGAGGAGCTGTCGGCGTCCTCGGCGCAGATCTCGTCCTCGGCGGAGGAGACCTCGGCGCAGTCCGGGGTCGTGTCCGCTGCTGCGGAGGAGGTCTCCCGGAACGTGGCGACGGTGGCTGCGGGTGCTGAGCAGATGGGCGCGTCGATCCGGGAGATCTCCCAGAACGCGAACGAGGCGGCTCGGGTGGCGGCGCAGGCGGTGGCGGAGGCGGAGACGACCAACGCGACGGTGATGAAGCTGGGTGACTCCTCGCGGGAGATCGGCAACGTGATCAAGGTGATCACCTCGATCGCGGAGCAGACGAACCTGCTGGCGCTCAACGCCACGATCGAGGCGGCGCGTGCCGGTGAGGCGGGCAAGGGCTTCGCGGTGGTCGCGAACGAGGTGAAGGAGCTGGCGCAGGAGACGGCGCGGGCGACGGAGGACATCGCCCGTCGGGTGGAGGCGATCCAGGGTGACACCTCGGGTGCGGTGTCGGCGATCGGTCGGATCAGCGAGATCATCGGGTCGATCAACGACTTCCAGCTGACCATCGCCTCGGCGGTGGAGGAGCAGACCGCGACGACGAACGAGATGTCGCGGTCGGTGCAGGAGGCCGCCGGCGGCTCCACCGAGATCGCCACCAACATCACCGGGGTCTCCACGGCGGCGTCCTCGACGACGCAGGCGCTGGGGCAGACCCGGCAGGCCGTCGACGAGCTCTCCCGCATGGCCAGCGACCTGCGCACGACGGTGGCCCGCTTCTCCTACTGACGCCTCTCCTCCCGAGAGGTCTGAACCGCACGACTTCCGCGGCCGCTGTCTCGCCCCCTTCCCCGGGCGAGGCGGCGGCCGCGGTCATTTCCCGACCCCATCACAAAGTCGACAAAGGGCCATCCGAGAACGGTCGCCGAGCATTCTCAGCGCCTTTCCGCGACACGCAGCCTGTGGCGAGACCGGGGATTACCGGATCCTCCACCATGGCGGGTGAAACACCCTCGGAAATGCCAGGACGATCCGGTCCGGCCGGTCCGAGGAGCTGGGCTCCCCCACCGATCCGGAGAACGCGGCACCTCTCTGGAACGGGTGCAATCGATTCCACCCGCCTCGGACACCCACCGCCGTTCCTGATCTGGAGACCCGCCATGCGCTCCCCCGCCCCGACCGGCCCGTCGAGCTGGTTCGCCGACCGCCGGCTCGCCGTGAAGTTCGGCCTCATGATCGGCGTCGTCGTCCTGGCCTTCGGGGCCCTGCTGACCGCGACGCTGACCTCGAACGCCACCGTCCGGGACGCCAGCGCGCACCTGGCGGAGCTGGACGAGGCGGCCGAGCTGGTGCTGCAGCTGGACACCCGGGCCAGTGAGCTGAAGGTTGACGGCCTCAAGGCCCTGGTGAGCCCCACTCCCGCCGACCAGCTGGTCGACGTGACCGACGACGTCGCGACGGCGGACGCGCTGCTGGACGAGCTCCGGGACGTCCCGCTGACCGGCGCCAGCGCCGAGGCCGCGACGGCCGTGCAGTCGACCTTCGGCGACTACCAGGAAGGGTTGACGACGTTCGTGCAGGCGGCCGTGGCCGACCAGGTCGCCATGCGGGCCCGCTTCGAGGAGATCCAGGCCGCCAACGACCTCACCGACGGGGCGGTCGGTGAGGCCAAGGACGCGCTGGCCGCGGAGTCCGCGGTCGCCCAGGCCGAGCTGGACGCCGCGATCACCCAGGCGGCCCGCACCAGCGAGATCGCCGCGGCCCTGGGACTGGTGGCGATCCTGGTCATCTGCCTGCTCACCCAGCGTTCGCTGTCCCGGCCGCTGCAGCGGGTGCAGGCGTCGCTGGAGGCCATGGCGACCGGTGACCTGACCGTGGACGCCGACGTCTCCTCCCGCGACGAGGTCGGCCAGATGGCGGTCGCGCTGGGCACGGCGCAGGAACACCTGCGTGCGGTGATCGCCTCGGTCGCCGCGTCCTCGGACGCGGTGGCGGCCGCCTCGGAGGAGCTGTCGGCGTCCTCGGCGCAGATCTCGTCCTCGGCGGAGGAGACCTCGGCGCAGTCCGGCGTCGTCTCGGCCGCGGCGGAGGAGGTCAGCCGGAACGTGGCCACCGTCGCAGCGGGTGCCGAGCAGATGGGTGCCTCGATCCGGGAGATCTCGCAGAACGCGAACGAGGCCGCCCGGGTCGCCGCCCAGGCCGTGAGCGAGGCCGAGACCACCACCCAGACGATCACCAAGCTGGGCACCTCGTCCCAGGAGATCGGCGCGGTGGTGAAGGCGATCACCTCGATCGCGGAGCAGACGAACCTGCTGGCGCTCAACGCCACGATCGAGGCGGCGCGGGCCGGTGAGGCGGGCAAGGGCTTCGCGGTGGTCGCCAACGAGGTGAAGGAGCTGGCGCAGGAGACGGCGCGGGCCACGGAGGACATCGCCCGTCGGGTGGAGGCCATCCAGGGCGACACCTCGGGTGCGGTGTCGGCGATCGGTCGGATCAGCGAGATCATCGGGTCGATCAACGACTTCCAGCTGACCATCGCCTCGGCGGTGGAGGAGCAGACCGCGACGACGAACGAGATGTCGCGGTCGGTGCAGGAGGCCGCCGGCGGCTCCACCGAGATCGCCACGAACATCACCGGGGTCTCGGCGGCGGCCACCGCGACCACGCAGGCGCTGGGGCAGACCCGGCAGGCCGTGGACGAGCTGTCCCGGATGGCCAGCGACCTGCGGGGGAGCGTGGCCCGCTTCACCTGGTGACACCGTTCGACCCCACGGCCGGCACCTCTCTCGCGGGAGAGGTGCCGGCCGTCGGCGTCTCCGGGGCGGTCGTCCACACATCGTCGACCATTTCCGGATGTCGACAAGAAGACGCCCAAAATGCACGACCGGACTTTCTTCAACACTTTCCGCGACACACTTCCCGGAGTCGGAACAGATGTTCTCGGAACCCCCATCCTGAATGCGGACCGAGCGCTCTGGCGCATCGTCGGTCGAGGCGGCGGTGCGGCCCGTTGTCGCCGCCCATCCCGTTCCACGAGTCGAGGAGACACCCATGTCCGTCACCGCCACCCGGGCCCGATCGGCGGGCTGGTTCACCGACCGGCCCATCGCCGTCAAGATCGGCTCGACGCTCGCCCTGCTGGGTGTGGTGTCGATCGGACTGACCACCCTGGCGGTGGACCGCATCGGCACCCTGGCCGATGCCGCCGAGACGTTGTCGACGGACAGCATCGAACCGCTGGTGAAGCTCAACGAGCTGCAGCGCAGCTTCCAGGGCGACCGGGCGCGCTACAACCTCTACGGCCTGTCCGACGAGGCCACCCGGGCCGGCCTGCGGGGTGACCTGGTGGAGCGGCGGGCGCTGGTCGAGGAGCAGACCCAGGTCTACCTGGACACCCTCAACGACCCCGGCGACTTCGACCCCGTCCTGGACCAGCTGACGGCCTACTACGAGATCGTCGACCAGCAGCTGGTGCCGGCGGCCGACGCCGGGAACGGCGCCGCCGCGCTGGCCGTCGCCAGCGGGCCCATGGCCGAGATGGCTCGAGCCACCTCCGACGCCTTCGGCGCCGAGCAGACGCGACAGGCGGAGGATGCCGCGGAGGACGCCGCTGCGGGGCAGGCCCTCGCGGAGCAGGCCACGTTCACCCTGTGGGTCTCGCTCGTCGCGGGGATCCTGCTCGCCGCCGGCCTCGCCCTCCTGGTCGTCCGGCAGCTGGTCCGCACGGTTCAGGCCGTCCGCGGTTCGCTGGACGCGATGGCCCAGGGTGACTTGACCCGGCCGGCCGCGGTCAACTCGCAGGACGAGCTGGGCCAGATGGCCGCTGCGCTCGGCACTGCCCAGGAGAAGCTCCGCTCGGTCATCGCCGCGGTCGTCACCTCTGCGGACACCGTGGCTGCTTCGGCCGAGGAGCTGTCGGCGTCCTCGGCGCAGATCTCGGCATCCGCGGAGGAGACCTCCGTGCAGTCGAACGTCGTCTCCAGCTCCGCCGAGGAGGTCTCCCGGAACGTGGCGACGGTGGCTGCCGGTGCTGAGCAGATGGGCGCGTCGATCCGGGAGATCTCCCAGAACGCGAACGAGGCGGCTCGGGTGGCGGCGCAGGCGGTGGCGGAGGCGGAGACGACCAACGCGACGGTGATGAAGCTGGGTGACTCCTCGCGGGAGATCGGCAACGTGATCAAGGTGATCACCTCGATCGCGGAGCAGACGAACCTGCTGGCGCTCAACGCCACGATCGAGGCGGCGCGTGCCGGTGAGGCGGGCAAGGGCTTCGCGGTGGTGGCCAACGAGGTGAAGGAGCTGGCGCAGGAGACGGCGCGGGCGACGGAGGACATCGCCCGTCGGGTGGAGGCGATCCAGGGCGACACCTCGGGTGCGGTGTCGGCGATCGGTCGGATCAGCGAGATCATCGGGTCGATCAACGACTTCCAGCTGACCATCGCTTCGGCGGTGGAGGAGCAGACCGCGACGACGAACGAGATGTCGCGGTCGGTGCAGGAGGCCGCCGGCGGCTCCACCGAGATCGCCACCAACATCACCGGGGTCTCCACGGCGGCGTCCTCGACGACGCAGGCCCTGTCGCAGACCCGGCAGGCCGTCGACGAGCTCTCCCGCATGGCCAGCGACCTGCGCACGAACGTCGCGCAGTTCACCTACTGACCACCCGGAATCGGCCGCCATCCTCCCTTCGGAGGGTGGCGGCCGTTCCTGTTCTGCAGCTCGCCAAGAGACCGCGAGGAATCTCGGAGAAGTCGACAAGTGGTCGATCACGATGGGTCACCTGTCTTTGTGTTGCGCCCCATCGGACACGCTCGCCGAATCGGTACCAGCAATTCTCTGATCCATCACAATGGTTCGTGGGCGCGCCGATCCACGCATCACTGTGCGCGGCAGTGATCGCCAGTCCCGTGGGCCCTCGCCCCCTCTTCCCGCTGCTCTGCCTATTGCTCAGGAGATCGACATGTCCGTCAGCCCGCTGGCCCGCTCCGGTTCGTTGTGGGGCGACCGCGCCATCAAGACCAAGGTGCTCGCCTCGGCGGGCTTCGCCGGCGTCGTCGCCGCCGGCATCGGCATCCTGGGGATGACGGCGCTCAGCGCCTCGGCGGCCTCGGCAGAACAGCTGTACCAGGACAACACGCTCGGCGTGGCCCGGGCTGCGGACCTGGACGCGCTGGTGGGGGACCTGCGGGTCAACCTCCGCGACACGATCCTGGGGGCCGATCCGGCAGCGAACATCGCCGCGATCGAGACGCTGGGCACCGACTTCCAGTCCGCGGCGGCCGCCTACCGCCAGGTGACGGCGAACCCGGAGAAGCTGGCCCTCCTCGAGGAGGTGACCGGTGACATCGCGGCGTACGTCGACTTCCAGCAGGACGTGCTGGTCCCGCTCGCCCAGGCCCAGGACTTCGCGGGCTGGATGAGCCGCAACGCCGCGGAGGGCACCCCCATGGTCACGGAGGCCGAGGGGGACATCCGCGAGCTGCGGGACCTGGAGTCGGCGGAGGCCGAGCAGGCGGCCGCGGACGTCCGGACCGACTACGAGGCGCAGCGGACGCTCTCGATCGTGTTCATCGTCGTGGGCATCGGCATCGCGCTCGCCCTCGGCTGGTTCGTCGCCACCGGCGTCGCCCGGGCCACCGCGAAGGTCAAGCACGTGGTGGAGGGCCTGGCCGAGGGCGACCTGACCCGGACCAGCGGCCTGACCACCCGGGACGAGCTGGGGCAGATGGGCCAGGCGCTGGACGCGGCGATCGACAGCCTGCGCGGGGTGATGGCGTCGGTGGTGGCCTCCTCGGATGCGGTCGCGGCGGCGTCGGAGGAGCTGTCGGCGTCGTCGGCGCAGATCTCGTCCTCGGCGGAGGAGACCTCGGCGCAGTCCGGTGTCGTGTCCGCTGCTGCGGAGGAGGTCTCCCGGAACGTGGCGACGGTGGCTGCCGGTGCTGAGCAGATGGGCGCGTCGATCCGGGAGATCTCCCAGAACGCGAACGAGGCGGCTCGGGTGGCGGCGCAGGCGGTGGCGGAGGCGGAGACGACCAACGCGACGGTGATGAAGCTGGGTGACTCCTCGCGGGAGATCGGCAA
Organism: Modestobacter sp. VKM Ac-2982; assembly: GCF_026967935.1. Lineage (GTDB taxonomy): Bacteria > Actinomycetota > Actinomycetes > Mycobacteriales > Geodermatophilaceae > Modestobacter. The sequence continues at coordinate 319,600 of NZ_JAPVBL010000001.1, forward strand.
CGTGATCAAGGTGATCACCTCGATCGCGGAGCAGACGAACCTGCTGGCGCTCAACGCCACGATCGAGGCGGCCCGGGCCGGTGAGGCCGGCAAGGGCTTCGCGGTCGTCGCCAACGAGGTGAAGGAGCTGGCGCAGGAGACGGCGCGGGCCACGGAGGACATCGCCCGTCGGGTGGAGGCCATCCAGGGCGACACCTCGGGTGCGGTGTCGGCGATCGGTCGGATCAGCGAGATCATCGGGTCGATCAACGACTTCCAGCTGACCATCGCTTCGGCGGTGGAGGAGCAGACCGCGACGACGAACGAGATGTCGCGGTCGGTGCAGGAGGCCGCCGGCGGGTCGACGGAGATCGCCACCAACATCACCGGGGTGTCGGCGGCGGCCACCTCGACCACGCAGGCGCTGGGGCAGACCCGGCAGGCCGTCGACGAGCTGTCCCGCATGGCCAGCGACCTGCGGGGGAGCGTCGCGCGCTTCAGCTTCTGATCCGCCGCTCCACCGAACAGCAGGGCCGCACGGACCTCAGGTCCGTGCGGCCCTGTCGCGTTCCCGGGCCCGGTCACCCGTGCGGCATGTCGACTCGTCGCTCCCGGACGGTGGTCACCGGCCTTTCTGCTGGTCAGCGGCGCGACACGCACGGTGGATGGGTGGCCGGGTCGGTCCGCTGCCCGACGATCTGCCGGACGGGACCCAGTCACACCCGCCCCACGATCCCCACGCGTGGCGGCCCGTCACGCCACCGACCGATGGACCGGTCGGACCAGCTCGAGCCCAGGAGGCCCCTTCGTGAGCGCACCATCCGTCCTCGCCCGGACGACCGGAACGACCCAGAGGACGACGCGCGCCGGCGCCCGCGGCTGGTTGCACGACCGGGGCATCAGGACCCGCATCTTCGCTCTGAGCGCCGTCCTGCTGATCGGCCTGGCAGCCGTCGCGGTCACCGGGATCACCGGGTCGAACCGGGTGAGCGACCTGAACGCCCGGGCGACGGCGGCCGTGGGCGTCCAGCGGGCCGTCGAGGACGCCCGGTACGACCTCTTGTGGGCGGCCAACTGGCAGAACATCACCGCCTGGCGCGCGCGGGTCGACGGCGGGGCGACCGCGGCCGCTCCTGACGGTGACAACGTGCCCAACTACGAGGACGGCGCAGCCGGGTTCGAGGAGCTCTTCGCCATCGACCGGGGCCTCCTCGACGCCGAGGCCCGGGCCAGCCTCGACACCATCCAGGAGAACTGGACGGCGATGAGCGCCTTCAACGACGAGATCTTCGCGCTCTGGGCGCAGGGCCGGCTGGACGAGGGCGACGCGGTCTCCACCGGGGACAAGTGGGACGTGTTCTACGTGCTGGACCAGGCGATGACCGAACTGGTCGCCTCCGTGGACGCCCGCGTGGCGGAGACGCGCGCCGCGGCCGAGGCGGCCGAGTCGGCGATGGTCCGCAACATGGTGCTGGTGGCCCTCGCCTCGGTGCTGCTGGGCGCCGGTCTGTCGTCCGTGGTGTCCGGCGGGATCGTCCGCGGCGTCCGGGAGATCCAGACCGCGCTGGAGCGGCTGGCCGGGCGGGACCTGACCGTGCGGCTGCCCGTCCGCGGCCGGGACGAGATGGGGCAGATGTCCGCGGCGCTGAACACCGCCGCGCAGACGATGGCCGACACGGTCGCCGAGATCGTCGCGTCGGCCGATGCGGTCGCCGCGTCGTCGGAGGAGCTGTCGGCGTCCTCTGCGCAGATCTCCTCCTCGGCGGAGGAGACCTCGGCGCAGTCCGGCGTCGTCTCCGCCGCCGCCGACGAGGTCAGCCGGAACGTGGCCACCGTCGCGGCGGGCGCTGAGCAGATGGGTGCCTCGATCCGGGAGATCAGCCAGAACGCGAACGAGGCGGCGCGGGTGGCGGCGTCGGCGGTGAGCGAGGCGGAGGCGACGACGGCGACGATCACGAAGCTGGGGATCTCCTCCAAGGAGATCGGGGCGGTGGTGAAGACGATCACTTCCATCGCGGAGCAGACGAACCTGCTGGCCCTGAACGCCACGATCGAGGCGGCGCGTGCCGGTGAGGCGGGCAAGGGGTTCGCGGTGGTCGCGAACGAGGTGAAGGAGCTGGCGCAGGAGACGGCGCGGGCGACGGAGGACATCGCGCGTCGGGTGGAGGCGATCCAGGGCGACACCGGCAAGGCGATCGAGGCCATCGGTGGGATCAGTGCGGTGATCGGGTCGATCAACGACTTCCAGCTGACCATCGCCAGTGCGGTGGAGGAGCAGACGGCGACGACGAACGAGATGTCCCGGTCGGTGCAGGAGGCCGCCGGCGGGTCGACGGAGATCGCCACCAACATCACCGGCGTCTCGGCGGCGGCCAGCTCGACGACCCAGGCGCTGGGGCAGACCCGGCAGGCCGTGGACGAGCTGTCCCGGATGGCCAGTGACCTGCGGGGGAGTGTGGCCCGCTTCACGTACTGAGGAACGTGTTTGGACAGAACGTGATGGGGCACTGACCCTCCGGCAGCAACGCGCGGAGGTCGCCTGCTCGCTGTCCTGCGAGCGGGTGATCTCCGCGTGGCGCTGTGGCCCGGGCTGCCAGCACGATGGCCTGACCACTTCCCTGGAGGCGACGTGCCCTACTCCCTGGTCAGCGCTGCGACGCTCGGCTTCGACCTCGTCCGTCTGCCCGCCGGTGGCCAGGTCGCCGACGTCCTGGTGACCGGCATCGGTGCCGATGCCGCCACCCTGCACCGGATCGCCGCGGCACACCCCGCCGCGGGCCGCCCCGACGACGAGCGCGCGGCCCTCGCCGTCCGCGCCCGCCGGGCCCACGAGCTGGCCGCCGGCGGCGTCCCCCAGCTGCGCGACCTGACCGCCCCGGCCGGCGAGGACCGGTCCGCCCGCCTGGTCGCCCTGCTGGAACGCGGCACGATCGGCAACACCCCCGCCCTGGAGCGGCTGGTGCGCGACGACGTCCTCGGCCCGGAGCACCCCGTCGTCGCCGACCTCGACCCGGCGGTGACGACCCAGGCCGCCGACGTGCTGGCCGATGCCGCCACCGGCTGGTGGGCCGCGGACGCGCTCGACGCACCGACCCGGGCCGAGCTCACCGGCCCGTTCGCGACCGCGACCGCCTGGGAGCCCGGTCCGCGACCGGACCTCGGGCCGGCCGCCCCCGGTGTCGCTGCCTTCTTCGAGGAGCTGCGCGGGCTGGACGAGCCCGGTCGCCGGCGGTGGCGGCTGGCCGTCGACGCCGGGCGCGCCCAGCGACGTCCCTGGGCGGCGGCGATGCACGGCGCCGCCTGGGCCGCGCACGTCTCCGGCCGCACCCGCACCCTGGCCGCCGTCCAGCTCATGACCGTCGGGGTCTTCGCCGAGGCCGGCTTCTCCCCCCGGGACGGCGCCGAGGGCGTCTGGAACGCCCTGGCCGGCTGCGTGCAGGGCCTGGCGATGGCCGACCTGCTGGACGAGGAGTCCCTCGCCGTGCTGGGTGGCCCGTGGGCCGCGGTGACCGGGAGGTCCCTCCCCCTCGAGGGGTGAATCCCGCTCGATCTGCAGGACACGTCCGAATCCGCTCAAGGCCCGGCACGGGATGCCGATACAGGTCTGGAGCGGCCCACCGGCCGGCACATCGGCTGCGGGGGAACGCGTGGAACAGATCAGGGTGATGGTCGTCGACGACTCCGTCGTCGTCCGCAAGATCGTGACGGACGTGCTGTCCGAGGACCCGATGATCACCGTCGTCGGCACGGCGCCGAACGGCCGGCTGGCCGTGGCCAAGCTCGAGCAGCTCAAGCCCGACCTGGTCACGATGGACATCGAGATGCCGGAGATGAACGGCATCGAGGCGGTGCGCGCCATCCGCAGCCGGGCCGGCGGTCAGACGTACAGCCGGGTCCCGATCATCATGTTCAGCACGCTGACCGAGCGCGGTGCCTCCGCGACCCTGGACGCGCTGTCCGCCGGTGCCAACGAGTACGTGACCAAGCCGGCCAACGTCGGCAGCGTCGCCCAGTCGATGGAGAGCGTGCGTCAGCAGCTCATCCCCAAGATCAAGGCCCTGACCGGCCGGCCGCAGACCAGCGGCCCCGCGGCCGCCCCGCTCGCCGCGCCGGTCGCCGTCCGCCCGCCGGTGGCGCGCACCAGCGCCCCCAAGGAGCCGGCCGTGCTCGTGATCGGTTCCTCCACCGGGGGCCCCGAGGCGCTGACCAAGGTGCTGCCGCTGCTGCCCGCGTCCCTCCCGGTGCCGGTGCTGCTGGTGCAGCACATGCCCCCCGTCTTCACCCGCCAGTTCGCCCAGCGGCTGGACCGGCTCTGCCCGCTCACGGTGGTCGAGGCCACCGACGGCAGCCCGCTCCTGCCCGGCACCGTGCACATCGCCCCCGGTGACTTCCACCTGACCGTGGGCACCAGTGGGGCCAACAAGCGGACGGCGCTGAACCAGGCGCCACCGGAGAACTTCTGCCGGCCGGCCGTCGACGTCCTCTTCCGTTCGGCCGTGGCCGCCTACGGCGGCGCCGTGCTCGGCGTCGTGCTCACCGGCATGGGCTCGGACGGGCGCATCGGCGCCGGCCAGATCCGGGACGCCGGCGGCACGGTCGTCGCCCAGGACCAGGCCACCTCGGTGGTCTGGGGCATGCCCGGTGCGGTCGCCCAGGCCGGCTTCGCCGACGAGGTGCTGCCACTGGGCCGGGTCGCCGAGGCGATCGTCCGGCTCCTCCCGACCCCACGTCCGGCCGCCAGCTTCGCCGCTGCCCGGGCCGCTGCCCCGATGGGAGGCCGACGATGACCCTCACCGCCACGAGCTTCGACTGGGTGCGCCAGCTGGTGCACCGCGAGAGCGCGATCGTCCTGCAGCCCGGCAAAGAGTACCTGGTCGAGGCCCGGCTGCTGCCGATGGCCCAGCAGCGCGGCCTCTCCGGCGTGAGCGAGCTGGTCGAGTCGGTCCGCAAGACCCCCGACCCGGCGGTCACCCGGCGGATCGTGGAGGCCCTGACCACGAACGAGACGTCCTGGTTCCGGGACGGCGACCCGTTCACCTCCTTCACCAGCACGGTGCTGCCGCAGCTGCTGGCCGCCCGCCGTCCCGACGAGCGGCTGCAGATCTGGTCGGCGGCCTGCTCCAGCGGGCAGGAGGCCTACACGCTGGCCATGCTGCTGGCCGACGCGCTGCCCAACGCCGCCACGCGGGTGTCGATCACCGCGACCGACCTGTCCCGGCAGATGGTGGAGCGCACCCGCGCCGGCCGGTTCAGCCAGCTGGAGGTCAACCGGGGCCTGCCGGCCACGATGCTGGTGCGGCACTTCACCCGCAGCGGCAACGAGTGGGAGATCGCCCCCGCGCTGCGCCGGATGATCACCGCGAGCGAGTGCAACCTCGCCGCCCCGCTGCCCCGGATGGGCCCGTTCGACGTGGTCTACCTGCGCAACGTCCTCATCTACTTCGACCTGGCCACCAAGCAGGCGATCCTGACCCGAGTCCGCCAGCTCATGCGCCCCGACGGGTGGCTGTTCCTCGGTGCGGCGGAGACCACCCTCGGGGTCGACGAGAACTGGGAGCGCGTCGTCCTCGGCCGCGGCTCCGCCTACCGCCCGCGAAAGGGAGTCTGACCGTGCGAGCTCTGGTGATCGACGATTCCCGCGCCATGCGGCGCATCGTCGGCAGCATCCTCAAGAGTTTCGGATACGAGGTGCGTGAGGCCGGCGACGGCCAGCAGGCCCTCGATGCGCTGCACGCGGGGAAGGCCGAGGGCTGGGTCCCGGACCTGTGCTGTATCGACTGGAACATGCCGGTGATGGACGGACTGCAGTTCGTCATGGCCACCCGGGCCAACCCCGACTTCCGCCAGGTGACGCTGATGATGGTCACCACGGAGAGCGAGACCGGCCAGATCGTCAAGGCGCTGGCCGCCGGGGCACACGAGTACCTGATCAAGCCCTTCACCGCCGACGCGATGCGGGACAAGCTCGCGCTGCTCGGCCTGCTCCCCGAGGAGGTGTCCGCGTGACCCTGCAGGAAGCCCCGCCGATCACCGCGCTGCTGGACCCGGCGACGGTGCAGAGCATCGCCGACGAGATCTGGCCGACCCTGGTCGGTGACGGTGAGGCGTTCGTCCCCGTCCCGGTCGCACCGCCGGCCGAGGTGGTCAGCGCGTGGGTGACGATCAGCGGCCCGTGGAACGGCGCCGTCGTCCTCACCTGTGCGCCGGCCACCGCCGAGGCGCTCGCCGAGAGCGTCCTGATGACCCGGCCGCCCACGGTCGTGGACGACGAGGACGTCGCCGACGCGCTCGGCGAACTCGCCAACGTGCTGGGCGGCAACATCAAGTCCGTCCTGCCGGGGCCCTCCAGCCTCGGCCTCCCCCAGATCGGTTCCGCGCCCACCACCGGGCGGCTGGACGACGTCTGCCGCGTCAACGGTCAGTGGCGCGGACAGAGCCTGACCATCACCGTGCAGGGCGCCACCGAGGCGCTGCACCCGAGCGGAACTGAGGTGCCGCAGTGAAGATCCTGGTGACCGACGACAGCCGTGTCATGCGGCAGATCGTGATCCGCACCCTCCGTCAGGCGGGCTACGACGACCACGACATCGTCGAGGCCGTCGACGGACGCGACGCGTTCGAGAAGGTCGGGTCGGAGAAGCCCGACCTGGTCCTCTCGGACTGGAACATGCCCGAGATGACCGGCATCGAGTGCCTGGAGGCGCTGCGCGCCTCCGGTTCGCAGGTCGCCTTCGGCTTCGTGACCTCGGAGGGCTCCCCGGAGATGCGGGAGAAGGCGGCCAACGCCGGCGCCCTCTTCCTCATCGCCAAGCCGTTCAACGAGGACACGTTCAAGGACGCCCTGGACGGGGTGATCGCATGACCGCCCCCGCACCGGCGCTGCTGCCCAACCCCAAGGCCGTCCGCGACCTGCTGGAGGGGCTGTTCGGCAAGGACGTCACCGTCGCCCCGGGCGATCCCGTGTCGCTCAACGACAAGCCGGCCGTGGCCGTCTACGTGGACCCGACGATGGCGACCACCGCCCTCTGCCTGGTCGACATCCGGCTCGCCGCCTGGCTCGCCGGGGCGCTGGCCCTGCTCCCCAAGGGCGGGCTCGAGGACGCCATCGACGAGGGCGAGCTCTCCGAGATGCACCTGGAGGTCGTCTACGAGGTGGTGAACGTCGCCGCCGCGCTGTTCAACGGTGGGGGCGTCAACCACTCGAAGCTGCACAAGGTGCACGCGCCGGGGGAGCCGATCCCGGGGGACATCGCCGGCCTGGCCGCGGCGTTCAACCGGATCGACCTCAAGGTCGACGTGGCCGGCTACGGCTCGGGCAACATGTCCATCGTGATGGCGCACTGACCGCCACGACGAACCAGCAGGACCCAGCGACCAGGGGAGCGGGACCGGTGCGAGAGCGCCGGACCCGCTCCCCTGGTCGCGTTCGGGGCGCCGGTCAGCGGCCGCGCGCGGCCGCCTCGCGGACCGCGTCGGTGATCGCCCGGACGCCCTCCTCGGCCCACAGCACCGAGTCGTGGTCGGTGTCGGGGACCTCGCGGGCGGTGACATGAGCCTCGCCGAGCTGCATCGGCTCCAGCCGCACCTCGTCGTAGAGGCCGGGCACCTCGCCCTGCATGCCCCGGGTCGCCCAGAGCAGGGTCGCCGGCACGGGGAGGTCGGTGGTGGCCTCGAGCACCACCTGGTTGCGGAGCATGTCCGCGCCGTCGACCCGGACCGCCTCGTGCGCCACCGCGCTGCGCAGTTCCGGCGGGGTGCCGGTGAGGTCGCGGACGAAGAACGCCGATGCCGGCGGGTGGTCGACCCACCGGCCGATCGTCGGGTGTCCGGACCAGAAGTCCCGGACCGCCGGCAGGTCGGGGAAGGTGCGGTCCAGCCGGTCCAGGCTCGCCCCCAGGAACGCGCCGAGCATCGAGTCGGTGTCCGCGGCCGGTGGGACGGCGAAGGGCAGGCCCCCGTCGACCAGCACCAGCCCGTGCACCATGTCCCGGGCCACCCCGGTGGTGGCCAGTGCGGCCACGAAGCCGCCCATCGAGTGGCCGACGAGCACGGCGGCGTCGGCACCGGCCTGGGAGTCGGCGCCGAACCGGTCGAGCAGCGCGGCGACGTCCGCGGCGTGGACCGACAGGCCGTAGGGGCCGGGGAGCCCGGCGCTGCCGGCGCGGCCCCGCAGGTCGGGCGCGACCACCTCGCACTCGCCGGCCAGGGCGGCCGCGACCGGGCCCCAGACCGCGGCGTTCCCGGTGATCCCGTGCACCAGCACGACCAGCGGTGCTCCGGGGGCGTCGGCGGCCCAGTACAGGGCGGCGAGCTCGCCGCCCTCGACGGGGACGGTGATCTCCTCGGGGGAGCGGGCGTCGGCAGGAGTGCTCACCCGGCCACCCTGCCGTCCCGGCGGTGAGGTTGCACGTGGAACACGACCCGATCGGGTGCCGGACTACTCCGGGGCGTGGCGGAGCAGGTAGCGGCCGAAGTGCGGGACGGTGAAGGCGATCTGGCCGCGCTCGGCGGAGTAGACCAGGCCCTTCTTGATCAGCGAGTCCCGGGCGGGGGAGAGGGAGGCCGGCTTGCGGCCCAGCGACACCGCGACGTCGGAGGTGCCCACCGCGGCACCGCTCGGCCCGCCGAGCTCGGCCATGGCGTGCATGTACTCGCGCTCGGCCGGGGTGGCCCGGTCGTAGCGGGACCCGAAGAAGCCCACCGCGAGCTCGGCCTCGGCGGCCGGTGCGGCCATCGCGACGTCGTCGGCGGTGATGGGGGAGGCCGCGGCGACGTCCCAGGTGACCTTGCCGTAGGCCTGCACGAAGTAGGGGTAGCCGTCGGCGGCGGCGTAGAGGGCGTCCAGCGCCTCGGTGTCGAACTCGACGTCCTCCCGCTCGGCGGGGGCCAGCAGTGCCCGGTCGGCGGCGTCCCGGTCCAGCCGGTCGATCCGCAGGTAGCGGAAGAGCCGCTCCGAGTAGCTCTTGGAGGCGCTCAGCACCGCGGGCAGGTGGGGGAGGCCGGCGCCGACGACGATCAGCGGCGAGCCCTGCTGGGAGAGCTCGTGGCACGCGGCGCAGATCGCCGAGACGTCGTCGGTCTGCACGTCCTGCATCTCGTCGATGAACAACGCCACGCCCTTGCCGACGTCGGCGGCGAGGCCGGCCACGTCGCTGAGCAGCTCGACCAGGTCGATCTCCATGTCCCCGGAGTCGGCGCGCCCGGTGCTGGCCGGTACGTCGATGCCCGGCTGCCAGCGGTCACGGACCTTCGCGTCGGCGGGTGCCTGGCGCTGGGCGAAGGCCTTGAGGGTGCCCAGGACGGCGTCGGTGGACTCCTGGTCGGGGTGCCGCAGCTCGCGCAGGGCCATGTGCAGCGCGGCCGACAGCGGCCGGCGCAGCGACTGGTCCGGACGGGCCTCGATCTTCCCGGTGCCCCAGCCGCGGGTGATCGCCGCGGAGCGCAGCTGGTTCAGCAGCACGGTCTTGCCGACGCCGCGCAACCCGGTGAGCACCAGCGAGCGCTCCGGCCGGCCGCGGGCGATCCGCTCCAGGACGACGTCGAAAGCGGAGAGCTCGGTGTCCCGGCCGGCCAGCTCGGGCGGGCGCTGCCCGGCGCCGGGGGCGTAGGGGTTCCGCACGGGATCCATGTCGAGCACCCTATGCGGTTGTCTTGCCGCAGCGGTAGAAACCGTTAGACGACGGCATCGACCGCCGTCTCGACCCGCGTCTGCTGCTGTCTAGTGCCAGCGGTAGACGAACAGATACAGCGGCAGAGGGCTCCCCGACGGACGTCACGCTACCACGTCGTTCGAACGTGCGTTCGAATCAGAGGGTCGGCGTCAGGCCTCGGGCTGTCGGGCGCCTGCCGCCCGTCGGCGACCGCGGACCACGCCGATCGCCACCAGGGCCAGGGTGAGCGGCACCAGGCTCGCCAGCAGCGGGACCCCGCCGTCCCGGTCGGTCGAGCCGACGGTCGCCCCGATGGTCACGTGCAGCACGGTGCCCGGCACCAGCCCCAGTGCACTGCCGGCCAGGTGGTCCCGCCACCGCATGCCGGACAGCCCGGCGGCGTAGCTGACGACGGTGAACGGCGCGATCGGCGTCAGCCGGCCGACCAGCACCGCGAGGAACCCGCGCTCGGACAGCCGGGCGTCGACCCGGGCCAGCCGCGGCCCGGCCAACCGGGTGACCGCCTCCCGGCCGAGCCGGCGGGCGACCATGAACCCGGCGGCGGCGCCGAGGACGCCGCTGGTCAGCGCCAGCGCGAGCCCGCCCCAGAACCCGGCGAGGACGCCGGCCAGCAGGGAGAGCGCCGTGCGGGGCACCGGCGCGAGCGTGGCCAGCGCCAGGCCGACCGCGAGGGCGGCCCAGCCGAGGGGGCCGACGTCGCGGAGCCAGTCGCGGAGCGTGGCGACCTCGGGGAGGTCGGCCGTGAGGGCGACGGTGCAGCCGGCGGCGATCAGGGCGACCAGGAGCAGGGCGCGGCGCGCGGTCCGGGCGGGCAGGCGGCGCGGCCCAGGGCCCGGTCGGCGGGGCGCCGGGGCTGGGTCCTGCGTCGGCGCACTGGTCACCGCCGCAGTCTCCCAGCGCAGCGCCCCGCCGGGAGCCGACTCCCGACGGGGCGCGCGATGACCGATCCGGGCGGGCGCCTCTCGGCGAGTGGTCGCACGAGGCGACGAGGGGGGTGGAGCCCGGGGGTCCGACCGGACCGGCATCCACCACAACGCCCGGGGCGCTCGATTGTTCCCCACCGGATAGCGTGGCATGTACCGCTGTCAGGATCGTCTACGGATGTCTAGCCGCGGCACGAGAGTCGGTCATACGGCGCGAGTCCCACGGAACGTGATCGCTGGGCGCTACCGTGCCGCCGTGGCCACGATCGGGAAGTTCGCCGTCCGCGTCGTCGTGCTGGCGGCGATCATCTACGCCGTGACCCGGCTCGTCGACGGGATCGAGGTGATCGGCAACCCCACCGGCTTCTTCGGCGAGACCGGCACCTACCTCTGGGTCGCGCTGCTGTTCGCGCTGGTCAACTCCATCATCGGGCCGATCGTGCGGTTGCTGGCGCTGCCGTTCGTGATCCTCACCCTCGGCCTGTTCCTGCTGGTCATCAACGCGGCGATGCTCGGCCTCACCGCGGTGCTGTCCGACCGGTTCACCGTGGACGGCTTCCTCGCCGCCCTGTTCGGCGGGTTCCTCATCGCCCTCTTCAGCTGGATCGCCGAGCTGGTGCTGCCCTTGAAGGTGCGCGGCCACTAGCGTCGGTGAGCATGGCTCGTCTCGGTTCGGAGTCCGATCGGTCCGCACGCACCCCGGCCGGTCCGGGGGGTGACCGCCTCCCGGCCGCCCCGGGTGGCGAGAGCGGCGACGGGACCGTCGACGGCCTGGTCGACACCCGGGTCGACATGGCCTCGTTCGAGGCGGCGCAGGAGGAGAAGCGCCGGCTGCTGGACCAGGCAGCCACCGCCGCCGGCGAGCTGCTGACCGCCCAGGGCGCCCTCCCGGCCGGCGTCGAGCCGGCCGACGCCCCGGTGCTGCTGCACCGTTTCTACGCCGGAGAGCCGGCCGCCGAGGTGGTCGGCCACGACCCCGCCGAGCTGGCCGCCCTCGCGCTCGGGCACCTCCGGCTGGCGGCCTCCCGCCGGCCCGGCACCCCGGTCGTCGACGTCCACCGCACCGAAGGCGGGCGGGCCGTGCTCCGGGTGGTCGTCGACGACATGCCGTTCCTCGTCGACTCCGTCAGCGCCGAGGTGACCCGGCAGGGCATCGCTCCCGACCACGTCGTGCACCCGGTCGTGGTCGTCCGCCGGGACGCCGACGGGGAGCTGGTCGCCTTCTGCGACAGCGCCGACGCCGTCACCTGCGGGGCCGACGCCATCGCCGAGTCCTGGATGTCCGTCGTGCTGTCCGGGCAGGTCGACGAGGAGGCCGCCGCCGACCTGCTGGCCGGGATCGGTGCCGTGCTGGACGACGTCCGCCGGGCACACACCGACGCCGCGGCCCTGGCCGGGCGGGCCGGGGAGATCGCCGACGCGCTGGACCGGTTGCCGTCCCCCGCGGACGCCGGCCACCCCGCCGACGACCCGGCCGAGGCCGCGGCGCTGCTCCGCTGGCTGGCCGGCGGCAACTTCCTCTTCCTCGGCGCCCGCACCGTCGAGCTGGTCGGCGACGCCGCGGAGCCGGCGGTCGACGTGGTCGCCGGCTCCGAGCTCGGCGTGCTGCGCAGCTCCCCGGCGCGCGCCACCTCGGTGGCGCCGGCCGGGCTGGCCGCGCCGGGTGCGGGCGCTGCTCGCCGGGTCCGGATCACCAAGGGCGACGCCCGCTCCACCGTCCAGCGCCCGGCCTGGCTGGACCTGGTGGTCGTCGACCTGCCCAGCGACTCACCGGGCAGCCGTGGCCGCCAGCACCTGCTCGTGGGCCTGTTCCCGAACGAGGCCTACACCAGCAGCGTCCGGGAGGTGCCGCTGGTCCGGCGGACCGCCGACGCCGTCCTGGCACGCTCCGGGGTGCCCGCCGACAGCCACTCGGGCAAGCAGTTGCTCGACGTCCTGGAGACCTACCCGCGGGACGAGCTGCTGCAGGTCGACGTCGACGAGCTGCTCCCGGTGGCGCTGGCCGTGCTGCACCTGCGCGAACGCCGGCAGACCCGGTTGTTCCTGCGCCGCGACCCGTTCGGCCGGTTCTTCTCCGCCCTCGTCTACCTGCCCCGCGACCGGTACACCACGCAGGTCCGGCTGACCATGCAGCGGCTGCTGCTGGAGCACCTGGGCGGCACCCACGTGGAGTTCACCGTCCGGTCCAGCGAGTCGGTGCTCACCCGCCTGCACTTCATCGTCCGGGTGCCGGTGAGCCGGCGGGGCGGCCCGTCGCTGCCCGACGTCGACGTCCCGGCGCTGGAGCAGGCCCTGGCGGCGGCCGCCCGCAGCTGGACCGACGACCTGACCGCCGCCCTCGTCGCCCGGCACGGCGACGACGCCCCCCGGCTGCTGGCCCGGGTCGCCGACGCCTTCCCGGCGGCCTACCAGGAGGAGTTCCCGGCCCAGGTGGCCGTGGAGGACCTGGCCCGGCTGGACCGGCTGGCCCCCGGCGGGCTGGACCTGCGGCTGCGCGCACCGTCCGGGCCGGAGGGGGAGCGCCGGCTGACCGTGTACCGGGTGGGGGAGCGGCTGCTGCTGTCCGACGTGCTGCCGGTGCTGCAGCACATGGGCGTCGACGTGCTCGACGAGCGGCCGTACGAGGTGGACCGGATCGGCGCCCCGATGGCCTGGGTGTACGACTTCGGCCTGGCCTCGCCGACCACCGACGTGCCCTTCGCCGGCACGCTGCCCGAGCGGTTCACCGACGCGATCACCGCCGTCTGGGCCGGCCGGGCGGAGGACGACGCGCTGAACTCCCTCGTCCTGCTGGCCGGGCTGACCTGGCGGCAGGTGGCCGTGCTGCGCGCCTACGTGCAGTGGCTGCGCCAGGGTGGGCTGCCCTTCGGCCAGTCCTACGTGCAGGAGACCCTGGCCGCGCACCCGGGGATCGTGGCCCGGCTCATCGCGCTGTTCGAGACCCGGTTCCACCCCGACCGCTCGGCCGGCCGCGAGGCGCGCACCACTGCCCTGGTCGAGTCGCTGACCGCGGCGATCGGCGAGGTGGCCTCCCTGGACGCCGACCGGGTGCTGTCCTCGCTGCTGGCCGCCGTCCGGGCGACCCTGCGGACGACGGCGTACACGGCCGGCGTCTTCACCGACGGTGCCCCGCTGGCGCTCAAGCTCGACCCCTCCGCCGTCCCAGACCTGCCTGAGCCCCGCCCGGCGCGGGAGGTGTGGGTCAGCTCGCCGCAGGTGCTCGGCGTGCACCTGCGGTTCGGTGCGGTCGCCCGCGGCGGGCTGCGCTGGAGCGACCGGCGCGAGGACCTGCGCACCGAGGTGCTGGGCCTGGTCAAGGCGCAGACGGTGAAGAACACCGTGATCGTGCCGACCGGGGCCAAGGGCGGTTTCGTGGTGCTGCGCGGCCCCGGTGAGGGCGCCCCCCGCGACGAGGTCCTCGCCGAGGGCAAGGCCCGCTACACCCAGTTCATCGGCGCGCTGCTTGCCCTCACCGACAACCTCGAGGACGGCGCGGTCGTCCCCCCGGAGCGGGTCGTCCGGCACGACGGTGACGACACCTACCTGGTGGTCGCCGCGGACAAGGGGACGGCCACGTTCTCCGACCTGGCCAACTCGGTGGCGATCGAGCGCGGCTTCTGGCTGGGCGACGCGTTCGCCTCCGGCGGCTCGGTCGGCTACGACCACAAGGCGATGGGCATCACCGCCCGCGGCGCGTGGGAGTCGGTCACCCGGCACTTCCGCGAGCTCGGCGTCGACGTGCAGAACCAGGAGGTCACCGTCGTCGGGATCGGCGACATGTCCGGTGACGTCTTCGGCAACGGCATGCTGCTGTCCGAGCAGCTCCAGCTGGTGGCCGCCTTCGACCACCGGCACGTCTTCGTCGACCCGACCCCGGACGCCGCCGTGTCCTTCGCCGAGCGCCGGCGGCTGTTCGAGCTGCCGCGCTCCTCCTGGGCCGACTACGACCGCTCGCTGATCAGCCCCGGCGGGGGCGTGTGGCCCCGGACGGCGAAGTCGGTGCCGGTGTCCGCGCCGATGCGCACGGCGCTGGGGCTGGCCGACGACGTGGACGCGCTGAGCCCGCCCGAACTGGTGCGCGCGGTCCTGCTGGCCCCGGTCGACCTGCTGTTCAACGGCGGGATCGGCACGTACGTGAAGGCCGCCGGGGAGAGCGCGCTGGACGTGGGCGACAAGGCCAACGACGCGGTGCGGGTCGACGGCGGCCAGTTGCGGGTCCGGGTGGTCGGCGAGGGCGGCAACCTGGGCCTGACTCAGCGGGGACGGATCGAGTACGCGCTGGCCGGTGGGCGGGTGAACACCGATGCGATCGACAACTCCGCCGGTGTCGACACCTCCGACCACGAGGTCAACATCAAGATCGCGCTGAACCGGGTGGTGGACGACGGACGGCTGGACCCGGACGGCCGGGCCCGGCTGCTGGAGGCGATGACCGACGAGGTCGCCGCAGCGGTCATCGGGGACAACTACGCGCAGAACGCCGCGCTGGCCTCCGAGAGCGCCGCGAGCCGCGGCCTGCTCGATGCCCACCAGCGGTACCTGCGCGCGCTGGAGCGCACCGGCCGGCTGGACCGCGCGGTGGAGGCCCTCCCCGACGACCGGGCGATCGCCGAGCGGCGTCGCGACGGCCACGCCCTGACCGGTTCCGAGCTCTCCGTGCTGCTGGCCTACGCCAAGATCGAGGCGGGCGACGCGGTGCTGGACTCGGGTCTGCCCGACGACCCGGCGCTGGCCGACCTGCTCCAGGACTACTTCCCCACCGAGCTGCGCGCCCGCTTCCCCGCCGCGCTGGACAGCCACCCGCTGCGCCGGGAGATCGTCGCCACGGTGCTGAGCAACCGGGCGGTCAACACCGCCGGGGTCACCGGGCTGTTCCGGCTCGGCGAGGAGACCGGCGCCCCGGTCGCGGCCGTGGTGCGGGCGCACACCGTCGCCCGGGCGGTGTTCGACGTCGACCGGCTGTGGGACGCCCCGCGCGACCTGGACAACCGGGTGCCGGCCGCCACCCAGGTGCGGCTGCGCACCGAGGCGACCCGGCTGGCCGAGCGGACCACCCGTTGGCTGCTCCGGATCCCCGAGCTCACCGCGGAGCCGGCGGCCACGCTGACCCCGGTGATCGAGCGGTTCGCCGGGCCGGTCGCCGAGGTGTGCGGCGGCCTGCCCGGCTGGCTGCTGGGGGCCGACGCCGAGGCCTACGCGGAGCGCGCCGCGGAGCTCCGCGCCGCCGGCGTCGCGCCGGAACTGGCCGCCGAGGTCGCTGCGGCGCCGCTGCTGCCGACCGCGCTGGACCTGGCGGTGGTGGCCGAGGACACCGGCGCCCCCATCGCGCTGGCGGCGCAGGTGTCCCAGTGCCTGGCCGAGCGGCTGGGCCTGGTGCCGCTGCGCGAGCTGGTGATCGGGCTCCCCCGGGACCGGCGCTGGCCGTCGATGGCGCGGGCGAGCCTGCGCGACGACCTGGCCACCGAGCAGGCGACGCTCACCGGCGACGTGCTGGGCCTGCGGCGTTCCGACGGCGAGGCCGCGCCCGAGCTGGTCGAGCGGTGGGTCGACGCCTGGGACGTCGCCCAGCAGCGGGCGGCGGCCCAGCTCACCGACCTGGCCAGCGGTGACCGGCACGAGCTGGCCGAGCTGCTGGTCGCCGTCCGCACGCTGCGGGGGCTGCGCAGCCGCCGCTGAGGCCCCGCCTGCTCGCGACACGCCAAGGAAAATGAGTGGAGCACCGGTCGGTGGGGCACAACCGGCCCGTGAAGACCGTTGTGATCGCCGCCCTGGGCGGACTGCTGACCCTCGCCGGCATCGCGCTGCTGGTGCTGCCCGGCCCGGGGTTCGTGCTCGTCGCCGCCGGGCTGGCGGTGCTGGCCACCCGGTTCGCCTGGGCGAAGAAGCCGCTGGACTACGCCCAGGACAAGGCCGTGGCGGGCGTCGAGGAGGTCGGCCGCAGCCCGTGGCGGGCCGTCGGCGCCGTCCTCGCCGCCCTCGCCCTGGTCGCCGTCGGGGCGCTGGTGCTCGCCGGGGTGGAGCTGCCGTTCACCAACGCCTTCACCGCCCTCGTCCTGGTGGTCTCCGGGCTCTTCCTCGTCGGCACGGTGGTCTTCGCCCGCCGGCACGAGAAGGTCATGGTCGCCCGGGCGCACCGCCCGGCCGGGGTCGCCGGCACCGACGGTGCCTACCGCGTGGCCCCGTCGAGCCAGGACTGACGCCGGCGGCGGCCTCGCCCGGGGGTGAGCCGCGCCAGCGGACGTTGAGCCGCGCCGGGGCACGGCTCAACGTCAGGCCGCCCGGCTCGACCCGGCGGGTCAGAGCTCCGGACGGCGCTGGCCGAAGCCGGTGGCCTGCTCGAACGCGTGCCCGACCTCCAGCACCCGCCGGTCGGCCCGCGGTGCGGCGATGACCTGGAGACCCACCGGCAACCCGTCCGGGGTGAAGCCACCGGGCACCGACAGGGCGGGGCACCCGGTCGCCGAGATCA
Organism: Modestobacter sp. VKM Ac-2982; assembly: GCF_026967935.1. Lineage (GTDB taxonomy): Bacteria > Actinomycetota > Actinomycetes > Mycobacteriales > Geodermatophilaceae > Modestobacter. The sequence continues at coordinate 336,642 of NZ_JAPVBL010000001.1, forward strand.
GCGTGCAGGAGCGCATCCAGCCCAGGTAGTCCTCCTGCGGGACGCCGGCGACCTCGGTCGGGTACTCCTGCTCGACCGGGAACGGCAGCACCTGGGTGGTCGGGGCGAGCAGCACGTCGAAGCGCTCGAAGAACGCGACGACCCGCTCGAAGAGGGCCGTGTGCGCGACCTCCGCGCGGCCGACGTCGGCGCCGGTCAGCGCTGCACCCCGGGCGGCGTTCCAGCGGATCGTCTCCTTCACCTGGTCCGGGTGCTCCCGCACCAGGGCGCCGAAGCTCGCCTCGAACAGCCAGGCCCGCAGCACGCCGAACGCCTCGTCGGCGCCGGCCAGGTCCGGGCAGTCCTCCTCGACGGTGGCGCCGAGGTCGCGGAACACCCCGAGCTGCTCCGTGAGCACTGCGGTGATCGCCGGGTCGACCGGCACCTGGCCGCCCAGGTCGGGGGCCCAGGCGACGCGCAGGCCGGTCAGCTCGGTCGGCAGCGGTGCGGCGAACGGGGGGCCGGGGTCGGTCAGCGAGATCGGCACCCGCGGGTCCGGGCCGGCCAGCGCGGACAGCCCGAGCGCCACGTCGCCGACGGTGCGGCCCATCGGCCCCTGCACCGACAGCTGTGACCAGCCGATCGCCGTCGGGTGGCTCGGCACCCGGCCGGGCGTGGGCCGCAGGCCGACGACGTTGCAGAACGCCGCCGGGTTGCGCAGCGAGCCGCCCATGTCGCTGCCCTCGGCGATCGGCACCAGCCCCGCGGCCAGCGCCGCGGCCGCGCCACCGGAGGAACCGCCGGCGGACAGCCCGTGCCGGTAGGGGTTGTGGGTGGCGCCGAACAGGGTGTTGAAGGTGTGCGAGCCGGCCGCGAACTCGGGCACGTTCGTCTTGCCGACCCGGATCGCCCCGGCCGCCTTCAGCCGGGCGACGACCAGCTCGTCGCGGGCCGGCACCGTCTCGGCGTGCAGTGGTGAGCCCCAGGTGGTGCGCATGCCCCCGGTGGCGTGGGTGTCCTTGTGCGCGACCGGCAGGCCGTGCAGCGGACCGACCGGCTCACCGGCGGCGAGCCGGGCGTCGGCGGCGTCGGCCGCGGCCCGGGCGCCCTCGGCGTCCAGCGTGATGATCGCGTTGAGCTCCGGGTTCAGCCGCTCGATCCGGTCGAGGTGGGCGTCCATCAGCTCCCGGGCGGAGATCTCCCGGTCGCGGACCAGCGCGACCAGTTCGGTCGCCGGACGGGTGCACAGCTCATCGAGGTCGCTCACCCCGGCGACCGTACTGGGTCTCTCAGCGCTGAGGAACCTCGGTCAGCGGGTCACTGCGGCTGCGGGGACGACGAGGGTCAGCTCGGTGCGGCCGTCGTGTTCCACGTGCAACCCCGCCCGGCGCAGCAGGGCGCGCAGCCGGACGACGGAGTCCGGCTCGGCCGTGGTGGTCGCCAGCAGCCGCGCCAGCCGGCCCTTGTGCGCCTTGTTGAAGTGGCTGACCACCGCCCGGGTGCCGTCGGGGCGCTCGCTGAGCACCTGCACGGTGACCGCGCCCGGGACGGGGGCCAGCTCGGCGTAGGCCCCGGACCGCAGGTCGACCACCAGGTCGTCGACGCCGGTCAGCACGTCGGTGAGCACCGGCTTCCACAGCGACCGCAGCGTCGGCAGCCCGGGCAGCGAGCTGCCCGCGGAGAGCCGGTAGGCGGGGACGGGGTCGTCGGCGCGCAGCAGCCCGAACAACGCCGACCCGACCGCCAGTCGCCCGGCGGCCCGGCGGCGTTGGGCGCGGGTGAGGGACCGCACGTCCAGGGCGTCGTAGAGCACGCCGGTGTAGCGCTCGATCGCCGGCATCGTGGGGCTGGTGCGCAGCGCGGCGTTGCGGGCGATCTCGCCGTCCTGGGCGGGGGAGAGGCCGAGCGCCGCCCGGGCGGCCGGGACGTCGCCGGCGAGCGACACCACCGTGGTCACCAGTTGTTCGCGCAGGGGGTTCAGCTCCGGGGTGCCCAGGGCACTCAGGTCCAGCGGGGCGCCGTCCCCGCCGGGGTGCTTGGTCTCCGACGGCGGCAGCAGGACGAGCACGAGGACGAACGGTAGGTGACCGCGCCCGCCGTGTTCGTGGGCGGCCCCGGGGTGCGTGATCTACCGTTCGGCGACCGCTGCGTTCGCAGGGCAGGCCGGTCGGTCGGTGAGGACAGGAGGTGACGGCAGGTGCTCGTGCTCGACAGCGCTGCCGTCTCCACCCGCGGCCCCCGCCCGGACAACCAGGACTCCGCGGTCGCCGGTCCCCAGCTGATCGCCATCGCCGACGGGGTGGGCGGCAACGTCGGCGGCGCGGTCGCCTCCTCGCTGGTGGTCAACTGGCTGGCCCCGCTGGCCAACGGCAGCACCGGCGAGGGCGCGGACGACCCGGTGCGGATCGTGGCCAGTGCGAACGAGCGGATCCGGGCGGCCTACACCGAGCGCCCGCGGCTGCGGACGATGGCGACCACGATGACCGTGCTGCACGTCGATGCCGAGGGGCTGGCCCTGCTGCACATCGGCGACTCCCGCGGCTACCTGCTCCAGGACGGCGAGCTGCGGCAGGTCAGCACCGACCACACCCTGGTGCAGGCGCTGATCGACGCCGGCTCGCTCACGCCCGCCGAGGCGAAAGTGCACCCGCAGCGGTCGGCGGTCTACGCGGCGCTGCACGGTGCGGACGACGACGTCGCCGCGGTCGACGTGCTGCGGCTGGACGCGCGCGCCGGTGACCGGGTGATGGTCTGCTCCGACGGGCTGTCCGACGTCGTCCCGCCGGCGCTGCTGTGCGACCTGCTGGCCGCCGAGGGCACGCCCGCCGAGGCCGCCGCGCGCCTGCGGGACGCCGCGCTGGCCGGGCCGCCCACCGACAACATCACCGTCGTCGTCGCCGACGTCCTGGAGGCCGGGCCCGACGGCGGCCCGGTCCGGGTGTGCACGTTCGGCGCCGCCACCGAGCTCCGCGAGGAGACCGCCGAGGCGCTCGAGGCCGTCTGGCCCGGCCCGGTGCCGGTCGGCCTGGTCCAGCACCGCCCCCGCTGAGCGCTCGGCCCTGCCTCACGTCCAGTAGAGCAGCCGGGCGCCGGGCAGCCGGTCGGCGATCGCGCCCTCGAACCAGCTCCGCAGCTCGCCCATCGTGTCGCGCGGGTAGACGTGCTTCACGGCCCCGAACTTCCCGCGCTTGGTGGTCCTCGTGGCCTCGTCCATCTCCAACTTCGTGCGCGGGTACCAGTCGGTCAGCGTGGCCTTGCTGCCCGGCGTGAACCGGTGGGTGATGCACTCGACGGTGAGGTCGGTACCGCCGGGGAGCGCCGCGGCGACGTCGTGCAACAGCTGGCCGTACTCCTCCCGCCAACCCTCGCCGGGCATGATCGGCGCGATGGTCAGGCCGACGGGGTAGCCGGCGGCGGCGACCGCGCCCAGGGCGGCGATGCGGCCGGCGACGGGCGAGGTCGCCCCCTCGAAGCGGCGGGCCACCGAGGCGGCGTTCAGCGAGAAGCGCAGCCGGGTCCGGCCGCCGTGCGGCAGGTCGAGCAGGCCGGCGACGTCGTCGAACTTGGTGGTCGCCCGCAGCTGCACCGGCCCGGCCCAGTCGTGGGTGCCGAAGTGCCTGATCGCCGTGGCCAGCCCGCCGGTCAGGTGCTCCAGGGCGAGCGGATCGGTGTAGCAGGAGGCCTCGAACGTCGTCCCCTCGCCGGCGCGGGCAGCGGACCCGGAGGTGACGGTGCCGTGCCCGACGTAGCCGTCCAGGCCCGCCAGGGCCTCGTCGAGGTCGGCGTACACCCGGGTGATCGGCGGCCCGGACAGCGAGCCGGCCAGGTAGCAGTACTGGCAGTGCGCCGGGCAGCCCTGCGCCAGATCGAACCGCCAGTCGGCCGAGGGGGCGATCGGCTGGAGCCGGCGCAGCGAGGGCGGCGGCACCACCAGTGCCAACGTCTGCTTGGCCGCCATGAACGCCGCCCGGTCGCCGTCGCCGCGCAGGGCGGGCAGCCGGTCGCCGCGCAGCAGTTCGACGTCGCTGACCCCTGCGGCCTCCAGCTGGGCCAGCACCCGCTGCCCGTACGGGCGCTCGGCCGCGGAACGGGTGACGAGGACCCGGGACGGCGTCCACAGCCGGGTCGGCGTGGGAGCCGTGACGGGTCGAACGGCGAACGGGGCGGCGGCGAGCGGGGAGCTGGCGGGAGCGGTGCGCGCGGTGGGCATCGCCTGGTGCAACGGCCCCCGGACGGCCGTCCTTCCGCTCAGGCGGCGCGTCGCCGGACGAGGTCGCGATGTGCCATCAGCGCCCAGACGACGTGCCGCAGGTCCATCCGCTCGCCGTCGGAGGGGAGGGCCGAGGGCAGCAGCTGCGGGGACGGGAGCAGTGACATCAGCCCGTCGGGGGCGGTCCCGCGGGACCGCTCCCCCGTGCCGGACCACGGGCGCCCGCCGTCCGGGGTCACGGCGACCAGCCGGCCGCCGCGCCGGCTGAGTGCCAGGTCGTGGTCGTGGACGAGCCCGTGGTCGACGTCGCAGAGCAGGACGAGGTTCGAGACGTCGGTGCGGCCGCCGTGCAGCCAGTGCCGCAGGTGGTGGGCGTGCAGACGTTCCGGCCGCGTCTCCTCGCAGCCAGGTCGCGCACAGCCGCCGTCGCGCAGCAGCAGTGCGCGGCGCTGGGCGCGGGTGGCGTATCGCCGCGACCGGCCCTGGGCCAGCACCTCGGGACCGTCGGTGACGATCGCGGTGACGGCCGCGTCGCAGGCCAGCCGACGCGCCTGCGCAGGCGTGAGGGCCGGACCGCCTTCCAACGCGGCCCGCCCGGCGGCCTCGTCGTCGGCGAGCACCGAGGCGTCCACGACGACGACCACCTCGCGACGGGGCGGGTCCCCGGCGCGGCGGTCGGCGTCGGCCGCTGCCGCGGCCAGCTGCGTCATCGCTCGGCATCGGCGCTCGGTGGTCACCGCCAGCGGCTCCACCTCGTCCTCGGCCGAGGCATCTCCGGCGGCACGTCCTTCCACGGCGGGGACGCCGGTGGGGGCCGCCTCGCCGTCCCCAGCCGGTTCGGGACCGCCGGGCAGGGCGGCCTGGGCGCGGCGGCGGGCGGCCCGTTCCCGGCGGGCGTCCCGTTCGGCGAGTGACTCGATCGCGGCGAGGAACTCGGCGCCCTGCTCGGCTTCCATCCGCACCTGCACCGAGACCATCCCGTCGTCCTCGGTCCACCAGGAGAACCGTCGCCGGTCGGCGACCCGGCCCGCGTCGACGTCGTCGGCCCGGCGCCAGGCCCGCACGGTGCGCTCCACCTGGGAGGCGGTGGCGTGCCGGGCGAACTCGACGAGCTCTGCCTCGGTGCCCGGCTCGGCGACCCGGGTCAGCGCGCGCACCTTCGAGTAGGAGAGCTGGCCGGCGGAGAAGGCGGCGCTGGTGAGGGGCAGCCCACGCAGTGCCCGCGCCACCCGGACGTGCTGCCGGGCCGTCCCCGGCGTCAGCGAGCACCGCCAGGCCAGCCAGTGCGCACACGAGGTGATGCCGACGCCTCCCCAACCCTCCCGCTCGTCGAACTCGGCGACCAATCGCAACCAGGACGCCGTGGCCGCCGCCAGCTGCACTGCACCGGCGCAGATCCGATCACCCAGTGAGTCGAGGGGCTCGAGGGGCTCGATCGGCTCGGTGACGGCAGGGGCGACGACGGGCAGCGGCAGGGGAGTGACCAGTGCATCGATCATGTGTTCGAACGTAGTGGAGGCCACTGACAGGAACCGCAGCTCAGTCGCGCGGGACGGTTCCGCGGAACCGTCTCGCCTGAGCCTGAACCTGCCGCCTTCGCCGACGCCGGTACGGGCGCCGGACCGCGAGTGGGCTGCGTCAGTCGGCCAGGTCGACGACGACCGGAGCGTGGTCGCTGGCGCCCTTGCCCTTGCGCTCCTCGCGGTCGATCCGGGCGCCGGTGACCCGCTGGGCCAGCGCCGGCGAGCCGAGCACGAAGTCGATGCGCATGCCCTCGCGGCGGGGGAAGCGGAGCTGGGTGTAGTCCCAGTAGGTGAAGACCCCCGGCCCGGGCGTGTACGGCCGGACGACGTCGGTGAAGCCGGCCTCGACCACGCCCTGGAACGCCGCCCGCTCGGGCTCGGAGACGTGCGTGGACTGGTTGAACACCGAGATGTCCCAGACGTCGTCGTCCTGCGGGGCGATGTTCCAGTCGCCGACCAGCGCGACCTGCGCCTCGGCGTCCTCGGTGAGCCACCCGCCGGCGTGCACCCGCAGCGCCTCCAGCCACTCGAGCTTGTACTGCAGGTGTGGGTCGGTCAGCGTGCGGCCGTTGGGCACGTACAGGCTCCACACCCGGACCCCGCCACAGACCGCGCCGAGCGCACGGGCCTCCTGGGCGGGCTCCACGCCCTCCTTCGACGACCACGAGGGCATGCCGGGGAAGCCGACCTGGACGTCGCTGAGCCCGACCCGGGAGAGCAGCGCGACGCCGTTCCACTGCGAGTGGCCGACGTGTGCGACGTCGTAGCCCAGCGCCCGGAACCGCTCCTCCGGGAACTGCTCGTCCTTGCACTTGGTCTCCTGCAGCGCCAGGACGTCGACGTCACTGCGCTGCAGCCATGCCTCCACCCGGTCGACGCGGCTGCGGATGGAGTTGACGTTCCAGGTGGCCAGGCGCACGGGTGCCGAGCCTAGGCCGCGACCCTCCTCAGGCTTGCGGGAGTGGGGTGAGCGGGGTGTCCTGGCGGGCCTGCACGCGGGCGCGCATCCGGTCCCGGCTCTCCACGAACTTGGTTGCCTGGGCGTCCAGGCCGACCAGGAACTGGGCCAGCTCCTCGCGGGCCTGCTCGCCCTCCGGCCCCAGGTTGGTGCGCTCGAACACCTTCCACGCGCGCAGCACGGGCTGGATGACCTCGTCGTGGTGCAGCCGCAGGTCGTAGATGCCGGCCTTGGCGATGAGCACGGAGTTCTTCCGGAAGCCGGCCATGGTGGCGCCGGGCATCTCGAAGCGCATCACCTCGTCGGCGACCGCCCGCATCGTCTTGTCGGGCTCGATCTCGAACGCCGCGGAGACGATGTTCCGGTAGAAGACCATGTGCAGGTTCTCGTCCTTGGCGATCCGGGCGAGGAGCTGGTCGGCGATCGGGTCGCCGGTGGCCTTGCCGGTGTTGCGGTGGCTCACCCGGGTGGCGAGCTCCTGGAACGAGACGTAGGCGACCGCCTCGAGCGGGGTCTTGTCGCCGGAGTCGTAGCCGGAGGTCATGTAGTCCATCCGGGCCCGCTCGAGCTCGACGGGGTCGACCCCGCGGGTCACGACGAGGTAGTCGCGCAGCGCGACGCCGTGCCGGTTCTCCTCCGCCGTCCAGCGGCCGACCCACGTGCCCCAGGCGCCGTCCCGGCCGAAGCGGGTGGCGATCTCCCGGTGGTAGCTGGGGAGGTTGTCCTCGGTGAGCAGGTTGGTGAACATCGCCGCCTTGGCGGTCTCGTCCAGCCGGGACTGCTCCGGCGACCAGTCCTCGCCGCCGAGGAAGGCGAAGTCCCGCCCCTGTGACCACGGGACGTAGTCGTGGGGGTGCCATTCCTGCGCCAGTCCGATGTGGCGGTTCAGGTTCTCCTCCACCACCGGCTCGAGCTCGCTGAGCAGTGCTGCCTCGCGCGACGTGTGGGACACGATCGACCTCCTCGGTCCGTACCTACGGCTCGTGATCTACGCGACCGTGCCGACGGGCGGTGGCCGACCGCGGTTGCGTCTGACCCTTCCGTACCCGGGGGGAGCCGGGCCAGACATCGGGGTGTGACCGGCGACACGACCTGCTCTTCCTTGGGGTGGAGCCGTCCGCTGGACCCGTGATCCGAGGCCGAAACGGTGCGATCATGGCCGGATGACCGGATCCGCGATGCACGGGGCTGCCGCGTGAGCGACGAGTCAGCGACCGTGCAGGGCGGTCGGCACGGCCGGCGGAGAGGTCCCCACACCGTCCGGGGCTTCGGCCCGGCCCTGCTGCTCACCGTGCTCGGTGCCCTGGTGCCCGGCTCCGCCTTCCTGGCCACCGGGCGGCGCCGGCTCGGTGCGCTCGTCGTCGTCGTGTTCATGATGCTGCTCGGTGGGGTGGCCTACGGGGCCACGACGGGCCTGCGCGACGTGATCGCCGTGGCCGTCGACTCCGCGGCCCTGCGGTGGGTGATCGGCGGGATCGTCGCCCTCGCGGTGGCCTGGCTGCTCGTCGTCCTGGTCGGTTACGCCCTGCTGTTGCCACGCCGCACCCGCGCATGGCAGCACGTGGTCGGCGCGGTCGTCGTCCTGACCCTGTGCGCGGGGGTGGTCGTGCCCGCCGTGTGGGCCGTGCGGATCGCCGACGCCCAGGCCCAGCTGCTCGACAACGTGTTCGCCGACCGGGACAGCGCCACGGTCACCGACTCCCCCGACGACCCCGACCCGTTCGGTGACCGGGAGGAGGTCAACTTCCTGCTGCTGGGCGGGGACGGCGGCGAGGGTCGCGAGGGCGTGCGCACCGACACGGTGATCGTCGCCAACGTGCAGACCGACACCGGCGCCACCACGCTGTTCAGCCTGCCCCGCAACCTGCAGGAACTCCCCTTCCCCGAGGACAGTCCGCTGGGCGAGGTCTACCCCGATGGCTTCGACGCCGGGTCCGAGGCCGAGTCCATCCTGAACGCCGTCTATCGCAACGGACCGGCCTGGTACCCCGACGTCCTCGGCCCGACCGACGACCCCGGCGCGGACTTCCTGAAGCTCGGCGTCGGCGAGGCCCTCGGCCTGGAGATCGACTACTTCGTGCTGGTCAACCTGGACGGCTTCAGCCGGCTGGTCGACGCGCTCGGCGGCATCGACGTGAACGTCAACTACTACGTGCCCATCGGTGGCGAGCCCTCGCTCGGGATCCTGCCGGACGACTACATCGAGCCGGGGCCGGAGCAGCACATGGACGGCGCCCGGGCCCTCGACTTCGCCCGCGGCCGGTTCGGCCTCTCCGACTACCAGCGGATGGACCGCCAACGGTGCGTGATCGGCGAGATCGTCGAGGCAGCCGACCCGATGACGCTGCTCAGCCGGTTCCAGCAGCTGGCCGCGACGACCCAGGACATCGTGTCCACCGACGTGCCGCAGTCCCGGCTGGACGACCTCGTCGACCTGGCCTTCCAGGTCAAGGACGCCGAGATCCGCAGCGTCGTGTTCGACGACACGGTGATCGACCCGGCCTACCCGGACTACGACCGGATCCGCGCGCTGGTGCAGCAGGCGCTGGACGGGCCGTCGGACACCCCGTCCGCGGACACCTCACCGGCCCCGAGCACCCCGGCCGAGGAGGACGCGACGGAGGACGCGACCGACGACGGGGCTGCGCCGTCCCCCACGCCGTCGGCCGGCGCGACCGGTGCCGCGCCGGCGGCGCCGGACCCGGCCGCCGAGGTCGGTGACGCCTGCGCCTACGACCCGGCACAGGCGCAGGCCGCCCGCGCGGAGGGGGAGCCCCCCACCCGCGACGGCTGACGCCGTCAGCCCGCCAGCACCACCAGGAGCGTGCGCGGGCCGTGCACGCCCTCCACCCGCTGCAGCTCGATGTCGCTGGTCGCCGACGGGCCGCTGACCATCGTGAGCGGCCGCAACGGGTCCAGTCGGGCCAGCCCCTCGGGCACGCTGCCCACCACCTGGTCGGCGGTCACCACGCAGACCAGGCAGTCCGGCAGCAGGGACAGCGCCCGCCGGCCGCAGGCCGGGGAGCCGTCCAGCACCAGGGTGCCGGTCTCGGCGACCGCCACCGCCACCGCGGTGACCGAGGCGGCCCGGTCGGCGAGCTGCACCGCCGGCCGGTCGTCGTCCACGTCGCAGCCGGCCGGCCGCCAGTCCTCGGCCAGTCCCGGGGCGACGACGACGTCGCCGGCCGACCACCCGCTGCCCAGCCCCTGGTCCAGGGCGGCCCGGACGGTGGCGCCGACCTCGGCCGGGGCGCAGCGCAGCACCGTGGCCCGGTAGTCCTCCACCCGCTCGACCAGCAGCTCCAGCAGCGCCGGGTCGCCCGCCGGGCGGCCGTCGGTGAGCCGGTAGTCGCGGACCACCTCCTCCGGCGCCGTCCGGTCCGCCCCCAGGGCCTGGCGCACCCGGGACAGCACCTCCTCGCGTGCGCTCACCGTCGTCCTCCTGTCGTGTTGCACGTGGAACGTCGACACGTGGCGCCCTGCCCGGTCACGACCCGTGCTCCCGGACCCAGGACTCCACGAAGGTCTCCTTCGGCGGGGTGGGCAGGTCGCGGCTGCGGGTCCAGCCGGAGACCGGCGGCGGCAGCGCGTTGGGCAACGTGGGCCTCCCGCGGGCGATCAGCCGGCCGAGCCGGGAGGCCCGCTGGGCCAGGTGCCACAGCCGCGGGTGCGACATGACCTTCGCGAGGCCGCGGAAGGCGACCGCCTCCGCCGTCGGCCGTTCCTGCGCCTCGACGTGCTCGGCGCGCAGGTGCACCAGGATCGACGGGATGTCGATCGCCACCGGGCAGACGTCGTAGCAGGCGCCGCAGAGTGAGGAGGCGAACGGCAGGGAGGCGTTGTCCTCCACCCCGGTCAGCATCGGGGAGAGCACCGCGCCGATCGGCCCCGGGTACACGGAGCCATAGGAGTGCCCGCCGGCCCGCTCGTAGACCGGGCAGACGTTCAGGCAGGCCGAGCAGCGGATGCAGTGCAGCGCCTCGCGGCCCACCTCGTCGGCGAGCACCGCGGTGCGGCCGTTGTCCAGCAGCACCAGGTGGAACTCCTGCGGCCCGTCGCCGGGGGTCACGCCGGCCCAGGTCGAGGTGTAGGGGTTCATCCGCTCGCCGGTGGAGGAGCGTGGCAGCAGCTGCAGGAAGACCTCGAGGTCGCGCCAGGTCGGCACCACCTTCTCGATGCCCATGACGGTGATCAGCGTCTCCGGCAGGGTCAGGCACATCCGCCCGTTGCCCTCGCTCTCCACCACGGTGAGCGTGCCGGTCTCGGCGACGGCGAAGTTCGCGCCGCTCACCGCCACCCGGGCGCGCAGGAACCGCTCCCGCAGGTGGGTGCGGGCGGCCATCGCCAGCTGCCGGGGGTCGTCGGTGAGGTCGGGGTCGACGCCGGGGATGGTGCGGGCGAAGATCTCCCGGATCTCGGCCCGGTTCTTGTGGATCGCCGGCACCAGGATGTGCGAGGGCTTGTCCTCCCCCAGCTGCACGATCAGCTCGGCCAGGTCGGTCTCGAAGACGTCGAGCCCGGCCGCCTCCAGGGCCTCGTTCAGGCCGATCTCCTGGGTGGCCATCGACTTGACCTTGACCACCTCGGACGTGCCGGTCGCCTGCACCAGCCGGGTGACGATCTCGTTCGCCTCGTTCGCGTCCCGGGCCCAGTGGACGACGCCGCCGCGGGCGGTGACCTGGCGCTCGAGCTCCTCCAGGTGGTCGTCGAGGCGGGCCATCGTGGCGGTCTTCAGCGCCCGGCCGGCCTCGCGCAACTGCGCCCAGTCGGGCAGCTCGTCGACCACCTTGGCCCGCTTGCCGCGGATCGTGCTGGTGGCGTGCCCGAGGTTGGCCCGCAGCTGCCCGTCGCGCAGCGCCCCGCGGGCGGCGTCCGGGAAGGACTGGTCGCCGCGCAGGTGGCCGACGCCGCGGGGGGCGGTGGGCAGGCCGAGGAAGGTCGGTGCCTTCGGGGGGACGGTGGCGGTCATGCGGACACCGCCGGGGCGGTGTGCTGATCAGGGGTCACGGCTTCCTCCGTCGAGGCGAGGATCTCGGCCAGGTGGACCGTGCGGGTGCCGGCCCGGAGCCGGGAGAGGCCGCCGCCGATGTGCATCAGGCAGGAGGCGTCCCCGGCGGTGCAGACCTCGGCGTGTGTGCCGAGGACGTTGGCCATCTTGTCGGTGAGCATCGCGGTCGAGGTGTCGGCGTTCTTCACCGCGAAGGTGCCGCCGAAGCCGCAGCACTGCTCGGCGTCGGGCAGCTCGACCAGCTCCAGCCCGCGCACCGCCCGCAGCAGCTGGTAGGGCCGGTCGCCCACCTTCAGCAGCCGCAGCGAGTGGCAGGTCGGGTGGTAGGTGACCCGGTGCGGGTAGTAGGCGCCGACGTCGGTCACCCCGAGCACGTCGACCAGGAACTGGGACAGCTCGTAGGTGCGCCCGGCGAGCTCCTCGGCCTCGTCGGCCAGCCGGTGCTCACCGGCCCGGCGGGCGACCGCGGCCTGCTGGTGGTGGATGGAGGCCACGCAGGACCCCGACGGCGCCACGATCGCCTCCGCGCCGGCGAAGGCCCGCACGTGGTTGGCGACGATCGGCACCGCCTCCCGTCGGTAGCCGGTGTTGACGTGCATCTGCCCGCAACAGGACTGCCCGGGCGGGACGACGACCTCGTGCCCCAGCCGTTGCAGCAGCGTGGCGGTGGCCCGGGCCACCGAGGGGGTCAGGGTGTCCACCAGGCAGGTGGCGAAGAGCGCGACCTTCACGGGCGGCTCCTCCTCTCAGCTCGCGACGGTCGGGCGGAGTCGCCGGACCATGCTGGACTCGCGGACGACGAGCATCGGCTCGAAGACGGGTTGGTCGTGCTGGTGGCCCTCGCCCGCAGCCTCGTCCAGCAACAGCTCCGCCGCGCGGCGGCCCAGTTCCTGGCGGGGCTTGCGGACCGAGGTCAGCGGGACGGCGGCGGCTGCGGCGTAGTCGATGTCGTCGTAGCCGACGATGGCGAAGTCGTCGGGCACCCGGACCCCCTGGCGCACCATCTCCTGCAGCACGCCCATCGCCAGCAGGTCGTTGGCGCAGACCGCGGCGGTGGGGCGCAGGCCGGTCGGCAGCCCGATGACGTGGGACGCCGCCTCGCGGCCGCCGGCCACGGTCAGCGTGTCCGGGGTGACCACGGTGAGGGCGTCGTCGGAGCCAGTGCCCTCGCGGACGGCGGCGACGACCCCCCGGTAGCGCTCTTGCAGCTGCGGCAGGCCGCCCGGGCCGCCGATGAAGGCGATCCGGCGGTGCCCGCGCTCGAGCAGGTGGTCGGCGGCCAGCCGGCCACCGAGGACGTCGTCGACGGCGACGGCGCACTGGTCGGGGCCGGGGGCGCGGCGGTCGAGCAGCACGACCGGCACGCCGCGCTGCCGGAGCGTCTCGATCTGCGGGGACAGCTCCGCGGTCGGGGTGAGGACGACGCCCCGCACCCGCTGCTCGGTGAGCACGTCGAGGTGGGCGGCCTCCTTGGCCGGCCGGCCGTCGGAGTTGCAGAGGATCACCGACAGCCCCTGCGCGTTGGCCACCTCCTCGACCCCGCGGGCGACGTCGGTGAAGAACGGGTTGGCGATGTCCAGCACCACCAGCCCGATGGTGCGGCTGCGGCCGGCCCGGAGGTGGCGGGCCGACTCGTTGCGCACGAAGCCCAGCGCGGTGATCGCGCTCAGCACCCGTTCCCGGGTCCCGGGGCTGACCGTGTCGGGCCGGTTGAGGACGTTGCTGACCGTGCCGACCGAGACGCCGGCGTGGACGGCGACGTCCCGGATGCTGGCGGTCAGCGCTGCCCCCTCGGTTCCCGGTCGGCCCGTTGACCGCTCGCACGCAGCATCCTACTGTGGCCCACAGCACCTTGTGAATCGTTTCAGCGAGGAGGGCTCGTGCCCCGCGTCTGCTTCACCCTCCAGGTCCGGCCCGACCGGCTCGAGGAGTACCGCGAGCGGCACGCCGCCGTCTGGCCGGAGATGCTCCGCGCGCTCCGCGACGCCGGCTGGCGCGACTATCAACTCTTCCTGCGCGCGGACGGGCTGCTCGTCGGCACCGTCGTCACCGACGACCTCGACGCCGCCCAGGCCGCCGTGGACGCCGCCGAGGTGAGCGCCCGCTGGGAGGCCGAGATGGCCCCCTTCTTCGAGACCGGGGACGGCCGCGGCAAGTCCTCGCTCGACCTCGTCTTCGACCTCGACGCCCAGCTGCGGGCGGCCGGGGAGCACACCACCACGAACGGAGAGACCCCGTGACCACCGACTTGCGCGCCCAGGCCCTCGCCGCCCTCGCCGAGCAGACCATCGAGCTGCCCTCCTGGGCGTTCGGCAACGCCGGCACCCGCTTCAAGGTCTTCAGCACCCCCGGCGTCCCGCGGGACCCGTTCGAGAAGATCAGCGACGCCGCCCAGGTGCACCGGCACACCGGCGTCGCCCCCCGGGTCTCGCTGCACATCCCGTGGGACCTCGTCGACGACTTCACGAAGCTGGCCCAGCACGCCACCGACGAGGGCGTCTCGATCGGCGCGATCAACTCGAACCTGTTCCAGGCCGACGAGTACAAGCTCGGGTCGCTCACCCACGCCGACCCGGCGGTGCGGGCCAAGGCCGTGGCCCACCACGTGCAGTGCATCGACGTCATGCGGGCCACCGGCTCCACCGACCTGAAGATCTGGCTGCCCGACGGCACCAACTACCCGGGCCAGGACGACATCCGCGACCGGCAGGACCGGCTGGCCGAGTCGCTGCAGCAGATCTACGCCGAGCTGGACCCCGAGCACCGGCTGATCCTCGAGTACAAGTTCTACGAGCCGTACTTCTACACGATGGACATCCCCGACTGGGGCACCTCGCTGCTGCACTGCCTGGCCCTGGGGGAGCAGGCGAAGGTCGTGCTCGACACCGGCCACCACGCGCCGAACACCAACATCGAGTTCATCGTCGCCCAGCTGCTGCGGGTGGGCCGGCTCGGCGCCTTCGACTTCAACTCCCGCTTCTACGGGGACGACGACCTGATCGTGGGCGCGGCCGACCCGTTCCAGCTGTTCCGGATCATGAACGAGATCGTCCGGGCCGACGCGCTCCGCCCCGACTCCGGCGTCAACTTCATGCTCGACCAGTGCCACAACATCGAGCCGAAGATCCCCGGCCAGATCCGCTCGGTGATGAACGTCCAGGAGGCCACCGCCAAGGCGCTGCTGGTCGACCGCGAGGCGCTGCGGGCCGCCCAGCAGTCCGGTGACGTGCTCGGCGCGAACGGCGCGCTGATGGACGCCTACAACACCGACGTCCGCCCGCTGCTCGCCGAGCTGCGCGAGTCGAAGGGCCTGCCCGCCGACCCCTACCGGGCCTACGCCGCCTCCGGGCACCAGGAGCAGATCGCCACCGAGCGCGTCGGAGGCCAGCAGGCCTCCTGGGGCGCCTGAAGAAGCTGGAGGACGACGAGATGACGAACCCCCTGGTCAGTGACCTGCTCGCCCGCAGCAACCGCCTCGGCGCGGACGCGCGGAACACCAACTACGCCGGCGGCAACACCTCCGCCGCCGGCACCGACACCGACCCGGTCACCGGGCAGCCGGTCGAGCTGCTCTGGGTGAAGGGCTCCGGCGGCGACCTCGGCACCCTCACCGAGCCCGGCCTGGCGGTGCTCCGGCTGGACCGGCTGCGCTCGCTGGTCGACGTCTACCCCGGCGTGGACCGCGAGGACGAGATGGTCGCCGCGTTCGACTACTGCCTGCACGGTCGCGGCGGTGCCGCGCCGAGCATCGACACCGCGATGCACGGGCTGGTCCGTGCCGCGCACGTCGACCACCTGCACCCCGACTCCGGCATCGCGCTGGCCACCGCGGCCGACGGCGAGGCGCTGACCCGGGAGTGCTTCGGCGACCGCGTCGTCTGGGTGCCGTGGCGCCGTCCCGGGTTCCAGCTGGGGCTGGACATCGCCGAGATCGCCGAGAAGAACCCGCAGGCCATCGGGGCCGTCCTGGGCGGCCACGGCATCACCGCCTGGGCCGACACCAGCGAGCAGTGCGAGGCCAACTCGCTGGAGATCATCCGGACGGCGGAGCAGTTCCTCGCCGAGCGCGGCCGTCCCCAGCCCTTCGGTGCGCCGCTGCCCGGGTACGAGGCGCTGCCGGAGGCCGAGCGCCGGGCCAAGGCGGCTGCCCTCTTCCCGGTGGTCCGTGGCCTGGCGAGCACCGACAAGCCGCAGGTCGGGCACCTCACCGACTCCGACGTCGTGCTGGACTTCCTCGCCTCCGCCGAGCACCCGCGGCTGGCGGGGCTGGGCACCTCCTGCCCCGACCACTTCCTGCGCACCAAGGTGCGCCCGCTGGTGGTCGACCTGCCGGCGTCCGCCCCGGTCGAGGACGTCGTGGCCCGGCTCAAGGAGCTGCACGAGGCCTACCGCGCCGACTACGCGGCCTACTACTCCCGGCACGCGAGCCCGGACTCCCCGCCGATGCGCGGCGCGGACCCGGCGATCGTGCTGGTGCCCGGCGTCGGCATGTTCAGCTTCGGGGCGAACAAGCAGACCGCCCGGGTCGCCGGTGAGTTCTACGTCAACGCGATCAACGTGATGCGCGGTGCCGAGTCGGTCTCCACCTACGCGCCGATCGACGAGAGCGAGAAGTTCCGGATCGAGTACTGGGCGCTGGAGGAGGCCAAGCTCGCCCGGATGCCGAAGGCCAAGCCGCTGGCCACCCGGGTCGCGCTGGTCACCGGCGCGGCGAGCGGGATCGGCAAGGCGATCGCCCAGCGGCTGGCCGCCGAGGGCGCCTGCGTCGTCGTCGCCGACCTCGACCTGGCCAAGGCCACCGACGCCGCCGCCGAGATCGGTTCGACCGACGTCGCGATCGGCGTGGCCGCCGACGTCAGCGACGCCGAGGCGGTCGCCGCGGCGTTCCGGGCGGCGGTGCTGGCCTTCGGCGGGGTCGACCTGGTGGTCAACAACGCCGGGCTGTCGATCTCCAAGCCGCTGCTGGAGACCACCGAGCAGGACTGGGACCTGCAGCACGACGTGATGGCCAAGGGCTCGTTCCTGGTCTCCCGCGAGGCGGCCCGGATCATGATCGAGCAGGGGATGGGCGGCGACGTCGTCTACATCTCCAGCAAGAACGCGGTCTTCGCCGGCCCGAGCAACATCGCCTACTCCTCGACCAAGGCCGACCAGGCCCACCAGGTCCGGCTGCTCGCCGCCGAGCTGGGCGAGCACCAGATCCGGGTCAACGGCATCAACCCCGACGGCGTCGTCCGCGGGTCCGGGATCTTCGCCGGCGGCTGGGGGGCCAAGCGCGCCGCGGTCTACGGCGTGCCGGAGGAGGAGCTGGGCCAGTTCTACGCCCAGCGCACCCTGCTCAAGCGCGAGGTGCTGCCCGACCACGTCGCCGACGCGGTCTTCGCGCTGACCGGCGGCGAGCTCACCCGGACGACCGGGCTGCACGTCCCGGTCGACTCCGGCGTCGCCGCCGCCTTCCTCCGCTGACGAAGTCGACAGAAATGGCCATCTCTGCCGCTGCGGGGGGCGGTGGTCGGGAGCTGACGCTCGCCGCTGTCGACCTCGGGGCCTCCAGTGGGCGGGTCATGGTCGGGCGGGTCGGCCCCGGGCGGTTGGAGCTGCACGAGGTCAACCGGTTCGCCAACCGGCCGGTCCGGGTCGCCGGCACGTTGCACTGGGACGTGCTGGCGCTCTACGCCGGGGTGCTCGACGGCCTGCGGGCCGCCGGCCGGGACGTCGGGCCACTGGACGGCGTCGGCATCGACAGCTGGGCGGTCGACGTCGGGCTGCTCGACGCCGACGGCGCGCTGCTGGGCAACCCGGTGCACTACCGGGACGCCCGGCACGCCACCGCCGTCCCCGGGGTGCACGAACTGGTGTCACCGGCCGAGCTCTACCGGGTCAACGGCCTGCAGCACCTGCCGTTCAACACGGTCTTCCAGCTCGCGGCGATGCGGCAGCTGGCCGGGTTCGGGCTGGCCCGGCACGCGCTGCTGGTCCCCGACCTGCTGGCGTACTGGCTCACCGGCGCCGTCGGGGCCGAGCTCACCAACGCGTCCACCACCGGGCTGCTGGACGCCACCACCCGGCAGTGGTCGACCGACCTCGTCGACCGGCTCCGCCTCCCGCACGAGCTGTTCCCGCCGCTGCGGCAACCCGGGGACCGGCTCGGTGAGCTCACCGGTGACGTGCTCGCCGAGACCGGGCTGACCGGGCCGGTGCCGGTGACGGCGGTGGGCTCGCACGACACTGCCTCTGCGGTGGTCGGGGTGCCGGCGGAGTCCGAGCGCTTCGCCTACGTCTCCTGCGGCACCTGGTCGCTGGTCGGTGTGGAGCTGCCCGACCCGGTGCTCACCGAGGCCAGCCGGGAGGCGGGGTTCACCAACGAGCTCGGGGTGGACGGAACGGTCCGTTACCTGCGGAACGTGATGGGGCTGTGGCTGCTCCAGGAGTCGTTGCGCACCTGGCAGTCGGCCGGCCTGCCGGCCGACCTCACCGAACTGCTGCACGCCGCGGCCCGGGAGCCGGCGTTCGGCGCGGTCGTCGACTGCGACGACGACCGCTTCCTGCCGCCCGGTGACATGCCCGCCCGGATCGCGGAGGTCTGCCGGGAGACCGGGCAGACGCCGCCGCAGAGCCAGGCCGCCACCGTCCGCTGCATCCTGGACAGCCTGGCGCTGGCCTACCGGCGCACGGTGCGCCAGGCGGCCGAGCTCTCCGGTCGGTCGGTGGACGTCGTCCACCTGGTCGGCGGCGGCGCCCGCAACACGCTGCTGTGCCAGCTCACCGCCGACGCCTGCGGGCTGCCGGTGCTGGCCGGGCCCGTCGAGGCGGCGGCGCTGGGCAACGTGCTGGTCCAGGCCCGCGCCGGGGGCGCGCTCAGCGGGGGGCTCGCCGAGCTCCGGACGCTGCTGCGGGCCACCCAGCAGGTCGTCCGGCACGACCCCACCCCGTGCCAGGAGGCCGCGTGGCAGGCCGCGGAGGACCGGGTCCGGCACACCCGCTGACCCCATAGGAGCCCGGCACCCGCCTCAGCCCGGCGCGCCCCGCCGCGCCGCCGCCCCGGCCAGCCCGGCCTTGGTGAACGCCAGGGCGTCCCGGGCCAGGGCGTGGTTGTCCGTCCACAGGTTGCGCCAGATCGCCAGGTCGTTGGAGAGCGTCCGGTGCACGACCTCCGAGGAGAACGACTCGAACGTCACGATGCCGTCGTAACCGACCTCGTCCAGGGCGCCGAAGAACTCCGCCCAGGGGATCGAGCCGGTGCCCAGGGCCCCACGGTGGGACTCCCCGACGTGCACGTAGCCCAGTCGCCCCGCCGCTGCGGCCGCCCGCACCGCCTCGGTGAACGAGTGCTCCTCGATGTTCATGTGGTACGTGTCCAGGTGCGCCATCACGTTGGGCCGGCCGACCGCGGCGATGAACTCCAGCGTCTGCTGCGTGGTGTTGAGGACGTTCGTCTCGTACCGGTTGCAGAACTCCAGCGCGAGGGTGATCCCCGACGCGGCGGCCTTGTCCGCCAGCCAGGCGATCGCCTCCTGGGAGTTCGCCCGACCGCGCTCGGTCGCCGGCGCGTGGTACTTGCCGAGCTTGGAGTAGAGCACTCCGCACAACGTCGTCCCGCCGCTGTCCCGCAGCACTCCGAGGGCGGTGGCCAGCCGCTCCCGGCCACGGGCCACCGTGTCGGGGTCCTCGCTGGACACGTCGGTGTCCTCGCCGAGGCCCAGCGAGGCGCTCACCTGCAGGCCGTGCTCCTGCAGCAGTCTCGCCGTCAGGTCGGCGTCGTACCCGGTCGGGTCGATCGGGGCGATCTCGATCAGGTCGTACCCGGCTTCGGCGCTGGCGGCGACGGCCCGGCGGGCCTCCTCCGGGGACCAGCCTCCGGTCCAGACCAGGGCGTGGACACCGTGGGTGACAGGCATGGGACTCCTTCCTCTGTGCCCCGGGACGGGGCGTGCGACAGGTGGTGCGTCAGCTCGGCCTCGCGAGGTCCGGAGCCCGGCCCCGGGGCGGGGCTCCGGACGGTCAGCGCAGGAACGCGGCGGCCACCCCGGAGTCGACCGGGACGATCAGCCCGGTCGTCACCGCCAGGGTGCCGTTGGTGAGCGCGAGGACGGCGCCGGCCACGTGCTCGGGGAGGACCTCCTCCTTGAGCACGGTGCGCTGGGCGTAGAACTTGCCCAGGTCCTCCTCCTCGACGCCGTAGGTCTTCGCCCGGGAGGCGCCCCAGCCGCCGGCGAAGATGCCCGAGCCGCGGACCACGCCGTCGGGGTTGATGCCGTTGACCCGGATGCCGTCCTCCCCCAGCTCGGTGGCCAGCAGCCGCACCATGTGGGCCTGCGCGGCCTTGGCCGAGGAGTACGCCAGGTTGTTCGGCCCGGCGAACACCGCGTTCTTCGAGCAGATGTTGATCACGTCGCCGCCCAGGCCCTGGCCGCGGAGCACCCGGGCTGCGGCCTGGGTGACCACGAAGCTGCCGCGGGTCATCACGGCGAACTGGGCGTCCCAGTCAGCGAGGGTGGTGTCCTCGAGGGAGCCCGGCTTCACGAACCCGGCGTTGTTCACCACGATGTCGATGCCGCCCAGCCGCAGCACCGCCTCCTGCACCGCCGCGGCGACCGCGGCGGCGTCGGAGACGTCCATCCGCACCGCGACGGCCCGGTCCGGGCCGCCGAGCTCGGTGGCGACCTCCTCGCTGCGGGCCAGGTCGAGGTCGGCGATGACGATGTCGGCGCCGTGCTCGTGCAGCAGCCGGGCGGTGGCCAGGCCGATGCCCGACGCACCGCCGGTGACCAGCGCGACGCGGCCGGACAGTGCCTTGGGCTTCGGGCGGCGCTGGAGCTTGTCCTCCTCCAGCTGCCAGTACTCGACGGCGAACTTCTCCGCCTCGCTGATCGGGGCGTAGGAGGAGACGCCCTCGGCGCCGCGCATCACGTTGATCGCGTTGACGTAGTACTCCCCGGCCACCCGGGCGGTCTGGTGGTCGGCGCCGAAGGAGAACATGCCGACGCCGGGAACCAGCACGATCGCGGGGGCGGAGCCGCGCATCGCCGGTGACTCCGGGCGCGCGTGCCGGGCGTAGTAGGCGCTGTACTCCGCCTGGTACTCCGCCAGCAGCTCGGCCAGCCGCGCGTCGACGTCGGCCAGCGGGGCGTCGACGGGGACGTCGAGCACCATCGGCCGGATCTTGGTGCGCAGGAAGTGGTCGGGGCAGGAGGTGCCCAGCGCCACCAGGTCGGCCAGCTTCTCCCGGGACAGGAAGTCCAGGACGACGTCGGAGTCGGTGAAGTGCCCGACCTGCCGGCTGCTCGCCGAGGCGATCCGGCGAAGCGACGGGAACAGCTCGGCCGCCCGGGCCCGCCGCTGCTCCTCGGGCAGCGCCACCCGATCGGGCACCACGGCACCGAACGGCTCGGGCACCGACCGGCGGGTCAGGAACTCGGCCGCCTCGTCGATGATCCGCAGCGCCCGCTCCTGGGCCTCCGTCGACGTGGCGCCCCAGCTGGTCAGGCCGTGCCCGCCCAGCACCGCGCCGATCACCTGCGGGTCCTTCGCCAGCTCGGCGACCTGCCGGCCCAGCTCCCAGCCGGGTCGCTTCCACGGCACCCAGGCGACGGCGCCGCCCCACAGCTCCTGCACCAGGGCCGGGCCGTCGGCCGCGCAGGCCAGCGCGGTCACCGAGTCGGGGTGCAGGTGGTCGACGTGCGGGCAGTCGACCAGGCCGTGCATCGGGGTGTCGATCGACGGGGTCGCCCCGCCGGTGCCGAAGGCGGCGTGCGGGAAGAGGCCGACCATCTCGTCCTCGTGCTCGACGCCGCGGTAGACGTCGTCCAGGGCCAGGAAGGGCTCGCGCCGCAGGACGGCCAGCCCCTCCGGTCGCAGGGTGCCCAGGTCGCCGCCGGAGCCCTTCACGTAGACCAGCTCGACGTCCTGGCCGGTGGCCGGGCTGGTGACCGTGACCGTCACCGAGGTGTTGCCGCCGCCGTAGTTGGTCACCGTCGGGTCGCTGCCGTACCGGTGCGACCGGGCGAGCAGCTCGCGGACGCCCTCGGGCAGGTCGGGCGCGCTCATGGGATGGGTTCTCCGTTCTGGCAGCTGTGCTGCCGCGGGGGGCTGATCGGGGGTGTCAGGCCGCGCCGGAGGCGGGCAGGTGGTCGCGGCGGTGGAGCTCGGCCAGGAAGCGCTGGTAGCCCTCCTGCAGCTGCGGCACCTCGGCCGGGTCCGGGTCGACGACCACGTCGGGGTGGACGGCGCGGTCGACGACCTCGGCCAGCAGGTCGCCCAGGTCACCGGCGCGGGTGGTCGCCGTCCAGCCGGTCGCGGCCAGGAGTGCGGCGCCGACACCGCTGCTGGGGTCGCGGGGGCGGGCCACCGGGCGGGCCAGGGTGCTGGCGCGGACCTGCAGCCAGGGGAGGGAACGGCTGCCGCCGCCGGCCACTCGGTGGTCGGTCGAGGCGACCCCCAGCTGGGCGAGCCGGTCCAGGCCGAGCCGCTCGACGAAGGCGACGCCGTCCAGCTCCGCGCGGTGGCGCTGCACCGGCGACGGCGGCGGACCCGGTGGTTCCCGGGGGTCGACCAGGAAGCCGACGGCGTCGGGGTCGGCGAAGGGGAAGCGTTCGCCGGTGCGCGGGGGTGGGGGCAGCGGGTAGGCGGTCAGCGGTGACGGACCGTCGGCCAGGGCCGCCGTGTCCAGCCCGGGCAGGTCACTGGTCGCGGTGAGCACGCCGGCGCCGGAGTTGGAGGCGCCGCCGGGCCACCACCGGCCACCGGGCGCGAGGTGGGAGTAGACGGGGCCGGCGTCGATCCGGTGGTCGCTGACGCCCTTGAGCACCAGGGTGGTGCCGAGGACGCCCATCGTCTGGCCCGGGCGCACGGCCCCGGCGGCCACCTGGGCGGTGCAGCCGTCGGTCATCCCCGCCACCACGAGCACCCCGGCGGGCAGCCCCAGCCCGGCGGCGACGTCGGGCAGCACGGTGCCGATCACCGCGCCCGGGTGCACCAGGGCGGGCAGCGTCCCGGCCGGGACGCCGCCGTCGGCCAGCAACGCGGGCCAGCGGGCGGCGGCGGGGTCGATGCCGGCCTTGAGGGCGTGGGAGGTGTCGGTGACGACCTCCCCGGTCAGCGCGGCGACCACGAGGTCGGCGCTGTGCAGGTAGCGCCGACCCGGGGTCGGTGCCGTCTCCGGCTCGCCAACGAGCCACAGCAGCCGGCCGATCGTGCCGGCCGCGCCGATGCGGGCGCCGGTGCGCTCGGCCAGCGCCGCGGTCAGCGCCCGGCCCCGGTCGTCGGAGTAGAGCAGCGCGGGGCCGACCGGCCGACCGGCGGCGTCGGCGGCCACCACCGTGCCGGAGGTGCCGGTGACCGACAGCGCGCACACGGCGGCGGCCCGCGGGCCCAGGGCGGCCACGACCTCGGCCGTCGACCGCAGCGCGGCCGCGGCGTGTTCGGGACGCTGTTCGACCCAGCCGGGCCGCGGGGTCTCCGGCGCGGGCAGCGGGGTGTCGGCCGTGGCCAGCACCTGGCCGGTGCCGGCGTCCACGGCGACCACCCGCACCGCGGCGGTGGCCAGGTCGATGCCGAGGACGATCGGGTCGGTGCCCACGGTCAGACCGCCGTGCCCGCCAGCAGCCGGGCCGCCAGGCCGTCCAGGCTGCGGACGGCGAGGTCCGGCTCGGCCAGCTGCTCGCGCGTCGGCTCGTCGGGGGCCTCGCCGCGCAGCACCCAGACGGTGCCCAGCCCCAGGGCTGCGGCGGGGCGGACGTCGGTGTCCAGCCGGTTGCCGATGTGCACGGCCTGCTCCGGGCGGGCGCCGGCCTGCGTCAGGCACCAGGTGAACAGCTCGGGGCTGGGCTTCTCGTGCCCGACGATGGCCGAGACGCCCCAGACGTCCACGGAGTCGGCCACCCCGTCGCGGGTGAGCGCGTCGACGACGGCGCGCTCCTGGTTGGCCAGCACGCCGACGGTCACCCGGCCGCGCAGCTGGGCCAGGAACGGCAGCACGTCGGGGTACAGGGTGCCCGCGGGGTGGTGCCAGTGCACTCGCGTCCGCTCGTGCAGGGCGTCGCGCAGCCCGGGGTCCCCGAGCAGCTCGGTGGCCAGCGCGCGGCGCAGGGAGCCGCCCTGCTCGGCCCGGATCCGGTCGTAGACGGCGCGGAACGCGCTGCGGTCCACCGGTCCGCGGCCCTGGTCGGCCCGCAGCTCGTCGAGCGCCTGCAGCACGGCCACGACGAAGTTCTCGTCGTCGTAGACGGGGCCGCCCACGTCCAGGAAGACCGCCCGCAGGTCCTGCGGGAGGGTCATCGGGAGCCGCCGGCCAGGATCCGGCGCCGCTCCTCGATGTCGTCCCGGGCGAAGAACGTCTCCACCGACGCGGCCGGCAGCGGCACCACCCCGCCCATGGCGTAGGCCGCCGAGCGCACCTGGGCGCCCTTGACGGCCATCTGCGAGACGCCCTCGACGCCTGCGGCGCTGGGGGCGTTCACGACGATGCCGTGGTTGCCCAACAGCACCAGCTGCGGCAGCTCGCCGTGGGTCTCCCAGTGCCGGGTGAGGCCCTCCAGGTAGACCCGGCCGAGCTCGACCCCCGGCTGGGCGTACGGCACGAACAGCGGCCGGCCGATCACGACCGCCTCGTCGGAGTAGACGTAGGTGTCGTACGCGGTGGCCGCGTGCACGCTGGCCAGCAGGGCCACCACAGCCGTGGGGTGGGTGTGGCCGACGAACGGCGTGGGCGTGAACGCCTGGGCGGCCACGTGCACCAGCGTCTCGATGGAGGCCCGCCGGCGCCGGCCCTCGTGCTCCCCGGCGTCCAGCGCCGCGGTGAGGTCGGCCTGGGTGCTCCGCGGGTCGCGGATCAGCTCGACCAGCGGGTCGACGTCGACGACGACGAAGTCCGCCGCGTCGACGTCCCGCATGCCCGACCCCGAGGCCTTGACGACCACCCGGCCGTCGTCCAGCAGCTGGGACGTGTTGCCCTCGGCGAGGATCGCCAGGTCCCGGCCCGGCTCGCCCAGGGCCCGGGTGAGCTGCACGAGCTCGGTGCTGACCAGGGACGGGTCCCAGGTGGCGGTCATGAGGTTCCTCCGTAGCGTCGGTTCGAGAAGCCGTTCAGCAGGGCGGCGAAGATGAGCACGACGCCGAGGGCGAAGAGCTGGAGCTGGCTGCCGGCGTTGCCCGGGACGGCGAGCAGGATCCCGGCGTTCAGCCAGACGATCAGCAGCGTGGCGAGCACCACGCCGGCGACCCGGCCGATGCCGCCGGTGATGGCGACCCCGCCGAGGACGGCGATGGTGATGGCCGGCAGCGCCATGCCGTTCCCGGCCACCCCGGAGTCGGGGCGGGCGGAGGCGAACTGCGCGACGGTGACCACCGCGACCAGGCCGGAGATGGCGCCCGCGGCGACGTAGGCGGTGAACCGGGTGCGGGCCACGTTGATGCCGGTCCACTCAGCGGCGACGTCGTTGGTGCCGATCGCGTAGAGCCGTCGCCCGTAGGTGGTGCGGGCCAGGACGAGCCAGACCACGAGGGCGGTCGGGATCAGGAAGGTGAACACCCCCAGCGGGATGCGCGGGAACGCGTCGGGCAGGAAGGGCAGCGAGACCGCCGAGGCGGTCGAGTACAGGTCCTGGATCGGCTGGCTGTTGATCGGCCGCTGGTCGTTGACCACCAGGGCCAGCGAGCTGAAGCCGTAGTAGGTGGCCAGCGTCGTGATCAGGGCGGGGAAGCCCAGGTAGGCGATGAGGGCGCCGTTGACCGCCCCGCACAGGCCACCGAAGACGACGGCCAGCACCAGGGCCGCGGGCAGCGACCACCCCCACTCGCCGTAGGCGAAGCCGAACACCATGCCGGTCAGCGAGACGATCGCCCCGACCGAGAGGTCGATCCCGCCGCGGCCGGAGGTGATCACCAGCAGCTCGGCGAGCCCCAGCATCACCAGCGGCACGGCGTTGATCAACGTCGCCGCCAGGTAGGAGGTGCTGTACGGCGCGCTCAGGTAGTTGTTGGCGCTGAGCTGGGTCATGGTGATCAGCACGGTGGCCAGCAGCAGCACCAGCAGGGCGATCCGCTGGGTGAGCAGGATGCGCAGCACCTTGCCGGGCAGGCTCTCCCCGCGGCCGGCGACCTCCGCGACGGTGCTGCCGGAGTCCGCGGCGGGTTCTGTTCCGGGCGTGGTCTGGGTGCTCACGAGGCCCTCCGGGTGCGCTGGCGGATCAGGTCGGCGCCGACGGCGATGAGGATGAAGAGACCGACGAAGAGGTCGGACAGCTGCGAGCGCCAGCCCAGCTGGGTCACGCCGGTGGCCACCGTCTGCACCAGGAGCGCACCGAGCACGGTGCCGAGCACCGAGCCGCGGCCACCGATGATCGAGGTCCCACCGATCACGACGGCGGCGATGACGGCGAGCTCCAGCCCTGATCCGACGTTCGCCGCCAGGCTGGAGGTGCCCTGGGCGAGCACGAAGCAGGAGGCGAGTCCGGCGAGCAGCCCGGTGACGACGTAGGCCATCAGCACCCGGGTGCGCACCGAGATCCCGGCCAGCCGGGCGGCCTGGGAGTCCCCGCCGATCGCGTAGAAGTGCCGCCCGCCGGCGGTGTGCCGCAGGTACCACCAGGCCAGCGCGGCGATCACCAGCATGATCACGAAGCTGTGCGGGATCCCCAGGGTGCGTCCGGCCTCCCCGCGGCCGAAGAAGTTCAGCGTGCGGGGGATGCCCTCGACGGTGGAGGAGCCGAAGACCTGCAGCCCGATGAACCGGAAGAGGTTCAGCGTGCCGAAGGTGATGATGATCGCGTGCACCCGGCCGTAGGCGATCAGCACGCCGTTGACCAGGCCGAGGACGCCGCCGATGGCGACCGCGAGCAGCACGGCCAGCGGCAGCGGCAGTCCGCTGCCGACCATCGTCTGGGCGACGATCACCGAGCAGACCATCACGATGCTGCCCACCGACACGTCGATGCCGCCGGTGATGATCACGATCGTCATGCCCACGCCGATCAGCGCGATCGGTGTCATCCCGACCAACAGCGGGACGATCGACCCGGACGTGAAGAACGCCGGGGTGGCCAGGCTCAGCGCCAGCCACAGCAGGGCGATGACGACGATCAGCACCATCTCCTGCCCGGTGACCGGGGACGGGAGGAGGCGCTGCCTGCCCCCGTCCTGCGGCGCAACAGCGGCCGGCTCGCCGTCCGGCCGTCCGGCGGGGGTGAGGATCGAGCTGCTCACGCCGTGACCTCCTGCTCTTGCTCGGCGCCGGCCGCAGCGGCCAGCACGTCGACCTGGGTGGCGCCCGGGCCGAACTCGGTCGTGGTGGTGCCGGCTCGGACGACCTGCAGGCGGTCGGCGATCCGGATCGCCTCGGCGAGGTCGGAGGTGACGATCAGCACGGCGGTCCCCTCGTCGGCGAGCTGGGTGATGATCCGGTGGATCTCCTCCTTGGCCCCCACGTCCACGCCCTGGGTGGGCTCGGCGAGGACCAGGACCCGGGGCCGGTCGACCAGCTGGCGGGCCAGCACGACCTTCTGCGCGTTGCCGCCGGAGAGGGTGGAGACGGCCTGCCGCTCGTGCGGCGTCTTGACCGACAACCGGCTGATCATCGACCGGGCGACCTCGCGTTCGCGGCGCCGGTCGACCCAGACGCGCAGGCGGGACAGCAACGGCAGGTGGCCGGCGGAGATGTTGAACGAGATGGGCTGGAAGCTGAACAGCCCCTGCTCCTTGCGGTTGGCCGGGAGCAGGGCGATGCCGAGGTCCTTCGCCTCCCGCGGTGAGCGCGGCCGCACGGGTTCCCCGTCCACGAGGATCGTCCCGGCGGTCGCCCGGGCCATCCCGTAGACGGTGGCGCCGATCTCGGCCACCCCGGAGCCGATCAGGCCGTAGAGGGCGACGATCTCGCCGGGTCGGATGCTGACGTCGACGTCGTGGAACTGCCCGGCCAGCCCGAGGCCGCGCAGCTCCAGCCGCGGGTCTCCCGGGGGCACGGTGCGGTCGGGGCGGGCGTCGTCCAGGATGCCGCCGACCATCAGCTCGACGATCTGCCGGACGTCGAGGTCGGCGATCGGGTGGGTGCCGATGGTTCGCCCGTCCCGCATGACGGTGACCTCGTCGGCGATGACGAACAGCTCGTCGAGGCGGTGCGAGATGTAGATGATCGAGACGCCGGCGGCGGTGAGCCGGCGCACCACGCTGAACAGGACCTCGACCTCGCGGTCGGTCAGGATGGCGGACGGCTCGTCCAGGATCAGCACCTTGGCGTCGCCGGCCAGCGCCTTGGCGATCGAGACCTGCTGCTTCTCGGCGATCGAGAGCCCGCCGACGGTGGCGGTGGCGTACCGGGCTGGGAGGCCGAGCAGGTCGAGCAGCTCGACCACCTTGGCGTTCTGGGCGGCCCAGTCGACCCGGCCGCCGCGGGTGAGCTCGCGGCCGGTGAAGACGTTCTCGGCCACGGTCAGCTCGGCGAACAGCTGTGGTTCCTGGTACACGGTCGCGATCCCGAGGGCCATCGCGTCGTGGGTCGAGGCGATGGACACCGGTGCGCCGTCGAAGGTGATCGTCCCGGTGTCGGCCGTCTCGGCGCCCGACAGGATCTTGATCAGGGTGGACTTGCCGGCGCCGTTCTCCCCGACCAGGGCGTGCACCGTGCCGGGCTGGACGGCCATGTCGGCGTGCCGGATGGCCCGGACCGCGCCGAATCGCTTCGAGACGCCGGACACCGAGAGGCGGGCGGGCGTGGCCCGGTCCCTGCTCGGGGTGCTGGGCTGGGGGGTGGTCATGACCTTCCGGCCTCCACGATCGAGGTGGGTGTGGCGGTGGGGGTGCTGCGGGCGGGCCGGTGGGCCGGCCCGCCCGCAGCGGTGGCTCAGTAGTCGAACTCGCCGACGTTCTCGCTGGTCAGGACCAGCGGCGGGCCGAGCAGCAGGGTCTTGGTCTCCTCGTCGTACTCCACCGCGGACAGGTCGGAGTTGACGTCGTTGGTCGCCTCGAACTCGTTGCCCTCGGCCAGCTGCATGCCGGCCCAGACAGTGAGGTAGCCCAGCGCCTCGACGTCCCACAGCACGCTCGAGGAGGCCGAACCGTCCTCCAGGTACGGGGCGATCGAGTTGGGGGTCCCGAGGCCGACGGTGGCGACCTGGCCGATCCGGCCGGCGTCCCGCACGGCCTGGGCGACGCCCGGTGCCGAGGAGGTGCACTCGCCGACGAGCCCGGTCAGCGTCGGGTCGGAGTTCATCAGGTCGGTGGCCATCTGGGTGGCCGCGGCCTGGTCCTCACCGGCGTAGACGACCTCGGTGATCTCCACCTCGGGGTACTCGGACGCGGTGTACTCCCGCTGGACCTCGATCCAGCTGTTCAGGTTCTCCGCCGTCTCGCCGCAGGACACGATGGCGTAGCGGCCTGCGCCGCCCATCGCCTCCACCATCTGGTCGGTCAGCGTCTGGCCGATGCCCTCGGTGGAGGCCTGGCTGACGAAGACCTCGCGGACCGAGTTCGGTGCGTCGGTGTCGGTGGTGCCCACCGCGATGCCGGCGTCGGCGGCCTCCTGCAGCAGCGGGGCCATCGAGTCGGGGTCGTTGGGCGCGACGAAGAGAACGTCGACGTCCTGCTGGATGAAGGAGCGGACGATGTCGGCCTGAGCGGCAGCATCCGCCTCGACCGGGCCCTGGTACAGCCACTCGCAGCCCAGTTCCTCGCAGGCGGCCTCGCCGCCGGCGTTCATCGCCTCGAAGTAGGGGATGCCCTGCAGCTTCGGGACGAAGGCGATCGTGGGCATGTCGTCCCCACCACCGGATCCGCCGCTGCCTCCGGCGGACCCGCCGCTGCCCTCGCCACACCCGGCAAGGGTGAGGGCCATCCCGACACCGACCACGGCGACCGTGGCCCTGTTACGCCTTGCGCTCATCTTCACTCCATCGTGATGCGGGGTGTTCCCCGCGGTGGGCCCGCCGCTCGGGAGAGCGGCGGGGACCGGGCACCTGCCCGGGAGTCGTGGATCAGCCGCCGCGGAGGCCGCGGGCCTGGTCGTCGGCGGTCATCAGCTGCCGCAGCCGGGCCGCGGCGTCGTCCCACGCGGAGGACGACCTCGGCTCGTACGTGCGCAGCCGGCCCGAGGCGGCGACGACCCGGCGGAGGTCGGCCAGGTCGTCGAGCTCCCCCAGGGCGATCAGCTGGACGCCGGCGTTGCCCAGCGCGGTGGCCTCGACGGGCCCGCAGTGCACCGGCAGGCCGGTCGCGTCGGCCGTGGCCTGGGCCAGCAGGGCGTTCTGCGAGCCGCCCCCGGTCACGTTGATCGAGGTCGCCGGGTCCCCGGTCGCCGCCGCCAGGTCCTCTGCCGTGGCCCGGTAGGTGAGCGCCAGGCTGTCGATCACGCAGCGGACGACCGCGCCGATCGTGTCCGGTACCGGGTCGCCGTGCCGCGCGCAGTAGGCGCGCAGCCGGCTGGGCATGTCGCCCGGGGCCAGGAAGTCGGTGGCGTTGGGGTTCACGATGCTGCGGAGCGGAGGCTCGGCGCTGGCCAGCTCGACCAGGTCGGTGTAACTGAGGTCGGCCCCCTCGCGTCCCCACTGCCGCCGGCACTCCTGCAGGATCCACAGCCCCATCACGTTGCGCAGCAGCCGGACGGTGCCCGCGTAGCCGCCTTCGTTGGTGAGGTTGGCGGCCGACGTCGCCGGCGTCACCAGGGCGTCGTCCCGCTCGACCCCCATCAGGGACCAGGTGCCCGAGGAGATGAACAGCCCACCGGGGCCGCTGAACGGGGTGCCCACCACCGCAGCTGCCGTGTCGTGGCCGGTGGGGACGACGACCCGGGTGCCGGCCAGCGGCCCCTCGGCGAGCGGGCCGACCACCGGGCCGACGTCGGTGCCCGGCGCCACGATCTCCGGCAGCAGGTGGGTGGGCACCTGCAGGGCGTCGAGCAGCCCGGTCGCCCACCTGCCGGTCGAGGTGTCGTACATGCCGGAGGTGGAGGCGGCGGTGTGCTCGGTGGCGCGGAGGCCGGAGAGCCGGTGGTGGAAGAGGTCCGGGACCATCAGCAGCGTCGCGGCGCCGGCCAGCCGATCGGTGTGGTGGGCGTCGTCCAGCAGGGCGAAGACACCGTTGATCTCCATGGTCTGGCAGCCGGTGGCGGCGTAGAGCGCCTCCTGCCCGACCATGCCGATGGCCTCGGCCATCGCCCGGACCTGCCGGGGGTCGCGGTAGCAGGTCGGCTCGTCCAACAGCGCCCCGTCGGCGCGTAGCAGGCCGTAGTCCACGCCCCAGGTGTCCACGCCGACCGAGGCGATCGGCCGGTCCCGCCCGAGAGCGGCCAGCTGCTCCTGGACGTGCTCCCACAGCCGCTCGAACTCCCAGCGCAGCACCCCGTCCACCGGGCGGGCCCCGTTGGGGAAGCGGCCGACGACGTCGAGGTCCAGCCGCTGTCCGTCGAAGGTGGCCGCGACGACCCGACCGCTCTCGGCGCCCAGGTCGACGGCGGCGACGGTCCGGCCGGTGCCCGGCCGGCCGCTCACGACCGACGCTCCATCGCCACGGCGTGCACGGGGACGCCGGCGGCCGTGATCGCGGCGGCCTGGGCCGGGTCCACGCCGTCATCGGTGTAGACGGCGGTCAACCGGCCGATCGGCACGCACGGGTGGATGGAGAAGCCGCCGAACTTCGCGGAGTCGACGAGGCCGTAGACCTCGGTGCAGGACTCGGCCAGGTAGCGCTTGGCCTGGGCCTCCTCGTTCGCCAGGTCGAGCAGCCCGTGCTCGACGGAGATGCCGTGGCCGCCGAGGAAGCCGCGGTCGATCCGGCCGCGGCCGGCCAGCACGTCGCCGACCAGCCCGACCAGTGAGCGGGCGGAGCGGCGGACGACCCCGCCGGGGAGCAGCACGTTCGCGTCGGTGCGCTCGGACAGCAGGGTGGCCGTGGGCAGGCTGTTCGTCACGACCACCAGCCCCCGCCGGTCGAGCAGCTGCTGGGCCAGGTAGTGACAGGTGCTGGAGGAGTCGAGGGCGATCACGTCGCCGTCCCGGACCAGCGGGGCGACCGCGTCGGCGATCGCCTCCTTCTCGGCCCGCCGGTGCCGCAGCCGGCTCTCGAACGAGCCCTCGTCGGAGACCGCGGCCGGAACCGCCCCACCGCGGACCCGGCGCAGCACCGACCGCTGCTCCAGCGCCTCGAGGTCCTTGCGGATGGTGACCGTGGACACGCCCAGCTGGTCGGCCAGGCTGGCCACGAGCACCCGGCCGTGGCTGTCCAGCTGCTCGAGGATCGCCCGGGAACGGGCGAACTCGTCGAGTGCGGTCACGGGTCGTTCCTTCCTCGGCGTCAGCGGCGAGTGGGTGGATCTTTGTGATGCAGGCCGCAAAGCTAAGGAGAACGAAACTGAACGTCAACAAGTGAAGCTCGTCCGAAACCGTGATCGCGTCGAACGAAAGCAGGGCGGGGCGGTGCCGCACGATCGTGTGGCGCCCGGCCGTCGGATCGGCCCGGGACGGGCCGGCGGTCAGCCGCCCAGGATCGGCTCGTACACCTCCTGGGTGCGGTCGAGCAGCTGCTGGAACTCCTCGGCACCCTGGAACTCCTCCGGCACGTAGTCCGCGCCGATCTGCTCCACGACCGCCGGGTCCTCGGACGCCGTCCGCAGCGCGTCCTCCAGTTCGGTGACGATCTCCTCGGGCAGCTCGCCGGGCCCGATGAGGCCGAACGTCGACCCGGCCAGCGTCAGCTCGGGGAAGCCCGACTCGGCCAGGGTGGGGGTGTCCGGCAGCCAGGGCAGCGGCTCGGCGGAGGAGACCGCCAGCGGGCGGAACTGGCCGGCGTCGATGTTCGCGGTCACGTCGGAGGAGGCGTTGATCAGCACCGCGTCGACGTTGCCGCCCAGCAGGGCGGTGGTCATCTCCGCGTTGCCGTTGAACGGCACGGCGGTGACCTCGACGTCGTACTCGTCGGCCAGTCGCTGCAGCTCGATCGCCTGGGGGGTGGAGGCGCCGGGGGTGCCGACGTTCAGCGTGCCTGGCTGCTCCTGCGCCGCGGTGAAGAACTCCTCGGCGGTGGCGTACGGGGAGTCGGCGCCCACCGCGAGCACGGACGGCACCTCGGTCATCACCCCGATCGGCGTCACGTCGTCCTTGGTGTAGCCGACCTCGTTGGCCAGCGGCGTCACCACCAGGGTGCCGGCGGTGGCCAGGGAGAGGGTGTGGCCGTCGGGGTCGGCGCCGATCAGCTCCTGGGTCGCGAGCGCACCCGAACCACCGGGCAGGTTCTCCACCACCACGGTCTGCCCCAGCTGCTCCTCCAGGGAGGCGCCGTAGGCGCGGGCGGCCAGGTCCGTGGGCCCGCCGGCCCCGTAGGGCACCAGCAGCCGGATCTCCTCGGTCGGGTACTCGGCGGCCGCGTCGGCCGATCCGGACGACGTCTCCTCGCCCCCGCCGCAGGCGGTCAGCAGACCCAGGGTGGCGCAGGCGGTGAGGGCACGGGCGGTGCGGGACAGGGGCATCGTTGCCTCCGGGATCGGGTCGGACCGGTCAGTGCGGGTCGAGCTCGCCGACGTCGTCGGCGAAGGTGAGCCGGGCAGCCGTGAGCGACTGCAGCTCCGTGCGGGTGAGCCCCGGTGCCATCTCCTGGACGACCAGCCCGTCGGGGCCGACGTCGAGGACCGCCAGGTCGGTGTAGACCCGGTCCACCACCCGGGCGGCGGTGAGCGGGTAGGTGCACCGGGGCAGCAGCTTGGGGCGGCCGTCCCGGGTGGTGTGCGTCGTCATCACCAGCACCCGCTTGGCGCCCACGGCCAGGTCCATCGCCCCGCCGACGGCGGGCGGCATGGTGGCCAGGTCGGTGATCCAGTTGGCCAGGTCGCCGGTCTCGGAGACCTGGAAGGCGCCGAGCACGGAGATGTCGATGTGCCCGCCGCGCATCATCACGAAGGCGTCGGTGTGGTGGAAGTAGCAACCGCCGGGCAGCAGCGTCACCGGCTGCTTGCCGGCGTTGATCAGCTCCCGGTCCTCCTCGCCGGGCGCCGGGGCCGGTCCCATCCCGAGGATCCCGTTCTCGCTGTGGTAGACGATCTCCTTGTCGGGGCCGACCACGTCACCGACCAGGATCGGCATGCCGATGCCCAGGTTGACGTAGGAGCCGTCCGGGATGTCCCGGGCCACCCGCCGGGCCACGGCCACGTCGCTCAGCGGGCTGATCACGACGCCGCCACGCGGACCACCCGGTCGACGAAGACGCCGGGGGTGACCACCGCCTCGGGG
This sequence comes from Modestobacter sp. VKM Ac-2982, assembly GCF_026967935.1. Classification (GTDB taxonomy): domain Bacteria; phylum Actinomycetota; class Actinomycetes; order Mycobacteriales; family Geodermatophilaceae; genus Modestobacter. Next base: position 370,525 of record NZ_JAPVBL010000001.1, read on the forward strand.
TCCAGATCGCCCAGCTCGACGAACTCCTCGACCTGCACCACCGTGAGCGCCGCCGCGGTGGCCATCGTGGGGCCGTAGTTGCGCGCCGCCGTCCGGTAGACGAGGTTGCCCCACCGGTCGGCCCGGTGCGCCTTGATCAGCGCGACGTCGCCGGGCAGCGGGTGCTCGAACACGTGCGGACGGCCACCGATGGTGCGCACCTCCTTGCCCTCGGCCAGCAGGGTGTCCGCGCCGGTCGGGGTGAAGAACCCGCCCAGCCCGGCGCCGGCGGCGCGCATCCGCTCGCTCAGCGTCCCCTGGGGCACCAGCTCCAGGCCGATCTCCCCGGCCCGCCACCGCTCCTCGAACCAGACCGAGCCCATCGACCGGGGGTAGGAGCAGACGACCGTCCGCACCCGGCGTTCCCGGATCAGCGCGGCGACGTCGCTCTCCCCCGCCCCGGCGTTGTTGGTGACCACGGTCAGGTCGCGGGCGCCGTGGTCGAGCAGGGCGTGCACCAGCTCCACCGGGACGCCGGAGTCCCCGAAGCCCCCGATCAGCACCGTGGCGCCGTCGGAGATCCCGGCGACCGCGTCGGCGAGGGTCGCCACCCGCTTGTCGATCATCGCGGCCCCTGCCGGCGGTACCAGCGCGGGGAGGTCGACGGCGGCGGGGTGAGGGCCGCCCGCACCACCAGCACGTTCGGGCCGGTGGCGCCCAGCGCGGCGGTCAGCCGGTCCTCGAACTCCGGCCCGAAGCCGTCGACGGCGTCCGCCGGGACGCCGAAGGAGCGGGCCAGGGCGACGAAGTCGGGGGTGGCCAGGTCCACGCCGCGGGTCGGGGCCCCGCTGTGCACCTGGTCGAACCGGAGCATCCCGTAGCCGCCGTCGTCGACGATCACCACGGTCAGCGGCGGCTGCTCCTGCGCGACCGCGGCCAGCTCGCCGCAGGCGAAGAGGAAACCGCCGTCGCCGACCAGGGCCAGGGTGCGGCCCTGCCCGGCCAGCGCAGCGCCGAGCGCCGCGGGGAAGGCGTAGCCGAGCGTGCCCCAGCCCATCGGGAAGGCGAACCGCCGCGGCCCGGGGACCCGGCCGAACGCCGCGACCCAGTACCCGGCGATGCACATGTCGGCCAGCAGCACCCCGTCGGGCAGCGCTCCCTCGGGCGCCAGCACCCGGTCCAGCACGTCCAGGAGCTGGGCGGCCTGCGGGTCCTCGGCCGCCACCAGCGCGCGGACCCGGTCCCCCAGGCCGGCCAGCCGCTCCCGCAGCTCGGGGAGGCCGCCGCGCGGCGGGAGGCCGGCGAGGAGCTGGCGGACCACCGCGGCGGCGTCCCCGACCAGGGTCAGGTCGGCCGGGTAGTTCTTGTTCGCGTCGGCGGCGTCGACGTTCACCGCGAGCAGGGTGGCCGGCTGGGGCATCGCCCAGTTCTGCGTGGTCATCCCGTCGAGGTCGCTGCCGACGGCGACCACCAGGTCGGCGTCGTCCCACAGCGCCCCGATCTCGGGGACGTGGGCCGGGCCGGGGGCCAGGCACGGGTGATCGGGCGGGAGCACCCCGCGGCCGTTGTAGGTGGTGACCACCGGTGCCGCGAGCTGCTCGGCGAGCCGGCCCAGCACCTCCCCGGCGCCGCTGCGGAGCGCGCCGCCGCCGGCCCAGATCAGCGGGCGTCGGGCGGCGGCCAGCAGCTCCACCGCGCGGGCGACGTCCGCCTCGGGGGCGGGAGCCGGTGGCGGGACGGCCGGGGCGGCCGGCCGGTCGCCGTCCACGGGGGCGCTGAGCAGGTCGGTCGGCACCCCCAGGTAGACCGGCCCGGTGGCGGCGGTCAGCGCGACCGCGCCGGCCCGCACCGTCTCCGCCCCCAGCTGATCGGCCGAGTCGCAGGTGACCGTCAGCTTGGTGACCGGGGCGAACATCGCGCCCTGGTCCCGGGTCTCGTGCAGCACCCCGCGGTGCACGCCCGGGCGGCGCAGCGTGGTGGGGATGTCGGTGGCGACCACCAGCACCGGCACGCCCGACGCCATCGCCTCGCCGGTGGCGCCCAGGGTGTTGGCCGCCCCGGGGCCGGTCGTGACGACGGCGACGCCCAGCCGGCCGGTGGCGCGGGCGTAGCCGTCGGCGGCGTAGACCGCGGTCTGCTCGTGCCGCACCCCGACCAGCCGCAGCCCCGCGGCGGCGGCCGCCTCCCAGATCGCCAGGTTGTGCACCCCGGGCAGGCCGAAGGCGATCTCCACGCCCAGCTCCTGCAGGGCGGCGACCAGGTCGTCGGCGCCGGTGCGCAGGCCGGTCGCGATCGCGGTCGCGGTCGCCTCAGTCGCCGAGGACATCGCCGAAGGTCTCCTCCGTCTCGACGAACAGCTCGCCCAGGCCGTCGGCGCCGATGAACTCCTCCGGCACGTACCGCTCGTCCAGCGTCTCGACGACCTGCGGGTCCTCGGTGGCGCTGCGCAGCGTGTCCTCCAGCGTCTGCACCACCTCCTCCGGCGTGCCGGCCGGGGCGATGACCCCGAACGTCGTGGTGCTCTGCACCAGCTCGGGGTAGCCGAGCTCGACGAAGGTGGGGGCGTCCACGTAGGGCAGCGGCTCCGGGCTGCCGACGGCCAGCACCCGGAGGTCACCGGACTCGATCGCGGGCAGGATGTCCTGGGACAGGTTGGCGAAGCCGGCGGTGACGTTCTCCCCCAGCAGTGCGGTCTGCACCTCGGCGTTGCCGTTGAACGGGACGACGGTGAGCGGGACGTCGTAGAGCTCGGTGATCCGCTGGGTCTCCGCGGCGTGGGTGTTGGTGGCCCCGGGCGTGCCGACGGTGACCGCCTGGGGGTCCTCCCTCGCGGCGTCGAAGAGGTCCTCCAGCGACTGGTACGGCGAGTCGGCCGGGACGAGAATCCCCGAGGGCACCTGGGTGACCACGCCGACCGGCGCGAAGTCCTCCCGGGTGTAGCCGACCTCGTTGGACAGGTAGTTGAGCACCGCCGTGGGCAGCGCCGTCATCGACAGCGTGTAGCCGTCGGCGTCGGCGTTGATGAGCTGCTGGTAGGCGGTCGCCCCCGAGGCCCCCGGCGCGTTCTCCACGACGACGGGCTGGTCGAGCTCGCTCTCCATGTGCGCCGCCAGCGCCCGGGCGGCGATGTCGGTCGGGCCGCCGGCGGTGTAGGGCACCAGCAACCGGATGTCCTCGGTCGGGTAGTCCTCCGACGCCCCGGCGGCCTCGGTGGTCTCCTCCTCCGTGCCGCCGCAGCCGGTCAGGGCGACGCCGGTGACGAGCAGGACGGCGAGGGTGCGGCGCGTGGTCATCGTTCTCCTGGGGTGGTGGAGGTGGAGCCCGAGGGCTCGTCGGTGGTCGAGTCGGCGCCGGGGCTGCCCTCGGCGGCGACCTGCCGGTCGGCGTCCGGGCTGGTCTCGTCGGTCTCGTCGACGTCGGCGGGGTCGACCCGGCCGAAGACCGCCTTGCGCCGCCGGCTGGTGATCGCGCTGACGATGATGATCAGCGCCATGAAGGCGAACATGCCGCCGGAGATCGGGCGGGTGACGAAGATGTCGAAGCTGCCGCCGGAGAGCAGCATCGACTGCCGGAAGGCCCGCTCGAGGATCGACCCGAGAACGAAGGCGAGCACCAGCGGGCCCGGCTCGAAGCCGGTCTTCTTCATCAGCCAGCCGATGACGCCGAAGCCCAGCACGACCCACATGTCGAAGACGTTGTTGTTGACCGAGAAGACGCCGGCCATGGTGACCAGCAGGGCGAACGCGGCGAGGATGCCGGCCCGCACCCGGAGCATCTGGACGAAGAACCCGACCAGCGGGATGTTCAGCGCCAGCAGCATCAGGTTGCCGATGACCATCGAGGCGATGACGCCCCAGAAGATCTCCGGCTCCTGCTCGATCAGCTGCGGCCCCGGGGTGATGTCCTGCACCAGCAGGGCGCCGAAGATCAGCGCCAGCACCACGTTGGGCGGGATGCCCAGGGTGAGCAGCGGGATGAACGCCGAGGTGGAGGAGGCGTTGTTCGCCGTCTCCGGGCCGGCGACCCCCTCGATGGCGCCCTTGCCGAAGCGGCTGGGGTCCTTGGCCCGGCGCTTCTCCATGGCGTAGGAGGCCAGCGAGGAGACGACCCCGCCGCCGCCGGGCAGCACCCCGATCGCGAAGCCGAGCAGTGAGCCGCGGCCGATCGCGCCGGAGGAGTCGCGGAAGTCCTTCCGGGTCGGCCAGATGCCCTTGATCTTGGAGGTGACCGCCTGGACCTTGTCGGTGCGCTCCAGGCTGTGCAGGATCTCCCCGACGCCGAACAGGCCCATCGCCACCGCGACGAAGTCCAGGCCGTTGAAGAGCGCGACCTCCCCGAACGTGAAGCGCGCGGTGCCGGTGATCGGGTCCAGGCCGATCGTGGCCAGCAGCAGCCCCAGGGCGGCCATGGACATGCTCTTCAGCACCGAGCCGGTGCCCAGGTAGGTGACCAGCAGGATGCCCAGCACGGTCAGCGCGACGTACTCCGGCGGCCCGAAGGAGACCGCCAGCTGGGCCAGCGGGGGCGCCAGCAGGATCATCCCGATCACCGAGACAGTGCCGCCGATGTACGACCCGACGGCGGCGATGCCCAGCGCCGGCCCGGCCCGGCCCTGCTTGGCCATCTGGTAGCCGTCGAAGGTGGTCACCACCGACGCCGCCTCGCCGGGCAGCCGCAGCAGCACCGAGGTGATCGTGCCGCCGTACATCGAGCCGTAGTAGATGCCGGCCAGCAGGATCACCGCGGTCACCGGCTCGACCGTGTAGGTGATCGGCAGCAGCAGGGCGATCGTCGCCGTCGGCCCGAGGCCCGGCAGCACCCCGATGACGGTGCCGATCAGCACGCCGAAGAACACGTACAGCAGGTTGGTCGGGGTCAGGGCGACGGAGAAGCCCGTGACGATGCCGCTCCAGCTGTCCACGTCAGCCCCCGATCACGGCGTCGACGAGGCCGTCGGGGAAGGGCACCCCGAGCAGCTCCACGAACAGCAGGTACATCACGGCCGTGCCGCCGACGGCCAGCCCCAGCGTCCAGCGCCAGGACTCACCCCCGAAGACCTTCAGCCACAGGACCAGCATCAGGAAGGCCGAGACGACGAAGCCGAAGGTCTGGAACAGCAGGATGAAGACCCCGAGGCTGACCAGGCCGGCCATGATCCGCACCGTGCCGCGGGTCCACGGCTCGTAGTCCTCGGCCGGGTCGAGGAGGACCAGCACGGCCGTTGTGCCGGTGAGCAGCAGCGAGACGATGAAGGGCCACAGCCCCGGCCCCGGTGCGGTCAGCTCGCCCAGGCCCAGCCCGCGGGAGCCGAAGATCGCGACGACCCCGAGGACGAGGAGCAGCAGCGGCGCGATCCGGTGGAGCTGCCGCCACCGGTGCCCCCGGTCCGCCGTCCCCTCGGTCGGGGCGCCGGACGCCGATGTCGAGCCGTGCACGTGCTCACCTCGTCCTCGTTGACGCCGCGTGTGAGCCAGGACACTAGGGCCGGCTTTGAGAGTGGTCCAATACGGAATGACCCGCTGATCCAGAACGGCTGTGCATCAATGGCAAGGAGGAGCCCGATGGAGCTGCGACACCTGCGCGCGTTCGCCACGGTGGCCGAGGAACTGCACTTCGGGCGGGCGGCGCTCCGGCTGCACGCCGCCCAGCCGGCGCTCAGCCAGCAGATCAAGCACCTCGAGCAGGACGTCGGCACGCTGCTGCTGGAGCGGACCACCCGGCAGGTCCGGCTGACCGCGGCGGGCGTGGTCTTCCTGGAGCACGTGCACCGGGTACTGGCCGAGGTCGACCGGGCCCGGGAGTCGGTGCTGGCCACGGAGCGGGGCGCCCGCGGTGAGATCCGGGTCGGGGTGACCGGGGCGATCACCTGGCGGCTGCTCCCCCGGATGGCCCGTGCCTACCGCCAGCGCTACCCGCTGGTGCGGCTGGACCTGCACCCGGCGGTGTTCAGCGGCACCCAGGTCAGCTCGCTGCTGGACGGACGGATCGACGTCGGGTTCCTCCGCGCCCCAGTGCCCGACGGACCGCTGGCCAGCCGGGTCATCCTCAACGAGCCGCTGATGGCGGTGCTGCCGCTGGACCACCCGCTCGCCGGCGCGGACGCGGTGGACCTGGCGGACCTGTCCGGCGAGCCCTTCGTCACCTACCCCTCGAGGCACGGCTCGGCGCTGCGGGACGCGGCGGTGCACGCGTGCTTCTCCGCCGGGTTCACCCCGCGGGTGGTCCAGGAGGCCCCGGACACGCACACCGTGGTCGCCCTGGTCGGCGCTGCGGTCGGCGTCACGCTGATGCCCGCGTCGGCCGAGCGGCTCCAGCTGGAGGGCGTGGTCTTCCGCCCGATCGCCGGCGGGGTCGACGTGCGGGTGCCGATCGCGCTGGCCTGGCGCCGCGAGGACCCCTCCCCGGTGCTGGCCGGGTTCCTGGCCACCGCCGAGGAGGTGCTGCCCAGCCCGCCACCCGGTGATCGGTGACCGGCGCCGTCCCCAGGTGCGGACGGCGCCGGCCACCGGGGCTCACTCCTGCAGGATCGGGCCGTACGTCTCGACGATCTCGTCGATCCGGTCGGCGAAGGCGTCCGTGCCGATGAACTCGTCGGGCACGTACTCCTCGCCGAGCTGCTCCATCACCTCGGGCTGCTCCAGGCAGTCGTTGACCGTCGTCTCCAGGGTGGTGACGACGTCCTCGGGCGTGCCGGCCGGGGCCGCGAGGCCGAACACCGACACGCTGTTGGTCAGCTCCGGGAAGCCCGACTCGGCGAGCGTGGGCACGTCCTCCAGGTAGTCGACCTGCTCGGGAGGGCTCACCGCCAGCGGCACGAACTCGCCGGCCTCGACGTTCGCCAGTACGTCCTCCGAGGCGTTGATGAAGACGGCGTCCACGTTGCCGCCGAGCAGGGCGGTGGTCATCTCGGCGTTCCCGGTGAACGGCACCGCGGTCACCTGGACGTCGTACTCCTCGGCCAGTCGCTGCAGCTCCATCGCCTGGGACGTCGTCGCCCCGGGGACGCCGACGTTCAGCTGGCCGGGGTTCTCCTCGGCGGCCTGGAAGAACGCCTCGGCGTCGGCGTACTCGGAGTCCGACCCGACCGCGAGGACGGAGGGGATCTCGGTGACGGCGGCGATCGGGACGTAGTCCTCGTTGGTGTAGCCGACGTCCTGCTGGAGCGGGTTGGTCGCGGTGGCCGGGACGGCGATCAGCGACAGGCTGTAGCCGTCGTTGCCACCGGCCAGCATCGCCTGCATGCCGAGCGACCCGGAGGCGCCGGGACGGTTCTCCACCACGACGGTCTGCCCGAACTCCGTGGACAGGCAGTCGCCGATCGTCCGTGCGGCCAGGTCGGTCGGGCCGCCCGCGGCGTAGGGCACGTAGAGGGTGATGTCGTCGGTCGGGTAGTCCGCCGCCGCAGCGTCGTCGCCCCCACCACCCCCGGTCGCGGGCTCGTCCTCGGTGCCGCCGCAGCCGGCCAGGGTGAGTGCGGATGCGGCGAGGAGTGCGGGAACGGTGAGCCGGCGTCGTTGCATCGGTTACCTCCGTCGTGTTCGAGGGCGCGTGTCCCAGGGCAGTGGCCTGGCTCACTGTGCCCTGACTCTCCGAGGGTCGCCCGGCCGCTGGATCACGGTCGGGCAACGATCCCGAGGTGCGTGTGAGCCAGTTCACTCGCCAGACGTCCAAGACGACTGGCAGAGTGCCGCCATGGCTGCCGCGTCGTCGCCCCCCGCCCTGCACGTCAAGCCCGGCACCGAGTGGGCCGCGGTCCTCGGTCGTGCCGCAGAGCTGGCCCCCGAGGCGTTCGGCACCGACCGGCTGCACAACCTGGTGGACGGCGCCTGGCGGCCGATCGGCAACCCCGAGCCGCTGGTCACGCCGGTCGACGGCACCAAGCTCATCGGCCTCCCCCGGCTGTCGGCCGGCGAGGCGCAGCACGCCGTCCTGGCCGCGGCCGCCGCCCACCGCGAGTGGGCGAGGACCCCGCTCGCCGAGCGCAAGGCCCGGGTCACCGCCGCCGTGGAGGCGATGGCCGCCGCCCGCGACGAGCTCGCACTGCTGCTGGCCTGGGAGATCGGCAAGCCCTGGAAGCTGGCCTGCGCCGACGTCGACCGGGCGCTGGACGGCGTCCGCTGGTACGTCGAGGAGATCGACACCATGCTCGGCGACCGGGCTCCGCTGGCCGGCCCGGTGTCCAACATCGCCAGCTGGAACTACCCGATGTCGGTGCTGGTGCACGCCGAGCTGGTGCAGCTGCTGGCCGGCAACGCGGTGCTGGCCAAGACGCCGTCGCAGGGCGGTGCGGCCTGCCTGACCCTGGCCCATGCGCTGATGGCCCGGGAGGGGCTGCCGGTCACGCTGCTCTCCGGCGGCGGTGCGGAGCTGTCGTCGGTGCTGGTGCGCTCCCCGGAGATCGGCGCGCTGGCCTTCGTGGGCGGCCGGTCCAACGGCGGCAAGGTCGCCGCCGACCTGCTGGACACCGGCAAGCGGCACATGCTCGAGCAGGAGGGGCTCAACGCCTGGGGGATCTGGGAGTTCTCCGACTGGACCGGGCTGGCCGCGCACCTGAAGAAGGGCTTCGAGTACGGCAAGCAGCGGTGCACCGCCTACCCGCGCTACGTCGTCCAGCGGGAGCTCGTCGACCAGTTCCTGGCGACCTACCTGCCGCTGGTGCAGTCGCTGCGGTTCGGGCACCCGCTGGCCGTCGAGGCCGACGGCGACGACCTCCCCACCCTGGACTTCGGGCCGGTGATCAGCGCCGCGAAGGCGCAGGAGCTGGGTCGCCAGGTGGACGACGCCATGCACCGCGGCGCCGTCCCGCTGTACCGGGGCAGCGTCGCCGACGGCCGGTTCATCACCGGGCAGGACACCTCGGCCTACGTGGCACCTGCGGCGCTGCTCTCCCCCGCCGGCGCCAGCTCCCTCATGCACGCCGAGCCGTTCGGTCCGATCGACACGATCGTCGTCGTCGACTCCGAGGCGGAGCTGCTGGCCCAGATGAACGCCTCCAACGGTGCGCTGGTCGCGAGCCTCGCCTGCGACGACGAGGACAAGGCCCGCCGGCTGGCCCGGGAGGTGCAGGCGTTCAAGGTGGGGATCAACAAGCCCCGCTCCCGCGGTGACCGGGCCGAGCCGTTCGGTGGCCGCGGTGCGTCCTGGCTGGGCTGCTTCGTCGGCGGCGAGCTGCTGGTGCAGGCGGTCACCCAGGGTGCGGAGCACGAGCTGCTCTACGGCAACTTCCCCGAGCACTCGCGCTACCCCGCCGCCATCTGACCCCCCGTCGAGCCGGGTCAGGCGCTCTGCCGGACCACCAGCTCGGACGGGAACAACGTGACCGGGGTGCGGTCCCGGTCGAGCAGGGTGGCCGCCGCCCGGGCGGCGATCTGCTCGACCGGGTGGGTCGCCGTGGTCAGCGCCGGCCCGCTGAAGGCGGCGAGCGGCAGGTCGTCGAAGCCGGTGACGGCGACGTCGTCCGGCACCCGGCGCCCCAGGGCCCGGACCGCCTGGATCGCGCCGAACGCGGTCTCGTCGCAGATCGCGTACAGGGCGTCGGTGTCGGGCCAGCGGCGCAGCGCCTCGGCGGCGCCCAGCCGGCCGCTCTCGGTGGTGAAGTCCCCGGCCAGCACCCGTTCGGGCAGACCTGCGGCGCGGACCGCGGCCTGGTACGCGGCGACCGGGCGGTCCGCGCAGGGCAGCCACGGCGGCCCGGCCAGCATCGCGATGCGCCGGCGGCCCGACCGGAGCAGGTGTGCGGTGAGCGCCGTCGCGGCAGCGCCGGTGTCGACGTCGACCAGGGGGACGGCGGAGGAGCCCGCCCCGATGGAGACCACCCGCCCGGCCAGCCGGGGCGGCACGGCGGCGAGCACCCGGCGGGTGGTGTCGACCAGCACGACCCCGGCGACCGATCGGTCGCGGGCGAGCGCCTCGAGGGCGGGCTCCGGCGCTCCCAGCGGCAGCCACTGCAGCGCGACCCCCAGCCCCTCACCGGCGCACCGCTGCGCGGCGGAGCCGACCACCCGCGACACGTACTGGCAGTCGACGAGGTCGGTGGGGGACGCGCTGGTCACCGCCACCACGAGCCTGGTTCCCCGGCCGTGGACCAGCGCCCTGGCCACCGGGTCGGCGGTGTAGCCCAGCCGCTCGGCCGTGGCACGTACCCGCTGCCCGGCGTCGGCGGAGAACGGCCCGGAGCCGGTGAGCACCCGGGAGACCGTGGCCCGGGAGACTCCGGCCGCCCGGGCCACGTGCTCGATGGTGACCGCGGGCCGGTGGTCCTGACGCATGCTGCCCATCCCATCACCGGGCCGGTCGGCGTCGGGGGGATCAGCGCACTGGAACCGCTCTCAGTCGGGTCTGAGAGGGTCGGCGGCATGACGTCACCGGAGCCGCGCGCCCCTCGACAGCGGCTGATCGGCCTCTTCCTGCTGGGGGTCGCCGCCGTTCTCCTGGTCTCCTCGGTCACCTGGTTCGGCAGTGACCGCTCGGGGATCGGCATCGCCCAGGTGGTGGTGGGGCTGGTGCTGGCGGCGGTGGGCGGCCTCGTGGTGCGCCGGGCGCAGCCGCACTGACCCCCGCCGTCCCCGCGCCTCGGCGGCCAGCTGCCGCATCGCGGTGACCGACGCCGGCTCCCCGGTCATCGGGCGAGCCCGGTGAGCGGCCCCTCGGCGACCACGGTGCCGGCCGCGTCGAGGACCCGCACCATCGCCGCCGGCGGGGGCACAGCGCCTGCGCCGCCCCCGGACACCAGGGGCAGGGTCGTGAGCAGCTCGCCGTCCGCGTCCAACACCTCGGCGGTGACGCCGGTGAGCGGCCCGCTCACCGCCAGGTCCCCGCCGGAGATCGGCAGGGCGAACAGCCGGTCCAGCAGGTCGGGTCCGGCGGCCGCGGGCGCGCCGGCGACGGTGGCCGTCTCACTGCTGTCGGTGTCAGCGATGGACCGGCCCGCCCGGGTCGCCGTCGCCCCGGACGGGAACGTGAGGCCGACCATGATGATCTGCTCGGCCGCACTGCCGGTGGGGGAGCCGACGGCCAGCAGCGTGGGCTGCACGTCCTCCGGGCGGACGCCGTAGTGGCCGAGCGCCGTCTGGAGCAGCCCCTGCAGCCAGGTCTCGTTGGCCGACGACCGCAGGCCTCGCGGGTCCGCGACGGGGATGGGCGACGTGGCCGCCGCCGAGGCGCGGTCACTGAGCGCCACCGGCAGGGTGTAGGCGGTGGCGCCGTCCCGGATCACCTGGACCTGCTGACCGAAGAGCCAGCCGGTCGGTGCGGGGACGTCGACGACGGCCACCCCGTCGACCGCCTCGACCGCCGCGAACTCGGTCGTCACCGAGCCGTCCGCGGCGACCGACGGCCCAGCGGTGTGCGCGAACACGTCGCCGGGGCGGCTGACCGCGATCAGCACGCCGCGGATGGCGGCCGCATCGGGGACGTCGAGCAGCAGCTGTGGCTGGTCAGGGAAGGTCTCCTGTGGCTGCGTCGCTGGTGTCATCTCGTCCGGCCGCGCCCCGGTGGGGCCGGTGAACCAGACCGAGGACAGTTGGGCGTCCTCCCGGCCGAGCACCAGGGCGACGCGGCCGGTGGCCGTGTCCTCGGCGAAGGCCACCCGGTGCGAGTCGTTCGGTGGGGTGGGCACGTAGGCCGGGTCTGCTGTCCCCCAGCTCAGGGCAGCGACCCCGTGGAGCCAGGCCTCGTCGTCCGCGAGGGAGCCGCGGGTCGGCAGGTCGTAGAGGCTCGGCAGTGGCGTGCTGGACGACGGGGCTGCGGTGTCGGACGAGCCGACCTCGGGCAGCAGGCCGCGCAGCACCGGCACCGAGCCGAAGACCAGCACCACCGCCAGCCCGACGCCGATCACCGCCGCCTGCTGGCGGCGCTGCCGCCGGTGCCGCACCCGGGTCCGCTCGGCCAGGTCGTCGGGGGCACGGAGGGCCGGGCGTGCGGCCAGGTGGGACCGGAGCTGGATCTCGACGTCCTTCAGGTCCATCTCAGCGCTCCTCGAGGGCGGGGACAGGCAGCTGGTCGGCCAGGACGGCGCGCAGCCGGGCGAGGCCGCGGGTGGTCTGGCTCTTCACGGTGTTCACCGAGCAGCCCAGTGCGGCTGCGGTGGCGGCCTCGCCGAGGTCCTCGCCGTAGCGGAGCACCAGGACCGCGCGCATCCGCGGCGGCAGGGCGGCCAGCGCCGTCGCCATGACGTCGCGCTCGGCGAACACGTCGGTCTGGTCGGGCTCGGGGGCGTCGTGTGCCGGGAGGGAGACGATCTCCTGGGTCGTGCGGCGGCGGCGCCAGCTCGCGGCGCTGGTGACCAGCACCTTGCGCACGTAGGGGTAGGCGTCCTGACCGGAGATCCGGCCCCAGTGCCGGTAGGCCTTGATCAGGGCGGTCTGCAGCAGGTCCTCGGCGTGGCCGCGGTCGGCGGTCAGCAGGAAGCCGACCCGCAGCAGGTCGTGGGAGCGCGCGGCGACGAACGCCTCGAACGCTGCCTCGTGCTCGGCTCTCACCGGTCCCCCCGTCGTCATCACCTAGGACGCGGTGAGGCGTGCGGGAGGCGTGCCTCCGTGACCTGATCGTGACCATCTGGCGTTCTCGGCGGCCAGGCGGCACTGTGACCCACGACACGTCGAGCAGTGGAGGTGGCCGTGCAGATCAGCAGGGAGCAGTTGGTCCAGGTGCTGCGCACCGAGGGCGACAACGACACCGCGGACAAGGTGGAGGGGGACCTGCCGGAACAGATCGACACCGACCGGGACGGCGATGCGCTGGCCGCGGCCGGGCTCGACCGCACCCAGCTGATGGCCAAGCTGGCCGGCGGCTCGTTCGGGGGCACGCTGGCCCCGTGACCGGTGGGCCCGCCGGCGTGCGGCGGGCCCACCGGCATCAGCCGGCGAAGGGGCGCTCGCGGGCCAGTTCCTCCTTGGCGACCCCGCGGATGTGCACCGCGTCGGGGCCGTCGACGATCCGCAGGGTTCGGGCGCTGGCGTAGAACCGGGCCAGCACGGTGTCGCCGCTGACCCCGGCACCGCCGTGCAGCTGGATGGCCCGGTCGATGACGTCGAGGGCCACCCGCGGTGCGGCCACCTTGATCGCGGAGATCTCGGTGCGGGCGCCCTTGGCCCCGAACCGGTCGATCAGGTCGGCGGTCTGCAGCACGTAGAGCCGGGCCTGGTCGATCTCGATCCGGGAGAGGGCGATCGACTCCCGCACGGTGCCCTGCTCGGCGAGCGGCCGGCCGAAGGCGACCCGGGACTTCGCCCGCTCGACCATCAGCGCGAGCGCCCGCTCGGCCATGCCGATGGCGCGCATGCAGTGGTGGATGCGGCCGGGCCCGAGCCGGGCCTGGGCGATCATGAAGCCGTCGCCCTCGCCGGAGAGGATGTTGGACACCGGCACCCGGACGTCGGTGAACCGCAGCTCCGAGTGGCCGTGCTGGTCCTGGTACCCGAACACCGGCAGGTGCCGGACGATCTCCAGGCCCGGGGTGTCGCGCGGCACCAGCACCATCGACTGCTGGCGGTGCGGCGGGCCGTCCGGGTCGGTCTTGCCCATCAGGATGAAGATCTCGCAGCGCTCGTCCGCGGCGCCGCTGGTCCACCACTTGCGGCCGTTGATGACGTACTCGTCGCCGTCCCGGACGATCGAGGTCTGGATGTTGCGGGCGTCGGAGCTGGCGACGTCCGGCTCGGTCATGGCGAAGCCGGAGCGGATCTCGCCCTCCAGCAGCGGGGTGAGCCAGCGGGCCTTCTGCTCCTCGGTGCCGAAGAGCATCAGGGTCTCCATGTTCCCGGTGTCCGGGGCCCCGCAGTTGGTCGCCTCCGGCGCGATCACCGGCGACCAGCCCATGATCTCGGCGATCGAGGCGTACTCGAGGTTGGTCATGCCGCCGAGTTCGTGGTGGAACAGGTTCCACAGGCCGCGCGTGCGCGCTTCGGCCTTGAGGTCCTCCAGGACCGGCGGGTGGGCGTGGTCGTCGTGGCCGCGCGCGGCGCGCCACTCCTCGTACACGGGCTCAGCGGGGAAGACCTGCTCCCGCATGAAGTCCCACATCCGGCCACTGACGTCCTCGGCCTTGGCGGAGAGGGTGAAGTCCATGGACGGACGTTAGCGCCGGACGTGACGCAGGACGCACCGGGGTCTGGCACCCGGTGCCAGACACGCGACCGCCCGGACACCGGGGTGGGTGTCCGGGCGGTCGTGGTCGCGCCGGTGAGCGGGCTCGCCCGACGTCAGCGACGCAGGGACTGGTCCGATCCGTGCGTGCTGTCGACGGTCTTCACCGGGCCCAGGGCGATGGCCAGGCCGGCGATGACGCTGGCCAGGTGCAGCCAGTTGTCCGCCCAGTTGATGCTGAGGAAGTTCAGCGGCTCCTCCTCGCCGGCGGCGAACAGGCCGTAGATGAAGGCCGCCCCGTAACCGACGGCCAGCAGCCATCCGTACGTGCGGGCGGTGCTCAGCTTCCTGGCCAGCGCGATGCCGGCCAGGCCGATGACCAGGTGGACGATGTTGTGCAGCGGGTTGATCGAGAACCCGATGATCGTCTCGTCGGTGTGCTCGGCGAAGTCGTCGAAGCCGGTGATGAAGAAGCCGACGATCCCGACGAGCGTGTAGACGACACCGATCGCCATGGCGAGCATCTGCGGCCAGGTCATCCCTCGGCGGCCGGCGCCGGGCGAGTCTGCGTTGGACATGGGTGCCTCCGTGTTGTCTCCGCCCGCCAGGTGCTCAGCGGGCCTGCACAGCCAGTTCCCAGACTCCCGGCACGAAAACGGCCACCACCCGAACGGGTGGTGGCCGTTGCCGAAACGTCATCTCAGGCCGGGCGGGGCGTCGCCTTTGGTCGCCGGACGACGAACGGGCCGATCGCGAGCAGGTCCACCGGCGCCGAGCCGAAGCACTCCAGCGCGTCCCGGGGGTCGTCGACCATCGGCCGGCCGGCGGTGTTCAGGCTCGTGTTCACCACCACCGGCAGCCCGGTGCGCCGCTCGAACGCCGAGATCATCCGGTGCACCAGCGGGGACTCCGCCGGGTCGATCGTCTGGATCCGCGCCGTCCCGTCGACGTGGGTGACCGTGGGGATGCGCTCCCGCCACTCGGGGGCCACGTCGTGCACGAAGAGCATGTAAGGCGAGGGGATCGGCCCGCGGCTGAAGATGTCCGGCGCCCGCTCCAGCAGGACCATGGGGGCCACCGGGCGGAACTGCTCCCGGCCCTTGACGTCGTTCATCCGCTCCAGGTTGGCCTCGAAGCCGGGGTGGGCGATGAGCGACCGGTGGCCCAGCGCCCGCGGGCCGTACTCGCTCCGGCCCTGGAACCAGGCGACGATGCCGTTGTCGGCCAGCACCTCGGCCACGGCCTCGGCCACGTCGTCCGGACGCTCGTAGTCGATCGCCGCGGTGATCAGCACCTGCTCGATCTCGTCGTCGAACCAGCCCCGGCCGAGCGCGGCACCCGGCATCGGCTGGGTCTCCTCGCCGAGCTCGCGGGCCACGTGCAGGGCGGCACCCAGCGCCGTCCCGGAGTCCCCGGCGGCCGGCTGCACCCAGACCTGCTCGAACGGGCTCTCGGCCAGGATCCGCGTGTTGGCCACGCAGTTGAGCGCCGTGCCGCCGGCCAGGGTGAGGGTCTTCTCACCGGTCTGCTCGTGCACCCAGCGGGCCAGGTCGATCAGCACCTCCTCCAGCCGCTGCTGCACGCTGGCGGCCAGGTCGGCGTGGTCGGAGGTCCACTGGTCGCCCTTGCCCAGGCGCGGGGCGAACTCGGTGTAGTCGATCGGCTCGGTGCGGAAGCCGCCGTCGTCGGTGGCCCGGATCAGCTCGGTCAGGTCGCCGACGAACCGCGGCTTGCCGTAGCTGGCCATCGCCATGACCTTGAACTCGTCGGAGCTGCGCAGGAAGCCCAGGTGGTCGGTGAGGTCCTCGTACATCAGGCCCAGGGAGTGCGGCAGCGCCTGACCGGCGAGCACCTCGAGCTGGCCGTCGACGTAGCGGCCCGCCAGGTGGCTGTGCGCCTCACCGCGGCCGTCGAGCACCAGCACCGCGTTGTCCCGCTGGGGGGCGCCCAGGCCGGCGGAGGCCGCGTGCGCGACGTGGTGCTTCACGAAGCGGACCTTCGCCGGGTCGAGGCCGGGCAGGGCGTGCGCCAGGAAGTCCGGGGCCATCTCCGCGTACTTCTTGCGCATGACGTCGCCGTCGTCGAACAGCCCGGACTCCTCCGGGGTGCTCATCAGCGCAGGGTCGAAGGAGTAGGCGACCGCGTCCAGCTCCTCGGGGCGGATGCCGGCCTCGCGCAGGCACCAGGCCGCGGACAGCTCGGGCAGCTCCCAGGCGCTCCAGGGGAGCGGGCGCTTGCCGTGCTTGCGTCGGCTGAACCGCTCCTCCTCCGCCGCGGCGATGACCTTTCCGTCGACGACCAGCGCCGCCGACGGGTCGTGGTAGATCGCGTTGATGCCCAGGACCTTCACGTGCGCACTCCTCCCGGCCGGGCTCCAGCGGCCCGGTCCCCGTTCATGATCACGCCGGAGTCCGGTCGCCGCACGGTGAGCCGCCCGGATCACGTCCGCCGGTGGTCGAGGTGGGGCGCCGACCTGCCGATGTGCTGACCGAGGCCCGAGCGGACGGCCTCCGGAACGCGGAGGAGACGCGATGACGACAGCTGGCTCGGGGAGCGACCTCCCCGAGATCAACACGGTCGTGGACCTGGAGCTGGCGGCGCACGCCTCCCCGCTGGTCAGCTGGGTCCGGGAGAGCACCTCGGAACAGCTGGTGCTGGTGGCCGGCCAGGACGACGAACGGCGACCGGTGCGGCCGGCCGCGAACGAGGCGCTGACCGTCGTCTGGAAGGGGGCGGACGGGCTCCGGGCGCTGCCGGTGGAGTTCCTGGCGGTCCGCCTGGGCGGTCCCGAACCGCTGTGGGAGCTCCGGCCGACCGGACCCCCCGTGCGGGCCCAGCGCCGCGACGCGGTGCGGAGCCCGCTGGTCCTCCCCGTGTGCGTGACCCTTCCCGGGGGAGAGCTCACCGGCGCGACCCTCGACCTGAGCGAGGGCGGCTGCCGCTGCGCCATCGAGTCGCGCGCCGGTGTGCGGATCGAGGTCGGCACGGTCGTGCCGGTGGCCCTGGAGCTGGGCGGGGAGCTGATCCGGACCGAGGCCGAGGTCGTGCGCACGCTGCCGCTGGCCGGCGAGCGCACCCAGCTGTCCCTGCGGTTCATCGGGCTCGGCGAGCGGCACGAGGACCGCATCCGGGCGCTGGTCTTCGCCGAGCTGCGGGAGCGCCGGAGGCGCGGCCTCCTCTGAACCCGGGCGGCTCAGCCGCCGGTGCGCTCCCGCAGCAGGTCGTGGTCGCGCACGGCCCGGAGCGCCAGCGTCTTGTAGCCGACCTCCTCGAACAGGACGACGACGCGGTCGTCCTCGTGCCGCATGACGACGCCGGGGCCCCACTCGGTGTGCTCGACGGGCAGGTCGACCGGGAAGGGATGGTCGGCGTCGGCGGTGTGCTGCTCCTGCGAGAGCCCCGCGCTGCAGTTGTCGCAGTTGCCGCAGGGCTCGTCGAGCTGCTCGCCGAAGTAGCCGAGCAGGAACTGCCGCCGGCAGCCGGTGGTCTCGGCGTAGCCGCGCATCATCTCCACCCGGCTCTCGTCCACCCGCACGTGGTGCTCGGCGAGCTCCCGGGCGGCAGCGGCAGCCTCTCCGGCGGGCGGGGCGTCCGGGGCCGGTGACGCCGTCCCCTCGTCGTCCACGACGACGGCGCCCGCCTGCTCCAGCAGGTTGAGGTCGCGCACCAGCGGGGTCGCGGCGCGGCCCGTCTCCTCCCGCAGGTCGCGGACGTCCACGCCGTCCATCCCTGCCGCCGTCCCGGCCTGCACCAGTCCGGCGACCTGCTGCAGCTCCTCCTCCGCCGGGGCGCCGGCCGCGAAGAACCGGCGCAGTCCCAGGTCCTCCTGGCGGTGGACCAGCACGGCCACCGCCGGCTCGCCGTCGCGGCCGGCCCGGCCGATCTCCTGGTAGTAGCTGTCGATCGAGTCGGCCGGCTCGGCGTGCACGACGAACCGGGTCTCCGGCTTGTCGATGCCCATGCCGAAGGCGGTGGTCGCGACGACGACGTCCAGCTCGTCGGCCATGAACTGCCGCTGCACCTCCTCGCGATCGCCCTTCTTCAACCCGGCGTGGTAGGCCCGCGCACGTATCCCGCGCTCGGCGAGGGCGTCGGCGAGCTCCTCGGTGCTCCGGCGGGTGGCGCTGTAGACGATCCCGCTCCCTCGCCCGGTCAGCTCGACCACCCGGTCCAGGACGGCGGTGTGCTTGGCGTGCGCGTCGGCCCTCTGCTCGACCTCCAGCCGGATCTCCGGCCGGTCGAAGCCGGCGACGACGACCTCCGGCTCGGTCATCTCCAGCCGTTCGACGATCTCGGCCCGCACGGGTGGCGCGGCGGTCGCGGTCAGGGCCAGCACGGTCGGGTGCCCCAGCTGCTGGACCACCCCGCCCAGCCGCAGGTAGTCGGGGCGGAAGTCGTGCCCCCAGGCGGAGACGCAGTGCGCCTCGTCGACGACGAAGAGCGCCGGGGCCGCCGTCCGGAGCGCCGCGACCACCTCCGGCTTGGCCAGCTGCTCCGGGGCGAGGAAGCAGTAGCGGACCGTTCCGTCACGCACGCCGTCCAGCACCGCCTGCTGCTCCAGCGCGGACAGACCGGAGTTGAGCACCGCCGCCCGGCCGACCCGCTCCTCGCCCAGCTCCTCCAGACGCTGCACCTGGTCGCGCTGCAGCGCGATGAGCGGCGAGACGATCACGACCGGGCCGTCGAGCAGCAGCCCCGTGACGGTGTAGACGGCGGACTTGCCGGCCCCCGAGGGCAGCACGGCGAGGGTGTCGCGGCCGGCCGCGACCGCCTTCATCGCCTCTTCCTGGCCGGCCCGGAAGTCCTCGAACCCGAGCACCTCCCGGGCGGTCTCCCGGATCCGCCGGGTGCGGACGGAGGCGGAGCCACCGGCGGTGGTCTTCGGGTCGGCGGCGCGCTGCTCGGTCTGGGTCACCGACCGCGACTTCCCGACCCCCGAGATCGACAAACGACCCGCAGGCCGGGCCCGGGGCCGCTGCCGTGGACGGCTCGGCATCGTCACTTCCCCGGGGCCGAGCTCAGTTCCAGGAGTCGAGCCAGAAGCGCAGGTCCAGGCTGTCGGACTCCAGCGGGATCCCCAGCCAGACCGGGGCGAAGAAGGCGAACCCGGCGGCGGAGAGGGCGAGCACCACACCGCCGGCCAGCCGCGGTCGGCGGGTCGCCTGCACGGCACGGACGAGGCCCAGGGCGATGAACGGCACCACGGGGACCATGTAGAAGAAGTAGCCGGGCTTGTTCGCGGCCAGCCAGGGAGCCCACAGCAGCAGCAGCGGGACCAGGACGGTGGCCGCGACGCGGTCCCGGCGGGCGACCGCGCGCCAGATCAGCACCGGGTAGGCCAGCAGCGCCGGCCACCACAGGCCGGGGTTGCCGAGCATGACGATGCGCGCCCGGGTGTCCGGCGGCACCTCGCACTCGTCGGCCTCCTGCTGCGCGGTCGTGCAGCTCTCTGCGTAGACCAGCACCGGCCGCTCCAGCCAGGGCCAGCCCAGCGGGCTCGACCGGTACGGGTGGCTGGCCTCCAGGCCGAGGTGGTAGTCGACCAGGTCGACCTGGCTCTGCGCCCACGTCTGCAGCCGGTCGCCCGGCGAGGTGCCGCAGTCCCCGGCCTCGCAGGCCTGCTGGGCGGCGTGGCTCTCGGGGTAGTTGGCGAACCAGCCCGCGAAGCTGGCGACGTAGACGGCGGCCGGGACCATCAGCAGGCTCAGCACCGCCCCGCCGGTGACCGCACCGGCGCGGCGGGCGGCGGCGCGGAACGTCTCGCCCCGGCCGCTGAGCTCGGTGCCGAGCACCAGCAGCCCGGCGACGCCGACGGCGATCAGGCCGGTCCACTTGGTGGCCACCGCGAGCCCGAGCGTGAGCCCGGCCAGCCAGCGGTACCGGGAACCGAGGAAGGACCGGCGCAGCGTCTCACCGGCCGTGCGGGTCCGGGTGCGCGCGTCCCGGTCCAGGAGGACCAGCCAGAAGGTGGCGACGACGAACAGGCCCAGGGCTGCGTCGAGCATGGCGATCCGGCTCGACGTCACCGCCAGGCCGTCCAGGGCGACGAGCGCGGCGGCGAGCGCGGCCGGGGCGGTGCGGCGGAACAGTCGGAGCCCGCTGAGGTACGTCAGCAGCACCGTCAGCGATCCGGCGGCGGCCATGCCGACCCGCCAGCCGAAGGGGGTGGCGCCGAACAGCTCCATGCCGGCGGCGATCACCCACTTGCCCATGGGTGGGTGGGCCGGGCGGCCCTCCTCGACGCCCCGGACCAGGTAGTCGGAGGCGTCGACGGCGTAGTACTTCTCGTCGAAGTAGAGACGGTCCGGGTCGCCGAGGTCCCAGAACCGGATGGCGGCGGCCAGGGCCAGCAGTGCCAGCGGCACGCCCCACCGCGCGACCCCCGGGGGCACCCGCCGGACCGACGACGGGCGGCGCCCGGAGGCGCCGCCCGTCTCTCGCTGCGCGACCGTGGATGCGGTTGCGCTCACTGGTCGCGTGCCCCAGTGGTCAGTCGGGGACTCAGCCCTCGGTCTCGGTGACGTCGACGTCGAACTCGGTCTCGGTCTCGACCTCGAGCTCGGTCTCGGTCTCGACGACCTCTTCCTCGACCTCGGTCTCGGTCTCGGTCGGCTCGAGGGTCTCGGTGACCTCGGTCTCGACCTCCTCGGTCTCGGTGAGCTCCTCGGTCTCGGTGACCTCGACGGTGCCGTCGTCGTCTGCGTTCTCACCGGAGCAGCCAGCGGCGCCGAAGATGAGCAGGCCGGAGAATGTGGCGGCAGAGACGCCGCGGACGAGCTTGTTCATGGGGTGCTCCTGTGTTCGGGGGAAGCGGTCGGGCAAAGGCATGTCCGCATATCGCCGCCCTCACACACCGAATGGGCATAACGATCAGGTCACAGCAGGTGAATCGTCCCTCTGCACACGAATCGCACAACGATCCGGTAACGGCGGGTGTCGCCCAAATGATGTTGCAGAACGGGGTGTCCGAGAGGTCGGGACTGGTAATGGCGGGACCGTGAACCCTCGGTCCGTGTGCGTCTGCGTCCCCACCTACCAGGAGCGGGAGAGCCTCCCGCGCACGCTCGACGGCGTCCTGCACGCGGTCCCGGACGCCCACGTCCTGGTGATCGACGACAACAGCCCCGACGGCACCGGCGAGCTCGCCGACCGGCTGGCCGCCGAGGACCCGCGGGTGCACGTGCTGCACCGTCCGGGCAAGGAGGGGCTGGGGCCGGCCTACATCGCCGGCTTCCGCTGGGCGCTGGCCGAGGGCTTCGACGTGGTGGCGCAGATGGACGCCGACGGGTCGCACCGCCCCGAGGACCTGCCCCGCCTGCTGGCGGCACTGAGCGGAGCCGACGCCGTGCTCGGCTCCCGCTGGGTGCCCGGCGGTGCCGTCGCCGACTGGCCGCACAGCCGTGAGCTGCTGAGCCGCACCGCCAACCGCTACGTGCGGGCCGTGCTGCGGCTGCCGGTGGGCGATGCGACCGGTGGCTTCCGGGCGTTCCGTCGGCACACCCTGGAGCGCCTGGACCTCGACGGCGTGCAGAGCCAGGGCTACTGCTTCCAGATCGACATGACCCGCCAGGTGTGGGAGCGCGGACTGCGCCTGGTCGAGGTGCCGATCCTGTTCGTGAACCGGGAGTTCGGCGAGAGCAAGATGAGCTCGCGGATCATCCGCGAGGCGCTCGTCCGGGTCACCGCCTGGTCGCTGACCTCCCGTCGGCCGGCCGCCACGTCGGTGCGGCCGGCGAGCAGCGGTGCGGAGCGACTCGTCCACCGGATCGCCGCCTGACGAACCGTGGTCCGCGCATGCGGACGATCGACCCGTTGTCCGCCCGCAGATGCGGAACTAGGGTGCTCCCGTGTCCACCTCCTACCGGATCGCCGAGGCCGCTGCGCTGCTCGGCGTCAGTGACGACACGGTCCGGCGCTGGATCGACAGTGACCGGCTGCCGGCGACCCGTGGCGGGGGCCCGGCGCAGGTCGACGGCGTGGCGCTGGCCCGGGTGGCGGCCGAGCTGCACGAGGCGCCACAGCCGGGTGCCACCCGCTCGTCCTCGGCCCGCAACCGGCTCACCGGGATCGTCACCCGGGTGGTCCGCGACACCGTGATGGCGCAGGTGGAGATCCAGGCCGGGCCGTTCCGGGTGGTGTCGCTGATGTCCCGGGAGGCCGCCGACGAGCTGGGCCTGGAGCCCGGCGTCCGGGCGGTGGCCACGGTGAAGGCGACCCAGGTCAGCGTGGACGTGCCGTGAGGCGGTCGGCGGCCGGCGCGCTGCTGCTGGCCCTCGCTGGTTGCGGGGTCGACGACGGCGGGCGGTCGATCGAGACCGATGGCGAGCTGTCCGGCACCCTCACCGTCTTCGCGGCGGCCTCGCTGACCGACGTCTTCACCGACCTCGGCGACCACCTGGAGTCCGACCACCCGGGATTGGACGTGCAGTTCACCTTCGCCGGCAGCTCCGCGCTGGCGACCCAGGTGGCCCAGGGCGCACCGGCCGACGTCCTCGCCTCCGCCGACGAGGAGCAACTGGCCGCGGTCGCCGACCTCGGTGTCGGTGACCCGGCCGTCTTCGCAGAGAACACCCTGGTCATCGCCGTCCCGGCGGGCAACCCGGCCGACGTGACCGGCCTCGCCGACCTCGCCGACCTGGGGCGGACCATCGCCCTGTGTGCCGCCGAGGTGCCGTGTGGTGTGGCCGCCGCGCAGGTGTTCGACGCCGCCGGCCTGACGCCGGCGCCGGACACCCTGGAGCAGGACGTGCGTGCGGCGCTGACGAAGGTGCAGCTCGGTGAGGTCGACGCGGCGCTGGTGTACGCCACCGACGTCGCTGCGGCCGGCTCCACGGTGGAGGGCATCGACGTCCCCGAGGCCGCCGACGTGGTCAACCGCTACCCGCTGCTGGTGCTCGAGAGGGCACCCAACCCGCTGGCGGCGAGGGCGTTCGTCGATCTGGTGCGCTCCGACGGCGGCCGGCAGGCCCTCACCGACGCCGGCTTCCGCCTCCCGTGACCCACCCGATCCCACCAAAATGGCCATTCTGGTGGCGGAGACGGGGCGGCGGGGTGCCGGCGCCGCTGCTCGTGCCGGCGCTGCTCGGGGTGGCGTTCCTGGTGCTGCCGCTGCTCGGGCTGCTGGTGCGTGCGCCGTGGTCGGAGATCGGCCCGCAGCTCGCCCGCCCGGGCGTCGGCGAGGCGTTGCGGCTGTCGCTGGTCTCGGCCACGCTGGCCACCGCCGTCTCGCTGGTCCTCGGCGTCCCGCTCGCCTGGGTGCTGGCCCGGTCGCAGCTGCGCGGCCGGTCGGTGCTGCGGGCGCTGGTGACCGTGCCGCTGGTGCTGCCGCCGGTGGTCGGCGGGGTCGCGCTCTTCCTGGTGCTGGGCCGGCAGGGGATCGTGGGCCGCTGGCTGTTCGAGGCCACCGGCTTCTCGCTGCCGTTCACCACCGGGGCGGTCGTCATCGCCGAGGCGTTCGTGGCGATGCCGTTCCTGGTGATCAGCGTGGAGGGCGCGCTGCGCGCCGCCGACGCCCGCTTCGAGGACGCCGCCGCCACGCTCGGCGCCGACCGGTGGACCACGTTCCGCCGGGTCACCCTCCCCCTGGTCGCGCCGGGGGTCGCCGCCGGGGCGGTGCTCTGCTGGGCGCGGGCGCTGGGGGAGTTCGGCGCCACGATCACCTTCGCCGGCAACTTCCCGGGGACGACGCAGACCATGCCGCTGGCGGTCTACCTGACCCTGCAGCGGGAGCCGGAGGCGGCGATCGTGCTGAGCCTGGTGCTGCTCGGCGTATCGCTGGCCACCCTGCTGCTGCTGCGCGACCGCTGGCTGGGGCGAGGGGCGGTAACGTGAGCCTGGCCGCACACGTCGTCGTCCGGCGCGGGTCGCTCGAGCTGGACGTGCAGCTGGCCGTGGCCGACGGTGAGGTGCTCGCCGTCCTGGGTCCGAACGGGGCCGGGAAGTCCACCGTCCTGCGGGTGCTCGCCGGGCTGCTGCCTCCCGACGGGGGGCGGGTCGTCGTCGACGGCGACCAGGTCTGGGACTCCCCCGAGGAGCACCGGCCCGCGCACGAGCGGTCGCTGGGCATGGTGTTCCAGGACCACCTGCTGTTCCCGCACCTCTCCGTCACCGACAACGTCGCCTTCGGGCTGCGCACCCGTGGCGTCCGCCGGACCGACGCGCGGGCGACCGCCGGGGACTGGCTGGCCCGGGTCGGCCTCACCGGGCTCGGGGACCGCCGTCCCGGGCAGCTGTCCGGCGGGCAGGCGCAGCGGGCGGCGCTTGCCCGGGCGCTGGTGGGGGAGCCGCGGGTGCTGCTGCTGGACGAGCCGCTGTCGGCGTTGGACGCCCGCACCCGGCTCACCGTGCGGGCCGAACTGCACCGGCACCTCACCGACTACACCGGCAGCGCCGTCCTGGTCACCCACGACCCGGTCGACGCGATGGCGCTGGCCACCCGGGTGGTGGTGGTCGAGGACGGCCGGGTGGTGCAGGCCGGCACCCCGGCGGAGGTCGCCCGGCGCCCGCGCACCGACTACGTGGCCCGGCTGGTCGGTCTGGTCCTGCTGGCGGGCACGGCTGCGGGGACGACGGTCGAGCTGGACGGCGGCGGCGCGGTCGCCGTGGCCGAGGACGTCGCCGGCCCGGTGTTCGTCGCCGTCCGGCCGGAGTCGGTGGCGCTCTACCTGTCCCGGCCCGCCGGGAGCCCGCGCAACGTGTGGCCGCTCCGGCTGGTCGCGGCCACCCCGCACGGTTCGGTGGTGCGCTGCGACCTGGCCGGGGAGGTGGCGCTGACCGCCGACATCACCGCCACCTCCTTCGCCGAGCTCGGGCTGGCGCCCGGTGCCGGGGTCTGGGCCTCGGTCAAGGCGTCCGAGGTCGCCGTCTACCCCCGGTGACCGGCCCAGCTCAGCGCAGCCGCCGGAACGTCGTCCGGATCTCCTCGACCAGCAGCTCCGGCTGCTCCAGCACGGCGAAGTGCCCGCCGGCGGCGACCTGGTCGAAGTGCAGCAGGTCGGTGTAGCGGCGCTCGACCCAGCGGCGGGACTTGCGCACGTACTCCCCCGGCATGATCGTGATCCCGGTCGGGAGGTCGATGGGCGCCGCGCCGGCGGGCGGCCCCCAGTGGGCCTGGCTCAGCTCCCAGTACATCCGGGCGGAGGACGCCGCGGTGCCGGTCAGCCAGTACAGCATGACGTCGTCGATCATCTCGTCGACGTCGAAGACCGCCTCGGCGTCCCCGTGCGCGCCGCCGACGTCCTGGAACATCGCGTAGATCCACGAGGCCAGCCCGACCGGGGAGTCCGACAGGGCGTAGCCGATCGTCTGCGGCCGGGTGGACATCTGCTTGGCGTAGCCGGACAGGACCTCGTCGTAGTAGCGGGCCTCGGTGAGCATCTGCTGCTCCTCCGGCGTCGCCTCGGCCATCTCCTGCGGGGTCGGCCAGAACATGGCCATGTTCAGGTGCATGCCGGCCAGCCCGGTGGGCGTGGTGGCCGTCAGCGCGGCCATCTCCTCGGTGACCCCGGCGCCGAGGTCACCGCCCTGGGCGACGAAGCGGTCGTAGCCCAGGCGGGCCATCAGCGTGACCCAGGCGCGGGCCGTGCGCGGCAGGTCCCAGCCGGTGGTGGTGGGCCGCTCGGAGAAGCCGAAGCCGGGCAGGCTCGGGATCACCAGCGAGAAGGCGTCCTCGGCGCGGCCGCCGTGCGCCACCGGGTCGGTGAGCGGCCCGATCACCTTGCGGAACTCCAGGACCGAGCCGGGCCAGCCGTGGGTCATGACCATCGGCATCGCGTCCGGCTCGGGTGAACGGATGTGCAGGAAGTGCACGTCCAGCCCGTCGATGGTGGTCACGAACTGGTCCCAGCCGTTGAGCAGCGCCTCGGTGGCCCGCCAGTCGTAGCCGGTCCGCCAGCGCTCGGCCAGGGCCTGGACCTTGGCCAGCTGCGGGCCCTGGCTGGTGTCGGGGACGGTCTCGGCGTCCGGCCACCGGGTGGCGGCCAGCCGCTGCTGCAGGTCGTCGAGCTGGGTCTGTGGCACGTCGATGGTGAACGGGCGGACCGCGTCGGTGGCGGTCGTGTCGGAGCTGGGGTGCGTCGTCGTGCTCATGCTCGGCTGCCTCACGGTCGTCGGTCGATCGGATCATCTGAATGGCAGACGATCTGTTGGGCGGACGGTAGCACCCACGTACGATGTGGCGGTGACGAGCAGTCGAGAGCCGGTGGACCCGGCCGCCCCTGGGCTGGAGGACGAGCTGGGGTGGTCGCTGCACCGGGTGGCCACGGCCTTCCGGCAGACGGCCCTCACCGCGGTCGACAACCTGCCCGGCGGCCCGCGCGGCTACCAGGTGCTGGTCGCGGTGCACGCCGGGCCGCCGTCCTCCCAGCTCGCGCTCGCCCAGCGGCTGGCCATCGACAAGACGGCGATGACCTACCTGGTCGACGAGCTGCAGGACGCCGGGCTGGTCACCCGCCGGCCCGACCCCGCCGACCGGCGGGTGCGCCAGGTCGTGGTCACCCCCGAGGGGCGCGCGGCGCTGGAGCGGTCCCGGTCCGCGCTGCGGGCGGTGGAGGGCCGGCTCCTCGGCGACCTCGATGCGGACGAGAGCGCCCAGCTGCGGCGCCTGCTGGCCCGGGTGGCGCACGCCAGCGACCAGGTGGAGCCCTGCCTGACCAGCGAGCAGGTCCGCTCGGGGGCCACCGGATGACCTCCGACGCACCCGTGGCCGGGCTGGTGCTCGCTGCCGGCGGCGGCCGCCGGTACGGCATGCCGAAGGCGCTGGTCGAGTACGAGGGCAGCCTGCTGGTCGAGCGGGCGGTCCGGACGGCGGCTGCGGTCTGCGACCCCGTCCTCGTCGTGCTCGGCGCCCAGGCGGTCGACGTCTGGCGCACCGCCGACCTGGCCGGCGCCACCGTGCTGGCCAACCGCGACTGGGAGAGCGGCATGGCCTCCAGCCTGCGCACCGGCCTGGACGGGCTGCGCGGCTGGCCCGGGCGAGTCGACGCCGTGCTGGTGCAGTTGGTCGACATGCCGGGGATGACGCCCGCCGCGCTGGCCCGGCTGGCCGAGCACGCGGCACCCGACGCCCTCGCCGTCTCGACCTACGACGGTGTGCGCGGGCACCCGGTGTTGCTGGGCCGCGAGCACTGGGCCGGCGTGGCCGCGACGGCGACCGGGGACGAGGGGGCCCGGGCCTACCTGGCCGCCCACGAGGTCACCGAGGTCGACTGCACCGGTCTGGCCGACCCCACCGACCTGGACCACCCGCCGACCCAGGCATAGGAAGCTCTACACCCGGTTCTGCGCCCGACACCGGGTGGAAAGCCTCCTGTGCCTGGGCAGTGGGAGCGCGGG
Source organism: Modestobacter sp. VKM Ac-2982 (assembly GCF_026967935.1). Taxonomy (GTDB): domain Bacteria; phylum Actinomycetota; class Actinomycetes; order Mycobacteriales; family Geodermatophilaceae; genus Modestobacter. Next base: position 397,921 of record NZ_JAPVBL010000001.1, read on the forward strand.
TACCTTCGCCGCCGTGGAGACGATCCTGGCCCGGGTGACCGAGGAGCCGCTGTCGGTCGCCGAGCACGAGGCGGCGGTGGCGGACGAGGCGGCCGGCGCGGTGGTCTCGTTCGCCGGCGTGGTCCGCGACCACGACGGTGGCCGCTCGGTCACCGAGCTGGAGTACACCGGGCACCCGACCGCCGCTGAGCTCATCGCCGAGATCGCCGCCGAGTTCGCCGCCCGTCCGGAGGTCCAGGCCGTCGCCGTCTCCCACCGGATCGGCCTGCTGGGCATCGGCGACGTCGCGCTGGCCTGTGCGGTCAGCGCCGCCCACCGGGGCCAGGCGTTCACCGCGTGCGCCGAGCTCGTCGACGAGGTGAAGGCCCGGCTGCCGATCTGGAAGCGCCAGGTCTTCTCCGACGGCCAGGAGGAGTGGGTCGCCTGCCCGTGACGGGTGGGCCGCCTGTGACGCCGTGTTTGCCCTGCGGGCCGTCGGCATGGCATAAACGCACGGACTCGACTCCAGCCCAGGGGCGAGTGCTCCTCCGGTGAACCGCGGGTGGCGGAACGACCGGGAGGTCCCACATGCCCTGGCGGGCTGGTGAACTGATCGTCGAGGCGATGCCCTCGGGCTTCCTGGCCTTGAACGGCGACTGGCGGATCACCTACGTGAACCAGGCCGGCGTGACGATCCTCGGCCTGCCCCGCGACGAGTTGGTCGGTACCGACTTCTGGGAGACGTTCCCGGCCAACCGGGACAACGAGTTCGGCCGGGCCTACCGGCGCGCGGTCGCCACCGGGGAACCGGTCAGCGTCGAGGGCTTCTACCCGCAGCCGCTGAACCGCTGGTTCGAGGTGCAGGCGATCCCGGCCGAGGACGGCCTGCTCTGCTACTTCTCCGACGTCACCGACCGTCGCGCCAGCCGGGAGCGGCTGGCGATGCTGGCCCGGGTGAGCGCCGAGCTGGCCGGCACCCTGGACGTCGACTCCGCGGCCAGCCGCATCCCGCGGCTGATCGTCCCGGTGCTGGGCGACTGGTGCGTGCTGACCGTGCTGGACGACGACGGCCGCCCCCGGGACGTCGGCTGGTGGCACGTCGACCCCGCCCGCCGGCCGCTGGTGGAGCGGTACGCCGCTGTGCGGCTGAGCTCGATGCCGGTGACCTCGCCCGTGGTGCGGGCGCTGCTCGGCGAGACCGTCATCGCCGCCGCCGGTGACGTGGCCGCCCTGATGCCCGAGGGGCAGGCCCGCGACCTGCTGGGGCTACTCGGGCCGCACTCCGGGGTGACGCTGCCGCTGCGCGGCCGGGGGCGGACGCTGGGTGCGCTGACGCTGTACTTCGACGGCGACCGGGTGATGGACGAGCCGGACCTGGCCACCGCGCAGGAGGTCGCCGACCGGGCCGGCCTGGCGCTGGACAACGTGCGGCTGTTCTCCCAGCAGCGCCAGCTGGCCGAGGAGCTGCAGCGCAGCCTGCTCACCGGGGCCTTCACCCACGACCAGGCCGAGGTGGTCGTCCGGTACACCCCGGCGGCCGAGGCGGCCCGGGTGGGCGGGGACTGGTACGACGCCTTCCTGCAGCCCTGCGGGGCGACGATGCTGGTCATCGGCGACGTCGTCGGGCACGACACCGCAGCGGCCGCGGCGATGGGCCAGCTGCGCTCGCTGCTGCGCGGCATCGCGACCTACAGCGACGCCGGCCCGGGGGAGGTGCTGCGCGGCCTGGACGCGTCGATGGCCCAGCTGGAGGTCGGCACCTACGCCACGGCAGCGGTCGCGCGGTTCGAGCAGACCCCCGACGAACTGGCCCGCGGCGTCACCCGGATGCGCTGGAGCAACGCCGGGCACCTGCCCCCGCTGGTGATCAACCCCGACGGAACGCTCGCCGCCCTGGCCGACTGGCGGGGCGAGCTGTTGCTCGGCGTCGACGCCGAGACCTCCCGCGGGGAGTCGGTGGTCACGCTGGACGGCGGGACGACGGTGCTGCTGTTCACCGACGGCCTCATCGAGAGCCGCGGCGGCGATCTGGACCAGGGGATGGCCCGGCTGCGGGCGGCCGCCGCAGAGCTCGCCGGGCGGTCCCTGGACGAGCTCTGCGACGAGTTGCTCGACCGGCTCGTGCACGGGCAGCCCGAGGACGACGTCGCCCTGGTCGCCATCCGCCTGCGCGGGTGACCCCGTTGGGCCGGCGGCGTCAGTGCGCGCCGGCGCCGGCCAGTCCGTCGTCGTCCCGGCGGTGGCGGTCGCGGTCGGCGCGCTCCTCCTCGGCCTCGGCCTCCAGGCGGCGGGCCTCGCCGTCGATGGTGGCCGCGGCGTCGCCGTGCGACTCGCCGTAGACCTGCTCGGCGCGGCCCAGCAGCTCCTCGGCCTTCGCCTTGGCCTTGTCGAACACGCTCATCGGGGGCTCCTCATCCGCCGGCAAAGGGAGGCAGGACGTCCACCACCGTGCCGGGCGTGAGCACCAACGCGCGGTCCCGGGTGGAGGTTCCGTCGACCAGGAACGAGCAGGCGGTCAGCACCCGCTCCAGCCGCTCGCCGTGCGCGTCGGTGAGCTGACCGACGAGCTCGGCCAACGTGCCGGCCTGCCGCGTCTCGGTGTCGACGCCGACGGCGGCGCGGGCGCCGGCGAAGTAGCGCACCGTCACGGTGGGTGCGGTCATCTCAGCCCCCGATCGCGGACATGGGGCGGGTGGGCTGCAGGAAGCTCGGGTCGTCGATGCCGTGCCCGGGGAGCTTGGACAGCGTCGCGATCCGCCAGCGGTCGGCGATCTCCGCGTCGTCGGCCCCGCCGCGCAGGGCGCTGCGCAGGTCGGACTCCTCGCGGGCGAACAGGCAGTTGCGGATCTGCCCGTCGGCGGTGAGCCGGGTCCGGTCACAGGCACCGCAGAACGACCGGGTCACCGAGGCGATGACGCCGACGGTCAGCCCGGTGTCGTCGACCAGCCACCGCTCGGCCGGGGCGGCGCCCCGCTCCTCGACGTCCGGCGTCAGCGTGTGCGCGGCGGTGAGCCGGGCCAGGATGTCCTCGGCGGTCACCATCTCCCCGCGCGTCCAGGCGTGGTGGGCGTCCAGCGGCATCTGCTCGATGAAGCGCAGCTCGTAGCCGTGCTCCAGGCAGTACTCCAGCAGCGGGACGGCGTCGTCCTCGTTGATGCCGCGCATCAGGACGGCGTTGACCTTGACCGGCGTCAGGCCGGCGTCCCGGGCGGCCTGCATGCCGGCGAGGACGTCGGGCAGCCGGTCGCGGTGGGTGATCTGCTTGAACCGCTCCCGGTCCAGGGTGTCCAGGCTGACGTTGATCCGGTCCAGGCCGGCGGCCGCGAGCGCCGGGGCCATCCGGGACAACCCGATCGCGTTGGTGGTCAGGCTGACCTCCGGGCGCGGGCGCAGCGCCGTGGTCGCCGCGACGATCCCGGGCAGCCCGGGGCGCAGCAGCGGCTCGCCGCCGGTGAACCGGACCTCCTGGATGCCCAGGTGCTCCACCCCGATCCGGACCAGCCGGACGACCTCGTCGTCGGTCAGCTGCTCGACCTTGGGCAGCCACTGGAGCCCCTCGGGCGGCATGCAGTAGGTGCAGCGCAGGTTGCACCGGTCGGTCAGCGAGACCCGCAGGTCGGTGGCGGTGCGCCCGTGCCGGTCGACGAGCCCGCCGCTGCCCGGGGTCACCGTCGGGCGCACCCGCGGGTCGGGGAGGGAGCTGGGAGTCGTCACGGCCCGAATGTAGTGCTGCCGGGCCGGTTCTGCGGAGTCCGTTCCCCTGATCGTCGAGGACGGTTGCACAGGTGGTGCGCCGGACGTGTCCCCGGTCCCGGGTGCAGGCGGGGACACGCCCGGCGCAGGCAGACCGCGGGCGTCAGCGCGCCAGGAGCTGCGTCATGACGTCGGCCACCGTGCCGCGCGGTTCGGCTCCGGCGTCCGCTGAACGCCAGGCGACCACGCCGTCGGGGCGGATGAGCGTGGCCCCGGTCGGCCCGATGCCGAACGCCGCCGGGAAGCGGCCCTCCGGGTCCTGGACGACGCCACCGGCGCCCACCCGGTACGCACGCAGAGGCAGGTCCGTGGAAGCGGCGAGTTCCGCCACGACGTCGCACCACACCTGGCCGTCCGTCCCGGCCAGGAGGACGAAACCAGCCCCGAACAGGTCTAGGACGGATGCCGGCCGGCCGTCCGCCTCCACCGGGATGTGCGGAGCGCGTGTTCCCGGCCGGCCGGACGGCTCCCGGGGGTCGACCAGCAGCGACTCGTCGTCCTCGCCTTCGCCGGTCATCACCGCCGCGGAGCGGTAGATCGTCCCGAGCTCGATCGAGGGGTCGTCGAGCGGGGCGGCGAGGTCGTCCCGGGGGAGGGACGGATCCACCCGGAGGGCGTACCGGGTGTACGCCTGCTCGACGGTCAGGTCGCTGACCGGGCGGCGCTCCTGGTCGTAGCTCGCCAGCAGCCCTGCACCGGCGATGCCGCGGGAGACCAGTGCCAGCCGCCAGGCCAGGCCGTGGGCGTCGGCGACCCCGGTGTTCCCCCCGAAGCCCCCGGTGGGGGGCATGACGTGGGCGGCGTCCCCGATCAGGAAGACCCGGCGGTCCTGGAACGACGCGGCGTGCGCCGCCTCCGCCGTCCAGCGCTGCACGTCGTCGATGCGCACGGAGATGTCCGTGCGTCCCAACGCCTGGTGGACGAACTGCACGCAGCGGGCCTCGTCGAGGTCCTCGGCCACGTGCGTGTCACGCGTCCCGTCGGGGTTGCTCGAGGAGAAGACGGCGAGGAACCCCGAGTCACCGGTGATGGAGAACCGGAAGAAGCCCAGCAGGCCCGGCTGGTTGACGTAGACCACGCTCAGGTTCCGGTCGCCGAGGAGCTCACGCATGTCGGCCTGGAAGTAGATGGTGATGCACTGGGCGAACGGCGGGCGGCCGACCATGTCGATGCCGGACCGTGCACGGATGGCGCTGTGCGCGCCGTCGGCCGCGACCAGGTAGTCCGAGCGGACGGTGGACTCCTGGCCGTCGTCCCGGGACCGGATGACGGAGGTGACGCCGTCGTCGTCCTGCTCGAAGCCGACCAGTTCGGTGGCGTACCGGTGCTCGGCACCGAGGGCGCGAGCCCGCTCCCGGAGCACGGGCTCCAGGCCGATCTGGGTGATGAACAGCCGTCGGGTCGGGCTCAGCTCCTCGACGCCCTCGTTGAACGATCGGTAGAAGTACTGCATCTCCGGGTTGCTCAGCGTCGAGACGGAGACGATCGCACCGTCCTGCACGAACTCCTTCTCGGCGGCGGCCTCCACGGCGTCCTGCAGGCCCACTCCGCGGAAGATCTCCATGGTGCGCTGGTGGAAGGAGGCCGCGCGCGGGTGCACGGCCGTGCCCCGGTGTCGCTCGACGAGGAGGTGGGACACGCCCTGCGTGGCGAGGTGTACCGAGGCGGTCAACCCGGTGAGGCTGCCACCCACGACGAGGACAGAGACCTGGACATCGGGCACGGGGCAGTCCTGTTCGACTCGGGAACGGATCACGGCCGTCGCGGCGGGTTGTCCGCTCTACGGACGCCGCCCGGCTCGCCTACTGTGGCGACGGTCACACTCGGCTGTCAAGTGAGTCGGTGAGGCCGCTCGCGGCCGGACCGTGGCCCGCCGTGACTCGGTCATCTGTCCGCTTCTCGGGCGCAGCCCGGTCTTGAGGCAGCGCACCAGGTGGGGCCCGCCCGGCGATACCCCGTGGTGCGGCAGGGCGGTGCCCCGGTCTGGCGGACGGCGGGGCGCGTGGACTGATGCCCGTCGGGGAACAGGCAGACGCTGCTAGGTTCGGTGGGCCACCCGAGGGTCCGGCGGGCATCCCCCGCACTCGCCTGTGGCCAGGAAGCGCGAGAACCATCTGTGTCTCCCCGCACCGTCTTCAGCCCCTACGCCCGGCTGTTCACCGTCCCCGGCGCCCGGGCCTTCTCCCTCGCCGGTTGGTTCGCCCGCGTGCCGATGGCCACCGTGGGCCTCGGCTCGGTGCTGCTCGTCCAGGCGGAGTCGGGCAGCTACGCCCTCGCCGGGGCCATCGCCGGCACGCTGTCGCTCGCCTTCGCCGTCGCCAGCCCGCAGTGGGCCCGGGTGATGGACCGCTACGGGCAGAGCCTCGTGCTCCGCTGGACGGCGCTGGCCTACCTCGTGCTGGGGCTGTCGTTCGTCGCGGTGGTGCTGGCCGGCGCCCCGGTCTGGACGTGGTTCGCCCTCGCCGTGCTGGCCGGGGCGAGCGGCACCAGCATCGGCTCGGTGGTGCGCAGTCGCTGGGCGCACGCGCTGGACGACCCGGCCCAGCGGCAGACCGCCTTCGCCTTCGAGTCGGTCGCCGACGAGATCGTGTTCGTCACCGCGCCGCCGCTGGTGACCTTCCTGGCCGCGCTGGTCTCCCCGCCCGCCGGCTTCCTGACCGGGCTGCTGGTCGGGGTCATCGGCGGCCTGGTGATGTCCCGGCTGGAGGCGACCGCGCCGCCGGTCACCCCCCGGGTGGCCGGGCAGCCGCACGTGCGGATCCGGGTGCTCACCTCCGGGCTCGTCGCCGTCGCGGTCACCTACCTGGCCATGGGCACGGTCTTCGGCGCGATGGACGTGGTCGTCGTCGGCTTCGCCGACGCGGAGGGCCGGCCGGCCATGGCCGGGGTGGCGCTGTCGGCGTACGCCGCGGGCAGCCTGGTCGCCGGGCTCGTCTACGGCGTGGCCCGGCTGCCGGGCGCGCTGGTCACCCGGTTCCTCGGCTGCGCGCTGCTGTTCGCCGTCGCCGCCCAGACGCTCTACCTGGTCAGCTCCCTGACGCTGCTGATCGGGCTGGCGTTCCTGGCCGGTCTCACGATCGCCCCGGTGCTGGTCGCCGGGATGTCGCTGGTGGAGTCCCGGGTGCCGCGGGCGGCGCTCACCGAGAGCCTGACCTGGACCTCGACCGGCCTCACCGTGGGGGTCACCGCCGGCTCGGCGCTGGCCGGCACGGCGGTCGACCGGTGGGGGGCGGAGGCGGCCTTCGCCGTCCCGGCCCTGGGCGCCGCACTCACCGGGGTGCTCGGGGTGGCCGCGTGGGCGGTGCTCCGCCGTCCGGACCAGGTGGTCGCCGAGGTGGCTCCGGCCACCTCGCACTGACCACAGCCCGCCCTGGCCCGCCGCCGTACATTGGACAGACCGTCCGCGCCACCCGAGGAGACCCGGCACCACGATGAGCACCGTCCCGAGCACGGAGCTCCGTCCCGACGCCGCGACCGGTGAGGTGCTGGCGCAGGCCTCCCGGCGGCGGACGTTCGCGGTGATCAGCCACCCCGATGCGGGGAAGTCGACGTTGACCGAGGCCCTGGCGTTGCACGCGCGGGTGATCGGGCAGGCCGGTGCGGTGCACGGCAAGGCCGGGCGGCGGGGCACGGTGTCGGACTGGATGGACATGGAGAAGGCCCGCGGCATCTCCATCACCTCCGCGGCGCTGCAGTTCGAGTACCGCGATGCGGTGGTGAACCTGCTGGACACCCCCGGGCACGCGGACTTCTCCGAGGACACCTACCGGGTGCTGACCGCGGTGGACGCCGCCGTGATGCTCATCGACGCCGCCAAGGGCCTGGAGGCCCAGACGATGAAGCTGTTCGCGGTGTGCCGGCACCGCGGCATCCCGGTGATCACCGTGGTCAACAAGTGGGACCGCCCCGGCAAGGACGCCCTGGAGCTGATGGACGAGGTCGCCCAGCGCACCGGCCTGGAGCCCACCCCGCTGACCTGGCCGGTCGGCATCTCCGGGGACTTCCGCGGCGTGCTGGACCGCCGCGACGGCACCTACCGCCGGTTCACCCGCACCGCCGGCGGAGCCACCATCGCCCCCGAGGAGACCCTGACCGCCGCCGCCGCTGAAGCCCGCGAGGGAATCGACTGGACCCGGGCGGTCGAGGAGAACGAACTGCTGGACGCCACCGAGGCCGACCACGACCAGGAGCGGTTCCTGGCCGGCGAGACGACGCCGGTCATCTTCGCCTCGGCGGTCTCCAACTTCGGCGTCGGCGCCCTGCTGGACGTCCTGGTCGACCTGGCTCCCCCGCCGCCCGCGCGGCCGGACGCCGACGGCGTCCCCCGGCCGATCGAGGCGTCGTTCAGCGCCTTCGTGTTCAAGGTGCAGTCGGGCATGGACGCCGCCCACCGCGACCGGCTCGCCTACATCCGGATCGCCTCCGGGGTGTTCGAGCGCGGCATGGTCGTCACCCACGCGACCACCGGCCGGCCGTTCGCCACCAAGTACGCCCAGCACGTGTTCGGCCGGGAGCGGGAGAGCGTCGACACCGCCTACCCCGGCGACGTCGTCGGGCTGGTCAACGCCAACGCGCTGCACGTCGGCGACACCCTGTACGCCGGCACGAAGGTCACCTTCCCGCCGCTGACCACCTTCGCCCCCGAGCACTTCGCGGTGATGCGCGGCAAGGACACCGCCAAGTTCAAGCAGTTCCGCCGCGGCGTCGGCCAGCTCGGCTCGGAGGGCGTGGCCCAGGTGCTGCGCTCGGACCGCCGCGGCGACCAGGCGCCCGTGCTCGCCGTCGTCGGCCCCATGCAGTTCGAGGTGGCCGCGCACCGGATGGCTCAGGAGTTCGGCGCGCCGGTCGAGCTGGACCACCTGCCGTACCAGGTCGCGGTGCGCACCGATGCCGCCTCCGCCCCGGCGGTCGCCGCGGCCCGCGGGGTCGAGGTCTTCGAGCGCGAGGACGGCGAGCTGCTGGCGCTGTTCATGGACAAGTGGGACCTGCGCTCGCTCCAGCAGCGCAGCCCGGAGCTGACGCTGGAGCCGATGGTGGCCGCGCAGCTGAGCTGAGGCGGGAGACTGTCGCGGTGACCACGCGACAGCCCCCCAGCCGCCCGGCTCCGCTGGACGCCGGCACCCGGGCCGCCCGGGCCGCCGGCAACGCCGGCCAGCCCACCGTCGAGTTCGCCGAGGCGACCCCCTACGAGCAGTACGTGGGCGTGCGCCAGCTGCAGGCGCTGGTCCGGCCGGTGACCGAGCACCCGGCCGAGCCCGCGTTCCTGGTGGTCACCCAGGTGATGGAGCTGTGGTTCACGCTGCTGCGCCGGGAGTGGGAGCTGGCCCAGCGACAGCTGCGGGACGACGACCTGGACGCCGCGATCGGCTCGATCCGCCGGTCGGTGCACCACCTGCGGTCGCTGGACGCCAGCTGGGGCTCGCTGCTCTGGCTGACCCCCGCGGAGTTCAACGGCTTCCGTGACCAGCTGGGCGAGGCGTCGGGCTTCCAGTCCTACGAGTACCGGCACGTGGAGTTCCTGCTCGGGCTCAAGGCGGAGTCCGTCGTCCGGCCGCACCGCGGCCTGCCGGTGGTGCACGCGGATTTACAGCGGGCACTGGCCGGGCCGTCCCTGGAGGACGACGTCCTGGCGTACCTGGCCCGCCGCGGCCTGCCGGTGCCGGCCGCCGTGCTCGAGCGCGACCGGACGGTCACCCACGAGCCCGATCCCGCCGTCACGGCGCTGTGGGCCGAGGTCTACACCGACCCACGGCCGGGCAACGAGCTGTTCACCCTGGGCGAGGCGCTCACCGACGTCGCCGAGGTGTTCACCACCTGGCGGCAGCGGCACGTCACCGCCGTCCGCCGGGCGATGGGCGCCAAGCCCGGCAGCGGCGGTTCGGCCGGGCTGGCCTGGCTCGAGCGCAGCGCCGCGCGGGTGGTCTTCCCCGACCTGTGGGAGGCGCGCACCGTCGTCTGAGCCGCATTCCCGATCCATCGGTGAGATCAGTCGCGGGTAGCGACCGTGAGCCCGGGTAAGGGATGTGGCAGGCCGGTCGCGCCCCATGAGGTCGCGCGCCGCCACCCAGACCGTCCGACGCTTGGAGGACCCCCCATGGCCACCGTGCCCACGATCACCCTGAACAACGGCGTGCAGATCCCGCAGCTGGGCTTCGGCGTCTTCCAGATCAAGCCCGAGGACACCGTCGAGGCCACCCGCACGGCCCTCGAGGTCGGCTACCGGCACATCGACACCGCCGAGATGTACGGCAACGAGGCCGAGGTCGGCGAGGCCGTGCGGCAGTCCGGCATCCCGCGCGAGGAGGTCTTCGTGACCTCCAAGCTCAACAACGGCTTCCACGCCCGCGAGGACGCGCTCAAGGCGTTCGACCAGACGCTGGCGGAGCTGCAGTTCGACTACCTGGACCTGTTCCTCATCCACTGGCCGCTGCCGGGCATCGAGGTCGACTACGTCGAGACCTGGAAGGCCATGGAGGAGATCTACCGCTCCGGCCGGGCCAAGTCGATCGGCGTCTCGAACTTCAACCCGCATCACCTGCGCAAGCTCTTCGCCGACAGCGAGGTGCGCCCGGTGGTGAACCAGATCGAGGTGCACCCGTACTTCGCGCAGAACGACGTGCGCGCGTTCAACGGCGACCACGAGATCCGCACCGAGGCCTGGGCCCCGATCGCGCAGGGCAAGGTGCTCGAGGACGAGGTCCTCAACCGGATCGGCGAGAGCCACGGCAAGACTGCGGCCCAGGCCGCCCTGCGGTGGCACGTCCAGCGCGGCGACATCATCTTCCCGAAGTCGGTCACCCGCAGCCGGGTCGAGCAGAACTTCGACCTCTTCGACTTCGAGCTCTCCCAGGCCGAGATGGCGGAGATCGACGGCCTCGACCGCGCGGACGGCCGCAACGGCCCGAACCCGGACGAGTTCAACTACATCCCCAGCTGACCAGGGCCCCCGCTGCGCAGCGGGGTCCGACCGACGGCCGTCGTCCCCTCGGGGACGGCGGCTGCCGGCCTGTCCGGGGCCTGTGCACGGTCTCCGGTCGCTCTACACGCCCCGCAGCCCGTGCACGGTGTGCAGAACGCGCAGAGCGCTCGGGGCGGGCTCAGCGGGGGGCGGCGGCGAGCAGTGCGGCCCGGACGGCGGCCAGCACGGCCTCGCGGTCCACGCCGTCCTCGTGGGCTGCGCGGGCCAGCTCGGCCGCCAGCGCACGCACCCGCTGCTCCGCCGGTGCGGGCGCCGCTGCCCCGCCGGTGACCACCGTGCCGGTGCGCCGGCGGCTGGCCACCAGCCCTGCGGCCTCCAGCTCGGCGTACGCCCGGGCCACCGTGCCCGTGGCCACCCCGAGGTCGGCGGCGAGCGCCCGCATGGTGGGCAATCGGGCCCCCTCGGTGAGCACCCCGCTGTGCACGTACGTCGCGATCTGGCCGCGGATCTGCTCGTACGGCGGGATGGCCGCCCGCACGTCGACGGTGAGATCGAGGGCCACAGCGCTCAGCGCGCCGGCACGGTCGGGGAGTCCACCGGCACGCCGGGTGCGCGCAGGCACAGCACGACCAGGCCGGCGAGCATCGTCAGCAGGCCCGGCAGCCCGCCGGCCCACCCCGGCACGGGCAGCGCGCCGACGTTGGACACCGCCATCCCGCCGACGAGCAACAGGCCGCCGGCCACCACGAGGGTGGCCCCGACGGCTCCCCGGAGGACCCGGTGTGCCGAGGCGCGGCGCAGCGCGGTCTCGATCCGCTCGTCCTCGGTGGCGACGGCAGGCCGGTTCGCCACCACCCACAGCGCGGCCACGGTGACCAGTGCGAGGGCGAGCAGGCCGATCGCGGCCGGGCGGCCGTAGAAGAGACCGGGGAACGGGCTGGCCGTCGACCAGGACAGGGCGCCGCCGGGCGTGGAGCCCTGGGCCGTCCACCATCCCGCGTCGTCGGCCGCGAAGGGACCGCCGGACGTGGAGCCGTAGGTCACCCGCCGCCCGGTCTCGTCGGCCAGGCGGGCGCCGCCGACCAGCACCGCGACTGCCAGCGCGGTCGCGACGGCCGCCGTCCGGACCAGCCACCGAGGTGCGGCGTCCAGCAGGCCGCGGCGCACCAGCCGGGCCCGGCGCACCTCGCCCTGCGGCCGGGGCCAGGTCAGCTCGCCGACGGCCAGGACGACGGTGTGCACCACCCCGAAGACGATCGGCACCAGCAGCCCCGTGACCCCCAGGCCCCCGGGTGCGCTGTTGCCGACCTCCCGGACCGCGACCAGCAGGGCCGCCGCGGCTCCCAGGGCCACAGCGGCCGTGGCGGCGAGCCGGGCGTGCCGCCGGGCGGCGTGCACGGACGCTTCCCGGCTGGGCGGTGACCGGCGTAGGACGCCGAGGACGAGGGCGACCGCCGCGGCCAGCACCAGCACGGTCAGCAGGGGCACCACGGCCACGACGTCCTCCACTCAATCATTGAGTCAACTGATTGACACAATGACCTGCCGACAACCGCCGCGCAAGTACCGGAAGGTGCCGGCACTGACCGCACGGTGCTGGCGGGGGCTGGTCTCAGTCGGTGGTGACGAAGTCGATGAGCTCCTCGACCCGGCCGATCAGCGTCGGCTCCAGGTCGGTCCACACCTTCACCCGGGCCAGGATGCGCTGCGCCCAGACGTAGCCGGTGTCGTCCTCCCAGCCCAGCCGCCGGCAGACGCCGGTCTTCCAGTCCTCGCCCCGGGGCACCGTCGGCCAGGCCTGGATGCCGACGACGGAGGGCTTCACGGCCTGCCAGATGTCGATGAACGGGTGGCCGACGACCAGCGCGTGGTCGCCGGTGATCTGGGCGGCGATCCGGGACTCCTTGGAGCCGGTCACCAGGTGGTCGACGAGCACGCCCAGCCGCCGTCCCGACGACGGGCGGAACTCCTTGACGATGCCGGGCAGGTCGTCGACGCCGTGCAGCGGCTCCACGACGACGCCCTCGATCCGCAGGTCGTGGCCCCAGACCTTCTCCACCAGCTCGGCGTCGTGCTTGCCCTCGACGTAGATCCGCCCCTCACGGGCGACCCGGGCGCGGGCGCCGACCACGTAGGTCGAGCCCGACGCGCTGCGCTGCGGGCCAGAAGGCGCGTTCTGCTTCGGCCGCACCAGCACGACCGGGCGGCCGTCGACCCAGAAGCCCGGACCGAGGGGGTAGGCGCGCACCTTGCCGAACCGGTCCTCGAGGTGGACGACGTCCTTCTCGCACCGCACGACGGCGCCGACGAACCCGCTGCTGGGGTCCTCGACGACGACGTCCTTGAGCGCCTCGACCTGGGGCGAGGGCTTCTTCTGGGTGCGCGGGTGGACCAGGTTGTCGTAGGGCGAACGTGGAGGCACCCGCCCATGCTCGGCGCGCTCACCGCTCGATCAGGGTGCGACACGCCCGGTGTGTGCGGTTCCCGCAGGTCTCCGGCGTGTCGGATCCGTGGTGCGTCGCGCAGTGGAACCCACGTCGACCTGCGAAGACGCCGCCCGTGGTCGGCGGTGGGGCGGCGACACGCCCTACCACGTCGCTGAATCGATTGGGTGATCGCTGTTTTGCCGGGCTCCTGGCGGGCAGTGCAGAGAGCGAGACAGCACGCCCCCGAACGAAGGAGCGGAACACATGATCGGCACCGAGACCCTCGACCGCGTCATCGGCGCAGACGTCATCGACGCCGATGGCAACAAGATCGGTACGGCCTCTGAGGTGTTCCTCGACGACCAGTCGGGTGCTCCCGAGTGGGTGACCGTGAAGACGGGCATGTTCGGCACCAAGGAGTCGTTCGTCCCGATCCGGGACGCGGACCTGACCGGCGACGGCCTGCGTGTCCCCGTGAGCAAGAGCGCGGTGAAGGACGCCCCGCGCATCGACTCCGACGGCCACCTCTCCCCGGCCGAGGAGACCGAACTCTACCGGCACTACAACATGACCGAGAACGCCGTCGCCACCGAGACCCCGGTCGTGGCCGAGACCGCTGCGCCGGTCGCCACCGAGACCGCGACCCCCGCCGGCCACGACACCTCCGGCCCCAACACCGACGACGCGATGACCCTCTCCGAGGAGCGGCTCCGGGTCGGCACCCGCAACGAGGGCGAGCGCAAGGCCCGTCTGCGCAAGTACGTGGTGACCGAGAACGTGTCCGAGACCGTCCCCGTGACCCACGAGGAGGTCCGGGTCTCCCGGGAGCCCATCACCGAGGCCAACGCGGGCAAGGCCATGGACGGCCCCGCGATCAGCGAAGAAGAGCACGAGGTCACCCTCACCTCCACGACCCCCGTGGTGGAGAAGGAGGCCGTTCCGGTCGAGCGTGTGCGCCTGGAGAAGGACACCGTGACCGAGAACGTCCAGGTCGACGAGACGCTCCGCAAGGAGCAGGTCGAGACCGAGGGCATCGACAAGAACCGCTGACCAAGCGCTTCTAGGCGCGGGCCTCGCCCGCGCCGTCGCACGACCCACGACCAGCACGACGCCCGCCCCGATCGTCCGGGGCGGGCGTCGTGGCGTTGCGGAGGGGCCCTGCGCCGCGCCTGCCCGAACCGGCGCGGTCAGCCGTGCCCGGGTGGCAGGGTCTCGCCGGGGCGGGGCATGACCGGCGCGCCGGCCTCCTCCTCGAGGACCTCGGCGGCCGAGCCCACGATCAGCGGGTCCGGCGTGCCGACGGCGGCCGGGTCCTTGCCGGTGTAGTCGAACCGGGCCAGCACGTGCCGCATCGCCTCCAGCCGGGCGCGCTTCTTGTCGTTGCTCTTGATCACCGTCCACGGGGCGTGCCCGGTGTCGGTGTGCAGGAACATCGCCTCCTTGGCCTCGGTGTAGGCCTCCCACTTGTCCAGCGAGGCCAGGTCGGTGGGGGAGAGCTTCCACTGCCGCACCGGGTCGATCTGGCGCACGATGAACCGGCTGCGCTGCTCCCCGCGGGTGACCGAGAACCAGAACTTGACCAGCTGGATGTCGCTCTCGACGAGCATCCGCTCGAACTCCGGCGCCTGGCGCATGAAGAGCAGGTAGTCATCGGCCGTCGTGTAGCCCATCACCCGTTCGACGCCGGCGCGGTTGTACCAGGATCGGTCGAACATGACCATCTCGCCGGCGGCGGGCAGGTGCTGCACGTAGCGCTGGAAGTACCACTGGGTCTTCTCTCGCTCCGACGGCTTGTCCAGCGCGATCACCGTCGACCCGCGCGGGTTGAGGTGCTCGGTGAACCGCTTGATGGTGCCGCCCTTTCCGGCGGCGTCGCGGCCCTCGAACACCAGCACCAGCTTCTGGCCGGTGCCCTTCACCCAGCCCTGCAGCTTGAGCAGCTCGATCTGCAGCTGCCGCTTCACGATCTCGTACTCCCGGCGCTCCATCCGCTCGCTGTACGGGTAGCCCTCGCGCCAGGTGTCGACCCGGTTGCCCTCGGGGTCGAAGAGCTCGCGGTCGTCGTCCCAGTCCTCGTCGGAGTGGGTGTCCGGCAGGGCGTTGAGCCGCCACCGGGACAGGTCGAGGACGGGCGACGGCGTGCCCTCAGGGGCGCGGTCGCGGATCTGGTGGGTCACGTCGTCTCCGGTCTCCGGGTGCAGGTGCCACGTACCAGGTGCTGGCGCCGATCCTGCCCCGATGCGGCTCGGTCTGCCCGCGCCGGGGTCAGTGGACGCGGCCCGCTGCGCGTACGTGCTGGAGGTGGCCGATCAGCTGGTCGCCGATCCGGCCCCAGGTCCGCGCCTCCACCGAGGGGCGGGCCCGAGCGGCAGCGGCGCGGAGCGCAGCCCGGTCGTCCCGGAGCCCGGCGACCATCGCGGCCAGCAGGTGGGGGTCGTCCCCGGCCCAGAGCCAGCCGTTCTGCCCGTGCCGCACCAGGTCCAGCGGACCGCCCGAGGCGGCGACGAGCGCCGGGACACCCGCGGCCAGGGCCTCCTGCACCGCCTGGCAGAACGTCTCGTCCGCCCCGGGGTGCACGAGAAGGTCCAGCGAGGCGACGAGGGCGCCGAGCCCCGCACCGCCGAGCTGGCCGAGGAAGTGGGCCCGCGGCAGCCGGCGGGCCAGCTGGCGACGCTGTGGGCCGTCGCCGGCCACGACCAGCCGCACCCCGGGCAGCTCGCTGAGCGGCGCCAGCAGCTCCAGCCGCTTCTCCACCGCCAGCCGGGCGACCACGCCCACCAGCAGCTCCCCGTTCGGCGCCAGCTCCTGGCGGAGGTGGGGGTCGCAGTGCCAGGGGGCGAACTGGTCGAGGTCGACGCCCCGGGGCCACAGCGCGACCGGGCTGATCCCGTGCCGGGCCAGCATCGCCAGCGTCGCCGTGGAGGGAGCCAGTGTCAGGTCGGCGGTCTCGTGGACCTGGCGCAGGTACCGCCAGGCCGCCGCCGGGCCGCCGGGCAGCCGGTAGCGCTCGGCGTAGGCGGCCAGATCGGTCTGGAAGACGGCGACCGAGGGCATCCCCAGCGTGCGCGCGGCCCGGGCAGCGGCCAGGCCGAGCACGGCGGGGGAGGCGAGGTGGACGACGTCGGGGGCCAGCCGGCCCAGCACCCGGGTCAGGTCGCCGACCGGGCGTGCGACGGAGAGCTGCCGGTAGCCGGGCAGGCGCATCGACGGCACGGTCGCGACCTCCACCCAGGCGCCGCAGCGGGACTCGTAGCCGGAGCCGGAGGGGGCGACCACCACCGGGTCGTGGCCGCGGACGGCGAGGTGGTCGACCAGTCGCAGCACCGAGTTGACCACGCCGTTGACCGCGGGCAGGAACGTCTCGGCGACCACGGCGACCCGCATGCCCACGCCGGCGGGCGGCGGCGGGGCCACGACCGGCTCCGACCGGACGACGTCCTGGACCGCGTGCAGCGCCTCCTCAGGCAACGCGCGCTGCTCCAGGGTGGGTCGGGATGACGGAGGGCCGGCGGACCGGCTTCCGGCGGGCCGGCACCCGGGGCCGGCGCGGGTGGGCGGCCACCACGGGGGGCCGGACCTCGGTGACGGCCGCGATGGCGTACTCGGCGAGTGCGGCCAGTTCCCGGCGGTCGGCGCCAGCCGGGTCGAGGGCCGGCAGCAGGTGCACCTCCACCACCAGGCCGCGCACGGTGACCACCCGGGCGACGCTGCGCCACAGCGGCTCGTCGCCCAGGAAGCCGGCGACCGCGGTGGAGGCCTGCCCGTGGACCCGGTACCGGACGGCGACCGGGCAGACCGGGGCGGCGGCGTCCACGGCGGCCTGGAAGAACGCCGGGCGGAAGCGGCCCAGTTCGACCCCGCACGCCGTCGTCCCCTCGGGGTGGACGGTGACCGCCGTGCCGGACCGCAGCAGCCCGGCGACCTGGGCCACCGTGCTGGGGAGCGCCCGGATGCGCGCCCGGTCGACCAGCACGACGCCGGCCCGCCGGGCCAGGCCCCCGAGGACCGGCCAGGCGCCCACCTCGCGCCGGGCGACGGGCACCCCCGGCACCACGGTGAGCATCGCCAGGTCGTCGATCCAGGAGACGTGGTTCCCGACCACGAGGTGTCCAGGGCCGCGCCCGGCACCTGCCCGCGGCCAGGCCACCGCCGGTGCGGTGACCTCGACCCGCACCCCGGCGGCGGTGAGCAACCTCGCCGCGGCGCACACGACCAGCCGTCGCCGTCCCCGCGCACCGGTCCACGGCGCACGCAGAGCGGCGACCCCCGTCCCGGCCAGTGCACCGCTCAGCCGGAGCCAGCGGCGCCGCCGGGTCGCGGCGTCCACGGTCGGCACCGGGTCGGCCGTGCAGGCGGCCGTGCAGCCGGAGACCGGCACCCAGCTCATCGGTCGCCGCCGGGCAGCCCGGCAGCCAGGCCGGCGCGGCGGGTGGTGCAGCTGCGGCAGGATGCCGGCAGGGGCGTGCTCGACGCTGTGGTCCCAGCTGCGGTCACGGCGACACCTCGGGTGTCGGGAGGCCCCTGGACGAGGCCCGGACGCGGCCAGCGTCAGCGGTGGAGGTGTCCGGCGGGTGGCCGGTCCCTGGCGTGCCCCCGTCGGACGGGCGAATCCCGGCCCGGCCGGCCACGTACGGGGGGACCGCTCAGGGGGTGAGGCGCTCGGCCAGCTCCTGGGCGAAGCTGCGGGCGGCGTCGGCCTCGGCGGCGGCGCGGTCGCGCAGGTCGGCCATCGCCGGGACCCGGTCGGCCAGGGTCAGCTGCAGGGTGATGACCGAGACGGTCATGCCGAACGAGCGCCCGAGCACGAGTTCCAGGGGCGGCACGGTGTGGTCCCAGCTGGCCTGCTCGCCCTCGGCGTCGTAGCTCGCTCCCCGGCTGGAGACGATGACGGCGTTCCGCCCGGCCAGCGGGCGGGCCTCGAAGTCGCCGAACGGCACGGTCGCGCCGAGCACGTGCACGTGGTCGACCCAGGCCTTGAGGGTGGACGGCAGCGACCAGTTGTACATCGGGGCACCGACCAGCAGGACGTCGGCGGCCAGCAGCTCGTCGAGGTAGACCTGCTGCTGCGCCTCGGCGGCCGGGTCGACCACCTCCTCGGCCGTGCGCAACCGGGGGGCCCAGTGCAGGGCGGCGTCGGGCAGGTGTGGCGGCGGGTCGGCCTGTAGGTCGCGGGAGGTCACGGTGAACTCCGCGCCACGAGCCTGCCAGCCCTGGACGAAGGCGGCGGTGACCCCACGCGAGGCAGAGCTCCGCGGATCGGCGGACGAGTCGAGGTGCAGCAGGTGCGGCATCGGGGCCTCCCGGGGCTGGGGGTGGGCAGGGTCGCCGGGACCCACCCAAGCAGTGCCGGCCGCCGGGACGCCGGTCGGGGCGGATGTTCCACGTGGAGCATCCGGTGCTCAGGCCAGCGAGACCCCGTCGACGTACCGCCACTGCCCGTTCTCGCGGGCGAACCTGCTGAGCTCGTGCTGCACCCCGGACACCCCGCCGGTGCGGTGATGGGCCCGGAACTCCACCGTGCCCTCCGGTGCCAGCAGGGCGCCGCCGCTCGCGGCCAGCACCTCCAGTCCGGTCCAGCGCACCCCGGGGTCGAGATCGAGGCTGTCGGGCCGGGTGCTGGAGTGCCAGGTGCTCAGCAGGTACCCGGCGTCGCCGACGGCGAAGGCGCTGTAGCGGGAGCGCATCAGCTGCTCGGGCGTCGCCGCGGTCGCCGCCTCCGCGTGCAGCCGGCCGCAGCACTCGTCGTAGGGCAGGGGGGTGCCGCACGGGCAGCGGTGGGAGGGCACGGCCCGAGTGTCCCAGGCGTCGTCCCTGACCTGGGTGTGCCAGGACGACGCCCGGGACCGGTCGGTGCCGGGTCAGTCGGTGCCGGCCTCCATCGCCGCGCGGTCCAGCAGCTCGTCGTGCTCGGAGACCTGGCCGCGGGAGGCGATCGCCTCGGCGCCGCCCTGCACGCTGGCGTCGATCAGCCCGGTCGCCGCGGCCTGCGCTGCGCCGATGGACGTCGGGGTGGCGCCACCGACCATGCCCATCCGGGCGTACTGCTCCAGCTTGGCGCGCGAGTCGGCGATGTCCAGGTTGCGCATGGTCAGCTGGCCGATCCGGTCGACCGGCCCGAAGGCGGAGTCCTGGGTGCGCTCCATGGACAGCTTGTCCGGGTGGTAGCTGAAGGCCGGGCCGGAGGTGTCCAGCACCGAGTAGTCCTCGCCGCGCCGCAGCCGCAGGGTCACCTCGCCGCTGACGGCCATGCCGACCCAGCGCTGCAGCGACTCGCGCAGCATCATCGCCTGCGGGTCCAGCCAGCGGCCCTCGTACATCAGCCGGCCCAGCCGGCGGCCCTCGCTGTGGTAGTTGGCCAGGGTGTCCTCGTTGTGGATGGCGTTGACCAGCCGCTCGTAGGCGATGTGCAGCAGGGCCATGCCCGGCGCCTCGTAGATGCCCCGGCTCTTGGCCTCGATGATCCGGTTCTCGATCTGGTCGGACATCCCCAGGCCGTGCCGGCCGCCGATCGCGTTGGCCTCCAGCACCAGGTCGACCGGGGTGGCGAACTCCTTGCCGTCGATCGTCACCGGCCGGCCGTACTCGAAGCCGATCGTGACGTCCTCGGTGGCGATCTCGACCGCCGGGTCCCAGAACTTCACGCCCATGATCGGCTCGACGGTCTCGATGCCGGTGTCCAGGTGCTCGAGGGTCTTCGCCTCGTGCGTCGCGCCCCAGATGTTGGCGTCGGTGGAGTAGGCCTTCTCCGCGCTGTCCCGGTAGGGCAGGCCGTGTGCGACCAGCCACTCCGACATCTCTTTGCGGCCGCCGAGCTCGGTGACGAAGTCGGCGTCCAGCCACGGCTTGTAGATGCGCAGCGAGGGGTTGGCCAGCAGGCCGTAGCGGTAGAACCGCTCGATGTCGTTGCCCTTGTAGGTCGACCCGTCGCCCCAGATCTGGACGCCGTCGGCCAGCATCGCCCGCACGAGCAGCGTGCCCGTGACGGCCCGGCCGAGCGGGGTGGTGTTGAAGTAGCTGCGGCCGCCGGAGCGGATGTGGAAGGCCCCGCAGGTCAGCGCCGCGAGCCCCTCCTCCACCAGGGCGGACCGGCAGTCGACGAGTCGGGCCAGCTCGGCCCCGTAGGCGCTGGCCCGGCCGGGCACCGAGCCGATGTCGGGCTCGTCGGCCTGGCCGATGTCGGCGGTGTAGGTGCAGGGCACGGCGCCCTTGTCGCGCATCCAGGCCACCGCGACCGAGGTGTCGAGGCCGCCGGAGAAGGCGATGCCGACGCGTTCGCCGACGGGCAGGGACGTGAGCACCTTGGACATGGACACAAGTATGCATTCGCATGTATGACCATGCAAAGCCGGGTCGGGTGACCTGGCTCGCGTCCTAGCGGTGGGCCTCCAGCCGGTCGGCCAGTGTGCCGGCGAACCCCTCGGCGACGGCCAGCTGGTCGCGCAGTGCGGCCACCCGGGCCACCGCCGCCTCGTGGAACTCCTGCAGCCGGGCCAGCAGCTGCTCGCGGTCGCCGGTGGCCTGCTCCAGGTCGTGCAGCAGGGTGAGCAGCTCCTGCATCTCCTCCAGCGAGAAGCCCAGCGGCTTCATCCGCTTGATCACCTCGAAGCGGGCGACGTCGGCCTCGCTGTAGAGCCGGAAGCCCCCCTCGGTCCGGCTCGTGGGGACGACGAGTCCGTTCTCCTCGTAGAACCGGATGGTGCGCAGGCTCAGCCCGATCCGCTCGGCGACCTGGCCGATCTGCATCAACTCGCCGCGCCCCACCTCAGTGCCCCCCGGCGAGCTGGCCGGTGTGCCGCGCGAAGCGGTCGGCCGAGTGCTCGTTCAGGCCGACGATCTGCACGCTCTTGCCGCGCGTCTCGTACTTGTGGGTGATCGCGTCCAGCGTGGCGACGGTGGAGGCGTCCCAGACCTGCGCGCCGGACAGGTCGATGACCACGTGCGCGGGGTCGTCGGCGTAGTCGAACTGTTGGTACAGGTCGTTGCTGGAGGCGAAGAACAGGGCCCCGTGGACGGCGTAGTGGCGCGTCGTCCCGTCCGGGCTGGTCGTGCTGGTGACCTCGACGAGGTGGGCGACCCGGCGGGCGAACAGCACGCAGGCGACGAGCACGCCGGTGCCGACCCCGATGGCGAGGTTGTGGGTCCACAGGGTGACCGCGATGGTGGAGAGCATCACGATCGTCTCGCTGCGGGGCATCCGGTGGATGGTGCGCAGGCTGTGCCAGTCGAAGGTGGCGATCGCCACGAAGATCATCACGGCCACCAGTGCGGCCATCGGGATGATCGCGACCACGTCGCCGAGGACGACGACCAGGATCAGCAGGAACACGCCGGACAGGAAGGTCGACAGCCGGGTCCGCGCACCCGACCGGATGTTGATCATCGTCTGGCCGATCATGGCGCAGCCGCCCATGCCGCCGAAGAACCCCGTGACGATGTTGGCCACCCCCTGGCCCCAGGACTCGCGGGTCTTGTCCGAGTGGGTGTCGGTCAGGTCGTCGACCAGCTTGGCCGTCAGCAGCGACTCCATCAACCCGACGAAGGCCACGCCGAGGGCGTAGGGGGCGACGATGCTCAGCGTCTCCCAGGTGAACGGCAGGTCCGGGATGCCGAAGAAGGGCAGGCTGTCGGGCAGCTCGCCCTGGTCGCCCACGTTCGGGACGGTCAGGCCGACCGCGACGGTCAGCCCGGTGAGCACCACGATCGACACCAGCGGAGCAGGGACGGCGGAGCTCAGCCGGGGGAGCAGGAAGATGATCGCCAGGCCCGCGGCCACCATCGGGTAGACCAGCCAGGACACGTCGACCAGGTACGGCAGCTGGGCGGTGAAGATCAGGATGGCCAGCGCGTTGACGAAGCCGATCATCACGCTGCGCGGGACGAAGCGCATCAACCGGGCGAAGCCGGCCAGGCCCAGCAGCACCTGGAACACCCCGCCGAGGACGACCGCGGCCAGCAGGTACTCCAGGCCGTGGTCACGCACCAGCGGGGCGACGACCAGCGCGATCGCCCCGGTGGCGGCGCTGATCATCGCCGGACGGCCACCCGTGAAGGCGATCACCACCGCCATCGTGAACGAGGCGAAGAGCCCGACCCGTGGGTCGACCCCGGCGATGATGGAGAAGCTGATCGCCTCGGGGATCAGCGCCAGGGCCACCACCAGGCCGGCGAGCACCTCGGTGCGGGCCACCTTCGGCGCGAGCCAGGCGGGTCGGCGGGGTGCGGACAGTGCGGTGAAGGAGGACATGTCACCGTGTTCCGGTCGTGCGCCGGGCAGGCGCGGGCGTGGACGCCCGGAACAGCGGTGGTCCGGATCAGGACGGCAGCGGAGCAGCTCCCGTCGCCGAAACCCTACCCTCACGCAAGGGAAGGGTGGGGTGTCGGCGCACTGTGATCCGGACGACCCGGTCAGGCGTCGATGACCACCGGGATGATCATCGGCGTGCGGCGGTGGGAGCGGTTCGCCCAGTTGCTGACGGCCTTGGCGATCAGCGACTCCAGCTGGGCGGCGTCCTTGACGCCGTCGGCCGCCGCACGGGCCAGCTCCCGCTCGATCAGCGGCACCGCCGCGTCGAAGGACTCCGCCTCGTGGACGAAACCGCGGGCGAGGAAGTCGGGGGCCTCCGCGAGCTGCCCGGTGTTGGCGTCGACGATCGCCACGACGGTGATGACGCCCTCCTCCGCCAGGGTGCGCCGGTCCTTGAGCGAGGCCTCGGTCGCCCCGCCGACGGTCGAGCCGTCGACGTAGACGTTGCCGGCCGGCACCTTGCCGGTGATGGAGACCCGGCCGTCGACCAGGTCGACCACGGAGCCGTCCTCGGCGATGACCACCCCGTTCGGGTGGACCCCGGTGCGGATCGCCAGGTCGGCGTTGGCCCGCAGGTGCCGCCACTCCCCGTGCACCGGCATGACGTTGCGCGGCTTGACGAGGTTGTAGCAGTAGACGAGCTCGCCGGCGCTGGCGTGCCCGGAGACGTGCACCTTGGCGTTGCCCTTGTGGACGACGTTGGCGCCGATCTTGGTGAACTCGTTGATGATCCGGTAGATGGCGTTCTCGTTGCCCGGGATCAGCGAGCTGGCCAGCAGCACGGTGTCGCCCTCGGAGATCCGGATGACGTGGTCCCGGTTGGCCATCCGGGACAGCGCCGCCATCGGTTCGCCCTGGGAGCCGGTGCAGATCAGGCACACCTGGTCGGCGGGCAGCTTCTCCAGCACCTTCATGTCCACGACCAGGCCCTTGGGCACCCGCAGGTAGCCCAGGTCCCGGGCGATCCCCATGTTCCGGACCATCGACCGGCCGACGAAGGCGACCTTGCGGCCGTGCTCGTGTGCGGCGTCGAGCACCTGCTGGATGCGGTGCACGTGGCTGGCGAAGCTGGAGACGATGACCCGCTTGGGCGCGGTCCGGAAGACCGTGTCGATCGCCGGGGTGAGCTCACCTTCCGACGTGGTGAAGCCGGGCACGTCGGCGTTGGTGGAGTCGGTGAGGAAGAGGTCGACCCCCTCCTCGCCGAGCCGGGCGAACCCGCGCAGGTCGGTGATCCGCTGGTCCAGGGGGAACTGGTCCATCTTGAAGTCGCCGGTGTGCAGCACCAGGCCGGCCGCGGTGCGGATCGCCACGGCCAGCGCGTCGGGGATGGAGTGGTTGACCGCCAGGAACTCCAGGTCGAAGGGGCCCAGTCGCAGCTCGTCCCCCTCCGCGACCTGCTCGGTCACCGGGGTGATCTTGTGTTCCTTGAGCTTGGCCTCGATGAAGGCCAGCGTCAGCTTCGACCCGATGACGGGGATGTCCCGCCGCTCCCGCAGCAGGTAGGGGACGCCACCGATGTGGTCCTCGTGCCCGTGGGTCAGCACGACCGCCACCACGTCGTCCAGCCGGTCCCGGATCGAGGTGAAGTCGGGGAGGATCACGTCGATACCGGGCTGGTGCTCCTCCGGGAACAGCACGCCGCAGTCGACGATGAGCAGCTTGCCGGCGTGCTCGAAGACGGTCATGTTACGGCCGATCTCACCCAGACCACCCAGGGCGACGACCCGCAGGCCAGTGGGCGCCAGTGCGGGGAGCGTGCCGGGGTCGCGGCGGGAACGGCTCATGCCCTTCACGCTACGTGCGCGGGACCGGGGACCTGCTGCCGGTCCCCGTCGTGTCTGCATCCGGCCGTCTGCATCCGAGCCGGCCCCTCACGGCGAACCTGTGGTGTGGAGTCGCTCGCGAGGGACGAACACCAGTGGGTCGTCCAGCCGTTGATCGATGCCGGTCTGCAACTCGAGGAGATCCGGTCGCTGGTGTTCGGCCTGGCCTTCCAGGGCGTCGTCGGCGAAGGGCGCGGGGTGCTGGCCTGCATCCGGGACCTCGTCGCGGACCGGCCCGCAGAGGTCCGGAGCGCGTGGGTGGAGGTGGTCCACCGGCTGTTCCAGCTGGAGCCCCCGACGTAGCGGGTCTCAGTCCGGCGCGGGGCCGGCCGACCCGGCCGGGTACTCCTGCAACGGCACCTCGCCCTTCGACCAGGCGGCGAGGACCGGTTCGACGATCCGCCAGGACTGCTCGGCCTCCACGTCGCTGATCGACAGGGTGGCGTCCCCGGCCAGCACCTCCCGGAGCAGCAGCCCGTAGGCCGACAGGTCGTTCGGGGCCAGGTCGATGTCCAGGGCGCGGCGCTCCAGGTCGAACGGCTCACCCGCCCCGTTGAGGTTGAGCTCCAGGGTGACGTGGTCCGGGTCGAGCCCCAGCCGCAGCACGTCGGGCTGGAGCTGCTGGTCGCCGAAGGCCAGATGCGGCACCGGCTTGAACCAGACGGCGATCTCCCGCCGGCCCGCGCCGAGCGCCTTGCCGCTGCGCAACCGGAAGGGGACGCCCGCCCAGCGCCAGTTGTCGATGGTCACCGTGAACTCGGCGTGGGTCTCCGTCTCCCGCGCCGGGTCGACCCCCTCCTCGCTGGTGTAGTCGGGCAGCTCCCGGCCCTGCACCGTCCCGGCGGTGTACCGACCGCGGACGGTGTCCCGGGCCATGTCGGCCGGGGGCCGGACCGCCCGCAGCACGTCGGCCTTGCGTGCGGACAGGCTCGGACCGTCGACCGCGTTCGGCGGCTCCATCGCGACGATGGACAGCTGCTGGAGCAGGTGGTTCTGCAGCATGTCGCGCAGTGCGCCCGCCGTGTCGTAGTACCCCGCTCGCCCCTCCAGGCCGAGCGTCTCGTCGAAGACGATCTCCACCCGGTCGATGTGCGAGGCGTTCCAGACCGGCTCGAACAGCCGGTTGGCGAAGCGCAGCCCGAGCACGTTGAGCACGGTCTGCTTGGCCAGGAAGTGGTCGGTGCGGAAGGCCCGCTCCTCCGGGACCAGCCGGTGCAGGACGGCGTTGAGCTGCCGGGCGTCCGCCTCGTCGCGGCCGAAGGGCTTCTCGACCGCGATCGTCGTCCCCTCGGGGAGCTCGACCTCGGTGAGGGCTTCCAGGGTGGGGAGGAAGACGGTGTTCGGCAGGGCCAGGTACAGCACCGGGCGGCCTGGCACCCGGGCCAGCACCTGCCGGAGGTCGTCGGGTGAGGTGACGTCGCCGCGCTGGAAGCCGAGCCGGGCGACCAGATGGTCCCGGATCTCCTCGGGGACGTGGTCGGCGTGCTCGGCGAGCCGGGCCCGCGCCCACTCCCGGTACTCCTGCTCCGACCAGTCGTCCCGGCCCACCGCGAGCACGTCGACGTCGCCGTCGAGCGCATCCGCCTGGACCAGCTGGGCCAGGCCCGGGAGGAGGAGGCGGCCGGTGAGGTCACCCGTCCCGCCCAGCACCACGAACGTCGCCTGCATCGTCACCCCATCCGTCGTCGAGCCGGGCCGCCGTCCGCAGCCCCACCCTCGCGCCCTGCCCAGGGCTGGCGGTGCTGAACCCCGAGCTCTCGGATCGACCCGGCCGGCGACCTGGTCCCCTCGTCGCGCCGGGTCGTGGTGCACTGCTGGTGACCGCGGCCACGTCGGCGAGGAGCAGCAGTGAGCAGCACGCACGAGGTGCTCAACCAGGCGCCCCCACGGATCGACCTGGACGAGTACTCCACCAACCCGGCGCTGACCGAGGCGGTCGCGCGCTACGACGCCGGCTGGGCGGAGAGCCACCTCGCCGAGGTCGGGTCGCTCGTCGGGCAGGGCGACGTCCAGCGGGACGCCGAGCTGGCCAACACCCATCCGCCGGTGTTCGCCGGCCACGACCGCTGGGGCAACCGGGTCGACGCGGTCGAGTTCCACCCCGCCTACCACCGGATCAGCGCCGCGGCGGTCGCGCACGGCGCGCACACCAGCTGCTGGTCCGAGCCGCGGCCCGGCGCGCACGTCGCCCGGGCTGCGGTGTTCATGCTCTTCGCCC
The DNA here is from genome assembly GCF_026967935.1 of Modestobacter sp. VKM Ac-2982. Taxonomy (GTDB): domain Bacteria; phylum Actinomycetota; class Actinomycetes; order Mycobacteriales; family Geodermatophilaceae; genus Modestobacter. The sequence continues at coordinate 424,346 of NZ_JAPVBL010000001.1, forward strand.
AGATCGAGCCCGGGCACGCGTGCCCGGTGAGCATGACCCACGCCGTCGTCCCCTCGCTGCGGACGACACCGGAGCTGGCCGACGAGTGGCTGCCCCGGGTGTTCTCCCGGGACTACGACCCCGAGCTGCGCGACCCGGCCACCAAGACCTCGGCGGTCTTCGGCATGGCGATGACGGAGAAGCAGGGCGGCTCGGACGTGCGCGCCAACACCACCCGGGCGGTCGACGCCGGCGACGGCACCTGGCGGCTGACCGGGCACAAGTGGTTCTGCTCGGCCCCGCAGTCCGACGCCTTCCTGGTGCTCGCCCAGACCGCCGCCGGGCTCTCCTGCTTCCTGGTGCCCCGGGTGCTGCCGGGCGGGGAGCGCAACGTCTTCCGCATCCAGCGGCTCAAGGACAAGCTGGGCAACCGGTCGAACGCCTCCTCGGAGGTCGAGCTCGAGGAGACCGTCGGCCGGCTGGTCGGCGAGGAGGGCCGCGGGGTCCGGGCCATCATCGAGATGGTCGGCCAGACCCGGCTGGACTGCGTGCTGGGGAGCGCCGCCGGCATGCGGCAGGCCGTCGCCGAGGCGGCCTGGCACACCCGGCACCGCAGCGCCTTCGGCGCCACCCTGATCGACCAGCCGGCGATGACCGCCGTCGTCGCCGACCTGCAGCTGGAGGCCGAGGCCGCCACCTGGACGGCGCTCCGGGTGGCCGCGGCCTACGACCGCGAGGACGCCGAGTCGGTCGCGTTCCGCCGGCTGGCCACCGCCGTCGCCAAGTACTGGGTCTGCAAGCGGGGGCCGCACCACGCCTACGAGGCGCTGGAGTGCCTGGGCGGCAACGGCTACACCGAGGCCTTCCCGCTGGCCCGCCGCTACCGGGAGCAGCCGGTGATGGCGATCTGGGAGGGCTCGGGGAACGTGATCGCCCTCGACGTCCTCCGGGCGGTGGCCCGCGAGCCGGAGTCGGTGGCCGCCGTGGATCGGGAGGTCTCCTCGGCGCTGGGCGAGCACCGGGCCTTCGACGCGCACGTGCAGGCGACGCGGGCCCTCATCGGCCGGGTGCAGGCCGACCCGGGGAGCGCGCCCCAGCAGGCCCGACGGGTGGTGGAGGCGCTCGCGCTCGCCCTGCAGGGCGCCGTGCTGATCCGCGAGGCGCCGGCCGCCGTCGCCGACGCCTTCGTCTCCGCCCGGCTCGGGCCCGACCGCAGCCTGGAGTACGGCGCCCTCGACCCCGGCCTGGACCTCGCCGCGATCGCGGCGCGGGCCTGACCGGGCTCGATCGGCCCTATCCTCCGGCGCATGACCGGACGTCGAACCGCCCTGACCGCCGGCGCGGCCGGGCTCAGCGTGCTCGCCTGGGTCGCGTGGCTCGCCTGGGACCGGGAGTACCAGTTCGACCCGGAGACCAGCACGACCTCGGGCCCCTACGAGACGTGGCAGGTCGTCGGCTGCCTGCTGACCCTGCTGGCCGCCGCGGTGCTGGCCGGGTGGGTGCAGCGGCCACTGGTCGCGGCGCTGGCGGTGACCGTGCCGTTCACCCTCTGCTGGACGGTCGACGCAGCCCTCCAGGACGAGACCGGGCTCTTCCTGGTGGGCGCGCTGCTGATCGCCGTGGGCCTGTTCCTCGGCTCGCTGCTCGTCGCCGTCGGGGTCGGCCGGGCCACCGGCCGCAGTCGCCTCGACGCCTGACCCCGCCCAGGAGATCGGTCAGTCGGCGAAGCAGGCGGTCAGCGCACCGACCATCAGCGGGACGTCCAGGGCCGAGGCCAGCTCCCGGGCCGAGTGCATGGCCAGCATGGGTGCGCCGACGTCGACGGTCGCGATGCCCAGCCGGGTCGCCGTCAGCGGGCCGATCGTGCTCCCGCAGGGCAGGTCGGCCCGGGTGACGAACCACTGCACCGGCACCGACGCCTCCGCGCAGCGATCGGCGAACCAGCCGCTGGTGACCGCGTCGGTGGCGTAGGCCTGGTTCGCGTTGACCTTCAGCACCGGCCCGCCGCCCAGCTGCGGCTGGTGGCCCGGCTCGTGCCGGTCGGACCGGGTGGGGTGCAGCGCGTGCGCCATGTCCGCCGAGACCAGCCGGGACTGCGCCAGGGCCCGGGGGAGCGCCTGCGGGTCACCGGCGTCCAGGACCGCCACCAGCCGGCGGACGACGTCCTCCAGGAAGCTGCCGCGGGCCCCGGACATCGAGCCGCTGCCCACCTCCTCGTGGTCGTTGGCGACCAGCAGCTGGGTGCGGCGGGTGGCCGCCGCGGCGACCAGCGCCGTCACCCCGGCGTGGCAGCTGGCCAGGTTGTCCAGCCGCGGCGCGGCGACCCAGCTGCCGTCGGCGCCGGTGCGGGCGGCCGGCTGGGTGTCGGTGAGCACCAGGTCGTGCCCGACGACGTCCTGTACGGCTGCGCCCACCGACGCGGCCAGCGCCTCCCGCAGGCCCGGCTCGGTGCCCAGGTCCTGGGACCACACCGGCACCAGCTCGCGCTGCGGGTCCAGCTTCAGGCCGTCACGGACGCCGCGGTCCAGGTGGATGGCCAGGGACGGCAGCCGCAGGGGCGCACCCGGCAGCCGGACCAGGGCGGTGCCGCCGCCACGCAACGCGACCCGGCCGGCCACGGTGAGCTCCCGGTCCAGCCAGGTGTGCCAGAGGCCGCCGCCGTAGGGCTCGACGCCGACCAGCCGGTAGCCGGCCTGCCGGACGTCCTCGCGCGGCCGCACCTTGAACGTGGGGGAGTCGGTGTGCGCGCCGACCAGCCGCAGCCCCGCCTCGGCCGGCGATGCGCTGCCCACCCGGAACGCGATCAGGCTGCCGTGCCGGACGACGAAGTGCTGCCCGCCGGGGGCCAGCTCCCACCGGTCGGCCTCGGCCAGCTCGGTGAAGCCGGCCGCGCCCAGCCGCCGGGCCAGCTCCGCGACGGCGTGCGACGGGGAGGGGGATGCGTCGACGAAGGCCCGCAGGTCGTCACCGAGGGAGAGGTCCGGCATGGACCCCATCTTGCTCGACGGCCTCCGGCCCGGCCGATCCTGAGCCGCCGGACCGACCGTGGGGCCGGGCCCCGACACGGCTCAACGGTCGGCGAGGCGGCCCGACCCGCCGGTGACCCCGGTCCTCACCGGAACTGTCGGACCTCGAACGTATGTTCGATGCGTGACGACGACGGCTCCGTTCTCCGGCCCGCTGGGCGCGGTGGTCGACGTCTTCTTCACCGGCGAGTCGCACCGCGACGTGGCGGGGCTGTCCTCCGATGAGCGGGTGGCGGCCCGGTTGCAGGGCGTGCAGCGGCGGCGGGCGATGGAGGCCGCGGAGGAGGCAGAGCTGATCCTGGAGCTGGCCGGTCGGCGGCCTGCCGCGCCGGACCCGGATGGGCCGGGTGCCCGACGGCCGGGCTGGGCCAGTGAGTCCGGTGGCGCCGAGATCAGCGAGTTCTTCCTCGCCGAGCTGTCCGCGGTGCTGAACCTGGGTCGCGGGACTGCGGCGGTGCGGCTGCGGCGGGCGCTGACCTGGTCGCAGAAGCTCCCGGGCACGTTCGCCGCGTTGGCGGCCGGGGAGCTGGACGAGCGGCGGGCTCACGTGCTGGCCGACGTCCTGGAACACACCCCGGCGCAGGTCGCCGGGCAGGTCGAGGACGCGCTGCTCGGTGAGGCGACCGGTCTGTCGGTGGCCCGGCTGGAGAGGCGCGCCACCGAGGAGCTGCTCCGGCTGGACGCCGCCGCAGCCGAGGAACGCCGGGCCGAGGCGGAGAAGACCGCCGACGTACGGGTGTACCCCTCGCCCACCGACGGGCGGTCGACGCTGGCCGCGGACCTGCCCACCGGTGAGGCCGTGGAGTGCCACGACCTGCTCGACCAACTGGCCCGGATGCTCAAGGCCGACGGCGATCCCCGCCCGATCGGGGCGCTGCGGGCGCACGTGCTGTCCCTGCTGATCCGCCGCCCCGCCGACTCCGGTCTGCCCGCGGTGGCCGCGAACCTCACGATCACCGCCGAGCTGGCCGCGCTGGCCGGGGCGAGCAGTGCCCCGGGTGAGGTCAACGGGCTGCCGATCACCGCCAGCCACCTGCGCGAGCTCCTGGCCCGGGTCGGCGCCCTCGGCCTCACCGCGCCCGACGGCGGGACCCTCACCTACGCCCTCACGGGACCGGACGGGCAGCTGCTGGCCACGGTGACGCCCGCCGAGCTGGCCCGGCTGGCCCGCCGCGGCGGCCCCCAGCACCCCGACAGCGTCAGCACCGGCGCCGCCGAGAGGAGCGGGGGCACCGCCGGCCGGGATGCCAGGGAGGCCTGTGACTGTGTGGTCCTCGGGCCGCCGCCGGCGACCGCTGCCTACCGGCCCACCGACCGGCAACGGGCCTTCGTCGCCACCCGCGACCGGCGCTGCCGGTTCCCCAACTGCGGGCAACGGGTCGGATGGACAGATCTGGACCACGTCACCGCCCACGCCTGCGGCGGGGCGACCGACTGCACCAACCTCTGCTGCCTGTGCCGTAGCCACCACCGACTCAAGACCTTCGCTCCCGGGTGGCAGTACCGGATCGACAGCGACGGCACCCTGCACGTCACGACACCTTCCGGGGTCACCCGTATCACTCGCCCGCCAGGCCAGCGATCACCCGGCTCCCGATCACATCCCCCGAACCCGGAACCCGGACCACCACCCGGCGCGCCACCACCGCCGGACCCGCCCGACGACCCGCCGCCGTTCTGAGCCCCCGTCCCTCGTGCCTGCTTGCCGTCTCGGCCTGCGGTCGGCGCCCGCGCCGACCGCAGTCCGGGCGTTTGGCCGCCGACACGCGGGTAGGTCGGGGTGCATGGCCGACGACATCGAGATCGATGCCCAGGGTGAGCACGGCTACCTCGTGACCCAGCTCAGCGAGCTGGAAGACGTGCGCACCTGGTTCACGGTGACGCCCGAGGTGATGGACCAGTTGGGCGCCGACGACGAGGAGGACGTGGTGCTGCGCACGGTGCAGTTCCTGCGCAAGCACCAGGACGTGGCCGACTTCCCGGAGGCCGTGGACCTGGAGGACGTCATAGCCAGCTACGACGACTACCTGACGGTGATGACAGCGGACTGATCGCGGCCTGGGCACGGGTGGGATGCTGCGACCTGTGACCGAGCCCACCCTGCCCGCCGACCCCGCCGCGCTGGCCGCTTCGCTCGAGGCCATCGGCTACCTGCCCGACGAGGGCCTGGCGACGGCGGCCTACCTGGCGCTGGTGATGCACCGACCGCTGTTCCTCGAGGGGGAGGCCGGGGTCGGCAAGACGGCGCTGGCCCGCGCGCTCGCCGACGTCACCGGCCGGCCGATCTACCGGCTGCAGTGCTACGAGGGCCTGGAGGCCAGCCACGCCCTCTACGACTGGGACTTCGGCCGTCAGCTGCTGCACCTGCGCGCCGCCGAGGCCGCCGGTACCGCCGAACGCGCCGAGGAGCTGGAGGCCTCCCTCTACGACCGGCGGTTCCTGCTGGCCCGCCCGCTGCTGCAGGCGCTCGAGGACTCCCCGTCGGTGCTGCTCATCGACGAGGTCGACCGGGCCGACGACGAGTTCGAGGCGTTCCTGCTCGAGGTGCTCAGCGACTTCACCATCTCCATCCCGGAGCTCGGGACGATCCGCGCGCAGACGCCGCCGCTCGTCGTCCTCACCTCCAACCGCACCCGCGAGGTGCACGACGCGCTCAAGCGCCGCTGCCTCTATCACTGGCTGGAGCACCCCGACTTCGAGCGCGAGGTCGCCATCCTGCGCCGTCGGCTGCCCGACGTCACCGAGGAGCTGGCCCGCCAGGTCGCCCGCGCCACGGCCCGGCTCCGCGAGCTCGACCTGCTCAAGCCGCCCGGGGTCGCCGAGGCGATGGACTGGGCGACCGCGCTGCACGCCCTCGGCGCGCGCGAGCTCGACCCGGACACCGCGGCCCGCACGCTGGGCGCGGTGCTGAAGTACCGGGAGGACACCGACCGCGTCCACGCACTCGCCCGGGGAGCGCTCTTCGGTGGCGGCTGACCCCGGCCCGCCCCAGGCAAAGGAAGCTGTGCACCCACTCTCGGTGCAGAAACCGGGTGCAAAGCCTCCTGTGCCTGGCACGCGGGACGTCGTGACGACCGTGCTCGGTTTCGCGCGCACGCTGCGGCACGCCGGCGTCGACGCCTCCCCCGACCGGGTCGAGGCGATGCTGGCCGCCGTCGCCCACCTCGACGTCCTGGACCCCACCGCCGTCTACTGGTCCGGCCGGCTGACGCTGTGCGCGAGCCCCGACGACCTGGAGCGTTACGACGCCGGGTTCGCCGCGTACTTCGGGGGTGAGGCGCCGCGGGCGCGCCGACCGTCGGGGGCGGAGGAGCAGCGGGTGGCCCAGTCCGCGCCGCTGCAGACCGGGGAGGGCAGCCAGGACGGCGGGGAGCCCACCGAGCTCGCCACCCAGGCCAGCGGCGAGGAGGTGCTCCGGCACCGGGACGTCGCCGAGCTGACCGTCGCCGAGCGCGACCAGCTGCGCCGGCTGTTCGCCCTGCTCGCCCCGGCCACCCCGATGCGCGCCTCGCGGCGCCGCAGCCCGTCGGCGCACGGCTCGATCCACCAGGCGCGCACGGTGCGGCGGGCGCTGCGCGACGGCGGGGAGATCACCCGGCTGGTGCACCACCGGGCCCGCGCGCGCCCGCGCCGGGTGGTGCTGCTGATCGACGTCTCCGGTTCGATGAGCCCGTACGCCGACGCGCTGCTGCGGTTCGCGCACGCCGCCGTCCGGGCTCGGCCGGCCAGCACCGAGGTGTTCACCATCGGCACCCGGCTGACCCGGGTCACCCGGGAGCTGCGGCTGCGCGACCCGGACAAGGCGCTGGCCGCCAGCGGCTCGGCGATCCCCGACTGGTCCGGTGGCACCCGGATCGGCGAGGTGCTCAAGGCCTTCCTGGACCGCTGGGGCCAGCGCGGCACCGCCCGGGGCGCGATCGTGGTGGTCTGCAGCGACGGCTGGGAGCGCGGGGGACCGGAGCTGCTCGGTGAGCAGATGGCCCGGCTGGCCCGGCTCGCGCACGCCGTCGTCTGGGTGAACCCGCACAAGGGCCGGGCCGGCTACGAGCCGCTGACCGGTGGGATGGTGGCGGCGCTGCCGTCGATCGACTGCTTCGTCGCCGGGCACAGCCTGGCCGCCTTCGAGGAACTGGCAGGGGTGATCACGCATGCGTGATGTTCTGGATGACCTGGTCGGGTGGTGGCAGGCGGGGGAGACCGTCGGCGTGGGCACCGTGGTGGGCACCTGGCGGTCCGCGCCGCGGCCGGCCGGCGCGTCGATGCTGGTCGGCCCGGACGGGACGGCGGTCGGCAGCGTCTCCGGCGGCTGCGTCGAGGGCGCGGTCTACGCCGAGGCGCAGGACGTCCTGGTCAGCGGCGAGCCCACCCTGGAGCGGTACGGGGTGAGCGACGACGACGCCTTCGCCGTGGGCCTGACCTGCGGCGGGATCCTCGACGTCTACGTGGAGGCGATCTCCCGGGAGTCCTTCCCGGAGCTCGGCGACGTCGCCGCGTCGGTGGGCGCGCACGAGCCGGTCGCCGTCGTCACCTGCGTCAAGGGCCCGGACGACCGGCTGGGCAAGCGGCTGGTGCTCTGGCCCGATCGAGCCTCGGGCACGCTCGGCCTCCAGCGACTGGACGACGCCGTCGCCGCCGACGCCCGCGGCATGCTCGCCGCCGGCCGGACCGCGACCCTCACCTACGGCCACGACGGCGAGCGACGCGGTGACGAGCTCACGTTGTTCGTCTCCTCCTTCGCCCCACCGGCCCGGATGGTCGTCTTCGGCGCGATCGACTTCGCCGCCGCCGTCGCCCGGGTGGGGGCCTTCCTCGGCTACCGGGTGACCGTGTGCGACGCCCGGCCGGTGTTCGCCACCGCCCGCCGCTTCCCCGACGCCGACGAGGTCGTCGTGGAGTGGCCGCACAAGTACCTGCAGGCCCAGGTGGACGCCGGGGCGATCGACGAGCGCACGGTGCTCTGCGTGCTCACCCACGACCCGAAGTTCGACGTCCCGCTGCTGGAGGTCGCGCTCCGGCTGCCGGTGGCCTACGTCGGCGCGATGGGCTCCCGGCGCACCCACGACGAGCGGCTGGCGCGGCTGCGCGAGGCCGGGCTGACCGAGGACGAACTGGTCCGTCTCGCCTCCCCGATCGGGCTGGACCTGGGCGCCCGCACCCCGGAGGAGACCGCCGTCTCGATCGCCGCGGAGATCATCGCCGGCCGCTGGGGCGGCACCGGCGAGCGGCTGGCCGAGGTCGCCGGCCCCATCCACCGCACCGCCGACCGTTAGTCCAGGGGCCAAAGTCGCGACTTTGGCCCCTCAGCCGGGCCACCAAAATGGCCATTTTGGTGGTGGTGGTGGTGGTGGTGGGCCAGGCCGGGTGGTCAGGGGTGGGACGGCGGGGGCCAGTCGGGGGCGAGCTCGGCGAGGTCCCACCACAGGCCGGCCATCACCTGCAGCGCCTCCCGGACCAGCCAGATCGGCAGGTGCTCGTCCGGGGCGTGCTGGGCGCAGCCGGGGTACGAGTGCGGCACCCAGAGCGTCGGCAGCCCGAGCACGTCGGCGAAGGCCCCGTTGGGGAGTGACCCGCCCAGGTTGGGCAGCAGCGCTGGCCGGACGCCGGTGGTGCGCTCCAGCGAGGCCAGCGTCCAGGTCACCCAGGGATCCTCGGGGTCGAGGCGGGTCGCGGCCATCGCGAGGTCCTGGCTGACCTCGACCGCACCGAAGCCGGCTGCGGCCAGGTGGGCGCGCACCTCGTCGGCCACCGAGCCGCCGTCCGTGCCGACCACGAAGCGCAGCTGGCAGTGCGCCCGGGCCGACGGCGGGATGGCGCCGACCGGGGCGTCCGGGTCGCCGGCGGTCATCGCCAGCACCTCGAGGGTGTTCCAGCCGAACAGCCGCTCGCTCGGCGTCAACCCGGGCTCACCCCACTCCGGGTCGATGGCGGGGGCGTCCGGCCCCTGGTCCAGCGGCACGTCCACCAGCGCCCGCCGCACCGGCTCGGGGACGCCGTCCGGGCGCAGGCCCTCGACCAGCAGCCGGCCGCGGCCGTCGACCAGGCTGGCCAGCGCGTTGGCCAGCACGGTGGCCGGGTTGCTCAGCACGCCACCCCAGTTGCCGGAGTGGTGCGCCGCAGCCCGGGCCCGCACGGACAGCGTCAGGTTCACCGCACCCCGGGTGCCGAGGAAGACGGTGGGCCGGTCGGCGGCGACCCGTGGGCCGTCCGAGCCGATCAGCAGGTCGGCGGCGAGCTCGTCGCGCAGCTGGTCGCAGACCTCGTCGAGACCGGGGGAGCCGAACTCCTCGCCCATGTCCAGCAGCAGCGTGACGTTGTAGCCGAGCCGGCCGTCGCGCACGGCGAGCACCTGCTCCAGGGCGACCAGGTTCACGCTGTGCTGGCCCTTGTTGTCGGCGACGCCGCGGCCGTACCAGCGGTCGCCCTCGACCACGACCCGCCAGGGGTCGAGCCCGTCCCGCCACTGCTCGGGGTGGGCGGGCTGCACGTCGCCGTGGCCGTAGGTGAGCACGGTCGGCAGCCCGGGGTCCTCGACCCGCCGCGCGACCAGGAACGGGTGGCGGGGTGAGACCGGGTTCTCCACGATCCGCGCGGTGAAGCCCAGCCGCTCCACCAGCGGCACCATCTCGGCGGTCAGGTACTCCCGCAGCACCGGCTCGCGGGCGGGGTCGGCGCTCTCCGTGGGCAGCGCGACCCGGCGAGCCAGGTCGGTCAAGAAGGCGCCGGAGTCGAGCTGCTCGGCGGCGCGGGCGAGGGCGGTCTGGCGGTCCACGCCCGCAGCCTTCCCCACCGGTCACCCGCAGGGGCCAAAACCGCGACTTTGGCCCCTGGGGGACGATCGGCGGGTGACGGACGACGACCTGCCGTACCGCTACGACGTCGAGGTCGTCGGGCTGCTCGCCTCGCCGGCGCACCGCTGGGACGGCCGGCCCGACCCCGCACTGGCCGGACCGGTCGAGCGCACCGACCGGGTCGAGGTGCGGGCCGGACTGGGCATCGTCGGCGACCGCTACTTCGGCCGGCCCGCCCACCGGGACGCCTCGGTGACGGTGCTCGCCGCCGAGGGCCTGGCGCGGCTGGCCGGCGAGCTGGGCAGCGGGCCGTTGGACCCGCTCGCCGCCCGGCGCAACGTCGTCCTGCGGGGCGCGGAGGTCGAGGCGCTGCGCGGGCAGCCGTTCAGCCTGGACTGCGGGGAGGGGGTCGTCGTCCTGGCCGGTGGGCGGCCGGCCCACCCGTGCGCCTGGCTGGACCTCGCGCTCACCCCCGGCGCACACCGCGGGCTCCGCGGGCGGGCGGGGGTCCGCTGCGCACCACGCTCGGACGGCGTCCTGCGGCTGGGCCCGGCCGTGCTGCGCTCCGCCGTCCCCCTCGACCTGGCCCGGGCGGGTGCCGCCGTGCGGCCCGCGCCCCGTCCGCAGACGGGGCGCGGGCTCGATCAGCGGTCGGCGTCGGTGTAGACGATCATCCCGCGGATGTTCTTGCCGTCGCGCATGTCCTGGTACCCCTGGTTGATGTCGGCCAGCGAGTACTTCTGCGTGACCAGCCCGTCGAGCTTGAGCTGACCTGCCTGGTAGAGGGCGAGCAGGGCGGGGATCTCCGCGCGCGGGTTCGCGCCGCCGAAGATCGCGCCCTGCAGGTCCTTCTGGAGCAGGGTGAACTCGAACAGGTTGAGCTTCACGTCCATGTTGGCCGCGTTGCCCATGCCGGTGACGACGACCCGGCCGCCCTTGCCGATCATCGAGACCGCGGCCTGGACGTCCTCCCCCTGGATGTCGCCGACGGTGATGATCGCCTTCTCCGCCATCCGGCCCCAGGTCATCTCGTTGACCACCGGCATGGCCTCCTCGACGGTGGAGAACACGTGGGTGGCGCCGAAGTCCTTGGCCCACTGGTGCTTCCCGGCGACCGGCTCGATCACCACCACCCGCAGCGCCCCGGCGGCCGCGGCGCCCTGGATGGCGTTCATGCCCACGCCGCCGGCGCCCATGATCACCACCGTCTCACCCGGACGGACGTCGGCCACCTTGGTCGCCGAGCCCCAGCCCGTGGTCACGCCGCAGCCGACCAGCGCGGCCACCTCCAGCGGGATGCTCGGGTCGATCTTGACCACCGAGGCCTGGTGCACGGTGATGTAGGGGGCGAACGTGCCGAGCAGGCACATCGGGACGACGTCCTTGCCGCCGGCCTGGACCCGGTAGGAGCCGTCGGAGATCGACGTCCCGGCCAGCAGGCTGGCGCCGAGGTCGCAGAGGTTCTGGTGGCCGTTGGAACACGGCGGGCACTGCCCGCAGGCCGGGATGAACGCGGTGACGACGTGGTCGCCGACGGCCAGCCCGATGACGCCGGGGCCCACCTCGGTGACGACACCGGCGCCCTCGTGCCCACCGAGCACCGGGTACGAGCCGACCGGGGTGCCCCCGGTGACCAGGTGCTCGTCGGAGTGGCACAGCCCGGAAGCCGCCAGCTCCACGGTGACCTCGTTGGCGCGGGGGTCCCCGATCTCGATCTCCTCGATCGACCACTCCTGGCCGACTCCCCACAGGATGGCGCCCTTGGTCTTCAACTCATGGCCTCCAGGTCTGCTGCGACCACATCGTCGTTGATGTGGTCTCGCTCACAGACTGCGGAGCCGGACCGGCGCCGTCAAGGTCAGGTGGCGGGGAGTGCATGCCAGCCGGGGCGGCAGGGGTGGCGGGCGACCATGCCGTGCGTCACAGTGCAGCAGCATCCGCACGGCACCCGATGGTGCGGACTCTGCCGACGAGAGGCGTCAACGTGGACAACCTCGCTGTGCTCAGCCTGCTGGCCCTGCTGCCGATCCTGGTGGTCGGCGTGCTGCTGGCCGGCCTCCGGTGGCCCGCCAAGCGGGCCATGCCGATCGGCTTCGTGGTGGTGGTCGTCATCGCCCTGTTCGTCTGGGAGATGAGTCCGACCGCGGTCGCCGCATCGGCGGTGCAGGGGCTGCTGCTGGCCCTGACGCTGCTCTACATCGTCTTCGGCGCGCTGCTGCTGCTGGAGACCCTCACCAAGAGCGGCGCGATGGCGACCATCCGCGCCGGCTTCACCAGCATCAGCCCCGACCGCCGGGTGCAGGCGATCATCATCGGCTGGCTGTTCGGCAGCTTCATCGAGGGTGCGTCCGGGTTCGGCACTCCCGCCGCCGTCGTCGCCCCGCTGCTGCTGGCGCTGGGCTTCCCGGCCATGGCCGCGGTCATGGTGGGCCTGATCATCCAGAGCACGCCGGTGAGCTTCGGCGCCGTCGGCACGCCCATCCTGGTCGGCGTCAGCGGCGGGCTGACCGGGTCGGACGCCGTCGAGGAGCGGACGGTGTTCCTCGGCATCGAGTTCCCCGAGTTCCTGGACCGGATCGGCTTCCAGGTGGCCGCCATCCACGCGACCATCGGCACGCTGATCCCGCTGATCCTCGCCTGCATGCTGTGCGGCTTCTTCGGCGAGCGGAAGCGGTTCGCCGACGGCCTGGCGATCTGGCCGTTCGCGCTCTTCGCGGCCTTCGCGATGACCGTGCCCTACGTGACCGTCGCGGCGGTGCTCGGGCCGGAGTTCCCGTCGCTGCTCGGCGGCCTGATCGGCCTGGTCATCGTGATGTTCGCGTCCAGCCGCGGCTTCCTGATGCCGAAGGAGATCTGGGACTTCCCGGCCCGGCAGCGGTGGGCGACCAACTGGATGGGCAACCTCTCCCCGGAGGACGAGAAGGACGTCGCCGGCAAGAAGATGAGCATCTGGCTGGCCTGGACGCCGTACGTCATCGTCGCCGTCCTGCTGGTGCTGAGCCGGACCATCGACCCGATCACCGAGTTCCTGACCACCGGCTGGCGGGTCGTCACCGTGGACGACATCTTCGGCACCGGCATCGCCCAGGCGCTGCAGATGGTCTACCTGCCCGGCTTCCTGTTCATCCTCACCTGCCTGATCACGTATGCCATCCACCGGATGCGGCCGGCCGACATCGCCGCGTCGTGGAAGGTGGCCGGCAGTCAGTTGGCCGGTGCAGCGGTGGCGCTGCTCTTCGCGCTGCCGCTGGTCCGGGTGTTCATCAACTCCGGGGCCGACTTCAACGAGTCCGGCCTGGCGTCGATGCCGCTGACGCTGGCCGAGGGCGCCGCGTCCATCGCGGGTGACACCTGGCCGGCGTTCGCCCCGTGGATCGGTGCGCTCGGGGCGTTCGTCGCCGGCAGCAACACGGTGAGCAACCTGATGTTCTCGCTCTTCCAGTTCTCCACCGCGGAGCAGATCGGGGTGACCCCGGAGACGGTGGTCGCCACCCAGGCGGTCGGCGGTGCGGCCGGGAACATGATCACGGTGCACAACATCGTGGCGGCGTCGGCCACCGTCGGCCTGATCGGGCGGGAGGGCGACCTGATCCGCAAGACCGTCCTGCCGACGATCTACTACTGCCTGATGGCCGGTGGGATCTCGCTGGTGCTGATCTACGGGTTCGGGGCCAACCTGAGCACGCTGTGGCTGGCCGTCCTCCTGGTCGCGATCGCCGCGCTGATCATCGCGATGCGGCGGTCGCCCGGGAAGCCCAACAACGAGCTCGTCGACACGGCCGGGTCGCCGGCGGACAGTCCCACGACCGGCCGGGCGCCCAGCGACGGCCGGGAGCACACGGACATGGTCCCCGACCCCAACCGGACCCCCCGCGAGCCGTGACCCGTCGACACCCCGCCCCGCCCCGGTCGGGGCGGGGTGTCAGTCGGGCAGGACGACGTCCAGGGTGAGCAGTTCGTGGGCGACCGTCCCCGTGCCGCTCAACCCGGTGAGCGCGGCGGTTCCCGAACCGGCGACCACCCGGGCCCACTGGGTGGTCTCCACGCCCTCGCCCATCGCAGCGCCGTGCTCCAGCACGAAGCTGCCCCGCCGGCCGGCCAGGGCGCCGGTGATCCGCTCCTGCGCCACGTAGGAGGCGCCCCGCTCGCCCTGGGTGGTGAGCACGTGGCCGGTGGCCGAGCCGGTGAGGTCCTCGCCCGCGTAGGTCTTCGCGAGCACGACCCGCCCGGTGGCCGGCGCGCCGGGCTCGGCGGGCTCCGGGTCACCGACCGTGTCCCAGGTGTCGATGGTGAACGGCGCGGTCAGGTGCAGGTCCATGCCGTGCATCCTGGCCCGCGGCCCGCCGGCTGTCCCGGGATCGGGCCACGGGCAGACTCATCGCCGTGACGGTGGTGGTGGTCGGTGCCGGGCCGGTCGGGGTGACGGCGGCGCTGCTGCTGGCCCGCCGGGGCGTCGAGGTCCTGGTGCTGGACCGGCACCCGGCCGCCTACCCGCAGCCGCGGGCGGTGCACCTGGACGACGAGTCGCTGCGGGTGCTGCAGGCCGCCGGCGTCGCCGAGGCGTTCGCCGCGGTCAGCCGGCCGATGGCCGGGCTGCGCCTGCTGGACGGCGAGCACCGCACGCTCGTGGAGTTCGGGCGCGGGGACGGCGAGCACGGCTGGCCGCAGGCGTCGATGTTCAGCCAGCCCGACCTCGAGGCAGTGCTGCGGACGGCGCTGGCCGCCGAGCCCCGGGCCCAGCTGCGTGGCGGGGTCGAGGTGTTGCACGTGGAACAACCCGGACCGGTCCGTCTCACCGTCCGCGACCGGACCACCGGCGTCGAGGAGGAGCTGGTCGCCGACGCCGTGCTGGGCTGCGACGGCGCGAACAGCACGGTGCGCCGGCTGATCGGGTCGTGGATGCACGACCTCGGCCCGGCCGAGCGCTGGCTGGTGGTCGACCTGGCCGCCGACGCCCCGCTGGACGTCTGGCCCGGCGTGCACCAGGTCTGCGACCCGGTCCGCCCGGCCACGTTCATGCCGATCGCCGGTGACCGCTACCGCGCGGAGTTCCGCCTGGCCGCGGGGGAGTCCGCCGCGGACCTCGACCTCCCGGCGCAGCTCGGCCGATTCGGGGCGCACGGGTGCACCGTCGTCCGGACCGCCGAGTACACCTACGCCGCCCAGGTGGCCGACCGGTGGCGCGACCGGCGGGTGCTGCTCTGCGGCGACGCCGCCCACCTGACCCCGCCGTTCATCGGCCAGGGGCTCGGCCTGGGCCTGCGCGACGTGCACCAGCTCACCTGGAAACTGGCGGCGGTGCTCGACGGCGCGGACGACGCCCTGCTCGACACCCACCAGGCCGAGCGGGCGCCGCACGCCCGGGCGCTGATCCGCGTGGCGGTGCTGCTCGGCCGGCTGATGACCGGAGGGGGAGACCGGGCGGCACTGGTGCGCCGGGCGGTGCTGACCGGGGTGCGCCGGCTGCCGCGGCTGGCCGCCTTCGCCGCCGCCAGCCGGACGCCGCCGTTGCGTCGCGGCCCGCTGGTGCGCCGGCCCCTCGTCGCACCCGGCTCGCCGGTCGGGTCGCTCGTGCCGCAGCCGCCGGTCCCTGGCAGCCCACGGCTGGACGACCTGCTCGGCCCCGGCTGGGCGGTGCTCAGCGCCGGCGGTCCGGTGCCTGCGGACTGGCCGGGCCCCGTGCTGCGGGCCGACCGGCTCGGCTCGCCGGAACTGGTCCACTGGCTCGGTGGCCGGTCGGTGCTGGTGCGCCCGGACCGGATCGTGGCCGCCGCCTCCCGCGGCTAGCGTGGCCGGGTGAGCTTCGACGTCGCAGCACTCCGCGCCCACTTCCCCGCCCTCACCGACGGCGCCGCGCACTTCGACGGCCCGGGCGGCTCGCAGACCCCCGACGTCGTCGCGCAGGCGGTCGCGGCCACGATGACCCAGCCGATGGCCAACCGCGGCTCGGTCACCCAGGCCGAGCGGAACGCCGACGCGGTGGTGCGGGAGGCCCGGCAGGCGGTCGCCGACCTGACCGGCGGCGATCCCGGCGGCGTGGTGTTCGGGCGCAGCGCCACCGCGCTGACCTACGACCTGTCCCGGGTGCTCTCCGCCGGCTGGGGGCCCGGCGACGAGGTGGTGGTGACCCGGCTGGACCACGACGCGAACATCCGCCCGTGGGTGCAGGCCGCTGAGGCCCGGGGCGCCACGGTGCGCTGGGCCGACTTCGCCCCGGCCACCGGCGAGCTCGACCCCGCGACCGTCGGGGCGCTGCTGTCCGAGCGGACCCGGTTGGTCGCCGTCACCGGCGCCTCCAACCTGATCGGCACCCGCCCCGACGTCGCCGCGATCACCGCCCTGGCGCACGAGGCCGGGGCGCTGACCTGGGTGGACGGCGTGCACCTGACCGCGCACGCGCCGGTCGACGTCACCGCGCTGGGGGCGGACTTCCTCGTCTGCTCGCCCTACAAGTTCCTCGGCCCGCACTGCGGCTGCCTGGTCGCCGCCCCGGAGCTGCTGGAGACCCTGCACCCGGACAAGCTGCTGCCCTCCAGCAACGCCGTCCCGGAGCGGTTCGAGCTGGGCACGCTCCCCTACGAACTGATGGCCGGCACCACCGCGGCGATCGACCTGCTCGCCGCCCAGGCCGGCCCCGAGGGCGATCGCCGCAGCCGGCTGGTCGCCGCGATGGCCGCGATCGAGCAGCACGAGGACCGGCTGCGGGAGCGGATCGAGGACGGCGTCCGGGAGCTGCCCGGCGTGACCGTGTGGTCGCGCGCGGCGCACCGCACGCCGACCCTGCTGCTCACCTTCGCCGGGCGCGACGCCGCAGACGCGTACCGGTTCCTGGCCGAGCGCGGGGTCAACGCCCCGGCCGGCTCGTTCTACGCGCTCGAGGCGAGCCGCCACCTGGGGCTGGGCGACACCGGTGGTCTGCGGGTCGGGCTCGCCCCGTACAGCGACGACGCCGACGTGGACCGGCTGCTCGCCGGGCTGCGGGAGCTCCTCGCCTCCTGACCGTGCGCGCTGGCCCTGGGTGCGCGGCACCCAGGTCCGGCGCGGCCTGGATGGCACCCGGTCCGGCCCGCAGGGTCGTGGCATGACCACGGCCACGACACACCAGCTCAGCGACGACGTCCTCCCGGGGATCCTCGCCAACCAGGCAGGTGGGCGCCGCCCGCTGCTGTTCGCGCACGCGACGGTCTGCACGATGGACCCGCTGGTCGGTGTCCTCCCCGACGCCGACCTGCTCCTCCGCGGCAGCCACATCGCGCGGGTGGGGTCGGGGCTGTCCGTCGCCGCTGAGGACGACGACGCCCTGGTCGTCGACTGCACCGGGTTCACCATCGCGCCGGCGGGCATCGAGACCGGCGCAGTGGCCGGGCAGCGGGACCGCGTCGGCAGCCTGACGCCGGGAGACCCGGCCACCTTCGGCGTGGTCCCGTCCGCGCACACCGGACCGATCGAGCGGTTGGTCTGGTACACCGCCGATGCGGCGGCGATCGTCGCCGACGGCGTGCTCCAGCGGTGGAACGGGCGCCGACTCACCGCCCCGATCGACGAGACGGGCCCGGGCCGTGCGCCGGCCGACAGTCCACATCTCGGTGTGTGGGTCGACGAGACCGGGTCCATCCACCAGGAGATCACCGCCGACGGCCGGTACGACGAGACGCGGGGAGGTCGCCCGCACGCCTACCAGGGGGCGTTCTGGCTCAGCGGGGACCGCATCGTCTACCGCGACGACCTCGGGTTCTGGGCCTACGGCCGCTTCCAGGACGGCGTCCTCCACCACGGCGGGTACGTCTTCCGCCGCCGATGACGGTCGCCGGCCACTCGTCCGAGGCGGCTGGGCGGGTGGACCGGACCCGGTGGACCGCCCCGCCGGTCAGGACTCGGCGATCCGCTTGATCGCGGCCAACGTCGCCGGGATGCTCTCGTGCGCCGAGCGGGTGCGGTCCTCGATCTGCGCCTGCGCGTCGGCGCCGTACCGCTCGGCGAAGAACTGCTGGCCGGCGGGGAGGAACTCCCAGGACTCGGTCAGCCGGGTGCCGCCCTCGACCGGCTCCATGGTGAAGCCCCACCGGACCAGCTTCCCGCCGACCAGGAACGCGAACTCCCGGCCCGGCTCGGCGGCCACCACCTGGCTGCGGGTCTCCCAGGTGCGCCCGGGCACCTCGTTGTGCCCGGTGAACCAGGCGCCCACCTGGGCCGAGTGCCCCTCGTCCCACCAGCAGGAGGTGCAGATGGGGCTCCACTCGCCGGTCCGGGTCACGTCGGACACGAGGTCGTAGAGCGCCTCCGGGGACGAGCGGACGACGACGGAGCCGGCATGGGTGAGGCTGTCCATCCGGGCATCTTCGCAGCGGACGGCCAGCGGGACGACGCCGGTCGGCGGAGGGGACACAGACCCGTCGGCGAACGGACGGGTGCATCCGAGACCGGCGGGTACCGGGGGACCACGCAGACCGGGGTGGTCGCCCTCCTCGGTCGCCGACCGCTCACACGCTGCGATCCGAGGAGCCCCGCGATGGCCCGCAACACCCTGTCCCGTTCCCTGCACGACGTCGGCCTCGCCGCCTGGTTCGGCGGCACGCTGGCCAACGCCGTCGCGCTGAACCCGGCCGCCGGCGAGGCGGGCAGCGCCCGCGGCACCGGCGCCGTCGCCAACGCCGGCTGGGACCGGTGGACGCCGGTCAACGCCGCGGCCATCGGGGCGCACCTGATCGGCAGCATCGGCCAGCTGCAGGCCAACAAGCGGCGGCTCGCCGACCCTGGTGTGCGGGCCATGTCCACGGCGAAGACCGTGCTCACGGCGGCCGCGCTGGGCGTCACCGCCTACAGCCGGCTGCTCGGCAAGGTCGTCGACCAGGGCGGTGCCACCCCGTCCAAGCGCGCCACCAAGCCCTCCAAGCGGGCGCGGGGCGAGATCGCGGCTGCCCAGGAGCGGCTCGACCAGCTGCAGTGGGTGGTGCCGGCGCTCACCGGCGCGCTCGTCGTCGTCAGCTCGTACGCGGGCGAGCAGCAGCGTCCGTCGGAGGTGCAGCGCGCCATCACCGCGACGACCTCCACCGTCTGAGCCGACCGGCCCGCGACCGACCCGGCCGTTCAGGTCGCGGGCCGGGTCGGTGCCGGCCGGTCAGCGCAGGCTGGGGAAGCCGGCGGCCAGCTCGTCGAAGGCCTGGTGCAGCGCGGCACCCAGGGTGATCCGGCCGTCGGCCAGCCAGAGCTCGAACGCCGTCGTCGCCGCGGCCCGGGTGCTCGTCGCGACCAGCCGCGGCACCAGCGCGTCCGGCGCAACACCGGTCCGCCGCGCCACGTGGGCGGCGACGACCCGGTCGACGTCGGCGTAGCGGAGCTGCGAGTGCGCCAGCAACGCCGGCTCGGTCAGGATCAGCCGCATCCGCTGGCGGAGCATCGGCAGGTCGGCCGCGGCGTAGTCGTTGACCTCGACGTAGGCGGCGTAGACCGAGGCGAGCACCGGCTGGTCGGCCGCAGCGGCGGCGAGCATCCCCTCCAGCCGGACGACGTGGCCGTCGAACTGGCCCCAGACCGCGTCGGCCTTGGTGCTGCAGTACCGGAAGAAGGTGCGCCGGCTGATGCCGGCGGCGTCAGCCACCTCGTCGATGGTCACCGCCTCGAACCCCTGCGCGGTGAACAGGTCCAGAGCAGCCTGCTCGATCCGGGCGCGGGTCTCCTCGCGGGCATCGGCCGCGACCATCGTCTCGGTCACGGCCTCCATCCTGCCCCTCTGCGGTGGGGTGACCGCCCGGCGCTGCGCTCGCCTGTCGCAGCGCTTGCCGGTGGCACTGGGTGTCACCTACGGTCTGCCGAGTCAGGTCCGTGACCCAGCTCACCCGGAGGAATCGTGCCCGAGACGACGCAGGACGAGCTCACCGTCGAGACCCCCGCAGCCGCCGAGGAGGTGCTCGTCGAGGAGTCCCTCGTGGAGGAGGTCTCCATCGACGGCATGTGCGGCGTCTACTGATCCCCGCCCGATGACCTCGCCCGCTCCGGCCTCCTCGACGACCGACGCAGCGGTGACCGACCCCTCGGTGTTCGACCCGGAGCTGCCGTGGCAGCGCGCCCGGTCGGTGGCGCTGCGGCCGGAGCCCTTCGGGGCGCTGGTGTACCACTTCGGCACCCGGAAGCTGTCCTTCCTGAAGTCGAAGACGCTGGTCCGGGTCGTGGAGACCCTCGCCGACCACCCCACCGCCACGGCCGCCCTGCTCGCCTGCGAGGTGCCGGAGGCCCAGCGCCCCACCTACGTCAGGGCGCTCGCCGACCTGGCCCGATCGCAGATGATCGAGACGAGGACCTGATGACCGCCGTCCTGCCTTCCCGCCCCGCCGTGGAACGACCCACCGGCGGGCGGCTGATCGACCAGTTCGAGTACGGCCTGGACGCCCCGATCTGCCTGACCTGGGAGCTCACCTACGCCTGCAACCTGGCGTGCGTGCACTGCCTGTCCTCCTCCGGGCGGCGGGACCCCCGGGAGCTGTCGACAGCCGAGGCCGAGGCGGTCATCGACGAGCTGCAGCGGATGCAGGTCTTCTACGTCAACGTCGGCGGCGGCGAGCCCACGGTGCGGCCGGACTTCTGGCACCTGCTGGACTACGCGATCGGGCACGACGTCGGGGTCAAGTTCTCCACCAACGGCGTGAAGCTGGACAAGGTCCGGGCCGCGCAGCTGGCCCGGACCGACTACGTCGACGTGCAGATCTCCCTGGACGGCGCCACCGCCGAGGTCAACGACCGGGTCCGCGGCGCCGGCTCGTTCGCCACCGCCACGAAGGCGCTGGAGAACCTGGCCGAGGCGGGGATGAAGGACTTCAAGGTCTCCGTCGTCGTCACCCGGGAGAACGCCGGGCAGCTGGACGAGTTCAAGGCGCTCACCGACTCCTACGGGGCCCAGCTGCGGATCACCCGGTTGCGGCCCTCGGGCCGCGGGGCCGACGTCTGGGAGCAGCTGCACCCCACGATGGCCCAGCAGAAGGACCTGTACTCCTGGCTGCTGGCCAACGGCGAACACGTGCTCACCGGCGACTCGTTCTTCCACCTGTCCGCGTTCGGGGAGGCCCTGCCGGGGCTGAACCTGTGCGGCGCGGGCCGGGTCGTCTGCCTGATCGACCCGGTCGGGGACGTCTACGCCTGCCCGTTCGCCATCCACGAGGACTTCCTGGCCGGCAACGTGCGCTCCCCCGGCGGGTTCCAGCAGGTCTGGCAGCAGTCGGAGCTGTTCGCCGACCTGCGCAACCCGCAGACCGGCGGCGCCTGCACCAAGTGCCAGCACTTCGACTCCTGCCGCGGCGGCTGCATGGCGGCGAAGTTCTTCACCGGCCTGCCGCTGGACGGGCCCGACCCCGAGTGCGTGCAGGGCTACGGGGAGAGCGCGCTGGCCGCCCGCGACACCGAGCTGGTCACGCCCAGGAGCCACCTCGACCACTCCCACACCGGCCCGGTGCGCGGTCAGCCCACGCTGCTGGGCATGCCCGCGATCCCGCCCGCCAAGATCTGCGACGAGTCGCCGCTGGCCGGCCTGCAGCTCGGCTGACCGTTCGCCCCCCGGCAGGGGCGCCGAGCTCAGCGGAGCGGAGCGACCAGGCCGGGGGCGTCGGGCTGGTGGGGCAGCAGGTCGGCCACGGTGAGCAGGGCGAAGAACGCGGCGAGGACGGCGACGGTGACCATCAGGACCTCCAGGGGTGGGCGGACCTCCACGGTCCCCCCACCCACTGGACGTCGGCGGTGCGTTCCCTGTGGCCCTGCTGGCAGCGTCGGTCAGAGCGCGGTCGGTCAGAGCGTGACGGTCTCGTTCTCCCCGCCGGAGTACGGCTGCCCGGTGACCTTGGCCTTTGCGAAGCTGAAGACGCTGGCCAGCCGCCCGCCGGGGGAGTCCCAGTACTCGGCGGAGGCGGCGTCCACCCGGAGCAGCACCACGTCGGGGTCCTCGGGTCCGTTCGGGAACCAGGCCTCGACCACGGGGTTCCACAGCTGCTGCTTCTTCGCCAGGTCGTCGAACACCACGGCGTGCCCGGTCAGCGAGACCCAGCTGTCGCTGCCCGAGGTGGCCACGTTGACCTGCGGGTTGGCGGTCACCTGGGCGACCTTGCGGGAGCTCCGGCTGGCGAAGAACCAGAGGTCGCCGTCGAACTCGACCTGCTGCATGGACATCGGCCGGCTCATCAGCGTGCCGTCGGGGGTGATCGTGGTGAACACGGCGATCCGCTCGTCCTTCAGCAGCTCCGCGACCTTGCGGGTGTCGGCAGCGCGCGTGTCCTCAGCGCGGGTGTCCTCAGTGGTCATGCAGCTGACCTGCCCGCAAGGGCGGCCGGCGACACCCCCGGTCTGGCAGGGTGCCCGGCCGTGGGCGACGGCGTGCGGCTGACCGGGGCGACCTGGCCCGACCTGGAGGGTCACCCCCTGCTCGTGGTCCCGCTCGGGTCGGTCGAGCAGCACGGCCGGCACCTGCCGCTGACCACCGACACCGTGGTCGCGCAGGCGGTGGCGGAGGCCGCCGTCGCGGAGCTGGACGGCGCGGTGCTCGCTCCTCCCCTCGCCTACGGCGCCAGCGGTGAGCACGAGGGGTTCCCGGGCACGATCTCGATCGGCACCGCAGCGCTGACCACCGTGCTGGTCGAGTACGGCCGCTCGGCCGGACGCTGGGCGGGCCGGCTGCTCGTCGTCAACGGGCACGGCGGCAACCTCGACGCCCTGCGGACGGCGGTGCCGCAGCTGCGGGCCGAGGGCCGGGAGGTCGTCTGGTTCCCCTGCGGTGTGGCCGGGGGCGATGCGCACGCCGGGCGCACCGAGACGTCACTGATGTTGCACGTGGAACCTGGTGGGGTCCGTGCGGAGCTCGCCGCCGCGGGGGAGACCGCGCCGATCGCGCAGCTGTTGCCCCGGCTGCGGGCCGAGGGCGTGCGCGCGGTGAGCCCGGACGGCGTCCTCGGCGACCCCGCCGGTGCGTCGGCGGCCGAGGGGGCGCAGCTCGTGCGCTCGCTCGCCGGGCGGCTGGTGGCCGCCGTCCGGGCCTGGGACGCCGACGCCGCCGGGCGGCTCCTGGGCTGAACCAGGGCTGCCCGGCGGCGCCGGTTCGATCAGGTGGTGGGGTGCGATCAGCCGAGTGCGTCGGCGAACTGCGGGACGGCGTTCTCCAGGGCGTACTGGATGCCCAGCGGGGTGCCGCTGGAGAAGGCGTTGGCCAGCGTCTGGTCGTCGAGCACCAGGGCGTTGCCGGCCTGCACAGAGGGGATCGCCTGCCACAGCGGGTTCCCGGTGATCTCGCTGGCCTCGACGAAGATCGGGAAGGCGACGGTGAGGCCGGCGTCCAGCAGCGGGAGCTGCTCCTCGCTCACCGGCACGTAGAAGCTGTCGGTGGCCAGCTCCTCGATCGCCGGCTTGTTCACGAAGCCGAGCTGCTCCATGAAGTCGACCCGCGAGTCGCCACGGACGTAGGCGCCGAAGCCCTCGGCGGTGTAGGCGGCCACGGCCACCTCGGTGCCGTCGAACGCGGGGTTCGCGGCGGCGGCGTCGGCGAAGTCCTGGTCGACCTCGGCCTCGAGCTCGTCGGCCGCCTCCTCCTTGCCCAGCGCCTGGCCGACCAGATCGAGCTGCTGCTGCCAGGAGGTCTGGTACTGCTCGACGCCCTCGGGCTGGCCGATGGTCGGCGCGATCTGGCTGAGCGCGTCGTAGCGCTCCTGGGTGGCGGCGGACCGGGTGTCCAGGATCAGGTCGGGGTCCAGCGCGGCGATCGCCTCGATGCTGGGCTCCAGCGTCTCGATGATCTCCGGGGCCTCGTCGTACAGCCCCTCGGCCCACGGGCCCACGCCCTCGCCGCCGAAGCCGAGCCAGTCGCTGGCGCCGACCGGCTGGACGCCGAGGGCCAGGGCCGTCTCGGCGTCGCCCCAGCCGAGGGCGACGACCCGGGTCGGCTCCTCCTCGACGGTCACGTCACCGAAGGCGGTCTCGACGGTGACGGGGAAGGCGCCGTCCGACGAACCGGTCGCGGGTGCCGTGCCCTCGGCGGTGGTGTCATCGCCGGTGTCGGAGCCGCAGCTGGTGATGACGAGCGCGGCGGCCAGCAGGGCGGTGCCGCGGAGGGTGTGGCGGGACATGCGAGCTCCTTCGGTGGGTCAGGTGAGGCTGACCTAACCACACGGAGGTCACGGTCCGGTCACCGTCGGCTGAGACCGCAGCGGCTCCCCGGAACGCGGTGGCCCCGGAACGCCCGGCCCCTGGAACACCCGACCCCCCAAGGTGGTTGACCCAGACAGTCGCGATCAGCCCGCCCCACCGGGGGTGGACGTCCCGCGCAGACCGAGAGGACCAGCCATGCAGAACGGCATCCACCCCGAGTACCGCACCGTCGTGTTCCAGGACACCGCGACCGGGGCCACCTTCCGCACCCGCAGCACCGTGCAGACCAGCCGGACCATCGAGCTGGACGGCGAGACGCTGCCGGTGGTCCCGGTCGAGATCAGCGCCTCCTCGCACCCGTTCTGGACCGGCAACCAGCGGGTGCTCGACACCGCCGGCCGGGTCGAGAAGTTCAACCAGCGGTACGGCGCGCGCGCCCGCAGCTGACGCACCGTTCCTCCGACGCCCTCGTCGGCCCACCCGGGCCGGCGGGGGCGTCGTCGTGTCAGCGGTCGGCCGGCACCACCGGCAGGGCGCGGACGGCGCGCAGCCCGACGACGCCGGTGACGACCGCGGTGGCCGCGGCGGCGAGGGTGGCCAGCACCACGACGGTTGCGTAGCCGGGCGGGGTCTCGTACGGCCAGCGGCTGGCCAGCGCGGGGAGCGTCGCCGTGGCCAGCACCGCGACCGCCAGCTCGGCCGGCCCCCGCGCCCGCCCGCGGCGCAGCAGCAGCACGGCGCCGGCCACGGTCGTCAGCAGCGCCCACTGCACCACCGGGTCGAAGAGCCCCCAGGTCCACTCCGGCGGCTCGCCCGGGCGGAGCGCCGCCACCGAGACCGAGGCGACGAGCGGGATCGGGACCAGCCACAGCGGCCGGTGCAGCGGGCGGCCCGGGGGCATCAGTGCGGCCGCCACCAGCGGGACGGCGATCGTCAGCTGGACCAGCAGCTCCAGCGGACGGATCATCCCGGGCAGCGTCGTCCCGAGCTGCCCGACCAGCACGACGACGGCCAGGGGGCCGGTGGCGGCCAGCCCCCGGACGGCGCAGACCGCCAGAGCGACGGTGAGCACGCTGACCACCGTGAAGAGGGCGTCCCACGGCCCCCACCCGGGGGTCCCGCCCACGTCGGGGGCGTCGACCAGCGGGAGCGCGCCGTGCAGCCACGCCGTCGAGAACAGCCCGAGCAGGGCCAGCGAGGCGAGTGCCACCGTGCCGGCGACGGCCACCAGCCGCACGGTCTGCCCGGTCGCGACCGCGCGCACCGAGGCGCCCGGCGCGCCGAGCCGGAGGCGCAGGGCCAGCCGGGCGACGTCCAGCCGGTCGGTCAGCGACGGGCTGCCGAACTCCGCGTACTCGGGGTCGTCGGCGGTCTCCACCTGCAGGTACGTCTGGGTCATGTCGTCGGCCCAGCGCGACCGGGCCGGCTCGGGCAGCCAGGTCAGCAGCCGCCGGTAGCGCTCCTCCAGCGGGCTCATGCCGGCCGCACCGCCAGCCGGGTCCGGGCGGCGCGGGCGTTGGCCTCCTGCCGGGCGACCTCCGTCTCCAGCGCCAGCCGGCCGGCGTCGGTGAGCCGGAAGTAGCGGCGCAGCCGGCCGGCGTGCACCTCCTCCCGGTCCAGCGTCACCTGGCCCTCGGCGACCAACCGGTCGAGCACCCCGTAGAGCGTGCCGACCCGCAGCGTCACCCGGCCGCCGGACAGCCCCTGGACCTCGGCGATCACCCCGTACCCGTGCCGCGGCTGGTCGGCGAGGGCCGCCAGCACGAAGAAGGTCGGCTCGGTGAGCGGCCGGACGTCCATGGCGGGACGCTAGCGCGCCATGCATCGGCTGTCGATGCATCGGCGCGCGGAGTCCGGTGCGGTGTCGGCGCCCGCGGTTAGGGTCCGGCACCGGGAGCGGGGCGCGAGCACCGCGGGCGAGGACGGAGCACGCGGATGGCGCACCAGGCGACGGGGGAGACCGGGCCCCCGGCGGCGGCCCCGACCCCGCGGGTGGCGGTGGAGACCAACGGCATCAACGTGATCGCCGAGGCCGAGCGCAAGGGCACCCCGCGCCAGCTGTTCTGGCCGTGGTTCGGCGCGAACGTCAGCGTCCTCGGCCTGGCCTACGGCGCGTTCGTCCTCGGTTTCGGCATCTCGTTCTGGCAGGCCGTCGTCGCCGGCGTCGTCGGGATCGTGCTCAGTTTCGGGCTCTGCGGCCTGATCGCCATCGCCGGCAAGCGGGGCTCGGCGCCCACCCTCGTGCTCAGCCGCGCCGCGTTCGGGGTCACCGGCGGCCGGGTGCCGGCCTTCCTCTCCTGGGTCCTCACCGTCGGCTGGGAGACGGTGCTCGCCTCGCTGGCCACCCTCGCCACTGCGACGGTGTTCACCCAGCTCGGCTGGGGCGGCGGGACGACGACCCAGGTCGTCGCCCTGCTGGTCGTGGCCGCGCTGGTGGTCGTCGGCGGCGTGCTCGGCTTCGACCTGATCATGCGGATGCAGACGGTGATCACCGTCGTCACCGGCGTGCTGACCGTCGGCTACCTCTTCCTGGTCGCCGACGAGATCGACTGGGCGGTGGTCAGCGACCTGCCCGCCGGCTCGACGCAGGCGTTCATCGGCGCGCTGGTGTTCGTCATGACCGGCTACGGGTTCGGCTGGGTCAACGCCGCGGCCGACTACTCCCGCTACCTGCCGCGCACCGCCTCCACCCGCGGGGTCGTGGGCTGGACGACGTTCGGCTCCGCGCTCGCCCCGGTCGTCCTGCTGGTCGTCGGGCTGCTGCTGGCCGGGTCGTCCACCGACCTGGCGGCGGCGATCAGCGCCGACCCGGTCGGTGCGCTGGCCGCCCTGCTGCCCACCTGGTTCCTGGTGCCCTTCGCCCTGGTCGCCGTCCTGGGGCTGGTCGGCGGCGCGCTGCTGGACATCTACTCCTCCGGCCTGTCCCTGCTCGCCGCCGGCGTGCGGGTCCCCCGCCCGGTCGCCGCCTCGATCGACGGCCTGCTCATGGTGCTCGGCGCCATCTGGGTCGTCTTCCTCGCCGAGGGGGACTTCTTCGTCCAGTTCCAGGGCTTCCTGATCACCCTCGGCGTCCCGGTCGCGGCCTGGTGCGGGATCGTGCTGGCCGACCTGCTGCTGCGCCGACGCGACTACGCCGAGGCCGACCTCTACGACCCGCGGGGCCGCTACGGATCGGTGCCCCCCGTCCCGCTGGCCCTCCTCGGGCTGGGCACGGTGCTCGGCTGGGGGCTGGTCACCAACACCTACGCCACCTGGCTGACCTGGCAGGGCTACCTGCTCGGCCCGGTGGGCCTGGGTGGCAAGGACGGCGACTGGGCCTTCGCCAACCTCGGTGTCCTGGTCGCGCTGGTGATCGGGTTCGCCGGCACGCTGCTGCTGCGCCGCGGTGCCGTGCGGGACGAGGAGGCCGGGTGAGCGCCCTGCTCGCCGGCCGATGAGCCTGCCCGCGCCGCCCCCGGACCGGCTGCCCGACGGCTTCACCGTCCTCCTCGGACCCGGCGTCGAGCGACGGGAGCGCGGGACGGCGCTGCTCGGCGGCTCCCCGGCCCGGCTGCTCCGCCTCGCCCCCGCCGCGCAGGCGCTGCTGACCGGCGACCGGCTGGCGGTCACCGACGCCCGTAGCGCGGCGCTGGCGGCCCGGCTGCTCGAGGCGGGCGTCGCGGTCCCGGAGGCCGTGGCGGTGCCGCAGCCCGACGTCACGATCGTCGTCCCGGTCAAGGACCGGACCGACGGGCTGGCCCGGCTGCTGACCGCTCTGCGCGCCGACCCCGGCACGGCCGGGTGCCCGGTGGTGGTCGTGGACGACGGCTCGGCCGACCCCGCCGCGGTGGCCGCGGTGGCCGCCGGGGCGCG
This sequence comes from Modestobacter sp. VKM Ac-2982, assembly GCF_026967935.1. Lineage (GTDB taxonomy): Bacteria > Actinomycetota > Actinomycetes > Mycobacteriales > Geodermatophilaceae > Modestobacter. The sequence continues at coordinate 452,106 of NZ_JAPVBL010000001.1, forward strand.
GCTGATCCGGCACGAGCGCCCCCGCGGCCCGGCCGCCGCCCGCAACGCCGGCCTGCGGGTGGCCGGCACCGAGGCGGTGGCCTTCGTCGACTCCGACTGCGTGCCCGAGGCCGGCTGGCTGGGCACGCTCGCCGGGCACCTGGCCGATCCACGGCTGGCCCTGGTCGCGCCGCGGATCACCGCCCTCGACCCCGCGCAGCCCGGCTGGGTGGCCCGGTACGAGGAGCTGGCCAGCGCCCTGGACATGGGCCCGGCCGCAGCGCCGGTCGCTCCCGGCACCGGCGTCTCCTACGTGCCCAGCGCGGCGCTGCTGGCCCGGCGGACGGCGCTGGGTGGCGGCTTCGACGAGACGATGCCGGTCGCCGAGGACGTCGACCTGGTCTGGCGGCTGACCGGCGCGGGCTGGCGGGTGCGCTACGAGCCGGCCGCCCGGGTCGCCCACGACCACCGGGTGGAGCTGCGTGACTGGCTCCGACGCCGGGCCTTCTACGGCACCGGCGCTGCGCTGCTCGCCCAGCGGCACGGCGCGGCGGTCGCCCCGCTGGTGATCTCCCCCTGGTCGCTGGCGGCCTGGGCGCTCCCGGTGCTCGGCGGCCGGCTGGGGCTGCTGGGCAGCGTCGGCGTGCTGGGCCGGGCGAGCGTGCTGCTCGCCCGGCGGGTGGCCGCACCCGGCCAACCGCCGCCGATCGGCTGGGCGGCCGGCCTGGTGCTGCGCGGGACGGCGTCGTCCGGTCGGGCGCTGGGCCGCACGGTGACCCGCCACCACTGGCCGCTGACCGTGGCCGCGGCGGTCGTCTCCCGCCGGGCCCGGCGGGCGGCCGGTGCGATCGCCGTCGCCGACGCGGTGGCCGGCTGGTGGCCCCGCCGCCGGGAGATCGACCTGCCCGCCTTCGCGGCCGGCCGCCGGCTGGAGGACCTGGCCTACGGGGCCGGGCTCTGGTGGGGGGTCCTGCGGGCCCGCGACGTCCGCGCGCTGCTGCCGGCCGCGCCGGCGCCGGTCGCCCCGCGGGGGTGACGTCGGGGTGACGTGCGACTGAACACTGCCTCCGGCAGGAATGCAGTTGCATCGTGCAGCCTTGTCGCCGAGGAACTGCGAACGTGGCCAGCGTCGGTCCCGCGGGAGCACAGCACCGACCAGGGGGACCCGATGACCGCCACACAGCACTCCGCACGAGCGGACCAGGCCGCGCCCGACCTGACCGTGCCCGACCGGGCCGCCGGCGCCCCGGTCGACGTCTCCGGGCTGCCCGACCCGCAGGTGGAGAAGCCGAAGACCGCCCGGCTCGCGCTGACCCTTGGCGCGTTCGTGGCCCTCGGGCCGCTGACCATCGACATGTACCTGCCGGCCCTGCCGACGATCGCCACCGAGCTGGAGACGACCTCCGCGGCCGTGCAGCTCACGCTCACCGGCACGCTGATCGGCCTCGCGCTCGGCCAGCTCGTGCTCGGCCCGCTGTCCGACCGGTTCGGCCGTCGCCGTCCGCTGCTGGCCGGCACCGCGGTGCACGTGATCGCGTCGCTGCTGGTCCTGCTCGCGCCGAACATCGCCGTCCTGGGTGCCTTGCGGGTGCTGCAGGGCATGGGCACCGCCGCCGGTGCGGTGATCGCGATCGCCGTCGTCCGCGACCTGTTCGTCGGCCGGGCGGCGGCGACCATGCTGTCCCGGCTCTTCCTGGTGCTCGGGGCCGCGCCGGTGCTGGCGCCCACCATCGGTGGTGAGGTGCTCCGCTTCACCTCATGGCGCGGGGTCTTCCTGATCCTCGCCCTCTACGGGGTGGCGCTGCTGGCCATCGGCTTCTTCCTGATCCGGGAGACCCTGCCGCCCGAGCGGCGCAGCACCGAGGGCGTCGGCGGCACGCTGCGCGGCTACCGGTCGCTGTTCGGTGACCGCACCTACGTCGGCCTGGTGCTGGTCGCCGGCCTGACGATGGCGGGTCTGTTCGCCTACGTCTCCGGCTCCTCCTTCGTCTACCAGCGCCAGTTCGGCCTGGACGAGCAGCAGTTCGGGCTGCTCTTCGGCGCCGGCGCGTTCTGGCTGATCGCCGCCACCCAGCTCAACCCGCTGCTGCTGCGCTGGTTCTCCCCCGCGCAGGTGCTGGTCGCCGGCACCATCGCCGGCGCGCTCTCCGGACTGACCCTCACGGTGCTCGCGGCCACCGAGACCGGCGGGTTGTTCGCGGTCGCGATCCCGCTGTGGGCGGTGCTGTTCGCCTGCGGGCTGGCGCTGCCCAACGCCCCGGCGCTCGCGCTGTCCCGGCACGGCGAGGCGGCGGGCACCGCAGCCGCGTTGCTCGGCGCCGTGCAGTTCGGCGTGGGGGCCGCGGTCTCCCCGCTGGTCGGCCTGCTGGGCAACGACGCGGTGGCGATGGGTGCGGTGATCGTGGGCTCGCTGTCGCTGGCGATCGTCGTCCTGGTGGTCGTCGTCCGGCCGTGGGAGCTCGAGGAGCCCGACGCCGAGGTGGCTGCCGTCGTCGCGCACTGAGCGGCGACCCCGGTCAGCCGATGACGACGGCGCCGGTCGTGCCCACCTGCACCAGCCGGGTCACCCCGGTGCTGGCGCTGGTCACCTGCTCCTCGAACCAGAAGACGTAGGGCTCGCCGGGGGTGAGCCCGTCGACGGTGACGGTCATCGGCTGGCAGCCCTCGACCTGGGCGACGGCCCGCACCACCGGCGGGGGCTGCTCCCCACCGACCAGGCGCTGGCTGACCGCCTGCACCCGGTACCCGACCACCTCGGGCCGGTTGTCCGACATCCAGTCCAGGGTCGCCGACCCAGGCCCGGGGACGACGCCGGGGACGATCCGGCGGGGCGTGGTGCCGGCGCCACCGCAGCCGTCGGGCCGCAGTTCGTACACCGGCGCTCTGCCGATCGACGCGTTCGGCATGATCGAGATCCGTCCTGGCCGCGGTGGCTGGGGCACCACCAGCCCGCCGTCGGTTGCGACGTCGGCGCGGGTGGCGGCGACGTCGGCGAGGGTGCCCACGCCCTGCGCCTCCGCGAGGACGGGCGCTGGGGCAGGGGCGGCGGGCACCTGCACCACTCGTGAGTCCGTCGCGGTCAGGTCGACCAGCACCGGGGTGAGCTGCGGGGCGAGCACGACCGCGCCGACGGTCACGGCCAGCAGCGGGACCAGCCAGCGGGTGTGGTCCCGGCGCCGCCGGACGGGGGCGCGCCGCCGGGCCACGGGGCGGCTGCCCGCGGTGCGTCGTCTCTGCTCGGCCATGACAGCTCCCTCCCGGTGCTCAGGTGAGCATCGGCACCGAGGCGCCCCGGCTCGCGCCGAACCACCCGAACGGGTCGCGGTGACGGGAATGGGTGCGCCGGGCGACGTCTTGGGCCAGCTGTGAGCGCTCCCCCCGCCGTCTCGACGACGTCGGCCCCCACCGCACCCTCCACCCGCACCGCGGTGCTGGCGATCGTCGCCCTCGCGCTCGGTGGGTTCGCCATCGGCACCACCGAGTTCGTGACCATGGGGCTGCTCCCCGACATCGCCCGCGGGGTCGACGCGAGCATCCCCGAGGCCGGGCACGTCATCTCCGCCTACGCCCTCGGCGTCGTCGTCGGCGCCCCGGTGCTCGCTGCGCTCGGCGCCCGGCTGCCCCGCCGGCGCCTGGCGATGGGGCTGATGGTGGCGTTCGTCGTCGGCAACACCCTCAGCGCGCTGGCCCCCGGCTACGGCTCCCTGGTGCTCTCCCGCTTCGTCGCCGGCCTGCCGCACGGCGCCTACTTCGGCGTCGCCTCGCTGATCGCCGCGTCCCTGGTGCCGGCCCACCTGCGTGGCCGCGCGGTCAGCTCGGTGATGCTCGGGTTGGCGGCGGCCAACGTCGCCGGGGTGCCCGCCGCAACCTGGCTGGGCCAGCAGCTGGGCTGGCGGTCGGCCTACTGGGCGGTCGTGGTCATCGGCGCGCTGACGTTGCTGGCCGTGCTCACCGTCGTCCCCTCGGTGCCCGGGCGGTCGGAGGCGACCATCCGCACGGAGCTGGGCGCCCTGCGCCGTCCCCAGGTGATCCTGACCCTGCTGGTCGCCACCGTCGGGTTCGGCGGCATGTTCGCCATGTACAGCTACATCGCGCCGATCGTCACCGACGTGGCCGGCCGGTCGGCCGGCTTCGTGCCGGTCGTGCTGCTGGCCTTCGGGGTGGGGGGCGTGCTCGGGACGGTGCTGGGCGGGCGGCTCGCCGACCGGGCGCTGTTCCGCTCGCTGGTCGGCGCCACGGTCGCCACCGGCGTGCTGCTCGGCATCATGGCCGTGGCCGCCGGCAACGCGCTGGCGCTGATCGTCACGGTGTTCACCATCGCCGCGGCCGCCTCCACGATGGTCGTGCTGCTCCAGCTGCGGCTGATGGAGGTCGCCGGTGAGGCGCAGATGCTCGGCGCTGCGCTGAACCACTCCGCGCTCAACGCCGCCAACGCCCTGGGCGCCTGGCTCGGTGGTCTGGTCATCGCCGCGGGCCTGGGCTACCGGGCGCCGAGCGTGGTCGGCGCCGGGCTCGCCGTCCTCGGGTTGGGCTTCCTGCTGGCCTCGGCCGTGCTGCGGCGCCGGGAGCTGCGCGCTCCCTGATCCAGCTGAGCCGTGGCCGACCTGCTGGCGCCATCCGGTGACAGCGGTCACGATGGGGCCACCATGAGCCTCAGCCCCGGGGATCCCGCGTCGTGCCGGCCCTGAACCCGTGGCTGGCGCTCCCCGACGGGGGGCCGAGCCCGGTGCTGGCCCGGCGGCTGCGGGCCGCGCACGAGTCGCTGGTCACCCAGGTCCCCGGCGATGCGCCGGCCGTCGGCCACGTGCGCTCGGTGGTGTGGGACTCCTGGCGACGGTCGCAGGACAGCGGCGTCGACCCCGACGGGACGGCACCGCCGGTCGACCTGCTGGACGACGACCTGCTCTCCTACCGGGCCGCCCACCCGCTGGCGGCGGTGATGCCGGTGATCCGCCGGCTGCTGGTGGCCGACGCCGAGGTCGACCGGATGATCGTGGCGGTCACCGACGCCGCCGGCCGGATGCTGTGGGTCGAGGGCGACGCGCGGCTGCGGGACCGGGCCGCCGGGATGCACTTCGTCGAGGGCGCCTCGTGGGGTGAGGACGTCGCCGGCACCAACGCCCCGGGCACGGCGCTGGCGCTGGACCACGCCGTCCAGATCTACGGCGGCGAGCACTTCCGGCGGCCGGTCCAGCCCTGGAGCTGCTCGGCGGCGCCGGTGCACGACCCGAACACCGGCGCCCTGCTCGGGGCCATCGACGTCACCGGCGGCGACCACGTGGCGAGCCCGCACGTCCTCACCCTCGTCCGGGCCACCGCGGCGGCGGCGGAGGCCGAGCTGCGGTGGCTGTCCCGGCACCACCCCGCGCCGGTCGGCCCCCGGCCCGCGGCCGTACGGCTGGAGGTGCTGGGCCGGGACCGGGCCCGGCTGACCACGTCGACGACCGTGCAGGAGCTGTCGCTGCGGCACTCGGAGCTCCTGGTGCTGCTCGCCGAGGCGGCCGCCCGGGGCGAGGGGCGGACGGCCGAGCAGCTGGCCGCGGAGTGCCACGACGGTGCCGCGGCGACGGTCACCGTGCGCGCCGAGCTCTCCCGGCTCCGCCGGCTGGTGGGCGGTGACGTGGTCGGGTCCCGGCCGTACCGGCTGCTCGGACCGGTGCGCACCGACGTCGAGGAGGTGCGCGCCCAGCTCACCCGGGGCGCCCCGGCTGCCGCGCTGGACCGGTACCGCGGCCCGCTGCTGCCGGGGTCCCGGGCTCCGGGCGTGCGCGTCGCCCGCGCCCGGCTGGCCGACGACCTGCGGGGGGCCGTGCTGGCCGCCGGCCGACCGGACCTCCTCCTCCGCTACAGCGAACGGCCCGAGGCGGCCGAGGACCTGGCGGTCTGGCAGGCCTGCCTGGCGCTCCTGCCGCCCGGGGGACGGCGGAACGCTGCCGCCGCCCAGGTCCAGCGGCTGCGGGCGGGCGTGCGCGCCGCCGCCCGCCGCTGAGCTCCGCCCCGGACTGCAACGCGGTGCAACGTTGCCGACGGGGGTGCGCAGCCCCGGAGATCCGCGTGTCGAGGGCCTGCTGCGTCGTCGTCCCAGGTCCCGGCGGGTCCGGTGCCAGGAAGTGAGTGTGGCCTAACTCACGTGTCGGTTGTCACACTGCCGACGGACCCGCGGGACGACCGCGGTGCACAGCCGAAGCAACGATGCGGAGGACACGTGACCCAGATCAACGTGCGGGTCGACGGGGCGTCCTACACGGACGACGTCGAGCCACGGACCCTGTTGGTCCACTACCTGAGGGAACAGCTCGGCAAGGTCGGCACGGTCGTCGGGTGCGACACCAGCAACTGCGGCGCCTGCACCGTGCACCTGGACGGGCAGGCGGTGAAGTCCTGCACCGTGTTCGCCGTGCAGGCCGACGGCTGCCAGGTCACCACGATCGAGGGCGTCGCGACCGGTGAGGGCGAGAGCGCGACCCTGCACCCGGTGCAGCGGGCCTTCCACGAGATGCACGGCCTCCAGTGCGGCTTCTGCACGCCGGGGATGATCATGGCCTCGATCGACCTGCTGAAGGAGAACCCCGACCCCAGCGACGAGGAGGTCCGGGAGGGCATCGAGGGCAACCTCTGCCGCTGCACCGGCTACCAGAACATCGTCCGGGCGGTACGCCAGGCCGCGGCGGAGATGTCGGGCAAGGCCGCCGACGACCCGCAGGCCGAGCCGGCCGCTGTCGACACGGCCGCTGCCGACCACGTGGCGGCCCAGGCATGACCGCCGTCGAGGACCCGACCTCCGCGGTCGACCTGCCGCCGGCGAAGGAGGTCGGCCAGGCGCGTCGCCGCAAGGAGGACGCCCGGCTGATCACCGGCAAGACCACCTGGACCGACAACATGGTGCTTCCCGGCATGCTGCACCTGGCGGTGCTGCGCAGCCCGGTGGCGCACGGTCGGATCACCCACCTGGACGTCAGCGCCGCCAAGGAGCGGCCGAACGTCGTCGCCGTCTACACCGGGCGCGACCTCGCCGAGGAGCAGGGCTCGCTGCCCTGTGCCTGGCCGGTCACCCCCGACATGGTCAACCCGGGGCACCCCTCGATCGCGGTCGAGCAGATCAACCACGTGGGCGAGGCGGTCGCGATCGTCGTGGCCCGCAGCCGCACCGCTGCCGCCGACGCTCTCGAGGCGATCGACGTCGACTACGAGCCGCTGCCGGTCGTGCTGGACATGGAGCAGGCGGTGCAGGAGGGCTCGCCCCTGGTGCACGACTCCACCACGTCGAACACCAGCTACCACTTCGTCTTCGACGCCGGGGAGGCCGGCACGGGCGGGGACACCGAGCAGGCGTTCGCCGACGCCGAGGTCACGGTCAGCCGCCGGTTCGTCCAGCAGCGGCTGATCCCGGCGTTCATGGAGCCCCGCTCGGTCGTCGTCCAGCCCTCCGGGGACAGCTACACGATGTGGTCGGCCACCCAGATCCCGCACATCCTGCGGGTGATGGCCGCGATGGTCACCGGCATCCCGGAGCACAAGCTGCGGGTGATCGCCCCCGACGTCGGTGGCGGGTTCGGCGGGAAGCTGCAGGTCAACCCGGAGGAGATCCTCTGCCTGCTCATCGCCCGGCGGCTGGGCAAGCCGGTGAAGTGGACCGAGACCCGCGGTGAGTCGCTGATGACCGCCCACCACGGCCGCGACCAGGTGCAGTTCATCGACGTCGCCGCCGACCGGGACGGCACCGTGCGCGGCCTGCGGGTGCGGCTGCTGGCCGACATGGGTGCCTACCTGCGGCTGATCACCCCCGGCGTCCCGGCCCTGGGCGCGTTCATGTTCCCGGGGATCTACAAGTTCCCGGCCTACCGGTTCGAGTGCGACGGCGTCTTCACCAACAAGGTGCCCACCGACGCCTACCGCGGCGCCGGCCGGCCCGAGGCGACGTTCGCGATCGAGCGGATCATGGACGAGCTCGCCGTCGAGCTGGACATGGACCCGCTGGAGCTGCGCCGGAAGAACTGGATCAACACCGAGGAGTTCCCGTTCACCACGGTCGCCGGCCTGGAGTACGACTCAGGTGACTACCACCAGGCGACCGAGCAGGCGCTGGAGCTGCTCGGCTACGACGAGCTGCGGGCCGAGCAGAAGCGCCGCCGCGACTCGAACGACCCGGTCCAGCTGGGCATCGGCTTCTCCACCTTCACCGAGATGTGCGGGCTGGCCCCCTCCCGGGTGCTCGGCTCGCTCGCCTTCGGCGCGGGTGGCTGGGAGCAGGCGTCGATCCGGATGCTCCCCACCGGCAAGGTCGAGGTGGTCACCGGCTCCACGCCGCACGGCCAGGGCCACGAGACGGCGTGGAGCCAGATCGTCGCCGACGAGCTGGGTGTGCCGTTCGAGGACGTCGAGGTGCTGCACGGCGACACCGCGATCTCCTCCCGCGGGCTGGACACCTACGGTTCCCGTTCGCTGGTCGTCGGGGGCACGGCGGTGGTGAAGGCCGCGGAGAAGGTGGTGGAGAAGGCCCGGGTGATCGCCGCCCACCTGCTGGAGGCCAACGCCGACGACCTGGAGTTCACCGGCGGGAAGTTCACCGTGCGGGGGACGCCGGGCGCCGGGGTCGGCATCCAGGAGGTCGCCCTGGCGATCTTCGCCGCGCACGACTACCCGGAGGGCGTCGAACCGACCATCGACGCCGAGGCCACCTTCGACCCGGAGAACTTCTCCTTCCCGCACGGCACGCACATCTGCGCGATGGAGATCGACACCGAGACCGGGTTCGCCAAGATCCGCAAGTACGCCTGCGTCGACGACGTCGGCACGATCGTCAACCCGCTCATCGTCGAGGGACAGGTGCACGGCGGCCTGGCCCAGGGCATCGCCCAGGCGATGTACGAGGAGGCGATCTACGACGCCGAGGGCAACCTGACCACCGGCAGCTTCGTCGACTACCTGGTCCCGGCCGCCTCGGACCTGCCGCACTTCGACACCGGCAACACCGTGCACGTGGCGACCAGCAACCCGCTGGGCGCCAAGGGCGTCGGGGAGGCCGGCTGCATCGCCAGCACCCCGGCGGTGGTCAACGCCGCGCTGGACGCCGTCCGGCACCTCGGCGTCACCGACATCCGGATGCCGCTCACCCCGGAACGGGTGTGGCGGGCGATCCACGCCGGCGGGGACGGCGGCGACCGCGCCGCCCAGGGCAGCAACGCCTACGGCGGTGCCCGCACGACCGAGTCCGGCATCCAGGAGGCAGCGCAGTGATCCGCCGAAGCGACTCTGGAGCGAAGCCATGATCCCCGCACCCTTCGCCTACGCCCGCCCGAGCACGATCGAGGAGGCCCTGCAGGCGATCGCCGACGGCGGTGAGGACGTCAAGGTCCTCGCCGGTGGGCAGTCGCTGATCCCGGTCATGCGGCTGCGGCTCGCCGCACCCGAGACGCTCGTCGACCTGACCCGGGTGGCCGAGCTCCGCGGCGTGCGCGAGGACGGCGACATGCTGGTCATCGGGGCGATGACCACGCACGCCGACGTCCTCACCGACCCGTTGCTGGCGCAGTACGGCCAGCTGATCGTGCAGGCCACCGAGACCGTGGCCGATCGGCAGGTGCGCCGGCGCGGCACGTTCGGCGGCGCGCTGGCGCACGCCGACCCGGCCGGGGACCTCCCGGCGGTGGCGCTCGCCCTGGACGCGGAGTTCGTGCTCGCCGGGCCGGGCGGGCGGCGCACCGTGCCCGCTGCGGAGTTCTTCGTCGACTACCTCACCACCGCCCTCGAGGAGGGGGAGCTGCTGGTCGAGATCCGGGTGCCGAAGCTCGGCGAGGGCTGGGGCGTGCGGTACGAGAAGTTCAACCGGGTGGTCCAGGCCTGGTCGATCGTCGCGGTCGCCGCTGCCGTCCGGCGGGAGGGCGGCCGGATCGCCGAGGCGCGGATCGGGCTGACCAACATGGGGCCGACCCCGCTGCGGGCGTCGGCCACCGAGGCGGCGCTGGTCGGGGTGGACGTCAGTCTGGAGACGGTGACCGCGGCGGCGGCGCAGGCCGCTGAGGGCACGAGCCCGAGCAACGACCTCAACGCCCAGGCCGACTACCGCCAGCACCTGGCCCAGGTCCTGACCCGGCGGGCGGTGGCCGCCGCAGCCGGCCTCTGACGGCGAGGCCGGACCGGTCCGTCACGCCAGTGACGTGACCGGTCCGGCGCGCCGTCGGCGTCCCACCTGCGGGGACGCCGCGGTCGTGATCGGATGTCAGGGGGCAGCGGGGGCGCGGTAACGTCGCCGTCTCGCCTCGATCACCGCACGACCCGGACGGGCTGTCGCCGACTCGTCGCCTCCCGCCCGGGCTGCCCACACCCGGAGGTCCTGCAGTGCAGCTCGAGAACGCGTTCACCGTGCCGGTGCCGATCGACGAAGCGTGGCGGGTGCTGCTGGACATCGAGCGCATCGCCCCCTGCATGCCGGGTGCCGCCCTGGACTCGGTGACCGGCGACGACTTCACCGGCCGGGTCAAGGTCAAGCTCGGTCCGATCAACCTGACCTACCAGGGCAAGGCGTCCTTCGTGGAGAAGGACGACGAGACCCATCGTGCGGTCATCGACGCCCGCGGGAAGGACCAGCGCGGCAACGGCACCGCGGCGGCCGTCATCACCGCCACGCTCGCGGCCGAGGGCGACACCACCCGCGTCGACGTCCTGACCGACCTGAACATCACCGGCCGGCCCGCCCAGTTCGGCCGCGGCGTCATGACCGACGTCGGCAACAAGCTGCTCGGCCAGTTCGCCGACAAGCTCTCCGCCCAGCTGGCCAGCGGCGACGCCGAGGGCGACGCCACCCGGGCCGCGGCCGCTGCGGGCTCGCAGGAGCCGACCGTCGCAGGGAAGGCCACCGCCGCTGCGGCCAAGGGCGCCGCGACCACCGCGGGCGTGGTGGAGGAGGCCGCGGCCAGCGTCGAGGGCGTCGCCGGCGACCCCCCGGCGGCCGGCGCGGCCAAGAAGGCCGGCGCCGCGGCGAAGAAGACCGCCGCCGCAGCGGCGGACAAGGCAGCAGCAGCGGAGGAGGCGGCGGCACCGGCGAAGCCGACCAAGAAGGCCGCTCCCGCCGCGAGCGCGCCGGCCGGGAGCGCGCCGGCCGAGGCGCCGGTGCCCGACCCGCTGGCCCCGCCGACGAAGAGCACGCCGGCCGCTGCCGCCACTGCGGCCGGCGACACGGCCCCGGCTGCCGGTGACACGGCCCCGGCCGCGGGAGACGCAGCGCCGTTCTCCGGCACCGGGACGGTGGAGGACCAGGCGCCCGACGCCGAGCCCGCCTCCACCACGGCGCCCGACGCCGCCGTCGGTACCCCCCGCAAGGCGCCGAGCAAGCCGCCGGCCGGCACCACCGCCCCGCCGAACCGCCCGGCCGGTGGGGGCCCCGCGCGCAGCACCCCGAGCTCGCCGCCGCGGCAGCTGACCCCGGCCGAGCCGGAGCCGATCGACCTGCTCGAGGTGGCCGGTGGTGCGGCGGTCATCCGGTACGCCGCCCCGGCGGCCGGGGTCACGGTCCTGGCCCTGCTCATCGCCCTGCTCGTGCGCCGCCGCCGGCGCTGACCGCACCCCGGGCGTGAGCCCGGACGGGGAGCACGCTGCGGCCGCTTGTGCTCTGCTCACTCCTGGTGAGCAGAGCACAAGCGCTCGGGGTCCTTCCTGGCTGGCCCGGCAGGCGTCAGTGGGCTGGGTCCGAGCTCACGGGGCTGTTCGGAGAGGGCACCTGGCGGGAGTGGTCCCACGGCTGCCCGGTCAGCCAGTCCGCGACGGCGGCAGCGACCAGGTCGGGGTCCTTGCTCAGCCCGTGGTCGCCCGGAACGGCCCGGACCTCCCCCGGGTGGCCGGCCAGCGCGGTGACCACCTCCGCGGGGCGCCCGAACGCGTCGGTGGCGCCCTGCACCACCAGCAGCGGGACGGCGACCTGGTGCAGCTCCGCCGCGCGGCTCTTCTCCGGCCGGCCCGGTGGGTGCAGCGGAAAGGCCAGGGCCAGCACGGCGGCGGCCCCCTGTGCCGTCGCGGTCCGGCAGGCCACCCGGGCGCCGGCGCTGCGCCCGCCCAGCACCAGTGGGCCGGTCAGCAGGCCGTCGGCGCGCAGCACGGCGAGCGCCGCCGTCCAGCCCTCGTCCAGCCGGGCCGGGGCGGGGGCGATCCGCTTCCCGGCGACCACCCACGGCTGGTCGACGCGGAGCACCCGCCAGCCGGCCGCGCCGGCGGCGGCGGTGACGGCCAGCAGGTCCGCGGAGCCGGACCCGCCGCCGGCGCCGTGGCCCAGCACCAGGGTGCCGCGGACGTCGCCTGCGGGCTCCGTGCGGTGCACCCGGGCCGGGCCGAGCGGGGTGGGGACCTCCCCGGTGGTCACACCGGCGGCAGGGCGAGCAGACCCTCGACCACCTCGACCAGCGACCCGCCCTGCACGTGCGGCGGCGCGTAGACGCCGGCGAACACCTTCTCCGACCGGCCGGAGGTGAAGCCGGTGGTGAGCCCGGCCCGCCCGGCACCCAGCACGTCCCAGGAGTGCGCCGCGACGAGCGCCATCCGCTCCGGTGCCACGTCGCAGACGCCGGCCGCCCACAGGTAGGCCTCCCGGTTCGGCTTCCACGCGCGGATCGACTCCGAGGTCAGCGTCCGTTCCACCAGCGCGGCCACCCCGCCGCGGGTCAGGCCCGCCTCGGCGACTCCGGGCGACCCGTGGCTCAGCGTCACCACCCGGACCCCGGCCGCGGTGAGCAGGCGGAGGGCGGGTTCGACGTCCGGGTGGGGGGACAGCTCCATGAAGGAGTCGGCCACCGTGGAGCAGGCGGTCGGCGGCAACCCGGTCACCTGCGCGACCGAGGTCTCGAACGCGGCCCGGAAGGGGAACCAGGTGCCGGCCGTCGTGGCGGCGAACCCGGTCAGCAGGGCGCGGGAGAAGACGGCGGGCAGCAGGTCGGCCGACTGGCCCTGCTCGGCCAGGGCCGCCCCGAGGGGGCTGATGTCGAGCAGGGTCTCGTTGACGTCGAAGGCGACGACGTCCGGCCGGGTGCGCGGGGTGCTCATGCCTGGTCCCGCTCGTCGACGGGCAGGTCGGCACCGGCCGTGGGCGGGCGCCGGAACTGCCCGGTCGCCTTCTTGTAGACGAACCAGGCCACCGCGGCGACCGCCACGACCACCACCACGTAGTCCAGGTACTGGAGGTTGGCCTGCACGAAGTCGCCCGCGGCGACGCCCAGGCCGATGAGCAGGCTGTTCCAGAGCAGGCTGCCGGCGGCGGTGAAGAGCAGGAACTGCGGCATCGGCATCTTCACGACGCCGGCCGGGACCGAGACGAAGCTGCGCACGATCGGCACCATCCGGCCGAAGAAGACGGCGGCGCGACCGTGCCGGGCGAACCACTCGAAGGACCGGTCCACGTCGGCGGTCTCGACCAGCGGCAGCCGGTCGAGGAACGCGTGCGACCGGCGGGGACCGAACAGCCGGCCCACCCAGTAGAGGACCAGCGCCCCGAGCACCGAGCCGACGGTGGCCCAGATGATGACCGGCACGAGGGACATCCGCCCGTCGTTGATCAGCACCCCGGCGGCCCCGAGCACGACCTCGCTGGGGATCGGCGGGATGACCGTCTCGATCAGGATGGTCAGGCCGACGCCCACCGCCCCGAGCCGGTCGATGAGGTCGAGCAGGAAGCCGGTGATACCGCCTTCGTCGGATGCGGCGGCGGCGAGGACGGACATGAGCCCCACGGTATCGGCGGCGCCTGTGCGCCGCCCTGCTGCCGGGGTGGACCGGCCGTAGGGTCTGCGCTCATGGCGCACCGCTTCACCGCTCGCGCCGTCGTGGTCGGGGACCGCGCCGGCACCGTCGTCCCCGATGCCGTGCTGGACGTCGAGGACGGTCTGATCAGCTGGGTCGGGCCGGCTGCCGAGGCCCCGCCGGCCGGGGACGCCGAGGTCACCGCGCTGCCCGGGGTGCTCACCCCCGGCATGGTGAACACCCACTCGCACGCGCCGATGGTGCTGTTCCGCGGCCAGGGCGAGGGGCTGCCGCTGGACCGGTGGCTGAACGAGGTGATGTGGCCGCGAGAGGCTCGGCTCACCCCCGAGGAGGTCGAGGTGGCGATGACCGCCGCGTCGGCGGAGATGCTGCGGCACGGCGTGACCACCAGCGTGGAGATGTACTTCCACCCCGACCGGATGGCCGCGGCGGTGCGGCGCACCGGCGCCCGCGGGGTCATCACCCACCCGCTGATCGGCCTCCCCGGCTTCGGCACCTTCGACGAGCAGCTCGCCCGCGCCACGGAGTCCGCCGGCACCGGTGACGAGCAGGTCGAGTGGGGCATCGGCCCGCACTCGGCCTACACCGTGCCGCTGCCGGTGCTCACCCAGGCGGCCGAGATGGCGCGCGAGCACGGCCTGCTGCTGACCACCCACGTCGCCGAGACCAGCACCGAGGGCGCGGGGCTGCTGGCCCAGCACGGCCAGAGCGTGCCGCAGCTGCTCGCCGCGCACGACGTGCTCGGTGGGCGGGTGCTGGCCGCCCACTGCGTGCACATGGACGACGGCGACCTGGAGCTGTGGCGGGAGTACGACGTCGCCGTCGCGCACTGCCCGAGCAGCAACACCAAGCTGGCCAGCGGCACCGCCCGGCTGCGGGACATGCTCGACCTCGGCATCCGGGTGGGCATGGGCACCGACGGGCCGGCGTCGAACGACAACCTCGACCTGTTCGCGGACCTCCGGCTCGCCGCGCAGCTGGCCCGGCTGCGCGAGCGGGACGCCACCGCGCTCACCGCCCCGGAGGCGTTCTGGCTGGCCACCGGCGGGGCGGCCGCAGCGATCGGCCGGGACGACCTCGGCCAGCTGACCGCCGGACGGCGCGCGGACCTGGTGCACGTGGACACCGAGGACATCGCCTTCGTGCCGGTCGGCGAGATCACCGACCTGCTGACCCACCTGGTCTGGTCGGTCGGCTCCCGGCACGTGCGCGACACCTGGGTCGCCGGCCGGCAGGTGCTGGCCGACGGGGTCTCCACCACGGTCGACGAAGCGGAACTGCGCGCCGACGTCCAGACCCGGGCGATGCGCCTGGCCGGCCGCTGAGCGGAGGGCCGTGCGCCTGGCCGGGCGCTGAGCAGGGGCCCTCACTCCTCCGCGGAGAAGCGGTAGTGCACGTCCTCGAAGGAGTCGGTCGGGAAGGCGTAGACACACCGCAGCGGGCCCGTGCCGGTGTTGCGGATGCCGTGCTCGGTGTCGCCGGGGGTGAAGACCGCCGACCCGGCGGCCACCGGGTGCTCCTGGCCGTCGAGGACGACGACGCCGCTGCCCTCGATGAGGTGGTAGACCTCCGTCGCGGTGTGCCGGTGCAGGCCGAGCCAGCCGTCGACGGGCAGTTCGGCCAGGCCGGTGTAGAGCCGGGCCGTCGGCGTCCGGTCCTGGCTGAACACCACCTGGAAGGAGACCTTCCCCCGCACCGGGTCATCCCAGGTCTCTGTCTCGATCTCCGCGCTGTCGCGGACCACGGGAGGCATGACCGCTGAGTTCCCCCGACGCGGCGTGCGTACGCAGGGACCGCCGGATCAGCCGCGCGTCTGGTCGTCGGTCCAGGCGTAGAGCTGGTCGCCGAGCACGACGGTGACCCAGCCGTCGCACAGGTGCGCCTCGTCGCCGAGGTCGGGCCATCGGCCCCCGCCGTCGAACGGCATCCCCACCTGGTCCAGCGGGGTGCAGTGCGCGGGGAGCGTCGTCCCGCTGGTCAGCGTCATGTGCACCCGGACGCTGCCGGCGTCGTCACCAGCGGCCTCCCCCGGCCGGACGACCGTCACATCGGAGCCGACGGCCCGGGTCCAGGCCGGCACGTCCTCGCGGGGTGCGACGTCGGCGGTGGCGTGGTCGGCGGTCTGGGTGTGGCCCTGCAGCTCGGCGAACGCGGCGCCGGGGCCGTCCACGCCGGACGGCATGGTGAGCGCGATCGCCGCGGCTCCCGAGCCGACCACGCCGACCAGCGCCGTCACGGCGCCGAGGACGACCTTCTTCGTGCTGACCACCGGGTGCCTCCACTCGTTCTCCGCCACCGGTCGGTGGCGGGACCAGCATCGGTCGCGACGTCGTCCTCGGGCGTCGGTCGTGCGGCTGATCTGTCCAGGTCAGCGGGTCATCCCGGGGGCTGAGCGCAGCCGGTGGACCGGTCGTGCCGCAGCTACCGTGGGTGGGCGTGCCGAAGGCGCGCGTGAGGGGAGACTGCGATGACGCTGCTCGGACGACTGCGGGACCTCGCCGCCCGCACCCGCCCGGTGCACCCGGAGACGGCGCGAGCGCTCGCCGAGCGGTGGGCGGCGCTGCCGGCGCACGTGCAGACCCCCGCGCAGAGCCTGGGCCGGCACGCGGTCGGCTGCGAGGGCACGCACGGCGTGTTCCCGAAGTGCAACCTCACCTGCACGCCCTGCTACCACTCCGCCGACGCCAACAAGGTGCGCATCGACGGGCAGCACACCGTCGACCAGGTCGAGCAGCAGATGGCCTACCTGGAGCAGCGGCGCGGCCCCTACGCCCACGCCCAGTTGATCGGCGGTGAGGTGAGCCTGCTGCCGCCGGACGACCACGCCGCGGCGCTGCTCGCGATGCGGGCGCACGGGCGGTCGCCGATGTCGATGACCCACGGTGACTTCGACCCCGAGTACCTGCGCGCGCTGGTGACCGACGGCGAGGGGCGGCTGCGGTTCGACCGGGTGAGCTTCGCGGCGCACTTCGACATGCTGATGCGGGGCCGCCGTGGCGCGGTCAAGCCCCGGTCGGAGGCCGAGCTGGATCCGTTCCGCGAGCGGTTCGTGCAGATGTTCCGCGACCTGCGCGCCGAGACGGGCCTGCGGTACTACCTGGCGCACAACATGACGGTCACCCCGGCCAACCTCGACCAGGTGGCCGAGACGGTGCGCGCGGTGCTGCCGATGGGCTTCTCGATGATGAGCTTCCAGCCGGCCGCGCACGTCGGGGACGACCGCCGGTGGAAGGAGTCCTACACCGCAGTGGACGTCGATGCGGTCTGGGCGCAGCTGGAGCAGGCGCTGGGGCACCGGGTGCCGCACGAGGGGATCGAGTTCGGCGACCCGCGGTGCAACCGGGTCGCCTTCGGCTTCCTGGTCGCCGGCCGCTGGCGCGGGCTGATCGACCCGGACGACGCCCGTGACCGCGCGGCCCGCGACCGGTTCTTCGCGCACTTCGGCGGGGTGGCCTTCAGCGGGACGCCGCCGCTGCTGCTGGTCGGCAAGGTGCTCCGGGTGCTGCGCCGGCACCCCGGCGACCTGCCGGTCGCGCTCGGTTGGGCGCGGCGCACGGTGCGCCGGGCCGGCGGCGCCCGGGCGCTGGTGCGGGCCGCCCGCACCGGTGCGCTGGGGCTGATGACCTTCGAGGTGCACAGCTTCATGGACGCCGAGCAGGTCGGCCCGGCCTGGGAGCTGATGCAGCGCGGGGAGCAGGCCACCGACCCGCAGCTGCGCGCCACCCAGGAACGGCTCGCCGCCTGCACCTACTCGATGGCCCACCCCGAGACCGGCCAGCTGGTGCCGGCCTGCGCGCAGCACTCCGTACTCGACCTGGCGGAGAACGCGCAGCTGCGGAGGCTGCTACCGCTGACGGTCGTGGGCTGAGGCGCCCTCCCGCGCGTCCGCCAGGCCGGCCGGGGGGACGACGCACCGGGCGGTGACCGGGATGCGCAGCCCGACCTCGGCGCCGACCGCGACCTCCTCGCCGGGCGACAGCTCGGCGGCCACGGCAGCCGGCTCGGTCCCGCGGCCGGCCACCTCGACGGTGACCAGCGCCCGCAGCCCGCGCCGGCGGACCTGCACCACGGTGCCGCGGGCGTCGGCGTCCGCCGCGGCGACGAGGGTGACCGCCTCCGGGCGGACGACGAGCACCCCGGGGCCCTCCGGGGCCGGGGCCGGGAGCTCGAGCTCGCCGAGTGCGGAGCGGTGCCGCCCGCCGGTGACGGTCCCGGGCACCTCGGTGCGCCCGCCGAGCAGCCGGCTGACCGCCAGGGACCGGGGCCGCGCGTACAGCTCCCGCATCGGCCCCAGCTGCTGCAGCCGGCCGGCGGCCAGCACCGCGACGGTGTCGGCCAGCGCGTCGGCCTCCGCCGGGTCGTGGGTGACCAGCAGCACCGTCGGGGCCAGCCGCAGCCGGAGGTCGGCCAGCAGCTCGTGCATCTCCTGACGCAGCCCGGTGTCCAGCGCGCTGAACGGCTCGTCCAGCAGCAGCACCCGGGGCTCGGCGGCGAGCGCCCGGGCCAGCGCCACCCGCTGCGCCTGGCCGCCGGACAGCGCCCGCGCCGGCCGGCTGCCGAACCCGCCCAGCTGGACCAGCTCGAGGTGGTGCTCGGCGCGCTCGCGCGCCTGCCGCCGGGGCAGGCCGCGCACCCGGTCGGCGAAGCCGACGTTGTCCCGCACCGACAGGTGGGGGAACAGCAGCGGGCGCTGGAAGACCATCGCCATCCCGCGTCGCTCCGGGACGACGCCGGCCAGGTCCCGGCCGTCGAGGTGCACGCTGCCCCGGGTCGGGGTGTCCAGCCCGGCGGTCAGCCGGAGCACCGTGCTCTTCCCCGAGCCGGACGGGCCGAGCACCGCCACGCACGACCCGGCCGGGACGGCGAGGGTCAGGTCGTCCAGGGCCGGCGGGGCCCCGGCGGCGTGCACGCGGGTGAGCCCGGTCAGCTGCAGGGAGCCGCTCACCGCCGGGCCCGCCGGCCGATCGAGCCGATCACGACGAGCAGCGCGACCGGCGGCAGCACCGCCGACAGCGCCAGCACCGCCACCTGGGCGTCGTTGCCGGTGGCCGAGGCGGCGGCGCCGACCAGCAGCGGCAGGGTGACCAGCCGGCCACCGCCGACGAGCAGGGTCACGACGTAGTCGCTCCACCCCACCAGGAACGCCAGGAACGCCGCGCCCGCGACCGCCGGGGCCAGCAGCGGCAGGTGCACCGAGCGCACCACCCGCCAGGCGGAGGCGCCGAGCAGCCGGGCCTCCTCGTCGTGGTGCCGGTCGTGCGCGGCGTACGCGGCCCGCATCACCACGGTCGTGTACGGGATCGCCGCCACGGTCAGCAGCAGCACCAGACCGACCTCCGCCGGCACCCGCAGCCGCAGCAGCAGCACGTCCAGCCCGAGCGCGACGGCGAAGGGCGGGAGCACCAGCGGGGAGAGCAGCACCGCGAACACCAGCCCGGGCGCGCGCAGCGCCCCCGAGGTCAGCGCCCGGCCGGCCAGCGCGCCCAGCGGGGTGGCCAGCACGGCCACCGCCGTCCCGAGCACCGCCGACCGGACGGCGGCGGCACCGGCGCCGGCGGCGCGGGCCTCGGCCAGCCCGGTCGTCCCCCAGGCCTGGGGCAGCAGGGCCGGCGCCGACCAGCGGTCGGCGGCGGCCCACAGCAGCAGCGGCACGAGCGGGAGCACCAGCCAGAAGGCGAGCGCGCCGCGCCCCAGTCGGGAGCCGAGGCGGGAGACGAGCAGCGGTGCGCTCACTGCTCGGCCGCCAGCCGGCGCAGCGACCGCAGCGAGACCAGCACGGCCACCAGCCCCAGCGCCGACGTGGTGACCGCGACCGCGGCGGCCTGGGGCCGTGCGGCGAGGTCGATGGAGGTGAACAGCCGGACGGCGAGCACCGGCAGCGGCTCCGGTGACGGGCGGCCCAGCAGGGCGGCGACCTCGTAGGAGCCCAGCGTGTAGACGAAGCTCACCGCCGCGGAGGCGCCCAGCGCCGGGGCGGCCAGCGGGAGGGTGACGTGCCGGAACCGGGCCCACCGGCCGGCGCCCAGCAGCGCGGCGGTCTCGGTGTAGGAGGCCACCCGGCTGCTCAGCACACCGGCGACCACCAGGGCGATGAACGCCGACTCCTTCCAGGCGTACTCGGCACCGACCGCGATCCACCAGCGGCCGCCCACCAGCGCCGGCCAGTCCGCGGGGGCGATGCCCAGCAGCCGGGGCAGGAACCCGGCGTCGGCCAGCAGCAGCCCCATCGCCGCCGCGCCCACCAGGTGCGGGACGGGGATGGTCAGCGAGCTGAGCGTGGCCAGCAGCCGGCTCCGCCGCGCCCCGGCGGTCACCGCCAGCGCCAGGCAGAGCCCGACCACCGTGGCCACCGCCGTCGCCCCGGCCGCGATCGCCAGCGACAGCCGGATCGAGGTGCCGAGCTCGGTGGCCCGCCAGGCGTCCAGGGACAGCTCCGGCCGGCCGACCAGCGGGGTCAGGCCCAGGCTCAGCAGGACGGCGGAGGTCAGGGCGGCACCGACGACGACCACCACCGGCACCACCGCGGGCAGCACCAGCAGGGTCGCGCGGCGGGACCCGGCGCCGGCCCGGCCGGCTGCGGTCACCCGGCCGCGACCTCGCGCCGCCACCCGTCGTCCAACGGCGTCACCCAGCCGGCCGAGAGCTCCGGGTCCGCGCCGGCGGAGAGCTCCTCGTAGCTGGGCACCACCGCGGAGTCGGGCAGCGCCTCGAACCCGGCGCGCGCGTCGTCGCCGAGCCGGTCCAGGTCCAGCACGGTGAACTGCCCCCAGACCTCAGGGCGTGCCTTGGCCAGCTGCTGCTCCGGCGAGAGCGCCAGGTCGGCCACCACCATCGCGCCGGCCTGGTCATCGGAGGTCGAGGGGATGGCCAGGAAGCTGGCGTTGCCGAGCGTGCCCTCGTCCAGGGTGAGCACCCGGGTGGTCTCGGGGAAGGTGCCGTCGGCGACCAGGTCGTCGACGGTCGCCGGGCCGTAGGTCATGGTCATGTCCACCTGGCCGTCGGCGAACAGCTGGTCGAGCTCCTGCTGGCTCTGCGGGTAGGTGTCACCCTCCCGCCACAGCGCGGGCGCCAGCTCGGCGAGCCGGTCGTAGAGCGCTGGGCTCAGCTCCTCGTAGGCCTCGTCCGAGTGCTCCAGCGGCACCTCGTCGACGCCGCCGGACACGCTGTAGAGCACCTGGCGCAGGAACGCCGAGCCGGTGAAGTCCGGCGGGGCCGGGTAGGTGAACCGGCCCGGGTTCACCTCCGCCCAGTCGAGCACCCCGGCCAGCGTCGTCGGCGGGTCGGGCACCCGGGCGGCGTCGTAGACCAGGCTGAACTGGGCCTTGTGCCAGGGCGCCTCGCAGCCGTCGACCGGGGTGCCGAAGTCGCTGGTCAGCAGCGGGTCGTCGGGGTCGGTGCCGGCGATGTTCGGCAGCATCGACGTCCAGTCGCACAACCAGGCGCCGGCCTGGCGACCGGTGGCGAAGTTGTCGCCGTTCACCCAGACCAGGTCCACCTCGCCCTCGGTGACGCCGGCCTGCCGCTCGGAGAGGACGCGGTTGACCGCGTCCCCGGTGTCGGCGATCGGCACCCGGCGCAGGGTCACCCCGAGCTCGGCCGCCGCGCGAGCAAGCACGTCGTCGACGTAGGCGTTGCCCTGCACGTCGCCGCCGTACATCCACAGGTCGACCGTCTGCCCCTCGGCCTCGGCGAGCACGTCGTCCCACGAGCGGTCCTCCGCCACCGGCGCCGCCGCGTCCGGCGCGGCACACCCGGTGAGGACGGCGACCGAGGCGCACGCCGCGACGAGCACGCCGCCGTGCCAGCGGTGGAGCACGGTCACGTGTGGCGCCTCCCTGACGTCGGTCCGCCCCTGCCGGCGGGTGGCCGCGGCCCAGGGGCTGCGCCAAGATCGTGCCCCACCCGATGGTGCCCCGCCACCGGGTCGACGTGCTGCCGAGGATCGGAGACCCGGGTGCTCGACGCTGCCGCGCGGCGGGTGCTCGACCGGCCGCTCGCCCGGGTGGCCGGTGTGCTGGACCGCCCGTGGATGAGCCCGGACCGGCTGACCGCCGCCGGGCTGGTGCTCGGCCTGGGCAGCGCCGCCGCCGCGGCGGCGACGCTGTGGTGGCCGGCGCTGGTGCTCTGGCTGTTCTCCCGGCTCGCCGACGGGCTGGACGGCCCGCTGGCCCGGCGGCGTCGCGCGGCCGGCGCGCCCGGGGACGCCGGCGCCGGCGGGTTCTTCGACATCACCGCGGACTTCCTGGTCTACGGCGCCGGCGTGCTCGGCGTCGCCCTCGGGGTGACCGCCGAGCGGGGCGACCCGTGGGAGCCGTTCGCCGCCGTCCTGCTCGCCTACTACGTCAACGGCGCTGCGTTCCTGGCCTTCTCCTCGCTCGCCGAGCGGGCCGGTCGGCAGCTGGACGACGGCCGGTCGCTGTCCTCCCTCGGCGGGCTGGCGGAGGGCACCGAGACGATCGTGGTGCACGCGCTGTGGCTGCTGCTGCCGGCGTTCGCCTGGCAACTGGCCTGGGTCTGGGCGGTGGTGGTCGGCATCAGCGCCGTCCACCGGATGTGGGCGGGTCACCGCGCGCTGCGCTGAGCCTCCCGGCGGTCGGTGAGCACGGCACGGAGCCGGACGAAGAGCCGCAGCGCGATCCGGACCACCGGGGCGCGGAGCCGGGCGCGCACGTCGGCGATGGCGGCGTTCCACGCCGCGTCGTTGTAGGTCGGGTAGGGGTGCGTGGTGCCGGCGACGTCCTGCACCCGCAGCCCCTGCCGGACGGCGAGGGTCAGCTCGCCGAGGCTCTCCCCGGCCCGGGGGCCGATCACGGTCGCTCCGCGCAGCCGCCCGCGCCGGTCGTGCACCAGCGTCGCGGAGCCGGCGGTGAGGTCCTCGGCGATGGCCCGGTCGATCTCGGTGTGCGGGAGGCGCCGGACGGTCAGCCCGGCGGCCGCTCCCTCGGCGGGGCTCATGCCGACCGAGGCCACCTCCGGGGAGGTGTAGGTGACCCGGGGGACGACGGGGTCGACCCGGCGACGCAGCCCGAGCACCGCGTTGCTCGCGGCCAGGCTGCCGCGCACGCCGGCGACGTGGGTGAACCGCGGGCCGCCGGTGACGTCGCCGGCCGCCCGGATCCGCGGGTTGCCGGTGCGCAGGGCGTCGTCGACGACCACGCTGCCGTCCTCGGCCAGCTCCACCCCGGCCGCGGCGCAGCCCAGGCCCTCGGTGCGGGCCCGGCGCCCCACGGCGACCAGCAGCCGGTCGAAGGGCACGGTGCCGCCGTCGGCCAGCTGGAGCTCACCGCCGTCCCGGTCGCCGGTGACCTCGACCGCCCGAGCGCCGTTCCGCACGTCGACGCCGTCGCGGACCAGCGCGGCGGTGACCAGCTCGGATGCCTCCTCGCTCTCCACGGCCAGCAACCGGTCGGCGGAGTTGACCACCGTGACCTGCGCGCCGAACCGGGCGAACGCCTGTCCGAGCTCGCAGCCGATCGGTCCGCCACCGAGGACCGCCAGCCGGGGAGGCAGCGTCGTCAGGCCCCACACGGTCTCGTTGGTGAGCGGGTCGACGCCGGCCAGGCCAGGGACGGGCGGGAGCGCCGGACCCGAGCCGGTGGCGATGACCGCGGCCCGGAACCTCATCTCCCGACCGTCGACGGTGGCCCGGTCGGGCCCGGTGAACACGGCATCGCCGGTCAGCACGGTCACGCCCTTGCTGCGCAGCGTCTCCGGGGAGTCGACCGGCTCGATCGTGGCGATGGCCTGTTTCACGTGGATCATGACCCGGGCGAAGTCCACCTCGACGCCGGCGACGTCCACCCCGAGCCGGGCGGCCGCGCGAGCGTCGGCCGCCGCTGTGGCCGAGGCCAGCAGCGCCTTCGACGGCACGCACCCGGTCCACAGGCAGTCACCGCCGGTGCGTTCCCGCTCGGTCAGCAGAACCCGGGCGCCCAGGGCGGCGGCGGTCGTCGCCGCCACGATCCCGGCGGTGCCACCGCCGATGACGAGCAGGTCCCACGTCCGTCCTCGGGTCACCGCGCCCACGCTAGGCGGGCACCCGGCGCGGCGCCGTCCGGTCGGGGGAGGATCGACGGCGTGGCAGACCGGGTGCACGACGTGCTGGTGGTCGGTGCGGGCCAGGCCGGCCTGGGCACGGCCTGGTGGCTGGCCCGAAAGGGCGTTCGCGATGTGGTGGTGGTCGACGCCGCCGAGGTCGGGGGCAGCTGGCTGCGCCGCTGGGAGAGCCTGCAGCTGTTCACGCCCCGCCGGTTCAGCAGCCTGCCCGGGATGGCCTTCCCGGCCGGGCCGACACCGACGCCGGACCGGGTCGAGATGGCGGACCACCTGCACCGCTACGCCCGCCGGCTCGACGTCCCGGTGCGCCCCTGGACCCCGGTCACCCGGCTGACGCCGGACCCGGTGGGCTTCCGCGCCGAGACGCGGGAGGGGCCGGTGCTGGCCCGGCAGGTGGTGCTGGCCACCGGCCCGTTCACCCGGCCGCGGGTGCCGGCCGCGGCCCAGGAGCTGGACCCGGCGGTCGCCCAGTTGCACTCCGCGGACTACTGCCGACCCGCCGACCTCCCCGCGGGGCCGGTGCTGGTCGTCGGCGGCGGCAACTCGGCGGCGCAGCTGGCCGTGGAGCTGTCGGCCACCCACGAGGTCACCGTGGTCAGCCCGCGGGAACCCCGGTTCTTGCCGGAGCGGGTGCTCGGCGTGAGCGTCTACTGGTGGCTGCTGCTGTCCGGGGTGCTCAACGCCGGCAGCGACAGCTGGGTGGCCCGGGGCATCCGCCGGCGCGGCGACGCGATCATCGGCCGGGAACTGCGCCGACTCCGGGACGACGGCGTCATCGGCTGGCGCACCGGGCGGGTGGTCGGCGCGGAGGGCGACCGGGTGCACCTGGAGGACGGGCGGACCGAGCAGGTGTCCGCCGTGCTGTGGTGCACCGGCTTCCTGCCCGAGACCGGCTGGATCGACGTCCCGGGCGCGCTGGGCGCCGACGGCCTGCCGGTCCACCGCTGCGGGGCCTCGCCGGTGGCCGGGCTGCACTGGATGGGGCTGCCGTGGCAGACCCGGGTCAACTCCTCGATCATCGACGGCGTCGACCGGGACGCCCGGCGCACCGCCCGGCGGATCAGGCGTCAGGCCCGCAGCGAGACCGTCTGACCCCGGCCGACGGTGCGGATCTCGCCCGGGGCCCGGCGGGCGGCCACCTCGGCGACGAAGTTCCCCAGCGGGTCCTTGAACAGGCCGTAGTCGTCGTAGTGCACCGGCACGGTCACCGGGGGCGTGAGCAGCTCGACCAGGTCGGCGCCCTGCCGGGCGTCCATCGTCACCGTGATGCCGGCGACCTTGGTGCCACCCAGGTGCGGGATCATCGCGTCCAGCGGACCGCAGCGCTGCAGCACCTCGCCGAGCGCCGGCCGGAACAGCGTGTCGCCGCTGACGTACCCCCGCCAGGTGACGGCGCCGTCGCGGACCAGCTCGAGCACGCTGCCCATCACCTGCGGCAGCAAGCGGGCGAGCGGTCCGGGGCCGTGGACCCCGGGGACGCTGGTGATCCGCAGGGTGTCGCCGCCCCGGCTGAGCTCGTGGGTCTGCCAGGGCCGCAGGTCGGAGGTCTGGGTGAAGCCCCGCTTCGCCAGGCAGCCGGCGGCCTCCGGGGTGGTCACCACCGGGGTCTCCTTGGGCAGCGACCGGGTGGCCACCCGGTCCCAGTGGTCGCCGTGCATGTGGCTGAGCAGGACGGCGTCCAGCGCCGGCAGCTGGGCGGGCACGAGCGCCGGGTCGGTCAGCCGCCGGCTGCGCAGCCCGTAGCCCAGGTGCGCCCACTGGCCCCGGTGCAGGAAGTTCGGGTCGGTCAGCAGGGCGAAGGGCCCGATCCGCAGCAGGGTGGTCGCGGTGCCGCCGAAGGTGAGCGTGACGTCGTCCCCAGGAGCGGTCATGCGGGGCCGGTACCCGGACCCCCCGCCGGGGATGCGCCGTTGGTCACCGGATGCGCTCTCCCGCGCCCGGAAGGTGCAGTGGGTGACCGACGGCGTCGGCCGGATCGGTAGCGGGGCTCACCAACTCCCTCCCCGGCTGGTAGACACGGGACGTGGCACAGCCCCGTTCCGTCGACGAGTCCTTCCTCGCCCTCCCGTTGTCCGCACTGGCCGATGCAGCGCTGACCCGAGCGGTCGACCTGGGGTGCGAGCACGCCGACCTGCGGGTCGAGCGGATCCGCACCCAGGCCGTCCGGCTGCGCGACGCCCGGCTGGAGGCGCTGGCCGACGGCGAGGACCTCGGCCTGGCCGTGCGGGTCGTGCACGAGGGCACCTGGGGGTTCGCCGCCGGTGTGGTGCTCACCGCCGCCGAGGCGGTCCGGCTGGCCGAGGAGGCCGTCGCGGTCGCCCAGGTGTCCGCGGCGATGAACACCGACCGGGTCGAGCTGGCGGCCGAGCCGGTGTACGCCGACGGGGAGTGGGTGTCGGCCTACGACGTCGACCCGTTCGCCGTCCCGGACGCGGAGAAGACCGCCCTGCTGGTCGAGCTCTCCGAGGGGCTGCTGGCCGCCGACGGCGTCGAGCACGTGCAGAGCAGCGTCTCGCAGGTCAAGGAGCAGAAGTTCTACGCCGACACGGCCGGCACCCGCACCCACCAGCAGCGGGTCCGGGTGAACCCGGAGTTCACCGCGCTCACCGTCGACCGCGCGACCGGCACCTTCGAGTCGATGCGCACGCTGGCCCCGCCGGTGGGGCGCGGCTGGGAGTACCTCACCGGCACCGGCTGGGACTGGCGCGGTGAGCTGGCCGAGCTCCCCGAGCTGCTGCGGGAGAAGGTCAAGGCCCCCTCGGTCGACCCGGGCCGCTACGACCTGGTCGTCGACCCGTCGAACCTGTGGCTGACCATCCACGAGTCGATCGGGCACGCCACCGAGCTGGACCGCGCCCTCGGCTACGAGGCCGCCTACGCCGGCACCTCCTTCGCGACCGTCGACAAGCTGGGCACCCTGCAGTACGGCTCGCCGCTGATGCACGTCACCGGCGACCGCACCACCGAGCACGGCCTGTCCACCGTCGGGTGGGACGACGAGGGCGTCGCCGGCCAGCAGTGGGACCTGGTCCGCGACGGCGTGCTCGTCGGCTACCAGGTCGACCGCAACATGGCCCGGCTGCGCGGGATGGGGCGTTCCAACGGCTGCGCCTTCGCCGACTCCGCCGCCCACGTGCCGGTGCAGCGGATGGCGAACGTGTCGCTGCAGCCGGCCCCCGACGGCCCCTCCACCGAGGAGATCATCGGCGGGGTCGAGCGCGGCGTCTACGTCGTCGGGGACAACAGCTGGTCGATCGACATGCAGCGGTACAACTTCCAGTTCACCGGGCAGCGGTTCTACAAGATCGAGGGCGGCCGGCTGGCCGGCCAGCTCCGGGACGTCGCCTACCAGGCGACGACGACGGACTTCTGGGGCTCGATGACGGCGGTCGGCGGACCGCAGACCCACGTGCTCGGCGGCGCCTTCAACTGCGGCAAGGCCCAGCCCGGCCAGGTCGCCCCGGTCAGCCACGGCTGCCCGACCGCGCTGTTCGAGAACACGGCCATCCTCAACACGAAGCAGGAGGGTGGGCGATGAGCTCCCAGACCCCGCAGCAGCTCGTCGAGGCCGCGCTGGCGGCGTCCACGGTGGACGGGCAGATCACCTACGTCACCGACAGCTCGGAGGCCAACCTCCGCTGGGCGAGCAACAGCCTGACCACCAACGGCGCGATGCGCTCCCGGCAGGTCGTCGTCATCTCCTTCGTCGACGGCGGCGCCGGCATGGCGACCGGCACGGTGGCCCGCACCGGCACCCCGGACGTCGCCGAGCTGGTGCGGATGAGCGAGCAGGCCGCGCGGGACGCCGGGCCGGCCGAGGACGCCATGCCGCTGATCAGCGAGGCGCCCCCGGGCGCCGGCGACTGGGACGCCGAGCCGGCCGAGACCTCGATCAACGTCTTCGCCGAGTTCGCCCCGGCGCTGGGCGAGGCCTTCGCCGCTGCGCGCAGCCGCGAGGAGCTGCTCTTCGGGTTCGCCGAGCACCAGCTGTCCACCACCTACCTGGGCACCTCCACCGGACTGCGGCTGCGGCTCGACCAGCCCACCGGGCGGGTCGAGCTGAACGGGAAGAGCACCGACTTCGGCCGGTCCGTCTGGGCGGGCGTCGGCACCCGCGACTTCACCGACGTCTCGGTGGCCGACCTCGCCGCCGAGGTGCAGCAGAAGATGGCCTGGTCGCAGCGGCGGGTCGAGCTGCCGGCCGGGCGGTACGAGACGCTGCTGCCGCCGTCCACGGTCAGCGACCTGATGATCCCCACCTACTGGGCGATGGAGGCCCGGGACGCCGACGAGGGCCGCAGCGTGTACGCCCGAGCCGGGGGCGGCAACCGGATCGGGGACCGGCTGGCGCAGCTCCCGCTGACCCTGCGCAGCGACCCGTACGCGCCGGGGCTGGAGACCGCGCCGTTCCAGGTGGTCGGCGGCTCCTCGGGGTCGGCCTCGGTCTTCGACAACGGCATGGCGACGCCGGCCGTCGACTGGATCCGCGACGGCGTGCTGACCAACCTGATCCGGCCCCGGGCCTGGGCGCTGAAGACGACGGCACCGGCGACCGCGGCGGTGGACAACCTCGTCCTGGAGGACCCGAACGCCACCGCGACCCAGGCGGAGATGATCGGCCGCACCGAGCGCGGGCTGCTGCTGACCACGCTCTGGTACATCCGGGAGGTCGACCCGCAGACACTGCTGGTCACCGGCCTCACCCGCGACGGCGTCTTCCTCGTGGAGGACGGCGAGGTGACCGGCGCGGTGAACAACTTCCGGTTCAACGAGTCGCCGGTCGACCTGCTGGGCCGGGCCACCGAGGCCAGCCGTAGCGTGCGGACCCTGCCGCGGGAGTGGAACGACTGGTTCACCCGGGCCTCGATGCCGATGCTCCGGGTCCCCGACTTCAACATGAGCTCGGTCAGCCCGGCCAGCTGACGGGCGACCCGTCCGGGCGGCCGGTGTGCCGCCCGGACGGGCTCAGTCCTCGCGGCGGTCGCGGCCGGTCTGGCCGGGGTCCGGGCTCGAGGTGGCGACCGCCGGGTCGACGGGTTCACCGGTCGGTTCGGGGCCCTGCACGGCGGCGTCCGTGGAGGTGGGTTCGGTGGCCGGGTCGGAGCCGGCGGGTTCGGTCATGCCGGCCGGGTACCCCCGCGCGGCTCGGCCGAACGGTCAGGGCGTGACGGGTCCGCGGCCGACGTCGTCCGGGTCGGGGGTCTGGAAGGCCGTCTCGGTGGGCGGCGCGGCCTCGGCGTCGTCCGAGCCCTGCTCGGGGGCAGCCGGCTCCTCTCCCTCGACGCCGAAGCCGTCAGCAGTCTGCGGCGCCCCCGCACCGGGGTCGGCGGCGGGGATCCCGTCGTCCGGGTTCGACGGGAAGGGGTCCAGCGGTGCGTTCATCGACATGGCCGGGCCCTACCCCGCTCCTCGTCGGCGGATGCACCGGCGCGTACGGCGGGCGATCGCTGGGACGGTCGGGATGCGCGTGACAGGTGGGTGCAGTGCGTCGTCCAAACCGCGTTTCATGCCCCGCTGTCACGGACCTGAAACGCAACTCGTGTCTACTTCCCCACGAACGCCGACGACTACCCCCTGCCTCCCGGCAGGACGGCGAGGGGAGCACCACATGACGTACCGCCAGAAGCCCTCGATCTTCCAGGTGGGCAAGGTCCACGACAACGGCCCGGCCGTGATCGTCTCCGGCTGGGGCCTGGGCATGTGCGCCTCGCTGTGCCGGTGCCACCGCAACCCGGAGGACGGTCAGCTCTCCCTCGCCGAGGACCAGGCCGGCGGCAGCCTCGGCCTGCGCAGCTTCAGCGACACCGGCGACTGCGACTGCTGTGAGGCATGGACGTCGACGGAGCTCTCTGCGATCCTGCGCGACATCGCTGCGGTGGAGGCCCTGGACGCCTCGGAGCCGGCCGCCGGCTGAGCTCCACCAGATCCGACCGAGCCGCCCACCGGGGAACCGGTGGGCGGCTCGTCGTCTTTGCCCGGCCTGCGGCCCGGGTAGCCCGTGGCCCATGTGGGCGAGAGCAGCGGTACGCGGAGCGGTGGCCGGGCTGGCCGGGGTGGCGGTCATGACGGCGGGGGAGAAGCTGGAACAGCAGCTGACGGGGCGGCCGAACAGCTACGTCCCCGCCCGGACGCTGACCGCGCTGGCGACCGGACGACGGCTGCCCGGGTCGGCGCGCCCGCCGGTGCGCAACCACCTCATGCACTGGGGCACCGGGGCCGCCGTCGGTGCGCTGCGCGGGGTCTGGGCTGCGGCCGGGCTGCGCGGCGTGCGCGCGTCCGCCTGGCACACCTCCGTGCGGCTGGCGGTCGACCAGACCCTGGAGAACGTCACCGGGGTGGGCGCTCCGCCGTGGACCTGGTCACGCCGTGACCAGGTCGTCGACGTCGCGCACAAGGCCGTCTACTCCTTCGCCACCGGCGCCGTCGCCGACCGCATCGTGCCGTCCGCGCGGGACGGGAGGGGCGCACGAGGCCTGTGGGACTGAGGTCCACTGTGGACCGATCGGTCCCGGCGCGCCGCGCCTCTTGACAAGAGCGCGATCTCCCTACCGTCCGTCGAGACGTGCACGGAGTCCCTCGCCCCTCCCCGGGCGGAACGTGCGCAGACGGAGGCCCAGTGAACCGATCGACCAACCGGCGGTGGACGCGCGCTGCCGCCCTCGCGCTGACCGTCGGCGCGGCCGTCGTCCTGACCCCGTCGATCGGCGCCGCCGCCCCGACCACCGCGGCCGAGGCCCGGAAGGCCGTCACCGACGCCGGGCTGGAGATCACCGCCCTGGACGAGCAGGTCCACGAGGCGGAGGCCGCCGCGGAGGAGCACCAGGCCGCCGCGGACGCCGCCGCTGCCACCGCCGCCCAGGCGCAGGCGCAGCTCGCCGCGCTGGAGCCGCAGCTGCGGGCGATCGCCCAGACCGGGTACGTCGGCACCACCCGCGGCCGGCTCGCCGCCTTCCTGACCAGCGGCTCGGCCGACGCGCTGATCCAGCAGATGAACACCCTGGACCAGCTGGCCACGCACGCGGACGCCATCGTCGCCACGGCCGCCACCGCACGGTCCGCCGCCGAGCAGGCGCACCAGGACGCCGCCGCTGCCGCAGCGGCCGCAACGGCGGCGCAGGCCGAGCTGCGGGCGCAGAAGGACCAGCTGGAGGGCGAGCTCGCCGGCTACCAGGCCGACCTCGCCCGGCTGTCGGCCGCCGACCAGGTGCGGGTGCACAACGTCATCTCCGGGCCCGAGGTCGCCGCCCCCGCCCCCGCACCGGCCCCCACCGCGGCCGCCGGGGTCGCCGTGCAGACCGCGCTCGCCCAGATCGGCGACATGTACGGCATCGGTGCCGAGGGCCCGGACTCCTTCGACTGCTCCGGCCTGACCCAGTACGCCTACGCCGCGGCCGGGATCTCGCTGCCGCACTCCAGCCGCGCGCAGTCGGGGATGGGCGTCGCCGTGTCACGCGCCGACCTGCAGCCCGGCGACCTGGTCTTCTTCTACTCGCCGATCAGCCACGTGGGCATGTACATCGGCAACGGCCAGATGGTGCACGCCAGCGTCTCCGGCCGGCCTGTCGCGGTCACCAGCGTGGACAAGGGCGGCTACGTCAGCGCCCGCCGCGTCACCGGCTGACCCCAGCTCCAGCCCCGGCCCTCAACGGTGATCAGGTGGCCTGATCACCGAGTGTCCCCCCGCACCAACGTTGGTGCGGGGGGAGTGTTTTCGATCAGGGCACCTGATCACCGCTGGGCTCAGTAGGCGCTGGGCTCAGTCGTGGATGCGGCGCCCGTCAGCGAGCAGCTGGACGCAGGCCGCGATCCGCTTGGCCCGGGTCTGCGGGGTCGCGGCGGTGTGCACCCGCCACAGCACGGCGTACCGGTTCGCCCCGTCGAGCCCGGCGAACGCCTCGGCGGCCCCCGGGACGGCGGCCAGCGCGGCGGTCAGGTCCTCGGGCACGGTGATGGTGGCCGGGCCGGCGTAGGCCCGGTCCCAGCGGCCGTCGGCCTGTGCGGCCTCGACCGCGGCCAGCCCCGCCGGGCGCATCCGGCCCTCGGCGGTCAGCCGGGCCACCGACTGCACGTTCTTCTGCGACCAGACGCTCTTGGGTCGCCGCGGCGTGTACCGGACGGTGAACCAGTCGTCGTCCACCCGGTTGGCCCGGCCGTCGATCCAGCCGTGGCACAACGCCACCTCGACCGCCTCGGCCGCGGTCAGCGACGGGATGCCCGCCGACTTCTTGGCCACCTTGAGGAACAGCCCCGGCGCCCGGTCGTGCTCGGCGGCCAGCCAGGCGTCGAAGTCGGCGGCGGTGGCGAACGCCCGCGTCTGGAACGTGCTCTCGTCGGCCACGCCGGTCATCGTCCGCAGCCGCGCCCGCGCCGTCCAGGGGGACCGGCGTGCGGTTTGTCCGGGCGGCCGGTCGGCTACCGCAGGGCGGACGGCGCTCAGCAGGGGCGCCGCGACGACGACGGGACGACCGATGGCACGGGCACCTGGTCCCACCGCCCTGTGGCTGGTGCGGCACGGCGAGAGCGTGGGCAACCTGGCCGATGCGCACGCGCACGAGACCGGGTCGGGCCGACTCGAGCTCGACGTCCGTGACCCCGACGTCCCGCTGTCGGACACCGGCGAACGCCAGGCCGACGCCCTCGGGGCGTGGCTGGCGGCGCTGCCGGCGGACGAGCGCCCCACCACGGTGCTGAGCTCGCCGTTCAGCCGCGCGGCCGAGACCGCCCGGCGGGCGGTGGCGGCCAGCGGACTGGACCTGACCATCCGCTACGACGAGCGGCTGCGAGAGCGGGACTTCGGCGTCTTCGACGGGATGACCCGGCACGGGATCCGCGAGGAGCACCCGGACGAGGCGGGGCGGCGCGAGCTGCTGGGCAAGTTCTACTACCGGCCTCCGGGCGGGGAGAGCTGGGCCGACGTCGCCCTGCGGGTCCGCAGCCTGCTGGCCACCGAGGCGCTGCGGCACGACGGCGAGCGGCTGCTCTGCGTCTCGCACCAGGCCGTGATCATGGTCTTCCGGTACGTGCTGGAGGAGCTCTCCGAGCAGCAGCTGCTGGACATCGACCGGGCCGAGCAGGTCGCCAACACCTCCGTGACCCGCTACGAGTCGGCCCACGGCGGGCAGTTCCGGCTGGCCCGGTTCAACGACGTCGACCACCTGGACGACGCCGACCCGGCGGGCGGCGCGCCCGTGACCGAGGAGACCGATGTCCCGACCCCGGCCTGACCACACCCTGGTCAGCCCCCAGGTGCTCCGCGACTGGCGGCTGCCCGAGCCGACCGGCGGCAAGGAGGCCCGCGGCTCGATCCTGGTGGTCGGGGGCAGCACCGAGACCGTGGGTGCGGTGCTGCTGGCCGCCGAGGCCGCGCTGCGGTCGGGCGCCGGCAAGCTCCAGGTCGTCGTGCCCTCGAAGGTCGCCCCGCACGTGTCGATCTCGCTCCCCGAGGCGCTGGTCCGTGGCGTGCCGTCGACCGAGGCCGGCGCCATCCGGGGCTCCTCGGCCGAGCTGCTCCTCGACCTGGCCCAGCAGGCCTCCGCAGTGCTGATCGGGCCGGGCATGGCCGACGAGCCGGAGACCCGGCGCCTGGTGGAGGAGCTGCTGCCCGAGCTGCAGGGGCCGGTCGCCCTGGACGCGCTGGGGCTGGCCGCCGTCACCGCCGACCCGGCCTGCCTGCACCACCTGGGCGGCAACGTGGTGCTCACCCCGAACCCCACGGAGCTGGCGATCGCGTTGCACGCGGGACAACAGGAGCTGGACGACGACCTGGCGGGTGCCGCGCAGCGACTGGCCGAGCAGGCCCACGCCGTCGTCGCACTGGGCGGGGCGACCAGCTGGATCGCGGTGCCCGACGGTCGGCTCTGGGCGGACGAGAGCGGCGGTGCCGGGCTCGGCGTCTCCGGCTCCGGTGACGTGCGGGCCGGGATCGTCGCCGGGCTGCTGGCCCGCGGTGCGGAGCCCGCCCAGGCCGCCGTCTGGGCCGCGCACGTGCACGGCCGGGCCGGTGAGCGGCTGGCCGCGACGGTCGGGCGGTTGGGCTTCCTGGCCCGGGAGCTGCCGCCGGAGATCCCCCGGGTGATGGCCGAGGTGGACCTCTGACCGTCGTGTGAAGCACGCTTGACACCCGACCGCAGGACTGGTCGACTGCACATGTCAAGCGAGCTTGTCACCGAGGAGTCGTCCATGGTCCGCCGTCACGTCGCCGCCGCGCTCACCGGACTGCTGATCGCCGGCGGGATCGGTGTTCTCGCAGGCGCCTTCGAACCCGACGAGTTCTGGTTGCGCGCCGTCGTCTTCGCCTCCTGCACGGTCGGACCGGCCTACGGCGTGGGCTGGCTGGTGTTCCTCGCCGGCGTGACGGGAGAGGACCCGCCGGCGCACGTCGAGGAGACGATCGAGCACCAGTGGTTGCAGCAGAGCACCTCCGCTGCCTTCCTCGACCTGGTGATCGTCGCCGGATTCGGCGCGTTCGCGCTGGCGGTCACGGACCTGGACCTGCCGGCCTCCTCGGTGCTCATGTGGCTGCTCCTCTTCGGCTTCGCCGACGTCGCTGTGCGGCTGACCGTGCTGCGCCGCCGCGCCGCCTGAGTGCGCAACGACCTGGCCGACCGGCGGCAGGCCCGCGGCTGGTCGCAGGGGCGGCTGGCGGAGGAGCTGGGCGTCTCCCGGCAGACGGTGATCTCCCTGGAGAAGGGGCGGTTCGACCCCAGCTTGCCGCTCGCCTTCCGGATCGCCGCGCTCTTCGGCTGCCGGATCGAGGACGTGTTCGACCCGGACGGCGAGTGACGCCGCGCCCCGGTGTGATCTGCTGCGCCCAGCAGCGGGAACCGCCCGCGACCTCGGTGAGGAGTGCAGCAACGTGGCTGACAGCTACATCGGAGCCCTCGACTTCGGTGCCCCGGAGATCGACGAACAGGCGTTCATCGCCCCCACGGCCGTCGTCGTCGGCAAGGTGGTCATGGGCCCGCGCGCCAGCATCTGGTACGGCGCCATCGCCCGGGCCGACTCGGAGGTCATCGAGATCGGTGCGGACTCCAACGTCCAGGACGGTTCCACCCTGCACAGCGACCCCGGGCACCCGCTGGTGATCGGCCGCGGCGTGACCGTCGGCCACAACGTCGTGCTGCACGGCGCCCGGGTCGACGACGACGTGCTGGTCGGCATGGGCAGCACCGTGCTCAACGGCGCGCACATCGGCTCCGGTTCGATCGTCGCCGCCGGCGCGGTGGTCATGCAGGGTGCGCAGATCCCGCCGAACTCCTTGGTGGCCGGGGTGCCGGCCAAGGTGCGGCGGGAGACCACCGAGGACGACCGGACGGCGATCGCGCTGAACGCGAAGAGCTACACCGACCGGCTCGACCAGCACCGCGCCGTCCGGCGGGTGCAGGGGGCGGGCTGAGCCGGTGAGCGCCGAGGAGCTGCGCCGTCAGGTCTCCTGGACCGTCGATGACACCTCAGCGGCCCTTCGGGCCGGCCGGTTCCTCGGCGGGGTCGTCCACCTGGTCTCCGCGCTGGCGACCCTGGGCGCGGACGCCGGGATCGGCGCTCGTCGACCCGGGTGGACCGTGCCGGCCGACCCGGACGACTACCTGGACCTCGGCCCGCTGACCCTGCGGCTGCCCGACTCCGGCCCGTCCGAGCCGGTGCAGGCGACCCGGACCGGGGTCTGGGCGACCCCGGCAGGGAGGCCGGCGCGACGGCTCCCGGTGGAGGCGTGGCGGGTGGTGGAGGCGGTGCCGGGCACCGGCTCGCGCTCGCCCCGCCACCCGGAGGCGGAGTGGCGACTGGTCGTGAGTGACGGGTCGGACCGGGGTTCGCTGACCGGTGCCTGGCTGGCCCTTGCGTGGATCGGGCACCTGGCCGGCTGGTCCGAGCCGGTGGCGTCGCCCGGGCACGGATGAGCGCCGGGTCGTTCGAGGAGTTCGTCGCCGCGGTGTCGGTGGCGTCCTTCCGCACGGCCCATCTGCTCACCGGTGACCGCCGGGCCGCCGAGGACCTGCAGCAGGAGGCGTTGATCGCCGTCCACCGCCGCTGGGACCGGTTCGCCGACCGGACGGAGGCGCTGGCCGCCGTCCGGCGGGAGCTGGTGGCCGCCCACCTGGGCCGGCGGTGGAGCCGGGTGGGCGAGTCGTTCGCCCACTCCCCGCTGTTCGCCGGTGCCGCCGGCGTCCCCGGCTTCGCTCCGGCGAGACCAGACCCTGTCCCGCCGGACGAGACCGCCGCCGCGCTGGCGCAGCTGGCCCCGGTGGAGCGGGTGGCCGTGGTGCTCCGGCACGGCACGCGGCTCACGGAGGAGCAGGCAGCCGACGCGCTCGGTGCCTCGGCGGACGACGTCCGGGCGCTGGTCGAGCGGGCGTCGACCTCGCTCGGCGAGGTCCTCGAGGTGGACGGCGCGCAGGCCGGGGTGCGGGTGCGGGAGCTGGCCGCGCGGACCCCCGCCGAGCCCGACGGCGTCCACACCCGGGTGCTGGACGGCGAGCGGTCGCAGCGGCGTCACCGGGCCGGGCTGATCGCCCTGGCGGGGTTCCTCGTCCTCGTCGTCCTGCTGGTGCTGGTGCTGGTCACCGGGTGACTGAGGAACCCCGCGAGAGCGTCAGTTCCGGGTCGACGCCGTCAGCGGGCAGACGAACGGGTCGCGCTCGCCGAGCCCGACGCGGTTGAGGTACTGGACGACGATCCGGTAGGAGCCCACCAGCGACGTCTCGGTGTAGCTGATCCCGTGCTCGGCGCAGTGCGCGCGCACCATCGGCTGGACCTTCTTCAGGTTCGGCCGCGGCATGCTCGGGAAGAGGTGGTGCTCGATCTGGTAGTTCAGGCCGCCCATCATGAAGTCGGTGACCCGGCCGCCCTTGATGTTGCGCGACATGAGCACCTGACGGCGCAGGAAGTCGACCTTGGCGTTCTTCGGGACGATCGGCATGCCCTTGTGGTTGGGCGCGAACGAGCCCCCGAGCAGCAGACCGAACACGGCCTGCTGGACCAGGATGAAGGCCACGGCCAGCAGCGGCGGCATGATCAGGAAGACGGCGGCGACGAACAGCCCGAGCCGGACCGCGATGATCGCGATCTCCAGCCGGCGGTGCGGCATCGTCTTCTCCCGGGCCAGCGTCGCGACGCTGTTGGCGTGCAGGGCCGCGCCCTCGAAGCACAGCAGCGGGAAGAACGCCCAGCCCTGGTGCCGGGTCCACCAGCCGCGCAGGCCGGTCATCCGCTCCTCGGCGTCGTCCGGCGTGAAGGCCAGGACCGCGGACTCGATGTCAGGGTCCTTGCCCATCTGGTTCGGGGCGTTGTGGTGCCGGTTGTGCTTCTGCATCCACCAGCCGTAGCCGATGCCGGCGAAGCCGCAGGAGAGCACCCGGGAGCTCCACTCGTTGGCCCGGTGCGAACCGAAGGCCTGCCGGTGCGCGGTGTCGTGGCCCAGGAAGCCGAACTGCGTGCACACCAGCGAGAGGACGACGGCCAGGCCCAGCTGCCACCAGGAGTCGCCCAGCGCCACGATCGCGACCCAGACCCCGGCGAAGGCGGCCACGGTCAGCGCGATCGAGACCACGTAGTACGGGCGGCGGCGGTTCAGCAGCCCGGCGTCCTTCACCTGCTGGGAGAGCGCGGCGTAGACGCTGACCTGGCGGTCGCGGGGGCGCTCGGAGCGGGGCTGCCGAGCGGGCGGAGGCGTGGAGCCCTCCAGGGTGGTTGCGGTCATCTGCTCTCTCAGGCTGGTCCCGGGCTGTTCCGGGTGCGCCGGGGTGGCCGGCGAGGACAGGAGGCCGCGCTACGTCTGGATGGAGCACCGCGTGCCGCCGACGGTAGGCGACAGAGCACACCTGTGCCACGCGGGTCCTGCGGGGTGGTACGCGGGAGGAGCCGGACACACCGGCCCAGAGGGGCCGGTGCGGTGGCCCCGGCCCCACGGGGGAGGCTGTCGGGGTGCGTGCTCTGGTGTTCGAGGAGTTCGGTGGTCCGCTGACGGTCCGGTCGGTTCCCGACCCCGCGCCCGGCCGGGACGGCGTGGTCGTCCGGGTGGGCGCCAGCGGCATCTGCCGCAGCGACTGGCACGGCTGGTCCGGCCACGACCCCGACGTCGTCCTGCCGCACGTCCCCGGCCACGAGCTGGCCGGCACGGTGGCCGCGGTCGGCGACCGGGTGCGGACGTGGTCGGTGGGCGATCGGGTGACCGTGCCGTTCGTCTGCGCGTGCGGGCACTGCGGGCCGTGCCGGGACGGCGACGGGCAGGTCTGCGTGGACCAGACCCAGCCCGGGTTCACGCACTGGGGCTCACTCGCCGAGTTCGTCGCCCTGGACGCCGCCGACGTCAACCTGGTCCCGCTGCCTGCGGACATGCCCTTCGCCACCGCGGCCGGGCTGGGCTGCCGGTTCGCCACCGCCTTCCGGGCCGTCACCGGTGTCGGCCGGGTGCGCCCCGGGGAGTGGGTGGCGGTGCACGGCTGCGGCGGTGTCGGGCTGTCCGCGGTGCAGGTGGCGGTGGCCGCGGGTGCCCGGGTGGTGGCCGTCGACGTGGCGCCCGGAGCGCTGGAGCTGGCCCGGGCCTGCGGCGCCGAGCACACGGTGGACGGCGCCGGTGACGTCCCCGCCGCGGTCGCCGAACTGACCGGTGGCGGTGCGCACGTCTCGCTGGACGCCCTCGGCGCCGCGGTGACCTGCCTGAACTCGATCCGCAGCCTGCGCCCGCGCGGCCGGCACGTGCAGGTGGGCCTGCTGCCGCCCGCGCTCGGCCGCCCGGAGATCCCGATGGACCGGGTGATCGCCGGTGAGCTGGCCCTGCTGGGCAGCCACGGCATGGCCGCGGCCGACTACCCGGCGATGCTCTCGCTGATCACGGCCGGCCGGCTGCGCCCGGAGCTGCTGGTCACCCGCCAGCTCGGCCTGGACGACGCCGGGGCGGCGCTGGTCGCCGTGGGCCGGGACCCGGGGATCGCCGTCGTCACCTCGTTCTGAGCTCAGTCGGTCGGGTCGGCCGTCGTCTCGTCCGCGGTGGTGGGGGTCGGCTCGGACTCCGTCGTCTCGTCGTCGGTCGGCTCCTCCTCGGTCGTCGCGGTGGTCGGCGACGGCGCCCGGGTCGGCGTCGGGGTCGACGCCGGTGCGCGGGTGGTGGGGCGGGACGGCGTGGTCACCGGCTCCTCGTCTTCCGTCGGCACCTCGCTGCTCGGCGCCGTCGGGGTGCTCGTCGGCGTCGGGGTCGTCGTGGTGCGGGCGTCGCTCGGCAGCAGCGAGTTGGGCACGGCGATCGTCTCCCCGCTGGGCAGGACCACCGGCGACGTTCCGCTGTCCGGCTGGGGCAGGAGGAGGTTCAGCACGAACAGCACCACGAACAGGACCCCGAGGACCACGCTCGAGGTCCGGAACCGCCCGATGTGCGCGGGCACCGAGCTCGGCCAGCCCGGTGTGCGCCGGGTGGCCGGGGCGGCGTGCGCCGGTGGCTCGGCGGTGGTCTGCGGCAGCACCTTGGTGGGCTGGTCGTCCGATGACGTGCTCATGCCGCGCCTCCGCTCCGTGCCCGGTCCTCGGCCAGTGCCTCGTCCTGGATGCTCACGCCGTCCTGCACGGTGGTGGCGCGCACCGACACGCCCTCGCGGGACAGCGCCAGCGCCACCCGGGCCCGGAGGTCGCGGCCCACGTCGAACTGCTTGCCCGGCAGCGTACGGGCGACGACCCGCAGGTTGACCTCGTCCAGGGAGAGGCTCTCCACGCCCATCACGCTGGGCTCGTCGAGCAGCAGCTTGTGCAGCCGCGGGTCGGCGAAGGCCTGCTGCCCGACCTCCCGCAGCACCTCCTGCACCCGCGTGACGTCCGCGGTCGCGGGCACCGGCACGTCGACGACGGCCCGGGCCCAGTCGCGCGAGAGGTTGGTGACCTTCACGATCTGGCCGTTGGGCACGATCACCACCTCCCCGTCCACCGAGCGCACCCGGGTGATCCGCAGGGTGACGTCCTCGACCGTGCCCTCGGCGGGCTCCATGCCGCCGACCACCTGGATGGAGACGACGTCGCCGAAGCCGTACTGCCGCTCGGTGATCAGGAAGAAGCCGGCCAGCACGTCCCCGACGACCCGCTGGGCCCCGAAGCCGAGCCCGACGCCGAGCACGGTGGCGGGGGCGACCAGACCGGTGACCGGCAGCCCCAGCCGGTCGAGGGCGAAGATGACCGCGATCGACCAGATCAGCACGATCGCCGCCCAGGTCAGCACCTGCGTCAGCGAGTGCCGGTGCTTGGCCGCCTCGGAGCGCACGAGGGCGTCGGAGTCGGTCGCGGCGGCGTCGATGCGGTCGGTGATCAGGTTGCCGGCCCAGCTGATCAGCCGGGCCAGCAGCAGGGCGCCCAGCACGATCAGGAGGGCGTCGAGGGCGGGTCCGCGGATCCAGTAGAAGAAGTCGGTGACCGGTCCGGCGGCGAGCAGGTTCATCGACGTCCAGTGTGGCCCGTCGGGCTGTGTACCGGTCGCCTGGGTGGTGTGCGGGAGCTGGGTGGGACAGCTGGGCTCGGGGGGTCAGGATTTGCATCCTGGCCCGTCTGCCCCGACCGTGGATCTCTGCAACCAGCTGTCCACGCAGCGACCATCGCGCTGGACCTGCGCACCGACCTGGAGGGGAGGGGCGCCGAGCAGGCGCCGCACCACGTGACGAAGCCATCGAACGACCCGCCCGGTCAGCCGCTGCCCGGCTCGACCAGCGCCGCCGTGACCCCAGGTCACGACGAGACCGCGGCCCCTGACGCCACGCCGTCAGAGCAGACGATCGACGACGTGCTCGACCCCGACGTCCCCAGCGAGACCCACCCGGCGATCGCCCAGCCGCCGACCCAGGAGCACGACCGCCGCCCGCGGTTGGACCGGACGGTCTTCGGGGTCGCGGCCGTCATCTCCCTGGCCTTCCTCGCCTGGGGCTTCCTCAGCCCCACCGGCCTCGGCTCGGCCAGCGGCAGCGCCCTGGGCTGGATCGAGGGGAACCTCGGCTGGTTCTTCGTGCTGCTCGCCTCCGCCGTGGTGATCTTCGTGCTGTGGATCGCCGCCAGCGCCTACGGCCGCATCCCGCTCGGCGCGGACGGCGAACGGCCGGAGTTCCGGACGATCAGCTGGATCGCGATGATGTTCAGCGCCGGGATGGGCATCGGGTTGATGTTCTTCGGCGTCGCCGAGCCGCTGTCGCACTACGTGTCGCCCCCGCCGGGCACCGTTCCCGGCGAGACCGACGAGGCCGTCACCACGGCCCTGGCCACCACGCTGTTCCACTGGACGCTGCACCCGTGGGCGCTGTACGCGCTGGTCGGGCTGGCGGTCGCCTACGGCACCTACCGCCGGGGCCGGGGCCAGCTGCTGTCCTCCGCGTTCACCTCGCTGTTCGGCCGTGGCGTGGCCGAGGGTCCGGCCGGCAAGGTGATCGACGTCCTGGCCATCTTCGCCACGCTCTTCGGCACGGCCGCCTCCCTCGGGCTCGGGGCCCTGCAGATCGGCAGTGGGCTGGAGATCCTCGGCTGGCTCGGCCCGGTCGGCAACGCGGCCACCGTCGGCATCATCGCGGTGCTGACCGCGGCGTTCGTCGCCTCCGCCTTCTCCGGCATCGCCCGCGGCATCCAGTGGCTGTCCAACATCAACGTCGTCCTGGCGTTCGTGCTGGCGCTGTTCGTCTTCGTGGTGGGCCCCACGGTCTTCATCCTCAACCTGGTGCCGACCGCGCTGGGCTCCTACCTGGCCGACCTCCCGGAGCTGGCCGCCCGCACGAACGCCTCGGGCGGGGACGCCGTCGCCGAGTGGCTGTCGGGCTGGACGGTCTTCTACTGGGCCTGGTGGATCTCCTGGACGCCGTTCGTCGGCGTCTTCCTCGCCCGGATCAGCCGGGGCCGGACGATCCGGGAGTTCATCACCGGTGTGCTCCTGGTGCCCAGCGTCGTGACGCTGTTCTGGTTCGCGGTCTTCGGCGGTGCCGGGATCGCCGCCCAGCGGTCGGGCCAGGACCTCGCCGGGCAGGCGACGCCCGAGGGTCAGCTGTTCGGGCTGCTCCAGGAGCTGCCGGTCCCCACGATCACCAGCGTGATCGTGATGCTGCTGGTCGGGATCTTCTTCGTCACCGGCGCGGACTCCGCCTCGATCGTGATGGCCTCGCTGTCCGAGCGTGGCACCCGCGAGCCGACCTCGAAGATGGTCGTCTTCTGGGGGCTGCTGACCGGTGGTGTCGCCGCGGTGATGCTGCTGGTCGGCGGGGACGAGGCGCTGCAGGGACTGCGGAACCTGACGATCATCGCCGCGCTGCCGTTCGCGGTCGTGATGATCGGGCTGGCGGTCGCGTTGACCAAGGACCTGCGGTCGGACCCGATGGTGCTGCGCCGCACGTACGCCAGCGAGGCCGTCGAGCAGGCGGTCGTCGACGGGATCACCCGGCACGGTGACGACTTCGAGCTGGTCGTCCGGCAGAGCCCGGACGGCCACACCGAGGCGCACCCCGAGCCCACCCGGCCCACCGAGCCCACTCCGCCCACCCAGCCCACTCAGCGGTGATCATGGAGCTGGCGTGGCGACCCGCCGGTGCACTCCGGCGGGTCGCCACCGCAGCTCCATGATCGTCTGCTCATCCACCGGCTGAGGGGCTGTCCACAGATCCTGTGTGTGGTGGGAGTGGTGGGCTCCTGGCTCGGACGCTGCCGGGATGGACTTCGCGCTCTATCGCACGATCGCCGCGCAGCAGGGCGTCTTCACCACCGCCCAGGCCCGGGAGAGCCACTCCGAGTGGGAGATCCGGGTGCTGGTGGCCGCGGGGCGGTGGCGGCGGTCGCCGTGGCGGGGCGTGCTGGTGGACGGCGACCTGCCCGACTCCCCGGCGCTCCACGTCCGGGCTGCGGCGCTGGCGGTCGGACCCGACCTGGTCGCCTGCCACAGCACCGCGGCCGCACTCTGGGGCTTCGACGTCCTCGGTCCGGCGGCACTGCACTTCCTCGGCCCGCCGCAGCTGGCCAACCGCAGCCGGCCGGGCATCCGGGTCCACCCCTCCAGCCTCGGCACGGACGACGCGGTCCTCGTGGACGGCGTCTGGGCGACCCCGGCGGCGCGCACGGCCTGCGACGTCGTCCGGTTGACCGCGCCGGTGCACGGGCTGGCGACCCTCGACGCAGCGCTGCGCGCCGGAGCCTGCACCCGAGAGGAGCTGCTCGCCGCCAGCGCCGCACAGGCCGGGCTCCGTGGGGTGGCGCGGCTGCGTGACCTCGTACCGCTGGCCGACTCCCGGGCCGCTTCGCCGATGGAGTCCCGGATGCGGTGGCGCTTCATCGACGGTGGGTTGCCCGCCCCGGACCTGCAGATCGAGGTGCCGGTCGACGGGATGCGCCGCTTCCTGGACACCGGGTGGCGGCAGTGGCGGGTGGGCGCCGAGTACGACGGCCTCATCGCCCACGGCAGCCGGGAGCAGCTCCGCTCCGACCGCTACCGCGCCAATCAGCTCACCGGGACCCGGTGGACCCTGCTGCACTTCACCGACCACGACGTCTACCGCCGTCCAGCCGAGATGGTCACCACCGTGGCCCGGGCCTTCGGGATGGGCCGCCGGTGACGATCATGGGGTCAGCGTGCCGACACGCCGATCGCCGAGGGCCTGTCGCCCCGCCAGCTCCATGATCGTTCCCGCCTGGGGCGGGCGGGGCGGGGCGGGGGGGAGGTGGGGGTGCTAGCGGAGGCGGCGGATCGGGACCACCATCGGGGTGCCGGTCACCGGGTCGGGGACCACCCGGGCCTCCAGCTCGAAGACGTCGGCCAGCAGCTGCTCGGTGAGCACCTCCTGCGGGGTGCCCGAGGCGACCAGGACGCCGTCCTTCATCGCGACCAGCCGCTCGGCGTACCGGGCGGCCAGGTTCAGGTCGTGCAGGACGACGACGACCGTCCGGCCCTTCTCCGCGTGCAGCCGGCTCACCAGCTCCAGCACGTCGACCTGGTGGGCGAGGTCGAGGTAGGTCGTCGGCTCGTCGAGCAGCAGCAGGTCGGTGCCCTGGGCCAGCGCCATGGAGATCCAGGCCCGCTGCCGCTGCCCCCCGGACAGCGCGTCGACCGGGGAGTCGGCGTGGTCGGCCATGTCGGTCCAGCTCAGCGCCTCGGTGACCACGGCCTCGTCGTCGGAGGACCACTGCCGCAGCCAGCTCTGGTGCGGGTGCCGCCCCCGGGCGACCAGGTCGGCGACGGTGAGCCCCTCGGGCGCCAGCGGCGTCTGCGGCAGCAGGCCCAGCACCTTGGCGACCTCGCGGGTCGGGGTGCTGGTGATCGCCCGGCCGTCGAGCAGCACGGTGCCCGAGGTGGGGCGCAGCAGCCTCCCCAGCGCCTTCAGCAGCGTGGACTTGCCGCAGCCGTTGGGGCCGATGATCGCGGTGAACGACCCGTCGAGGAGCTGGAGGTCCAGGTCGTCGACGACCACGTTGTCGCCGTAGGCCAGCCGGACGCCCTCGGCGGCCAGCCGGACGGCCGGGGGCTGGCCGAGGCCGGCGGGGGAGTCGGTGCGGGAGTCGGTCACGGTCACAGGGTCGATCGCCGCCTTCCGCGGACGAGGAGCCAGAGCAGGTACGGGGCGCCGACGATCGCGGTGATCACGCCGACGGGGAAGGACTCGGGCAGCACGGTCCGGGCGACCAGGTCGCTGCTGACCAGCAACAGTGCGCCCAGCAGGGCGGAGGTGATCAGCGGGGGGCGTGAGCCGGCGGTCAGCCGGACGGCGATCTGCGGGACGACGAGGGCGACGAACTGGATCGGCCCGGCCGCCGAGACGGCGAAGGCGGCCAGGCAGACCGCGACCACCACGACGACGCCCTGGGCCAGCGGGACGCGCACGCCGAGCGCCCGCGCCGTCTCGTCCCCGTACTGCAGGACGCCGAGCACCCGGCTGAGCGCGAGGGCTGCCGGGAGGAGCACCAGGAGCGCCACGGCCAGGGGCAGCGCCTGGTCCCAGCCACGGCCGTTCAGCGACCCGGTGATCCACACGTTGGCGGCGGCGGCGTCCCAGATGGCGCTGCGGGTGAGCAGGTAGTTGACGATCGCGTGGGCCATCGCGGACAGCGCGATGCCGATGAGCACCAGCCGGTAGCCATCGACCCCCTGCCGCCAGGCGAGCCCGAAGACCAGGAAGGCCACCACCATGCCGCCGAGCAGGGCCGCGGCGGGGACGCCGATCCCGCCCAGCACGCCGGCGGC
The DNA here is from genome assembly GCF_026967935.1 of Modestobacter sp. VKM Ac-2982. Classification (GTDB taxonomy): domain Bacteria; phylum Actinomycetota; class Actinomycetes; order Mycobacteriales; family Geodermatophilaceae; genus Modestobacter. The sequence continues at coordinate 497,053 of NZ_JAPVBL010000001.1, forward strand.
GGTGGTGCCGGTGCCGCCCAGCACGATCACGCTCACCGCGCCGATCGCGGCCCCGCCGGTGACGCCCAGGATGTCGGGGCTGGCGAGCGGGTTGCGGGCGAAGGTCTGGATGAGCGCGCCGGACAGGCCGAGGGCCACGCCGACGAGCACGGCCACCGCGATCCGGGGCGCGCGCAGCTCCAGCACGACCAGCCGCTGGGTCTCGTCGCCCAGCCCGACCAGGGTGCCGAGCACGTCGGGCACGCCGATCGGGTAGTCGCCGCGACCGAGACTGACCGCGGCGGCCAGCACCAGGACCAGCAGGACCGCGATCGGCACCAGCACGTCGCGCACCCGGTAGGTGGTGGAGACGCGACCGAGCCGCAACGGCCGGCGGGGCCGGGAGCGGGGGGTGGTGGCCCGGACGGGCGCCGTGGCGCTCACAGCTGTACCAGCCGGCGGCGGCGGATCAGCGCGATGAAGAACGGCGCGCCGACGACGGCCAGCACGATGCCGACCTGCAGCTCACCCGGCCGGGCCAGGACCCGGCCCAGCACGTCGGCCAGCAGCAGGAGAACCACGCCGAGCAGCGTGGAGTACGGGACCAGCCAGCGGTGGTCGGGGCCGGTGATCGCCCGGGCGACGTGCGGCACCACCAGCCCGACGAAGGCGATCGGGCCGCAGGCGGCGGTGGCGGCCCCGGTGAGCAGGGTGATCGCGCCCAGCCCCACCACGCGGGCCAGCCAGATCCGCTGGCCCAGGCCCCGGGCGACGTCCTCCCCGAGGCCCAGCAGGTTCAGCGCCGGGGCGTTGACCATGGCGAGCACCAGGCCCACCACGATGAAGGGGGCGACCTGGGTGAGGACCTCGGCGTCCCGCCCGGCCAGCGCGCCCACCACCCAGAAGCGGTAGGCGTCCAGCGCGGTCGTCTCGCGGATCGTGACCGCCTGCACCAGGGCGTAGAGCAGGTAGCTGATGGCCGCCCCCGCGAGCGCGAGGCTCACCGGGCTGGGCGCCCCCCGGCCCGCGGAGCCGATCAGGAAGACCGCGACGCTGCCCAGCAGTGCGCCGGCGAAGGCGAACCAGACGTACCCGCCGGCGGTGGTGATGCCGAGCAGCCAGATCGAGAGGACGACGGCGAACGACGCACCCGCGGTGACGCCGAGGAGGCCGGGATCGCCCAGCGGGTTGCGGGTGTGGCCCTGCATCAGCGCCCCGGAGACGGCCAGTGCCGAGCCGGCCAGGACGCCCAGCAGGGTCCGGGGCACCCGCAGTTCGCGGATGATGACCGTCTCGTCCCCGGGGGTGCTCGGGTCGATCAGGGCCTGCCACACGGTGCCGAGGCCGATCGGCCTCGTCCCGACGGCGATGCTGAGCACGCAGACCGCCACGACGACGGCCAGCAGCAGCCACAGCCCCAGCACCCGCGGGGCGATGCCGCGCAGCAGTCCCTGGCGTGGCGCCGGGGGTGGCGCCTCCTGGGGTGGCCGGGTGGCCGTGCGGTGCACCACGAGCGGCTCCTGGGACGGCGGTGGGGCCGGGTCCCCCGGCCGGCAGGTGAGGCTCACCTTACTCAGCTCCCAGGATCCCGCCACGGCCCGTCCTGAGGGAGGGCGGGTCCTCCCTCAGCGGGGGGCGATGCCGGTGACGACGAGGTCGGCGAGCTCCCGGTAGGCGGCGGCGTCGTCCAGCCCGGTGGTGGCCGTGACCTCACCGCGGTGGATCGCGCTCATCACCGAGGCCACCGCGACGCCCACGAACGAGGCGTGCACCGGGCGGACGGTGCCGGCGGTGACGCCCTCGCTGACCAGCTGCTGGACGCGGGCCGCGGCGGAGGAGGTGTTGCGCTGGTAGATCTCCCGGGCCGGGGCGAAGGCGGCCAGGTCGGCGAAGAACGCGGGGGAGGCCGGCTGCAGCTGCTCGGCGACCGCGAGCAGGTAGGCGGTGATCCGCTCGCGGTGGTCGTGCGGCTCGGCGGCCCGCTGCTCCACCGCGGTCGTCGCGCGCCGGAAGAACCGCTTCACCACGGCGACGACCAGCTGTTCCTTGCTCGCGGCCAGCCCGTAGAGGGTGCTCTTGGAGCAGCGCAGCCGGCGGGCCAGCTCGTCGAGGGTGAAGGTGGCGAAGCCCTCGGCCAGGAAGACCGCGACCAGCTCGTCCAGCAGCTCCTCGCGGCGTCCCGGGGCGCGGGCGCTGCGGTTCTCCAGTGACGTCATCGACCCTCCTCACCGAGCACCGGACCGTAGCAACGAACAGCGGTTGAGTACGGGCGGCAGTACTGCGTACCGTCAAGGAGTACCGCAACCCCGGTCGGGACGGCGTCGTCCCGATCCTCCTGGAGGTGCCCCGTGCCCGTCCGTCGTCTGGTCCCCACGCAGGAGGCCGCCGACCTGCTCGACCTCACGCGGCAGCTGGCCCGCGACGAGCTCGCACCCCGGGCCGCGGCGGCGGAGGCGGCCGAGGAGTTCCCCCGCGACGTCTTCCGCACCCTGGGCCGGGCCGGGCTGCTGGGCCTCCCCTACGCCGAGGAGCTGGGCGGCGGCGGGCAGCCCTACGAGGTGTACCTGCAGGTGCTCGAGGAGATCGCCGCGGCGTGGGCCAGCGTCGGTGTCGGCGTGAGCGTGCACGGGCTGTCGTGCTTCGGGCTCGCCACCCGGGGCACGCCCGAGCAGCAGCAGTGGCTGCCGGAGATGCTCGGCGGTGAGCTGCTGGGCGCCTACTGCCTCTCCGAGCCGCACGCCGGCTCCGACCCGGCGGCGATGCGCACCCGGGCCGTGCGGGACGGCGACTCGTACGTCCTCACCGGGGAGAAGGCCTGGACCACCCACGGCGGGCACGCCGACTTCTACAAGGTCATGGCCCGCACCTCCGACGACGGCGCGCGCGGCATCTCCTGCTTCCTCGTGCCCGCCGACAGCGCGGGGCTCACCGCCGACACCGCCGAGCGCAAGATGGGGCTGACCGGCTCGACCACCGCGACCATGCGGTTCGACGGCGTGCGGATCGACGCCGACCGGCGGCTGGGCGAGGAGGGCGAGGGGCTCTCGATCGCCCTCGCCGGGCTGGACGCCGGCCGGCTCGGGATCGCCGCCGTCGCCACCGGCCTGGCCCAGGGCGCGCTGGACGACGCGGTCGCCTACGCGCAGGAGCGGGAGACGTTCGGCAAGCCGATCATCGAGCACCAGGGGCTGGGCTTCCTGCTCGCCGACATGGCCGCCGCCGTCGAGAGCGCGCGGGCGACCTACCTGTCCGCGGCCCGGCTGCGCGACGCCGGCCAGCCCTACGGCCAGCAGGCCTCGATCGCCAAGCTGGTGGCCACGGACAACGCGATGAAGGTGACCACCGACGCCGTCCAGGTGCTGGGCGGGTTCGGCTACACCCGGGACGCACCCGTAGAGCGGTACATGCGCGAGGCCAAGGTGATGCAGATCTTCGAGGGCACCAACCAGATCCAGCGCCTGGTGATCAGCCGCGCCCTGGCCCGCGGCGGCGCCCCCACCACCACCGTCGTCCCCTAGGGGCTCCGCCTCGTCGAGTGACAGTCCAGCGGGGCATCGGCCCGCCGGGAACCCCGCTCAGCTGTCACTCGCCGTCGAGCGGGCCCCAGCCGACCACCGAGATGGCCATTTTGGTGGTCGGGGGGCGGGCCTACGCTGCCGGGCATGTGTCGGAACATCCACGTCCTGCACAACCTGGAGCCCGCCACCACCTCCGACGAGGTCCGGGCGGCGGCGCTGCAGTACGTGCGCAAGGTGAGCGGGTCGACCAAGCCGTCGCAGGCGAACCAGGCGGCGTTCGACCGGGCGGTCGAGGAGATCGCGCACGCCACGGAGCACCTGCTCGCCGACCTGGTCACCACCGCGCCGCCCAAGGACCGCGAGGTGCTCGCCGCTCAGGCCCGCGCCCGCGCCGCCGTCCGCTACTCCCGCTGAGACGCGCGACCACTCCCGCTGACGTACGACGGCCCCGGCCGACCCGGGTGGGTCGGCCGGGGCGGTCGTGGACGTGCGGGCCTACGCGGGCTGCAGCGAACCGAGCACGGCCAGGACGTCGGCCGGACTCTGGGCCGCCTCGAGGCGAGCGACCTGCGCGGGGTCGACGAAGACCTCCGCGATCCGGCCGAGCAGCTTGAGGTGGTCGTCCCCCGCGCCGGCGACGCCGATCACGAACGACACCTCCTTGCCGTTCCAGTCGACGCCCGCGGGGTGCCGCACGAAGGAGATCGCGGTGCGCCGGATGGCCGGCTTGGCCTCGTTCGTGCCGTGCGGCAGCGCCAGGCGGTTGCCCATGTAGGTCGACACCGAGGTCTCCCGGTCGTGCATGGCCTGCACGTAGGAGGGGTCGACGGCGCCGGCCGCGACCAGCAGCTCGCCGGCCTCGGTGATCGCCTCGTCCCGGGTGGTGGCGGAGCCGTCCAGGACGATGCTCTCGAGGGCGAGCACGTCGGTGCCGTCGTCGTCGCCGTCCTCGGCCAGCCGGGAGAGGCCGCCGGCCGCGGCGGGGGCGGTGGCCTCGCGCCCGGGGACGGCGGCACCGTCGGGTGCGGCGGCCGCGGTGGCCTCCTCGGCCGAGGGCGCGGCGTTGGTCTGCTTCAGCATCTCGACGATCTCGTCGTAGCGCGGGCTGGACATGAAGTCCGACACCGACACGTGCACCGCCGACCCGGTCTTCTTCTCGGCCCGGTCCGTCAGGTCCTCGTGGGTGACGACGAGGTCGTAGTCGTCGGTCAGGTTGGAGATGGCCTTGTTGACCACGGTCACGTCGTCGAAGCCGGCGCCGTGCACCTTCTTGCGGAGCACCGAGGCCCCCATGGCCGACGAGCCCATGCCCGCGTCGCAGGCGAACACGATGGAGCGGATCGGGCCCTCGCTGCGGCCGGTGCGCGCACCGGTCAGGGCCGAGGAGACCGACGACTTCTTGCCCTTGTTCACCTCCATCGCCGCGGTGGCCGCGGTCAGGTCGCCGTCGTCGTCCTTGTCCAGCTTCAGCAGGAAGGCAGCGACCACGAAGGTGACACCCGCGGCGATCAGCACGGAGGCGGTGACGCCGAGCAGGCTGCTCGGCGGGGCGGTCGCCCACACGGCGATGATCGAGCCGGGGGACGCCGGCGAGCGCAGACCCGAGCCGAAGAGCACGTTGGTGGCCACGCCGGCCATGCCGCCGAGGATGACCGCGAGGATCAGCTTCGGCTTGGCCAGCACGTACGGGAAGTAGATCTCGTGGATGCCGCCGACGAACTGGATGAGGATCGCGCCGGGTGCCGAGGCCTTGGCCACGCCGCGGCCGAACAGGGCGAAGGCGAGCAGCAGGCCCAGGCCCGGGCCGGGGTTGGCCTCGAGCAGGAACAGGATGGACTGGCCGACCTCGGCCGCCTCGGTGGTGCCCAGCGGGGTGAGGATGCCCTGGTTGATCGCGTTGTTGAGGAACAGGACCTTGGCCGGCTCGATGAAGATCGAGGTCAGCGGCAGCAGACCGTTCTCCACCAGGACGTCGACGAGGTTGGAGGCCAGGTCGCTGAAGGCCTGCACGAACGGGCCGGCGACCACGAAGCCGACGATGGCCAGGAAGCCGCCCCAGATGCCGGCGGAGAAGTTGTTGATCAGCATCTCGAAGCCGGGGCGGATCTTGTGCGCCCACAGCGCGTCGAGCTTCTTCATCGACCAGCCGCCGAGCGGGCCCATCACCATGGCGCCCAGGAACATCGGCACCGTGGAGCCGGTGATGGCGCCCATGGTGGCGATGGCGCCGACGACGCCGCCACGCAGGTTGTCGTCGTACATCATCCGGCCGCCGGTGTAGCCGATGAGCAGTGGCAGGAGGTACGTGATCATCGGGCCGACGATCCCGGTGCCCTCGGCGCCGGAGCCCCAGGCGCCGAGGTCCTCGACGAAGCCGTAGCCGCCGGTGTACCCGACCGCGTCGCCGATCAGGGTGATCCAGCCGGTCTCGATGAACAGGGCGGTGATCAGCCCCCACGCGATGAACGCGCCGATGTTGGGCAGCACCATGTTCGACAGGAAGGTGCCGAACCGCTGGACGTGCAGCCGCACCCCTCCCGAGCGCGCGGCTGGCTGGGTGGTCGTGGCCATGAGGGGCCCTCCTGAGCTGGATCGGCAACCGCGATCGACAGGGGTCGTTCGGGCGTCTGACTGAGCGGTCGATCGTGTGACGGCGATCACCCGGATCTGTGTATGTCTGTGTATCAAGCCTTCAAGCCGGGGTCAAGCGCGGACAAACCCACACGATCGCAGAGAGACCCACCCAACCGGGTGTGTGGCCGCCGTCCTACAGTGATCGGCGACACCCAGTCAGTGGCCAGCCCCGCGGCGCCGGACGGCGTCACCGTCGACACAGCACTCGGAGGACGACATGAAGGCCCTGCGGTTCTACGCCCCTGAGGACGTGCGGCTCGAGGACGTCCCCGAGCCCGAGTGCGGCCCGGACGAGGTCAAGCTCAAGGTCAAGAACTGCTCGACCTGCGGCACCGACGTCAAGATCTTCCACAACGGCCACCAGAACCTCTCCCCGCCGCGCACCATCGGGCACGAGATCGCCGGCGAGGTGGTCGAGGTCGGCGCGAACGTCAACACGACCTACGGCAGCTCCTGGGCGCCGGGTGACCGGGCGCAGGTGATCGCCGCGGTGCCGTGCGGGGAGTGCCACGAGTGCCGCAAGGGCTGGATGGCGGTGTGCCAGAACCAGACCTCGGTGGGCTACCAGTACGACGGCGGGTTCGCCGAGTACATGATCGTCCCGCAGCAGGTGCTCAAGGTCGACGGCCTGAACCGGATCCCGGACAACGTCGGCTACGACGAGGCCTCGGCCGCCGAGCCGTTCGCCTGTGCCATCAACGCCCAGGAGCTCCTCGGCATCGAGGAGGGCGACACCCTCGTCGTCTTCGGCGCCGGGCCGATCGGCTGCATGCACATCCGGATCGCCCGCGGGGTGCACAAGGTCGGCACGGTCATCCTGGTCGACGTCAACGCCGAGCGGCTGGAGATGTCGGCCAAGGCCGTCCAGCCCGACGAGGTCATCAACGGCGCGGAGACCGACGTGGTCGCCCGGGTCATGGAGCTCACCGGCGGCCGGGGCGCCGACGTCATCATCACCGCGACGGCGGCGAACGTCACCCAGGAGCAGGCCATCGCGATGGCCGCCCGCAACGGCCGGATCTCCTTCTTCGGCGGTCTGCCCAAGACGAACCCGACGATCACCTGCGACTCCAACGTCGTGCACTACCGGCAGCTGCACATCCACGGCGCGAACGGGTCCGCGCCGGAGCACAACAAGCGGGCGCTGGAGTACATCTCCACCGGCCAGGTGCCGGTCAAGGACCTGATCACCGAGCACCTGCCGCTGGACCGCGTCCTCGACGCCTTCTCCATCGTGCAGAAGGGCGAGGCGATCAAGGTCACCGTCGAGCCGTGACCTGTCGGCGCGGCCTCCGCGGGGGGCCGCGCTAGACCAGGAAGCGGTAGGCGGTCGTGCCCGGCGCGAGGAGCTGGATCTTCAGCGGGCCCGCCTCGATCCGGGCCAGCAGCGGTGCCAGGCCGTCGACGCTGCCCAGCTCGATGCCGGTCAGCGCCGCCCCGGTCTCCCGGTTGTCCCGCTTGACGTACTCGAACAGCACGATGTCGTCGTCCGGACCGAGCACCTCGTCGAGGAACCGGCGCAGCGCCCCGGGCTCCTGGGGGAACTCGACCAGGAAGTAGTGCTTGAGGCCCTGGTGCACCAGTGAGCGCTCGACCACCTCGGCGTACCGGCTGACGTCGTTGTTGCCGCCCGACAGCAGGGTGACGACGGTCTGGCCGGGCTCGACGAGGACCGAGCCGCCGGTCAGCGCGGCGCTGGCCAGGGCGCCGGCGGGCTCGGCGATCACCCCGTCGACCTGGTACAGGTCGAGCATCTCGGTGCAGACCTGCCCCTCGGGCACGGTCACCAGCTCCGCGCCCGAGTCGCGCACCAGCGGGAAGGTCACGTCGCCGGCCCGGCGCACCGACGCGCCGTCGACGAACGTGTCGATCTCGGCCAGCTCCACCGGCCGGCCCGCGGCCAGCGCCGCCGCCATGTTCGCCGCACCCGCCGGCTCCACCCCCACCAGCCGGACGCCGGGGACGTGCTCGCGCAGCCAGGTGCCGCAGCCGGCCAACAGCCCGCCCCCACCGACCGGCAGGACGACGACGTCCGGCGGGGTGTCCAGCTGGCTGAGCAGCTCCATCGCCACGGTGGCCTGACCGGCGACCGTCGACAGCGCGTCGAAGGCGGGCACCAGCGTGGCCCCGGTCATCGTGGCGTGCTCGGCGGCAGCGGCGGCCGCGTCGTCGTAGGTGTCGCCGTGCACCACGAGCTCGACCATGTCCCCGCCGAGCGCGGCGATCCGCTGCCGCTTCTGCCGCGGCGTCGTCCCGGGCACGACGACCCGGCCCCGGACGCCGAGCACCCGGCAGGCGTAGGCGACGCCCTGGCCGTGGTTGCCGGCGCTGGCGGTGACCGCGCCGGCGGCCCGCCCGGCGGCGTCCAGCTGGCTGATCGTGTTGTAGGCGCCGCGCACCTTGTACGACCGACCGACCTGCAGGTCCTCGCGCTTGACCCACACGGCGGCGCCGGTCAGCTCCGACAGCCGGGCGTTGCGCTGCAGCGGCGTCCGTTCGGCGACGCCGGCCAGCCGGGCGGCGGCGGCGGTGACCTCGGCGGAGAAGGAGGTGCGGAGGGCGGTCACCGGCCCATCCTCCCCGACGCCCCGCGGGCGTCGAGTGGTCAGTGGTGGTCGCCCGCCTCCGCGTGTCGGCGCGGGTCGACGACCACGACTGCGCACTCGCGGGGAGTCCGCCGGCCGGGCGGACGACGGTGGGGTGGGCGGCGGCGGGCCTGGTGCCGCCGCTGCCGGGCCTCCTCGGCGAGCTGGCGGGCGGCCAGGACGCTGGCCGGCTCCGCGTCGTCCCAGGCCATCAGGAGCCGGCGCCGAAGGCGGCCCACAGGACGAGCGCGACGACCCCGGCCAGCTGCAGCAGCGACACGGTCATCCCGGCGAGGGCGAGTCCGCGGCCGCGGGTACCGTCCCGGCGGGTGTTGCGCAGGCCCAGGGCGCTGAAGACGATCCCCAGCGGGAAGAGGACGAAGGCGAAGACCAGGCCGAGGACAGCCATGGCATCGGTGCCCACGGCCCGGACGGGCCAGCTCTCCGGGTCGAGGTGGACGGTGGACCGCTGCGTGGCGTTCATGGCACCAGGCTGGCCGGGCCGGGCGGTCGCCGGCATCGCCCGGAGGTCCTCCGTCCGCTGCTACGAAAGTCGCAGGTCATCGACCCGGTCGTCAGCCCGTCGGGGGACGGCGCGGGGACGGATGATCTCTACGCTCACCCCTGTGGAGACGGGTCCTGGGGCGACGATCGACGAGTCCCGTGCCCGACGATGGCCCTGGGCGCGGCTGCGTGACCTGACCTTCGTGGCGCTCGGTGTGCTGGGGGTGGCCTCCCTCGTCGTCGGCGAGGGCCCGGTGGCCGACCTCGCTCCCCGGACGTGGCTGCAGGCCCTGGGGACGCTGGTGCTGGCCGTCGCCCTGTGGTGGCGCCGGCGGTACCCGGTGCACGTGGCGCTGCTGGGCTGCGTCGTCGGGGCTGCCGGGGGCTCGTGGCTGCCGGTGTGGCTGGCCCTGCTGACCGTGGCCATCCGGCGCCGCGACCGGTGGCTGGTGCTGGTGCTGTGCGCGGCGGTGACGGCGCTGGTGGTGAGCGCCGCGACCGAGGCGGGGCTCGACCCGGTGGTCCTGCTCGACCCCCTCTCGGCAGCGATCCTGGCCGCCTACGGGCTGGCCGCGGTCGTCTTCCCGGTGCTGCTGGGCGCCTACCTCGGGGCCCGCCGCGATCTCGTGCGGTCGCTGCAGGAGCGGGTCGTCCAGACCCGGGCCGAGCAGCGCCTGCGGGTCGAGCAGACCCGTCAGGCAGAACGCACCCGCATCGCCCGGGAGATGCACGACGTGCTGGCGCACCGGATGTCCCTGGTGGCGCTGCACGCCGGCGGCCTGGAGGTGAACCCGACGGCTGGTCCGGCAGAGGTCGAGCAGTCCGCCGCCCTGATCCGCACCACCGCCCGGCAGGCGCTGGAGGAGCTCCGCACCGTGCTGGGGGTGCTGCGGGCCGACACCGGCTCCGCACCCCAGGCCGACGCCGAGCTGCTGCCGCAGCCCACCCTCGCCGACGTCGACCGACTGGTCCGGGCGAGTTCGGCGGCGGGCGTCGCCGTGCACCTGCACCTCGACCTGCCCGAGGGGCAGACCCCGCCCCCGATCGTGGGCCGCACCGCGCACCGGGTCGTGCGGGAGGCGCTCACGAACGTGCACAAGCACGCCGCCGGCGGCACGGCCACCGTGCTGCTGGCCGGGGAGCCCGGCAGCGGCCTGCAGGTACGGGTGCACAACAGCGCCCCGACCACGGCGGCGGCACCCCTGGTGCCCGGGGCCGGCCTCGGGCTCCTGGGGCTGCGGGAACGGGTGGAGCTGGTGGGTGGCCGGCTCAGCACGGGGGCGCAGCCCGACGGCTTCCTGGTGCACGCCGACCTGCCCTGGCCCGACGGCGGGGACGGGGAGCTCGCGTGAGCGGGTCGGGAGCCGAGTCCGTGCGCCTGTTGCTGGTCGACGACGACGCGCTGGTGCGGGCGGGGCTGCGCGCCGTGCTCGCCAGCGCCCCGGACCTGCGTGTGGTCGGTGAGGCCGGGGACGGCGCGGAGGCGCTCGACGCCGCGCTCCGGTTCCGGCCGGACGTCGTCCTGATGGACGTGCGGATGCCGCGGATGGACGGGCTGGCCGCCACGGCCGCGCTCACCGCACGCCCCGACGCACCCCGGGTGCTGGTGCTGACCACCTTCGACCTGGACGAGCACGTCTTCGGTGCGCTGCAGGCCGGCGCCAGCGGCTTCCTGCTCAAGGACACCCCGCCGCGGGAGCTGGTGCAGGCGGTCCGGGTGGTCGCCGCGGGTGAGGCCATGCTGTCCCCGACCGCCACCCGGAGGCTGATCACCCGCTACACCGACACGGGCGCCGACGCCCGCCGGCAGGAGGCGCGGGGACGGATCGAGACCCTCACCGAGCGGGAGCGCGAGGTGCTGCTCGCCGTGGGGCGCGGCCTGTCCAACGCCGAGATCGGCCGGGAGCTGTTCCTCAGCGAGGCCACGGTGAAGTCGCACGTCTCGCGGGTCTTCACCAAGCTGGGCACGGCCAACCGGGTCCAGGTGGCCATCCTCGCCCACGTCGCCGGGCTCCTCTGACCGACGGTCGGTCAGATGCCCCAGAAGCGGCCCCGGGTCGACTCCTTCTCCGGCACCGGCTCGAAGACGTTGCCGGTGGTGGTGGCCACCGAGTCGCGGGCCATGCCGAAGGCCTTGAGCAGCGGGCCGACCAGCGCGTCGAACACCGGCGGGAAGAGCCGGAACCCGGCGATGATCACCGGGTTGGTGAAGCCGGACTGCTTGAGCCGGCGCGGGTGCGCCACCCGGGCCAGGACCGCCCGGGCGACCCGCTCCGGGGTGTAGACCGGCGGCGGCGGGTGCCCGGTGTTGCCGAGCACGGTCGCGGCCTGGCCGTAGATCGGCGTCGTCGTCCCGCCCGGGGCGACCGCGGAGACGTGCACGTCGGGCAGCTCGCGCAGCTCCTGCTGCAGGGTGCGGATCAGCCCGAGCTGGCCCCACTTGGCGGCCACGTAGGCGCCCATCGTCGGCGCGGTGATCGAGGCCAGCAGCGAGCTGACGACGACGACGTGCCCCCGCCGCTGGGCCCGCAGCGCCGGCAGCGCCGCCTGGAAGACGTGGAAGGTGCCCTGGACCGCGGTGTCGACGACCCGCTGGAAGACGGCGGGGTCCATGTCCTCGATCCGGCCGTATGCCATCACCGTGGCGGAGTGGACGACGACGTCCAGCCGGCCGAAGCTGCCGGTCGCGCGGTCGACGGCGGACTGCACGGCCGCGGCGTCCAGGACGTCGGCCGGCACGCACTCGACGGCCGCGGCACCGGCGGCCCGGCAGTCGGCGGCGGCGTCGGCGAGCGCGGTGGCGCTGCGGGACACCAGCACGAGGGAGGCGCCGCGCCGGGCGAACCCGATCGCGCTGGCCCGGCCGATGCCGCTGGAGGCGCCGGTGACGAGCACGACCTCCTTCGGTGCGCGGGCGGAGGAGACGTCGTCAGCCGTGGTCTGGGCGGTCACGGACGGGGAGTACCCGGTGCAGCGGCCGGCACGCACGTTGTGCACAACGGGAACACCGGGCAGTCGGGTGCGCCGCTAGCGTCGGCCCTCCGAGGGCGTTGCGTGCCGGCGCTCCCCGACAGAGAGGGGCACCCGTGTTCGAGAAGGTCCTGGTCGCCAACCGCGGCGAGATCGCCGTCCGCGCCTTCCGCGCCGCCTACGAGCTGGGTGCCGGGACGGTCGCCGTCTTCCCGCACGAGGACCGCAACTCCGTCCACCGGCTCAAGGCCGACGAGAGCTACGAGATCGGCGAGCCGGGCCACCCGGTGCGGGCCTACCTGGACGTCGCCGAGATCGTCCGGGCCGCCCAGCGCGCCGGTGCCGACGCGGTGTACCCCGGCTACGGGTTCCTGTCGGAGAACCCCGACCTGGCCGAGGCCTGCGCGCGCGCCGGGATCACCTTCGTCGGCCCGTCGGCGGCGGTGCTCGAGCTCACCGGGGACAAGTCCCGGGCGATCGCCGCGGCCCGCGAGGCCGGCCTGCCGGTGCTGCAGGGCACCGACCCCAGCGACGACGTCGACACCCTGCTGGCCGCGGCGGACGCGATCGAGGGCCCGGTCTTCGTCAAGGCGGTGGCCGGGGGTGGCGGGCGCGGCATGCGCCGGGTCGAGCAGCGCGACCAGCTGCGCAGCGCGATCGAGGCGGCGATGCGGGAGGCGGAGTCGGCCTTCGGGGACGCGACGGTCTTCCTCGAGCAGGCGGTGATCGACCCCCGGCACATCGAGGTGCAGATCCTGGCCGACGGGCAGGGGGACGTCATCCACCTCTACGAGCGCGACTGCTCGGTGCAGCGTCGGCACCAGAAGGTCATCGAGATCGCCCCGGCGCCGAACCTGGACCCGGCCCTGCGCGAGCGGATCTGCGCCGACGCCGTCGCCTTCGCCCGGCAGATCGGCTACAGCTGCGCGGGCACGGTGGAGTTCCTGGTGGACCGCGAGGGCCGGCACGTCTTCATCGAGATGAACCCGCGGATCCAGGTGGAGCACACGGTGACCGAGGAGGTCACCGACGTCGACCTGGTGGGCAGCCAGCTGCGGATCGCGGCGGGGGAGACGCTGGCCGACCTGGGGCTGACCCAGGAGTCGATCGTGCTCCGCGGGGCGGCGCTGCAGACCCGGATCACCACCGAGGACCCGGCCAACGGCTTCCGCCCGGACACCGGCCGGATCACCGCCTACCGCTCGCCCGGCGGCGCCGGGGTGCGGCTGGACGGCGCCGCCACCTTGGGCGCCGAGGTGGGCGCGCACTTCGACTCGATGCTGGTCAAGCTCACCTGCCGCGGCCGCACCTGGGACATCGCGGTCGCCCGGGCCCGCCGGGCGGTGGCCGAGTTCCGGATCCGCGGGGTCTCGACGAACATCCCGTTCCTGCAGGCGGTGCTGGACGACCCGGACTTCCAGGCCGGCCGGGTGACGACGTCGTTCATCGAGGAACGCCCCGAGCTGCTCACCGCCCGATCCTCGGCCGACCGCGGCACCAAGATGCTCACCTACCTGGCCGACGTCACGGTCAACGCCCCGCACGGTGAGCGCCCGCACCTGGTCGACCCGGTGGAGAAGCTCCCGCGGCTGGACCTGGCGCTGCACCCGCTGGACGGTTCCCGGGACCGGCTGCGCGAACTGGGGCCGGAGCGGTTCGCCGCCGACCTGCGTGCGCAGAAGGCGCTCGCGGTCACCGACACCACCTTCCGGGACGCGCACCAGTCGCTGCTGGCCACCCGGGTGCGCACCAAGGACCTGCTGGCCGTGGCCGGGCACGTGGCGCGGGCGACCCCGCAGCTGCTGTCGATCGAGGCCTGGGGCGGGGCGACCTACGACGTCGCGTTGCGGTTCCTGCACGAGGACCCGTGGGAGCGGCTGGCCGCGCTGCGCGAGGCGGTGCCCAACATCTGCCTGCAGATGCTGCTGCGCGGCCGCAACACCGTCGGCTACACCCCCTACCCGGAGCAGGTGACGACGGCGTTCGTCGCCGAGGCCGCGCGCACCGGGATCGACGTCTTCCGGGTGTTCGACGCGCTCAACGACGTCGGGCAGATGCGCCCGGCGATCGACGCCGTCCGGGAGACCGGGACGGCGGTCGCCGAGGTCGCCCTCTGCTACACTGCCGACCTCTCCGACCCGGCCGAGCAGCTCTACGACCTGGACTACTACCTGCGCCTGGCCGAGCAGATCGTCGAGGCCGGGGCGCACGTGCTGGCGATCAAGGACATGGCCGGGCTGCTCCGTCCGCCGGCGGCGGCCACCCTGGTCACCGCGCTGCGCGAGCGGTTCGACCTGCCGGTGCACCTGCACACCCACGACACCCCCGGCGGGCAGCTGGCCACGCTGATGGCGGCCTGGCAGGCCGGGGTCGACGCCGTGGACGGCGCCAGCGCGGCCCTGGCCGGGACGACGTCCCAGCCGGCGCTGAGCAGCATCGTCGCCGCCACCGACCACACCGAGCGGGCCACCGGCCTGGACCTGACGCGCGTCAACGACCTGGAGCCGTACTGGGAGTCGGTCCGCCGGGTCTACGCGCCCTTCGAGTCCGGGCTGCCGGCCCCGACCGGGCGGGTCTACACCCACGAGATCCCCGGCGGGCAGCTGTCCAACCTGCGCCAGCAGGCGATCGCCCTCGGGCTGGGGCAGCGGTTCGAGGAGGTCGAGGCGATGTACGCCGCGGCCGACCGGCTGCTCGGCCGGCTGGTCAAGGTCACGCCGTCGTCGAAGGTGGTCGGCGACCTGGCGCTGCAGCTGGTCGGTGCCGGGGTGGCGGTCGAGGACTTCGCCGCCGACCCCGGGAAGCACGACCTGCCCGACTCGGTGGTCGGGTTCCTCCGCGGTGAGCTGGGCGACCCGCCCGGCGGCTGGCCGGAGCCGTTCCGGTCACGCGCGCTGGAGGGGCGGCGCCCGGCCGAGCCGCCGGCGGAGCTGTCGGAGGAGGACCTGACCGGTCTGGCGAAGGAGCCGCGGTCGACGCTGAACCGGCTGCTGTTCCCCGGCCCCACCACGGAGTTCCAGGCCCACCGGGAGGCCTACGGGGACACGTCGGTGCTGCCCAGCAAGGAGTTCCTCTACGGGCTGCGGCAGGGCGTGGAGCACTCGGTCGACCTGGAGCCCGGGGTGCGGCTGCTGATCGCGATCGAGGCGATCTCGGACGCCGACGAGCGGGGGATGCGCACGGTGATGTGCACGCTCAACGGCCAGCTCCGGCCGGTGTCGGTGCGGGACCGGTCCGTCACCTCCGACGTCCAGCCCACCGAGAAGGCCGACCGCAGCGACCCGGGGCAGGTGGCCGCGCCGTTCGCCGGGGTGGTCAGCCTGTCGGTCGCCGAGGGCGACACGGTCGAGGCCGGGGCGCAGCTGGCCACCATCGAGGCGATGAAGATGGAGGCCGCGATCACCGCCCCCCGGGCCGGCACGGTCTCCCGGGTGGCGATCAGCGCCGTCCAGCAGGTCGAGGGCGGTGACCTGCTCGTCGTCCTGAGCTGAGCGACGGCCCCAGCCGCCTCCCTATCCGCTCCCCACCCAGCGCTCGCCGACGATCATGGGGTGGCGGTGGCGGCACGCCGAGCACGGCGGGGGTGTCGCCACCGCAGCTCCATGATCGTCGTGGCGGCGGCGGCGGCGGCGGCGGCGGCGGGCGAGCGGGGGGTGCGGGGTCAGCGGGCGGTCCAGCCGCCGTCCACGGTCAGGGTGTGGCCGGTGACCAGGCTGGCGGCCGGGGAGGCCAGGAAGGCCACGGCGGTGGCGACCTCCTCCGGCCGGCCGATCCGGTGCAGCGCGGCGATCCGGTCGACGACGTCGGCGCGGAACGCCGGGTCCGACAGCGCCGGCTCGGTGCCCGGCGTCTCGATGAAGGTCGGTGCCACCGCGTTGACCCGGATGCCCAGCTCACCCCACTCCACGGCCAGGCAGCGGGTCAGGTGGATGACCGCGGCCTTCGCGGTGCAGTAGGCGGACTCGCCGGGCAGCGCGACCAGCCCGGCCTGGGAGGCGACGTTGACGATCGCCCCGCCACCGGCCCGGGCCATGTGCCGGGCGGCGTGCTGGGCCAGGAAGAACGTCGAGCGGGTGTTGCGGGACCAGACGGCGTCGAAGTCCGCCTCGGTCAGCTCCAGCGCCGAGGCCATCACCCCGCCGCCGGCGTTGTTGACCAGGACGTCGACCGACCCGAGCTCGTCGACCACCCGGTCGATCGCCGCCCGGCTCCGGTCCAGGTCGGTCACGTCCATCGGGACGGCGACCACCCGGCGTCCGAGCGCGGTGATCTCCCCGGTGAGCCCGCCGTCGGAGGTGGCGTCGCGGAGGCCCAGGCCGATGTCGGCCCCGGCGGCCGCCAGCTCCAGGGCGATCGCCCGGCCGAGGCCACGCGCCGCCCCGGTGACCAGCGCGACCTGGCCCGCGAGGGCACTGCTGTCCGTCATCGTCGTCCTCTCGGTCCCTCGTCGACCGGACGGTCGTCCGGCGGGCAGCGTCGGGGCCACGGCGCGACGTCCGCCGGATCCCGCCCCGTCACATCCGCAGGGTAGGAAGACCGGGTGAGCGCACCAGTACGGACCACCGCGCGGTCGGGGTCCGGTCACCTCATCGCCCAGCTGTCGGCGCAGGCCCGGCGCATGCTGCAGACCGAGGCGGCCAGCGCCGGCCTGCTCGTCGTGGCGACCGCCCTGGCGCTCATCTGGGCGAACTCGCCGTGGGGCGACAGCTACGAGGCCTTCTGGCACACCGAGCTCTCCTTCGAGTTCGGCTCGACCGGCGTCGCCATGGACCTGCGGCACTGGGTCAACGACGGCCTGATGGTGTTCTTCTTCTTCCTCATCGGCATGGAGGTGCGCCGCGAGCTGTCGATGGGGGAGCTGACCGAGCGCAGCCGGCTCTCCGTCCCGGCCCTCGGCGCGATCGCCGGGCTGGTGGTGCCCGCGGGTCTCTACCTCGCGATCAACGCCGGTGGTCCCGGTGCGCACGGCTGGGGCATCCCGATGGCCACCGACACCGCCTTCGTCCTCGGCGCGCTGGCGCTGGTCGGCTCCCGCTGCCCCACCCAGCTGCGGGTCTTCCTGCTGTCGCTCTCCGTCGTCGACGACATCGGCGCGCTCACCGTGATCGCGGTCTTCTACTCCGACGACATCGACCTCATCGCCCTCGGCGTCGCGGTGCTGTGCGTGGTCGCCTTCGGGCTGCTCACCCGGCTGCAGGTGTGGCGCGGGCCGGCCTACTTCGCCGTCGGCGTGGTCATGTGGCTGGCGATGCACGCCTCCGGGGTCCACGCCACGATCGGCGGCGTCGTGCTGGGCCTGCTGGTCAGCGCCTACACACCCCGCCGGGACGAGGTCGAGTCCGCCGGCACGCTGGCCCGCGCCTTCCGGCAGGCCCCCGACGTCGCGCTGGCCCGCCGGGCGAAGCTGTCGGTGGAGCGCGCCATCTCGCCGAACGAGCGGATCGGCGCGCTGCTGGTGCCGTGGAGCGGGTACGTCGTCGTCCCGGTGTTCGCGCTGGCCAACGCGGGCGTGCAGTTCGACACCGAGCTGCTGGACCGGGCGCTCACCTCCCCGATCACCGTCGGCGTCTTCGTGGGCCTGGTCGTCGGCAAGTTCGTCGGCATCGGGCTGGCCTCGACCCTCGCCGTCCGCTTCGGCATGGGCTCGCTGCCGCCCGGGGTGACGCTGGCCGCCGTGTGGGGCGGGGCGGCGCTGTCCGGCCTGGGCTTCACCGTCTCGCTGTTCGTCGCCGACCTGGCCTTCGACGACCCGACGCTGCGTGAGGAGGCGATGGTCGGCGTCCTCGCCGCGGGCGTCGTCGCCGCCGCGCTGGGCGCGGTCTGGTTCTGGGCGCTGGGACGGCGCTCGCCCCAGGTGGCCCGCCCCGGCCCGCGGCAGCTGGACCCGCCGGTCGACCCGGCGGTCGACCACCTCCGCGGCCGGGTCGACGCACCGCTGACCCTGGTCGAGTACGGCGATGTCGAGTGCCCCTTCTGCGGCCGGGCGACCGGGGTGGTCGAGGAGCTGCGGCACCGGTTCGGCGACGACCTGCGGTACGTCTTCCGGCACCTCCCGCTGCCCGACGTCCACCCGCACGCCGAGCTCGCCGCCGAGGCCACCGAGGCCGCCGGCGCGCAGGGCGCCTTCTGGACGATGCACGACCGGCTGTTCGCCCACCAGGACCAGCTGGAGGCCGACCAGCTGCTCGACCACGCCGCCGCGCTCGGGCTGGACCTCGGCCGGTTCGCCGCGGAGCTGGGCAGCGGCACCCACGCGGCCCGGGTTCGCAGCGACGTCGTCGGCGCCGAGGCCAGCGGCGCGCGGGGCACCCCGACGTTCTTCGTCAACGGCGTCGGGCACGACGGCCCGACCACCACCGAGTCGCTCGCCGCCGCCCTGGTCGCCTCCGACCCGCGTGGTCCGGGCCACGGCAGCCTGCTGCCGGCGGCCGAGCTGGTCGCGCCGGCACGGTCGTCGGTCGCCTTCTCCCCGGCCGCCGAGCTGCCGGCGATCAGCGTGCTGCCCGGCGAACGCCTCGCCGAGACCCCGGACGACGGCTCCTCCCCGCGACTGTCCGAGGAGCACATCGCCGTGCTGCGGCGGGTGGGGCGCCGGCAGCGCACCGTCCGCGGGCAGGTGCTGCTGCGCTCGGGGCAGGCGGAGTTCGACTTCTTCGCCGTCATCGGCGGCACCGTGGCGGTCGTCGAGGGGCCGCTGGACGGCGGTCCGGACGGCGGCAAGCGGGTCGTGGCCGTCCACGGGCCGGGCCGTTTCCTGGGCGGGCTGAACATGCTGGCCGGGCAGCGGCCGGTGCGCTCGCTGGTGGCCGCCGAGGACGGCGAGGTGCTGGTGCTCAGCCTGGAGCAGCTGCGCGCCGTCTTCACCCGGGACCGCGGGCTGGCCGACGTCATCACCCGGTCGTTCCTGCTGCGCCGGGCGATGCTCATCGGACAGGCGAGCGGGCTGCGGGTGGTCGGCGACCGGCGGTGGCCGGCCAGCGCCGCACTGCAGGCCCAGCTGGCCGAGGACGGTGTGCCGCACACCTGGCTGGACCCGGCCGAGGACGCCGCCGCCGCCCGGCTGCTCGCCGAGATCGGCGCCGAGGACGCCGGCTCCCCGGTCGTGCTCACCCCCGACGGCCGGGTGCTGGTCGAGCCGACCCGTGAGGAGCTGGCCCGCTCAGCCGGCGCCTCGCGCGACCTGACGACCACATGAGGTCGCTCGACGAGGAGCTCACCGACCTGGCCGACCACTACCGCTGGTTCGCGCAGGTGGAGGCCGCGCCGCTCTCGCCGCGGTACGCCGCGCTCGCCGCCGCGGTCGCCGAGGACGCCGAGGTGCTGGCCTTCCTCGGCACCCTGCCGCGGCCCAAGCGGCAGGCCAACCTGCTGCTGGGTGCGCTCCAGTACGGGCCGCTGGTCAACGCCGGAGACGTGCGAGCCGTGTGGGCGGTGCTCGACCCCGGCCGTCAGCGCGCCGTGGTCGACGCGCTGAGGACGGTCACGCTGCATTCGCCGGGCCGGGGACGGCGCAACTTCGACGCCGAGTCGGTCGGGGTCACGCCGCGCTGACGTCGGCCGTACCGCGCCGGCGGCGTGGCTGAAGAAAACTCCGTCTCTGAGCTGCATCGACCGCCCCTTGCTGATCCGGCGTACTCCGATCGGCTGCTGTTGGCAATCGGTCACGTAGCGGCAAGCAGTGCCCAACTCGAAGACCTGCTGCCAGAGATGCTGGCGGACTTCGTCGGCCACCTGTGGGCCGGGGTCTTGTGGGAGAGGCAGTCGACCGAGTGGCTGTTGCGGTCGGCGTCGCGGCTCTTGTCCGAAACAGACCCGTACAACCGCGAGTACGCGGCCGGCCAGCACAAAGGCTTCTACGCACTGGTGGCCCAGGGGCGAAGGTTGAGTGGGCTTCGGAACTTTGTGGTGCATGGATGGTTCCGCCGTAACGGTGTGCTGGAAGACGACCTGATCTCGCGGCCCTGGGGCAACTGGGACTCTGAGACGCCGTTATTTTGCATGCCTTCTCGCACCGGCTCGCTCCTGCAAGAGCAGATGTTCGCCGTGACTGACGTTGAGCGACTGGCCGACGAGCTGAGCGACCTCGCGGTGCGCTGGGCGGCTCTCTGGCAGGAGATGCGCGGCGGCTGGGTCTTGCGTCGTTGGAATGTTGAGCCGGCCGAAGGAGACGCATGAGCACGACGGAGCTGGTCGTGTAGATCGTGGGCGCGTAGCAGATGCACCCCGCGCGGCTGGTGGTCGGCGAGCTGCGCCAGGGAGGAGCGCCTGGACCTGGCGGAGTCAAGCTTCGACGAGTAGGCAGCCGCGAATCGGTCGGTTGGAGCCGCCGACGCAGGGCCAGCCTCTGACATAGCTTGACCGTGTGAGCGACTACAACGACGGGATCGTCCGGCGGTTCGTGTAGTTGAGACCTCGTCGAGCTAGACGCCACGACACCACGCGTCGGCGTTGGCTGCACCCGGTCGCTTGATTGGTGCCGCCTATGTCGAGTACGCGTGTCGAGTGCCACTTTCCGGGCTGGAGAGGTCGTCGTGGCTAGGGATTGCGAATGGACCGAAAGACTTCAACCGCTTCTCTAACATCCGACATGAGGCTTGGAGTGAGCCCAGCGCGTGCCAAGGCGAGGACTCCGAAAGCGGTCAAGGCCGTGATTACGGGCAACGTGTAGGAGCCGATATCGAGCGCGGCGAGGATCGTGGCGCCGATGAAGCACGCGACGGCGACGGCTCCCACCAGGATTCGTGTCCGCCAGGACGGACCGGCTGGCATCGGTGCCGGCGTAACGGTGCGCACCAAGTGCCAATCGTTTGCCAGGACATGCGCGAAGTCCCGGGTCAACTCCTTCAGTATTAACGGGTAGTGTAGCGGGCTCAGAGTCTTGAACCGTCGTAACCGGGTGGCGATGCCTTTCGCCCAGTGCTCAAAATTCTGTGTTGCGACTGGATCACCTGGATCTAGGTGATGTGGTATGCGTTCAAACACTCTCGCTAAGGCTTCAAAACGTCGGTTCATCCTTGCCCTGCGGTCGAGCGTGGCTCCAGTCGTGCAACCCATATCAAGATCTCCCACGGCAATGCCGAGCCAAAGCAGTGCATCATGGGGGGCGGATCGCCGCATCGCACCTTTGTGCGCGCTGAAGAATGCAAGCAAGGCAAGTAGCAGAAATGGAACTAGGAGCCAAGCTGATACCAAAAGACTCTCGACGATACGCTGGGCCAGCGCAACTCCGGTCAGTCCGGCCGACCAGTGGTCATGGATTGCCAAAGTCGCGACGGTGACGCTGAAGAGAGCGCCGAGGATGATCAGTGCGTAGAACACTAAGTAACTGGGGCGGTAGATCCGGGAACTCTTAGCGTCGGCGACCGCGAGGGCTTTCAAGATGTCTTCTTCACTCCGCGTCCGAGTCGCAGCAAGGCGGGCCGCACGATCGAGGGAGCCCTGGCGCTCTCGCAGGCGCGCCTTTCGCTTGCGACTAGCCATGGCGCAGGATCTCCTCGGGTAGTTGGCTTGTCCGTCCTGCAGCCGCCTGGGGCGGCTTGAAGTCTCGCCGTAGTTGGCGCTGAGCCAACGGGCTGCGCTGAAAGCGTGCTCTCGCAGGAATCGTTCGGCGAATCCAGGCAGCGCACTGCCGTCGGTGGGGCCGCCACCTGCGGACCGGCCGTGCCTACTTGCCGCTACGCACACTGTCGCAGGAGCCGCGCATGCACGCAGGCGGCAGGATTGCTCCCGTGAACGTCGACACGCCCCTGTGGGTTCTCCTGACGCGAGCGCCTTCGGTGGTGCTGTACTCACTGGCCGGGTCACCCTGGGCACCAAGCTGCTCGATCTAAGGCATCGACACGACGCGACGAGGCGTGATCCCTACGTGGAGGCGATGGCCGCGCTTGACTCTCTTCATCGGGCCTTGGTGGATGCATGCTGGTTGTAGGAGGATCAGGGGCCTGTGCCGTCTGACGCGGAGACGCCAACACCGCCTCTGCAGGAAGCCCTGGACGCACTGAATGCAGCTCGGCTGGCTGTGCTGAAGGTCAACCTCTCCGCGCCAACAAGAGTGGCCGCGCTCATGGTCGACGTCTATGTCGGCCTGCAGGCGGACTACAGGAGGATGGAGCATGCGTTCGAAGGTCAGCAGCTGGAGGAGCGGCTAGAGGCGCCTCCGTTCCCGGCGACGCTGTGGACGACTTGCGAGTTGCCGTCCGGCGTGATCTTGGTGTTAGGCGGCTGAAGCTGAACTTCTAGTCCTTTCAGAAACCTGTGTAGTAGCTCTAGCTTTCCTTCTTGCCATGGAGGCCCGGGGGCATGCACCTGTGGCGGTGCCTGCCTCGCGTCGCGCCGTTAAGTTCGCTGGGCCGACTACCGTGCGGTAAAGGTTTAGATGGACCCGGTGCAGCACGCCGCCCTGTCGCGGTGGCACAACACTTGGCCAATTTCTTGGTGCCGTATCGATCGTGGCCCCCGGGTGGTCGCCCGGGTCAGTACACGTCCGGGAACCGGGCTCGTCGTCGGAATAGTCCTTGTGGTGCTTCTTGGAGCCCTAGGACTGGTGCTGCGGGGACTCGGCGGGCTGAAACAGTCCCCGAGAGTGAATGCCTACGGCTACTTCGTCGGGGCGGTGGCGTACGCGGCCACGACTTCAGACACTTCCAAATGGTTTGCCGGTTTTCACGCAGTCGTAGCAAGGTCGCTGCCTCGCGGTTCGAATCGGGGCGACCGTAGCAATCTGTGCACTAGATCTGGCTACTTGCTGCGGTGCGTCTGCCTGATGTCTTGCCCTTGAAGGCGTGCCCACCCGCACCGTGACGGCGGTCGGACTCAGGCCGACCAGGTGGTGTTCGGCGGGCGGCGGTGGTCGATGGTGTGCGGCACGAAGAACGACAGGTCGTCGGTGATCAGCCCGTCGGACTCGCGGATGCCCAGGCCTGCGGCCTCGCCGTCGACCACCCAGGTGCCGAGCACCGGGTGGTGCGGGCCGTCGGGGCCGGCGAAGTCCGGGAGTGCGCACAGTTGCTGCACGACCCAGCCCTCCGCGCCGTACTTCCCACCGAGTGAGGCCAGGGGCTCGCCCCCGGGGGCGAACAGCTCGACGTTGTTGCCCTCCCGGCCGAACAGCGGCTTGCGGGCGTAGCCGGTCTGCTCCAGCTCGGCCGCCCGGGGATCGTCGGCGAAGTACGCCCGGAGCAGGTGCTTGCCGATCACCGGGTCGTCGGCGTAGCGCTGCCACAGCACCGGCAGCAGCCCCTTGTTCGACCACAGCATCTTCCAGATCGGCTCGATCCAGGTCGTGCCGTCGGGGGTCCACAGGTCGGCGATGACCGAGGGGCCGTACGCGTCCTCGAGCAGCCACTCCCAGGGGTAGAGCTTGAAGAGGACGTCGATCCGGTTGCCCTTGGGGTCGTAGAACCGGGCGTCCCCGGTGTCCAGGGCGAGCTCCTCGGTGGTGAGCACCACCGTTTCGTAGCCGGCCCGCTGGACGGTGTCGGCCAGGTAGGCCACCGTCATCCAGTCCTCACCGCTGCGGTCGCCGTCGGTCCAGGCCAGGTGCACCCGGGGACGGCGGCCGTGCTCGGCCTCCCAGCGGGACAGGTTGCGCCGCCAGGCGTCCACCAGTCGGTCGTCCAGCTGGTTCCACTGGTCGCGGCCCTGGCCGGTCTCCAGGTGCCAGGCCCACTGCACGACCGCGGCCTCGACCAGCGAGGTCGGGGTGTCGGCGTTGAACTCCAGCAGCCGGACGGCGCCCTCGCCGTCCCACCACAGGTCGAAGCGGCCGTAGACGCTGGGCGGCTCGGCCTCCCAGGTGGCCTTGATGACCTCGCGGGCGTCGCGCGGGATCCGCATCCGGTCCAGCAGCCGCTCGTCGGCCAGCGCCACATCACCGGCCTCCACGCAGGCGGCGAAGAGCTGGTCGGTCACGTCGGCCAGGTGGTCGATCTGGGCGGCGGTGAAGTCGTAGAACACGTCCTCGCGCCAGTACGAGCGGGTCTCACCGCCCGGGACGGTCGTCTTGTTGTAGACCAGCCCCTGGCTCTCGATCTCGGCCTCCCAGCCGCGCCGGGCCGTGCCGTAGAGCCGTCTCATGAGCCGACGCTCCCGCTCCCGACCCGGCCCGAGCCGATCCCGCCGGAGATCCGGGTGCCGGAGGTCACCCGGCCGCTGCCGGGCAGCCCGGCCCGGGTCCGCGCGGTGGTGTCGGCGGGGTTCACCCGGGTCGCGGCACCGGTGTACTGCTGCGGGATGGTCTGCCCGACCGCGTACCGGTTGCCGCCGAAGCCACCCAGCAGGAAGAAGTAGGGCACCCCGCCGATGAAGCCGCCGTTGCGCTCGGCCTCCTCACACTGCTCCTCGTCGACGACCTGGTCCTGGTCGTCGACGCAGTAGACCCGCTCGGCCTCCTGCTCCTCGCCTCCGGTGCCGCAGGCGGACAGGAAGCCCATCGCCGCACCGGTCAGGCTGACCGTGCCGATCGCCGCCCGCACCCGGTTGCTCCTCGACGTGCTCACCGTCCGCGCTCCTCACCTGGGCGTCCACCGTGTCCCCGGACCGCACATGCTGTCGGACCCGGCGCCCTCCGGTGCACCCGACCCCTCGCATCATCCTCGGGACCGGCTGTGGGGTGCCGCAGCACCGCCGGGGTAGGGGACGGCGATGGACCTCGCAACGCACCGGACCGGCTCCGGCGACCCCCTCGTCCTCGTGCACGGGCTCGGTGGGTCCTGGCGCTCCTGGGACCCGGTGCTCCCCGGCCTGGCCGCGGCGCGCGAGGTGGTGGCGGTGGACCTGCCCGGCTTCGCCGGCGACACCCCACCACTGGCGGACCCCACCTTCGGCTCGCTCACCGACGCCGTGGCCGACTGGCTCCGGGCCGAGGGGCTGGCCGACGCCCCGCTGGTCGGCAGCTCGCTCGGGGCCCGGATGGTGCTGGAGCTGTCCCGGCGGGGGCTGGGCGGGGATGCCGTCGCCCTCGACCCGGGCGGGTTCTGGACCGACCGGGAGGCTGCGGTCTTCCTCGCGAGCCTGCGCGCCTCGATCGCGCTGGTGCGCCGGGTGCGGCCGGCGCTCCCTGCCGTGCTGGGCAACCCGGCCGGGCGGACGGCGCTGCTGGCCCAGTTCTCCGCCCGTCCGTGGGCGCTGGACCCAGACGTGGTCACCCGCGAGTTGACCGGGTACGCGCTGTCGCCCTCCTTCGACGCCGTCCTCACCGACCTCGCCCGCGGGCCCCGCCAGCAGGGCGCCCCGGCCGGGTCGCTGCCCGGCCGGCTGACCATCGGCTGGGGACGGCGGGACCGGGTGACCCTCGCCCGCCAGGCGGCGCGGGCCGTCGAGGCCTTCCCTGACGCCGAGCTGCACTGGTTCGACGGCTCCGGCCACTTCCCGATGTGGGACGTGCCGGCCGAGACCGTCGACCTGGTCCTCGCCGCCACGGCCCGGGGCTGACCAACGCCGAGTGACGAGTCCTGTACGCCTCCCGGGGGGGCGAGGCGCGCACAGGTCGCCACTCGGCGGCTCAGTGCAGCGGGATCTCCGGCTCGTCCGGGGTGCGCGGACCGGTCAGCCGCCGCTCGGCCTCGGTGATCGGGACGTCGTTGATGCTGGCCTCCCGCCGCCGCATCAGCCCGTGCGCGTCGAACTCCCAGTTCTCGTTGCCGTAGCTGCGCCACCACTGCCCGGCGGCGTCGTGCCACTCGTACTGGAACCGGACGGCGATCCGGTCGTCGGAGAACGCCCACAGCGACTTGCGCAGCACGTAGTCCTGCTCGCGCGCCCACTTGGCGGTGAGGAAGGCGACGATCTCGGCGCGGCCGGTGAGGAAGGTGTCCCGGTTCCGCCACACCGAGTCCTCGGTGTAGGCCAGGGAGACCCGCTCGGGGTCACGGCTGTTCCAGGCGTCCTCGGCCGCCTGCACCTTCGCGGCGGCGGTCTCGGCGGTGAACGGGGGCAGCGGCGGGCGGTCGGTCACCGGCCCATCCTGGACCAGCACTGCAGGTCAGAGCGAGGAGAGGTCGTCCGGGACGTCGACGGCCTGGGACCGGAGCGCGTCCAGCGGCACGACCTCCAGGGCCCGGGCGTTGGTGGCGGCCAGCACCACGCCGGCCGGCGCACCGGCCTGGAGGGCCTGGAACCAGCGGACGGCGACCACGCACCAGCGGTCGCCGGGTCGCAGGCCGGGGAAGGAGTGCTCCGGGCGCGGGGTGACCAGGTCGTTGCCCAGCTCGCGCTGCATCTGGAGGAACTCGGCGGAGACCACCGCGCACACCGTGTGGCTGCCCAGGTCGGCCGGGCCGGTGCGGCACGACCCGTCCCGGGTGAAGCCGGTCATCGGGTCGGTGCTGCACGGCTCCAGCGGGCCACCGAGCACGTTGCGGTCCTCGCCGGGGTCGGTCATGGGGTGATCATCGCGCCGCCGGAGCCCGCCTGCTGGGTGGGTGGTGTGCCCCTGAGTCGCGCCCGACCGGCCTGACCGGGAGGCTGGGGTGGTGCGAGTACTGGTCACTGGGGCGTCGGGGTTCGTCGGCAGCAGGCTGGCGCCTGCTCTGGAGGAGGCCGGGCACGAGGTCCGGGCGATGACCCGGCACCCGGACAGCTACTCCGGGGCCGGCACGGCGGTGCAGGGGGACGTCGGTGACGAGGCGTCGCTGCGCGCCGCGCTCGCCGACTGCGAGGCCGCCTACTACCTGGTCCACTCGCTGGACTCGGCGGACTTCCAGGAGAAGGACGCCAAGGCCGCCCGCTCCTTCGCCCGGGCCGCAGCCGATGCCGGGATCCGCCGGATCGTGTACCTGGGCGGGCTCGGCAACGACTCCGACGACCTCTCCGCCCACCTGCGCAGCCGTCGCCAGGTCGAGCGGCTGCTGGGCGAGACCGGCGTGCCGGTCACCGCGCTGCGGGCCGGGATCGTGGTCGGCCACGGTGGGGTCTCCTGGGAGATGACCCGGCAGCTCGTCGCCCACCTGCCGGCGATGGTCACCCCGCGCTGGGTGCACACCCGGACCCAGCCGATCGCGATCGCGGACGTCGTCCGGTACCTGGTCGGGGTGCTGGAGGCCCCGGAGGCCGAGGGCCGGGCGTTCGACGTGGGCGGCCCCGAGGTGCTGGAGTACCTGGAGATGCTCACCCGGGTCGCGGAGATCCAGGGGCGCCGGCTGCTGATCGTCCCGGTGCCGCTGCTGAGCCCGAAGCTCTCCTCCTACTGGCTGTCGCTGGTCACCGACGTCGACGTGCAGACCGGCCGGTCGCTGATCGACTCGATGACCAACGAGGTGGTGGTGAAGGACGACTCCATCCGCCGGGTCGTCCCGTTCGAGCCGATGCCCTACGACGAGGCGGTGCTGACCGCGCTGGGCGAACGCGCCCGGGCGCGCCGGGACGCCCGGGGGTCGAAGACGGCGGGACTGGCCGGATGACCCGCACCGAGCGGCGGCCGGGGCAGGCGGTGCTGTCCGACGCCCGGCTGACCCGGTTGCTGCGCCGGGCGCCGTCCTGGCTGGTGGACAAGGTGCCGCGCGACCACCGCGAGTCCGACGAGGCCTTCCGCCGTCGCCGGCGGGTGACCGCCGGGGTCTCGCTGGCCGGCGCCGGGCTGCTCGGGGTGTCGCTGTCGCAGAAGCCGGGCTCGACGTCGTTCTACGCGCTGACCCTCGGCGTGGCGGGCACCTGGGTGGCCGGCGGCCTCGCCTCCGGGCCGCTGCACCTGGGCTGGGTGCAGACCCCGAAGGCCACGTTGCGGCGTCCGCTGCTCACCCCGGTCGTGGCCGGGGCGGCGGCCTTCGCGTCCTTCTACGGCGCGGCGCTGGTCGCCAAGCGCATCCCGCCGCTGGACGCGGCGATCTCCCGGGTGCTGCGCTACGCCCAGCAGGGCTCCGCACCGCTGGTGCTCACCACGACGCTGGCCAACGGCATCGCCGAGGAGGTCTTCTTCCGCGGGGCTCTGTACGCGGCGGCCGGCGTCCACCACCCGGTGCTCAAGTCCTCCGCCGTCTACACGCTGGCCACCGTCGCGACCCGCAACCCGGCGCTGGTGATCGCCTCGGTGCCGATGGGCCTGATGTTCGCGCTGCAGCGGCGGGTCACCGGCGGCATCCAGGCGCCGGTGCTCACCCACGCCACCTGGTCGGTGCTGATGCTGCGGTTCCTGCCGCCGCTGTTCGCCGACGAGCCCTCGGTGGACGACCCGCACCCGGCTCAGGAGCTCTGACCCCGCTCAGGCCGCGCGGGCCAGCAGTTCCTTCAGGGCCCGGTCGATGAACTCGTTGTCGGCCGGATGCTGACCCAGGCCCGCGAAGTGCCCGTAGATCGTCGGGATCACCCGGACCTCACCGTTCGGGATGAACTGCGACGCCCACTCCTCGTCCTCGGGCGGGAAGTACAGGTCGGTCCTGGCCGGCATGGCCAGCAGTGGGCAGCGGATCGAGCGCAGCGCCGCCTCGGTGTCGCCGTCGAAGCCCGGGGTCTTCCCGACGTCGCCGTGCTCCCAGGTCCACAGCATCCCCAGCAGGTCGTTGGGGTCCCGGTCGTCGAGCCAGAAGCCCTCCCAGAACCCGACGAGGAAGTCCTCGAGGGAGGAGAAGCCCAGGTTGCGATACTCGCGCTGCCAGTAGAAGGCCTGCGACAGGCCCCAGCCGGCGTAGATCCGGGCGAAGGCCCGCAAGCCGGCGGTGGGGAGCGCGTCGGGCCGGTAGCGGCCGCCCGCGAACGCCGGGTCGAGGGTGAGGGCGGCGCGCAGGCTCTTCAGGAAGACCTGGTTGTGCTCGCTGGTGACCGCCGACCCGACGATCGGCGCCGCCCGCTTCACCATCTCGGGGTGGCTGACCGCCCACTGGTAGGTCTGGCCGGCGCCCATGGAGGAGCCGAGGACCAGCTCGACGGTCTCGATCCCCCACTTCTGCGTGAGCAGCCGGTGCTGCACGTCGACCTGGTCGTAGAAGGTGACCGGCGGGAAGGCAGGCCCGTCGTAGGGCGGCGGGGTGTTGCTCGGCGACGTCGACAGGCCGTTGTTCAGCTGGTTGGGCATCACGATGAAGTACTCGTCGGGGTCGCAGGCCAGGCCCGGTCCGACCGACCACTCGTTGGCGTCGTGCCAGGCGCTGTACCAGGTGGGGTGCACTATCACGTTGGACTTCTCGGCGTTCAGCGTGCCGTACGTCTTGTAGGCGAGCTGGGCTCCGCGCAGGGTCGCGCCGCCCTGCAGGACGACGTCCCCCAGGTCGAAGAGCTCGTGGTCGGTGGGCCGCGGCATCGCTGCTCCTCAGGACTCGGGGCGGGCGGTCAGAAGCTCGATCGGGGGACGCCCATGCCCGGGTCGATCCGCGTCGGTCCGGACGCCGAGGGGGTGACGTCGACGTCGAAGATCCCGGTGGGGAGGTAGACGGTGGCGCAGGAGTTGGGGATGTCGACGACCCCGGACAGCCGGCCCTCGATCGGCGCGGCGCCGAGGATCATGTACGCCTGCTCGGGCGACCAGCCGAACTTCGTCAGGTAGTCGATCGCGTGCAGGCAGGCCCGCTGGTAGGCCAGGTGCGAGTCCAGGTAGCGCTGCTCGTCGTCCAGCGTCACCGACGTCCCGGAGAAGGCCAGCCACTTCTCGTACCGGGGGTCGACGTTGCCGGGCATGAAGATGGCGTTCTCGCCGACCCCGTAGGTCTCCATGCCGCCCTTGATCAGGTCGACGTGCAGGTCGATGAAGCCGCCCATCTCGATCGCCCCGCAGAAGGTGATCTCGCCGTCGCCCTGGGAGAAGTGCAGATCGCCCAGCGACAGCTTCGCCCCGGGGACGTAGACGGGGTAGAAGACCCGGCTGCCCTTGGTCAGGTTCTTGATGTCCTGGTTGCCGCCGTTCTCCCGCGGCGGAGCGGTGCGGGCGGCCTCGCCGGCGACGCGGTCGAACTCGGCCCCGGTCAGGCCGGACAGGATGGCGTCCTGCGGCAGCGGGGGCAGCGCCAGCGGCGGGACCCGGTCGGGATCGGTGGCGATCAACGCACCCTCGCGCCGGTTCCAGCGGGCCAGCAGCTCCGCCGACGGCGCGGTGCCCATCAGGCCGGGGTGCACGATGCCGGTGAACGACACGTGCGGGACGTGCCGGGAGGTCGCGGTCTGCCCGGCGAAGTCCCAGATCACCTTGTAGGCGTCGGGGAACTGGTCGGTCAGGAAGCCGCCGCCGTTCTGCTTGGCGAAGATGCCCGTGTACCCCCAGCCCTGCCCGGCGAGCGGGCCGGAGTCCTCCTGCGGGATCGGCCCGACGTCGAGGATGTCGACGATCAGCAGGTCACCGGGCTCGGCACCCTCCACGGCGAAGGGGCCGCTGAGCACGTGCACCGTGGACAGCGGCGCGTCCCGGATGTCGTCGGCGGAGTCGTCGTTGTGGATCGCCCCGTCGAACCACTCGCGGCAGTCGACCCGGAAGGTGTCCCCGGGCCGGACGGTCACCTGGGCCGGGATGTCGGGGTGCCAGCGGTTGTGGCCGATGTGCTGCTGCTCGGTGAACGGCTTGCTGGAGTCGAGGGGGAACAGGCGCTCGGGCATGGCTGGCTCCTGGGCTCGGGTCGGGCTGCGGGCGTCTGGCCGGCGGTCCGGTGCGGGGCCGCACGCCGCCGGGGGTGGGTCGGGTTCGCCGTCGGATCGGCAGGAGAGCGACCTCAGGGCCGCGGCAGCCGACTCAGGGCCGGGTTGCGCAGCACGTCGGCCCGGCGGCCGGCGCGCGGACCGGGGGGCGGGGCGGAGACGACGTCGGGCTGGTCGCTGGTGCGCTCCGTGCGCTCGAGCAGCCCACGACGCACCGGGGAGCCGAACGAGAGGCGGGGTGCGGTGAACACCCGGGCGGCGGTCGAGCCGCAGGTGGGGCACGGGACCGTGGGTGGAGCGGCGCCCATGGCGCAGCGGGCCTCGGTCGTGCCGTGGTGGGTGCAGCGGTACAGGTAGACGGCGATGTCGGACCTCCGGGTGACCGGCGGAGGGTCACTCGGCCCTCCGGACCAGGCGCACGCTCGTCCCGCCGCGAGGAGGTGGTCAAGGCGCGACAGAGCCTGGATCGGCGCTGTGCACGTCGCCTCGCGGCGCGTCGTCACCGACCGGGTGGCGTCGTCCGGCATGTCGCGGTCGGCGCGGACCGGTCCGTCACGCTGGGTGGAGCTGTTGCCTCGGTCACGTAGGCGTGCATCGGGGCGCTGGTTACCCGACAGTAGGTCGATCCGGACTCCCCCGAACCAGGAGGCACCGACGATGACGTCGACCGCCAGCCGCCCCGCCGAGATCGACGACACCTGGCCGCCCCAGCCACCCGTCCTGCACTCCCCGTGGCACACGCCCGAGCGGGCCGCGCTGATGGAGCAGGCGCGCCGGTTCGCCATGGACGAGGTGCTGCCGGTCGCGAACGAGCTCGACCCGCAGAAGGGCGAGATCCCGCAGCACCTCCTCGAACGGCTCGGCGAGCTCGGGTGGTTCGGCATCACCGTTGCCGCGGCCGACGGTGGGCTGGGGCTCGGCGTCTTCGAGTACTGCATGGTCAGCGAGGAGCTGGCCCGGGCGTGGATGAGCGTGGCCAGCATCCTGGCCCGGTCGCAGGGCATGGGGACGGCGGTCGCCGACCCCGACCGCCGCCGAGAGCTGCTGCGGCGCAGCGCCGGTGGCTCCTGGATCGGCGCGGTGGCGCTGTCGGAGCCCGAGGCCGGCTCTGACCTGGCGAACGTGCAGACCCGCGCGGTGCGCGACGGCGACGACTGGGTGGTCACCGGGCGCAAGCGCTGGTGCGGCAACGCCAAGGCCGCCGACTTCATCCAGGTGCTGGTCCGGGTGGCCGATCCGCAGCCGGGGGAGTCCCGTTCCCGGGGGCTGCGGAACCTGCTGCTGGTCAAGGAGCGCGGCGCGTTCCCGCCCGGGCTGTCCGGCCACGCCATCGACAAGGTCGGCTACCACGGCTTCCTGACCTGGGACCTCACCTTCGACGGGGTCCGCATCCCGGCCGCGGACCTGATCGTCGCCCCCGGCGAGGGCGGCTCGGACTCCGGCGCCGGGTTCCGCGAGGCGCAGGCCTTCCTGAACACCGCCCGGGTGCACACCGCCGCCCGCGCCGTCGGCCTGGCCCGGGCCGCGGTCGAGGACTGCGTGCTCTACCTGCAGGAGCGCGCGCAGTTCGGCCACCCGATCGGTGACTTCCAGGCGCTGCGGTTCGCGCTGGCCGAGATGGCCGCGGACGTGGAGCAGGCGCGGGCGTTCTACCGCCAGGTGGCCCACCTGCTCGACGAGGGCGTGCCGTGCGAGCGGGAGGCGGCGATGGTGAAGCTGCAGGCCACCGAGATGGCGGTGCGGGTCACCAACCAGGCCATGCAGCTGCACGGTGGCAACGGCTACACCACCGAACGGCAGGTGGAGCGGCACTGGCGGGACGCCCGGCTCACCACGATCTTCGAGGGCACCAGCGAGATCCAGAAGCGGATCATCAGCAACACGATGCTCCCGCGCAGCCCGCTGGGCTGACGGGAGAGCAGCCCGCTGGGCTGACGGGAGAGCAGCCCGCTGGGCTGACGGGAGAGCAGCCCGCTGGGCTGCCTGTGAGTCCGGCCGGGTTCGGTGTCGGCCGGGGATCGACTGGGCAGGAGAGGGCCGCGCCACCGGCGTGCCACGCGGACTCGCCGGGCACGCCCATCTCCTCAGCACCGGGGGATCCAGCGCCGGTCCCCGCTCGTCCCGGGGAAGGAGACGCACGTGTCATCGCAGCACGACCAGCCACCGTCGGCGGGCCCGCCGACCGACGCCTCCGCCAGCGGACAGGCGGGGACGGCGACCGACGCCGGTGTGCCCGCTGGGGTCCGGACCGCCGGGATGTGGTGCCTCTGGACGCTGGCGATCGGCGCCGTCGTCTACTTCGCGGTGCAGCTGGCCGTCGTCCTGGGCACCGTGGTGCTCACCTTCCTGGGCGGTCTGCTGCTGACCGCGCTCCTGCGGCCGGTCGCCTCCTGGCTGGACCGGACCGGGCTGCCCCGCCTGGCGGCGACCTGGCTGGTGATGGTGCTCTTCCTCGTCCTGCTGGGCGGGGTCGGCTACTTCCTGCAGCAACGGGTCGCCCGGGAGTGGGCCAGCCTGCGCCCCACCCTGGTCAGCGGGCTGGACCGGGTGCGCACCAGCCTGGTCGAGACGCTCGGCCTGCCCCGGGAACGGGTCAACTCGATCATCGACGGGCTGATCGCCCAGCTGACCGGCGGGTTCGGGGGTGGCGCCGGCGGGCCGGGGATGGTGGTGACCGGTGCCACGACCGCGGTCACCGTGGCGGCAGGGCTGGTCCTCGCCCTGTTCACCGCGTTCTGGCTGATCTACGACGGGGCCCGGATCTGGCGGCTGTGCCTCCGGATCGTGCCGGCCGACCGCCGGGCGGCCGCCGACGACGCGGGGAACGGCGCCTGGCACACCCTGGGTGGATACCTGCGGGGCACCACGGCCGTCGCGCTCATCGACGCCGTCGGCATCGGCCTGGCGCTGCTGCTCATCGGCGTGCCGCTCGCCTTCGCCCTGGCCGTGCTGACCTTCCTCGGCGCCTACATCCCGGTCGTCGGTGCATTCGTGGCGGGGCTGGCCGCGGTGGTGGTCGCCTTTGCCGCGGGCGGGCTGACCGACGCCCTGCTCGTGCTGGGTGCAGTGGTCGTGGTCCAGCAGATCGAGGGCAACCTCCTGCAGCCGCTGATCATGCGGCGGACCGTCTTCCTGCACCCCCTGGGGATCGTCTACGCCCTCACCGTCGGCGGCCTGCTGTGGGGGATCGGTGGGGCGGTGATCGCCGTGCCGCTGGCCGCCGTGGTGTACGCGATCGCCGTCGCCCTGGCCGACCGCAAGGGCGGCGAGGAGCCAGAACCGCGTCCGCGGGGCCTCCGTCTCCGGACCGGCGGTGCCTCCCGGGCCGACGCGCCGTCCGCCGACGGCCGGCCGGCCGTCGGCAACGGGGGACCTAGCCGCCGGGACCAGGCAGCGGAGGCGTCCGAGGGCTCCTGATCGTCACGGTGGTGCCCTCCGGGCCGGGGACGACGGTGACGTCGGCGAACGCGGTCATCAACGTCGCCCCCCGCCCGCGGTCCATGCTCGGCACCCGTTCCCGCCACTGCCCGTGGTCCCGCACGGTGATCTCCACGCCGTCGACGGAGGCCTCGATGGTCACCTCGATGACCGGCTGGGTCGGGTGCTGGGCGTGCTCCACCGCGTTGGTGGCGGCCTCGCAGGCGGCCAGCAGCAGGTCGTAGACCTGGTCCTCGTCCAGCCCGGCGGCGGTCAGGACCCGGCGCAGGGCCCGGCGCAGCCCGGGGATGGCCCGGGGTACGGCGGGGAAACGCCAGTGCTCCTGGAGCACCGGTGCGGTCGTCGGGTGCCGGGGCGTGGCCGGCGGCCGGCAGACCGGCACCAGCGCACGGACCTCGGCCGGTCCGGCCGGGACGGGCGGCGTCGGCACCGGCGGAACGGGGACCGGTCCGGCGGCGGCTGCGTCGCGGGCACCCGAGCCCCGCTCGACCGCGACGCGCACCCGGGCGATCAGCTCGGCGGCCTGGAACGGCTTGGCGAGGTGGTCGTCGACCCCGGCGGCGAACCCCTCGACCGCGGCCTCCTGACCGGCCCGGGCGGTCAGCATGATCACCGGGATGGTGCGGGTGGCGGGGTCGGCGCGCAGCCGGCGCAGCAGTTCGAAGCCGTCCACGCGCGGCATCATCACGTCGGTGAGGACGACGTCGGGCCGGTGCTCGGCCGCGGCCGCCAGTGCCTCCTCACCGTTGGTGCAGGTCCGCACCCGCCAGATCGGCGCCAGCAGCCTCGTCAGGTAGCTGCGCATGTCGGCGTTGTCGTCGACGACCAGGATCGTGGCCGTCGCGTCGGAGGGCGCGTCCGGCAGCTCGTCGGGGGTCACGTCGGCGACCCAGGAGGCGGCGGTGCCGTGCGCGGTCACCGAGGGGGTGGCCGACGCGACCGCGTCGGCGGACGTGTCGGGGCTGCCGTAGGGGACGGCGACGGTGAAGGTGCTCCCGGCGCCCGGTTCGCTCTCCACCGTCACGGTGCCGCCGTGCAGGCCGACCAGCTCGCGGACCAGGGCCAGCCCGATCCCGGTGCCCTCCCGGGTGCGTGCCGAGGAGCCCCGCACCCGGTGGAAGCGGTCGAACACCAGCGGCAGCTCGGCGGCCGGGATGCCGATCCCGGTGTCGGCGACGGTGAGGACCACCTGGTCGGCCTCACCGCGCAGGGTCAGCTCGATGCGGCCGACGAAGGTGTACTTCACCGCGTTGGTGAGCAGGTTGAGGACCACCTTCTCCCACATCCGCGGGTCGACGTGCACCGGCCGGTCCAGCGGGGGGCAGTCGACCGACAGCTGCAGGCCGGCCCGCTCGGCGGCGGCCCGCAACACCCCGGCCAGCTCGGCGGTGAAGGCGGCGACGTCGGTCTCCACCCGGACGGCCTCGGCCCGGCCGGCCTCGATGCTGGCGACGTCCATCAGGTCGTTGACCAGGCGCTGCAGGCGCTGCCCGTTCCGCAACGCCAGCTCCAGCTGGTCGCGGGCTCCGCGGGGCAGTTGGTCGGAGGTGTCGGCCAGGACGTCGCTGATCGGCCCGAGCAGCAGGGTGAGCGGGGTGCGCAGCTCGTGGCTCACGTCGGAGAAGAACGCCGTCTTCGCCCGGTCGAGCTCGGCCAGCGACTCGGCCCGCTGCCGTTCGGACTCGAACGCCCGGGCGTTGCCCAGGGCGCTGGTGAACTGCCCGGCGACCAGGTCCAGGAAGGTGCGGTACTCGGGGTCCAGTGCGCGGTTCGGGCTGATCCCGGCGACCAGGACGCCGATCCGCTCCTCACCCGCGGCGCCGCCCAGCGGCAGCACGGCGGCATCGCGCACCGGGTCCTGCCAGAACCCGCCGACCAGCCCCAGCCCGCCGACCGGTCCGGGCAGCGCGGCGGCGTCGGGGACGGACGCGGGCAGCAGGTCGGCCGGGCAGCCGACCGTGCCGGCCCGCCGGAGGCCGTCGCCCTCGTCGAGGTAGACGGCGGCGAACGGCACGTCGAGCGGGTCGCTGCCCAGGGTGCGGCACAGCCCGGCGAGCACGGCCTCCTCGTCCCCGCGCTCCGCCTCGGTGCAGGACAGCTCGTGCAGGAGTCTCTGGCGCCGTTCGCCGAGCACCTCGTTGGTCACCTCGGTGCAGACGGCGTGCATCCCGGCGACGAGCCCGTCGTCGCCGAAGGCCGGCGCGTGGGAGACGGTGAAGTAGGTCTCCTCGCGGTAGCCGGCGCGCTCCAGCAGCAGGGGCAGCCGGGGCAGCCAGGACGCCTCGCGGGTGGTGATCGCGTGCTCGACCGGCCCCTGGAGCACGCCCCACCCCTCGGCCTGGGTGACCCGCAGGTCGCGCCCGAGGGCCCCGGGGTGCTTGGCGCCGATCAGGGTGGCGTAGCCGTCGTTGTACAGCTGGGTGTACTCGGGGCCCCAGGTGAGGATCATGGGGAAGCGCGAGGCCAGGATGGTGCGGACGGCGTACCGGAGGCTCGCCGGCCACCCCTCGACCGGGCCCACCGGCGTCGCGGACCAGTCGAGCCCGGCCAGCAGCCGGCCGGTCTCGCCGCCACCGGCGAAGAGGTCGGCGGCGGAGGGTGACCCCGGCGCGGCAGAGGTCGGATCGGGGGCCACGCACACCTCCAGCCGGGACACCAGCACGCCTGCGAGCCCGGGCATCGCTGTACCCGGAGGCGGTCGCCAGCGACCCACCCGCAGCGTGCAACCTACCTCCGGCAGGCGGCGCCTGCCCTGAGGCCAGCTGTGCCCCCGGACGGCCGGGCGGGTTGGATGGGGCAGAACCGCCGGGAGAGCCCTGGCGCCGACCCCGAGGAGACCCCCGTGGCAGAGCTGACCCGTCCCGACGTCGAGCCCCCCACCGGGCCTGCCCCGTCCGACCTGGTGATCGAGGACCTGGTGGTCGGTGAGGGCGCCGAGGCCACCGCCGGCAGCCTGGTGAGCGCGCACTACGTGGGCGTCACCCACGACGGCGGCGAGCAGTTCGACGCCTCCTGGGACCGTGGCGACCCGCTGGAGTTCCGGATCGGCGTCGGCATGGTCATCCAGGGCTGGGACGAGGGCATCGTCGGCATGAAGGTCGGCGGCCGCCGCCGGCTGACCATCCCGCCGCACAAGGCCTACGGCGAGCGCGGGGCCGGCGGCGTCATCAAGCCCGGCGCCACCCTGGTCTTCGTGGTGGACCTCGTCGGCGTCCGCTGACGGGAACCGACCCAGTGCGCTGAGTGCCAGGTCCGCGCGCCGGACCTGGCACTCAGCGCACACCGTCAGATCGCGAGCTGGCCGTAGAACTCGCGGGGGTCGGCGGACAGGGCGGCCTTGACGCCTCGGCTCCAGTCGTCGACCAGCACCTCCCACTCGCCGGCCTGGACGCCGTCGAGGGCGGCCCGGACGACGTCGGCCGGGTCGCTCATCGGGCCGGTGTAGCCGGCCATCATGTCGGTGTCGGCGGCTCCCAGCACGACCCCGGTGACCGCCGTGCCCTGCTCGGTGAGCTCGATCCGGACGCCGTTGGTCAGGCTCCACTCCGCGGCCTTGGCGGCGCTGTAGGCGTTGGCGCCGGCGGTGGAGAACCAGGAGAGCGCCGAGAGCACGTTGGCGATCGCGCCCCCGCCGTTGCGGGCGAGCACCGGCGCGAACGCCCGGATGACGCCCAGCGTGCCGAAGAAGTGCGTCTCCATCTCCAGCCGGACGTCGGCCAGGTCGCCGGTGACCAGGTCGGCCCGGGTCGTGAGGCCGGCGTTGTTGACCAGCAGCGTGACGTCGCCGGCGGCCGCGGCTGCGGCGGCGATCGACCCCGGGTCGGTGACGTCCAGCCGCAGCACCTCCACGCCCGGGACGTCGACGAGCTCGGGGCGGCGGGAGGTGGCGTAGACCTTGGCTGCGCCGCGCTCGAGCAGCTGCTGGGCGAAGTGGCGGCCCAGGCCGCGGTTCGCGCCGGTGACCAGGGCGACGGATCCGGTGATGTCCATGGTGGTTCTCCTTGCGTTCGGGTGGGCTGCCGAGGACGCTAAGACCTGACGTTGACGTCAGAGTCAATGGTGAGGTCGATCACTGAGGGGGTCCGGTGCTGCGCATCGGAGAGGTCGCCGCCCGCGCCGGCGTGAGCGTGCGGGCGCTGCGCTACTACGAGGAGCAGGGTCTGTTGGAGGCCGAGCGCACCCCGAGCGGGCAGCGCCGGTACCCGGAGAGCGCCGTGGGTCGGGTCCGGTTCATCCAGCAGATGTACGCCGCGGGGCTGGGCAGCGCGGACGTCCTGGAGGTGCTGCCGTGCGTGCACACCGGCGTCGCGACGCCGGAGATGCTGGACCGGCTGGTCGAGCAGCGGGACGGCATCGACCGGCAGATCGCCGAGCTGACCCAGGCCCGCGAGCGGCTGGACGAGATCATCCGGATAGGCGCGGAGCACGTGCCGGGGGCCCGGGCGGCGACCCGGTCTCCTCGGCGATGAGTTCCGGCCGTCCCGGGGGTCTTCCCGGCATGACCACCGCAGCGCACCCCGCCCAGCCGCTCGACGCCGTCTTCCGCTGCGTCATCGAGAAGGACGGCGCCTTCCCCACCTACCTGGAGCTGCCGGGCTCGGCCGAGGTGCTCGGCACCCGGCGGGCGGTGAAGGTCGCCGGCACCCTGGACGGGCACCCCTTCGCCGCCACGCTCATGCCCTCGGGGCAGGGGCCGCACTGGCTCCCGCTGCGGAAGGCGCTGTGCGCGGGGATCGGCAAGAGCGAGGCCGGGGCCCCGGTGCTGGTCCACCTGGAGGAGCGCCTCAGCTGACCGGCGGGCCGCTGTCGCCCCCGGACACCCGGTGCGGGTGCTCGTCGATCAGCGAGCCGGGCATCCTCTCCGGCCGGGTGACCACCGGAATGCCCGGCACGACCAGCGGGTTGGGCGGGGCATGCAGGTCGAGGTGTGGTCCGACGTCGTGTGCCCGTGGTGCTACATCGGCAAGCGCAAGCTGGAGACGGCGCTCTCCCGCTTCCCGCACGCCGATCAGGTCGAGGTGGTCTGGCGGTCGTTCCAGCTCGACCCGAGCGTCCCCGAGGGCCACACCGAGCCCACCCTGCCGGCGCTGGCCGCCAAGTACGGGCGCAGCGTCGAGGAGATGGCCGGTCAGATGCGCCGGGTCGAGGAGGTCGCCGCCGCCGAGGGGCTGCAGTACGACCTCGTCCAGGGCGTCAGCGGCAACACCCTGCTCGCCCACCAGCTCCTCCACCTCGCTGCCGAGCGGGGCCTGGGCGATGCGATGAAGGAGCGCCTGCTGCACGCGCACTTCACCGAGCACCGTTCGGTGTTCGACGTCGAGGGGCTCGTGCCGCTCGCCGTGGAGGTCGGCCTGGCCGAGGACGAGGTCCGGGCCGCGCTGGCCGACCGTCGGTACCTGCCCGCCGTCCACTCCGACATCGAGACCGCGCGGGCGCTCGGCGCGACCGGCGTCCCGTTCTTCGTCGTCGACCGCACCTACGGGGCCGCCGGGGCACAGCCGGCCGAGCAGCTGCTGCAGCTGCTCGAGCGCGCCTGGGCCGACACCCACCCGCTCACCACCGTCCCCGCCGCCGAGGGCTGCGAGGACGGGAGCTGCCGGACCTGATCGGCACGCCCCTCTGCTAGCCGAGCAGGCGGGGGGCGCGCTCCAGGGCCTTGCGGGCGTCGGCGGCCAGCCGGCGGACGACGTCGCTCGCCGACTCCTCGGCGGTGACCAGCCCGACCGACTCCCCGGCGTAGACCGGCGCGTGGTCGAGGTCGCCCTCCGCCCGGGCGCGGCGGACGAGGTCGGCCGCGGCGGTGTCGCCGCGCAGCTCGGTCTCCCGGCCGTGCCAGAGCTGGGTGAACTCGTTCACCAGCGCCCGCCCGGGCCAGCGCGCCGGCCAGGGCAGCCCCTGGGCGATGTCGAACGCGCTGGTCAGGACGGTGTCGTCGCCGCCCGCGGCCCGGATCCGCTCCCGGGCGGCCGGGGAGTTGGCCGCCTCGGTGCAGGACAGGAACGGGGTGCCGATCCAGGCCCCTGCGGCGCCGGCAACCAGGACGGCGGCCAGCCCCGCACCGGTGGCCACCCCGCCCGCGGCGAGCACCGGCCGGTCGGTCGCGGCCAGCACCTCCTGCAGCAGCGGCAGGGTGGCCCGCTGCCCGGTGTGCCCGCCGGCCTCGGTGCCCTGGGCCACGATGACGTCGGCCCCGGCCGCCACGGCACGGTCCAGGTCGGCCAGCGAGTTCACCGCGGTGGCCACCGCGATGCCGGCGTCGTGCAGCGGCCCCACGAACGGCTCCGGGTCGCCGAAGGAGACCGAGACCAGGGCCGGCTCGGTGGCGATCGCCGCGGCCAGCAGCTCCGGGCGCTGCTCCAGGGCCCAGACCATCAGGCCGACCCCGAAGGAGACGTCCGCCTCCGTGGGCAGCCGCGCCTGTTCGGCCAGCCACTCCACCGGGGTGTCGGACCCGACGCCGATCATGCCCAGCCCGCCGCCGAGGGAGACGGCGCGGGCCAGCTCCCCGCCGGCCACCCCGGCCATCGGGGCACCGAAGACCGGCACGTCGAGGTCGAACCAGCGGGTCAGCGGGGTCTTGATCACCCGACCATCGTCGTCCCTCGCCCCGCGGGGCGCAGCGGCGGTCAGCGGCGGGTGACGTCGGCGGTGAAGGCCTGGAGCCGCTTGCGCAGGCCGATGGCCTGCTCCTCGATCGCGAGGGCCTGCAGCTCCTCGTCGAGGTGCTGCGCCGACGGCGGGACGGCGGTCACCCGGCTCGCGCAGTCCAGGTCGGCGCAGATGTAGGTGCCCACGGTGTTGCCGTTGCGCCCCGCCTCGCCGACCCGCCGAGCGGTGAACAGCGAGACTTCGGCGGCCGACTGCACCGAGTGGCACAGCAGGCACATCGCCGACCGGCGGCTGGACATCTTCGTGTCGGCGGCCCGCAGCGCGATGCCGATCGGGTCGCCGTCCTGTTCGTGCACCAGGTACCCGCGCAGCTCGGCCTTGGCGTCCCGCCAGCCGAGCACGTCGAGCGACGCCCAGTCCAGCTCGTCCAGGTCGCGCGGCGGCGTGAGGGACGCGGCCTCGCTGCGGGAGCAGTTGACCATCGAGCGGCGGATCGCCGCCTCGGTCAGGGCGTGCACGGGGACCTCCAGCGACGTCGGGACGGGACGGCCGCAGAGGTTACGTACCGCGCCCGTCCCGACGCACCCGGATTTCCCAACCCCCCCGTCCCACCAAGATGGCCATCTTGGTGGGACCGGGGTCAGCTGGTGGCTGGGCCGCCGTGCTCGGTGCCGGAGAGGTTGCGCAGCAGCTCGTGGGCGCGCTCGGCGCGCTTCGAGTCCTGCTCCATCACCTCGCGGAAGAACGCGGCGATGTCGTCCAGGCCGGCGTTCTCGGCGTCCCGGACGTACTGGCCGTAGTCGTGCCCGGCCTTGAGGGAGTGGTACTGGACGGAGATCAGGTCGAACGTGACGTCGGCGAAGCCGGTCTCACCGGTGGCCATGGGTCCTCCTCTGGAGTGCGCCGGGGCCGTTGCTGGGCCTCTGGGTCGGACGCTCTCGCGCTACCCGGGCCTCCGGCGGGTGACACACGCCGGGTCGGACCGGTCCGTCTCAGGTCTGGTCGTTGGTCGGGGCCTCGCCCACCGCGCCGGCGAACCCGCCGGTGACGTCGCCGCCGCCGGCCTCGTCGGTCTCGGTGCGGGAGGTGGCGAGCTCGTCCTCGCCGCTCGTGACCTCGTCGTCCTCGGTGGAGGCGAGGTCCTCGCCCTCGCCGAGGGCGCCGGGGTCGGCCTGCAGGGTGCGTGGGTCGTTGAGCGGGTCGGGGACGTCGGGATCGGTGACGGTCATGCCTGGACCGTGCCCCGGTGGTGCGCCGTCCGAACGTACGTAACTGGACAGTTAATTAAGGAACCTGTTACACATCGCGGCATGGAGGCTCTCGCGGCGCTGGCCGACCCGACCCGGCGGCAGATCGTCTCCCTGCTCGCCGCCGGTGAGCGGGGTGCCGGCGAGCTGGCCGGGCAGTTCCCGGTCAGCCGTCCGGCGATCAGCCGGCACCTGCGGGTGCTCCGCGAGGCCGGGCTGGTGCAGGTCCGGGTGGAGGGGCAGCGCCGGGTCTACGCGCTGGACCCGGCACCGCTGTCGGAGCTGGACGCCTGGCTGGCCCCCTACCGGCGGCTGTGGGCGCAGCGGCTGGACGCGCTGGACACCGAGATCGCCCGCGGACGGCGGGCCCGAACGCAGGAGGACGGTCGATGACGACACCGGACGAGCGGCTGGGGCAGGTCACCGAACTGCCGGAGGGGGTGCGGCTGCAGTTCCGTCGCAGCTGGCCGGACCCGATCGACGACGTCTGGGCGGCGCTCACCGAGCCCGACCGGATGGTCCGCTGGATCGGCACCTACGAGGGGGAGCGGCGGGCCGGCGGGGCGGGCAGGTTCACCATGACGCACGAGGAGACGCCGATCGGTGAGCCGATGCGGATCGTGGAGTGCGAGGCGCCGCGCCGGCTGGTGGTCGACTGGGACACCGAGGAGGGCTGGCGGGTCGAACTGGACCTGACCGCCCAGGACGGCGAGACGGTCCTGCTCTTCACCCAGCTCTTCCCGCCGGGCACCCAGGTCACCGACTACGTGCTGGGCTGGCACTGGTACCTGGACAAGTTCGACGCCGAGGTGGGCGACCGCCCGGCGCCCGGCGACTGGGACGGTTTCCTCGCCGCCACCGGCCCGGCCTACGGGCGCGCCCCGCAGGGCTGAGCCGGTTGGCCGACCGTGGAGCCGGGTCGCGTCGCGGCTCCACGGTCGGGTGGGTGGCTCAGGCCTGGGCGGCCCGGGCGGGCTGGACGTGGACCGGGTCCGGTCCGGTCCACGGGCCCAGCCGGTGCAGCAGCCGGTCGCGGGAGGCCAGCCGCGGGCCGGCCTGGACCGGGTACGCGTCGTAGGAGCTGGTCAGGGCACGGGCGGCGTGCAGGGCGAAGTTCGGGTCGTCCTGGGCCTCCCGGGCGACGGCGACCAGGTCGGCCTGCCCGGTGGCGACGACGGCGTCTGCCTGCTGCGGGTCGACGAGCAGGCCCACGGCCATGGTCGGGATGCCGACCTGCTCCTTGATCGCGGCGGCGAAGGGCACCTGGTACCCGTAGCCGATCGGGTGCTCCCAGCCGCTGCCGATGCCCCCGCCGGAGACGTCGATCGCGTCCACCCCGAGGGCCTTCAGCTCGCGACAGAAGGCGATCGTGTCGGCCAGCGTCGTCCCGTCGCGGGTCGCGTCGACGGCG
This sequence comes from Modestobacter sp. VKM Ac-2982, assembly GCF_026967935.1. Lineage (GTDB taxonomy): Bacteria > Actinomycetota > Actinomycetes > Mycobacteriales > Geodermatophilaceae > Modestobacter. The sequence continues at coordinate 540,500 of NZ_JAPVBL010000001.1, forward strand.
GAGACCCGCACCATCAGCGGCAGGTCGGCCGGCCAGACGGCGCGCACGGCCTCGACCACCTCGAGCGGGAACCGCATCCGGTTCTCCAGCGACCCGCCGTAGGCGTCGGTGCGGGTGTTGGTCAGCGGGGAGAGGAACTCGTTGAGCAGGTAGCCGTGCGCGGTGTGCACCTCGGCGACCTGGAACCCGGCGGTCAGCGCCCGGCGCGCGGCGGCGACGAACGCGTCGCGCACCGCGGGGAGCTCCTCCAGCGCCAGCGCGCGGGGGGCCGGCCAGCCCTCGCCCATCGGCACGCCGCTGGGGGAGACCGGCGTCCACGGGACGTCGCCGGGCCGGGCGTTCTCCGCGGTGACCGGGCCGTCGCCGTCCCAGGGGCGGAGCGTGCTGCCCTTGCCGCCGGCGTGCGCCAGCTGGATCGCCGCCACGCTGCCGTGCTCGCGCAGGAAGGCGGCGACGCGGGCCAGGCCGGGCACCTGCTCGTCGTTCCACAGGCCGACGTCGCCGGGGCTGATCCGGCCCTCGGCGGTCACGCCGGTGGCCTCGACCAGCACCAGGCCGAAGCCGCCGAGGGCGAACCGGCCCAGGTGGGCCAGGTGGTAGTCGCCGACCACCCCGTCGGAGACGCAGTACTGGCACATCGGCGCGACCGCCAGGCGGTTGGGGAGGGTGACCCCGCGCAGGGTCAGGGGCTGCAGGAGCTGAGGTGTGCTCACGACCGCCGTCAACCGCGCGGTGGCCGGGAGGCATTCCGCAGGGAGGTACGTCACACTCTTGGTAGACGTTCTAGACGTACGCCTTTCGACCGGTAGCCTGGCCCGATCCCCCCGGCCCCAGCGTTGCGGTCGGGGGTCGACACAACGCCGGTGCGACACCCACGCCGGCGGCACCCGAAGGAGGAGACGCCGTGACTGCCGTGGCCACCCCAGGTCTCGAGAACGCCCCCACCACGCATGCCCGACTCCTCGCCTGGGTGCAGGAGATGGCCGAGCTGACCACGCCGGACCGGGTGGTCTGGGTCGACGGTTCCGACGAGGAGTGGGAGCGGCTGACCGGCAGCCTCGTCGAGGCCGGGACCTTCCGCCGGCTGGACGCGAAGCCGAACTCCTTCTGGTGCGCCTCCGACCCCAGTGACGTCGCCCGGGTCGAGGACCGCACCTTCATCTGCTCGGTCGACGAGGCCGACGCCGGTCCGACCAACAACTGGATGGAACCGGCCGAGATGAAGGCCGTCATGACCGAGCTGTACCGGGGGTGCATGCGCGGCCGGACGATGTACGTCATCCCGTTCTGCATGGGGCCGGTCGAGGCCGAGAACCCGATGTTCGGCGTCGAGCTCACCGACTCCGAGTACGTCGTCGTCTCCATGCGGGTCATGGCGCGGATCGGCAGCCGGGTGCTGGAGGCCATGGGCGAGGACCGCCCGTTCGTGCCGGCGATGCACTCCCTCGGCGCCCCGCTGGAGTCCGGTCAGGCCGACGTCCCGTGGCCGTGCAGCGACACCAAGTACATCGTGCACTTCCCGGAGGAGCGGGCCATCTGGTCCTACGGCTCCGGCTACGGCGGCAACGCCCTGCTGGGCAAGAAGTGCTACTCCCTGCGCATCGCCTCGGTGATGGCCCGGGACGAGGGCTGGCTCGCCGAGCACATGCTGATCCTCAAGCTCACCAGCCCGCAGCAGAAGGTCTACTACGTCGCCGGTGCCTTCCCGTCGGCCTGCGGCAAGACGAACCTGGCGATGCTCGAGCCGACCATCCCGGGCTGGAAGGTCGAGACGGTCGGCGATGACATCGCCTGGATGCGCTTCGGCGAGGACGGCCGGCTCTACGCCGTCAACCCCGAGTTCGGGCTGTTCGGGGTCGCCCCGGGCACCGGCTGGGACACCAACCCCAACGCCATGCGCACGATCGACAACGGCAACTCCGTGTTCACCAACGTCGCGCTGACCGACGACGGCGACGTCTGGTGGGAGGGCATGACCGACGACGCCCCCGCCCACCTGACCGACTGGAAGGGCCGGGACTGGACGCCGGAGAGCGACGAGCCCTCCAGCCACCCGAACAGCCGCTTCTGCACGCCGATCACCCAGTGCCCGATCCTCGCGCCGGAGTACACCGACCCGAAGGGCGTGCCGATCTCGGCGATCCTCTTCGGCGGACGCCGCAAGACCACGATCCCGCTGGTCAGCGAGGCCCGGGACTGGAACCACGGCGTGTTCATGGGCGCCACGCTCTCCTCGGAGACGACGGCCGCGGCCACCGGCGCCGTCGGCGTCGTCCGCCGCGACCCCTTCGCCATGCTGCCGTTCATCGGCTACAACGCCGGTGACTACTTCCAGCACTGGGTCGACACCGGCAAGCAGCACGACGCCAGCAAGCTGCCGCGGATCTTCTACGTGAACTGGTTCCGCCGGGACGACGAGGGCGGCTTCCTGTGGCCGGGCTTCGGGGAGAACAGCCGCGTGCTCAAGTGGGTCGTGGAGCGCCTCGAGGGCACTGCGGCCGCCGAGGAGACCCCGGTCGGGCACGTGCCGACGCCGGACTCGCTCGACGTCTCCGGGCTGGGCATGACCCGCGACCAGGTCGAGCAGGCCCTGCGCGTGGACCGGGACGAGTGGCAGGCCGAGGTCCCGCAGATCACCGAGTGGTTCGAGAAGTTCGGCGAGAAGCTCCCCAGCACCATGTGGGACGAGCTGGAGATCCTCAAGAGCCGGCTCGCCTAGCAGGCCGCCCCTCCGGGCGCCATGGACCGGGTCGGCCGCCGCGGATGCCGACCCTCGGGACGAGGTCCCGCTCACCGACAGCGTCGTCGGGGGGCGGGACCTCGTCGCATCCGGCGACGCTCCGCTCCCGTGCCGCGGGTGACGGCGCCGCCGGGTTAGCGTGGCGAGGGCGCGCCCACCCCTTGTGACGGAGGCCAGTCCGCTCGTGCCCAACCCGTACCTGCACGTGCTGCGGACCCCGCATGCTCTGCCGATGGTGCTGGCCGCGTTCATCGGCCGGCTGCCGCTGTCGATGATCGGCCTGGGCAGCGTGCTGCTCGTCCAGTCCGAGACGGGTTCCTACGGACTGGGTGGTGCGGTTGCCGCCGTCGGTGCGGTCGCCACCGCGATCGCCGGGCCGGTGATCGGCCGGCTGGCCGACACCCACGCCCAGCGCCGGGTGCTGCTGGCCGTGCTGGCGGTCTTCGTCGTCTCGGGGGTGGGCTTCCTCTGGTCGGTCCGCGGCGGCTGGCCGCTGTGGACGGTGTTCCTCACCGCCGCCGCGGCCGGGGCGAGCATCCCGCCGGTCTCCTCGATGATCCGGGTGCGCTGGACCCACCTGCTCCGCGGCACCCCCCGGCTGCCCACCGCGCTGGCCATGGAGTCGGTGGTCGACGAGTTCGTCTTCATCGTCGGGCCGGTGCTGGTCACCTTCCTGTCCACCACCGGGCACACCACCTCCGGCGTCGTCACCGCGTTCACGCTGGCCGCCGTGGGCAGCCTGCTCTTCGCCGCACAGGGCCACACCGAGCCGCCGCCGGCCGCGCACGGGCACCGGCGCGGGGCCTCGGCGATCCGGGTCCGCGGGCTACGGGTGCTGTTCGTGGTGGGAGCCGCGGTCGGCGCCATCCTCGGCGCGCTGGAGATCGGTCTGGTCGCCTTCGCCGACGAGGTGGGGCAGCGGTCGCTGTCCGGGCTGCTCATCGCCGGGCTGGCCGCCGGCTCGATGTTCGCCGGCATCGGCTGGGGCGTCGTGCACTGGAAGGTGCGGTTGCGGCACCGGCTCGTCGCTGCCCTCGTCGTCCTGACCGTGCTCACCGTGCCGCTGGTGCTGGTCACCAGCTACTGGCTGATGCTGCCGCTGGTCGTGGTCGCCGGCATCGCCGTCTCGCCCTCGTTGATCAGCGCCTTCACCCTGGCCGAGGTGCTGGTGCCCCGATCTGCGGTCACCGAGGCGTTCACCTGGATCGGCACCGCGCTGGCCCTGGGGGTGGCGATCGGGGCGTCGGTCGCCGGGAAGATCGTGGACACCGTGGGGGCGAACGCCAGCTTCCTGGTCGCCACCGTGGCGGCGGGCCTGGCGGCGGTGGTGGTCGGCCTGGGGCAGCGGACGCTGCACGTGCCGGCCGAGCACGCCGCCTCCCCGGCGTTGGCCCACTGAAGGAGGACGCCGTCCTCCCCACCCCTCGCACGCTCGCGGTGGGACCCGGGAGGAGGCCGGGCGGGCCTGCTGCTGCGATGCTCCGCGGATGACCTCCCCCCGCCCCGCCGCCGGCGGCGGCCGCCTGCTCGGGGTCGCCCCGGAGCGGCTGGACCGCTGGCTGGACGGCGTCGCGCAGCGGCACGGCGCGTTCACCGACGTGCAGGTCGACGACGCGGGCGTGGTCACCGTGACCTGTCAGGACACCACCACGGTGCGGCTGACCGCCCCCTACGGCTGGACGCCGGGACCGGCGCCGCTGACCGCCTTCACCGCCGCGGCCAAGGTGCCGCGGCGCACCGCCGTCCTGCTGGTCCGGCGCGGCCGCTGGGCGGTCGGGGTGTTCGACGGCGCGGACCTCGTCGTCTCCAAGGTCGACACCCGCCAGGTGCAGGGCCGCACGGCCGCCGGCGGCTGGTCGCAGCAGCGCTTCGCCCGCCGGCGCGGGCACCAGACCGACGCCGTCGTCAGCCACGCCGCGGACACCGCCGCCCGGGTGCTGCTGCCGCACGCCGGCACGCTGGACGCGCTGGCGCCGGGCGGGGACAAGGGCCTGGCCGCGGAGGTCCTCACCGACCCGCGGCTGCGCCCGCTGGCCGACCTCCCGCGCCTGCCCGCGCTGGACGTCGGCGAGCCGACGAAGGTGGTGCTGCTGGCGACCCCGGCTCAGTTCCGGGCCGTGCGGGTGCACATCGTGGAGCCCACCGACCGCAGCTGAGCGGCCCTGTGGACACCTGCCCCCTCAGCAGGTGTGGTGCACCTCCTGGAGCCGGTGCACCCGGGTCGGGATGCCCACCTGCCGGGCCTTGAGCTGCAGCGCCAGGTAGAGCGAGTAGTGCCGGGACTGGTGCAGGTTGCCGCCGTGGAACCACAGCGCCTCCTGCTGGGTGGGCTTCCACATGTTGCGCTGTTCGCCCTCCCACGGGCCCGGGTCCTTGGTGGTGTCCGAGCCCAGCCCCCAGACCTTGCCCACCCGGTCGGCGACCTCCTGGCTGATCAGGTCGGCGGCCCAGCCGTTCATCGAGCCGTACCCGGTCGCGTAGACGACCAGGTCGGCCGGCAGCTGCGTGCCGTCGGCCAGCACGACCGAGTCCTCGGTCAGGTGGTCGACCTGCCCCTTGACCAGCCGGACGTCGCCGTTCGCGACGAGGTCGGCCGCGCCCACGTCGATGTAGTAGCCCGAGCCGCGGCGCAGGTACTTCATGAACAGGCCCGACCCGTCCTCGCCCCAGTCGTGGTCGAACCCGGCGGCCTCGAGCCGCTGGTAGAAGTCGGCGTCCCGCTCCCGCATCTGGTCGTACAGCGGGATCTGGAACTCGTGCATGATCCGGTAGGGCAGCGAGGCGAAGGTGAGGTCGGCCTTCTCCGTCGTCATGCCGCCGGCGACGGCCTCCTCGGAGTACAGCGCACCCAGCCCGATCTCCATCAGCGACTCCGACCGGACGATGTGGGTCGAGGAGCGCTGGACCATCGTGACGTCGGCGCCGTTCTCCCACAGCGCTCCGCAGATGTCGAAGGCGGAGTTGTTGGAGCCGATGACCACGCACCTCTTGCCGCGGTAGGCGTCCGGGCCCGGGTGGGCCGAGGAGTGGTGCTGGTCGCCGCGGAAGACGTCCTGGCCGGGCAGCACCGGGACGTTCGGCTTGCCCGACATCCCGGTCGCCAGCACCAGCTGCGTCGGGCGCAGCTCCACCGGCACGCCGTCCCGCTCGACGGTGACCCGCCACTCCTGGGTCGCCTCGTCGTAGGCGGCGCTGATCGCCCGGGTGTTCGACCAGTAGTTGAGCTCCATCACCCGGGTGTAGGACTCCAGCCAGTCGGCGATCTTGTCCTTGGGGGCGAACACCGGCCAGTTGTCGGGGAACTTGATGTAAGGCAGGTGGTCGTACCAGACGGGGTCGTGCAGGCACAGCGACTTGTAGCGGCTGCGCCACTGGTCGCCGGGCCGGGGGTGCTTGTCGATCACGATGGCGGGGACGTCGAGCTGCCGCAGTCGGGCCCCGAGGGCGATCCCGCCCTGCCCGCCACCGACCACGAGCACGTACGGCTGGGTCTGGTAGCCCAGCTCCCGGGCCTCCCGCTCGCGCCGGTCCAGCCAGGTCTCCCGGTCGCGGTGGATGCCGTGCTCGGCGCCCATCGGCCGCCGGTCGCGCACCGGCTCCTCGTGCCCGGTCAGCTCGTACAGCGTGGTCAGCAGGGTCCAGGCCCGCCCGTCCTGCAGGCGCAGGTGCCCCCGCCCACGGCCGACGGCGGTCTGGAAGGTGATCCACGCCTCGTCGACGCCGTCGGCGCCGGTGGGCGGCTCGGCGGCCGTGAAGCCCTGCGGGTCGGTGTGGTCGAGCGTGGCCTCCAGCAGGTCACGGACGCCGTCGTGCCCCTCCACCGTGGTGATGTTCCAGCTGAACGAGACCAGGTCGCGCCAGAAGCAGGTCGGCGCGAACAGCTCGACCACCCGGTCGACGTCCCGGGCGGTCAGCGCGGACTGGAAGGCTTCCAGCCAGGCGGCCACCCGGCTGCCCGGGTCGTCCGCTCCGGTGGTCGGGGTGTCGGTCGGGTCCAGGGTCTGGGTCACCGTGCGGCTCCTGCGTCCTCGGAGGAGTGGCCGCCGCGACCGGCGTCCGTGAGCAGCTGACCACCCTGCCGCCACCCGGTGAGAGAGCTCCGGAGGAGTCGCCCCGTCCCCGTCGAGCGCCGCCACCGTCTGTGTGATCCGAGACACACTCAGTGACGCCGAGAGGGGCCAAAGTCGCGATCTTGGCCCCTCATGGGGTCAGGGCTGGAGGACCAGTCGGATCGGGTCGCCCTCCTTGCGGGACAGCCGGTCGACCGCCGTCGCCGCCTCGCTGAGCGGCAGGGTGTCGCTGACCGAGCGGGCGAAGTCGATCCGGTGGTGGCGCACCAGCTGCACCAGTTCCAGCACGTGCTCGGGCATCGACCCGTAGTGGCCCAGCACCTTCTGGCCGAAGTAGCTGAACGCCGTCCCGTCCTCGATCGTCAGCGGCTGCCTGGTCAGGCCGACCAGCACCAGCGCGCCACCGACGCCGAGCGCGCGCACCGCCTGCTCGCGCACCGCGGCGACCCCGGCGAAGTCGAAGGCGAACGCCAGACCGGCCCCACCGGTCGCGGCTCGCACCTGGTCGACCAGGTCGTCGGCGGCGGGGTCCAGGGCCACGTCCGCGCCGAACTGCAGCGCCCGTTCCCGGGCGGCCGGCACCGGGTCGACGGCGATGATCGGCGCCGCCCCGGCCAGCCGGAGCAGCTGCACGCCGTGCGCGCCCAGCCCGCCGATGCCCCAGACGCCCACCGACTGGGCCGGCCGGACCCCGGCGGTGGCGGTGATCGCCCCCCACGGGGTGGAGACCGCGTCGGGCACGATGCAGGCCTGCTCCAGCGGCAGGTCGTCGGGGACGGCGACCAGCGTGTCCGCCCGCGCCACCGCGTACTGGGCCCACCCGCCGTCGTAGTCGACACCGCGGGTGTGCACGACGCCGTGCCGCTCCTCCCCCGCCTGCAGCAGCACCCGCTGGTCGGCGGCCCAACCGGTCACGCCGTCGCCCAGCGCCGCCACGGTGCCGGCCACCTCGTGGCCCAGGGTCACCGTGTCCCCGGGCAGGAACAGCGGGGTCAGCTCGCCCTCGATGAGGTGGACGTCGGACAGGCAGACGCCGGCGGCGCGCACCCGGACGAGCACCTCGCCGGGGCCCGGGGTCGGCACGGGCACCTCGGTGACGGCGAAGTCGCGGGTCCGGACGTTCAGCCGCCCGGCGAGCATGGAGTCAGGGATCGTCTCGGCCATCACCCCACCCTGCCCCCGGCCGTGCAGGCCCGCCGTCCGGGGGTAGGGGAGCGCGGTGTCTCCTTCCTCACGAGCGGCGGACGGCCGCCTGGACAGCCGCCCCGACCAGCAGCCGACCGGCCCTGCCCCCGTTCCGGGGGTCTCCCGGCTCGACCTGGGGCCGGGAGCGGAGGCGTTGCTCGCCGTCCCGGCCGGTGACCCGCAGCCGCGCCCCCTGCTGGTGTTCTTCCACGGTGCCGGCGGGACGGCGGAGCAGTCGCTGGCCGCGGTCGGCGCGGCGGCCACCGACCGGGGGGTGCTCGTGCTCGCCCCGACGTCGGCGGCCACCACCTGGGACCTGATCGCCGGCGGGCTGGGCCGGGACGTCGCCGTCCTGGACGCGGCGCTCGGCCACGTCTTCGCCACCTGCCCGGTGAGCCGGGTGGCCGTGGCCGGGTTCTCCGACGGCGGCTCGTACGCGCTGTCGCTGGGCGTGGCCAACGGCGACCTGGCCGAGGCCGTGCTGGCCTTCTCCCCGGGCTTCGTCTCCTCGCCCGGCCGGTACGGCCGGCCCCGGTTCTGGCTCAGCCACGGCAGCGCGGACCCGGTCCTGCCGGTGGACCGGTGTGGGCGGCGGGTCTCCGCCGAACTGCTCGCCGACGGCTACGACGTGACCTACGAGGAGTTCGCCGGTGGCCACGTGATCACCCCGGAGCTGGTCACCGCGGGGCTGGACTGGTGGCTCGGCGCCCCGGCCGGCTGACCGGGGCGGCCGGCTCAGCTGCGCGGCGTGTCGTCGGTGGTGAGCTCGACCTCTTCGTGCCGCAGCTGCTCGGTGACCGTCGACTGCTCGGTCTCCCACGAGGTGGTCAGCCGCACCCGCTCGGCCGGCACCCGCTCCAGGGAGACCCGGGGCTCCTCGGCGTAGAGGGTGACCCACCCGGTGCTCCGGGAGGGCTGGCGCTCTCCCGAAGAGGGGTCCTGGCCTGCCTCGCGACCGTCGTGGGCCAGCGGGAGGTGCTCGATCCGGGCGCGCTGCCGGGTGATCGTCACCGGCACCAGCACCTCCTCGCTGACCTCCTCGATGCGGAGCACGGCCCGCGTCCAGGGCTCGACCACGGTGGTGACGTCCAGCTGCTCCTCGGCGCGGGTCATCGCGCCGTCGCCGTCACCGGTCCGGGTCGGCACCGCGGCGGGGGGTGTGGCCCGGGTCCGGGCCGTGGTCGGCTCGCGGTAGTGCTCGAGCAGTGCCGACTCCTCGTCCGGGCTCAGGTGGTCCGCTCGGGTGGCCCGGGGAGCGGAGTCGACGGCGGCCGAGTCGACGGCCAGCTGCAGCCGGCCGTCGGTGAACTCGGACCCGGCGACCGGGGCGATGGTCGGCACCTCGTCGGTGTCCGGCGCCGCGTGCGTCCCCGGGGTGAGGCCCACCCACGTGGGCTGCTGGGTGGCGTCGTCGAGGTAGACCGCGGTGATCGTGCCCAGCGGCTTCCCGTCGCGGTCGTGGGCGATCGCCCCGATGACAGAGGGCGGAGTCGGGTCACTGGCCATGCCAGGTGGGTGATCCGGAAGGCGCTGGTCTACACATCGCCCGGCGGGTCGTACGAGAAGTCGGTTGAGCCGGGCACGGACCGCGCGTAGCGTCCTCCGACCGTGTCCGTGCCGTCCGCCCCGGCCCATCCCCCCGCCGCCGACCCGACCGATCTCGTCCTCACCGCCGAGCGCGACCACCTGCTCCGCGCGGCGGAGTGCCTGACCTTCATGCGCGCCGCCGCCGTCTCGGTCACCGACGCCGGCGTCGACGCCTGGGCCTCCGAACGGCTCGGTGCCGCCCGGGCCGAACGACTCCTCGCCCTCGCCGCCGACCCGGGCGTCCCGGCCTTCTTCGGCCGGACCGACGGCGCCGGCGACACCGGCCCGGAGAGCTTCCACATCGGCCGCCGCCACGTGCGCGACGCGGCCGGCGACCCGGTGGTCATCGACTGGCGTGCGCCGATGAGCCGGCCGTTCTACCAGGCCAGCGCTGCTGATCCGCAGGGTCTGCTGCGCCGCCGGCGGTTCGGGTTCGCCGGCGGGGAGCTGACCAGCTACGAGGACGAGCGGCTCGCCGACGGCGAGGACGCCGGTCAGGCCTCCCAGCTGCTGCGTCAGGAGATCGAGCGCCCGCGCAGCGGCCCGATGCGCGACATCGTGGCCACGATCCAGCCCGACCAGGACGACATCGTGCGTGCGCCGCTGGCCGAGTCGATCTGCGTGCAGGGTGCCCCGGGCACCGGCAAGACGGCGGTCGGGCTGCACCGGGCGGCCTACCTGCTCTACACACACGGCGACCAGCTGGCGCGCACGGGCGTGCTGGTGGTCGGGCCGAACCGGGCCTTCCTGCGGTACATCGAGCAGGTGCTGCCGGCGCTCGGCGAGGTGGAGGTCGACCAGGCGACGGTCGCGAGCCTCACCGCCCGGGTGACGGTCCGCGCGCAGGACGAGCCGGCGGTCGCCGTCCTCAAGGGCGACCCGCGGATGGCCGACGTGCTGCGCCGGGCGCTGTGGGGCGGCATCCGCAAGCCGGTGGACTCGGTGCAGGTGTCGCTGGCCGGCCGGAAGTACCGGATCGGGGAGGACCGGCTCAAGCGCTTCGTGGACGACCTGCGCCGGGCCGGCACCAGCGGCGTCGACGAGCAGCAGCTGGTGCACTACGCCGCCGGCCGGGAGCGGCTGGCGATGTCCCTGGCCGAGTACGCCCGGCGGCTGAAGGAGGCCGGCGGTGGGAGCCCGTCCGACGCGGAGACGCGCCGGACCGCCCGCAGCGCCGAGGTGCGGGCCTTCTGCGACGCCGTCTGGCCGGCAGTGGACGCCGCCGGGCTGGTGCACGACCTGTTCACCGACCCCGAGCGGCTGGCCCGGGCGGCCCGGGGCGTGCTGACCGAGGAGGAGCAGGCACTGCTGCACTGGCCACGCGCACCGCGGTCGGTGCGCGCCGCGCGGTGGACGCCCGCGGACGCGGTGCTGGTCGACGAGGTGGCCGGGATGCTGGACCGGACCCCGGGCTACGGGCACGTGGTGGTGGACGAGGCGCAGGACCTCTCCCCGATGGAGTGCCGTGCCGTCGCCCGCCGGCTGGGCGCAGGCTCGCTGACCGTGCTCGGCGACCTGGCCCAGGCCACCAGCCCCTGGTCGGTGGCGGACTGGTCGCAGACGCTGGCGGCGCTCGGCCGGCCAGCCACGACCGTGCGGCCGCTGACCCGGGGCTACCGGGTGCCGGGGGAGGTGCTCGACTTCGCCAACCGGCTGCTGCCCGCGATCGCCCCCGGGCTGGCCGCGGCCACCGCGGCCCGCCGGGAGCCGGGTGCGCTGCAGCTGCGGCCGGTCGGCACGCTGGCCGGACCGCTGGCCGAGGTGGTCGGTGGACTGGCGGCCACCGCCGGCTCGACCGGGGTCGTCTGCGCCGACGCCTCGGTCGCCGAGGTGGTCGCGATGCTCGCCGCGGCGGGGCTGGACGTGGCGCCGCTGGCCGACGACGGCGCCGCGCCCGCCCGGGTGTCCGTCGTCCCGGCCGGGTTGGTGAAGGGGCTGGAGTTCGACCACGTCGTGGTGGTGGAGCCGGCTGCGATCGTAGCCGCGGAGCCGCGCGGGCTGCACCGGCTCTACGTCGTCCTCACCCGGGCGGTGAGCAGCCTGGTCGTGCTGCACCACGCCGACCTCCCCGACCTCCTGGTCGAGGCGTAGGAAGCTGTGCACCCGGTCTGGACGCCGAGACCGGGTGCACAGCTTCCTGTGTCTGTGGCCGGGGTTTGTGCCTGCGCGGGGGCGGTGGTCGGCGTCCCTAGGCTTCCGGCGTGTCCGACTCCCTGCGCCGCGCCCTGCGCGCCCCCGCCGCCCCGATCGAGCTGCGTGAGATCGACCCGCGGTCGACCCCGCTGGCCCCCGGCGACAAGGAGCGCACCCGGGAGGGGACGCGGCTGGACGCCGGCCACCTCGCCGAACTGCAGCAGCGGCTGTACGCGGAGGGCAGCGGCGGCAGCCGGCGGCGGGTGCTCCTCGTGCTGCAGGGGATGGACACCAGCGGCAAGGGCGGGGTGGTCAAGCACGTCGTCGGTGCGATGGAGCCGCACGGCGTCACGGTGGCCAGCTTCGGCAAGCCGACGCCGGAGGAGCTGCGGCACTCCTTCCTCTGGCGGGTGCGCCGGGCGCTGCCCGGGCCGGGGAAGGTCGGCGTCTTCGACCGCTCGCACTACGAGGACGTGCTGATCGGCCGGGTGCGGGAGCTGGCGACCCCCGAGGTGATCGAGCGCCGCCACCGGGAGATCGTGCGGTTCGAGCGGCAGCTCGTCGCCGACGACGTCACCGTGGTCAAGGTGTTCCTGCACCTGTCGCCGTGGGAGCAGAAGCAGCGCCTGCTGGCCCGGCTCGACGACTCCAGCAAGCGCTGGAAGTTCGATCCCGCGGACGTCGACGAGCGGGCGCTGTGGCCGCAGTACCAGCAGGCGTACGCCACCGCCCTGGAGCGCACCGACACCGACACCGCACCCTGGTACGTCGTCCCGGCCGACCGGAAGTGGTACCGGAACTGGGCGGTCGGCCGGCTGCTGCTGGAGACGCTGACCGAGCTGCAGCCCCGGCTGCCGGAGCCGCCCTGGGACGTCGACGAGCAGCGCGACCGGCTGATCGAGGAGCACCCGATCAGCTGGTGAACGGCGTCCCGCGGGCGAGGCGCTCGTCCAGGGCCTGGGTGAACAGCCAGCCGCCGATCAGCACGAACTGCAGCAGGAACAGCCAGAAGCCGATGGCGATCACGCCGCCGACCACGGTGAGCCCGCCGAACGGGGCGCCGAGGTCCAGCGGCAGGGCGAGGAAGAGGACGAACCCCTGCAGGAAGCCGGACAGGCAGGCGGCGGTGAACAGCGCCCCAGCGACCACGGCGCGCCAGCCCAGCCGGCTGACCGCGACCACCCGGAAGATCCACGCCAGCGGCAGGGTGAGGGCGAACAGCACGGAGTAGTAGCCGGCGGCGAACCCGCCGACCGCCGCGGCGAACCCCGGGGTCTCGGCCAGGCGCGCCAGCACCCCCGCGACCAGGAGGAGCGGGTACAGCAGCAGCGGTGCCAGCACCAGCAGCGGCAGGGCCAGCGCCCGGCCCCGCCAGGCGGTGAACCGGTCGTGCGACGGGCTGAAGCGCAGCAGGGCCCGGCGCAGCCCCTCGCCGTAGAGCGAGATGGGCAGCAGGGTCAGCAGGGCGCCGACCACGTCGAGGCCCGTGCCGGCCTCCGCCAGCCGGTCCACCGCGCGCGGGGCTCCCAGCGCACCGGGCAGCACCTCGGTCAGCCGGCCGGTGAGGTCCCGCACGGTGTCGGCACCGGCCAGCCAGCTGGTCAGGCCGAGGGACAGCACGAGCGCCGGGACGACGGCGATCCCGGCGTAGAAGGTGAGCCCGGCGGCGATGAGCGCGGTGTCCCGCTGGCGCATCCGGGCCCGCATCGCCTGGAGCAGGCCGCGCGCCTCCCTCGCCACCTGCATCAGGTCATGTGATCAGGTCTGGGTCGGGCGCGCTCGGCGGCGCGCCCGGCGCATCGGTCAGGGAACCGAGTTGGACGAGCCCACCAGGATCATGAAGGTGAAGGCCACCACCAGGATCAGCAGGAAGGTGCCGACGATCAGCAGGCGTGCGCGGTTCTTGGGCAACCGGCCCTGCCCGGTGCGGTCGGGTCGGTCGTCGGGTCGCTCGCTCATCGGTCCTCCCGGACGTCGTGTCAGGCCGCGGGACGCGGTGGCCGGCTCCGCCAGCCCCGGGGCGTCGCCTGCGCGGACGAGCAGGCGACGGTGCCCGGTGCCTGCCCACTTCCACCGACCCTCACGCCTGCCGCGGGCGCCCACTCCGGTCAGCGACCGCCGAGCAGGTGCTGCGCCGCCGCGAAGCCGCCCAGGCCGCTGACCGCACCGCCGCGCACCGTGCCGCCCGAGGACGCGGCGACCACCCGCGGGTGCGCCGTCGCCACGCCCCAGGTGCCGACGGCGGCCGGGTCGGGGGCGACCGGCCACGAGAGGTCGCCGTGGAAGATGTGCCCGCCCGGCATCGCCAGCGACGCCTCGACGTCCAGCGGCGAGGACGCCTGCAGGCACGGTCGCCCCTCGCCGTCGGTGGCGAGGCAGTCGGTCAGTGGCTCGGTCAGGTGTCCGTCCAGCTGGGCGACCACCCGGCGCACCGCCTCGGCCCGGGTGCCGGCGGGGTCGGCCGCGTAGAGCTCGGCCGGCGTGTGCAGTCCGAAGAGCGTCAGGGTGTGCAGTCCGGTGCCGCCGACGATCGAGGGGTCGGTGAGCGAGTGGCAGTAGACCTCGAACGGGATCACCTCGGGCAGCCGCCCGGCCGCGGCCTGCGCGTACGCGGCGTCGATCTGACCGGCGGCCTCGTCGACGTGCACGGTCCCGCTGAAGACCCGGCGGGGGTCGGCGCCCGACCGCAGGCCGGGCAGCCGGCTCAGCACCATGTTGACCTTCAGCTGCGACCCCGACGGCCGCGGTGCCGGGGCGGTGCCCAGCAGCTCGTCGAGCACGGCAGGGGCCGCGCCGCTGACCAGGTGCCCGGCGTCGGCGGCGTGCGCCGTCCCGTCGGCGTCGGTCCAGTGCACGGTGACCCCGTCGCCCCGGGTCTCGACCGCGGTGACCTCGGTGCGGGTGTGCAGTGCGGCGCCCCCGGCCCGCGCCGCGTCGGCGAGCGCACCGCTGACCGCTCCCATGCCACCGACCGGCACCCGCCAGCGACCCGTGCCGTTGCCGATCAGGTGGTAGAGGAAGCACCGGCCGGCCACGCCGTCCGCGGCGTGCACGTCGGCGAACGTGCCGATCAGCCCGTCGGTGAGCGCGATGCCCCGGACGTCGTCGTCGGTGAGGTGGTCGGCCACGACGTCGGCCAGCGGCCGCTCCCGCAGGTCGTGCCACATCCCCGGGTCACGCAGGCGTGCGGTGAGCTCGGCCTCGCTGGGCAGCGGACCGGTCAGGGTGGGGGCCAGGTCCTCGGCGAGGGTGGTCAGCCGGCCGTAGAACCGCTGCCAGCCGGCGAACTCGGCGTCCGAGCCGGTGAGGGCCCGGAAGGCGGCCGCCGTCTCCGGCCCCTCGTCCCGCTCGACCAGCAGCCCGGTGGCCGCGCCGCCGCGGCGCACGGGGGTGTACGAGGCGACGGCGCGGTCGACCAGGGTGATCGGCAGCGCCAGGTCGGCGACGATCCGGTCGGGCAGCAGGCTGACCAGGTAGGAGTACGCCGAGAGCCGGACGTCGACGCCCGGGAAGACCTGCTCGCTGACCGCGGCGCCGCCGAGCACGGCCCGCCGCTCCAGCACCAGCACCGACCAGCCCGCGCGGGCCAGGTAGGCGGCGGCGACCAGCCCGTTGTGGCCGCCGCCCACCACGATCGCGTCGTACCGGGCGGCGGTGGTCGTGCCAGAGGTGCTCACGCCAGCTCCCGGGCGAAGAAGACGGCGTACGGGTCGTCGGCGTCGACGTAGTGCCCGAACGCCTCGACCGGCCGGTAGCCCGCCGACGTGTACAGCGCGACCGCCTCCGGCTGCCGGACCCCGGTCTCCAGGCGCACCGTCGTCCACCCGCGGCGGAGCGCCTCGGCCTCCAGGCCGGCGAGCAGCAGCCGGGAGATGCCGCGACCGCGCGCCGGCGGGACGACGTACATGCGCTTGACCTCGGCCTCGGTGTCCCCGAGCGACCGCAGCGCGCCGCAGCCGACCGGCGTGCCGTCGTCGTCCCGGGCGAGCAGCACGACGGCCACGTCGGCGGCCGACGGCGGCACCCCCGGCTCGCCCGCACCGTCGTAGCGGGCCCGTAGCTCGAGCTGCTGGGCGGCGGTCAGCGCGGCGACGTCCGGGTCGTCCCAGGAGGCGGTGGAGAGGGTCGGCACCGGGTCATCCTGGCGGGCCGTCGTCCACCCGCTGCAGCAGCCCCCAGACGAACTGCGCGCGCAACCCCCGGGGCAGGTGCACCTCGAAGCGGCTCGGGACGCCGGGGTCGACACCGGCCGCGTCGGGCAGACCGAGGACGTCGTCCAGCACGTGCTCCCAGACGCGCAGTGCGTCTGGGGTGGCGGCCGGGACCGGCGAGTCGGGGGCGCGCACCAGCTGCTCGTGCAGCACCGAGCCGTCGGGGCCGCACAGCACCTCCCACCGCAGGAACGGCCACAGCGGCAGCGGCCAGCGCCGGACGGTGAGGTCCACGTCACCGAACCGCCTGCCTTCCACCTGGTCGGCGGGGCCCAGTACGGCCGCCCGCAGCGCAACCCCGCGAGGCGCTCGCTCTGCGTGATGGAGAGCTCGCCAGCGACGGTGCGCGAGACGCGCCTCGGCCCGGTCGGCACCCAGTCGGGGCAACGCCTCGGCGACCAGGTCGGGTCGCGTGTCGGCCATCCGGCGGAGCAGTACGAGACAGAACTCCCGGCGGCCCAACCCCTGCACCCGGCGAGCCTGTCACCCTCGGTGAGCGTGTTGAATCACCCGGCCGGAGTTTCTGCACAAATGTGCCCCGGCCGTTTGTCACGAGCTCATAACGCACGTACGGTCACCAGCGGTCCTGACGGGCAGCGCAGTCGCCCACCCGGGTGACGACCGACAGGACCGCCGCCGAACCACACGGCTCGCCGCAACACTCGCGGGCTCGTGGACCGGGGACCCACCGCAGCACTGGGGTGAAGCTCCGCACGGCCCGTTCGCGGGCCCGAGGAGCCGGGCGACTTCCCGCCCGAACCCGTCAGCTAACTCGGTAGGCGGCAGGTGGAAGAAAGGACACACCCGCCGAACATGGCGAGTTCGCACACCTCCGTCCGTCATGGCCGCAACGGCCGACGGGCCCTGCTCACCCTGTTCATCGCGGGTGGCGTAGCCCTTGCCCCAGTGCCCGCACTGGCGGCTCCTGAAACCCCCACCACCTCGCAGGAGGCGGCCGAGCTCATCGCCGCCCGCGGTCACGACCTCGAGGTCGTGACCGAGAAGATGCACGAGGCGACCGACGTGCTGACCAGCATGAAGGCCGCCTCGGACGCCGCAGCCGCCGAGCTCGTCGCCGCTGAGGCATCCGTCGTCGAGGCCCGCGACCACGTGCGTCAGGTCGCCCGCAGCGCCTACACCGGTGAGCAGCTCTCCTCGCTGCAGGCCATGCTGACCAGCTCCTCCGCCGACGAGATGCTCGACCGGATGGGCACGCTGGACAGCATCGCCGGGCACAACAACGAGGTCCTCGGCGTCGCACAGCAGGCGAGCGTCGCTGCCGACGAGGCGAAGGCCGCGGCCGCGAAGGCCGCCGCCGACGCGGAGGCCCAGGTCGCCGAGGTCGCCGCCCAGCAGGCCGACCTCAACGAGCAGATCGCCGAGTACCAGGCCGAGTACGACCGGCTCTCCGCCGAGGAGCGGGAGCGCGCCCGGATCCTGGCCGAGCAGCACGCGGCCGCGGAAGCGGCTGCGGCCGCAGCCGAGCGCGAGGCGCAGGCGGCCGCCGCCGCCGAGCGCAGCAGCCAGGCCGCCTCGCGCGACGAGCGGACCGCTGCCCCGGCTCCCGCCCCCGCTCGCTCGTCCGCGCCCAGCGCGGTGGCCGCCCCGGCGCCGTCCGCCCCGGTCGTGGCCAGCAGCGGCGCTGCCGCCACCGCGGTGAACACCGCCATGGCCCAGCGCGGCAAGCCCTACGTGTGGGGCGCGACCGGTCCGAACTCCTACGACTGCTCGGGTCTGGTGAAGTACTCCTACGCCTCGGCCGGGGTCAACCTCCCCCGCAGCAGCAGCCAGCAGGCACAGGCGGGGCGTGCGGTCTCTCGTGGCGAGCTGCAGCCGGGCGACCTGATCGCCTTCTACTCGCCCGTGAGCCACATCGGCATCTACATCGGTGGCGGCCAGATGGTCCACGCGCCGACGTCGGGTGACGTGGTCAAGGTCGCCAGCATCGACGCCATGGGGCCCATCACCGCCATGCGTCGGGTCGCCGGCTGACGCCTGCACCACCCTGCGACACCCACCGGTGCCCCGGTCGCCTCACGGCGGCCGGGGCGCCGGTGCGTCCGGGCCCGGTGGCGACGATCACGCGGACCCGGGCACCGGCGCCCCGTCCCGCCGGGCACCATGGGGCACGGTCCAGCCACGTCCGACCCCGAGGAGCACCGTGCCCGCCGCACTGACCGACCCGAGGAGGGTCGCCCGCGCCTTCCGCGCCGTCGCCATCGCCGAGGCCGTCTCCTGGGTGCTGTTGCTGGCCGGCATGTTCGTCAAGCGGGTCCTGGACGCCTCCGAGCTGGGCGTGCAGGTGTTCGGCCCGGTCCACGGGGCGGTGTTCGTCGTCTACGTCGCCGTGACCCTCGTGGCCTGGCGGGTGCTCCGCTGGACCCCGGCCACCGGGCTGCTGGCGCTGGCCGCCTCGGTGCCGCCGCTGGTGACGATCTGGTTCGAGCGCTGGGCCCGGCGCACCGGCCGGCTGCCGGTCGACGCCGCCACGCCGGCGCGGGCCGGCTGACCGCCCGATGACCACGCCCGTCCTGCCCGCCACCGCTCGCACGCTGCTGGCCCGCACCGCTCGGGTCCAGCGCGACGGCCGGGCCCCCAGCCTGGTCGCGGGCGTCGTCCGGGACGGCGGGCTGGCCTGGTCGGCCGGTCGTGGAGACGTCGCCGAGCCGCACGCCGACGTGCAGTACCGGCTCGGCTCGATCAGCAAGACGGTGACGGCTCTGGTCGTGCTGCGGCTGCGGGACGAGGGCCGGCTGGGGCTGGACGACCCGCTCGAGGAGCACGTCCCCGGCACGCCGTTCGGTGAGCGCACCGTCGGTCAGCTGCTGTCCCACCTCGCCGGCGCCAGCTCGGAGAGCCCCGGCGGCTGGTGGGAGCGCGTCCCCGGCGGGTCGCTGGCCGAGCTCCGGCTCACCGAGGACGACGTCGTCCTGGGCACCGCACGGCGCTTCCACTACTCGAACCTGGGCTTCGGGCTGCTCGGCGAACTGGTCGCCCGGCACCGCGAGCGGCCCTGGGCCGAGGTGGTGCGGGACGAGGTGCTGCTGCCCCTGGGCATGGACCGCACCACCCCGCGGCCCACCGGCAGGGCGGCGCGCGGCGCGGCGGTGCACCCCTGGGCCGACGTCGTCCTGCCCGAGCCCGAGCACGACGCCGGGGTCATGGCCGCGGCCGGCCAGCTGTGGGCGACGCTGGCCGATCTCGGCAGGTTCGCCGCGTTCCTGCTCGGTGACACCGGCGACGTGCTGTCCCCGGCGACGCTGGAGGAGATGACCGTGCCGGCCGGGATCGACCACTCGGTGTCCGGGTGGTCGGCCTACGGGCTGGGGCTGCAGGTGCTGCGGGTCAACGGGCACACCCTGGTCGGTCACGGCGGCTCGATGCCCGGTTTCCTGGCCGGGGTCTTCGTCGACCGGTCCGAGCAGGCCGGCGCGGTGATGCTGGCCAACACGACCAGCGGGCTCGACCCGCTGGTGCCCGGGTTGCTGGCCGACCTGCGGACCGCCGAGCCCCGGGTCGTCGACGCCTGGGCGCCGTCCCCGCCGCCGGTGCCGCTGGACCTGCTCGGCGTCTGGTTCTGGGGGCCGGCCCCGCTGGTGCTGCGTGCGCAGCCCGGTGGCCTGCTGCACCTGGGGCCGCTGCCGGGCCGGCCCGGCCGGGCGAGCCGGTTCGCCCCGCGCAAGGACGGCACGTGGCTGGGGCTGGACGGCTACTACGCCGGCGAGACGCTGCGGATCGCCCCCGACCACCTGGACGTGGCGACGTTCGTGCTCACCCGCACGCCTTACGACCCCGAGGCCCCGGTGCCCGGCGGGGTCGACGAGCGCGGCTGGACGGTGCCGTAGCGCGAGGGCTCAGTGGCGGTCGAAGGCGTCCATCGTCGTCTTCACGACCACGGCGTAGGCGACGTGCGGCACGAGGTCGCTGAGCCAGGAGCTCGCCGACCAGGTGCGCGGATCGGTGATGCCGAGGACGGTCATCGGGCCGTTGGCGGCCACCAGCACCCCCGCGCTGATCAGTGCGGTGCCCACGGCCGGCTGGGACCGGAACCCGGCCGCACGGGCCAGGCCGACGACGACGCCGGTCCCGACACCGGCGGCCAGCCCGGTCAGGGGGCCGAGCCCGGAGACCCGGTTCTGCCGGGTCTCCTCGTCGCCGGGGATCTGCACGTGCGCCTTGTCGGCCAGCTTCTCCACGGTCTGCTCCGGCGTCGAGCTGCTGCCGCGCCCGCGCACCACCATGTCGAGGTAGGTGACGGCGTTGAGCGCGGTCGTCCCCGCCGCGCCGGCGGCCGCCCCGCGGAGCACCCAGCCCAGCGTGCTGATCCCGCGCCTGCCCTTGCCGATCGTCCCGAACGAGGTCCGCTTCGCCATGGTCGCGCCCCTACCCGGGGTGCGTGGCGGACGAAACGACCTCAGCGCCAGCCCAGCCGGCTGCGGGCCGCCCAGTACTCCCCCGGCTCCTCGGGCTGCACCCAGGTGGCCGGCAGGTCACCCGCCGGGACCTCCACGGTGCGCGCGGCGGCGTTGCTCTCCAGCTGCGCCACCGTCACCGCGCCGGAGAGCACCACGTCGCACCACGGCTGGGCCAGCGCCGCCGCCAGCGCGAGGGCGTCCACCCCGACTCCGCGCGCACGTGCCGCGGTGGCCAGCGGGGAGTCCGGCGCGGTGCCCCGGTCGGTCAGCCGGCCGTTGGCCACGCCCTCCTTGACGACCACCCGGGCGCCGGCGGCCGACGCCTCGGCCAGCGCCGGCCCGGCCGAGGGCTCCAGCAGGTTCCAGGTCGACTGCACGCTGGTGAACAGCGGCGCGCCGTCGACGGTCAGCTCGAGCCCGCGCCGGACGGCGTCGGCCTGGGCGGCCCCGGAGGTGGAGAACCCGAGCTCGACGCCGTCGGCGCGCAGCCGGGCCAGCCGGTGCTGCAGCGGCCGGTCGGTCCACAGCGGGCTGTCGGCGGTCAGCGAGTGCACCTGGTACAGCTGCAGCCACGGGCCCAGCAGTGCCGTCGTCTCCGCCAGCTGCCGCTCGAAGGCGGCCGTCGTGTGCTCCTTCACCTCGTGCACCTCGGCGTCCGGCCGCCAGTCGGCGGTGTAGCGGTAGCCCCACTTGCTCGCCACGAACGGGACGGCCTCGGCGGTGCGCAGCCACGAGGCGAGGAACTCCTCGGCGCGGCCGTAGGACCGCGCGGTGTCCACGTACTCGACGCCCAGGGCGGTCGCGGCGGTGAGCAGCTCGTGGGTGCGCGCCTCGAGGACGGCGGGGGAGCGGTCGGCGGGCAGGTCTGCGTCCCGGCCGAGGGTGAGGTACGCCGGCCGGCCGACGGCGGCCAGGCCGAGACCCAGCTGGGCGGGGGAGTCGTGGGGCACGGGCCCATCCCAGCACCCGGACGGCGGCCGGGGCATCCTGACCGGGTGGACGACGTCGACCGGGTGCTCGAACAGACCATCGGCGCCCTGCTGGACCAGCGCCGTCCCGGTGCCTCGATCTGCCCGTCGGAGGCGGCCCGGGCCGTCGACCCGGAGGGCTGGCGGGACCTGATGCCCGCCGCCCGGGCAGCGGCCGGACGGCTGGCCGGAGCAGGCGCGGTCGAGGTCACCCAGTCCGGCGAGGTGGTCGACGTCGGCACCGCGCGCGGGCCGGTGCGGGTCCGCCGGCCCCGCTGAAACCGCTGTCCCCGCCGGCCGGACGTGGCTGGCGTGCGGTCTCCACCGGCGTACGGGAAGGGGCAGCGTGGCGGTCGACGGACAGGCGTACCGATCGGAGCTCCGGCTCGAGTTCGACCCACCGTCCCCCGCGGCACCCCGGCCGGAGCTCGCCGACGTCGGCAAGCTGGTCCGCCGGGGCATGCGCGCGGTGGTCGGGGCCGCCCGCGCCGAGGACCGGGCGACGCTGTCCGGCCTGCTGCTGGCCCACCTCGGCCAGGCGGGCGCGGAGCTCGACGTCGTCGAGGAGGCCTGGCCGGGCTACGAGCACGTCAACGTCCAGGCCGGGCTGGACACCTGGCTGGCCGGTTCGGGGCGCGCCTGGCAGCTCGTCGGCGTCGTCGGTTTTCAGCACCGGCCGTTCGGCCTGGGCGAGCTGCTGTCGGCGGGGCCGGAGACCCAGGAGCCGTACGGGCCCCGGCCGGGGAACGCGTCCCGGGTCAACCGGGCGGCCGGCCCGGACGGGGAGTCCCGGCCGTGCGTGCGGTGCGGCGTCCACCTGGTGACCGAGGGGTCGGCCCGCACCGCCGTGCTGGTGCGCGGCCCGGAGCCGGAGTCGGGGCTGCCCAACACCACGGTGCAGGTGGTCAGCACCGACCCGGAGCTGGCCGCGCGGGCCGCGACGGAGATCCGCGCCGCCGCGATGGCGCAGAACGTGTTCCGCGGTCAGGTGCTGTCCTTCGGGTCCGACGTGTTCGGCCACGGCCAGACGCTGCTGCAGTTCCACCGCCGGCCGACCCTCGCCGCCGACCAGCTCGTGCTCGCCGCGGACACGCTCGCCGAGGTGCAGCGCCAGGTGGTCGAGGTGGCGCGGCACAAGGAGCAGCTGCTGGCCGCCGGGCAGCACCTCAAGCGCGGCGTGCTGCTGTACGGGCCGCCCGGCGTCGGCAAGACCCACACGGTGCGGTACCTGACCAGCACGCTGATCGGGACGACGGTCCTGCAGCTCACGGGCAACGCCCTGCACCTGATCGCCGAGGCCTGCTCGGTCGCCCGTGCGCTGGCGCCGGCGATGCTGGTCATCGAGGACGTCGACCTGATCGCCGAGGACCGCGGCATGCACCCCGGCCAGCACCCGCTGCTGTTCCAGTTGCTCAACGAGATGGACGGGCTGGCCGAGGACGCCGACGTCGTCTTCGTGCTGACCACCAACCGGGCCGACCTGCTCGAACCGGCGCTGGCGGCCCGGCCGGGGCGGGTGGACCAGGCAGTGGAGCTCCGGCTGCCGGACGCCGAGGCCCGCAGGGCGCTGTTCGAGCTCTACCGGGGCGGACTGGAGGTCGACACCAGCGGGCTGGACGACGTCCTGGCCCGGACCGAGGGGGTGACCGCGTCGTTCCTCAAGGAGCTGTTGCGCCGGGCGGCGTTGCTGGCGGCCCAGCGGACCGCGACCGGGCCGCTGAGCGTGTCCGCCGCCGACCTCTCCGGTGCGCTGGACGAGCTGCTCGACACCCGCAACGCGATGACCCGCACCCTGCTCGGCAGCGCCCCGGGCTGAGGCGCGCCGATCAGGCGCCGCGGCGTCGGGACCGGCGCACCAGCACGGCGGTGAGGAGGACGAGGCCGGCCAAGCCGGCGACCAGCACGCCGACCAGGGGCAGCTGTTCGGGCGGTGGGTCGGTGCCGGCCGAACCGGGCAGCGGGTCGGCCGGCACAGCTGCCGCGCCGAGGTCCCGGATCTCGGTGAGCAGGTCCGGGGTGGCCGGTGCGGTGCCGTCGCAGAGGCCGGCGGTGTACGAGTCGTCCGCCTGCTCCCCGAGCCGGTCGGCGAAGACCAGGAACGGTCCGTCACCGGACAGTTCGAGGCCACAGCTGGCGCCGGAGGCGGCCGAGACGACGCCTTGCCGGGTGTGCACCGTCCCCTTGAACACGGTGTCCACGCTGAACAGGTGCACGGCCGCGTCGGTGCTGCTGCCCCCGCCACGCACCTCGCGGGAGATGAGCTGCCCGGTGAAGACGGCGTCGGCCCGCTCGAACTGCTCGGCGGTGGTCAGTCCGACACAGCTGCAGGCCCGGGCCGGGGACGCCAGGACCCAGCCGGAGAGGACCAGTGCCACGGTGATCAGGAGCACCGGGTTGAACGTCGTCGTCCGGGACATGGCCGGGAGCATGCTCCCGCAGCGTCTCGGTCAGGTCTCGCCGACGGACCGGGCGGGCCGGCTCAGTCCACCTCGGCGACCGGCAGCGACCCGGCGGCGCGTTCCAGCAGCGGGGTCATCCGGTGGTCGACGAACCGGCGCAGGGCCAGGTTCGTGTCCGTGCGCTGGACGCCGGGGATGGCCAGCACCTGTTCGGTGATCCGCCACAGGTCGTCGGCGTCGACCGCGACCACCTGGACCAGCAGGTCGGCGACCCCGGACAGCCCGATGACCTCCAGCACCTCCGGGATCGCGGCCAGCGCCTCGCCGACGTCGGCCAGGCTGCGCTGCACCACCTGCACGGTGACGTAGGCGCCCAGCCGGTAGCCCAGCGCCTCGGGCCGCACCCGCCGTTCGAAGGGGTCCAGGGCGCCGCTGGACTCCAGCCGGCCGAGCCGCGCCTGCACGGTGTTCCGGGCCAGCCCGAGCTGCTGGGAGAGGGCGAGGACGGTGGCCCGCGGGTCCTCGGACAGGGCGAGCAGGAGCCGTGCGTCGGTGGCGTCCAGGGCAGGCACGTTGCTCAGTCTGACAGGCAACGGGGGGCGGTTGGTGGACTTTCTGCGCAACGGCGCTGGAGGTGGTTGCGCAGATCGGTCGGCGAGTGATCTTCTGCACACGCGGTCCGGCGTGCCACCATGTGTGAGTGGCGCCACATCCCCGGCGCCGCGTGGACGTCCAGCGACGGGCGCTCCGGTGACCCCGGGCTCCGCGAGACGGCGAGGAGAGTGGCGTGACCGCGTTGCAGCAGAAGACCACCGAGGTGGTCGACCCCGTACCGGGCGCCGGCGCGCCACACCTGCCGGACCAGCCGGACCTGGTCCAGCTGCTCACCCCGGAGGGCGAGCGGGTCGAGCACCCCGACTACCGCCTGGACATCTCGGACGAGGAGCTGCGCGGCCTCTACCGAGACCTCGCCCTCGTCCGTCGGTGGGACGCCGAGGCGACCGCCCTGCAGCGCCAGGGCGAGCTCGGCATCTGGGCCTCGCTGCTCGGCCAGGAAGCGGCCCAGGTCGGCGCCGGCCGGGCCCTCGCCGAGGGCGACATGGCCTTCCCCACCTACCGGGAGCACGGCGTCGCCTGGACCCGGGGCGTCGACCCGCTGCACGTGATGAGCCTGTTCCGCGGGGTCGACCAGGGCGGCTGGGACCCGGTCGCCCGCAGCTTCAACCTCTACACCGTGGTCATCGGCGCGCAGACCCTGCACGCCACCGGCTACGCCATGGGCCTGCAGCGCGACGGGGCGGAGAACGCGGCGCTGGCCTTCCTCGGCGACGGCGCGACCAGCCAGGGCGAGGTCAACGAGGCGATGATCTGGGCCTCGACGTTCGCCGCACCGGTCGTCTTCTTCTGCCAGAACAACCAGTACGCGATCAGCGCGCCGATCGAGCGGCAGTCCCGGGTCCCGCTGTTCCACCGGGCGGCCGGGTTCGGCTTCCCCGGCGTGCGGGTCGACGGCAACGACGTCCTGGCCGTGCTGGCCGTGACGCGGGCGGCGCTGGCCGCGGCCCGCGAGGGCTCCGGCCCCACCTTCATCGAGGCGTTCACCTACCGGATGGGCGCACACACCACCTCCGACGACCCGACCCGCTACCGGCTGGCCGGCGAGCTGGAGGAGTGGAAGCTGCGCGACCCGATCGCCCGGCTCAAGGCGCACCTGTCCCGCACCGGCATCGCCGGCCCCGAGTTCTTCACCGCGGTCGACGCCGAGGGTGACGAGCTCGCGGCCCGGATCCGGAAGGGCACCGTGGAGATGCCCGACCCGGCAGGCACGGAGATGTTCGACCACGTCTTCGCCGAGCAGACCCCGGAGCTGGCCCAGCAGCGCGAGGAGTTCGTGGCTTACCACGCCTCGTTCGAGGGGGAGCAGTGACCGAGACGCTGACCATCGGCAAGGCGCTCAACCTCGGCCTGCGCAAGGCCATGGAGGACGACGGCAAGGTCGTGCTCATGGGGGAGGACATCGGCAAGCTGGGCGGGGTCTTCCGGATCACCGACGGCCTGCAGAAGGACTTCGGCGAGGCCCGCGTCGTCGACACCCCGCTGGCCGAGGCCGGCATCCTCGGCACCGCGGTCGGCCTGGCGATGCGCGGCTACCGGCCGGTCTGCGAGATCCAGTTCGACGGGTTCGTCTTCCCCGCCTACAACCAGATCGTCACCCAGGTCGCCAAGATCCACGCCCGCTCCCGGGGCAAGCTGCCGATGCCGATCGTCATCCGGATCCCGTTCGGGGGCGGCATCGGCGCGGTCGAGCACCACAGCGAGAGCCCCGAGGCCTACTTCGCGCACACCGCCGGCCTGAAGGTGGTCGCGGTGAGCACCCCGGCCGACGCGTACTGGGGCATCCAGCAGGCGATCGCCGCCCCCGACCCGGTCGTCTTCCTCGAGCCCAAGCGGCGGTACTGGGAGAAGGGCGAGGTCGACACCGACGGCACCCCCGACCCGCTGTTCGGCTCCCGGGTGGTCCGCGGCGGGGACGACGTCACGGTGCTCGCCTACGGGCCGATGGTGAAGACGGCGCTGCAGGCCGCCGACGCCGCCGCCGAGGAGGGCCGCTCGCTGGAGGTCGTCGACCTGCGCACGCTCTCCCCGCTGGACCTCGACCCGGTGTACGAGTCGGTCCGCCGCACCGGCCGCTGCGTGGTCGTGCACGAGGCGCCGGTGACCCTCGGCCTGGGCGCGGAGATCGCCGCCCGGGTGACCGAGCACTGCTTCCACTCGCTGGAGGCCCCGGTGCTGCGCGTGGGCGGGTACGACACCCCGTATCCGCCGTCGAAGATGGAAGAGGACTACCTCCCCGACCTCGACCGCGTGCTCGACGCCGTCGACCGATCGATGGGCTTCTGATGGCCGAGCTGCGCCAGTTCAAGCTGCCCGACGTCGGCGAGGGGCTGACCGAGGGCGAGATCCTGTCCTGGCTGGTCGCCGTGGGCGACACGGTCACCGTCAACCAGCCGCTGTGCGAGGTCGAGACGGCGAAGGCCGCCGTCGAGCTGCCCAGCCCGTTCGCCGGCACGGTGACCGAGCTGCTGTTCGACGCCGGGACGACGGTCGACGTCGGCGCGCCGATCATCACGATCGACGTCGGTGGCGGCGCAGCCCCGGCCGCGGACGCACCGGCAGCCGAGGGCACCGGTTCCGGCCTGATCGGGGAGACCAACGCCAACGGCCGGACGGCGGTGCTGGTCGGCTACGGCCCGCGCAGCACGGAGGCGAAGCGCCGTCCCCGCCGCGGTCAGCCGGTCGAGGCCGCGGCTGCTCGGGCGACCGCACCGCAGGTCCTCCCCGAAGCCGACTACGGCTCCGGAGGCGACCGGCCGCCGTTGCTGGCCACCGCCCCGGACGCGAGGGTCAAGCCGGTCCGGCACGGTGGGCTGGAGGCCGCCCGCGCGGCCGAGGCGGCGGCGGCTCGCCGGCCCGCCGACCCCGCGGCGTCGGCGTCGTCCGACACCGCCGGCCGCGGTGCCCTGCGCCCGCTGGCCAAGCCACCGGTGCGCAAGTACGCCAAGGAGCTCGGCATCGACCTGACCACGGTCCGGGGCACCGGCGAGGGTGGGGTGATCACCCGCGCCGACGTCGACGCCGCGCTGGCGCCGCCGGCCGAGCCCCAGGTCGGCGCGACCGGTGACACCCGGATCCCGATCAAGGGCGTGCGGAAGCACACCGCCGCGGCGATGGTGGCCAGCGCGTTCACCGCGCCCCACGTCACCGAGTTCCTCACCATCGACATGACGCGCACGATGAAGCTGCGCGAGCGCCTGTCCGCGCGGCCGGAGCTGGCCGGGGTGAAGGTCAGCCCGCTGCTGTTCGTGGCCAAGGCGCTGCTGCTGGCGGCGAAGCGGCACCCGATGGTCAACAGCTCCTGGGACGAGGCCGCCCAGGAGATCGTCGTCCACGGCGCGGTGAACCTGGGCATCGCCGCCGCCACCCCGCGGGGCCTGATCGTGCCGAACATCAAGGACGCCGGCCGGCTCTCGCTGGCCGAGCTGGCCGGCGCGCTCAGCGAGCTCACCGAGACCGCCCGGGCCGGGAAGACCCAGCCCGCGGACATGACCGGCGGCACGATCACGATCACGAACGTCGGCGTCTTCGGCGTCGACACCGGCACGCCGATCCTGAACCCCGGCGAGTCGGCGATCCTCGCCTTCGGCGCGGTCCGGGAGATGCCGTGGGTGCACAAGGGCAAGGTCGTGCCCCGGCAGGTCACCCAGCTGGCGCTCTCCTTCGACCACCGCATCGTCGACGGCGAGCTGGGCTCCCGCTTCCTGGCCGACGTGGGGGCGCTGCTGCACGACCCCGGCACCGCCCTTACGTTCTGACCGTGCGCACCCAGCTCGGTCCTCTGCTGTCCTTCGCCGCCGCCTCCCGGGTCCCCGAGGGGTTCGGCTACCTCGGTGACGACGGGCGGGTGCTCGCCGACAAGCCGGTGGAGACCTGGATCAGCGCCCGGATGACGCACGTCTTCGGCCTCGGCGCGCTCGCCGGCGAGCCGGGCGCCGAGGAGCTCGCCGCCCACGGCGTGGCCGCGCTGCGCGAGGGCCCGCTGCACGACGCGGAGCACGGCGGCTGGCGCTCCGCGGTGGGGGCCGGCGCCGACGACGACGGCCGCACCGATGACAGCAAGGCCGCCTACGTGCACGCCTTCGTGGTGCTGGCCGGGTCGACCGCCACCGTGGCCGGCATCGCGGGCGGCCGGGACCTGCTGGAGGAGGCGCTGGGGGTCTGGGAGCAGCGCTTCTGGGACGACGACGAGGGCCTGGCCGCCGAGTCGTTCGACCGCACCTGGGCCACGGGTGAGGACTACCGCGGCGCGAACGCCAACATGCACGGGGTCGAGTCGACCCTCGCGGCGGCCGACGCGCTGGCCCCCACCGACCCGGGCGCGGCGGCCCGGCTGCGGACCCGTGCCCTGCGGGCGACCGAGCGGATCGTGCACGGGTGGGCCCGGGAGCGGGACTGGCGGCTGCCCGAGCACTTCACCGCGTCCTGGGAGCCGCTGCCGGAGTTCAACCGGGACCGGCCGGCCGATCCGTTCCGCCCGTACGGGGTCACCGTCGGGCACCAGTTCGAGTGGGCCCGGCTGTGCCTGCACCTGGCCGCGGCGCTGGGCGAGAACGCCCCCGGCTGGCTGCACGCCGACGCCGACGGGTTGTTCCTGGCCGCCGCCGAGCGGGGCTGGGCGGCCGACGGCCACGAGGGCTTCCCGTACACGCTCGACTGGGACGACCGGCCGGTGGTCGGCGCCCGGATGCACTGGGTGGTCACCGAGGCGATCGCCGCCGCGGCCGTGCGCCACGCCGTGCACGGCGATCCGCAGTCGCTGGCGCTGCAGCACCGGTGGGAGGAGCTGGGCGACCGGCTCTTCCTGGACCCGGCGGTGGGCAGCTGGCACCACGAGCTGACCCCCGAGGGCGCAGTGAGCAGCGGCACCTGGGCGGGCAAGCCGGATGCGTACCACCTGGCACAGATGCTCCTGCTGCCCGGACGCCCGGTGCGGGGCAGCGTCGCCGCCGCCGTCCTCGCCTCGCGCTGACCCGGACCCGGCGTCGAGATCGGGCTGAGGGCTGCCTGGACGGGCGGGAGGCAGCCCTCACCCCGTGGTGATCACCGGAGCCAGGGACTGTCTGGTCACTCCGGGTGTATCGGCCGTGCGCAACCGGGTAGGGGCTGCTGGACGGACGAGATCCCTGAGCAGAGGAGGCTCCCCATGGCGAACGTGGAGAAGTCGATCGACGTGGACGTGCCCATCCGGCAGGTCTACGACCAGTGGACGCAGTTCGAGTCCTTCCCGAAGTTCATGAACGGGGTCGAGCGGATCACCCAGCTCGACGACCGGCACACCCACTGGGTCACCAAGATCGGTGGGGTCGAGCGCGAGTTCGACGCCGAGATCACCGAGCAGCACCCCGACGAGCGGGTGGCCTGGAAGAGCACCGACGGCGAGACCAAGCACGCCGGCGTCGTCACCTTCCACAAGATCAGTGACAACACCACTCGGGTCATGGTCCAGCTGGACTGGGAGCCGCAGGGCCTGGTGGAGAAGGTGGGCGCCGCCGTCGGCGTCGACGACCGGCAGATCAGCGCCGACGTGAAGAAGTTCAAGGAGTTCATCGAGAGCCGCGGCACCGAGACCGGTGCCTGGCGCGGTGACGTCCCCCGCGAGGGCTGACACCGCGACCCGACGGCGCCCGCCTCCTCACCTCGAGGAGGCGGGCGCCGTCGCGTGGGCGGACCTCATCAGATGTGCAGTGCACGACCGGATGGGGCATGGGCTGGTTCATGACGACGACGACCCCGCTGCGCGCACTCGCGCTGACCTGCAGCCTCAAGCCCTCGCCCGCACCCTCCAGCACCGACCTGATGGCCCGCCAGGTGCTCGACGCCCTGGCCGAGCACGGCGTCGAGGGTGAGCTGCTCCGTGTGGTCGACCACGACGTGAAGCCCGGCGTCGAGGTCGACATGGGCGACGGGGACGCCTGGCCGTCGATCCGGGAGAAGATCCTGGCCGCCGACGTCCTGTTGCTGGCCACCCCGACCTGGGTCGGGCACATGAGCAGCGTGGCCCAGCGGGTGGTCGAGCGGCTGGACGCCGAGATCTCCGAGACCGACGACCAGGGGCGTCCGCTGGTGTTCGGCAAGGTCGGCGTCGTCGCCGTCGTGGGCAACGAGGACGGCGCGCACAAGATCAGTGCCGACCTGTTCCAGGCGCTGGACGACGTCGGCTTCACCGTCCCGGCCCAGGGCGCCACGTACTGGAACGGCGAGGCGATGCACGGCACCGACTACCAGGACCTCGACGAGACACCGGAGGCGGTGGCCACGACGACGGCCACCGTGGCCCGCAACGCCGCGCACCTGGCCCGGCTGCTGAAGGCCGCACCCTTCCCGCCGGCCTCCTGAGCCGACGCACCCGCGACGACGACGGCGCCCGTCCCCTCATCGGAGGGGACGGGCGCCGTCGTCGTGCGGTGCTGGGTCTACTCGGCGTCGAGGTCGCTGGCGACCATGTCGGCGATCCGGTCGAGAACCGCCTCGTCGTCGCTGTCGACGACGACCTCGGTGCCCTGCTTGGCGCCGAGCGTCATGATCATCAGCGGCGATCCGGCGTCGACCGCGTTCCCGCCGGGGGTCGCCAGCGTCACCGGCACCCCCGACTTGGAGACGGCCTCGGCGATCAGGGCCGCCGGACGGGCGTGCAGTCCGACGGCGGAGCCGACGGTCACGGTCTTGGAGGGCATCGGTGCCTGCTTTCTGAGGTCGGCGTGCTGGGGGTCAGTGTGCCGGTCCGGCGACGGCCGGGCGCGCCGGGGAGGTGCCCGCGCCGGAGTCCCCGTCCAGGTCAGCGGCGAGGTCGCTGGCCAGCGGCTCTCCCCGCTTGGTCCCGCCGACGCTCTTGGCGAGGGTGACGGCGACGCCGCCGACGACCGCGCCGACGAGGACGGCGAGGAAGAACAGCGCCCAGTTGCTCATCGCGAACCAGACGAAGAACCCGCCGTGCGGAGCCTGCAGCTCCAGGCCGAGGCCGGCGACGATCGCACCGGTGGTCGCGCCACCGAGCATCATCGACGGGATGACCCGCAGCGGGTCGACCGCGGCGAACGGGATGGCGCCCTCGGAGATGAACGAGGCGCCGAGCAGCCAGGCCGCCTTGCCGTTGTCCCGCTCGGCCGCGGTGTACAGCTTCGGCCGGAGGACGGTGCTGGACAGCGCCATCGCCAGCGGCGGCACCATGCCGGCCGCCATGACGGTGGCCATGATGACCAATTGCTGCTGGCCGCCCTCACCGGCGATGGCCGCGGTCAGCCCGGTGGTGGCGAAGACGTAGGCCGCCTTGTTGACCGGGCCGCCCAGGTCGAAGCACATCATCAGGCCGAGGATGATCCCGAGCACGATGCTCGCGGCGCCGGTCAGCCCGTTGAGGAAGTCGCCGAGCCCCTCGAGGGCGGCGGCCAGCGGCTGCCCCAGCACGACGACCATCAGCCCGCTGGAGATGAACGTGGCCAGGAGCGGGATGATCACGACCGGCTGCAGCCCGCGGGCGAAGGCCGGCAGCTTCCAGCGGCTGATCCACAGTGCGGCGAAGCCGGCGATGATGCCGCCCACCAGGCCGCCGAGGAAGCCGGCACCGACGGTGAGCGAGACCGCACCCACGACGAAGCCGGGCACGATGCCGGGCCGGTCGGCGATCGCGTAGGCGATGTACCCGGCCAGGGCGGGGACCAGGAACCCGAAGGCGGCCTGGCCGAGCACGGTGCACAGGGCGCCGAGGTAGCCCCAGAACCCGTCGTTGAGCCCCTCGAGCGGTTCGGCGGACGGCAGGTTGAGGAAGTTGTAGTTCAGCGCCCAGTTCAGCGCGTAGCTCTGCGCACCGTCGGTGTCCGGGTCGACGTTGACGATCTGGTAGCCGCCGAAGAGGAAGCCCAGTGCGATCAGCAGCCCGCCCGCGGCGACGAACGGGATCATGTAGCTGACGCCGGTGAGCAGCCAGCGCCGGATCTCCGCGCCGGTGCTGGGTCGGTCGCTGTTGCCGGTGGCGGCCGCTGCCCCGGATGCAGCGGCGCCCGGCACCCGGCGGGCGTTCGGGTCGTCGGCGGCGGCGAGCGCCTCGCGGATCATCACCTCGGGCTCGTTCATCGCCCGCTTGGTCCCGGACTGCACCAGCGGCTTGCCGGCGAAGCGCTCGCGGTCCTTGACCCCGACGTCGACGGCGAAGATGACGGCGGCGGCCTGGCTGATCACCGACGGGTCCAGCGGGGTCGAGCCCGAGGAGCCCTGGGTCTCCACGTGCAGCTCGACGCCCATCTCCTTCGCCGCGGCGGTGAGCTTGTCGGCGGCCATGTAGGTGTGCGCGATGCCGGTGGGGCAGGCGCTGACCGCGACGACGCTGCGGGTGCCCGCCGGGGCGGGCTCTGCCGCCGGGGCGGGCGCCGACGCGGCGGCCGTGGTCGCGCCGCCGGTGGTCTGCGGGGCCGGTGCCTCCGGTGGGGAGACGACGTCCTGGACCAGGCCGACGACCTCCTCGGCGCTGCCGGCCGCCCGCAGCGAGGCCACGAACTCCGGGCGGACGAGCGCCCGCGCCAGCGCGGTGAGCAGCGTCAGGTGGTCGGCGTCGCCGTGTTCGGGGGCCGCGATGAGGAAGGCGAGGTCGGCCGGGCCGTCGGGCGCGCCGAAGTCCACCTTCGGGTCCAGCCGGGCGAAGGCCAGCGACGCCTGGGTCACCGCGGCCGAGCGGCAGTGCGGGATCGCGATGCCACCGGGCAGCCCGGTGGCGGCCTTCGCCTCCCGGGCCATCGCATCGGCGTGCAGGTCGTCGGCACCGGTGGCCCGGCCGCTGGCGGCGACCAGACCGGCCAGCTGACGGACGACGGATCCCTTGTCGTGACCGAGGTCGGCGTCGAGCGCCACCAGTTCGGTCGTGATGAGTGCGGACATGGTGCGTCTCCCGGGTGTTCTCAGCGGGCGCCGGCGGCCGGGGCGGCCTCGGCGGGAGTCGGGTGACCGGGCAGTCCGGCGGTGACGGTGACCCCGGCGGGGTCGACCTGGGCGGGCGTCGGCACGGCGGAGCCGGGCAGCGCGGCGCTGGCGGCGCCGTAGGCCACCGCCGACCGCAGCCGGTCGGCCGGTGCGGCACCGGCGAGGTCGGCCAGCAGGTACCCGGCGAGGCTGCAGTCGCCGGCGCCGACCGTGCTGCGGACGGTGACCCGCGGCGGGCGGGCCGACCAGAGCCCCCCGTCGGCGGTGGAGAGCAGTGCACCGTCGGCACCGAGGGTCAGCAGCACCTCGGCCACGCCCCGCCGGTGGAGGGCGGCGACCGCGGCCAGCGCGGCCTCGGGGTCGCTGGTCACCGCCTCCTCGGGCAGGCCGGCCAGCTGGGCCAGCTCCTCGGTGTTGGGCTTGAGCAGGTCGGGGACCGAGTCCGGGCCGGCGGCCAGCAGGGCCAGCAGTGGGTCCTCGGAGGTGTCGACGGCGATCCGGGCGCCCGTGCTGCGGAGCGCGCGGACCAGGGTGGCGTACCAGTCGCGGGGCGCCCCCGGGGGCAGCGAGCCCGACAGCACGACCCAGTCGGCGGTGCGGGCGTGGTCGAGCAGGGCACGCTGCAGCGCCTCGAGCGCCGGCTCGTCCAGCCGGGCGCCGGGCTCGTTGAGCTTGGTGGTCGTCCCGTCGGGCTCGGTGAGGGTGTAGTTCGTGCGCACCGGGCTGTCGATGGGCACGCTCGCCAGGGTCAGGCCGAGCTCCCGCAGGGTCCGCACGATCAGGTCGTCGTCGGCGGCCGGGAGCACCGAGACGACCTCGGCCCCGGCCGCGGCCACGGCGCGGGAGACGTTGACGCCCTTGCCGCCGGGTTCGGTGTGGCTGGCGCCCAGCCGGGTCACCGCCCCGCGGTCCAGCGGGCCGGGCAGGTCCAGTGTCCGGTCCAGGCTCGGGTTGGCGGTCAGCGTGACCACCCGTCCAGCCGGTGCGGAATCCGTCCTCATGCGACGAGCACCTCGATCCCCTGTGACTCGAGCTCGGCGACGACGGCCGGGTCGGCCTCGTCATCGGTGACCAGGACGTCGACGTCCTCGATGGCCGCGAAACGCACGAGGTGCTCGCGGCCCAGCTTGCTGCTGTCGCCGAGCACCACGACCCGCTGCCCGGCGCGCGCCATCGCGCGCTTGACCGTGGCCTCGGCATCGTCGGGGGTGGAGAAGCCGTACCCCGCGCTGATCCCGTTGGTGCCCAGGAAGACGATGTCGGCCCGCAGGTCGGTGAGCGCGGCGACGGTGGACTCGCCGACCGCGGACTGGGTGATCCCGCGGACCCGCCCGCCGAGCACGTGCAGGGTGATGCCGGGGGAACCGGAGAGCCGGGCGGCGATCGGCACCGAGTTGGTGGCGGCGACCAGCGAGCGGTCGCCGGGCAGCAGCTCGGCCAGGGCTGCCGTCGAGCTGCCGCCGTCCAGGATGAGACTGCCGTTGGCGGGCGGGAGCAGTGCCAGCGCCGCGGTCGCGATCCGGCGCTTGGCCTCGGTGCGGGTGCCGCGTCGCACCCCGAGGGCGGGCTCCACCGCCGTCAGCGTCCCGATCGGCACGGCGCCGCCGTGCACCCGGCGGAGCATCCCGGCGCGCTCGAGGAGGGCCAGGTCGCGGCGGACCGTCTCCGTGGTCACCCCGAAGTGCTCGGCGACGGCGGTCACCGCGACCCGGCCGCGCTGGGTCACCAGGCCGGCGATCGCCTGCTGACGCTCCTCCGCGTACATGCCCACCCCCGGCTGATGATCCGTCGCCACGAACGATCGATGCCCGATCGTGTGGCTATGACGTTGCTTTCATGTTGTTCTACGTGGGTTCAGTTGACAAGTCAAGGCTCCGCGGTGACTCTGGTCACCGGATGCACCATTGTCGTTGCGTCGCCACCCCAGTCATCTACGACGGAGCTCGCCGGCGGTAGGCACCCCGCCCGGCGCGAGCAGACAGTGAGGTCCCGATGTCCACCACGCCGACCGGAACCCGGATCTCCCCGGACGCCCTGACGGGGCCGGCCGTCTTCACCGGGACGCCGGTGGTCCCCGGCGTGGCCGCCGGCCCGGTCGTGCGTCCGGTCGGGTCCGTCCAGCTGCCGCCCGCCGAGGGTCCGGTCGTCCCGGAGCAGCAGCGCGGAGCCGAGAAGGAACGGTTCACCACGGCGGCCGACGCGGTGGCCGCGCGGCTGGCCTCCCGGGCTTCGGCGGCGACCGGGGTGAGCGCCGAGGTGCTGAACACCACGGCCCAGCTCGCCCGCGACCGGGGGCTGCTGTCGGCCGTGGAGCAGCGCATCGGCGACGGCTCCTCCGCCGAGGCCGCCACGGTGGGCGCCGCAGCCCAGTTCGTCGACCTGTTCGTCAGCCTGGGCGGCGTGATGGCCGAGCGGGCCACCGACGTCCGCGACGTCCGGGACCGGATCGTCGCCGAGCTGACCGGCCAGGGGGAGCCGGGGGTCCCCGCGCCGGAGACGCCGTCGGTGCTGCTGGCCGACGACCTCGCCCCGGCCGACACCGCCGGCCTGGACCCCGCCCGGATCATCGCGCTGGCCACCCGGCTGGGCGGCGCCACGAGCCACACCGCGATCATCGCCCGCCAGCTCGGCCTGCCGTGCGTGGTGGGCGTCGGCGGGCTCTCCGACGTCCCCGAGGGGTCGTTCGTGCTCGTCGACGGCGAGCAGGGCACCGTCACCGTCGACCCCGACCCGGAGGAGGCCCGGACCCGGGTCGCCGCCGCCCAGGAGGCCGCTGCGGCGCTCGCCGGGTACCGGGGCCCGGGCACGACCCGCGACGGACACCTCGTCCAGGTGCTGGCCAACGTGCAGGACGGCGCCGGGGCGCGGGCCGCTGCGGCGGCACACGCCGAGGGGGTCGGCCTGCTCCGCACCGAGCTCGCCTTCTTCGGCCGCACCGAGGAGCCGACGGTCGAGGAGCAGGCGGAGATCTACGCAGGCGTCCTCGAGGCCTTCCCTGGCGGGAAGGTGGTGCTCCGCACGCTGGACGCCGGCTCGGACAAGCCGCTGCCGTTCGCCACGCCGCCGAACGAGGCCAACCCGGCCCTCGGCGTCCGAGGGCTGCGCACCGCCCGCCGCGACCCCGGCCTGCTCACCCACCAGCTGGACGCGGTCGCCCAGGCGGCGAGCCGCACCGGCGCCGAGCCGTGGGTGATGGCCCCGATGGTGGCCACCGTGGCCGAGGCGGCGGAGTTCGCCGCCCAGGTGCGGGAGCGGGGCATGGTGCCGGGCGTCATGGTGGAGGTGCCCTCGGTCGCCGTGCTCGCCGACCGGTTCCTGGAGCACCTGGACTTCCTGTCGATCGGCACCAACGACCTGTCGCAGTACACGCTCGCCGCCGACCGGCTCTCCGCCGACCTGGCCGACCTGACCGACCCGTGGCAGCCCGCGCTGCTCGCGCTGGTGCAGGCGACCGCGGCTGCCGGTCAGCGCACCGGGAAGCCCGTGGGTGTCTGCGGCGAGGCGGCCGCCGACCCG
Source organism: Modestobacter sp. VKM Ac-2982 (assembly GCF_026967935.1). GTDB lineage: Bacteria > Actinomycetota > Actinomycetes > Mycobacteriales > Geodermatophilaceae > Modestobacter. The sequence goes on from NZ_JAPVBL010000001.1 coordinate 577,252, forward strand.
ATGCTGGCGTGCGTGCTGGTGGGCATGGGGATCACCTCGCTGTCCTGTGCCGCCTCGTCGGTGGCCGGGGTGGGGGCACGGCTGGCGACGGTGGACCTGGCGACGTGTCAGCGGGCAGCCGAGGCCGCCCTCGCCGCGGCCGACCCGCAGTCCGCGCGCGCCGCGGTGCGTGAGGTGCTCGCCGCCGGCTGATCAGGGTCCAGCTCAGCGCCCCGTCGGTCCGCAACGGACCGGCGGGGCGCTGTCGTCTCCGGGTGAGGGCGCTCACTCAGCAGAGGTGACCGACTGCACTCCGTCGGTGCTGGACAAGTGGCGTCCGGGTGAAGGATCCATGGCCAGCACCCCCTTCGGGTGAAGATTCCATCGGAACCTTCAGCGACACGGCCTTGGATCCGTTGGAATAGATGTCGCCTTGCCTGGTTTAATACAGGCGTAACACCCACTCAGGACCCCCGGAAGAAGGCAGTGACATGAGCAGCGTGACCTCCAGCTGGCGTCAGCGTCGGCAGGCGTCGCGTACGCGGCGGGCAGTGGATGCCGCCGTCGCCCGCACCAGCAGCCCCGCGATGCGCGACGAGCTGCTGACCCTGGCCAACAGCAGCCAGTTCAACAACGTCCTGCGCTGAACACCCCCCGCTCTCGACGACGAGGGCGGACGCAGGCACGCACCGTGACCCCGGACTCCCCATGGGAGCCGGGGTCCTCTGCTGTGTGGGGCGCTCAGCGAGCCGGTCGGTGAGGCTCTTGCGGCGTCGTCGATGCTCTCGCGGGGCTGCACGGCCGCCAGGGCGTGCACGAGTGCGCAAGAGCCGCGCCGGGCCCTGGGCGGGCCCCTAGTCGCGGAGGCGGGACCGCAGGGCTGCCTGCTCGTCGGCGCCGAAGCCGTGCTGCTCCAGCCAGCCGACCGGGCCGCCCCAGCGCTCGTCGAGGACCTCCAGCACCCGGCGCATCGACTCCGCCCGCGGGGTGTGGCTGGCGACGTCGCGCCGGGTCATGTCCTCGGCGTAGGTGGGGCTGCTGGCCAGTTTGGCGACGAGTGCGTCGATGATCTCGGCGGTCTGCGCGTAGTCGGCGACGATCGCCTCCGGCGTCACCCCGGCCACCGCGAGCGCCAGAGCGCAGACCACGCCGGTCCGGTCCTTGCCCGCGGCGCAGTGCACCACCGCCGCGCCGGGGCCGCCGGCGGCCAGTGACCGGACCGCGGCCAGCACGTTGTCGGTGCCGTCGGACAGGTAGCCGAGGTAGGACCGGACGGCGGGCGGCTCGCCCTCGTCCCCGGGCGCGACCTGTCGGGGGAGCAGCGACTCCGCCCAGTCGGCCGGCAGCTGCGCCCGGATCTCCTCGTCGCTCTCCTCGGCGGCGAAGACGTCCGTGCGCATCCCCCGCTCGGGCAGCAGGGTGAAGTGCCGGTGGGTGACCGTCTCGACGTCGCGCAGCGGGCTGCGGCCCTCCAGCAGGATCTCGGCGGTGGTCCGCAGGTCGACGACCTCGGTCAGCCCCACCTCCTCGATCAGCGCGGAGACGTCGGCCTCGCTGAGGGTCTGCAGGTTGTCGCTGCGCAGCACCCGACCGAACTGCGTCGTCCCGCCGTCGGTGGTGGGCAGCCCGCCCAGGTCACGGGTGTTCGTCGTCCCGTCCAGGTGCAGCCAGCGGTCGGTGCGGGTGCCAGTCACGTCCCCGACGGTAGAGGGTCGCCGGCCCGCAGGCAGCCCGTTCCCGGTGGCCCGCCCCATGGACTGCCGCAGCCTCCCGTCCTACCGTCGCAGCATGGCCAGCAAGGACCTGCGGTGCCGGCTGGGGCTCCACGCCCACGTGTCCGCGCACCCGGTCGAGGAGCAGGTGCGCGGCCCGGCGCAGAAGGTGTGCCGCCGGTGCGGGAAACGTGCGGGGTCGCCGACCGAGGACGTCCCGCCCCCGTTCCTCGGCTGACCGCGAGAGGGCCCGTCAGTCGCCGAGCAGGGCGTCGCAGACGGCCAGCAGCCGCGCCCGCAGCATCGCGCCGCGGTCGGCGAAGGCTCGCTGGGCGGCGCCGTACTCGGCCTTGCCCTCCGGCGTCTCGACCGCCACCGGGGCGTACCCGTGGCTGGTGAGGTCGTAGGGCGAGGCGCGCATGTCCAGCTCGCGGACGTCGGTGGCCAGCGCGAAGCAGTCGGCCAGGAGCTCGCCGGGCACGGCGGGGCTGAGCTTGTAGGCCCACTTGTAGAGGTCCATCGTGGCGTGCAGGCAGCCCGGCTGCTCCAGCTGCTGCTGGGTCTCCCGGGTCGGCGTCAGGGTGTTCCGCGGGGCGCCGGCCCGGGTGAAGAACCGGAACGCGTCGATGTGGCTGCACTGCACGCGGTGCGACTCGACGACGGCGTCGGTGCCGGCCTGCCCCAGCCGCAGCGGCAGCTGCTCGTGCCGCACCTCGCCCTCGGCGGGCCGGTAGAGCATCGCCCACTCGTGCATCCCGAAGCAGCCGAACTGGCCCGGCCGGCCGGCCGTCCCGCGCAGCAGACCCTCGACCCAGCCGACCGAGGACCGCCGCTTGGCCAGGAACGCCGGCACGTCGAGCCCGACCCCGCGCACCGGCTCCCCGACGGCGTCCAGGGCGTCGACGTCGGTGTAGAACGGCCAGCCCAGCCGCTCGGCGGCGGCTGCCCCGGTCAGGACGACGCCGACCCCGGAGTGCCACCGGCGCAGCCGGCCCGGCGTCTCGGAGTAGTAGGTGAAGAGGAAGTCCAGCACCGGGTGCGCGACCCCGGAACGGCGGCGCTCCTGGTGGGGCACCAGCCAGGTGTCCATCCGCTGCTGGTGGGCCGCCGCCCTGGCCGCCCACTCCACCTCCGGCAGCACCGTCGGTGCAGGGGAGAACAGCGGGAGCACCGGCCCAGGGTAGGCGCGCGCACCACGGACCCCTGACACCTGTCACCGCCCGGCCGTGCACCGGCGGAGAGAAGTCGTGCACCCAGGCACCTGTGCCGGCCGCTGTCCGGCGGCAACGTGAGGGGTGCGTCCGACAGACCGGCCCGACGGCGGCCGGCGGCGCACGAGGAGGTCGACCGTGCACCCCAGCGCCCCACCAGTGTCCGCGCCCGTCGAGGCCGCTCCCGCGATCGAGGTACGGGACCTGCGGCGCAGCTACGGCGACTTCGAGGCGGTGCGGGGCATCTCCTTCGAGGTCCAGCCGGGCGAGGTCTTCGCCCTGCTCGGCGTCAACGGGGCCGGCAAGACCTCGGCGCTGGAGGTGCTCGAGGGGCTCGCACCGCCCGGCGGTGGCAGCGTCCGGGTGCTGGGTGCCGACCCGGTGCGCGACCGGGCCCGGGTGCGGCCGCACCTGGGCGTGCTCCTGCAGTTCAGCGGCCTGCCCGGCGACCTCACCGTCGCCGAGAGCCTGCACACCTGGGCCGGCACGCTCACCGACCCCCGGCCGGTGCCCGAGGCGCTGGCGCAGGTGCAGTTGGCCCACCGGGCCGACGTCCGGGTGCGCAGCCTCTCCGGCGGCGAGCGTCGGCGGCTGGACCTCGCGCTGGCCCTGCTCGGCCGGCCGCGGGTGGTGGTGCTGGACGAACCGACCACCGGCCTGGACCCGGAGAGCCGGCGGCAGGTCTGGGGCCTCGTCCGCGACCTGGTCGCAGACGGGGCCGCCGTGGTGCTCACCACCCACCACCTGGAGGAGGCCGAGGAGCTGGCCGACCGGGTGGCCGTGCTGCGGGCCGGGCAGATCGTGCTCTCCGGCACCAAGGAGGAGATCGCCGAGACCCAGCCGGCCACCATCCGCTTCACCCTCGACGAGGACGCGCCCGTGCTGCCCCAGGTGGCCGGGGTGCAGGTGGTCGCGCAGCGGCCCCGGGTCGAGTGGCACACCCGGGCCCTCCAGCCGGTGCTGGCCGAGCTGCTCGCCTGGGCGGCCGAGCACCACGTCGTCCTCCGGGCGCTGGAGGCCCGGGCCGCCTCACTGGAGCAGGCCTTCCTCGCCGTGGCCGCCGAGGCCCACACCCCGTCCGCGTGACCCACCCAGCCGAGAGGACCTCGACCATGAGCACCACCCTCGCCCCCGCTCCGTCCACCCCGTCGGCGCCCGCCCGGCTGCGCCGCGTCGCCGCCCTGGCCCGCGGCGAGCTGCGGTTGTTCCTGCGCAACCGGACCGCCGTGGCCAACTCGGGCCTGCTGCCACTGCTGCTGGTGGCCGCGGTCCCAGCGCTGGGCATCGACGGCGAGCTGCCCCTGGGGCCGCGGCTGCTGGTCGCCGCCGTCGGCGTGACCCTGGTCTTCGTCACCTACTACAACCTGGTGATCACGTTCGTCGCTCGACGCGAGGAGATGGTGCTGCAGCGCATGCGCACCGGGGAGCTGACCGGGCTGGAGGTGCTCGTCGGCACCGCCGTCCCCACCCTGCTGGTCACGCTCGCCCAGGTCGCGCTGGTCGCCGTCGGCGTGGTGGTGCTGGGGGAGTGGAGCGCGCCGGTCGAGTTCCTGCTCCCGGTGATCGCGCTGCTCGGCGGTGCGCTGCTGATGACCGTGCTCGCGGCGGCGAGCACCAGCTTCACCCGTTCGGCCGAGAGCGCCCAGGTCACCACCCTGCCGCTGGTCGTCGTGACCTCGGCGCTGTCCGGCCTGCTCACCCCGCTCAGCGTCTTCCCCGAGCCGGTTGCCCTGGTGGCCCGGCTGATGCCGGTCACCCCGGTGGTCGAGCTGCTGCAGCTCGGGCTGGCCGGCGTCACCTGGGACGGCGAGAGCGTGGACGCCGCGGGCGCCTGGGGGGCCGCGCCGCTGCCGCTGGCTGTGCTGGCCGGCTGGCTGGTGATCGGTACGGTGGCCGCCACCCGGGGATTCCGGTGGGCACCGCGCCGGTGAGCAGTGGGCCGGTGAACGGTGCGCGGACCGGCCGGTACGGCAGCATGACCGCCGTGCCGACCGTCTCGCGCTGGTGGAGCAGCCGGACGGCGCCCCAGCGGATCGACCTGTACACGCGGTGGTCGTTCTACGGGTGGATCGGCGGCGGGCTGCCGCTGTTCACCTTCGCCGTTCTGGGCTCGGTGGCGGAGGTGGTCTCCCGGGCCGCGGTCGTCGCCTTCCTCGTCGGCACGGCGATCACCACCGTCCTCGCAGTCGTGCTGGCCGCACGCGGACTGAAGGCACACCGGGTCGGTCGGGGAGTCTCGACGGTCCTCGTCGCGGCTGCCTTCGCGGCCGCCCTGGCCACCGGGGCCGCCGGGCTCTGGGCGAGCGCGGGAGACGGGGAGTACACCGAGGGGGCGCCGTGGGCGCTGGCGCTGCCCCTCGGCATGGTGCTCACCGCCTGCTCGACGGTCTGGGCCACCCGCCGGCTGGTACCCCCGGCCGCGGTGATCGGGGTGCTGGGCGGCGGGGTCGCCGCCTTCGTCGAGGGGGCGCCGCTGGGTCCGTCGGCCGCGCTGGGCGCCCTCCTGGGCGTCACTGTCTGTGCCGTCGTCCTGGCCTGGCGGTTCTCGGTCTGGGTGCTCGACGTGGTCCTGGAGATGGAACGCACCCGCGGCGTGCAGCTGCAGCTGGCGGTGGCCGAGGAGAGGTTGCGGTTCTCCCGCGACCTGCACGACGTCATGGGCCGCAACCTCTCCGCGATCGCGGTCAAGAGCCAGCTGGCCGGGGAGCTCGTGCGCCGGTCCCGCCCGGAGGCGGCCGACGAGGTCGCCGACATCAGCCGACTCGCCGAGGAGTCGCTGAAGGAGGTCCGGGAGGTGGTCCGTGGCTACCGCCGGACCGACCTCACCGGCGAGCTCGCCGGAGCCCGCTCCGTGCTGCGCGCGGCCGGCGTGGGCTGCACGGTGCGGGGTGAGGACGGCGCCGGCACCCTGCCCGAGCCCGTGCAGGCTGCGCTGGGCTGGGTGGTGCTGGAGGCGGTCACCAACGTGCTGCGGCACAGCGAGGCCGGTCAGTGCACGATCGCGCTGGAGCGAGGGAACGGGGAGGTGCGGTTGACCGTGAGCAACGACGGGGTGTCCGGCGAGGCGGCCACGGGGAACGGGCTCACCGGCCTCCGGGAGCGGCTGAGCGGCGCCGGTGGGACGCTGCGCGCCGGCCGGGACGGCGACCGGTTCACCGTCACCGCCACGGTGCCCACCGGCGGTGCGGCGTGATCCGGGTGCTGCTCGCCGACGACGAGAACCTGGTCCGCTCCGCCTTCGCCGCCCTGCTCGGCCTGGAGGACGACCTCGAGGTGGTCGCCCAGGCCTCCTCGGGCGCCGAGGCGCTGGCGATGGCCCGGGCGCACACGCCGGACGTCGCCGTCCTGGACCTGCAGATGCCCGACCGGGACGGGATCAGCGTGGCCGGCGAGCTCGCCACGCTGCTGCCCGGCTGCGGGTCGGTGATCGTCACCGGCCACGGACGGCCGGGGCACCTCAAGCGCGCCCTGGAGGCGGGGGTCCGCGGGTTCCTGCCGAAGACGGTCAGCGCCGCCGTGCTCAGCGACGTCGTGCGCACCGTGCACCGCGGCGGGCGCTACGTCGACCCGGAGCTGGCCGCCGAGGCGATCAGCGCCGGGGACAGCCCGTTGACGCCGCGCGAGGCCGACGTCCTGGAGCTGGCCGCCGGGGGCGCACCCGTCGAGGAGATCGCCGTCCGGGCCCACCTGTCGCCGGGGACGGTGCGCAACCACCTGTCGGCGGCCTCGGCCAAGCTCGGAGCGCCGAACCGGCACGCCGCCGTGGAGACGGCGCGCCGGCACGGCTGGATCTGAAAGGGCCCCCTTGCCCCCCACTGCTCGCAAGCTCGCAGCGGGACCCTGCAAGGGGGCCGGGGGGGCAGGGGGCGTTCCCTCAGTCGTTGCCGGGGCGGGCGACGGAGTCCTCGCGCTGGGCGGCGTCGTCGGTGAGCAGGACGGTGTCCTTCTCGCCCCCGTCCCCGCGGTCGTGCCCGGGGGTGCCGTCGACCAGGTCGCCCTCGGGGTCGGAGGTCGCCGGGGAGTCGTGGTAGCCGCTGCTGGTGGGTTCGGTCATGGGGTGCCTCTCGATCAGGGGGTCAGGACGGGTCGGCGCGCTGCGCCAGCGAGGGCTCGGTGGAGGTGCGTTCCGGCTGGAGGTCGTCGCTCTCCGCGTCCCGCGCCAGGGCGGCGTCCCGGGTCAACGGGACGCCTTCCCGGGTGCCGGTCTCGTTCGTGTCCTCGGCGCCGGTGCCCAGGTCGCTGTTGTCACCCGTCCCGGAAGCCGTGGGAACGTCCTGCTGGATGCGGCCGCTGCCGCCGGGGTCGCTCATCGCTGGTCTCCTCGCGTGGACGTCGTCCTCCGCCCATGCCCGCGATGTCCCGGCGCCATGCACCGCCGTCCTTCCTCAGAACGCGGCTTCGTCGACGTCCATGAGGGTGTTGTCGGTGTGCTCGACGATGAACCGCTCGCTGGTCAGCGCGGGCAGCACCTGGGCACAGAAGAACCGGGTGGCGGCGAGCTTGCCCTCGTAGAAGTGCCGGTCGGACTCCGACACCTCGCCGTCCAGCGCGGTCAGCGCGACCTCGGACTGGCGGACGAGCAGCCAGGCGGTGATCAGGTCGCCGGTGGCCAGCAGCAGCCGGGAGGTGTTCTGGCCGACCTCGTAGAGCTTGCGGACGTCGGTCTGCGCCGCGCTGAGCTGGCCGAACATCGCCGTCAGCATGCCCTGGACGTCGCCGAGCGCGGTCGCCAGCAGCGCCCGCTCCTCCTTGAGCCGCCCGTTGCCGGCCTCGGCCGTGATCGTCCCCTGGACCTGTTCGGCCAGCCAGGTCAGCGCGACCCCGCCGTCCCGGACGACCTTGCGGAAGAAGAAGTCCTGGCCCTGGATGGCCGTGGTCCCCTCGTAGAGGGTGTCGATCTTGGCGTCCCGGATGTACTGCTCGATCGGGTGGTCCTGCAGGTAGCCCGAGCCGCCGAGCGTCTGCAGCGACTCGGCGGTGAGCAGCTGGGTGGCCCGCTCGGAGCCGTGGCCCTTGACGATCGGCAGCAGCAGGTCGTTGACCTTGGCGGCGAGGAGGGCCTCGGGGCTGCCGGCCGTGCCGGCGGCCTCGGCCTCCATCACCTGGTCGCGGAAGGTGGCGGTGTACAGGTAGAGCGCGCGCATGCCCTCGGCGTAGGCCTTCTGCAGCATCAGCGAGCGCCGGACGTCGGGGTGGTGGGTGATGGTGACCCGCGGGGCGTCCTTGACCGTGGCGGTGAGGTCGGCTCCCTGGACGCGGTCCTTCGCGTAGGCGAGGGCGACCTGGTAGCCGGCGGAGAGAGTCGCGATCGCCTTGGTGCCGACGAACATCCGGGCGTACTCGATCACCTTGAACATCTGGGCGATGCCGTCGTGCACGTCGCCGACCAGCCAGCCCTGCGCCGGCACCGGGCCGTCACCGAAGCTCAGCTCGCAGGTGGTGGACACCTTGAGGCCCATCTTCTTCTCCACGCCGGTCACGTACACGCCGTTGCGCTCGCCGAGCGCGCCGGTGGCCAGGTCCACGTGGAACTTGGGGACGACGAAGAGCGACAGCCCCTTGGTGCCCGGCTTGGCGCCCTCGGGCCGGGCCAGCACCAGGTGGACGATGTTGTCGCTCAGGTCGTGCTCGGCGGAGGTGATGAACCGCTTCACCCCGGTGAGGTGCCAGGAGCCGTCGGGCTGCTGCACCGCCTTCGTCCGCCCGGCCCCGACGTCGGAGCCGGCCTCGGGCTCGGTGAGCACCATGGTGGCGCCCCAGAGGTGCTCGATCATCAGCTCGGCCAGCCGCTGCTGGTCCGGGGTGCCGAGGGAGTGCAGGATCGCTGCGAACGTGGGGCCGGACCCGTACATGAACGCCGCCGGGTTGGCGCCGAGCAGCATCTCGAAGGCGGCCCAGCGCAGGCTGAACGGTGCGCCGAAGCCGCCGAGCTCGTCGGGCAGGTCCAGCCGCCACCACTCGCCGGCGTTGACCGCCCGGACCGACGCCTTGAACGACTCGGGCAGCGTCACGGAGTGCGTGGCCGCGTCGAACACCGGCGGGTTCCGGTCGGCGTCGGTGAAGGAGTCGGCGAGCGGGCCCTCGGCGAGCCGCCGGACCTCGGCCAGCACCCCGCGGGCGGTCTCGGCGTCCATCTGCTCGAACGGTCCGGTGCCGAACCTGTCCTTGCTGCTCTGGAACTCGAACAGGTTGAACTCGAGGTCGCGCAGGTTCGCCGTGTAGTGGCCCATGGGGGTGCTCCCGTGCTCGCCGGTCGGACGCGAGCAGGTCGTACTCGCGGGTAACAAGAGACGGTATTACCGACCGGTAACCACAGCAAGCACCCCCGCGGCGCCTCGTCCCGCGGGGTCAGTCCGCCGGGCGGGCGTCGGGCTCGGTCTCCGGGGGCGGGTACACCGGGCCGGCCATGCCGTCGGCGCCGTCGTCCCCCGGGGTGGGGGAGACGGCACCGCCCAGGGGCGCCACATCGTGCTCGGCCTGGCCGTGCTCGTCCGGCCGGTCCTGCGGGGAGCTGGTCATGCCCCGAGTCTCGACCGCGGGACGGTCGGCGGCGAGCCGGGCGGCTCAGCCGTCCAGGGCCGGCCCGGCCTCGTGGCGGGGGTGGCCGGCGGTCCGCTCGCGCTGCTTCATCCGGGCCTCGAACACGTGCCGCGCACCGTCGCTGAGCTCGTCCCGGGCACGCTGGTCGAAGGCTCGGTAGGTGCTCCAGTAGTTCGCGTCGTAGTCCTCGACGAGCTGGAAGGTCCACCGGTCGGCGATCACGTTGCGGCCGACGAGGTCGCGCTCGAGGTCGGCGGCCAGCTCGGCGTGCCCGGCGTCGCGGAGGCCGGCGACGGCGTCCTGCAGGAGCAGGTCGGCCTTGCCGGTGAGCTGGTGGAAGCCGTACAGCAGGCCGCGGGCCTGCTCGACGGTCTCGAGGGACTCGGAGAGCTTGCCCAGGGCGGCGACGGTGGCCTCGTCGAGGTCCGGGCGCGAACGGTCGGTCACCGGTCCATCGTGCGGGTGGAGGCGCCGGTCTGCCCGTCGGCCTTGGAGCGGGGCCCTTCCTCAGGCGGCGGCGATGGCGGCGTCGATCAGCTTCTCGGCCAGCTGGCGACCGTGCGAGGCAGGACCGTCGGGGCCGAGCAGGCCGCCGGAGAGGTACATCCCGTCGATGATCAGGTGCACCTGGGCGGCGAGGTCGTCACCGCCGCCGGGGATGAGCTGGTCGGCCAGGCCCTCGAGCCGGGCGTGCAGCTCGAACTTGTAGTCGGCGGCCGCGCTGCGGGCCGGGTGCTGCGGGTCGTCGTACTCGCTGCTGACGTTGGTGAACGGGCAGCCGCGGAAGCCGACGCGGGTGACGTCGGCCTCGACGGCGTCGACCACGGAGAGGAGCGCGGCCCGCGGGTCGTCCTGGCGCTCGTCCAGCGCGGCGTCGATGTAGGCCAGCACGGTGGCGGCCTTGCGCGAGAGGTAGGCACCGACCAGGTCGTCCTTGCTCTTGAAGAGCCGGTAGACCGTCATCTTGCCCAGGCCGGTCTCGCGGACGAGCTCGTCCATCCCCACGCTGCGCGAGCTGCGCGCCGAGAAGAGGCGCTCGGCCGTGTCCAGGACGATCTCCTGCCGTTCCGCGCGGGAGCGGCGGGCCGGCAGGGCGCCGTCCTCGGGTGCGTGGAGGGGGAGGGCTGCGGCGGTCACGGTCTGATCGTGCAGCACGCCGTGACGGAGCGGTCCACGGCACGCCGAGGGGTACGGGCCCCTGACCAGCACCTCCGGGGCGGGAGGAGCACCCCGGGGCGGTGGGGGACCGTGAGGCAGTTGTGACTCTCCGCGGTGACTCTCCGCGTGGGGAGCCGGCCGGGCGTGATCAGGCGCGGCGGGTGCGCCGGGGGTTGGCCAGCATCCGGGCGACCGCCGCCTGCTGCGGGGTCTGCTCCTCGCCGGAGGTGGTGGTGTCGTCGAGCTGCTCGTCGCGGGCGTCTACGTACATGCCCTCACCCTCCCCTGCCGGGCGGGCCGGAAAACGGTCGCGGCCCAGGTCGACCCCCATCGGGTGGTGAGACCTCGCTCACCTGGTGCGGTCGGGCACCAGGTGTGGGACGTCGAGCACCGGGGCGGAGGTCTCCCGCGGCACGCGGTCCCAGGTGAGGAGCAGGGTCACCGCCCAGGTCAGGACGGCGAGGGTGGTCACGAAGAAGCTCGGCGGCAGGTTCACCATCGCCGAGAGCACCAGACCTGACCAGACGCTGCCCAGGGCGATGGCCACGGCGATCGCGGCCACCAGCCCGGGCCGGGCGGTCATCCGCAGCGCCGCCGCGGCCGGGGTCACCACCAGCGCGAACAGCAGCAGCGTGCCCACCACCTGCACGGCCATCGTGATGGTCAGCGCGAGCAGGACGACGAAGGCCACGCCCAGGGCCCGGACCGGGACCCCGCGGGCCTCGGCCACGGTCGGGTCCACCGAGGCGAAGACGAGGGGCCGGGCGATGACCGCGAGCACGCCGACGACGAGCAGGGTGAACCCGCCGAAGACCCACAGCTGATCGGTGGAGATGGCCAGCAGGTTGCCGAACAGCACGGTGGTGGTGGCGCTGGCGTTGGCCGTGGCCAGCGAGGCGAACAGCACGCCGAGGCCGGTGGCGAACGCGAGGATCGTGCCGGTGGCCACCTCCCGGTCGGCCACCCGCTTGCCGAACAGCCCGATCAACAGCCCGCCACCGACGCAGAACACCGCCAGGCCCAGCGTCACCGGGGCGCCGACCAGGATCGCGCCGGTCGCGCCGGGGAAGCCGATGTGGGCCAGTGCGTGGGCGGCGAAGGCGTTCTGCCGGGTGACGACGAACCAGCCCATCAGTCCGGCGGCCAGCGCGACCATCGAACCGCCGAGCAGGGCGTGCTGCATGAACGTGGTCTGCAGCACCTGCAGCCAGTTCTCCTGGAAGGTGACCACGGCTCAACCGCCCCTGGTGAAGAGATCGCCCTGCGCGGTGCGCACCACCCGGACCGGGGTGCCGTACAGGTGGGTGAGCAGGTCCTCGGTGACGACGGCGTCGATCGGGTCGTGGTGCGGGTGCCCGTCGAGCAGGTAGACGGCGTCGGTGAGCACGGGCAGCAGCGGGTTGAGGTCGTGCGCGACGACCATCACCGTGACCCGGCGCTCGCGGGTGAGCTCGCCGAGCAGCGTGACCACCTCGTGCTGGTTGCGCAGGTCCAGGTTGGCCAGCGGCTCGTCCAGCAGCAGCAGCTCGGCGTCGTCGACGATCGCCTGGGCGATCGCGACCCGCTGCTGCTGGCCGCCGGAGAGCTCCGACATCCGCCGGTCGGCGTAGCCGGCGGCGCCGACCCGGTCGAGCGCCTCGTCGACCCGGGCCCGCTCGGCGGCCGAGGCGCGGCGCAGCCCGAAGCGACCCCCGGTCAGGCCGAGCATGACCAGGTCGCGGGCGCGCACCGCCTCGCCCAGTGCGGCGGTGTAGTTCTGCGGCACGTAGCCGATCCGGCGGTCCCCCCGGCTGGGGGTGCGGCCGAGCACCTCGACCCGCCCGCCGGCCGGCGGCAGCATGCCGAGGACGAGCTGGAACAGCGTGGTCTTCCCGGCGCCGTTGGGGCCGATGACCCCGACCACGGCACCGGTGGGCACGGTGAGCGTGCCCTGCGACCAGACCAGCCGGCCGCCGCGGACCACCGAGACGTCGTCGAGGACGAGCGCCGGTGGCCGCGCGGCGGGCCGGTCGACCGTCGGTACGTCTGTCACTGACCCCCACCGAGTGCGTTCGACAGCTGCTGCAGCTGGTCCAGCTGCCAGGACACGAAGGACGGCTCCCCGTCCGGCGCCGACTCGGTGACCTCGACGACCGGCACCCCGGCCGTCTCCGCCGCGGCGCGCAGCTGCTCGGGGACGCTGCCCTCCGTCTGGGAGTTGTACACCAGGACGTCGACCGAGCCGTCGGTCAGCGCCGCCTCGAACGCGGCCACGTCGCCGGGCGCCGGGTCCGTCTCGTTGCTGGCGGCGTCCCGGTAGCCCTCGGGGGTCGCGTCGGTCAGGCCGATGGCCTCGGCGGTGTACTGGAACACGCTCTCGGTGGCGGCGTACGAGCGGCCGGCGGCGGAGGACTGCAGGCTCTCCAGCTCGTCCAGGTAGGGCTGCAGGTCTGCCTCCCAGGCCTCGGCCTGCTCGGCGAAGTGGTCGGCGGCGTCGGGCGACAGCTCGCTGAGCTGCTCGGTCACCGCGCCGGCGACGGTCTGGACGTACTCCGGGGAGTACCACAGGTGCGGGTTGACCCCGCCGTGGCCGTGCCCCTCCTCGGCGTGCTCGCCCTCCTCCTCGGCGTGCTCGCCCTCTTCTTCGGCGTGCTCCTCGCCCTCGATGCCGACCACCTCGGCCGCGTCGACGACGGCCGGCGCGGGGTCGAGGGTGGCGACGGCGTCGGCGGCCCAGTGGTCGTAGTCGGCGCCGTTGAGCACGACCAGCTCGGCGTCGGTGAACGCGGCGATGTCGGCGGCCGTCGCCTCGTAGTCGTGCGGGTCGACGGCCGAGGAGGCGAGCACGGTGGTGACGTTGGTGCAGTCCCCGCCCAGTTGCTCGACGATCGAGCCCCACTGGCTCACCGAGGCGACGACGTCGAGCACCTCGCCGGGGCAGCTCTCCGCGTCCGCTGCGCTGGTGGTGGTCCCCGCGCCGGCGTCGGAAGCCCCACAGGCGGCGAGGGTCAGCGTGGCGGTGGCGGCCAGGGCGGTGAGCGCCGGTCGGCGGAGCAGGGCGTGGCGGGGCACGGTGGGTCCTCACTGATGGGGCTACTGGGAATGGTCGTCACAATCAGTATCACCCCAGCCGTGCCCTGCGTCGATGTCGGTCCCCCCACAGCGGACCCCGCCCCGGCCCCGGGCGGGATCAGGCCCCGGTCACCCGGTTCTCCGGGTCCACGCCCGCCGCCGGGTCACCGCCCTCGGCCGGCTGCTCGGGGTGCGGCGTGCGGCCGGTCTCCTGCGGCTCCTCCATGGGGTCGCCCTCGGCCGGCTCGGCGGGGTGGGGGGTGCGTCCGGTGTTCTCGGTCATGGCCGTCCCGTGCCCCCGCCCGCCGGGGCGCAATCATCAGCCGACGGGCGTCGCCGCGGGGGTCTGGGACAGCAGCGCCTGGACCTCGTCGTCGTCCGGCAGGGCACCGCGCGCGCCGGCGCCGGTCGTCGACAGCGCCGCTGCGGTGACGGCGTAGCGGACGGCATCGGCCAGCGTCTCGCCGCGGTCCAGGGCGCTGCTCAGCGCACCGCAGAAGCAGTCGCCGGCACCGGTGGTGTCCACCGGCTCGACCGGCGGGGGCCCCTGCACGTGCGCCGGGCCCTCCGCCGGCACCACCAGTGCGCCCCGTGCTCCCAGGGTGACCACCACCGACCGCACGCCCAGCTCGCGGGCCAGCTCGGCCAGCTCGCCGGGGGAGAGCTCGCCGGACGGCGCACCGGTCAGCCGGCGCAGCTCGTGCTCGTTGGGCACCAGGACGTCGACCCGGGCCAGCAGGTCGGCCGGCAGCGGCTGCGGCGGTGCGGGGTTGAGGACGACGGTGCCCCGGGTGGCCGCGGCGGCCGCCTGCACCGTGTCCAGCGGGGTCTCCAGCTGGAGCAGCAGCACGCCGGCGCGGTGCACCGACTCCACGTCGACGTCCGCGGGGGTCAGCTCGGCGTTGGCGCCGGGCACCACCACGATCAGGTTCTCCCCGCCGGCGGCCTCGACCGGGATCACCGCCGACCCGGTGGGCACGCCTTCGGTGCGGTGCACCCGCCCCACGTTGACCCGTGCATCGGCGAGCGCGGCGAGCTGCCGGCCGGCCGCCGGGTCGGTGCCGACCCGGCCGACCATGTGCACCCCGGTGCCCAGCCGGCCGGCGGCGGCGGCCTGGTTGGCGCCCTTGCCGCCCGGCAGGACCGCGACCGAGGAGCCGATGACGGTCTCCCCGCGGCCGGGCAGCCGGTCGACGGTCACCACGACGTCCTCGTTGAGGCTCCCCACCACGGTCACGGACACGGCACGCTCCCGGTGGTCACCACGGCACCAGCGTAGAGAGGCTGCTCAGTCGGCCGCCGCCGTCCGCCGCTGTCGCAGCGGCAACCCGTACCAGGTGGTCAGCCCGATGAGGACGATCGCCGCGCACACCGTGATCGCCGGCCACCGCCCGAGCACCACGTCCAGCACCAGCAGCACCGCGCTGGTGATGCCGGTGAGGAGCAGGGTCAGCCCGACCACCAGCGACCGGTCGGCGAATCGGACGATCGCCGCCTTCTGCCGCCGCCGGAACAGCATCCGGTGGAAGGAGACGGGGGCGATGAGGACCACCGTGGCCGTGGCGGTGCTGATCATCGTGACCGCGTAGACCGTCGTCCCGAAGGTGCCCAGGTCGGCGAAGCGGGACTGGAACGGCAGGGTCAGCAGGAAGGCGAACAGCACCTGGACGGCGGTGATCGCCACCCGGATCTCCTGCAGCACCTCGTTGACGTTGCGGTCCAGCACCTCGTCGGGTGTCTCACCGCGGGCCAGGGCGGTCCGTTCGGCCTCGCTCCGTTTCTCCGCCACCCGCCTGCGGTACCGCAGGCGCAGCCGATCGACACCCGGGGAGACGCTCATGCCCGACCGCCAGGCCGAGGACGCCGACAGCACCCGCCGTGAGTTCGGCGAGGCGGTGAACATGACCGCCGGGGAGCTGGAGGGGTGGCTGGAGAGCGAGGAGTCGCAGTCGGTGGGGCAGAAGAGCGGCGGGGCCGGGGAGTCCACCGGGCACGAGTCCGGCCGGCGGATCGTGCAGCTGCTGCGCACGAAGAAGGCCGACCTCACCGAGGACGACCTGGCCCACATGCGCAAGGTGCACGGCTACGTGCAGCGGCACCTGGCCCAGGAGCCCGCCAAGGAGGACGTCGAGACGTCGAGGTGGCGGTGGTCGTTGATGAACTGGGGTCACGACCCGCTCAAGGGCAAGTAGCGTCGCCGGCGTGCAGCGCAACGACCCGGCGCAGTACGACCAGCTGGCCGACCAGTGGTGGGACCCGCACGGCGGCTTCGCGATGCTCCAGTGGATCGCCGCGTCGCGGGCCGGCCACGTGCCCCCGGCGTCGGCACCCGGGGCCGTCCTCGTCGACCTGGCCTGCGGTGGTGGCCTGATGGCCCCGCACGTGCAGCGGCTGGGGTACCGGCACGTCGGCGTCGACATCGGGCTGGCCGGGCTGGAGGTCGCCCGCCGACACGCGGTCTCCGTCGTCCGGGGGTCGGTGCTGGAGGTGCCGCTGGCCGACGGGTGCGCCGACGTCGTCACCGCCGGGGAGATCCTCGAGCACGTCGCGGACCCCGGGCAGGTGCTCGCCGAGAGCGCCCGGCTGCTCAAGCCAGGTGGTCTGCTGGTCATCGACTCGATCGCGGACTCCCGGCTCGCCCCGCTGGTGGCGGTCCGGATCGCCGAGCGGCTGCCCGGTGGGCCGCCGCCGGGCATCCACGACCCGGCGCTGTTCGTCGACCGGCGGGCGCTGCTGGCCACCGCGGACCGGCTGGGGCTGGACCTCCGGTTGGTCGGCCTGCGCCCCTCGGTGCGGGACCTGGTCGCCTGGCGGCGGGGACGCCGGGACAGCGTGCGGATGCGCACCATGCCCTGGACCGGCGTCCTCTTCGCCGGCTCGGCGACCAAGCGCCCGGAGCCCGTCGCCGAGCAGCGGACGCCGGGGTCCGCACGTACGGTCAGGGCATGACCGTCAGCGGCCCCGTGTCCCCGAACGCGCCGGGAACGGCCTGGTGACCGCCGCAGTCGTCACCGGTTCGGGTCGCGCCCTGCCGCCCAGCTACCAGCAGGGCGAGGTGTGGGACGGGTACTTCTCCGCGAAGTACGCCGGGCTGCGGGCCGCCGAGCGGGTGTTCCGCGGCGCCGGCGTCCGCAGCCGGCACGCCGTGGTCAACCCCGTCGACGAGGACGTGTCGCAGTGGGGCACCGGGGCGCGGATGGAGCGCTACGTCACCGAGGGGCTCCCGCTGGGCAAGCAGGCAGTCGCGACCGCGCTGGACGCCGCCGGGCTGGCGCCCGGGGACGTCGGGCAGTTCGCCGTCGCCACCTGCACCGGGTACGCCACCCCGGGTCTGGACATCCGGCTGGCCAGCGACCTGGGCATGCCCCTCGGGTTACAGCGGCTGCTCGTGGGCCACATGGGCTGTTACGCGGCCCTGCCCGGGCTGGCTGCCGTGAGCGACTTCGTCACGGCACGTTCCCGGCCGGCCGTGCTGTTGTGCCTCGAGCTGACCAGCCTGCACGTGCAACCGGCCGTCGCCGACCTGGAGCAGGTCGTCACCCACGCGCTGTTCAGCGACGCCGCGGCCGCGATCGTCGTCGAGCCCGCCGCGCGGCGGGGCCGGCGGGTGGCCGGGATGGTCGCCCGCACCGACCACGCCACCGCCGACCACATGACCTGGGACGTCACCGACCTCGGCTTCCGGATGGGGCTGTCGCCCCGGGTGCCCGACGTGCTCGCCCGGCACGTCGGCGGGGTGGTCGAGGAGCTTCTGACCGAGGCGGGCCTGCGCGTCGAGGACGTCGCGGGGTGGGCGGTCCACCCAGGGGGGCCGCGGATCCTGGACGTCGTCCGGGACGAGCTGGGGCTCACCGAGGAGCAGATGGCGCCGTCACGACGGGTGCTCGCCGAGCACGGCAACTGCTCGTCGGCGACGGTGCTGCTGGTGCTCGACGAGCTCGCCGACGTCGACGGCCCGGTGGTCGCGATGGCCTTCGGTCCGGGCCTGACCCTCTACGCCACCCTGCTGCTCCCGGCCTGACCCGAACTCCCCGGCCGTCTACCTGGGCTGGCCGGCCGTCACCTGGGCTGGCCGCAGCCTGGGTCAACCTGCTCGAGCTGACGTTGAGCCGCGCCACGACGCGGCTCAACGTCAGCTCACCCGGCTCAACCCGCGGTGCAGCGGGCCGCCGGCGGCCGGCTGGCGACGCCGAGCCGGCCCTCAGCCGCCCAGGTGAGCTTGCTTGGGCGCCAGGCCGCGCAGCGCCTCGGCGGCGACCCGGTCGCGGTCGGCACCGCCGGCGGCGACCACCGCCGCCCCGACCAGGCCCTCGACCAGCGGGGCCGCGCTGAGCACCACCCGCGCCCGGACGTCGTCGTCCAGCAGCTCCAGCGCCGTCTCGGCCGACATCACCGCGCTGCCCAGGTCCATCAGCACGACCACGCCGTCCCCGGTGTCGGCGGCGGCGATGGCCGTGGAGACGGCGACCGCGTCGGTGCCCAGCCCGCCGTCGTCGGTGCCGGCGGCCACCTCGATGGCCAGGGTCGAGTTCGGCAGCATCTGCCGGGCCAGCTCGACCGCCGCGTCGGCCAGCGGTCGGCTGTGCGAGACGACGACGATGCCCACGGCGGCCACGGTCAGCTCCTCCCCAGCGTCGCCGCGGCGGCCTCGACCAGCAGCACCGCCGACTCGGCCCCCGGGTCGACGTGGTCCGCGCTCCGCTCGCCCAGGTAGCTGGCCCGGCCCTTGCGGGCGACCAGCGGCGTCACCGAGTCGCGCCCCCGTGCCGCGGCGTCCGCGGCCGCGCGCAGCGCCGTGTCCAGCTCCTGCCCGGCGCCGATCGCCTCGGTGAGGGCGTCGGCCGCGGGCAGCAGCGCGTCCACCATCGTCTTGTCCTGCAGCTCGGCCTTGCCGCGGGCGACGACGCCCTCGACGCCGGCCCGGAACGCGGCGGCGAAGGCGGCCGGTGAGCCGTCGTCCAGCGCGCCGGACATCCGCAGGAAGAGCGTCCCGTAGAGGGGGCCGCTGGTGCCGCCCACCTTGCTGATCATGGTCATCGCGACCGTCTTCAACAGCGCCGCACCGTCGGCCGGCGGGCTGGCGTCGAGGGCGGCGACGGCCGCGGTCATCCCGCGGTGCATGTTCGTGCCGTGGTCGGCGTCGCCGATGGCGGAGTCCAGCTCGGTCAGCTCGTCGCGGTGCTCGGTGACGGCGCGGGCGTACTCGCGCACCCAGGCGCCGAGGGCGTCGGTCTCCACCGTGGCCATGCTCAGACCCCCCACCGCAGCGCCGGCGTGCGCACCGGGGCGTCCCAGAGCCGGATCAGCTCGTCGTCGAGCTTGAGCAAGGTGATCGAGCAGCCGGCCATCTCCAGGCTGGTCATGTAGGAGCCGACCAGCGAGCGGGCCACGGTGACACCGGCCTTGGCCAGCGCCGCCTGCACCTCGGCGTACACGACGTAGAGCTCGAGCAGCGGCGTGCCGCCCATCCCGTTGACGAAGGCGAGCACCCCGTCTCCTCCGGTGAAGTCCAGGTCGGCCAGCACCGGCTCCAGCAGCATCTCGGCGACCTCGCGCGCCGGGGCGACCGGTACCCGGCGGCGACCCGGCTCGCCGTGGATGCCCACGCCCAGCTCCATCTCCCCCGCGGGCAGGTCGAAGGTGGGCTTGCCGGCGGACGGCACGGTGCAGGAGGTGAGCGCCATGCCCATGCTGCGGCCCTGCCCGTTGACCCGGCGGGCCACCTCGGCGACCTCGGCCAGCGGGCGGCCCTGCTCGGCGGCGGCACCGGCCAGCTTCTCCACCAGCACGGTGACGCCCACGCCGCGCCGGCCGGCGGTGTAGAGGCTGTCCTGGACGGCGACGTCGTCGTCGGTGACGACGGAGACCACCTCGGTGCCGGACTCGGCGGCCACCAGCTCGGCGGCCATCTCGAAGTTCATCACGTCGCCGGTGTAGTTCTTCACGATGTGCAGCACGCCGGCGCCTGCGTCGACCCCCTGGGTCGCCGCGACCATCTGGTCCGGGACGGGGGAGGTGAACACCTCACCGGCGCAGGCGGCGTCGAGCATGCCGAGCCCGACGAACCCACCGTGCAGGGGCTCGTGCCCGGAGCCGCCTCCGGAGACCAGGCCGACCTTGCCCGCCACCGGCGCATCGCCGCGGAAGACGACCCGGTGTTCGCTGTCGATCCGCAGCTCCGGGTGTGCTGCGGCCATGCCGCGCAGGGCGTCGTCGACGACGTCTGCCGGGTCGTTGATGAGCTTCTTCATCGCGGGCTCCTGATCATGGGGGACCAGCGAACCGTAGGAGTGGTGCAGCTCTCAGGGCAAACCCCTCCCGGTCCGCATGGTCGCACCGGCCCGGCGGGGGCTGTGCACCGATTCGTGATCTGGAGCACACTCGGGCTCACATGCTCTCCGCCGCATGCACGACGACGAGTCGGGCGCGGGAGGGCGGCACGACCCAGGACCCGCTCAACCCCCCAGGACAGAGGAGCTCCCAGATGGCTGGCAACAGAGGCGTTGCGTACATCGAGCCCGGCAAGGTCGAGGTGCACGAGACCGACTACCCGAAGCTGGAACTGCAGGACGGACCGGGGGTGAACCCGGCCAACGTGGGCCGCAAGCTGAACCACGGGGTGATCCTGAAGGTGGTCACCACCAACATCTGCGGCAGCGACCAGCACATGGTGCGCGGCCGGACGACGGCGCCACCGAACCTGGTGCTCGGCCACGAGATCCTCGGCGAGGTCGTCGAGAAGGGGTCCGACGTCGAGTTCATCGAGGTGGGCGACCTCTGCTCGGTGCCGTTCAACATCGCCTGCGGGCGCTGTCGCAACTGCAAGGAGGGCAAGACCGGGATCTGCCTGAACGTGAACCCGGCCCGTCCCGGAGCGGCCTACGGGTACGTGGACATGGGCGGCTGGGTCGGCGGGCAGGCCGAGTACGTGACGGTGCCCTACGCCGACTGGAACCTGCTGAAGTTCCCGGACAAGGACCAGGCCATGGAGAAGATCCTGGACTTGACCATGCTGTCGGACATCTTCCCGACCGGGTTCCACGGGGCGGTCACCGCCGGGGTGAAGCCCGGCTCGACCGTGTACATCGCCGGGGCCGGCCCGGTGGGGCTGGCGGCGGCCGCCGGTGCGCAGCTGCTGGGTGCCTCGGTGGTGATCGTCGCCGACCTCGTCGAGCAGCGGCTGGCCCAGGCGCGCAGCTTCGGCTGCGAGACCGTCGACGTGTCCAAGGGCTCGCCGCAGGACCAGATCGAGCAGATCCTCGGCGAGCCGCAGGTGGACGCCGCCGTCGACGCGGTGGGCTTCGAGGCCCGCGGCCACGGTGAGGGAGCGGGCAAGGAGGCGCCGGCGACGGTGCTGAACTCGCTGATGGAGGTGACCGCGGCCGGCGGTGCCATCGGCATCCCGGGGCTCTACGTCACCGGCGACCCCGGGGGCATCGACGAGGCCGCCAAGGTCGGCTCGCTGTCGCTGAGCCTGGGCACCGGCTGGGCGAAGTCGCTCTCCTTCACCACCGGTCAGTGCCCGGTGATGCGCTACAACCTGGGGCTGATGAAGGCGATCCTCAACGACAAGGTGCAGATCGCGAAGGCGGTCAACGCCACGACCATCTCGCTGGACGAGGCGCCGCAGGGGTACCAGGACTTCGACTCCGGTGCGGCGAAGAAGTACGTGATCGACCCGCACGGGATGGTCGGCAAGAAGGCCGCCTAGGACGACGCGGGCCCGGGGCGGGTGCCCCGGGCCCGCGTGTCACCACAGGTCACCCCGGCGCCAGTCGCAGACCAGCCGGTCGGTGGGGTCCAGCGGTGCCGGGGTGGCCGGGGTGGGCAGCACGAACACCGGTTCACCCGGGGTGGCGACCACGCCTTCGGGGGTCAGTGCCGCCAGGTCGCCGGACCACGGGAGCCACCCGCGCGCGCCGTACAGCCGGGCGCCGTCCTCGCTGGCGGCCAGCGCGCCGAGCTCGAAGCCGCCCCGGACGAACCGTTCCGCCTCGGTCATCACGGCCGCGCCGACGCCGCGGCGGCGCAGGGTGGCCGCGGTGGCGACGGCCTCGACGTAGCCGGTCCGCAGCGTCCGGCCGGCAGTGATGAGCTGGCGGACGACGACGGCGGCATGCCCGGCCAGCTCGCCGTCCACGGTGGCCAGCACGTGCACGCCGCCGAGGGCGTGGGACCAGTCGTCGTCGCTGAACCCGCCGGTGAACGCCGTGTCGAGGAAGCCTCGCAGCCGGTCGAGCTCGGCCGCGGAGAGGTCGGCGGTGGGGGCGCTGCGGACGGTGACCGTCGTGCGGGTGTGGCTCACCGGACCAGCTTCGCGGAGGCGTCGCCGTGCCGCCCGGGAGGGGCGCTGGAGGAGGAGAGCGGGTGACGAGAATCGAACTCGCACTGTCAGCTTGGGAAGCTGATGTTCTACCATTGAACTACACCCGCGGCAGGTCAGTGACCTGTCGGAGAGCTTAGCAAGACAGTCGCCCCCGACCGGTACCCGGTCGGGGGCGACGGCGTCTCAGCTGCGCAGAGCACCCCCCCTCGGCAGTTCGTGCTCCAGCCCGGCGGCCAGGACGAGCCGCCCAAGGTGAGGGGCGCCCGGCATCAGCCCCGCATCGCCCCGAGGAAGCCGGTCATCTCCGAACGCAGCTTCTCCGCCATCCGGGACAGCCCGGTGGTGTCGGTCCCGGCCGGCCCCAGCGACGCGGAGCCGTCGACCGCCGCGGCGATCCCGTCCACCAGCCCGTTCATCTCCGTCACGGTGTTCCCGACGTTGCTCATCACGGTCGCGACGTCGTCGCAGGCCGCGCGCACCGACTCCACCTGGGTGGTGACCCGCTCGGTGGCCCGGGCGGTCTGGTCGGCGAGGTCCTTGACCTCCGAGGCGACGACGGCGAAGCCCTTGCCCGCCTCGCCGGCGCGGGCAGCCTCGATCGTGGCGTTGAGCGCGAGCAGTCGGGTCTGGTCGGCCACCGTCTCGATCAGGGCGATGACCTGCTGGATCTCGGTCGAGGAGCGGTCGAGGGAGGTGATCGAGTCCCGGGCGCGGTCGACCTCGGTGCTCGCCGCGGTCGCCGCACCGGTGAGGCCGGCAGCCGAGGCGCTGAGCTCGGTCGCGGCGGTCGCCACGCCCTCGCTCATCGCCAGGACGACCGACTCGAACTCGTCGGCCAGCCGCAGCTGGTGGTCGCGGGCCTCGACCACACGGCCGGCGCTGGACCGCATGGCCTCCCGGGCGGCGTTGATGTCCGAGGCGCTCTGCCGGTAGGCGCCGGGCAGTCCGGTGAGCAGCACCTGCCGGTGGAACCGGCCCTCGGCGGCCGAGGTCAGCGCGGCGCTGGACTCCCGGATGAAGGCGTCGGAGACGTCGAGCGCCCGGTTGACGCTGTGCTGCAGCGCGACGAGCTCGGCGACGTCGTCCGAACCCGGCACCGGACGGCTGCGCGCCTCCAGGTCGCCGCGGGCCGCTGCATCGCAGGCCTCGGTCAGCTGCTGGACGAAGGCCCGGTAGACGGCCAGCTCGGCGGCGTCGTCCCGAGACCCGCCGCGGGGGGTGCGTCGTGCCATCTCAGTCGCCCTTCTCACTGATGACCGACCAGATGAAGTCCTCGTAGCTGGGCGCCCGTTCGGCGATCAGCCGATGCAGCAGCTCGCTCGACGCAGCGACCGCGGCCCGCGCGGTCGGGTGCCGTCGCTCCTCGGCGAGCAGCTGGTCGTAGAGCGGCTTGACCGCGGCGATCCCGGCCCGGGAGGGGCAGCGCCGGTTGGAGTGGTAGCCCACGACGGAGCCGTCGGGCGCGTAGGACGGCGTGACGTGCGCGAGCACCCAGTAGTGGGCGCCGTCGGCGGCCAGGTTGTCGATGTAGGCGAACAGCTCCTGCCGCCGGGCCAGGGTCTCCCACAGCAGGGCGAACACCGCGCGCGGCATGCCCGGGTGCCGGATCAGGTTGTGCGGCTGCCCGATGACCTCGTCGAGGGAGTACGCGCCGACCCGCAGGAACACGTCGTTGGCGTAGGTGATCACCCCGCGGGCGTCCGTCTTGGAGACGATCAGCTCGTCGGGGGAGAACGTGCGTTCCACCCCGGTCGGCCGCACTGCACGGCTTCCCGTGCGAGGACTGTCCGGTGTTGCTGTCGTCAGGACCACGGGCCCCTGCTTCCGTCCACTGCCGTTCCGGCACTCGGTTGTCTCCCGGCTACATCGGCGGGGCCCCGGCGCTGTTGACCCGGGTCGGCCGAGACGGGACCAAGGTCCCGAACCGGCCGGTCCCTAGACTCCGCGCCATGCTGCTGTCCGACCGCGACATCCGAGCGGCCCTGGCGACCGGCCGGCTCGGGATCGAGCCCTACGAGCCGGCGATGGTGCAGCCCTCGAGCATCGACGTCCGGCTCGACCGGTTCTTCCGGGTCTTCAACAACGCCCGGTACACCCACATCGACCCGGCGGAGCAGCAGGACGACCTGACCACCCTGGTCGAGCCGACCGGCGACGACGCCTTCGTGCTGCACCCGGGCGAGTTCGTGCTCGGGTCGACGCTGGAGGTCGTCCGCATCCCCGACGACCTGGCCGCCCGGCTGGAGGGCAAGTCCTCCCTGGGCCGGCTCGGGCTGCTCACCCACTCGACGGCGGGGTTCGTCGACCCCGGGTTCTCCGGGCACATCACGCTGGAGCTGTCCAACGTGGCGAACCTGCCGATCACGCTGTGGCCGGGGATGAAGATCGGCCAGCTGTGCCTGTTCCAGCTGAGCTCGGCCGCCGAGCACCCCTACGGCTCGGCGGTCTACGGCTCGCGCTACCAGGACCAGCGCGGCCCGACGCCGTCCCGGTCCTTCCGCAACTTCAACCGGGCCGAGACCCGCCGCCCCGACCCGGCCTGACCCGTCTCCCGGGTGGCGGGTGTCCGACCCCTCGGTGAACGGTGGCGCGAGGCCGGATGACGGGCCGCCTTCCGGGGTAGGGCTGGCCCATGGACCCCCGGGACACCGCTGTTCTCCTGCCTCAACCGTCGGGCAACCACGTCGTGGACGGCTCCTTCGACTGCGCCGAGGAGTCGGCGCACTACGCGTTCTCGGTCCAGCTCCTGCTGACCCAGTACGCGACCCTCGTGCCCTGGCAGGCCGAGGGCGTGGCGGAGCTCGGCAGCGGTGACGCGCGGGCCATCGCGCACGTCGTGCGGGCGGTGCCCGGGTTGCAGGTGCACGGCACCGACATCAGCGCGACGTCGGTCGAGCGGGCCCGGCAGACGATCGGCGGCCTCGGCGTCAGCGACCGCTACACCGTCGAGCACGGTGACTTCTTCGCCTGGGCCGACTCCCCGGCCGGGCGGGACGTCTCCACGGTGATCGCCAACCCGCCCTACATCCCCGCGCCGGACGCCGACATCCTGATGCCCGAGCTCTGGGGCGGCTGGTATGGCAACGACATGGTCCTCCGGCTGCTCAAGGCCGGTTTCGAGCACCTGCTGGTCGCGCTGCCCAGCTACTCCGATCCCGCCGCCACCCTGTCGACGGCGCGCGACCTCGGGTACCAGGTGGCCAACTTCCTGGCGATGGGCCTGGAGTTCGGGGCCTACAGCGGGGAGTCGAAGGTCCGCGAGCACATCGCCGCGCTGACCGCGGAGGGGCACGGCTGGGCGGGCGAGGACTCCTACGTCGTCGCCGTCGCGCTGCTGACCCGGTCACCGGAGCTGCGCCGGGACCGGTCGACCGAACTGCTGCGCGCCCTGCAGCTGCCGGTCTGAGCCCGGTCCGTCAGCGCTCGGTCCGCGGGAGGAGGACCGGTGGTTCGGCACCGGCGACCTCGGTCTCCGGGAAGTCGCCGGGGAGAGCGACCGGGCCGACGAGCCCGGGCACCTCGTCGTCGACGTACCGCGGTCGGCAGATGCTCCAGCCGGTGACCAGCAGCAGCCCGACCCCGGCGTAGACCAGCACGAACATGCCGGTGTACCCGCCGGTGACGCCCCGCAGCAGGCCGACCATCAGCGGGCCCACCCCGGCCAGCGCGTACCCCCAGCCCTGGGCGACGGTGGACAGAGCGCTCACCGACTCCGGGGTGCGGCCGCGCAGCCCGAAGAGGGCCAGGATCATCGCGAACGTGCCCATGCCCAGCCCCAGCAGGCAGACCCACAGCCAGGTCAGCGTGAGCGGGGCCAGCAGCAGGCCGGTCCAGCCGGCCAGGTAGCAGGCGACGAAGGCCAGCAGCATCGGCCGCTGCCACCGGGGCCGCACCGTGCCGAGCGGGACGACGGCGTTGAGCGGGATGACGATCAGCGCGTTCAGCCCGACCAGGAACCCGGCGGCCTCCGCGGACATGCCCTCGTCGCGGAGGTACTGCGCCGTCCAGCCGACGATGACGTAGGCCTGCATCGCCTGCAGCCCGAAGAAGGCGGCCATCGTCCAGGCCAGCCGACTGCGCCGGAGCTTCCGCAGCCGCACCGCGGTGTGCCCGCCCCGGGAGGCGCCGGGCCGGACCGGGACGGCGAGCCAGGGCAGCGCCGCGAGCAGGGCGAACACCGCCCAGATGCCCAGTCCCCAGCGCCAGCCGTCGGCGCCGGCGGCCGCGGCGATCGGCGCCGTGGAGACGGCGGCGACCGCCCCGCCGATCGCCAGCGCGGTGCTGTAGGCGCCCACCAGCAGACCGGTGCGGTCCGGGAACCACCGTTTGACCAGGCCGGGCAGCAGCACGTTGCCCAGCGCGCCGCCGACCATCGTGGCCACCGTGCCGAGCAGGAACACCCACACGTTGGGCACCGACACCCGCAGCAGCAGCCCGATCGCCATGACCAGCAGGGCCGCGGCCAGCACGTGCCCGTCCCGGAACCGGGCGGCCAGGGGCGGGCCGGCAAAGCCGATCAGCGTGAAGCAGAGCAGCGGCATGCTGGTGATCAGTCCGGCGAGGCCGGAGGAGATGCCCAGGCCGCGCTCGATCTCCTGCAGCACCGGGCCGACGCTGTTGACCGCGGTCCGCAGGTTGAACCCGGTCAGCACGATCGCCGTCCCGACCAGGACCAGCCCCTGCCGGGACGAGGTGCGCGGCGGCAGCGAGGCGGCGGCGCGGGTCACGTCCGGTCATCTTCCTCCCCGAGCCGCCGCAGCCCGGGAGCCGGGTCGGGGCCGGGGCGCGTCGGGTCAGCGGGTGTCGGTCACCGTGACCGGGACCTCGGCCACCTGCTCGGTCGTGCCGTCGTCGGCGACCCGCAGCATCACCAGGTCGTGGACGCCGTCACCGGCCGGGGCGGCCAGCTGCAGGACCGGACTCAGGCACTGGGGCAGCCGGAACGCCGGTCCGGCCGCGGTCTGGGTGTAGCTGACGGTGCTGCCGGCGTCGCCGCGGACCGGCTCGCCGTCCAGGGTCATCACGTAGTCGACGTCCTCGGCCCCGGTCACCCGGAACTGCAGCGGCTGGCCCGCGGCCACGACACTGCTGGCCACGGCGATCCGTGGGTCGTCGCAGTCGGCGGTGAGGGTCACGTCCTCAGCCCCCCGGCCGCCGGCGACGGCGAGCACCGTCATCGCCACGATCGCGACGGCCAGCCAGGTCCAGTGCCGGCTGCGCCGGATCGTCGGGCGGTCGTCGGCCAGCGCGCGCTCGTCGTTGACGTCGCGGGCGTAGTGCATCCGGGTGCTGCGGGAGGCCGCGGCGCGCTCGGCCTCGCCCCGATGACGGCCGCCGCCGTACGGAGAGCTCATGCCGCCCAGTGTCCCTCCGGCTCGTCTCCCTGCACCGACGACTTTCCCCCCGCACCAGCGTTCGTGCGGGGGGACGGTCGCTGATCAGGTCACCTGATCACTGCTCGGCGCCGGGGTGCGCTAGCTGTGCTGGGTGGCGGCGGAGCCGGTGCCGGCCGGGTCGTCGGGCTCGGTGCCCACGCCGGGGCCGGACTCCGTGCCCGGTGCGCCCGCGGGGGCCATCGAGCGGAGCAGGATCTGGCTGACGTCCAGGACCTCGACGTGCGACTTCGCCTCGCCGGCCTGCTGCTTGCTGGTCACCGCGTCGCTCAGCATGGTGATGCAGAACGGGCACGCGGTGGAGATGACGTCCGGGTCCAGCTCGAGCGCCTCCTCGGTGCGCTCGACGTTGATCCGCTTGCCGATCTTCTCCTCCATCCACATCCGCGCGCCGCCGGCGCCGCAGCAGAAGCCGCGGTCCTTGCAGCGGTGCATCTCCTGGGTGGTCAGGCCCTGCACGGAGTCGAGGATCTCCCGCGGGGGCGTGTAGACCTTGTTGTGCCGGCCGAGGAAGCACGGGTCGTGGTACGTGACCTTGCGGTCGATCGGGGTGACCGGGGTCAGCCGCCCCTCCTCGACCAGCTGGCCGAGCAGCTGGGTGTGGTGGACGACGTCGTAGTCGCCGCCCAGCTGCGGGTACTCGCGGTTGATCGAGTTGAAGCAGTGCGGGCAGGTGGCGACGATCTTCCGCCGTCCGGCCGGGCGCTCCTCGAAGACGGCGTTCAGCGTCTCCACGTTCTCCTGCGCCAGCTGCTGGAACAGGAACTCGTTGCCCATCCGGCGGGCCGGGTCACCCGAGCAGGTCTCCCCGTTGCCCAGGACGGCGAACTCCACGTCGGCGATGTGCAGCAGCTCGGCGACGGCCTTGGTGACCTTCTTGGCGCGGTCGTCGATGGCGCCGGCGCAGCCGACCCAGAACAGGTACTCGACGTCGTCGTCGATGGCGCCCTCGACCTGCCGGACCTCGAAGTCCAGCTCCTTCATCCACTCCTCGCGGATGTTGCCGCCCACGCCCCACGGGTTCCCGCGGTTCTCCAGGTTGCGCATCATCACGCCGGCCTCGGAGGGGAAGCTCGACTCGATCAGCACCTGGTAGCGGCGCATGTCCATGATGTGGTCGACGTGCTCGATGTCGACCGGGCACTGCTCGACGCAGGCACCGCAGTTGGTGCAGCTCCACAGCACGTCGGGGTCGATGACCCCGCCCTCCTCGAGGGTGCCGACCAGCGGGCGGTGCGCCTGGGCGTCGTTGGTGCCCTCGATCCGGGCGTAGCCCGACGCCCAGACCTGCTCGTCGCTGGGCTCCAGGGTGGTGAAGTCGGCGAAGTTCGGGGCCTCGTCGGAGGCCTTGGTCGCGCCGGTCAGGTACGGGGCCTTGGCGTACAGGTGGTCCCGCAGGTCCATGATCACCATCTTGGGCGACAGCGGCTTGCCGGTGTTCCAGGCCGGGCACTGGCTCTGGCACCGCCCGCACTCGGTGCAGGTGGTGAAGTCCAGCATCCCCTTCCAGGTGAAGTCCTCGATCTTGCCCCGACCGAAGACGTCGTCCTCGCCGGGGTCCTCGAAGTCGATCGGCTTGCCGCCCGAGGTCATCGCCGGCAGCGGGCCGAGGGCCTGGGAGCCGTCGTCCTCACGCTTGAAGTAGATGTTGAAGAACGCGCTGAACCGGTGCCAGGCGACGCCCATGTTGAGCACTCGGGAGATGGTGATCAGCCAGCCCAGGCTCACCACGATCTTGACGAACGCGACGACCGACAGCAGGTCGGGGCTGGCCGGGGCGACGTTCGCCAGCAGCCCGGAGACCGGGTGCGACCAGGCCGGCGCGTCGGTCAGGTCGGCGGAGACCTTGATCGCGCGGATCAGCAGGATGCAGATGCCGATGGTCAGGACGACGGCCTCGACGAAGTAGCCGCGCCCCTCGTTGGACCCGGCGAACCGGCTGGCCCGGCCCTGCCGGCGCGGGTGGTCGAGCTGCCGCCGGACGATCAGGTACAGGATGCCGAGCACCGTGGCCGCGCCGATCAGGTCGACGAACAGGTTCCACAGCGCCCACTCGCCGATCAGCGGGAGGTGCCACTCGGGGTCGAAGACCTCCCCGAACGCCTCGACGAGGGTGAGGAAGAGGCCGTAGAACCCGATGAAGACGAACCAGTGGGCCGCGCCGATGGCCGACCACTTGAGCATCCGGGTGTGCCCCAGCGACTCGACCGCCAGCGTCTTCAGCCGCGGACCGACCGGGCCGGAGCGGGTCGGGTCGGGCTGGCCGCTGCGGAAGATCCGCAGCATCGCGCGGACGGCCTTGGTGGCGTAGACCACCGAGACGATCAGCAGGATCACGGCCAGCGTGCCGAGGACGATCTGCAACGGGCCCATGAGCTCCCTCTCGTGCGTGCGCGGGCGTCGTCGCCCACCCGGCACGGACACTAACCGGGCGGCCACAGGCTACTCGCGGGTAACCCCCAGACCCCGCGCCCGTACCGCCGCCGGCCTCACCTCCCGGGGCCCGGCCTCACGTTGTGCGGTGAGGACGGCGCCCGACGAGTGCGGTCGGCCGTGCACGGTCAACCGACGCGCGGTCAACCGACGCGCGGTCGGCCGATGGCCCGGGGAACGGCGGTGAAGCGGCGATCGACCGGACCGGCGACGCCGAGCATGCCGCGCAGTCGCCGGTCGAGTGCGTCCCATCCGCGGTCGACGTCCTCGTCGGCGATCCGCACCACCCGGACGTCCAGGGAGCGCAGCGCGTCCTCCCGCCGCTTCTCCTCCCACAGCACCTGCCCGGGCGTGCGACCACGCCAGGGGTCGGTGTACTTCAGCTTCCCGTCGAACTCCAGGGCGATCGCCGCGTCGTCGTACCAGCCGTCGACCACGGCGAGGAGCCGGCCGTCTGACCAGATCTCGACCTGCGGCTGGAACACCGGCAGGCCCGCGCCGACGCCCCGCAATCGGCCGCGTGTCTCCAGCGGTGACTCGGCTCGGCCGTCGGCGAGGGCGACGGCCCGGACCGCGCGGGGGCACCAGGCCAGTGGCGGGCGAGGGCGAGGGCGTCCCGGAGCTCCGCCGACGTCGTCTGTCCGGCGAGCAGCCCGGCGTCCATCGCGATGACCGCGTCCTCCAGCGGCCACTCGCGGCTGCAGTCGACCAGGGTGCGGGCCGGGGAGGTCAGTGGGACCGGTCCGCGGTGCGCCCGGTGCTCCGGCGGCACGGGGGCGCAGGCCATCCGGTAGTCGGCCGTGCGGCGCCACTGGTGTGGATCGGTGAGCCGGACGGTGCCGGGCTCGCGCCGGGGGACCGGCCAGTCCCACACCCGCGCCGCAGAGGCGTGGCTGACGACGGCGGTGGGGCGGGCCAGCGACGTCAGCACGGCCAGGCACTCGACGGCGTGCCGGACGCCGTCCCGCTCGGTCACCGCCAGGTCCTCGGCCGTGGTGTAGACCCCCTGGCGCAGTCGTACCCACCGCCCCGAGGAGCGGAGGGCGCGGATCTCGTCGGGGCCGTAGCCGGCGGAGCGCGCCTCTGCGACGGAGAAGACGCCCATCCGACCGTTCGCCGCATGCCTCAGTGCCGGGTGCACCGAGGCAGTCTCGGCGATCACCGACGTTGGGGGTCGGCCAAGCCGGGTACCTGTGGACGACGGCCCGCCTGCCCGCTCGCCGTCCTCACCTCCCGGGGGCGAGCCGCACCTCCTGCGGTGAGGACGGCGCCCTGTACGTGGGGGGCGCGTCACGCGCAGCGCCCCGGGAACACAGTCGCCACCCATGCCGTTAGGCTGGGCAGGAAAGTTGAGCGGCTCAGGCGCAAGGACGGCGCCGGCCCTCGGCTCCCAGACCAGCACCACCCCGTCAGCAACGCTAGGAGAGGCCTTCCATGGCACGAGCAGTCGGAATCGACCTCGGCACCACGAACTCCGTCGTCGCGGTCCTCGAGGGCGGCGAGCCCACCGT
Organism: Modestobacter sp. VKM Ac-2982; assembly: GCF_026967935.1. Taxonomy (GTDB): domain Bacteria; phylum Actinomycetota; class Actinomycetes; order Mycobacteriales; family Geodermatophilaceae; genus Modestobacter. The sequence continues at coordinate 608,566 of NZ_JAPVBL010000001.1, forward strand.
CATCGCCAACTCCGAGGGTGCGCGCACCACCCCCTCGGTCGTCGCGTTCGCCAAGAACGGCGAGGTCCTGGTCGGCCAGTCGGCCAAGAACCAGGCGGTCACCAACGTCGACCGCACGATCCGCAGCGTCAAGCGCGAGGTCGGCACCACCTGGAAGACCGGCGACATCGACGGCAAGCAGTACACCCCGCAGGAGATCAGCGCCCGGGTGCTGCAGAAGCTCAAGCGCGACGCCGAGACCTACCTCGGCGAGCCAGTGACCGAGGCCGTCATCACCGTCCCTGCCTACTTCGAGGACGCCCAGCGCCAGGCCACCAAGGAGGCGGGCGAGATCGCCGGCCTGAACGTGCTGCGCATCGTCAACGAGCCCACCGCCGCGGCCCTGGCCTACGGCCTGGACAAGGGCGAGACCGAGCAGACCATCCTGGTCTTCGACCTCGGTGGCGGCACCTTCGACGTCAGCCTGCTGGAGATCGGCGACGGCGTCATCGAGGTCAAGTCCACCGCGGGTGACAACAAGCTCGGTGGCGACGACTGGGACGAGCGGGTCGTCAAGCACCTCGTGCAGACCTTCAACGCCCAGTCCGGCATCGACCTGGCCAAGGACAAGCTGGCCATGCAGCGCCTGCGCGAGGCCGCCGAGAAGGCGAAGATCGAGCTGTCCGGTGCGCAGTCGACGAACGTGAACCTGCCCTACATCACCGCCGGTGCCGACGGCCCGATGCACCTGGACGTCACGATCACCCGCGCCGAGTTCCAGCGGCTGACCCAGGACCTGCTCGACCGCGCCAAGGCGCCGTTCAACCAGGCGATCCGCGACGCCGGCGTCAAGGTCGGCGACATCGACCACGTCGTCCTCGTCGGTGGCTCGACCCGGATGCCCGCCGTCAGTGAGCTGGTCCGCGAGCTGACCGGCGGCAAGGAGCCCAACAAGGGCGTCAACCCCGACGAGGTCGTCGCCGTGGGTGCCGCGCTGCAGGCCGGTGTGCTCCGCGGCGAGGTCAAGGACGTCCTGCTCCTCGACGTCACCCCGCTCTCCCTGGGCATCGAGACCAAGGGCGGGATCATGACCAAGCTCATCGAGCGCAACACCACGATCCCGACCAAGCGCTCGGAGATCTTCACGACGGCCGACGACAACCAGCCGAGCGTGCAGATCCAGGTCTTCCAGGGCGAGCGCGAGATGGCGTCCTACAACAAGAAGCTCGGCATGTTCGAGCTGACCGGTCTGCCGCCGGCGCCCCGCGGCGTCCCGCAGATCGAGGTCGCCTTCGACATCGACGCCAACGGCATCGTCCACGTCCACGCCAAGGACCTCGGCACGGGCAAGGAGCAGTCGATGACCATCACCGGCGGCTCGGCCCTCCCGAAGGACGACATCGCCCGGATGATGGCCGACGCCGAGGCGCACGCCGAGGAGGACAAGACGCGCCGAGACGAGGCCGAGACCCGCAACCTCGCCGAGTCGCTGCAGTACCAGACCGAGAAGTTCCTGGCCGAGAACGGCGACAAGATCCCGGCCGAGAAGAAGGAGGAGCTCGGCGAGGCGCTGACCGAGCTCCGCTCCTCCCTCGGTGGGTCGGACATCGCCGCGATCAAGACCGCGCAGGAGAAGGTCGCCCGGATCTCCCAGGAGGTCGGTGGGGCGCTCTACGCCCAGGCGCAGGCCGACGGTGCCGCCGGCGGTGCGGCAGGTGACGCCGGTTTCGACGGCGCCACCGACGCGACCGGGGCGACCTCGTCCGGTCCCGCCGGGGACGACGACGTCGTCGACGCCGAGATCGTGGACGACGAGTCCGACAAGCGCTGACCTCACCGTCGACGCGCAGCTGCACCGGCCCGGGTGACCGGGCCGGTGCACCTGGCGGGAGACGATGAGCCAGCAGGACGAGCAGGCGCCGCGGGTCGTCATCCGTGACGAGCGGCGCATCGACCCGACCAGCGGCACGGTCCGGGCACCGGCCGGTGACGAGCCGGCCGGTGCCACGCCGGAGCAGGGAGAGCAGATGAGCGAGCACGACAACGACACGAGCGGTTCCGGGAACGGAGCAGGCCCGGTCGTCGAACCACCGCTGACCGGTGGGATCGAGAGCGGGGCCGACGACGCCGCGCGGCAGCTGGCCGAGCGGACCGAGGACCTGCAGCGGGTCACCGCCGAGTACGCGAACTACCGGCGCCGGGTCGAGCGTGACCGGGTCCTCGTCGTCGACCAGGCAGCCGAGCGGTTCGCCGGCCAGCTGTTCCCGATCGTGGACGACATCGAGCGCGCCCGGGACCACGGCGACCTCAACGGAGCCTTCAAGGTCGTCGCCGACCGGGTGCTCGGGTTGCTCGACGGCCTCGGGGTCACCTCGTTCGGCAAGCCGGGCGACCCGTTCGACCCCGCGCTGCACGAGGCGGTGCTGCACGACACCTCCACGGAGGTGACCGAGCCGACCGCCACCACGGTGCTCCGGCCGGGCTTCCGGCGCGGGGACCGGGTGCTGCGCACCGCGATGGTCGGCGTGACCGAGCCGGAGGCCCCGGCCACCCCCGCTGCGGCAGCGGGTGCACCGGAGGTCGTGGACGCCGAGGTGGTCGACACCGCGGCGGACGCCGAGCAGCCGGGCTCCGGCCCGGCCGCCGGCTGAGCCCGACCCCCCGGCCGGTCCGGCCTCCGCACTCCGGAGGCCGGACCGGCCCGTCACCCGCCCAGCAGAGAGGAGGCGCCCGATGAGCAGCACCCGGGACTTCATCGAGAAGGACTACTACGCGGCCCTGGGCGTCGCCAAGGACGCCGACGCCGCGGCCATCAAGAAGGCCTACCGGCAGCTGGCCCGTGAGCTGCACCCCGACAAGAACCCGGGCAACAGCCAGGCCGAGACCCGCTTCAAGGAGGTCTCGGAGGCCTACGACGTCCTGTCCGACCCGAAGCGGCGGGCGGAGTACGACGACGCCCGCCGGCTGTTCGGTGCCGGCGGCTTCCGGCCGGGCGCCGGCGCGCCCGGCGGGTTCTCCGGTGGCTTCCCCGGCGGGGGCGGTGCCGGCGGCGGCCAGCCGTTCGACCTCGGCGATCTCTTCGGCGGCGCGTCCGGCGCACCGGGCGCCGGGGGGCGCGCCGGTGGGCTGGGCGACCTGTTCGGCGGGCTCTTCACCGGGGGCGGGGCGAACCCGGGCGGTGCCGCGCGTGGCCGCAGCCAGGCTGCCTCCGGCCCGGCGCGGGGTCAGGACGTGGAGACGGAGGCCACCCTCGCCTTCGACGAGGCCGTGCTCGGCGTGACCGTGCCGCTGCGGATGCAGAGCCCGGGCACCTGCCCGACCTGCGCCGGCAGCGGCGCCCGCCCGGGCACCAGCCCGCACACCTGCCCGGTCTGCAACGGCGCGGGCGTGACCAGCCGCAGCCAGGGCGCGTTCGCCTTCTCCGAGCCGTGCAAGGAGTGTCGCGGCACCGGGTCGGTGGTCGAGGACCCGTGCCCGGAGTGCAAGGGCGGCGGGGTCACCACCCAGACCCGCACCATCACCGTGCGCATCCCGGCCGGGGTCAAGGACGGGCAGCGCATCCGGCTGCCCGGCAAGGGAGCCCCCGGGCGTCGCGGTGGCCCGGCCGGCGACCTGTTCGTCGTCGTCCACGTCAGCGGCTCGGAGCTGTTCGGGCGCAGCGGCAACGACCTCACCCTGACCGTGCCGGTGTCCTTCGCCGAGGCGGCGCTGGGCACCACGCTCACCGTGCCCACCCTCGATGGCTCGGTGTCGCTGAAGATCCCGGCCGGCACGTCGAGCGGCCGCACCTTCCGGGTCCGCGGCCGGGGCGTGCCGGGCAAGTCCGTGACCGGCGACCTGCTGGTCACCGTGGAGGTCGCCGTCCCCAGTCGGTTGACCCCGGGTGCCCGGGAGGCGATCGAGAAGCTCGCCGCGGAGCTGCCCGACGACCCCCGACCGGAGGTCACGGCCGCGCTCCGGAACGGAGCGACGCGATGACGCTCCCCGACCCCGGGCGCGCCTTCGCCGAGGACGCCCCGGTCTTCGTCATCTCCGTCGCCGCCGAGCTGGCCGGCATGCACGCCCAGACGCTGCGCCAGTACGACCGGCTCGGCCTGGTCAGCCCCGGGCGCACGGCCGGCGGGGGCCGCCGGTACAGCCCTCGGGACGTGGCGCTGCTGCGCGAGGTGCAGCGGCTGAGCCAGGAGGACGGCGTCAACCTGGCCGGGATCAAGCGGATCATCGAGCTGGAGTCCCGGGTCGAGGCCCTCCAGGCCCGGGTCACCGAGCTGCTCGACGAGCTGGAGCTCTCCGAGGCCCACCGGATCGCGGCGGAGGCCGCGGTGTCGGCCGCCTACCGCCGCGACCTGGTGCCCCGCACGGCCAGCTCGGCACTGGTGGTGTGGCGGCCGGCGGGCCGGCAGTGACCGGCACCGGGAACGCCGGGTCCGCGCCGGACGTGGATACCGGTGTGACCGTCGACAGCGCAGCCCGCGCCATCCCGGAGGAGTCCGACGTGGAGCGCACCGCGCAGGACCCGCACGCCGCCTACGTCGCGCTCGAACGCGAGGTGGCCCTCCTGCTGCGCCGGGCGCGCGCGATCTCCGGTCGGCTGGGCGGCCAGCTGCACCAGGACCTGGACGGCGCCGCGTACGGCCTGCTCGTGCTGCTGGACGACGCCGGTCCGCTGCGGGCCAGTGACGTGGTCTCGCGGCTGGGGCTGGACAAGAGCACGGTCAGCCGCCAGGTGGCCTCGCTCGTCGACCTCGGCCTGGTCGACCGGGTCGCGGACCCCGACGACGGCCGCGCCCAGGTGCTGTCGACGTCCGAGGAGGGGCACCGGCGACTCAGCCGCCTCCGTGACGCCCGACGGGCGCGCTGGGAGGCCGACCTCGCCGACTGGGAGACCTCCGACGTCGCCACCCTGGCCCAGCTGCTGGGGCGGCTGAACCGGCTCGGCGAGGCCCACGAGGCCGAGGTCACCGGCCAGACCGAGTGACCGCCGAACGGCCCGCCCCTGCAGGGGCGGGCCGTTCGGTCAGTCCCCGTCCCGAGCCTGCGTGGGGTGAGGGGGACGGTCAGGCCTCGTTCCGAGGGTCGCCCCGAGCTTGCGAAGGGTGAGGAGAGCGGGGTCCTCCTAGTGCTGGGGCCCGAGGGTGGTGACCGGGAGGCCCCGGATCGAGGCGTCGATGACCTCGATGGTGTGCGCCAGGCCGATCCGCGTGCCCTGCCGCTCCAGCGAGGACGAGACCTGCATCAGGCACCCGGGGTTCGCGGTCACCAGCAGCTCGGCCCCGGTGCCGGCGATGTTGCGCGCCTTCCGGTCGCCGAGCTCGCGGGCGGGCTCGGGGTTGAGCACGTTCCAGATGCCGGCCGAGCCGCAGCAGACCTCGGCCTCGGCGATCTCCCGCAGCTGCAGGCCGGGGATCTCCCGCAGCAGGCTGCGCGGCTGGCTGCGGATGCCTTGGGCGTGCCCGAGGTGGCAGGCGTCGTGGTAGGCCACGGTCACTTCCAGCGGGTGCCGCGGGGCGACGCTGCCGAGCTCGGCGAGGAACTCCGAGACGTCCCGGACCTTGCCGGAGAAGGCCTTCGCCCGCTCGGCGTAGTCCGGGTCGTCGGCGAGGACGTCGGCGTACTCCTTCATGCTCGAGCCACAGCCGGCCGCGTTGACCACGACCGCGTCGACGCCGGCGGTCTCGAAGGCGTCGATCGTGGCCCGGGCGAAGGACTCCGCCTCCTCCTGCCGGCCGTTGTGCACCGACAGCGCCCCGCAGCAGCCCTGCCGGCGGGGGATGATCACGTCACAGCCCTCGGCGGCGAGCACCCGGGCGGTCGCGGCGTTCACGCCGGGGAAGAACTCGCCCTGCACGCAGCCGGTGAGCATGCCGACCACGGCCCGCCGGGCGCCGGTGGCCGGCACCCGCTCGGGCAGCTTCTCCCGCTTCTCCAGCACCGGCGCCAGGCCCTCCATGGCCGCCAGCTTCGGCGCGAGCCGGTCCAGCAGCCCGCTCTTGCGCACCACGCTCGGCAGCCCGCTCGCCTGGTAGGCCCGCAGCGGCCCGCGCAGCGCCCGCAGCCGCTTCTTGTACGGGAACAGCGCGAAGATCGCCGCACGCATCGCCCGGTCGCCCGGGCTGCGGGTGTGGTGCCGCTCCACCTGGACGCGGGTGGCCTCGATGAGCTTGTCGTACTGGACGCCGGAGGGGCAGGCGGTCACGCAGGCCATGCAGCCCAGGCAGGCGTCGAAGTGCTGCACCATCGTGTCGCTGAGCGGCGCCCCCTGCAGCCCGGCCTTCATCAGGTCGATCCGGCCACGCGGGGAGTCCATCTCCTCGCCCCACAGCGTGTACGTGGGGCAGGTGGGCAGGCAGAACCCGCAGTGCACGCAGTCGCTGATCAGCTCCGCCGAGGGCGGGTGGTCCTCGTCGAAGGCCGACCGCACGGTCGGGGTGCCCACGGGCACCGGGCCGGCGCTGAGGGCGTCGGCCTTGCGCGGGTCGCTCTGCGGCTCGTCGGAACGGGCGCGGGTGGACTCGACCATCAGATGCCTCCGACGAACCGGCCGGGCGCCAGGCGGCGCTCGGGGTCGAACTGTTCCTTCACGCGGCGCATCAGGTCGATCGCCGGCACCGGGCCCCACGTGTCGACCGCCGCCTTGACCGCCGGGGGGCCGTCGACGACGACCAGCGCGCCGCCGTGCTCGGTGCAGACCGACCGGGTGCGGGCGACCACGTCGGCCACCGCCTCCACCGACGCGTCGGCTCCGAGGGCGGCGTAGAGCACGCCGGCCCCGCCGGAGCCGCGGACCGTGAGGGCTGCCCCGGCGTCCTCCGCGGCCCGGCGGACGGCGGTGAGGACCGGCGCCAGGCCGGACAGCGCGCAGGTGAGCTTCAGGCCGGTCGACCCGGGCTCGTCGGTCCACGGCAGCACGCCCCAGCCGGGCGGTGCGGCTTCGGCGGCGTCCGTGCCGGCGCCCAGCAGCCGGCGGGTGGTGGTGGTCCGGGCCTCGACGCCGGCCGGGGTGCCCTCCAGCAGGACCCCGACCGTGCCGGCGCCGTCGACGCGCCACTCCACCTCCACGGCGGCCGGCACGACCTGCGCGTGCACCACCGACTGGACCAGCCGCGAGGCGTCCTCGGGGGTGCCGAACGGCACGGAGACGAAGCGTCGGGCGGCCGGCACCGGGTGCAGCCGGAAGACGGCCTGGGTGACGACGACCAGGGTGCCGAACGAGCCGATGACCAGCTTGCCCAGGTCGTAGCCGGCCACGTTCTTCACGACCCGGCCACCGGCCTTGGCGACCACGCCGTCGGCGCGGACCACGGTGACGCCGATCAGCAGGTCGCGGGCCGTGCCGACGGCGACCCGGCCGGGGCCGCTGGCGTTGGTCGCGAGCATGCCGCCGACGGTGCCGCCGGCGACCGGCTCGTCCAGCGCGAGCCGCTGGCCGGCCGAGCCGACGGTCTGCTGGACGTCGGAGAGCAGCGCGCCGGCCTGGGTGTCGACGATCAGGTCACCGGCGGCGTGGTCGAGCACCTGGTCCATCCGGCTCAGGTCCAGCACCACGTCGGCGGACTCCGGCGGCCGGCCCCAGCTGAGCTTGGTGCCCCGGCCGCGGGGGACGACGGTGAGCCCGGCGGCCGCGGCGGCGCGCAGCACGGCGGCGGTCTCCTCCGTGGACTCGGGCCGGGCGACGAGGCCGGCGGGCACCCCGTCGACGGCGTCGGCCGGGGTGGCGTCGGTGACGTCGGAGCAGGCGTCGGAGAGGCGGGTGCGGGCGGTGTCGAGGTCGATCGTGGTCATCAGAACGCGTCCGCCAGTCCGGCCTCGACCAGCGGGTGTGCCCTCTTCCGCTTGCCGGGCACCTCGCCGCACAGCCGCGGGGTGGGGAAGATCTTGCCGGGGTTGGAGATGTTGTCCGGGTCGAAGGCGCACCGGACGAGCTGCATGGTGTCCAGGTCGTCGTCGGTGAACATCTTCGGCATGTAGGCGGCCTTGTCCACGCCCACCCCGTGCTCGCCGGTGATCGCCCCGCCGTGGGTGATGCAGAGGTCCAGGATGGCACCGCTGACCTTCTCCGCGGCCTCGCTCGCGCCGTCCTTCTCCCCGTCGAAGAGCACCAGCGGGTGCAGGTTGCCGTCGCCGGCGTGGAAGACGTTGGCCACCCGGACCCCGGAGGACGACGACAGCTCGGCGATCGCCCGGAGCACCTCCGGGAGCGCGGTCCGCGGGATGACGCCGTCCTGGACGATGTAGTCGGGGCTGATCCGGCCGACCGCGGCGAAGGCGGACTTGCGGCCCCGCCAGATCAGCGCGCGCTCCATGGCATCGGTGGCCAGCCGCAGCTCGAAGGAGCCGTTCTCCTGGCAGAACCGCTCGACCAGGGCGTACTCGTGCTCGACCTCGGCCGCAGCGCCGTCGAGCTCGATGACCAGCACCGCGCCGGCGCCGTCCGGGTAGTTGCAGTGCACGGCCGCCTCGGCGGCCTCGATGGCCAGGGCGTCCATCATCTCGATCGCGGCAGGGAGGACGCCCGCGCTGATGATCGCCGAGGTGGCGGCACCGGCGTCGTCGGTGGTGTGGAACCCGACGAGCAGGGTGCGGACCTCCTCGGGCAACCGGACCAGCCGGACGGTGGCGGTGGTGGCGATGCCGAGGGTGCCCTCGGAGCCGACGACGGTGCCGAGCAGGTCGTAGCCGGGGGAGTCCGGCGCCAGCCCACCGAGGGAGACGACGTCGCCCTGCGGGGTGATCAGCTCGGTGCCGAGCACGTGGTTGCTGGTGAACCCGTACTTCAGGCAGTGCGCGCCGCCGGAGTTCTCGGCCAGGTTGCCGCCGATGGAGCAGATCTGCTGGCTGCTGGGGTCGGGAGCGTAGTAGTAGCCCTCGGGGGTGGCCGCCCGGGTGACGTCGAGGTTGATGACGCCGGGCTCCACGATCGCGCGCTGGTCGGCGCGGCGGATCTCGCGGATCGTGCGCATCCGGGAGGTGACCAGCAGGACGCCGTCGGCCCGGGGGAGCGCACCGCCGGAGAGCCCGGTGCCGGAGCCGCGGGCGACGAACGGGACGCCGTGCTCGGAGCAGGCCCGCACCACCGCAGCGAGCTGCTCGGTGGTCTCCGGGAGCACGACCAGCGCTGGGGTGACCCGGTAGTGGGCCAGGCCGTCGCACTCGTAGGTGCGCAGCTGGGTGGGGTCGGCGATCACGCCCGTCTCGGGCATGAGGGCCCGGGCCACCCGGCCCACGGCCGCGATGCCCGCGGCGTTGTCCCCGGTCTCACCGGTGGAGGAGGTCGCCTCAGGTGGGGTGTCGCCGAGGACCGGGCCGGCCGTCGTCTCGGTGCCGTGCGTGCCGCTCATGAGGTTCCGCCTTCGTCGCCGGACCTGCAGGTTCGTTCAGGGGTGGTGCGGTCCCCGCTGACCACCAGGATGGCCATCTTGGTGGTCAGCGGGGGTGTGACCTGGGAGGGGCAAAGATCGCGATCTTGGCCCCTCCCGTCGGAGATCAGGGCATGCGCTCGTAGGCCGGGACGGTGAGGAAGTCGTTGTACTCGTCGCTCAGGGCCATCTCGGTGAAGAGCGCACGGGCATCGTCCCACCGGCCGGAGGCGTACGCATCTCCCTTGGCCTCGGCGATGGCGGCCATCTCCTCCTCGATCACCCGCTGCACCAGTTCCTTGGTGACCTGCTGGCCGTCGCTGAGCCGGACGCCGTTGTGCAGCCACTGCCAGACCTGGCTGCGGCTGATCTCGGCGGTGGCGGCGTCCTCCATCAGGCCGTTGATGCCGGCGGCACCGGAACCGCGCAGCCAGGACTCCACGTACTGGATGCCGACGCTGACGTTGGCCCGCAGCCCGCCCTCGGTGGCCTCACCGGGGGTGGACTTGACGTCGAGCAGGTCGGCCGCGGTGACGTGCACGTCCTCGCGCAGCTTGTCCAGCTGGTTGGGCCGGTCGCCGAGCACCTTGTCGAAGGCGTCCATCGCCGTCTGCACCATGCCGGGGTGGGCCACCCAGGAGCCGTCGAAGCCGTCGTTGGCCTCGCGGGTCTTGTCCTCGGTGATCTTGTTGTAGGCGAACTCGTTCTTCGCCGGGTCCTTGCTCGGGATGAACGCGGACATGCCGCCCATCGCGTGGGCGCCGCGCTTGTGGCAGGTGCGCACCAGCAGCTCGGTGTAGGCCCGCATGAACGGCACGGTCATGCCCACCGAGTTGCGGTCCGGGAGGGTGAAGTCGTCGCCACGGGTGCGGAAGGTCTTGATGACGCTGAACATGTAGTCCCAGCGGCCGGCGTTGAGGCCGGAGGAGTGCTCGCGCAGCTCGTAGAGGATCTCCTCCATCTCGAAGGCCGCGGGGTAGGTCTCGATCAGGCAGGTGGCCCGGATGGTGCCGCGCGGGATGCCCAGGTGGTCCTGCCCGAGGACGAAGGCGTCGTTCCACAGCCGCGCCTCGAGGTGGCTCTCCATCTTCGGCAGGTAGAAGTACGGCCCCTGGCCGCGGTCGATCTGCTTCTGCCCGCAGGCGGACAGGTAGAGCGCGAAGTCGACCAGGCTGCCCGAGGTCTGCTCACCGTCGACGGTGATGTGCTTCTCCGGCAGGTGCCAGCCGCGCGGGCGCACGATGATCGTCGGCAGCTCGTCGTCCGGCTTGAGCTCGTAGGACTTGCCCTGCGGGCTGGTGAAGTCGATGGTGCGGTCGATCGAGTCCATCAGGTTGAGCGGGCCGTTGACGACGTTCTCCCAGAGCGGGGAGTTGGCGTCCTCCTGGTCGGCCAGCCAGCACTTGGCGCCGGAGTTGAGCGCGTTGATCGTCATCTTCCGGTCGGTCGGCCCGGTCATCTCCACCCGGCGGTCGACCAGGCCGGGAGCCGGCTCGGCCACCCGCCAGGAGTCGTCCTCGCGGATGGCGGCCGTCTCGGGCAGGAAGTCCAGCGTGCCGCCGTCCGCGAGCGCCTGGACCCGCTCCGTGCGCGCCCGCAGCCGCTCCAGCCGGCGGCCGTTGAGCTCGCGGTGCAGGAGCGCGATGAGCCCCAGGGCCTGAGGCGTCAGGACCTCGTCGAACCGCGGGCCCATCGGGCCGGTGATCTCCACGCCGTCGACCGTGCTCATTGCTCTCCCCTGGGTTCGGTGCCGTCCGGCGACCGTGCCGAGGCGTTCCCCGGGCCGGCGGGACAGGCCGTGCATGTGGTGTCACCTTCCGAGAAGCGGAAGGTTCCATCTGTGATGCGGAAAACGTATCCTCGGTCACCAACGGGGTCAAGACGATCTCGGGTGCTCCGGCGCCCGGCGGCCGTCCGGCTCTGGGCGCTCGGGGGACGAGGACGGTGGTGGACCTCGGGCGCACGGGACGACGGAGGAGTGGCATGGCCGAGACCAGCGGCACGATCGGCGGTTCCGACGGGGGTGTGCAGTCCCTGGAGCGGGCGTTCCTCCTCTTGGAGCTGATGGCCGAGGACGGCGGCGAGGTGGCGCTGTCCCGGCTCGCGGTGGACAGCGGCCTGCCCCTGTCCACCATCCACCGCCTGGTCCGCACCCTGGTCGCCCGCGGGTACGTGCGCCAGCTCCCCTCCCGGCGCTACGTGCTGGGTCCCCGGCTGATCCACCTGGGCGAGAGCTCCTCGCGGACCCTGGGCACCTGGGCCCGGCCGCACCTGAACGACCTGGTCGACTCCACCGGGGAGACGGCGAACCTGGCGATGCTCGACGGCGACCGGGTGGTCTACGTCGCCCAGGTGCCCTCCAAGCACTCGATGCGGATGTTCACCGAGGTCGGCCGCCGGGTGCACCTGCACTGCACCGGGGTGGGCAAGGCGCTGCTCTCCCAGCTGCCCCCCGGGACCGCCCGCGACCTCCTGGAGCGGGGCGGGATGCCGCGCCGCACCGCCAAGACCATCACCGACCCCGACGAGCTGCTCGCGCTGCTGCCGCAGATCGCCGAGCAGGGCTACGTGCTGGACGACGGCGAGCAGGAGATCGGGGTGCGCTGCATCGCCGTGCCGGTACCCGGCGGTCCGGCGCAGACCGCGATCTCGGTCTCCGGCCCGGAGGGGCGGGTGCCGATGGACAGCGTGCCGCAGATCGTGGCGCTGCTGCAGCAGGCCGCGGCCGGGCTCGCCGCCGAGCTGCGCGACGACAGTGCCCGCGCGCTCAGCGGCCGGTCCAGCTGACCTGTCCACGGTCGACGAAGGCCCGCACGCCGGCCCGGAAGTCCGCACTGCCGAACACCTCCCGCACCAGGTCGTCACCGTCCGGCAGGCCTGCCCGGCGCAGCCGGGCCACCGCCTGACCGGCGGCCTTCATGCTCAGTGGCGCGTGCCCGAGCAGCGTCTCGACGAGCGCGGCCAGCGCCGGGTCGAGCTCCCCGTCGGGCACCACCTCGCCGACGAAGCCGGCCGCGGCCGCGTCGGCGGCGGACAGCAGCTTCGCGCGCAGCAGCATGTCCAGCGTGCGGCCCGGGCCCAGGTGGTGCACCAGCAGCGAGTAGGTGTTCATCGACAGGCAGTTGCCCAGCGTGCGGGCGATCGGGACGCCGAACCGGGACGACGCCGTCGCCACCCTCAGGTCGCAGGCGGCGGCCAGGGCGAGCCCGCCGCCGACACAGGACCCCTCGACCGCGGCGACGGTCGGCACGGTGACGTCCTCGAGCCGGTTGACCACCCGCTCGATCCGGGCCTCGTAGGCGATCCCGTCGTCCCCGCTGGTGGACTCCCCCTCACCGAACGTCAGGAACTGGGCGATGTCGGTGCCGGCGACGAAGGCCCGGCCGCCGGCGCCACGCAGCACCAGCACCCGTACCGACTCCTCCGCATCGGCCCGGGCGCAGGCCTCCTCGAGCCCCTCGTACATCGCGAAGGTCATCGCGTTGCGGGCCTCGGGGCGGTTGAACAGCACGGTGAGCACCGCGCCGTCCTGGGTGACCTCGAGCTCGCTCATGTGTCGTCCTCTCGACTGGATGGGATGACGGCGTCGACGACCTCGGCCGGGACGCCGTACCGGGTGAGCACCGCTCGGGTGTCGGCGCCCAGCGGGGGGCCGGCGACGCCGCGGACGGCGGGGGTGCGGGAGAACCGCATCGGCGAGCCGATCTGCCGCACCGGCCCGAGGGTCGGGTGCGGGGCGTCCCAGAAGAAGCCCCGCGCGTTCAGGTGCTCGTCGGTGAACACCTCGCCGTAGTCGTTGATCGGGGCGCAGGGCACCCCGGCGGCCCCCAGGGCAGTGAGCAGGTCGGCGGTGGTGCGGGTCCGGGTGCGGCTCTCCACGACGTCCAGCAGCTCGCCGCGGCGGGCGTGCCGGCGGCTGGCGTCGGCGTAGCCGGGGTCGGCGAGCTCGTCGGCCATGTCCAGCGTGGCGCACAGCCCGGCCCAGGTGTTCGGGGTGTTCGCGCCGATGGTCACCCAGCCGTCGGCGGTCTGGAACGCCTGGTACGGCGCCTGGCTCTGGTGCGCCGAGCCCAGCGGCCCGCCCACCTCACCGGTGGCGAACCACTTGCCGGCCTCCCACACCGCGAGGCTGACCCCGGCCTCGAACAGCGAGACGTCGATGGACTGGCCGACGCCGGTGCGGTCCCGCTCGCGCAGCGCCGCGGTGACCGCGAGCGCCAGGTAGAGGCCGCAGACCAGGTCGCAGACCGGGACGCCGACCTTGACCGGCTCGCCACCCGGGGTGCCGGTGATGCTCATGATCCCGCTGCGCGCCTGGGCCATGATGTCGAGCCCGGGCAGCGGGGCGAGCGGCCCGTCCTGGCCCCAGCCGGACCCGGAGGCGTGCACCACCCGCGGGTTGACCGCCCAGATCGCGGCCGCGTCCAGCCCCAGCCGGGCCATCGCGCCGGGGCGCAGGTTCTCGATGACGACGTCCGCGACGGCGACCAGCTCGAGGAACGCCTGCTTGCCGGCGGCGGACTTCAGGTCCAGCGCGACGGACTCCTTGTTCCGGTTCAGCCGCAGGTAGGGCGAGCTCTCACCGTCCACGAACGGCCCGCTGGCCCGGACCGGGTCACCCGACCGGGGGTCCTCCACCTTGACCACCCGGGCGCCCAGGTCGGCGAGCTGCATCGCGGCGTACGGCGCCGCCATGAAGACGCCGACCTCGAGCACGGTGATGCCGGTCAGGGGCGGCTGGTCGGGCGGTGCGGGTGTGCTCACGTCTGCCTCCGCGGGTGGTGGTCTCGTCGTGGTCTGGATGTCCGGGTCCGGACGTGACCGCGCCCCGGCGGCTGGGTGCCGACCGGGGCGCGGGTGGTGCGGGGTGCTGCTCAGCGCCAGCAGGTCACAGCCAGCCGGGCACGATCAGGACCAGCCAGGTGATCGGCGGGATGAGCGCGACCATCGAGAAGCCCCAGACGGTCAGGTTCTTGAACGTCCGCTCCCGCTCGGCCTCGGTGGCGTTGGCGACGACGAGTGCCCCGCTGGTGGAGAACGGGCTGGAGTCGACGATCGAGGAGGACATCGCCAGTGCGGTGATCAGGCCGATCGCCCCGATCGCGTTGTCGCCCTGGAGGAAGGGCACGGCCAGCGGGATCAGCGCACCGAGGATGCCGGTGGTGGAGGCGAAGGCCGAGACGACGGCGCCGATGTAGCAGATCAGCAGCGCGGCGATCAACGGGAGGCCGAGCTGGGCGACGTTGTCCCCGAGCCAGCCGGGAACGTCCTGGTCCTGCATCAGCCCGACGAAGGTGACGATGCCGCAGATCAGCAGCACGGTCGGCCAGGCGATCTGGCCGACGGCGCCCTTGGCGCCGCGGGGGGCGATGACCGACAGGATGACGCCGACGGTGATCGCCATCAGGCCGATGTCCAGGTCGAGGGGGAGCAGCGACCCGACGACCAGGACGACGAGCCCGACCAGCGTCAGCGCGCGGTCCCGGTCGAGCGTGGTGACCGGGTCGGGCGCGTTGTCGACGGCCAGCGCGGTGGTCTGCAGCGCCTTCTGGTCGGCGCGGTCCTCGACGTGGGAGTGCTGGTGGCCCGGCTCGCCGTGCCGCGCCTCGGTGACCCGGCCGCCGGAGACCGCCGCACCGGCGGTGCCGGTGCTGCCGACCGCCACGCCGCGGGCAGGGCCGCCGGGGATGTCCTCGCCGGTGTCCTCGGTGGCGTCCCCGGCGACGGAGGCCGCCACGAAGTCGTCGTCGCGCTTGTCGGTCAGGTCGACCCGCCCGCCGCCGAGCAGCTTGCGGCCGCCGAAGAGGAAGAAGACGGCGATGGAGAGCAGGATGTTGATGACGATCGAGGCGCCCCAGAGGAACAGCGGGCTGCCCTCCAGCCCGTTCTCTTCGACCACGGTGTTCGTGATCACACCGAAGATCGACAGCGGCGAGAACCCGCCGGCGGTGGCGCCGTTGATGATGAACAGGCCCATCAGCACCGGGTTGATCTGGTAGCGCCGCGCGAAGGACATGCCGACCGGGGCGATGATCGCCACCACCGCCGGCACGACGCCGCCGATGGCGGTGAGCACGCCGGTGACGGCGAACATCGCCCACGGGATGGCCGCGAGCCGGCCGCCGGACGCGGTGACCGCTGCGTGCACCAGCCAGTCGACGGTGCCGTTGTTCTTGGCGATGGCGAACAGGTACGTCACCCCGACCAGGACGACGAACAACGACCCGGGGAAGAAGCCGAAGACCGCGTCGTCGTACGTCGGGTCGCCGCCGGTGCCGTAGATGAAGTAGCCGGCGATGAACGCCGCCACCAGGGCCAACGCACCCATGTGCACGGGCAGCACCGTGGCGATCAGGAAGACCACCAGCAAGATCGAGATCAAGACGAGCTGTACGGACACCGGCGTCCCCAGGGTTGGTCGAGGCGGGTGTGTCACCCGCCGGTCAAGCGCTTCCGCGATGCGGAACCGCCTTTTCGCTAGCGGGGATTAGAAGGTCTGCTGCCCGTCAGTGTCAAGGGTCACAGGACGTCCGAGATGTCTCTACGTCAATCCGCCTGCCGGTAGTAGCCTCCCGCATGGTGGACTTCCGGCGACGAGCCGGCGGTCCGGACGAGACACTCATGGAGGCACGGGCATGTCAGTGACGACGACGACCGGCGGGCGCCACTTCCTGCAGATCCCGGGGCCGACCAACGTGCCCGACCGGGTGCTGCGGGCGATGTCCGCCCCGACCATCGACCACCGCGGCCCGGAGTTCGCCGCTCTCGGCCTGGAGGTCCTCGAGGCCGTCAAGCCGGTCTTCGGCACCACCCAGCCGGTCGTCATCTACCCCGCCTCGGGCACCGGGGCCTGGGAGGCGGCGCTCACCAACACGCTCTCGCCCGGGGACAAGGTGCTGGCCTTCGAGACCGGCCACTTCGCCACCCTCTGGCAGGACATGGCGACCCGGCTGGGCCTGGAGGTCGAGTTCGTGCCGGGCGACTGGCGGCACGGCGCCGACCCGGCCGCGGCCCAGGAGCGGCTCGCCGCCGACACCGGGCACGAGATCAAGGCCGTCATGGTGGTCCACAACGAGACCTCCACCGGCGTGACCAGCCGGATCCCGGAGGTACGGAAGGCCATCGACGCCGCCGAGCACCCCGCCCTGCTGCTGGTCGACACCATCTCCTCGCTGGGCAGCATCGACTACCGGCACGACGAGTGGGGCGTCGACGTCACCGTCGCCGGGTCGCAGAAGGGGCTCATGCTGCCGCCGGGGCTGAGCTTCAACGCGGTCAGCGACAAGGCGCTGCAGGCGTCGAAGACCGCCGGCCTGCCCCGGTCGTTCTGGGACTGGCAGCCGATCCTGGCTGCCAACGAGCGCGGCTTCTTCCCGTACACGCCGGCCACCAACCTGCTGTACGCGCTCAAGGTCGCGCTGGAGATGCTGGACGACGAGGGTCTGGCCAACGTCTACGCCCGGCACACCCGGCACGCCGAGGCCACCCGGGCCGCCGTCCGGGGCTGGGGCCTGGAGGTGCTGGCGCTCGACGAGCGCGAGTACTCCGGCTCGCTGACCGCGATCTACATGCCGGACGGCGGCGCCGACGCCGTCCGGGCGACGATCCTGCGGGAGTACGACATGTCACTGGGCGCCGGGCTGGGCAAGCTGGCCGACAAGGTGTTCCGGATCGGGCACCTGGGCCACTTCAACGACCTGACCCTGGTGGGCACGTTGGGTGGCGTGCAGATGGGCCTGGTCCGCAGCGGCGTGGACATCGACCCGAACGGCATCCAGGCCGCCCTCGAGCGCCTGCAGCAGGCATGACAGCGGCCCCGGAGCGCCCCCGTGTGGGGGTGGCGGACCTCGAGCAGGAGCTGACCCGGGCGCTGGACGGCGAGGTCGCCTTCGACGACTACACCCGGCACATCTTCAGCCAGGACGCCTCGATGTACACGATGACGCCGGTCGGGGTCGCCTACCCGGCGCACACCGCCGACGTGGTCGCCGCCGTGCGGCTGGCCCGCGAGGCCGGCATCCCGGTGCTCGCCCGCGGGGCGGGCACCAGCCTGGCCGGGCAGACCGTCGGCCCGGGGCTGGTGCTGGACCTCTCCCGGCACATGCACCGGATCACCGAGCTCGACCCGGAGGGCCGCAGCGCCCGGGTGGAGCCCGGCGTCGTGCAGGACGACCTCAACCGGGCCGCCGCCGCGGCCGGACTGATGTTCGGGCCGGACACCTCGACGTCCAACCGCGCCACCATCGGCGGGATGATCGGCAACAACTCCGCCGGCAGCGGCTCGGTGCGCTTCGGCATGACCATCGACCACGTCCAGGAGGTCGACGTCGTCCTGGCCGACGGCTCGACGGCCACCTTCGGGGTCGTGGACGAGGCCGAGCGGGCCCGCCGCGCCCAAGGGGACACGCTGGAGGCGGAGATCTACCGCCGGCTGCCCGAGCTGGTCGCGGCGAACGCGGAGGCGATCGCCACCGGGTTCCCGTCGTTCTGGCGGCGGGCCGGTGGCTACCGGCTGGACCGGCTGGCCGAGGGGCAGCCCTTCGACCTGGCCAAGTTCCTGGTCGGCTCCGAGGGCACGCTGGCGATCATCACCTCCGCCCGGGTCGGGCTGGTGCCCAAGCCGTCCAAGCAGGTCTTCGCAGTGGGCCACTTCGAGACCGTGCAGGCGGCGATCAACGCCACCGAGGACGCTCTCTCGGTCGACCCGGCGCAGGTGGAGCTGCTGGACCGCACGATCCTGGACCTCTCCCGGCAGAAGATCGAGTACGCCGGGCTGGGCAAGATCCTGCAGGGCGACCCGGAGGCGCTGCTGTTCGTCTCCTTCACCGGGGACGACGAGGCGCAGCTGGTCGAGTCGATGGACGCGCTCATCGAGCTGTGGGAGCGCAACGGCCACGGCTACCACACCCTGCGGGCGGTCACCCCGGCCCAGCAGGGCGCCCTGCTCAAGGTCCGCAAGTCCGCCCTGGGCCTGCTGATGGCCAACTCGGTGGGCGCTCGCCGGCCGCTGGCGTTCGTCGAGGACACCGCCGTCGACCCCAAGCACCTGGCCGCGTACACCGCCCGCTTCCGCGACGTGCTGGACCGGCACGGGCTCGAGGCGGGGTTCTACGGCCACTGCTCGGTGGGCTGTCTGCACATCCGCCCGTTCGTCGACCTCTCCCAGCCGGGGCAGGTCGAGGTGATGCGCTCGGTCGCCGTCGAGGTCAAGGACCTCGTGCGCGAGTACGGCGGGGTGAACTCCAGCGAGCACGGTGACGGGCTGGCACGCAGCGAGTTCAACCGCGAGCTCTTCGGCGACGACCTCTACGAGGCCATGCGCCAGGTCAAGGGGATCTTCGACCCGCAGGGCACGCTGAACCCCGGCAAGATCGTCGACTCCCCGGCGATGACCGAGCACCTGCGGGACGAGAACCCGCCGCAGCCCGGCCCGCTGCGCACCCGCCTGCAGTTCGACGTCGTCGGTGGGATGTTCGGCGCCGCCGACCGCTGCATGAACATCGGCCTGTGCCGCAAGTCCACGACCGGGGCGATGTGCCCGTCCTACATCGCCACCCGGATGGAGGAGCACTCCACCCGTGGCCGCGCCGGCGCGCTGGTCAAGGCGCTCAGCGAGGGCGACCCGCACACCGCGCTGGCGGACGAGCGGCTGCACGAGGTGCTCGACCTGTGCCTGATGTGCAAGGCCTGCAAGAGCGAGTGCCCGCTGGGCGTCGACGTCTCGGCGATGAAGAGCGAGGCGCTGGCGGCCAAGCACGACGTGCACGGCACCCCGCTGCGGTCGCGGGCGTTCGGTGCGATCCGGACGCTCAACCGACTGGGCTCGGCGACCGCACCGCTGTCGAACCTGCCGCTGAAGATCAAGCCGCTGCGGGCGCTGATGGACTCCCGCCTCGGCATCGCCCGTCAGCGGGACCTGCCGGTCTTCCACCGGACGACGCTGATGCGCTGGTTCAAGCGGCACGAGGCACCGGCGGCGCTGACCCAGCAGCCGGTCACGATGCTGGCCGACTCGTTCACCAGCTACACCGAGCCGGGCATCGGTCAGGCCGTGGTGCGGCTGCTGGAGGCGGCGGGCCACCCGGTGCGGCTGGAGAGCAAGGGCTGCTGCGGCCGCGCGAGCATCTCCAAGGGCCTGCTGGACGACGCCCGGGGCAAGGCGCAGAAGCTGGCGGCGAACCTCTGCGAGGGCTCGGAGCCCGGTTCGCCGATCGTGGGCTGCGAGCCATCCTGCATCCTCACGCTCCGCGCCGAGCACGTGGAGCTGCTGCCCGACGACCCGAACGTCCGGGACGTCGCGGCGCGGGTGCAGCTGCCAGAGGAGCTGCTGGTCGAGGCGATCGACTCCGGCCGGCTGCGGCTGCGCGAGGACAGCTGGCTGGCTGGCCGGACCGTGGTCTTCCACGGCCACTGCCACCAGAAGGCCGAGGCCGGGACGGCGGCCACCGTGGCGCTGCTGTCGCGGATCCCCGGGGTCACGGTGCAGGAGCTGGACGCCGGCTGCTGCGGCATGGCCGGGTCGTTCGGCTTCGAGTCCGAGCACTACGACATCTCCCTGCAGGTGGGGGAGGACCGGCTGTTCCCCGCCGTCCGGGCCGCCGCGCCCGACGCGGTCATCGCCGCGACCGGGGTCTCCTGCCGTCAGCAGATCTTCCACGGCACCCAGCGCACCGCCTGGCACCCGGCGGAGCTGGTCCTGGAGGCGCTCTCCCTCTGACGGTGGGCAGCGTGGATCAGGTGCCCTGATCCAACGCTGTCCCCCCGCACCAACGCTGCTGTGGGGGGACAGCCGGTGATCAGGGGACCTGATCACCGCTGAGAGTGATGTGCGGACCGCGAGAGGCGGCGACGGGACTCCCGTCGCCGCCTCTCGGCGTCGTGGGCCGCCCAGGTCACTGCGCCAGCATGTTGCATACAGCAACCAACAAGCGCAGAATCGTTGCTGTCTACACGTACCGGGTGTCCACCCGGCGGCGGATCAGCAGAGGACGCGACGTGCAGCTCACCCCGGAGACATCCGAACGGCTCACCGCAGGCGTGGCTCGGCTGGTGCGCACCGTCAAGCACCTCGGTCCCCGCGCCGCGGCCGACCTCTACGGCGACCTCCCGTCCTTCGGCTGGGCGCTGCTCGTGCCGCTGGAGCAGGACGGCGCCCAGCGGTGCAGCGCCCTGGCCGAGCGGGCCGGCGTCGACGTCTCGGTGGCCAGCCGGCAGGTCGCCGTCCTGGAGCGCTCCGGCCTCGTCGAACGACGCCCCGACCCGCTCGACGGTCGGGCCAGCCTGATCGACCTCAGCACCGCCGGGGTGGCCGCCCTGGCGCACACCCGCCGGCTCCGCGGCCGGTGGGCGGTCGAGGCGCTGGCCGACTGGACCGAGGGCGAGGCGCGGGAGTTCAGCGGCCTGCTGGAGAAGCTGGCCGACGGCCTCGACCGCGCGGGTGGCCGTCCCGCCCGGGCCGGCGTCCTCGCCGCTCCCGCCCGCGCCCCCGCAGCGCCCGCCCCTGAGACGCCCGCATCCGCACCGCCCGCACCTGCACCGCCCGTATCTGCAACGCCTGGAGAGAACCGCCGATGAGCAGCCCCGCACCCACCCGGTCCGCCGCCGGGGCGACCGTCGACCCGGCCGCCGGTCCGGCGGCGGTCGCCCCCGTCGAGCAGCAGGGGCGGATGACCCACCGGCAGATCCTCAGTGCGCTGTCTGGGATGTTGCTGGCGATGTTCGTGGCGTTCCTGTCCTCGACCGTCGTCTCCAACGCGCTGCCGACGATCATCACCGACCTGCGCGGCACGCAGAGCCAGTACACCTGGGTGGTCACCGCCACCCTGCTGGCCTCGACCGCCTCCACGCCGATCTGGGGCAAGCTCGCCGACCTGTTCAGCAAGAAGCTGCTGATCCAGATCTCGATCGTGGTCTTCATCGTCGGCTCGATGCTGGCCGGGCTCTCGGGGTCGCTGCCGACGCTGATCGGCTGGCGGGTGCTGCAAGGCCTGGGGCTGGGCGGTCTGCAGGCGCTGGTGCAGATCGCGATGGCCGCGATGATCAGCCCGCGGGAGCGGGGGCGGTACTCCGGCCTGCTCGGCTCGGTGATGGCGGTCGCCACCGTCGGCGGCCCGCTGATCGGTGGCCTGCTGGTCGACACCAGCTGGCTGGGCTGGCGGTGGTGCTTCTTCGTCGGCGTCCCGTTCGCGGTCGTGGCCCTGGTGCTGCTGCAGCGCACCCTGCACCTGCCGGTGACCAAGCGGGACGTGTCGATCGACTACCTGGGTGCGGCGTTCCTGACCGCCGGTGTGTCGGCGCTGCTGATCTGGGTGACCCTGGCCGGGGACAGCTTCGCCTGGGCCTCCCCGGAGACCGCCCTGTTCGTGGCGGGCGGCGTGCTCGCCATCGTGGCGTTCGTCGTCACCGAGCTGCGCGCGAAGGAGCCGATCGTCCCGCTCCGGCTGTTCCGGGACCGGACGACGACCCTGGCGATCATCGCCAGCGTCGCCATCGGTGTCGCGATGTTCGGCTCCACGGTCTTCCTCGGCCAGTACCTGCAGATCTCCCGTGGCTACTCGCCGACCGCGGCCGGCCTGCTCACCATCCCGATGGTCGGTGGTCTCCTCGTCTCCTCGACCGTCTCCGGGATCCTGATCACCCGCACCGGGTTCTGGAAGCGCTACCTGGTCGCCGGCTCGTTGCTGGTGGCGCTCGGGTTCGGCCTGCTGGCCACGGTCGACCACGCCACGGACATGGTGGTGCTCGGGGTCTTCCTCACCGTGCTCGGCGTCGGGATCGGCATGACCATGCAGAACCTGGTGCTGGCCGTGCAGAACACCGTGGCGGCCACCGACCTGGGGGCGGCGAGCTCGGCGGTGGCGTTCTTCCGCAGCCTCGGCGGCACGATCGGGGTCTCGGTGCTCGGCGCGGTGCTCTCCAGCCGGGTGGGCACGCTCATCCGCTCGGGGCTGGCCGAGGTCCCGGGGGCACCGGCCGCGGCCGGGTCCCAGGACATCGGGCTGGCCAGCCTGGCCGACGCCCCGGCGCCGATCCAGGCGCTGATCCGGGTCTCCTACGGCGACGCGACCGGGCGGGTCTTCCTCATCGCGGCGGCGCTGTCGATCATCACGATCGTGGCCGTCCTGTTCATCCGGGAGGTCGCGCTGCGCACCGAGACCGGTGACGAGCGGCTGCAGGGCGAGCGCGACACGACCGCCGACGTCGACGCGCAGCTGGCCGGCCGGCGCGGCTGACCGCCGGGACGTGCAGAGGCCCGTCTCCCCCACCGGGGGAGACGGGCCTCACGCGGTGCAGGCCCCCTGCGAGGTGGCGCAGGGGGCCTCGCCTCTCAGGAGAGGCTGGCGTCCAGGGTGATGTCCACGGCGGCCAGCGCCTTGCTCACCGGGCAGCCGGCCTTGGCGGCCTGGGCCGCCTTGTCGAAGCCGGCGGCGTCGAGCCCGTCGACCTCGCCGCGCACGGTCAGCGCGATCCCGGTGATCGTCGGGGCGCCGTCCTGCTGGCCGAGGGTCACGTCCGCGCTCACCTCGAGGGACTGCGTCGTGCCACCGGCCTTGCCGATCTCGCTGGACAGCGCCATGGCGTAGCAGGACGAGTGGGCCGCGGCGATGAGCTCCTCGGGGCTGGTGGTGCCCCCGGCCTCGTCAGCGGCCCGCTTGGGGAAGCTGACGTCGAACGTGCCGACCTTCGAGCTGGAGAGCTCGACCTGGCCGGAGCCCTCCTGCAGGGAGCCGTTCCAGGCAGTGCGTGCGGTACGGGTGGGCATCGGACCTCCTCCTCGTCGGTGACGGCCGCGACGCAGGGCTGCGCCGCGGCCGGACACCGCTTCTGACGGGGTCAACCGTTCCCGGCCGGCGGTGTTCCCGCCACCGGACCAGCCCCTCCCCGTCCGGCCCCGCTGCAGGGTCCCGCCGCGAGCTCGCGAGTGGTGGGGGGGCAGCGGGCCCTTGGTCAGACGGGGGCGATCGCGCGGGTCTCGGCCACCCGCTCGGTGATCAGCCGCAGCTGGGCCTTCAACTCGTCGAACTGGCTCTGGTTCAGGGCCAGGGCGTCGATCATCTCCGCGGAGATCGAGCAGGCCGGGCCCTGCAGCGCCCGGCCGGCGTCGGTCAGCCGGACGGAGACCGACCGCTCGTCGTCGGCCCGGCGGTGCCGGGTCACCAGGCCCGCAGCGGTGAGCCGCTTGAGCAGGGGGGACAGGGTGCCGGAGTCGAGTGCCAGGCGGGTGCCCAGCTGCCCGACGCTCTGCCCGTCCTCCTCCCACAGCAGCATGAGGACGAGGTACTGGGGATAGGTGACCCCGAGCTCGTCCAGCATGGGGCGGTACCGGGCGGTGACCGCACGTGAGGCCGCGTAGAGCGCGAAACAGAGCTGATCGTCGAGAGCGACGCTCGGCGACGGGGTGTCTGTCATGGGGCAAGAGTAGGGCGCCATCCGGCTGTAGGCAGCCATGTGGCCCCATCTCGCTGCGTTTTCTGCCAGGGTCGGGAGCTGCACGGGGTGCTCCGTGCCGCCCTGGACGCCGCCAGGTTGAGTGGAACAGACTCAAGTCCTGCTCCGTTCCACCACACGAACCGTCCGTGTCGCAGGAGAGGACAGACCCACCCGCCATGCAGAGCAAGCTCACCACCCGTTCGCAGGAGGCCTTCGCCGCCGCTCAGCGGCTGGCGGTCGACCGGGGCCAGGCGGCCCTCGAGCCCCTGCACCTGCTGGTCGCCCTGCTCGAGCAGACCGACGGCATCGCCGGGCCGCTCCTGCAGGCCACCGGTGCCGACCCGGCCGACGTCCGGGCCAAGGCCGATGCCGCGGTGCGCCGGATGCCGAGCGCCAGCGGCTCCACGGTGGCCGCCCCCGCGCCGTCCCGGGAGCTGCTCCGGGCGATCAACGCCGCCGGCGAGCAGGCCAGTGCGCTCGGCGACGAGTACGTCTCCACCGAGCACCTGCTGGTCGGCCTGGCCACCACCGAGGGCGAGGCAGGCGCCGTCCTGACCGGTGCCGGTGCCACGCGTGACGCCCTGGTGGCGGCGTTCCGCACGGTCCGGGGCAACCGCAAGGTCACCAGCCCCGATCCGGAGAGCACGTTCCAGGCGCTGGAGAAGTACGCCGTGGACCTGACCGCCCGGGCCCGGGAGGGTCGGATGGACCCGGTCATCGGCCGGGACACGGAGATCCGCCGGGTGGTGCAGGTGCTCTCCCGGCGCACCAAGAACAACCCGGTCCTGATCGGTGAGCCCGGCGTCGGGAAGACCGCGATCGTCGAGGGCCTGGCCCAGCGGATCGTCGCCGGCGACGTCCCGGAGAGCCTCAAGGGCAAGCGGCTGATGGCGCTGGACCTCAGCGCCATGGTGGCCGGGGCGAAGTACCGCGGTGAGTTCGAGGAGCGGCTCAAGGCCGTCCTCCAGGAGATCACCGAGGCCGAGGGGCAGGTCGTCACCTTCATCGACGAGCTGCACACCATCGTCGGCGCCGGCGCCAGCGGTGACTCCGCGATGGACGCCGGCAACATGATCAAGCCGATGCTCGCCCGTGGTGAGCTGCGGATGGTCGGCGCGACGACGCTCGACGAGTTCCGCGAGCACATCGAGAAAGACCCGGCGCTGGAGCGGAGGTTCCAGCAGGTCTACGTCGGGGAGCCGTCGGTCGAGGACACCATCGGGATCCTGCGTGGCCTCAAGGAGCGCTACGAGGTGCACCACGGGGTGCGGATCACCGACGGGGCCATCGTGGCGGCCGCGACCCTGTCCGACCGCTACGTCACCGCCCGCTTCCTCCCGGACAAGGCGATCGACCTCGTCGACGAGGCCGCCAGCCGGCTCCGGATGGAGATCGACAGCCGGCCGGTCGAGGTCGACGAGGTCGAGCGGGTCGTGCGCCGGCTGGAGATCGAGGAGATGGCGCTGGCCAAGGAGGACGACCCGGCGTCCCTCCAGCGGCTGGAGACGCTGCGCTCGGAGCTCGCCGACCGTCGGGAGGCGCTGGGCGAGCTGACCGCCCGCTGGCAGCAGGACAAGACGGCGATCGACCGGATCCAGCACACCAAGGAGGAGCTGGAGGGGGTGCGGCTGGAGGCCGAACGTGCCGAGCGGGACGGCGACCTGGCCCGGGTCGCCGAGCTGCGTTACGGCCGCATGCCCGCGCTGGAGCGGGCGCTGTCCGAGGCCGAGGCATCGGTGGCGGCCAGCGACTCGATGCTGAAGGAGGAGGTCGGCGCCGACGACATCGCCGAGGTCGTGCAGGCCTGGACCGGGATCCCGGCCGGCCGGCTGCTGGAGGGCGAGACGCAGAAACTGCTCCGGATGGAGGAGGAGCTCACCCACCGGGTCGTCGGCCAGCCCGAGGCCGTACGGGCCGTCTCCGACGCCGTCCGCCGGGCACGGTCCGGCGTCGCCGACCCGGACCGGCCGACCGGTTCCTTCCTGTTCCTCGGGCCCACCGGCGTCGGCAAGACGGAGCTGGCCAAGGCGCTGGCGGAGTTCCTGTTCGACGACGAGCGGGCGATGGTCCGCATCGACATGAGCGAGTACTCCGAGAAGCACTCGGTGTCCCGGCTGGTGGGCTCCCCGCCCGGGTACGTCGGCTACGAGGCCGGCGGTCAGCTCACCGAGGCGGTGCGGCGCCGCCCGTACACGATCGTGTTGCTCGACGAGGTGGAGAAGGCCCACCCCGACGTCTTCGACGTGCTGCTGCAGGTCCTCGACGACGGCCGGCTCACCGACGGGCAGGGCCGCACGGTCGACTTCCGCAGCACGATCCTCGTCCTGACGTCGAACCTCGGGTCGCAGGTGATCGCCGACCAGTCGATCCCCGACGCGCAGAAGCGGCAGGCCGTGCAGGACGTGGTGCGGTCGCACTTCAAGCCGGAGTTCCTCAACCGGCTGGACGACGTGGTCACGTTCCGCGCGCTCGGCTCCGAAGAGCTGGTCGGGATCGTCGACATCCAGGTCGAGGTGCTCGCCCGCCGGCTGGCCGCCCGCCGGCTCTCCCTGCGGGTGACCGACGCCGCCCGGGAGTGGCTGGCGCTGAACGGCTTCGACCCGGTCTACGGTGCCCGGCCGCTGCGCCGGCTGGTGCAGTCGGCGATCGGTGACCAGCTCGCCCGGGCCCTGCTCGCCGGAGAGGTCCGCGACGGCGACGAGGTCGTCGTCGACTGGGCGGCGGACGTGGCCGACGGAGACGCCGGGCTCACCGTCACCCGGGGGCCGGTGCCCGGGGAGCCGGCCACCGAGCCCGGTCCGACGACGGAACCGGCCCCGCGGGCGCTCGGTCCCGGCACCGGCGAGTGAGGCACCGTGCCCGCCGTCGGCGACGGCGGGCACGGTCCGCTCCGGGTCAGCTCGTGGCGTCCTGGAGGCACTGCTCGTAGGCGGCCTGGTCACCGGTCTGGCTGAAGTCGTCGATGCAGGTCTCGGCGGTGGTCACGAAGAACACCGCCGCGGCCAGGATGATCGCCCCGAGCACCAGGCCGATGGCCCCGGTCACGATCCCGCCGATCGGCATGCCCCGGTTGTCGGCCCGCCGGGCCTTGACCCGGCGCAGCGCGACGATGCCCAGGATGATCGCCAGCAGCCCCAGCACGATGCCGGGGACGCCGAGGAAGAAGGCCCCCGGCAGGGACAGGATGCCCAGGACCAGGGAGGCGATCCCGAGTCCGTTGGACTTCTGGGGTGCGCCGTACCCGCCCTGCTGCTGCCCGTACGGGTCCGGCTGGCCGTACTGGATCGGCTGCCCGTACGCGGCCGCCTGACCGTAGGCGGCGGGCTCGCCGTAGGAGGCGGGGCCGGGCTGGCCGTAGCCGTGGGCACCGCCTTGCTCCGGGCGGTCATCGCCGGGACGGGAGGGGTCGGGCGGCGGTGCTGGGGGCGTCGTCACCCCCCGCAGCGTATGGCGTCGGCCAGGAGGTGGCACCCGCAGCCGCCCGCCGGCGGTGCCCGGGAGGCCTGCCCCGAGCGGGGGACGGCGGGGCCTCGTCGGGGCGGATCCGGTGACGGTGACGTGCGGATGCGCCATGATCATCGGGTCCACCCGCCGAGGTCACCCGAGGAGCCGTCATGACGTCAGGACCGCAGGACCCGCAGCACGGCGGGCCCGGGCAGCAGCCGCAGGGCGAGCCGCCCCAGTACGGGCAGGGTCCCCAGCACGGGCAGGGTGGGCCGCAGTACGGCGGGCAGTCCCCGTGGGGGCAGAGCGGCCCGGGTCAGCCCGGCCCGCACGCCTACCCCGCCGCACCCGGGGCCCAGTACGGCGGCGCCCCTCCTGCCCCGACGGAGCGCCCGACCACGGTCAAGGCCGGGATCGGTGCGTTCCTGGCGAACACGGTCCTCGGGCTGATCAGCTCGATCCTCACCTTCACCAGCCTCGACTCGCAGATCGACGACCTGATCGCCGACCAGGCGCTCACCCGCGACGAGGCCTCGACGGCGCTCACCATCGGCGCGGTCATCGGCCTCCTGCTGACGGCGGCCTACCTGGTGGTGCTGTTCTTCGCCTGGAAGGGCCACAACTGGGCGCGCATCGTGCTCTGGGTGCTGGGCGGCCTGAGCGTGCTGTTCGGCCTGCTGGGCGCATCAGCCCTCGGCTTCCTCGGCATGCTGGGCCTGTTGCTCACCATCGCCGGGATCGTGCTGCTGGCGCTCAAGCCCTCCAGCGACTGGTACAAGGCGGAGACCCAGCGGCGCAACCGGTTCTGAGGCCGGTCAGCTGCGGCTGCGTGGGCCGGACGAGGCCCACGCGGTCGTCGTCCGGGCCAGCAGGCTGGTCCCGGCGGCCGCGCAGAGCACCAACACCAGCAGCGACGAGGCCGCCACGCCACCGGTCAGGAAGGTCGCGCCGAGGGTCAGCAGCCCCAGCGGCACGCTGACGGCCAGCCCGGTCCACCGGGCCCACGCCCGCCCGCGGGCGAGGAAGACCGCGGAGACGGCGGCGAGCACCCCGAACACCACGGCCTGGACCAGGTTCAGCAGCACGGCCCGCTCGGCGTCCGAGCGCGGCGCACCCGGCTGCGCCTCGGCGAGGGTGTCGATCACGGTCTCCCGGACGGCGAAGGTCAGCAGCGCGTTCAGCAGGAGCAGCAGGGCCAGGGCGGCGAGCACCCCGATCGAGACCTTGACCGAGGCGGGGGTCTCCGGGCGGGCCGGAGCGGGGGGCGTGGGGCTGCTGCTCACCGCGTCAGGGTGGCACGCCGGGGCGGGACCCCGGTCGCCTGCCGCGCCGGATGCGATGCTGGCGGCGGCCGGCGCACCACACCACCGTGGTCGATCGGTGACCGACACCAGGAGGACAGCCGCAGTGATGGCCCCCCGGCAGACCCGAGCCGCCGTCCCGTCCCGGATCGGCGGGCTCCTCGCCGTCCCCGTCCTCCTGGTCGGGATCGCCGGCTGCAGCGGGTCCGACGACGAACCGACCGCACGCGCCACCCCCAGCGCCACGGCCACCGAGACGAGCGCGGCACCGACGTCGGAGGCGGTCGCAGCGCCCACCGGACCGATCGGACCCGGGTGCGATCTGGCCTTCCCCGCCGCGGCCGACGGGACGCCGGCGGACCTGTCAGCCCAGCCGGTGAGCGCGGCGGTGGGCGCCAACCCGCAGCTGAGCACCCTCACCGCGGCCGTGGGCGCGGCCAACCTGGTCGACGTGCTCAACACCCGGGAGGAGGTCACCGTGCTGGCGCCGACGAACGCCGCCTTCGACGCGCTGGGCCCCGACGCGGTGCCCGCGCTGCTCGGGGACGTCCCGCGGCTGACCTCGCTGCTGACCCACCACGTGCTGCCCGGTCGGCTGGCGCCGGCCGACCTCGTCGGCGAGCACGTCACGCTCAACGGCGACCCGATCACCGTGGCCGGGCCGCCCGAGGCGCCGACCGTCGCCGCGGAGGGCACCCTCGCCGGCGCCGCCCCGGCGACCGTGGTCTGCGGCGACGTCCCGACGGCGAACGCCACCGTCTACGTCATCGACCAGGTGCTCGCCCCGGCCGGCTGACCCGTGCGCAGGGCCTTCCCGGTCGCGGGCACCCGTCCGCCGGGCTCAGTAGGGTTCCCGCCATGAACGCCCCCGCTCCGGCGCACCCCGACCGTGACCGGCTGCTCGAGCTCGTCGTCGACCTCGCCGTGGTGCACGGGAAGGTGACGCTCTCCTCCGGCCAGGAGGCCGACTGGTACATCGACCTGCGCCGGGTGACGCTGCACCACGAGGCCGCCCCGCTGGTGGGTCGGGTGATGCGCCAGCTCACCGGCGACCTGCGCTACGACGTGGTCGGCGGGCTGACCCTGGGCGCCGACCCGGTCGCCACCGCGATGCTGCACGCCGCCGCGGGCGGCGAGGGGTTCCTGGACGCCTGCGTGGTGCGCAAGGCGACCAAGACGCACGGGATGCAGCGGCGGATCGAGGGGCCCGACGTCGCCGGCCGCACCGTGCTGGTCGTCGAGGACGTCTCCACCACCGGGAGCAGCCCGCTCGCCGCCGTGGAGGCGCTGCAGGAGGCCGGCGCAGAGGTGCTGGGCGTGGCCGTGATCGTCGACCGCGGCGCCCGCGCGGCCGTCGAGGCGGCCGGCCTGGAGTACCGCGCGGCGTTCGAGCTCGCCGACCTCGGCCTGTCCTGACGGGAGGCCCTGCTCCGGGAGGGCGCCGCAGCCCCACCGGGGCCGTACGGTGACCGGGTGACCGCCCTCACGACGACGTGGGTCCGCGAGCTCCAGGACGCCCTGGGCCCGGACAGCGTGCTCACCGATCCCGACGTCACCGCCGCCTACGCACGCGACCAGGCGATGCTCGCCGAGGCCGGGCTGCCGGCCGCGGTGGCGCTGCCGCGCAGCACCGAGGAGGTGTCGGCGGTGCTGCGGCTGGCCAGCCGGCACGGGGTCCCCGTGGTGCCGCGGGGCGCGGGCTCGGGGCTGGTCGGTGCGGCCAACGCGGTCGACGGGTGCATCACCCTCGCGCTGACCCGGATGGACGCCGTCCTGGAGGTCGCGCCGGCCGACCGGCTCGCCGTCGTCCAGGCCGGCGTGGTGAACAAGACGCTGCGCGACGCCGTCCGGGAGCACGGGCTGTTCTACCCACCGGACCCGGCCAGCTACGACTGGTGCACCCTCGGCGGCAACCTGGCGATGAACTCCGGCGGGCTGTGCTGCGTGAAGTACGGGGTCACCACCGACTACGTGCTCGGCCTGGAGGTCGTGCTCGCCGACGGCCGGGTGCTGCGCACCGGGCGGCGCACGGTGAAGGGCGTCGCCGGCTACGACCTGGCCCGGCTGTTCGTCGGTTCCGAGGGCACCCTGGGCGTGATCACCGAGGCGACGCTGGCGCTGCGCCCCGCCCCGCAGCCGCCGGTCACCCTGGTCGCCAGCTTCGGTACGAGCGCGCAGACCGGCCAGGTCGTCGAGCGGGTGGTCACCAGCGGCCTGGTGCCGAGCATGCTCGAGGTGATGGACCGCACCTGCATCCGCGCGGTCGACGACCTGATGAAGGCCGACCTGGACCGCGACGCGGCGGCGCTGCTGCTGGCCCAGTCCGACAGCGGCGGCGACGTGGCCCTCGCCGAGATCGCCGCACTCACCCGGCTGTGCGAGGAGGCCGGCGCGGACTTCGTGCACTCCACGGACGACCCGGCCGAGGGCGACCTGCTGATGACCGCCCGGCGGATGGCGCTGCCGGCGCTGGAGCGGCTGGGCAGCAGCCTGCTGCTCGACGACGTCGCCGTCCCGCGGTCGCGGGTGGCCACCTTCATCGACGGCTGCGACGCCATCGCCGCCACCGCCGGGCTGGTGATCGGGGTCGTCGGGCACGCCGGTGACGGCAACATGCACCCGACCGTCGTCTTCGACGGCGCCGACCCCGACCAGTGCACCCGGGCCTACGCCGCCTTCGACGCCATCCTGGAGCTGGGGCTGTCCCTCGGCGGCACCATCACCGGCGAGCACGGCGTCGGCACGATCAAGGCGGACTGGCTGGAGCGGGAGATCGGACCGGTGTCCCTCTCCGTGCACCAGGCGATCAAGCACGCGCTCGACCCGGCGGGGCTCCTGAACCCCGGGAAGATGTTCCGCCGGGCCGCCGCCGGCGACCTGGCCGCCGTCTCGGGGCTCATCGGCGCCTGAGGCGTCCGGCGGTGGGAGGCTGCAGGGCATGACCGAGCGACTGGTGGTGGTCGGCGGCGACGCGGCCGGGATGTCGGCGGCCGCCCAGGCCCGGCGCCTGCGCACGGCGGCCGAGCTGGAGATCGTCGTCCTGGAGCAGAGCGACGTCGTCTCCTACTCCGCCTGCGGCATCCCCTACTGGGTCGCCGGGCAGGTGGGCGACCGGGACGACCTCATCGCCCGGACGCCGGCCGAGTTCGCTGCCCGGGACATCACCGTGCACATCGGCACGCGGGCCGAGGCGATCGACCTGGACGCCGGTGAGGTGCACGCCCGCGGGGGCGAGCGGTTCGGCTACGACCGGCTGGTCGTCGCCACCGGCGGGCGGCCCAGCCGGCCCCCGATCCCCGGCCTGGACGCCCCCGGGGTGTTCGGCGTGCACCGGCTGGACGACGGCGCGGCCATCCGGGCGGCGATCGACCGGCTGCCCGCCGACGGCCCGCGGCGCGGGCTGGTGCTCGGCGGCGGCTACATCGGGCTGGAGATGGCCGAGGCCCTGCAGGACCGGGGCCTGGAGGTCACCGTCGTCCTGGCCGACCCGCTGCCGATGGCGCTGTTGGACACCGACATGGGCGAGCGGGTCTGTGCCGCCCTCGAGGCGATGGGCATGACGGTGCACGCCGACCAGGCGGTCCGGGAGGTGGTCCTCGACGCCGACGGCCGGGCCTGCGGGGTGCGCACCGACGTCGGCAGCTACCCCGCCGACCTCATCGTCCTCGGGCTGGGCATGGGCCCGGAGGCGCGGCTGGCCGCCGAGGCCGGGCTGGCGATCGGGCCGACCGGGGCGGTCGAGGTCGACCGGAGCCAGCGCTGCCGGGACCACCCGGAGGTGTTCGCCGCCGGCGACTGCGCGCAGACGTTCCACCGGGTCACCGGCGAGGTCGCGCACGTGGCGCTGGGCACGCACGCCAACAAGCAGGGCCGGGTCGCCGGCTCGGTGATCGGTGGCCGGCCGGCCCGCTTCGCCGGGGTGCTCGGCACGGCGGTGACCAAGGTGGGGGAGCTGGAGATCGGGCGGACCGGGCTGTGCACCACCCAGGCCGAGGAAGCCGGGTTCGCGTACCGCACCGACGTCATCGAGGCGACCACCCGGGCCGGCTACTTCCCGGGCGCGGAGGAGATCGCGGTCAAGCTGGTCACCGAGGCCGGTTCCGGGCAGCTGCTCGGTGCCCAGGTGGTCGGCGGGCCGGGGTCGGGGAAGCGGATCGACGTGCTGGCCACGGCGATCTGGGCGGGGATGACCGCCGAGGAGCTGGCCGGCAGCGACCTCTCCTACGCCCCGCCGTTCTCACCGACCTACGACC
This sequence comes from Modestobacter sp. VKM Ac-2982, assembly GCF_026967935.1. GTDB lineage: Bacteria > Actinomycetota > Actinomycetes > Mycobacteriales > Geodermatophilaceae > Modestobacter. The sequence continues at coordinate 641,329 of NZ_JAPVBL010000001.1, forward strand.
CGGTGGTGGTCGCCGCCCGCGCCGTCAGCCGCATCGAGCAGGGCTGACCGGGGGCCGGGCACGCCCCCGGAGACCGCCCGGCGCGATACTGACGGCCAGCAGAGCCGGTCCCGACGTCAGGAGAGCACCGCATGCCCATCGCGACCCCCGAGGTCTACGCCGACATGATCAGCCGGGCGAAGGAGGGCGGGTTCGCCTATCCGGCGATCAACTGCACCTCGTCCGAGACGATCAACGCCGCGCTGCGCGGTTTCGCCGACGCCGGCAGTGACGGGATCATCCAGTTCTCCACCGGGGGCGCCGAGTTCGGCTCGGGCACCCGGGTCAAGGACATGGTGACCGGTGCGGTGGCGCTGGCGGAGTTCGCGCACGTGGTCGCCGAGAAGTACCCGGTCAACGTCGCGCTGCACACCGACCACTGCCCCAAGGACAAGCTGGACAGCTACGTCCGACCGCTGATCGCCGTCTCCCAGGACCGGGTCGACGCCGGCCAGGAGCCGCTGTTCCAGTCGCACATGTGGGACGGCTCGGCCATCGAGCTGACCGAGAACCTGGAGATCGGCCAGGAGCTCATCGAGAAGTGCGCGGCGGCCAAGATCGTGCTCGAGGTGGAGATCGGCGTCGTCGGGGGCGAGGAGGACGGCGTCGCCCACGAGATCAACGAGAAGCTCTACACCGCTGACGGCGACTTCGTCCGCACCGCCGAGGCCCTCGGGCTCGGGGAGAAGGGCGTCTACCTGCTGGCGGCGACCTTCGGGAACGTGCACGGCGTCTACAAGCCGGGCAACGTCAAGCTCCGCCCCGACGTGCTGCAGCGCGGCCAGGCGGTCGTCGCCGAGCAGTTCGGTCTGGGGGAGGGCGCCAAGCCGTTCAACCTGGTGTTCCACGGCGGTTCCGGGTCCGCGCTCGAGGAGATCCGCGAGGCGCTGTCCTACGGCGTGGTGAAGATGAACGTCGACACCGACACCCAGTACGCGCTGACCCGCGCGATCGCCGGGCACATGTTCAGCAACTACGACGGCGTCCTCAAGGTCGACGGCGAGGTGGGGGTCAAGAAGACCTACGACCCGCGCACCTACATGAAGCTGGCCGAGGCGAGCATGGCCGACCGGGTCGTGGAGGCCTGCGAGCACCTGCTCTCCGCCGGCCAGTCGCAGGCGGGCTGAGCCATGACCCACGCACACCACAACCTGCTCGGCGAGCCGGCGCCCACCCTGCTGCCGGGCATCCCGGCGGCCGACGACGCGCTGGCCGCCGGCGCCGACCCGGCCGAGGTCGCGGCCGGGCACCCCACCTCCAGCGCCGCCTGGGCCGCCCTGGCCGAGAACGCACTGGAGGCCGGCCGGACCATCGAGGCCTACGCCTACGCCCGCACCGGCTACCACCGCGGGCTGGACGCGCTGCGCCGCAACGGCTGGAAGGGCTACGGCCCCGTGCCGTGGTCGCACGAGCCGAACCGCGGTTTCCTGCGCTGCGTCACCGTGCTGGCCACCGCGGCCGGCCGGATCGGCGAGGTCGACGAGCAGGAGCGCTGCACCCAGCTGCTGCGCGACTGCGACCCCACGCTGGCCCCCTGACGCAGCACCCAGCTGCCGACTGAGCAGTTCGGGTCGCTCCCCGCGGCGTGTCCGCGCGGGTCGGCGACCACAACCGCTCAGTCGGCGCTGGAGCGGGGCGACGACCCAGGTCGGGATCCGGATCTTGATCGTCCTGATGCCGAGACCTGGCGGTCTCGATAGCGTCATGATCCGGTCGGCGCCACCGGGCGCCGCCTCGAGAAGAGAGGCAGACCATGGCCACGTTGCTCTGGATCCTCGCCGTCGTCCTGGTCGTCGCCGGGGTCGTCGCGATCGTCCGCAAGCAGATCATCTGGGGGATCGTGCTGATCGTCCTGGGGCTGTTGGTCGGCCCGGGAGGCGTCAGCGTCTTCACCTGAGCTGCCCCGGTGGGGCCGAGAGCCCGCTCGGCCCCACCGGGGGAGTCAGGGACCACAGGACGCTGCGGGCGACCAGGTCGTCCTGGCCGCCCGGCGCTCTGTCGCCGGCTGCCCCGGGCCGCTCAGCGGTCGTGCTCGGCGGCCCGCAGCGAGTCGCTGAGCCGGGAGAGCTCGTCCCCGCCGGCGACCAGCCGGGTGAGGTCGTGCACGTCGACGTCCTCGCGGGTCAGGTCACCGGCCACCCGGCCCCCGCCGAGCAGCAGGAAGCGGTCGCCGACCAGGTGGGCGTGCTGCGGGCTGTGGGTCACGAACAGCACGGCGAGCCCCGCGTCGCGGGCGGCCACCACCGACTGCAGCACCAGTGCCCGCTGGGCCACCGTCATCGGCGCGGTCGGCTCGTCGATGACCAGCACCCGGGCGCCGAAGTGCAGGGCCCGGGCGATCGCCAGGCTCTGCCGCTCCCCGGCCTGCAGCGCGCTCGCGGCCTGGCCGGGGTCGAGCCCCGGGACGCCCACCCTGGCCATCGCCCGGGTGGTGATCTCCTCAGCCCGTCCGACGTCCAGCCGCCGGAACGGCCACACCCCGCGGGTCGGTTCGGCGCCCAGGAAGAAGTTCCGCCAGACCGACATCAGGGGTGCGATCGCCAGGTCCTGCCAGACCGTGGCGATCCCGCAGGCGCGGGCGCGCTGCGGCGACCGGAAGCGCTCCGGCCGGCCGTCGACCAGCAGCTCGCCCTCGGCCGGCTGCTGCAGGCCGGAGAGGACGGCGACCAGCGTCGACTTGCCCGAGCCGTTCTCCCCGAGCACGCAGACCACCTCACCGGCCCGCAGGGCCAGCGACACCCGGGACAGCGCCGGCACGCTGCCGAAGCGCACCGTCACCCCCCGCAGCTCCAGCACCGGCCGCGGGGAGCCGTGCGCGGACAGGTGGGCGGCCGTGCTCATGATCGGGGCACCGTGCGCAGCCGCCGGCGGACGACACCGTTGACCAGCAACGCGACCAGCAGCAGCAGGCCGAGGAAGGCCTGGAACCAGCGCGGGTCCCAGTCGGCCAGCGAGATGCCCTCCCGGGCCACGGCGTAGAGCAGCGCCCCCAGCGCTGCGCCCACGGTCGAGCCGTACCCGCCGGTGAGCAGGCAGCCGCCGATCACCGCGACCACGATGAACTCGATCTCGGTGCCCAGCGCAGGGTCGACCTGCACGCCACCGAGCCGGACCAGGGCCAGCGTGCCGATCAGCCAGCCGGCGGCGGCGGTGCCGAGGAACAGCAGGACCGTGGTCCGCGCCACCGGGACGCCGAGCTCCTGGGCCGCCCGGCTGGCGCCGCCGCTGGCGAAGACGGCGTTGCCGAAGCGGGTGCGCCACAGCAGCCAGGTGGTCAGGAGGGTCGCCAGCGCCCACCACAGCAGCGAGATGCGGAACCGTCCGTCACCCAGCTGTGCGGTGGCCCCGAACACCGCCAGCGCCGACTCCCAGCCCGGTGCGTTCGCCAGGCCGGTGACCCGCGAGGAGCCCGCGATCGCGGCGGCCCCGGCGAGCGAGGCGCCCTGCAGCACGAGGAACGTCGCCAGCGTCACCAGGAAGCTGGGCAGCCCGGTGGTGACCACGAGCAGCCCGTTGGCCGCCCCGACCAGCAGGGCGGCGAGCAGGGACGCCAGCAGGGCCGGCCAGATGCCCAGACCGAGCTGGGTCACCAGCAGGGCGGTGACCAGGCTGCTGCCCACCGCGACGACCCCGATCGACAGGTCGAACTGGCCGGCGACCAGCAGCAGCGCGACCGCGACGCCCCCGATCCCCAGCGGGGCCGCGATGTCCAGCACGGTGGCCAGGCCGCCGGAACTGATCAGTTCCGGTGCCTGCAGCCCGAAGAAGACGGCGAGCACCAGCACCCCGAACAGCGCACCCACGCCGGGGCGGGCGAGCAGCCGGTCCAGCACCCGGCGACCGGCCGAGCGGGGGGCGGCGGGCGCCGCCGGGCCGAAGCCGGGCAGTCGCTCGCTGGTCGGCGGCGCGGCCGAGAAGGGGTGGAGGGGTGGCACGGCGACGCGAGACCTCCTCGAGGGGGGCGGAGACCCCAGTGTCCACGATCGCCGGCGGCCGGACCGTCGCCCGTCAGGGGCGCAGGCGCCAGCGCACCCGGTCGTCGGCGTACCAGGTCCACTTCGTGACCTGGCGGTCGAAGGGCACACCGTCCCGGCTGACCTGGGCCGGGTCCGACGCCATCTGCAGGGCCCGACCGTGCGCCCGGCGCACCGGGCGCAGCGGCAGGGTCACCACCGCCACGCCGATCCGGTCCACCGCCGTCCAGTCCGGTCGCACGTCGATCCGGGTGATCGAACCGTCGGCGACCCGGGTCTCGTCGCAGTACGCGCGGGCGCCGAACCGGCGGGCCAGCGCCCGGCGGGGCGCACCGTGCGCGGTCACCAGGCCGGTGTGCAGCAGCACCCCGCCGTGGTCGTCGCGGACCAGTGGCAGCTCGCGCTCGGACCCGGTGCCGACGCCCAGCGAGCGGGCCAGCCCGGTGGACGCCGGGTCATCGGCGGGCTGCCAGCTCACCGGCACCGCGGGCAGCCGCTCGGTCTTCCACAACCGGGTCAGCACGGCGGAGAGCGCCGGCACCGGACCCAGCACGTGCACCGCGTCGGCGCCGTCCACCACCGAGGCGACGTGCCGGCGCGACGGCGGTTGGACCGCCGCCAGGCCGCGCAGGTCGAGCTGAGTCGCGGGCATGCCGATACCCTGCCACCTGGCCAGCCGGGAACCGCCGGTGTCTTGGGCAGACGCGACGAACGAGGAGAACCCCCCGATGCCGGCAGTCGTGCTGATCGGCGCCCAGTGGGGCGACGAGGGCAAGGGCAAGGCGACCGACCTGCTGGGCGGCCGCGTCCCGTACGTCGTCCGCTACCAGGGCGGCAACAACGCCGGGCACACCGTGATCACGCCCGATGGCGAGAAGTACGCGCTGCACCTGATCCCCAGTGGGATCCTCACCCCGGGCTGCACGCCGGTCATCGGCAACGGCGTGGTCATCGACCCCGAGGTGCTCATCGGTGAGCTCGCCGGCCTGGAGGAGCGCGGGGTGGACACCTCGCGCCTGGTGATCTCCTCCGACGCGCACCTGATCATGCCGCACCACCGCGCCCTGGACCGGGTCACCGAGCGCTTCCTCGGCCAGCGCAAGATCGGCACCACCGGCCGGGGCATCGGCCCCGCCTACGGCGACAAGGTCGCCCGCAACGGCATCCGGGTGCAGGACCTGCTCGACCTGTCGATCCTGCGGCAGAAGCTCGAGGGCACGCTGCAGGAGAAGAACCAGATCCTGGTCAAGGTCTACAACCGCAAGGCCATCGACGTCGACGAGGTGGTCGAGGAGTACTCGGCGTACGCCGAGCAGCTGAAGCACCGGATCGTCGACACCCGGCTGCTGCTGGGCAAGGCGCTGGACGCCGGGGAGTGGGTGCTGCTGGAGGGCTCGCAGGGCACCCTGCTGGACGTCGACCACGGCACCTATCCGTTCGTGACGTCGTCCAACCCGACCGCCGGCGGTGCGGCCGTCGGCGCCGGCGTCGGCCCCACCCGGATCGAGCGGGTCATCGGCATCCTCAAGGCGTACACGACCCGGGTCGGCTCCGGACCGTTCCCGACCGAGCTGCACGACCAGTGGGGTGAGTACCTGCGCAAGCACGGCGGCGAGGTCGGCGTGACCACCGGCCGGGACCGGCGCTGCGGCTGGTTCGACGCCGTCGTCGCCCGCTACGCCAGCCGGGTCAACGGCATCACCGACTACTTCCTCACCAAGCTCGACGTCCTCTCCGGGCTGGAGACGGTGCCGATCTGCGTCGCCTACGACGTCGACGGCGTGCGGCACGACGAGATGCCGATGACGCAGACCGACTTCCACCACGCGAAGCCGATCTACGAGGAGATGCCCGGCTGGTTCGAGGACATCACCGCCTGCCGCCGCTTCGAGGACCTGCCGGCCAACGCGCAGGCCTACGTGCGCCGGCTCGAGGAGCTCTCCGGCGCCCGGGTCAGCGTCATCGGCGTGGGCCCCGGGCGGGACGAGAACGTGGTCCTGCACGACTTGCTCTGACTGGACCGCGACCCTCCGGGCCGCAACGCGGCCAGGAGCCGTACCCAGCTGCGACGAGCCGTTTCGTGGGATGAGGTCGGGGAGCCTCCGGCCCCCGCGACCTCATCCCACAGTCGCCTCTCGGCGACGGTGCTCATGGCGACCCTCCGGGCCGCACCGCGGCCAGGAGCCGTTCCCCCGCCTCGCTGAGCGGCTTCGTGGGATGACGGCAGGAGGCCTCCGGCCCCCGTGCCGTCCTCCCACAGTCGCCTCGCGGCGACGCCGGGGTCGCGTTTCGGGTCGGCTGCCCCGAGCGTCCCCGGGCTGCCCGGCGTGCTCGTGGGCTGGGGTCAGGCGGGTTCGGGGACGCTGCCGGGGTCGCCGCCGGGGTCGTCGGGTGTCGACTCGATCGGCGGGGGCGGCAGCGTCTCCGGGGTGTCCGGCAGGAGTTCGCCCGCGTCGTCCGGCACGGGCTGGTCCGGGTCGAGGGGGGAGTCCGGCTCCGGGATCGACGTCATGCCGCGAGTCAACCAGCGCATGATCGCCGCCGCCATCGACCGGGTCCGGTCCGCCCGGCCGGCGAGGCCGGTCAGACCCGGGGACGCACCGGGGCCATGGCGGCGGCGGAGAGCTCGGCGCGCGCCCGGTGGGCGGTCTCCGGGGCGTCGGTGATCACGCTGTCGACGCCGAGCGCGAAGAGCAGTCGGGCCTCGGTCTGGGCGTCGCCCAGCCCCCGGGGGTCGCCACCGCGGCGCAGGTGGCTGGGGAGGAAGACGTTCTCCGGCCGCAGCGTCCACGGCTCGACGGTGAGCCCCGCGCGGTGCGCCTGGGTGATCAGGTCCGAGACGCCGACCAGGCCGCCGTCGGCGCCGTGCAGCAGGATCCGCCCCTTGTGCGGGGCGATCCCGTCCGCGTAGGTCGAGACCTCGCGCAGGCCGGCGGGGGTGACCAGGGCGTCCTGCATGCCCTCCTCCTCGATCAGCTGCACCAGCCGGGGGCCGTTGCTGCCGAGATCGGCCCGCAGCTCGCGCAGCGCCTGCTGCTCGAAGGCCATGACGACGACGGAGCCGTCGACCCGGGCGGCGTCCAGCCGGCGCAGTTCCGCGGCGACCAGCTCGGTGATCGGCAGCCCCTGCGCGGCGAACCAGGACGGGCACTTCAGCTCCGCCTGCACCCGCACCTGGTGGCCGGGGGTGGACCGGCGGCGGGCCACCTCGACCACCTCGGCCAGGGTGAGGACGCCGAACCGGCCGTCGTAGGCGGTGTTCATCGGTCGCATCCCGGGCAGCCGCTCGACCGCGCGCAGGGTGCGCAGCTCGGCCAGCGTGAAGTCCTCGCTGAACCAGCCGGTCAGCTCCTCGCCGTCCACCTCCTGGGTGCGCCGGCGGTCGGCGAACTCCGGGTGTCGGGCCACGTCGGTCGACCGGGACAGCTCGTTCTCGTGGCGGGCCACGAGGACGCCGTCGCGGGTCACCACGACGTCGGGCTCGATCAGGTCGGCACCGAGGTCGATCGCCAGCTCGTAGCTGGCCACGGTGTGCTCGGGCCGGTAGCTGGGTGCACCGCGGTGTCCGATGATGCGCGGTGAGCGCTCTCGGCGGGGCGAGTGAACGGCCTTCAGGCCGGTCTCCTGCATGTCTCCAGGGAAACCCAGTTCCCTGTCCGGGGGCTGAACGCGCGCCGACTTCATGGGGACAAATCGGGGGACAGGCCGCTCACCTGGAGACGAGCATGACCCCTGTGAGTGATCTCTCAGTCGGCGGACACCAGGACGTGCCGGTCCCTGCGGCCGGTGACGACGGCGAGGCCGCCCGGGTCTCCCGCGTCGACCGGGGCCTGCTCACCGTGCTCACCGCCGGGGGCGAGCGCCGGGTGAGCTGTGCCGGTGGGCTGCGCGCCGAGACCGCGCCGGCGGTCGGGGACTGGGTCACGCTGCGCGGGGAGCAGGTGCTGCGGGTGCTGCCGCGGCGCACCGCGTTCGTGCGCACGGCCGCCGGCCGCGGCTCGGCACCGCAGGTGGTGGCGGCGAACGTGGACGTCGTCTTCGTGGTCGACGCCCTGGGGGCGGCGGCGCGGCTGCGCCGGATCGAGCGGTACCTCGCCGTGGCCTGGGCCAGCGGGGCGACGCCGGTCGTCGTCCTCACCAAGGCCGACCTGTGCTCCGACGTGCCGGCGGCGGTCGCCGAGGTGGCCGAGGACGCCGTCGGCGTCGACGTCCTCCCGGTCAGCGCCGTGACCGGGAGCGGCCTCGCCGCCGTGCGGGACCGGGTCCCGGCCGGGTGCACCGCGGCGATGGTCGGCCCCTCCGGCGTGGGCAAGTCCAGCCTGGTCAACGCCCTGGTCGGCCGGTCGGTGGCCGCGGTCGCCGGGATCCGCGGCGACGGGCGCGGGCGGCACACGACCACGGCTCGGGAGCTGCACCTGCTCCCCGGCGGCGGCCTGCTGGTCGACACCCCCGGCATGCGCGAGCTGGCGCTGGCCGACGGCGAGGGGCTGGCGGCGACCTACGCCGACGTGGCCGACTGGGCGACCGGGTGCCGCTTCCGCGACTGTGCGCACCGCACCGAGCCCGGCTGCGCGGTGGCGGCGGCGATCGACCGCGGCGAGCTGGACCCGGCGCGGTTCCTCGCCTGGCGCAAGCTCCAGGCCGAGGCGCACCGGCAGGAGCTGCGCGCCGACGCCCGCGCCCGCGCGGCCGAGTCCGCCCGGCTGCGCGCGCTCCACCGCCAGCGGCGCACCCGCCCCGGCCACTGACCGCCCGGGCAGGAACGGGCATGTCCGCTCCAGGCGGCGGAGGTGGGTAGGTTCGCCCGGTGCGCGTCCTCGTGATCGGCTCCGGTGCCCGGGAGCACGCCCTGTGCGTGGCTCTGCAGTCCGACCCCGCCGTCACGGCGCTCGCCTGCGCGCCGGGGAACGCCGGCACCGTCACCCTCGCCCAGGCGTTCCCGCTCGACGCCGCCGACCCGGCCGCGGTCGGCGCCCTCGCCGTCGAGTGGCAGGCCGACCTGGTCGTGGTCGGTCCGGAGGTGCCCCTGGTCGCCGGCGCCGCCGACGCGGTGCGCGAGGCGGGCATCGCCTGTTTCGGGCCCTCGGCCCAGGCCGCCCAGATCGAGGGGTCCAAGGCGTTCGCCAAGCACGTGATGACCGCCGCCGGGGTGCCGACGGCGCAGTTCTGGGCCGTCGGCGGCGCAGCCGAGCTGGAGACCGCGCTGGACGAGGCGGGCGCCCCCTACGTCGTCAAGGACGACGGACTGGCGGCCGGCAAGGGCGTGCTGGTCACCACCGACCGCACGGCCGCCGTCGCGCACGGACAGGCCGTGCTGGGCGCCGGGCACTCGGTGATCATCGAGGAGTTCCTCGACGGCCCGGAGGTGTCGCTGTTCGCGCTGTCGGACGGGACGACGGTGGTGCCGCTGCTGCCCGCCCAGGACCACAAGCGCCGGGACGACGGCGACGCCGGCCCGAACACCGGCGGCATGGGCGCCTACGCCCCGCTGCCCTGGGCACCCGCGGACCTGGTCGAGGAGGTTCGCGCCACCGTCCTGCAGCCCACGATCGACGAGATGGCCCGCCGCGGGGAGCGGTTCAGCGGCCTGCTCTACGCCGGGCTCGCGCTGACCTCGCGCGGCGTGCGGGTGGTGGAGTTCAACGCCCGGTTCGGCGACCCGGAGACCCAGGTCGTGCTGCCGCTGCTGGAGACCCCACTGGCCGGGCTGCTGTACGCCGCGGCCACCGGCACGCTGGCCGAGCAGCCCCCGCTGCGCTGGCGGGACGGGGCGGCGGTCACCGTCGTCGTCGCCGCCTCGGGCTACCCCGCGCGGCCGCGCGTCGGCGACCCGATCACCGGCGCCGACGGCGAGGGCGTGCTGCACGCCGGGACGGCGCTGGGTGCCGACGGCCTGGTGCACTCGGCCGGTGGTCGGGTGCTCTCGGTCACCGCGGTCGGCGACGACCTCGCCGCGGCGCGGCAGGCCGTTTACGAGCGGCTGGCCGCGGTCCGGCTGGCCGACGCGCACTGGCGCACCGACATCGCCCTGGCCGCCGTCGAGGGCCGCATCACCGTCTGAGCGACCGGCCGGCCGCCCTCCGCGCGTGCGGGTCGACCCGGGCCGGCCGGGGTTGAGCCGCGTGCTGCCGCGGCCCCACGTCATCCCGGGCGGGTCGACCCGGCTCAGCAGGGGTCGAGCCGCGCCGGCCCGCAGGCGTCAGCGGGCGGTGACCGGTCGGCGAGCCCGGCGGGTGTCCGGTTGCGGGGGTCGCGGACCCTCGTGCCGCCGGGACAGGTAGGTGCCGGCCACGTTGCCGCAGGCGATGACCGGGACGGCGATCAGCGCGCCGAAGACCCCGCCGATCAGCAGCCCGGCGGCGATGCCGAGGACGACGGCCAGCGGGTGCACCGAGACCGCGCGGCCCAACAGCAGCGGCTGCAGCACGTGGCTCTCCAGCTGCATGATCAGCACGATGATCCCCAGGGCGATCAGCGCCCGGACCGGCCCGACGGCGACCAGGGTGACCAGCACCGACACCGTGCCGGCGAGGAACGACCCGATGATCGGGATGAAGGCGCCGAGGAACACCAGCGCGGCGAGCGGCACGACCAGCGGCGTCCCGAGGAAGACCAGGCCGATGCCGATGAAGACGGCGTCGAAGGCGGCGACCCCGACGGTGGCCCGCACGTAGGAGATCAGCGTGCGCCACGACCGCCGGGCCGCCTCGTCCAGGTAGGCCTGCGAGTTCACCGGCGTCAGCCCGACCACCCACAGCCAGATCTGCCGGCCGTCGAGCAGGAAGAAGAAGAGGGTGAACAGGGTCAGCAGTGCGCCGGTGAGCACCTCGCCCACGGTCGCCGCCGTGGTGAGCGCGCCGGAGGTGAGGGCGTCCTGGTTGTCCGCGATGGACTGGCTCGCGCTCTCGAGCGCGTCGGTGATCTGGCCGTCGGTGACCGGGAAGGTGCGGGTGATGAAGTCCTGCACCTGGGTGAGCCCCTCGTCGACCTGGGACACGAGGTCGGCGTAGCCGGCGGCGAACTCCTCGACCACGAGGGTCACGATCCCCGCGACCACGCCCACGCCGACGACGAGCATCGTCAGCGCGGCCAGCGAGGTCGGCCATCCGCTGCGCCGCAGGGAGGCCACGCCCGGCTGGAGCAGCGCGGCGAGCAGCAGCGCCACGATGACCGGCACGATGACGACGGCGACGTAGCCGGCCGCGCGCAGCAGCAGGTACAGCGCCGCGACCACGGCCACCGTCCGCCACGACCAGGCCGCAGCGATCCGCAGCCCGTTGGGGACGTCCCGCTCGGCGGCCCGGAGCCGGCCCTCCGGGGCCAGCAGGCTGCCCCGGGCACGGTCCCGGCCGGGCGCCGGCGGGGCACCACCGGGTGCCGGGGGGCCGCTGACCCCGCCGGGGACGTCGACGTCCGGGGCGTCGGGGTGCGGGCTGCCGGGGGCGAGCGGTGCAGCGTCGTGGCGGGGTGCGCTGGTGGCGTGATGGCCGTCGCCGGGGTGACCGTCGCCCTGGTGCGGTTCCTCCACGTGGTCCACGACGGCGCGGCTGCCGTCCTGGAGGACGAGCACGGTGCCGTCGGGCCAGGCGTGCGGGTCGTGCTCGGCGGCGGCCCGGATCCGCTCCCGCGCCCGGTCGACGACGCGTCTGGCCCGCTGAAACATCCTTCTCCTCCGAGCTGATGGGGGCCCGCCCGCAGCGGTGCGAGAGGATGGGCCCCGTGGTGCGCCGAGCTGAGCAGACCGAAGCGGTACTCGCATGATCGACAGGTACACCCTGCCCGAGATGGGCCGGGTCTGGAGTGACCAGCACAAGTACGAGCTGTGGTGCCGGGTCGAGACGCTGGTGCTGGAGGCGCACGCGGCCGCCGGGCGGGTGCCCGCCGACGTCGTCGAGCCGGTGCGCAACGCGCCGCCGCCCACCCCCGAGCGGGTGGCGGAGATCGAGGAGACGACGCAGCACGACGTCATCGCCTTCCTCACCGCCTGGGCCGACAACACCGAGCCGCGCTCGGCCGCGGCCTACGTGCACCACGGCATGACCTCCTCGGACCTGCTGGACACCGCGCTCGCCGTCCAGCTCACCGACGCCACCGACGTGCTGCTGGCCAAGGCCGACCGGCTGGTGGCCGCGCTGCGTGACCACGGCCTGGCCCACCGGGCCACCATCAAGGTCGGCCGCACCCACGGGGTGCACGCCGAGCCCGACGTCTGGGGCCACCGGGTCGCCGACCTCGCCTTCGCCGCCGCCCGGTCCCGCGACCGGCTCCGCCGGGCCCGCGAGGCCGTCGGCGTGGTGGCGATCTCCGGCGCCGTCGGCACCTACTCCCTCATCGACCCCTCGGTCGAGGTGACGGTGGCCCAGGCGCTGGACCTGCGGGCCGCCGACGCCTCCACCCAGGTCGTGCTGCGCGACGGGATCAGCGAGTGGGTCTCCGCGCTGGGGATCATCGCCACGGTGTGCGAGGCGATCGCCCTGGAGGTCCGGCACGGCCAGCGCACCGAGGTGCGGGAGCTCTCCGAGGCGTTCGGCGCGGGGCAGAAGGGCTCCAGCGCCATGCCCCACAAGAAGAACCCGATCCGCTCCGAACGGATCGCCGGGCTGGCCCGGGTCGTGCGCGCGGCGATCGTGCCGGTGATGGAGGGCATCCCGCTCTGGCACGAGCGGGACATCTCGCACTCCTCCACCGAGCGGGTCTTCCTGCCCGACGCGGCGATCACCACCGACTACCTGCTGGACCTGACCGCCGGGCTGGTGGAGAACCTGGTCGTCGACGCCGACCGGATGCGCGCCAACCTGGAGTCCACCGGCGGGCTCATCTACACCTCGTCGGTGCTGCTGGAGCTGGTCGAGGGCGGGATGGGCCGCGAGCAGGCCTATGCGCTGGTCCAGTCGGCGGCGATGCGCACCTGGCAGGACGGGACGCCGTTCCGGCAGACGCTCCGCGAACGGGCCGCGGCCGACGACGTCGCCCTCGACGAGGCCCGGCTCGACGAGATCTGCCGGCCCGAGCAGTACGTCGCGAACCTCGGCCCGCTGTTCGACCGGCTGGCCGCGCTGTCGTGAGCCTGCCCTTCGAGCTCGTCGCCCGGGGCAAGGTCCGCGAGGTCCACGCCGTCGGCGACGACCGGCTGCTGCTGGTCGCCAGCGACCGGGTCTCCGCCTACGACCACGTGCTCCCCACGCCGATCCCGGACAAGGGCCGGGTGCTCACCGCGCTGTCGGTGTGGTGGTTCGAGCAGCTGGCGCCGGTGCTGGCCGAGCACGGCGCGGAGCACCACCTGCTGGCCTCCGGCGACGAACTGCTCGCCGTCGGCGTGCCGGAGGAGCTGACCGGCCGGTCGATGCTGGTCCGCCGGCTGGAGATGCTGCCGGTGGAGTGCGTGGCCCGCGGCTACCTGTCCGGGTCGGGCACGCATCTGTACCAGCGCACCGGCGCGATCGTCGACGTCCCGCTGCCGGCCGGTCTGGTCGAGGGCTCGCGGCTTCCCGAGCCGGTCTTCACCCCCTCGACCAAGGCCGAGGTCGGCGAGCACGACGAGGCGATCGGGTTCGCCCAGGTCGTCGAGGCCGTCGGCGCCGACCGGGCCGAGGCGCTGCGGTCGCTCACCCTGGCGCTGTACCGCCGGGGGGCGGAGATCGCCGAGCAGGCCGGGCTCGTGCTGGCCGACACCAAGTTCGAGTTCGGGACGGCGGGGGACACCCTGGTGCTCGGCGACGAGGTGCTGACGCCGGACTCCTCGCGGTTCTGGCCGGCCATGACCTGGTCGCCGGGCGCGCCGCAGCCCTCCTTCGACAAGCAGTACGTCCGGGACTGGCTGACCACCTCCGGCTGGGACCGGGTGTCCCCGCCGCCGGAGCTGCCCGAGGACGTCGTCGCCGCCACCCGCGACCGCTACGTCAAGGCCTACGAGCAGCTCACCGGCCTGCCCTGGAGCTGAGCCACCCGGCCACCACAATGGCCATTGTGGTGGCCGGGTGGCTCAGTAGAGCGCGGCGATGCCGCGGGCGCGGGCGTTGCGCAGCGCGGTGAAGACGTGCGAGCGGATCAGGTCGGCGGCCCGCTCGGGCAGGTCGACGAAGCGCAGCGACCACTCGTGCAGGTTGTCCTGGCGGGGCCGGCGACGGACCATCGCCACCTCGGTGACGAGCTCGTCGGAGTACAGGTCGAGCGTGAGGAGCAGGGGCTGGCTCATCGTCGGGAACGGGATGCTGACGCCCAGGTCGCCGTGCGGCCGGAAGACGGCGAGCAGGCCGCCCTCGCTCAGGTCGACGGTGCTCCCGACCAGGGTCGCGCGCTCCCAGGCGAGGGTCACCGACAGCCCGATGGGGGCGCGGACGGCGTCCCGGCGCTGGATCCTGCTGGCCGGGCCGGTGACCTCGACCTTCCAGAGGCCGTCGGCGGCGACCGCCACCGCGTCGGCCGGTACGGACCGGAGCCCGTCGTCGGCCTGCCAGGACAGTTCCAGCATGTCGCGCTCGACGAAGGGGGCGATCTCCCCGAGGGCGTTGCGGGGTGGACTGAGGAAGAGGTACGACTCGCTCTCCCGGCGGACCCGGGCGGTGAGCGCCTCGTCCCGTCCGAGCAGCAGGACGCTCAGCGCCGTCGTGGCGGCCGGGTGGTCCACATCGGGCACTCCAGCGACCACCTGTGCTCCTCCGTGTCCCTCACCGATCGCCCCAGCGGCCATCGCATCCGGTCCATCGTGGGTCACTCGGACCGGTTGTCCAGCGCAACGGTGCAGGTCCGTGACCCGTCCGGATGAGCCGGGACGGGCCAGGGCCGGCTGGGCCACGGCGGTTCCCCGCAGCGGGCCGGCCGACCGGCGTGGTGTCGGCCCCCGTCGCGGAGCCGGTACCCTCGGCGGCGTGTCCCAGGTGGTCGTCGACGTCGTCCTGAAGCCAGAGATCTCCGACCCCCAGGGGCAGGCCGTGCTCGGCGCCCTCGGGCGCCTCGGCCACACCGGGGTGCGCAGTGTCCGCCAGGGCAAGCACTTCGTGCTCGAGGTCGACGGCGAACCCGACGAGGCCGAGCTCCGGCAGATCGCCGAGACGCTGCTGGCCAACCCCGTCATCGAGGACGTCGAGCTGCACCTCCCCGCTCGCACCACCGACTGAGAGAGACCCAGTGCGCATCGGTGTCATCACCTTCCCGGGTTCCCTGGACGACGTCGACGCCGCACGCGCCGTGCGGCTCGCCGGCGCCGAGCCCGTGTCCCTCTGGCACGGCGACCACGACCTGAAGGACGTCGACGCCGTCGTCCTGCCCGGCGGGTTCTCCTACGGCGACTACCTGCGTGCCGGGGCGATCGCCGCCCGCTCGCCGCTGATGGCCGACGTCGTGGCCGCGGCGCACGGCGGCCTGCCGGTGCTGGGCATCTGCAACGGCTTCCAGGTGCTCTGCGAGGCCGGGCTGCTCCCCGGGGCGCTGACCCGCAACAGCCACCTGCACTTCCGCAACCGTGACCAGGGGCTGCTCGTCGAGCGCGCCGACACCGCCTGGACGACGTCGTTCGAGCAGGGGCAGCGGATCGTCGTCCCGGTGAAGAACGGCGAGGGCCGCTACGTGGCCGCCGACGCCGACCTGGACCGGCTGGAGGGCGAGGGGCGGGTGGTCGTGCGCTACGTGGACGGCAACCCCAACGGCAGCTCCCGCGACATCGCCGGGGTCACCAGCGCCGACGGACGGGTGGTCGGGCTCATGCCGCACCCGGAGCACGCGGTCGAGGCGCTCACCGGGCCCTCGGTCGACGGCCTCGGCTTCTTCACCTCCGTGCTCACCGCGATGGTCGCCGCGTGAGCGCCACCGAGGGCCTGTCCGAGCTGGACACCGCGCCGGGCCGGACGAACCGGCTGGACACCGTCGAGCTGGCCGCCCAGCACCCCGACGACGAGCAGCCCTACGCCGAGCTCGGCCTGAAGGAGGACGAGTACGCCCGGATCCGGGAGATCCTCGGCCGCCGGCCGACCACCGCCGAGCTGGCGATGTACTCGGTGATGTGGAGCGAGCACTGCTCGTACAAGTCCTCCAAGGTGCACCTGAGCCGCTTCGGTGACCTGCCGAAGAGCGACGCGCTGCTGGTCGGCATGGGGGAGAACGCCGGCGTCGTTGACGTCGGCGAGGGCTGGGCGGTCACCTTCAAGGTCGAGTCGCACAACCACCCCAGCTACGTCGAGCCCTACCAGGGCGCGGCCACCGGGGTCGGCGGCATCGTCCGGGACATCCTGACCATGGGCGCCCGCCCGATCGCCGTCATGGACTCGCTGCGCTTCGGCGCCGCCGACGCCCCGGACACCGCCCGGGTGCTGCCCGGCGTGGTCGCCGGGGTGGGCGGCTACGGCAACTGCCTGGGCCTGCCGAACATCGGCGGCGAGCTGCTCTTCGACGAGACCTACGCCGGCAACCCGCTGGTCAACGCCCTGTGCGTGGGCGTGCTGCGGCACGAGGAGCTCCAGCTGGCCAAGGCCGAGGGCACCGGCAACAAGGTGGTCCTCTTCGGGGCACGTACCGGCGGCGACGGCATCGGCGGCGTCTCGGTCCTGGCCAGCGAGACCTTCGACGCCGAGGGCCCGGCCAAGCGCCCCGCCGTCCAGGTCGGCGACCCGTTCACCGAGAAGCTGCTGATCGAGGCCTGCCTGGAGATCTTCGCCGCCGGCCTGGTCACCGGCATCCAAGACCTGGGTGGCGCCGGCATCTCCTGCGCCACCAGCGAGCTGGCCGCGGCCGGCTCCGGTGGCATGGCGATCGACCTGGACGCCGTCCCGCTGCGCGACTCCACGCTCACCCCCGCCGAGATCCTGATGAGTGAGTCCCAGGAGCGGATGTGCGCCATCGTCGAGCCCGGCAAGGTCGCCGACTTCCTAGCCGTCTGCGCCAAGTGGGACGTGCTGGCCACCGTCATCGGTGAGGTCACCGACGGCGAGCGGCTGACCATCGACTGGCACGGCGAGCGGATCGTCGACGTCCCGCCGCGCACGGTGGCCCTTGAGGGCCCGCGCTACGAGCGCCCGATGGCCCGCCCGGCCGACCTGGACGCGCTGCAGGCCGACGCCCCGCCGTCGTCCTCGGCCGACCTGCGGGCCGACTGGCTGGCCGTCGTCTCCAGCCCGGACGGCGCGGACAAGAGCTGGGTCACCGAGCAGTACGACCGCTACGTGCGGGGCAACACCGTGCTCGCCCAGCCCGAGGACGCCGGCGTGCTGCGGATCGACGAGTCCAGCAACCTGGGCATCGCCCTGTCCCTGGACGGCAACGCCCGCTACGCCCGGCTGGACCCCTACGTCGGCGCCCAGCTGAACCTGGCCGAGGCCTACCGCAACGTCGCCGTCTCCGGCGCGAAGCCGCTGGCGGTCACCAACTGCCTGAACTTCGGCTCCCCGGAGAACCCCGAGGTGATGTGGCAGTTCGCCGAGGCCGTCCGCGGCCTGGCCGACGGCTGCCGCGAGCTCGGCCTGCCGGTCACCGGCGGCAACGTGAGCCTCTACAACCAGACCGGCGACGTCGCGATCAACCCGACCCCGGTGATCGGGGTGCTGGGCGTGCACGCCGACGTCACCCGTCGGGTGCCCACCGGCTGGCGGGCGGACGGGGAGTCCGTGCTGCTGCTGGGGGAGACCCGGCCGGAGTTCGGTGGGTCGGCCTGGGCCGCGGTCGTCCACGGCCACCTGGGCGGGCTGCCGCCCCGGCTGGACCTGGCCGCCGAGCGCGCCCTGGGTGAGCTGCTGGTCTCCCTGTCGGCCGACGGGCTGGTCAGCTCCGCGCACGACCTGGCCGACGGCGGGCTGGCGCAGGCGCTGACCGAGTCGGCGCTGCGGTACGGCACCGGCGCCCGGCTGAGCGTGCCCGGCGACCCGACGGCATCCCTGTTCGGTGAGTCGGTGGCCCGCGTCGTCCTCACCACCGCCGACCCGGCCGCGGTGCGGGCCGCGGCCGACGCGGCAGGGGTGCCGGTCACCGAGCTCGGGACGACAGGCGGTGACGCCCTGGTGCTGGAGGGGTTGCTGGAGCTGCCCCTGGACGAACTCCGGGCGGCGTGGACGGCGACCCTGCCGGCGCTGTTCGGCAACCCGGAGGCCACAGTCGGGTCGATCCCGGCGGGCACCGTCCCGACGAGCTGACAGGTCCGCTCCTGATGGCCGGCGTCGCGCCGATCTCCGCCGAGGACCTGCGGACGGCGCTCGCCCCCACGGTCGGCTGGCTCGCCGGGGAGGCCGAGCAGCCGCCCCGGGCGGTCCTGGGGGCGGCCGTGAAGACCTCGGCCCGCTGGCTCGCCCAGCACGTGCCCGGGCGCTCGGTCGAGCTGCGGGTGCCGCCGTTCGTGGCGGTGCAGTGCGTGCCGGGGCCCCGGCACACCCGCGGCACCCCGCCCAACGTGGTCGAGACCGACGCCGCGACCTGGCTCCGGCTGGCGACCGGCGCGCTCTCCTGGGCCGATGCGGTCGGGGAGGGCAAGGTCAGCGCCAGCGGCAACCGTGCCGACCTCTCCGAGCACCTCCCGCTGCGCGCCGTCCGACCCGCCGGGCCGTCCTCCTCGTCGAGTTGACGAACGGCTGACGCCTGCCCGCCCCGCCGGTGGGCGCCACCGTTCGCCGATGATCGACTGCGGGTGGGGGGCGAACAGCACAGCGCCCCTCCTGCCGGTGGCAGGAGGGGCGCTGTGCCGTGTGGTGCGGGTGGCTCAGCCGCCGAACAGCGCGCTGGCCGCCTTCACCGTGTTGTACAGCCCATAGGCCAGGGGCACACCGACCAGTGCCCAGGCGAAGGCGACGAGGCCGGTCGGGGTGTTCGTCGTGGCCTGCTGGTCGCCGGCGTGGCGTGGGGTGCTCATCGCGTCAGGTTCCGATCTCCGGTGGTGGATGCGGCGGTGGGGACGTCGGTGTTCTTCGGCTCGAACCACTTCTCGGCGACCGGCTTGATCATCAGGTTGGCGACGAAGCCGACGGCCAGCAGGCCGACCATGATGAACAGGGCCGGCCGGTAGTCACCGGCGGTCAGCTCGCCCGGCGTGCCGCGCGCGTCGAGGACGCCGTTGATGATCAGCGGGCCGGCGATGCCCGCGGCGGCCCAGGCGGTCAGCAGCCGACCGTGGATGGCGCCGACCTGGTAGGTCCCGAACAGGTCCCGCAGGTAGGCCGGGACGGTCGCGAAGCCACCACCGTAGAAGCTGATGATGATCGCGGCCAGGATGACGAAGATCCAGGTGGCGGTGCTGCCGACGGTGGCCAGCAGGACGTACAGCACCAGGCCGACGCCGAGGTACACCATGTAGATCGGCTTGCGACCGATGTAGTCCGAGGTGGAGGACCACACGAACCGACCGGCCATGTTGAACAGCGAGAGCAGCCCGACGAAGCCGGCGGCCGTTGCGGCGAGGACCGTGGAGGTCTCCCCGTTCCGGAAGAAGTCCTGGATCATCGGCGCGGCCTGCTCGAGGATGCCGATGCCGGCGGTGACGTTGCAGAACAGCACCGTCCAGAGCAGCCAGAACTGCGGGGTCTTGATGGCGTTGTTGGCGGAGACGTTCTCCGTCGTCACCAGCGACTTGGCCTTGACCTGCGACGGGTCGAAGCCGTCGGGGCGCCAGTCGGGCGCGGGGACCCGGACGATGAAGGCACCGAACATCATGAAGACCAGGTAGACGATGCCCAGCGTGACGAACAGCTGGGCGACGGCCGAACCCGAGGGCGTGGTGCCGATCGTGCCGTCGTAGGTCGGGTCGTACCAGTTCATCAGCTGGCGCGACAGCGGCGAGGCGATGAGCGCGCCGCCACCGAAGCCCATGATCGCCATGCCGGTGGCCAGGCCGGGCCGGTCGGGGAACCACTTGATCAGCGTGGAGACCGGGGAGATGTAGCCGATGCCGAGCCCGATGCCGCCGAGGACGCCGTAGCCGAAGTAGACCAGCCACAGCTGCTCGGTGGAGATGCCCAGCGCCCCGACCAGGAAGCCGGCGGACCAGAAGCACGCGGCGGTGAACATGGCCGCGCGCGGCCCGTTCCTGTCCACCCAGGTGCCGAAGACCGCGGCCGAGAGGCCGAGCATGACGATCGCGATCGAGAAGATGATGCCGATCGCGGTCAGGCTGGACTCGAAGTGCGAGACGAGCGCGGCCTTGTAGACGCTGGTCGCGTAGGCCTGGCCGATGCACAGGTGCACGGCGAGGGCGGCTGGCGGGATGAGCCAGCGGTTGAAGCCCGGGCGAGCGATGATGCGCTCCCGGGCCAGGAAGCTGGGTACTGCCACGGAACGACCTCCGAGGTACGGGAACGGCGCGCCCGGCGGACGCAACCCGATCGCGGCCCGTTCACAGGTGTGACACAGGTCGCGGCCGTAGGGCACCGTACGACGCTGTGACGATTCCGGCTGCACGGCGGACCCCGGCCGGGTGAGGCTGAGACCAATTCGTTGCACGCACAACCGTCGTTTCCACGGTGTGGGAGCGGGGCGCCGGCCGGCCGCCTCGTTCCCTAGGCTGGTCCCATGCCGTACGAGGTCAAGGGCGTCGTCGCCCTGAGCAAGGGTGCTCCGGTCACCATCGAGACGATCATCGTCCCCGACCCGGGTCCGGGTGAGGCGGTGGTCGACGTCCAGGCGTGCGGGGTCTGCCACACCGACCTGCACTACCGGGAGGGCGGGATCAACGACGAGTTCCCGTTCCTGCTGGGTCACGAGGCGGCCGGGCTGGTCTCCGCGGTCGGCGAGGGCGTCACGAACGTGGCCGTCGGTGACTACGTGGTGCTGAACTGGCGTGCGGTGTGCGGGGAGTGCCGGGCGTGCACCAAGGGCAAGCCCTGGTACTGCTTCAACACCCACAACGCCGCGCAGAAGATGACACTGGCCGACGGCACCGAACTCTCCCCGGCGCTGGGGATCGGCGCGTTCGCCGAGAAGACGCTGGTCCACTCCGGCCAGTGCACGAAGGTCGACCCGGCGGCGAAGCCGACCGCGGCCGGGCTGCTGGGCTGCGGCGTGATGGCCGGCGTCGGTGCCGCGATCAACACCGGCGGCGTGGGGCGCGGCGACTCCGTCGCCGTCTTCGGCTGCGGTGGCGTCGGTGACGCCGCGATCGCCGGCTCGCGGCTCGCCGGCGCGGGCACGATCATCGCCGTCGACATCGATGACAAGAAGCTCGAGTGGGCCAAGGGCATGGGCGCCACGCACACGGTCAACTCCTCCGAGACCGACGCCGTCGAGGCGATCAAGGCCCTCACCGGCGGCTTCGGGGTCGACGTCGCGATCGACGCCGTCGGTCACCCGGCGGTCTACGAGCAGGCGTTCAACGCCCGGGACCTGGCCGGCACCGTCGTCCTGGTCGGCGTGCCGAACCCGACCATGACGATCGAGCTGCCGCTGATCGAGGTCTTCGGCCGCGGCGGCGCGCTCAAGTCCTCCTGGTACGGCGACTGCCTGCCCAGCCGCGACTTCCCGATGCTCATCGACCTGTACCTGCAGGGCCGGTTCGACCTGGACGCCTTCGTGAGCGAGACGATCGGCCTCGAGGACGTCGAGGCCGCCTTCGACAAGATGCACGCCGGTGACGTGCTGCGCTCCGTGGTCGTCTTCGAGGGGGCCGAGAAGTGAGCGTCCGGATCGAGCAGGCCGTCGTCAGCGGGGTCTTCAGCCTCGACGGGCAGGACTTCGACGTCGACAACAACGTCTGGCTGGTCGGGGACGACGACGAGGTGGTCGTCATCGACGCCCCGCACGACGCCGCCCCGATCATCGAGGCGATCGCCGGGCGCCGGGTGACCGCGATCGTGCTCACCCACGGGCACAACGACCACATCACCGCGGCGGTGGCCCTGCGCGAGGCCACCGGGGCACCGATCTGGCTGAACCCGGCCGACCGGATGCTCTGGGACGTCGTCCACCCGGACACCGCACCCGATCGCGACCTGGTCGAGCGGACCCAGTTCACCGTGGGGGGCGTGCAGTTGCACGCGCTGCACACGCCCGGGCACTCCCCGGGCAGCACCTGCCTGCACGCCCCCGACCTGGCCACCGTCTTCACCGGCGACACGCTGTTCTGCGGTGGTCCCGGGGCCACCGGCCGGTCGTTCAGCGACAAGCCGACGATCCTGCGGTCGATCACCGACCGGCTGATGACGCTGCACGGTGACACCGTGGTGAAGACCGGTCACGGCGACGACACCACGATCGACGCCGAGCTGCGCAACATCGCCTGATGGAGGAGTACGTCCCCCTCGCCCCGCGCAGGCTCGGGGCGGGGCGGATCGGTCGTTCCGGCCGCTGAGCTGCCCCTTTCGGACGGCATCGTCCTCCCCCGAGTGAGCGGTCCCACCCGGGGGAGGGCGGCGCAGCCGGTACGCTCGCACCTGTGCCTCGCGGTGACGGACGGCTGACGCACGACCTCGACCCCCATGACCCTGGTCCCCAGGACGCCTGTGGCGTCTTCGGGGTCTGGGCTCCCGGGGAAGAGGTCGCGAAGCTGACCTATTTCGGCCTGTACGCCCTCCAGCACCGCGGTCAGGAGGCGGCCGGCATCGCGGTGTCCGACGGCTCCTCCGTCGTGGTCTACAAGGACCTCGGCCTGGTCAGCCAGGTGTTCGACGAACCGACGCTGGGCAGCCTCCGCGGCCACATCGCCGTCGGTCACGCCCGGTACTCCACCACCGGGGCCTCCACCTGGGAGAACGCCCAGCCGACGTTCCGCACCACCGGGGCGGGCACCGGGCTGGCGCTGTGCCACAACGGCAACCTGGTGAACACCGCCGAGCTCGCGAGCGCCGCGGCCGACGAGGGCGTGGCCGGGGCGTTCGTCGCGACCAACGACTCCGACCTGGTCACCTCGCTGATCGCGGCCAAGCCCGACATGTCGGTCGAGGCGGCGGCGATGGAGGTGCTCCCGCGCCTGCGGGGGGCGTTCAGCTTCACCTTCATGGACGAGGACACCCTCTACGCCGCGCGTGACCCGCAGGGCGTGCGGCCGCTGGTCCTCGGCCGGCTGGAGCGGGGCTGGGTGGTCGCCAGCGAGACGGCGGCACTGGACATCTGCGGCGCCTCGTTCGTCCGTGAGGTCGAGCCCGGTGAGCTGATCGCCATCGACGAGGACGGTCTGCGCAGCCAGCACTTCGCCGTCGCCGATCCGAAGGGCTGCGTCTTCGAGTACGTCTACCTCGCCCGGCCGGACACCACCATCTCCGGCCGCGGCGTGCACGCCGCCCGCGTCGAGATCGGCCGCCGGCTGGCCAAGGAGCACCCGGTGGAGGCCGATCTGGTCATCCCGGTGCCCGAGTCCGGCACGCCGGCCGCGGTCGGGTACGCCGAGGCCTCCGGGATCCCCTACGGCCTGGGCCTGGTCAAGAACTCCTACGTCGGGCGCACGTTCATCCAGCCCAGCCAGACGATCCGGCAGCTGGGCATCCGGCTGAAGCTCAACCCGCTGCGCGACGTCATCCGGGGCAAGCGCCTGGTCGTCGTCGACGACTCGATCGTGCGCGGCAACACCCAGCGGGCGCTGATCCGGATGCTCCGCGAGGCCGGCGCCCTCGAGGTGCACGTGCGGATCGCCTCCCCGCCGGTGAAGTGGCCGTGCTTCTACGGCATCGACTTCGCCAGCCGGGCCGAGCTGGTCGCCAACGGGCTGGACGTCGACGGGGTCCGGGCCTCGATCAACGCCGACTCGCTGGGCTACGTCTCCGAGCAGGGGCTGATCGCGGCCACCGAGCAGCCGGCCAACCGGCTGTGCACGGCCTGCTTCACCGGCGAGTACCCGATCGCCCTGGGCCAGCCGGAGGTGCTGGGCAAGCACCTCCTCGAGGGCATCGGCCGCCGGGCACTGACCGACGAGGCCACTGCGGTCACCGGCTGGACCGGCCAGCAGGCCGGCAGCCCGATGCTCCCCGGCGGGGCCGACGACGCGCTGAGCCGGCCGTGACGACCCACGAGGGCGAGCTGACCTACGCCGCCTCCGGCGTGGACATCGACGCCGGCGAGCGGGCCGTCACCCTGATGCGGGCGGCGGTGGAGAAGACCAACCGCCCGGAGGTCGTCGGTGGGCTGGGCGGGTTCGCCGGGCTGTTCGCTCTGGACACCGCCAAGTACCGCAAGCCGCTGCTGGCGTCCTCGACCGACGGCGTGGGCACCAAGATCGCGCTGGCCCGGGCGCTGGACCGGCACGACACCGTCGGGATCGACCTGGTCGCCATGGTCGTCGACGACCTGGTCGCCTGCGGGGCCGAGCCGCTGTTCCTGCAGGACTACGTCGCCTGCGGTCGCGTCGTGCCGGAGCGGATCGCCGCCATCGTCACCGGGATCGCGGAGGGCTGCACGCAGGCCGGTGCCGCGCTGGTGGGCGGGGAGACCGCCGAGCACGGCGACCTCATGGGCGCGGACGACTACGACCTGGCCGCCACCGCGGTCGGGGTCGTGGAGGCCGACGCCGTCCTCGGGCCGGAGCGGGTGCGCTCCGGTGACGTCATCGTCGCCATGGCCTCCTCCGGGCTGCACTCCAACGGCTACTCACTGGTGCGCCGGGTCGTCGACCGGGCCGGGCTGGACCTGACCGGCACCCCGGCCGGCCTGGGCCGTCCGCTCGGGGACGAACTGCTCGAGCCCACCCGCATCTACGCCCGCGACTGCCTGGCGCTGGTCGATCAGCTGGGGGTGGAGACGGTGCACGCCTTCGCCCACATCACCGGGGGCGGGCTGGCCGGCAACACCGTCCGCGTCGTCCCGGCCGGCCTGGAAGCGGTGCTGGACCGGAGCAGCTGGGCGCTGCCCGCGGTGGTGCGGCTGCTGGAGGAGCACGGCGTCCCCCGCACGGAGTCCGAGCGGGCGTTCAACTGCGGGGTCGGCATGGTGGCCGCGGTCGCCCCCGAGCACGCGGACCGGGCGGTCGAGCAGCTCCTCGCCCGCGGCGTCCCGGCCTGGGTGGCCGGCACGGTCGGGGCACACGACGGAGAGGCCTCGGCCCGGCTGGTCGGCTCCTACCGCTGAGCCGGCCGGCCGGTCTCCGTGGAGTCGGCCTGCCCAGGACGCACGACAGCACCGCCCCTCCCGGAGGAGGGGCGGTGCTGCCGTGTCTCAGGGGCTGGGTCGCGGGCTCAGCGGGTCAACGACTGGCAGCCCAGTCGTCGTCCTCGTCTTCCTGCGACCAGCTCCCGACGTGCGTGTCGTCCTCGTCGTCGTCCTTCGGCCCCCGGGAGGGGAACGACGACGGCTGTCCAGCCAGTTCTCGCTGGAGGGCAGTGAGGTCGGTGTTGGGTGAGCTGTACTTGAGCTCACGGGCCACGCGTGTCTGCTTGGCCTTCGCTCGGCCGCGCCCCATGGCTCGACCCCCTCGTGACGGAGTGCGGGTCGTCTCCAGCACTGGGCTGGACGGCCCGTGTGGCGACCCCGACTGAGTGACTGTGTCCTTGGCCGAGCTTACGACACGGATCGGTCACGAGCACACAGCGCACCCCGCAGGACCCTCATCCGGAGGTGGATGTGACCGGGGTCTCACCCGGAACGGCTCTGGGGAGGGGTCAGCGGGGCAGCCGGATGGTCGCCAGCCGCCCGACCGAGGTCATCCGCTCCTCGGCGAGCCGGTCGGCGGCCACGGCCGGGGAGACGTCCTCGGCATCGGCGGCGGCGAACACCCGCAGGGCCACGTCGAAGATCGAGGTGGCCTTGGACTCGGCGCGGGCGAAGGAGAACCCGTGCCGTTCGTCCTCGACCTGGATCACGCCGCCGGCGTTCACCAGGTAGTCGGGGGCGTAGAGGACTCCCCGGGAGCGGAGCAGCTCGGCGGTGCCCTCGTGGGCCAGTTGGTTGTTGGCGCCGCCACAGACGATCTGGGCGGGCAGGACGGCCACGGTCTCGTCGTCCAGGGCACCACCGAGGGCGCAGGGGGCGTAGACGTCGTGCGGCGTGCGCACCAGGGCCGCGGTGTCGGCGACGGCAGAGACCTGCGGGTGCCGCGCCCGGACCCGCGCGACCGCAGCCGGGTCGACGTCGGTGACGACGACGGACGCGCCGTCGGTGACCAGCCGGTCGACCAGCCAGCTGCCGACCTTGCCCACGCCGGCCACGGCGACGGTGCGCCCGGCCAGGGTCGGGGCGCCCCAGCGGTGCTGGGCCGCGGCCCGCATGCCCTGGAAGACACCGAAGGCGGTGAGCACCGAGGAGTCGCCGCAGCCGCCGAAGGCCTCGGACCGGCCGTGCGCGAAGCGGGTCTCCCGGGCGACGACGTCCAGGTCGGCGTTGTAGGTGCCGACGTCGCAGGCGGTGAGGTAGCGCCCGCCCAGGCTCTCCACGAAGCGGCCGTAGGCGCGCAGCAGGGCCTCGGTCTTGTCGGTGCGCGGGTCGCCGATGATCACCGCCTTGCCACCGCCGAGGTCGAGGCCGGCCAGGCTGTTCTTGTAGGCCATCGCCTTCGACAGCGCCAGCGCGTCGGCCACCGCGGCCTCCTCGGAGGCGTAGGGGAAGAACCGGGTGCCGCCGAGCGCCGGGCCGAGCGCGGTGGAGTACACCGCGATCACCGCGCGCAGCCCCGACCCGGGGTCGGAGCAGAAGACGACCTGTTCGTGCCCGGAGCCCATCACGTCCACGACCGGCAGCCTAGGCAGCCGCGGGCCGCTGCGCCCGTGTCCGCCCGCCGCCGGGCGGGGTACCGGGTGGCGAGCGACGGCAACGACGGGGTCTCGGTGTGGAGGTCCGTGCCGTGTCCGGTCGGCAGGGCGGGCATGATCAGGGGCTGACGACAGGCACCGGTCGATCCCGGTGCCGCACACTCCTCCGGGTGGGCCGAGTCGAGGCCCGATCGGTGGAGGACATCAGCGGGGCATCGCTGCGCCGCCACACAGGAGGACACGCACACGATGGCTCGACCCAAGCGGCTGCTCGCACTCGCCCTGGCGGCACCCCTGTTGATGAGCGCCTGCTCCACGGAGAACTCCGGCGGGGGCGACGAGAGCGGGGACGGCGGCGGTGCGACCGCCTCCGGTGACCTCGACTTCGCCGTCGTCACCCACGGGTCGGCCGGTGACGCCTTCTGGGACGTGGTCCAGAACGGCGCTGAGGCGGCCGGCGAGGACCTGGGTGTGGGGGTCGACTACCAGAGCGACGGTGACCCGCAGCGCCAGTCCCAGCTGATCGAGGCCGCGGTGAACCAGGACGTCGACGGGATCGTCGTCTCGCTGGCGAACCCGGACGCGCTCGAGGACTCGATCGGCGCGGCGGTGGACGCCGGCATCCCGGTCGTCACGATCAACTCGGGGGGAGACCGGTCGGCCGAGTTCGGTGCCATCGGGCACGTCGGTCAGGACGAGACGATCGCCGGCATCGGGGCCGGGCAGCGACTGGCCGCCGACGGCGCGCAGAACGTGCTCTGCGTGGTGCACGAGGCGGGCAACATCGGCCTCGAGCAGCGCTGCGACGGTGCCTCGCAGGGGCTGGGCACCGACGTCCGGCTGCTCCAGGTGGACATCAACGACCTGCAGGCGGCCCAGTCGACGATCACCTCGCAGCTGCAGAGCGACCCCTCGATCGACGCGGTGCTCACGCTGAACTCCGCCGTGGCCTCGGTGGCCGCCTCCGCCGCCGACGACGCCGGGTCCGACGCCGAGATCGCCACCTTCGACCTCAACGGCGACGTCATCGCAGCCATCCAGGACGGCACGATCTCCTTCGCCGTCGACCAGCAGCAGTACGAGCAGGGCTACCTGCCGCTCGTGATGCTCAAGCTGTACGCGGAGAACCGCAACACCGTCGGTGGCGGCCAGCCGGTGCTGACCGGCCCGGCGATCGTCGACGCCGAGAACGTCGACGAGATCGCGGACCTGGCCTCGGCAGGGACCCGCTGAGCGCGACCCGGGAGGCGCCCGTCGACGGGCCGACGCGCGCCGACGAACGCGTCGCCCGGGTCAGCCCGTGGCGGCGGCTGCTGGTCAAGCCCGAGCTCGGGTCGCTGATCGGTGCCGTCGTCATCCTGGGGTTCTTCTCCGCCCAGTCCGACGTCTTCCGGTCGCTGGCCGGGGTGGCCAACTGGCTGGACGTCGCCTCGATCCTGGGGATCATGGCGGTCGCCGTCGCCCTGCTGATGATCGGCGGGCACTTCGACCTCTCCGCCGGGGTGATGACCGGCACCACCGCGCTGACCGTGGGCGTCGTGGCGGTGGAGTTCCAGCAGAACATCTGGGTGGCGATCGCCGCGGCGCTGGTGCTGGCGCTGGGGATCGGCGCCTTCAACGGCTGGCTGGTCACCCGCACCGGCCTGCCCAGCTTCATCATCACGCTGGGCACCTTCCTGATGCTGCAGGGGCTCAACCTGGGGCTCACCAAGGCGTTCACCGGCACGGTCCAGGTGCGGGGGCTGGCCGATGCGTCCGGCTACCACTCGGCCGAGCTGGTGCTGGCGTCCACGGTCGAGGTCTTCGGGCAGCCGTTCCGGATCGCCGTCCTCTGGTGGCTGCTGGTCACCGCGCTGGCCGCCTGGGTGCTGGTGCGCACCCGGTTCGGCAACTGGGTCTTCGCCACCGGCGGTGACGAGGTCGCCAGCCGCAACGTCGGGGTCCCGGCGCGGCGGACGACGATCGTGCTGTTCATGACCACCGCGACCGCCGCGTGGCTGGTCGGCTCGATCACCGCCGTGCGGCTCACCTCCGTGCAGGCCAACACCGGCACCGGCCAGGAGCTGATCTACATCGTCGCGGCCGTGATCGGCGGCTGCCTGCTCACCGGCGGGTACGGCTCGGCCATCGGCGCGGCGCTCGGCGCGCTGATCTTCGGCATGACCCAGCAGGGGATCGTCTACCTGAACTGGGACGCCGACTGGTTCTACTTCTTCCTCGGGGCCATGTTGCTGCTCGCGGTGCTGACCAACCGGCTGGTCCGGCGCTACGCCGAGGCGGCTCCGCGATGAGCGCCGCAGCCGACCGACCGGCCGCGCCCGGGGACACCCCGCTGCTGGAGCTGCGCGACATCGGCAAGGACTTCGGTTCGGTCATCGCGCTCGACGGCATCTCCTCCAGCGTGCGCGCCGGGCAGGTCACCTGCGTGCTGGGGGACAACGGCGCGGGCAAGTCGACGCTGATCAAGGTGCTCTCCGGGGTGCACCGGCCCACCCGGGGACAGCTGTTCCTGGACGGTGGAGCGGTCGACTTCGACGCGCCGCGCGAGGCGCTGGACGCCGGCATCGCCACCGTCTACCAGGACCTGGCGATGATCCCGCTGATGTCGATCTGGCGGAACTTCTTCCTCGGCTCGGAGCCGACGACCGGCTGGGGCCCGTTCCGGCGGTTCGACCGGGCGACGGCCAAGGACGTCACCCGCCGTGAGCTGGCGGCGATGGGCATCGACATCCGTGACCCCGACCAGCCGGTCGGCACGCTCTCCGGTGGCGAGCGGCAGTCGGTGGCGATCGCCCGTGCGGTCCACTTCGGGGCCCGGGTGCTGATCCTGGACGAGCCGACGTCTGCGCTGGGCGTCAAGCAGGCCGCCGTGGTGCTGCGCTACATCGCCCAGGCCCGCGACCAGGGGCTCGGCGTCGTCTTCATCACCCACAACCCGCACCACGCGCACCCGGTGGGCGACCGCTTCCTGCTGCTCAACCGCGGCCGGAGCATGGGCGACTTCGCCAAGGCGGACGTGACCCGGGAGCAGTTGACCGACATGATGGCCGGGGGGGACGAGCTCAGCCGGCTCGCCGAGGAGCTGGGGCGACCGGGCGCGCCCTGACCTGTCGGGTCGACATGGGCACAGGGGGACCGGGTGCGGCGATGACCGAGCTCTTTGAGACGGACGCGCGGTAGCTGCGCGTGTTGCATCTGTGACTGGTGGTGCGACTGGGACGCTCGCTGCGTCCACCCGTCCATCCCTCTTCCCCAGGGAGCGACCATGACGCAGCACGTACGGCGCCCGGCCACGGCGGCCGGCTGCCGGGTCCGCGCCGGACGCCGCCGGCCGTCCCGACTGCTGGCCGGTGCGCTCACCGCGGCCGTCGCGGCCGTGCTGGTCGGAGCCGGGGGTGGCATCGCGCGGGCCGAGCCGGTCAACCCGAGTGACGAACAGCTGGCCGGTGCCCAGTCGGCGCAGGACGCGGCCGCGGCCGAGGTCGGCCGGATCGCCGCGCAGGTGGCCGCCGCCGAGGCACAGCTGGAGCAGGTCCAGGTGCTGGCCGAGGCCGCCGGCACCGTCTACCTGGCGGCGGAGGAGGCCCGGGTGCAGGCCGAGGCCGCGGCCGCACGGACGGCGCAGGACCTGCAGGCCGCGGCCGACGCCGTCGCCGCCGCCCAGGCACGGATCGCCGAGTTCTCGCGGGACACGTACAAGAACGGCGGCGAGCTCACCAGCGAGATGGCGCTGCTGGACGTCGGCGGGCCGGCCGAGCTGGTGCAGAAGGCCGCGATGCTGTCCTACGTCGGCGACCACCAGGTCGACGTCCTGGGGGTGATGGAGGCGGCCCGGGTGGCGCAGGCCCAGGCCGACGCGGCCGCGCGGGCGGCCCGGGACGAGAAGGTGGCGGCCGAGGCGGCGGCCGAGGCGGCCCGGGTGGAGGCCGAGCGGCAGCTGGCCAACCAGCAGTCGGTGTACACCCAGGTGACCGCGGACAAGGCGGCGCTGGACCAGCAGCTGCAGGACGCCCAGGTTCAGCTGCTCACCCTGCAGGGAGCCCGCAACGCCTTCGAGGTGTGGCAGCAGCAGAAGGCGGCCGAGGAGGCCGCGGCCCGGCTGGCCGAGGAGCAGGCCCGCGCCCAGGCGCTCGCCGACGACCGGCAGGCACTCCTGGCGGACGCCGACACCGCCGGGTCCGGCTACGCCCGGCCGACCGTCGGCATCACCAGCAGCTGCTTCGGCTCACGCTGGGGGGTCACCCACTTCGGCGTCGACATCGGCGCGCCGATCGGCACGCCGGTGCACGCCGCCTCGGCCGGGGTGGTCCAGCGGGCTGGGCCGGCGACCGGCTTCGGGCTGGCGGTCTACCTCCGCGGGGACGACGGTGCGATCACCGTGTACGGGCACGTGAACCGGATCTTCGTCCGCGCCGGGGAGCGGGTCGCGGCCGGTGAGCAGATCGCCGAGGTGGGCAACCGGGGCCAGTCGACCGGGCCGCACCTGCACTTCGAGGTCCACCCCGGCGGGGCGATGCACAGCGGCCAGGTCGACCCGGTGCCGTGGCTGCGGGACCGCGGCATCACGATCCGGGGCTGCGGCTGAGCCCTGGACGACGACCGGTGCAGCGCACTGCGGCCCGGCACCCTGGGGAGGGGGCCGGGCCGCGGTGCGTCGGGGGTCAGGCGTTGTCGCAGTTCTCCGTGATCCAGGCGTCCAGCCGGGTCTGGGACTCGGTCGCCTGCGCCTCGATCTCGGCGAGCGCCTGCTCCGCGCTGGCCTGGCCCTCCGGGGTGGTCAGGTCGATGTCGCCGAGGGTGTCCCGGATGCCGACGAACGTGTCGATCAGGACGTCCCAGTCGGCGCTGATCTCGGCCGGGGCGTCCAGCTCCTCCAGCTGGGCGATGGTCTGGTCGAGCAGCTCCTCCTGGGTCAGCTCGGCTGCCTCGGGGGCGGTGAGCACGGCCTCGGCCTCGGTGCAGAACGCCTGCACCTCCTCGTCGGAGGTGGTGGCCTCGGCGGAGGCGGAGCTGGTCGGGCTGCTGGTCGTCGACGCGGCGTCGGGCTGCTCGTCGTCGCTGCCGCACGCCGACAGGAGGACGACGGCGACGGTGGCGAGACCGGCGCGGAAGGGGGTGGCGAGTGCGCGCATGACCTCGACGGTATCCGCTGCCGGCGACGAGCACCGAGGCCCGCCGGGGCCGGTTACGGTGCTCCGCGTGACCGCCCCCGTCGACCCGCGGACCAGCTGGGCGCTGCCCCCGCCCGGGGAGATGGCCCCGGTCGCGGACCCCGAGCCGCTGGTCACCCGGGTGCTGGCCCCGAACCCCTCGCCGATGACGCTGGACGGCACGAACACCCACCTGGTGGGCGAACCGGGCTCGGGTCAGGCCGTCGTCGTCGACCCCGGCCCGGACGACGCCGCCCACCTGGCCGCCGTCGAGGCCGCGCTGGCCGCCCGCGGCGCCCGGGTGGTGGCCGTGCTGGTCACCCACCACCACGCTGACCACGCCGAGGCGGCGCTGCCCTGGGGCCGGCACTTCGGTGCACCGGTCGCCGCCGCCACCGGTGAGGTCGCCGGACCGGGTGGCCGGCTGCTCCGGGCAGGGGAGCGGCTGGAGCTGGCGGGGACGACGCTGGACGTCGTCCCCACGCCCGGGCACACCGCCGACCACCTGGCCTTCCGGCTGGCCTCCGGGGCGGTTCTGGTCGGCGACCACGTGCTCGGCCGGGGCACCTCCGTGGTCACCCATCCCGAGGGCGACGTGCTGGCCTACCTCGAGTCGCTGCGCCGAGTGCACGACCTGGGGCCCTCGGCGCTGTACTGCGGCCACGGGCCCGAGCTGACCACCGACCCCGGGGCGGTGCTGCGGTTCTACCTGGCCCACCGGGCGTACCGGGAGCAGCAGCTGCTCGACGCCCTCGCGGCCGGCGCCCGGACGGTCGAGGAGCTGGTCGCCGTGGTCTACGCGGGCGTGCCGCAGGCGGTCTGGCCGGCCGCCGCCCAGTCGACCCGGGCCACGCTGGCCAAGCTGGCCGCCGAGGGCCGGGTGGAGCCCGCCGGGGACCGGGTGCGGCTGGCCTGACCGGCCACCGTCCTACTGTTCCGGGGGTGGAGCCGGCCGGGGAGTGGGACGTCGTGGTCGTCGGCGCCGGTTCCGCCGGCTGCGCGCTGGCCGCCCGCCTGGTCGACGCCGGCCGGCGGGTGCTGGTCCTGGAGGCCGGCGCCGACCACCCGCGGCCGGAGGACTTCCCCGCGACGATCCGGGACGCCGCGACGATGGGGGCCGCGACCCCCGGCCACCCGGCGAACTGGGAGCTCACCGGAGAGCTCACCGACGACCTGCGCTGGCCGGTGCCCCGGGGGAAGGTGCTGGGCGGCTCCAGCGCGCTGAACGGCACGTACTTCATCCGGGCCACCCGCGCCGACCTCGAGGGCTGGGCCGCCGCCGGCAACGACCTGTGGTCGGCCGACGCGCTGCGCCCGGCCTTCGCCCGGTGCGAGAGCGACGCCGACTACGGCGACCGCCCCGGGCACGGCTCGACCGGCCCGCTGCCGGTCACCCGGGTGCACGAGCCGCATCCCGTCACCGATGCCTTCGCCGGCGCCTGCGACGCGCTGGGCTTCCCGGCCGAGCCGGACAAGAACGCCGACGGCCCGCCCGGGCACGGCCCGGTGCCGTTCACCGTCGCCGACGGCGTGCGGGTCAACACCGCGATGGCCTACCTCTCCCCGCGCCGGGGGCGGCCCGGGCTGACCGTGCGGGGCGGGGTGCGGGTGACCCGGGTGCTGGTGGAGCACGGCCGGGCGGTGGGCGTGCAGACCGACCGCGGCCCGGTGCGCGCCGCGGAGGTCGTGTTGTCGGCCGGCGCCGTCGGTTCCCCGCACCTGCTCCTGCTGTCCGGGATCGGCCCCGCCGACCACCTGCGGGCCACCGGCGTCGCCGTCGTCGCCGACGTCCCGGGAGTGGGGCAGGGGTTCAGCGACCACCCCGACGTCTACGTGACCTACCGGCCGTCCCGGCGCACCCCGATGCCCCGCGGGCTGCTCCCGCTGGCCACCGCCCTCAACACCGCCGACCACCTCGAGGTCATGCCCTGGCTCAAGCCGTTCCGGCAGGTGATGCTGTCGCGGTCCTCGGGGTCGGCGCTTTCCGGCGTGGCCGAGGTGCTGCGCCGGCCCGCGGCGACGCTGCGGGCGTTGCGGGGGGCCTCCGTGCCGCGGCTGCTGGACTCCGCGCGCCGGCGGGACGACCTCTACCTCGCCGTGGCCCTGCAGCAGGAGGAGAGCCGCGGGCGCATCAGCCTGACCACCGCCGAACCGCTGGTGCAGCCACGGATCCAGTACCGCTACCTGACGCAGGACGCCGACCGGCGCCGGCTGCGGGCCGGCGTCCGGCTGGCCGCCGAGCTGCTGCGGACCCCGGCCTTCGTCCCGCTGGTCGCCGAGCGCACCGGCCTGCCCGACGACGTCCTGGCCGACGACCGGGAACTGGACAGGTGGACCCGGGCGCACCTGGCGACCGCCGTGCACCTGGCCGGCAGCGCCCGGATGGGGCCGGCCACCGACCCCGGGGCGGTGGTCGACCAGCACCTGCGCGTGCGGGGGGTGGCGGGCCTGCGGGTGGTGGACACCTCGGTGATGCCGGTGGTGCCGTCCCGCGGGCCGGCGGCGACGGCCGTGGCGATCGGGGAGCGGGCCGCCGAGCTGATGACCGGCGGCGGCTGACGGACCACCCCGCCGGACGGTGGGTTCAGCCGCCGGCGTCGCGGGCCGCGTCGGCCACGGCGAGGGACCGGTCCAGGTAGACGGCGTTGCCGGACAGCAGCCGGTGCAGCTCCCGGAACGACCGGTCCAGCACCGCGGCGGGGTCGGTGTCGGCCGGGTCCGGGTCCGGCGCCTGGCCGGCCATCTCGGCCAGCCCGACGGCCGCGTCGGCCAGCGTCGGCCACAGGTGGGCCCACTGCCAGAACTCGTAGGTGGC
This sequence comes from Modestobacter sp. VKM Ac-2982, assembly GCF_026967935.1. Classification (GTDB taxonomy): domain Bacteria; phylum Actinomycetota; class Actinomycetes; order Mycobacteriales; family Geodermatophilaceae; genus Modestobacter. Next base: position 675,881 of record NZ_JAPVBL010000001.1, read on the forward strand.
CGGCCCCACCAGGGCCGACGCCGGGGTGCCCAGCAGGCCGATCCCGTCGACACCCGGCCGGCCGGGCGGCTCGCCCAGCCCGAGCAGCAGCGACTGGACCCGGTGCGTGCGGGCGAACTCGGCGGCCGGCTCGGAGCCGGGGAGGAGCTCGGCCACCAGCCCCCGCTCGATGAGCGCGTCGAGCACGAGGTCACAGTCGGGGACCCCGGCCTCCTCGGCTGCCTGGCGCACCGCGGTCCGGGTCCACGGCATGCCGTCCTGCACCCGGCTGGGCACCCCGTGCGTCAGCGTCCACACGTCGGCGGTGGTCTGGTCGCCCAGCAGCGGGCTGTCCCAGCCCAGCCGCACCACCCAGTAGCTCGGTGGCTCCCCGCGGTGCTGGTGGAAGGCGCCCATGGGATGGCCGACGGGGAAGACGAGCGCCTCCTCCGCCGGGTGCACCGGGTCGGCGGTGGCCATCAGCTCACCGCCCAGGTGTCCAGGTGGACGGCGTTGGGGGTGAGGAGCCGGTGCAGGTCCTCCAGCAGCGAGGTCAACAGCGCGTCCGGGTCGGTGGCGAGGGGGTCGGTGATGCCGACCCGTTCCGCGGTGGCCGCGGCGCCCTCGCAGGCCCGCCACAGGCTGGTCTCCATGTGCGCCCACTCGAACAGGTCGTAGGCGGCGGCCGACAGCACGGCGAGCGGGCGGCCGGGCAGCCCGACCGCGTAGGCGTCCGGCGCGGCCCCGCTGTTCCCCAGCCCCAGCACCAGGGGCACCATCCGGACCCGGCGGGCCAGGTCGCGGGCCGAGTCGGTGCCCGGCGCGGCGAGGGCGACCAGACCCTGCTCCTGCAGCCGGGCCAGTCGCTGCGCGCAGTCCGGGAGGCCGACCGCCTCGGCCTGCGCGGCCAGCGCGTCCGGGGTCCACGGGCGCGGCTGGTGGTCCGCCGGCCCGTGCGCCATCGCCCAGACCCCGAACTCCGCCGAGGTGAGGCTGTGCAGGGCCGCACCGACCCGGACGTCGAACTGGTCCACGACCGCGCGGACGCCGATCAGCTGACCGATCGGGTAGACCTGCAGCGCGGGCGAGTCGCTGGTCATCGCGGCGAGCCTAGCCGGGGCCGGAACTCCCGCGCCGGACCACCGCCGGGTCGCGGGTCAGCTCAGCGGACGGTGCGGATCTGGGTGCTCGTGGTCGACAGCGGCGCCCACGGGTCGGGGTGCGGCTGCCCGGCGTCGCTCACCCAGCCCGGTGCACGGCTGCCCGTCGTGCTGCCCCGGGTGGCCGGGCGGGCACTGAGGTGCACGATCAGGGAGAGCAGGACGAACAGCCCCACGAGGACGCCGGCGATGGTCAGGAGCGTCGAGAGCATGGTGGAGAAGTTAGTGGTGCGGACTGGTCCGTGTCCGGTGTCGCACTGGGCAGAAGTAGCCGAAGTCGATCATCTGATGCGCGAAGTCTGACAGTTGACGTCGACTTGTCGACCGCAATTGGACGATCCGCCCCGTCAGAGTCTGCCAGTGCACGCGGTTCCGCGACAGCCCGGACCGAGCGCCGTCCCGACCCTCAGCCACCAAGATGGCCATTTTGGTGGTCGAGGGGTCAGGCGTCGAGGGGGAGGCCGGTGTAGTTCTCAGCGAGTTCGCGGGCGGCGGCCTCGGACGAACAGACCCGGCGGAGCTGGGACAGCTGCAGCTCGGCGTCGAAGTCGTCGCCGGCGCGGTGCAGCATCGAGGTCATCCACCAGGAGAAGTGGGTGCACCGCCAGACCCGCGCGAGCGCCCGGTCGGAGTAGCTGTCGACCAGGTCGGTCTGCTTCTCGGCCAGCAGCCGGACCAGTGCGGTGGCGAGCAGGGTGACGTCGGCGACGGCGAGGTTGAGGCCCTTGGCGCCGGTCGGCGGGACGATGTGCGCGGCGTCGCCGGCCAGGAAGAGCCGGCCGCGGCGCATCGGCGCGCTGACGAACGAGCGCATCGGCAGGATCGACTTCTCGGTGACCGGGCCGGTCTCCAGCTCCCAGCCGTCGAGGGCGAACCGGGTGGACAGCCCGTCCCAGATCCGGTCGTCCGACCAGTCCTCGATCTTCTCGTCCGGGTCGACCTGCAGGTACAGCCGCGACACCGACGGCGAGCGCATCGACAGCAGCGCGAAGCCGTCGGGGTGCCAGGCGTAGACGAGCTCGTCCTCCGACGGGGCGACGTCGGCCAGGATGCCCAGCCAGGCGTAGGGGTAGGTGCGCTCCCACAGCCGGCCGGAGGTGCCGGCGGTGACCACCGGGCGGGAGACGCCGTGGAAGCCGTCGGTGCCGGCGATGGCGTCGCACTCGAGCACCTGGGGCACGCCGTCGGCGTCGGTGAACCGGATCCGCGGGTGGTCGGTGTCGACGTCCTCGGGGGTGACGTCGGAGACCTCGAACAGCAGCGGCGGGCCGCCGTCGAGCTGGGCGGAGATGAGGTCCTTGGTCACCTCGGTCTGGCCGTAGACCCACACCTTGCGCCCGCAGAGCTCGGGGAAGTCCAGGTGGTGCCGGGTGCCGGGGTACTGCAGGAAGATGCCGTCGTGCGGCAGGCCCTCGCGCTGCAGCCGGTCGCCCATGCCGGCGTCGATCAGCGTGGAGACGGTGTGCTGCTCCAGGATCCCGGCGCGGATCCGGGCCTCGACGTAGGCGCGGGAGCGGTTCTCCAGGACGACGGTGTCGATGCCCTGCAGCTGCAGGAGCCGGGACAGCAGCAGTCCCGCCGGGCCGGCTCCGATGATCCCCACCTGGGTGCGCATCGCCCGAGTGTGACCCCCGCCGCCGACGTCGGGCGACCTCCTCCTCCCGCTGGGCGGAAGGATCAGCGGAACTGCTCGGTGCGCGCCAGGGCCCGGCCGATGCCCCGGGCCGCCACCTGCAGCACCGGGGCCAGTCGGGCGACGTCGCGGCGGTGGGCCGGGACGACGATGCCGAGCGCGGCGACGACGATCGGCCCGGACAGCCGCTCCACGGTCACCGGGACGGCGACCGAGGCCGCGCCCAGGCTCATCTCCTCCGCGGTGCGGGCCCAGCCGCGGCGGCGCACCTCGGCGAGCTCCCGGCTCAGCAGCCCGGCGTCGACGACGGTGTGCCGGGTCTCCCGGGTCGGCTGCCGGAGCACCTGCTCCAGGACGTCGTCCGGCGCGGAGGCCAGCAGCACCTTGCCCACCCCGGTGGCGTGCAGCGGCAGCCGGCTGCCGACCTGGCTGACCACGGGCACCGACTCGCGGCCGGAGATCCGCTCGACGTAGAGCGCCTTGGTGCCCTCGCGGACCGCCAGGTGCACGGTGTCGCGGGTGGCGGTGTGCACGTCGAGCAGGAACGGCGAGGCGACCTGGCGCAGCTCCAGGTCGACCGGGGCGAGCAGCCCGAGGTCCCAGAGCTTGCGGCCGATCTCGTACCGTCCGTCGCTGCGGCGGACCAGGGCGCCCCAGGCGGCGAGTTCGGCGAGCAGCCGGTGGGTCGTGGTCAGCGGGGTGCCCGACCGCTCGGCGATCTCGGAGAGGCTGAGCCGGGGGTGGGCGGCGTCGAAGGCGTCCAGGACGCCGAGCGCCCGCGAGGTGACCGATCGACCGGTCGCGGCGGCACCACCGGCCACGTCGCCCCACCTTCTGCTCAGCGGAAGAAGTTGCTTCCGGCAGCGTACTGCCGGGCCGTACGGTCCGGGCATGACCGGGACCACATCTCGCGAGCCGCGACCGGCGTCGGACAGTGCCCTGGTGCTGCCCCGCTACCTCCGGGAGCCCGCCGACGGGCGCACCCCGGTGGCCTACCCCGGCTACAGGAGCACGGCGTCCCGGGCCCCGCTGCGCACCCCGGTCGACCTGCCGCACCGGCTGACCGAGGTCACCGGCCCGGTGCTCGGCGAGGACATGGTCGCCGCCGCCGACGCCGACCTGACCCTGCGCCAGGGCGGCGAGGCCCAGGGCCAGCGGATCATCGTCTACGGCCGGGTGCTCGACAGCGACGGCCGCCCGGTGCCGCACGCCCTCGTCGAGATCTGGCAGGCCAACGCCGCCGGCCGCTACCGGCACGTGGTCGACAACTGGCCCGCCCCGCTGGACCCGCACTTCGACGGGCTGGGCCGGGTGGTGACCGACGACCTGGGGCGCTACGAGTTCACCACCGTCAAGCCCGGGGCCTACCCGTGGGGCAACCACCACAACGCCTGGCGGCCGGCGCACATCCACTTCAGCCTCTTCGGCCAGGCGTTCACCCAGCGGCTGGTCACCCAGATGTACTTCCCGGACGACCCGCTGTTCGGGCAGGACCCGATCTTCAACTCCATGCCGACCACGGCGCGGCACCGGGCGATCAGCCGGTTCGACCTGGAGCGGACCCAGCCCAACTGGGCGCTGGCGTTCCAGTGGGACATCGTGCTGCGCGGCCGCGAACAGACCCCCTTCGAGACCGATGACGACGGAGATGTCGCGTGAGCGCCGACCGACTGTCCCCCCTGGTGCTGGCCGCCGACGAGACCAACGACCGCCGGCAGGGGACGCCGCGGCGCGGCACCGGCTTCCTGACCGAGCCCTTCCGGCTGGGCACGACCCCCAGCTCGACGGTCGGGCCGTACCTGGCGATCGGCCTGACCTGGCCCGACGGCCCGGACGTCGTCGCCGAGGGCACCCCGGGTGCCGTCTGGTTGCGCGGCCGGGTCTTCGACGGCAACGGCGACCTGGTGCCCGACGGCATGATCGAGACCTGGCAGGCCGACCCGGACGGCCGCTTCGCGCACCCGGACGACCCCCGCGGCGCCGTCGCCACCCCCGGCTTCCGGGGCGTGGGGCGGTCGCACACGGTCGACGGCGGTGCCTACGCCGTCCGCACGCTCAAGCCCGGCCGGGTGCCGGACGGGGAGGGCGGCCTGCAGGCGCCGCACGTCGACGTCTCGGTCTTCGCCCGCGGCCTGCTCGACCGGCTCGTCACCCGCATCTACTTCGCCGACGAGGCCGCCGCCAACGCGGAGGACGCCGTGCTGCGCAGCCTCCCGGACGACGCCGCGCGGGCCACGCTGATCGCCCAGCCCAGCGAGGACGGCTACGTGCTGGACATCCACCTGCAGGGCTGCACGGCCCAGGGCATGGACGAGACCGTCTTCTTCGCAGTGTGAGCACCGGCCACGGGGGAGCACCCGCCAGGATGGGCGCGTGATCCTCGACGCGACCTTCGCCCGCGGCCCCGTCTCGGCCGGCACCGCCGGGGACGCGTGGCTGGTGGCCCTGCTGGAGGTGGAGGGTGCGCTGGCCCGCGCCGCCGCCCGGGTCGGCCTGGTGGCCGGCACGGCCGCGGACGAGGTGAGCCGGGTGTGCGCCGACCCGACCGTGCTGGACCTGCCGGCGGTGTACGCCCGGGCCGGGGACGCCGGCAACCCGGTGCCCCCGCTGGTCCGGGCGCTCCAGGACGCCGTGGGCCCGCACGCGGCCCGCGCGGTGCACGTCGGCGCCACCAGCCAGGACGTCGTGGACACCGCGGCGGTGCTGCTGGCCCGGCGCGGCCTGCACCTGATCGACACCGACCTGGCCGCGGCCGCGGAGACCTGCGCCCGGCTGGCGGGCACGCACCGGGACGACGTGCTGATGGGCCGCACGCTGCTGCAGCAGGCGCTGCCGATCACCGCCGGCCTCAAGGCCGCCACCTGGCTCGCCGGGCTGGACGGCGTGCGCGCTCGGATCGCCGCGGTGACGGCGGCGCTGCCGGTCCAGTACGGCGGGGCGGTCGGCACGCTGGCCGCCAGCTCGGGCTCCGGGGTCGACCTGCGCCGGGAGCTGGCCGCCGAGCTCGGGCTGGCCACCACCGAGGTGCCCTGGTTCACCGTGCGGCTGCCGATCGCCGACGTCGCCGGCGTGCTCGGCGCAGCGGCCGGGGTGGTGGCCACGATCGCCCTGGACGTCGTCCTGCTGGCCCAGACCGAGGTCGCCGAGGTGGCCGAGGTGGCCGAGGGGCGCGGCGGCTCCTCGGCGATGCCGCACAAGGCCAACCCGGTGGCCGCGGTCTCCGCCCGGGCCTGCGCCCGCCGCGCCCCCGGCCTGGTGGCCACCCTGTTCGCCGCGATGGAGCAGGAGCACGAGCGCGGCGCGGGCACCTGGCACGCGGAGTGGCCGACCCTGACCGACCTGCTGGGCACGGTCGGCTCCGCGGCGTCCTGGCTGGCCGAGTGCCTGTCCTCGCTGCGGCTGGACACCGAGCGGATGGCGCGGACCGTGGCCGCGGCCGGTGACCCGCAGCTGGCCGGGGCGCTGGCCGAGGCGCTCACCCCGGCGCTCGGCGGGGGTGCGGCGCACGACGCCGCCGCCGCCGCGGTGCGGGAGGCGGCCGCGGCCGGTCGCCCGCTGGCCGACCTCGTGGCCGAGCGCACCGACGTCGACGGCGCCGCACTGGTCGCCGACGGCACCCCGGACGTCGGTGAGGCCGGTGCCCAGGTGGACGCCGCCCTCGCCGCCCACACCATCGCGATGCAGGGAGGACACCCGTGACCGCCGTCGAGGTGCACGCCGTCGTCGAGGGCCCGGCCGAGGCGCCGGTGCTGCTGCTGTCCAACTCACTCGGCTCGGACCTGTCCATGTGGGACCCGCAGGTGCCGGCGCTGACCGAGCGGTTCCGGGTGGTCCGCTACGACACCCGCGGCCACGGCCGCTCGCCGTCGGGGCCCGGCGACGCCACGATCGACGACCTGGCCGACGACGTCGTCGCGCTGCTGGACCGACTGGGGGTCGCCCGGGCGCACGTCGCCGGGGTGTCGATCGGCGGGATGACCGGGCTGCGGCTGGCCGTGCGCGAGCCGCAGCGGGTGCTCACCCTGGCGGTGCTGTGCAGCTCGGCGCACACCGGCAACGCGGCCAGCTGGGCGGACCGGGCGCGCACCGTGCGCGCCGAGGGCACCGGCGCGATCGCCGAGCCGGTGGTCAGCCGGTGGCTCACCCCGCCGTACGCCGCTGCGCACCCCGACCTGGTGGCCCGGCTGCAGGCGATGGTGGCCGCCGCGGACGACGAGGGGTACGCCGGCTGCTGCGCGGCCATCGAACGGATGGACCAGCGCGCCGACCTGCACCGGATCACCGCGCCGACGCTGGTCGTCTCCGGCGCGGAGGACCAGGCGGTGCCGCCGGAGCACCAGCAGCTGATCGCCGACGGCGTCCCCGGCGCCCGGCTGCTGAGCCTCAGCCCGGCCGCGCACCTGGCCAACCTGGAACAGCCCGAGCAGGTCAGCCGGGCCCTGATCGCGCACGCCACCGGAGGCACGCCGTGACCGAACCGCAGCAGACCGGACCGCTGGAGACCGGACCGCTGGAGACCGACGATCAGCGCCGGGCGGCCGGGATGCGGGTGCGCCGCGAGGTGCTCGGCGACGCCCACGTGGACCGGGCGGTCGCCAACGTCACCCCGTTCACCGCCGACTTCCAGGACTTCATCACCCGCGTCGCGTGGGGCGACCTGTGGCAGCGGCCGGGCCTGGGACGCCGGGAGCGCAGCATGCTGACCCTCGCCATCACCGCGGCGCTGCGGCACTGGGACGAGTTCGCGCTGCACGTGAAGGCGGCGGTGCACAACGGGCTCACCGACGAGGAGATCGCCGAGGTGTGCCTGCACACCGCGGTCTACGCCGGGGTGCCGGCGGCCAACCACGCGCTGGCCGTCGCCAGGCCGATCCTGGCCGAGCTGCGCACCCAGGATCGAGACGCCCAGGATCGAGGCACCCAGGATCGAGGCACCCAGGACTGAGGCGCCCGGGGGGCGGTCAGCCGGCGGGGACGGTGACCGGCACGGTCGCCCGGCCGGTGCCCAGGTCGACCGAGGCGCCGTCGGGGAAGGTCGCGGAGCCGGCGACGACGAGGTCCCCCTCGGTGAACCCGGCCGGCACGTCGAACGCGGTGATCACCCGCGTCGGGGAGTCGTCCAGGTCCAGCGCCCGCAGCGTGGTCCCGTCCGGCAGGCGCAGCGACAGCAGCCCCGGCGGCACCGCGCCGGGTGCGGCGTCCGGCAGGGCCATCGTCACGTCGAGCAGCAGCAGGGCGCGGCTCGGGTCGGCCGGCCGCTCGTCCTGGACGAACCACTCGAGCCGGCCGCCGCCGACCGCGATCGTGACGGGCAGGGAGGCGGAGACCCGGCCCGGTGCGCTCAGCGTCGCCGACAGCTGCCGGACGGCGTCCACGTCGGCCTCCCGGGAGGTGCGGGCCAGCACCTGCAGGTTGCCCGGGCCGGGGGCGCCGGTGAGCAGCGACAGCCGTTGCTCGACCCCGGCGTCGACGACCACGAGGTCGGCGGCGGTGGTGTCCGCGGGCACCGACAGCAGCGCCTCGACGGTGGTGCCCGGGGCGGTCAGCGCCGGGGTGACGACGACCGGATCCCGGCCGGGGACCTGGTAGCTGATCGCCGGTGGGGTGGGGGAGCGGCCCTCGCCCTGCTCCACCAGGTACCGCACGGCGAGGAACTCCTCACCCTCGGCGGGGCGCCGGGCGGCGTCCCCGGTGCCCACCCGGTCGGGCCGGGCCAGGCCGGTCACCGTCACCGCGGCGGCGGGACCGGAGAGCCGGGCCGGGCCGGCCGGCTCGGACCAGGTGACGTCGGGGAACGGCCCGACCACGCTGTGGCCGGCAGGCGCCTGCGGCACGGCCGGCGCGGTCAGCCCGCCGGTGCCCCGCGGTGGCTCCTCCCGGTCCGGCCGGCGGAGCAGTCCACGGTCGGTCAGCGGCTGGGGGGTGGGGTCGGCCGGCAGCGCGGCGACCGACAGCCGCACGTCGCCGCCCGCCGGGGTGCCGGTCAAGGGGAACCGGAGCCAGCTGGCGTCGTCCTGTCCGTCGACGAACAGCGCGGGGCCGCACAGCAGCTCCGCGCGCAGCTCGGAGCCGGCGGCGTCCTCGAGCTGGAACCAGCAGCGGCTGTCCTCGCTCCGGACCCCCTGCCGCATCGCGACGTGGTCGCTGAAGGCACGATCGGCGGCGGCGAGGACGACGGCGGGATCGGTGACGTAGCGGCCACCGAAGGTGAGCGGGTCCTCGCGCAGCAGTGCGAACAGCCCGGCGCCGGCCAGCAGCACGACCAGCAGCGCGGCGCTGAGGATCGACCCGATCGGCCGGCGACGGCGGCGTCCGGGCAGCGGCGGTACGGGCGCGTCCTGGTCGGGCGCGGCCGGGTCGGGCGATGGGGCGGCGGGGCGCTCCTCGCCGGCTCCGCCCACTGGTCCTCCGGCCTCTCGCTGCTCCACGGCGGCCTGGCGGCGGCCGACCGGGAACGCTAACCGACCAGGCAGGTCGACCGCACGCACCGCCACCGGAACGGGGAACGGGTCGTCGCCCTGCGGTCACCCGGAGGGAGGAGTGGCTCCTTGTCTCTCGGTTCGGCAGCGGCTACACCGGGTAGGGGCGATCCGCTGGACCCACCCACTCGTCGAGGAGGACCGCCCCTGCCGCGTCGGAGTGATCGACCGCAGGAGGCGTTCCACCGCGTGACCGCAGTGCCCGAGGAGACGGCCCGCCCGCTGCGGGTGGCGACCGTGCCGTACGCCGGCGCCTACGCCGCGGCGGTGCTGCCGGCCGGCGTCGTCCGGGTGGGCCCGGACCTCTCACCCAGCCCGTGGCTGGACCCCGAGCACCTCACCGCCCATGCCGCGGAGCTGGACGTGCTGCACCTGCACGGCGGGTACGAGCACCTGACAGCCCCGGAGCTGGACGCCTGGACGGCGGCGGTGCGCCGCTGCGGGGTGCCGCTGGTGGTCACGGTCCACGACCTCACCCCCCGGGAGGCGCCCGACGGCACCCTCCGGCGCACCCGGCACCGGGCCCACCTGCGTGCCCTGCTGGCCACCGCGGAGGTGGTGCTCACCCTGACCCGGGGCGCCGCCGACGAGATCGCCGACCGCTTCGGCCGGACGGCGATCGTCGTCGCCCACCCCTCGCTGGCCGAGCCCACCCCCGACGTCGGGCGGGAGACCCGGCTGGTCGGCCTGCACCTGGGACGGCTGGGTCCGGAGGTGGCCGAGCCGGAGACGCTCGTCCGGGCTGCGCTGTCGGGCGCGGTGTCCGGTGGCGGCCGGCTGCGGGTCGACGTGCACCCCGACGTCGACCTCGCCGCACGGCTGCCGGAGCTGCTGGAGCTCGCCGGCGCCGGTCAGCTGGAACTGGCCCGCAGCTGGCCGCAGGGCCCGGCCGCCTGGGTCCGCCACCTCCAGGGGCTGCACGTGTCCGTGCTGCCGCGCCGCACCAGCACCCACTCGGGCTGGGTGGAGCTGTGCCGCGACGCCGGCACCCGGCTCCTCGTCCCCCGCGGTGGCCGGCACTCCGAGCAGTGGGCCGACGTCGTCCTGTACGGCAACGACCCCGAGCAGGGGCTGGACGCCGCATCGCTGACCTCCGCGGTGGTCGCCGCCCTCACCCGGCCGGCGCCGGACCGGGTGGACCGTGCCTGGCGGGCCGCCCAGCGTGCCGCCGTGCAGCGGGTGCACGCCCAGGTCTACGAGCAGGTGGCCGCCGACGCCGCGGTGGTCTGAGCGGCAGCTGGTCAGTCGCCCTCGGGACCGGACTGCGTGGCGTGCGGCAGCCGCACGGTGAAGGCGGTGTGCCCCGGGGCGCTGGACAGCTGCACGCTGCCGCCGTGTGCGGTGACGACGGCGTGCACGATCGCCAGCCCCAGCCCGGTGCTCCCGGCCGACCGGGACCGGGAGGCGTCACCGCGGGCGAACCGCTCGAAGACGTGCCCCTGTAGCCCGGCGGGCACCCCCGGGCCGTCGTCGGTGACCTGCAGGACCGCCCAGTCGGACTCTGTCCGCAGCCGGGTGGTCACGGTCGTGCCCTCGGGGGTGTGGGTGCAGGCGTTGCCCAGCAGGTTGACCAGCACCTGGTGCAGCCGGGCGGCGTCGCCCCGGACCAGGACCGGGGTGTCGGGGAGGTCGAGCTGCCAGTGGTGGCCCGGGCCGGCGACGTGCGCGTCGCTGACCGCGTCGACGGCCAGGGCGGTGAGGTCGACCTCCTCGGCGGCGAGCTCGCGGCCGGCGTCCAGCCGGGCCAGCAGCAGCAGCTCCTCGACCAGGGCCGACATGCGCAGCGCCTCGGACTCCACCCGGCTCATCGCGCGGCCGACGTCCCCGGCGACCTCGGTGTGCTGCCGCCGGACCAGTTCGGCGTAGCCGCGGATGGAGGCCAGCGGGGTGCGCAGCTCGTGGCTGGCGTCGGCGACGAACTGGCGCACCCGGGTCTCCGACTCCTGCCGGGCGGCCAGCGAGCCCTCGACGTGGTCGAGCATCCGGTTGAGCGCCATCCCCACCTGGCCGACCTCGGTGCCCGGGTCGGTGTCCTGCGGGGCCACCCGCTCGGCCAGCTGCACCTCGCCGCTGGCCAGCGGCAGCTCGGAGACGCGGGTGGCGGTGGCCGCCACCCGGTCCAGCGGCGCCAGGGTGCGGCGGATGACGAGCACGGCGGCGCCGGCGGCGGCGAACAACGCGGCCAGCCCGGCCAGCAGCTCCACCGCGATCAGGTTGCGGACGGCGTCGGCGGCGCCCCCCAACGGCAGCCCGTCCACCAGCACCCCGTTCGGGATGGTGTTGGCCACCAGCCGGTACTCGCCGAGGTCGCCGCCGAGGTCCCGGGTCGCCGGGGCCGCGTCGGTGGGCAGCTCGGCGAGGACGGCCTCCTGGGCGTCGGTCAGCGGCAGCGGCTGGCCGCGCTGGTCCAGCACCGCGGAGTCGACGACGGCCCCGTCCATGATCATGGCGCCGAGCGTGCTCTCGCCCTGGCCGCGGGCGCCGAGACCGCCCGGCCCGCCACGCCCGTCGTCCCCGCGGTCGAACCACCCGCCGCCCCGCCCGGTGGCGTAGTCCTGGGAACGCTCGGCGGCCGCCTCCAGCCGGCTGTCGACCTGGCTGACCAGCTCCGAGCGCAGCGCGGTGACCGAGACGACGCCGACCAGGGCCAGCACCAGGACCAGCGGGACGACGAAGGCGATGAGCAACCGGGTGCGCAACGAACGGCGGGACCGGGTGGGGCCGCCCGTCACCGGTGGTGGTCAGACGTCATGCGGCGGGCTTGATCACGTATCCGGCGCCCCGGAGGGTGTGGATCATCGGCGGGCGGCCCGCGTCGATCTTGCGCCGCAGGTAGGAGATGTAGAGCTCGACGATGTTGCCCTGGCCGCCGAAGTCGTACTGCCAGACCCGGTCGAGGATCTGCGCCTTGGACAGCACCCGCTTGGGGTTGCGCATCAGGTAGCGCAGCAGCTCGAACTCGGTGGCGGTCAGCCGGATGTCCTCCCCGGCCCGGGTGACCTCGTGGCTCTCCTCGTCCAGGGTCAGGTCGCCGACCACCAGGAGGCCGTCGTCGGCCACCACCCGGCTGGTGCGGCGCAGCAGGCCGCGCAGCCGGGCGGCGACCTCCTCCAGGCTGAAGGGCTTGGTGACGTAGTCGTCGCCGCCGGCGGTGAGCCCGGCGATCCGGTCCTCCAACGCGTCCTTCGCGGTCAGGAAGACCACCGGGACCAGCGGGGTCTCCGCGCGCAGCCGGCGCAGCACCTCCAGGCCGTCCATGTCGGGGAGCATGACGTCGAGGACGACGGCGTCGGGACGGAACTCGCGGGCTGCGCGCACCGCGTCGGCTCCGTCGTGGGCGGTGCGGACGTCCCAGCCCTCGTAGCGCAACGCCATGGACAGCAGCTCACAGATCGAGGGCTCGTCGTCGACGACCAGCACCCGCAGGGCAGTGCCGTCGGGCCGCGTGAGCTGGGCGCGGGAGCTGGCTGCCGGGGAGGTCGTCGTCATGATCTGACTGTGCGTCCTGGACCTGAGATCTTCCTGTGTGCCACGCAGGAAGTGGCTGGACGTCTGCCTGGCGGCTGGAGCACGGCTGGGCAGACGGGGATGAGGTGAGGTGGGCAGGGGCGGGGTCGAACCGCCGACCTCTCACTTTTCAGGCGAGCGCTCGTACCAACTGAGCTACCTGCCCCTTCCCGGTGTACTGGACACCGGGCGGCGACCCTGACGGGACTCGAACCCGCGACCTCCGCCGTGACAGGGCGGCGCGCTAACCAACTGCGCTACAGGGCCTTGCTGTGGAGCTGTGCTGCTGTTGTGCATGGTGCGTGCCCCCAACGGGGTTCGAACCCGTGCTACCGCCTTGAAAGGGCGGCGTCCTGGACCGCTAGACGATGGGGGCTCGTGGTCGCTGGAGGCAGGGAGAACCATACATGCCCTGTCGGAGGTCCTCCCACAGGGGGGTCGCCGGTGCGCGTGGCGACCGGGCCGGCGGTGTCCACCGTGCCAGCATCCACCTCGTGCTGATCCGCCGTCCCGCCCGGGTGACCCGTTCCGCCGGCCTCGCCGTCGCCCTCCTGCTGGTGGCCGGCTGCGCCGCGCAGCCCGACACCGACAGCGCGGGGTCGACCGGAGAGGCCTCGTCCAGCAGCGCCGCGCCCGAGGCGACCACCGAGACGACCGCGGAGACGACCGCAGCAGCGTCGGAGAGCCCGGCCGCGGAGTTCCCCGCGGACACCTCGGCCGACACCGCCGACCCGGTCGACCCCGAGGGGCTCACGGTGACCGCCGTCCGCGCCGCCGAGCACGAGGGGTACGACCGGGTGGTCTTCGAGCTCGCCGGCAGCGGCACCCCCGGCTGGCGGGTGGAGTACGTCGACGCGCCGTCGTCCCAGGGGTCCGGTTCCCCGGTCGACGTCCCCGGGACGGCGTTCCTGCAGGTGACGCTGCAGGGCACGAGCTATCCGTACGAGACCGGTGCCGAGGAGGTCGCCCGGGGGCCGGTGTCGGTCTCGGGCACCGGCACCGTGCAGGGGGTCGTCTACGACGCCACCTTCGAGGGCACCTCGGTCGCCTGGATCGGCACCAGCGCCGAGGTGCCGTTCCGGGTCTCCGCGCTGAGCGACCCCACCCGGCTGGTGGTCGAGGTCGCCGACGCCGGCTGAGCTCAGCCCAGGGAGGCGCTGAGCTCCACCGACCCGGGCTCCACCGTCGTGCAGGTCAGCGACAGCGGTCCGGCGGAGACGCTCTCGCCCTCGGCGCAGGAGACGCTCGTGTCGCCGACCGTGAGGCTGGCCCGGCCGTCCTCGGTCCCGCCGAAGGAGAGGTCGGTGCCGAGGATCGTGGCCGCCGCGCCGTCGCCGCTGAGCGTCGCGGTGCACTCGTTGCCCGAACAGGCGACGCTGGGTGAGCTGCAGGCCGTCAGCGGCAGGAACAGCAGCAGCCCGGTGGCTGCGCCGGCCGCCAGGCGGGCAGGGCGGTCCATGATCGACATGCGGGCAGCCTAGGACCGGGACGCCGGGCTCCCGGGCAGTCACCGCGGCGAGCCGTCGCGCCAGGTCGTGAGGCGATCCCTCTCGGCGAGCTCGGTCGCTGGTGCCTCAGTCGCGGGCAGCCGGGGAGAACACCCAGCTGCGCAGGGCGACGAACCGGATCAGGCCGATCGCACCGGTGACCGCGGCGATCAGGCCGAGCTGGCCGACGGCGCCCACGTCACCGGTCACGGTGTGCAGCCCGGCCAGGGCAAGCGAGGTGGCGACCAGCCCGATGCCGGCCAGGCCGCCGCCCTCCCACTGGGCGGTGAACCAGGAGACCCGGCCACCGGCGTGGAAGGTCGACCGGCGGTGCATCTCGTTGGCCAGCAGCGTGGACGCGATCGCGCCGGACAGGTTCGCGACCTGGGCGCCGAAGCCCTGCAGGCTGATGAACACCACGGCGTAGAGGGCGCTGGAGACCCCGCCGACGACGACGAAGCGGACGAACTGTGCGCGGGCGTCGTCCTGCTGCAGTCGCTCCCGCGCCGCACTGGACCGCTCCCGCACCGCGCTGGACCGCTCGCGCACCCACGTCGGCTCGATGCAGCCGTCGAGACGTCCCTGGCGCACGCCGTCCACGGCGGTGCGACGGAGCAGGGACGGGCAGGTCACGGGTCCTCCTCAGGACGCGAGCACGGGTCCATGCTCGATCAGCAGGGTCATCTTCCGACAGCAACCCGTGGGATGCATGTGCATTCCCGGTGCGTTCCCGCAACACTCCGTGACCTCCCTCACGGAGCGTGGTCACGCGCCGGTCGTGGGCGGCCTGGCCGCGGCGGCACCGACCCTGCGGACGGCGGGTTCCGGACGGCCGTACCGGGTAAGGGGCGCTGCATGAGCCTGTTCGGTGTGCTGGACCGCCTGTCCGAGGTGTCGTCGTTCGACACGAAGCTGGAGTCCGCCCGGACGGCGGTGAACAAGGTGCTGCAGCCGCAGGCGTTCCGCGACCTGCTCCACGGCACCTGGCTCGGCCATCCGCTGCACCCGATCCTGGCGATGGTGCCGGTGGGCACGTGGCTGTCGGCCGGGATCCTGGACCTCCTGCCGCCGGCCCGCCCGGCGGCCACCGCGCTGATCGGCACCGGCGTGGCGGCGAGCGTGCCCGCGGCGATGGCCGGCGCGGCCGACTGGTCGGAGCAGGACGACGCCGTCCGCCGGCTGGGTGCCCTCCACGCCGTCGCGAACGTCGCCGCGCTGGGCCTCTACGTCGGCTCGCTGGTGGCCCGCGGCAAGGGCAACGGCACGCTCGGGCGGGCACTGGCCTACAGCGGCCTCGGGCTGGCCAGCGGCTCGGCGGCGATCGGGGGCCACATGTCCTACGCGCAGTCCTCGGGTGCCAACCACGCCGTCACCGACGCCCGGCAGCTCACCACCGACTGGATCGACCTGGGCCCGCTCGACGACCTGCCCGAGGGGCGGCCCGCGCTGCGCACCGGCGAGGGGCAGGGCACGCCCGTGGCGCTGGCGGTGGTGCGCCGGGGGGCGCGGGTCGACGCGTTCATCAACTCCTGCGCCCACGTGGGCGGGCCGCTGGCCGAGGGCACCGTGGAGCAGGTGCGCGGGGCGGACTGCCTGGTGTGCCCGTGGCACGGCTCGGCCTTCGACCTGGACAGCGGCGAGCCGCGGCGGGGCCCGACGGCGTCGGCCCAGGAGCGGCTCGAGGTCAAGTACGAGGCCGGCCGGGTGCTCGGGAAGCTGCCCAACCGGCACGTCACGAAGTGACGCCCGGCGGCTGACCCTGCCTGCGCTCGGCGGCGTGCGGACGCTGGCTCTCGCGCTGCTGATCACCGGATGTGCGGCGGGTGGTCCGCCGCCCGTCGCGCCGCCGGGATCGCCGGACGTCCCTGGCATCGAGGGCGAGGTGCTGCGCTTCCGCTCCGACGAGGCGATCGGCGGGCAGGTCCAGCTGCACCTCACCAACACCGGGACGGCGCCGCTCACCGTCATCGAGGTGGGGTTGGACTCCCCGGGGTTCACACCGCCGCCCGCCCGTCCGGTCGAGGCGGAGTACGCGCCGGGGCGGACGATCGACCTGCCGACCCCCTACGGGCGGGTGGACTGTGCCTTGGCGCCGGACCCGGCAGCGGCCCGGCTCACCGTCGTCCGGCCCGACGGGGTCGTCGACGAGGTGCAGGTGCCGCTGGCCGACGAGACGCTCGCGCAGGTGCACGCCGACGAGTGCGTGGCCGTCGCGGTGGCCGAGGGCGCACCGGCGACGAGCCGGTGCAGGTCGCCGCGCTCGGACGCAGCGTGGTCCTGGAACCGACGCTGGGCGCCGACCTCCCGGCCACTCTCGCCCGGGGCGGGACCGGCTGCGGCTGCCGGTGACCTTCCGGCCGGCCACCTGCGAGCCGCACGTGCTGGCCGAGACCAGGCAGCCGTTCGCCTTCCCGCTCCGGCTGGCCGTCGGCGACGGCGAGGAGGTGGCGGCCGACCTGCCGCTGGACGAGGCGCAGGAGGGGCTGTTGCAGGAGCTGCTCGGCCGGGTCTGCATCGGCTGACCGTGGTTGACGGGCGGGTGCGGCGGGCATCGGAGGGCGGTGTTCCTCTTCTTCACCAGCCGGCTCGGGTGCTTGGGGTCGCTGCTGGTCAGCCTGGTGCTCACCGCGCTGCTCTTCCTGATCTTCACCATGCTCTGAGCAGCCAGTCGCTGGCGGCCGGTCAGGATCCCGACGGGTCGTCGGGCACCGTGAGGACCACCTTGCCGCGGGCGCGGCCGTCGACGAGGTGCCGGATGCCGGCCGCGACCTGGTCGAGCGGGAGCGTCCGGTCGACGACGGGCGTGAGCGCGGCGGACTCGATCAGCTCGCGCAGGGTCTGCAGGTCCTGGGCGTTCTCCGAGGAGAGGAAGGTCCGCAGCGTCTGCCCGACGAAGGGGGACAGCAGCTGTGCGCGCACCAGGCGGTCGGTGCCACCGAGCCACCGGCCGCCCGTCTCGCCGCCGACGATGACCAGTCGGCCGCGCGGGCTCAGCACCCGGCGCAGCCGACCGAGCGGGCGGTTCCCGCCGATGTCGAGGACGACGTCGTAACGGTGGCCGCCGGCGGTGACGTCCTCGCGGGTGTGGTCGATGACGTGGTGGGCCCCGAGGGCCCGGACGAGGTCCGCCTTCGAGCCGCTGCAGACCCCGGTCACCTCCGCTCCCCAGTGCACGGCGAGCTGGACGGCGAAGGTGCCCACGCCGCCGGAGGCGCCGATGACCAGGACCCGCTGCCCGGCGGCGACCCGGCCCTGGTCGCGGACCGCCTGGAGGGCGGTGAGCCCGGAGATCGGCACCGCGGCCGCCTGCTCGAAGGACAGGTTCCCGGGCTTGGGCGCGAGCTTGTCGGCCCGGGCACGGGAGTACTCGGCGAAGGAGCTGCGGCCGACGCCGAACACCTCGTCCCCGGGCGCGAAGCCCTTCACGTCCGCGCCGACGGCGGTGACGACCCCCGCCAGGCTCCGGCCGGGGTTGGTGTCCCTCGGTCGCCGCAGACCGAATCCGGCGCGGACGGGGTACGGCAGCCCGGCCATGACGTGCCAGGTGCCGCGGTCGATGCTCGCGGCGCGCACCCGCACCAGCACCTCGTCGGCGTCGATGGCCGGCCGATCGACCTCCGCGACCCGGAGGACCTCCTCCGGTTCGGTGCCGTAGCGGTCGTGGACGACCGCCGTCATCCGGTCGGCGGCGAGGTGTGGGGAGCGTGCGTCGGTTCGCTGCGTGCGGCTCATCGGATCGCTTCCGTCAGTGGGTTCCTTACGGCGTAAGGCTGTTCCTTACAGCGTAAGGTTGTCAAGGACGAGGGGAGTGGCATGAGCCCGACGGACGCCGCACGTGCGCCGCTGGACCGGGAGCGGGTGCTGCGGGCGGCCGTGGCGCTGGCCGGGGATACCGGCATCGAGTCGCTGAGCATGCGGAAGCTGGGCCAGGCGCTCGGGGTGGAGGCGATGTCGCTGTACCACCACGTGGCGAACAAGGTCGACCTGCTCGACGGCATGGTCGACCTGGTCTTCGGCGAGGTCGACCTGCCCGCCAGCGGGGTCGGCTGGAAGCCGGCGATGCGACGCCGGGCGGTGTCGATGCGCGAGGCCCTGTCCCGGCACCGCTGGGCGATCGGCCTCATGGACTCTCGCACGACGCCCGGGCAGGCGACCCTGGCTCACCACGACGCGGTCATCGGCTGCCTGCGGGGAGCAGGCTTCTCGGTCGGGTTGACCGCGCACGCCTTCTCGGCCATCGACAGCTACGTCTACGGGTTCGCGCTGCAGGAGCGCTCGTTGCCGTTCGAGACGGCCGAACAGACCGCCGAGCTGGCGGAGGAGATGCTGGCCCAGTTCCCGCCCGGGGCGTACCCGCACCTCGTCGAGCTGGCGACCGCGCACGTGCTGCAGCCCGGCTACGACTACGGCGAGGAGTTCGAGTTCGGTCTGGACCTGGTGCTGGACGGGCTGGAGCAGGCAGCTGCGCAAGAGGGTCGGTAGTCGGCGCGGGGACGGTGCCGCTCCCAGCGGTAACCTCGCACCGGGCCGCGGGGCCACCGAGGTCCACGCCGGTTCGTGGATCGCCTGGGAGCTCCCGCACCCGCCGGGCCTCTAGCTCAACTGGCAGAGCAGCGGACTTTTAATCCGCGGGTTGTGGGTTCGATCCCCACGGGGCCCACCCCTCTTGACCTGGGCTTCAGAGGTCCGCATGTGGACCGTCTGACCTGCGCCGACGGGGGCTGTGGTCGCGCTGTCCGGCCGCGTGTTAGCGACCCTCGGGGATCTGACAGTGGGTGATCCTGCGATCCGTCACGTACCGGGCTGCGGCAGGGCTCCCATACAACAACCGGAGCGAGCCACGGCCGGCCTCCGCGGACAGCTCCGCATCGGGGCGCTCACCGACAGCGCGACGCCGGACTGGTCGACGATGGTCCCTGAGGGCCCTGCGGAGGCAGTGGGGCGGCACGGTGTCGTGTGGTTTAAGTGGTGGGCTCGCGCAGAGGCTCGGCGCCCGACGACGCAGCCGCCGACCGTGGCGCCACGTTGACGTCTCGCTGCTCCCACACAGCTCTGGTCTCGTCTCGACCATGCGCCGGCCAATGCGCCGGCCAATGCGCCGACCTCGCCCAGAAGCGCATCTACTGCGGCATGATGCGGCCTCATGGGGGATTCAAGGCATGAGTGGACAAAGCCTGTAGCCGTAGGTGTCTCACTCCTCGCCCTAGTAGCCACGGGGACATCCGCTTTTGCGGCTTGCCAGTCATGGAGGACCGCCGAGGCGACGCTTGAGGTGGCGAAGACGAACTTGCTGGAGAGCGGGGCGCTTCTTCAAGCCGACAACGAAATCACACTCCGCGGCGACTGTGATGAGGGCGGCATCATCGTCGTGGAGCTGACGGTCCGCAATGGAGGGAGGCTGTCAACAGACCTCAGGTATGCGTCGATTACGTTCTCTCGGCCTGCGCCTGTGGTGGTCGCTGTCCCGGGTGGCGGGTCATCTGCTCCATCACCCCAAGCAGGGCCATCCCCATTCCGCCAGTCCTGGACATGGAGCGGGGATACCCCGGTTCCTCCCGAGGGTGCGGCGGTTGTCCCGGTGAACGTTCCTTGCGCCGATCTCGAGTACGGCTTATTGCCAACTGAAGTTGAGGCGTTGGCTGTAGTAATGCGGGAGTTGTCCAATGCGCGCGGGGAGGTCTCTGCCGAGAATGGCGAGACGGTTTTCGTGCCATTTGACAACATTGGCGTGGGCTAAGAGGCCAAGCTTGCCTTGATGTGCCCGGAAGTAGTAAAGCAGCGCATGGCTCCTGCTGTGCGACCGAGAAGCTCGGGGCGGGCAGGCTCGAGTGGTTGGCGACCTTCAAAGGAAGGATCAAGGGCGCATCGTGGTGGGTGGTGCGCACTGCTCCGCCTCGTCACCGTGGGCATTTGTCGCATCGACCGCTGGACCGGTCTCGTCCGTCACGGGCCAGTAGAGGACATGCACCAGCGCCTCCTGCTGGTGCCATTGCCTGACGGCCAAGAGCACGCGCCACCTGCGCCTCAACATGACGGGCACCCTGACGGGCGGGTACGGCAGGACCGCTTGTGGTCGCATCGTGGTCGCGAACTGCGCGTCGACAGGGGAGTGACGGGCGGCATGGGCCGACACTCGATGCGGACCTGAGCGAGCAGCACGTAATGCGACGTCACCGCTGACACACCCGCTCCGGCACTTTCAATCCGCGGGTTGAGGATTCGATCCCCACCCACTCGTGCGGACCGGCGATCTCGCATCACGCGCGGAGGTCACTGTCTCTTCTTGCTCCCTTGAGGTGCTGGCCGCCTCAGCAGGTGGCCACACCGACCGGTCGGACCCCATGCTGAGGTGCGTGGGCACCCGGAGACGTCTCCCGCTGGCCGTGGGCGGACTGGCCCTGCTGCCCGCCCTGGTCGTGGCCCTGCTGCCGGGCGACGGTCCGGCTGCTGCCGAGCACGACGCGGTAGTTGCGATCCCGGACCGGATGGCCGGGTACTCCTACCTGACCGGCGACGTGTCCGACTCTCCTCCCGGTCGTGCGGTGGCCCTGTTCCAGCACGGCTGGGGCCTGGAGTTCATGGACTTCCCCCAGGCGGTCGCGGTCGGCGCCCACGACGACGTCTACCGGCGGGTCGACCTCGCCGAGGACCGGGCCGGCCCGGAGACCCAGGGCGACCCGGCGCCGATGGTGCTGTCGCCCGAGGGCACCCGGGTCGCCGTGGGAGACCACGACAGCGACCGACTCGACCTGGCGGTGCTGGACCTCGGGAACGGTGAGGTCACCACGCACCCCCTGCCCGAGGGGCGCAGCGCCGTCCCCGTGGCCTGGTCCCCGGACGGGCGGCTCGTCGCCTACCTGGCCAGCGCCGCGCCCACCAACCCCTACAGCGGGACGCCGATCGAGGGGGACGTCGGCCTGCTCGACGTGTCCAGCGGTGAGGTGCGCACGCTGGCGGGGGCCACACAGGTGTCGACGGCGGCGTTCTCCCCGGACGGCAGCGAGCTCGCCGTGCAGCGATCCCCGACCGCCGGCGGGACCCTGGATGTGTTCGACCTCGAGGGCGGCGGACGGCGGGGTCTCGACCTGCCCGTCGGGCACGAGCTCGGCGGCGCGGACGCCTGGTCCCCGGACGGCGCGCTGCTGGCCACCGCGCGCGTGCCGTCCCCGTGCCTGGACGCGGTCGACGAAGCCGAGTGGACGGCGTGCCAGGGGGAGTGGGAGTCGATCCCCGACGTCATCGCCTTCGTCGCTGCGACCGGCCGGCCCACAGAGGTCCCCGAGCCCCTGGACGGGGAGATCGCCGAGTCGCGCAGGGTGCTGGGTTGGGCGTCGGCGCGCGAGGTGGTCGTCCTCAGCGGGCGCGCCGACGACGGCAGCGACCCGGACGAGTTCTGGGTGACCCGGGTGTCCTTGGACGACGGCGCCACCGAGCGGCTCAGCGCTGTCCCCACCGGGGGCGGCAACTACGGGGTCGGGCGCTTCCAACTGGCGACGTCGCTGGTGCCCGACCTGCAGGTGCGGTCCGCCGGGGAGCTCGACCGCGGACGATGGCCGGTGTGGCTGCGGGTGACCCTGGCCCTCGGCGCGGCGGCAGCCGCGGGGCTCCTGGCCCCCACCGTGGTGCGGGCGGCGCGTCGCCGCTGACCGCCAGGACCGAGGACCCTCGCCGTTGAGTTCCCCGATCCCCCTGGATGGCGCAGCTGCCACGACAGGGAACTGCGAAACGCGCCTTTCACCGTCCGCGAGTCGTGCCACCGATGCGTGCGGGGCCGCCTGCGGAATGGCGGGCGCAACATGCCGATGGAACCGTCCAGATCTTGATGACCGTCCCGTGATCTGGGAAAAGCCCAGCTCAGCGCCGTACAGATGTCGACAAGGCGGCTGCTGAGAGGTCGGTCATCGACCGTTCGGATGGCTTGCACAACGATTCGGTGACGGGACCGTGATGACGGTGTGAAAGCGCGTCGTCCGGCGCGGCCGGAGCCCTAGCTTTTGGCATGTCCGCGGCACTTCCCCAGCCGCGACGGACTGCACCGAGGAGCCCTCTGTGAACACCGCGCTCGACCTCGCACCCCGCCCGTCGTCCACCGCGATCCCGGCGGAGGAGGAGCTGGACCTGGCCGCCCTGCTCCAGCTGTTCGAGCCCGGCGAGGAAGAGACGACGTCGGTGCGCACCTCCCTGCGGTCGTCCGGGTCCTCGCTCCTGCGGTGGGCCCAGGGTTCCTCGCGTCGGGCCGCCAGCTGGGGCGCCGTCTCCGTCGGGTGGCAGTGATGCTGCTCTGGCCGGTGGTCGCGGTGGTCGGTTTCGTGGTGCTGGCTGCGCTGGTCGTGGCCCTTGCGCAGAGCTCGACCGCGCGGTACGAGTTCGAGCGCAACCAGGTGCAGGGCCAGCGGGCCACGGCCGAGGCCGCAGCCCCGGTCGCGGCCCCGGTGGCGGTGGGGGCGGCAGCGGTCTCCGGTGGTGTGGCAGCCCCGTTGCGGGCCGCTGAGCCGGCCAACGTCGTGGCGCCGGTGGCCACCCCGGGCATGGCGGCGCACCCGGCGGGCCGGCAGGGCGGCGCGCAGGGCACCCCGCCGGCCTGGTGGCTGGTCGAGGAGTCGGGGGACGGCGCACGGGAGCAGGTGCTGGCGGGCCCCTTCGCCGACCCGATCGAGGCGGACTGGTTGGCGATGTCCGCGGCACCGGCGGGTGCCGGCCGAGCCGTCTACGGCGTGCTCCGCTCCGACGGCCGGCTGGTCCGCCGGCAGCTGCCGGCCGAGCGGGAGTGGCTCAGCGACCTCGGTGACCAGCTCGACCGGCTGCCCGAGGAGTGGGACGGGCCGCTGGCGGAGGAGGACGACCTCGTCTCGCTGGGGGTCGAGGTGGCCGCGGCACTGGTCGAGGCGGGGCTGCAGCTGCACGACTGCGCGGGGGAGGGGCCGGCCGGCGGCGTCTGCCTCACGCCCGAGCCCGGGCACCCGGGTGTGCTGGTCAGCTGGCACCAGCACGACCGGATGAGCCGCCACCAGATGCGCGGCGCCGACGCGCACGAGGCGGTGCAGCGCACGATGAACGCCGCGATCGCCGAGTGCCTGCTGCAGCTGGGCTTCGACGTCCAGCCGTTCGGCACCACCGGCTGCTCGCTGGTGGCGGTCGACCCGCACTGAACCGGCCGTCGGCTCAGTGCGCGTCGGCCCAGGAGTCGACGACGGAGACGTCGAGCGGGAAGTCGACCGGGAAGCCGCCGAACAGCAGCCGGCCGGCCTGCGCCGCGGCCTGGTGCACCGCCGCGGTCACCTCCTCGGCGAGGGCGGCGGGGGTGTGCACCACGACCTCGTCGTGCAGGAAGAACACCAGGTGCGGGCGGTCGGTCAACTCACCGGCGTCACCGAGTCGCCAGAGCCGGTTGCGCAGGTCGGCCAGCCAGCACAGCGCCCACTCGGCACCGGTGCCCTGGACGACGAAGTTCCGGGTGAACCGGCCCCAGGCGCGGCGGTCGCGGGCGTGCTCCTCGGCTGGCACCCCGTCGTCCGCGGGCTCGAGGGAGCGCACGGCCCACGCGCCGGTCGGCGGCGGGGACCCGCGGCCGAGCAGGGTGTGCACCACCTCGCCCCGCTCGCCGGCCCGGGCGGCCTCCTCGACCAGCCCGATGGCCCGCGGGTAGCGGCGCGCCAGCCGGGGGAGCATCCGCCCGCTCTCGCCCCGGGTGCCGCCGTACATCGCGCCGAGCATCCCGAGCTTGGCGTCGCTGCGGCTCGGCACGGCGCCACTGTCGACCATCGCCTGGTACAGGTCCGCCGCGCGCGCCGCCTCGGCCATGGCGGTGTCGCCGCTCATCCCGGCGAGCACCCGGGGCTCCAGCTGGGCGACGTCGGCGACGACGAACCGCCACCCCGGGTCGGCGACGGCCGCCGGGCGGATCTGGGTCGGCACCGACAGCGCCCCGCCGCCGGACGACGCCCACCGGCCGGTCACCACCCCGCCGGGCAGGTACGTGGGGCGGAACCGGCCGTCGCGCACCCAGCTGTCCAGCCAGGCCCAGCCGTTCGCCGCGAGCAGCCGGGCCAGCTTCTTGTACTCCAGCAGCGGCGGGACGCCGGGGTGGTCCAGCTGCTCCAGCGTCCAGGACCGGGTGTCGCTCACCGGCAGCCCGGCGTTCTGCAGGGCCCGCAGCAGCTCGCCGGGGGAGTCCGGGTTCAGCTGCGGCGCGCCCAGGGCGGTGCGGATCTCCGGAACCAGCCGTTCCAGCTGCGCCGGCCGCTGCCCCCGCGGCGGGCGCGGGCCCATCAGCTCGGTCAGCAGCCGGTCGTGGACGTCGGCGCGCCAGGGGAGCCCGGCGTGCGTCAGCTCAGCGGCCACCAGGGCGCCGGAGGACTCCGCGGCCAGCAGCAGGGCCAGCCGCCCACGTTCGGGCGCGGCGGCCAGGGCCGCCTGCTGCCGGCTGTGCTCGGCCACCGGGTCAAGCCGCTGGGCCAGGTCGTCGAGGGCGAAGAGGGTGTGCTCCTCGGCGGCGACCGGGGCCAGCGCGTCCCAGGCCGCGGCGTCGTCCCCGGCGAGGGACGTCTGGTCGACGAGGGGGGAGTGGCGCAGCAGTGCCCGGCTCAGCCGCAGGTCGCTGCAGCGCTCCACCCGCACCCCGGCCGCCAGCAGTGCCGGGTACCAGCGGGTGGTGTCGTCCCAGACCCACCGGGTTCCCGCCCGCTGCCGCACGAACCCCGGCAGCTCATCCTCCGGCAGCCGCACCGGCGGGCCGGCGACGCCGCCGGAGAGCTCCCGCGCCTCGACCTGACCGGGCGCCGAGCGGACCAGGAGCACCCGGTCAGGGACGCCGTCCTCCGGCGCCGGCCCGGCCGTGGTCACCGCGGCAGTGTCCTGGACGGGTACGACGGGACGGGCTCCGGCCCGGATGGGCTGGTCAGGCGCCGTACTGGCAGGCCGGGCAGAGCCCGGTGTCGTCCGGCACGTCCTCCACCGGCACCACCTGCACGTGGGCGCCGCACAACGCCGGCACGTCCTCGTGCGACTCCAGCGCCGGGCGTCCGACGGCCGCGTCGACCGCGTGCAGCGGGCCGGCCAGCTTCTCGCCCACCGGGTCCTGTGCCGTCCGCCGGGCCCGACCGATCAGGTTCGCCATGGCACCCACTGTCCCTCACCGGCGGCCGCTGGGCCCGGCCGGCGCATGGGACCGGGCGGCCTGGGGCAGGAGCCGGGTCCGTCCCAGCCCCGGACGTCGCGCTGTCGCACGCCAGGAGCCACCGATGTCCCGATCGATCGCCGACCAGACCGTCGAGGAGCTCGGCGGGCCCGGCAGCGTCCTCGCCCGTCAGCGCGCGGACCATGCGGAGCTGGACCGGCTGCTGCACGAGCTCGACGGCACCACCGGCACCGACCAGGAGCGGGTGCTGCGCCGGGTCGACCGGCTGGTCTTCAGCCACGCCTTCGCCGAGGAGACGGTGCTCTGGCCGGTGATCCGGCGGGTGCTGCCCGACGGCGACGCGCTGACCCGCCAGGTCGAGGAGGAGCACCAGGAGGTCAACGAGCTGGTCAGCGAGCTGGAGGCGCTCGGGCACGACGACCCGCGCCGAGCAGTGGCGCTGTCCCGCCTGGTGGAGGTGCTGCGCGAGGACGTCCGGGACGAGGAGGACGTGCTGTTCCCCCGCCTGCAGGCAGCCGTGGACGACGAGGCGCTGCGCCGGCTCGGCCGCCAGTGGCAGCTGGCCCGGCGGGTCTCGCCGACCCGGCCGCACCCGACCGTCTCCCGCCGTCCGCCGGGGAACGCCCTCTCCGGGCTGCCGCTGTCGGTGCTCGACCGCACCCGCGACCTGGTCGACGCGGGGGTGCAGCACGCCCCGGACCGGATCGCCCCCGCCGGCCAGGCGGTCAGCCGAGGACTGGCCACGGTCGCCGGCTGGGTGGAACGGGTGCCGCTGGCCCGCCGCGGTGACGACGGGCAGTCGACCAGCCGCTGAGTGGCGGTGCCGGCCGCGTGGTCTGATCGCAGGGACACGGTCGGCACCGTCGCCGGCCGACGACGCGAGGGAGTCGCATGTCCGGCAGTCCAGGCCAGAGCTCAGGCGAGGTCCAGCTCGAGGTGTCCGACGGCGTCGCCGTCGTGACGCTCAACGCACCGCAGCGGCGCAACGCGCTCACCCCCGCGATGGCCGCCGAGCTGATCGCCACCTTCGACGAGGTCGACGCCCGCGAGGACGTGGGCGCGCTCGTCGTACAGGCGGTCGGGAAGTCGTTCTGCGCCGGTGGCGACGTGCAGACCCTGACCGACGCCGGCCGCGACCCGGCGGCGCCCGAGGCGTACGCCGGGATGGGCGCGATCTACGACTCGTTCTACCGGCTCGGCCAGGTCCGGGTGCCGACGATCGCCGCCGTCCGGGGTTCGGCGGTCGGCGCCGGGATGAACATGCTGCTCGCCGCCGACCTGCGGATCGTCGCCCGCGACGCCCGGCTGATCTGCGGCTTCCTCAAGCGCGGCATCCACCCCGGCGGTGGACACTTCGTGCTGCTCTCCCGGCTGATCGGGCGGGAGGCCGCCGCGGCGATGGCGCTGTTCGGCGAGGAGGTCGACGGCGAGGCCGCCGTCCGCCTGGGCCTGGCGTGGGAGACCCACGACGAGGACGCCGTCGAGGGGCGCGCCCGGGAGCTCGCCGCCCGGGTGGCCCGAGACCCGGCGCTGGCCCGGCTGGCGGTCGGGAACTTCCGCAAGGAGACCGGGCCGCCCGGGGTCAGCTGGGAGATCGCCACCCAGTTCGAGCGCCCCGCCCAGATGTGGTCGATGCGCCGGCCGACCGACTGAGGACGCACGGCGGCCCCCGGTCCAGCAGGACCGGGGGCCGCCGTGTCGTACGGGGTGGATCAGGTGGTCTGCTGACGCTTGGGGTCGTCCCGGGCGTCGAGCTGGATCTCCTTGTCCGCACGCGGCACGCCGTCCTTGAGCTCCTTCGTCCGCTCCATCTCGGAGTCGAGCTCGATGCCGAACAGCAGGGCGAGGTTGATCAGCCAGAACCAGATCAGGAAGATCACCACGCCGGCCAGCGCCCCGTAGGTGGCGTTGTAGCTGCCGAAGTTCGCCACGTAGAAGGCGAAGAGCGCGGAGGCGACGACCGCCACCAGGATGGCGACCCCGGCGCCGGGGCTGACCCACTTGAACCCGCGCAGCTTGGCGTTGGGGGTGGCGTAGTACAGGACGGCGATCATCAGCGCCAGCACCACCAGGATGACCGGCCACTTCACCCAGGTCCAGACGGTGAGCACGGTGCTGCCCAGGCCGATCGCCTGGCCGACGGCGTCGACCACCGGGCCGCTGAGCACCAGCATGGCCAGGATCAGTGCGGCGAACAGGATGCCGATCAGCGTCACCAGCAGCTGCAGCGGCTTGAGCTTCCAGATCTTGCGGCCCTCGCGGGTCTCGTAGACCACGTTGGCCGCTCGGGTGAAGGCGCCGACGTAGCCCGAGGCCGACCAGATGGCACCGAACAGACCGAGGACCAGACCGAAGCCGGCGGCGCTCGGGCTGCCGGCGATCTGCTCGATCACCGGGTTCAGCGTGGTGGCCGCCTGCTCCGGCACGACCTCGGTGAGCGCGGTGGTGAGCTCCTCCGGGTCGGTGAGCAGTCCGACGATCGAGGCGATCGCCGCCAGCGCGGGGAACAGCGCGAGCACGCCGTAGTAGGTGAGCGTGGCCGCCCAGTCGGTCAGCCCGTCCTCGCTGAACTCCTTGGCGGCGCGCTTGAGCGTCCCGCCGGTGCTGGTGTCGGTGTCCACGCCGGTGGGCGCGAAGTCGGCCCGCTCGTGCGTGATGTTGTCGTCGCCGGGGGCGATGTCCCCGCCGTCGCGGGCGGTGGTCGGATCGCGGTCGTCCGTCGTGTTGCGGCCCTCGTGGGGGGGTCGTGCACTTGCTCCGGCCATCGGGGCCTCCGGTGATCGACGCGGGCTGGGTCGGTCCGTGGGTGCCCCGGCGGCAGCTGTCGCACGCCTGGCGGCCAGGAATTCCGGCTCCGGTGGGTCTCGGCAGGGCCCCCACCCGCCCACGCGCCGCGCCGTCACCAGATCGTGACCTGCCGATTCCGCCCCGGAGGGTTCGAACGCGGCAGGGCGGGAAGAGGAGCATCGGACCTGAGTCGCCGGGAGGTCTCCGGCGGGCCCCGAGAGAAACGTGGAGTGACAGATGGTGTTGTGGCCGACGCTGAGCCTGATCGGGTTCTTGGCCCTGACGGCCCTGGTGATCGCGATGGGCACGCAGTCCACCGCACGGTACGAGGCAGAGAAGCGCGCGGCATCTGGGCCGCTCGGACGGGCCGCGACGTCGGACTCCCGCTCCCCGCGCCCTGCGAACGCCGTCTCCTGACGCACCCGGGGAGGCCGGCCGGCCTCCCCGAACTGCCGCACCACGGCGGTCCTCCTCCCGGAGGGCTGCCGTCGTCGTGCCCGCACGTGGGTGTCGCCACGCGCGGGCGGACGCTCAGCTGAACCAGTCGCCGCGCATCTGGAGCACCGTGGTGTCCAGCGAGGCCAGCAGGGCCAGCTGTGGGCCGACCTTCGGCAGCTCCCAGCGCTGGAAGTACCGCGCTGCCTGGTGCTTCCCGGCGTAGAAGTCGCCCTCCCGGCCCTCGGCGGCCAGGGCCTGCTCCAGCCACAGCCAGCCGACGACGAGGTGGCCGGCCGCCTCGAGGTAGACGCTCGCGTTGGCCAGCGCCACCTGCGGGTCGCCCTGCCCCCACAGCGTCGCGGTGACCGCCCCGAGCTGCTGCACCAGGTCGTCGAGTTGCTCGCCCAGGTCGGCCCACTGCGTGCCGGCCGCCCGCGCGGTGGTCGCCGCGATCGTCTCGCCGAGCAGCGCCAGGCCGGCCCCGCCGGACATGACGACCTTGCGACCGAGCAGGTCCAGCGCCTGGACCCCGTGGGTGCCCTCGTGGATGGGGTTGAGCCGGTTGTCCCGGTAGAACTGCTCGACCGGGTAGTCGCGGGTGTAGCCGTAGCCCCCGTGCACCTGGATCGCCAGGTCGTTCGCGGCCAGACACCACTGCGAGGGCCAGCTCTTGGCGATCGGGGTCAGCATCTCCAGCAGCAGGTGCGCCCGGGCGCGTTCCTCCTCGGTCTCCGCCGTCCGCTCCTCGTCGACCAGCCGGGCGCAGTAGAGCCCCAGCGCCAGCCCGCCCTCGACGTAGGACTTGCCGGCCAGCAGCATCCGCCGGACGTCGGGGTGCTCGATGATCGGCACCGGCGGCGCGGCGGGGTCCTTGCCCGACAGCGGCCGGCCCTGGGTGCGGTCGCGGGCGTAGTCGACGGCGTGCAGCCAGCCGGTGTAGCCCAGCCCGGTGGCGCCCATCCCGACGCCGATCCGCGCCTCGTTCATCATGTGGAACATGTAGGTCAGGCCCCGGTGCTGCTCGCCGACCAGGAAGCCGACGGCGCCGGGTCGCCCGCCGGGGGTGTGCACGCCCTCGCCGAAGTTCAGCAGGGTGTTCGTCGTCCCGCGGTAGCCCATCTTGTGGTTGAGGCCGGCCAGCACGACGTCGTTCCGCTCGCCGAGCGACCCGTCCTCCTCGACGAGGAACTTCGGCACGATGAACAGCGAGATGCCCTTCACGCCCGCCGGGCCCCCGGGCACCTTGGCCAGCACCAGGTGGACGATGTTCTCGGTCAGCTCATGGTCACCGGCCGAGATCCACATCTTGTTGCCGGTCAGCCGGTAGCTGCCGTCGTCCTGCGGGACGGCGCGGGTGGTGATGTCGGCCAGCGACGACCCGGCCTGCGGCTCCGACAGCGCCATCGTGCCGAACCAGCGGCCCTCGGCCATCGGCGGCACGTAGGTCTGCACCTGCTCCGGGGTGGCGTGGGCGACCAGCAGGTTCGCGTTGGCCATCGTCAGGAACGGATAGGCCGAGGTGCCGATGTTGGCCGCCTGGAACCACACGTGCACCGCCTGGTTCACCACCGCCGGCAGCTGCAGCCCGCCGAGCTCCTCGGGCAGTGCGGCGGCGTTCATCCCCGCCTCGGCGAAGACCTTGAGCGCGGCCGCCACCTCCGGGATCAGCACCACCTTGCCGTCGACCACGTGCGGCTCGTTCTCGTCGGCCTTGCGGTTGTGCGGGGCGAACTGCTCGGTGGCGATCTGCTCGGCCAGCTCCAGGACGGCGTCGAACGTCTCCCGCGAGTGCTCGGCGTACCGCTCCCGCTTGGTCAGCGTCTCGACCTGCAGCCACTCGTGCAGCAGGAACTCGAGGTCGCGGGGGGACAGGACGAGCGACGAGCGCACGGGAGCTCCTTGACGACGGCGGTGTCGGCGGGGCGGAGGACGGCCCCTGCCCAGGTTAAGCGCACGCAGCTGGACGCCGACGGTGCTCGGTGACCAGCCTTCGGTGACCCGCGTGCAGCGTGTCGCCCTGTCGGGGGGTTGGGCTCGCGGCAGCGCCGGGTACCTGGGCGGCCATGCCCCTTTCAGACATCCTGGCCCGGGCGGCCGGGCTGGCCTCCGAGGCCGGCAGCGGCGCGCTCAAACAGCTCCAGCACGTCCGGCTCCCCGGTGTCGGTCAGGCCTCGGCCACCGACGACCCGGAGACCGCCGCCCGTCGCTGGAGAGCGGTCACCGTGCTCACCGACCCCGAGCAGTTGCAGGCCGGGACCCCGGAGCCGCTGACCCGGTTCGGTGACCGCCTGGAGATCCGGGTGACCCCCGCCCCGGGCGAGCGCGGCGCCGAGCTGGCCGCCCGCTTCCGGGACCGGGTGGGGGAGGACCAGCTGGGCGAGCTCCGCTCGGCGCTGCGGGAGGCCAAGCAGCGGATCGAGACCGGCGAGGTGCTGCGGAACGAGCCGCAGCCGCACGGCCACCGCGCGCAGACCCCCCAGGGGAAGGTCCTCGACGGCATGGACGAGCGTGCATCGAAGGAGGGCGTGCTGTGAAGGCGGCAACGTGGACCGGCGTGAACGAGGTCTCCGTCGAGGAGGTGCCCGAGCCGACGCTGCTCAACGACCACGACGTGATCCTGAAGGTCGCGCAGTCGGTGACCTGCGGGTCGGACCTGCACCTGCTGGGCGGGTACATCCCGTTCATGCGCGCCGGCGACGTGCTGGGCCACGAGTTCATCGGCGAGATCGTGGAGGCCGGGTCCGCGGTGCGGCACCGCAAGGTCGGCGACCGCGTCGTCGGCGCACCGTTCGCCGCCTGCGGGAACTGCTGGTACTGCAAGCAGGAGGAGTACTCCCTCTGCGACAACGGCAACGCGAACCCCGGCATCACCGAAGGGCTGTGGGGGCAGAGCCCCGGCGGCTGCCTCGGGTACTCCCACGCCATGGGCGGCTACGCCGGCAGCCACGCGGAGTACATCCGGGTGCCCTACGCCGACGTCGGCACCTTCGTCGTCCCCGAGGGCATCTCCGACACCCGGGCGCTGTTCGCCTCGGACGCGGCGTCCACCGGCTGGATGGGCGCCGACCTGGCCGGGACCAAGCCCGGTGACGTCGTGGCCGTCTGGGGCGCCGGCGGGGTGGGCCAGATGGCAGCGCGGGCGGCGATGCTGCTGGGGGCCGAGCAGGTCTTCGTCGTCGACCGCGTCCCTGAGCGGCTGCAGCAGGTGCGCGAGCACGTGGGTGCCGAGGCCATCGACTACTCGAGCACCGACGTCCTCGCCGAGCTGCGCGAGCGGACCGGTGGCCGCGGGCCCGACGTCTGCATCGAGGCGGTCGGCATGGAGGCGCACAGCTCCGGCGCCGCGGGGGTCTACGACCAGGTCAAGCAGCAGTTGCGGCTGCAGACCGACCGGCCCACCGCCCTCCGTGAGGCGGTCATGGCCTGCCGCAAGGGCGGGAGCATCTTCACCCTCGGGGTCTTCGCCGCGATGGTGGACAAGTTCCCGCTGGGTGCGTTGATGAACAAGGGCATCACCATGCGGGGGGCGCAGGTGCACGCCCAGCGCTACATCCCCGAACTGCTCGAGCGGATGGAGCAGGGGGAGCTCACCACCGAGCACCTGGCCACCCACGTCATGCCGTTGAGCGAGGCGCCCCGCGGCTACCAGATGTTCAAGGACAAGGAGGACGGCTGCGTGCGCGCCGTCTTCACCCCCGGCAGCTGACGCGGCCCGTCCCCGGCCGTGCGAGGCTGGGGACGGGCCCGGCACCGGGCTCCCGGACGAGCACGCCGTACCCGGACAGCGACAAGACGGTGTACCTGGAGGCCCGGTGTACTGGCTCGTCCTCGTCCTCTCCGGCGTGCTGGAGGCCGTCTGGGCCACCGCCCTCGGCCGGTCGGACGGTTTCACCCGGCTGACGCCGACCGTGGTCTTCGCGGTCGGCCTCGCCGGGAGCATGGCCGGGCTGGCCTACGCGATGCGGGGGCTGCCGATCGGCACGGCTTACGCCGTCTGGGTCGGCATCGGCGCGACGCTGACCGCAGGCTGGGCGATGTGGTCGGGGGACGAGCCGGTCACCGTCGTCCGGGTGCTGCTGCTGGCCGGGATCGTCGGCTGCGTCGTGGGGCTCAAGCTCACCCACTGACCGCCCTGCGCGCACGCCGGGCGCTGTGCACGTGCCGCAGCACGTGCACAGCGCCCGGAGCGCGTGCGAGGAGGGGTCAGCGCGGGTCGCGCGCCCCCTCCGGCAGGTGGTCGGCCGGGACGCTGTCCAGCCCGGTCGGCTGGTCCGGCGCCGCCTCGTGCCGGCCCCCGCCGGACGTCGGTGCACCGACCCGGTCGTCGTCCAGGCGCCGGTCGGTGCGGTCGGCGTCGTCGACCGGCGGCTCCACCGACGTCGGCGCCGCGGCACCGGCCGCGTGCGCCGCCGCCGTGTTCGGGTCGTCGGTGACCTCCCGGGCGCCGGCCTGCTGGGCCTGGATGCCGGACTGCGTCCGCAGCGCCAGCTGGGGGAGCAGGAGCAGGACGAAGAAGCCCAGCGCGACCACGCCGGCGGCGATCAGGAACACCATGTCGATCGAGTCGGCGAAACCGGTCTTGAACGGCAGGGCCACGGCGCTCGGCAGCTCCTGGATGAAGGAGGTGTCCGACAGGTCGGCCGCGTTGCCCGCCGCCGCCTGCAGCTGCGGGGCCAGCGCCGGGTCGGCCGCGGCGGCGTCGGAGACCGCGCTGCCGATGTCGGTGGGCAGCCGGGTGAACAGCACGGAGAGGAAGACCGCCGTCCCCAGGGTGCCGCCCATCTGGCGGAAGAACGTCACCGACGAGGTGGCGACGCCGATCTCCCGCGGGCTCACCGCGTTCTGCACCGCCAGGATGACCGGCTGGAAGTTGAAGCCCAGGCCCAGCCCCATCAGCGTCATGAAGGGGAACATCAGCGGCACCGGGGTGTCCGCGCCGACGATGAAGGACAGGGACACCAGTGCGGTGACGATGAAGACCACGCCGACCAGCGGGAACGCCTTGTACTTCCCGGTCCGCGCGATGACCTGGCCGGCGATGATCGACCCGGCCATGATCCCCATGACCAGCGGGATCATCTGCAGCCCGGCCTCGGTCGGGCTGGAGCCCTGCACGATCTGCAGGTACTGGGGCAGCAGCAGGATGCCGCCGAACATGCCCGCGCCCAGCACGATGCTGCTCAGGCTGGTCACCGCGAAGGTGCGGTTGGCGAACATCCGCAGCGGCAGCAGCGCGTCGTCCTTGTAGACCCGCTCGGCGAGCACGAAGAGCGCGAAGCCGAGCGCGGAGAGGGCGTAGCAGATCAGTGCGCCGGTGCTGCTCCAGCCCCAGGTGCGGCCCTGCTCCGCGACGATCAGCAGCGGCACCAGGAAGGTGATCAGCGCCAGCGCGCCGGGGAAGTCGATCCGGTGCTCACGCTTGGTGTGCGGCAGGTGCAGCACCTTGAAGACGACGGCGAACGCCAGGATGCCCAGCGGCACGTTGACGTAGAAGATCCACCGCCAGCCGGTGATGCCCAGGATCGTGGACTGACCGGCGAGGAACCCGCCGATGACCGGGCCCAGCACGCTGGAGGTGCCGAAGACGGCCATGAAGTACCCCTGGTACTTCGAGCGCTCCCGCGGCGGCACGATGTCGGCGATGATCGCCAGCGCCAGCGACATCAGGCCACCGGCACCGATGCCCTGGATCGCCCGGTAGACGGCCAGCTGGTACATCGTGTCGGCCAGGCCGCACAGCATCGAGCCGAGCACGAAGACGGCGATCGCGAACAGGTAGAACGGCCGGCGGCCGTACATGTCGCTCAGCTTGCCGTAGAGCGGCGTGGTGATCGTCGAGGTGATCAGGAAGGCCGTGGTCGCCCACGCCTGCAGGTCGTAGCCGTTCAGGTCGTCGGCGATCGTGCGGATCGCCGTGGACACCACGGTCTGGTCCAGCGCGGCGAGGAACATGCCGAGCAGGAGGCCGCCCAGGATCGTCATGATCTGGCGGTGGGTGAACGCCCCGGAGGCGTCGGGCGCCGCTGCGGCGGCCCGGGCGGTGCGGCGTTCGGCGCCCGTCGTGCGGTCGCTGGTCTGGGTCATCGGTCCTTCTTCTTCTGCTCGCTGTCGTCTCCGGCGCTGCCAGCGGGGGCGCCCGGGGTCGGGAGGTGGTCGGTGAGGTCCTGCACGAACCGCTGCAGCGCCGCGGTGAAGGAGTCCAGCTCGGCAGGGGTCCACCCCGCGGTGGCCGTGGCCAGGTGGGCGTTGCGCTCCTCGCGCAGCCGCTCCATGGCGGCCTCGCCGGCCGGGGTCACGATGAGCCGGCTGGCCCGGCCGTCCCGCTCGTCGGCCACCCGGCGGACGAGCCCCTGGTCGACGAGGAGCGTGACGTGCCGGCTGACCGTCGAGGGGTCGGCGTGCACCACCTCGGCGAGCGCGCCCTGGCGGAGCGGGCCGAGGCGGGTCAGCGGGAACAGCAGCACGTGCGCCGCCCGCTCCCGGGCGTCGGGGCCGGACTCGTCGGTGGCCAGGGACTTGAGCGCGTGCATCACCCGCATCAGGCGGGCGAGCTCGTCACCCAGGACCGCCTGTTGGTCTGGATGTGGGGCGAGGTCGGTCACGAGCGCTCCGGGGGACGCGGTGGGCTGAGCAGCGCGACGATGCGCCGGAGGAGCAGTTGCACGGTACAAGCCGTTGCGCGGTACATGCAACCAGTTGTGGTCTGCACTGGATCTGCTGCCTGCGGTCGCGGCCGCGGAGGTGAGACCCTGGGGAGTCGTCCCCCTCTTCAAGGAACTGCGAGCACCCCGTGACCACCCCGCACGACGACCTCCGGTCCCGGCTGTCCGCACTCACCCTCGCCGATGAGCACCGGCTCCGCCGACGGCTCGACGGCACCCGGCGCACCAAGGACCCGGCGGCCCGCGCCCGGCAGCACGAGCAGGTCGCCACGGACGTCGCCGCCGCCGAGGAGCGGATCGCCCGCCGTCGCGCCGCCGTCCCGGTGGTCAGCTACCCGGAGGAGCTGCCGGTCAGCCAGCGCCGCGAGGAGATCGCGGCCGCGCTGCGCGACTCCCAGGTGGTCGTGGTGGCCGGGGAGACGGGCTCGGGGAAGACCACCCAGCTGCCGAAGATCCTGCTGGAGCTGGGCCGCGGGGTGCGCGGCCGGATCGGGCACACCCAGCCGCGGCGGCTGGCCGCCCGCACGGTGGCCGAGCGGATCGCCGAGGAGATCGGCACCCCGCTGGGCGACGTCGTCGGGTGGAAGGTCCGGTTCACCGACGAGGTCGGCGACCGCACGCTGGTCAAGCTGATGACCGACGGCGTCCTGCTGGCCGAGGTGCAGCGCGACCGGATGCTGCGCCAGTACGACACGATCATCATCGACGAGGCCCACGAGCGGAGCCTCAACATCGACTTCCTGCTGGGCTATCTCGCCCGGCTGCTGCCCCGCCGCCCGGACCTGAAGCTGGTCATCACCTCGGCGACCATCGACGTCGACCGGATCGCCAAGCACTTCTCGACCGACGGCGCGCAGGTCCCCGTCGTCGAGGTCAGCGGGCGGACCTACCCGGTCGAGGTCCGCTACCGCCCCGTCATCGACCCCGACGACCCGGACGCGGACCCCGACCGGGACCAGACCTCCGCGATCGTCGACGCCTGCGCCGAGCTGGTCGCCGAGGGGCCGGGCGACGTCCTGGTGTTCCTTGCCGGTGAGCGCGAGATCCGGGACACCGCCGAGGCGCTGGCCGGGACGACGGAGCGCAACGGCACGCCCATCGACGTCCTGCCGCTCTACTCCCGGCTGTCGGCCGCCGACCAGCACAAGGTCTTCCAGGCGCACACCGGCCGCCGGATCGTGCTGGCCACCAACGTCGCCGAGACGTCGCTGACCGTGCCCGGCATCAAGTACGTCGTCGACCCCGGCACCGCGCGGATCTCCCGGTACAGCCATCGCACCAAGGTGCAGCGGCTGCCGATCGAGCCGGTCAGCCAGGCCTCGGCCCGGCAGCGCTCCGGCCGGTGCGGGCGCACCAGCGAGGGCATCGCGATCCGGCTGTACACGGAGGACGACTACGACGCCCGACCGGAGTACACCGACCCGGAGATCCTGCGCACCAACCTCGCCTCGGTGCTGCTGCAGATGGCCTCGCTCGACCTCGGCGACGTCGCCGACTTCCCGTTCATCGACCCGCCGGACCGCCGGGCGGTCGCCGACGGCCTCGCGCTGTTGGAGGAGCTGGCCGCGCTGGACGGCGAGGGCAAGCTCACCGAGACCGGGCGGGCGCTGGCCGCGCTGCCGCTGGACCCGCGGATCGCCCGGATGGTCGTGGAGGCCGACCGGCGCGGGGTGCTGGAGGAGGTGCTGGTCATCGCCGCCGGGCTCACCGTGCAGGACGTGCGGGAGCGCCCGGCCGAGCACCAGCAGGCCGCCGACGAGCTGCACAAGCGCTTCGCCGACGAGAACTCCGACTTCCTCGCCCTGCTCAACCTCTGGCAGTACCTGGCGGAGCGGGCCGAGGAGCTGTCGGGCAACCAGTTCCGGCGCACCGTCAAGAAGGAGTTCCTGCACTACCTGCGCATCCGCGAGTGGCAGGACCTGCACGGCCAGCTGCGCAGCACGGCCCGCCGGCTGGGCATGACCACCGGCTCGCTGGCCCCCGCCCCCGACGAGCGGGGCGTCACCGCGTCACTGCTCGCCGGGCTGCTCTCCCAGGTCGGGATGCAGGCCGAGCCGGTCAAGGACCGCAGCGGCAAGCCCGGCCGGCCCGGCCGGGAGTACCTGGGCACCCGGAACACCCGGTTCGTGATCGCCCCGGGCACCCCGCTGGCCAAGAAGCCGCCACGTTGGGTGGTCGCCGCCGAGCTGGTCGAGACCAGCAGGCTCTTCGCCCGCACCGTCGCCCGGATCGACCCGGAGGTGGTCGAGCGGCTGGCCGACCACCTGGTGAACCGGCAGTACAGCGAGCCGCGGTGGGACGCCAAGCGCGGCTCGGTCGTCGCCACCGAGCGGGTCACCCTCTACGGCCTGCCGCTGGTGGTGGGCCGGCGCGTGCAGTACGGCTCGATCGACCCGGTGGTCTCCCGCGAGCTGTTCATCCGGCACGCCCTGGTGCAGGGCGAGTGGACGACGCACCACCGGTTCTGGGCGGAGAACCAGGCCGCCGTCGAGCGGGTCGCCGAACTCGAGGAGCGG
The DNA here is from genome assembly GCF_026967935.1 of Modestobacter sp. VKM Ac-2982. Taxonomy (GTDB): domain Bacteria; phylum Actinomycetota; class Actinomycetes; order Mycobacteriales; family Geodermatophilaceae; genus Modestobacter. The sequence continues at coordinate 713,666 of NZ_JAPVBL010000001.1, forward strand.
GCCCGCCGGCGCGACATCCGGGTGGACGACGAGACGGTGTTCGAGCTCTACGAGGCCCGCCTCCCGGCCGACGTCGTCTCCACCCGGCACTTCGACCGCTGGTGGAAGGAGGCCCGCCGGACCCGGCCGGACCTGCTCACCTTCACCCCGGAGATGCTCACCAACGCCGCGGCGGCCGGCCAGGTGCAGGCCGAGGACTACCCGGACGAGGTGCGGCTGACGCAGGGCCTGACCCTGCCGCTGTCCTACGCGTTCGCCCCCGGCGCGGCCGAGGACGGCGTCACCGTCGACGTCCCGCTGGGCGTGCTGGACACCCTCGCCAGGACCTCGGGGGAGTCGCTGGCGTTCACCGTGCCCGGGCAGCGGGCCGAGCTGGTCACCGAGCTGCTCCGGTCGCTGCCCAAGCAGCTGCGGCGCGGTCTGGTGCCGATCCCCGACCGGGTGCGCGAGGTGCTGCCGCACATCGACCCGACCGAACCGCTGCTGCCGGCGCTGGAGCGCGAGCTGCGCCGGGCGACCTCGGTGGTCATCCCGCCCGATGCCTGGCAGCCCGCCGAGGTGCCCGCGCACCTCCGGGCGACCTTCCGGGTGCTCGACGACCAGCAGCGCCCGCTCGCCCAGGGCAAGGACCTGGCCGAGCTCCGGGCGCGGGTGGCGCCGCAGGCGCGGGCCAGCCTGGCCCGGGCGGCCTCCACCTACGAGCGCACCGGCCAGACGAGCTGGACCTTCGGGGACCTGCCCGAGACCGTGGAGGTGCAGCGCGGCGGGCACGTCGTCACCGCCTACCCCGCGCTGGTCGACGAGGGCGAGACGGTCGGTGTCCGGGTGGTGGCGACCCCCGCGGAGGCGACCCGGCTGGGCTGGCGCGGCGCGCGGCGGCTGCTGGAGCTCGTGGCCGGCTCGCCGGTCCGGCAGGTGGTCAAGGGGCTGGGCCCGCGCACCCGGCTGGCGCTGCAGTTCAACCCGGACGGCGAGATCCCCGACCTGGTGGCCGATTGCGTGGACGCCGCCGCCGACGAGCTCATCGCCGCGGCCGGTGGCCCGCCGCGCACCGAGGCCGCTTTCACCGCCCTGCTGGCCACGGCGCGGGAGCAGCTGCTGCCGCTGACCTCCGACGCCGTCCGCCGGGTGGAGGCGGTGCTGACCCAGGCCCGCGAGGTCGCGATCGCCATCGGTGCCGCACCCGGACGCCGGGTGCCGGAGGCGGCGATCGCCGACCTGCGCGCCCAGATGGGCGGGCTGCTGCACCGCGGGTTCGTCGCCGACGCCGGGCGTCGCCGGCTGCCGGACCTGGTGCGGTACCTGACCGCGATGGCCCACCGGCTGGAGAAGCTGCCGGCCAACGCCGCCCGGGACCAGCTGTGGACGGCGCAGGTCGCCGCGGTGACGGCGGAGTACGCGCAGCTGCGTGCCGCCGCGCCGCCGACCGGGGCGCCGGACGACCCGGTCACCCGGGTGCGCTGGATGATCGAGGAGCTGCGGGTGGGCCTGTTCGCCCAGACCGTCGGCACCCCGCGGCCGATCTCCGAGCAGCGGGTCTACAAGGCGATCGACGCGATCAGCGCCTGAACCCGGCCCCGGGTCAGCTCCGGCGGCGTCAGATCGGGTCGGTCGTCTCCCGGAGCAGGGCGGAGATCCGTTGCCGGGTCACGCCGAACAGCGCGGCGATCCGGTTGATGCTCACGTCCTCGGCCTGGAGTGCGGCCGCCTGCTCGCGCCGCCAGGCGTGCCCGGCGGTGGACAGCACGCCCAGCACGGTGCTGATCCGCTCGACGATGAGGGGGTGCGCCTCCGAGCCGACGACGTCCAGCCACGGCAGGCCGGATGCGCGTGCGGCGAGCAGTGCCTCGGCCCGGGCCTTCGCCTGCTCGAGCTGGACGGTGCAGGAGTCGAGCTCGGTCAGCAGGGTGCGCAGGGCGCGGGTGGCGTCGTCCTCGGACGGCTCGCCGGCCTCGGTCACGCGGTCGCGCTCCGGGTCCGTGCACCCGGGTCCGTCGGCCCGGGTGAATCGGTTGGACACTACCGGATTGAACACGTGTTGCCCGCAACGGCCGTTGCAGGTGCCGACTCCCGACGGGATGGTGGTGCGCCGGCAAGCGCGTGTGGTTCGAGCTGTCACCCGCCGGGGTGGGGGAGCCCACCGAGCGCTGACCGCCGCTGGTTTGCCGTCCCCGCGTCACGGGGACGGTCGAGGGGACCGCGATCGTCAGACGAAGGAGTCGTCGCATGAGTGAGCCCACCAGCCACACCGAGCCCGCCGGGCAGGGTCTGTCCGACGAGGAGATGGTGGAGACCGTCGCCGGGCAGACCGACAGCGCCTCCGAGAACGCCGACACGGCCGGCAAGGACTGGAACGGCGAGGCCGCGGACGCCCCGCAGCCGGACGCCGCGACCGACCCGTCGGCCTGACCCGGTAGGGCTACCCCGTCTGCGACGCCGTCCTCGCCTCGCCAGGATCCAGGACGGCGTCGCGCGCGGCACCCCAGCCGGCCCGGAGCATCGGCGCCAGGAGCGCGATGAGCAGCAGCAGGGGCCAGGTCCACCCGCTCGTGAGGTCGTGCAGGGCGCCGAGCACCACCGGGCCGGTGGAGGCGACCAGGTAGCCCAGGCACTGGGCGACGCCCCCCAGCCGGGCGGCCACCAACGGGGTCGGGCTGCGCAGCACGATGAGGGTCAGCGCCAGGGCGAACCCGCCGCCCTGGGCCACGCCGAAGACGGCCACCCAGACCAGCGTGCCGCTGGCCGGGGCGAGCAGCAACCCGCCCAGCCCGACGGCGTACGCGGTCAGCACGCCGGCCACCAGTGGCCGCTGGTCGGCCATCCGTCCGGCGGCGGCCGGCACGAGCAGCGCCCCGACCGCACCGGTCACGTTCGAGGCGGCCAGCAGCAGCCCGCCCTCGCGGACCGGGACACCGGCGTCGGCGAGCAGGGTGGGCAGCCAGGCGGCGAAGGAGTAGAACTGCACGCTCTGCAGGCCGAGGTAGGCGGTCACCTGCCGGGCCAGCGGCTGCCGCAGCAGCGACCACGCCCCGGCGCCGGTCTCCGCCGTCCTCGCCGGGGTGCCACGCACCCCGGCCACCGGCAGCCAGAGCGCCAGGCCGGCGACGGCCAGCACCAGCCAGGAGGCGAGCGCCACCCGCCACTCCACGCCCAGCGCCACGCCCAGCGGCACGGTGAGCCCCGCGGCGGCAGCCGCCCCGATGTTGAGCGACGCGGTGTAGGCGCCCATCACGGCGCCCGGGCGGGTGAACTCCCGTTTGACGTAGGCCGGCATCAGCACGTTCGCGATGGCGATCGCCGCGCCGGCCACCAGGCTGCCGGCGTAGAGGAGCGCGACCGGGGACAGCAGCCGCAGGGCGATGCCGACGGCCAGCAGTGCGAGCGAGGCGGCCACCGCCGTCTCCAGCCCGATCCGGCGGGCCAGACGTGGGGCGAGCGGGGCGAACGCGCCGAAGCAGAGCACCGGCAGCGCGGTCAGCAGACCGGCCAGCGCACTGCTCAGGCCCGTGTCGGCCCGCAGCTGGCCCAGCAGGGGGGCCACCGCCACGATGGCCGGCCGCTGGCTCAGCGCGACGACGATGATCGCGGTGACCAGCAGCAACGCCGCGCCCCGCGAGCGAACGGCCCGCGGGGCCGACTGGTTCACCCGGCGGGGGTGAGCATCCCGGCGCCGACGGTGGCGTTGGTCGCCTCGTCGATCAGGATGAAACGGCCGGTGACCCGGTTGCGGTGGTAGTCGTCGACGAACAGCGGCTGGGTGGTGCGCAGCCGCACCCGGCCGATGTCGTTGAGACCCAGCTCGGTCGCGTCGGTCTCCCGGTGCAGGGTGTTGACGTCCAGCCGGTACTGCAGGTCCTTGACCATCGCGCGCACCGTGCGGGTGGTGTGCTTGACGGCCAGCCGCATCCGCGGGGTCAGCGGGGTGTCGGCCATCCAGCAGACCAGCGCGTCCAGGTCCTGGGTGACGTGCGGGGCGTTGTGCGGGCGGCAGATCATGTCGCCGCGGGAGACGTCCAGGTCGTCGGCCAGCCGCACGGTCACCGACATCGGGGGGAACGCCGCCTCCACCGGGCCGTCGGGCCCGTCGATCGCGGTGATCGTGGTGGTCAGCCCGCTGGGCAGCACCTGCACCTCGTCACCGGGGCGCAGCACGCCGGCACCGACCCGGCCGGCGTAGCCGCGGTAGTCGTGGAAGGCGTCGGACTGCGGCCGGACCACGTACTGGACCGGGAACCGGGTGTCGACCAGGTTCCGGTCACTGGCCACGTGCACGTGCTCGAGGTGGTGCAGCAACGAGGTGCCCTCGTACCAGGGGGTGTTCGCCGACCGGGTCACCACGTTGTCGCCCTGCAGGGCCGAGATCGGGACGACGGTGAGGTCGGGGACCTCCAGCTTGGTGGCGAAGGCGGTGAACTCGTCGCGGATGCCCTCGAACACCTCCTCCGACCAGTCGACCAGGTCCATCTTGTTCACCGCGACCACCAGGTGCGGCACCCGCAGCAGGGAGGCGAGGAAGGCGTGCCGGCGGCTCTGCTCGACCATGCCCTTGCGTGCGTCGACCAGCACGATCGCCAGGTCCGCGGTCGAGGCGCCGGTGACCATGTTCCGGGTGTACTGCACGTGCCCGGGGGTGTCGGCGAGGATGAACGTGCGCCGCGGGGTGCTGAAGTAGCGGTAGGCGACGTCGATGGTGATGCCCTGCTCGCGCTCGGCGCGCAGCCCGTCGGTGAGCAGCGCCAGGTCGACGTAGTCGCCGCGGCTGGCCCGCGCGATCGCCGCGTACTGGTCCTCGAACACGGCCTTGCTGTCGTACAGCAGCCGGCCGATCAGCGTGCTCTTGCCGTCGTCGACCGAGCCGGCGGTGGCGATCCGCAGGATGTCCTTGCGGGCGTGCGCGATCTCCGCGGCCGCCTCGGCGGCGGCGGAGTGGACGTCGATGGGTGCGTCGGCGGAGGTCATCGGGCGGCCTCTCCCCTGTCTCGTCGGAGGTCTCGCTGGCGGGTGGCGCGGCGGTGGCGGACGCTGGGGGTCACGTCCACGGAGGGGGGACGGTGTTCCTCTTCGCTGCCGCGGTGCCCGCGCTGATGGTCGTGGTGCTCGGCTACGTCGTCGGCTACGTCGTCACCGAGTGGGCCAGCGGTCTGCTCGACTCGGCGTTCGGTGCGCCGCTGGACCCGGGCGTGCCCGAGGTGGTGGGCTGGCTGACCGGGCTGGTGCTCCTGGGCGTCGTCGTCCGGGTGCTGGTCGACCGCCGTCGGCGACTGCGGCGCGCGCTGCGCAGGGCTCGCCTGCAGGGGCAGCAGGGCGAGGTCGAGCGGCTGGAGGCCGCGTTGGCCGCGCGTGCCCGGCGCCGTCCGGATCGGCGCCATCAGAAGTAGCCCTCCTTCTTCCGGTCCTCCATGGCGGCGTCGCTGACCTTGTCGTCGCCGCGGGTGGCGCCGCGCTCGGTCAGCCGGGTCACCGCGATCTCGGCGATGACCTCCTCGACGTTGGTGGCCGTGGAGCGGACGGCGGCGGTCAGGTTGGCGTCGCCGACGGTGCGGTACCGCACGCTCTCGCGCAGCACCTGCTCGCCGTCCCGGGGCGTGATGAAGTCGTTGACCGCGTAGAGCATCCCCTGGCGGTCCACGACGTCCCGCTCGCGGGCCAGGTAGAGCTGCGGGATCGCGATCTCCTCCTGGGCGATGTAGCCCCAGATGTCCAGCTCCGTCCAGTTGGACAGCGGGAACACCCGGATCGACTCACCGAGGTGCGTGCGGCCGTTGTAGAGGTCCCAGAGCTCGGGGCGCTGGTTCTTCGGGTCCCACTGGCCGAACTCGTCGCGGAAGGAGAACATCCGCTCCTTGGCCCGGGCCTTGTCCTCGTCGCGCCGTGCGCCGCCGAACAGGGCGGTGAAGCCGTGCTGCTCGACGGCGTCCAGCAGCACCGGGGTCTGGATCCGGTTGCGCGACCCGTTCGGCTCCTCGCGCACCGTGCCGGCGGCGATGGCATCGGGGACCGAGGCGATCACCAGCTCCACCCCGAGCTCGGCGACGCGCTTGTCCCGGAACTCCAGGACCTCGGGGAAGTTCAGCCCGGTGTCGATGTGCATCACCGGGAAGGGGATGCGGGCCGGTGCGAACGCCTTGCGGGCGAGCTCGAGCATGACGATCGAGTCCTTGCCGCCGGAGAACAGCAGCACCGGCCGCTCGGACTCGGCGGCCACCTCGCGGAGCACGTGGACGGACTCGGCCTCCAGCGTCTGCAGCTGGGTGAGCCGGTGGTCGGCGATGGACACGCTGTCGAGCTCCCGAGGACGGCGGCACGCATCGCCGGCCGGCGACACGATCAGTGGGGCAACCGCATCGACGTGATGGGGATTCCCGGACCCCAGTGTCCGTCATGGCCCACGGGGACCGGTCGGGCGGTGGGCTCAGCGGGGTCGGTCGACCACCCCGGTCGCGTCCCCGGGCCGGCCGGGCGGGGTCGGGCGGCCGGTCGCGTCGGTGATGGTGGAGAAGTAGGCGGCGACCTGCTCCGGCCGTGGTGTCACGAAGACGCCGTGGGCCTGGACGAGTGGCTGGTCCGGGGCCGTGGCCAGGGCGATCGTCCCGGTGATGACGGTCTTGCGGCCGGTGTTCCCGCTGACCGCCGCGCGGAGCACCAGCGCCGTCTCCAGGGGGACCGGACGGCGGTAGTCGAGCTCGAGCCGTGCGGTCATGCCCCAGAGCCCGGCCGCGATCGCCGCCGACCCCAGCAGCTGGTCCATCAGCAGCGCGCTCATCCCGCCGTGCACGTAGCTGGGCGGTCCCTCGTAGGCCAGCCCCAGCGTCACCTCGCTGACGACACCGCCGTCCTCGCGCCGGATGACCAGCGGTGGGGCCAACGGACTGCCGACCCCGCTGACCGGGTTGAACACCCGCCGCGCCTGCGCCGGGTCGTCCAGTGCGGGCAGCTGGTCACGGCTGCGGCGGGCCGCCGACAGCCGGGCGGTCACCTGCCGGACGGCGACGGCGGCGGCGTGCAGCTCCGCGGCCGGGACCGTCGTCGTCACCGTGGCGCCGACCAGCTCGCGCAGGGCGCTGCCCAGGTCGGTGACGGCGGCCAGCAGCTCGGCCTCGGTGGCGGTTCCCTCGATCGTCACCCGTGGATTGGACCAGCCGGCCCGTCGGGCGGGTCAGGTGGGGCCGGACGGCTGCGGACCGGAGCGGGGCAGGTGGACGGCGAAGGTGGCGCCCTCGCCTGGGGCGGTGTGCAGCTCGACCCGACCGCCGTGCGCCTCGACCAGTGCGGCGACGATGGACAGCCCGAGCCCGGTGCCCCCGGCGGCCCGGGTGCGGGAGGAGTCGGCCCGGTAGAACCGCTCGAACACCCGGTCGGCGTCGGCCGGCGCCAGGCCGGGGCCCTCGTCGCTGACCGCGACGACGAGCCCGTCGGGCTCGGTCTCGTCCTCGGCGACGCGCAGGGTCACCCGGGTGCCGGCGGGGGTGTGGGTGAGCGCGTTGGCGACCAGGTTCCCGATCACCTGACGCAGCCGGGCCTCGTCGCCGCGCACGACGGGCACGTCGGTCAGCGAGGGGTCCAGCTGCAGGCTGACCGGGCGGTCGGGGGCGACGGCGCGGGCGTCGTGCACGGCGTCCCCGGCCAGTTCGGCCAGGTCGACGGGGGCCAGGGCCAGCGGCCGCTGCTGGTCCAGCCGGGCCAGCTGCAGCAGGTCCTCGACGAGCAACCCCATCCGGGTCGCCTCGGACTCGATCCGCTGCATCAGCCGGCCGGTGTCCTCCGGGCCGTCGACCGCACCCTGGCGGTGCAGCTCGGCGAAGCCGCGGATGGACGTCAACGGGGTGCGCAGCTCGTGGCTGGCGTCGGCGACGAACCGGCGCATCCGCGCCTCGGAGGCGACGGCGTGCTCCTCGGAGGCCTGCTGGGCGCGGAAGGAGCTCTCGATCCGACCGAGCATCCCGTTCAGCGCGGCCGACAGCCGGCCGACCTCGGTCCGGTCGTCGCCCACCGGCACGCGCCGGGACAGGTCGCCGGCGGCGATCGCCCGGGCGGTGTCCTCGACCTCTGTCAGGGGGCGCAGGCTGTTGCGCACGACGAGGTGGCCGGCGACGCCCAGCACCGCCAGGACCAGCAGCCCGACGATGAGCTCGATCCGCACCAGCCGGCCCAGGGCGTCTTCGTCGGCGCTCAGGTCGAGTCCGAGGACGACGACGTACTCCTCGCTGACCGGGGTGCTGGGCACCCGGATCGCGCCCACCCGCCAGGTGGTCCGTCCGTCCTGCGATGCGGTGGAGATGGCGTCGGTGCCGTCGACGCCGACTTCCGTCGCGTCCAGACGGCTGACGTCGGGCAGGTCGTCGTCGTCCGGGCCCTGCACGACCGAGACGGAGTCCTCCTCGGCGTCGAGGCCCAGGCAGGCGATGTACTGGTTGCTCGGGATGCGCGGCCAGTCGCCGGCGCAGGCCTGCAGGATCCGGACCGGCTGCCCCGCCAGCTGGTCCAGGCCGGCGTCCAGCTGCTCGTCCTGCTGCTCGACGAGGTAGTCGCGCAGCAGGGAGGTGGCGGCGAAGCCGGTGGCGGCCAGCGCGGCTGCGACCAGGGCCACCATCAGGGCCACCAGGGTGACCCGCAGCGGGACCCGGGGCGTGGGGCCCTGGGCCGGGTGTTCCACCGGGTCACCCGGGGGTGGCGCAGCCGGCGCGGTGTCCACCGCCCTGCTCCGGGCGGTCGCGGTCACGAGCCGCGGGGGAGGCGGAGGGAGTAGCCGACGCCGCGCAGCGTGTGCAGCAGTCGAGGTTCGGTGGTGTCGATCTTGCGGCGGAGGTAGGAGATGTAGGACTCCACGACGTTGGCCTCGCCGTTGAAGTCGTAGTTCCACACGTGGTCCAGGATCTGCGCCTTCGACAGCACCCGGCCGGCGTTGGTCATCAGGTAGCGGAGCAGCTTGAACTCCGTCGGCGACAGGCTGACCAGCTTGCCGGCCTTGAGGACCTCGTGCGACTCCTCGTCGAGCTCGATGTCGGCGAAGGTCAGCCGCGGGGCCTCGGCGGCCTGCTGCACGCTCTGGGTGCGGCGCAGCACCGCCCGGATCCGGGCGAGGACCTCGTCGAGGCTGAACGGCTTGGTGACGTAGTCGTCCCCGCCCAGGGTCAGGCCGGTCACCTTGTCCTCGGCGGCGTCCCGGGCGGTCAGGAAGAGCACCGGGGTGTTGCTCCCGTTCTGACGCAGCCGCCGGACGACGCCGAAGCCGTCCAGTCCGGGCATCATCACGTCCAGCACCAGCAGGTCCGGCTGGAACTGGTCGGCGATCGACAGGGCCTGCTGCCCGTCCGGGGCGGTGGCGACCTCGAAGCCGGCGTACCGGAGGCTGGCCGACAGCAGCTCACGGATGTTCGGCTCGTCGTCGACGACGAGGAGCCGGGCCTCGGGCCGCCGGGCGCCGGGCGCGGGTGAGCCGGAGCTCATGGTGGACACGTCCCCTCCCGATGGACCCTGCGGCGACGTCGTCATCGCTCCAGGGTCCCGCTGGCGGCTGCGGCTGTCCTGGACGGTACCTGTGAGGAGCCTGGGGATCAGGCCGCGGGGACCGTCGCCCAGGCGGTCAACCGGCCGGGGACATCGCGCGGCCGGCGCGCCAGTACCCGATGGCGTGGTGCTGGCCCCGGCGGAGCCCCCAGCGGCCCCGCAGGTCGGCGCGCACGGCGCGGACGACGGCCGACTCGGCGCCCACCCAGGCGAACAGGTCCTCACCGGGCGGGCGGAACAGGGCGGCCACCGCGTCGACCAGCAGGGTGCTGCTCCCCGGCGCCACGCCGGCCCGGTGCAGCCAGCGCACCTCGACGCCGGCCGGCGCGGTCAGCGGCTGTTCCTCCTGGGGGCCGGCCACCTCGAGCAGGGCCACCCCACGGGTGTCGGGGTCGGCCGCCGCCAGGATCCGGCTGATCGCCGGGAGCGCGGTCTCGTCGCCGGCCAGCAGCAGCCAGCCGGCAGGAGAGGCGCCCAGGGGAGCGGCGCTGGCCAGGCCCAGCACGGCACCGGGCGCGGCGGCCGCGGCCCAGGAGGCGGCCGGGCCGTCGCCGTGCAGGACGAAGTCGACGTCGACCTCGCCGGCGTCCGGGTCCTGCCGACGCGCGGTGTAGCTCCGCAGGGCGACGCCGTGGCTGCCCTGGGGCCAGACGATGCGGCCGTCCCGCGCCACCTCCGGCCACCGCGGGGAGCGGTCCTCGGCGCGGGGGACGAGCAGGGACATCGTGGGCCCGCACGCGGCGACCACGGTGGCGGGCGCGGTGAGGGTCACCCGGCGGACCGCGGGCGTCACGTGACGCACGGACGTCACGGTGAGCACGTCGACCGGGCGGACGGCGGGATCGGCTGCCCCGGCGCCTGGTGCGGCTGCCGTGGGGGCGGGTTCCTCGGTCGGTGGCACGAGGGACGACCCTAGCGGGGCCGACCCGGCCGGCCCCGGGGGAATGGGGCCAGCCGAGCCGGCGATCGTGGACGAGGACCTCACCCAACGTGACCAGTTCATCGCACTGATCAGGGAAGACGCTGTGTGCGTCCCGTCGAGTCAGCACGCTACGTGACGATCTCGCCGTCGTCACCACCGTCCCCCCGGACACCCCCCGAACGGGTGACCGCCGTCGGGTGGCAGCCGGTCGCCCGGCGTGCACCGTCGCCCGATGTGTGCGCGGCTGCCGCCACGGGCAGGCACAGCGGACCGATGGTGCGAGAGGGAGGCCGGGATGGCGGAGGAGTTCTCGAAGGGCGACCACGTGAGCTGGAAGAGCCACGGCGGCACGGCCGAGGGCACGGTGCAGCGGGAGATCACCGAGGACACGGAGGCTGCCGGGCGCACCGTGCGCGCCAGCCCGGACGACCCGCAGTACGAGGTGGAGAGCGAGAAGAGCGGGGGCACCGCCGTGCACAAGCCCAGCGCACTGGAGAAGGACTGAGCGGCGCGGCGACGCCCGCACGGAGGAGGACATCGTGAGCGAGACCGACGGCGGCTTCACTGGGAGCCGGAGCACCAAGCACAACCCGCGCCTGGACGAGGAGCTCGAGCACGAGGTGCAGGGGATGATGAAGGCCGAGCGGGCCACCCGCTCCGAGGAGTGGCGCGAGGTGGAGCCGGTCGGCGAGGACCAGCCCGACATCGACGCCGACCCGGCCGGCACCTTGGTCGGCGGGGTCCCGGTGGGCATGGACGCCGACGCCGTCGTGGCCCGGGCCGAGCTGGCCCGCTGGCTGGACCGCGCGGACTTCCCCAGTACCGGCCCGGAGCTGGTCGAGGCCGCCCGGGACCACCGGGCCCCGGACGTGGTGGCCAGCGAGCTGTCCCGACTGCCCGACGGGCAGGTCTACGAGCGGATCGGGGACGTCGTCCGGGCGCTGGGCTACCCGACGGAGACCTGAGCACCGACCTGACCAGCGACCGGCGCCGTCCCCTCGGGGGCGGCGCCGGTCGCTGCGTTCAGGAGGAGGAGCTCTCCGCCTCGGCCTCTTCCTCGGCGATCTCCTCGGCACCGCGGCGCCGGAACAGCCGCGAGCCCGGGAAGCCCTTCACCACCTGTCGCATGTCCTGCACGGTCTCCACCAGGGTGTGCAGGTCCGGTGCAACGTCGCTCAGGGTCAGCAGCACCGGCAGGACGTCCTCGTCGAGGTGCACGACCAGGTCGGGGAGCCGGTCGACGAGGGTGATGATCGCGGTGACCTCGTCGGTGTGCAGCTCTTCGGCGAACCGGGTCAGCGACGGGGCCAGCGCGGTCAACGCCGGGCGGTAGTCGTCCAGCAGCGGGGAGATCGCGGCGAGCAGCGCCTCGGCGCGGGCCAGCGTGCCGTCGGCGGCGCCGGCCGTGCCGCCGACCGCCTCGAGGAGCGCCTCGGCGGCGTCGGTCGACCGGCCGATCCGGGCGACGGACTGGTCCGCCGCGTCGTTGGTGACGCCGATCCGGGCCACGGACCGGTCGGCGGCGTCGTTGGTGACGCCGATCCGGGCGACGGCGGCATCGGCAGCGTCGTTCGTGACGCCGATCCTGCCCACCGCAGCGTCAGCAGCGTCGTTGGTGACCCCGATCCTGCCCACCGCAGCGTCAGCAGCGTCGTTGGTGACGCCGATCCGGGCGACGGCGGCGTCGGCGGCGTCGTTGGTGACGCCGATCCGGCCCACCGCAGCGTCAGCGGCGTCGTTGGTGACGCCGATCCGGCCCACCGCAGCGTCAGCGGCGTCGTTGGTGACGCCGATCCGGGCGACGGCGGCGTCGGCCGCGTCGTTGGTGACGCCGATTCTGCCCACCGCAGCGTCAGCAGCGTCGTTGGTGACCCCGATCCTGCCCAC
>NZ_JAPVBL010000001.1:726081-1294577 GCF_026967935.1 Modestobacter sp. VKM Ac-2982
GGCAGCGTCAGCAGCGTCGTTGGTGACGCCGATCCGGGCGACGGCGGCGTCGGCCGCGTCGTTGGTGACCCCGATCCTGCCCACGGCAGCGTCAGCAGCGTCGTTGGTGACGCCGATCCGGGCGACGGCGGCGTCGGCCGCGTCGTTGGTGACCCCGATCCGGGCCACGGCAACGTCGGCGTCGGCGCGGATGACGTCGATGCCGGCGATCGCCACCTCGGCCCGGTCGGCGATCCCTTCCATCCGATCGACGAGCGCACCGACACGCTTCAGCAGCTGTTCGGCCTCGCCGAGGGCGCCCGCCACCCGGGGCAGCAGGGCGAGGGCCTCGGTGACGCCGTCACGGAGACCCTCGGCGGCGTGCAGCACGTCCGACGGGCCGGGGAAGGGCAACTTCACGGCCAGAGGCTACGGTCCTGCGGGTCGGCCTGCCGGTCGAGCCGTCCTTCCGCTGCGACCGATCCGTTCGTCCCCCGCGCGTCCGGCTGGGCGGGTGGTCGACCGCCCGTATCGTGGAGCGGTCGCACCGGCGGCGGTCTGCGACCGCCCGGGGCGGGACGACCGGGCAGCGAGCGGCTGCCGACAACGACGATGGGATGTCGACGCCGGTGGCGGATCAGCCGACGCGGGACGGGGCCGACGGCGGTCCCCGACGCGACGACCGGTCGACCGGCGCCGGCCCGCCTGCCTCTGGGCACGCCGGGGACGGCCCGGCCGCGCCGCTGACCGTCGCCGAGTTGCTCGCCCGCTCGGGCACCGGGGTCCGCCGGCGACGGGCGGACCGCCGGGAGGCCGGTGAGCTCACGGGCCGTCAGCAACCGGTCGACGACGCCGGGACCCCGCTGTGGCAGCCCGGTGTGGACAGGGACGACGCACCAGCACGGCCGGGCGGCCCGGCCTCGTCCGACGGACCCGGTCCCCGGGGTGGCTGGCGGGACCGCCCGCAGCCGTCCGTCGTCCCCTCGCCGCAGGTGCTGCCGACCGGCTGGCAGCCGGCGATGCCCGCACCCGTCTCCGAGCCGGAGCCCGCCGCCCCGACCGACGAGCCCGGCGTCCGGGTCGCCCGCCCGCCGGCCGCCCCGCCCGGGTCCCGCAGGCACCTTCCTCCGGCCGAGCGGGCCACGCCGACGGCGGGGCGTCGCCCCCCGGTCCCCGCCGCCACGCCGAACGGGCCCGGCTCGCCCACCCCCGGCGTCCCGGAGAGCCCGAGGCCGCCGGCCGGCAGCAGGCCGGCCGCGGCACCGTCCGTGCCCATGCCCTCACGGCCGGTCCGGTCGTCGGCGCCCGTGGCCTCCCCGACGCCACTCCCGGCACCGACGTCGTCCCCGCGGCCGGTGGGCCCGCCGCTCCCCCCTGTGGCACCACCGCAGTACTCGGTGCCGGTGCCCGGGGTCCGGCGCAGCCTGCCGGTGCCACCCATCCCCGGCCGGGACGTACCCGTCGGCGCGACGGTCGCCGATCTGCCCACGCCCCGCCCACCTGCCGGGCCGCTCCGCCGTCGGGTGACCCGGGTCGCGCTCGCGCTGGTGGCCCTGTTCGGCCTGGTGGCCGTCTACTACGTGGGCCTCTACTTCTACGCCGACCACTCGATCGGCCGGGTCGACGCGCTGGTCACCGACGGCCCCGAGGTGCTGGCCCCGCAGCTGCAGGAGACCTCGTCGACCTACCTGGTGGTCGGCACCGGCCTGCCCGGGCGGAGTGGGCTGCCTGCGGTCAGCACCGTGGTCGCGCACGTCTCCGCCGACGGCGAGCAGGCCGTGCTGGTCAGCGTGCCGCCCACGGCACTGTCCGACACCCCCGTCTGCCAGACGACGGACGGCGATCTGCGTCAGCCGCAGACCGAGCCGTTCGCCGCCGCCCTGCTCGACGGCGGTCCCTCCTGCCTGGTCCGGTCGGTGCAGCAGCTGACCGGCCTGCGGGTCGACCACTACGTGTCCGTCGACCTCGCCCGGCTGCCCGGCATGGTCGAGGCGCTCGGCGGGGTCCCGGTCTGCCCGGGGACGGGTGGCCTCCAGCTGGCCGGCGCCGAGGTGACCGGCTTCCTGCAGCCCGCCACCGGGACCGACGTCACCGGCGCAGCGGTCGCCGAACGCGAGCAGCGAGTGCTGATCTCGGCACTCGACTCCGCGCTGGCGGACAGCACGCTGGCCGACCCGCTCACCCTGACCCGCTTCCTCTCCCGGGCAGGGGACGCGTTCACCGTGGACGCGGAGACGACGCTGGGCGACCTCCGGACCTTCGGGGCCACCCTGGGCGAGCTGTCCGGCGGCGCGATCGAGCGCACCGGGCTCCCGGTCGCCGAGGTGGGCCACGTGCCCAGTGGCAGCGACCAGGCGGTGGTCGTCGTCGACGCCGCCGCGACCCGGCAGCTGTTCGACTCGGTGATCGAGACCGGCCTGCTGCCCGTCCCGGCCGGCGCTGGCGTCGCCGACGCCGCGGCGACCGACCCCGCGCCCGCCGAGCCGGCGCCGGTGGTCGACCCGGTGCCCGAGGGGACGACCGTCTCCGTGGAGCCGGCCGGGGTGACGCTGGACGTGCTGGACGGCTCCGCTTCCGGGCGCACCGGCGAGGTGGCCGACGGCCTGGCCGCCGCGGGGTTCCGGGTCGGTGCCCGGGGCGTCGAACCGGCGACCGTGGACCGCACCGTGGTCCGGTACGGCCCGGCGGCGCTGGAGCCGGCGCGCACGGTGGCGGCGGCCGTGCCCGGAGCCGTGCTGGTGGAGACCCCCCTCGTCGGCTCGGCGGTGCAGCTGGTTGTCGGGCCGGACTTCACCGGCCTGGCTGCCGTGGAGATCGGCACCCCGGTGCCGACGACAGCGGCCCCGGACCCCGCTGTCGCGGAGGCCGAGGCCGCATCGTCCTGCAGCTGAGCGGCGGGAGAGCCGCTCAGCGGAGCATCACCCGAACCGGCCGGAGATGTAGTCCTCCGTCGCCTTCTCGTCGGGGTTGCTGAAGATCTTCTCGGTGGGGTTGTACTCGATCAGCCGGCCGGGCTGCCCGACCCCGTTGAGGTTGAAGAACCCGGTGGTCTCGCTGACCCGCGCGGCCTGCTGCATGTTGTGCGTGACGATGACGATGGTGAACTGCTCCTTGAGCTCCATCATCAGGTCCTCCACGGCCAGCGTGGAGATCGGGTCGAGCGCGGAGCACGGCTCGTCCATCAGCAGCACCTCCGGCTGGACGGCGATGGCCCGGGCGATGCACAGCCGCTGCTGCTGACCACCGGAGAGCCCCGACCCCGGGCGGTTCAGCCGGTCCTTGACCTCGTTCCACAGGTTCGCGCCCTTGAGGGAACGCTCCACCAGGCCGTCCATGTCGCTCTTGCTGGTCTTCTTGGCGTTCAGCCGCAGACCTGCTGCGACGTTGTCGTAGATCGACATCGTCGGGAACGGGTTCGGCCGCTGGAAGACCATGCCGATCTGCCGGCGGACGTCGACCGGGTCGACGTCGGAGCCGTAGAGGTCCTGCCCCTCGATGACGACCTTCCCCTCGACGCGGGCGCCGGGGATCACCTCGTGCATCCGGTTGAGCGACCGCAGGAAGGTGGACTTGCCACACCCCGAGGGCCCGATGAGGGCGGTGATGCTGCGCGGCTCGATGGACAGGTTGACGCCTTCCACGGCCTTGAAGTTGCCGTAGTAGATGTCCAGGTCCGAGACGTCGATGCGCTTGGCCACGTGGTGTTCCTCCGGGTTCCGGGTCAGCGACTGGTCTTGGGGGCGAAGAGGCGGCTGATCAGGCGGGCGACCACGTTGAGGCCCATGACCAGCATGATGAGGACCAGGGCGGCTGTCCAGGCCCGGTCGATCGCGTTCTCCGGCGGCACGCCCGGTTGGGTGAGCTGGTAGTAGGCGTACACCGGGAGGGTCGCCATCCGCCCGTCGAACGGGTTGAAGTTCAGGGCGTTGGTGATGCCGACCGTGATCAGCAGAGGTGCGGTCTCACCGATCACCCGGGCGATGGCCAGGGTGACACCGGTGGCGAGGCCGGCGATCGCGGTCGGGATGACCACCTTGAGGATCGTGCGCCACTTGGGCACGCCCAGGGCGTAGGCGGCCTCGCGGAGCTCGTTCGGGACGAGCTTGAGCACCTCCTCCGCCGAGCGGACGATCACCGGGATCATCAGCACCGACAGGGCCACCGCGCCCATGATCCCCAGCCGGACCCCCGGGCCGAAGATGAGCACGAACAGCGCGTAGGCGAACAGGCCGGCGACGATCGAGGGGATGCCGGTCATCACGTCGACCAGGAAGGTGATCGACCGCTTGAGCCGGCCGGAGCCGTACTCCACCAGGTAGATCGCGGTCATCAGGCCGATCGGCACCGAGATCAGCGTGGTCAGCAGCGTGATGATCAGCGTGCCCATGAGCGCGTGGTAGGCGCCACCGCCCGGTCCGATGATCCCCTGCAAGGAGGCGGTGAAGAACTCGCCGTCGAAGCGCTCCGCACCGCGGCGGACCACCTCGTAGACCAGCGAGACCAGCGGCACCATGGCGATGCCGAAGGCGCTGATCACCAGGCAGGTGACCAGCCGGTCGACGGCCTTGCGCGGCCCTTCGGTCACCCGGGACAGCACGTAGGTGCCCAGCGTGCCGAGCACCACCGTGTAGATGACGAACAGCACGATGTTCCAGCTGGTCAGCAGCCCGATCCCCAGCGCGAGGACGGCGGCGGCACCGAACACCGCCCACGGCACCCACGGCGCCTGCTTCTCGTGGCCGCCCAGGGGGTTGGGGGACGACGCAGAGGTGTCCGGTCCGGCGCTGGACTGCTGGGTGGAGGTGCTCATCAGTTCGCTCCGGAGAAGTCGGCGCGGCGGTTGACGACCCACCGGGCGAGCATGTTGACCAGGAGGGTGATCACGAAGAGCGCGAGCCCGCTGGCGATCAGGGTGTTGACGGCGAGTCCGGTCGACTCCGGGAACTGCAGGGCGATGTTCGCCGCGATCGTCTGCGGGTTGGCGCTGGAGATGAGCGCCCAGGTGATCCCCGCGGCCGAGCCGGACAGGATGATCGCCACGGCCATCGTCTCGCCGAGGGCGCGCCCCAGGCCGAGCATCGAGCCGCCGATGACGCCGGACTTGCCGTAGGGGATGACCGCGATCTTGATCATCTCCCAGCGGGTGGCGCCCAGGGCGAGGGCGGCCTCGGTGTGCAGCGTGGGCACCTGGCTGAAGACCTCGCGGGAGATGGCGCTGACGATCGGCAGGATCATCACCGCGAGCACCAGCCCGATGGTCAGCATGGTGCGGCCGGTCGAGGAGACGGGCCCCGCGAAGAACGGCAGGAAGCCGAGGTTCTCCTCCAGCCACCGGTAGAACGGCACCAGTCGGGGGGCGAGCCAGAAGATGCCCCAGAAGCCGTACACGATGCTCGGGATCGCGGCCAGCAGGTCGACCACGTAGCCCAGTCCGGCGGCCAGCTTGCGCGGCGCGTAGAAGGTGATGAACAGCGCGATCGCCACCGCCAGCGGGGTGGCGACCAGCAGGGCGATCACCGCGGAGAGCAGCGTGCCGAAGACCAGGGGGCCGATGTAGGAGGCGAGGCCACCGTCACCGGAGATCTCGTCCGCCGACGCCGTCAGCGCCGGCACCGACTCGCTGATCAGGAAGAGGGCCACCCCGGCCAGGATGACCAGGATGAGGATGCCGGCGCCCTTGGCGCTGCCCGCGAAGATGCGGTCGCCGGGCCGGCTCTTGGGCTGCTGGGCGGGTGGTGCGCTGGTGGTGGAGGTCACCGATCGCTCCGGGGGGCTCGTACTGCGGGGTGCTGGGAGGCGTGCAGTGGATCACGCGCCACGGCGGCCCGGGGTGTCCGGGTGGACACTCCGAGCCGCCGCAGCGCGCTGGTGACCGGCTCGATCAGCCGGCGGCCGTGATCGCGTCGATCGCGCTCTGCGCCTGCTCGCGCAGGGTGTCGGAGATCGGCGCGCTGCCCGCGGCGTCGGCCGCGGCCTGCTGGCCCTCCTCGCTGACCACGTAGGTCATGAAGTCCGTGACCAGGTCGGCGGTCTCCTGGTCGTCGTACTCGATGCAGCCGACGTGGTAGCTGATCAGGACGATCGGGTAGTTGCCCGACTCGGTGGTGTCGCGGGCGAGCTCCACGGCGAAGTCGTACTCGCCCCGGCCCTCCAGCGTCTCCGAGTTCTCCACCACGGCAGCGGCGGCCTCGGCGGTGGGCTCGACGAACTCCTCGCCGACACCGATGTTGGCCACGCCCAGGTCGCCGGCCTGGCTCAGGTCGGCGTAGCCGATGCTGCCGTTGCCGGCCGTGACGGCGCTGATCACGCCGGACGTGCCCTGGGCGGCCTCGCCGCCGGAGACGGGCCAGTCACCACTGGCCTCGTGCGGCCACGCGTCGCCGGCCGCGGCGACCAGGTACTCGGTGAAGTTCTCCGTGGTGCCGGACTCGTCACTCCGGTTGACCGGGGTGATCGGCAGGTCCGGGAGGGTGGCGTCCGGGTTGTCGGCCGCGATCGCCGGGTCGTTCCAGTTGGTGATCTGCTGGTTGAAGATCCCGGCCACGACCTCGGGGGAGAGGTTCAGCTCGTCGACGCCCTCGAGGTTGTAGACGACGGCGATCGGCGCGATGTAGTTCGCCAGCTCGAAGATGCCGGACTCGCCGCAGCGCTCCTCGGCCTGCGCGAGCTCCTCCTCGTCCAGCGCGGCGTCCGAGCCGGCGAAGTCGGTGCCGCCGGCCAGGAACTGCTCGCGGCCACCGCCAGAGCCGACCGGGTCGTAGTTGACCGTGACGTCGGGCTGGACGCTCGAGTAGCCGGCCGTCCAGCCCTGCATGGCCGCCTGCTGGCTGCTGGCGCCGGCGCCGACGAGGGTGCCGCTGAGCTCCCCGCCGCTTTCGCCCCCGGAAGCGGTGCCCGAACCGGTCTCCTCGTTCGAGGCGCCGCACGCGGCGAGAGCGAGGGTGGCGGCGAGCGCTGCGGACACGGCCGCGGTGCGCGTCGTGGTGCTGAGCTTCAACTCAGTGGCCTTTCGACTGGTGTGTGCCCGGACGTCGAAGCCGGGCAGGGAAGATCGAACGACCAGGACGCTAAGCAGCGCAGATGGACGGATCCGGGTGGCTCGATGAACGCCGGGTGAACGCGGACTGAGACTTGGCCCACGAATCGACAGACGGTGTACGTCCAACGGGTGAACCGCCGCGTGGCGGGGTGCCGACGGGTGGTCCGAGGTCCCCGACGAGCGGTGCAGCAGGGCCGTTCAGGGCGAGGGCGTGCGCCGCCAGGAGACGTCGACGGCGTGCCGGGTGAACCCGCTCCGCTCGTACAGCGCGACGGCGGCGGTGTTGTCCTCCTCGACGTAGAGGAGCACAGCGGACAGGCCGGCGGCGCGCAGGTGCGCCAGCCCGGCATCGGTCAGGGCCCGGCCCAGCCGCATCCCCTGCGCGTCCGGGTCGATGCCGAGCACGTAGACCTCGCCGATCGGCTCGTCGCCGACGTCGCCGGCCGGGTGCACCTTGGTCCAGTGGAAGCCGAGCAGTCGGGGCCCGTCCGGCTCGTCCCGCCAGGCCAGGAAGAACCCGGCCGGGTCGAACCAGGCCTCCCCCTCGCGCAGGGCGAGGTCGCCGCGGGTCCACCGGCCCTGCTCGGGGTGGGAGGCGAAGGCGCGGGAGTTCACCCGCAGCCAGGCGTCCTCGTCGGTGCCCGGCCGGAAGGTCGTGACGGACACCCCGGTCGGCAGCTCGAGCCGCGGGTCGGGGTCGACCCCGTCCAGCGGACGGCGCATCTGCAGCAGCACGCGCGCCCGGTCGTAACCGCGGCCGCGGGCGAGCTCGGCCGACCCGGGCAGCTCGCCGTGCGCCCACACCCGCAGCGGGCGGTCGGCGGCGAGCTCCTCGAGCCGGGCGACCAGGGCGGTGCCCACGCCGCGACGACGGCTGCCCGGGGCCACGACCAGCTCGGCCTCGGCCTCCGGGTCGCCGGGCGGCAGCTCCAGCCGGGCATGGCCGAGGAGCGTGCCGGCGTCGTCCCGTGCGGTGAGGTCGACGCCACCGACCGGGCCGCCGTGCTGCAGTCGCAGCTCGGACTCCTCGGAGACCGGCCGCACCCCGTCGGCGGCCAGCGCTGCCTCGAGCAGGGCGCGGACCTCCTGCACGACCGCGGCGGGGAGCCGTTCGGTGACCTCGACCAGCACCGGGTTCAGCGGACCGTGGTCAGGAGAGCGGGACACCGGTCTCGACCGCCGCCACGTTGGCCGCGGCGGTCGCGTCGGCGACCTGCTGGTCGAGCTTGTAGCCGACGTTGCGGACCGTGCCGATCAGGGCCTCGTGCTCGGTGCCGAGCTTGGCGCGCAGCCGACGGACGTGCACGTCGACGGTGCGGGTGCCACCGAAGTAGTCGTAGCCCCAGATCTCCTGCAGCAGCTGGGCCCGGGAGAAGACCCGGCCCGGGTGCTGGGCGAGGTACTTGAGGAGCTCGAACTCCTTGTAGGTGAGGTCGAGCGGGCGCCCGCGCAGCTTCGCCGAGTAGCTGTGCTCGTCGATCACCAGCTCGCCGGCCTTGGTCACGCCGCCCTCCGACCCGTCGGCCGGCGCGGTGGCGGCCAGCCTGCGGGCGGTGGCCCACTTCAGCCGGGCGTCGACCTCGGCCGGGCCGGCGGTGTCGAGCACGACGTCGTCGACGCCCCAGTCGGCCGACAGGGCGACGAGGCCGCCCTCGGACAGCACCGCGACCAGCGAGGCGGCGACGCCCGTCGAGGCCAGCAGCGAGCACAGGGTCCGCGCGGAGACGAGGTCGTGCCGGGCGTCGACCAGCACGACGTCCCCGGCGTCACCGTCGAGCAGGCTGGACAGCTCGGGAGGCACGACGCGCACCTGGTGGGCCAGCAGCCCGAGTGCAGGGAGGACCTCCGTGGTGGCCTGACGGGCCGAGGTCATGAGCACGAGCCGCATGTCGTCTCCTCACTGGGCGCACCCAGGCCGTCGACGGCGCTGTCGAGGTGAGAGGGCAGGATAGCGGACGTGCGCCACCGTCCGGACGAACTGGTGAGGTACCGCACGACCGGGTCGTGTCCCGGCGACACGACCACCCCGGCACGCCCCGCGGTGCGGGCATCCTCTGCGAGGATCCCGGGGTGACGCAGGCCGCTCCGGACGCCCAGCTGTCCCCGGTCGCCCACCACCTCCCGGCGGCCGGCCTGGTCGTCGTGGTGACCGCGGTGGCCGTGGGGCTGCCCGCCGCGCTCGGCGACACCGGCTGGGTCGTCGCGGTGGCGCTGCTCCAGCTGGGCCTGGTCGCCGGATGGGTGGTCGCCACCGGCATCCGTGGCTCCCTGGGCTCCCTCGCCCTGGGGGGTGCCGCGGCCGTCGCGGCCGATGCGGCGGTGCTCCTCCCGGCCCGCCCGCAACTGGACTGGCTGCTGGCGGTCCTCGGCCTGGGGTTCCTGGCCGCCGTCGTCCACCAGATGACCCGCCCGGCACCGCGCCGGTACCTCGTCGCGTCACTGGCCGGGGTCGCCCTGCTGCTGTGCTCGGTCTGTGCGCTGGCGGTGCTGCTGGGGGTCGCCCGGCTCGAGGCCGGGTCGCAGGCGCTGGAGACGGCGGTCCTGGTGGTCGGTGCCGCGCTGCTGGTCGGTCATCTGGTCGACGTCGTGCTGCCCCGCCCGGAGATCGCCCCTGGCGTGCCCCGCGGCCTGCTCGGCGTCGTCCTCGCTGTGCTGGCCGCCACGGGGGTCGCCCTGCTGGACCGGGGGAGCGACGCGCTGATCGACGTCCTCTCGGCGGCCATCTACGGCGCGGCCCTGGGCGGGGCGGCCGCGCTCGCGGCGCTGAGCGCCTCCTACGTCGCGGCCGAGCGCGGTGAGGGGAGCTGGGCGCTGCCGGTGGTGCAGGCGGTGCTCCCGCTGGCGGTCGTCGCCCCGGTGGCCTATGCCCTCGCCTCGTACGGCACCGGCTGAGCGGCAGGGGAGACTCGAGGCGTGAAGGCACTGCTGATCGTCCTGCTGCTCGCGCTCGGCCTGCTGGTCCTGGTCGACCGGGTCGGCGTCACCGTCGCGGAGGGGCAGGTGGCCGACCAGGTGGCCGAACGGGGTGGGCTGGCCAGTGCGCCGGACGTCGACATCACCGGGTTCCCGTTCCTCACCCAGGCGCTGTCCGGCCGCTACGACGAGGTGCGGATCAGCCTGACCGCCGAGCAGCTCGGCGAGCCGGCCGGCACCCGGGCCGACGTGTCGCTGTTCGGGGTGCAGGTGCCCTTGTCCGACGCGGTCTCCGGCTCGGTCCAGGAGATCCCGGTGGAGCAGGTCGACGGGACGGCGACGATCTCCTACGTGCTGCTCGCCCAGCAGCTCGGCGGTGACACCCGGCTGCGGCCCGACGGCGACCGGTTGCGCATCGACCGCACGGTCGACCTCCTCGGCCTGGAGGTCCCGGTCACCGCCCGGGGGACCGTCTCCCTCGACGGGCAGGACCTGGTGGTCGACGTCGACGACGCGGCGGCCGCGGGCGTCGACGTCCCCGGCTTCGTCCTCGACGGGGCGGCGGACGTGCTCGACTTCCGGTACCCCGTGCCGGAGCTGCCGTTCGGGCTCGAGCTGACCGGGGTCGACCCCCGGGACGACGGCGTCCTGGTGCAGGTGTCGGCGACCGACACGGTCCTGAGCGGCTGATCGGTGCTGAGCGACTGATCGGCCGGAATGCTCCCGGGGGTGCACCCGTTGCCCCTCAGGTGACCACGACGATCCCCACGGCCGAGGCCGCTGCCGCCCTGGCGGGTCTCGGCGTGCGCCCGGCGGAGGCGGAGCTCACCGCGGTCCAGTTCTCGACGGCCTTCTGCGGTCCCTGCCGGGCCACCCGCGCCCGGCTGCAGCGGTTGCAGGCCACCCGGCCCGGGTTGTCGCACGTGCACGTGGACGCCGAGAGCCACCTGGACGCGGTGCGGGCACTCGACGTCCGGGTCACCCCGACGCTGATCTGGCTGGACGCCGCGGGGGCGGTGGTGGCCCGCAGCACCGGCGCGCCTGGGTCGGCGGAACTGGCCGCTCTGGTGGACGCGCACCTGGGGTCGTGACGGTGATCCGCTACCCTCGCGCCGTGGGCCCCCTGCTGACCTCGCGCCGCACAGTCGACCTGTGCCGCGTCGGCAGCACCCGCTGTCCGGCCTGCTGAGGCCGCACCCCGCGCGGAGACCCCGTCCCGCGCCGCTCTCCGCACGCCCTGGCCGACCTCCGCCGGATGTGCCGCTCCGGTGGACCCCCGCTCCGCGTTCCCGCACGGGATCCGCACCGCACGACGTCCGCACCATCCGCCCGAACTGATGGAGGAACCACACTCATGAGCCGTAGCGACGTGCTCGTCACCGCCGACTGGGCCCAGGAGCACCTGGGTGACCCGGGCATCGTCTTCGTCGAGGTCGACGAGGACACCAGCGCCTACGACGGCGGCCACCTCGAGGGTGCCGTCAAGCTGGACTGGAAGACCGACCTGCAGGACCCGCTGCGCCGTGACTTCGTGGGCCGTGAGGCGTTCGAGGCGCTGCTGTCCTCGCGCGGCATCGGCAACGACGACACCGTGGTCCTCTACGGCGGCAACAACAACTGGTTCGCCGCCTACGCCTACTGGTACTTCAAGCTCTACGGGCACCGCGACGTGAAGCTGATCGACGGTGGCCGCAAGAAGTGGGAGCTCGACGGCCGCCCGCTGTCGAAGGAGACCGTGGCGCGCCCGGCCACCACCTACCGCGCCAGCGAGCCCGACCTGTCGATCCGTGCGTTCCGCGACGAGGTCGTGGCCTCGATCGGCAGCAAGAACATCATCGACGTGCGCTCGCCCGACGAGTTCTCCGGCAAGATCCTCGCCCCGGCACACCTGCCGCAGGAGCAGGCGCAGAAGGGCGGGCACGTCCCCACGGCGATGAACATCCCGTGGAGCAAGGCGGCCAACGAGGACGGCACGTTCAAGAGCGACGAGGACCTGGCCAAGCTCTACGCCGAGCAGGGCTACGACGAGGCCAAGCCGACCATCGCCTACTGCCGCATCGGCGAGCGCTCGAGCCACACCTGGTTCGTGCTGCGCGAGCTGCTCGGCAAGTCCGACGTCAAGAACTACGACGGCTCCTGGGTCGAGTACGGCTCGCTGGTCGGCGTCCCGATCGAGAAGTGAGCTGACATGTGCGGAGCCCCGAAGCAGGGCGGCAGCCTGGCCGGTGTCGACCTGAGCACCCAGACCGTCATCCAGGGGTCGGTGTGGCACGACGGCGCCCCGGTGGCCGGTGCGTACGTCCGGCTGCTGGACGCCACCGACGAGTTCACCGCCGAGGTGGTGACCAGCCCGGAGGGTGAGTTCCGGTTCTTCGCCGCGCCGGGTCGCTGGACGCTGCGCACCCTGGCGCCCGTCGGCCGGGCCGAGCGCCCGATCGACGCCGAGGTCGGGCTGAACGAGACGACCCTCGCGATCGACTGACGACCGACCTCGTCACGGGTCCACCAGCGCCCGCTCCGGCTACGGCCGGGGCGGGCGCTGTCGTCTCCGCCCGCCGCCCAGTCCCACCTGGTGCGGCAGCTGGACACCCTGCGCCGCGGACGACGGGCGTGGGTGATCGGTGACCCCGACGTCCCGCGCAGCTGGACCCACGTGCCCGACGTGGCGGCCACCCTGGTCGCGCTCGGTACCGACGACCGGTCCTGGGGCCGGGCGTGGCACGTGCCCAGCCCGGCGCCGCGCTCGCAGCGGCAGGCGCTGACCGACCTGGCCCGGGCGATGGGCGCTCCGCCGGCCCGGGTCAGCGGCGTCCCGTGGCCGGTGATGCGCGCCGCCGGGCTCGCGGTCCCGCTGATGCGGGAGATCGTGGCGATCCGGCACCAGTGGGACCAGGAGTTCGTGCTGGACGCGACCGAGACGACGGCGGTGTTCGGGCTGGCCGCGACGCCGTGGGACGACGTCGTCCGCGCCACCGTGGCGACGGTCCAGCCGGGGACGTCCGCCGGCTCGGCGAGCAGCGTCGAGGCCGGGAACGGTCGGCTGGGGCAGTAGCGCGCAGCTGCCCCGCTCCCGGTGCGCGCAGGGGACCCGGATTACCGTGACGGCATGGGTCTGTTCTCCGCCTGGGTGCTCATCACCCTCGTCGCGCTCGTCGCACTGGGCTTCGCTGCCTCGGCGTGGCGGGTCGCCCGCGCCGACCGTCCGGGGCGCGCCCGATGAGCGCCCCCGTCCCGCCCGGCCTGCCGAACGGGCCGGTCGCCGGCCCGACCGAGCTGCCGGTCCCGGACACCGTCGACGTCCGCGAGGGGCCCGAGGTGGCCCACGAGCTGCTGTCGGTGCTGCCGCTGCTGGGCGAGTGGCACGGCGAGGGGCAGGCCGCCGGCGCCGGCGGCGACCACCGCTTCGGGCAGTGGGTCCGGTTCGCCCACGACGGCCGCGACTTCCTCAGCTACGAGTCGCGCACCTGGCGGCTGTCCGGCGACGGCCAGGTGGCCGGCCCGGACCAGCGGGAGTCCGGCTTCTGGCGGCCCCGCGGCGAGGACGAGGTCGAGCTGCTGGTGAGCTCCCCGGCCGGCCTGGTCGAGATCTACGTCGGGACGGCCCGGACGACGACCAGCTGGGAGCTGGACAGCGACGTCCTGGCCCGCACCCCCGACCACCCCGACACCAGCCGGGCCAAGCGGCTCTACGGCATCGTCGACGGCGCCCTCCTCTACGCCGTCGACCGGGCGGCGGGCGACCAGCCGCTGCGCCCCACCATGTCCGCCCGCCTGGAGAGGATCCGCTGAAGCCCGTGACGCCGCCCGCCACCACCCCCCGTCAGGTCGCCGACCGCTACGTCGACGCGGTGTGCGACCTCGACCCGATCGTCGCCACCCAGCTGGGCACCCGCCCCGGTGACGACCGGCTGCCTGACACCAGCCCCACCGGCCTGGCCGCCGAGGCCGAGCTGATCCGGGCCACGCTCGCCGAGCTGGACCGGGTGCTGGCCGCCGACCCGTCCCTGGACGACGACCCGGTCGAGCGCCGCTGCGCCCGGCTGCTGCGGGAGCGGCTCACCGCCGCGCTGGACCTGCACGAGGCCGGCGAGGACCTGCGGGCGGTGTCCAACCTCTTCTCCCCGGTGCACTCCATCCGGCAGGTCTTCTCGATGATGCCGACCCGGACGCCGGAGGACTGGGCCGTCCTGGCCCGCCGGCTCGCCCGGGTGCCGGCGGCCTACCGGGGCTACTGCGAGTCGCTGAGCGCCGGGGCCGCGCAGGGTCTGTTCGCCGCGCCCCGGCAGGTGCACACCGTGGTCGGCCAGCTCGACGAGTGGCTGGCCGGCCCGTACTTCGCCGGGCTGGTCGCCCCAGGCCCCGACGAGGTGCGTGCCGAGCTGGACGCTGCCGCGGCCGCCGCCGACGCCGCGGTCGCCACCGTCCGCGACTTCCTCCGGGACACCTACGCTCCCCAGGCCGCAGGCACCCCCGACGCGGTCGGCCGGGAGCGGTACGCCCGCTTCGCCCGCTCGTGGAACGGCTCGGACCTCGGCACCGGCACCGGCCTGGAGGAGGCCTACGCCTGGGGCTGGGCCGAGCACCAGCGGATCCTGACCGAGCAGCGCGCCGAGGCGGAGAAGGTGCTCCCCGGTGCCACGCCCATGGAGGCGATGCGCTGGCTGACCGAGCACGGCGACGCCGTGGAGGGCGTGGAACCGGTGCGGCAGCGGCTTCAGGCGATGATGGACGAAGCGATCGAGGCCCTCGACGGGGTGCACTTCGACATCGCCGGCCCGGTGCGCCAGGTGGAGGCGATGATCGCCCCGCCGGGCAGCGCGGCGGCGCCGTACTACACCCGGCCGACCCAGGACTTCTCCCGGCCGGGCCGGACCTGGCTGCCGACGCTGGGCCGGGAGCGCTTCCCGCTGTGGGACCTCGTCTCGACCTGGTACCACGAGGGCGTCCCCGGCCACCACCTGCAGCTGGCGCAGTGGGCGTACGTCTCCGGCGACCTGTCGTCCTACCAGACCTCGCTGGGGTCGGTCGGGGCCAACGTCGAGGGCTGGGCGCTCTACGCCGAGCGGCTGATGGACGAGCTGGGCTTCCTGACCGACCCGGGCGCCCGGCTGGGCTACCTGGACGCGCAGCAGATGCGCGCCGTCCGGGTGGTGGTCGACATCGGCATGCACCTGGAGCTGCCGATCCCCGACGACGCCGAGGGTGCCGTCGCGGCACACCGTGGCGAGCCGTGGACGCCGGAGCTCGCGCGCGCCTTCTTCGGGGAGAACTGCGGCCGGGACACCGACTTCCTGGACAGCGAGCTCGTGCGGTACCTCGGCATGCCCGGGCAGGCGATCAGCTACAAGCTGGGGGAGCGGGCCTGGCTGGCCGGCCGGGAGGCCGCGCAGCAGGCGCGGGGTGCCGACTTCGACCTGAAGGCCTGGCACATGGCCGCGCTCTCGCAGGGCAGCCTGGGCCTCGACGACCTGGCCGCCGAACTCGCCCAGCTCTGACCCGCCAGCCGACAGAAATGGCCATTTCTGTCGGCTAGCGGTCGGGGGCGTCGGGTGGGGTGGGGTTGACCCGGTCGGCGTCCCAGGTCGTGCGCTGGCCGAACTCGGCCGGGGCGATCTCCAGGCCGTCGACGGCGAACAGCTCGGCGATGCAGGCGGCGCTGCCGCCGACGTAGGTGCTGACCAGGTCGATGTCGGTCACCACGCACCAGGCGCGGTCGGCCGGCCACCAGAGGTTGGCGCTCTGCTCGAACGGCTCGGCGGCCATGTTCTGCGCGGCCAGCTGGACCGGGCCGTTGATCAGCCAGTACTCCCGGTCGGGCAGGCTCAGCGTCGGGTGGTCGGTGATGACGGCGCCGCCCTGGGCCACGGCGAACCAGCAGACGTCCGGGGTCGTCGTCCAGCGGGAGAGCACCGAGACGAGTCGTTCGGCCACCGGCGCGGGGAGGTGCCCGCGGGCCGGGGCGCCGTGCCACAGCGGGGACTGGTCGTCGTTCTCGAAGTACTCCATCGCGCCGGTGACCGAGCCCCACTGCATCAGCGGGTGCACGGTGGTGCCGTTGGCGGCTGCGACGGAGGCCCAGGGGACCTCGACGTCGTCGTCCCCCACGTAGCGCACGGCCGGGTGGAAGACCCGGGCCACCGCCTCGAACGAGGAGGGGACCAGCGCGGCGACGGTCGCCGGCGTGGCAGACGCGGCGGACTCGGCCAGCCAGATGCCCGCAGACGTGTCCAGGGCGACGGAGCGGCCGGTGAACTGCATGCGGCGACACCTCCCCCGGACAACGGACAACCCCCGGGCTGCTCCGCGGCGCTGTACCCACCGTAGTGGGGAGCAGCTCGCGGGCCGACTGGACAACGTCGGCAGCCCGGGGGTCGGGTGACTGTCCGGTTCTCGCCTGCCGCCATCGACGGACGGGCGGGAGTGCCGTCGCTCAGGTGCTGTGGGTCTTCCACAGGTTCTGAACGGGCGGCCCATCTGGACGGCGGCTAGCGGACAGCCACCTCACGTGTCCTGTAAGTCATCAACTTCGGGACCACCTCCTCTCTCGTGTGCCACGACGGTACGACGCGGAGAAGAGCTCGGCAACGACCTTTTCTCAGGTGTCGGACGAGGGGCCGGCCTTGCGCCCGGGCGGCGGTGCGCCCTCCCAGCCTGGGTCGTGGGTGGCCTTGTCGTCGACGGTGCGGATCTCCCGCCCGTCCTCGGTCTGGTAGACGTCGGGCACGCCGTCCTGGTCGCGGTCCTCCGTCTCGAACGCAGCGATCCGGCGGTACCGGCGGTCGCGCGACTTGAGCAGGATCGAGGCCAGCAGGGCCGCGGTCAGGGTGCCGACCAGGACGCCGACCTTCACGTGCTCGTCGCGCAGCGAGCCCTCGCCGTAGGCGAGTGCACCGATGAGCAGGGAGACGGTGAACCCGATGCCGGCGAGCATGGCCAGGCCGATGACGTCGGGCCAGCCCAGCGACTCGTCCAGCTCGGCCCGGGTGAAGCGGGAGACCAGCCAGGTGGCGCCGGTGATGCCGATCGTCTTGCCGGCGACCAGGCCCACGACGATGCCGATGGCGACCGGGTCCGACAGCGACTCGACCAGCCCGGACAGGCCACCGATGGTGACGCCGGCGGCGAAGAAGGCGAACACCGGGACGGCGAACCCGGCGGAGATCGGGCGGATGCGGTGCTCGAAGTGCTCGGCCAGGCCCGGGCCCGCGTCCGGGCCGCCGGCGGCCTGGCTGCGGACGACCGGCACGGTGAAGGCCAGCAGCACCCCGGCGACGGTGGCGTGCACCCCGGACTCGTGCACCAGCACCCAGGCGATGACGGCGAGCGGGATGAGCAGCCACCAGGACCGGATCCGCTTCTGCACCAGGAACCCGAAGACGGCGAGCGGGATCAGCGACAGCAGCAGCGGCGTGATCGCCAGCTCGGAGGTGTAGAAGATCGCGATGACCGTGATCGCCAGCAGGTCGTCGACCACGGCCAGGGTCAGCAGGAAGGTGCGCAGCGCGGTGGGCAGGTGCGTGCTGATCACCGCGAGGACGGCGAGCGCGAAGGCGATGTCGGTGGCCGTGGGGATGGCCCAGCCGCGCAGCGCCCCATCGCCGGTGCCCAGGTTCACCAGCACGAACAGCAGGGCCGGGACCACCATGCCGCCGACCGCAGCGGCGACCGGGAGGGCCGCCCGTCGGGGGTCGCGCAGGTCGCCGGCGACGAACTCGCGCTTGAGCTCGAGCCCGACCACGAAGAAGAAGATCGCCAGCAGCCCGTCGGCCGCCCAGGTGCCGAGGGTGAGGTCCAGGTGCAGCGCCTCGGGGCCGACCCGGGTGTCGCGGAGCGACTCGTAGGACTCCGCCCAGGGGGAGTTCGCCCAGACCAGGGCGATCACCGTGCCCACCAGCAGCAGGGCCCCGCCGATGGTCTCCTTGCGGAGGATCGCGGCGATCCGCGTGGCCTCCGGGTAGGACCCCCGGCTGAACAGGCGGGTGGGTGTGGTCACGTGGCGGCTCCGTTGTGCAGGGTCGGGAAGAGAGTTGCCGACCAGACTTCCCGGCGCACCTCGATCGAGGCTACCGGGCCAGCAGCTCCCGCACCCGTCGGGACAACCCGGCGTCCCCGCGGGCTGCGTCGTCCAGCCGGGTGACCGTCGCGGCGCCGCGGATGCCCGAGAGCAGCCAGACGGCGTCGGCCGACCGCAGGTCCTCCACCGACCCCGGGGTCACGGCGGTCGGCCACCCGGCGGCCTCGGCCCGGTCGAACAGCCGGGCCTGGGTCGTCCCGGCCAGGATCCCGGTGTCCACCGGCGGGGTGTGCAACCGGCCACCGGCCGCCCAGACGACGGTCGAGGTCGGGCCCTCCAGCAGTCGGCCCTCCACCGAGGTGAGGACGACGTCGTCGGCGCCCACGGCGTGTGCGTGCCGCAGGGCGGCCATGTTCACCGCGTAGGAGAGCGTCTTCGCCCCGCCCAGCAGCCACGGGGCGGTGGCGCGCACGTCGGCGGGCACGCCGAGGGAGAGGCTGACCACGGTGATGCCCCGTTCCCGCTGCCGCAGGGTCTCGGCCGGCACCGGGGCCAGCAGGGCGAGCAGCGTCGGCGGCCCGTCGTCCCCGAGGCCGCGGGTGAGCAGCACCCGGCAGGCGCCCTCGACCTCGGCCGGCCAGTCGGCGACCCCGGCCGCCACCACGGCCCGGACGGCGTCGTCCCCGGGGTGGGCGAGCGCCATGATCGACGCCGAGCGGCGCAACCGGGCCAGGTGGGCGTCCAGGTGCGGGGTCGTCCCGCCGGTGACCAGCACCGACTCGAAGACGCCGTCACCCCGGCCGAGCCCCAGGTCGAACCCGGTCACCACCGGCTCGTCCGGCGCCACCACCGTCGCCGTGCCGTTCCGCCAGACCACGACCCGCGCGCTCGTCACGACGTCCACCCTGCCGCATCGGCGAACTAGGCTCGGCACCGTGTCCGGACCGGAGAGCGCGCCGCCGTTGGCCGCCGAGCTGCGGGCCCGTGGCCTGCGGCTGACCAGTCAGCGACAGCGGGTGCTGGCGGCCGTCGCGGCGCTGGAGCACGGCACCCCCGAGGAGATCGGCGCCCGGCTGCGGGCCGACGCCGGCCCGGACGGCGCGGCCCCGGACACCTCGACGGTCTACCGCACCCTGGAGCTGCTCGAGCGGCTCGGCCTGGTCTGGCACACCCACCTCGGCAAGGGCGCACCGATCTACCACGCCGCCCAGCACCCCCACCTGCACGTCGTCTGCCAGTCCTGCGGCGAGATCCACTCGGTCGACCCGGCGCTGCTCGACAGTGCTGCGGAACGTCTGAGCGCCCAGCTGGGTTTCACCCTCGACGTGGGTCACGTGGCGCTGTCCGGCACCTGTCGAGCCTGCGCGGAGAAGGAGAACGCATGAGGTCGTCCCTGCTGCAGCGCCCCGGTGCCGTCGCCCTCGACGTCGAGGGGGGCGGCTCGGTGGCGGCCCACTACGGCGAGCCGCTGCCCGAGCAGCGCCGGCTCGCCGAGGGCGCCGGGCTGGTCGACCGCAGCGACCGGGACGTCGTCGCCGTCCCCGGCCCGGACCGGCTGAGCTGGCTGCACGACCTGACCTCCCAGCACCTGCGCGAGCTGCCCGACGCGACCGGCACCGAGGCGCTGTTCCTCGATCCGAACGGCCGGGTCGAGCACCACGCCGTGCTGACCGAGCTGGCCGGCACCACCTGGGCCGACGTCGAGCCGGGCACGGGTGCGGCGCTGACCGGGTGGCTGCAGAAGATGCAGTTCATGCTCCGGGTCGAGCCCGAGCTGCGCACCGCAGGATGGGCCCTGCTGAGCCTGGTCGGGCCGCAGGGCGACGCGGTGCTCACCGCGGCCGGCTGGCCGGTGCCGGCGGCGGAGCACGCCGTGGTGCCGCTGGACGGTGGCGGCTGGGCGCGCCGGATGCCGGCGATCGGTGACGGGACGGCGGCGGTCGTCGACCTGTTGGTGCCGCGGGCCGAGGTGGCGGCACGGGCCGACGCCCTGCTGGCCGCCGGTGCGGTGCTCGCCGGCCTGGACGCCTACGAGGGGCTGCGGGTCGAGGCCCGCCGCCCGCGCGCCGGGATCGACTCCGACCACCGCACCATCCCCAACGAACTGGTCTGGCTGGACAGCGCCGTCCATCTGGACAAGGGCTGCTACCGGGGCCAGGAGACGGTCGCCCGGGTGCACAACCTCGGCCGCCCGCCGCGCCGCCAGGTGCTGCTGCACCTGGACGGGATGAGCGAGGTGCTCCCCGCGCCGGGCACCCCGGTCACCGCCGGCACGCGCGAGGTCGGCCGGGTCGGCAGCGTGGTGCGCCACCACGAGCTGGGCGTGATCGGGCTGGCGCTGGTCAAGCAGTCCGTGGCCCCCGATGCCGACCTGCGGGTCGGGGAGGCCGTCGCCGTCATCGACCCCGACGACGCCCCGGCGGCGCTGGACGACACCCGGGCGGCGGCCCGCGACCGCGTGCGCGCCGTCCGGTCTGCGACGATCGGCCGGTGAGCACTCCGGTCGGCGTCCAGGGCACCCTGCTGACCCTGGCACCGACCGGGGCGGAGTCGGCGAAGTCCGACGTCCCGGCGCTGCCGGTGACCGTCGAGGAGCTGGTCTCCACCGCCCGCGACTGCCGGGCCCTGGGTGCGGCGGTGCTGCACCTGCACGTCCGCGGCACCGACACCCGGCCGACGCTGGACCTGCCCCGGGTCCGCGAGGTCGTCGCCGCGGTCCGGGAGGCCACCGACCTGGTCGTGCAGCTCTCGACCGGCGGCGCGGTCACCGACCCGGCTGAGGCCCGGCTGGCGGTCCTCGACGCCGAGCCGGACGCCGCCTCGCTGTCGATGGGCACGGTGAACTTCGGCCGGGACGTCTTCTACAACCCCTGGGACCTGATCGTCGAGCTGCACACCCAGATGCAGCAGCGCGGGATCGTCCCGGAGTACGAGGTGTTCGACCTCGGCCAGCTGGCCACCCTCTCCCGGCTGCTCGACCGGCACGGGCCGCCCGCCGGCGGGCACGTGCACGTCGACCTGGTGATGGGCGTGCCCGGCGGGATGCCCGGCACGACCGCGGCGCTGGCCGCGTGCCTGCCGTTCCTCCCGCCCGGCGCCACCTTCGCCGCGACCGGCGTGGGGCGCACCTCGCTGCCGGTGATGCTGGCCGCGCTGTCGGCCGGCGGTCACCTGCGGGTCGGCATGGAGGACACGCTGACCTACGCCCCCGGCGAGCCGGTGCGCGGCAACGCCCAGCTGGTCGCCCGGGCGGCCGGCCTCGCCCGGATCGCCCAACGCCCGCCGCTCACCCCGAGCGAGGCCCGGCAGCTGCTGGGCATCACCCGCGTCCCCACCCCTGCGGAGGTCTCCCGATGACTGCCCCCAAGTCTCCTGCCGGCGGCGCCGGCGTCGACGAGCTGCTCGACCCGTCCTTCCTGGACGGCGTCCAGGAGCTGCCGATGACCGAGGTCCGCGCACTGCGGCACCGGGCCGAGCAGGAGGAGGTCAACCTCTCCTACACCCGGCGGCTGCTGCAGGGGCGGCTGGACATCGTCCGCCGCGAGCTGCAGCGTCGGGCCGAGCACGACGGCCGTTCGCTGGTCGACCTGCTGCCGGAGATCCTCTCGGAGAAGGGCCGCGGCCCCGCGCACGGGCTCGGTCGGCACCAGACCGTCCAGCCGACGTCCCCGGAGCAGTTCGAGACCTGGGTCAACGGGCTGGCACCGGGGGTCGACCTGTCCGACGTGCCGTCCCTGCCCGACGACCAGCTGGAGCAGGCAGCCCGGGCCCTGGGCGAGGGGGAGCGGACGCTGTCCGAGCGGCGCCGCGGGGTGCAGCAGGTGATGGACGCCGTCGCCGGTGAGCTGGCCCGCCGCTACCGCGAGGGCCTGGCCGACGTCGCGCAGCTGCTGGCCGACGAGTCCCGGCACCGCGCCTGATGCGGGAACAGCTGACCCGCTGGGCGGACGAGCCGGTCCTCGTCGAGGTCTGGCGCGCCGGCTTCGGCGTCGACGTGCTCGAGTCCGTGCACCGCGGGGCGCTGGTCGTGCTGGGCGTCGACGGTGCGCCGCTGCTGGAGGTCGGGGACGTCACCCGGCCGGTGCTGCCGCGCTCGTCGAACAAGCCGGTGCAGGCCACCACCTACCTGCAGGCGGGGTGGCAGCCGCGGGACGACCGGGAGCTGGCGATCGCGGCCGCCTCGCACAGCGGTGAGGACGAGCACCGGACACTGGCCGGCGAGCTGCTCGCCGCCGCCGGGCTGGGCCCCGACGACCTGGGGTGCCCGCCGGCGCTGCCGCAGCACGAGCGCACCCGCGCCGACTGGCTGGTGGCCGGCCGGTCGCCGGAGCGGCTGGCGATGAACTGTTCGGGCAAGCACTCGGCGATGCTGGCCGCCTGTGTGGCGGCCGGCTGGCCGACGGCCGGGTACCTGGACCCGGGACACCCGCTGCAGCAGGCGATCGAGGCGCGGCTGGGCGAGGCCGCGGGTGAGCCGGTCGCCGCGGTCGTCGTCGACGGGTGTGGCGCACCGCAGCACGCGATCTCCCTGACCGGCCTGGCCCGCGGCGTGCTCTCACTGGTGCAGGACGAGCCGGGGACGCCGGGCCGCCGGGTCGCCGACGCGATGCGCGCGCACCCCTGGCTGGTGGCCGGCACCGGTCGGGAGGACACCGAGCTGATGCAGGCCGTGGACGGCCTGCTGGTCAAGGGCGGAGCCGACGGGGTGCACGTGGCGGCGCTGCCGGGCGCCGGGGCGGTGGCGCTGAAGCTGGACGACGGTGGCGACCGTGGCCGGGCGCCGGCGCTGGCCGCCGGGCTGCAGCGGCTGGGGGTGCCGGCCGAGACGCTGGCCCGGTGGCTGGTCACGCCGGTGAACGGCGGCGAGGGCGTGGTGGGCGAGGTCCGGGCAGCCGCCGTCCTCGGCTGAGCCAGTTGCTAGCAGTCCGCTTGCAAGAGCTAGCACGCTGGGCTAACGTGGGGCTGTGCAGCGACCCACGGAGTTCGTCCGGGACCAGGTGACCGCCGTCCGCGAGAGCGTCGCGACGGCGGCTGCCGAGGCCTCGACGGTGAACACGACCGTCAGCTCCTCGGTCGGTGAGTTCATCCGCAACCAGCGCAACGCCGCCCAGGTGTCGCTGCGCGAGCTCTCCCGGCTGGCTGGCGTGAGCAACCCCTACCTGTCCCAGGTCGAGCGCGGGCTGCGCAAGCCCTCCGCCGAGATCCTGGCGCAGATCGCCCGCGGCCTGAAGATCTCCGCGGAGACGCTCTACGAGCAGGCCGGGATCCTCGACCGGCGGTCGGGGACGGCGAGCACCGTCGCCGCCCTGCGGGCCGACGAGGCGCTCTCCGAGCGGCACAAGGCCGTGCTCCTGGAGCTGTACGAGACCTACACCCGGGAGCACGCCGCACAGCTCGCCCGCGAGCAGGCGGCTGTGTCCTCAGCACCCGCCCCCACCACCGCACCCACCCCCACTCCCCAGGAGGAGACGGCATGAGCCGCACCGACACCCTGAAGCACCACGGCGAGACCTTCGTCCGCACCGGCCTGCTGGCCGCGCTCGGCGCCGGCGACGTCGCCGTCGACCGCGCCCGCACCGTCGTCGGCACCTTCCGCACCCGCGCCGAGGCGCTGCCCGGCGAGGCCCAGGTGCAGGCAGACCTGGCCGGCAAGGAGGCGCGCACCCGCGTCGAGGCCGCCCGCGCCCGCGCCGCCCAGGCGGCGGCCGAGGCCCGGGTCCGCGCCGAGCAGGCCCGCGGGGTCGCCACCACCGTCCGCCCGGAGACCGTGCTGGGCACCGTCACCGGCCTCGTGGAGAGCGCCCGCACCCAGGCGCTCGGCGCGATCGAGGAGCTGGCCGGTCGCGGCGAGAAGGTCGTCGACGACCTCCGGACCCAGCCGGCGTTCCGCAAGGTCGTGGCCCGGACCGAGCGGGCCGTCGACGCCGTCGAGGACACCGTCGAGGACGTGCTCGAGGAGACCGGTGAGACCGTCGGGAAGGCCTCCGACGAGGTCACCTCGGTCGCGCAGAAGGCCAAGTCGCGCACCGACAAGGCCGTGGACGCCGCGCAGCAGGAGACCCAGGAGGTCGCTGAGCAGGCCAAGCGCAGCGCCCGGGACACCACCGCCCCGGCGAAGAAGGCCCCGGCCAAGAAGGCGGCCGCCAAGCGCACTCCCAAGGCCACCCCGGCGACCGTCGCCCCGGTCGAGTCGGCCGCCGACCCGCTGCCCGACCCGCTGGCCGTCCCGGCGAAGAGCACCGACGACGCCACCAGCTGATCAGGGCCCCCGGCCCCCGACCCGGGGCCTGAGCACCGCGCCCCGGCGCCCGCGACCGCGGGTGCCGGGGCGCGGTCGTCCCACCCCGAGGGGTCAGGGCAGCCCGTCTCGCGCGGGGCGAGGCGCCGCCGCAGGGCTCTGCGCGCCTATCCTGCTGGCATGGCTGGCATCGACGGGCTCATCAACCTCGTCGTCTTCTACGCGACCCTCGCCCTCGCGGTGTGGGCCTTCGTCGACGCGATCATCCGACCGGCGGCCGCGTTCGTCGCGGCAGGGAAGTTGAGCAAGCCCGGCTGGATGGCGATCACCGGTCTCGCGACGCTGCTCCTGCTCTGGCAGGGTCCGCTGAGCTTCCTGGGCCTGCCGGCCGTCATCGCCGCGGTCGTCTACCTGGTGGACGTCCGCCCTGCGGTGCGCGAGCTGCCCCGGGGCAACTCGAACTGGTGAGCCCACCGCCGCCGGACGGGGCGGCGGTCAGGCCCGGTCGTCGCGGGGCATGATGACCCACAGCACGAGGTAGGCGACGAACTGCGGGCCCGGGAGCACGCAGGAGACGACGAACGCCAGTCGCAGGCCGGTGCGGGAGAGTCCGTAGCGGCGGGCCAGGCCGGCGCACACGCCGGCGATGACCTTGTGCCGGGTGTCGCGGGTGAGCCGTCGGGATGCGGGAGCGGTCATGGCCCGACCCTAGGCCGACGGCCCGGCCGGTGCACTCTGCGGCGGTCAGCCGAAGATGCCGTCCGGCGGCGGGGGCGAGGGCTCGGCGACGGCGTCGGTCACCGGCACGGCCTGCCCGACGAAGCGGTCCAGCTCCGCGTCGCTGACCACCCGGGAGGGCATCGGGTCACCGGCGCACCGGCGGGTGAGGCCGGCGATCGGCAGCTCGGCCGCCGACGCGACCGCCACGGTGTTGCCGAACCGGCGCCCGCGCAGCGTGCCGGGCTCGGCCAGCAGGGCCACGTGGCCGAAGACGGCCCGCAGGGTCGCGGCCTCGGCGCGGGCGAAGCGCAGCGGCGGACCGTCGGAGACGTTCCAGGCCGTCGTGCCGCCGGGGCGCAGCACCCGGGCCACGTCGGTGGCGAACTCCACGGTGGTCAGGTGGGCCGGGGTGCGGGCGCCGGCGAAGACGTCGACCAGGACGACGTCGGCGCTGGCGTCGGGCAGCGCGGCCAGCCCGGCCCGGGCGTCGATTCCCCGGACCCGGACGCGGGCGTTCCGGGGCAGTGGCAGCTCGCGGCGCACCAGTTCGGTGAGCGCCTCGTCGAGCTCCATCACCCGCTGCGCGGACCCCGGCCGGGTCGCCGCCACGTAGCGGGGCAACGTCAGCGCGCCCCCGCCCAGGTGCACGACGTCCAGCGGCCGGCCGGGGTCGGCGACCAGGTCCAGCACGTGGCCCATCCGCCGCACGTACTCGAACTCCAGGTACGTCGGGTCGGTCAGGTCGACGTGCGACTGCGGCGTGCCGTTGACCAGCAGCTGCCAGGCGCCGTCCCGGTCGGCGTCCGCGAGCAGCTCCGCCGTCCCCCCGCCCACCTCGGTGGCGCCCGGCAGGGCGGTGAGGTGAGCGCGGTCGCGCCGGCCCACGGTCAGCGCCCCCGCAGCAGGGCCTCGGCGGCCCGGTCGCCGTGCACCGTCACCTCGGCCGGACGGCCCCACAGCCGCAGCAGCAGCTGGCCGGCCGTGCCGGACAGCTGGGCGTCGGCGTCCGCGGTGGCGCCGTCGGTGCACCGGACGGCGCCGTCGGTCACCTCCACGGTCCAGTCGCGGTCCAGGTCGGTCGCGGTGACGCCGACCGACGCCCGGGCGGAGACCAGCGGGGCGGTGTGCTGCCAGCGGGGGAGGACGACGGCCAGCAGCTCGTCGACCCCGTCACCGGCCAGCACCGGGTCGACCGGGGCGTGGTCCAGGGACGCGGCTGCCTCCAGGTCCTGCCGGTGGACGGTGTGCTCGTGCGCCTGCCGCCGGGCCCAGTCGCGCGCGGTGTGGGTGGCGGCCGGGCTCATGTGCCAGGCGGGTGCGTCCGGGTCGGTGGTGCGCAGCGTGGCGACCAGCTCGGTGAGGCCCAGGGCGTACCAGCCGTGCAGGTCGTCGTGCGGCGGGGTGATGCCGCTGGAGGAGCCCGGTGCGCGGGTGTGGCCGGCCCGCAGGATCCCGGTGACCCAGCGGTGCACCGCGCCGAGGTGGGCGATCAGGTCGCGGGCGGTCCAGCCGGCCACCCAGGGCACCTCGGTCTGCAGGCCCCCGGCGACCGGGGTGCGCCCGGCGTCCAGTTCCTGGGCGAGCACGCCGATCCGCTCGCCGTCCTGCACGACGGCGGCGATGCACCGGTCGTGCAGCTCGTCGGGGGTCAGCGGGGGAGCGGGCACCACGTCATCGTGCCGCACGGGGCGGGTCAGGTCGGCGCGACCGCCGACCAGCGGACGCTGACCTCGCCGTGCTTCCACCGTCGGGGCGGGCCCACCAGCGGCCAGCCGTCGTCGGCCAGCGTCTCGACCGCGGCGGCCCAGCGCTGCCGGGGGCCGAACGTCGACAGCCCGGCCGCCGAGGCCCAGGCGCGGTCGAAGGCGGTGAGGAAGGCGTGCACCGGCTGGCCGGGGACGTTGCGGTGGATCAGCGCCTTGGGGAGCCGCTCGGCCAGGTCGGAGGGGCGCTCCAGGTCCGACACCCGGGCGGCGAGGGTCAGGGTGAGCGGGCCGTCCTCGTCCAGGGCCACCCAGGTCGACCGTCGTCCCCACTCGTCGCAGGTGCCCTCGACCAGCAGGCCCCCGGGCGCCAGCGCGGCGCGCATGGTGTCCCAGGCTCGGCCGGCGGACTCCTCGTCGTACTGGCGCAGCACGTTGAACGCCCGCACCAGCACCGGCTGCAGCCCGGCCAGCTCGAAGCCGCCCACCCGGAAGTCCACCCGTGGCGGGTCGCGGTCGGCGGCCACGGCGGCCACCCGCTCGGGGTCGATCTCCAGCCCGACCACCTCCAGCCGGTCGACCTCCGGGGCGAGCCGGTCGACCAGCTCCAGGGTGGTCACCGCCGACGCCCCGTAGCCCAGGTCGACGACCAGCGGCCGGGCGGCGTCGCGCAGCCGGGCGACCTGGGTGGCGACCAGCCAGCGGTCGACCCGGCGCAGCCGGTTCGCGTTCGTGGTGCCGCGGGTCGGCAGGCCGAGGGCGCGAGCGCGGCCGGCGGCCAGTCGGGGGGCCTTGCGGACGGGTGGCAGCGACGCACGCTGGGTGTGGTCGCTCACGGTGCACGAGGTTAGCCGTGGCGCCGATTACGGTGGTCCCGTGCAGGTACGCCACGACGCCCGGCTGGCGGACCTGACGACCCTCGGGGTCGGCGGTCCGATCGAGCGCCTGGTCGAGGTCACCGGCCGCGACGAGCTGGTCGCCGCCGTCCGCGATGCCGATGACGCCGGCCGCCCGCTGCTGGTCCTCGGCGGCGGTTCGAACATCGTCGCCCCGGACGCCGGCTGGCCCGGCGACGTGGTGCTGGTGCGCACCCGGGGCATCGCGCGCCGGGACACCGCCGACGGGGTGGAGCTCGAGGTCGAGGCCGGCGAGCCCTGGGACGACCTGGTCGCGCACACCGTGGGGCAGCAGCTGGCCGGGATGGAGGCGCTGTCGGGCATCCCCGGCTCGACCGGCGCCACCCCGGTGCAGAACGTCGGTGCCTACGGCCAGGAGGTCGCGGCGCTGATCACCTCGGTGCGGGTGTACGACCGGTCCGCCGGGGCCGAGCGGGTGTTCCTCCCCGCCGAGCTGGGCTTCGCCTACCGGGACAGCCGGCTCAAGCAGCAGCCCGGCGCGTACGTGGTCCTCGCGGTGACGTTCCTGCTGCGGGCCTCGGCGCAGTCGAGCCCGGTCAGCTACGCCGAGCTGGCCAAGACGCTCGGCGTCGAGCTGGGCGAGACCGCCCCGCTGGCCGCGGTGCGGGACGCCGTCCTGACCCTGCGCCGCGGCAAGGGGATGGTCTGGGACCCGGCCGACCCCGACTCGCGCAGCGCCGGGTCGTTCTTCACCAACCCGGTCGTGCCGGTCGGCACCGCGGTGCCCGAGTGCCCGTCCTGGCCGGCCGGGATCGGTGCCGACGGGGCCGCGCAGGTGAAGCTGAGCGCCGCCTGGCTGGTGCAGCACTCCGGCTACGGCCGGGGCACCCGCGCCGGGAAGGTCGGGACGTCGTCGCGGCACAGCCTGGCGCTGACCACCGAGCCCGGCGCCACCGCCGCGGAGCTGATGGCCTTCGCCGACCGGGTGGTGGCCGCGGTGCGGGAGCAGTTCGGCGTCACCCTGGTGCCCGAGCCGACCGCGGTGCGCGCGTGAGGCCGGACGAGTCGCTGCAGCTGGGCGCCCTCTACGACGCGCTGCGCACACCCGCGCCGATGCCGGCCGACCCCGCCCAGCTGACCGGCTGGATGGCTCGCGTGGAGGCCGACGCCGCACTGACCGGGCTGATCGCCCGGGTGCTGAACTCCGGCACCGCCACCACGGCCGAGGTCACCGACGCCCAGACGCTGTTCGAGAAGAGCGGCACCGCCGCCGACCCGGCGCGGGTGACCCGCGCCTACGACGTCCTGCACCGCAACGCGGAGTAGCCCCCCGGTCCGGGCTCACGAGGGGGCGGCCTCACTCCTCGCGGTGCACCTTGTGCTGGGCGGCCTGAGCCCGGGGGCGGACGACGAGCAGGTCGACGTTCACGTGGTGCGGCCGGGTGACCGCCCAGGCGATGCAGTCGGCGACGTCCGCGGCGACCAGCGGCTCGCGCACCCCCCGGTAGACGGCGTCGGCCTTCTCCTGCGACCTGGTGCGGTTGAGCGAGAACTCCTCGGTCTTGACCATCCCCGGCGCGATCTCGACCACCCGGACCGGCTCGGCCACGAGCTCCAGCCGCAGCGTCTCGACCAGCGTGTGCACCCCGTGCTTGGCCGCGGTGTAGCTCGCCCCGCCCTCGTAGCTGACCAGCCCGGCCGTCGAGCCGACGAACACCAGGTCGCCCGCGCCCGAGGCCCGCAACGCGGGCAGCAGCGCCGTGGTCACCCGCACGGTGCCGAGCACGTTGACGTCGTAGGTGCGCTGCCAGGAGTCCAGGTCGGCCTCGGCCACCGGGTTGCTGTCGAACGCCCCGCCGGCGTTGTTCACCAGCACGTCGACCCGGTCCAGCCCGGCGGCCAGCGCCGCGACGGACATGGGATCGGTCACGTCGAGCTGCACCGCGCGGCCGCCGATCCGCTCCGCGAGCTCGGTCAGCCGGTCGATGCGGCGGGCGGCCAGCACCACGGAGAAGCCGTCGGCCGCCAGCCGTTCCGCGGTCGCGGCGCCGATGCCGCTGGAGGCTCCGGTGACGACCGCGACGCGGCCCGACCCGGCGAAGGGCGTGCTGGTGGACGACGGGGCGACGGGGCTGGACATGTGCCCATCCTGGCGCTGTTGCAGACTGGGACGACGACAGGGTGTCCCGACCGGGCCGCCTCAGCAGCCACGGCAGGCCACAGCGGCCCCAGGCGCCCGAGCGGGAGGAGCTCCGTGCCCGCTCGCCGCCATCCGCGCCAGCCCACGCCGTGGCGGGCCGGCGCCGCGCCCGAGCCGGCCGCGCCGGTGCTGCCCCGCCGGGTGGCGACCCTGTCGGTGCACACCAGCCCGCTGGAGCAGCCGGGCGCCGGTGACGCCGGGGGCATGAACGTCTACGTGGTCGAGGTGTCCCGCCGGCTGGCCGCCCGCGGGATCGCCGTTGACGTGTTCACCCGGGCGACCTCGAGCGAGCAGCCACCCGTGGTCGAGATGAGCCCGGGCGTGACCGTGCGGCACGTGAGCGCCGGACCGTTCGAGGGCCTGGGCAAGCAGGAGCTGCCCGCCCAGATGTGCGCCTTCACCGCCGCGGTGCTGCGCGAGGAGGCCCAGCACGAGCCGGGGCACTTCGACGTCGTCCACTCCCACTACTGGCTCTCCGGCCAGGTCGGCTGGCTGGCCCGCGACCGCTGGGGCGTGCCGCTGGTGCACTCGGCGCACACCCTGGCGAAGGTGAAGAACGCTGCGCTGGCCGAGGGGGACGAGCCCGAGCCGCGCACCCGGGTGATCGGTGAGGAGCAGGTCGTCGCCGAGGCCGACCGGCTGGTGGCCAACACCGCCGAGGAGGCCCGGCAGCTGGTCGACTTCTACGACGCCGACCCCCGTCGCACCCTGGTCATCCCGCCGGGCGTGGACCTGGAGTGCTTTCGGCCCGGCGACCGGCAGGCCGCCCGGGCGCGGGTCGGGGTGGCCCCGGACGCCGTCGTCCTGCTGTTCGTGGGCCGGATCCAGCCGCTCAAGGCCCCGGAGATGCTGCTGCACGCCGCGGCCCGGATGCTCGCTGCGGACCCGGCCCTGCGGAACCGGCTGGAGGTGCTGGTGGTCGGCGCGCCCAGCGGGTCGGGGCTGGCCGAACCGCAGCGGCTGCAGGAGCTGGCCGTCTCCCTCGGGGTCGCCGACGTGGTCCGCTTCCTGCCGCCGCAGGCCCCCGCGCAGCTCGCCGACCACTACCGGGCCGCCGACGTCGCCGTCGTCCCCAGCCACAACGAGTCCTTCGGCCTGGTCGCACTCGAGGCGCAGGCCTGCGGCACCCCGGTGGTCGCCGCCGCGGTCGGCGGGCTGCCCACCGCCGTGGACGACGGGGTCTCCGGGCTGCTGGTCGCCGGGCGCGACCCCGAGGACTACGCCGGCGCCGTCCGCCGGGTGCTGGTTCGCCGGGAGCTGTTGGCCGCCGGTGCCCGCCGGCACGCGGCTGCGTTCAGCTGGGACCGCACCACCGACTCCCTCGTCGAGGCCTACGCCGCGGCGATGACCGAGATGGGCCGGCGCCGGGTGCGCCCCGCCCACCGGGCCGCCGAGGCCGTGCGGGTGCTGACCGGGGGGAGCAGCCTGGGCGGTCGGGCTCGGCGATGAGCGAGCGCAGCCTCCCCGAACTCGACGCGGTCGTCGAGGAGACGCTGCGCGCCGCCGAACTGGAGCACGAGCACCCGGGTGTGGGCCGCTTCGTCGTCACGCTGCCCGGCACGAAGAAGCTGAAGACCGTGGTGGGGCTGACCATCGGGGCTCACGCGCTCACCGTCGAGGCCTTCGTCTGCCGGCAGCCCGACGAGAACCGCGAGCAGCTGTGGGCCTGGCTGCTGCAGCACAACGCGCGCAGCTACGGGGTGAGCTATTCGATCGACGGTGTGGGCGACGTGTACCTCACCGGCCGGCTCCCGCACGCGGTGATCACCCCGGAGGAGATCGACCGGCTGCTCGGCTCGGTGCTCACCTACGCCGACGACCACTTCAACACCATGCTGGAGATCGGCTTCGGCACCTCGATCCGCCGCGAGTGGGACTGGCGGGTCAAGCGCGGGGAGTCGCTGCGCAACCTGGAGGCCTTCGCAGCGTTCGCCGACCCCGCCCGGCGCCCGCGCGAGTGAGCCGCCCCGCGTGAGCACCACCGAGCGCCCGGCACCGGCGACCGGCGAGCTGCCGGCGGGCTACGAGCGCCGCTGGTGGGTGCTCGGGACGATGATCGTCTGCCTGCTCATGGTGATCATGGGCAACACGATCCTGAACGTCGCGCTGCCCACCCTGCAGCGGGAGCTGGACGCCACCCAGGGCGAGCTGCAGTGGGCCATCGACTCCTACATCCTGGTGTTCGCCGGGCTGCTGTTCA
This sequence comes from Modestobacter sp. VKM Ac-2982, assembly GCF_026967935.1. GTDB lineage: Bacteria > Actinomycetota > Actinomycetes > Mycobacteriales > Geodermatophilaceae > Modestobacter. The sequence goes on from NZ_JAPVBL010000001.1 coordinate 757,945, forward strand.
GCTGGGGCGTCATCGGTGACCGGATCGGCCGGCGCAAGGTGCTGCTGGCCGGGCTGACGATCTTCGCGCTCGGGTCGGTGCTGGCCGCCTCCAGCGACTCGGCGCTCGAGCTGATCGGCTGGCGGGCGCTGATGGGCGTCGGGGGCGCGGCGATCCAGCCGGCCACCCTCGCCGTGATCACCAACGTCTTCCCCGCCGGCGAGCGGGGCCGGGCGATCGGTCTGTGGGCGGGGGCCTCCGGGCTCGCGGTCGCCGGTGGGCCGCTGGCCGGTGGGCTGGTGCTGGAGCACTTCTGGTGGGGCGCGGTCTTCCTGCTCGGCGTCCCGGTGGCCGCCCTCGGCGCGGTCGGCGTGCTGACCGTCGTCCCCGAGTCCAGGGACCCCGACCCCGGCCGGCTCGACGTCCCCGGGGTGCTGCTGTCCATCGCCGCGCTGGTCGGGGTCGTCTACGGCATCATCCGCGGCGGCAGCGAGGGCTGGGGCGAGCTGCAGACCTGGGGGCCGCTGGCCGCCGGCGTCGTCCTGCTCGTCGTCTTCATCTGGTGGCAGCGGCGCACCGCGCACCCGGCGCTGGACGTCTCGCTGTTCCGCAACCCCGCGTTCTCCGCGGCGGCAGGGGCGCTGGCGCTCAACTTCTTCGCCCTCCAGGGGGCGACGTTCTACCTCGTCTACTACCTCCAGGGCGTGCGCGGGTACTCCCCGCTGGAGAGCGGGGCCGCGCTGGTGCCGGTCGCCGTGGGCATCGCGCTGACCGCGCCGCGCACCTCGGGGCTGGCCCAGCGGTTCGGCGCCAAGGCCGTCTGCGCCACCGGCTTCACCCTGATCGCGCTCTCCTTCGCCGGCATCCAGCTGCTGGACGCCGACGCCCCGGTCTGGCTGGTGCTCGCCGATCTGGCGCTGCAGGGCATCGGCATGGGCGCGGTGATGGCCCCGGCGACGGAGTCGATCATGTCCGTCGTCCCACGGGAGAAGGCCGGGGCCGGGGCCGCGGTGAACAACGCGGTGCGCCAGGTCGGCGGCGCGCTGGGGGTGGCGATCCTCGGCTCGGTGCTGGCCACCTCCTACGCCAACCGGCTCGGGGACGACGTCGAGGCCCTGCCCGCCGGGGCTCGGGACCAGGCCGGTGAGTCGATCGTGGCGACGCTGTCCGCCGTGGCGGACGCCGAGGCAGCCGGTGGGGAGACCGCGGCAGCGGCCGCGGCCGTCGTGGACCCGGCCCGGGAGGCGTTCGTGGGCGCCATGCACCTGACCGCCGTCGGCACCGCGGCCGCTGCGGTGATCGCCGCGGTCGTCGTCCTGCTCTGGCTCCCCGGCCGTCGCCCGGCAGCCTGAGCCCTTTCCCCTCGCGCGACCGGGTGTCACCCGCCCGGGCCCTGCCGGCTGCCCGGATCCGACACGCTCCGTCGAGGAGTGACCCGTCCCACGCCTGCTCGGGTGACCCTCGACCGGACTGAACGGTATCTGTTGACCACGGAGCGTGTTGGCCGCCAGGGTCAGGGGTGAACGGCTGCGATCCCCGCGCCGCACTGCGAGGAGCTGCCCGTGTTCGACGCTGCCCGGCCCGTCCCCACCCGCCGCGACCCCTTCGCCCCGCTGCTGGAGAGCACCCGCGCGGAGATGATGCGGCGGCACGTCCGGGAGGGGATGGCCACGCACTCGGTGCCCACCGCCGGGGCACCCCAGCCGCTCACGGTGTTCGACGACGGCCGGACCCGGATCAACCTGGGCACCAACAACTACCTCGGCCTGGCCGGCGACCCGCAGGTGGTCGAGGCCGCGGTCGACGCGCTGCGGCAGTACGGCACCAGTGCGGCCGGGAGCCGCATCCTCAACGGCACCACCCGGCTGCACCTGACCCTGGAGCGGGAGCTCGCCGAGCACAGCGGCACCGAGGACGCGGTGCTGACCTCCGCCGGCGTCAACGCCAACGCCGCCATCCTGTCCACGATCGGTGCTCCCGGCGACGTGCTCCTCGTCGACGCGCACGCGCACGCCAGCCTGCACGCCGCCGCAGCGGCCAGCCGGGGCACCGTGCTGCGGTTCACGCACAACTCGGTGGCGTCGCTGGAGCGGCGGCTGGGGCGTCTGGACCCCGAGGCCGGGGCCGTCGTGGTCGTCGACGGCGTCTACTCGATGAGCGGGGAGTCAGCTCCGCTGGCGGCGATCGCCGGCCTCTGCGGGCGGTTCTCCGCCCGGCTGGTGGTCGACGAGGCGCACGGGCTCGGCGTGCTCGGGGCGAACGGCCGGGGCGCCGCCGAGGCCGCCGGCGTCCTGGACCGGGTCGACGCGGTCACCGTGGCGTTCAGCAAGTCGCTGGCCAGCGTCGGCGGTGCGGTGCTGACCTCCCGGGCGGTGGCGGACGGCATCCGGGCCTCGGCGATGCCCTACATCTTCAGCGCCGCCAACGCCCCGACGGCGGTCGCCGCCGCGCTCGCCGCCCTCCGCGTGCTGCGCCGGGAGCCGGAGCGGATGCAGCGCCTGCGGGACAACAGCGACCTGCTGCGCCGGGTGCTCACCGAGCACGGCGCACCGCCGCTGCCCGGCAAGGGCGCCGTCATCGCCGTCCGCACCGGGGAGGACGAGGCGACCCGCCGCGCATGGGCCGCGGCCCACGAGTCCGGGGTCTACACCAACGCGGTCAGCTACCCGGCCGTCCCGCGCGGGCAGGGCGTGCTGCGCCTGGCGGTCATGGCCACGCACACCGACGAGCAGCTGCGCCGGGCCGGGGAGCTGGTGGCCGACGCCGTCCGCGGGGTGCGCACCGCGGAGCTGGCCGGCGCGATGGCCTGAGGCCGCCGGACTGCCGTGCACGGGCCGGATGGGGGTCGGGCAGGATGGCCGTGTGAGCGACACGACGAGCACCGGGACCCTCATCCTGCTCCGCCATGGCGAGAGCGAGTGGAACAAGGCCAACCTGTTCACCGGCTGGGTGGACGTCGAGCTGTCGGAGAAGGGGCGCGCCGAGGCCGCCCGTGGTGGGGAGCTGCTCGCCGAGCACGGCGTGCTCCCCGACGTGCTGCACACCTCCCTGCTCAAGCGCGCCATCACCACCGCCGAGCTGACCCTGGCCGCCGCCGACCGGCAGTGGATCCCGGTCCGCCGCTCCTGGCGGCTCAACGAGCGGCACTACGGGGCGTTGCAGGGCAAGGACAAGGCCGCCACGCTCGCCGAGTACGGCGAGGAGCAGTTCATGACCTGGCGGCGCAGCTACGCCACCCCGCCGCCGCCGATCGAGGCCGGCAGCCAGTACAGCCAGGACGGCGACCCGCGGTACTCGTTCCTGCCCCCGGAGGCCCGCCCGGCCACCGAGTGCCTGGCCGACGTGGTCGTCCGGATGCTCCCGTACTGGTACGACGCGATCGTGCCGGACCTGCGCAGTGGCCAGACCGTGCTGGTGGCCGCGCACGGCAACAGCCTGCGGGCCCTGGTGAAGCACCTGGACGGCATGGGCGAGGACGAGGTCGTCGGGCTGAACATCCCCACCGGCGTCCCGCTGCGCTACGACCTGGACGCCGACCTGCGGCCGATCACGACCGGCGGGCAGTACCTCGACCCCGACGCCGCGGCCGCCGCGATCGAGGCGGTCAAGAACCAGGGCAAGAAGTAGGCACCCTCTGCCCCACCCCTCGCAGGCTCGGGGCGGACCCTGCAGAGGGGCCGCCCCGTCGGGTGCAGCAGGGCCCGGGCGCGATGCGCGCCCGGGCCCTGCTCTCGTCCGGGTGGAGCTCAGACCGGGTCGGTCGCGGCCTGGAGCGGCTTCTCGCCGGTGACCAGGAAGACCACCCGGCGGGCGACGCTGACCGCGTGGTCGGCGAAGCGCTCGTAGTAGCGGCCCAGCAGCGTGACGTCGATGGCCGACTCCATGCCGTGGCCCCAGGTCGGGGCGAGCAGCTCACGGAACAGCTGCTTGTGCAGCTTGTCCATCTGGTCGTCCTCGGCCTCGAGCTCGACGGCCGCCTCGACGTCCCGCTTGGCGATGACCGTGCCGGCCTTGGTCACCAGGCTCTCCGCGATGTGCCCGGCCTCCAGGAAGACCGGCCGCACCTCCTGCGGCACCGCGTGCTCCGGGAAGCGCATCCGGGCGACCTTGGCGATGTGCTCGGCGAGGTCGCCCATCCGCTCCAGGTCTCCGACGATCCGCATGGCGGTGGTGATCGCCCGCAGGTCGGTGGCGACCGGCTGCTGGCGGGCCAGCAGGGTGAAGCACCGCTCCTCGATGCTCTCCCGGACGGCGTCGATGCGCTCGTCGCCGGCGATCACCAGGTCGGCGAGGGCGACATCGGCGTCCAGCAGGGCGGTCGTGGCCGTGCTCATCGCCGAGCCGACCGAGTTGGCCATCTCCACCAGGCAGGCGTTGATGTCGTCCAGTTCCTCGCGGTAGCTCTCTCGCAACACGGTTCCTCCTCGTCCCGTCGCCGCGCTCAGGCGGCACCCGGGGGACGGCGACCCGGGACGACGCGGCCCCCCCGCGTGTGCGCCGCCGGCGGATTCGTCGGTCGCGACACGTGTGTGATCGAGGGTAGAGACCCGATTCTGGGCCCGAGGAGGCCGTCAGGTGAACGGCCTGCGGCCCGGTGGTGAACTCCTCTGCCCCGACCGGGTGATCATCATCGTCGATGCGGGTCAGCGCCCCGGCCGTGTCTAGCATCGGCATCGTGGACCCGGTGGTCGCCCTGCTGGTGGGCCTGGTGCTCGGCCTGCTGCTGACGACGTCGGCGGCACTGGTCGTGCGGTCCTCGCGCGCCCGGCGGGCGGCAGCCGACGAGGGAGCCGGCCCGGACGATCGTGCCGATCGGCGCACCGACGGCGACGCCGCACTGAGCCGGCGGCTGGTCGACCTGATGGACCCCGCCGTCGTCCTGCTCGGACCCGACGAGGGCGTCCTGCTGGCCAACACCTCCGCTCGGGCGCTGGGCATCCTGCGCGGCAACCGGCTGCTGGTCCCCGGGCTGGTGGAGGTGGCTCGCGCCGTGCAGGTCACCGGGACCCAGCGAGCCGACGTCGCCCTGTCCAGTGACCTCGTGGGCGCGGGGCCGCGGATGGTGGCCGTGCACGGCATCCGGCTCGGGACCGGCCCAGCTGTCTCGGCCGGGCCGGTCGCGCTCGTGCTGCAGGACGTCACCGAGGCGCGCCGGGTCGAGGCGGTCCGCAAGGACTTCGTGGCCAACGTCGGGCACGAGCTGAAGACACCCGTCGGCGCCCTCGCACTGCTGGCGGAGGCGGTGCAGGGTGCCGCCGACGACCCCGAGACCGTCCAGCGCTTCGCTGCGCGGATGAGCCACGAGGCCGATCGGCTGGCCCGGCTGGTCCGCGAGCTCATCGACCTCTCGCGGTTGCAGGGGGCCGAACCGCTGCCCGAGCTGGTGCCGGTCGCCGTGGCCACGGTCGTCTCCGAGGCCGTGGACCGGACCCGGGCCGCCGCGGCCGCGAAGGACATCCAGCTGGCCGTCGCCGCCCAGCCCGGCCTCGTGGTCCGCGGGGTCGAGGCGCAACTGGCCACCGCGCTGACCAACCTGCTCGCCAACGCCGTCGCCTACAGTCCGGGCGGCACCACGATCGCCGTCGGCGCGCGGGCGCGGTCGGGCTTCGCGGAGATCGCGGTGACCGACTCGGGCATCGGCATCCCCCGCTCGGACCGCTCGCGCGTGTTCGAGCGCTTCTACCGGGTCGACCAGTCCCGGGCCAGTGCCACCGGCGGCACCGGGCTGGGGCTGGCGATCGTCAAGCACGTGGCCTCCAACCACGGTGGTTCGGTCACGGTCTGGAGCGAGGAGGGGCTCGGCTCCACCTTCACCCTGCGCATCCCGCTGGCGACCGACGCCGACGGGTCGATGGACGACGACGGTGCGCCCGAACGGCCACCGGTTCCACCGCTGCACAGCCGCCAGACATCCGATCAGGGCTCCTCCGGGGCCGACGAGGGACCCTCCGGGGCCCTGCAGAAGGGACGGTCATGACCCGAGTGCTCGTGGTGGAGGACGAGGAGTCCTTCTCCGACGCGCTGTCCTACATGTTGCGGCGGGAGGGCTACGACACCGTCGTGGCCTCCACCGGGACGGACGCGCTCGTCGAGTTCGACCGGGCCGGGGCCGACATCGTCCTGCTGGACCTGATGCTGCCCGGTCTGTCGGGCACGGAGGTCTGCCGGTCGCTGCGGGCCAAGAGCTCGGTGCCGATCATCATGCTCACCGCCAAGGACGCCGAGATCGACAAGGTCGTCGGGCTCGAGCTCGGCGCCGACGACTACGTCACCAAGCCCTACTCGGCCCGCGAGCTCGTCGCCCGGATGCGGGCGGTGCTGCGCCGCGGCACCGAGAACGAGCAGACGGCCGAGGGTGCTCTCGTCGCGGGGCCGGTGCGGCTGGACGTCGACCGGCACGTCGTCGCCGTCGACGGCCAGACGGTGTCGCTGCCGCTCAAGGAGTTCGACCTGCTGGAGCTGCTGCTGCGCAACGCCGGCCGGGTGCTCACCCGCGGCCAGCTCATCGACCGGGTCTGGGGCGCCGACTACGTCGGGGACACCAAGACCCTCGACGTCCACGTCAAGCGGCTGCGCGCCAAGCTGGAGCCCGACCCGGCCAACCCGCGCTACCTCGTCACCGTCCGCGGGCTGGGCTACAAGTTCGAGGCGTAGCTGATCGCGATCCTCCGGATCGCACCGCGGCCAGGTGCCGAGTCACCTCGTGCTGAGCCGTTTCCCGTCACGCCGGAGGTGGACCCTGCGGGCCCGCCGTCTGGCGTGACCGCCTCCGGCGTCTCGGACCCCGCGGCCAGGTGCGGGCTCGCCCTGCGGTGAGCCGCTACCCGTGACGTCGGAGGTGGACCCTGCGGGCCCGCCGTCCGACGTCACCGCCTCCGGCGTGACCACTGGTGGCCGTGGTCGGCGGCCTGCCTGCTACTGGCCGCGGCCGGTCTCTTCCTGGAGTTCGTCGATCTTCTTCGAGGCGTCGCCCTTGCTGATGTCGTCGGGGACGTCCTCGCCGGCCTCGCGGGCCAGGGTGTTCAGGTAGCTCTTCTGCGCGCCGGTGGCCGGCTCGCCACCGGTGACCCAGTCGTCCGGGTCCTTCTCGGTGCTCTGCGGGCTGTCGGGACCGGTGGTGTTGGCTTCGCTCATGTGTTCGAAGTTACGCGGGCTCCCGGACCCGCGCAGCCCGAGCCGCGGCGGCCGTCGTCGCCTGGACGGCGGCCTGCTGCGCGGCCTGGGCAGTGCGCTCGGTGTGCCGGTCCTCCCACCGCCGTCCGGTCCGGAAGACGTGCGTGCCGCCGCAGGACGGGCAGTCGACCGCGACGGCGATGTGCGTGGGGTGGTTGGCGACCGATCGGATCCGCCGGTCGGCGACCAGCTCGTCGGTCCGGGTCACGGGGCAGGTGATCAGCAACATGCGGAGAGCGTCGCCCTCGCGCCGCCGGGCGACGAGTGGCAGGACTGACCACAGTCGCATGTTTCCTGCCATGCTGTGCCCATGAGCACATCGGACCGCCCGCTGGTCGTCAGCCTCGTGGTCACCGACGGCATGGTGGGCAGCTTCGGGATCGGCGTGGCCGCCGAGGTGTTCGGCTACGACCGCCGTGAGATGGGCCTGCCGCGGTTCGACTTCGCGCTCGTCTCGCGACGACCGGGCGTGCTCCGCACCGACACCGGGCTCGCGATGCTCATCGAGCACGGGCTGGACCGGCTGGCGGTCTCCGACATCGTGCTGATCACCGCCTGGGAGCAGCACGACCGGCCACCGCCGGCGGAACTGCTCGAGGGCATCCGTGCGGCGCACGCCCGCGGAGCGCTGATCGTCAGCCACTGCACCGGGGCGTTCGCGCTGGCCTGGGCCGGGCTGCTCGACGGCCAGCGGGCGACCACCCACTGGAAGTACGCCGGCGAACTGGCCGCCCGGTTCCCGCGGGTGCACGTCGACCCCGCCGTCCTGTACGTCGACAACGGCCAGGTGATCACCGGGGCCGGCACGGCCAGCGGCATCGACGCGCTGCTGCACCTGGTCCGCCGGGAGTGGGGCGCCGCCGCCGCCAACGCGCTGGCCCGGGAGATGGTCGTGCCCCCGCACCGCGACGGCGGGCAGGCGCAGTACATCGACACCCCGGTCGCCCGCTGCGAGGACGACCTGCTGGGCGTCGTCCTGGAGTGGGCCCGGGCGCACCTGGCGGAGGAGATCAGCGTCGAGCTGCTCGCCCGCCGCGCGCTGATGAGCCCGCGGAGCTTCGCCCGCCGGTTCAAGGCCACCACCGGGACGACGCCGCACGCCTGGCTCCTCGCTCAACGGCTGGCAGCCGCCGAGGCGCTGCTGGAGGACAGCGACGCCCCGGTCGAGGAGATCGCCCGGCTGGTCGGGTTCGGCACCGCGGCCGGCCTGCGGGAGCAGTTCACCCGGCGGCGCGGGGTCTCCCCGCGGGCCTACCGGCAGACCTTCCGGGCCGGGGCCCGCCCGGGCTCCTCAGCGGGGACGGCGCCGGTGCAGCTCCACCGGGACCGGCTGGGGGCTGGCGGGGTGCGGGGCGACGAGCCCGGCGTCCAGGCGGGCCTCGGTCAGCCGGCGTAGCTCGGCGTACGCGGCCGGGCCGAGGAGTGCGGTGAGCTCCGGGCCGTAGGTCTCCACCAGCGGCTCGGCGGCGACGTGCGCGGTCGGGGAACCGGTGCACCACCAGTGCAGGTCGTGCCCACCGGGGCCCCACCCGCGCCGGTCGAACTCGCCGATCGTGGAGACCAGCACCCGGCTGTCGTCGGGGCGGTCGACCCACTCCTGCTCCCGGCGCACCGGCAGCTGCCAGCACACGTCGGGCTTGGTCTCCAGGGGGTGCCGGCCCTGCCGCAGCGCCAGGGCGTGCAGTGCGCACCCGGCCCCGGCGGGGTGCCCCGGCCGGTTGAGGAAGACGCAGGCCCCCTCGACCACCCGGGTCCGCAGCGCCTCCTCGGCGGCCTCGCCCGGCGCGGGCTCGGTCAGGGTGTCCGGTTCGGTCCAGTCGTCCCGGCCGGGGGGCGTGCCGGGGTGCCGTTGCCAGTCCGCCGGCGTCAGCTCGCCGACGGACTCCTCGACCCGGGTGAGGTCGTCGGTGTCGGTGAAGAAGGCCCCGTGGTTGCAGCACCCGTCCTCGGCGCGACCGGCCACCACACCGGCGCACCCGCGCCCGAACACGCAGGTCCACGCACTGGTCAACCAGGTCAGGTCTGCCCGCACGAGGTGCTCGGGATCGGCCGGGTCCAGGAACTCGATCCACTCGCGGCGGAAGTCCAGACCGACCTCGGGAGGGGCGTCGGCGGTTGTGCTCGGGTCCACCGGCGCAGCGTAGTGAAAGGACCCCCTCCCCCTCACACCTCCCTCCGCTCGGCGCGAGCCTCTGGAGGGGGCCAGGCACACTCTCGGGCATGCGACTCGGGGTGCTGGACGTCGGCTCGAACACCGTCCACCTGCTGGTGGTGGACGCGCACCGTGGTGCCCACCCCACCCCGATGCACGATGACCGCTCGGTCCTCCGGCTGGCCGAGCACGTCGGCCCGGACGGCAAGCTGTCCAAGGCGGGGGAGAAGGGCCTGCTGCACGCGGTGCAGAAGGCGAAGCAACAGGCGGCCGAGCAGCGGTGCGACGAGCTGCTGGCCTTCGTCACCTCTGCGATCCGGGAGGCGGAGAACGGGGCGGCGGTGCTGCGCCGGGTCCGCGAGCAGACCGGTGTCGACCTGCAGGTCCTCACCGGTGAGGACGAGGCCCGGTTGACCTTCCTGGCGGTGCGGCGGTGGTTCGGCTGGAGCGCCGGCCGGCTGCTGGTGCTCGACATCGGCGGCGGCTCCCTGGAACTGGCCACCGGTGTGGACGAGGACCCCGACGTCGCGCTCTCGGTCCCGCTGGGCGCGGGCCGGATGACCCGGCGGTTCCTGCCCGACTCCGAGACCGGGGGCCGGCCCGACCTGTCGGCGCTGGACGAGCTGGCGGAGCACGCCACCGACGTGCTCGGCCCGGTCGGCAGGAAGCTGCTCGACGCGGGGACGCCCGACCTGGTGGCCGCCACGTCCAAGACCTTCCGGACACTGGCCCGGCTGGCCGGTGCCGCGCCGTCCGCGGCCGGGCTGCGCGCACCCCGCGAGCTGACCGCCACCGGGCTGTCCCAGGTGATCGGCTTCGTCTCCCGGATCGAGTGCACGGCGCTGGCCGAGCTGCAGGGCGTGTCCGCGCAACGCGCGCACCAGGTCCCGGCCGGCGCCGTCGTGGCGCAGGCCGCGATGCGGGCCGTGGACGTACCGTTCGTGCGGATCTGCCCGTGGGCGCTGCGTGAGGGCGTCATCCTGCGGCGCCTGGACCAGCTGGAAGGAGCGTGATGACGCAGCCCAACCCGTCGGGGGAGTACAGCGTCCGCTCGCTCGCGGAGATCCTGCGTGAGCACGGTCTGGAGAGCGAGCTCGGCACCCGCCCTGGCCGGCGGCGGAAGTCCTCGGACGACACCGGGGCCACCGGTCGTTCGGCGCGGGTGGACACCGGGTCCGGTCAGCCGCGGGCAGAGTCGCCGGGGCGCTCACCCTCGGCCGCACCGAACGGCCGGGCCGCCACCCCGCCGCGCTCCCCGGCCCGGGCTCCGGAGCGGGCTGCGTCGGTCCCGGTCTGGACGCCGGCGCCCGAACCGACGGCCCGGCCGGCAGCCGGCCTGCTGAGCCCACAGCCCCCGGCCGCCGCCCCGTCCGCAGCCCCGGCACCGGCCCGGCCGGCGGCCGGGCCCGCCGACGCGGCGGCGCCCCCGGCGGTCCGCCCTGGCCGGCGGAAGTCCGACGCCACCCCGACCGGCCCCGGCGGCGAGCCGCTGTTCGGCACCGGGCCCTCGACCGCCGCCATCCCCGCGGCCAGCCCGACGACCGCGCACACCGCCGCGCCCACCACCGCGAAGCCGACGAGCTCCACCGGCGCGACGGCCCGGGGCGCCACCGGTGCGGCCCGGCGGGGCACCGACCACCCGGTCACCGGCCCCATCCCGGTCGTCTCCCCGGCCCAGGCCGAGGCGGCCAGAGGCGCGGCCGCCAAGGCCGACGAGGAGCCGCTGACCGGCCGGGAGAGCGTGCTGGCCTGGGCGCGGTTCGCCGGCGAGATGGTCGTCGCGCTGGCCGCCGGCATCGGCGTCTACTTCGCCTTCACCGTGTTGTGGGAGCTGCTGCCCTACGTCGCCCTGGTCGCGGCGCCGGTGACGGTGACCGGCCTGGTCGCGGGGGTGGCGGCCTACCGGCAGCGCCGAGGTCAAGGGGCGCTGCCGGTCCGCCTGCTGGCGGTGCTGCTGCTGGCCGGGACGGTGCTGGTGATCGCCCCCGCCGCGGGGCTGCTCGCCAGCAGCTGACCTGCCCGGGTCAGCCCGCCGCGGCGAACTGTTCGACGAGCGTGCGACCGAAGGCCGGCAGGTCGTCCGGCTTGCGGCTGGTGGTCAGGTTGCCGTCGACGACGACCTCCTGGTCGACCCACTCGGCGCCGGCGTTGCGCAAGTCCGTCTGCAGCGAGGGCCAGGAGGTCATCCGGCGGCCACGGACGACGTCGGCCTCGGCGAGCACCCAGGGGGCGTGGCAGATCGCCGCCACCGGCTTCCCGGCGTCGAAGAAGGCCTTCACGAAGGCGACGGCCCCCTGGTCGGAGCGCACGAAGTCGCCGTTGATCACGCCGCCGGGCAGCACGAGCGCGTCGTAGCTGCCGGGGTCGGCGTCGGCCACCGCGACGTCGACGTCCTTGGTGTCGCCCTTGTCGATGTGCTGGTAGGCGGTGATGGTGCCGGCCTCGAGCCCGACGAGCTCCGGTCGGGCACCGGCGTCCACCAGTGCCTGCCAGGGCTGGTCCAGCTCGACCTGCTCCACGCCGTCGGTGGCGAGCACGGCCACCCGCTTGCCGTCCAGTTCTCCGGACATGACGGGCCGCTACCCCGGCCCCTCCGGACACACACGCCCGGGCGCGCCCGCCCGGGCGCTACGGTCGCGGACATGAGCGATGCAGGGCAGGCAGGTCCCGACGCACGGCTGGCCGTCATCGGCGGGGGCAAGATCGGGGAGGCCCTGCTCGCCGGCCTGGTCCGTCAGGCCGGGGGTGGTCAGGAGTTCCTGGTCGTCGAGCGCAGCGCGGAGCGGGCCGCGGAGCTGACGACCCGGTACGGCGTCGGCGCCACCGACCTCGCCGGGGCGGCCGCCCGCGCCCGGGTGCTGCTGCTGGCCGTGAAGCCGCAGGACATCGACGTGCTGCTGGCGGCGCTGGGGCCGCACGTGACCCCAGAGCACCTGGTGGTCTCCGTGGCGGCGGGCGTGCCCACCAGCCGGGTGGAGGCGGCGTTGCCGGCCGGCACCCCGGTGGTGCGGGTCATGCCCAACACGCCGGCCCTCGTCGACGCCGGGATGAGCGTGCTGTCGGCCGGGGCGCACGCGACCGAGGCGCACCTGGACGAGGCCGAGGCGCTGCTGCTGCCGGTGGGTCAGGTGCGCCGGGTGCCGGAGAGCCAGCAGGACGCCGTGACCGCGCTGTCGGGCAGCGGACCGGCGTACTTCTTCTTCCTCGTCGAGGCCATGATCGACGCCGGCATCCTGCTCGGCCTGCCCCGTTCGGTCGCCGCCGACCTGATCGTGCAGACCGCCTACGGCGCGGCCGTCATGCTGCGCGACTCCGGGGAGCATCCGGTCCAGCTCCGCGAGGCGGTCACCAGCCCCGGTGGGACGACGATCGCCGCGATCCGCGAGCTGGAGCGGCACGGCGTGCGAGCCGCGCTGATCGCCGCGATCGAGGCGGCGCACCTGCGCTCGGTGGAGCTCGGCCGCACCTCCTGACCCCCGGGACTCCGGCTGGAGCACCGTCCGTCCCATCCGCATGCGGCTGAATCACACGCATGTGGTTTTCCACAGAAATCTGTGGAGAACCGGCCTGGCAGGGCATGTCGACTTGGGGACAACACGCCGTGACCGGTGTGTCACGCGGTGTCTCTGTCCACTTGTGCCCAGGACGGACCGGTCCGCCTGTTCGTTTCACCCATCGCTTCTGTCACTCCGGTCCCCTTACGCTCTGTTCCAGCACATGAGCGTTCTGTTCATCGGTGGGGAAGCCGGTGGCCGCACATGGAGCTGAGACCGGAGATGATCCAAGTGACCATGCCCCAGCGCGCCGCCGTTCAGACCGTCCGTCCGGGTGTCCCGGCACCCCGCCAGATGGGCCGGCCGATCTCGGCCGCCTCCATGGGCCGCCCGGTCCCCGCCGCCCACCCGGCCGCCATGCCGATCGGCCGCCCGGCCGCCGTGCCCGCGCCCCGCGCCGCGGTCTCGTTCCTCACCGTCGCCGAGGTCGCCGCCCTGATGCGGGTCTCCAAGATGACCGTCTACCGCCTCGTCCACGGCGGCGAGCTCGCCGCCGTCCGCGTCGGCCGGTCCTTCCGGGTCCCCGAGCGCGCCGTGCACGAGTACCTGCGCGACGCCTACACCGACATCGCCTGAGGAAGGACCCCCTCGCCCCCCACCGCTCGCGAGCTCGCGGTGGGCCCCTGCGAGGCGGCCGCTCCAGCACGTCACCGGCGGGCGTCCCCGCCCGCCCTGTCGGGCCAGGTAGTCTCGGGCGCTGAGCGGTACCGCCTCCCAGGAGGCGGGCTGCGCACGAGCTGATCACCTCGCCCGGCGCCCGGACCACGGATCCGCGTGACCACCCCGGTCACCACCCCCGGCCGCTGAGCGAAGACGACGTCGGGAGCGCGACATGGGTTCTGTCATCAAGAAGCGCCGCAAGCGGATGGCGAAGAAGAAGCACCGCAAGCTGCTCAAGAAGACCCGCGTCCAGCGGCGCAACAAGAAGTGAGCTGACGCTCGTGCCGCCCGCGGTCGTCCTCGTCACCGGCGTCAGTCGATGGCTGGGCGGCGCGCTGGCGGCCGAGCTCGCTTCCGACCCGGCGATCGGCCGGGTCATCGGGGTGGACACCGTCCCCCCGCGCCCCGAGGTGCTGCGTCGCCTCGGGCGGGTCGAGTTCGTCCGCGCCGACATCCGCAGCCCGTTGATCGGGAAGGTGATCGAGTCGGCGTCGGTGGACACCGTCGTCCACATGAACATCAGCGCCACACCGGCCGGTGCCGGCGGGCGGGTGTCGATGAAGGAGCTCAACGTCATCGGCACCATGCAGCTGCTGGCCGCGTGCCAGCGGTCTCCTGCGGTGCGCCGCCTGGTCCTCAAGAGCACCAGTGCCGTCTACGGCGCCAGCTCCCGGGACCCTGCGGTCTTCACCGAGACCATGCAGGCCCGCCGGGTGCCCGGCGGCGGCTTCGCCAAGGACAGCCTCGACATCGAGGGCTACGTCCGGGCCTTCGCCCGCCGCCGTCCCGACGTGGGCGTGGCCGTGTTGCGGTTCACCAACCTCATCGGCCCGCGGATCGACTCCCTGCTCTCCGGGTTCCTCCGGATGCCCGTCGTCCCGACGGCCCTGGGGTACGACGCCCGGCTGCAGCTCCTCCACGAGGACGACGCCGTGGCCGTGCTCACCCGCGCCGCCACCGGCGACTTCGTCGGCACCGCGAACGCCGGCGCCTCCGGGACGGTCCTGCTCTCCCAGGCCATCCGCCGGCTGGGCCGCGTCCCGCTGCCCCTGCCGGAGCCCGCGATGGGCTCCCTCGGCCGGACGACCCGCTGGGCCCGGATGGTCGACTGGTCGCCGGAGCAGATGCGCTTCCTGAACTTCGGCCGGGTCATCGACACCCGGGTGCTCCGTGAGGAGTTCGGCTACGTGCCGCGCTACAGCACCGCCGAGGCCCTCGCCGACTACGGGCGCAGCCTCCCCCCGGTGGTCCGGCCCGAGCTCGTCGAGGAGGTGGCCGCCTCCGCCCGGACGGTGCTCACCTCCGTCGCCGGGGGCGCCCACACCGTGCAGCGTGTCCTGGACACCGTCGCCGGTGGACGCCGCCGTGCCGCGCCGTCGGTGCCGGGCCTGCGGGCGGTCCACGATGCCTGAGGCGCGGGTGATCCCGCTGCGCCCCGACGACGAGCAGCCCCCGTCGCCGCCGGCGGCGGAGCCGGGCTGGGACGAGCAGCTGGCCGGTGGCCTGGAGTTCCTGCGCCGCCGGCTGACCGGTGAGTACGACACCGACGAGTTCGGCTTCGACCCCGACCTCACCGACCACGTCCTGCTGCCGGGCCTGCGGCCGTGGTTCCACCGCTGGTTCCGGGTGGAGACCCAGGGGCTGGAGAACGTGCCGGACGTCGGCGGCGCCCTGGTGGTGGCCAACCACTCGGGCACCGTGCCGGTCGACGCCCTGATGGCCACGGTGGCCCTGCACGACGAGCACCCGGCGGCCCGCCGGCTGCGGCTGCTCGGTGCCGACCTGGTGTTTCAGGTGCCCTTCATCGGGTCCCTGGCGCGCAAGCTCGGCGTCACGCTGGCCTGCAACGAGGACGCCGAACGGCTGCTGTCCAGCGGGGAGCTGGTCGGGGTCTTCCCCGAGGGCTTCAAGGGCGTCGGCAAGCCGTTCCACGAGCGGTACACCCTGCAGCGGTTCGGTCGCGGGGGCTTCGTCAGCGCCGCGCTGCGCACCGGCACCCCGATCGTGCCGTGCGCGATCGTCGGGGCCGAGGAGATCTACCCGATGATCGGCAACGCCCGCATCGCCGCCCGGCTGCTCGGCCTGCCCTACTTCCCGATCACCCCGACGTTCCCGCTGCTGGGCCCGCTGGGTGCGGTCCCGCTGCCGTCGAAGTGGTTCATCGCCTTCGGCGAGCCGATCGAGACGGCGTCCTACGGCCCGGCCGCCGCCGACGACCCGATGGTCGTGTTCAACCTGACCGACCAGGTCCGCGAGACCATCCAGCACTCCCTCTACCGCCTCCTCCTCCAACGCCGCAGCGTCTTCAGCTGAGCAGGAACCGGGCGGCCGCAGGCGGTCGTCCGGCGCCGGAGCACGGCCGCCCGTGGGTGATCTCGGTAGCGTCACCGACTGGTCCGGCAGGGAGCGGTGCTGGACGTCCACGGTGACGGGAGCCGCCTCGTGTCCTTGCTCATCACGATCACGGGCGTCTGGCTGGGGTACGCCTACGCCGGGCTGGTCCACCGGCGCTTCGGCCCGACAGATCGGCATCGCTGGTCGCTGCTGGCGCCGGTCTGGGCGGTCTACGCCGTGGTGCTGCTCACCGCGGACACCGGTGAACCGGTCCCGCGGGCGGTCCAGGCGTTCGCGATGGCGACCGTCCTGTTCACCGTCGTCGATGCGGCCGGGCTCTGGTGGCGTCGGCGCACGCACCGCCGGGTGATGGACGAACGGATCACTTACGGGTGACCAGCCGGGTCCCGGTCCGCCAGGCATCTGCTCGTCGGGGGTCCGGAGGCCGCCACGAGGAGGCGGGGAGCCGCTGTGCGGATGGGGGTTCGGCACCTGTGCGTGGTGCGGTCCGGACGGCCGGGATCAGAACGGCCAGTGGTTCCTGCGGCGCAGGGAGAGGAGGCCGCCGACGACGCCGCCGGACAGGGCGGCCGCGCCGACCGTGGGGACGCCGATCTTGGCGGCCTTGCGACCGGTCCGGTAGTCCTTCACCGTCCAGCCGCGGGAGCGCGCGACGGCGCGCAGCTCGGAGTCCGGGTTCACCGCGACCGCGCTGCCGACCAAGGTGAGCATGGGCAGGTCGTTGGTCGAGTCGCTGTAGGCGGTGCAGCGGGTCAGGTCGAGGCCCTCCCGCTCGGCGAGCGCCCGTACGGCCTGCGCCTTGGACTCGCCGTGCATCATCTCGCCGACCAGCCGGCCGGTGTAGCGGCCGTCGACGATCTCGGAGACGGTGCCCAGCGCGCCGGTGAGGCCGAGGCGGTGGGCGATGATCGACGCCAGCTCGACCGGGGTGGCGGTGACGAGCCAGACCCGCTGGCCGGCGTCGAGGTGCTGCTGCGCGAGGTTGCGGGTGCCCGACCAGATCCGGTCGGCCATCAGCTCGTCGTAGATCTCCTCGCTCGCCGCCACGATCTCCTGCACCTCGCGGCCGGCCACGAACGCCAGGGCGTTGTCGCGGACCGTGTGCATGTCGGTCGCGCTCTCGCTCCCGGCGACCCGGAACTTGGCCTGCTGCCAGATGAAGGAGGCGACGTCGCGGCTGGTGAAGTACTTGCGGGCGGCGAGGCCGCGGGCGAACCAGAAGAGCGAGGCGCCCATCATCATCGTGTTGTCGACGTCGAAGAACGCCGCGGCCGTGCGGTCGGGTGTCGGGGCGGTGGTCTCGGTCTCCGCCGCAGCGGCCGACGCGGCGCCGGCGACCAGGGCGCGGGCCTCGTCGTCCTCCAGCTCCACGGGGGTGCGGGCGTGACGGCCCCGGAAGGGGACTCGGACCATCCCGCACCACCCTCCCGGTGTCGCTCCGACCGGCACGCCCTGGCCGCCGCCTCGCCGACCGTCACTGGGACCCTAGCGCCGGGTCACCCTCCGGTGGCCGGCCCGTCGGGCAGCAGCGCGGCGAGTCGGCGCACCGCCCGGTGCTGCAGCGCCTTCACCGCGCCGTCCTTGCGGCCCATGACCGTGGCCGTCTCCGCCACCGACAGCCCCTGGAAGAACCGCAGGGTCACGCACTCGCGCTGATCGGCGGACAGCTGCCGGACGCCGGCCAGCAGCTCCACGTTCGCCAGCCGCTGCAGCACGGCGTCCTCGGGTCCGGCGGTGCCCCGGTCGGCGTCGCGCATGTCCGCGGTGAGCACCTCCCGCCGGTTCCGGCCGCTCTTCACGTGGTCCAGCGCGATGTTGCGGGCGATGCTGATCAGCCAGGCCCCGACGTCCCGGCCCTGGAAGGTCAGCGAGTCGATCCGGCGCAGGGCGCGGGTGAACGTCTCGCTGGTGAGGTCCTCCGCCGTGGCCGGGTCGGCGACCCGGTGGCGCAGGTAGCGGTGGACGACGTCGGCGTACCGGTCGTAGAGCTCGCCGAACCCCTCCGCGTCACCCGCCTGCGCCCGGCGCACCAGCTCCCAGACCTCGGACTCGGCCGGGGTCGGCTCACCGCCCCGGCGCGGCTGGGGGACGAGCCGCGGCTGGGCCGGGGCGCCGACGGCGGGGGACGCGCAGGCCGGGACGGGCGGGAGGGCGGTCATGTCGCGGTCGGACCTCCTCCATCCCTGGACCGAGCCGGACGGCTCGGCCGCCACGCAGCCACGGACGGTGCGGTCCGCGGCCCATGGTGACAACATCGTGCCGCTGCGTCCACGTCCCCGCCGTCCGAGACGGCGGCTGCCCCAGCGGAGGTCCGTCGTGCCGGTCGACCCAGCACCGCACGAGCTGGACGGCGAGGTGCGCTCCCTCGCCGCGCTCGTGCGCCGTGCGGCCGCGTCCCACGGCGACGGCCCGGCGCTGGTCCACGGCGAGCGCCGGCTGACCTGGTCGGAGGTCGACGCACTGGTCGACCGGGCGGCCGCGGGGTACGTCGAGCGCGGACTGCACGCCGGTGACCGGGTCGCGGTGCAGCTGCCCAACGGGGTCGACTGGGTGGTCGCGGTGATGGGTGCGCTGCGGACCGGGCTGGTCGTCGTACCGGTCAACACCGCCTACACCGATCCGGAGGTCACGCACCTGCTCACCGACTCCGGTGCCCGGCTGCTCGTCGTGGCGGGGGAGCGGTCGGAGCTGGCCGGCGTCCCGGTGTGCGTCGGGCCCCCGTCGGCCGACGGCCCGCCGCCGGCCGAGGCGGACGACCCGGGTGCGCTGGCGCTGCTGGCCTACACCAGCGGCACCACCGGCCACCCGCGCGGAGCGATGCTGACCCATGCGGCCCTGCTGGCCAACCAGCGGCAGTGCCTGGCGCTGGAGCCACCGCCGGTGCGCGCCGGTGACCGGGTGCTGCTGGCCCTCCCGCTGTTCCACGTCTACGGCTTCAACAGCGGCTGGGGGCTGGTGGCGGCCACCGGCGCCTGCGCGGTGCTGCTGGACGAGTTCGACCCTGCGGGGTCCCTGGCGTTGATGGCGGCCGAGGAGGTGTCGGCGGTGCCGGGTGCCCCGCCGATGTACGCCGCCTGGCTGGCGGTGGCCGACGCGACCGGCAGTGACGCCGTGCTCCGCCGCGGGTTCGCCGCCGTCCGCACGGCCAGCTGCGGCGCCGCCCCGATGCCCGGGGCGCTGTTCGAGGCGATGCGCACCCGCGCCGCGGTCACCGTGTGGGAGGGGTACGGGCTCACCGAGGCCGCCCCGGTGCTGGCCAGCACGCTGGCGACCGGGCGTCCCAAGCCGGAGTGCATCGGCGGCCCGCTGCCCGGCGTGGAGCTCGTGCTGCGCGACACCGCCGGCGGGCCGACCGCGGGCCCGGACCCGGGCAGCCGGGTGCGGGCCGACGTGTTCGGTGACCCGTTCGGCGACGAGGACGCCGACGGGGAGACCGGGGAGATCTGCGTCCGCGGCCCGAACCTGTTCGGTGGCTACTGGCCCGACGGGGCCGACGGCCCGGACGCCGACGGCTGGCTCCTCACCGGCGACATCGCCTACCGCGACGTGCAGGGCGACCTCAAGCTGGTCGACCGGCGACGGGACCTGGTGCTGGTCAGCGGGTTCAACGTCTACCCGGGTGAGGTCGAGCGGGTGCTGTGTGGGCACCCGGAGGTGGCCGAGAGCGCGGTGATCGGCGTGCCCGACCAGCGCAGCGGCGAGGCGGTGCACGCCGTCGTCGTCCGCACCCCGGGCGCAGAGGTGACCGAGCAGCAGCTGCGCGAGCACGCCGGCCGCTCGCTGGCCCGGTTCAAGGTCCCGGTGGCCGTGCACTTCGTCCCCGAGCTGCCGCACTCCCTGGCCGGCAAGGTCAGCCGGGCCCGGTTGCGCGAACTCGGGCTCGAGCGGGCCGCGGCAGCGGCGGACGCCGAGTCGTCGGCCGCGGCAGCGGCGGACGCCGAGCCGTCGGCGGGCGGGGGCGTCCGATGACTGAGCCGGAGGCCCGGCTGCAGCTGCTGATCCGCGAGGGCTGCCACCTGTGCGTCATCGCCGCGGAGACCCTCACCCGGATCGGTGGGGAAGCGGGTCTGGGCGTCACCCTGGTCGACGTCGACACCGACCCGGAGCTGCGGATCGAGTACGGCGACCGGGTGCCGGTGGTGCTGCTGGACGGCCGGGAGCACAGCCACTTCACCGTCGACGTCCCCCGGCTGCGCCGCGACCTGGGGATCCCCGCCCCCAGCTGATCCGGGTGGTCCCACGACGGGGTGGGACGTCGTCCGCGGCGGGCACCCGTCCGGGTGTGCGCAGGCGTGGTCCTCGACACAGCAGGGGCCCACCACCTGCGGGGATGCTCCCGACGACTTTGTTCAGGCGTTCACAAGCGGTTACCGTGGCGTTTGCCGGGTGCCGATGCGCCCGTCTGCCCTGAAGTGTCTGAGTCCCCCCGATCGTCCCCGGCCCGGCCGGGAGTGCGTTCGGATCGCTGTGGAGTCTGCCCGTGCCCCAGTCGCGGCCCCGGATCATCCCGGAGGCCACCGTTGCCCGGCTGGCCGTGTACCTGAGGGTGCTGGCCGGTCTCGCCGACGGCGGTCGCAGTCACGTCTCCTCCGGGGAGCTGGCCTCGGCGGCCGGGGTGAACCCCGCCGGTCTGCGCAAGGACCTGTCCTACCTCGGCCCGTGCGGCGTCCGTGGGGTCGGCTACTCGGTCGCGGGCCTGCGCGACCGGCTCACCGACGCCCTGGGCGGGGAGCGCTCCCGGCCCTGCGTGCTGATCGGGATCGGCCGGCTGGGGTCGGCGCTGGCCGACTACGCCGGGTTCGCCAGCCGGGGCTTCGAGTTCGTCGGCCTGCTGGACACCGACCCCGCAGCCGTGGGGCGCCGGGTCGGGGGCCTCCCGGTCCGCCCGGTCGCGGAGCTGGAGTCCGTCGTCGCCGAGACGCAGGCGGCCATCGGGGTCATCACGACACCGGCCGAGGTGGCCCAGTCGGTCTGCGACCGACTGGTCTCGGTCGGGGTGAGGAGCATCTTGAACTTCGCGCCGGTGGCGTTGACGGTGCCTGCGGGTGTCGACGTCCGCAAGGTCGACCTGTCCGTGGAGCTGCAGGTGCTGGCCTTCCTGGACCAGCAGCGCCACGGGACGCCGCCACTGGTGGCCCCGCTGCGCGCTGCCCAGGGGAGTGCCCGATGAGCCTGCTCGCCGTCGGCATCAGCCACCAGACCGCGCCGGTCGCCCTGCTCGAGCAGGTCAGCATGACCGGCGACGACAAGGTCAAGACCCTCCACGAGCTGGTCGAGAGCGACCACGTCTCCGAGGCCATCGTGCTGGCCACCTGCAACCGGATCGAGGTGTTCGCCGAGGTCGACCGCTTCCACGGCGGGATCACCGACGTCAGCCGGGTGCTCGCCCGGCACGCCGGCGCCACGGTGGAGGAGCTCTCCCCGTACGTCACCGTCTACTACGAGGACCAGGCGATCGGGCACCTGTGCACCGTCGCCGCGGGCCTGGACTCGATGGTGGTCGGGGAGACCCAGGTCCTCGGCCAGCTGCGCGCCGCCTACGCCCTCGCTCAGGAGGAGGGCACGGTCGGGCGCGAGCTGCACCCGATCGCCCAGCGGGCGCTGCGCGTGGGCAAGCGCGTGCACGCCGAGACCGGCATCGACCGGGCCGGCGCCTCCCTGGTCTCGGTCGCCCTGGACCGGGTCTCCGAGACCCTCGGTGAGCTCGGCGGCCGCCCGGCGCTGGTGGTCGGAGCGGGGTCGATGGGCGCGCTGGCCGCGACCACCCTTGCCCGGCGGGGTGCGGCGGTCACGGTCAGCAGCCGGACGCCGGCCAGCGCCGCCCGGCTGGCCGAGACGATCGGCGGCCGGCAGGCCGACCTGGCGCAGCTGCCCGACGAGCTCGCCGCGGCCGACGTCCTGGTCACCTGCACGGGCGCGACCGGCACGGTCATCGGGACCGACCTGGTCGAGGACGCCCTCTCCGGCCGGGCCGGCCGGCCGCTGGTGATCGTGGACCTCGCCCTCCCGCGCGACGTCGACGCCGCGGTCGCCGCGCTCCCCGGCGTGCACGTGGTGGACCTGGCGATGCTGCAGGGCGAGCGCGCTGCGCACCCCGGCCAGCCGGTGGCCGGTTCCGTCGCCGCCGACGACATCGCCGCCGCGCACGCCCTGGTTGAGCTGGAGACCTCGCTGCTGCGCGCCGAGCGGCAGGCCGCCGCGGTGGCCCCGACCGTCTCGGCGCTGCGCAGCCAGGCCGCCGAGGTGGTCGACGCCGAGCTGCTCCGGCTGTCCACCCGACTGCCGGACCTCGACGCCAAGGCGCGCAGCGAGATCGCCCGCACCGTGCGCCGGGTGGTCGACAAGCTGCTGCACGAGCCCACCGTCCGGGTGAAGGAGCTGGCCGGTGCCCCCGGCGGCACCGACTACGCCGACGCCCTGCGGGCGCTGTTCGGACTGGGGCTGTCCGGCGCCACCGACGGGGAGCACACCAGCCTGTCCGATGCGGTCACCGTCGACCCGGAGCTGCCGGCCGGCACCCCGTTGTCGGCCCTCGACCCGCGGATCGACGTCACCAGCGACGGTCGCCCCGGCGGTGCCGCATGACCGCCACGGAGCAGCCGCTGCGGCTGGGCACCCGGGCCAGCCAGCTGGCGCTCACCCAGTCCCAGCACGTGGCCGACGCGCTCACTGCCGCGACCGGCGTGCCGGTGGAGCTGGTGCACGTGAGCACCTACGGCGACCGGTCGACCGAGGCGATCACCCTGCTCGGCGGCACCGGCGTGTTCGTCACCGCGCTGCGGGACGCCCTGCTGCAGGGGACCGTCGACCTGGCGGTGCACAGCTTCAAGGACCTGCCGACCGCGCCTGCCCCGGGCCTGACCGTGGCCGCCGTCCCGCCGCGCGAGGACCCGCGCGACGCGCTCGTGGCCCGCGACGGCCTCACCCTCGGCGAGCTGCCCGCCGGCTCCCGCGTCGGCACCGGTGCGCCCCGGCGGATGGCCCAGCTGCGCGCCCTCGGCCTCGGTCTGGAGGTCATCCCGATCCGCGGCAACGTCGACACCCGGATGGGCCGGGTCACCTCCGGGGACCTGGACGCCGTCGTCCTGGCCCGGGCCGGGCTGGCCCGGCTGGACCGGCTGTCGGCGGTCACCGAGGTGCTCGACCCGATCCAGGTGCTCTCCGCCCCGGCGCAGGGCGCCCTCGCCGTGGAGTGCCGCAGTGACGACACCCGGGTCCGGGAGCTGCTCGCCGTGCTCGACGACCCCGCGGCCCGGGACTGCGTGGCCGCCGAACGCGCGGTGCTCGCCGCCCTCGAGGCCGGCTGCAGCGCGCCGGTGGCCGCGCACGCCGAGCTCGCCGAGGGGGAGGACGGCGCCGCGGAGCTCTACCTGCGCGCGTCGGTCACCGCGCTCGACGGCAGCGACGGCGTCCGTGGCTCGATCACCGGCCCGGCGACCGCGGCCGCGTCCCTGGGGCGCGAGCTGGCCGCCGAGCTGCTGGACCGCGGCGCGGCCGCCCTGATGGCAGCCAGCCGGTGACCTCACCCCGCGGGGGCCACGCCCCCCGCCCCATCCGTCCCGTACCACCCGCAGCGACCCCCTCCGGGGGCAGGAACAGGAGCACGCGATGACGCGCTCACGCAAGCAGAACGGCAACGGCAAGGGCACGGTGGTCTTCGTGGGCGCCGGGCCCGGTGACCCGGAGCTGCTGACCGTCCGGGCCAGCGCCGCGATCGCCGGCGCCGACACGGTGCTGGCCGACCCCGAGGTGTCCGCCGCCGTCCGCGAGGCGCTGCTGGAGGCGCACCCGGACCTCGAGCTGACCACGGTCAGCGGCGAGCCGGCCGAGGTGGCCAAGTCCGCGGTGGCCGCGGCCAAGAACGGCAGCGTCGTCGTCCGGCTGATCGCCGGTGACCCGTTCACCAGCGACGCCGTGGTCAAGGAGGCGCTGGCGGTCACCCGCACCAGCGTCGCGTTCGACGTCGTCCCCGGCGTCGCGATCGGCACCGCCGTGCCCGCCTACGCCGGCGTCCCGCTGG
Organism: Modestobacter sp. VKM Ac-2982; assembly: GCF_026967935.1. Taxonomy (GTDB): domain Bacteria; phylum Actinomycetota; class Actinomycetes; order Mycobacteriales; family Geodermatophilaceae; genus Modestobacter. The sequence continues at coordinate 781,838 of NZ_JAPVBL010000001.1, forward strand.
GCGCGAGCTCGGTGCAGGCCGACCTCCGCACCGCCGACGCCCCGGTCGACCTGGCAGCGCTCGCCGCCGCCGCGACCGGCACCGGCAGCCCGCTGGTGCTGCAGGCCAACGCCGACCAGGTGGCCACCGCGGCGGCCGGCCTGCTCGAGGGCGGCCTGTCCGGCAACACCCCGGTCGTCGTCACCACCCAGGGCACCGGGACGGCGCAGAAGAGCGTCGCCGCCAAGCTGTCCGCGGTCGCCGAGAAGTCCGCCGGGCTGGACAGCCTGGCCGGTCCGGTCGTCATCACCGTCGGCTCCGTGGTCGACAAGCGCGCCAAGCTCTCCTGGTGGGAGAGCCGCCCGCTGTTCGGCTGGCGGGTGCTGGTGCCGCGCACCAAGGAGCAGGCCGGCGACATGAGCGAGCGGCTGCGCGCCTACGGGGCCGTGCCGGTGGAGGTGCCGACGATCGCCGTCGAGCCGCCCCGCAGCCCCGCGCAGATGGACCGCGCGGTCAAGGGCCTGGTCACCGGCCGCTACGGCTGGATCGTCTTCACCTCGACCAACGCGGTCCGCGCGGTGCGCGAGAAGTTCACCGAGCTCGGCCTGGACGCCCGCGCCTTCGCCGGGGTCAAGGTCGCCTGCGTCGGGCAGCAGACCGCCGACGCGGTGCGCGAGTTCGGCATCGTGCCGGAGCTGGTGCCCAGCGGCGAGCAGTCCAGCGAGGGCCTGCTGGCCGACTTCCCGCCCTACGACGACGTCTTCGACCCGATCGACCGGGTGCTGCTGCCCCGGGCCGACATCGCCACCGAGACCCTGGCGGCCGGGCTCAAGGAGCGCGGCTGGGAGATCGACGACGTCACCGCCTACCGCACCGTGCGGGCGGCGCCGCCGCCGGCCGCGGTGCGCGAGGCGATCAAGGGCGGTGGCTTCGACGCGGTCTGCTTCACCTCCTCCTCGACCGTGCGCAACCTGGTCGGCATCGCCGGCAAGCCGCACGCCCGCACCGTCGTCTCGGTGATCGGCCCGGCGACCGCGGCCAGCGCCACCGAGTTCGGCCTGCGCGTGGACGTGCAGCCGGAGACCGCGGCGGTCGGTCCGCTCGTCGACGCGCTCGCCGCGTTCGCCGAGGCCCGCCGCGCCGAGGCGGAGGCCGGGGACACCCCGTGACCTCCGGCCAGGGCGGCACGAACCCTGGGTTCGCCCGGGGACGCCGGCTGCGCTCGACCCCGGCGATGCGCCGGTGGACGGCGCAGACCCGGCTGTCCCCGGCCGACCTGGTGCTGCCGGTGTTCGTCAAGGAGGGGATCAGCGAGCCGGTGCCGATCAGCTCCATGCCGGGCGTCGTCCAGCACACCCCCGAGTCGCTGCGGAAGGCGGCCGCGGAGGCGGCCGAGGTCGGGATCAGCGGGCTGATGCTGTTCGGCATCCCCGCGGACAAGGACCCGGTGGGCTCCCAGGCCGACGCGGCCGACGGCGTGGTCAACGCGGCGCTGCAGCAGCTGCGGGCCGACCTCGGCGACGAGCTGGTGCTGATGGCCGACCTGTGCCTGTGCGAGTACACCGACCACGGGCACTGCGGCGTGGTGACCCCGGCGGGCGTGGTCGACAACGACCCGACGCTGGACCGCTACGCCGCCGTCGCGATCGCACAGGCCCAGGCCGGGGCGCACGTGATCGCCCCCAGCGGGATGATGGACGGCCAGGTCGCGGCGATCCGGGCCGGGCTGGACAGCGCCGCGTTCACCGAGACGCCGATCCTGGCCTACGCCGCCAAGTACGCCTCGGGCTTCTACGGGCCCTTCCGCGAGGCGGCCGAGGGCGCGCCCCAGTTCGGCGACCGCTCGACCTATCAGATGGACCCGCCGAACACCGACGAGGCGCTGCGCGAGGTGGCCCAGGACATCGCCGAGGGCGCCGACGCGGTCATGGTCAAGCCGGCCGGGCCGTACCTGGACATCGTCGCCCGGGTCGCCGACGCCGTCGACGTCCCGGTGGCCGCCTACCAGGTCAGCGGCGAGTACGCGATGGTCGAGGCGGCCGCCGCGAACGGCTGGATCGACCGCGAGCGGGCCGTGCTGGAGACGCTCACCGCGATCCGGCGGGCCGGCGCCGGCTCGGTGCTCACCTACTGGGCGGTCGAGGCCGCCCGCTGGCTGCGCTGATCGGGTCGTGAGCTGAGCGTGGCGCTGCTCACCGTCCACCCCGTGGGCGGCGCGGACACCGGAGCGCCTGGGAGAGTGGGACCGTGACTGAGCCCTACCCGTACGAGGCCCCGGTGTCGGCAGAGCTGTTCGAGCGGGCCGGCCGGGTGACGCCCGGCGGGGTGAACTCCCCGGTGCGTGCGTTCCGGGCGGTCGGGGGGACCCCGCGGTTCATGGCCTCGGGCTCCGGTCCGTGGCTGACCGACGTCGACGGTCGCCGCTACGTGGACCTGGTGGCCTCCTGGGGCCCGATGATCCTGGGGCACGCGCACCCGGAGGTGGTCGCCGCCGTCACGGCCGCGGCCCGCAACGGGTTCACCTTCGGCACCCCCACCGCCGCCGAGGCGGAGCTGGCCGAGGAGATCGTCGCCCGGGTGGCCCCGGTCGAGCGGGTGCGGCTGGTCAACTCCGGCACCGAGGCGGTCCTCTCCGCGGTGCGGCTGGCCCGCGGGTACACCGGCCGGCCGCTGATCGTGAAGTTCGCCGGCTGCTACCACGGCCACGTCGACGCCCTGCTGGCCTCGGCCGGGTCCGGCGTCGCGACCCTCGGCCTGCCGGACACCCCCGGGGTGACCACCGGCGCGGCGGCCGACACGATCGTGCTGCCCTACAACGACGTCGCCGCGGTCGAGGCGGTCTTCGCCGAGCGCGGCGACCAGATCGCCTGTGTGGTCACCGAGGCGGCCGCCGGGAACATGGGCGTCGTCCCGCCGCTGGACGGCTTCAACGGCCACCTGCGCCGGATCACCGCCGCGCACGGGGCGCTGCTGCTCGTCGACGAGGTGATGACCGGGTTCCGGGTCTCCGGTGCCGGTTGGTACGGCCTGGACCCGGTGGACGCCGACCTGTTCACCTTCGGCAAGGTCATGGGCGGTGGCATGCCGGCCGCGGCGTTCGGTGGCCGCGCCGACGTGATGGAGCAGCTGGCACCGTCCGGGCCCGTCTACCAGGCGGGCACGCTGGCCGGGAACCCGGTCGCGGTGGCGGCCGGGCTCACCACGCTGCGGCTGTGCACCGACGAGGTCTACGAGCGGTGCGACTCCGTCGCCGCCCTGCTGCGGGGTGCCGCCAGCGCGGCGCTCTTCGCCGCCGGGGTGCCGCACCGGGTGCAGCAGGCCGGCTCGATGTTCTCGGTCTTCTTCGTGCCCGACGAGCGCCAGGTGCGCGACTACGACGACGCCCGCAGCCAGGACGTCGCCGCGCACACCGCCTTCTTCCACGCCATGCTCGCCCGCGGCGTCTACCTGCCGCCCTCGGCGTTCGAGGCGTGGTTCGTCAGCGCCGCCCTGGACGACGAGGCGCTCGACCACGTGCTGGCCGCGCTGCCCGCCGCCGCCTCGGCCGCCGCGGCCGCCGCCGGCGGCCCCGCCTCGCCCGAGGCGAAGGACACCCTGGAGCTGCAGCCGTGAGCGAGCGTGCGAGCGAACCAATGTGCACAGCAGCGGCGCGAACGCGCACGACGAGCGCCAGCGAGGAGAGCTCGTGAGCGAGACGACCGTCGTCCACCTGATGCGGCACGGCGAGGTGCACAACCCGGCCGGCGTGCTCTACGGCCGGCTGCCCGGCTACCGGCTGAGCGAGGCCGGCGAGGGCATGGCCCGCACCGCGGCTGCCTGGTTCGCCGACCGGGACGTCACGCACCTGGTCGCCAGCCCGCTGGAGCGGGCGCAGCAGACCGCGCGTCCGATCGCGGACACGCTGGGGCTGGAGATCGCCACGGACGAGCGGCTGATCGAGGCCGGCAACTCCTTCGAGGGCAAGACCTTCGGCGTCGGTGACGGGGCGATGCGGCACCCGGGCAACTGGTGGCGGCTGCGCAACCCGTGGACCCCCTCGTGGGGCGAGCCGTACCGGGAGATCGCCGCCCGGATGCTCGGCGCGATCGACAGCGCCCGGGACGCCGCCCGCGGGCACGCCGCTGTCTGCGTCAGCCACCAGCTGCCGGTCTGGACCGTCCGGCTGCACCTGGAGGGCCGTCGCTACCTGCACGACCCACGTCGCCGGGAGTGCGGGCTGGCCAGCGTCACCTCGCTCACCTACGACGGCGACCGGCTGGTGCGGCTGGAGTACGCCGAGCCGGCCGGGGCCACCGACCCCGATGCGGTGCCCGGTGCATAGCCGACTGGCGGCCGCGCTGGCGGTGGCCGCCGTGCTCACCGCCGGCTGCAGCACCGGGGACGACGCGGTCGACGTGACCAACGGCGGGGAGTTCCGCTTCGTGGCCGGCACGCCGGCCGGCGAGGTCATCCCCGAAGGGGAGCGGGCCAGTGCGCCGGAGTTCTCCGGGACGCTCCTCGAGGGTGGGGAGTTCGCCTCCGACGAGCTGGCCGGCGACGTCGCGGTGCTCAACTTCTGGGGTTCGTGGTGCGCGCCCTGCCGGGTGGAGAGCCCCGAGTTCCAGGAGGTCTACACCGAGGTCCGGGACGACGGCGTCCAGTTCCTGGGCCTCAACGTCAAGGACGAGGAGCAGCTGGCCACCGCCTTCGTGGAGAGCAAGGGGATCACCTTCCCCTCGCTGCACGACCCGCGCGGTGAGGTGGCGCTGGCGTTCCGGGACTACCCGGCCAGCGCCATCCCCTCGACGATCGTGCTGGACCGTGCCGGTCGCGTCGCGGCGGTGTACACCGGTGCCGTGCGCCAGGACGACCTGCGCACCGTGATCGCCCAGCTGACCGGGGAGGCCTGACCCATGGTGGAGGCGATCAGGGAGCTGATCGGTGACGGGCCGCTGCTGGTCGCCGCTGCGGTGGCGGCGCTGGCCGGGCTGATCAGCTTCGCCTCGCCCTGCGTGCTGCCGCTGGTCCCCGGCTACCTCTCCTACGTCACCGGCCTGGTGGGCAGCGCCCCGCGGACGACGGCCGGCACGCCCCCGGTGGGCGGGCCGCCAACGGGCGAGCCCTCCATGGACGGACCCTCGGTGGGCGGCTCCTCGGCGGGTGTGGCCCAGGCGGCTGGGGCCTCGGTGGCCACCGCCGTCCGGCCGGTCGACGAGCGGGCCTCGCGCGGCCGGATGGTGCTCGGCTCGGTGCTGTTCGTGCTCGGCTTCACGGTGGTCTTCGTGGCGATCAGCAGCGCCTTCGGCGGGCTGGGCCGGCTGCTGCTGGAGTACAACGACGTGATCACCCGGGTGATGGGCCTGGTCACCATCGTGGTGGGGCTCGGCTTCCTGGGGTGGTTGCCGTTCCTGCAGCGCACCGCCCGGATCAACGCCCGCCCCGCGGTCGGCCTGGCCGGCGCCCCGTTGCTCGGTGTGGTGTTCGGGCTGGGCTGGACCCCGTGCCTGGGCCCGACCCTGCAGGCCGTGCAGAGCCTGGCCTTCACCGAGGCGACGGTCGGGCGCGGTGCGTTCCTCGGGCTCGCCTACTGCGTGGGACTCGGCGTGCCGTTCGTGCTCGTGGCGCTGGGCGCCCGCTGGGCCGTGGGGGCGATGTCGTTCCTGCGCCGCAACGCCCGCACGGTCACCCGGGTCGGCGGGATCGTGCTGATCGGGGTCGGCCTGATGCTGGTCACCGGGGCCTGGACCGAGCTGATGATCTGGCTGCGCGGCTGGCTGGCCGCCACCGGACTGGCCGAGTCGGCCCCGCTGTGACCACGACCGCCCCGCCGCGGCCGGCCGCGTCGGCCAGCCCACCGTCCCCGCCCTCGGCCGGCCGTCGGGTGCTGGGCCGGCTGCTGCGCTGGTGGCGGCAGCTGACCGCGATGCGCACGGCGCTGATGTTGCTGTTCCTGCTGGCCCTCGCGGCGATCCCGGGCTCGCTGCTGCCCCAGCGGTCGCTGTCGCAGAGCAACGTGAACGGCTACTTCGCCGACCACCCCACCCTGGCGCCCTGGCTGGACCGGCTCTACCTGTTCGACGTCTTCAGCTCGCCGTGGTTCGCCGCGATCTACCTGCTGCTGTTCATCTCGCTGATCGGCTGCGTCGTGCCGCGGGCGATCGAGCACGGCCGCACCCTCGTCACCCCACCACCGACGGCGCCCCGGCACCTGCAGCGGCTGCCGGAGTCGGCGGCACTCACCACCCCGCTGCCCGCCCCGGCCGCGCTCGACGTCGTGGAGGAGGAACTGCGGGTCCGTCGCTTCCGGGTGGTCCGCCGGGAGGGCCGGTCCGGTCCGGAGGTGTCGGCGGAGAAGGGCTTCCTCCGGGAGACCGGCAACGTGTTGTTCCACTTCTCGCTGCTGGCGCTGCTGCTCGGCCTGGCCGGCGGCAAGTTGTGGGGCTACGAGGGCAGCATCCTGGTGACCGAGGGCCAGGGCTTCTGCAACGCGTTCCAGCAGTACGACACCCACCGGTCCGGGCCGCTGGTCGACGGTGAGGACCTCTCGCGGTTGTGCGTGGACCTCGACGACTTCGAGGCTCAGTACGAGGAGAACCTCACCGCCGCCTCCTACACCGCGGACATCAGCTGGGAGCTGGACGGCGCCGACCCGGTGAGCACCACCATCGGGGTCAACGACCCGCTGCGGGTGGGTGGCGACCGGGTCTACGTCACCGGGCACGGTTTCAGCCCCGTCTTCAGCATCACCCGGCCGGACGGTCAGACGTTCACCGACCTGTCCACGCCATTCCTCCCTGCCGATCTGGGCACCATGCTCAGCCAGGGCGTGCTGAAGGTGCCCGACCTGGGCGCCGGCTCGACCGAGCAGCTGGCGATCGAGGGGTTCCTCGCCCCCACCGGTGTGCTGGAGGCCGGCTTCCTGACCTCGATCGACCCGCGGCCGCTGGACCCGAAGGTGGGCATCGACGTCTACACCGGCTATCTGGGGCTGGACTCCGGCATGCCGCAGTCCGTCTACGCGCTGGACCGTGACCAGATCGACCGTGGTGTGCTGACTCGGCAGGCCCGGACGAACCTCGCCGTGGGGGAGTCGACCACCCTGCCCGACGGGACCGTGGTCACCTTCAGCGGCCTGAAGGAGTTCGCGGCTCTGCAGGTCTCGCACGACCCCGGCCAGGTGTGGGTGCTGGGGGCGTCGATCGCCGTCCTGGTCGGGCTGCTCGGCATGCTGCTGGTCCGCCGGGAGCGGGTGTTCGCCCGCTCCGGCCCCTCTCCGGACGGCGGGGGTACCGTGCTGTCGATCGGCTCGCTGACCCGGGGCAGCGCTGACACCGGTCCTCGCTTCGCCTCGTTCACCGAGGACGTGCAGGAGGCCCTGGCCGCCCGCACCGACGCCCCGGCGAGCACCCCACCGGCCCGTGGACACGGGCCGGCACCCGATGAGGAGGCACCGCCGTCGTGATCGACGAGTCGCTGGCCGCACTGTCCGACACCCTGTTCTCGGTCAGCGTCGGGCTGTACTCCCTGGCCGTGGTCGCGTTCTGCGCCGAGCTGGCGTTCGGCCGGTCGCGGCAGTCCCGGGAGCTCGTGGCCGCCGGCGGCCCTGCGGTGCCGCCGGCCGGGGCGTCGGCCGCGACCCCGCCCGCGGAGCCCGAAGGGGCCCGCCGGCTGGGCCTGGTCGCGATGGTGCTGACCGGGCTGGGGGCGGTCGCCCACGCCGGTGTGCTCGTCGCCCGCGGCATGGCCACCGATCGGTTGCCCTGGGGCAACATGTACGAGTTCGCCACCGCGGTCGTGCTGGTGGCCGTCGTGGCCTACCTGGTGCTCGCCGTGCGGGCGCCGTCCCTGCGGCACATCGGCGTCTTCCTGCTCGCGCCGGTGGTGCTGTCGATGGTGCTGATCGGGCTGTTCCTCTACGCCGAGGCCGGCCCGCTGGTCGCCGCTCTGCGGTCGAGCTGGCTGGCGATCCACGTCAGCACCGCCACCATCGGCTTCGGCATCTTCTTCGTCAGCGGCATCGCCAGCGTGCTCTACCTGGTGCGCACCCGGCGGGACGCCACGGTCGCGGCCGGTGCCGGCACGGCCGCGCCGTCGCTGCTGGACCGGCTGCCCACGGCGGCGGCGCTGGACCGCACCGCCCACCGCACCGCCGTCTTCGGCTTCCCGATCTGGACCTTCGCGGTCATCGCCGGGGCGATCTGGGCGGAGAGCGCCTGGGGCCGGTTCTGGGGCTGGGACCCGAAGGAGACCTGGGCGTTCATCGCCTGGATCGTCTACGCGGCCTACCTGCACGCGCGCACCACGGCCGGTTGGCGGGGGCGCCCCTCGGCGTGGATCAACATCGTCGGCCTCGCGGTGATGATCTTCAACCTGCTCTTCGTCAACCTGGTGTCGACCGGCCTGCACAGCTACGGCGGCGTCTGACCCTCCTCCGGTAGCGCCGATGCTGGGCTGCTGGGCCGATCACCCACCGTCACCTTCGAGTGAGACGGGGCCGGCAGCACGCGCGATGAAGGGCTGCGAGGCGCTGCCCATGGCATCCTGACCGCATGACTGAGAGCGGTGGAGCTCACCGTGGGTAGGCACTCGGCCGGGAACCGTGCGCTCGTCGACCCGATCGCCGCGGCCGCGCTGTCGCAGCGGGCCACGCCGGTGGAGCCACCCCAGCCGACTCCCGCACCCGACCTGGCGGAGAACCAGCAGGACGGCGGCCTGGGCTGGCCCGGCGAGCCGGGCGAGGGCTCCGGTCTCGGGTGGCCAGAGGACACCGCGGCGGACGACACCACCGTGAGCGACACCGCGGCGGACGACCTCACCGCGAGCGGAACCACGGCTGCCGACACGACTGTGGCGGCGCTCGCTGCGGCCCCGGTTGCCCAGCGGAGGTCGGGCTGGCGCCGGTGGTTCGGTGGGAGCCCCGCGGTGCCACCCACGCCGTCGGGCAGCACCGCCGCCTGAGCGGGAGACCCAGAAGCGACGAGTCGCCGGCCCCGGAGGGCCGACGACTCGTCGTGTGTCAGCGTGCGGGCCAGGCGACCCGCGGGTCAGGTCAGGCGGCGGTCGTCCCGTCGTCCCGCCGGGCCCGCCGCTCGAGCTCGCGCAGGAACTCCGGGTCGTCGTCGGGCGCCACCGGCCGGGTGGGCCGCTGCGCCCGGGGCGGGCGCGGCCCGCGGGTCGGACGCTCCGGACGACCGATGCCGCCGGACCCTCCCCGGCCACCGTCCTGCGCCGACGCAGCGCGCATCACCAGTACGACCACGGCCACCGCGATCACCAACATCACCAGGAAGACCATCGGGCCACCCCCCTCATCACCACCAATGTACGACCGCGGCGATACTCGGACCCGGTGATCTCCTGCCCGACCGGGGCGGGCCCCGCGCCAGCGCCCTGCGGGCGTGCACCCGAGGAGCCGGAGGGCGACATCGACGCAGTCGACGAGCAGCTGATCAGCCTGCTGCGGGCCAACGGCCGGGCCAGCTACGCCGAGCTCGCCCGGCAGGTGGGGCTCTCGGCCCCCTCGGTGCACGAGCGGGTCGGGAAGCTGGAGGCCGCCGGCGTCATCACCGGCTACCAGGCCGTCGTCGACCCGGCCTCGGTCGGGCTCGGCGTCACGGCCCTGGTCGGGGTGATCGAGAGCGACCAGGTCGACGACACCGGCCTGGAAGAGGCGATGGCGGAGCTGGCGTCGGTGGAGGACTGCTGGCGGGTGGCCGGCAGCGAGGGGTACGTGCTCAAGGTGCGGGTTCCCGACATCCGGGCACTCGAGGACACCATCAGTGCGTTGAACAGGATCCGGGGCGTCGCACGCACCCGGACGACCGTGGTGCTGTCGACCAAGTGGGAGGGCCGTCGTGGCTGAACAGACGAGGACCGGCGGGGCGTCGGTGCCCGGCGGCACCGATGAGGGGACGCCGAGCCGGGGCGGGGTCGCCCGGTGGCTGGCGATCTACACCCTCGGGCGGCTGGCGATCGCCGCCGCGCTGATCGGGCTGCTGTGGGTGCTCGGGCTGCCCGGCACACCGGGCTTCCTGTTCGGGGTGCTGCTGGCGATGCCGGTGTCCTACCTGGTGCTCGGCGGGGTGCGCCAGCAGCTGACCAGTGCCCTGGTGGCCCGCAACGCCCGCAAGGAGCAATTGCGGGCCGAGCTCCGCGGCTCCGCCGCCGACGACGGCTGACGCAATCTCCGCATGGGGCTCATCGCTCCAGCGGTCGTCGATCGCTCTCTGGTGCGCGGCTCACCAGCGGGCACCTGAGTCGGCCTGCCTGCTCAGGAGCCGATGGCTCGACGGAGCCGCAGCCAGAGCTCGTCCGCGACCAGTCCGCGGTTGAGCACGTCCCAGTCCTGTCCGCGGTCGAAAGGGCCGTGGCCCTCGATCGATCCGATGACGTTCCGCAGGTGGACGTCCTCCTCGGCGATCTCGCGGACCCGGGACCAGTTCGGGTCGCCGCGCCACAGCACGAGGTGCATCGAGGGGTCGAACGTGTTCGCGGTGCGGTCGACCCCACCCTGCAGACCGATATCCCGGCAGCCGGTGAAGTCGTTGCCCCGGACCACCGCCCGCTTGGCCGGATCGCTGGTCAGCGGGCGGGCATCGAAGTTGCCCTCCCACCGTCCCGAGAAGACGCAGTCCTCGAAGTGTGCGTGAACGGTGCCGAGGTCGAGCTTGACGTCGACGTCCTCGAACCGGCACCTCACGAACCGGGCGATCCCCGGATCGAACGCGGGACAGCTCAGGCCGCTGAAGTCGCACTCGACGAAGAGCGGGATCTCACGACCGACCTGCCCCCGCTTCAGCGGTCGCGGCAGGACCTCGTTCAGTGCGCTCGTGGCATCGGCGATCGTCAGCCACGACACTGCCCAGTTCGACAGGTCGGCACCGCGCACGGTCCCCGTGCCCTCGACCCTGACGTCGCCGCTCGGCCTGGCGCCTGCCTGCAGATCTGCACAGCTCACCGTGACCTGGTCCCGGTCCATGACCCGCCCTCCACAGCGTCGTCTGCAGTCGATCGGTGCCGCGCGAGCGGCCCACTTGATGTCCCAGCTGCCGCCTCCAGGGCGGACGGCGGCGGGCGCGGCACTAGCTGAGGGCGAGGCCGAGGCCGAGCAGGACGCCGGTGACCAGGGTGAGCTGCCCGGTGGCCTTCAGCGCGCCGATCAGCGCCGGCCCCCGGCCACCGCCCAGCACCAGGCGCACCGGCGGAACCGCCAGCGGGGCGGCCAGCAGGCCCAGCAGCGCCCACGGCCGGACGACGCCGATGCCGGCGATGACGAGGAAGGCGCCGACCAGCAGCCCGGCGTAGAACACCCGGGTGCGGGCCTCGCCGAGCAGCACCGCCAGCGTCCGCTTGCCGACGGCGGCGTCCCCGTGCACGTCGCGCAGGTTGTTGACCACCAGCAGCGCGACCGAGAGCAGCCCGATCGGCACCGCGGCGGCGAACGCCAGGCCGTCCAGCGACTCGGTCTGGGCGAACGTCGTCCCCACCACGGCGACCAGGCCGAAGAAGACGAAGACGAAGACCTCGCCCAGCGCCCGGTAGCCGTAGGGGATCGGCCCGCCGGTGTAGGTCCAGGCAGCGAGGATGCTCACCGCGCCGACGGCGACCAGCCACCAGCTGGACACCGCCGCGAGCGCGAGGCCGGCCACCGCTGCGACCGCGAAGGACGCCATCGCGGCGGTCAGCACCTGGCGGGGGGTGGCTGCGCCGGAGCCGACCAGGCGCATCGGGCCGACCCGGTCGGCGTCGGTGCCGCGCTTGCCGTCGGAGTAGTCGTTGGCGTAGTTGACCGCCACCTGCAGGGCGAGCGCGACGACGAGCGCCAGCAGCGCCGGCACCAGCCGGAACCCGTCGAGCGCGGCCGCGGCGCCGGAGCCGACGAGCACCGGGGCGAGGGCGGCGGGCAGGGTGCGGGGGCGGGCGCCCGCCAGCCACTGGGCGGGGGTCGCCATCAGTCGGTTCCTCTCGGCGTGCGGGTGATCAGCGTGCGGGCGACGGCCCGGCGGTCGGGCTTGCCGGTGTGCAGGGTGGGCACGGCGTCGACGACCCTCAGCTCGCGGGGGGCGGCTGCCGCGCCCAGCCGGGCGGCGACCCAGGGGCGCAGCTCGGCCAGGTCGGGGGTGGTGCCGGGCGCGGCGACGACGACGGCGACCACCCGCTGCCCCCACTCCGGGTCCGGCAGCCCGGTGACGACGGCGTCGGTGACCGAGGGGTGCTCGCGCAGCGCCGCCTCGACCCCCTGGGGGGCGACGTTGACCCCGCCGCTGATCACGACGTCGTCCAGTCGGCCGTGCACGGTGAGCCGGCCGGCGTCGTCCAGCGAGCCGGCGTCGCGGGTGCGGAACCAGCCGTCGCGGAAGGCGTCCGCCGTGCCGGCCGGGTCCAGTCGGTAGCCCGACGCCAGCACCGGGCCGGCGAGCTCGATCCCGTCGGTGACCCGCACGGAGACCCCGGCCAGGGGCACCCCGTCGTAGACGCAGCCGCTGGCCGTCTCGCTCATCCCGTAGGCGGTGCGCACCTGCACGCCGGCGGCGCGGGCTGCGGCGAGCAGGGCGGGGTCGGTGGCGGCGCCGCCGATCAGCACGCCGTCGAAGGAGGCCAGGGCGGCCGGCTCCTCGGCCAGGTACCGGCGCAGCTGGGTGGGCACCAGGGCGACGTAGCGGCGGTCACCGGCCGGCAGCCGGGCCGCGGCTGCCGTGAGCGACTCGCCCCGGCTGAGGACGACGGGCTCCCGGCCGGCCAGCGCGGTGCGGACGAGCACCTGCAGCCCGCCGATGGCCGAGGTCGGCAGCGCCAGCAGCCAGCTGCCGGGGCCGCCGAGCCGGTCGGCGGTGGCGGCCGCCGAGGCACGCAGCGCCGTCGCGGAGAGGAGCACGCCCTTGCCCGCGCCGGTCGACCCGGAGGTGACGACCACGAGGTCGGTCCCGGGCTCCAGCGGCTCGTCGGGGCGGAGCGCGGCACGGGCGGCGTCGGCCGGCCCGGTGCCGGCGGGCAGCACGGCCAGCGGCCGGTCGCCGTCCAGGCTGGACCGCAACGCCGGCCAGACGGTGTCGAGCACCGCCGCGGCCGCCTCGGGCGGCGGCGCGGCCACGAGGGTCAGCTGGCGGTGCACGAGGAGTCAGGCTACGGCGGCCCGCGCTCAGAACAGGTCGGGCACCAGCGCCAGGACGACGAACCGGATCGCGCGGCCGACCAGGCAGGTGACCACGAAGGCCCGCAGGCTCATCTTCGACGTCCCGGCGTAGAAGGCGATCGCCAGCAGGGGCGGGATGCCCACCGAACCGCTGAGCAGCACCACCCCCGGCCCCCAGCGGCCGGACAGCAGCGCGACGCCCCGGGCGTTGACCCGGCTCAGCCAGCGCCCCACCGGCCGGAGCGCCCGCTTCACCGGCCCGCCCGGGGGTGGCTCCCCAGCGGCCTCGGCGGCGGCGATGGCGGCCGCCTCCGCCGCCCCGCGCTCGCGCAGCCGGTCCAGCCAGCGGGAGCTGGTCGCACCCCGGGCCGCGGAGAAGAGCAGCACCTTGCCCACGGTCTGGCCGACCGCTGCGGCCACCGCCCCGGCGACGGCCACGGTGGGGGAGTGGGTCACCGCCAGGCCGATCACGTAGGCCTCGACCGGCAGGAACGGCGTGACGGCCGAGACCGCGCCGACCACCAGGCCGAGCGCGATCAGCCCGATGGTGCCGGCGTCAAGCACGGGCGGCGGCGCCCGAGGTCGGCTGCGCGACGTGCACGAGGTCGGTCGGCCGGGGCAGCCGCAGCACCCGGCCCAGCGACCAGACCTTGATCACCAGCACCACCGAGGCGGCGGCCAGGGCCACCCGCTGGTCGGGCACGAGCACCAGCAGCAGCACCAGCAGGGTCGTGTTGGTGACCTTGGCGACCACGTGCCAGTTCAGCGTCCAGGCCAGCCGGTCGACGAGGAAGAAGTAGTTCGGGGAGAGCACCGGCCAGCGCATCGGCAGCAGGGTCAGCGGCAGGTCGACCACGACGAACTGGAAGAGGAAGACCGCCACCGGCCAGGGTGCGTCGATGAACATCAGCAGCACGAGGGCGCAGCTGATGCAGTTGACCCGGTCGCAGACCACGTCGAACACCGCGCCGAAGCGGGTCTCCTGGTCCCGCCAGCGGGCGACGTTGCCGTCGGCGGAGTCGCCGATCCAGTAGGTGAGGTAGGCGGCGAGCAGCCACGGCCAGGACTCCTGGACGGCGGCGGTGGTCACCATCGCCAGTGAGGTCAGCGTGCGGACCACGGTGACCAGGTTCGCGGCGTTGAGCAGCTGGCGGGGGTCCTCGCAGGCGCAGCCGCGCACGCCGCACCGCACCGGCAGCCCGGGGCCGCGGGGGCTGCGGTCGGCGGGGACGGTCCGTGCAGCCGTCGAGTGGGCCACGAGGGGACCTCCGGGTCTCGGGTGCGCCGGCTCTCCGGTCGGCAGGGCGGCGCTGCGACTGCACGCTAGGGGGCGGTTGGCCCGCGCACCAGGACCGCGCCCGGGTGTCCCGACGCCCCGCCTACGCTGTCGGCCGTGGTCACCGCCCCTCCCGACGCCGCAGCGACGGCGCTGGAGGTGCACGTCTGGTCGGTGCCGCTGCGCACCCGGTTCCGCGGCATCGACGTCCGCGACGGGGTGCTCGTGCGGGGTCCGGCCGGCTGGGGGGAGTTCTCCCCGTTCTGGGACTACGACGTCGCCGAGAGCCGCCGCTGGTGGGCCGCGGCGCACGAGGCCGCCGTCCTCGGCTGGCCCGAGCCGGTGCGGGACAGCGTGCCGGTCAACGTCACGGTGCCGGCGGTGGGGCCGGAGCGGGCGCACGCCATCGTGACCGCGTCGGGGTGCGCCACCGCCAAGGTGAAGGTCGCCGAGCCCGGCCAGTCCGCCGCCGACGACGTGGCCCGGGTGGAGGCCGTGCGCGACGCGCTCGGGCCGGCCGGGGCGATCCGGGTGGACGCCAACGCCGCCTGGGACGTCGACACCGCGGTGGCCCGGCTGCGCGAGCTGGACCGGGTCCGCCTGGAGTACGCCGAGCAGCCCTGCGCCACCATCGCCGAGCTGGCCGCCGTGCGCCGGCGGGTCGACGTCCGGGTCGCCGCCGACGAGGTCGTCCGCCGCGCCGCAGACCCGCGGGCGGTCGACCTGCGCGAGGCGGCCGACGTGGTGGTGCTGAAGGTGCAGCCGCTGGGCGGGGTGCGGGCGGCCCTGGCGGTCGCCGAGGCGCACGGGCTGCCGTGCGTCGTCTCCTCGGCACTGGAGAGCTCGGTCGGGATCGCCGCCGGGGTCGCCCTGGCCGCCGCGCTGCCGGAGCTGCCCTTCGCGTGCGGGCTGGCCACCGTCGCGCTCTTCACCGACGACGTCACCTGTGAGCCGCTGCTGCCGGTCGACGGGGCGCTGCCGGTGCGCCGTCCGGAGCCCGACCGGCTGGCCGAGACCGCGGCCGACCCGGCGGTCGAGCAGCGCTGGCGCGACCGGCTGGCCGCGGTGACGGCACCGTGAACCCGGCCACCGCCTTCGCCCGGGTGCTCGTCGACGAGCTCGTCCGCGGCGGGGTCACCGACGCGGTGCTCGCCCCCGGCTCCCGTTCCGCACCGGTGGCGCTCGCGCTGGCCGACGCCGAGACCGCGGGCCGGCTGCGGCTGCACGTGCGGATCGACGAGCGGACGGCGGCCTTCCTCGCGCTCGGGCTGGCCAAGGCCAGCGGGCGGCCGGTGCCGGTGCTCACCACCTCGGGGACGGCGACCGCGCACCTGCACGCAGCGGTGCTGGAGGCGCACGAGAGCGGTGTCCCGCTGCTGGCGCTGACCGCGGACCGCCCGCCGGAGCTGCGCGCCACGGGTGCGAACCAGACGATCGACCAGGTCGGCCTCTACGGCGGCGCGGTGCGCTGGGCCCTGGACGTCGGGGTGCCCGAACCGGGGCGGGACGTGGCGCAGAACCGGTACTGGCGGTCGCTCGTCGCCAAGGCGCTGCTCGTGGCCCGGGGCGAGCTGTCCGGCGACCCCGGCCCCGTGCACCTGAACCTCGCGCTGCGCGAGCCGCTCATGCCCGACGACAGCGGCACCGGCCAGCCGCCGGCGCTGCCCTCGGGTGACCTGGCCGGGCGCCCCGACGGTGCGCCGTGGACGGTGTCGGCCGGGGACGGGGTGCGGACCGCGACGCTGACCGGCGGCGCACCGGCCGAGGGCGGCCGCACCCTGCTGGTCGCCGGGGACGCGCCGTCCGCGATCGGACGGGCCGCCGCCGTCGTCGCCGACCAGCGGGGCTGGCCGGTGCTGGCCGAGCCGAGCAGCGGGGCCTGGGGGGCGAGCGGGGCGCTGCGCGGGTCGGCGCTGCTGCTGGGGGCCGCGGACTGGCTGGCCGCGCACCGGCCCGACCGGGTGGTCGTCGTCGGACGGCCCACGCTGTCCCGGCCGGTCAACGCGCTGCTGGGCGACCCGGCGGTCACCGTGGAGACCTACGGGCCCACGCCGCGCTGGGCCGACCCGGGCCGGGGCAGCGCCGTTGTCGGCAGCGCCCAGCTCGACCCGGCCCTGGCGCTGCGCGACCCCGGCTCGCGGGCCGGCGGGGAGTGGGCGGGCCAGTGGACGCAGGCCGCCCGGCAGGTCGGGGCGGCGGTCGACGCCGAGCTGGACGCCCCCACGGGCGGGCTGACCGCGGCCCGGCTCGCCCGGGACCTGGTGGCGGCGTTGCCGGCCGGTGCGCTGCTGGTGCTCGGTTCCTCGACGCCGGTGCGCGACGTCGACCGGGTCGCCGTCCCGCGACCGGGGCTGACCGTGCTGGCCAACCGCGGGGTCGCCGGCATCGACGGCACGATCTCCACCGCGGTGGGGGCCGCGCTCGCGCACCAGGGTGCCGGCGGCGGGCCGGCGTTCGCGCTGATGGGCGACCTGACGTTCCTGCACGACCTGACCGGGCTGCTGCCCGGGGCGGGGGAGCCCCGGCCGGACCTGACCGTCGTCGTCCCGGACAACGACGGGGGTGGCATCTTCGCCCAACTGGAGCCCGGGCAGCCGCAGTACGCCGCCAGCTACCGGCGGGTGTTCGGCACCCCGCACGGCCGGGACCTGGTAGCGGTGGCGCGCTCGCTCGGCTGGGCCGCGACCGCGGTCAGCGACCCCGCCCAGCTGGTGGCCGCGCTCGGTGCGGGCGGGCCGCGGGTGGTCGTCGTCCGCACCGACGCCGCGGCCGAGGCGGCCCTGGCCACCCGGCTGCGCGCAGCCGCGGTCACCGCGCTCGGCTAGCTGGACGGTGAGCCCGGCCGGCTCAGGCCTGGGCGACGGGCAGGTCGCCGGCGGTGGTCGCCGGCCGCGGTCGGGGGAGCGCCGGTGCGGCGGAGGCCTGGCCGAGCAGCAACAGCTCCGCCTCCTCGGCCTCCAGCGGCTTGGCGAACAACCAGCCCTGGGCCAGGTCGCAGCGCTCGGCCCGCAACCGGTCGCGCTGGGCCTCGGTCTCCACGCCCTCGGCGACGACCTCCAGCCGCAGCGTGCGGCCCAGCTGGATCAGCCCGTGCACGATCGCCGCGTCGTCGGCCGAGCCGTCGAGCAGGCTCACGAACGAGCGGTCGATCTTGAGCACGTCGACGTCGAACTGGCGCAGGTAGCTCAGGGACGAGTAGCCGGTGCCGAAGTCGTCCAGGGCCAGCCGGGTACCGAGGGCGCGCAGCTCGCAGAGCCGCTCGGCGACGGCGTCCGGGTCGGTGACCAGCGCGGTCTCGGTGACCTCCAGGACCAGGGACGACGGCGTGATGCCGCTGGAGGTCAGCGCCTCGGCGACGTGCTCGACCAGCGTGCCGCCGACCAGCTGCCGCGCGGAGACGTTGACCGCCATGGACAGCGGCGCCGGCCGGGGGTGGGCGCGCTGCCAGCGGGCGGCGGTGGCGGTGGCCTCGGCCAGCACCCAGCGGCCGATCGACAGGATGTGCCCGGAGTCCTCCGCGATCGGGACGAACCGGTCCGGCCCGATCGTGCCGAGGGTGGGGTGCTGCCAGCGGAGCAGCGCCTCGAAGCCGACCACCCGCTCGGTCTGCAGGTCGACGACCGGCTGGTAGACCAGCCGCAGCTGGCCGGCGGCCAGGGCCCCGCCCAGCTCCCGCTCGAGCTCGATCCGTTCCAGCGCCGCGGTGCGCATGCCCGGGTCGAACACCACCCACTGGGCACGGCCGGCGGCCTTGGCCCGGTACATCGCGATGTCGGCGTCCCGGAACAGCGACAGTGGGGTCGCGTCGGGCTCGGCGGCGACGATCCCGATGCTGGCGGCCACGGTCACCCGGTGGCCGTGCAGCAGCACCGGCTCGTCGAGGGCCTGCAGCAGCCGCTCGGCCAGCGCGGCGGCGACCGGCAGGCCATCCCGGGTGTCGTCGATGAGGACGGCGAACTCGTCGCCGCCCAGCCGGGCCACGGTGTCCGCCGCCCGGACGACCCCCTGCAGCCGGGCGGCCACCGTGCGCAGCAGGTCGTCGCCGGCCAGGTGGCCGAGGCTGTCGTTGACGTCCTTGAAGCCGTCCAGGTCCAGGCACAGCACGATCGGCGGGCTGCCGGTGCGGCCGGCCCGGCGCAGCGCCTGCTCGGTGTGGTCGAGGAAGAGCGACCGGTTGGCCAGCCCGGTCAGCCCGTCGTGGAAGGCCTGGTGCGCCAGTTCCTGCTCGGCGAGCTTGCGCGGGGTGATGTCGTAGAGGCTGACGGCGATGCCGCCGACGTCCGGGTCGTGCCGCAGGTCGACGGCGCGCCCGCCCAGCCACACCGTGCCGCCGGTGGGGTGGGTGCCGCAGAGCTCCAGCTCGACCGGTTCACCCGGTGCGAGCCGGGCCCGGTCGAGGGCCGTCAGGACGTCGTCGGGGTCGACGCCGATGCCGCTGAGCAGCTGGGGCAGCGAGCGCCCGGTGCAACCGCGGCGCCCGAGCAGCTCGGCCAGCGACCGGGAGTCCGAGGTCAGCCGCCCGTCGCGGTCGACGACGGCCACTGCGTCGGAGGAGGTCACCGCCAGCGCCTCGTACCGCCGGGCCAGGGAGTGGACCTCGGCCCGGGCGCGGCTCTGGTCGGTGAGCAGCCGCTGGGCGCGCACGATCATCAGCACGGTCAGCGTGGAGGTGGCCAGCAGGCCGGGCAGCGGGTCGATGTCCTCCCCGGCCAGCCAGGCCCGGAGCTCGAAGGCGCCGGGCACCAGCAGCGGCAGGAAGGCCAGGGTCATCCGCCAGCGTCCGGTCCCGGCCGTGGCGGGCGTCACCGTGGGGCCGGCTGGGAGGTCGGAGCGGTCCGTCCAGGGCAGCGTGGCGAGCGCGACCGCACCGATCAGCCAGCCGGCGTCCAGCCAGCCGCTGACCGTGTCCGGGGCGGCGAGCAGCAGCCAGGCCAGGTCGGAGGCGAGCCAGGCGGTGGAGCCGAGTCCGAGCAGCAGTGCCGGCACCCCCACCCGCGACTGCACGACCATGCCGCGCACCACCAGGCCGAGGACGACCGCGTCCAGCAGCGGGTAGGCCGCCCAGATGGCCCGGGTGCCCAGCGGCAGGCTGTCGTCGGTCAGCGTCGAGTGCACCGAGCTCTGCCAGACCACCAGCAGGGCGATGACCAGCACCGCCGCGCCGTCGAGCAGGGCGTGGAAGCGGGCTCCGGGGTGGCTGTCGCCGTCCCCGGCGTAGACGAGCAGGGCGGCCCCGAGGGCGCAGTAGGAGCCCAGGTAGGCGGCATCGGCGAGCGAGACGTCCGGCGGGGCGTCGGCCAGCCACGCCTGCAGCTGCCACAGCACGTCGCCGACGGCGTTGAGCGAGACGGCGACCGCCACCCACCGGGCCGCCGGCCCCGGGCGGCACCGCCGGACACCCAGCCAGGCGGCGACCGCGGCGCCGACGGTCACGACCAGGTAGACGACCGAGGCCGAGGTGGACCCGCCGGTGAGGCCCACCAGGACGACGAGGGCAGCGGCCAGCGACAGCCACACGGCGGCGGCCGTGCGGCCGCCGTCGTTCGCCACCCTGCTGTCCATGCCCTGTCGTCCCCCTTGCCGGTGTCCCGTTCTGGACACTGTCGGGCCGCAGGCGGGTCGTCTTGACCCCAGGGGACCACCTTGCCGGGTGCGCTCGTCCCTCCGGGGGAGGCCTCAGTCCTCGAGGGCGGCCTGGAAGGCGGCCAGCTTCGCCTGGGTCTCGGCCAGCTCGGCGATCGGGTCGGAGTCGGCGACGATGCCGCAGCCGGCGAACAGCCGGGCCTGACGTCCGCCGTCGGCCCCGGTCAGCTCCGCGCAGCGCAGGGCGAGCCCGAACTCACCGTCGCCGCGGGCGTCCAGCCAGCCGACCGGCCCGGCGTAGCGGCCACGGTCCATCCCCTCGAGCTCGGCGATCACCCGGGCGGCGGTGTCGGTCGGGCTGCCGCAGACCGCGGCGGTGGGGTGCACGGCGCCCACCAGCTCCAGCAGCCCGGTCGCGTCGTCGTCGCGCTGGCGACCGCGGACGTCGCTGGCCAGGTGCCGGACGTTGGGCAGGGTCAGCACGATGGGCTGCTCGGGCACGACGAGGTCGTCGACGAACGGCCGCAGTGCGTCGGCGAGTGAGTCGACCGCGTAGGCGTGTTCGGCGTGGTCCTTCACCGAGCTCTGCAGGCCCGCCGCCAGCCGGTCGTCCTCCGCGCCGGCGCCCCGCGGGGCGGTGCCGGCCAGCACGCGGGCGTCCAGCTCCCGGCCGGTCCGGCGCAGCAGCAGCTCGGGGGTGGCGCCCAGCAGGCCGTCGACGGCGAAGGTCCAGGTGTCCGGGAACCGCTCGGCCAGGCGCAGCAGCAGGCGGCGGGGGTCCAGCGGACGGTCAGCGGTGACCAGCAGGTCACGGGCCAGCACCACCTTGTCCAGCTCGCCGGCGTCGATCCGGGCGACCGCAGCGGCGACGGCGCCACACCAGGCCATCGCGTCCAGGGCGCCGTCGGCGTAGGCGAGCCGGCCGATCGAGGTGGCCGCGTGCTGCGTCGAGGTCTCGACGACCGTGAGCTGCTCGTCGTCCGCGTCGCCGGTGACGGTCACCCAGGTGCACCCGTCGCGGCGGCCCACGACGACCTCGGGGACGACGAACACCGACGTCCCCACCGCCGGGTCGAAGGCCACGGAGGCGAACAGGACCGGCCCGGAGCCGGGGACGCCGACCGGGTCGTGGACCTCGGTGTCCGCGCAGCGCTGGGCCCACCAGTCGGCGGCCTCGGTGAGCGCGCCGGGGCCGGAGACCTCCAGCCGGTCGGCCTCGCCCCAGCCGACCATGCCCTCGCCGCGGCGCACCCAGGCCAGCGCACCGTCGCGGGGGAGGAGGGTCAGCAGCGGTGTGCGCCGGGTGCCCAGCGGGGTGGTGGTGACCGCTGCCGCGCTGGTCGCGGTGCGTGCGGCTGCCGTGGTCACCGCTCCAGAGTAGGAGGCGCGCAGGTAGCGTCGCCGTCGTGGCGACCGGGGAACGGGCTGGGGCAACAGGGGCGCGAGCCGGGCTGGACAAGCGGCCGGCGGAGGTCGCGGCGATGTTCGACCGGGTCGCCGGCCGGTACGACCTGACCAACACGGTGCTCTCCGCCGGGCTGGACGCCGGCTGGCGCCGGGCCACCCGCGAGGCGCTGGGTGCGCAGCCGGGCGCCACCGTGCTCGACGTCGCGGCCGGGACGGGGGTCTCCACCGTCGAGCTCGCCGCCGGGGGCGTGCGCGCGATCGCCTGCGACTTCTCCCAGGGCATGCTCCGCGCCGGGGCGTCCCGGCCGGTGCCGAAGGTCGCCGGGGACGCGATGGCGTTGCCGCTGGCCGACGAGAGCGTCGACGGCGTCGTCATCTCCTTCGGCCTGCGCAACGTCGCCGACCCGCAGGCCGCGCTGCGTGAGTTCACCCGGGTGACCAGGCCCGGCGGCACGCTGGTGGTCTGCGAGTTCTCCAGCCCCACGTTCTCCCCGTTCCGCACCGTCTACACCGAGTACCTGATGCGGGCCCTGCCGGCGATCGCCCGGGCGGTGAGCAGCAACCCGGAGGCCTACGTCTACCTGGCCGAGTCGATCCGGGCGTGGCCGGCGCAGTCCGAGCTCGCCCGGTGGCTGCAGGGCGCCGGCTGGGCCGACGTCGCGTGGCGCGACCTGACCGGCGGCGTCGTCGCCCTGCACCGCGGCACCCGGGTCTAGGGACGGCTGCGCATGGCCCATTCCTCTCCCAGTGCCCAGGTGCTGATCGTCGTCTCGCTCCTGGGCGTCCTCGGCCTCGGCGTCTGGGCGTGGGAAGTCGCCGGTTGGGGTGTGTTCGTCGTGTTCGGGCTGCCCGCGGTCGGCGCGGCTCTCGCCCTGTGGGCCGAACGCGCCAGCGTGACGATGCGGGGCCCCGCGACCGTCGCGGCGGTGGGGGCGATGTCGGTCGCCCGGGGGTGGGTCACGTTGCTGGCGGGCGGGCTGTACCTCCTGGTGCCCGCCCTCCTACTGCTGGTCGCCGCGGTGGTCTCCTGGGTCAGCAGGCGGCCGGACCTCGCCATCCGGCCGCGCCGCTGAGCGCTGCGCCCCGGCCCGGCGTCGAACCGGGGCGTCGAGTGTCGAGCTGTCGACGCCTGGCGGCTGGCGCAGACGTGCACAGCTCCACACTCGGGGAGCGCCGAGTGGTCATCGAGACGGGTTTCCCGGCCGGACCGTGAGGAGCAGGCTCCGGGCATGACGATCCCGCCCACCCCTGAGCCCCAGCCGCCGTCGCCGTCCCCGTCGCCGACCGACCCGATCACCCCGCCGTCCCCGGCGCCCGTCCCGGGCCCTGACCCGACCGATCCCACCGCGCCGCCGCCGGCACCGGCTCCCGGACCGCTGTGAGCCGCTGACCTGCGCTCTCGCGCCTGTCGGGACCCCTGGTGTGAACGCGGTCACCGGGGGTCCTGGTGTTCCGCCACCCCTTCGGCATAGGCTTCGACCACTCGACCTTGTGAACCAGTTCACAAGCACAGGGTGAAGCAGTTCACAAGGGGTCGCCCGGTCGTCGGATGTGAGCGGAGGTCGTCGCAGTGGTCCGCCCGAGGTCGTGCACGCCCCCCACCGTCCCGCGGAACACCTGCCTCGGGAGCTGCTGATGCTGTCGAACTACGTGCCCCTGGTCGGGCTCTTCGTGCTCGCCGCAGGCTTCGCGCTCTTCTCGGTCACCGCCGCTCCGTTCATCGGCCCGCGCCGCTACAACAGCGCGAAGGTGCAGGCCTACGAGTGCGGGATCGAACCGGTCGACCAGCCGCTCACCGGCGGACGGATCCCGGTCAAGTACTTCCTCACCGCGATGCTCTTCATCGTCTTCGACATCGAGATCGTCTTCCTCTACCCGTGGGCGGTCGCCAACGACGCGCTGGGCCTGTGGGGCCTCGGCGCGATGGCGGTCTTCATCGGCACCGTCTTCATCGCCTTCGTCTACGAGTGGCGCCGCGGGGGGCTCGAATGGGACTGACCGACACGGGACCGACCGACACGCAACCGACCGACACGCGACCGACCACGGATGGGGGGCGCTGAGATGGGCCTGGAGGAGAAGCTGCCGAGCGGCGTCCTGCTGACCAGCGTCGAGAAGCTCGTCAACTGGACCCGCAAGTCCTCGCTCTGGCCGGCCACCTTCGGCCTGGCCTGCTGTGCGATCGAGATGATGGCGTCCGGTGCCGGCCGCTACGACCTGGCCCGCTTCGGCATGGAGGTGTTCCGCGCCTCCCCGCGTCAGGCCGACCTGATGATCGTGGCCGGGCGGGTCAGCCAGAAGATGGCGCCGGTCCTCCGGCAGATCTACGACCAGATGCCCGAGCCGCGGTACGTGCTCGCCATGGGGGTCTGCGCCAGCTCCGGCGGCATGTTCAACAACTACGCGATCGTGCAGGGCGTCGACCACATCGTCCCGGTGGACATGTACCTGCCCGGCTGCCCGCCGCGGCCGGAGATGCTCACCGACGCCATCCTCAAGCTGCACCACAAGATCCAGCACCAGCCGCTGGGCGCCAAGCGCGCCCGGGAGCAGGCCGAGGCCCGGGCCAACGGGACGGCGCCGGAGCTGCACCTCGCGATGCCCTCCAGCGTCCGGGCCGACCCGGCGGCGCGGCGCGCCTACGAGCAGGCCGCGGCCGAGGGCCGCACCGGCCAGTTCGCCATCGAGCAGCGCGGAGGCAACGCCGTCGTCCTGCCCGGAGCAGGTCGATGAGCGACGAGGCCGGCTTCGGGGCCGCGACCGAGCCCGGCGGGGGGTTCCGCAAGGGCGCCTTCGGGGTCACCGGCAGCGGCGACACCTCCGGCTTCGGTGGCCTCGTCCGGGTCGAGCCCGGCGGCGCCGTCGCGCTGCACTCCACCGACCGGCCCTACGGCGGCTGGTTCGACGAGGTCACCGACGCGCTGATCGACGCGGTGGGCGAGGCCACGTACGCCGCCGCCGTCCACCGGGTCCTGGTCGACCGGGGCGAGATCACCTACTTCGTCGCCCGCGAGCACCTGCTCACCCTGGTCCAGGCGCTGCGGGACGACGAGTCGCTGCGCTTCGAGCTGTGCAGCAGCGTCTCCGGCGTCGACTACGCCGACAGCGGCGGCCCGGCCGCGACGCCCGACCGGCCCCGGCTGCACGTCGTCTACCACCTGACCTCGATGACCTACCGCCGCCGGATCCGGCTCGAGGTGGCCGTCACCGTCGAGGACCCGCACGTCCCGTCGGTGAGCTCCGTCTACCCCACGGCGGACTGGCACGAGCGGGAGGCCTGGGACATGTTCGGCATCGTCTTCGACGGCCACCCGGCGCTGACCCGGATCCTCATGCCCGACGACTGGGAGGGCCACCCCCAGCGCAAGGACTACCCGCTCGGCGGCGTCCCGGTCGAGTACAAGGGCGCCCAGATCCCCCCGCCCGACGAGCGCCGGAGCTACCGATGACGACGACGAGCGACCCGTACGCCGGCTCCCGGGAGACCACCGAGGGCCGGGTCTACACGGTCACCGGCGGCGACTGGGACCAGACCTTCGGCGCCGACACCCACGACGACCAGCGGCTCGTGGTCAACATGGGCCCGCAGCACCCCTCGACCCACGGGGTGCTCCGGCTGGTGCTCGACCTCGAGGGCGAGACCGTCACCCAGGCCCGCGTCGTCATCGGCTACCTGCACACCGGCATCGAGAAGACGACGGAGTACCGCACCTGGACCCAGGGCACGACCCTGGTCACGCGGATGGACTACCTGGCCCCGCTGTTCAACGAGACCGCCTACTGCCTGGCCGTGGAGAAGCTGCTCGGCATCGAGGCGCCGCCCCGGGCACAGACCATCCGGGTGCTGGTCATGGAGCTCAACCGGATCGCCTCGCACCTGGTCGCGCTGGCCACCTTCGGCATGGAGATGGGCGCGCTCACCGGCATGACCAACGGCTTTCGGGAGCGGGAGCTGGTCCTCGACGTGCTCGAGGAGATCACCGGGCTGCGGATGAACCACGCCTACGTCCGCCCCGGCGGGCTGGCGCAGGACCTCCCCGAGGGAGCCGTCGAGTCCGTTCGGGAGCTGCTCGCCGTCCTCCCCGAGCGGGTCGCGGGCACCCACCGGCTGCTCACCGGCCAGCCGATCTGGCAGCGCCGGCTCAAGGACGTCGGCTACCTCGACCTCACCGGCTGCGTGGCCCTCGGCGTCACCGGCCCGGTGCTCCGCGCGGCCGGCCTGCCCTGGGACATGCGCAAGGTCGAGCCGTACCTGGGCTACGAGACCTACGACTTCGAGGTGCCGACGGCGGACACCTGCGACGCATGGGGCCGCTACCTGGTGCGGATGGGCGAGATCACCGAGTCCATCAAGATCATCGGCCAGGCGCTGGACCGGCTCGAGCCGGGGCCGGTGATGGTCGAGGACAAGAAGATCGCCTGGCCGGCGCAGCTGTCCCTCGGCGCCGACGGCATGGGCAACTCCCTGGACCACGTCCGGCACATCATGGGCCAGTCGATGGAGGCCCTGATCCACCACTTCAAGCTGGTCACCGAGGGCTTCCGGGTGCCGGCCGGCCAGGTCTACACGGCGATCGAGTCCCCCCGCGGCGAGCTCGGCTACCACGTCGTCAGCGACGGCGGGACGCGCCCGTTCCGGGTGCACGTCCGTGACCCCAGCTTCGTCAACCTGCAGGCCACCGCGGCGATGAGCGAGGGCGGCATGATCGCCGACGTCATCGCCGCGATCGCCTCGATCGACCCCGTGATGGGGGGAGTGGACCGCTGATGAGTGCTCTTCCCGGTTCCTACGAGGGGACGGCGGTCACCGGGCTGGACTCCAGCCCGGTCGAGCCGGCCGCCCCGGACCTGCCACCGCTGACCGAGCAGACCGAGGCCGAGGCCCGCGAGCTGATGGCCCGCTACCCGCAGGAGCGGTCGGCGCTGCTGCCGATGCTGCACCTGGTCCAGTCCGTGCAGGGCTACGTGTCGCCCGAGGGCGTCGGCTTCTGCGCCCGGCTGCTCGGGCTGACCAAGGCCGAGGTGGGCGCGGTCGCGACCTTCTACACGATGTACAAGCGGCACCCGACGGGCAAGCACCTGGTCAGCGTCTGCACCAACACGCTCTGCGCCGTCCTGGGTGGGCAGCAGATCTACGACGCCGTCTCCGCCGACCTCGGCGTCGGCCACGACCAGACCGCGCCGGACGGCTCGGTCACCCTCGAGCACGCCGAGTGCCTGGCCGCCTGCGACTACGCGCCCGTGGTCACCGTCGACTACGAGTTCTACGACCAGCAGGACGTCGAGTCGGCCCGCGCGCTGGTCACCGCACTGCGGATGGGGGAGAAGCCGCCGCCCACCCGCGGGGCCCCGCTGACCGACTTCCGCGGCGTCTCCCGCCAGCTGGCCGGCTTCTCCCAGCACCCGGACCTGGAGAGCGAGCGAGCGGCGATCGACGCCCCGTCGGCCGGTGTGCCGACCCTGGTCGGCGTGCGGCTGGCCGTCGAGCGGGGCGAGGTGGCGCCGCCGATGCAGGCACCCGAGCCCGAGGCCGCGCCCGAGCCGGACGTCGAGCCGGCAGGGAGCGCGGGCGAGACGCCGTCCGAGCAGGCCGCCGACACCGCCGTCGCCTCCGCCGACACCCCGGCCGAACGGGCCGGTGCGGTGCAGCACCACCCGGACGCCCCCGAGCCCGCCGGCCGCCAGCCGGCCGAGCGCGGCCGCGAGGGCACCGACACCCCGCCCACCGAGTCCGGCGCCGGGCAGAACAGCTCGATCGAGCGGGAGGCCTGAGATGCCCCTGACCCCCGTCCTCACCGCGCGCTTCGACGCGCCCCGCTCCTGGACGCTGGAGACCTACGAACGCCTCGACGGCTACCGTGCGCTCCGCTCGGCCCTGGAGATGGCGCCGGACGACGTCGTCTCCCTCGTCAAGGACTCCGGACTGCGCGGCCGCGGCGGCGCCGGCTTCCCGACCGGGTTGAAGTGGAGCTTCATCCCGCAGCCCAAGCCGGGGGAGACCCCGACCGGCCCGGCGGCGGCGCCGAAGTACCTGGTGGTCAACGCCGACGAGGGCGAGCCGGGCACCTGCAAGGACCTGCCGCTGATGATGGCCGACCCGCACTCGCTGGTGGAGGGCGTGATCATCACCGCCTACGCGATCCGCTCGCACTTCGCCGTCATCTACGTCCGCGGTGAGGCGGTGCACGCCCACCGCCGGCTGATGGCCGCCGTGCAGGAGGCGTACGCCGCCGGCTACCTCGGCAGCGACGTGCTGGGGTCGGGCTACGACCTCGAGCTGGTGGTGCACGCCGGCGCCGGGGCCTACATCTGCGGCGAGGAGACCGCGCTGCTGGACTCCCTGGAGGGCTACCGCGGCCAGCCCCGGCTCAAGCCGCCGTTCCCCGCCGTCGCAGGCCTCTACGGCTCCCCGACGGTGATCAACAACGTGGAGACGTTGGCCAGCGTGCCGTACGTGGTCCGTGGTGGCGCCGAGTGGTTCAAGAGCATGGGCCCGGAGAAGTCGCCCGGCCCGAAGATCTACTCGCTGTCGGGTCGGGTGGTGCACCCCGGCCAGTACGAGGCCCCGATGGGGACGACGATGCGCGAGCTGCTGGCCATGGCCGGCGGCGTCCGGCCCGGTCACGAGCTGAAGTTCTGGACGCCGGGCGGCTCCTCGACCCCGTACTTCACCGCCGAGCACCTCGACGTCCCGCTGGACTTCGACTCGGTCGCGGCGGCCGGCTCGATGCTGGGCACCACCGCGCTGATGGTCTTCGACGAGACCGACTCGATCGTCGAGGCGACCCTGCGGTTCACCGAGTTCTACGCGCACGAGAGCTGCGGCAAGTGCACCCCCTGCCGGGAGGGCACCTACTGGCTGGTCCAGATCCTGGAACGGCTGGTGCACGGGCAGGGCCGGGCCGCCGACCTCGACCTGCTCACCGACACCTGCGACAACATCCTGGGCCGTTCGTTCTGCGCCCTCGGCGACGGTGCGACCAGCTGCATCGCCAGCTCCCTGAAGTACTTCAAGGACGACTACGTCGCGCTGCTGCCGGCCGAGGAGCAGGCCCGCCTCGGTCGTTCGCTGCGGCTCGAGCCGGTTGGAGCAGCCTGATGACCCTCACCCCGGCCACCCCCGAGCCCGCGCCGGCGCTGCCGCCGGGCGCGCCCGGCCCGCACACCCGACCCGACGCCGTGCACTGCACCATCGACGGTTTCCCGGTCGCCGTGCCGAAGGGCACGCTGATCATCCGGGCCGCCGAGCAGATCGGCGTGCAGATCCCGCGGTTCTGCGACCACCCGCTGCTCGACCCGATCGGCGCCTGCCGGCAGTGCCTGGTGGAGGTGGAGGGGCAGCGCAAGCCGGTGGCCTCCTGCACCACCCCGGTGACCCCTGACATGGTGGTGCAGACCCAGCTGACCAGCCCGGTCGCCGACAAGGCCCAGCAGGGCACGATGGAGCTGCTGCTGGTCAACCACCCGCTGGACTGCCCGGTCTGCGACAAGGGCGGGGAGTGCCCGCTGCAGAACCAGGCGATGAGCAACGGGCGGGCCGAGTCCCGGTTCGTGGAGACCAAGCGCACCTTCCCCAAGCCGCTGCCGATCAGCTCGCAGGTGCTGCTGGACCGCGAGCGCTGCGTGCTCTGCGCCCGCTGCACCCGGTTCAGCCAGCAGGTGGCCGGCGACCCGTTCATCGAGCTTTTCGAGCGCGGCGCGTTGGAGCAGGTGGCGATCTACGAGGACGAGCCGTTCGAGTCCTACTTCTCCGGCAACACCACCCAGATCTGCCCGGTCGGCGCGCTGACCAGCGCCACCTACCGGTTCCGCGCCCGCCCGTTCGACCTGCGCAGCGAGCCCAGCGTCTGCGAGCACTGCGCCAGCGGCTGCGCCCAGCGCACCGACTACCGGCGCGGCACGGTGACCCGGCGACTGGCCGGGGAGGACCCGGCGGTCAACCAGGAGTGGAACTGCGACAAGGGCCGGTACGCCTTCCGCTACGCCAGCAGCAACGAACGGCTGATGACGCCGCTGGTCCGCCGGGACGGTGAGCTGCAGCCGGCGTCGTGGCCGGAGGCCTGGGCCGCCGCGGCCGAGGGGCTGCGGGCGGCGCGCGCGGCCGGCGGGGTCGGGGTGCTGCCCGGTGGCCGGCTGACCGTCGAGGACGCCTACGCCTACGCCGCCTTCGCCCGGGTGGCGCTGGGCACCAACGACGTCGACGCCCGGGCCCGTGCGCACTCCGCCGAGGAGCTGGACTTCCTGGCCACGCACGTCGCCGGCACCGCCCCCGGGGCCGGTGGGGTCAGCTACGACGACCTGACCGCAGCCCCCGCGGTGCTGCTGGTCGGCTTCGAGCCGGAGGAGGAGTCGCCGATCGTCTTCCTGCGGCTGCGCCGGGCCGTCCGGACGGCGGGCCTACAGGTGTTCGACGTCGCCCCCTTCGGCACCCGGGCCGCGGAGAAGCTGCAGGCCACCGTGCTGACCACCGTCCCGGGCCAGGAGGCCCAGCTGCTCCGCGACCTGGCCGCCAACCCGGTGGACGGCGTGCTGGCCGACGCGGCCGTCGCGCTGTTCCGCCCGGGCGCCGTCATCCTGGCCGGGGAGCGGCTGGCCGAGCTGCCGGGCGGCTTCTCCGCGGTCAGCGCCCTCGCCGCCGAGACCGGCGCCCGGATCGGCTGGGTGCCCCGCCGGGCGGGGGAGCGGGGCGCGGTCGAGGCCGGCGCGCTGCCGACCCTGCTCCCCGGTGGCCGCACCGTCGCCAACGCCGCCGACCGGGCCGCCGTCGCCCAGCGCTGGGGAGCCGACGTCCCGGCGACCCTGGGGCGCGACCTCACCGGCATCCTCACCGCCGTGCGCGACGGTGCCCTCGCCGGGCTGCTGGTCGGGGGCGTCGACCCCGCCGACCTGCCCGACCCGCTGCTCGCCGAGCAGGCGCTGCAGACCGCCCGCTTCGTGGTCAGCCTGGAGCTGTTCCCGACCGCGGTCACCGCGCACGCCGACGTCGTCCTCCCGGTCGCCGCCGCCCCGGAGAAGGCCGGCAGCTACCTGGACTGGGAGGGACGGGTCCGCTCGTTCGACGCGACCCTGCACGGCTCCGGGCAGCTCACCGACGGCCGGGTGCTCCAGGGCCTGGCCGAGCACCTCGGCGTCGACCTGCGGGTGGGCTCGGTGACCGAGGTACGTGCCCAGCTGACCGCCCTCGGCGGCGCCGCGCAGGCACCCGCCGGCACCGGGGCCGACGTCGCCCCGGCACCGTTGCCGGAGCTCGCCGACGACGAGGCGGTGCTCGCCTCCTGGCGGCAGCTGGTCGACGTCGGGACGCTGCAGCGGGAGGAGCCGGCGCTGGCCGGCACCGCCCGGCCCCCGGTCGCCCGCCTGGGCAAGGAAGCCGCCCGCCGTCTCGGCGTGGCCGACGGCGACCCGCTCACCGTCACCGGCCCGGCCGGGGCGGTCACCCTGCCGGTGCGGCTGGTCGAGATGCCCGACGGGGTGGTCTGGCTGCCGATGCGCTCGCCGGGCAGCGAGGTCCGCACCCAGCTCGGCGCCGGCCCCGGCTCCGTCGTCCGGCTGGCGGGTCCGCCGCCCACCCCGGCCGGCGCGACGTCCGTCTCGAGCCTGCGGGGAGCCCAGGAGTGACCGTCTTCGCCGCCGCCGACCAGCCGACGCTGGTGGACTTCGGGAACGACGTCTGGTGGATCGTGCTCATCAAGATCGTCGGCATCTTCGGGGTGCTGGTGCTGATGACGCTGTTCGCCATCGTCTTCGAGCGCAAGGTCGTCGCCCGGATGCAGCAGCGGATCGGCCCCAACCGGGTCGGGCCGCGCGGCTACCTGCAGAGCCTCGCCGACGGCCTGAAGCTGGCGTTCAAGGAGGACATCATGCCGGCGCTGGCCGACAAGCCGGTGTACTTCCTGGCGCCGGTCATCGCCACCATCCCGGCCTTCCTGGCCTTCTCCGTCATCCCGCTCGGCCCGACGGTCAGCATCTTCGGCGAGCGCACGCCCCTGCAGCTCGTCGACTCCCCGATCGGGGTCCTCATCGTGCTGGCCGCCTCGGCGATGGGCGTCTACGGCATCGTGCTCGGTGGCTGGGCATCCGGGTCGACCTACCCGCTGCTCGGCTCGCTGCGCAGCGCGGCGCAGATGATCAGCTACGAGATCGCGATGGGCCTGTCGATCGTCGCGGTGTTCCTCTACGCCGGTTCGATGTCGACCTCGGAGATCGTGGCCGCCCAGGCCGACGGCACCGAGCTGTCCTTCTTCGGCCTGGAGTTCACCGGGCCCAGCTGGTACGCCGTCCTGCTGCCGGTCTCCTTCGTCATCTACGTCATCGCCGTGGTGGGCGAGACCAACCGGGCGCCCTTCGACCTCCCCGAGGCCGAGAGCGAGCTGGTCGGCGGTTTCCACACCGAGTACTCGTCGCTGAAGTTCGCGCTGTTCTTCCTGGCCGAGTACATCAACATCGTCACCGTCTCCGCGCTGGCCGCCACGCTGTTCCTCGGCGGCTGGCGGGCGCCCTGGCCGATCTCGATCTGGGACGGCGCCAACACCGGGTGGTGGCCGCTGTTGTGGTTCTTCGCCAAGGTCGTCGTCGCGCTGTTCTTCTTCGTCTGGCTCCGCGGCACGCTTCCCCGGCTCCGTTACGACCAGTTCATGCGCTTCGGCTGGAAGGTGCTGGTCCCGGTCGGGCTGGTCTGGATCCTCGTGGTGGCGACGCTGCGCGCCGTCGCCCGGGAGTCCGACCTGGACGCCGGTCAGGTCGCCGTCTTCGTCGGGGTGCCGATCGCCTTGGTGCTGCTGGGCGGGCTGCTGCTGGCCTCCCGGATGCGCAACCGGGACACCCGGGTCGCCGCCCGCGAGGCCGCCGCCGGCGGGCCGGCGCCGGCCGAGCCGCAGGTGCTGGACCCCCAGGGCCGGGACCGGGCCTCCGGCGGGTTCCCGGTGCCGCCGATGGACCTGGTCGTACCGCCCTCGCCACGGCTGCGCCGCCGCGAGTCCGTCGGCGCCGGGACCGTGGTCGGCACCGGCCGGCGCAGCAGCTCGACCACGCCTGAGGAGACCGACGATGTCTGAGCCCACCCCGCCGCCCACCGCCGAGCCGACGTCGGGCGCCAGCCCGGCCCGGCGCGAGGGCACGGCCATCGCCCGGCAGTCCTCCGAGGCACCGTCCAACACGGCCCCCGGCAAGCGGTCCAGCTGGTTGCCCGGGCCCGCCCAGGGGTTCGGCGTCACCTTCGCCACGATGTTCAAGAAGGTGACCACTGAGGAGTACCCCGAGGTCCCGAAGCAGACCAAGCCGCGCTACCACGGCCGGCACGTGCTCAACCGGCACCCCGACGGCCTGGAGAAGTGCGTGGGCTGCGAGCTCTGTGCCTGGGCCTGCCCGGCCGACGCCATCTACGTCGAGGGCGGCGACAACACCGAGGACGCCCGCTTCTCCCCGGGTGAGCGCTACGGCGCCGTCTACCAGATCAACTACCTGCGCTGCATCTTCTGCGGGCTGTGCATCGAGGCCTGCCCCACCCGGTCGCTGACGATGAGCAACGACTTCGAGCTCGCCGACGACGACCGCCAGGCGCTGATCTACACCAAGGAACAGCTGATGGCCCCGCTGCTGCCCGGGATGGAGCAGCCCCCGCACCCGATGCGGCTGGGCGAGAACGAGCAGGACTACTACGTGCGCGACCCCAAGGCGGCGCCCCCGACGCAGCAGGCGGCCGAACCGGTGATCGAGGAACGGGCATGAGCCCCCTGCACATGGGCGTCCTGGCCGCGGCGGCGGACACCGAGGTGGTCATCGGCACCGGGGAGACGATCGTCTTCTGGGTGCTCGCCCCGGTCGCCCTGGCCGGCGCGCTGGGGATGGTGCTGTCCCGCAACGCCGTGCACTCCGCGCTGTGGCTGGTCGCCACCATGCTCAGTCTGGGCGTCTTCTACGTCGTCCAGGAGGCGCCGTTCCTCGGTGCGGCGCAGATCATCGTCTACACCGGCGCGATCATGATCCTGTTCCTCTTCGTGCTGATGCTGGTGGGCCGGGAGACGTCGGACTCGGTCGTCGAGACGCTGCGGGGGCAGCGGGTGGCGGCGATCGTGCTGGGCATCGGGTTCGCCGGGCTGGTCGGCGCCGGCATCGCGCGCGCCACCGAGGACCTGCCGGTGGTCGGGCTCACGGCGGTGCAGGGCACCGTGGGCGGGCCGGCCGCCGGCAACGTCGAGGCGATCGCCGCCGTCCTGTACGGCCGGTTCGTGCTGGCCTTCGAGGTCACCGGTGCGCTGCTCATCGTGGCCGCCGTCGGGGCGTTGCTGCTGACCCACGCCGAACGGGAGCCCGGCACCGCGCGCAGCCAGAAGGAGCGCTCCCGGGCCAGGTTCCTCACCGACCGGCCGCAGACGCTGCCCGGGCCCGGCGTCTACGCACGCGCCAACTCCATCGCCGCGCCCGGCCGGCTCCCTGACGGCAGCCCCGCGCCGAGCAGCTTCGCCACCGGGGTCGAGCCCGTGCAGGTCGACGAGCTGCCGCGCACCGGCAGCGTCGGCGCCGAGCGCGAGGGGCTGCCGCACGCCGGGGGCACCGACGCGGCGCTCGGCACGATCGGCGGCGGCACCACCGGACCGGTCCCCGGCAGCGGAGAGGACGCTCCCCGATGACCATCACGAACTACCTGGTGCTCGCCGCGATCCTGTTCACCATCGGCGCGGTCGGCGTGCTGGTGCGGCGCAACGCCATCGTGGTGTTCATGTGCATCGAGCTGATGCTCAACTCGGTGAACCTCACCCTGATCACCTTCGCCCGGAGCACCGGGACGGTCGAGGGCCAGGTCATCGCCCTGTTCGTGATGGTCGTCGCCGCCGCGGAGGTGGTCGTCGGCCTGGCCATCATCATGTCGATCTACCGCACCCGCCGCTCGGCCTCCGTCGATGACGTCAACCTGCTGAAGTACTGAGCGGATCGGGGACCCAGGAGTGAACGAGGTCGTGCCTGCGTCGATGCCGGTCGACGGGCTGTTGTCCGTCACGTGGCTGGTGATCGTGCTGCCGCTGGCCGGCGCCGCGCTGCTGCTGCTGGGTGGGCGGCGCACCGACCGGTGGGGGCACCTGCTGGCCACCGGGACGGTGGTCGCCGCCTTCGCCCTCGCCGTGGCCTGCACCGTCGCGCTGACCGACCGCGCCGGCCGCGCGGTGAGCCTGGACCTGTTCACCTTCATCGACACCGGCAGCCTCGACGTCACCGCCGGGCTCCTCCTGGACCCGCTGTCGGCGGTCTTCGTCCTGCTGATCACCGGGGTCGGCGCGCTGATCCACGTCTACTCGATCGGCTACATGGCGCACGACCCCGGCCGCCGCCGGTTCTTCGCCTACCTCAACCTCTTCGTCGCGGCGATGCTGCTGCTGGTACTGGGCAACAGCTACGTGGCCCTCTACGTGGGCTGGGAGGGCGTCGGCCTGGCGTCCTACCTGCTCATCGCGTTCTGGCACACCCGCCCGGCAGCGGCCACGGCGGCCAAGAAGGCCTTCCTGATGAACCGGGTCGGGGACGTCGGCCTGGCGCTGGCGATCTTCATCATGTTCGCCCAGCTCGGGACGACGTCCTACGCCGGCGTCTTCGGCGCGGTCGGGCTGCTCGCCGGCGGCACCGTCACCGCGATCGGGCTGCTCCTGCTGCTGGGTGCCTGCGGCAAGTCCGGTCAGTTCCCGCTGCAGGCCTGGCTGCCCGACGCGATGGAGGGCCCGACCCCGGTCTCGGCGCTGATCCACGCCGCCACGATGGTGACCGCCGGGGTCTACCTGATCGCCCGGAGCGCCCCGCTCTACGACGCCACGCCCACCGCGCGCACCGTCGTCCTGGCCGTCGGCGCGGTCACCCTGCTGATCGGGGCGATCGCCGGCTGCGCCCACGACGACATCAAGAAGGTGCTGGCCTACTCCACGGTCAGCCAGATCGGCTACATGTTCCTGGCCGTCGGGCTGGGCCCGGTCGGCTACGCGGCCGCCATCGCCCACCTGCTGGCCCACGGCTTCTTCAAGGCCGGGCTGTTCCTCGGCGCCGGCTCGGTGATGCACGCGATGGACGACACCGTCGACATGCGCCGCTTCGGCGGCCTGGCCAGGCGGCTGCCGATCACCTTCGTCACCTTCGGGCTGGGCTACCTGGCGTTGATCGGCTTCCCGTTCCTGTCCGGCTGGTGGACCAAGGACGCGATCATCGAGGTGGCGCTGGACCGCGGCGGCTGGTCGGGCTGGCTGCTCGGCGGGGTCGCCGTCCTCGGCGCCGGGCTCACCGCCTTCTACATGACCCGGCTGATGCTGATGACCTTCTTCGGCCGGCCACGGTGGGAGGACGGCGTGCACCCGCACGAGGCGCCACCGTCCATGACGGCGCCGATGGTGCTGCTCGCCGTCGGGTCCGTCGCCGCGGGCTTCCTGCTGGTGGCGGTCTTCCCGCTGAGCGGCTGGCTGGAGCCGGTGTTCGGGGAACCGGAGGAGGCCGCGCACCTGGTGTCGCCGTTGGTGGTCAGCATCGTCGTCACCGTCGTCGTCGCCCTCGGGGCGCTCACCGCCTGGCTGTACGTCGGTCGCCGCGAGGTGCCGACGACGGCGCCGGCCCGGGTCTCGCCGGTGGTCACCGCCGCCCGCCGCGGCCTCTACGCCGACACGGTCAACGAGTCGCTCGTCATGCGCCCGGGGATGTGGCTGACCCGCGCGCTGGTCTGGCTGGACGCCCGCGGGGTGGACGGCGCGGTCAACGGCGCGGCCGCGGCCCTGGGCGGCGGATCGGCCCGGCTGGGGCGGGTGCAGACCGGGTTCGTCCGCAGCTACGCCCTCGGCATCCTCGGCGGCGCGGTGCTGGTCGCCGGCGCGCTGCTCGCGGTGACGGCATGACCACCCCTGACACCCCCACCCGCGGAGAGGCGGCCCAGCCGTGAGCGACGTCCCCTGGCTGGTCCTGATGATCGCCGTCCCGGCGGTCGGTGCGGCGGTGGTCGCGGCGCTGCCGGCCGCCCGGGAGGCGCTGGCCCGCCAGCTCGCCCTGGCGGTGAGCCTGCTGGTCCTGCTCCTCGCCGTGCTCACCACGATCGCCTTCGACCCCGGTGGTGACCGGTTCCAGCTGACCACCGCGGTGGCCTGGATCCCCGACTTCGGGGTCGAGTTCGCCCTCGGCGTCGACGGGATCGCGCTGTCGATGCTGCTGCTGATCGGCGTGCTGGTGCCGGTCGTCGTCGGCGCCTCGTGGCGGGACACCCCGATGCCCCGGCCGGGCCGCCCGGCGCGGTCGATGACCGCCTTCTGGGCCTGGCTGCTGCTGCTCGAGTCGCTGATGGTCGGGGTCTTCGCCGCCACCGACGTCTTCCTGTTCTACGTCTTCTTCGAGGCCATGCTGGTGCCGATGTACTTCCTGATCGGCAGCTTCGGGGGCCCGAACCGGCAGTACGCCGCGGTGAAGTTCTTCCTGTACAGCCTGCTGGGCGGGCTGGTCATGCTCGCCTCGGTGATCGGGCTGTACGTGGTCAGCAACTCCCAGCTGGGCGAGGGCACCTTCGCCTTCGACGCGCTGCGCCAGCTGGAGATCGACCCGAACGTGCAGAAGCTGCTGTTCGCCGGCTTCTTCCTCGCCTTCGCGATCAAGGCGCCGCTGGTGCCCTTCCACACCTGGCTGCCCGACTCCGGTGCCGAGGCGCCCATCGGCGGCGCCGTGCTCCTGGTGGGCGTGCTCGACAAGGTCGGCACCTTCGGCTTCCTGCGCTACTGCCTGCCGCTGTTCCCCGACGCCTCCCGCGACCTCGCCCCCTGGGTGCTGGTGCTGGCCGTGGCCGGGATCATCTACGCGGCGCTGCTCGCCGTCGGGCAGAGCGACATGAAGCGGCTGGTGTCCTACACCTCGATCGCCCACTTCGGCTTCATCGCGCTGGGCATCTTCGCCTTCACCACCGAGGCGGCCACCGGCGCGGTGCTGTACATGGTCAACCACGGCATCGCGACCGGCCTGCTGTTCATCGTCGTCGGCATGGTCATCGCCCGCGGCGGCTCCCGGCAGATCCGCGACTACGGCGGGCTGGCGGCCAAGGCGCCGCTGCTGGCCGGGGTCTTCCTGCTCGCCGGGCTGGCGTCGCTGGCGCTGCCGGGCACCAACAGCTTCGTCAGCGAGTTCCTCGTGCTCATCGGGGCGTTCCCGACCCGCCCGGTCTTCACGATCATCGCCACCGTCGGCATCGTGCTGGCCGCCCTCTACGTGCTGCTGATGTACCAGCGGGTGATGCACGGACCGCCGCGCGGCGTGCTGCTGGTCGACGAGGACGACGCCGGGGACGGCGAGACCCTGCGGCCGGCCTCCGGCACGGGGGGCGCGACCGCGGTGCTGGAGGCCCCGGCGCGGGCGCGGGTGCTGGCGGTCCGCGACCTCTCTCGCCGGGAGATCGCCGTCGTCACGCCGCTGGTCGCCCTGATCCTGGTGCTCGGGGTGTACCCGCAGCCGCTGATCGACCTGGTCAGCCCGGCGGTCGAGGCGACCATGACCGACATCGGCGTCGACCCCGGGGGCAGCACGCCGGCTGCACCGGGCAGCACCGGGACCGGGGGGACCGACTGATGGGCGCCATCGAGGCACCGGACCTGTCGTACGCGGCGCTCGCGCCGCTGCTGTTCGTCTTCGGTGCTGCGTGCACCGGCGTCCTGGTCGAGGCGTTCGTCCCCCGGGCGGTGCGCCACCCCGTGCAGGTGGCGATCGCCCTGGTCGGCACGATCGGGGCCCTCGTCGCCACGCTGCTGCTGGCCGGCACCGAGGAGATCACCGCCGCCGGGGCGCTGGCCGTCGACGGACCGGCCCTGTTCCTGCAGGGGACGATCGCCGTCCTGGGGGCGCTGTCGGTGCTGCTGTTCAGCGAGCGCGCCCTGGACCCGGCCCGTTCCGCGTTCGTCGCCGCCGCCGCGGTGCCGGCCGGCAGCGTCCGGGACCGGGAGCTGGCCACCTCCGAGCGGGTGCAGACCGAGATCTACCCGCTGGCCACCTTCGCCATCGGCGGCATGATGCTGTTCACCGCCGCCAACGACCTGCTGATCATGTTCGTGGCGCTCGAGGTGCTCAGCCTGCCGCTGTACCTGCTGTGCGGGCTCGCCCGCCGCCGGCGGCTGCTGTCCCAGGAGGCGGCGGTCAAGTACTTCCTGCTCGGTGCCTTCGCCTCGGCGTTCTTCCTGTACGGGCTCGCCCTCGTCTACGGGGCCACCGGCAGCGTGCGGCTGTCCGACGTCCGGGTGGCCGTGGTCACCGAGGGCGGGAGCGCCCTCATGGTGCTCGGACTCGGCCTGCTCGTCGTCGGGTTGATGTTCAAGGCCAGCGTCGCGCCGTTCCACAGCTGGACCCCGGACGTCTACCAGGGCGCACCCACGGCGGTGACCGCCTTCATGGCCGCGGCCACCAAGGTCGCCGCCTTCGGGGCGGTGCTGCGGCTGCTCTACGTCGCCTTCGGCACCGCCGACTGGACCTGGCGCCCGCTCATCTACGCCCTGGCGATCGTCTCCATGGTCGTCGGCGCGGTGCTCGGACTGACCCAGACCGACGTCAAGCGGATGCTGGCCTACTCCTCGATCGCCCACGCCGGCTTCCTGCTCACCGGGGTCATCGGCCTCGGCCCGGACGGCACCGGCTACGGGCTGGCCGCGACGATGTTCTACCTGCTGGCCTACGGCCTCACCACGCTCGGCGCGTTCGGGCTGCTCACCCTCGTCCGGGACGGCGACGGCGAGGCCACGCACCTCTCCCAGTGGGCCGGCCTGGCCCAGCGCTCCCCACTCGTGGCCGCCCTGATGAGCTTCTTCCTGCTGGCCCTCGCCGGGATCCCGCTCACCAGCGGGTTCACCGGCAAGTTCGCCGTCTTCCGGGCCGCGATCGAGGTCGGGGCCTGGCCGCTGGTCGTCACCGCCCTGGTCGCGAGCGCGATCGCGGCGTTCTTCTACCTGCGGGTGATCGTGCTCATGTACTTCTCCGACCCGGCGCCCGACGGCCCCACGGTCGGCGTCCCCGGACTGCCGACGACGATCGTGCTGGCGGTCACCGCGGCGGCCACGCTGGTGCTCGGCGTCCTGCCGGGGTCGGTGCTGGACCTGGCCGAGGCGGCGGCGGTGTTCGTCGGCTGATCGGGACCGGTGGACCGGGGCGGTGGAGGTGGAGCGGGCCGGTGGGCCGAGGGCTGTGGACGACGGCTATCTTCGTCGGTTGATGACCGGAGCCGGCACCACCAACCCCCAGGGCGGCGGACTCGACCCCCAGCGCGAGGGCCCGACCTGGCACCGGCCCGCCCGCCCGGCCTCGACGATCGGCCCCTGGCTGCCCGACGGCGAGCTGGGGGTGGCCCTGTCCGACGGGCTCGCGCGGGTGGAGGCCCGGTTGGCCTCCTCGGTCACCAGCGAGCACGCGTTCGTGAACGAGGTCGCCGGGCACCTCATGGCTGCCGGCGGCAAGCGGTTCCGCCCGGTGCTGGCCCTGCTCGCCGCCCAGCTCGGCGACGCGGACGCCCCCGAGGTCGTCGACGCCGCCGTCGTCTGCGAGCTGACCCACCTGGCCACGCTGTACCACGACGACGTGATGGACGAGGCCTCCGTCCGCCGCGGCGCCCCCAGCGCCAACAGCCGCTGGACCAACAGCGTCGCCATCCTGACCGGCGACTTCCTCTTCGCCCGGGCGTCGGACCTGCTGGCCGACCTCGGCCCGGAGGCGGTCCGGGTGCAGGCGCAGACCTTCGAGCGGCTGGTCACCGGCCAGCTCCGGGAGACCGTGGGCGCCCGGCCGGGCGAGGACGCCGTCGCCCACCACCTCGGGGTGCTGGCCGACAAGACCGGGTCGCTGGTCGCCACCTCCGCCCGGTTCGGCGCCTCGTTCGCCGGCGCCGCCCCCGAGCTGGTCACCGCGCTCACCGCGTTCGGCGAGGAGGTCGGGGTGGCCTTCCAGCTCTCCGACGACCTGATCGACATCGTCAGCGAGGGCGGCACGTCGGGGAAGCTGCCCGGCACCGACCTGCGCGAGGGGATCGCCACCCTGCCGGTGCTGTTCGCCCTGGCCGGCGACGACCCGGCCGAGGCCCGGCTCCGCGAGCTGGTGGCCGGCCCGGTCGTCGACGACGCCGAGCACGCCGAGGCGCTCGCCCTGCTGCGCAGCTCGACCTCCCTCGCCCGCGCGACCGCGGTGCTCGGTGAGTACGCCGACCGGGCCCGGAGCCGGTTGTCCGCGGTGCCCGACGGCCCGGTGCGGGAGGCGCTGTCCGGGTTGTGCACCTACGTGGTGACCCGCACCAGCTGAGCCGCACGGCCGGATCGGGGGCATCCTGGGGAGGATGACCCGACGCTCCTGGGTGGCCCTGCCACCGCTCCTGCTGCTCGTCGCATGCGGTGCCACCGACAGCGACGCCGGCGCGGCAGGTCCGGCGCCGGTGTCGGCACCCGCCGGTGCCCCCGAGCTGGACGTCGAGGTGGTCCTCGACGGGCTGGACCACCCCTGGGACGTCGCCCAGGCACCGGACGGCACCCTGCTGGTCGACGAGCGCGCCGGTGGCCTGACCGTGGTGCTGCCCGACGGCGAGGCGCGCCCGCTGGACGCGGACCTCGACGACCTGTTCGCCGAGGGGGAGACCGGCCTGATGGGCCTCGCCCTGGACCCGGCCTTCGCCGACAACCGGCGCTTCTACACCTGCCAGGGTGTGCAGACCGACGCCGGCGCCGAGGTCCAGGTGATCGCCTGGACCGTCGACGAGGCGTGGACGGCCGCCACCCGGGTCGCCGACCCGCTGCTGGGCGGGATCCCCGTCAACTCCGACAGCGGCCGGCACGGCGGCTGCCGGGTCGAGTTCGGCCCGGACGGTGCGCTCTTCGTCGGGACGGGGGACAACGCCCTCGGGACCAACCCCCAGGACCTCGGCTCGCTCGCCGGCAAGGTCCTCCGGATCGACCCGCAGACCGGCGAGGCGCTTCCCGGCAACCCGTTCACCGACGACGCCGACGCCGCCGACCGGATCTGGACCTACGGGCACCGCAACGTGCAGGGCCTGGCCGTGCGGCCGGACTCCGACCAGGTGTACTCGGTGGAGCACGGGCCCGACCGGGACGACGAGGTGAACCTGCTCCAGCCGGGCGCCGACTTCGGCTGGGACCCGGTCGGGTCGGGGACGTACGACGAGAGCGTGCCGATGACCGCTCCCGGCGACGTGCCGGCGGTGTGGTCCTCCGGCGAACCCACCATCGCGCCGTCCGGGGCGACGTTCCTCGACGGCGCGGAGTGGGGCGACTACGACGGGCTGCTGCTCATCGGCGTGCAGAAGGACACCGGCGTCCTCGCGCTGCGGCTCACCGAGGACGGCGAGCTGGTCGAGTCCTTCCGGCTGCCCGAGCTCGAGGACACCTACGGCCGCATCCGCACCCCCGAGCAGGGGCAGGACGGCGCGCTGTACGTGACCACCGACAACGGCGACGGCGAGGACCAGGTGCTCCGG
The DNA here is from genome assembly GCF_026967935.1 of Modestobacter sp. VKM Ac-2982. Taxonomy (GTDB): domain Bacteria; phylum Actinomycetota; class Actinomycetes; order Mycobacteriales; family Geodermatophilaceae; genus Modestobacter. The sequence continues at coordinate 823,649 of NZ_JAPVBL010000001.1, forward strand.
GTCACCCCGGCGAGCTGAGCGACCGGTCCCGTACCCGCGCCGGCACCGGGACGCCGGCCGGGAGCAGCGGGTCGGGCACCGGCTCGCCGAGCACGGTGCGAAGCGGCAGCACCCCGGCCCACACCGGGGACGGGCCGGCATCGGCCGCGAGATCCCGTTCGTCGTCCCCGGGTGGGCCGGAGCGCACCTTCAGGCTCGCCTCGGTGAGGTCCAGTGACAGGACGGCGGTGGCGGCCAGCTCCCGGCGGTCCGGCTGCCTGGTCGCCGTCCAGGAGCCCGGTGCCAGCTGCTCGGTCAGGGCTGCCAGGGCGCGGAGCCGTTCCGCGGGGTCGGTGACCAGCTGCGCGATGCCGTGCACCACCGCGCAGCGGTAGTTCATCGAGTGGTGGAACGACGAGCGCGCGTAGACGACCCCGTCCAGGTGGGTGACGGTGAAGGCCACCGGCTGGCCGGTCGCGGCCACCCGCAGCGTGGCCGCCCCGGTGGAGCCGTGCAGGTACAGGGTGTCGTCCACCCGGCCGTACCCGGTGGGCAGCACCACCGGTGCGCCGTCGAGCACGACCCCCAGGTGACCGACGAGCCCGGCGTCGAGCACGGCGTAGAGCTCGGCGCGGTCGGTGCGGGCCCGCCGGGCTCCCCGGCGGACGGTGCTGCGGGCGGTGGGGGAGAGCGGGAGCTGGTCGGCGGGTGCGCTGGTCACCGGACCATCGTGCGGGCACGAGTGGCCTCTTCGAAGGGCCATTCCCCTACGATCTGGGCAGGCCACTCCCGGATGGCCCCGAGGGGAGTGCCCATGGTCGACGTGCCGCCGCTGCCGCTGGACCGCACCTCCCGGGTGCCGTTGTCGGTGCAGCTGGCCGACGCCCTGCGCACGGTCACCGCCCAGGGCAGCCTGCGGGCCGGGGACCGGCTGCCCTCCACCCGGCAGCTGGCGACCGTGCTGGCGGTCAGTCGCACCGTCACCGCCGCGGCCTACGACCAGCTGCTGGCCGAGGGGTGGGTCCAGGGCCGGCGGGGCGCGGGCACCTTCGTGGTCGGCGCGCCCAGCGCGCCCGTACCGGCCCCCGCCACCCCGACCACCGTCCGCAGCCCCGCCCCGGCGGCGGTCGACCTGCGGGCGGGCACGCCCTGCCTGGAGGTGCTCGACCGGGCCGCCTGGCGCCGGGCGTGGCGGGCGGCCGGCGACGAGGAGCCCGACGGGTGGCCGGACCCGGCCGGTGCGCCGGGCTACCGGGCCGCGGTGGTCGAGCACCTGCTCCGCCACCGCGGGCTGCCGGCCGCGGCCGAGGACGTGCTGGCCACCGCGGGCACCTCCGCCGCCGTCGGCGAGGTGGCCCGGCTGCTGCCCGCCGGGTCCCGCGTCGGGGTCGAGGACCCGGGCTACCAGCGCGCCGTCGGCGCACTCCGCGACGCACAGGTGGAGGTCGTCGCGCTGCCGGTGGACGCCGACGGACTGGTCGTCACCGAGGTGCCCCGGGGGCTGGCGGCGGTCTACTGCACGCCGGCCCACCAGTGGCCGCTGGGCGCCCGGCTGGCCGCGTCCCGGCGGACGGCGCTGGTGGCCCGGGCCCGGGCCGAGGGCTTCTGGGTGCTCGAGGACGACTACGACGGCGAGCTGCGCTACGACGTCGCGCCGCTGCCCCTGCTCGCCGCGCTCGCCCCGGACGTCGTGGTGCACCTGGGCACCACGAGCAAGGTGCTCAGCCCGACCCTGGGCGTCGGCTGGCTGGTCGCCCCACCCGCGCTGCGGGAGGGCCTGCTCGCCCGCCGGACGGCGACCGGCACCCGCCCCGCCCGGGCCGGGCAGCGGGTGGTGGCTGCCCTGGCCGCCTCCGGTGACCTGTCCCGGCACCTGCGCCGGCTGCGGCGGGAGCTGCACGCCCGCCGCGACGAGGTGCTGGCCGCCGTCGCCGCCGCGGGTCGGGGCACCCTGGGCGACGCGGCGGGGGCGCACGTCGTCGTCCCGCTGCCGGATCTGGCGACCGAGGCGGCGGTGCTCGCCGCCGCCGCGGCGCGCGGCCTCGCCCTGGACCCGCTGTCCCGGCACTCACTGGACCCGGCAGCCGCTCAGGCGGGGGTGGTGCTGGGCTGGGCGGCGCCGACCCGCGCCGAGCTCACCCGGGCGCTGCCGGAGCTGACCAGGGTGCTGCTGCGAGGCGGCTGAACGACACCGGACCCGCCCCCCGGTGAGGGAGACGGGTCCGCTGCGGGTCTGATCCGGAGGATCAGGACGTCACTGCACGGTCCAGCTGTCGCCGCCGGCGAGCAGGGCGTCGAGGTCGGCGGGCTCCTGGGCCGCGGCGTCCTCGAGCTGGTCGGCCATCATCCGGTCGTAGGTGGGCTTGGCCACCGACCGGAAGACGCCCATCGGGCTGTACCGCAGGTCCTGGGTGGACAGTCGGGACAGCGCGAAGGCGTACGACGGGTCGTCGCGGTGCGCGTCGTGCACCACGATCTGGCTGGCGTCGACCTGGTTGGTCTCGGCGATCCGCAGGCCCCCGAAGTCGTCCCGGACGACGCAGGAGGCGCCACCTGGGCCGAAGACCAGCGGCTCGCCGTGCACCAGCGGGATCGTCCACATCGGGCCGGTGTTCGGGTCCTTGAGCAGCTCGAACGCGCCGTCGTTGAAGATGTTGCAGTTCTGGTAGATCTCCACCAGCGACGTGCCCTGGTGCTCGGCGGCCTGCCGCAGGACGTCGGTGAGCCCCTTGCGGTCGGAGTCCATCGCCCGGCCGACGAAGGTCGCGTCCGCGCCCAGCGCCAGGCTCACCGGGTTGAACGGGTGGTCCAGCGAGCCCATCGGGGTGGACTTGGTGACCTTCCCGACCTCCGAGGTCGGCGAGTACTGGCCCTTGGTCAGCCCGTAGATCCGGTTGTTGAACAGCAGGATCGTCAGGTTCACGTTGCGGCGCAGGGTGTGGATCAGGTGGTTGCCGCCGATGGACAGCGCGTCGCCGTCCCCGGTGACGACCCACACCGACAGGTCCGGGCGGGAGGCCGCCAGGCCGGTCGCGATGGCCGGGGCGCGGCCGTGGATCGAGTGCATCCCGTAGGTGTTCATGTAGTACGGGAAGCGCGAGGAGCACCCGATGCCGGACACGATGACCATGTCCTCGCGGGCGATGCCGAGGCTGGGCAGGAAGCTCTGGACCGCGTTGAGGATGACGTAGTCACCGCACCCGGGGCACCAGCGCACCTCCTGGTCGGTCTTGAGGTCCTTGGCCTTCAGGACCGTCTGCTTCTCACCGTGCGCGGCGACGGAGGCGTCGATGGCACCGGAGATCGTGGTGACGTCCGGGCCGCCGGCGGGCATGCCGAGGTCGTGCACGTGCGCGTTCGTGGACTCGATGGCGGTCACAGAGCCGCTCCCGTCTGTGCAGGGGTGTCGGAGCCGGTGTCCAGGGTGGCCACCGTCCCGGTGGTCCCGTCGATGACGTCCTGGAACACGGCCGCCAGCTCCGCGGCGCGGAACGGCAGCCCGCGCACCTGGGTGTGGCTGTGCACGTCGACCAGGTACTTGGCCCGCAGGATCATGGCCAGCTGACCGAGGTTCATCTCGGGGCAGACCACCCGGTCGTACCGGGCGAGGATCTCGCCCAGGTCGGCCGGCAGCGGGTTGAGGTGGCGCAGGTGCACCTGGGCGATCGGGCGGCCCGAGGCGCGGATCCGACGGCAGGCCGCGCCGATCGGCCCGTACGTGGAGCCCCAACCGATGACCGCGACCCGGGCATTCCCGTCGGGGTCGTCGACCTCGGTCGCCGGGATCGAGGCGGCGATGCCGTCGATCTTGGCCTGCCGGGTGCGGACCATGAAGTCGTGGTTGTCTGCGTCGTAGGAGATGTTGCCGGTCTTGTCGGCCTTCTCCAGCCCACCGATCCGGTGCTGCAGCCCCGCCGTCCCCGGCACCGCCCACGGCCGGGCCAGGGTCTCCGGGTCACGCAGGTAGGGCAGGAACTCGCCGTCCTCGCCGTTGGGCTCGGTCGCGAACTCCGTCCGCAGGTCGGGGAGCTCGTCGGTGGCCGGGATCGACCACGGCTCGGCGCCGTTGGCGAGGTAGCCGTCGGACAGCAGGATCACCGGCGTCCGGTAGGTCAGCGCGATCCGCGCGGCCTCCAGCGTGGCGTCGAAGCAGTCGCCGGGGGACCGGGGGGCGATGACCGGCACCGGGGCCTCGCCGTTGCGGCCGTAGAGGGCCTGCAGCAGGTCCGACTGCTCGGTCTTGGTGGGCAGCCCGGTGGAGGGGCCGCCGCGCTGCACGTCGACGATGAGCAACGGCAGCTCGGTCATCACGGCCAGGCCGATGGTCTCGGCCTTGAGCGCCACACCCGGGCCGGACGTCGTCGTGACGCCCAACGCCCCGCCGAAGGAGGCGCCCAGCGCCGCGCCGATGCCGGCGATCTCGTCCTCGGCCTGGAAGGTGCGCACGCCGAAGGCCTTGTGCTTGGACAGCTCGTGCAGGATGTCGCTGGCCGGGGTGATCGGGTACGCGCCGAGGAACACCGGCAGGCCCGAGCGCTGCCCGGCGGCGACCAGGCCGTAGGAGAGCGCCTGGTTGCCGGAGATGTGCCGGTACTTGCCCGGGGCCATCGGAGCCGGCTTGACCTCGTAGGAGACCGCGAAGGCCTCGGTCGTCTCGCCGTAGTTGAACCCGGCCCGGAAGGCGGCGATGTTCGCTGCGGCGATCTGCGGCTTGCGACGGAACTGCCGCTCCAGGAAGCGGATCGTGCCCTCGGTGGGCCGGTGGTACATCCAGGAGAGCAGGCCGAGGGTGAACATGTTCTTGCTGCGCTCGGCCTCCTTCTTGCCCAGGCCGGAGTCCGCGAGCGCGTCGGTGGTCATGGAGGTCAGTGGCACGCTCACCAGCTGCCACTTCTCCAGGGAGCCGTCCTCGAGCGGGTTGCTGGCGTAGCCCACCTTGGCCAGGTTCCGCGGGGTGAACTCGTCGGAGTCGGCGATGAGCAGGCCACCGCCGGGGAGGTCCACGAGGTTGGCCTTGAGCGCGGCCGGGTTCATCACGACCAGCACGTCGGGCGCGTCGCCCGGGGTCATGATGTCGTGGTCGGCGAAGTGCAGCTGGAAGCTGCTGACCCCGGGGAGGGTGCCCGTCGGCGCCCGGATCTCGGCGGGGAAGTTCGGCAGCGTCGAGAGGTCGTTGCCGAACGAGGCCGTCTCACTGGTGAAGCGCCCACCCGTGAGCTGCATCCCGTCGCCGGAGTCCCCGGCGAGCCGGATGACGACGCGATCGAGCTCGACGACGCTCTTCACCAGTCCGCCGGGGGCGGAGCTGTGGGCGGCAGCGTCGATGGCGGGGTCCACGGCGGGGTGCATGCCAGGGGCAACACCGTTCGCGGTGGGGCTGATTCCGGGGTTGGTGCCAGTCATGTGTGAGGTACCTCCGACCCGCCAGGCTACGTGCGCGGCGCGCCGCACGACCGGCTCGGGCGTCGACGTGAGGCAAGCCACACAGGGTGGGCTCACCTCACCGGGCTGAGCCCGGGGTGCCGGGGGAACGGGGATCGGGCCGGGGGCGTTCTACCGCTCGTGCAACGCTGGAACAACGGACTGAAGACGGCTGTGCTCCTCGGCCTGATGGCCGGGGTCATCCTGCTGGTCGGCAGCTTCTTCGGTCGCGGTGGGCTGCTGATCGCCCTGGTCGTGGCGCTGGGCGTCAACGGCTGGGCGTACTTCAACTCCGACAAGCTGGCGCTGCGGGCCATGCGCGCCTTCCCGGTGACCGAGACGCAGGCCCCGCAGCTCTACGCGATCGTGCGCGAGCTCGCGACCGAGGCCCGCCAGCCCATGCCCCGGCTGTACGTGAGCCCCACGGACCAGCCCAACGCGTTCGCCACCGGCCGCAACCCGCGCAACGCCGCCGTCTGCTGCACCCAGGGGATCCTGGAGCTGCTGGACCGCCGGGAGCTGCGCGGGGTGCTCGCCCACGAGCTGTCGCACGTCTACAACCGCGACATCCTGATCAGCTCGGTCGCCGGCGCGATGGCCACGGTGATCACCTACCTGGCGCACATGGCGATGTTCGCCTCGCTGTTCGGTGGCCGGTCCGAGGACCGGCAGGGCGGCGGGCTGGGCGGCCTGCTGCTGGTCTTCCTCGGCCCGGTCGCCGCCGGCCTGGTCCAGATGGCGGTCAGCCGCAGCCGCGAGTACCAGGCCGACGCCTCCGGCGCCCGGCTCAGCTCCGACCCGCTGGCGCTGGCCAGTGCCCTCTCCAAGCTCGACCGCGGGGTGGCCGCCCGGCCGCTGCCGCAGGACGACCGGCTGGTCACCCAGAGCCACCTGATGATCGCCAACCCGTTCCGCGGCCAGGGCATGGCGTCGATGTTCGCCACCCACCCGCCGATGGCCGAGCGCATCGCCCGGCTCCAGCAGATGGCCCGGGAACTGGGCTGACGGCCCCCTCGCCGCGGCGCGGGGGCCGTCCCTCAGCTCACCTGTAGTTGTCGAACTGCAGCGCGATCTCGAAGTCCTTGCTCTTCAGCAGCTGCTGGACCGCCTGCAGGTCGTCGCGCTTCTTGCCGCTGACCCGGAGCTGGTCGCCCTGGATCTGCGCCTGCACGCCCTTGGGGCCCTCGTCGCGGATGGCCTTGGCGATCTCCTTGGCCTTGTCCGAGGCGATCCCCTGCTGGATCCGGGCGGAGATCCTGTAGACCTTCCCCGAGGACTGCGGCTCGTCGGCGTCCAGCGCCTTCATCGAGATGCCCCGCTTGACCAGCTTCTCCCTGAACACCTCGAGCGCCGCGGCCACCCGCTCCTCGGTGTCGGCCTGCAGGGCCACCGCCTCCTCGCCGGCCCAGGCGATGGTGGCGTTGACGCCGCGGAAGTCGAACCGCTGCGACAGCTCCTTGCCCGCCTGGTTCAGGGCGTTGTCGACCTCCTGCCGGTCGACCTTGCTCACCACGTCGAAGGACGCATCGGCCATGTCGGTTCCTCCTCAGTGGGGACGACGCGCCGCCGGGGACCCGGCGAGGGCGTCGTCCCCCGTCTTGTAAGCTCTCCCGGTACCACCACGGCGGGTTGCCCGAGTGGCCAATGGGAGCGGACTGTAAATCCGTCGGCTTAGCCTACGAAGGTTCGAATCCTTCACCCGCCACACCTGGTACGGCGGCCCCCGACCACGCGGTCGGGGGCCGTCCTCGTTCAGGCGGTCGGTGCCCGGGCGCTGGCCACGGCGGTGCGCTCCAGTGGCTCGCCGGCCAGGAAGAGCCAGCCGAAGGCGATCGGGACCGACCGGCTGCACCGCACGGTCACCTCGGCCCCGTCGGTCGCCGCCGACCACGAGTCGAGGGCCACGCCGGCATCGCCGAGCTGGTCGGCCACCGCCGCCTCGGCCGCGGCGCGCGTCAACGGCAGCTCGGTGCCCACCCCGCGGGTGTAGACGGCGGCCTCGTCGGCCTGGTTCGCCGCCGCCAGCGCCGCACCGTCGCAGATCGACTGGACCTCCTGCTGTTCCAGGAAGGCGTCGGAGGCGGCGATCGCCCCGAACGCCATCAGCGCGCCCACCAACCAGCAGACCAGCACGAAGGGCAGCGTCGACCCGGCCTCGGGATCGCCTCGCTCGGGCCGTCCGGTTCGCACGCGGGCAGCGTAGAGGTCGCCCGCCACGGTGCTCCGCCGTCGTCCACCGGTTGTGGACAGAGCCTGTGGACGGTGTGGACGACGGCGCCCCACCCGGCCTGTGACGCCACCGGCCCTGTGGACGACGGCGGCGGTGGACACCGCCCGGCCGCGAGACTGCCCGGCATGGTCATCGAGGTGGTCCCGGCACGGCTGTACGCGCTGGCCGGGGTGCTGGACGCCGCAGCGGCCCGTGCCGGCCAGATCGGCGCGGCCGGCGACGGGCCGGGGGTGGGTGGGCCGCTCGGCCCGGTCGTGGCCGGGTTCGGCGAGACGGTGGCGGCCGCCGGTGGTTGCCTGGTGGGCGAGCTCGCCTGGCTGCGCGGCGCCGTGACGACGGCAGCCGGTTCCTGGCAGCAGGTGGACGCCGGGCTGCTGCCCGGGCGTGGCACGGCGGTGCCCCGGTGAGCGGGCTGCTCCCCACACCGATGGGGCTCCCCGACCCGCCGGGCTCCCCGGCTGCCCTGGGGGACGTCCTCGACCAGCTCGCCTCGGCCGGCTTCGCGGCGGGGACGACGGTCCACCTGCTGGGTGCGGCGACCGTCGACTCCGGCTGGCAGGGAGCCGATGCGGCGGCGCTGACCGCCGAGGTCGCCACGGCACGGACGGTGGCCGGGGAGCTGCACGGTGCGCTGGCGACGGCGGCCGCCCGGCTCGGTGACCACCGCGAGCTCTGGCTGGCAGTCCTCACCCGGATCGCGGACCTGCGAGCCGATCAGCGCGAGCAGTTCGCGAGGGCCGGGTCCCGACTCGCCGTGCTGGTGGGGCCGGCGTGGGACGGCGGTGTCCCCGGTCCGGGCCGGGACGAGGCCGCCGACCTCAGCGCCGCGGTCGCTGCCGACGACGTCGACCGGGCCGCCGAGCACCGGGCACTGCTGGACGACCTGGCCGCCGACGCCACGGCCGTCGCCGCGGTGCTCGCCGCGGTCGCCGCGCCACTGGGCGGGGCCGCCCGCCTCGGGGACGCCGCAGGGGTCACCGCCTGGCTCGCGGGGCGGATGCCGGGGTGGGGGGACGGCGCGTTCGCCGCGCTGGGGAGGGAGGCGGCGGCGGACCTCCTCCGGCCGGGCACGGCCCAGCGGCTCGATGCTGCGGCCGCCCGCTGGTCCGGCCACGCGGCGAGCCCTGCCTTCGCAGCTGCCGTGGCCGCGCGGCTCGGCGCCGAGGGCCTCCGCTGGCTGCTCACCGTGCTGGGCGAGGGGGATGGCTCCGTCGACGCGCTGGCCGACCTGCTGGCGGGAACGCTCGGCTCGGTGGCCGGTGGGGCGGCCTCGGGGAGCCCGGCCCGTCGCGCCCTGGGCGACCTGCGGCTGCCGCCGGCGGACCCCGACGGCGCGGTCGACGTGCTGGCGGTCGGGATGGGCACGGTGCTGGGCGCCCTGGCGGGCCGGCGTGGGGCCGGAGTCTCCGCCCTCGCTGCGTCCTGGGGGCGCCAGTTCCTGGCGCGGGAGGCGGCGCAGGGAGCTGGCGCGGCCGCCCGGGTGCGCCCGACGGCCGCCGACCCCGTGGAGACGGCGCTGACCGTGCTGCGCCGTGCCGGCGACGCAGGTCCGGCGGGCGAGCTGCTCGCCGACCCGGCTGTCTGGACGACGCTGCTGAGCCGGCCCTGGCCGGGCGGGACGGAGGACCTGGCTGCGGTCGTCACCCTCGCCGCGGCCGGCCCGGGTGCGGCGGCGGGCGGGGCGGCGCTCCAGTCGCTGGGCCGGGGAGTGGCGCCGGACTCACCGGACAAGGTGCTGGTCGACCAGGAGACTCTCGCCGGGATCGGCGCGGAGGTGAGCCGACTGGTGGCCGGACAGGTCGGTGTCGTGCTGCCGGTGCTGGAGGCGGCCGTGCGCGACGGCGGCCCGGAGGGTCGCCTCGATGCGTCGACCGACGCCGCGCTGCGCGGGCTGGCGCTCCTGTTCGCCGACGAGGCCCGGAGCGAGCCGGTGGTGACCGCTGTGCACGCCGCCCTGGCGGCCGTGGACGCACCTGCGTCGTCGTCGGCGGAGCTCGTCGGTGCCACCGTGGCGGTCCAGGAGCACGGGCAGCGGCTCAGGTACGGGCTCGCGTACAGCCAGGAGCACGAGGCGGCCGTCGACCGCCAGCTGCTGTGGACGCTCGGGGTGACCGTGCCCAGCTTCTTCCTCCGCGGGCCCCGGGGAGACCCGCTCAGTGCTGGCTTGGACCTGGCAGCGATCGCGGTCGGCGCGGACGGCGAGGTGCGGATGGGGCCGGACACCGGCCGGGTCCGCACGGCCGAGGACGCGCAGCGGGACGCCGTCGAGCTCCTGGGGGAGGAGACGCCGGTCCCCGGCGCGGTCGGGGCAGCCGCGCGGACCGGCTTCGCACAGGTGGCCGCCGTGCTGGGCTCGCTGGGGCCCCCGGAGCCCTCGCTGTGGGATCGGCTCGACGACCCGCCCCGCGCAGAGCTCCCGGAACCCCGTCCACCACGCTGACACCGGTTCAGCGACACCCCAACGTGACTCTGGGCAGATCGCTCGTCACGCACAGTGGCGACACAACGAAGATCATTAGCCCAGTCGTGTCTAATCTTGCGCGTGTGGGTGACCCGCTGCAGTCTCTTCATTGCGGTCTGTGCCGGACGACGCTCTGCCCCCGCGTGGGCGGCTGCCGCGATCCCCGAGCCCACTCATGCCCTCAGGAGACGTCATGTCTGCACGGACCATCCAGCCGAAGTCCACCGCCATCCGCGCCCCGTGGAAGTCGGGTCGGCCGTGGAAGTGGGGTCGCTGACCGGACGCCGCCTGGTTCGAGGTGCCCTACATCGGGTGACCTCGGCTGAGCGAGTTCCTCGCAGGGCGCCTGTCCGCTGTTAGGTTCTGGCGACCGATCCCAGAACAGACAGGGTCATGTTGGCCGAGTCCGCGGTTCCTCTGCAGCAGGGGATCCCCCTCCTCAAGCGCCCCTGGGCGATCGCCGTCCTGGCGATCGTCGTGGCAGGGCTGCTGGCCTCGACGACCCTGCGAGACGGCTGGACGCTGTCCGCGCCACTGGTCCTCGTGGGGCTCGTCCTCGCTTTCGCCCTCGGCGAACTCGTGCAACTGGACCTCGAGTTCCGCAGGCAGACCATCTCTGCCTCGCCGACCGAGGTGGTCATCGTCTTCGGTCTCGTCGAGATCGGTGGGCCCTGGACCGCCACCGCGTTCCTGGTGGGAACTGTCCTCGCGATGCGCTGGCAGGGGTATCCCGCCGCCAAACTGGTCTTCAACGCGGCTCTCGCCGTGGCCGAGATCGCCGGCGCGGTGGCGGTGCTGGACCTCTTCCGGCCGCTCGACGTGGAACGGCCCTCGTCCTGGCTGGCACTGATCGCTGCCGTCTTCGTCGTCTGGCTGATCAGCGTGATCGGGGTCGGAGCTGCGATCAGCTTGGCCGACGGCTTCCCCGGATGGCGCTTCTGGTTGAGCGCCCTGCCCAACGCGGCCATCGGGCCGCTCAGCGTCGTCGTCGCGGTGATCGCCCTCCTGCTCACCCGTCGGACGCCGTGGGCCTGGGTGCTCATCGTGCCGTTGCTGCTGGCGATCTTCGTCCTGTTCCGACAGTCCTTCCGGGTCTCCCGTGAACGGCGGACGGTCCAGCGGGTCTACGACTTCGCCCGGCGGGTGGAGCTGGTGTCCGCCGACGAGGCCGGCACCCGGGAGATCGTCCGGGCCGTTCGTGAGCTCCTCAACGCCGACCGTGTGGCGCTGTGGCTGCCTCCGTACCTGGACGAGGGGCCGCAGCTGGTCGTCGATGCGGCCGACCGGGACCTGGCCTGGTACGACGGACCAGGCGACCCCGACGACCTGGTCCGGGCGCGCGCCGTCGTCCCGGGCGCCGATGGTCCCGTCTTCGTCTCCTTCGGTCGGGCCGACGACGCGGAGCGGGCAGCGCTCCTCCGCCGTGGTGCACGCGAGGTGCTCGGCGCGCCCGTGACCACCGCAGCCGGTGAGCCGGGATACCTGGAGGTGTGCGACCGGCAGGGGGACATCGTCTCCTTCGCCGACGGAGACCGCAGTGCGCTGGAGTCGATGCTGACCCACGTCAACGCCGCCATCCGCCAGCAGCAGCTGCTCAGCCAGATCCGGCACGACGGCGACCACGACCGGCTGACCGGGCTGCCCAACCGGCAGCGGCTGGGCGGGGAGATCGACGCACTGCTGCTGGCCGAGCCGGCGACCGCCCGTGCCGGGCTGGTGCTCGCGGCCCTGGACGGCTACACCGACGTCACCGACACCCTCGGGCACGGCGCCAGCGACGAACTGCTCCTGGTCACCGCCGGGCTGCTCCGCGAGCACGCGCCGCCGCAGGCCGTCGTCGCGCGGATGGAGGGCGGCCAGTTCGCCGTCCTGCTGCCCGGCCTGTCCCTGGCCGCCACCGAGCGGGCCGCCCGCCGGCTGCGGGAGGCCGCCTCCACCCGCGCCCGGGTCGCCGGGCTCGACCTGGAGGTCGCGCTGACCATCGGGGTGGCCGCGGCGCCGGTCCACGGATCGGAGTCCGGCACGCTGATCCAGCGGGCGGACGTCGCGCTGCTCGCGGCACAGGGCTCCGGGGGAGTGGCGACCTATCACCCCGTCCTGGACCAGCAGAGCCTGCGCCGCCTGCAGCTGGGTGCCGAGCTGGAGACCGCGATCGCCGACGGGCAGATCTCGGTGGTCTTCCAGCCCATCGTGGACACCCGCACCGCCGACATCGTCTCGGTGGAGACGCTCGTGCGGTGGGCCCACCCGCGCTACGGGGACATCTCGCCGGACGACTTCATCAGCCTGGCCGAGCAGATCGGCCGGATCGGCCTGCTCACCGACCACGTGCTGGACAAGGCGCTGGACCGCTGCCGGCGGTGGCTGGACCAGGACATCGCGCTGTCGGTCGCGGTCAACCTCTCCGCCCACTGCCTCGCCGAGCCGGACATCGTCGACCGGGTCCGTCGCGCGCTGCGCCGCCACGGTGTCCCGGGTGAGCTGCTGACCCTCGAGCTCACCGAGGGCAGCGTCGTCGACGACACGGTGCGCAACAGCACCGTGCTGGCCGACCTGCACGCGTTGGGCCTGCGGCTCTCCATGGACGACTTCGGCACCGGCTACTCCTCGCTGTCCCAGCTGCGGCTGCTGCCGATCGACGAGCTGAAGATCGACAAGTCCTTCGTGCTGGGCATGTCGACGAGCTCGAACGAGTCCTTCATCGCCCGGTCGATCGTCGAACTGGCGCACAACCTCGGGCTCCGCGTGGTCGCCGAGGGGGTCGAGGACGAGATGACCCGGGACCTGCTGACCCAGATGGGCTGCGACAAGCTGCAGGGCTTCCTCGTCAGCCGGCCGTTGCCCGAGGACCGACTGGAGGGCTGGCTGCTGGCCCGCACCGGCGTCCGTGCCGCCGCGCCGGGGGCCACCCACCGGCGACTGTTCGTCCGTACCTGAGAAAGGACCTCCCTGCCCCCCACCGCTCGCAGGCTCGCGGCGGGCCCCTGCAGGGAGGCCGAAGGGCATCAGGTACAGTTCTGCACGGCTCTTCGGAGCAACGCCCCTTTAGCTCAGTCGGCAGAGCGTCTCCATGGTAAGGAGAAGGTCTACGGTTCGATTCCGTAAAGGGGCTCGTACGATCGAATGCCCGACCGCCGGTCCAGTCGGAAGACCGGGCCGCACGGTCGCCTGGCGGTGTAGCTCAGCCTGGTAGAGCAAGCGGCTCATAATCGCTGTGTCACCGGTTCAAGTCCGGTCACCGCTACCCCAGACGGACCCCGGGAACGGGGTCCGTCGTCGTGTTCGGCATCCGCCGGGCGCGGGCACCACCCGACGCGTCGAGGAACTCTCGACCACCGACAAGGCGAGGATGCGCTCATGGCAGCCACCGACGTTCGTCCGAAGATCACCCTGGCTTGCCAGGAGTGCAAGAACCGCAACTACATCACCCGCAAGAACCGGCGGAACGACCCCGACCGGATCGAGCTGAAGAAGTACTGCCCCACCGACCGCAAGCACACGGTCCACCGCGAGACGCGCTGACCGCAGCGGTCGCGAGGAGAGGGCGGGGAGCATGACGCTGGACGCAGGACTGGTCGGGCGCAGCTACCCGCCCTCTGCCGTGTACGAGGTCGGGCGAGAGAAGATCGCGGAGTTCGCCACGGCCCTGGCCGACCCGGACCCGGTCTACCGCGACCCGGCCGCCGCGCGTGCCGCCGGTCACCCCGACGTCATCGCCCCGCCGACCTTCGCCATCGTGCTCTCCCTCGGTGCGGCCGACGTCGTGGTCGAGGACCCGGAGGTCGGGCTCGACTACAGCCGGGTCGTCCACGGCGAGCAGCGGTTCACCCACCACCGCCCGATCCGGGCCGGCGACCGGCTGGTCGCGACCGCCACGATCGACGCGGTGAAGACGGTGGCCGGCAACGACATGCTGACCACCCGGGTGGACCTGGCCACCGAGGACGGCGAGCCGGTCTGCACCACCCGCTCCATGCTCGTCGCCCGGGGCACGGCGTGAGCCCGCGACCGGCCGACGTCGAGGTCGGCGCCGAGCTCCCCGAGCAGACCTCCCGGGTCACCCGCGCCGACCTGGTGCGGTACGCCGGGGCTTCCGGTGACTTCAACGTCATCCACTGGAACGAGCGGGTCGCCCGCGAGGTCGGCCTCCCCGGCGTGATCGCGCACGGGATGCTCACCGCCGGCCTCGCCGTCCGCGCGGTCACCGCCTGGGCCGGCGATCCGGCTGCCGTCGTCGACTACCAGGTGCGCTTCAGCCGGCCGGTGGTGGTGCCGGACGACGAGCTCGGTGCCGAGCTCACCGTGCGCGGCCGGGTCGCCGCGCTCCTCGAGGGCGGCCGGGTGCGCATCGACCTCACCGTGACCAGTGGTGGCGAGAAGGTGCTGTCCCTGGCGCGCGCCGTCGTCGCGCTCGGCTGATCCCGCGCGTGGGGCGTCAGTCGGCGGAGCCCAGCAGCTGCTGCATCCGGCGGACCCCCTCCACCAGGTCGTCGTCCTCCAGGGCGTAGGACAGCCGGAGGTACCCCGGCGTGCCGAAGGCCTCGCCGGGGACGACGGCGACCTGTGCCTGCTCCAGCAGCAGCTCGGCCAGCTCGGCGCTCGTGGTGACGGTGCGGCCGGCGATCGACCGGCCGAGCAGCGCGGTGACCGAGGGGTAGACGTAGAAGGCACCGAGGGGCTCCGGGCAGGCGATCCCGGGGATCTCCCGGAGCATCCCGACCACGGTCCGGCGGCGGCGGTCGAGCGCGGCCCGCAGTTCCGCCACGCTGGACTGGTCGCCGGTCAGCGCGGCCACCGCGGCGGCCTGCGCGATGTTCGAGACGTGGCCGGCCGAGTGCGACTGCAGGGCCGTTGCGCCGGCCACCACGTCCGCCGGCCCGATCAGCCAGCCCACCCGCCAGCCGGTCATCGCGTACGCCTTGGCGACCCCGTTGACGACGACGCACCGCGGCTGGATCTCCGGGACCAGGGCGGGCAGGGACGCCGCCGTCGTCCCGTCGTAGGTCAGGTGCTCGTAGATCTCGTCGGTGACCACCCAGAGGCCGGCCGCCAGTGCCCACCGGCCGATCTCGGCCACCTCCTCGGGCGGGTGGACGGCGCCCGTCGGGTTGGCCGGGGAGTTGAACAGCAGCAGCTTGGTGCGCGGGGTGCGCGCAGCCTCCAACTGCCCGACGGAGACGAGGTAGCCGCTGGCCTCGTCGGCGACCACGGGGACGGGGACGCCACCGGCCAGCCGGATCGCCTCCGGGTAGGTCGTCCAGTGCGGAGTCGGCAGCAGGACCTCGTCGCCGGGGTCCAGCAGCGTCGCCAGCACCTGGGCGACCGCCTGCTTGCCCCCGGCGGTGACCAGGACGTCGGTGGGCCGGGCGGTGAGGCCCGAGTCGCGCAGCGTCTTGGCGACGATCGCCTCCCGGAGCTCCATGAGGCCCTCGACCGGGGTGTACCGGTGCATCGCCGGGTCCCGGGCCGCGCGGACGGCTGCGGCGACGACGTGGTCGGCCGTGGCGTGGTCCGGCTCCCCGGCGGCCAGGTTGACCACCGGCCGCCCGGTCGCCCGCAGCGCCTTGGCGCGGGCGTCTGCGGCCATCGTCGTCGAGGAGGTGAGGGCACCGACCCGCCGGGAGACCCGCCGATCCACCGGTGGCGCCGGCTCGGCGGGATCGGGCCCGGGCGCAGTGGCGGTCGACATGATCCGATCGTGGCAGACGGGCGGGGACGCCCGGCCTGTCCGCTCGCCCCGTCTGAGGGCCCGGGCGGGGGCCTCGCCTCCCGTGTTCGCTGCCCCCCGGGTCGGTCCCGTACACTCGACGACCTGGGGCCTGTGGGACCCCGCCACCGGCGTGCCCCGGAGGCCCTCTTCGGGGGGTCACGTCGAGACTGGGGCCGCGCCGCGACGCGGGCCCGGCGATCCCTAGGGGTGTAGCTCAATTGGCAGAGCAGCGGTCTCCAAAACCGCAGGCTGCAGGTTCAAGTCCTGTCACCCCTGCCACGACCTGACGACCGACCGAGATGAGCCGACCGAAGTGAGCCGGACCGACGTGAGCGAGGCGCTGTGAGCGAGAAGGACGGCGAGCCGAACGGCGAGCAGGTCGACGCCGAGCAGCTCGACGCCGAGACGCCGGGCGTGGATGACGCGGAGGCGCTCGAGGCCGCCGAGGCCGGTGTCGCCGACCAGGCGGAGTCCGACGAGGACAAGGTCGTCGCCACCCCCACCCAGCGCCGGTCCCGGTCCTCCCGCCGTCCGGCCGACCGGACGCCGGACGCCGGACCCACGGGGGAGGGCACCCGCACCCGGGCCGACGCCGAGCGGGCACGCGCCGCGGAGCTGAAGGAGAAGCGGAACCTGGGGCGGTTCCTGCGCGAGGTCGTCGCCGAGCTGCGCAAGGTCATCTGGCCCGGCCGCAAGGAGCTGATCACCTACACCACCGTGGTGATCATCTTCGTGGCCGTCATGGTCGCGATCGTCGCCGGCCTGGACCTCCTCTTCGCCCAGGGCGTGCTCGCCGTCTTCGGCTGACCGTCCGCGCCTGCACCGCACCCGACAAGGAAGAGACCCTGTGACTGACCCCCGCGAGCCCTTCGAGACCGACAGCGCCGTCGAGGGCACCGACCTCGACGACGCGCGTGCGGACGTGCGCGGCAGCGCCGACCTCGAGACGGGCGCCGGCGAGACCGGGTCCGCCGAGGGATCGAGCGACACCGCCGACCAGGACACCAGCACCGATGCCGCCGACGTCGTCCCCGACGTCGAGACCGGGGAGCCGGCCACGCTCGCCGCCGACCCGGCGCCCGAGCCGGCCCCCGACCACGACCTGCCGGTCAGCGAGGCCCTCGAGGCCGCGGCGGCAGAGGACGAGGACCCGGCGGACGCCCTGCGCTCGACGCTGCGCGGGCAGTTCGGCGACTGGTACGTGATCCACTCCTACGCGGGCTACGAGAACAAGGTGAAGACCAACCTCGAGTCCCGGATCACGTCGCTGGACATGGAGGACTACATCTTCCAGATCGAGGTGCCCACCGAGGAGGTCACCGAGATCAAGAACGGCAAGCGGACGCAGGTCAACCGCAAGAAGCTGCCGGGGTACCTGCTGGTCCGGATGGACCTCAACGACGAGTCCTGGGGAGCGGTCCGCAACACCCCGGGCGTCACCGGCTTCGTCGGGGCCACCTCCAAGCCCTCGCCGCTGAGCATCGACGAGGTCGTCAACCTGCTGGTCCCGGCGACGACCGCCAAGCCGGTCTCCGCGACCGAGGCCGCCCCCAGCGCCGGCCCCGCGCCGGAGGTCGAGTTCGAGGTCGGCGAGTCCGTCACCGTCATGGACGGTCCGTTCGCGACGCTGCCGGCGACCATCAACGAGATCAACCCGGAGCAGCAGAAGCTCCAGGTGCTCGTCTCCATCTTCGGCCGCGAGACGCCGGTCGAGCTGTCGTTCACCCAGGTCACCAAGATCTGACCCTGGCACAGGCAGCGCAGCACCACCCCCGATCCGCAGAAGAAGGAAGTCATGCCCCCCAGGAAGCGGTTGACCGCGGTCATCAAGCTCCAGATCAACGCCGGTGCGGCCACCCCCGCGCCGCCCGTGGGCCCCGCCCTCGGTCAGCACGGCGTCAACATCATGGAGTTCTGCAAGGCGTACAACGCCGCGACGGAGGCGCAGCGCGGCAGCGTCATCCCCGTCGAGATCTCGGTCTTCGAGGACCGGTCGTTCACCTTCGTCACCAAGACGCCCCCGGCAGCGCGCATGCTGCTGAAGGCCGCCGGTGTGGAGAAGGGCTCGGGTGAGCCGCACAAGACCAAGGTCGCGACGGTCACCCGCGACCAGGTCCGTGAGATCGCGCAGACGAAGATGGCCGATCTGAACGCCAACGACCTCGAGCAGGCCGAGAAGATCATCGCCGGCACCGCCCGGTCGATGGGCATCACCGTCAAGTGACGGCAGCCGCCGGCTGACGGCGGCGTTGCACGACCCGGGTCCACGCGGACCCGGCCAGTACTCGTGGGAGGGCCTCGCCAGGCCCGCGCACCACGCGACCCCCGCTCCCGGGGGGAAGGAGAACCACCATGGCAAAGCACGGCAAGCACTACCGCAAGGTCGCTGAGCTGGTCGACGCGGACAACCTGTACAGCCCGCTGCAGGCCGCCGGTCTGGCCAAGGAGACCTCGACCACCAAGTACGACGCGACCGTCGAGGTCGCCATCCGGCTCGGGGTCGACCCCCGCAAGGCCGACCAGATGGTCCGTGGCACGGTCAACCTGCCGCACGGCACCGGCAAGACCGCTCGCGTGATCGTCTTCGCGACCGGCGACAAGGCAGCCGAGGCCGAGGCCGCCGGCGCCGACGTCGTGGGCTCCGACGACCTGATCGAGCAGATCCAGGGCGGTTTCCTGGACTTCGACGCCGCGATCGCCACCCCGGACCAGATGGCGAAGGTCGGTCGCATCGCCCGCATCCTCGGCCCCCGTGGCCTGATGCCCAACCCGAAGACGGGCACGGTGACCCCCGACGTCACCAAGGCCGTCAACGACATCAAGGGCGGGAAGATCAACTTCCGCGTCGACAAGCAGGCCAACCTGCACCTGGTGATCGGCAAGACGTCCTTCGACCAGACCAAGCTGGTGGAGAACTACGCCGCCGCCCTCGACGAGGTGCTGCGGGCCAAGCCGTCCGCGGCCAAGGGCCGGTACCTGAGGAAGATCACCGTCTCCACCACCATGGGCCCGGGCATCCCGGTCGACCCGAACCGCACCCGCAACCTCACCGTGGACGAGCCCTCCGCCTGATCGACGGACGCCGCCCCCGGCGAGGGCCCCGCAGCGCACGTCGCTGCGGGGCCCTCGTGCGTCCGGCCCCACAGGGGCGTGTACTCTTGCCGCTGTTCCCCCCAAGACCGCTGGTCGTCGCACGTCCGCGTGCGATCGAAGGTCCGGAAACGACCGGACGACCCGCGCAGGTGGACGGTTCGACGAACGTGTCGCGGCACGGGCTCAGCGCCTGCACCGTGATCGTCCCTCGCCCCGTGCGCCCTGCGCCGGGGCGTTCCTCGTCTCCGGGCCCGATCGCCCCGGGCGCACGTCGCCGGTGGTCGCCCGACAGACGAGAGGAGGCCCATGCCCACGCAGGCGAAGGCCGCGGTGATCGAAGAGATCACCGAGCGGTTCCAGAAGTCCAGCGCGGCCGTGCTCACCGAGTACCGCGGGCTGACCGTGGCGCAGCTGACCGAGCTGCGTCGTTCCCTCGGTGCGGGCAGCAGCTACGCCGTCGTCAAGAACACCCTGACGAAGCGTGCAGCGGACTCGGTCGGTCACTCCGACCTGGCCCCGCTGCTCAACGGCCCCACCGCGATCGCCTTCATCGAGGGCGACCCGGTCGAGGCCGCCAAGGCCATCCGTGACTTCGCGCGGGCCAACCCGCTGCTGGTCATCAAGGGCGGCGTGGTCGAGGGCCGCACGGTCGACGCAGCCGAGGTCACCCGCCTCGCCGACGTCGAGTCCCGTGAGGTCCTGCTGGCCAAGCTGGCCGGCGCCATGAAGGGCAACCTCACCAAGGCTGCCGGGCTGTTCCAGGCCCCGCTGTCGCAGGTCGCCCGACTGGCCGAGGCCCTCAAGGAGAAGAAGCCGGCCGAGGGCGCTGCTGCCTCGGACGACGCTGCTCCCGCCGACTCTGCTGCTGACACCACCCCGGCCGCCCCGGCCACCAACGACGAGAGTGCTGCTGCGGACTCCGCGGCCAGCACCGACTGACCCCCCTCAAGGAGACACCATGGCCAAGCTTTCCACTGACGAGCTGCTCGACGCCTTCAAGGAGATGACCCTCCTGGAGCTGTCGGACTTCGTGAAGGAGTTCGAGACCACCTTCGACGTCACCGCTGCCGCTCCGGTCGCCGTCGCGGCTGCCGCTGGTGCCGGAGGCGGCGCCGCCACCGAGGCGCCGGTCGAGCAGGACGAGTTCGACGTCGTCCTCGAGGCTGCCGGTGACAAGAAGATCCAGGTCATCAAGGAGGTGCGCGGCCTGACCTCGCTCGGCCTCAAGGAGGCCAAGGACCTGGTCGACAACGCGCCGAAGCCGGTCCTGGAGAAGGTCGCCAAGGACGCTGCGGAGAAGGCCAAGGCCGCCCTCGAGGGCGCCGGCGCCACCGTCACCGTCAAGTGACCCCCCACCCTGCCGCCGCCCCCGCGGCGGCCGGGTAGCACCACCCCGCACTGACGACAGGGGCCGATCCACTCCGGTGGGTCGGCCCCTGTCGTGCGTCCAGATCGCTCCGGTGCGCCGTCCGGTCGCCCCTGGCCGGGTCTCCGTAGGCACGTCGTTCACCCACAGGTCCCGGCGTGGCAGTTCCCGCTGGGCTGCCGCACTGGCATCATCGGCAGGGCACTCGCCTCGCTCGCCCCCGATCCCGCGGTGCTGCGCTCCTCCTCCGGAGCCCAGTGTTCCCCGGGCCGGGTGGGCACCGGCCACCCCTCGTGGGTGGGTCCCCGGCCGCTCCGGCGGCCCGACGTGGACACCGGCGCTGAGCAGGGGTAGGGTCTCCTGTTGCGCTGCCCTCTGACTGCCAGCCCGCCGAGACGGGTCACGAGGGGTGCCCGGGAACGGCTCCGGGAGACCCCGTGTTGACCGTACCGACGGGGCAGGCATCCGCGGTCAGCCTCGCCGACAACGACGACGACCCAGGACGAACTGCACCCACCGCCCGCACGTCGTGAGGTCCTCGAAAGGACGCATCTTGGCAGGCTCTCGCCCCACCAGCATCACCCCCGGCACCACCGAGTCCAGCAGCACCCCGACCACCGCGGTCGACGTGCAGCCCGGTCCCCGCACCGGCGGCACCGACCACCAGAAGATCCCTGGCGCGCCGCTGCGCGTCTCCTTCGCCAAGATCCACGAGCCGCTCGAGGTCCCGGACCTGCTCGCGCTCCAGACCGCCTCCTTCGACTGGCTGGTCGGGAGCCCCGCGTGGCGGGCCACCCTCGCTCCCGAGGAGCAGGCCGGCGCGGTGGGCGGCCTGGCGGAGATCCTCGAGGAGATCTCCCCGATCGAGGACTTCAGCGGCTCCATGTCGCTGTCCTTCTCCAACCCGCGCTTCGAGGACGTCAAGGCGTCCCTCGAGGAGTGCAAGGACAAGGACATGACCTACGCGGCGCCGCTGTTCGTCACCGCCGAGTTCATGAACAACACCACCGGCGAGATCAAGAGCCAGACGGTGTTCATGGGCGACTTCCCGGTGATGACGAGCAAGGGCACGTTCGTCATCAACGGGACCGAGCGCGTCGTCGTCTCCCAGCTGGTCCGCAGCCCCGGCGTCTACTTCGACAAGAGCCTGGACAAGACGTCGGACAAGGACGTCTACAGCGCCAAGGTGATCCCCAGCCGTGGTGCGTGGCTGGAGTTCGACGTCGACAAGCGCGACACCGTCGGCGTCCGGATCGACCGCAAGCGCCGTCAGCCGGTGAGCGTCCTGCTCAAGGCCCTCGGCTGGACCGAGGACCGCATCCGCGAGCACTTCCAGTGGTCGCCCACGATGCTGGCCACCCTGGAGAAGGACCACCTCGCCGGCCAGGACGAGGCGCTGCTGGACATCTACCGCAAGCTGCGCCCGGGCGAGCCGCCGACGCGTGAGTCGGCGCAGGCGCTGCTGGAGAACCTCTTCTTCAACCCGAAGCGCTACGACCTGGCGAAGGTCGGCCGCTACAAGGTGAACAAGAAGCTCGGCGTCGAGGTGCCCAAGGGCACCTCCACGCTGACCGAGGACGACATCGTCGCGACCATCGAGTACGTCGTGCGTCTGCACGCCGGCGAGCCCGACCACGGCGTCGACGACATCGACCACTTCGGCAACCGGCGCCTGCGCACGGTCGGTGAGCTGATCCAGAACCAGATCCGGGTCGGCCTCTCCCGCATGGAGCGCGTCGTCCGCGAGCGGATGACGACCCAGGACGTCGAGGCCATCACGCCGCAGACCCTGATCAACATCCGGCCGGTCGTCGCCTCCATCAAGGAGTTCTTCGGCACCAGCCAGCTCTCGCAGTTCATGGACCAGACCAACCCGCTCGCGGGCCTGACCCACAAGCGCCGCCTGTCGGCGCTGGGTCCGGGTGGTCTGTCCCGTGAGCGCGCGGGCATGGAGGTCCGCGACGTGCACCCGAGCCACTACGGCCGGATGTGCCCGATCGAGACGCCGGAAGGCCCGAACATCGGCCTGATCGGCTCGCTGTCCTCCTTCGGCCGCGTCAACCCGTTCGGGTTCATCGAGACCCCGTACCGCAAGGTCGAGAACGGCACGGTCACCGACCAGATCGACTACCTCACCGCCGACGAGGAGGACCGCTTCGTCGTCGCGCAGGCCAACTCGCCGCTGGACGCGACGGGCCGGTTCGCCGAGGACCTGGTCCTGGTCCGCACCAAGGGCGGCGAGACCACCGACCTCGCGCCGGAGAACGTCGACTACATGGACGTGTCGCCGCGGCAGATGACCTCGGTCGCGACGGCGATGATCCCGTTCCTCGAGCACGACGACGCGAACCGGGCCCTGATGGGCGCGAACATGCAGCGTCAGGCGGTGCCGCTGCTGCGCAGCGAGGCGCCGCTGGTCGGCACCGGCATGGAGCTGCGTGCCGCCGTGGACGCCGGCGACGTCGTGGTGGCCGAGAAGGCGGGCGTGGTCGAGGACTCCACCGCCGACTACGTCACCGTGATGGCCGACGACGGGACCCGGCAGACCTACCGGCTGCTGAAGTTCCAGCGCTCGAACCAGGGCACCTCGATCAACCAGAGCCCGGTGGTCGAAGAGGGCCAGCGGGTCGAGGTCGGCCAGGTCGTCGCCGACGGGCCCTGCACCGACGAGGGCGAGATGGCGCTGGGCAAGAACCTGCTCGTCGCCTTCATGCCCTGGGAGGGTCACAACTACGAGGACGCGATCATCCTGTCGCAGCGCCTCGTGCAGGACGACGTCCTGTCCTCGATCCACATCGAGGAGTTCGAGGTCGACGCCCGCGACACCAAGCTCGGTGCCGAGGAGATCACCCGGGACATCCCGAACGTCTCCGAGGAGGTCCTCGCCGACCTCGACGAGCGCGGGATCATCCGGATCGGTGCCGAGGTCGTCCCCGGCGACATCCTCGTCGGCAAGGTCACGCCCAAGGGCGAGACCGAGCTGACCCCGGAGGAGCGGCTGCTGCGGGCGATCTTCGGTGAGAAGGCCCGCGAGGTCCGCGACACCAGCCTCAAGGTCAAGCACGGTGAGTCCGGCAAGGTCATCGGCGTCCGGGTCTTCTCCCGCGAGGACGGCGACGAGCTGCCCGCCGGCGTGAACGAGCTCATCCGGGTCTACGTGGCCCAGATGCGCAAGATCAGCGACGGCGACAAGCTGGCCGGCCGGCACGGGAACAAGGGCGTCATCTCCAAGATCCTCCCGCAGGAGGACATGCCGTTCCTCGAGGACGGCACCCCGGTCGACATCGTGCTCAACCCGCTGGGCGTGCCCGGCCGGATGAACGTCGGCCAGGTGCTGGAGATGCACCTCGGGTGGATCGCCAAGCAGGGCTGGGAGGTCGAGGGCACGCCGGAGTGGGCTGCGAAGCTGCCCGCCGCCGCCCGTCAGGCCGCTCCCGGCACCCGCACAGCGACCCCGGTGTTCGACGGCGCCAAGGAGGAGGAGCTCATCGGCCTGCTCGGCTCGACGACGCCGAACCGCAACGGCGAGCGGATGGTCAAGGAGACCGGCAAGGCGCGGCTGTTCGACGGCCGCTCCGGGGAGCCCTTCCCCGAGCCGATCGCCGTGGGGTACGTCTACATCCTGAAGCTGCTGCACCTGGTCGACGACAAGATCCACGCCCGTTCCACCGGCCCGTACTCGATGATCACGCAGCAGCCGCTGGGTGGTAAGGCGCAGTTCGGTGGTCAGCGCTTCGGTGAGATGGAGTGCTGGGCGATGCAGGCCTACGGCGCCGCCTACGCGCTGCAGGAGCTCCTCACCATCAAGTCCGACGACATCCTCGGCCGCGTCAAGGTGTACGAGGCGATCGTCAAGGGCGAGAACATCCCGGAGCCGGGCATCCCGGAGTCCTTCAAGGTGTTGCTCAAGGAGCTCCAGTCGCTCTGCCTGAACGTGGAGGTCCTCTCCGGCGACGGGCAGGCGATCGAGCTGCGTGACACCGACGACGAGGTCTTCCGCGCCGCGGAGGAGCTGGGCATCGACCTCAGCCGTCGCGAGCCGTCGTCCGTCGAGGACGTCTGATCGGCCGCCGGCCGGCCCTGAGCAGTCAGGGCCGGCCGGCACCAACCCTCATCGACTAGAAGCGAAGAACTAGCCCCGGAAAGGGGTACATCGAGTGCTCGACGTCAACTTCTTCGACGAACTGCGCATCGGTCTGGCCAGCGGTGACGACATCCGCCAGTGGTCACACGGCGAGGTGAAGAAGCCCGAGACCATCAACTACCGCACTCTCCGTCCGGAGAAGGACGGTCTGTTCTGCGAGAAGATCTTCGGTCCCACCCGGGACTGGGAGTGCTACTGCGGCAAGTACAAGCGGGTCCGCTTCAAGGGCATCATCTGCGAGCGCTGCGGCGTCGAGGTCACTCGCGCCAAGGTGCGTCGTGAGCGGATGGGCCACATCGAGCTGGCCGCGCCGGTCACCCACATCTGGTTCTTCAAGGGCGTTCCCTCGCGCCTGGGCTACCTGCTCGACCTGGCGCCCAAGGACCTCGAGAAGATCATCTACTTCGCTGCGTACATGATCACCTCCGTCGACGACGAGGCGCGTCACCGCGACCTGCCGACCGTCGAGGCCGAGATCAGCGCCGAGAAGTCCAACCTCGAGGGTCGCCGCGACGCCGACGTGGAGGCCCGCCAGCAGAAGCTGGAGGCCGACCTCGCCGAGCTGGAGGCCGAGGGTGCCAAGTCCGACGTGCGCCGCAAGGTGCGCGAGGGCGGCGAGCGCGAGATGCGCCAGCTGCGCGACCGGGCCCAGCGGGAGATCGACCGCCTCGAAGAGGTGATGGACACCTTCCGCAAGCTCGAGGTGAAGCAGCTCATCGCCGACGAGGGCCTCTACCGCGAGCTGCGCGACCGCTTCGGTGAGTACTTCGAGGGCGGCATGGGCGCTGCGGCGCTGCAGAAGCTGCTCGCCGGCTTCGACCTCGACGCCGAGGCCATCTCGCTGCGCGAGACCATCCGCAGCGGCAAGGGCCAGCGCAAGCTGCGGGCGCTCAAGCGGCTGAAGGTCGTCGCGGCGTTCCAGCAGACCCAGAACTCGCCCATGGGCATGGTGCTGGACTGCGTGCCGGTGATCCCGCCGGACCTGCGCCCCATGGTGCAGCTGGACGGTGGCCGCTTCGCGACCAGCGACATGAACGACCTGTACCGCCGGGTGATCAACCGGAACAACCGGCTCAAGCGACTGCTCGACCTGGGCGCGCCGGAGATCATCGTCAACAACGAGAAGCGGATGCTCCAGGAGTCCGTGGACGCGCTGTTCGACAACGGCCGTCGTGGCCGGCCGGTCACCGGTCCGGGCAACCGTCCGCTGAAGTCCCTGAGCGACCTGCTCAAGGGCAAGCAGGGCCGTTTCCGCCAGAACCTGCTGGGCAAGCGCGTCGACTACTCCGGCCGTTCGGTCATCGTCGTCGGCCCGCAGCTGAAGCTGCACCAGTGCGGTCTGCCCAAGCAGATGGCCCTGGAGCTGTTCAAGCCCTTCGTGATGAAGCGGCTGGTGGACCTCAACCACGCGCAGAACATCAAGTCCGCCAAGCGGATGGTGGAGCGCGCGCGGCCGGTCGTGTGGGACGTCCTCGAAGAGGTCATCACCGAGCACCCGGTGCTGCTGAACCGGGCGCCGACCCTGCACCGTCTGGGCATCCAGGCCTTCGAGCCTCAGCTGGTCGAGGGCAAGGCCATCCAGATCCACCCGCTGGTCTGCACGGCGTTCAACGCCGACTTCGACGGTGACCAGATGGCGGTGCACCTGCCGCTGTCGGCCGAGGCGCAGGCCGAGGCCCGCATCCTCATGCTGTCCAGCAACAACATCCTGAGCCCGGCCGATGGTCGCCCGATCACCGCGCCGACCCAGGACATGGTGCTGGGCCTCTACCACCTGACCTCCCTCGCCGGGACGGTCGAGGTGCCCGAGGGTGAGCGGCCGAAGTCCTACTCCACGACCGCGGAGGCCGTCATGGCCTTCGACAAGGGCGTGCTCGGGCTGCAGGAGCGGGTCCTCATCCGCCTCGACGAGGTCTTCGGCGTCGACAGCGGCCCGAACGACCCGTGGGAGGCCCCCGAGGGCTGGGAGCCCGGCCAGCCGGCCCTCGTCTCCACCAGCCTGGGCCGGGTCCTCTTCAACGAGGCCCTGCCGGAGGACTACCGGTTCGTCAACTACCAGGTGCCGAAGAAGGCGCTGGGCGCGATCGTCAACGACCTCGCCGAGCGCTACCCGAAGGTGCAGGTGGCGGCGACGCTGGACGCCCTCAAGTCGGCTGGGTTCCGCTGGGCGACCCGTTCGGGCGTGACGATCGCGATCGACGACGTCGTCACCCCGCCGGTGAAGGCCGCGATCCTGGAGCGGCACGAGGACGAGGCCCGCAAGATCGAGCGTCAGTACGAGCGCGGCGTCATCACCGACGCCGAGCGTCGTTCCGAGCTCATCGAGATCTGGACGCGGGCACGCGCCGAGGTCAGCCAGGCGATGGTCGACAACTTCCCGACCACCAACCCGGTCTGGGTCATGGTCAACTCCGGCGCTCGCGGCAACATGATGCAGATCAGCCAGATCGCCGGCATGCGTGGCCTGGTGGCCAACCCGAAGGGCGAGATCATCCCGCGGCCGATCAAGGCCAACTTCCGGGAGGGTCTGTCGGTGCTGGAGTACTTCATCTCCACGCACGGTGCCCGCAAGGGCCTGGCCGACACCGCGCTGCGGACCGCTGACTCCGGGTACCTCACCCGCCGGCTGGTCGACGTCTCGCAGGACGTCATCATCCGCGAGGAGGACTGCGGCACCGAGCGCGGCGTGATCATGCCGATCGGCACCGTGGTGGACGGCACGGTCATCCGTGACGCCCACGTGGAGACCAGCGTCTACGCCCGTGCACTGGCCGCTGACGTGGTCGCTGCCGACGGCACCCAGATCGCCCCCGCCGGGGCGGACCTGGGCGACGTGCTAATCGCTCAGCTCGTCGACGCCGGGGTCTCCGAGGTCAAGGTGCGCTGCGTGCTCACCTGCGAGTCGCTGCTGGGCACCTGCGCCACCTGCTACGGCCGGTCGCTGGCGTCGGGCAAGCTGGTGGACGTCGGCGAGGCGGTCGGCATCATCGCCGCCCAGTCGATCGGTGAGCCGGGTACGCAGCTGACCATGCGCACCTTCCACACCGGTGGTGTGGCCGGTGCCGACATCACGCACGGTCTGCCGCGTGTGGTCGAGCTCTTCGAGGCCCGTGTCCCCAAGGGCAAGGCCCCGATCGCCGAGCTGGCGGGCACCGTCCGGATCGAGGACGGCGACCAGTTCCGCAAGCTGACCATCGCCCCGGACGACGGGTCCGAGGAGGTCGTCTACGACAAGCTGTCGCGTCGCTCGCGGCTGCGGGTCGAGGACGGCGGGCACGTCGACGTCGGCGAGCAGCTGACCGAGGGTGCAGTCGACCCGCACGAGGTGCTGCGGATCATGGGCCCGCGTGAGGTGCAGCTGCACCTGGTGCGCGAGGTCCAGGAGGTCTACCGGAGCCAGGGCGTGTCGATCCACGACAAGCACATCGAGGTGATCATCCGCCAGATGCTGAAGCGGGTGACCATCATCGACTCGGGTGCGACGGAGTTCCTGCCCGGTGCGCTGGTCGAGCGGACGCTGTTCGAGACGGAGAACCGTCGGGTGGTCGCCGAGGGTGGCGAGCCGGCCTCGGCCCGTCCGGTGCTGATGGGGATCACCAAGGCGTCGCTGGCGACGGAGTCGTGGCTGTCGGCCGCCTCCTTCCAGGAGACGACGAAGGTGCTCACCGACGCCGCCATCCAGGGCAAGAGCGACAGCCTGCTCGGGCTCAAGGAGAACGTGATCATCGGGAAGCTGATCCCGGCCGGTACCGGCATCAGCCGCTACCGGAACATCACGGTCGAGCCCACCGAGGAGGCGCGCGCCGCCGTCTACACCATGGCCGGCTACGACGACGGGCAGTACTACAGCCCGGACGTCTTCGGTCAGGGCACGGGCGAGGCCGTCCGGCTCGAGGAGTACGACTGGCGCTGATGCGCTGAGTGAGTGACAGAGAGGCCCCGCACGCCAGCCGGCGTGCGGGGCCTCTCTGCGTCCTGTCGCGTCACGTGACGCAAGGAGCCGGGTGACCCCGGCTCGCCGGGGATCAGCCGGCCAGGCGGCGCATCGTCTCGACGGTGCGGAGTCGGCCCTCCCGGCTGTCGTCGAGCGGCTGCAGGTTGAGCGTGGTCACCCCGGCCTCCGCGAACGCGGCGATCCGCTCGGACACGTAGGACTCCGACCCGATGAGGGACGTCGCCCGCACCAGGTCCTCGGGGACGGCGGCAGCCGCCTCGTCCTTCCGGCCGGCCAGGTAGAGCTCCTGGATCGCTTCGGCCTCGGCCTCGTAGCCGTACCGGCGGGCCAGGTCGTTGTAGAAGTTCTTGCCCTTGGCACCCATGCCGCCGACGTACAGCGCGATCCCCGGCCGTACCGCCTCGACCAGGTGGTCGACGTCCTCACCGATCGCCACCGGCACCCCGACGACGACGTCGAGCTCACCCAGCGACGGGTCCCGCTTGGCCTTGCCCGCCTCGAGCGAGGCGGCCCACACGTCGGCAGCGCGCTCGGGGTGGAAGAAGATCGGCTCCCACTTCTCCGCGATCTCCGCGGCGAGCTCGACGTTCTTCGGTCCGAGGGCGGCCAGCAGCACCGGGATCTGCGGCCGGACCGGGGTGTTGATCAGCTTCAGCGGCTTGCCGAGGCCGGTGCCCTGGTCGGCCGGGAGCGGCACCTGGTACTTCTTGCCGTCGTGCTCCAGCCGCTCGCGGCGCCACACCTGGCGGCAGATCTCCACGATCTCGCGGGTCCGCTGCAGTGGGGCGTCGTACGGCAGCCCGTGCCACCCCTCGATGACCTGCGGGCCCGAGGCGCCGAGCCCGAGGGTGAACCGGCCACCGGACACGAAGTCCAGGCCGGCCGCGGTCATCGCGATCAGCGCGGGGGTGCGGCTGTAGATGGGCAGGATGCCGCTCATCAGCTCGACCCGGTCGGTCACGGCCGCGAGGTAGCCCAGCTGGCTCACCGCGTCGAACGTGTACACCTCCGCGCACATCGCGACGTCGAGCCCGGCGGACTCCAGGTCGCGGATCTCCTCCGCGGTCTGCTTGAAGTCACCGGCGTAGCTGGCCTGGATCCCGATGCGCACGCGCCCTCCTCGGCGTTCGCGGCACCCTCGTCGGTGCCACGTGCCGCGACGGTAACGGCCTGCCGGGGGAGTGCGGCCCCGGGGCGGCTCAGAGGGCGCGGACGGTGCCGATCACGTGCGTGACGACCCGTACGCCGTCGACGTCGGCCGGCACCCGGGCGCCGGCGCCCGGCTCGGTCAGGTCGACCCGGACCACGTAGTCGGCGGCCTGCCGCGCGAGCCCGACCCCGGCGACACCCGGGTCGGAGGCGAAGCGCGAGGCCAGCGCGTTCTTGGCAGCCCGGGCGGAGGCGCGGTCGGTCATGGCCCCATGGTGCCCCTCCCCACGCGATCAGGACAGGGCAACGACCGCTGGTGCCCTCCCACCGGGGCCCCCCAGCCCATGGACCACTCGGCTCAGCCCGCGAACCACTCGACGTCGAGCTCGCGCAGCACGGTGGCCAGCGGGTTGGCGAACGTGACACCACCCCCGGCGCTGCCGCCGGTGGTGGACCCGGCGAACAGCAGCCCCAGCGGGGCGCGGTCCCGGCTGCGCCAGATCACCGACCCGCTGTCGCCGCCGGCGCTGAAGGCGCCGGTGAGACCCTCGATCTCCACCTGGTCGTCGAAGGTGTGCACGACGTCGTCGTACTGCACCCCGACGCCGTCCACCTCGACGGCGGTGATCCGTCCGTGGGTGTGGCCGGTCGTGCGCCCCACCTTCTCCACCAGTTCCTCGGGGTCGGTCTCGTCCGCGGCCGCCACCGCGGCGGAGAGCGGGCCCCCGGGGTAGCCGGCGGGATCGGCGACCATGCCCGGGTCCAGGGCGGCGACCGCGGCATCGACGAGGTTCCCCGGCTTGCCCCGGAACCGGACGAAGGAGGTCAGCCCACCGATGCGGTCGGTCTCGAGACCGCCGTCTGCGACACCCGGCTGCAGCACCGGGTCCCCCTCCGTGGCCGCGTCGCTGTCGGCCAGCACGTGGTTGTTGCTCAGCACCAGCAGCTCGGCAGCGCCGGCGCGCCGGACGAACCCGCCGAGGGTCCCGGCGGTGACGTCCCGATGGCTGATCGACGCCCCTGGCCGCAACGGACGGCCGCGCCTCCGCAGCTCCTCGGGAGTGGCGGAGCTCAGCGGCCGCACCGGTCCGATGACCCGGACGTCGACCTCGTCCCGGGCGCCGGCGTCCAGCCCGGCGAGCACCACCTCCGCGTCGGCCGGCTCGATCAGCCGGATCGCCAGGTGCACCTGGCCCCCGGCGACCGGGGTCAGGCCCAGGGCGACCCCGCTCCACCGGGAGGGCCCGTCGACCGAGCTGGCGACGACGCTGGACGGCGGCACCTCGCTCAGCCGCTTGGACAGCCGGGCCTTCAGTTCGCGGGCGTTGTCGGGGAGCACGGCTACCTCCGGGCGGCAGGGGCACCAAGGACTGGGTGCGCGACGTGAGCGGGTCAGCACCGACCGTAGGGCGGGAGTCCGACAGAAGCGACGTGGACGAACGGCGCCGGTCCACGGTGGCGGTGCACCTGCCCGCCGCCGTCCGACTCGGGTACGTTGCCGGCACGACCCCTCGGGCAGCTGCGTGCAGCGCCCGGGAATGTGCCCGGTACACCGCCAGTTGGTGCAGGACAGACCGGCTGACCCCGGTGCGCAGCCCACATGTCGACCCGGCTTTGACCGGTCCGGCAGGGCCGGGTACTGTGGTCAGCTGTGCCCAGGATGACTGGGCCTGCTCCCGTTCGCGGTGCACCTGGGTGTCCATCGGTCCTCGGACCGACCGGATGCCGGGGGCCACTCCCGTCACAGACGGGGCCCACTGCAAGGTGGTGTGGCCGGTGCCGAGTCGCGAGGGGCGATGAGTCCGGTTCGATCAACTGGCCGGTTCTCGCGGAGGGCGACACGCCCGAACGCGGGGGTCGGAGGGTGGGTCGCGGGCAGACTCGAGAGGGCCGGGCGACCGGGCACACCACAGCAGTGCACCACATCCACAGCACGACCCAGCGCAGGCAGGAGATCCAGGCCACCCATGCCCACGATCCAGCAGCTGGTCCGCAAGGGCCGCGAGGACAAGGTCGAGAAGACCAAGACCCCGGCGTTGAAGGGATCCCCTCAGCGCCGCGGCGTGTGCACGCGCGTCTACACGACGACGCCGAAGAAGCCGAACTCGGCGCTGCGCAAGGTCGCTCGCGTCCGCCTCACCAGTGGCGTCGAGGTGACCGCGTACATCCCGGGCGTCGGCCACAACCTGCAGGAGCACTCCATGGTGCTCGTGCGCGGCGGCCGGGTGAAGGACCTCCCCGGCGTCCGGTACAAGATCATTCGCGGCTCGCTGGACACCCAGGGCGTCCGCGGCCGTAAGCAGGCTCGCAGCCGCTACGGCGCGAAGAAGGAGAAGAGCTAATGCCGCGCAAGGGCCCCGCGCCGAAGCGTCCGCTCGTCGCCGACCCGGTGTACCAGTCCCAGCTGGTCACCCAGCTGGTGAACAAGGTGCTCGTCGACGGCAAGCGCTCCATCGCCGAGGCGATCGTCTACGGCGCCCTCGAGGGCGTCCGGGCGAAGAACGACACCGACCCGGTCGTCACGCTCAAGCGTGCGCTGGACAACGTGAAGCCCGCCCTCGAGGTGCGCAGCCGCCGCGTCGGTGGTGCCACGTACCAGGTGCCGATCGAGGTCCGCCCCTCGCGCAGCACCACCCTCGGCCTGCGCTGGCTCATCCAGTACAGCCGGGCGCGCCGCGAGAAGACGATGACCGAGCGCCTCATGAACGAGCTGCTGGACGCCAGCAACGGTCTCGGTGCCGCGGTCAAGCGCCGCGAGGACACGCACAAGATGGCCGAGTCGAACAAGGCCTTCGCGCACTACCGCTGGTGACGACAGTCCCTCAGCAGCCGCTGCCCGCGGTGGACCCGGGCGACCCCCGGACACCGCGCACGGACGAGAACGAAGAGGAGTGACGTAATGGCCCAGAACGAGGCCCAACTCGCCAAGACCCGCAACATCGGGATCATGGCGCACATCGACGCCGGCAAGACGACGACGACCGAGCGGATCCTCTTCTACACCGGTATCAACTACAAGATCGGTGAAGTCCACGACGGCGCGGCCACGATGGACTGGATGGAGCAGGAGCAGGAGCGCGGCATCACCATCACGTCCGCCGCGACGAAGTGCTCCTGGGCGGACCACGACATCAACATCATCGACACCCCGGGTCACGTCGACTTCACCGTCGAGGTGGAGCGGTCGCTGCGGGTGCTCGACGGCGCCGTCGCGGTCTACGACGGGGTGGCCGGTGTCGAGCCGCAGACCGAGCAGGTCTGGCGGCAGGCGGAGAAGTACAGCGTTCCGCGCATGTGCTTCGTCAACAAGCTCGACCGCACCGGTGCGGACTTCTTCCGCTGCGTCGACATGATGATCGAGCGCCTCGCGGCCAACCCGCTGGTGCTGCAGCTGCCCATCGGGGCCGAGGCCGACTTCATCGGCGTCGTCGACCTCGTCTTCATGCGCGCGCTCACCTGGCGCGGTGAGACCAAGATGGGCGAGGACTACTCCATCGAGGAGATCCCGGCCGAGCTCGCCGACCAGGCCGCCGAGTACCGCGAGAAGCTCCTCGAGAACATCGCGGACTTCGACGACTCGCTGATGGAGGACTACCTCGCCGGCGAGGAGATCGCCCCCGAGCGCCTCAAGGCCGCGATCCGCAAGGCGACGATCGCCGGCCAGGTCAACCCGGTGATCACCGGCACGGCCTTCAAGAACAAGGGCGTGCAGCCCCTGCTCGACGCGGTCGTCGACTACCTGCCCAGCCCGCTGGACGTCGAGTCGATCGTCGGCACCGCACTGGACGGCGAGACCGAGGTCCTGCGGCACGCCGACGAGAACGAGCCGTTCTCCGCGCTCGCCTTCAAGATCCAGACGGACCAGCACCTGGGCAAGCTGACCTACATCCGGGTCTACTCCGGCAAGCTCGACGCGGGCTCCCCGGTGCTGAACAGCACCAAGGACCGCAAGGAGCGGGTCGGGAAGATCTACCAGATGCACGCCAACAAGCGCGAAGAGCGTGCGGGCGTGGGCGCCGGCGAGATCGTCGCCGTCAACGGGATGAAGCAGACGACGACGGGCGACACCCTCTGCGACCCGCAGAGCCCGGTGATCCTCGAGTCGATGACCTTCCCCGCCCCGGTCATCTCGGTGGCGATCGAGCCCAAGACCAAGGGCGACCAGGAGAAGCTGGGCACGGCCATCCAGAAGCTGGCCGAGGAGGACCCCACCTTCCAGGTCAAGCTGGACGAGGAGACCGGTCAGACGGTCATCTCCGGGATGGGCGAGCTGCACCTGGAGATCCTGGTCGACCGCATGCGGCGCGAGTTCCGCGTCGAGGCCAACGTCGGCAAGCCGCAGGTGGCCTACCGCGAGACGATCCGCAAGGCCGTCGAGCGCTACGACTACACGCACAAGAAGCAGACGGGTGGCTCCGGCCAGTTCGCGAAGGTGCAGATCGCCCTCGAGCCGCTCGTGATGAGCGGCGACTCGGCGACCTACGAGTTCGAGAACAAGGTCACGGGTGGGCGCATCCCGCGGGAGTACATCCCGTCGGTCGACGCCGGCATGCAGGACGCCATGCAGTACGGCATCCTCGCCGGCTACCCGATGGTCGGCGTCAAGGCGTCGCTCCTGGACGGCCAGTACCACGAGGTCGACTCCTCGGAGATGGCCTTCAAGATCGCCGGGTCGATCGCCTTCAAGGAGGCTGCCCGCAAGGCCAGCCCGGCCCTGCTGGAGCCGATGATGGCGGTCGAGGTCGTCACGCCTGAAGAGAACATGGGCGACGTCATCGGCGACCTGAACTCCCGCCGCGGGACCATCCAGGCGATGGAGGAGCGCTCCGGCGCTCGCGTCGTCCGGGCCCTGGTGCCGCTGTCGGAGATGTTCGGCTACGTGGGCGACCTGCGCAGCCGCACCCAGGGGCGGGCGAGCTACACCATGGTGTTCGACACCTACGCCGAGGTCCCGGCCAACGTCGCCAAGGAGATCATCGCCAAGGCGACCGGCGAGTAACGGGACGGCGGGCCCGGGTACCCCGGGCCCGCCCCCCGAGCACGGACCACCCCAGACACGAGCACGACTGCGAAGACACGGAGAGAGGATCCCAGTGGCCAAGGCCAAGTTCGAGCGGACCAAGCCGCACGTCAACATCGGCACCATCGGGCACATCGACCACGGCAAGACGACGCTGACCGCGGCGATCACCAAGGTGCTGCACGACAAGTACCCGACCCTCAACGAGGCGTCCGCCTTCGACATGATCGACAAGGCGCCCGAGGAGAAGGCCCGCGGCATCACGATCTCGATCGCCCACGTCGAGTACCAGACCGAGAACCGGCACTACGCGCACGTCGACTGCCCCGGGCACGCCGACTACATCAAGAACATGATCACGGGTGCGGCGCAGATGGACGGCGCCATCCTCGTGGTGGCCGCCACCGACGGCCCGATGCCGCAGACCAAGGAGCACGTCCTCCTTGCCCGCCAGGTCGGCGTCCCCTACATCGTGGTCGCGCTGAACAAGGCCGACATGGTCGACGACGAGGAGATCCTCGAGCTCGTCGAGCTGGAGGTCCGCGAGCTGCTGTCCGAGTACGAGTTCCCGGGCGACGACCTCCCCGTGGTCCGCGTCTCGGCGCTGAAGGCGCTCGAGGGCGACGCCGAGTGGGGCGACAAGCTCATGGAGCTCATGAACGCCGTCGACACGGCGATCCCCGAGCCCGAGCGTGAGATCGACAAGCCGTTCCTCATGCCCGTCGAGGACGTCTTCACGATCACCGGTCGTGGCACGGTCGTCACCGGTCGCGTCGAGCGCGGCATCGTCAAGGTCTCCGAGGAGATCGAGATCGTCGGCATCCGCCCGACCTCGACCAAGACGACCGTCACCGGCGTCGAGATGTTCCGCAAGCTGCTCGACCAGGGTCAGGCCGGTGACAACGTCGGTCTGCTGCTGCGTGGCATCAAGCGCGAGGACGTCGAGCGCGGCCAGGTCGTCGTGAAGCCGGGTTCGATCACGCCGCACACGAACTTCGAGGGCTCGGTCTACATCCTCTCGAAGGACGAGGGTGGCCGGCACACGCCGTTCTTCAACAACTATCGTCCCCAGTTCTACTTCCGGACCACGGACGTCACCGGCGTCGTCACGCTGCCTGCGGGCACCGAGATGGTCATGCCCGGCGACAACACCGAGATGTCGGTCGAGCTGATCCAGCCGATCGCCATGGAGGAGGGCCTGCGCTTCGCCATCCGCGAGGGTGGCCGCACCGTCGGCGCCGGCCGGGTCGTCAAGATCAACCAGTGACACCCTGACGGGCGGCGGCCTCATCGGCCGCCGCCCGTCAGCCGGGTCGGGGATCCCGACCCAGGGTCAGCAGACCCACTTGTACTTTCACAACCGATCGGCAGGAGCGAAGACAACCGATGGCGGGACAGAAGATCCGCATCCGGCTGAAGGCCTACGACCACGAGGCCATCGATGCCTCGGCTCGGCGCATCGTGGACACGGTGACGAAGACCGGAGCGCGCGTCGTCGGCCCAGTGCCGCTGCCGACGGAGAAGAACGTGTACTGCGTCATCCGCTCGCCGCACAAGTACAAGGACTCGCGCGAGCACTTCGAGATGCGTACGCACAAGCGGCTCATCGACATCCTCGACCCGACGCCGAAGACGGTCGACGCGCTGATGCGCATCGACCTGCCGGCCTCGGTCGACGTCAACATCCAGTAAGGGCTGTCCCAGACATGGCGAGCACATTCCGTGGTCTCCTCGGCGAGAAGCTGGGGATGACCCAGGTATTCGACGAGAACAACCGCATCGTGCCGGTGACCGTCATCAAGGCGGGCCCGTGCGTGGTCACCCAGGTGCGCACCCCCGAGAAGGACGGCTACTCGGCCGTCCAGCTCGGCTTCGGTGCGATCGACCCCCGCAAGGTGAACAAGCCCGAGGGCGGGCACTTCGCCAAGGCCGGCGTCACGCCGCGCCGGCACGTGGTCGAGCTGCGCACCGAGGACGCCGCTGACTACACGGTCGGTCAGGAGCTGACCGCCGAGGTCTTCTCCGACGTGGCCAAGGTCGACGTCATCGGCACCAGCAAGGGCAAGGGCACCGCCGGCGTCATGAAGCGTCACGGCTTCAAGGGCCTCGGCGCGGGTCACGGCACCCACCGCAAGCACCGCGCCCCCGGCTCGATCGGCGGGGCCTCGACCCCGGGTCGCGTCTTCAAGGGCGTGCGCATGGCCGGACGCATGGGTGCGGTCACCACGACCACGCTCTCGCTGAAGGTCCACCAGGTCGACACGGAGAAGGGCCTGGTGCTCATCAAGGGCGCCGTCCCCGGTCCGCGCGGCGGGCTGCTGCTCGTCCGTTCCGCGGTCAAGGGTGGCCCCGTAGGGAGTGACGCTAAGTGACCACATCGACATCGGCTGGCGCGACCGACACCCGGTCCGACCGGCAGGTCGACGTCCGGACGCCGGCGGGGGAGACCTCCGGCAGCGTCACGCTGCCCGGCGAGCTCTTCGACGCCCCGGCCAACGTCTCGCTGCTGCACCAGGTCGTCGTGGCCCAGCTGGCCGCGGCACGCCAGGGCACGCACTCGACCAAGACGCGCGCCCAGGTCAGCGGCACCGGCGCCAAGCCGTACCGCCAGAAGGGCACCGGTCGGGCCCGTCAGGGTTCGCTTCGCTCGCCGCAGTTCACCGGCGGTGGCATCTCGCACGGCCCGCAGCCGCGGAACTACGAGCAGAAGACGCCCAAGAAGATGAAGGCCGCCGCCCTGCGCGGTGCCCTCTCCGACCGGGCCCGGGACGGCCGCGTGCACGTCGTCTCCGCGTTCGTCGAGGGTGACGCGCCCTCGACGAAGGCAGCGCTGAAGGTCCTGGACTCCATCAGCACCGCCAAGCGCGTGCTGGTCGTCCTCGACCGGGACGACGTCCTCAACTGGGTGAGCCTGCGCAACGTGCAGCGGGTCCACCTGATCGAGGCCGGTCAGCTCAACACCTACGACGTGCTGGTGTCCGACGAGGTCGTCTTCACCGAGACCGCGCTGGACGAGTTCGTCACCGGCCCGGCCCGGGGCGGCAAGGGCGCGGCCTCCTCGGCCGAACTCCCTGACCTGGAGACCCACG
Organism: Modestobacter sp. VKM Ac-2982; assembly: GCF_026967935.1. Lineage (GTDB taxonomy): Bacteria > Actinomycetota > Actinomycetes > Mycobacteriales > Geodermatophilaceae > Modestobacter. The sequence continues at coordinate 861,266 of NZ_JAPVBL010000001.1, forward strand.
AGATCGACGGCGACGTGCCCTCGATCGCGCCGGCCACCACGACCGAGACGACTGAGGAGAAGGCATGAGCGTCCGCGACCCCCGGGACGTGCTGCTGTCCCCGGTCATCTCGGAGAAGAGCTACGGGCTCCTGGACGAGAACAAGTACACGTTCATCGTCCGGCCCGACGCGAACAAGACCCAGATCAAGATCGCTGTGCAGCAGGTCTTCAACGTGAAGGTCCTCGCCGTCAACACGATCAACCGCCAGGGGAAGAGGAAGCGCTCCAAGGGCGCTGTGATGGGGAAGCGCAAGGACACCAAGCGCGCCATCGTCTCCGTTGCCCCCGGTGACCGCATCGAGCTCTTCGGTGGACCCGGCGCCTGAGCGCCGGTGACCACTGATCGGACCAGAGAGAACAGACAGGGACTCTGAGGAACCATGGCCATCCGTAAGTACAAGCCGACGACGCCGGGCCGCCGCGGCTCGTCCGTCGCCGACTTCGCCGAGGTCACCCGCGACCATCCCGAGAAGTCGCTGGTCCGACCGCTGCACGGTCGTGGCGGGCGCAACGTCCACGGTCGTGTGACTGCTCGTCACCAGGGCGGCGGGCACAAGCGCGCCTACCGTCTCATCGACTTCCGCCGGGCCGACAAGGACGGTGTGCCGGCCAAGGTCGCGCACATCGAGTACGACCCGAACCGCACCTCGCGCATCGCGCTGCTGCACTTCGCCGACGGGGAGAAGCGCTACATCATCGCCCCGGCGAAGCTGAAGCAGGGCGACGTGGTCGAGTGCGGCCCCGCGGCCGACATCAAGCCCGGCAACAACCTGCCGCTGCGCAACATCCCGGTCGGCACGGTCATCCACGCCATCGAGCTGCGGCCCGGTGGCGGGGCCAAGATCGCCCGCTCGGCCGGCACGAGCGTCCAGCTGGTCGCCCGTGAGGGTCGTTTCGCCCAGCTGCGGATGCCCTCGGGCGAGATCCGCAACGTGGACGTGCGGTGCCGCGCCACCATCGGTGAGGTCGGCAACGCCGAGCAGTCGAACATCAACTGGGGCAAGGCCGGCCGGATGCGGTGGAAGGGCAAGCGCCCGACCGTCCGCGGTGTCGCCATGAACCCGGTGGACCACCCGCACGGTGGTGGTGAGGGCAAGACCTCCGGTGGCCGGCACCCGGTCAACCCGAAGGGCAAGCCGGAGGGCCGGACGCGCAAGCGCAAGGCCAGTGATGCCCTGATCGTGCGCCGCCGGCGCACCAACAAGAAGCGCTGAGCGGGTAAGGAGTCCGACAGACATGCCACGCAGCCTGAAGAAGGGCCCGTTCGTCGACGACCACCTGCTCGCCAAGGTGGACGTCCAGAACGACAAGGGCACCAAGAACGTCATCCGCACCTGGTCGCGGCGTTCGACGATCATCCCCGACATGCTCGGGCACACGATCGCCGTGCACGACGGCCGCAAGCACGTCCCGGTGTTCGTCACCGAGGCGATGGTCGGGCACAAGCTCGGCGAGTTCGCGCCCACGCGCACCTTCCGTGGGCACGTCAAGGACGACCGCCGGTCGCGGCGCGGCTGAGCGACGACCAGGTAGAGAAGAGACCCAGATGACTTCCCAGTTGGGACAGGAGACGCCGGTCGCCCGGGCCACGGCCCGGTTCGTCAGCGTCACCCCCATGAAGGCACGCCGGGTGGTGGACATGATCCGCTACCTGCCGACCGACGAGGCCCTGGCGCTGCTGCGCTTCACCCCGCAGACCGCCAGTGAGCCGGTGGCCAAGGTCGTCGCCAGCGCGGTCGCCAACGCCGAGCACAACCTGCAGTTGGACCCCGCAGCGCTGGTCGTCAGCGCCGCGTTCGTCGACGAGGGCCCCACGCTCAAGCGGATCCGTCCGCGTGCCCAGGGCCGGGCGTTCCGCATCAACAAGCGGACCAGCCACATCACCGTCGAGGTGACCGAGGTGAGCTCGAGCGCTGAGCTGGCCCTGCGGTCGCGCAAGGCACGTCGGGAGACCGGGCAGTCCGGCCCGGCCACCCAGCAGCAGAAGAGCAACACGAGGGGAGGGACCCGCTAGTGGGTCAGAAGGTCAACCCGCACGGGTTCCGGCTCGGCATCACCACCGACTACAAGTCCCGGTGGTACGCGGACAAGCTGTACGCCGACTACGTCAAGGAAGACGTGGCCATCCGGAAGCTCATGGGCAAGGGCATGGAGCGCGCAGGGATCTCGAAGGTGGAGATCGAGCGCACCCGTGACCGGGTCCGAGTGGACATCCACACCGCCCGGCCGGGCATCGTCATCGGCCGGCGTGGCGCGGAGGCCGACCGCATCCGGGGTGAGCTCGAGAAGCTCACCGGCAAGCAGGTGCAGCTGAACATCCTCGAGGTGAAGAACCCCGAGTCCGACGCGCAGCTGGTCGCCCAGGGTGTCGCCGAGCAGCTGTCCAGCCGCGTGAGCTTCCGTCGTGCGATGCGCAAGGCCATGCAGTCGGCGCAGCGCAGCCCGCAGGTCAAGGGCATCCGGGTGCAGTGCTCCGGTCGCCTCGGCGGCACGGAGATGAGCCGCTCGGAGTTCTACCGCGAGGGTCGCGTCCCGCTGCACACGCTGCGCGCGAACATCGACTACGGCATCTACGAGGCCCGCACGACCTTCGGCCGCATCGGCGTGAAGGTCTGGATCTACAAGGGTGACGCCAGCGGCTCGCGCGCCGAGCGGGAGGCCCTCGAGGCCCTCGCCCAGCGTCAGCAGCGCCGTGAGCGGGCCCAGCGTCCCCAGCGTCGGTCCGGCTCGTCCGGCACGACCGCCGGGGGCACCGAGGCCGGCCGCGCAGCGGCCGACGCCCCGGTCTCCACCGAGCAGCCGTCCGAGGCTCCCGCCGACGCCACCAGTGCCGTCGCCGTCGCCTCGGGTGAGGCTGCTCCCGCACAGAGCATCGGCGAGGCAGCCGGTGCTGAGGGCACCGCGGCCGCGAAGGCCGCCGGCGCCGAGAACACGGAGGGCTGACCAGTGCTCATCCCGCGTCGGGTCAAGCACCGCAAGCAGCACCACCCCGACCGCACTGGCCGGGCCAAGGGCGGCACCGCGATCAACTTCGGTGACTTCGCGATCCAGGCTCTCGAGCCGGCCTACGTGACGAACCGGCAGATCGAGTCCGCTCGTATCGCCATGACCCGTCACATCAAGCGTGGCGGGAAGGTGTGGATCTCGATCTACCCCGACCGTCCGCTGACCAAGAAGCCGGCCGAGACCCGCATGGGTTCCGGCAAGGGCTCGCCCGAGTGGTGGGTGGCGAACGTCAAGCCCGGTCGGATCATGTTCGAGCTGTCGGGTGTCGACGAGCCGGTGGCCCGCGAGGCCATGCGCCGCGCGATCCACAAGCTCCCCATGAAGTGCCGCTTCATCACTCGCGAAGGAGAGGTGTGATGGCCGCCGGCCTCACTGCGCCTGAGCTGCGCGAGCTGTCCGCCGACGAGCTGGCCACCCGGCTGCGCGAGTCGCGCGAAGAGCTGTTCAACCTGCGGTTCCAGGTGGCCACCGGCCAGCTGGACAACAACCGGCGACTGCAGACCGTCCGCCGCGACATCGCCCGGATCTACACGATCATGCGCGAGCGCGAGCTCGGTCTCTCGGTCGCCCCGAACGAGGGTGTCGCATGAGCGAGGTCACGAACACCAGCACCGAGACCTCGACCGGGCCCGGCCTGGCCGGGCGTGGCTACCGCAAGGTCCGTGAGGGCCTGGTCGTCAGCGACAAGATGGACAAGACCATCGTCGTCGAGGTCGAGGACCGCGTGAAGCACGGGCTCTACGGCAAGGTCCTGCGCCGCACCAGCAAGCTGAAGGCGCACGACGAGCAGAACACCGCCGGCATCGGCGACCGGGTGCAGATCATGGAGACGCGCCCCACCTCCGCCACCAAGCGGTGGCGTCTGGTGTCGGTCGTGGAGAAGGCCAAGTAAGAAGTCGACAGCCGGCCCCTCGGGGTCGGTGAGCAGGGAGTACCCTGGACGACTGGCGCGCTCTTCGGTGCGCGCCACATCCCGGAACCCGTGCACGGACGCACCGGCGGCATCGCTGCCGGTGCGTCCGCACGTGGGTACCGGACAGCCGGTTCACCGATCCGGTCCGGCTGTCACCACTCAGATTCAGGAGCAGGAAGTGATCCAGCAGGAGTCGCGGCTCAGGGTCGCCGACAACACCGGGGCCAAGGAGATCTTGTGCATCCGGGTGCTCGGTGGCTCGGGGCGTCGCTACGCGGGCATCGGTGACGTCATCGTCGCCACCGTCAAGGACGCGCTTCCGGGCGCAGGCGTCAAGAAGGGCGATGTGGTCAAGGCCGTCATCGTCCGCACGGTCAAGGAGCGCCGTCGTCCGGACGGTTCCTACATCCGCTTCGACGAGAACGCCGCGGTGATCATCCGCGACACCGGGGACCCGCGCGGTACGCGCATCTTCGGCCCGGTGGGCCGGGAACTGCGCGACAAGCGCTTCATGCGGATCATCTCGCTCGCTCCGGAGGTGTTGTGATCATGGCTCAGCCGACGAGCGGGAAGACCCCGTCGATGAAGGTCAAGAAGGGCGACTCCGTCGTCGTCCTGGCCGGCAAGGACAAGGGTGCCAAGGGCCGCGTCATCGCGGCGTTCCCCCGGACCCAGAAGGTCTTGGTGGAGGGCATCGGCCGGGTGAAGAAGCACACCCGGATCAGCACCACCCAGCGCGGTGCCCAGCAGGGCGGGATCGTCACGCAGGAGGCCGCCATCCACGTGAGCAACGTGATGGTGATCGACTCCGAGGACAAGCCGACCCGGGTCGGCTACCGCAAGGACGAGGAAGGCCGCAACATCCGGGTTTCGCGGCGCACCGGTAAGGACCTCTGAACACCATGAGCGCACCCACCCGTGAGCTGCCCCGCATGCTGGCCCGGTACCGCGAGGAGATCGCCCCGGCCCTGCAGTCCGAGTTCGGCTACCCCAACGTCATGCAGATCCCCGGTCTCGTGAAGATCGTGGTCAACATGGGCGTCGGCGAGGCCACCCGTGACGCCAAGTTGATGGACGGCGCGGTCCGCGACCTCACCGCCATCACCGGCCAGAAGCCCGCCGTCGTGCGGGCCCGCAAGTCGATCGCGCAGTTCAAGCTGCGCGAGGGCATGCCGATCGGCGCCAAGGTCACCCTCCGCGGCGACCGCATGTGGGAGTTCCTGGACCGGCTGCTCTCGCTGGCCCTGCCCCGCATCCGCGACTTCCGCGGCCTGAGCCCCAAGCAGTTCGACGGCCACGGCAACTACACGTTCGGTCTGACCGAGCAGTCGATGTTCCGCGAGATCGACGTCGACAGGATCGACCGGCCCCGGGGCATGGACATCACCCTGGTGACCACCGCCACCACCGACGAGGAGGGCCGGGAGCTGCTGTCGCGGCTCGGCTTCCCCTTCGCCGGCCAGACCGTCGTGAACACCACCCGCTGACGCGGTCTGCGTAGAAGGTAGGAGACCAAGAGATGGCCAAGAAGGCCCTTGTCAACAAGGCGGCTCGCACGCCGAAGTTCGCCGTCCGCGGCTACACCCGCTGCCAGCGGTGCGGTCGGCCCCACGCGGTCTTCCGCAAGTTCGGCCTGTGCCGGATCTGCCTGCGGGAGATGGCCCACGCCGGCGAGCTGCCCGGTGTGACCAAGTCCAGCTGGTAACAGACGCAGTACGGCCCGCCCCGCACGGGGCGGGCCACTCGCTCCCGGGCACGCCCCGGAGCACAACCCACGTCGCCGAGAGGCCCGCGCACGACAGCGTGCGGAACCGCGGCGAGAGAGGCACGACGTACCCATGACGATGACCGACCCGATCGCGGACATGCTCACGCGGATCCGCAACGCCAACCAGGCGTACCACGACGCCGCGGCCATGCCGTCGTCGAAGCTCAAGACGAAGGTCGCCGCGATCCTCCAGCAGGAGGGCTACATCGGCGGCTGGACCGTCAACGACGTCGAGGTCGAAGGCCACGTCCGCAAGGAGCTCGTGGTCTCCCTCAAGTACGGCCCCAACCGCGAGCGCAGCATCGCCGGTGTCCGTCGGGTCTCCAAGCCCGGCCTGCGTGTCTACGCGAAGTCGACCGCCCTGCCCAAGGTCCTGGGCGGCCTCGGGGTGGCGATCATCTCCACCTCCACCGGGCTGCTGACCGACAAGCAGGCGAACAAGAAGGGCGTGGGTGGGGAAGTCCTCGCCTACGTCTGGTAAGAGGAGCGAGCAGACATGTCACGGATCGGACGACTCCCGATTCCGGTGCCGAGCGGGGTTGACGTCGCCATCGACGGGCGAACGGTCAACGTCTCCGGGCCGAAGGGGAAGCTCAGCCACACGGTGGCCGCTCCCATCACCGTCGAGCGCGGTGAGGACGGGACCCTGCTGGTGCAGCGTCCCAACGACGAGCGAGAGTCCCGTGCCCTGCACGGCCTCTCGCGGTCGCTCATCGCCAACATGATCACCGGCGTCACCCAGGGGTACGAGAAGACCCTGGAGATCGTCGGCGTCGGCTACCGCGTGCAGGCCCGCGGGTCGGACCTCGAGTTCGCCCTCGGTTTCAGCCACCCGGTGCTGGTCAAGGCCCCTGAGGGGATCGCCTTCACCGTCGAGGCCCCCACTCGCCTGCGGGTGAGCGGGATCGACAAGCAGCAGGTCGGCGAGGTCTCCGCCAAGATCCGCAAGATCCGTCGCCCCGACCCGTACAAGGGCAAGGGCGTGCGGTACCAGGGCGAGGTCGTCAAGCGCAAGGTCGGGAAGACGGGCAAGTGATGGCACAGGCAGCCAAGACCGAGAAGGGTGTCCGGGTGCACAAGCCCGTCGGCACCGACGTCAGCACTGCGCGCCGCGTCTCGCGGCTGCGCCGGCACAACCGTCTCCGCAAGCGCGTCGGCGGCACGCCGGAGCGCCCGCGCCTGGTGGTCAAGCGCAGCTCGCGGCACATCCACGTCCAGGTGGTCGACGACACGGTGGGCCGTACCCTGGCCAGTGCGTCGACCATGGACGCCAGCCTGAAGGGCGCCGAGGGCGACAAGTCCGCCCTCGCCCGTCAGGTCGGTGCCCTGGTCGCGGAGCGTGCCAAGGCCGCCGGGATCGCCGCCGTCGTCTTCGACCGCGGTGGCAACCGGTACGCCGGGCGCATCGCCGCCCTGGCGGACGGCGCCCGCGAAGGCGGGCTGGACTTCTGATGAGCACCATCACTGAGCAGATCGAGAGGGACGTCTGATGCCAGGACCACAGCGACGCGGCGGTGGCGCCGGCGGGACGGGTGGCCCCGGCGGTGCCGGCGGCGGCAACGACCGCCGTGACCGCCGCGACGGCGGCCGCGGCCCCGGTGGCGGTACCGCCGAGAAGAGCCAGTTCATCGAGCGCGTGGTGGCCATCAACCGCGTGTCCAAGGTCGTCAAGGGTGGTCGGCGCTTCAGCTTCACCGCGCTGGTCATCGTGGGCGACGGCAACGGCACCGTGGGTGTCGGCTACGGCAAGGCCAAGGAGGTGCCCGCGGCGATCGCCAAGGGCGTCGAGGAGGCCAAGAAGCACTTCTACAAGGTGCCTCGCATCGCCAGCACCATCCCGCACCCGGTGCAGGGTGAGGCGGCTGCCGGTGTCGTGCTGCTGAAGCCGGCCAGCCCGGGTACCGGTGTCATCGCCGGTGGTCCGGTGCGCGCCGTGCTGGAGTGCGCCGGCATCCACGACATCCTGTCCAAGAGCCTCGGGTCCTCGAACCCGATCAACATCGTCCACGCGACCATGCAGGCGCTGAAGGACCTCGTCCGTCCCGAGGAGATCGCGGCTCGCCGCGGTCTGCCCCTGGAGGACGTCGCCCCGGCCGCGATGCTGCGTGCGCGGGCCGGTCAGGGGGTCTGAGATGGCTCAGCTGAAGGTCACCCAGGTCAAGTCGGCCATCGGCACCAAGCCGAACCAGCGTCAGACGCTGCGTTCGCTCGGGCTGAAGCGGATCCACGACTCGGTCGTCCAGGAGGACCGTCCCGAGATCCGCGGGATGGTCGCGACGGTGCCGCACCTGGTCGCCGTCGAAGAGATCGTCTGAGCGTCGGACGAGAAGGAACACTGACATGACTCTCAAGGTCCACCACCTGCGTCCGGCCCCGGGCGCCCACACCAAGAAGACCCGCGTGGGTCGCGGTGAGGGCTCCAAGGGCAAGACGGCCGGTCGCGGCACCAAGGGCTCCGGCGCTCGCGTGCAGGTCTCGGCCCGCTTCGAGGGTGGCCAGACCCCCCTCTTCATGCGACTGCCGAAGCTCTCTGGCTTCAAGAACAACAACAAGGTCGTCTTCCAGGTCGTCAACCTGGACCGGATCGCCTCCCTGTTCCCGCAGGGCGGGACCATCGACCCGGGGACGCTGGCCGACGCCGGCGCCATCCGGCGGGGTCAGCCGGTCAAGGTCCTCGGTACCGGCGAGCTGGGCGGGGTGAAGGTCGACGTGCAGGCGCACGCCTTCTCGAAGTCCGCCCAGGAGAAGATCGGCGCTGCCGGGGGCAGCACCACCCAGATCTGACCGCCGACGGCCCCCGGGGCGCGCACCCGAGCAGGGTGACTGCGCCCCGGGGGCCGTCTGCTGTCCGGTCGTGGACCGGGCTGCGCCACACTCGTCCAGGTCCGCCGGACCCCGCTCTCGTCGTCCCCGTGGGACGGTGGCGGTGGGGATGTCGGCCGACGTTGATAACCTCACACGACCAACTCGGGGAGGGCACGTGCTGCAGGCGTTCGCCGCGGCGTTCCGGACGCCAGATCTCCGGCGCAAGCTGCTGTTCTCCCTGGCGCTGATCGCCGTCTACCGGCTCGGCGCCAGCGTCCCGGGGCCAGGTGTGTCCACCGAGGCGATCAACAGCTGTCTGGACCTGGCTGCGGCCTCCGACCAGCGCGACGTCTACTCGCTGGTCAACCTCTTCTCCGGCGGGGCGCTGCTCCGGCTGTCGGTCTTCGCGCTCGGCATCATGCCGTACATCACCGCGAGCATCATCGTCCAGCTCCTGGTCGTGGTCATCCCGCGGTTCGAGCAGCTGAAGAAGGAAGGGCAATCGGGTCAGGCCAAGCTGACCCAGTACACCCGGTACCTGACGATCGCACTCGCCGTGCTGCAGAGCACCGGGATCATCGCCCTGGCCCGCAGTGGCCAGCTCTTCCCGAACTGCCCGCAGGACATCATCCCGTCGGACTCCGTGTGGACGACGGTCATCCTCGTCATCACCTTGACCGCCGGCACCGCCGTGATCATGTGGCTGGGCGAGCTCCTCACGGAGAAGGGGATCGGCAACGGCATGTCCGTGCTGATCTTCACCTCGATCGCCGCCCGGATCCCGGCCGAGGGTGGCGCGATCCTGCAGACCCGCGGCGCCTTCATCTTCGCCGTCGTCTGCGTGTTCGCCCTCGTCGTCATCGCCTCGGTGGTCTACGTCGAACAGGCGCAACGCCGCATCCCGGTGCAGTACGCCAAGCGGATGGTCGGCCGCCGGATGTACGGCGGGACGTCGACGTACCTGCCGCTGAAGGTGAACCAGGCCGGCGTCATCCCGGTCATCTTCGCCTCGTCGCTGCTCTACCTGCCCCAGCTGCTCAGCCAGCTGCAGAGCGACTCCAGCGGTCCGGTCCGCAGGTTCTTCGAGAACTACGTGATCAACCAGAGCAGCCCGGTGCACATCGCCATCTACTTCGGGCTGATCATCTTCTTCACGTACTTCTACGTGTCGATCACGTTCAACCCCGAAGAGCGGGCCGACGACATGAAGCGCTACGGCGGCTTCATCCCGGGCATCCGCCCCGGTCGACCCACAGCCGAGTACCTGCAGTACGTGCTGTCCCGGATCACCCTGCCCGGGTCGATCTACCTCGGGTTGGTGGCGGTGCTGCCCAACCTGTTCCTCTCGATCACCCAAGAGGGGCAGAACCAGAACTTCCCGTTCGGCGGGACCGCGGTGCTGATCATGGTGGGAGTGGGCTTGGAGACGGTGAAGCAGATCGAGACGCAGCTCAACCAGCGCAGCTATGAAGGGTTCCTCCGCTGATGCGCGTCGTGCTGCTGGGCCCTCCCGGGGCGGGCAAGGGGACCCAGGCCCAGGTCATCGCCGCTCGGCTGGGTGTGCCGGCGATCTCGACGGGCGACATCTTCCGCGCCAACGTCACCAGTCAGACCGACCTGGGCAAGCAGGCCAAGGCGTACATGGACGCCGGTGACCTGGTGCCCGACGTGATCACCGTCGCGATGGTCTCCGATCGACTGGCCGAGCCCGACGCCAAGGCGGGCTTCCTGCTCGACGGCTTCCCGCGCACCATCGCCCAGGCCGAACAGCTGCGTGACTCGCTGGCGGAGATGGGTCACCGGCTCGACCGCTGCCTGGAGCTCGTCGTCGACGAGGACGAACTCGTACGCCGGCTCTCCGGCCGGCGGGTGGTGGTCGACGGCGAGATGGTCCAGCGGGACGACGACAAGCCCGAGACCGTGCGGCACCGGCTCGAGGTCTACCGGGAACAGACCGCGCCGTTGGCCGGGTTCTACGAAGAGGTCGGGCTGCTCAGCCGGATCGACGCCATCGGGGAGATCGACGAGGTCACCCGACGCGCCCTGGAGGCACTGGGTGCCGATGAGGCGCTGGACGACGAGCCCGACGACGAGTCCGGGCGCTGACCCAGCGAGGTCGTGGTGCACGGTGACCGCGGAGCTGGCTGGGCGTCCTGGCTGCCGCTGTTCGCGAAGTGGAGTGGACGCATGATCCAGATCAAGACGGCCCACGAGATCGAGCTCATGCGCGCCTCCGGCCTGGTCACCGCCGGGGCCCTCAAGGCCGTGCGCGCTGCCGTCCGCCCCGGGGTGACCACCGGTGAGCTCGACGCGATCGCCGAGGACCACATCCGGTCGTCCGGCGCCGTGCCGAACTTCCTGGGCTACCACGGGTTCACCGGCACCATCTGTGCGTCGATCAACGACGAGGTGGTCCACGGGATCCCGAACCCCGACCGGACGCTGGCCGAGGGCGACAACATCTCCATCGACTGCGGTGCCATCCTCCAGGGCTGGCACAGCGACTCGGCGATCACCGTCTCCGTCGGCACGCCGTCCGCTGCGGACGTGGCCCTCCTGGAGGTCACCGAGCGCTCGATGTGGGCCGGGCTCGCGAAGGCCGTGGCCGGCGGCCGGCTGACCGACATCAGCCACGCCGTCGAGGAGTCGATCACCGCGCACGAGCACCGGTACGGGATCGTCGACCACTACGGCGGTCACGGCATCGGCACCGAGATGCACCAGGACCCCCATGTCCTGAACTACGGGCGTGCGGGTCGCGGCCCGAAGCTCGTGCCCGGCCTCGCGCTCGCGATCGAGCCGATGGTCACCGTCGGCGACCCGGCCACCGTCGAGCTGGACGACGGCTGGACGGTCGTGACCAAGGACGGCTCCCGCGCCGCGCACTTCGAGCACAGCGTCGCCATCACGCCGGAGGGACCGTGGGTCCTGACGGCGGAGGACGGCGGCCTGGCCGGCCTCGCGCCCTTCGGGGTCACCCCCCGCTCCTGACCGGTCTCCCTCCGGGGCACTCAGGGCGCTCGCCCACGCCCCGGGGGACGAGGGAACCGTCACCACGGCCCGGGTTGGAGCCCTGGTGCTGCGGGGAGTACAGTGGCCGATGGCGTTCGCGCCGTCCGTCGTCGTGCTGTGGCCGTACGCCGCCGGACGCCCTCAGCGAGATCGCCCGCACGACCGCACCCGACTCATCGGGTGCAGCCAGCAAGGAACCCCGCACCACCGCCCGTGTCATCAGGCATGGGCGCATGCAGTCTGATCGAACGAGGAGGCCGTGTAGGCGTGGCAAAGAAGGACGGGGCCATCGAGGTCGAGGGTCGTGTCGTCGAGCCGCTGCCCAACGCGATGTTCCGGGTCGAACTGCAGAACGGGCACCGGGTGCTCGCCCACATCAGCGGCAAGATGCGGCAGCACTACATCCGGATCCTGCCCGAGGACCGCGTGGTCGTGGAGCTCTCGCCCTACGACCTGACCCGCGGCCGCATCGTCTACCGCTACAAGTAACCCGCTGCCGGTCCGGGTCCCACGCGTGGGTCCGGGGGTCGGCGCACGATCTACAGGAATGAGGGCGGCACCGGTGAAGGTCCAGCCGTCGGTGAAGAAGATCTGTGACAAGTGCAAGGTGATCCGCCGGCACGGCCGGGTCATGGTCATCTGCGAGAACGCCCGGCACAAGCAGCGCCAGGGCTGAGGGAGTACCTGACAATGGCACGACTTGCTGGCGTCGACCTTCCCCGCGAGAAGCGGATGGAGATCGCGCTCACCTACATCTACGGGATCGGGCCCACGTCGGCCAAGGCGACCCTGGCCGCAACGGGCGTCAGCCCGGACCTGCGGGCCAAGGACCTGACCGACGAGGACCTGCTCAAGCTGCGCGACTACATCGACGAGCACTTCCGCGTCGAGGGTGATCTGCGCCGTGAGGTGGCTGCCGACATCCGCCGCAAGGTGGAGATCGGTTGCTACCAGGGCCTGCGGCACCGCCGCGGCCTGCCTGTGCACGGGCAGCGCACCAAGACGAACGCGCGCTCGAGCAAGGGCCCGCGCAAGACCATCGCGGGCAAGAAGAAGGCCCGCTGATCTCAGCACCTCGGCGCACCGTCGCGGGTCCGTAGGGCCGGACCGGCGGTGCGCCTGAGCACGACCGTCCCCTCGGCTAGGACCGGGTGGGCGACCAGGCCACGAACACAGACTCAGACCGGAGAGAGATGCCTCCCAGGGCTCGCGCGGCAGCTGGCACCAAGAAGGTGCGCCGCAAGGAGAAGAAGAACGTCGCTCACGGCGCGGCGCACATCAAGAGCACCTTCAACAACACGATCGTGTCGATCACCGACCCCACGGGCAACGTGATCAGCTGGGCCTCGGCCGGGCACGTCGGGTTCAAGGGCTCCCGCAAGTCCACGCCGTTCGCGGCGCAGATGGCTGCGGAGAACGCCGCACGCAAGGCGCAGGAGCACGGCATGCGCAAGGTCGACGTCTTCGTGAAGGGCCCGGGCTCCGGTCGGGAGACCGCGATCCGCTCACTGCAGGCCACCGGCCTCGAAGTGGGTCAGATCCAGGACGTGACGCCTCAGCCGCACAACGGCTGCCGCCCCAAGAAGCGCCGCCGGGTCTGACCGGTCACTGACGAGACGAACTAGGAGTACCTGACGTGGCCCGTTACACCGGAGCCGACTGCCGCTTGTGCAGGCGCGAGAAGATGAAGCTGTTCCTCAAGGGCAGCAAGTGCGAGTCCCCGAAGTGCCCGATCGAGATCCGGCCTTACCCGCCGGGCGAGCACGGCCGGGGTCGCAGCAAGGACAGCGAGTACCTGCTCCAGCTTCGTGAGAAGCAGAAGGCCCGCCGCATCTACGGCGTGCTGGAGAAGCAGTTCCGCGGTTACTACGAAGAGGCGAACAAGAAGTCGGGCAAGACCGGTGAGGTCCTGCTGCAGATCCTCGAGTCCCGCCTCGACAACGTGGTCTACCGGGCCGGCTTCGCCGAGTCCCGCGACATGGCCCGCCAGCTGGTGCGCCACGGCCACATCAAGGTCAACGGTCGCAAGGTCGACATCCCGTCCTACCGGGTGAGCGCCAACGACATCCTCGAGGTGGCTGCGAAGTCCGCCGAGATGGTGCCGTTCCAGCTCGCCCAGGCCAAGGCCGGCTCTCGTCCGGTGCCGCCGTGGCTGGAGGTCATCTCCTCGCAGCTGAAGGTGTTGGTCCACAACATCCCGGCGCGCCAGGTGATCGACACCCCGGTCCAGGAACAGCTGATCGTCGAGCTCTACTCGAAGTGATCGGCCGGTAGGACAGCACGACCGCAGGACCAGCACGACGGCGGGACGGGCGGACCGATGTCCGTCCCGCCGGCACCACCCCCTCACGGCGTCATATGGCGGGTGCCGGAGGACCTGAAGGAGAACCATGCTCATCGCACAGCGTCCGACCCTCGCCGAGGAGACCATCGACGCCCAGCGCTCCCGGTTCGTCATCGAGCCGCTCGAGCCGGGCTTCGGTTACACCCTCGGCAACTCGCTGCGTCGCACCCTGCTGTCCTCGATCCCCGGCGCTGCTGTCACCAGCATCCGGATCGAGGGCACCCTGCACGAGTTCACTACCGTGCCGGGGGTCAAGGAGGACGTCACCGAGATCATCCTGAACCTCAAGGGCCTCGTGGTCAGCTCCGACTCCGACGAGCCGGTCACCATGTACCTGCGCAAGCAGGGGCCGGGTGAGGTCACGGCGGCGGACATCGCGCCGCCGGCCGGTGTCGAGGTGCACAACCCCGACCTGCACATCGCCACGCTGAACGCGAAGGGCCGGCTCGAGGTCGAGCTGGTCGTCGAGCGGGGCCGCGGCTACGTGCCGGCCACCCAGAACAAGCAGCCCGGCCAGGAGATCGGTCGCATCCCCGTCGACTCTATCTACTCGCCGGTGCTCAAGGTGACCTACGCGGTCGAGGCCACCCGTGTCGAGCAGCGCACCGACTTCGACCGCCTGGTGGTCGACGTCGAGACGAAGCCGTCGATGGAGCCCCGCGACGCCATCGCCAGCGCCGGTTCGACGCTGGTCGAGCTCTTCGGCCTGCTGCGCGAGCTGAACATCGACGCCGAGGGCATCGAGGTCGGGCCCAGCCCGGCCGAGGCCGCCGACATCGCCAACTTCTCGATGCCCATCGAGGACATGGACCTCACGGTGCGGTCCTACAACTGCCTCAAGCGCGAGGGCGTGCACACCGTCGGTGAGCTCGTCACCCGCTCCGAGGCGGACCTCCTCGACATCCGGAACTTCGGCGCCAAGTCGATCGACGAGGTCAAGCTCAAGCTGGCCGCGATGGGCCTGGCACTGAAGGACAGCCCGCCCGGGTTCGTCCCCACCTCGGTGGAGAGCTACGACGAGGGCTACGAGACCGACGCCTACCAGGGCGACGCTGCTTTCGGCGATCCGGCCACGCTGGACGAGGGCACCTACCAGGAGACCGAGCAGCTCTGACAGGCTGTTCGTGATCCGGGGCGCGGCCGGCGGGGGAGACCCTGCCGGCCGAGCCCCGCACCGAGCACTGAGCACTGGCCATCCCACGGTGGCCCAGCAGCACGCAGCACTGCGATGTGGACGACGCAGCCGGCACACGCCCCGCCCGGCCGCCTGAGGAAGGACCGACATGCCCACCCCCACCAAGGGCCCCCGTCTCGGCGGCTCCCCCGCGCACGAGCGGCTGATGCTGGCCAACATGGCCACCTCGCTGTTCGAGCACGGGCGGATCACCACCACCGAGGCCAAGGCCAAGCGGCTGCGGCCGCTGGCCGAGAAGCTCGTCACCTTCGCCAAGCGCGGTGACCTGCACGCCCGTCGGCAGGTGCTGACGACGATCCGTGACAAGGACGTCGTGCACCACCTGTTCGCCGAGATCGGCCCGCGCTTCGCGGACCGACCCGGTGGCTACACGCGCATCGTCAAGGTCAGTCCCCGCAAGGGCGACAACGCACCGATGGCGATCATCGAGCTGGTCGAGGGCCAGACGGTGGCGCAGCAGGCCGTCGGCGAGGCCGAGCGTGCCCGCGGCACGCAGTTCGCCGCCGGCGCCGGCGCATCGGCAGCCGCCGGTGAGGTGACCGCAGACGCGGTCGCCACGGACACCGACGAGTCCGCCGAGGCCGAGGAGGTCGTCACCGACGTCTTCGTGCCCGACGGTGAGCGCCAGGACGACGGCGACGTCACCCCGGAGCCGACGGCGGAGAACCTCGCCGTCGTCGACGACCCGACGCTCAGCCCCGACGTGGCCGCTGCGGCCGCCGCCGAGGTGGAGGCCGCCGAGATCACCGACGCGGCGACCGCGGGCGCTCAGGCCCCCGGTGGCGAGCCGGCCACCGACCCGAAGTGAGTTGAGACCGTCTCCGACGGTCCACCCCATGCAGGACGTGCACGCTGACGAGCCCGCCACCGTTCTCGGTGGCGGGCTCGTCCGCGTCCGGCTGGGCATCTCCTACGACGGGACCGCACTGCACGGCTGGGCCCGCCAGCCGGGCCTGCGCACCGTCCAGGGGGAGCTGGAGCTGGCCCTGGCCACGGTGCTGCGGGCGGACGTGGACCTCACCGTGGCCGGCCGCACGGACGCCGGCGTGCACGCCACCGGTCAGGTGGCCCACGCCGACCTGCCGGGGGATCTCTTCGCCGCACACCAGGACCGGCTGCTGCGGCGGTTACGGGGCGTCCTGGCGCCGGACATCGCCGTGACCTCAGCGGAGGCGGTCACGGCCGACTTCGACGCGCGCTTCTCCGCGTTGGCCCGGCACTACGTGTACCGGCTGACCGATGCCGACGCCGGGCCGCCCCCGCTGCGCCGTGCCGACACCGTCGGTTGGTCGCGCCGGGTCGACGCCGAGGCGATGCAGGTCGCGGCTCGGCTGCTGCTCGGGCGGCAGGACTTCGCCGCCTTCTGCCGTCGGCGCGAGGGGGCGACGACGATCCGCACCCTGCTCGCCCTGGACGTCCAGCGGGACGGGGACCTGGTGCAGGTCCATGCGTCGGCCGACGCCTTCTGCCACTCGATGGTGCGCAGCCTCGTCGGTGCCCTCGGCGCCGTGGGTGAGGGGCGCCGGCCGCCGGAGTGGCCGGCGTCCCTGCTCAGCCGGAGCGAGCGGGCCGGTGACGTGCCCGTCGCCCCGGCCGGTGGCCTGACGTTGCTGCGGGTCGACTACCCGGACGACGCCGACCTCGCGGCCCGCGCGCAGGTCACCCGGGCGAAGCGGAGCTGACGGCCGCCAGCGGCGCCGGAGCGGGCCGACGGCCGGCCGTCAGGGGAGGGCGCTCACGGCCTCGGGGATCGGCGTGTCACCGGTGAGGAGCTCGACCACGGTGCCGTCCTTCGGGTCGTCGAGCAGGGCCACCAGGACGGCGGCGACGTCGTCGCGGGGCACCTCGCCGCGGTCGGTGGTGTGCTCCAGGCGGACCCGGCCGGTGCCCGGATCGTCGGTCAGGCTGCCCGGGCGGATCACCATGGGGGACAGGCCCTCGCGGGACAGCACGTGCTCCTCGGCGGCCAGCTTGGCCCGCAGGTAGGCCACGAAGACCTCGTCCATGTCCTCCGGGGGTGCGTCGCCGGCCACCAGCTCGACGCCGATCGAGGAGATCAGCAGGTAGGGGCGGACGCCGGCGGCGACGGCCGCGTCGGCCAGCAGCACGGCTGCACCGCGGTCGACCGAGTCCTTGCGCTCGATGCCGCTGTCCGGGCCACCGCCGGCGGCGAAGACCACGGCGTCGGCACCGGAGACGACGGCGGCCAGCTCCTCCACCGAGGCCTGCTCCAGGTCCAGCACCACCGGCTCGACGCCGTCGGCCTCCAGGTCGGCACAGTGGTCGGGGTTCCGGATGATGCCGACGGCGGTGTCCCCCCGCTGGCTCAGCAACCGGCCGAGGCGGCGGGCGATCTTCCCGTGGGCTCCTGCTGTGACGACGCGCATGGTGCGGCCCTACCCGGGGCCGGTCGCTCTCACGCGGGCCGGCTCCGTGGCGAACGGCTCACGCGCTGGTGGGTGCGGCGCGGGCGCGGGCCAGGTCGGCCGGGGTGTCACAGTCGGTCCACGGCGCCGGGCGGTCGGGCGACGCCGCCGGCCGGTGGCGGCCCACCGACAGCTGCGACAGCACCGCCCGCAGCGGGGTGTGCGGGCGGGGGTCCCGGAGGGCGTCGCGCAGGGCCGCGGTCCGCCAGACGCCGAGCAGCAGCTGGTCCCGGCCGGTGTCGTCGACCACCAGCACGCCGTCCTCGGCCAGCTGCTGGCGCAGGGCGGTGACCAGGTCGCGGGTGAGGAAGGGCAGGTCGGCGGCGAGGACGGCGACCACCTCGGCCGCCCCGACCGCGGCGAGCCCGGCGGCGAGCGCGGGAACCGGGCCGCCACCCGCCGGGACCTCTCGGACGAGCACGACGCCCTCGGGGACGGGCTGGGGCGGTCCGACCACGACGACCGGGTCGGCGTCCCGTACGGCGTCCAGGACGGCGGCGAGCATGGTGCGGCCACCGACGTCCAGCTGCGGCTTGGGCTGTCCGCCGAGCCGGGCTGCCCGGCCGCCGGCCAGCACGACGGCCGCGAAGGGCGGGAGCGAGGTCATGGCCGGAACGGTAGGGCGTGGGCGGTGAGTACCGTCATCGGCGTGGGACGAGTCACCAGCCGCACCCCGGTGCTGCGCATCCGAGGCGCCGTGCACACCCGACGGCCGGACACGGTCGCCTCCGAGGAGCCGCTGGAGATCCGGCTGGGCGGCACCCCGCTCGCGGTGACGATGCGGACCCCCGGCGACGACTTCGACCTCGTGCACGGCTTTTTGACCACCGAGGGCGTGATCGCGTCGGCGGCCGACATCGCCGGGCTGCGGTACTGCAACTCCGTCGACGACGAGGGCCGCAACACCTACAACGTCGTCGACGTCGACCTGGCGCCCGGCGTCGAGGCCCCGGACACCGCACTGGACCGGAACTTCTACACGACCAGCTCCTGCGGTGTCTGCGGCAAGGCCAGCATCGACGCGATCCGGACGAAGACCGCCTACGACGTGGCCGCCGACGACACCCGGCTGACCCTGGCGACGCTGCTGGCGTTGCCGGACCGGCTGCGCGCCGCCCAGCAGGTGTTCGACAAGACCGGGGGGCTGCACGCCGCCGGGCTGTTCACCGCCGAGGGCGAGATGGTCGCGCTGCGCGAGGACGTCGGCCGGCACAACGCGGTGGACAAGGTGGTCGGCGACGCGGTGCGCGAGGGTCGGGTGCCACTGGCCGGGCACGTGCTGATGGTGAGTGGCCGCTCGTCCTTCGAGCTCACCCAGAAGGCGGCGATGGCCGCGGTGCCCGTGCTGGCCGCGGTGTCGGCGCCCAGCTCACTCGCCGTGGAGCTGGCCCAGGAAGTGGGCATCACGCTGATCGGCTTCCTCCGCGGCGACGGCTGCAACGTGTACACCCACCCCGAGCGCCTGGTGCTGGAGTAGCGCCCTTCCTCAGTGGTCGCCACCGCGGAGCTGGCTGACCACGTGCGGCAGCAGCGGGCCCAGCACGGCGAGACCGTCCCGGACGCCGCCGGTGGAGCCGGGCAGGTTGACGATCAGGGTGCGCCCGGCGGTGCCGGCGACCCCGCGGGACAGCACCGACGTGGGCACCTTGCCCTCGCCGTACCGGCGCACCGCCTCGGCGATGCCGGGGGCCTCGCGCTCCAGCACCGCGCGGGTCGCCTCGGGTGTGACGTCGGTGGGCGAGAGCCCGGTGCCGCCGGTGGTGAGGACCACGTCGGCCCCGCCGGCCACCGCCTCCCGCAGCACCTCGGTGAGCGCCGCGACGTCGTCCGGGCGCACGTGCGGGCCCTCCACGGTGAAGCCGAGGCCGCGCAGCGCGTCGGCGAGCGCCTGCCCGGAGCGGTCCTCGTAGACCCCGGCCGAGGCACGGTTCGAGGCGGTGAGCACGACGGCCCGGGCGTCGGCCGGCAGGTCGGAGCTCATCGGGTCCAGTCGCCCTTCTTGCCGCCGGACTTGGCGAGCAGCCGGACGTCGGTGATGCAGGCGCGCGGGTCGACGGCCTTCACCATGTCGATGACGGTGAGCCCGGCGACCGCGACCGAGGTGAGCGCCTCCATCTCCACGCCGGTGCGGTCGGCCGTGCGGGCGGTGGCGGTGATCTCCACGGCGTCGTCGGCGACCTCGAGGTCGACGGTCACGCCGTGCAGCGCGATCGGGTGGCAGAGCGGGATGAGGTCGGGCGTGCGCTTGGCCCCGGCGATCCCGGCGATCCGGGCCACCGCGATCGCGTCGCCCTTGGGCACCCCGGTGCCGCGCAGCAGCGCGACCACCTCCGGGCTGACCAGCACCCGGCCGGCGGCGGTGGCCACGCGTGCGGTGACCGCCTTGGCGGTGACGTCGACCATCCGGGCGGCGCCTGTCTCGTCGACGTGGGTGAGTCGTGCCGGGTGGTCGGCGGGTGTGCCCTCGGGTGAGGTGGTCACTGGAGTGCTCCTTCGATCAGGACGACGGTGACTCGGGCGCCCTCGGGCAGGTCGGTGACGTCCTCGGGGACGACGACCAGGCAGTTGGCGCGGGCCAGGTGGGCGACCAGGTGGGAGCCGGGCCCGCCGACCTGGTCGACGACCTCGCCGTCGAACCGCCCGCGCAGGAACTGCCGGCGGCCGGCGGGGGAGCGCAGCGGGGCGGTGAGTCGGGCGCTCGTGCGCAGCCGGTCGGGGGAGGTGTGGCCGAGCGCACGGCGGAGTGCCGGCCGGACGAACACCTCGAAGGAGACGAAGGAGCTCACCGGGTTGCCGGGCAGCGTGATCACCGGGACGCCGTCGACGGTGCCGGCGCCCTGCGGCCCACCCGGCTGCATGGCGACCTTGCCGAACTCGACCGTGCCCAGCCCGGCGAACGCGTCCTTGACCACCTCGTAGGCGCCGGCGCTGACCCCGCCGCTGGTGACCAGCAGGTCGGCGTCGGGCAGCTCGGCGCGCACCGCGGTGAGGAACTGGTCGACGTCGTCGGGCACGAAGTGCAACGTGCGCGCCTCCCCCCCGGCCTCGGTGACGGCGGCGGCCAGCAGCACCGAGTTGGACTCGTAGATCTGGCCCGGCTGCAGCGGGCGGCCCGGTTCGACCAGCTCGCTGCCGGTGGAGAGGACCAGCACCCGGGGGCGGCGTCGCACCGGCACGGTGTCGTACCCGACCGCGGCGGCGAGCCCCAGCTGGGCAGCGCCGAGCGCGGTGCCGGCGGGCAGGGCCAGCTCGCCGGCCCGGATGTCCTCCCCGGCGTGCCGCAGGTGGGTGCCGGCCGGAGGGGACGAGCTGATGGTGACGACGTCGGTGCCGGCATCGGTGCGCTCGACGGGGACGATCACGTCGGCGCCGTCGGGCACCGGGGCGCCGGTCATGATGCGGTGCACCGTGCCCGGCAGCAGCGGCGGCACGTCGGTGCGCCCGGCCGGCAGGTCGGCGCCGACCGGCAGCCTCACCGGCGCCTCCGCGGTGGCCGCCCCGACCTCGGCGTGCCGCCCGGCGTAGCCGTCCATCGCGGAGTTGTCGAAGCCGGGCAGGGCCACCCGCGCGGTCAGGTCCCGGGCGAGCACCCGTCCGGCGGCCGCGGCGAGCGGGACGTCCTCGACCGGCAGCGGGGCGAGCAGCCCGGCGACCGCTGCCTGGTGTTCCTCGACGGTGCGCACGCCGCCCATCCTCACCGATGCCCCGGCAGCGCGTCGCGGCGCGGGCCGGGACGGCGCTGGGTCCGGCCCGTGGTCGCGAGACGGACGGTGGGCGGGCAGGCTGGTCCGGTGACCGACGTCGCGGCCGGCCGGGGGCCGGTGCGGTGCGACCGGAGCGGGGGAGGAGCGAGCGTGCCAGTTCCGGAGGGCCCTGCCGTCGTCGTCGGCCAGGTGGGCCGGGACCTCGTGCTGGAGGTCGACCGGTTGCCGCCCGGCGGCCGGAGCACCGACGTCCGCCGCCGCCGGGAGATGCTCGGCGGCAAGGGCGCGAACCAGGGTGTCGCGATGGCGCAGCTGGGCTGGCCGGTCGCGCTGGTCGGGGTGCTCGGCGACGACCCGCCGGGTGACCTCGTCCTGGCCCAGGCGGTCGCCGACGGCCTGGGGGTCTCCGGGGTGGTCCGCCGCCACGGTGCCGAGACCGCCCTCCTGGTCGACCTGGTGGAGTCCGACGGCACCCGGCGGCTGCTGGAGCACGTGCCGGCGGACACCCTGCTGACCGTCGCCGACGTGGACGCGGCCGCGCCCTCGTTCGCGCGGGCGTCGGCCGTCCTCCTGCAGCTGCAGCAGCCGGGGGACGCCGTCCGCGCCGCGCTGGCGCTGGCTCCGCGGGGCGTGTTGACGGTCGCGGACGGCGCGCCGCCGGACGACGAGACCCGTGACGCGCTGCTGGGCCGGGTGCAGGTCCTGCGGGCCGACGTGGTCGAGGCCGGGCTGTGGGTGGACGGCGAGCTGGACGGGCTGGCCGACGTGCGCGGTGCAGCCCACCAGCTGTGCGCGGCCGGTCCGCGGGTGGTCTGCCTCGCGGCCGGGGAGCACGGCGACCTCACGGTGTGGCGGGAGCCCGGCGGCCGGTTGCGCGAAGAGCTGGTGCCGCTGCTCGGCTCGGACCCGGTCGACCCGACCGGCGCCGGGGACAGCGTCGTGGCGGCGCTCACCGTCGCGCTGCTGCGCGGCGCGGACCCGGGGACGGCGGCCTGGCAGGCGGGGGCCGCGGCGGCCCTGACCGTGGACCGGCTCGGTGGGCGGCCCGCGCTGGACCCGGAGGAGGTCACCGGCCTCGCCGCGGGGTGCCGGGAACGCGGCGGTGCGGGCCGCTGACCGGTCGCGCTAGCGTTCGCCGGGACACGAGGCGGACGCAGAGGTGGTGCAGGTGACCGAGATCGACCAGATGCTCGCGGCGAACGAGGCCTGGCTCGGGGAGTTCCCGGGCGACCTCCCGGTGGCCCCGGACCGCAAGGTCGCCGTCGTCGCCTGCATGGACTCGCGGATGCCGCTGTTCGGGATGCTCGGACTGGCCGTCGGCGACGCCCACGTCATCCGCAACGCCGGCGGCGTCGTCACCGAGGACACCCTGCGGTCACTGGCCATCTCCCAGCACGTCCTGGGCACCCGCGCGGTGGTGCTCGTGCACCACACCGACTGCGGGCTCAACAAGGCCACCGACCAGGAGGTCGCCGACCTGGTGGAGCGGAACACCGGGCACCGGCCGCCGTGGGTGGCGCGCACCTTCACCGACGTCGACGCAGACGTCCGGGAGTCGATGCAGCGGATCCGGGAGACGCCCTATCTGCTCAGCACCGAGGTGCGGGGCACCGTCTACGACGTCGCGAGCGGCCGGCTCCGCGAAGTCGACTGATCGCGGCTGTCAGCCGACCGGTCCGACGCTGGTATGGTTCTCCGTTGGTGCGTGATGCCGGTTGGTGCACGCGTGTCCGGGGCCGCCGATCTCATCGGATCAGCCCGAGTCTCCCGTGCTCGGTGAGGCGATCCCACCAGCCACCCGCCCGACGACGACAGGACAAGTGAGCCTCGTGCGCACGTACAGCCCCAAGCCCGGTGACATCACCCGGGCCTGGCACGTCATCGACGCCACCGACGTGGTGCTCGGTCGACTCGCCAGCCAGACCGCGATCCTCCTCCGCGGCAAGCACAAGCCCCAGTTCGCGCCGCACGTCGACGCCGGCGACTTCGTCGTCATCGTCAACGCGGGCAAGGTGGCCCTGACCGGCTCCAAGCGCGACACCAAGGTCGCCTACCGCCACTCCGGCTACCCGGGTGGCCTCCGGACGATCAACGTCGGTGACGAGCTGAAGACCCGTCCCGACCGCGTCGTCGAGCGCGCCATCAAGGGGATGCTGCCGCACAACACGCTGGGCCGGCAGATGCTCTCCAAGCTCAAGGTCTACGCCGGGCCCGAGCACCCGCACGCCGCCCAGCAGCCCCAGACCTACGAGATCAAGCAGGTGGCCCAGTGACCAGCGCACTGACCGTGACCGACGCCGACGGGCGTCCCATCCAGACCGTCGGCCGCCGCAAGGAGGCCATCGTCCGGGTGCGTCTCCTCCCGGGCACCGGCGAGTTCAAGCTCAACGGCCGCACCATCGAGCAGTACTTCCCCAACAAGGTGCACCAGCAGCTCATCCGTGAGCCGTTCGTGATCCTGGAGAAGAACGAGCAGTACGACGTCGTCGGCATCCTGCACGGCGGCGGCGTCAGCGGCCAGGCCGGCGCGCTGCGCCTGGCCATCGCCCGCGCGCTCATCGAGATCGAGCCCGAGGACCGTCCGGCCCTGAAGAAGGCCGGCTTCCTCACCCGTGACCCCCGTGTCACCGAGCGCAAGAAGTACGGCCTGAAGAAGGCCCGCAAGGCGCCTCAGTACTCGAAGCGCTGACGGTACGTCCGTGGGTCGGCTCTTCGGGACCGACGGCGTCCGGGGCCGGGCCAACGCCGAGCTGACGCCGGAACTGGCGCTCTCGGTGGCCCGGGCGGCCGCCAGCGTGCTCGCCGACCGCGACGGGACCTCGCGTCCCGTCGCGGTCGTCGGGCGTGACCCCCGCGCGAGCGGGGAGATGCTCGAGGCCGCGGTCGTCGCCGGCCTGGCGAGCGCCGGTGCCGAGGTGCTGCGCGTCGGGGTCCTCCCGACCCCCGCGATCGCGCACCTGACCGGCCGCACCGACGCGGACCTGGGCGTGATGCTCTCCGCGAGCCACAACCCGATGCCCGACAACGGCATCAAGCTGTTCAGTCGGGGTGGGCACAAGCTGCCCGACGCGGTCGAGGCCGCCATCGAGCGGCGGGTGACGGGCGCCGACGACGGCGACCCCCGCGGCGACCACCGGCCGACCGGCGGGGGCATCGGCCGGGTCCGCGACCTGGCCGGCGCCGCGGAGGACTACACCACCCACGTCCTCTCCGCGCTGCGCGAACCCCTGCGGAACCTGCGCGTCGTCGTCGACTGCGCCCACGGAGCCGCCTACCGCTGCGCCCCGGAGGTCTACCGCCGGGCCGGTGCGCAGGTGCACGTCATCGGTGGCGAGCCCGACGGCTGGAACATCAACGACGGCATCGGGTCCACCCACCTGGGGCCGCTGATCGAGGCCGTCGCGCGGCACGGTGCCGACATCGGCATCGCCCACGACGGGGACGCCGACCGCTGCCTGGCCGTCACCGCCCAGGGCGAGGTCGTCGACGGCGATGCGATCCTGGCGATCTGCGCACTGGCGCTGCACGAGAGCGGCAACCTGGCCGGCGACACGGTCGTCGCCACCGTGATGAGCAACCTCGGCTTCCACCACACCATGCGCGCTGCCGGCATCACCGTGCAGACGACCGCCGTGGGCGACCGCTACGTCCTCGAGGCGCTCCGCTCGCGTGGGCTCTCCCTCGGTGGTGAGCAGAGCGGCCACCTGGTCTTCCTGGACTGGGCGACCACCGGTGACGGGCTGCTCACCGGGCTGGCGCTGCTGTCCCGGATGAGCGCCACCGGCGCCTCGCTGGCCGAGCTGGCCTCGGTCGTGCAGCGGCTGCCGCAGACGCTGGTCAACGTGCCGGTGACCGACCGGCTCGCGGTGGCGGAGAGCGACGCGGTCGCTCGGGCCGTCAACGCGGTCGAGGCCGAGCTGGGCGACTCGGGCCGGGTGCTGTTGCGCCCCTCGGGCACCGAGCAGCTGGTGCGCGTGATGGTCGAGGCGCCGACGCAGGACCAGGCTGACACCGTCGCCGCTCGGCTGGCAGAGGTCGTCGCCGCCACCCGCTGACCCCCCGTCGGCAGCTGGGTGGGCGTGCTGCTCGGCGGTGGGACCGTTCCTCGAGTGTCTGGGGGGACGCGACGAGTGGCCGCTGGTGCATGTGGGGCACGGCTCACGCAGCACGGCGGTGAGCTGGTGCGGAGTCGGTATCCTCGGTCGAATGTGCGGCATCGTGGGATACGTCGGCCCGCAGGACTCGGTGAACGTGGTCCTGGAGGGCCTGCGCCGACTCGAGTACCGGGGCTATGACTCGGCCGGGGTGGCGGTGCTGGCCGACGGCCGGCTGGCCACCGCCAAGAAGGCGGGCAAGCTCGCCAACCTGGAGAAGGAGCTCGCCGAGGAGGGGCTGCCTGCCTCGACGATCGGCATCGGGCACACCCGCTGGGCCACGCACGGCGGGCCCACCGACCGCAACGCCCACCCGCACGTCTCCGCCGACGGCACCGTCGCGGTGATCCACAACGGGATCATCGAGAACTTCGCGTCGCTGCGTGCCGAGTGCGAGGCCGCCGGCATCGAGTTCTCGTCCGAGACCGACACCGAGGTCGTCGCGCACCTGCTGGCCGCCGTCTACCGGGAGACCCCCGAGGGGCCCGACCGGCTCGCCGAGGCGATGCGCACCGTCAGCCGGCGCCTGCAGGGTGCCTTCACCCTGGTCGCCAGCCACACCGCCGAGCCCGACCGGCTGGTCGCCTCGCGGCGGAACAGCCCGCTGGTCGTCGGGGTGGGCGACGGGGAGTACTTCTTCGGCTCCGACGTGGCGGCCTTCATCGGGCACACCCGCCGGGCGCTGGACGTCCAGGAGGACCAGGTCGTGCTCCTGGACCGCGACCACGGGGTGACGGTCACCGACTTCGCCGGCACCGTCGTCGAGCCGGTGACCCGCACCGTCGACTGGGACGCCGCAGCCGCGGAGAAGGGCGGCTACGACTGGTTCATGCTCAAGGAGATCGCCGAGCAGCCGCAGGCGGTGGCAGACACCCTGCTGGGCCGGCTCGGTGAGACCGGCGAGCTGGTGCTCGACGAGGTCCGGCTCTCCGACCAGGAGCTGCGCGACGTCGACAAGGTCTTCGTCGTCGCCTGCGGAACGGCCTACCACGCGGGGCTGATCGCCAAGTACGCGATCGAGCACTGGACCCGGGTGCCGGTCGAAGTCGAGCTGGCCAGCGAGTTCCGCTACCGCGACCCGGTGCTGGACCGCAGCACGCTGGTCGTGGTGATCAGCCAGTCCGGCGAGACGATGGACACCCTGATGGCGCTGCGCCACGCGAGGGAGCAGAAGGCCAAGGTCCTGGCGATCTGCAACGCCAACGGGTCGACGATCCCGCGGGAGTCCGACGCCGTCCTCTACACCCACGCCGGGCCCGAGGTCGCCGTCGCCTCGACCAAGGGGTTCCTCACCCAGGTCGTGGCCTGCTACCTGGTGGGGCTGTTCCTCGCCCAGGTGCGCGGGGTCAAGTACGCCGACGAGGTCGCCGCCATCGTCGACGACTTGCGGGCGCTGCCGGCCCAGGTGACCGAGGTGCTGGGCACCATGGAGCCGGTGCGGGAGCTCGCCCGCGACCTCGCCTCCGAGAACACGATCTTGTTCCTCGGCCGGCACGTCGGCTACCCGGTGGCCCTGGAGGGGGCGCTCAAGCTCAAGGAGCTCGCCTACATCCACGCCGAGGGCTTCGCCGCCGGCGAGCTGAAGCACGGCTCGATCGCGCTGATCGACCAGGGGACACCGGTGATCATCGTCGTCCCGTCGCCGCTGAGCCGGGAGTCGGTGCACGGCAAGGTGGTGAGCAACATCCAGGAGGTCCGCGCCCGCGGTGCCCGCACGATCGTGATCGCCGAAGAGGGCGACGACGACGTGTTGCCCTACGCCGACCACCTGATCCGGGTGCCGCGCACCCCCACCCTGCTCGCACCGGTGGTCACCACGGTGCCGCTGCAGGTGCTGGCGTGCGAGATCGCCGCCACCCGCGGCCTCGACGTCGACCAGCCGCGCAACCTGGCCAAGAGCGTCACCGTCGAGTAGCCGGCCCCGCCGCCAGCATCGACCAGGTGACCTGATCACCGGCTGTCCCCCCGCACCAGCGTTGGTGCGGGGGGACAGTCGTCGGTGCGGGCGGACGACGGCAGGCAGACTGGGCCGGTGATCATCGGGATCGGTGTCGACGTCTGCCCGGTGGAGCGGTTCGCCGCCTCGCTGATCCGCACCCCGGGGCTGCGGGACCGCCTGTTCACCCCGGCGGAGCAACGCACCCCCGCCGGTGCCGAGCGCAGCGGCGAGTCGCTGGCGGCGCGCTTCGCCGCCAAGGAGGCCCTGGCCAAGGCACTGGGCGCGCCGGGCGGGCTGCGCTGGCACGACGCCGAGGTGGTGGTCGGGGAGCGCGGGCGCCCGCACCTGGAGGTCCGTGGCACGGTGGCCCGGTGCGCGGCCGAGCTGGGCGTCACCTCCTGGCACGTGTCGCTGAGCCACGACGGGGGCATCGCCTCGGCCATGGTGATCGCCGAGGGAACTGCCCCGTGATCGGGCTGCACACGGCCGCACAGGTCCGGGACGCCGAGCAGGCCGTGCTGGCCGGGCTCCCGGCGGGCGCGCTCATGCAGCGGGCCGCGACCGGGCTGGCCACCGTCTGCCTGCGGCTGCTGGGCCGGGGGCAGGGCGTCCGCGTGGTGCTGCTCGTCGGGTCCGGCGACAACGGCGGCGACGCCCTCTTCGCCGGCGCCCTGCTCGCCCGGCGCGGAGCGGCCGTCACCGCCGTCCTGCTCGCGCCGGAGCGGGCGCACGCCGAGGGGCTGGCCACGTTCCGCCGGGCCGGCGGGCGGGTGGCCGAGGCGGCCGACGCCGGGCTGCACCGGGCCGACCTGGTCCTCGACGGGATCATCGGTCTGGGCGGCACGGGCGGGCTGCGGGAGCCGGCGGCCGCGCTGGTCCGGGAGGCGACCGCCGGGCCGGGGCTGCTGGTCGCGGTCGACCTGCCCAGCGGCGTCGTCGCCGACACCGGGGAGGTGCCCGGCGATGCCTTCCCCGCGCAGCACACGGTCACCTTCGGCGCGGTCAAGCCCGGGCTGGTGGTGGGCGCCGGGCGCCGGCAGGCGGGCACGGTGCACCTGGTCGACATCGGGCTCGGCCCCGCGCTGGCCGAGCCGGCGGCCCGGCAGCTGACCGACGCCGACGTCGTCCCGCACCTGGACGCCCCCGCACCCGACGACGACAAGTACTCCCGCGGCGTGGTCGGTGTGCTGGCCGGGTCGGCCACCTACCCCGGCGCCGGGGTGCTCTGCACGGGAGCCGCGCTGCGCACCCGGCCGGGCCTGGTCCGGTACGCCGGCACCGCCGCGGACGGCGTCCGGGCCTCCTGGCCGGAGGCCATCGTCACGTCCGGCCGCCCGGGGGACGCCGGCCGTGTGCAGGCCTGGGTGATCGGCCCAGGGATGGGCACCGACGACGACGCCGCCAGCGTGCTCGCCGAGGTGCTGGCGACCGACCTGCCGGTGGTGGTCGACGCCGACGGGCTGACCCTGGTCGCCCAGCGGCCGGAGCTGGTGGGCGAGCGGACCGCGCCCACCGTGCTCACCCCGCACGACCGCGAGTTCGCGCGCCTCTTCGGTGAGGTCGGCACCGACCGGATGGCCGCGACCCGCCGCGGTGCCGCGGAGCTGGGCTGCACCGTGCTGCTCAAGGGGGATGCCACCGTCGTCGCCGACGCGGCCGGCACCACCTTCGTCAACGGCACCGGCACCCCGTGGCTGGCGACCGCGGGCACCGGCGACGTGCTCGCCGGGGTGCTGGGTGCCGTGCTGGCCACCGGGCTGCCGGCGGCGGAGGCCGCGGCCGTCGCCGCCCACCTGCACGGCCGGGCCGGGCAGCTGGCCGCCGAACAGGGACCGCTGATCGCCGGGGACCTGGTCCGCCGGCTGCCCGAGACGCTGGCCCGGCTGCGCGCCGGTGCCGGCTGACCGCGGCGGCCTGGGACAGTGGGCGGTGTGACGCAGGTGCAGCAGGTGCTGGGCAGCCGGGCCGAGGTGGTCGTCGACCTCGACGCGATCGCGGAGAACACCGCGGCGCTGCGCGCGCGGGCCGGCCGGCCGCTGATGGCCGTGGTCAAGGCCGACGGCTACGGTCACGGGCTGGTCCCCGCTGCCCGGGCGGCGCTGGCCGGCGGGGCCGACGCCCTCGGGGTGACGGTGCTGGAGGAGGCGCTCGCGTTGCGCGCCGCCGGGGTCGCCGCGCCCCTGCTGTCCTGGCAGCACGGGCCGGGGGAGGACTACGCCGCGGCCCTGGCCGCCGACGTCGAGCTGTCGGTCAACGCCGAGTGGGCGCTGGCCGAGGTCGTCGACGCTGCGCGCGCCACCGGCCGCACCGCCCGCGTGCAGCTGTTCGCCGACACCGGCCTGTCCCGCGAGGGGGCGACCCCGGAGGCGTGGCCCGGGCTGGTGGCCGCCGCGGTGCGCGCCCAGGCCGACGGCGACCTCGTCGTGACCGGGCTGTGGAGCCACCTCGCCTACGCCGACGCCCCCACCCACCCGACGATCGCCCGCCAGGTGCAGGTCTTCGAGGAGGCGGTGGCGCTGGCCGGGCGGGCCGGGCTGACCGACGTCCGCCGGCACCTGGCCAACTCGGCGGCCACGATCGCGCTGCCGGAGACGTGGTACGACATGGTCCGGCCCGGGGTCGCGCTGTACGGCCTGGACCCGCTGGGCGGCGACCCGGGGCAGTACGGGCTCCGCCCGGCGATGACGGTCCAGGCCCGGGTGGCGCTGACCAAGCGGGTGCCGGCCGGGACCGGGGTCTCCTACGGCCACACCTACGCCCCGGACCGTGAGACGACGCTGGCCCTGGTGCCGGTCGGCTACGCCGACGGGGTGCCCCGCGCCGCCGGGAACCGGGCGCCGGTGTTCGCCGCCGGGGCGCAGCGGACGATCGCCGGCCGGGTCTGCATGGACCAGTTCGTCCTCGACGTGGGCGACGACCCGATCGCACCGGGCGACGCGGTGGTGCTGTGGGGCTCGGGGGCGGACGGCGAGCCGACCGCCCAGCAGTGGGCCGACGCGGTCGACACCATCCACTACGAGCTCGTCACCCGGGTGGGCGGCCGCTTCTCCCGCCGCTACGTCGGCACCGCGGGGACCGCCTGATGGCGCAGCACGGCCACCTCCGCCTGGGCCGCACGGCCGGCCTGGTCGGCGCCGCGGTCGGCCTGGCCGCCGCGGGGACGGCGGTCGGGGTCGCCGTCACCCGGACGGCGACGGCCCGGGTGCGGGCCGGCCAGCTGGCCGGTCAGCGCGGGGAGAACGGCCGCCCCGTCGAGGACGTGCCGGTGAACCAGCTGCGCCGGGAGGACCCGCTGGGCGCCGGCCGCCGTACCGCCGACCGCACGGTGGTGGTGCGGGCCGACGACGGGGTGGCGCTCACGGTCGAGGAGGTCGGCCCGACCGATGCGCCGCTGACCGTCGTCTTCGTGCACGGCTACGCGCTGTCCATGGCCTCCTGGACGTTCCAGCGCAGGGACCTCGGCGAGCAGCTGGCCACCGCCAACGGCCACCGGCCCACCGCGCGCCTGGTCTTCTACGACCAGCGGGGGCACGGCGCCTCCGGCCGCGGTGCCCCCGAGCGCTCGACGATCGACCAGCTGGCCGCGGACCTGGAGTCGGTGCTCACCGCGCGGGTGCCGCGCGGGCCGGTGGTGCTCGTCGGTCACTCGATGGGCGGGATGACGGTGCTCGCACTCGCCCAGCGACGGCCGGAGCTGTTCGGGACCCGGGTCGCCGGGGTGGCGCTGGTGTCCACCTCCAGCGGCAACCTCGGCGACCTGGACTTCGGGCTGCCCGCGCTGCTGACCCGGGTGCGCGCCACGGTGCTGCCAGTGGCGGTCTGGGCCATGCGCCGCAGGCCCGGGCTCGCCGAGGTGACCCGGCGACTGGCCAAGGACGTCGTGTCGGCGGTCACCTGGTCGATGTCGTTCTCCTCCACCGGCGTCGACCCGGCACTGGGGCGCTACGTGGACGCGATGATCGCCGGGACCCCGGTCGACGTGGTCGCCGAGTTCTACCCGGCGATCGCCGGACTGGACGTCAGCGGCGCGATCGAGCCGTTGTGCCGGGTGCCGACCGTGGTGCTCACCGGCGACGCGGACAAGCTGATCCCCAAGGCGCACAGCGAGCGGATCCGGACGCGGCTCGAGGAGTCGGGGGACGGCGCCGTCGAGTACGTCGCCGTCCCGGACGCCGGGCACCTGGTGCCGCTGGAGCACCCGGGACAGGTCACCGACGTGCTGGCCGGCCTGATCCGCCGGGTCGCCGCCGGGCAACGCCCCGCCGACTGACCCCCGACCGGGCCCCGGTCGTAGGGTGCTGGCGTGGCTGCTCCCCGACCCGACGCGGCCGCCGGCGAGGTGGCGGCGACCGCCGCGGCCGCGCCGGACTGGGCCTCGCTCGCCGAGGTCGCCCGCTCCTGCGTCGCCTGCCCCGAGCTGGCCGCCACCCGGCAGCACGTCGTCGTCGGGGACGTGCCGGTGACGGGTCGGCCGCGGCTGGTGGTCGTGGGGGAGGCCCCCGGGGCCACCGAGGACGAGACCGGCCGGCCGTTCGTGGGGAAGAGTGGTGCGCTGCTGGACCTGCTGCTCGGCGAGGCCGGCCTGGCCCGCGAGGAGGTGGCCGTGCTCAACATCGTGAAGTGCCGCCCACCGGGCAACCGGACCCCGAGGGCCCCCGAGGTCGCCCGGTGCAGCGGCTGGCTGCGCCGCCAGCTCGACCTGCTCGGCGCCGACGTCGTGGTCGCCCTTGGGCTCTCCTCGGCGAAGTGGTTCCTCGGCCCGCGCACCGTGCTCGGCCAGGTGCGTGGCCGGGCGCACGACGTCGACGGGCGTGCCGTGTGGGTCACCTACCACCCGTCGGCGGCGATCCGGTTCGGTCCGAACGGTGCCCCGCGAGCCGCGCTCGCCGCCGACCTGCGCGCCGTGGCGGGCTCGCTGTGAGGCGCGCGCACGAGCTGCCCACCGTCGCCGACACCCAGGCCTTCGGCCGCGAGCTGGCCGGGTTGCTGCGGGCCGGCGACCTGGTCGTGCTGGCCGGTCCCCTGGGTGCGGGGAAGACGGCCCTCACCCAGGGCATCGGCGCCGGCCTCGGGGTGCCCGGCCCGGTGACCTCGCCGACCTTCGTGCTGGCCCGGGTGCACCGCGGCGGACGGGTCCCGCTGGTGCACGTCGACGCCTACCGGCTGGCCGGCATGGCCGACGTCGACGACCTGGACCTGGACGCCACCACCGACGAGGCGGTCACGGTCGTCGAGTGGGGGCACGGCCTGGTGGAGCAGCTGGCCGACGAGCACCTGGTGGTCGAGCTCGACCGGCGGGACGACGACGTCCGCACCGCCCTGCTGGTGCCCGTCGGCCCGGGCTGGGAGCAGCGGCTCACCGACGCCTGAGGCTCAGCCGGCCCGCTCGACGATCGGGCGCAGCAGCGCCGCCAGTTCGGCCGGCGCGGCCAGGAACGGTGAGTGGCCGGCGTCCAGCCGGAGCACGGTGCCGGCGCGGGTGGACATCGCCTCCTGGGCGGCGACCGGGATGGCCTGGTCCTGCTCGCAGACGACGTAGGTGCTCGGCAGCTCCGTCCAGGCGGCGCGGCTCAGCGGCTGGGTGAGCGCGGCCGTGGACTGCAGCTGCAGCTCGGCCACCGCCTGCCGGGTGAGCTCGGGGGAGACGCCGTTGTAGAACACCGTCTCCGGCGCGGTGGCCCGCACGTGCGTCGGGTGCAGCTCCTGCCAGGGCGGGACCTGTCCGCCCAGGCTGCTCACCAGCGAGTCGCCCACGTCGAGCTGGAAGGCGCACAGGTAGACCAGGTGCGCCACGCCCAGTTCCGCGCTGGCCGCCTCGCTGATCGGGATCCCGCCGTAGGAGTGCCCCACCAGGACGACGGGCCCCTCGACCCCGGCGAGCGCGTCCCGGACGGCCGCGGCGTCGGCGGTGAGGTCGCCGAGCGACTGCGGGTCGGTGCCGGAGCTGGGCAGCGCGACGCGGACGACGTCGACGCCGGGCAGGTGGTCGACCAGCGGCTGCCAGCACCACGGGGTGTGCCAGGCGCCGTGGACCAGGACCAGGGTGGCGGGCATGTGGGTTCCTCGTCGTCGGGGGCAGTGGACGCGCAGTTGATCAACAAGGCGGCCTCGGGCGCAACCGCCCGGCCGCTGCCGACGGGGCGCGGCATCTACCCTCGACGGTCGTGCTCGTCCTCGCGCTCGACACGGCCACCCCGACCCTCGTGGTCGGCCTCGCCCGCTGGACCGCCGGTGGCCCCGCCGACGTGCTCACCGAGCGCGGGCTGCCCTCGGGCAATCGGCACGCCGAGCTGCTCACCCCCGCGATCCGGGAGGTCCTCAGCACCGCCGGCGTCGCGATGGCCGACCTGGACGCCGTCGTCGTCGGCCTCGGGCCGGGACCGTTCACCGGCCTGCGGGTCGGCATCGTCACCGCAGCCGCCCTGGGGGACGCCCGCGGGATCCCGGTGCACGGGGTCTGCTCGCTGGACGCGGTCGGCGACGGCGCCCGGTCGGTGGTCACCGACGCCCGGCGCAAGGAGGTCCACTGGGCCACCTACGACGACACCGGGGCGCGGCTCTCCGGCCCCGGGGTGGACCGGCCGGAGGACGCCCCGGTCGCCGACCCGGTCGTCGGGGACATCCGGTTCGCCGAGCGGCTGGGTCGCGAGGTCATCGCCGCAGAGGTCACCACTGCCGGGCTGCTGCGCGCCGCCGTCCCCGTGCTGGGCCGGCCACCGGCGCCGCTGGAGCCGCTGTACCTGCGCCGTCCCGACGCGGTGCCCTCGGTGACCCGCAAGCCGGTCTCACAGTGACGGTGCAGCTGCGCGACATGACGGTCGCCGACCTGCCGGCCGTGATGGGTCTCGAGGAGGAGCTCTTCGCCCCCGACACCTGGACCGAGTGGATGTACCGGGACGAGCTCGCCCGCCCCGACACCCGGCACTACCTGGTCGCCGTCGACGCCGACGCCGTGCTCGGCTACGCGGGGCTGATCAGCTACCCCTACGAGGCGCACATCGCCACCATCGGGGTCACCGGCACGCGGCAGCACGAGGGGATCGGGGCGCTGCTGCTGGACGCGCTGCTCGCCGAGGCGGACGGGCGGCGCACGCCGGTGCTGCTGGAGGTGCGCGAGGACGACGAGGCGACCCAGGCGTTCTACCGCCGGCGCGGGTTCGCCGAGATCGGCCGCCGCCCGAACTACTACCCGCTCAGTGGGAAGGACGCCGTCGTGATGCTGCGGGAGGTGCGGCGATGAGCCAGCCGCTGGTGCTGGGGTTCGAGACCTCGTGCGACGAGACCGGCATCGGGCTGGTGCGCGGGCAGACGCTGCTCTCCGACGCGCTGGCCACGTCCATGGCCGAGCACGAGCGCTTCGGCGGGGTGGTCCCGGAGATCGCCAGCCGGGCGCACCTGGAGGCGATGGTCCCCACGGTGCACCGGTCGCTGGCCGACGCCGGGGTGACCCTCGGCGACGTCGACGCGATCGCGGTCACCGCGGGGCCGGGGCTGACCGGCGCGCTGCTGGTGGGGGTGGCGGCGGCCAAGGCCTACGCGCTGGCCCTCGACGTCCCGCTGTACGGGGTGAACCACCTGGCCGCGCACGTCGCCGTCGACGAGCTGGAGCACGGCCGGCTGGCCGAGCCCTCGATCGCGCTGCTCGTCTCCGGCGGGCACAGCTCCCTGCTGCTGGTGCCCGACCTCGCCCAGGACGTGCAGGAGCTGGGCCGGACGATCGACGACGCCGCGGGGGAGGCCTTCGACAAGGTCGCCCGGGTGCTCGACCTGCCGTTCCCCGGTGGCCCGCCGATCGACCGCGCCGCCCGGGAGGGCGACCCGCGGGCGATCCCGTTCCCGCGCGGGCTCACCGGCCCCCGGGACGCCACCTACGACTTCTCCTTCTCCGGCCTGAAGACGGCGGTGGCCCGGTGGGTGGAGGGGCAGCAGCGGGCCGGGGAGCCGGTGTCGGTCGCCGACGTCTCCGCGTCCTTCCAGGAGGCGGTGGTCGACGTGCTGACCGCCAAGGCGGTGCGGGCCTGCCGCGACCACGGGGTCGACCACCTGGTCATCGGCGGCGGCGTGGCGGCCAACTCGCGACTGCGCGCCCTGGCCCAGGAGCGCTGCGACGCCGCCGGGATCGTGCTGCGCACCCCGAGCCCGCGACTGTGCACCGACAACGGCGCGATGGTGGCCGCACTCGGCTCGCGCCTGGTCGAGGCCGGGGTGGCCCCGGCGCCGGTCGACCTCGGCGCCGACAGCTCCATGCCGATCGACCTGATCTCCCGCTAGCCCACCAGAATGGCCATCTTGGTGGGCTAGGGGGCTGCGCAGACCAGCACGGTCGGGGCGCCGGCGACGCGGGTGACGACGACGACCGCGCTGCCCTCGCCGGGCCCGCGGAGCTGCCGGGCCAGCGTCTCGGGCTCGATCGGCGACCCCCGCTTCTTCACCACCACCCGGCCGACCCCGCGGGCGCGCAGCAGCGCCTTCAGCTTCTTCAGGTTGAACGGCAGCACCTCGGTCACCCGGTACGAGCTGACCCACGGGGAGTCGGCGGCCGCATCGGAGGTCAGGTAGGCGATCGTCGGGTCGACCAGGGTCGCGTCCAGCTCGGCCGCGGCGAGGGCGACCAGGCCGGAGCGGATGACCGCCGGGTCGGGCTCGTGCAGCCAGTCGCGCACCGGGCCGGGCCGCGCGTCGCCCGGATCGGTGTCGGCGGTCAGCTCCCGCACGCCGCCGTCCCGGCCGATCACGGTGGCCCGGCGCCACGTGCGCGACGGCCCGCGCCCCCACAGCAGCGCCTCGACGATCGACCCGCCCACCGACACCCACTCCGCCTCGACCCCGGCCGGCACCTGGTCGTGGTCCAGCCCGGGAGCCACCTTCACCAGGCAGGTGGGCACGGCGTCGAGCAGCGCCTGCACCGTCGACCAGGGTGGGGACCAGCGGTCCGGGTCGAGCTGACGGCGCCCGCCGGCCCGCCGGGCGGGGTCGAGGACGGCGGCGTCGCAGCCGGCCACCCGGCCCCCGGTCGCGGCGGCCACCAGGTCGACGGCGTCGGCCGCACGGACCTCGACCCCGCTGAGCCCCGCCGCCGCGGCGTTGAGCCGGGTGAGCTCGCGGGCGACCGGGTCCAGGTCGACGGCGACCACGGCGGCGCCGGCCCGGGCCAGCGCCACCGTGTCGGTGCCGGCCGCGCAGCCGAGGTCGACCACCGAGCGGGCACCGTCGGCCAGCAACCGGGCGGCCCGCCGGTCGGCGAGCACCGGGCGGCCGGCCTGCTCGAGTGCGTCGGCGGTGAAGAAGAACCGGTCGGCGTCGGCGCCGAACGCCGGCCGGGCCCGCTCCCGTTGCCGGGCGATGCCCCAGGCCGGGCCGGCCAGCTCCACGCCCACCTCGGCTCGCAGCCGGGTCAGCGCGGTGACCGCGTCGGCGCGTTCGGCCAGGAGCTCCCGGGCGCGGGTCAGCGCCGCCGCACCGGCCGGGGTCGCGAGGGCCTGCAGCTGGCGCACCGTCTCCGCGGCCTGCCCGCCGGGCTCGTCGTCGTGGGGGTCCCCGGGCACCGGCACAGCCTGGCGCATCGCCGTCCCCACCTGGGCAGGACCCCGGTTGAGCGGCTGGCACTCACGTGGGTAGAGTGCCAATCGACACGGGCCGGGCCCCGACCCCCGCGACGGCGAGGCCCAGCCCCCGTGCCACAGCATCAGCACCATCCATTCGAGAGCCCGTCCGACACCGAAGGGGGCGTCACGACGTGACGACCGCTACCAAGGTCAACATCAAGCCGCTCGAGGACCGCGTGGTGGTCCAGGCCAATGAGGCCGAGACCACCACCGCCTCCGGTCTGGTCATCCCGGACACCGCCAAGGAGAAGCCCCAGGAGGGCACCGTCATCGCTGTCGGCCCCGGCCGCGTCGACGACAACGGCAACCGGGTCCCGCTCGACGTGAACGTCGGCGACGTGGTCATCTACTCGAAGTACGGCGGCACCGAGGTGCGCTACGGCGGCGAGGACTACCTCGTCCTCTCCGCGCGCGACCTGCTCGCCGTCGTCTCCAAGTAAGACCCTCGGCCCCCACAGGGCCGCGCACGACACAGCACGACACCGCCCCGGCGACCCGAACCACCGGGTCCCGGGGCGGTCGTCGTCTGCCCCCGTTCTCCTCCGCACCACCTGAGAGAGGTCTGGCATGGCCAAGATCATCCTGTTCGACGAGGACGCCCGTCGCGCCCTCGAGCGTGGCGTCGACAAGCTCGCCGACGCCGTCAAGGTCACCCTCGGCCCCCGCGGCCGCAACGTGGTCATCAACAAGAACTTCGGCGCCCCGACGATCACCAACGACGGCGTGACCATCGCCCGGGAGATCGATCTCGAGGACCCGTACGAGAACCTCGGCGCCCAGCTCGCCAAGAACGTCGCCACCAAGACCAACGATGTCGCCGGCGACGGCACCACCACCGCCACCGTGCTGGCCCAGGCCCTCGTGCACGAGGGCCTGCGCAACGTCGCCGCCGGGGCCAACCCGATGAGCCTGGGCCGCGGCATGCGCGCCGCCGTCGACGCGGTCTCCGCCGCCCTCGACGCCGTCGCCATCCCCGTCGACGACCGGAAGGCCATCGCCGGGGTCGCCACCGTCTCCGCCCAGGACGCCGAGGTCGGCGAGCTGATCGGCGAGGCGATGGAGCGGGTCGGCAAGGACGGCGTCATCACCGTC
Source organism: Modestobacter sp. VKM Ac-2982 (assembly GCF_026967935.1). Taxonomy (GTDB): domain Bacteria; phylum Actinomycetota; class Actinomycetes; order Mycobacteriales; family Geodermatophilaceae; genus Modestobacter. Next base: position 899,270 of record NZ_JAPVBL010000001.1, read on the forward strand.
GAAGAGGCCAACGGGATGACCACCGACCTGGACGTCACCGAGGGCGTGCAGTTCGACAAGGGCTACCTGTCGCCGTACTTCGTCACCGACAACGAGTCGATGGAGGCCGTCCTCGAGGACGCCCTCGTCCTCATGGTCAGCGGCAAGGTCAGCGCCCTGGCGGACCTGCTGCCGCTGCTGGAGAAGGTCCTGGCGACCGGCAGCCGCCCGCTGCTGATCGTGGCCGAGGACGTCGAGGGCGAGGCGCTGTCCACCCTGGTCGTCAACTCGATCCGCAAGACCGTCAAGGTCGTCGCGGTGAAGTCGCCCTACTTCGGCGACCGGCGCAAGGCGTTCATGACCGACCTCGCCATCGTCACCGGCGGCCAGGTCGTCAGCGAGGACGTCGGCCTGTCCCTGGACGGCGTCGGCCTCGAGGTGCTGGGCACCGCGCGCCGGGTGACCGTCACCAAGGACGACACGACGATCGTCGACGGTGGCGGCACCTCCGGCGCCGTGGCCGACCGGGTCGCCCAGATCCGCAAGGAGATCGAGGCGACCGACTCCGACTGGGACCGCGAGAAGCTGCAGGAGCGGCTGGCCAAGCTGGCCGGCGGCATCGCGGTCATCCGCGTCGGTGCCGCGACCGAGGTCGAGATGAAGGAGCGCAAGCACCGCATCGAGGACGCCATCGCCGCCACCCGCGCTGCGGTGGAGGAGGGCGTCGTCCCCGGGGGTGGCTCCGCGCTGGTGCACGCCGCCACGGCGATCGACGACCTGGAGCTGACCGGCGACGAGCTGATCGGCGCCCGGTCGGTGCGCAAGGCGATCGACTCCCCGCTGTCGCTGATCGCCTCCAACGCCGGGTTCGAGGGGCCGGTCGTCGTCGGCCGGGTCCGTGAGCTGGGCATCGGCCAGGGCTTCAACGCCGCCACCGGCGAGTACGGCGACCTGGCCGCCCAGGGCGTCATCGACCCGGTCAAGGTCACCAAGGCTGCGCTGTCGCACGCCGCCTCGATCGCGGCGATGGTGCTCACCACCGATTCCGCGATCGTGGAGAAGCCCGCCGACCAGGAGTCCGACGGTGCCGGGCACCACACCCACGGGCACTCGCACGGCCACGGGCACAGCCACTGAGCTGAGCGCGACCGGCTGACCTCCGCCCCCGTTCCCGTCTGGGAGCGGGGGCGGAGGCGTTCCTGGCCGCTGAGTGGGCACAACCCGTGCGAGTCAGCCCGCCGAGGCCGGGCTCAAGCTGTTGGTCGGGCGGTCGATGGGGTGGTGTGCACGACACGGAGGCCGGTGAGAGGGCAGGGTCCCTCTCCTCTCCGGCGACCGCTGCGGACGCCGTCGAGCTGGCGGCCGTCCTCAGCGAACTGGAGGCGCTGTCGCGATTCGACCGCGACGGCATCGGCGACCGGGCGCAGGCGGCGCAGGACGCCGCCCGCGCACTGGACGTCCCGGAGCTGGAGCTGCGGGCGCGACTGGTGGCGGCCGACCTGGCCCGACGACGCGGGGACGTGGCCGAGGCCGGCCGGGTCGCCCGCGAGGTGCAGCGCTGGGCCACCGACGCGGGTTCCCGGCACCTGCTGTCCCGCAGCCACTTCCTGCTGGCGGCCGTCTTCCAGGAGCTGGGCGACCTCTCGCTGGCCCTGGAGCACGCCGTCCAGTCGGTGGACCTGCTCGGCGACGACGGGCCCCCGGCGCAGCGGATCGACCACCTCGCCCGGCTGGCCGACTGCCAGGGCCTGCAGGGTGACGAGGGAGCGCGGGAGCGGTACGCAGAGGTGCTCGGTCTCGCCGCGCAGCTCGGTGACGTGGACCGGCAGCTGCTGATCCTGAACAACTGGGCCTACGTGGAGACGATCGCCGGCCGGTACGACGGTGCCCTGACCCTGAGCACGCAGCTGCAGGCCCTCTCCGACGAACAAGGGGTGGTGTTGCACGTCGGGCGGCTGGACACCATCGCCCGCGCCCTCCTCGGACTGGGCCGGCTGGAGGAGGCGGAGAACGCCCTCGCGCCCGGGACCCGGCCCGGAGCGCTGGACGCCTCGTCGGACGGGGACGCCGGCGCCGACTTCCTGCTCACCCTGGCCGAGGTCCGTCGCCGGCGGGGGCGCGTGGCCGGTGCGCAGCAGGCGCTCGACGAGTGCGTGCGCCGGTGCGAGCAGCACGGGCTGACCGCCATCCGGGTGCGTGCCCGGCGGGAGCAGGCCGAGCTGCACGCGGCAGGTGCTGACTTCCGGGCGGCGTTCGAGGAGCACCAGCTGTACTGCCAGGCGGCGCTGGACCTGCAGTCCGTGCAACGCGATGCCCGGGCCCGGGCGCTGCAGGCGATGTACGAGACCACCGAGGCGCGGCGGCAGAGCCGGCGCTACCGCGAGCTCTCGCTGCGCGATCCGCTGACGGGCCTGTACAACCGGCGCTTCGTCGACGACCAGCTCCCGCAGGTGCTGGACCGGGCGACCGCGGCCGACGAGGTGGTCTCCGTGGCGCTGGTCGACCTGGACCACTTCAAGCGCGTCAACGACACGTGGTCCCACGACGTCGGGGACCAGGTGCTCCGCGCAGTGGCGGCGAGGCTGGAGGTCGCAGCGTCGGGCTCCGTCGTCCCGGGCGGCTTCGCCGCCCGGATGGGGGGCGAGGAGTTCCTGCTGGTGCTCGTGGGCGGGGACCTGCCGCGCGCCGTCCGGCAGCTGGACGACCTGCGCCGGGAGGTCGCCGCCCACCCGTGGGGCGACCTGGCCGACGACCTGGCGGTGACGCTGAGCGCCGGGGTGTCCACCACGGCCGGGGACGCGGGCGCGACGATCGCCGGTCTGCTCAGCCGCGCGGACGAGCACCTGTACGGGGCGAAGACCCGAGGGCGGGACCTGGTCGTCAGCGACCTGGGCTGAGCGGTGCCGGACAGCCGAGAGGGCCGGTCCGACACGTTCGTCGGACCGGCCCTCTCGGCGTCTCGTCAGCGGGGGAGGCCTCCCGCAGGCAGGATCAGACCGCGGCGGCGATGGCGGCGGGCTCGGCGGCGATCAGCCGCGCGCGCTCCTCCTCGCTCATGCCACCCCAGACCCCGTAGGGCTCGCGGACCGACAGGGCGTGCTGGAGGCAGGACTCGATCACTGGACAACGTCCGCAGACGGCTTTGGCAGCGGCCTGGCGGCGCGCGCGGGCCGGCCCGCGCTCACCGTCGGGGTGGAAGAAGAGCGACGTGCTCTCGCCCCGGCAGGAACCGTGCAGCTGCCAGTCCCAGACCTCGGCCACGGGGTTGGGCAGTCGGCGGATGTCAGCCATTGGACCTCCTCGGCTCGGTGCACCGGGGGGTCTGCCCGGTCGCTTCCGGGCCGATGCCCGCTGCCGACCAGCCGCAAACACGACCGATCGTGCTCGTCCTGCGAGATCGGCCGACTTGTGCTTCAGCCGTCGCGCGATCACGGGTCGTCACCCGCGGGGGTGACGGCCACTGTTGCTGCACTACCCAGCGGATCAAGGTGGTCACAGTGAGTGCCGACCACCAGGGTGGGGGACACCCCGACACCCGTCCGGGAGACCGGAGGTGCCGGCGCTCCCGGGAGCGGGGGGACCACCCCGCTCCGGCCACCCGCCCGGGCGACGCCCGGTCGGTACGCCGCCGGCTCCGACCGGCGCAGACGGGAGCAGTCGTGATCGAGGACAGGACGCGGGGCAACAGCAGCGGTGGATCCGTCGTCTGGGTGTTCGACGAGCGCCGCCGGGTCCGGGACGACGTCGCCGGCCGGCTCCTGGCCCTGCCGTTCGTCAGCCGCGTCGAGGCCGTCGCCGACCCCGCGTCGCTGATGGCCCGGCTGGACAACCGGGTGCCCGACGTCCTCCTCGTCGGCACCCAGCGGGCGACCGACAGCGGGCTGTCGGTGGCCACCCAGGTCCTGCGCGCCCACCCCACGCTGCCGGTGCTGATGCTCGGCGCACCGGACGACGCCGAGACCGTGCGCGCCGCGGTCTCCCTCGGCGCGCGGGGCTACCTCCGCTGGGACGCCAGCCCGGTGGAGCTCGGGCTGGGCCTGTCCCGCACCGGCATGCGTCCCGAGGGTGGGCGCCTGCCCCACCAGGTGGCCCCTGCGCCCCGCAACCCGCAGCACGCGGGCATGCTCGCCGGTGCCCCCGCCGGCTCGGGCTGGAGCGGCGCCAGCCCGCTGGCCGGCCTGGCCCCGACCACGGTGCGGTCCACGGTCCCCGAGACGCCGCAGGCCGCCCTGTCGGGGCGGGAGATGCAGGTGCTCACCGGGATGAGCCAGGGCAAGAGCAATGCCCAGATCGGCCGGGAGCTCTACCTGTCCGAGGACACGATCAAGACGCACGCGCGGCGGCTGTTCCGCAAGCTGGGCGCCAAGGACCGCGCCGAGGCCGTCGCCACCGGCTTCCGCCGCGGCATCATGACCTGACCTCCTGGTCCTGACCGAGGTCAGGCCGCCCGGGCGACCGTCGAGCCGCTGCGCGCCGCGGCCCACCGGTCGGGGAGGCGGCTCTACCTCACGCTGGCCGGAGGTGCGGGCCGTCGTCCACCGGACGACGGCCCGTCCACGTCCCGGCCGGTGCACGGTCGACGCCGGTCCCGTCGGCCGACGATCAGCCGGTGCCCTCGCTCCTCCCCGGTCCGGTCCGGGTCACCGCGTCGTCCCGGCTGGGCGTCTTCACCCTCACCGAGTTGACCGCGGCCGGGGTGACCGAGCGCGAGGTGCGGAGCGCTGTTGGCTCCGGGAACTGGGTCCGGCTGCGCAGAGGCTGGTTCATCGGCGCGGGCGACCTGATGGAGGCCGAGGCGACCGGCCGGCGCCACGAGGTCGACGCCTTGGTGGTGACCGGCTCGCTCGCCAGGCCGAACGCGGTCGTCAGCCACGGCACCGCCGCACGGATCTGGGGGCTGCCCGTCCCGTCGGTGCTCTCGGCGGAGGTGCGGCTGACCGACCCGGACCGCTGGCGCACGGGCCCCGGGTACGCGATGGCCCGCGCTGCCCTGCCGGCCGAGGAGGTCACCACCCGTGGGCTGCACCGGCTCACCACGGTCGCCCGGACGCTCGTGGACAACGCGCGGGAGTGGCCCGAGCTCCCCGCGGTGGCGGCGATGGACGCGGCTCTCCTCAGGGGCTCGGTCACGCCGGAGCAACTGCAGACGACGCTCGACAGTCACCGGTTCGCACCCCGGGCCCCGCGGGCCGTCCGGGCGGTCGCTGCGGCCGACGGGCGGGCCGAGAGGTGGCTGGAGACGAAGGGGCGGCTGCGCTTCCGTGCCGCAGGACTCCCGCTCTTCGTGCCACAGGTCGAGCTGTGGGTCGGGGAGCGGCTGGGCGAAGGTCGTGGACGGTTGGTACGAGGACGCAGCCCTGGCCGTGGAGTTCGACGGTCGGGTGAAGTACGTCCGTACGGCGGCCGCCCCGAGGACGTCCTGTTCGACGAGAAACGGGAGGAAGACGCACTGAGGGCTCTCGGGATCCGCTTCGTCCGTCTGGTGGACGGGGACCTCGAGGCGGGGTGGGCAGCGGTGGAGAGCCGTGTGCGCCGGGAGCTCCGGGTCCCGGGGCCCGGAGCCCGGAGCCCGGAGCTTCCGCACCGTGCCGCGCACGGTCGGGCGTCGTCGCGCTCGGGGTTGAGCCGCCCATCCGACCGTGTGGCCGGTGTGGGAGGCGGCTCGACGGTCGCCCGGGCGGCTCAGCCCCGAGGTCGCTCAGTCGTCGCGGGCGTGCCGGCCGCCGGTGCCGTGCCGGCCGGTGGGCTCCTCGCGCTCGGCGAGCGCGGCCACCCCGTCGGCGTAGCCGCTGGCGTAGTCCCAGCTGACGTAGTCGTCGGGGTCGGGGTCGAACGGCGGCTCGTGCCGGCCGGTCTGGCCCTCGTCGAGCAACTGGCGCAGGTTCGCCTGCATCAGCGCCCAGTCGACGTGGTGTTCCTCGTCGCAGTCGGGGCAGTCGACGACGATGCCCTTGACCCCGGTCGGCTCCAGCAGCGTGCGGAAGACCTCCAGCTCGGCCAGGTCGTCGAGCACCCCAGCCCGTTCCTCCATGGTCAGCGGTGGCTGCACCGAGTGGTCACCGGAACCGAGACCGTCCCCGAAGTCCGGGTCGCGATCCGGGGTCGCGCCGAATGCGTCGTCCCACGCGTCCACGTGTCCTCCTCGCCGGACAGGCCGGCCTTCTCGGTCGCTGCTGGTCAGCCAGCAGTCGGGCCGGGCGCACCCGACCACCGGACCACGGTAGCGGGGGGCGGGAGCCCTCCGGTGCTCCGCCTAACATGAGATGGGATCCCGTGCGCCTCGGAGGCGCTCCCACCGAAGAAGTCGAGAGGGTGGCGGCACATGCAGCCCGACGAGCGCGTCCCTGAACTGCCGGCCAAGTTCGCCCCGCTGGGGCTGACCTACGACGACGTCCTGCTGGTCCCCGGGCCCTCGGACATCGTGCCCACCGACGTGGACACCAGCAGCCGGCTGACCCGCGGCATCCGGCTCGCCATCCCGCTGGTCTCCTCCGCGATGGACACCGTCACCGAGTCGCGGATGGCGATCGCCATGGCCCGCGCCGGTGGCATCGGGATCCTGCACCGCAACCTCGCCGCCGAGGACCAGGCCGGCCAGGTCGACCTGGTCAAGCGCTCCGAGGCCGGCATGGTCACCAACCCGGTCACCTGCTCCCCGGAGAACAGCCTCGCCGAGGTCGACGCGCTGTCGGCCCGCTACCGGATCTCCGGCGCCCCGGTCGTCGACGCCGACGGCGTGCTGGTCGGCATGGTCACCAACCGCGACATGCGCTTCGAGACCGACCAGCACCGGCTGGTGCGCGACGTCATGACGCCGCTGCCGTTGGTTACCGCGCCGGTCGGCGTGGAGCCGGAGCGGGCGCTGGCGCTGCTCAAGCAGCACAAGATCGAGAAGCTGCCGCTGGTGGACGACGCCGGTCGGCTGCGCGGGCTGATCACCGTCAAGGACTTCGTCAAGCGCGACCAGTTCCCCAACGCCACCAAGGACGTCGGCGGCCGGCTGACCGTCGGCGCCGCCCTCGGCGTGGGCGAGGACGCCTACAAGCGGGCCGGGCTGCTCGTGGACGCCGGGGTCGACGTGCTCGTCGTCGACACCGCCCACGGCCACCAGCGTGCCGTGCTGGACATGGTCGCCCGGGTGAAGAAGGAGTTCGCGAACGTCGGCCACGGCGTGCAGGTGGTCGGCGGCAACGTCGCCACCCGCGCCGGTGCGCAGGCGCTGATCGACGCCGGGGTCGACGCGGTCAAGGTCGGCGTCGGGCCGGGCTCGATCTGCACCACCCGCGTGGTGGCCGGGGTCGGCGTCCCGCAGGTCACCGCCATCTACGAGGCCGCGCTCGCCGCCCGTCCGGCCGGGGTGCCGGTCATCGCCGACGGCGGGCTGCAGTACTCCGGTGACATCGTCAAGGCGCTCGTCGCCGGGGCGGACACGGTCATGATCGGCGGCCTGTTCGCCGGGGTCGAGGAGGCCCCGGGGGAGCTGGTCTTCATGAACGGCAAGCAGTACAAGACCTACCGCGGGATGGGCTCCCTCGGCGCGATGCAGAAGCGCGGCAACCAGTCCTTCAGCCGGGACCGCTACTTCGCCGACGACGTCCTCTCCGACGACAAGCTCGTCCCGGAGGGGATCGAGGGGCAGGTGCCCTACCGCGGGCCGCTGTCCGGGGTCGCCCACCAGCTGGTCGGCGGGCTCCGCGCGGGCATGGGCTACGCGGGTGCGGCCACCGTCGCCGACCTGCAGGAGCGTGGCCAGCTGACCCGGATCACCTCCGCCGGGCTGACCGAGAGCCACCCGCACGACATCCAGATGACCGTCGAAGCCCCCAACTACCGAGGCCGCTGACCCATGCCAGTACGCGACAACGTCGAGATCGGCCTGAACCGCTTCGCCCGCCGGGGCTACGACCTGGACGAGGTGTCGATCGTCCCCTCGCGGCGCACCCGCGACCACGACGACGTCTCCACCGCCTGGCAGATCGACGCCTTCCGGTTCGAGATCCCGCTCGTCACCAGCCCCAGCGACGCGGTGGTCAGCCCGGCGACCGCGGTCGCCGTCGGGCGGGCCGGTGGCCTGGGCGTGCTCAACGCCGAGGGCCTGTGGACCCGCTACGACGACCCGACCGACGTCTACCACCGGCTGCGCGAGGCCGCCGGCCCGGACAGCGGACCGCCGACCGCCCTGCTGCAGGAGGTCTACGCCGCGCCCGTTCAGCCGGACCTGATCACCAGCCGGATCAAGGAGCTGCGCGACTCGGGCGTGACGACGGCGGTCCGGGTCTCCCCGCAGCACACGGCCTGGCTGGCGCCGGCGATCCTGGCCGCCGGGGTCGACCTGCTGGTCATCCAGGGCACGATCGTCTCCGCGGAGCACGTCAGCACCGGCGGGGACGCGCTGAACCTCAAGGAGTTCATCGCCGACCTCGACGTCCCGGTGATCGTGGGCGGCGCCGCGGACTACCAGACCGCGCTGCACCTGATGCGCACCGGAGCGGCCGGGGTGATCGTCGGTGTCGGCGCCGACAGCTGGTCGACCGCGGACGCCGTGATGGGGATCCGGGTGCCGCTGGCCAGCGCCATCGCCGACGCCGCCGCGGCCCGCCGGGACTACCTGGACGAGACCGGTGGCCGGTACGTGCACGTCATCGCCAACGGCCGGATCGAGACCAGCGGCGCCATCGCCCGTGCCCTGGCCTGCGGCGCCGACGCCGTCCAGCTCGGGGAGCCGCTGCGCACCGCCGCGGAGGCCCCGGCCGGCGGTGTGTGGTGGGACTCGGTGGCCGCGCACCCGCGGTTGCCCCGCGGCGGGACGTCGGCACCGGCGCAGGCCCGCGGCACCCTCGAGGAGGTGCTGCTCGGCCCGGCCACCGCCGCCGACGGGCGCACCAACCTCTTCGGTGCCCTGCGCCGCACCATGGCCAAGACCGGCTACCGGGACCTCAAGGAGTTCCAGCGGGTCGACCTGGTGCTCGGTGGGGGCAGCGACGACGCACCCGGCCACCTGGCCGGCTGAGCGCGGCGATGAGCAGCGGTCTGTCGAACATGGACTTCCCGACCGTGCTGGTCGTCGACTTCGGCGCCCAGTACGCGCAGTTGATCGCCCGGCGCATCCGCGAGGCCGGCGTGTACTCCGAGCTCGTCGGCTCCGACGTGCCGGTCGCCGAGCTGCTGGCCCGCAAGCCCGCGGCGATCGTGCTCTCCGGTGGGCCCTCCAGCGTCTACGCCGAGGGTGCTCCGCAGCTCGACCCGGCCGTCTTCGAGGCGGGCGTGCCGGCCTTCGGCATCTGCTACGGGTTCCAGGCGATGGCCGCCAGCCTCGGCGGCACGGTGGCCCGCACCGGCGACCGGGAGTACGGCGGCACCCCGCTGACCGTGACCACGCCGGGGCAGCTGTTCGGTGAGCTGCCCACCGAGCAGTCGGTGTGGATGAGCCACGGCGACGCGGTCTCCGCCGCACCGCCCGGGTTCACCGTCACCGCCACCAGCACCGGTGCGCCGGTCGCGGCCTTCGAGGACGTCGACCGGCGGCTGGCCGGCGTGCAGTTCCACCCCGAGGTGAAGAACACCCCGCACGGGCAGACGGTGCTCGAGCACTTCCTGTTCGACATCGCCGGCCTGGAGCCGAGCTGGACGATGGCCAACGTCGTCGACGAGCAGGTCGCCTCGATCCGGGCCCAGATCGGTGACCGCCGGGCCATCTGCGGGCTGTCCGGCGGGGTCGACTCCGCGGTGGCCGCCGCGCTGGTCCAACGGGCCATCGGTGACCGGCTCACCTGCGTCTACGTCGACCACGGGCTGATGCGCGAGGGCGAGACCGAGCAGATCGAGCGGGACTTCGTCGCCGTCACCGGCGCCGACCTGCGCGTCGTCGACGCCAGTGACCAGTTCCTGGCCGCGCTGGCCGGGGTCAGCGACCCCGAGACGAAGCGGAAGATCATCGGCCGGGAGTTCATCCGGGTCTTCGAGCAGGCCGCGCTCGACGTGATCGCCGACGCCAAGGAGCACGGCGAGACCGTCGACTTCCTGGTGCAGGGCACCCTCTACCCCGACGTGGTGGAGTCCGGTGGCGGCACCGGGACGGCGAACATCAAGAGCCACCACAACGTCGGCGGGCTCCCCGAGGACCTGACGTTCACCCTGGTCGAGCCGCTGCGCACGCTCTTCAAGGACGAGGTGCGCGAGGTCGGCCGACAGCTGGGCCTGCCCGACACCCTGGTGCAGCGCCAGCCGTTCCCCGGCCCGGGCCTGGGCATCCGGATCATCGGCGAGGTCACGGCTGAGCGGCTGGACGTGCTGCGCCAGGCCGACGCGATCGCCCGCGAGGAGCTGACCGCGGCGAAGCTGGACACCGAGATCTGGCAGTGCCCGGTGGTGCTGCTGGCCGACGTCCGATCGGTGGGGGTGCAGGGCGACGGGCGCACCTACGGCCATCCCGTGGTGCTGCGCCCGGTGTCCAGCGAGGACGCGATGACCGCCGACTGGACCCGGCTGCCCTACGACGTGCTGGCGAGGATCTCCACCCGGATCACGAACGAGGTGGCCGAGGTGAACCGGGTGGTGCTCGACGTGACGAGCAAGCCCCCGGGCACGATCGAGTGGGAGTAGCCGCCCGAGTGGCGAGGCCCCGCGCGTCATGATCAGGTTGTCGTCGATCTGATCGACCACGCGAGGAGGTACCGGAGTGACCGCGGGGGTGTGGCCACTCTGGCCCAGCGTGCTGGCCCTCGCCGCCATGGCGGCGGTGATCATCTTCGCCGGCATCCGGCTGACCCGCGCCGCCGACGAGCTCGCCGACCGGACCGGCCTGGGTGATGCGATCGGCGGCGCGCTGCTGCTCGGCGCGGTCACCTCGCTGCCGGGCATCGTGACCACCGCGACCGGTGCGCTGGAGGGGGATCCCGCTTTCGGTCTGGCCAACCCGATCGGTGGGGTGGCGGTCCAGACGGTCTGGCTGGCGATCGCCGACCTGGTCTACCGCCGGGCCAACCTCGAGCACGCCGCCGCCTCGCTGGAGAACGTGCTGCAGGCGCTGATCCTGATCGGGATGCTCTCCCTGCCGGTGGTCGCCTACGCGACCCCGACCCTGCAGTGGGGCTGGGTGCACCCGGTCACCCTGCTGATCCCGGTGCTCTACGGCTACGGGCTGGTCCTGCTCCGGCGGATGCACGACCATCCCATGTGGCAACCCATCCAGACGTCGGCGACGGTCGAGGACATCGAACCCGACGGCACCGACGCCTCGACCCGCCGGCTGTGGGTGCAGCTCGCGTCCCTGGCCCTGGTGGTCGGCGTCGCCGGCTGGGTCATCGGCCAGGCCGGCCTGGGTGTCGTCGCGGCGACCGGGCTGCCGAGCGGCGTCGTCGGGTTCACCCTCACGACGGCGGTCACCTCGCTGCCCGAGCTCGTGGTGCTGATCACCGCGGTACGCATGGGGGCGCTGACCCTGGGGATCGGCAACATCATCGGCGGGAACGTCTTCGACACCCTGATGATCCCGGTGGCCGACATCGCCTACCTGGAAGGCCCCGTCTACCGCGACGCGGGTGAGACCAGCCTGGTGCTGCTGGGCGGCACGATCCTGATGATCACCGTGCTGGCGGCCGGGCTGGTCATGCGCGAGCGCAAGGGCATCGGCTTCGAGGGCTTCCTGCTGCCGCTGATCTACCTCGGCACGGTGGCCCTGGCGGTCGTCACCCGCTGACCGGCCGGGCCCGGGAGCACCTCCCGGACCCGGCCGCGGTGAGACCTCAGCTCGCCGTCAGCCGCGGCGGCGGGCCTTGCGCCACTCGTTGACCAGCAGCGCGGTCCCGGCGCCGATCAGGATGACCCAGGCGATCCCGTTGCCGAACCAGTCGAAGGACAGGTCCACCCCGGCCATCAGCAGGATCGCCACCAGGATGAACAGCACCCCGGCGACCAGTGCGCCGTTGTCGACGTCGCGTCGGCGGCCGGACTCGTCGACGGCGGACGTCGCGGAGCTGCCGGTGGTGCCCTGCGGGAACACCTCGGTGTCCCGCCGTCCGTAGGGGTCGTGCTCAGCCACGGGACACCTCCACGTCACCCAGACCTGCGTTGATGGTGATCTCGAACTCCGGCTCGGAGTCCCCGGACCAGTCGGCCGTGCCCCGGCCGGGGAAGAAGCCGGCCTCCACCCTGTCGCCGAACAGGTCGGTCTCGCCGAGCCCCTGCACGACCTCGAGCTGCACGTCGGCGGAGAACGGCACGATCACCTCGATGTCGCCGAGCCCGGAGTCGATCCGGGTGGTGATCGGTGAGTCCAGGTCGGCCAGCTCGTCGGAGTCCACGCCGCGCAGGTCCAGCAGCAGGTCACCGACCCCGTTCTCGTACTCCGACTGCACCGCGACCGCCGACGCCGGGCGCCAGGTGCGGTCGCCCATGCTGCCGTTGGGGACGTCGACCGTCGCGGCGATCGCGAGCGCCACGGAGAGCACCATGCCCAGCCCGATGAGCCCGCCCTTGGCGCCCCGGCCGATCCCGGTCAGCGCACCGAACACCAGGCCGACGCCGACGATCAGCAGGGCGCTGCCCAGCACGCCGCGGGCGCCCAGGTCCACGGTGGTGAACTGGTCGAGCATCACCGCGATGCCGGCGATGATCAGCAGCGCCGCGATCGTCACCCCGGGCACCGGGGACCGCGCGCCGGTCCGGACCTGCTCCGGAACACCTGGCTGGCCGGGCGGCGCGGCGGGGGCGGCCGGCATGAGCAGCCACAGCAGCACGTAGATGATCAGGCCGCTGCCGCCGGCGAGGGTGAGCGCGATGGCGCCCACCCGCCACAGCAGGGCGTCGACGCCGGTGTACTCGGCCAGGCCGCCGGCGACGCCGCCGATCACCCTGTCGGTGCGGCTGCGCCGCAGCGGCGGCCGGGCGACCGAGCCCGGTGGAGGAGGAGGCGGCCAGGAGCCCGGGGGAGGGGGAGGCGGCCAGGAGCCCGGGGGAGGGGGAGGCGGCCAGGAGCCCGGGGGAGGGGGAGGCGGCCAGGAGCCCGGGGGAGGGGGAGGCGGCCAGGAGCCCGGCGGCTGCTCGGCCGCCGGGGGCGGGGTGGAGGGAGGGACTGCTGAGGTCATGCCACGAGCCTGCCCACTCCGGGGGCCCAGCGGTATCAGGGAACCCCCTGGACCGACCCTGATCCGTGCCGGCCGCCCCGCCTCCGGGTGATCACCGGTGTGCGCGGCGCGGGGACGGTGACACCATCGGGACCGTGACCACCAGCACCGCGCCGACGGCCGGGCAGCCCGCCCCGCCCGCGGCCCGGCTCCCCGACGGTCGCCCGGCCCGGCCCCCGCTGGCGCGGCCGGCCAGCGGCCGGCTGCTGGCCGGGGTGGCCGCCGGGACGGCCGCGCATCTGCGCCTGGACCCGCTGGTGGTCCGGGTGGTCGTGATCGGCCTCGCGTTCACCGGGGTGGGCGTGGTCGCCTACGCACTGCTGTGGCTGACCATGCCGGTCGCCGACCCGTCCGGGGACGGCGCCCCGAGCGCCGTCCTGAGCCAGCGCCCCAGCCGTCGCCAGCTGATCCTGCTGGCGCTGCTGTCCTTCGTCGTCTTCGGGCTGGTCTCCCAGCTGCTCACCTTCGGCGGCTACGACGTCGTCCTGCCGCTGGTGCTCGCCGGGATCGGCCTGGCGGTGATCTGGCGGCAGACCGACACCGACGCCTCGCTCTCCCGCCGCACCAGCCGCTGGGCGCTGGCCGCCGGCGTCGTCGTCGGCGTGGTCGGCGTGGTGCTGCTGCTGGCGACCACCGGCCAGCTGGCCAACGCCCGCAACGGCTTCACCGCCACCGTGGTGATCCTGGTCGGCCTTGCCTTGGCGACCGCCCCGCTGTGGCGCCGCCTGCTCGACCAGCGCGCGACCGAGCGGGCCGCCCGGATCCGGTCGGAGGAGCGCGCCGCGGTCGCCGCCCACCTGCACGACTCGGTGCTGCAGACCCTCGCGCTGATCCAGCGGCACGCGGCCGACCCCACGGTGGTGGGCCGGCTGGCCCGCAGCCAGGAGCGGGAACTGCGGGCGTGGCTGTACGAGCCGACCGTCGCCACCGGCGGCACCTGGGCCGGGCTGGTCGCCCGGCTGGTGGCCGAGGTGGAGGCCGACCACGCCGTCACCGTCGAGCCGGTCGTCGTCGGGGACCTGCCCGTCGACGACGCGGTCGCCACCCTCGGCCAGGCCGCCCGGGAGGCGGTGGTCAACGCCGCGAAGCACTCCGGTGCGCCGTCCGTCTCGCTGTACAGCGAGGTGACGCCGGGCGCGGTGACGGTGTTCGTCCGGGACCGCGGCACCGGGTTCGACCCGGCCGCCGTGCCGGGCGACCGGCGCGGGCTGCGCGACTCGGTGGTGGGACGGCTGACCCGACTGGGCGGCACGGCGACGGTGCGATCCGCGCCGGGAGAGGGGACCGAGGTGGAGCTGTGCCTGCCGCGCGAGCGGACGGAGGCGCCGGCATGACGGCCACGGGGCGCACCCGGGTCTTCCTGGTCGACGACCACGCGATGGTCCGCGCCGGGGTGCGGGCCGAGCTGGGCGAGGAGGTCGAGGTGGTCGGCGAGGCGGCCGACGTCCCGACCGCGGTCGCCGGCATCCGGGCCAGCACGCCGGACGTCGTCCTGCTCGACGTGCACCTGCCCGGCGGCGGGGGCCACGCCGTCCTCGAGTCGCTGCGCACCGAGCTGCCCTCGACCCGCTGGCTGGCGCTGTCGGTCTCCGACGCCGCCGAGGACGTCATAGCCGTCATCCGGGCCGGGGCCCGGGGGTACGTCACCAAGACGATCTCCGGCGCCGACCTGCGGGACGCCGTCCGCCGGGTCGCCGAGGACGACGTCGTGTTCAGCCCCCGGCTGGCCGGCTTCGTGCTCGACGCCTTCTCCGCGGGCCCCGCGGCCCCCGAGCCCCCCGACGACCCGGCCACCGACCCCGGCCTGGACCTGCTGTCGGCCCGCGAGCGGGAGGTGATGCAGCTGCTGGCCCGCGGCTACACCTACCGGGAGATCGGTGGCCGGCTGTTCATCTCGGTGAAGACGGTGGAGTCCCACGCCTCCAACGTGCTGCGCAAGCTACAGCTGTCCAACCGCAACGAACTCACCCGCTGGGCGGCCACCAACCGGCTGCTGTGATGCGGTGGCCGCGGGTGCCGTCCGGAGGCCGACGGGTCAACCGGTGTAGACGACGTGGAAGGCCTCGGCCAGTCGGCCCTCGGGCAGGCCGTGGGTGCGGGCGTTCTGCCGCATCCAGCCGGTCAGGAACTCCGCCACCTGGCCCTCGGGCCAGTGCGAGACCTGGCTGACGTGCGAGCCCAGCGCGGCGAGCTTGCGGTCGAGCACGTCGGTCACGTCCACGGCGTGGTCCGAGCGGGGGCCACCGCCCAGCCACACCTCCGACACCGTCCAGGCCTCCAGGCCCTCGTCGGCCAGCAGCTCGGGGAAGGCGAAGGGGTTGCGGGCGTCGGGGTACACCGCCCGCAACGTGGACTCGCCCACGGTCATGTGGTCGGGGTGGCTGGCGCCGATCCGCTCCCAGAACCGCTCGGGTGAGCTGGTCAGCACCCGCTGCGGGCGCACCTGCCGGATCACCCGGCTGATGTCTCGGCGCAGGTCCAGCGTCGGCTCCAGCCGCCCGTCCGGGTACCCGAGGAACCGGACGTCGGTGACCCCGACCGCAGCCGCGGCGGCACGCTGTTCGGCCCGGCGCAGCGGCCCCATCTCCTCGCGCGGGGTCTCGTCGAAGCCACCGGCGTCCCCGTCGGTGATGATGCAGTAGGTGACCTCGGTGCCCGCCGCGGTCCAGCCGGCCACGGTGCCCGAGCTGCCGAAGTCGACGTCGTCGGGGTGGGCGAGCACGCAGAGGGCGCGCTCGACGAACGGGGCAGGGGCCTCGGGCAGCGGCATCACGCGGGCGAGCCTAGGTCGCGGCGCGCGGGTGTCCGGCCAGGCCCCGCAGCTTGTCGGGGTTGCGGACGACCAGCACCTGTCCGATGCGCCCGTCGACGACGACCAGCGACATGGTCAGGAACGGCTCGGCACCGCTCCAGGCCACGATCGCCGCAGCGCCGTTGATCTCCACCACCTCGATCCGAAGGTCGGGCACGTCCGTGGCCTGGGCGGCGATCGCGACCAGGAACCGGGTGACCCTCTCCGCGCCGGTGATCGGCCGCAGCGCCGCCTTCGCCTTGCCGCCGCCGTCGCTGACCAGCACCACGTCGGGCGCCAGCGCCGCCAGCAGCGCCTCGACGTCACCGCCTGCGCAGGCAGCCAGGAAGCGGTCGGTCACCTCCCGCTGGGCACGGCGGTCGGTGTCGAACCGGGGGCGGCGGGCTTGGACGTGTTCCCGTGCCCGGTGCGCCATCTGCCGGACTGCGGACTCGCTGCGGCCCAGCGCTGCTGCGACCTCGGCCACCGGCAGGGCGAAGACCTCGCGGAGCACGAAGACCGCACGCTCGGCGGGGGAGAGGGTCTCCAGCACTACCAGCAGGGCCAGGGACACCGCCTCCCCGGTCTCCGCGACCTCGCTCGGGTCGGCCGGGCCTGGTGCCGCGGCGACCCGGTTCTCCCCGGTGAGCAGCGGCTCGGGCAGCCACGGCCCGACGTAGCTCTCCCGCCGGGCCCGGGCGGAACGCAGCCGGTCGAGCGCCAGCCGGGTGGTGACCTGCACCAGGTAGGCCCGCGGGTCGGTGACGTCGGCCCGGTCGGCCGCCGACCAGCGCAGCCAGGCGTCCTGCACGGCATCCTCGGCCTCGGCCACGCTGCCCAGCAACTGGTAGGCGACGGAGAAGAGCAGCCGGCGGTGGCCGGTGAACAGGTCGGCGGCGGCGGTCACCGGCCCGGCACCTCGCACCGGTCCCGGAAGCCCTGACTGGTCAGCCCGAGGGCGGCGTTGGTCCGGGAGCGGGAGTTCTCCACGGAGATCATCATGGTGAGCTCCACCAGTTGGGCGTCGTCCAGGTCTCGCCGCAGGTCCGCGACCATCTCATCGGTCACCTGCGGTGGGGTTACCGTCATGGCCTCTGCGTAGGCCATCACCCGTCGTTCCAGGTCGCTGTACACCGGGCTGTCCCGCCACCGCGGGACGTCGCCGAGCTTGGCCGGGTCCACCCCGCGCTGGCTGCTCTCCCAGAAGCCGAAGTCCAGGCACCAGGCACAGCCGATGGTGGTCGCCGAGGACATCACTGCCAGCGCCTTGAGCGTCGGGTCCAGCCGGCGCCACCGGGCCACGCTCTTCTCGAAGCGGACCTGGCTGAGCAGCACGCGAGGGTGGTGCGCCATCGCCGCGCCCGGGTCGAGCACCGCCCCATAGGTACGGCGGGACCACCACTCCGCGGCCCGGGTCAGCAGGGTGCGGGGCGGGTCGAGCGAGATGCGGGCGGTGTCGGTGGTCATGTTCGTCGTCCTCTCCGTCGGCTGGTGCCCATGGAGACGGGACGGCGGCCCTGGACGTGACATCCGCACGCGGCCGCACCAGGGCCGGCCGAGGAGGACGGCGTCAGAGCCGGCCGCGGCCCTGGCGCAGCAGCATCATCCCGAGCGTCGAGCCGTCCGGGCCGAGGGCGTCGCGGAAGCGGGAGAGCACCCGCTGCTCGCGGGACAGCGACAGCCGCATGCCACCACTCGCGGTGCGCAGCGAGCCGATCTCCTGCGAGATGGCCAGCCGGCGCCGGACGAGCGCGATGATCTCGGCGTCGCAGGCGTCGATCTCCCCGCGCAGCGCGTCGATCCGCGCCGCGGGGTCCGTCGCGGTGCCGGCGGCCGAGCTGCCGGTGCTGGGGGAGAGGGCGGTGCTGGTGGAGAGCGCGGTGCTCATCGGTTCCTCCGGGGTGCAGGAGGCCGTCGGGACCCCGGAGACGGAAAAACGCCCCGGGGCCGTGGGCCCGGGGCGTCGTGTGCGGTGGCGGTTCAGCCAGCCGAGACGGACACCGGAACCCGGTGGCCGTAGTAAAACTCTCGGGGGCTGAGCACGTCCAGAAGTGTGCCACAGCCCACGGTCTGGAGCCACCGCCGACCACCCCGCCGACACGCGGGCCGCCCGGAGCTGTCGGGGTCCCGGCTTAGAGTGGCGGCGTCATGAGCAGCCCCCAGCACACCCTCCCCGGCACCGCCGCGCTCCCCCGGCACACCTCCGGCCAGACCGGCCGCGAGCTGGACCGGATGCTCGCCGGCCTGAACGGCCCGCAGCGCGAGGCCACGATCCACGAGGGCAGCCCGCTGCTCATCGTCGCCGGGGCCGGCTCGGGCAAGACGCGGGTGCTCACCCACCGGATCGCCTACCTGCTCGGCGCCCGCGGCGTGCAGCCCGGCGAGATCATGGCGATCACCTTCACCAACAAGGCCGCCGGGGAGATGAAGGAGCGCGTCGCCGCGCTGGTCGGCCCACGGGCCCGGGCCATGTGGGTGTCCACGTTCCACTCGATGTGCGTGCGCATCCTGCGGGCCGAGGCCGGCAAGCTCGGCATGAAGAGCTCGTTCACCATCTACGACCAGGGCGACTCCGTCCGGCTGATGACGATGGTCGCCCGCGACCTGGATCTCGACGCCAAGCGGTATCCCGGCCGCAGCCTGGCCAACCAGGTGTCGAACCTGAAGAACGAGCTGGTCGACGAGGAGTCCTACGCCCCGCAGACGGCACCGGAGAAGGTGCTGAAGGAGGCGTACACCCTCTACCAGCGGCGGTTGCGCGAGGCGCACGCCATGGACTTCGACGACCTGATCATGACCACGGTGCACCTGCTCCAGGCCTTCCCCGATGTGGCCGAGCACTACCGCCGCCGGTTCCGGCACGTGCTGGTCGACGAGTACCAGGACACCAACCACGCCCAGTACGTGCTGGTCCGCGAGCTGGTCGGCACGCACGGCGGCCCGGTGCCGCCGGCCGAGCTGTGCGTCGTCGGCGATGCCGACCAGTCGATCTACGCCTTCCGCGGCGCGACGATCCGCAACATCGACGAGTTCGAGCGCGACTACCCCGACGCCACCACGATCGTGCTGGAGCAGAACTACCGCTCCACCCAGCGCATCCTGCGCGCGGCCAACCAGGTGATCGCCCGCAACACCGCCCGCCGGCCGAAGAACCTGTGGTCCGACGCCGGTGACGGCGAGCTGATCGAGGGCTACGTCGCCGACAACGAGCACGACGAGGCCGCCTGGGTCGCCGAGCAGATCGACGCGCTCACCGACGAGGGCAAGGCCCGGCCGGCCGACATCGCGATCTTCTACCGCACCAACAACGCCTCCCGCGTCTTCGAGGAGGTGTTCATCCGGGTCGGCATGCCCTACAAGGTTGTCGGCGGGGTGCGCTTCTACGAGCGGCGGGAGGTCCGGGACGCGGTCGCCTACCTGAAGGTGGTCGCCAACCCGGCCGACGTGGTGAGCCTGCGGCGGGTGCTGAACACGCCCAAGCGTGGGATCGGCGAGCGGGCCGAAGCGTGCGTCGAGCGGTTCGCCGACCGTGAGCGGATCCCGTTCGCCAGCGCGCTGCGCCGGTGCTCGGAGGTCGGTGACCTGGCCACCCGGTCGCTCAAGGCGATCCAGGAGTTCGTCGCCCTGCTGGAGGAGTTCGAGCAGCTGGTCGAGACCGGGTCGGGTCCGGCGGCCCTGCTGGAGAGCGTCCTGGACCGCACCGGCTACCTGGCCGAGCTCGAGGCCAGCACCGACCCCCAGGACGAGGGGCGGGTCGACAACCTCAACGAGCTGATCTCGGTGGCCGCCGAGTTCGAGGCTGCCAACCCCGGGGGCACGGTCACCGAGTTCCTCGAGCAGGTCTCACTCGTCGCCGACGCCGACCAGATCCCGGTCAGCGGCGACGAGGCCGGCGTGGTGACCCTGATGACCCTGCACACCGCCAAGGGCCTGGAGTTCCCGGTGGTCTTCCTCACCGGCCTGGAGGACGGCGTCTTCCCGCACCTGCGGGCCCTCGGTGACCCGCGGGAACTGGAGGAGGAGCGCCGGCTGGCCTACGTGGGCATCACCCGGGCGCGCCAGCGGCTGTTCCTCTCCCGGGCCACCGTGCGCACCAACTGGGGGCAGCCGGCCTACAACCCGCCGTCCCGGTTCCTCGACGAGCTGCCGGCCGACGCCGTCCACTGGGAGCGGCTGGAGCCGGCCCCCAGCAAGCCGATGAGCTCCGCGCAGGCGCGGGTCGCCTCGACCGGCCTGTCGACCGGGGGCCTCCGCGGTGGTGCGGGCAACCGGGCGGTGATCAGCGTCGACGTCGGCGACCGGGTCAGCCACGATGCTTTCGGGCTCGGCACGGTGGTCGAGATCAACGGCGCCGGCGACAAGGCGCAGGCCACGGTCGATTTCGGCTCCGGCGGCACCAAGCGCCTCGTGCTCCGCTATGCGCCCCTCGTCAAGTTGTAGGGCCCCTCGTCAAGCTGCAGGGCCCCACTGGTCGAGCTGTAGCGAGGCCGCTCAGCCGACGGACAGGCCGCGCTCGGCGAGCCACGCCTCCGGGTCGATCGGCTTGCCGTTCATCCCACCGCGGTGGATCTCGAAGTGCAGGTGCGGCCCCGTCGACTGACCCTGGTTGCCGACCTTGGCGATCTGCTGACCTGCCGAGACGACGTCGCCGGCGGACACGTCGTAGTAGCGCATGTGCCCGTAGATCTGGACGTTCCCGTCGGCGTCCTGGATGTAGACGGCGTTGCCGTAGCCCGACGCGGGGCCGGCGCGCAGCACGACCCCGTCCGCCGCGGCGAAGATCGGCGTGCCGAGCGGGGCGGCGAGGTCGAGGCCCCAGTGCATGGTGCCCCAGCGCTGGCAGAAGCACGTGGTCAGCCGGCCGGCGGTGGGCACGACGAAGTCGGGCTCGCGCGCGGCCCGCGAGGCGGCGATCTCGCTCAGTCGGGCCTGGGCCTCCGCCTGACTGATCTCTCCGCGGACCCCCTCGACGTCCACGCCGCCGGCGAAGCTGGCATCGGCCAGGCCCAGCCCGTAGTCCACTCCAGAGGCCACCGGGGCGGGAGCGGGCTCGCCGAGGCCGCCCATCAGCGAGGTCGCCAGGGCGCCGACGACGGCGACGGCGAGCAGCACCGGCGCCCGGCGACGCGGCGGGCGGGGGACGCGGCGTCGCGGGGCCGCACCCGGTGAGCTCGGCGGCGTCTCCTCGGGTTCGGCCGGGGCGCCGGTGGCGGTGCTCGGGTCGGTCTCCTGGGTGGCCGCCCACTCGCGGTCCCAGTCCCAGTCGTCGTCGAACTGGTCGGTCCAGTCGCCGGACGCGCCGGCGAGGGGTGCGGCGGGGACGACTTCGGACTGCCTGCGGCCGACGAGTTCTCGCATACGGGACAACGGGCACCTTCCCGGGCAGCACGCCGGGGTTGCCGGGCGTCGTCGGGCACCAGCCGGCCGCAGGGAGCGGCTGGTGCTGGCACTGCGGTCTCGGTGACGCCGACGGAAATCCCATCGGTGTCATTCGAGACGCTACGGAGGGCGGCGGAGGCCACCAACGACCTGACTACGCGTGTCGTGAAGGAGAGCTATGAGTGATGACACCCGCAGTTGGCAGGTGTCGACATGTGGTCAGGCGGCAGCGACGGGAGCGTCGTCGATGCCGGTCCGCAGGCCGGCCAGGGTCGCGGCGACCTCGTCCACCACACCCCGGTGGATGGGCAGCGACATGTGGCCGACGCCGGGCACGAGGACGTTGCGGGCCTGGAGGTCGGGGTGGTCGCAGCGGCCGGCCGACGACGGCACGACCATCTGGTCCAGGTCGCTGTAGACCGCCGTCACCCGGGTCCGGCACTCCGGTGCCGGAGCGGCGAGCTCCTGGAACAGGGCCGACCCCGGGCGGAGCTGGCGCACCAGGCGGGTGGGCAGGACGTGCGCCCACCGGCTCCCACCGTGCGGCGTCCCGAGGGTGACCAGCGACTCCACCCGTGCATCACCGCCCAGGCGCTGCACGAGGTACCGGGCGACGAGCCCGCCGAGGCTGTGGCCCACCACGTGCACCCGGTCGTGACCGGTCGCCCGGCAGACCTCCTCGATGTGCTGGCCCAGGGCCTCGGCCGCGCTCTCCACATCGCGCAGCAGTGGGCTGTAGTTCCAGGTGCAGACCTGGGCGAAGCCGCGTCGGCGGAGGCCCCGGCGCATCACCGCGAACACCGACCGGTTGTCGACCAGCCCGTGGACCAGGACGACGGGGATGCGGGCGGCCAGGGGGTCGGCGGCGAACAGGGCCCGGACGGCGGCCGGCTGCGGGCTGGGTCGGTAGCTCCCGTCGGGACGCAGCCGCTCGGTGCGGGTGCCGAGGGGGTAGAGCAGCGTGTGTGCCCCCACCCAGGCCAGCTCGGTGAGGCTACCGGTGATCGCGGCCGGGGAGACCAGCCGCCGGAGGCCGGTGCGCCGAGGGGTCGCTGGGACGTCGCTCCCTGCTCCCCCGCGCGGGGCGTGCCAGGCTGGTGCGGAGGGCAGAACGGGTACCTGCACGCCGTTCTCCCTCCCGTCCGTCCCGGCACCGCGCCGGGCGGCGCGCCATGGGCAGTGGTGTGCTCAGTTTCGCGGACCGTAATGCCCCGTTGTGTTGAAAGTCATACAACCGATACACAACACGCGCCCGTGGCCAGACAGCTCGATCCCGAGGAGACCCCCAGTGCCCGCCCGTGACCGCGCCCCCGCCCGCACCGGCACGCCCGGCCGGCCCGCGGCGCGCACCCCGGCGGCCCGCCGCATCGGAGGTCGCCGCGCCGGTGCAACCGCGCCGTCCGCCGTCGCCCCCGACCGGGTCGTCGTCGGGCCGGTCCCGGTGCTGGCCCGCGCCTGCGGGCTGCTCCTCCTGCTCGCCGGGCTGGCCGGCGCAGCGGCGGCCTTCCCGACCTACCTCGTGGTCGGCGGGACGGCGGTGAGCCCCGTCCAGGGAGCGCTGGACGCCGTCCTGACTCTCGTCGCGCCGGTCGCCTCGATCGCGGTCGGCGCCGGGCTGCTCCTCGGGCGGGTGCCGCGGTTCGGTCTGGCCTACGCGGCGGTCACCGGCGCGCTGGCGGTCGGCCGGCTCCTCATCGAGCTCCATCGCGGGCAGGGGTCGACCACCCGCCCGGCGGTCGAGGTGCTGGCCGGTGAACTGGTGCTGACCAGCTCGGTGGAGGTTGGTGCCGGCTGGGTGCTCGGTGTCGTCGCCCTGGGCCTCGCCGTCCTCGCCGGGGTGACCGCGTTCGCCGCCTGGGGTCGCACGGTGATGGAGGACGGTGGCGGGCTGGACCCGCTGCGTCCGGTGCTCGCCGGCGTGGCGGCGCTCCTCGGCGTGGCGGCGGTGCTCGCCCTCGCGCTGCCGGCGGCCGACGTCCCGGACGAGGTGGTGACCGACCCGCTGACCGGGCTGGAGGCCGTCGTGGAGCAGGAGGGGCCGCAGGCGCTGCTGGAGCGGCCCGGGCTGGCCCTGCTGGGCGGGCTGCTGCTGGCGGGCGCGCTCGTGTTCTCCGCCGTCGTCGCGCCGTCGCTGCGGCCCCGGCTCGCCGCCGTCGGGGGACTGCTCGCCGTCGCGGTCTTCCTGCTGGACACCGCCCTGTCCGGGCTCCGCGACGCGTGGTCCAGTCCGGACCTGGAGTGGACCGTGCCGGGGATCGGCCTGCTGGTGCTGGCCCTCGGGGCGGTCGGGCTCACGCTCCTCGCCTGGCGCTGGCGGCGCGGTTCACCCGCTCAGGGGTGACGTAGGACACCCTGCCGCCCCTAGAGTCGAGGCCGTGGCAGCTGAGCGCATTCGTGTCGTGATCGCCAAGCCGGGCCTCGACGGTCACGACCGCGGCGCCAAGATCGTCGCCCGCGCGCTCCGCGACGCGGGCATGGAGGTCGTCTACACCGGGCTGCACCAGACGCCCGAGCAGATCGTGGACACCGTCGTCCAGGAGGACGCCGACGCGGTCGGGCTCTCGGTGCTCTCCGGCGCCCACATGACGCTGTTCCGGCGGCTCGCCGAGCTGCTCCGCGAGCGGGAGGTCGACGACGTCGTCGTCTTCGGGGGCGGGATCATCCCCGAGGCCGACCTGCCCGAGCTGTCCCGGCTGGGCGTGGCCCGGGTCTTCACCCCCGGTGCGAGCACCGAGGAGATCGTGGGCTGGGTCCGCGAACACGTGGGCGCCACCGCCGAGGCCTGACCCCACATCCCGATCCCGCTGAGCGGAAGAGACGGGTGAGACGTCCCCCTCCGACGGAGGGCAGGTGACGCGAGGCGGAACGGGGCGGGCTACGGTCCTTGCTCGTGGATCTCTTCGAGTACCAGGCCCGTGACCTGTTGGCCTCGCACGGCGTGCCCGTGCTCCCCGGCGGCGTCGCCGAGACGCCCGAGCAGGCGGAGGCGATCGCCCGTGAGATCTCCGCCCCGGTCGTCGTGAAGGCGCAGGTGAAGGTCGGCGGCCGCGGCAAGGCCGGCGGCGTGAAGCTGGCCGACGACCCCGAGAGCGCCAAGGCGCGGGCCCAGGACATCCTCGGGCTGGACATCAAGGGGCACATCACCCACAAGGTGATGGTGGCCCAGGCCAGCGACATCGCCGAGGAGTACTACTTCTCCTACCTGCTCGACCGCTCCAACCGCACCTTCCTGGCCATGGCCTCGGTCGAGGGCGGCGTGGAGATCGAGACGCTCGCCGTCGAGCGCCCGGAGGCGCTGGCCCGCATCCCCGTCGACGCCTCGGTCGGCGTCGACGCGCAGAAGGCCGCCGAGATCGTCGACGCCGCCGGCTTCCCGGCCGAGGTCCGCGACCAGGTGATCGCCATCGCCGTGCAGCTGTGGGACGTCTTCAGCAAGGAGGACGCCACCCTGGTCGAGATCAACCCGCTGGCCAAGGCGCCCGACGGCACCGTGCTCGCCCTGGACGCCAAGGTGACCCTGGACGAGAACGCCGCCTTCCGGCACGGCGACCACGACGCCCTCGAGGACGTCGCCGCCGCCGACCCGCTCGAGGCGGCCGCGAAGGAGAAGGGCCTCAACTACGTCAAGCTGGAGGGCGAGGTCGGCATCATCGGCAACGGCGCCGGCCTGGTCATGAGCACGCTGGACGTCGTGGCCTACGCCGGCGAGGAGTTCGGTGGGGTCCGCCCGGCCAACTTCCTCGACATCGGCGGTGGCGCCTCCGCCCAGGTGATGGCCGACGGGCTGGGCGTCATCCTGTCCGACCCGTCCGTGAAGAGCGTGTTCGTCAACGTCTTCGGCGGGATCACCGCCTGCGACGCCGTGGCCGACGGCATCGTCTCGGCGCTGGGCCTGCTCGGCGACGAGGCCACCAAGCCGCTGGTCGTGCGGCTGGACGGCAACAACGTGGAGGAGGGCCGGCGGATCCTCGCCGAGGCCGCCCACCCCCTGGTGACCGTGGTCGACACCATGGACGGCGCCGCCCGCCGCGCCGCCGAACTCGCCGCCTGATCGCCCCGGCACCCGAGAACAGGACACAGCAGAGATGTCGATCTTCCTCACCGAGAACAGCAAGGTCATCGTCCAGGGCATCACCGGATCCGAGGGCCGCAAGCACACTGCCCGGATGCTCGCCTCCGGCACCGCCGTCGTCGGTGGCGTGAACCCGAGCAAGGCCGGTCAGACCGTGGACTTCGACGGCACGTCCGTCCCCGTCTTCGGCACCGTCGCCGAGGCGATGAAGGAGACCGGGGCCGACGTCACCGTCGTCTTCGTGCCGCCGAAGTTCGCCAAGGGCGCCGTCCTCGAGGCCATCGACGCCCAGATCGGGATGGCCGTGGTCATCACCGAGGGCATCCCGGTGCACGACTCGACCTACTTCTGGGCGCACGCCCAGGGCGGCTCGACCCGGATCATCGGCCCGAACTGCCCCGGGCTGATCAGCCCCGGGCGGTCCAACGCCGGCATCATCCCGGCGAACATCACCCAGGCCGGCAAGATCGGGCTGGTCAGCAAGTCCGGCACGCTGACCTACCAGATGATGTACGAGCTCCGGGACATCGGCTTCTCCACCGCCGTCGGCATCGGCGGCGACCCGGTCATCGGGACGACGCACATCGACTGCCTCCAGGCGTTCCAGGACGACCCGGAGACCGAGGCCATCGTGATGATCGGCGAGATCGGCGGCGACGCCGAGGAGCGCGCGGCGGACTTCATCAAGGCCAACGTGACCAAGCCGGTCGTCGGCTACGTCGCCGGCTTCACCGCCCCCGAGGGCAAGACGATGGGCCACGCCGGCGCCATCGTGTCCGGCTCGGCCGGCACCGCGCAGGCCAAGCAGGAGGCCCTCGAGGCCGCCGGGGTCAAGGTCGGCAAGACGCCGTCGGAGACCGCTCGCCTCATGCGGGAGATCGTCGGCGGCTGACGCCACCGACCGCGTTCCACCGCCACTGCCCGGCGCCTCTCCGGAGGCGCCGGGCAGTGGCGTCCCCAGGGGTGCCTGCCGCGTGCCAGACGGCGGAGACTCACTGGTGCCCGTCCGCACGACGCCGAGGAGAGCACCATGACGCCGAGTGGTCCGGCCCAGCCTCCGGCGGGGCCCCAGCAGCCGGGCGGTCCGCTGCCGGGTGCGCCGGCCGCGGGCCCCGGCTTCGACCGGAGCAGGCTCGGGACGGCCGACGTGCTGGTGGCCGGGGGAGCCCTCCTCTACGTGCTCGTCGGCTTCCTGCCGTGGGCCTCGGTCGACTTCGACTTCGTCGGCCGGATCACCGCCAGCGGGTACGAGTACTCCGGGCTGGTCGTGCTCGGCGCGCTGTTGCTGCTGGCCGCAGGAGCGTGGGCGGTGCTCCCCGCGGTCCGGCAGGACCGGGTCGGCCCCCTGCGCGCCGCGCCGACCGTCGTCCTGGCCGCGTTGGCGCTGCTCTGCACGCTCATCGCCTGGCTGCGGAGCGCCGACTACGGCTTCCAGCTCCCCGCCCTGCTGGGCGTCCTCCTCGCCGCCGCCGTGACCGTCCTGGCCGCGCTCTCCCTGCTGCCCGGGCTCCGCGACGCGTCGGTCCTCCGCAGTGGTCCGGTCGACCGCGGGGAGGGCGACGCTGGAGGACGGTCGCCGCAGCACCAGCCGGCGCCCGGGTACGGGCCGCCGGCGGCCCCCGAGCAGCCGCAGTACGGCCGCCTGCACTACGGGCAGCCGGTGGCCTTCGGGCAGTCGCAGTACGCGCAGCCGCAGCACGAGCCGCCGCAGTACGGGCGTCCGGAGTACGGGCAGCCGGAGACCCACTGGCAGCGGCCCACCCCGGCGCCGCCGGCCGGCGGGGCGACCGCCGAGCACCCGGCGGACCCGGACCGGCCACGCCCCGCTGCCGACCGCTGACCCCCCGCCACGGGCGGGGCCGTGACTTGGGTCGCCCCGGCGCGTGCGCCACGCCGGGTCTCCTGCGCCTTGCGACAGTGAGGGGGTGACCTCCCTGCTGGCGCGTCTGCCCTCCGTCGGGTCGGGGGCGCGCCGCGGTCGGCTCACCGGCCTCCTGGCGGCGGCCGCCGCGCTGGCCGTGTCGGCGCTGGGCCTCGCCGGACTGACCCTTGCCGTCGTCGTCGTCCAGACGCTGGACCCCGACGGCGGGCTGCCCCTGACGTCCTCGGCGCGGGTGGCCGGCCAGCTGTGGTTGCTCGCGCAGGGCGCGGAGCTCGGGCTCTCCTCGGGCCCGGTGCGGCTCGCGCCGCTGGCCCTGACGGTGGCGATCGCCTGGGGGATCAGCCGGGCCGCCGGCTCGGTGGTGGCCCTCCGGCGGGTGCGCACCGGTGGTGGGGCGGCCGCGGTGCTGGCGCTCGTCGTCGCCGTCCACGTCGCCCTCGCCACCGGCCTGGCCCTGGCCCTGGACGCCCCGGGCGCCTCGGTCGCCCTGCCGCGTGCGGTGCTGGGCGCGGGCGTCGTCGCGCTCGTCGCCGGCGGGCTGGGGGTGCTGCGCGACTCGGGCCTGGGTGCGGAGCTGGTCGACCGGCTCCCCGGTCCCGGGCGGGTGGTGCTGCGCGCGGTGGCCGCCGGGACCCTGGCGCTGGCCGCCTGCTGCACCGCGGTGATCGCCGTGGCCCTCGTCGACGACGTGGCCGGGCTCGGCCGGATCATCACCGGCCTCGGTGGCGCCGGTGCCGGAGCCGCCGGGCAGGTCGGGCTGAGCCTGCTCGTGCTGCCCAACGCCGTGGGCGCGGTGATGGGCCTGGCCGCCGGCCCCGGCTTCCTGGTGGGCACCGGGACCTTCGTGTCCACCAGCGGCGTCACGCTGGGCAGCGTGCCCGCGCTGCCGCTGCTGGCCGCGCTGCCCGACACGCAGGCGGTGCCGCTGCTGGCCTTCCTCTCCCAGGTCCTGCCCGCGGTGGCCGGCCTCGTCACGGGTGCGGTGCTCGGTCGCCGGCTCGGCGACGACGACGGCGGCACGGTGATCGCGGCCCTCTGGGGTGTGGTCGCCGGGCTGGGCGTCGGCGTCTGCGCCGGGCTGTGGGTGCTGGTCGCCGGCGGCCGGCTCGGCGACGCGGCGCTGGCCGAGGTGGGTGCTCCGGCGCTGGCCACCGGACTGGCGATCGCCGCGCAGGCGGCCCTCGCGGCCGCCGTGGCCGCCGCCGTCAGCCGCTGGCGCGCGCGGGGCTGACCCCGGCCGCGGTCGGCCCGGCCGGAGGTGACGGCTAGGGTTGGCGAACGTGTCCGCCGACGCAGCCGTCCCGCGGTCCCGCGTCGTCGTCCTGTTGTCCGGGGCCGGCACGCTCTGCGCGGCGCTGCTGTCCGCCGCGGACTCGCCGGGCTACCCCGCCGAGGTGGTCGCTGTCGGCTCCGACCGCGCGGACGCCCCCGGCCTGGCGCACGCGCGTGACGCCGGCGTCCGCACCTTCGTCACCGCCCTGCGGGACGCCCCCGACCGGGCCGGCTGGGACGCCGCACTGGCCGCGGAACTGGCCCGGCACCGGCCCGACTGGGTCGTCTGCGCGGGCTTCATGAGGCTGCTGGGCCCGGCCGTCCTGGACGCGTTCGGTGGCCGGGTGCTCAACAGCCACCCGGCGCTGCTGCCGGCCTTCCCCGGCGCCCACGCCGTCCGGGACGCGTTGGCCGCCGGCGTCACCACGACCGGCGCGACCGTCCACCTCGTCGACGCCGGCCTCGACACCGGTCCGGTCCTGGCCCAGCGCCCGGTGCCGGTGCTGCCCGGGGACGACGAGGAACGCCTGCACGAGCGGATCAAGACCGTGGAGCGGGAGCTCCTGGTGCAGACCCTGGCCGGCCTCGTGGTCCAGGCCGCCGGGCTGTCCCCGACCGACCCACCGACCCAGGAGAGCACCCGATGAGCGACCGCACCCCCGTCCGCCGCGCCCTGCTCGGCGTCTACGACAAGAACGGCGTCGAGGAGCTGGCCCGTGGGCTGGTCGACGCCGGGGTGGAGCTGGTCAGCACCGGCGCCACCGCGGCCCGGATCGCCGCCGCCGGCCTGCCGGTCACCCCCGTCGAGCAGGTCACCGGCTTCCCCGAGTGCCTGGACGGCCGGGTCAAGACGCTGCACCCGGCGGTGCACGCCGGCATCCTCGCCGACCGGCGCCGGCCCGAGCACGTCGCCCAGCTCGACGAGCTGGGCATCGCCGCCTTCGACCTGGTCGTGGTGAACCTCTACCCGTTCAGCGACACGGTGGCCTCCGGCGCCTCGCCCGACGAGTGCATCGAGCAGATCGACATCGGCGGCCCGGCGATGGTGCGCGCCGCGGCGAAGAACCACCCCTCGGTCGCCGTCGTCGTCGACCCGGCCCGCTACGACGAGGTCGTCGAGGCGGTCACGGCCGGCGGGTTCACCCTGGCCCAGCGCCGGGAGCTGGCGGCCGAGGCGTTCCGGCACACCGCCGCCTACGACGTCGCCGTCGCCTCCTGGATGGGGAACGTGCTGGCCCCGGACGACGCGAGCGGCTTCCCCGAGTGGGTCGGCGGGAGCTGGGAGCGCACCGACGTCCTGCGCTACGGCGAGAACCCCCATCAGGGCGCGGCGCTGTACCGCAGCGGGCAGTCGGGTCTCGCGGACGCCGAGCAGTTGCACGGCAAGCAGATGTCCTACAACAACTACGTCGACACCGACGCCGCCTGGCGGGCCGCCCACGACCACGCCGACCCCTGCGTGGCGATCATCAAGCACGCCAACCCCTGCGGCATCGCCGTCGGTGCCGACATCGCCGCCGCCCACCGCAAGGCGCACGCCTGCGACCCGGTCTCCGCGTTCGGTGGCGTGATCGCGGCCAACCGCGAGGTCGACCTGACCCTGGCCGAGCAGATCGCCGAGGTCTTCACCGAGGTCGTCGTCGCCCCCTCGTTCACCCAGGACGCCCTCGGCGTGCTGACCGCGAAGAAGAACGTCCGGCTGCTGCGCATGCCGGAGGTGCCGCGGCTGTCGGTGGAGCTGCGCGCGATCAGCGGCGGGCTGCTGCTGCAGACCGCCGACCGGATCGACGCACCCGGCGACGACCCGACCAGCTGGACGCTGGCCGCAGGTGCACCGCTGGACGCCGCGGGGCTGGACGACCTGGTGTTCGCCTGGCGGTCGGTCCGCTCGGTGAAGAGCAACGCCATCCTGCTGGCGGCCGACAAGGCCACCGTCGGGGTCGGCATGGGGCAGGTCAACCGGGTCGACTCCGCCCGGCTCGCGGTGGCCCGGGCGGGGGAGCGGGCGACCGGCTCGGTGGCCGCCTCCGACGCGTTCTTCCCCTTCGCCGACGGGCTGCAGGTCCTGCTGGACGCCGGGGTGCGGGCCGTGGTGCAGCCGGGCGGGTCGGTGCGGGACGAGGAGGTCGTCGCCGCCGCGCAGGCCGCCGGGGTGACGCTGTACCTCACCGGCACCCGCCACTTCGCGCACTGATGCGGGACCCGCAACCGCCGGCGCCGGGCACGGTCTGGGAGGGCGAGGACCTCGCCCGGGTCGACTGGGACTGGGCCCGGCTGGAGCAGGTCACGTTCATCGACTGCCGCTTCGACGACGCCGACATGTCCGAGCTGGTCACCACGCGGTGCGTCTTCGAGCGCTGCGTGCTCACCGGGGCGGCGCTGTCGGGCTCCCGGCACGAGGGGACGGCGTTCCTCTCCTGCCGGTTCGACCGGGCGAAGCTGTCCAACGTGACCTGGAGCGGGTGCAAGCTCACCGGCTCGCAGTTCCCCGGCGCCACGCTGCGGCCGATGACCTCCAGCGAGTGCGACTGGTCCTACGTGTCGCTGCGGGGCGTCGACCTCTCGGGTGTCGACCTCTCCGGCCAGAGGCTGACCGAGGCCGACCTCACCGACACCGTGCTGACCGACGCCGACCTGACCCGGGCCGACCTCCGGCGCGCCCGGCTGCAGTCCACCCAGCTGCGCGGGGCGGACCTGCGCGGTGCCCAGACCGACGGCGTCAACTGGCGGGGGTTCGACCCCACCGGGGTGCGGCTGGACCTGGCGCAGGCCGTGCTGTTCACCAGCGCCCACGGCGCCCTGGTGGCCGGCTGAGCGAGCCCGGCGGGGTGCGTCGGGCAGACTGCACCCCGTGGTGGCGACGACTCTGGACGGCAAGGCGACCGCGGCGACGATCCGGGCGGAGCTGACCGAGCGGGTGGCGGCCCTCGCCGCGGCCGGACGGCGACCGGGCCTGGGCACCCTGCTGGTCGGCGACGACCCGGGCAGCCGCTGGTACGTCGGGGCCAAGCACTCCGACTGCGCCCAGGTCGGCATCGCGAGCATCCAGCGGGAGCTGCCGGCCACCGCCGACCTCGCCGAGGTGCTCGCCGTCGTCGACGAGCTCAACGCCGACCCGGCCTGCACCGGCTACATCGTGCAGCTGCCCCTGCCGCGCGGCATCGACGAGAGCGTCGTGCTCGAGCGGATCGACCCGGCCAAGGACGCCGACGGCCTGCACCCGGTCAACCTCGGCCGGCTGGTGCTCGGCGTCCCCGGGGCGCTGCCCTGCACGCCGGTCGGGATCGTCGAGCTGCTCCGCCGCTTCGACGTCCCGCTGGCCGGCGCGGAGGTGGTCGTGGTCGGCCGCGGCATCACCGTCGGCCGGCCGCTGGGCCTGCTGCTCACCCGGCGCACCGAGAACGCGACCGTGACCCTCTGCCACACCGGCACCCGGGACCTGGCCGCGCACACCCGCGCGGCCGACGTCGTCGTCGCGGCGGCCGGCGTCCCGGGGCTGATCACCGCCGACATGGTCAAGCCCGGTGCGGCCGTGCTCGACGTGGGGGTCAGCCGGGTGGACGGCAAGATCGCCGGCGACGTCGCCGCGGACGTGCGTGAGGTGGCCGGCTTCGTGGCCCCCAACCCCGGCGGGGTCGGCCCGATGACCCGGGCGATGCTGCTGGCCAACGTCGTCCTGGCCGCCGAGCAGGCGGCCGGGGTCGAGGCGCTGACGGCATGACCCGGCCCGCCGGCGGGAGCCCACCGACCCGGCCGCCGCTCTACCTGCGCCGACCGCTGCTGGCCGGCTTCCTCCGGCAGTGGCCGCTGCTGGCCGTCATCGTCGTCGCCGGGGCCGGGCTGCTGCTCGTCGCGGCCGACCGGTGGCGATCGGGGCTGGTCGTGATGGGGGTCGCGCTGGTCGCCGCAGCCGCGCTGCGCCTGCTGCTCCCGTTGCGTCGCACCGGCTTCCTCGCCGTCCGCAGTCAGCGCATCGACGTCGCCCTGACGGGCTCCGCCGGCGTCGCGCTCGTGGTCCTGGCCCTGAGCATCCCGCCCACCTGACCAGCCCGGTGCGGCCCCCGCATGGCCGGACGGCGCCGCTCGGGGCTAGGTTGGCGGGCATGGCAGAGCGGGCCCGGAACGGCAAGGTCACCGTGGTCGGTGCCGGTTTCTACGGCTCGACCACCGCGTTGCGACTGGCGGAGTACGACCTGTTCGAGACGGTCGTGCTCACCGACATCGTGGAGGGAAAGCCCGAGGGGCTGGCGCTGGACATCAACCAGTCGCGCCCGATCGAGGGGTTCGAGACCCGGGTGGTGGGGGTCGGCGGCGGTTCGTACGCGGGCACCGAGGGCTCCGACGTCGTGGTCATCACCGCGGGGCTGCCCCGCAAGCCCGGCATGAGCCGGATGGACCTGATCGAGACCAACGCCGGCATCGTCCGCCAGGTCGCCGAGAACGTCGCGCAGACCTCCCCGGACGCCGTCGTCATCGTCGTCTCCAACCCGCTGGACGAGATGACCGCCCTGGCGCAGCTGGCCACCGGCTTCCCGAAGGCCCGCGTCATGGGCCAGGCCGGGATGCTGGACACCGCTCGCTTCAGCAACAACGTCGCCGAGGAGCTCGGCGTCCCGGTCGCCTCCGTGCGGACGCTGACCCTGGGCTCGCACGGCGACACGATGGTCCCGGTGCCGTCCCGCTGCACCGTCGACGGCAAGCCGCTGGCCGACGTGCTGCCCGCCGACCGCATCGCGCACCTGGTCGACCGGACCCGCAACGGCGGGGCCGAGGTCGTGGCGCTGCTGAAGACCGGGTCCGCCTACTACGCGCCGTCCGCGGCAGCCGCCCGGATGGCCCGCGCCGTGATCTCCGACAGCGGCGCCGTGATGCCGGTGTGCGCCTGGGTCGACGGCGAGTACGGGATCGCCGGGGTCTACCTGGGGGTCGAGGCCGAGATCGGCCGAGAAGGTGTCCGGAAGGTCGTCGAGGGCGACCTCTCCGACAGTGAGCTGGCCGGCCTGCGCGAGGCCGCCGAGGCGGTACGCGCCAAGCAGGCCGATGTAGTCGACCTCTGACCGCGCTGGTCAGAGCAGCAGAGAGGGAACTGATTTCGTGAGCAAGATCAAGGTAGAGGGCAAGGTCGTCGAGCTCGACGGCGACGAGATGACCCGGATCATCTGGCAGTTCATCAAGGACCAGCTGATCCTCCCGTACCTGGACGTCGACCTCGAGTACTACGACCTCGGCATGGAGAACCGCGACGCGACCGACGACCAGGTCACCGTCGACGCGGCCAACGCCATCAAGCAGCACGGCGTGGGCGTCAAGTGCGCCACCATCACCCCGGACGAGGCGCGGGTCGAGGAGTTCGGCCTGAAGAAGATGTGGCGCTCCCCGAACGGGACGATCCGGAACATCCTCGGCGGCGTGATCTTCCGCGAGCCGATCATCATGCAGAACGTGCCGCGGCTGGTGCCGGGCTGGACGAAGCCGATCATCATCGGCCGCCACGCCTACGGCGACCAGTACCGCGCCACCGACTTCACGTTCCCCTCCGCGGGCACCCTGAAGGTCGTCTTCACCCCCGAGGACGGCGGCGAGCCGATCGAGCGCGAGGTCTTCCAGGCCCCCGGCGCCGGCGTCTCGCTGTCGATGTACAACCTCGACGACTCGATCCGCGACTTCGCCCGGGCCTCGCTGAACTACGGGCTCAACCGCGGCTACCCGGTCTACCTGTCCACGAAGAACACGATCCTGAAGGCCTACGACGGCCGGTTCAAGGACATCTTCGAGGAGGTCTTCCAGGCCGAGTTCAAGGAGCAGTTCGACGCGGCCGGGATCACCTACGAGCACCGCCTCATCGACGACATGGTCGCGGCGTCCCTCAAGTGGGAGGGCGGCTACGTCTGGGCGTGCAAGAACTACGACGGTGACGTCCAGTCCGACACCGTGGCCCAGGGCTTCGGCTCGCTCGGCCTGATGACGTCGGTGCTGGCCACCCCGGACGGCAAGACCGTCGAGGCCGAGGCCGCCCACGGCACGGTCACCCGGCACTACCGCCAGCACCAGCAGGGCAAGGAGACCTCGACGAACCCGATCGCGTCGATCTTCGCCTGGACCCGGGGCCTGGCCCACCGCGGCGTGCTCGACGGCACCCCCGAGGTGACCCGGTTCGCCGAGACCCTCGAGCGGGTCTGCATCGAGACCGTCGAGGGCGGTCAGATGACCAAGGACCTCGCACTGCTGATCTCCAAGGACAGCCCGTGGCTGACCACCCAGGACTTCCTGGCGGCGATCGACACCAACCTGCAGAAGGCGATGGCCTGACGACAGCTGTCGTGATGATGGCCTGACAGTTGTAGTTCAGAACGACCCCCGCGACCTCTGGTCGCGGGGGCCGTTCTGCGTTGCGGGCGGGCCGAGATCGGGCTGGTGGTGGGGGCTCAGGCGCCGAAGAGCTGGGTCCACCACGGACCGCCGGCCCCGGTGGCCACCCCGACCCCCAGCGTGCGCAGATCGCAGTCGAGGATGTTCGCCCGGTGCCCGGGGCTGGTCATCCAGGCCGCCATCACCGCGGTCGCGTCGGGCTGGCCGGCGGCGATGTTCTCCGCCCGCGCGTGGCCCAGCCCGGCCGCGCGGGCGCGGGCGAAGGGGTCCAGCCCCTCGGGGTTGACGTGGGAGAAGTAGCCGCGGTCCCGCATGTCGGCGCTGTGCGCCCGGGCGACCGTCGCCAGGCCGGTGTCCGCGCTGACCGCGGCGCAGCCGGCGGCGGCCCGCTCGGCGTTCACCAGGCTCAGCACCTGCCCCTCGGGCCCGGGCGCCGCCGGTGCGGCCGCCGCTGCGGGCCGGGGGGCGGCCGCCGCGGCCGGCGGCGGTGCGGGCGCCGGCGCTGCTCTCGCGGACGGCGCAGGAGTCCGGGGCGCAGGCGCGGCTGCCTGCGGCGGAGGGGGCGGAGGCGGCGGCGGAGCGGGGGTCGGGCCCGGGGCAGGGGCAGGACCCGGAGCCGGTGGGGGCGGCGGCGGGACCGCGGTGGTGGTCGCGGCGGTCGGCTCTCCTGCACCGCCGGTCACCGGCGCAGGCGCAGTGCTGGACGGCGCAGGGTCGCTCGGGTCGGCGGGCGGTCCGGCGTCCGCCTGCTGCTCGACGTCCGGGGCCCGCTGCTCGACGTCCGTCGCGCGCTGCTCGACGTCCGTGGCCTGCGAGGCGTCGTCCAGCCCAGGCAGGAGTCGGCCGCCCAGCACGGTGGTCAGGGCGACCGCGGCGACGACGACGGCGATCAGCACGAGCGCCCACCGCGACCGGTGGCGTCCGGCCGAGAACGGCGGGGTGAGGCGGTGCGGCACGTCGGCGTCCTCACGGTGGGTTCAACTCGTTACCCAGGCGAGGGTAGCCGCATGCGGACGGTCACCGTGCCGGTCGCGGGCGGGGCTCCGCAGGGGTGGGCCCGGCAGGGAGGCGCGGCCCGCCCCTCGGTCCAGCCACTACCGTGGGCGACTCCGGGCGTTCCCGGCACACCCCACATCTGGAGGAGCACGCCGCTCGTGAGCGACGTCTGGCTCAACATCGTCATGGTCTTCGCCTTCGTGCTGGTCGGCGGTGCGTTCTCCGGCGCCGAGATCGCGCTGGTGTCCCTCCGCGAGTCCCAGGTCCGCGCCCTGGCCGAGACCGGCCGGCGCGGGCAGGCGCTGAACAAGCTGCTCGCCGACCCCAACCAGTTCCTCGCCTCCGTCCAGGTCGGCGTCACGCTGGCCGGCTTCTTCTCCGCCGCGTTCGGCGCCAGCACGCTGTCCGGGCCGCTCGGCGACGTCCTGATCCGTTGGGGGGTGCAGCCCGGTGTGGCCGACCCGCTGTCCTTCGTCGCCGTCACCATCGCGATCAGCTACCTGTCCCTGGTCGTCGGCGAACTGACCCCCAAGCGGCTGGCCCTGCAGCGGGCCGAGGGCTTCTCGCTGGTGGTCGCCGCCCCGCTCAACGCCATCGCCAAGCTGTTCCGGCCGATCATCTGGCTGCTGTCGAAGTCCACGAACGTGCTGGTCCGCCTGCTGGGCGGTGACCCGCGGGCGGGCGGGGAGTCGATCAGCCAGGAGGAGCTGCGTGACCTGGTCGCCGCGCACGAGTCGCTGTCCAGCGACGAGCGCCGGCTGATCGACGAGGTGTTCCGGGCCGGGGACCGCGAGGTGCGAGAGGTGATGACTCCCCGCACCGAGGTCCACTTCCTGGAGGCCAGCATGACCGCCAGCCGCGCGGCCAAGCAGGTCGCGGACTCCAACTGGTCCCGCTACCCGGTCGTGGGCCGGAACGAGGACGACGTCGTCGGCTTCGTGCACGTGCGCGACCTGTTCCTGCCCAGCCACCCGGCCGGGCGGGCGGCGACCGTGGGGGACCTCGCCCGCGAGATCAAGCAGCTGCCGGGCACGGCCGGCGTGCTCACCGCCCTGTCCGGGATGCGCAAGGAGAACCGGCACTTCGCGATCGTGGTCGACGAGTACGGCGGCACCGACGGCATCGTCACCCTGGAGGACCTCATCGAGGAGGTCATCGGCGACATCTACGACGAGTACGACGAGGACGTCGCGCCCGAGTCCGAGGAGCCGGCCGAGGGGCCGCACGAGGTCGACGGTCTGCTCAACCTCGACGACTTCGCCGGGGCGACGGGGCTGCAGCTGCCGGAGGGCCCGTACGAGACGGTGGCCGGTTACGTGCTCGCCGAGCTGGGGCGCCTGCCGGTGGTCGGGGACACCGTGACGGTCGAGGAGCGCACCCTGACGGTGCTCGAGCTCGACGGACGGCGGATCGCCCGGATCAGCGTCAGCGCCGCCCCGCAGCAGGACGGCGACGCCGCCGACACGGCCGCGGAGTCCACCGCAGGCTGACGGCCGGCGTCCTCAGGCCCGGCTGTTCGTGAACGCCCAGGCGTCGGCGACGATCTCGCCGAGGTCGGTGTGCTGCGGTGCCCAGCCGAGCTCGTCCTGGATCCGGGCAGAGCTGGCCACCAGCCGGGCCGGGTCGCCGGGGCGGCGGTCGCCGACGACGACCGGCAGCTCGTGCCCGGTGACCTCCCGGACCGCGTCGACCATCTGCTGCACGGAGAAGCCGGTGCCGCTGCCCAGGTTGTAGACCCGGTGCTCGCCCGGCGCCGGGGCCGGCAGCGCCAGCAGGTGGGCCGCGGCGAGGTCCTTGACGTGCACGTAGTCGCGGATGCAGGTGCCGTCGGGGGTGGGGTAGTCCGAGCCGTACACGGTGAGCGACTCGCGGGTGCCCGAGGCGACCTGCAGCGCGATCGGGATCAGGTGGGTCTCGGTGGCGTGCCGCTCGCCGACGCCGTAGGCCGCGCCGCCGACGTTGAAGTACCGCAGGCTGACCGCGGCGAAGGAGTGGGCCACCGCGTAGGAGGTCAGCATGGTGTCGACGGCGAGCTTGCTGGCGCCGTAGGTGTTGGTCGGCCGGGTCGGGGCGTCCTCGCGGATCGGCACCTCGTCGGGCTCGCCGTAGGTGGCCGCGGTCGAGGAGAACACGATCCGCCGGCAGTCGACCGCACGCATCGCCTCCAGCAGCGCCAGCGAGCCGCCGACGTTGGAGTGCCAGTAGACCTCGGGCTCGACCTGGCTCTGCGCGACCAGGCTCTTGGCCGCGAAGTGCAGCACCGCCTCCGGCCGCACGTCGGCCAGCACCGGCGCGGAGTCGTGCAGCGACGCCCGGACGAACCGGGCCCCGGCGGGGACGGCGTCCTCGTGGCCGGTCGACAGGTCGTCGAGCACCGTGACCTCGTGGCCGGCCTCCAGCAGGGCCGCCGTGACTACGCTGCCGATGTAGCCGGCCCCACCGGTGACGAGTACGCGCATGCGCCCAACCCTAGTGAGTCGCCCGGATGAGCTCCGGCGCGACCGAGGAGGAGGATCCCGTGGTCAGCGCCCGCCCTGCCGTGGCCGCCATGCCGGTCTACCGACCCGGCCGCAACCCCGCCGACCTGGCCCGCGAGATCGGTGTCGACCGCGCCGTGAAGCTGGCCAGCAACGAGGTCGCCTTCCCGCCGCTGCCGGCCGTCGTCCAGGCGATCGCCGCGACGGCGGGGGAGACGAACCGGTACCCGGACAACGGCGCTGTCGTCCTCACCCGGGCCCTGGCCGAGCGGTACGGCGTCGAGCCGGCGCAGGTGGCCACCGGCTGTGGCGCGGTCACCGTCTGCCAGCAGCTGGCCCAGGCCTACAACGACCCGGGCTCATCCATCGCGTTCGCCTGGCGCTCCTTCGAGATGTACCCGCTGCTCGCCCAGGTCGCCGGGGCCCGGGCCCAGCAGGTGCCGCTCGTCCCGGGCACCCCCGGCGGGGCCGCGGACACCCACGACCTGGACGGCCTGGCCGCGGTGATCGACGACACGACCCGGGTCGTCTTCGTCTGCAACCCGAACAACCCGACCGGGACGGCGGTGCGGCGCCCCGAGCTCGAGCGCTTCCTGGACGCCGTCCCGGCCCAGACGCTGGTCGTGCTGGACGAGGCCTACCGCGAGTTCGTCACCGACCCCGACGTCCCCGACGGGGTCGAGCTGATGCGCGGTCGGCCCAACGTCGCCGTGCTGCGGACGTTCTCCAAGGCCTGGGGCCTGGCCGGCCTGCGGGTGGGCTACCTCCTCGCCGAGGACCCGGCCGTGGCCGACGCCGTCCGTCGCACCCAGGTGCCGTTCAGCGTCTCCTCCCTCGCCCAGGCCGCGGCGGTCGCGGCGCTGGCCAGCGAGCCCGAGGTGCGCGAGCGCTGTGCCGCCGTCGTCACCGAACGCGCCCGGCTCACCGGGGCGCTGCGCGAGCGCGGGCTGCCGGTGGCCGACAGCCAGGCCAACTTCGTGTGGCTGCCGCTGGGGGAGCGCACCGCCGAGGTCGCCGCTGCGCTCGAGGCGCGCGCGGTGATCACCCGGCCGTTCGCCGGTGAGGGGATCCGGGTGACCGTCGGCACCCCCGAGGAGGACGACGTCTTCCTCGGCGCGCTGGACGACGTCCTGACCAGCGCACCGGCGGGTGCTGCCGGAGCCTGAGCGAGCACTGCTGGGGCGCGTGGTTCGATGGAGGACGTGCCTGCTCCCCGCGTGCTGTCCGGCATCCAGCCGACGGCGGACTCCTTCCACCTCGGCAACTTCCTGGGGGCACTGCGGCAGTGGGTCGCCCTGCAGGACGACCACGAGGCCTTCTACTGCGTCGTCGACCTGCACGCGATCACCGCGGAGCAGCCCGACCCGGCACTGCTGCGCTCGCGCACGCTGGCCTCCGCGGCGCAGCTGCTGGCGCTCGGGGTCGACCCGGACCGCAGCGCGCTGTTCGTGCAGAGCCACGTGCCCGAGCACGCGCAGCTGGCCTGGGTGCTCCAGTGCCTGACCGGCTTCGGTGAGGCCAGCCGGATGACCCAGTTCAAGGACAAGAGCTCCCGCGAGGGGGCCGGGGCGACGTCGGTGGGGCTCTTCACCTACCCGGTGCTCCAGGCCGCCGACATCCTGCTGTACCAGGCTGCCCGGGTGCCGGTGGGTGAGGACCAGCGCCAGCACCTGGAGCTGACCCGCGACCTGGCCACCCGTTTCAACGGCCGGTACGGGGACACCTTCGCCCTCCCCGAGGCCTACGTGCCGCCGGGGGCGGCGAAGGTGCTGGACCTCCAGTCGCCGGACAAGAAGATGAGCAAGAGCCTCCCGCCGGCCGGCTGCATCAACCTCCTGGACGACCCGAAGGTGACGGCGAAGCGGATCCGCTCGGCGGTCACCGACACCGGCCGCGAGGTCGTGGCCGACCCGGTGGGGAAGCCCGGGGTGACGAACCTGCTGGCCATCCACTCGGCGCTGTCCGGGCAGAGCGTGGCGCAGCTGGAGGAGCAGTTCGCCGGCCGCGGCTACGGCGACCTGAAGAAGGAGGTCGCCGAGGTCGTGACCGACGCCCTGGCCCCGGTCCAGCAGCGCACCGCCGAGCTCCTGGCCGACCCCGCCGAACTCGAGCGCGTGCTCGCCGCCGGCGCGGCCCGGGCTCGTGAGGTCGCGGCCCCGACGCTGGCCACGGTCTACGAGCGGGTCGGCTTCCTCCCCGCCGTCGGGGCACCGACGTGAGGGACCGGCCGCTCCGGGCCGACGACACCTTCGTGCACCGGCTCGGCGCCGCGACGTCGCCGGACACCGCCGTCCTCGGCGTCGTGGTGTCGGTGCCCGAGCCGTGGGCGCAGCTGCTGGTGGAGTGGCGGGGCAAGTGCGGCGACCCCCAGGCCACCCTCGTGCCCCCGCACGTGACGCTGCTGCCGCCCACCGAGGTGCCGATCGGAGCCCGGCCGGCGATCACCGAGCACCTCGCCCGGGTGGCCGCCCAGCACCCCCCGTTCGACATGCACCTGTCCGGCACGGGCACGTTCCGCCCGATCTCGGAGGTGGTCTTCGTGGCGGTCGCGCAGGGCATCGGTGACTGCGAGCTGATCGCGACCGACGTCCGGACCGGGCCGCTGGCCCGGCCGTTGAGCTTCCCGTACCACCCGCACGTCACCGTGGCCCACGACGTGCCGACCGACATGCTGGACATGGCCTACGCCGGCCTGGCCGAGGTGCACGCGGAGTTCCGGGTCGACGGCTTCACCGAGTTCGAGCAGCTGCCCAGCGGTGCGTGGGCCGTCTCCCGCGAGTACCCGCTCACCGGCCCGCAGCACTGACCCGCGTCCGCGTCGGGCCGCTGCTGCGCGGGACCGCCGGGGAGCGTCCAGACTGGCCACGATGACCAACCCCGTCACCCGCGCGGCCGGGGCGGCGGGCGGGTTCCTGCGCCGCCAGCGGGCCCGGCGCTCCTGGCTCGACCACCTGGTCCGTGCCGGCGGGCGCTACATCCGGGTGCACGCCACCCTGATGGCCTCCGGGGTCACCTACTACGTCTTCCTCGCGCTGGCGCCGGTGACCCTGCTGCTCGTCGCGGTCGCCGGGTTCGTCCTGCGTGGCGACCCGCTGCTGCAGGACGAGCTCCTCGGTGCCCTCCGGGACGCCGTGCCGGGGGAGACCGGGGACAGCCTGGCGCAGACGGTCACCACGGCCGTCGAGAGCGCCACCACGTTCGGCCTGCTCGGTCTGCTGGGCGTGGTGTTCATCGGGCTGGCCGCGATGGACAAGCTGCGCATCGGCATGGACATCGTCTGGCGGGGCCGGGCCGACCCGCCGGAGTTCCTGGCCGACCGGGCCCGGGACCTCGTCTCGCTGTTCGGGCTCGGCGTCGCGGGTGCCCTGAGCATCGCGCTCACCGCCGGCGCGGCCACCGTCGCCGACCAGGTGCTCGGGCTCACCGAGGTCGACGAGGTGCCCGGGTTCTTCCTGGTCAGTCGTGCGCTGCCGATCGTGCTGGCGGTGGCCGGGGCCACCCTGCTGTTCCTGTGGTTGCTCAAGGGCGTGCCGGGCACCCCCTTCGGCTACCGGCAGGTGCTGCCCGGCGCCGTCTTCGGCGCCGTGGGCTTCGAGGCACTGAAGCTGGTCGGTGGGCTCTACCTGGCGGTCATCGGCGGCAACGTGACGGCCTCGACGTTCGGTGGCCTGGTCGGGCTGATCGTCTGGATCAACGTGGTGTGCCGGTTCGCCTTCTTCACCGCGTGCTGGACGGCGACCCTCCCCGCGATCGAGCACGCAGACACCCAGGTGCCGCACGGCCCGGCCGGGCCGACGCCGCTGCCGGAGATGGCGCGGGTCGACGAACGGGCCGCGAGCCCGGCCCCCGGCCGGCTCGCCCTCGGCCTGCTCGCGGTCGGTGCGCTCACCGGTGCCGCCGGAAGCCGGCTCATCGCCCGCCGCGGGGGTCGGAGGCGGCCTCGGACCCAGCGTCCCGGAGCACCGCCCGACGGCGGCCGATGACCGTGGCCGCCACGATCACCAGCGCACCGGCGGCCAGCCCGGCGGGCACGAGGGGGGAGGTGCCCGTCGCGGAGCCGGGAGCTGCCACGGCGGCCGTACCGGCCGGCTCGGCCACGGTCGTGGCCTCGGCGGCCATCGACCCCGTCTTCTCGGCGGCCATCTGCTCGGCGACCTCCGCGGCCTCCATCGCAGCGGCGACCTCGCCCGGTTCGACCAGCCGGCCGACGGCCTCGGCGTCGGCGGGGACGGCGAAGCCCCAGTCCAGCAGCCGCCTGGCCTGCTCCAGCTCGTGCACCGGGCGGCGCTCGGCCTGCATGACGCTGACCACCAGGCGCCGGCCGTCGCGTTCGGCGGCCACGACGAAGGTGTGCCGGGCCGCGTCGGTGAACCCCGTCTTGCCGCCGAGGGTGCCCGGGTAGTCGCTCAGCAGGGTGTTCTGGTTCTGGATCTGGTAGCCCTCGTAGCCGGCGACGGTCGGCATCTGCGCGATGCGGGTCTGCAGCACGTCCAGGCTGTAGGGGTCGGTGACCAGCTGGCGCAGGATCAGGGCGAGGTCGTAGGGC
Organism: Modestobacter sp. VKM Ac-2982; assembly: GCF_026967935.1. Taxonomy (GTDB): domain Bacteria; phylum Actinomycetota; class Actinomycetes; order Mycobacteriales; family Geodermatophilaceae; genus Modestobacter. Next base: position 942,157 of record NZ_JAPVBL010000001.1, read on the forward strand.
GAGGAGGACTGCCCGGCCACGTCCAGCCCGGAGGGCGTGCCCGCGACGGTGTCGTACGCGCCCAGCTGCGCGGCGGTCTCGTTCATCGCGGCGAGCGTGCTCTCCACCCCGCCCGCGGCCCGGGCGAGGGCGTTGGCCACGTCGTTGCCCGACTGCATGACCAGGGCGCGGAGGAGCAGGTCGACCGGGTACTGGCCGCCGCGCACCAGACCCACCCGGCTGCCCTCGATCGCCTCGTCCTCGACCGTGCCCTCGACGACCAGCGCGGGGTCCAGCACCGGCGCGAGGGTGAGCAGCGTCAGCGCCTTGAGCGTGCTGGCCGGGTAGTAGCGGCCGTGCGGGTCCCGGGCCCCCAGCACCGCACCGGTGCCGGCGTCGGCGACCAGCCAGCCGCGGGCGTCGATGCCCTCGGGGAGCGGAGGTGCCCCGGGCGCGGTCACCTGGCCGCGGGTGTCCAGCCGCTCACCGCCGACGGTGCTGCCGTCGGGGGCGCTGCCCTGGGGTGGCCCGTTCGGGTACGGGCTGGTCGGGGTCGGGGCCGCCGGGTCGACGGTGGGCCGGGAGTTCTCGGCCAGGGCCGGGTCGGCGGGGGCCAGCAGGACCCCGATCACCAACAGCCCGGCCACGAGCAGCACGGCGGTCAGCCGGCGCAGCGGCAGGGGTCGGCGCATGCCCGACGCTAACCCGCGGTGGCCTGCCCGATCGAACAGCGGCCGGTCCACGGTGTGCCGGAGGTCTCTCGGAGGGCCCGCCGTGTGTGCCGGGTGTTGCCCATTGGCAACGATCGGGTCTCTATCCGTTCGCCTGGGGGTCCCCGGCGCCCGAGCCGCGGTTAGCGTGCGCACGTCGCCGTCGGAACCGCCTCGTACGTGCGAGCCGGTACGTGTGAGCCGAACGGCGGAGCAGCCTGCAACACACCGCACCGGGGCTTCCTCCGACCACTGGTCGGCGGAGCCCTCTCAGAGAGGAGACCGTCTTGCGCCGAGTGCGTGGGATGAAGGCCGCAGCTCTGCTGCTGGCCGGCAGCATGGCCCTGGCGGCCTGCGCCAGTGACGAGACCGACACCGGTTCCGGCGACGGCGGCGGCGGCGGCGGCAGCGCCTCCGGCGAGGAGCTGATGGTCGGGCTCGCCTACGACACCGGCGGTCGCGGCGACAAGTCGTTCAACGACTCGGCCTACGCCGGTGTCGAGGCCGCCATCGAGGAGATGGGCGGCGATGTCCAGGAGCTCTCGCCCAACGACGACGGTTCCGACCGCGCGGAGCTGCTCACCCAGCTGGCCGAGCAGGGCTACGACCCGGTGATCGGAGTGGGCTTCGCCTACGGCGAGATCATCGGCGACATCGCCGCCGAGTACCCGGAGACCACCTTCGCCGTCGTCGACTCGTCGGTGGCCGAGATGGGCGCCGAGAACCTGACCGGCCTGCTCTTCGCCGAGGAGGAGGGGTCCTTCCTCGCCGGTGCGGCTGCGGCACTGAAGTCCGAGACCGGCCACATCGGCTTCGTCGGCGGCGTCGAGAACCCGCTGATCCAGAAGTTCGAGGCCGGCTACGTCGCGGGTGCCCAGGCGGTCAAGCCGGACATCATCATCGACACCCAGTACATCTCCCCGGCCGGTGACTTCTCCGGCTTCGGCGACCCGGCCCGCGGGCAGATCGTCGCCCAGGGCATGTTCGACGCCGGCGCCGACATCGTCTACCACGCGGCCGGCGGCTCCGGCCAGGGCGTCTTCGAGGCCGCTGCCGACTCCGGTGGCCGCGCGATCGGCGTCGACTCCGACCAGTACGAGACGGTCGGTGACCCGGCTCTGCAGGCGGTGATCATGACGTCGATGCTGAAGCGGGTCGACAACGCGGTGGAGTCGTTCATCACCGACTACTCCGAGGGCGCTGTCGAGGGCGGCCAGGACATCATCAACGACCTGTCGACCGACGGCGTGGGCCTGTCCACCTCTGGTGGGCAGATCGACGACATCCAGACCCAGATCGACGAGTTCCGCCAGCAGATCATCGACGGCGAGATCGAGGTCCCGACGATCCCGTGACGCGCTCGTCCTGAGCAGCACGGACGCGGCGGGCCCGGGGGCGGTACACGCTCCCGGGCCCGCCGTTTTCCGTGTGTACCGTCTCCGCGTCGGACCGGACGTCGTCCGACGCGCTCACGACCGGAAGACCTCCGGTCTCCAGCCCCGGTCCAGCGCCCACCATGGAGATCCCGTTGAACGATTCGGCACCACTGGCGGTCGAGCTGCGCGGCATCACCAAGCGCTTCCCCGGCGTCGTGGCCAACAAGGACATCGAGCTGCGCGTCCGGCGCGGCGAGGTGCACGCCATCGTGGGGGAGAACGGCGCGGGCAAGTCCACGCTGATGAAGACCCTGTACGGCATGCACCGCCCGGACGAGGGGCAGATCCTGCTCGACGGGAAGCCGGCGACCTTCCGGAGCCCGGCGGACGCCATCGCCGCGGGCATCGGGATGGTCCACCAGCACTTCATGCTGGCCGACAACTTCACCGTGCTGGAGAACGTCGTCCTCGGCAGCGAGCCGACCAAGGGCGCCCGGCTGGACCGCAGTGCCGCCCGCCGCCGGATCCAGGAGATCTCCGACAGCTACGCGCTGGGCCTGGACCCCGACAGCCTGGTCGAGGACCTCGGCGTCGGCGACCGGCAGCGCGTGGAGATCGCGAAGGTCCTCTACCGGGGCGCCACCACGCTGATCCTCGACGAGCCGACCGCCGTCCTGGTCCCGCAGGAGGTCGACGAGCTGTTCGGCAACCTGGCCGAGCTCAAGCGTGAGGGCCTCACCGTCATCTTCATCTCGCACAAGCTCGACGAGGTGCGCAAGGTCGCCGACTCGATCACCGTCATCCGCCGAGGCACGACCGTCGGCACCGCCGACCCGCGGACGACGTCGGCCAAGGAGCTGGCGGAGATGATGGTCGGCGCCGAGCTGCCCGTCGTGGCGACGCGGGAGTCCACGGTGCGCGAGGCCCCCGTCCTCCGGATGCGCGGGGTGACCGTCACCGCCGTCGCCGGCGGCCGGTCGGTCGTCGACGACGTGTCCCTCACCGTGCGCGAGGGGGAGGTCGTCGGCATCGCCGGTGTCGAGGGGAACGGCCAGGCCGAGCTCGTCGATGCGATCATGGGCCTGCGGCCGCTGGCTGCCGGTGAGCTCCGGCTCGGCGACGAGGACATCGCGCAGTGGAGCACCCGCCGACGCCGCGAGGGCGGCATCGGCTTCGTCCCGGAGGACCGGCACCGGCAGGGGATGCTGCTGGACGCGCCGCTGTGGGAGAACCGGATCCTCGGCCACCAGACCCGGCCGCCGGCGGTCAAGGGCTTCTTCATCGACCGGCGGTCGGCCCGGGCGGACACCGCCCGGATCATGCGCGAGTACGACGTCCGGGCACCGGGGCCGGACACCGCGGCGGTGGCGTTGTCCGGGGGCAACCAGCAGAAGCTGATCGTCGGTCGGGAGATGAGCGCGCACCCGCGACTGCTGGTCGCCGCCCACCCGACCCGCGGTGTCGACGTCGGCGCCCAGGCCGGCATCTGGGAGCTCCTCAAGGACGCCCGCGCGGAGGGGATGGGGATCCTGTTGGTCTCGGCCGACCTGGACGAGCTGATCAGCCTGTCCGACACGCTGCACGTGATGCTCCGCGGCGCACTGGTCGCGACGCTGGACCCGAGACGGGTCACCCCGGAGGAGCTCGGTGGGCACATGACCGGCGCCGCGCGCGGCGACGACTCGGTGGGTGCGGCGTGACCGCCCTCCGCCGGCTGGGCCTGTCCCTGATGGCCCCGGCCATCGCCGTGGTGGTGGCGCTCGTCCTGTCCGCGGCCGTCATCGCGCTGATCGGCCAGAACCCGGCCACCGCGGTCCGGGTCATGTTCGACTTCGGCGACTCGCCGGCCCAGCAGACCCAGGCGATCGTGGTGGTGCTCAATCGCGCGGTGCCGCTCTTCCTCGCCGGGCTGGCGGTCTCGGTGGCCTTCCGGATGGGCCTGTTCAACATCGGCGTTGAGGGCCAGTACCGGATCGCGACGGTGCTGGCCGCCGGCGCCGGGGCGGCAGTGGTCCTGCCCGGGCCGCTGCACCTGCTGTTCATCGTCGTCGTCGCGATGGTGGTCGGGGCCTTCTGGGCCGGCATCGTCGCCGTGCTGAAGGTGACCCGGGGCGTGAGCGAGGTGATCAGCTCGATCATGCTGAACTTCATCGCCCTGGGGTTGGCGTCCTACCTGCTCACCGGGCCGTTGCGGGGATCGCCCGAGGGCGCCTCGATCATCACCACCAGCCCGATCCCCGAGTCCGGTTGGTTCCCCGGTCTGAACGGTGTGCTCACCGGGCTGGGCCTGGCGGAACCGCGATCGGAGCTCTACGGCTTCCTGGTCGTGGCCGTGGTGGTCGGCACCGCCGTGGCCGTGCTGGTCAAGCGCACCCGCTTCGGCTTCGACCTGCGGGCCACCGGGATGTCGGCGTCCGCGGCGACCGCCAGCGGGGTGGACGCCCGCCGGATGGTGCTCAAGGCGATGCTCATCTCCGGCGCCATCGCCGGCCTGATCGGGATGCCCGACCTGCTCGGTGAGGCACGCAGCTACAACACCGAGTTCACCGCCGGCCTGGGCTTCCTGGGCATCGCCGTGGCCCTGCTGGGCCGGAACTCCCCGCTGGGGATCGCGTTCGGTGCGCTGCTGTTCGCCTTCCTCGACCGGGCCGCGATCCCCCTGCAGTTCGCCGACATCCCGGCCTCGGTCGTCACGATCATCCAGGGCACGATCGTGCTCGCCGTCGTCATCGCCAACGAGATCGCCCGCCGGGTGACCCGGCAGCAGGCCGAGCGCGGCAGCGCCGTCGCGCCGCCCACCACCGGTGACGGCAGCACCGGCGGCGAGCAGGGGCCCGGCGACGGACCGCCACCGGACGTCGGTCCCACGACCGGCACCGGCACCGGCGTCGGGGTCCGCAACGCGACCGGCGACGCCGGCCGCACCGACAGCCGTCAGGGAGCAGGAGCATGAGCACCGCGACCGCCGTACCCGGAGCCGGCACCGGCCGTGGGCCGGTGACCGAGCTGTTCCTCGGCGGTGGCCGGGCGCGCCGGGTGACCTGGCTGCTGGTCGCGCTGCTGGTGCTGTTCTCCGTCGTGCGGGTGATCTCGGGGCAGCAGGCGCTGACGTCGTCGTCCACCTTCGGTGCGGCACTGCTGCTCGCCGTACCGCTCCTGCTGGTCGCCCTCGGCGGCCTGTTCGCCGAGCGTGCGGGCGTGGTGAACATCGGCCTCGAGGGCATGATGATCCTGGGCACCTGGGGAGCCGGCTGGGCCGGCTACCAGTGGGGCTGGGTCGGCGCGCTGGTCGGGGGCGCGATCTGCGGTGCGCTCGGCGGTCTGCTGCACGCCGTCGCCACCGTCACCTTCGGCGTCGACCACGTCGTCTCCGGCGTCGCGATCAACATCCTGGCCGCCGGCGTCGTCCGCTTCCTCTCCGAGCTGCTCTACACCGACAACCCCGCCGGGGGTGGTGTCACCCAGTCGCCGTCGCTGTCCAGCCGCCCGCCGAGCTTCTCCCTGCCGGTGCTCTCCTCCGGCCCCGACCTGCTCGGTGACCTGGAGTCCCGGCACTGGTTCCTGGTCAGCGACCTCGCCGGCCTGCTCCGCGGGGTGAGCAGTGGGGTCGGCGTGCTCACCGTGCTGGCCGTGCTGATGGTCCCGGCGGCCTACCTGGTGCTCTGGCGGACGGCGTTCGGCCTGCGGCTGCGGTCCTGCGGGGAGAACCCGGCGGCCGCCGACTCCCTCGGCGTCCCGGTCTACCGGCTCAAGTACATCGCGGTGATCATCTCCGGCATGCTGGCCGGCCTGGGCGGGGTCTTCCTGGTCTTCATCGCCAACATCTACCGCGAGGGGCAGACCAACGGCCGCGGGTTCATCGGCCTGGCCGCACTGATCTTCGGCAACTGGCGCCCGGGCGGCCTGGCCGCCGGTGCGGGCCTGTTCGGCTTCGCCGACGCGCTGCAGCTGCGCAGCCAGACCGCGGTGGTGGCGTTGCTGCTGCTGGTGACCTTCCTGCTCGCCGGGGTGGCCGTGTGGCAGCTGTTCCGTGGCAAGCGGATGCAGGCGGTCATCGCGGCGGCCTTCGCGGCCGCCACGCTCGCCGCCTTCCTGACCATCGAGGAGCTGCCCGACGGCATCGTCTCCTTCACCCCGCACCTGACCACGCTGCTGGTCCTGTCGCTGGCCTCGCAACGGCTGCGGCCGCCGAAGGCCGACGGGCTGGTCTACCGACGAGGAGAGCACTAGTGGACGTCGACTGGGACGCGCTGCGGACGTCCGCCCGGGAGGCGATGACCCACGCGTACGCCCCCTACTCGCAGTTCCCCGTGGGGGTGGCCGGCCTGGTCGACGACGGCCGCGTGGTCACCGGGTGCAACGTGGAGAACGCCTCCTACGGGCTCGGCCTGTGCGCCGAGTGCGGCATGGTCAGCGACCTGGCCCGCTCCGGCGGTGGGCGGCTGGTCGCGGTGGCCTGCGTGGGCGGCGACGGTCAGCCGCTGATGCCCTGCGGTCGCTGCCGGCAGCTGCTGTGGGAGCACGGGGGAGCCGAGATGCTCATCGAGACGGTGTCGCTGGGGATCGTGCCGATGCGCGAGGTGCTGCCGGACGCCTTCGGTCCCGAGGACCTGGTGGCCGCGGCGGGACGGGGGCAGGGGGCATGACGCAGCCGTTCGACGCCATCGACGTCATCCGGGCCAAGCGGGACGGGCGGGTGCTCACCCCGGAGCAGATCCGCTGGGTGGTCGGGGCCTACACCGATCGGGTGGTGCCCGACGAGCAGATGAGCGCGCTGCTCATGGCCGTCTTCTTCCAGGGCATGTCCGCCGACGAGCTGGCGGCCTGGACGCAGGCGATGATCGACTCCGGCGTCCGCAAGGACCTGTCCTCGCTGGGCCGACCGACCGCGGACAAGCACTCCACCGGCGGCGTCGGCGACAAGATCACCCTGCCGCTGGCCCCGCTGGTCGCCGCCTGCGGGGTCGCCGTGCCGCAGCTGTCCGGCCGCGGGCTCGGGCACACCGGCGGCACCCTGGACAAGCTCGAGTCGATCCCCGGGTGGCGGGCCGACGTCGGTGAGGAGGCCTACCTGGCGCAGCTCCGGGACGTCGGCGCGGTCATCTGCGCCGCGGGCTCGGACCTCGCACCGGCGGACAAGGTGCTCTACTCCCTCCGGGACGTCACCGGCACCGTCGAGTCCATCCCGCTGATCGCCAGCTCGATCATGAGCAAGAAGATCGCCGAGGGCGCCGACGCCCTGGTGCTGGACGTGAAGACCGGGTCCGGTGCGTTCATGCGCGACCCGGCCGACGCCCGCACGCTGGCCCGCACCATGGTCGGGTTGGGCGAGGCGGCCGGCGTGCGCACCGTGGCGCTGGTGACGGCGATGGACCGGCCGCTGGGCCGGGCCGCCGGCAACGCCGTCGAGGTGGCCGAGTCGGTCGAGGTGCTGGCCGGGGGTGGTCCGGCCGACGTCGTCGAGCTGACCCTCGCCCTGGCGCGGGAGATGCTCGCCGGCGTGGGACGGGACGACGTCGACCCCGCCGACGCCCTCGCGGACGGCCGGGCGATGGACGTCTGGCGCCGGATGATCGCCGCCCAGGGCGGTGACCCCGACGCCGCACTGCCGCAGCCGACCGAGCGGCACGTGGTGACCGCGCCGGCCACCGGCACGCTCACCCGGCTGGACGCCTACGCGCTCGGTGTGGCGGCGTGGCGGCTGGGTGCCGGCCGGGCCCGCAAGGAGGACCCGGTGTCGGCCGCGGCCGGCGTCGTCTGGACCGCCGGGGTGGGGGAGCAGGTGACCGCCGGGCAGCCGCTGCTGGAGCTGCAGACCGACGATGCCGCCCGCATCCCGCGCGCGCTGGAGGCGTTGGAGGGCGCGATCGGCGTCGACACCACCGACGAGCCGCTGCCCCTGCTGCTCGACCGGATCACCGCCTGAGCCCACCGGCTGCATCCGTGATCATGGAGCCGGCGTGGGGACGCGCCGCCGGGGATCGGCGAGTCGTCCCGCCGGCTCCATGATCGTCGGGGGGAGGGGTGGCGCGGCAGCACAGCCGGGGAGAGGACACTGACCGTTCGTGACCCGAACGCCCGCCGCACCCGCGCCCGGAGCGGTCCAGCCCGCCGCCCCACTCGATCCGGATGCCGCGATCAGCATCCGCGGCCTGGTGAAGCGCTACGGCGACCGCAACGCGGTCGACGGCGTCGACCTGGACATCCGGCGTGGGGAGATCTTCGCCCTGCTCGGGCCCAACGGCGCGGGGAAGACCACCACCGTCGAGGTGCTGGAGGGCTACCGCGCGCGGGACGGCGGCGAGGTCCGGGTGCTGGGCGTGGACCCGGCCGACGGCGGGCGGCGCTGGAAGGCCGAGCTCGGCATCGTGCTGCAGTCCGGCGCCGGGGACAGCCAGCTCACCTGCCTGGAGCTGCTGCGCGCCCAGGCCGCCTACTACCCCGCACCACGTGACCCGGCCGAGGTGCTGGAGCTGGTCGGGCTCACCGAGAAGGCCGGCTCCCGCGGGCGCACGCTCTCCGGCGGCCAGCGGCGCCGGCTGGACGTCGCGCTGGGCATCGTCGGCCGGCCGCGACTGCTCTTCCTGGACGAGCCCACCACCGGCTTCGACCCAGAGGCCCGCCGGCAGTTCTGGTCGCTGATCCGCTCGCTGCGCGACCTCGGCACCACGATGCTGCTGACCACGCACTACCTCGACGAGGCCGAGGAGCTCGCCGACCGGGTGGGTGTCATCACCCGGGGCCGGCTGGTCGAGGTGGCCGTCCCGTCCGTGCTGGGCGGGCGAGGGCAGGCCCCCGCCGTCGTCAGCTGGACCGAGCACGGCGTCCGGCGCACCGCGGAGACCGCCGCCCCGACGGCCTTCGTCGCGGAGCTGGCCACCCGCTTCCCCGGCGAGGTGCCCGACCTGGCCGTCGCCCGCCCGACCCTCGAGGACGTCTACCTGCGCATGATCGGTGACCCCGCATGACGATGACCGAGGAACGCTCACTGCCGTCGATCGGCAGCGTCTGCCGGACCCGGGCCGGGGTGGAGCTCAAGGAGTTCTTCCGGCAGCGGGAGTCGGTCGTCTTCACGCTGATGTTCCCGGTGATCCTGCTGCTGGTGTTCGGCGCGGTGCTGGACTACGAGCTGGGCTCCGGGGTGAGCTTCACCCAGTACTTCATGGCCGGTGTGATCGCCGCGGGGATCCTCGGCGCCAGCCTGCAGAACATGGCCATCGGCATCGCGACCGAGCGCAGCGACGGCACCCTCAAGGGCCTGGCCGGCACGCCGATGCCCAAGAGCGCCTACTTCGTCGGGAAGGTCGTCCAGGTCCTGGTCGTCACCGTGGCGATCGTGGTGATCCTGCTGGTCATCGGCGTGGTGTTCTACGGCGTCGACCTCCCGTCGGGGACGGAGTGGCTGACCTTCGCCTGGGTGGCGGCACTGGGCTCGGCGGCCTGCACGCTGCTGGGCATCGCCGTCTCGAGCCTGGCCCGCAACGGGCGCTCCGCCTCGGCGACGGTCACCCCGGTGGCGCTGGTCCTGCAGTTCATCTCCGGGGTGTTCTTCCAGTTCAGCGAGGTCCCCACCTGGCTGCAGACGATCGCCGCGGTCTTCCCGCTGAAGTGGATGGCCCAGGGCCTGCGCTCGGTGTTCCTCCCCGACGCGCTGGCCGCGCAGGAGCCGGCCGGCAGCTGGGAGCTCGGCCGGGTGGCCCTGGTGCTGGGCATCTGGTGCGTCGTCGGCCTGGTCCTCTGCGTGCGCACCTTCCGCTGGCAGGACCGCGTCGACCGGTGACGCAGCGCAGGGTCCCCGGAACGCCTGGGTAACGTGCGGGGATGCCCGCCGCGCCCCTGAACGCCGACAGTCTCGCCCGCGCGCCGAAGGTCCTGCTGCACGACCACCTGGACGGCGGGCTGCGGCCGCGGACGGTGCTGGAGCTGGCCGAGGAGGTCGGCTACCGCGACCTGCCCGCCGACGAGCCGGAGGCGCTGGGCCGCTGGTTCCGCGAGTCCGCCGACTCCGGTTCGCTCGAGCGCTACCTGCTGACCTTCGCGCACACCGTGGCGGTGATGCAACGCCCGGAGGCGGTGCAGCGGGTGGCCCGCGAGTGCGCGCTGGACCTGGCCGCCGACGGGGTCGTCTACGCCGAGGTGCGGATGGCGCCGGAGCTGCTGACCGCCGGTGGGATGTCGCTGGACGACGCGGTCGAGGCGATGCTCGACGGCTACGCCCAGGGCAGCCGGGAGGCCGCGGCCGCCGGGCACCCGATCCTGGTCGGCGCGCTGCTGTGCGCGATGCGCCAGGCCGACCGCTGGGTCGAGGTCGCCGAGCAGGTCGTGCGGCACCGGGACGCCGGGGTGGTCGGCTTCGACCTGGCCGGGCCGGAGGACGGCTTCCCGCCGGACCGGATCCCGGCGGCGATCGAGCTGCTGGACCGGGCCGGTGCCCACCGCACCGTGCACGCGGGGGAGGCGGCCGGCATCGAGTCGATCCGGGCGGCGCTGGACGGCGCCGGCGCCGAGCGGCTCGGCCACGGGGTGCGGATCGCCGACGAGGTGCCGGCCGACGGCCCGCTGGGCGAGCTGGCCGAGCGGGTGCGCGAGGAGCAGGTGCCGCTGGAGGTCGCGCCGTCGTCCAACGTGCAGACCGGCGCCTACCCGACGCTGGCCGACCACCCGGTCGACCGGCTGCACCGGGCCGGCTTCACGGTCACCCTCAACACCGACAACCGGCTGATGAGCGGGGTGTCGGCCACCAGCGAGCTGGCCGCGGTCGTGGACACCTTCGGCTGGGGGTGGGACGACGTGCAGACGGTGGCCGAGCGGGCGCTGCGCGGCGGTTTCGCCGACGACGCCGTGCGTGCCCGGGTGTTCACCGAGGTGCTCCGACCGGGCTTCGAGGCACTGCGCTCCTGACTCGCGCGAGCAGGGTCACCCGCGCTCGGGAATCTTCTGGGCGTCGGCGCTGCTAACCTGGACGTGCCGGTGAACGCCGGTCATCCTCCCGGGCGGTCCTGCCCGGGCACAGCGCATCCGTGCAGATCACGCGTCATAGCAGACGCCCCCGATCACCAGCGTGGACGCCGGGCATCCGGCGACCACCATCACCACGGGACGCGCGCCGATCTGTATCGGAGTCCCCGCTTGTCCTCGTTCGACTCTGTCGACGTCCAGAACGCCCCCGCACTGCAGGACGCCGCGGCTGACGCCGCCGTCCTCGACACGCCCCCCACCGAGGCCCCCGTGGCCGAGGCGGCGCCCGAGCCCACCGGCCCGACCTTCGCCGAGCTGGGCCTGCCCCAGCCGCTGGTCACCGCGCTGGAGCGCAAGGGCATCCGTCACCCCTTCGCCATCCAGACCTCCGCCCTGCCGGACGCCCTCGCCGGGCGCGACGTGCTCGGCAAGGCCGCCACCGGCTCGGGCAAGACGCTGGCCTTCGGCCTGCCGCTGCTGGCCCGGCTCGGTGCCGAGCCCGGTCAGGGTCGCCGCGCACCGCGTGGCCTGATCCTGGTGCCGACCCGCGAGCTGGCCCAGCAGGTGCACGACAACCTGGCTCCGCTGGGGCAGTCCAACGGCGTCCAGCTGGCCGCCGTCTACGGCGGTGCCTCGATGTACCGCCAGATCCAGCAGCTGCGTCGCGGTGTCGACGTGCTGATCGCCACCCCCGGGCGGCTCCAGGACCTGATCAACCAGGGCGAGGCCACCCTCGCCGAGGTGATCGTCTCCGTCATCGACGAGGCCGACTTCATGTCCGACCTCGGCTTCCTGCCGGTGGTCAAGGAACTGCTCGACCAGACCCGCCCCGACGGCCAGCGGCTGCTCTTCTCGGCCACGCTGGACGGCGAGGTCGACACCCTGGTGCGCCGCTACCTCAAGGACCCGGCCCGCCACGAGGTCGCCAAGGCCGAGGACAGCGGTCCGCAGGCCGAGCACCTGGCCTACAGCGTGTCCTTCCCGGACAAGCTGAAGATCGCCGAGGCGATGGCCGCCCGTCCGGGCCGGATCATCATCTTCGTGCGCACCCAGCACGGTGCCGACCGGCTGGCCGGCAACCTGCAGCAGGTCGGCATCGCGGCCGAGCCCATCCACGGTGGGCTCCCGCAGGCGGCCCGCCGCCGTGCGCTGGAGGCGTTCACCGACGCCCGCAGCCCGGTGCTGGTGGCCACCGACGTCGCCGCGCGTGGCATCCACGTCGACGACGTGTCGCTGGTCCTGCACTACGACCCGCCGGCAGACCACAAGACCTACCTGCACCGTTCCGGCCGCACCGCGCGCGCCGGTGCCGCGGGCGTCGTGGTCTCGCTGCTCCTGCCGGACCAGGTGGGCCAGGCCAAGCGCCGGTTCCGCCAGGCCAAGCTCGACCCGCAGGTGTCGCGGATCCGCCCGGGCGACGCCCCGATCACGGACCTCGTGGCCGGTGGCACGTTCGTCGAGCCGATCGTCCGCCCGGTGCGCGAGTCGCGCCGTCCGGCCGGCGGTTCCGGTGGGCGCCGTCCCTCCGGGGAGCGTCCGGGTGGCTACCGCGGTGGCCCGCGCCGTCCCTCCGGCGACCGCGAGCGCACGTACGGAGACCGCCCCTCGGGCGAGCGCTCCTACGGCGATCGGGATCGCAGCGCAGCTGGCCGTCCCTCCGGCGACCGCGACCGCTCGTACGGTGACCGCCCCTCGGGCGAGCGCTCCTACGGCGATCGGGATCGTTCCGGCGGCGGCGAGCGGCGCACCGGTGGCTACCGTGGCTCCAGCGACGGGCAGCGCCCCGGCGCCCGCCCGGCCCGCTCCTACTGAGCAGGGGGCCCCGTCCGCGAGGACGGGGCCCGAACGGCAACGGCCGGCTCCCGCATCGCGGGGGCCGGCCGTTGCCGTCTCGACGTGGTCACTCAGTCGTTGCGGAAGACCAGCACGGTGCCGACGTCGGTGAGGACGTCGCCCCACGCCGACCCCAGCGCTGAGGCGTCCTCCGCGGACAGCGGAGCCGTCGGTTCGGCCTCGCTGCGGGCGACGGCCCGGCCGAGCGGTGCACCGGGGGCGAGCAGTTCCTGCACGCGCGCCAGGCCGGCGTACTCGGCGAGGTCGAGGGCGCCCTCGGCCGGCTGCGCCAGGGCCTGGTGGGTCACCAGCCCGCCGGCGCCCTCGGCCACCTCGCGGAGCACCTCGGCCAGCGCCACCAGGTCGTAGCGGTCCTCGTCGGCCGGCAACGGCATGGTGTCGGTGTCGGCCACCTCGGGCCACGAGGCGATCTCGGTGAGGTCGTGCTCTTCGTCGCCGGCGCAGAACCGGGCCAGCTCCACCGGGGTCGAGAATACGAAGACCTTCCCGTCGCGACCGAGGAAGCGCGCCCGGTCGTCGACGTAGCAGCGCAGGGTGATCCCCGCGCCCTCCGGCACGACCAGCTCCACCGGCAGGATGCCGACCGCCTCCCAGAACTCCTGGGCGGCGGCGACGGCCGCAGGGGTCGCGGTCAGCCCGCTGCCGCTGCGGATGGTCCGGATGCCGGCGGTGGACGCCTGGGCCGGGCTGGCCGCGGTGGAGCCGGCGGCGGGGCGGGCGGCCGGGGCAGCAACGTCGTCGTCCTCGTCGTCGTCGTCACCGGGCTCGGCGGCGCGCGCCTCGGCCTCCTCGGCGGCGGAGGGGTAGTCCTCCACGGCGACGGTGCCGGCACCGGTCCAGTCCAGGTGCTCGTCGAGCTCCTCGAGGACGTCCTCCCACAGCTCGTCGACGGCGGTGCCCAGCCGCGCCCAGCTCTCCTCGCCGCTCCGCCCGAGGAACGCCCCGACGCCCAGGCCGAGGGCGGCGACCTCGGGACGGGAGACCAGCTCGGCGACGGCCTCGAAGCTGGTCTCGTCGTCGTCCAGGTCCTCGTCGTCCTCGTCGCCGGTGGTGTCGCAGCACTCGGCCAGCCGACCGACGATGTCGACGTCGGCCGCCAGCTCCTCGACGGCCCAGCGGTCGGGGTTCTCCGCGACGATGTCGTAGACGCCGTCGAGGTCGTAGCGGTGGTCCTCGTCGGGGGTGAGCTCGGCGGCGCCCAGCGTCGACACCGTCGGCCAGACCGGGTGGTCGGCCAGGTCGTGGTCGGTGCTCACCCGGCAGAACGCGGCGAGCGCGGCCGGCGAGGGGAACAGGTGGACGACGGCGGTGGGGCCGGGGGCCTCCGGGTCGTCGTCGTTGATGTCGGCCGGCACGTCGATCGTGCTGCCGAGGAACGCCTGCCACTCCTCGCCGTCCTCTTCCCACGGCGGCGCCCAGAGCGTGTAGCCCGTGCGGTCGTCGAGGGTCAGGGCGATGGGGACGATGCTGGGCCTGGGCACCCGTCCATCCTGCCCGGTGAGGCTGGGTCCTCGCAGGCCGGTATGGCTGTCTGCTGCCCGGTCCCGCTACACGCCGATCGGGTGCCAGACGGACTTGGTCTCCAGGAACGGCCGGAGCCGGGAGAGACCGGGGTCGGCGGTCCAGTCCGGCTCGTCGGTCGCGGCCCGCAGCACCCGCTTGATCGTCCCGGCGGCGGAGCGCTCCAGCTCCATCGCCAGCGGCGCCGGTGCGCCGGCCAGGTCGATCGCGTCGACGTCGGCGTGCTCGGCCAGCCAGGGGCCGATCTCCGCGGCGTCCCCGGTGAGCAGGTTGACCACGCCGCCCGGGACGTCGGAGGTGGCCAGCACCTCGCCGAGGGTGATCGCCGGCAGCGGGCGCTCCTTCGAGCTGACCACCACGGCGGTGTTGCCGGCGGCCAGCACCGGGGCCAGCACGCTGACCAGGCCGAGCAGGCTCGACCGCTGCGGGGCGAGGACGGCGACGACGCCGGTGGGCTCGGGGACGGAGAAGCCGAAGTACGGGCCGGCGACCGGGTTGGTGCTGCCCAGCACGGCGGCGAGCTTGTCGGTCCACCCGGCGTACCAGACCCAGCGGTCGATCGCGGCGTCGACGGCGGCGCGCGCCTTGGCGGTCGAGAGCCCCTCGCCGGCGGCGACCTCCTCGGTGAACTGGGCGGCGCGCCCCTCCATCACCTCGGCGACCCGGTACAGCACCTGGCCGCGGTTGTAGGCGGTGGCGCCCGACCACTTCCCGAACGCGGCGCGGGCGGCGACCACGGCGTCCCGGCCGTCCTTGCGGGAGGCCCAGGCGGCGTTGGCCAGGAAGTGGCCTCGGGTGTCGTGCACCTCGTAGGTGCGGCCGGACTCCGACCGGGGGAACGCCCCGCCCAGGTAGAGCTTGTAGGTCTTGCGCACGGTGAGCCGGTCGGACATCAGGAGTCGCTCCTCAGGTAGGCGGCGAGGCCCTGCCGGCCGCCCTCGCGGCCGTAGCCGGACTGCTTGTAGCCGCCGAACGGCGAGGTGGGGTCGAACTCGTTGAAGGTGTTGGCCCACACCACGCCGGCGCGCAGCTGGTCGGTGACCTTCAGGATCCGGGAGCCCTTCTCCGACCAGATGCCGGCCGAGAGCCCGTAGGTGGTGTTGTTCGCCTTCGCGACCGCCTCGTCGGGGGTGCGGAAGGTCATCACCGAGAGCACCGGGCCGAACACCTCGTCGCGGGCGATCCGGTGGGCGGGGGAGACGTCGGTGAAGACGGTCGGCTTGAACCAGAAGCCGCGGTCGGGCAGGTCGCCGTCGGGCTGCCAGCAGGTCGCGCCCTCGGTCTCCCCGAAGGCGGTCAGCTCCCGGATGCGGGCCAACTGCTCGGCCGAGTTGATCGCCCCCAGGTCGGTGTTCTTGTCCATCGGGTCACCGACCCGCAGCGTGCCGATCCGGCGCTGCAGGGAGGCGACGACCTCGTCGTGCACCGACTCCTGCACCAGCAGGCGGGAGCCGGCGCAGCAGACGTGGCCCTGGTTGAAGAAGATGCCGCGGACGATGCCCTCGACGGCCTGGTCGATCGGGGCGTCGTCGAAGACGATGTTCGCCGCCTTGCCGCCCAGCTCCAGGGTGAGCCGCTTCTCGGTGCCGGCGACCGCGCGGGCGATGGAGCGGCCGACCTCGGTCGAGCCGGTGAACGCGACCTTGTCGACGTCCGGGTGGCTGATCACCGCGCGGCCGGTCTCCCCGGCGCCGGTCACGATGTTCACCACGCCCGGCGGCAGGTCGGCCTGCTGGCAGATCTCGGCGAACAGCAGTGCGGTCAGCGGGGTGGTCTCGGCCGGCTTGAGGACGACGGTGTTGCCGGTGGCCAGTGCCGGGGCGACCTTCCACGCCAGCATCAGCAGCGGGAAGTTCCACGGGATGACCTGGCCGGCGACACCCAGCGGACACGGGGCCGGGCCGAGGCCCGCGTGCTCGAGCTTGTCGGCCCAGCCTGCGTGGTAGAAGAAGTGCGCCGCGGCCAGCGGGACGTCGACGTCCCGGCTCTCCCGGATCGGCTTGCCGTTGTCCAGGGTCTCCAGGACGGCGAACTCCCGGGCCCGCTCCTGCAGCAGCCGGGCGATGCGGAACAGGTACTTGCCGCGGTCGGCCGGGCGCATCGGGCCCCAGGTCTTGACGAACGCCCGGCGGGCGGCCCGGACGGCGCGGTCGACGTCCTCCTCGCTGCCGGTCGCGACCTCACTGAGCACCTCCTCGGTGGCCGGGTTGACCGTCTTCAGCGGCGTGCCGGTGCCGTCGACGAACTCGCCGTCGACGAACAGCCCGTAGCTGGGCCGGATGTCGACGATCGACCGGGACTCGGGTGCGGGCGCGTACTCGAACAGGCTGGTCATCAGTCCACGCTCACGTGGTCGGGGCCGGAGTAGTGGCCGGTGCGGAGCTTCTGGCGCTGCAGGAGCAGGTCGTTGAGCAGGCTGGAGGCGCCGAAGCGGAACCAGTCGGGGGACAGCCAGTCCGCGCCGACGGTCTCGTTGATCAGCACGAGGTGCTTGACGGCGTCCTTCGTCGTCCGGATGCCGCCGGCGGGCTTGACCCCGACCTGGCGGCCGGTGGCGGCGCGGAAGTCGCGGACGGCCTCCAGCATCACCAGGCAGACCGGCAGGGTGGCGGCGGGGGAGACCTTGCCGGTGGAGGTCTTGATGAAGTCGCCGCCGGCCAGCATCGCCAGCCAGGAGGCGCGGCGGACGGCGTCGAGGGTGACCAGCTCGCCGGTCTCCAGGATCACCTTGAGGTGCGCCGACCCGCAGGCCTCCTTGACCGCGACGATCTCCTCGAAGACGTCGAGGTAGCGGCCGGTCAGGAAGGCGCCGCGGTCGATGACCATGTCGATCTCGTCGGCGCCGTTCGCGACGGCGTCCCGGACGTCGGCGAGCTTGACCTCCCGGCTGGCCCGGCCGCTGGGGAAGGCGGTGGCGACGGCGGCGACGTTGATGCCGGTGCCGGCCAGCGCCTCCTTGGCGACGCCGGCCAGGTCGCCGTAGACGCAGACCGCGGCGACGGCCGGGCAGCTCGGGTCGGTCGGGTCGGGACGGCGGGCCTTGGCGGCCAGTGCGCGGACCTTGCCCGGGGTGTCCGAGCCCTCCAGCGTGGTCAGGTCGACCATGGAGATCGCCGTGTCGAGCGCCCACGCCTTGGCGGTCGTCTTGATCGACCGGGTGCCGAGCACCTTGGCCCGGGCCTCGGCCCCGACCTGGTCGACGCCGGGCAGGCCGTGCAGGAACGCGCGGAAGGCGTCGTTCGAGCGGGTGACGTCGGCGAACGGGTCGGGCAGGGTGCCCGTTCCGCCGCTGGTGTCGGCCAGCGCGTTCGGGTCCAGCACGTGGGTCATGCGCGCATTCTCCACTGCGGCTCCGACGGATCGGACACGGTGCGGCGCCCATCGCCCTTCTTGCGGCGCTGCTGGGTGGTCTGTCAAGGGGCTTGTCGCATCTGTGGACGGGCGTCTGACCTGGGCATTCGGCTTGCTCAGTGTCCTCCCCGGCGATAAGGTTCGTACGCACGTTCGAACGTTGCGGGAGGTGTCGTGAGCGAGTTGATGTCGGCTCTGGACGCCCTCGCGTCGGACGATCTGCACTCGCTCACCGACGGACAGGTGCTGGATCGGACGGCGTTGCTGGTGCAGCTCGGCAATCGTGTGGCGGCGGAGTTGACCCGCACGGTCCGCCGTGCGGACGTCATGCAGGCGGCGGAGCACGACGGGTTGAAGAGCATGCGGTCGTGGCTGACCGGGCACACCCGACTGTCGGCGAGCGACGCGTCGCGGATCCTGCGGTCGGGGCGGGCGTTGCAGCGCTTCCCGGCGCTGTCGGCCGGCTTCGCCGACGGGCAGATCACCGCAGGGCAGGTGAACGTGGTGGCCGAGAAGGTGGGGGAGTCCGAGGTCGCCCGGGCGGCCGAGCAGGGCATCGACCTGGCTGCGTTCGATCAGGTGTGGGCGCTGGTGGCGGCCGAGTCGCCGCACCAGTCGCTGGTGGCCGCGGTGCAGGCATTCGAGGACGCACTCGATCCCGACGGGCCGCAGCCGGATCCGACGGAGGGGCGGCGGCTGACGATCGCCAAGCACGCCGACGGCAGCGTCACCGGCCGGTTCGACCTGGACGCGGTGGGTGGGGAGAAGGTGCAGGCGGCGATCGAGTCGATCGTGCAGGCCGACCGCCCGAAGGGTGATGCGCGGACCCGGGCTCAGCAGAACGCCGACGCCCTCGTCCAGCTCTGCGACAACCAGCTCGCGTCGGGCAGCCTGCCGATCCTGCGCACGGTGAAGCCGCACGTGGTGGTGGGCATCGACCTCGACGACCTGGTCGACCCGGCCACTGGTGCCGGGGCGGCGGGGATGGGCTTCGGGGCGACGATCTCCGCCGCGCGCGCCCGGTGGATGGCCTGCGACGCGAGCATCTCCCGCATCGTGATGGGCCCCGACGGCGTGCTCCTCGACCTCGGGCGGGACCACCGGGCGGTCACCCCCGGGCTCCGCAAGGCCGTCGAGCGGCGGGACAAGGGCTGCGTGTTCGCCGGCTGCGGGGCCCCGTCCTGGTGGTGCGACGTCCACCACCTCATCCATTGGCTGCACGGCGGTGAGACGTCGCTGCAGAACTCGGCGCTTCTCTGCGAACGCCACCACACCAAGGTCCACCACGGGTTCCGGGTCCAGCGAGATCCCGGCGGACGATGGCGCACCTACCGCCCCGACGACACCGAGATCCTCATCGGTCCACCGCTGACCTGACGGCCTGGTCGGGCGTTCCACGACTCCTGGGCAGTCGACGACGCGTGCGCTCAGCCTGCTGCGGTGCGAGTCCGGCTCGGTCGGCAAATCCGTCGCGGTGGGTCTCCGCGCCGTGGTCGGATGCCCGGGTGGAGAGGATGGTCGAGGTCGCGCCGGACGTCCGGCTCTGGGTCGAGGAGACGGGCCGCGCGGACGGGTCGCCGCTGCTGCTGATCATGGGCGCCAATGCCTCGGGCCTCACGTGGCCGACCGGCCTCGTGCGCGCTCTCGGTGAGCGGCACCGCGTCATCCGCTACGACCACCGCGACACGGGACGGTCGACCTGGGCCTTCGACGTCCAGCCGTACGCGCTGCGAGACCTCGCGGACGATGCGGTCGCCGTCCTGGACGCGCTCGGCATCGCACGTTCCCACGTGGTCGGGATGTCGATGGGCGGCACGCTCGTCCAACTGCTGCTCCTCGACCACCCGGACCGTCTGCTCTCGGCCACCCTCTTCGCAACGGCGGCGTTGGAGGGCGCAGGCTCGGACGGCGCCCCTCCCGCAGCCTTCACCGACACCGATCCTCGGCTGCTGGAGCTGTGGCAGCACCTCGCGGACCCACGTGACCGGGACGCCGAGGTCGCCTGGCGGGTGGAGCACTGGCGGCTGCTGAACGGCACAGGCGTTCCCTTCGACGCGGAGGAGTTCCGCCTCATGGAGGAACGGGTCATCGACCACGCCGGGCGGCACGACAACACGGCGGCGCACGCGCGAGCCGACCAGGCTGGGCTGGCCCGCGGCGCGGAACTCGCCCGGGTGACGGTCCCGACGTTGGTCATCGAGGCGCCGAACGACCCGATCAACCCGCCGCCAGCGGCCCATCGCGCCGCGGAGGCCGTCTCCGGCGCCACCGTCGCGACCGTGCCGGGGATGGGGCACGCACTGCCATCCGCGGTGGTGGGGCCCCTGGCCGCCGCCGTGCTGGTCCACACCGGAGGCGTCGACGCCCAGCACTGAACGCGTCGGCCGACTCCACCTCCCGACGCGTCCACACCGAGCCGTGCATCCCTTCTCGGGCGGTTGGGCAGCCCGACAGGACGGTGCGTTCGCCGACTGTGGTGCCCGGCTGTCTGTCCCGGCCTGCGGTGGTAGCCGGTGGGGAGATGGCCCCGGTCAGCAGCCGTTGACAGGTGGGATGACGCCGAGGAGGTAGCGGTCGTCCTCGGGGACCACCTGCCACGCCAGACAGCTGTCGCTGCCTGCCGGCGCGCGCACCACGATGACGTCGCCTGGGCCGGAGTCCCGGACCACGGCCTCCAGATCGCCTCCCGTGGCGGGGAGCCCGGCGAGGAGCTCCTCGGCGTAGTCAGCTGGGGAGTCGTCCACCAGGAGAGCCTGCAACGCCTCGGCGTCTCGCTGGGTGAGGGACGACGCTGCCTGGGTGGCCAGTGCGTCCACCGTCGGTGCACCGGGCTCGGGCACGGTGGCGATCTCGATCACGATGAAGGCGACCCAGGCGGTCAAGGCGATCAGGCCGAGTGTCGCCAGTGCGCGGCCGGTGGGAGTGCGTGGTCCGCGAGCCATGCCGTCAGCCTGCCCGCTCGGCGGGACCGAGTCGGACTGGAGGAGTGTGACGTCCGGGTGCGATGAGTTCCTGGTGGCACGGGAGTCCTCGAACCGACCGACGTCCACCGTCCCGTGTGAGGAACCCGTGCCCGAGCCCCGCGTCGCCATGCTCCCCGAGGTCGCTGCTCAGCGGCGGGTGCTCGCCGACCTGCTCGACACCCTTCAGGACCACGAGTGGACGACGGCCTCGCTCTGCGTCGGCTGGACGGTGCACGACGTGCTGGCCCACGTGACCCTCTCCACCCGGCAGTCCACCGCCGGCATGGTGCTGCGCATTCTGCGGGCCCGCGGCGACTTCGACCGGGCCGAGGCCCGCGCCGCCCGGGAACGCGCCGCTGCACACCCGCCGACCGTGCTCACCGCGCACTTGCGCGAGACCGCCGCGCTCGACCGCCGGGTCGGGATGTCCAGCCGCTGGGACCCGCTGGTCGACGTCCTCGTGCACAGCCAGGACATCGCCCGCCCACTCGGCCGCCGGCTGCCGACACCACCCGACCTCGCCGTCCCGGCGCTGGAGCACGTCTGGTCCAACGTCTTCTACGGCCGCCCGGCGCGGCGGATGAGCGGGCTCCGCTTCGTGGCCACCGACACCGCCTGGGTGGGAGGCGACGGACGCGAGGTGTGCGGCACCGCCGGGGACCTCCTGCTGCTGGCCACCGGGCGACCGGTCTCGGCGTGCGGGGTCACCGGGCCGGGGGTCGGGGAGGCCGCCGCCCGGCTCCGCTCCTGACCTGCAGCCGCAGGCCGATACGGTGTGCGCCGTGCAGCTGACCGTCGTCGACCACCCGATCGCCCGCGCCCGACTGTCGCGAATGCGCGACGAGCGCACCGACAACGCCGCCTTCCGGGCCGCGTTGCGGGAGCTCACCCAGATCCTGGTCTACGAGGCCAGCCGCGACCTCGCGGTCGCCGAGGAGCCGATCACCACCCCGGTGACTGACACCACCGGCTACCGGCTGGCCGCCCCGCCGCTGATCGTGCCGGTGCTGCGCGCGGGCCTCGGCATGGCCGACACCGCGCACGGGATGCTGCCGGAGTCGCAGATGGGCTTCGTCGGACTGGCCCGCAACGAGGTGACCTTCCAGCCTGAGGCCTACATGGCCTCGCTGCCCGAGTCGCTCGTCGGCCGGCAGGTCTTCGTCCTCGACCCCATGCTCGCCACCGGCGGCTCGCTGGTGCACTGCTGCTCGCTGCTCACCGACCGCGGCTGCACCGACATCACCGTGCTCTGCGCCCTCGCCGCCCCGGAGGGGCTGAAGCGGCTGGAGGAGAGCGGCCTGCCGCTGCGCGTCTTCACCGCCAGCATCGACGAGCGGCTCAACGAGGACGCCTACATCGTCCCCGGCCTCGGGGATGCGGGCGACCGCCAGTTCGGCGCGGTCTAGGGCCATGCGGTTCGGGGTGCTCGGCACCGGCTTCTGGGCGACCGAGGTGCACGCCACCTCCTTGGCCGGGCACCCGGACGCCGAGCTGGTCGGCGTCTGGGGGCGGGACCTGGCCAAGGCGAAGGCCGCGGGGGCGCAGTTCGACGTCCCGGGCACCGACGACGTCGACGCCCTGCTCGCCGACGTCGACGCGGTCAGCTTCGCGCTGCCCCCGGACGTGCAGGCGCCCCTCGCCGAACGGGCGGCCGCCGCGGGCAAGCACCTGCTGCTGGAGAAGCCGGTGGCGCTGTCGGTCGCCGCGGCCGACCGGGTGGTCGACGCGGTGGAGGCGGCCGGCGTCGCCTCGGTGGTCTTCTTCACCAACCGCTTCCGGACGGCGACCTCCACCTGGCTCGAGCAGGCATCGCGGATCACCCTGGCCGGCGGGGCGGTCACCTGGCTGGGGCGGCTGGCCGGTTCGCCGTTCGAGACCCCGTGGCGGCTGGAGCACGGTGCGCTGTGGGACGTCGGACCGCACGCGCTCTCCCTGCTCGTCCCGGCGCTCGGACCGGTGAGCGCGGTACAGGCCGGCGCCGGGCTGGGCGACACCGTGCACCTGGTGCTCACCCACCCCGAGGGCCGCGCGAGCACGGTGACCGTCTCGGCGACCGTGGGAGAGCTGGCCACCGGCATCGACATCTGGGTGCACGGGGACGCCGGCCGGCTGGTGCTCCTGCCGGAGTCCGGCACGGCGGTCGAGGCCCATGCGGTCGCCGTCGACGAGCTGCAGGCGGCTGCGCTGACCGGCGGCGCGCACCCGTGCGACGTCAGGTTCGGGCGGGACGTCGTCCGGGTGCTGGAGGCCGCGCAGCGGTCGTTGCACACCGGCTGCCGGGAGACCGTCGGGGGATGAGCGGGAACGACGGCCGCGGCGGCCTGCTCGGCTGGTACGTGCCCACCGGGCGGATCCGGCGCAGCGACTGGTGGCTGCGGTACGTGCTGCTCATCGGCCTGTTCGGGCTGATGGCCTCGGTGGTGGACGCGCAGTGGTTCCCGGACAGCCACCCGCGGTTCGAGGACCGGCCGGGCAGCGTCGACGTGGCCGACGTCCTCTGGTTCTTCCCCGAGGAGGGCGGCCCGGTGACCGCGCTCGTCGCCCTGGTGCTCGCCGTGCCGAACGTCGCGGCCACCGTCACCCGGCTGCACGACCGCGACCACTCCGCCTGGTGGCTGCTGTGGAGCCTGCTCCCGGGCATCGGCTGGTTGGTCCTGTTGATCACCTGCGGGTTCCTCGGGACCCAGCCGCACCCGAACCGGTACGGGCCACCTCCTCGCTGACGCGCACGGCGCGAGGCAGACTGGGTGCGTGGACTTCTGGCAGTGGTACGTGCGCCGTGGCCGCATCGACCGGCGCACCTGGTGGTTGCAGTACGCCTTGCCGATCGGGGCGCTCAGCGTGCTGGCCCTGATGGCCGACGTGGCCCTGGGCAACAGCTCGCTGGAGAGCATCGCCATGGGCGAGACGGGCTACGGGCCGATCGTGACCACGATCGGGCTGCTGGCGATGCCGGCGTCGATCTCCAGCGGCGCGACCCGGCTGCACGACCGCGGCATGTCCGCGTGGTGGCTGCTGATCGGCCTGGTGCCGCTGTTCGGGCAGCTGGCGCTGCTGGTGATCACCGGCTTCCTGCCCGGCGACGGCGGCCCCAACCGGTACGGCCCGCCGCCGTCCGCGGCCCCGCTGGCGGCCCCGCAGCCCGAGCCGGCCCCCGAGCCGGAGCGGCCGCCCTACTGGGGCTGACGCCGGGCGGTCACAGCCCGAGCGCGGCGGCCATCTCCGCACGGAGCCGGTCCAGCTCGTCCGCGCCCCGGCTGCGGGCGGCCGGCAGCCCGTCGCCCTCGGGCACCGGGACGACGGTCTCCAGGTAGGCCTTGAGCTTCGGCTCGGTCCCGCTGGGGCGCACGATCACCCGCACGCCCTCGCCGGTCAGCCGGACCGCGTCCAGCGGCGGGGTGGCCTGGGCCAGGTCGACCACCTCGACCGGCCGCCCCAGCAGCTGGGCCGGCGGCTGGGCGCGCAGCCGGGCCATCGCGCCGGTGATGAGCGTGAGGTCCTCGACCCGCACCGAGTACTGGCCGGTGGCGTACAGGCCGTGCTCGACCGCCAGCTCGTCGAGCCGGTCGGTCAGCGTGCGTCCCTCGACCGCCAGCTCGGCGGCGAGCAGGGCGACCGCCAGGGCCGCGGAGACGCCGTCCTTGTCGTGCGCCACCGACGGGGACACCGCGTACCCCAGCGCCTCCTCGTAGCCGAAGACCAGGGGCGCTGCTGCCGACCCCGCCCGGATGATCCACTTGAAGCCGGTCGGGGTCTGCTCGAACGGCACGCCGTGCGCGCGGGCGAGCGTGCCCAGCAGCGAACCGCTCACCAGCGAGTTCGCGTAGGTGCCGCGCACCCCGCGGCGGAGCAGCCAGTCGCCCAGCAGCACGCCCACCTCGTCGCCGGTCAGCTGGCGCCCGCCCGCCACCACCGAGCAGCGGTCGGCGTCCGGGTCCTCGGCGATCGCGACGTCGGCGCCGGTGCGGTCGGCCAGCGCGGTCAGCAGGTCGACCGCACCCGGCTCCTCCGGGTTGGGGAAGGCGACGGTCGGGAACGCCGGGTCGGGCCGGTCCTGCTCCGCGACGCAGTGCAGCGCGGCGAAGCCGGCGGCCTCGAACACCTGCTGGGTGGTCGCCGAGCCGACGCCGTGCATGGCGGTGTAGGCGACCACGAGACGCCGGCGGGCCGCGGCGTCCACCCGGTCGGGCTCCAGGGCGCGCACCACCGCGGCGACGTAGTCGGCCTCGACGTCGTCGCCGAGGGTGGTCCACTCGTCCCCGAGCGGGATGTCGCGGGCCGGTCCGGTGGCCGCGATGGCGGCCTCGATCTCCCGGTCGGCCGGCGGCACGAGCTGCGCACCGTCGGCGAGGTAGACCTTGTAGCCGTTGTCCTGCGGCGGGTTGTGGCTGGCGGTGACCATCACCCCGGCGACCGCGCCCAGGTGCCGGACGGCGTAGGACAGCACCGGCGTGGGCAGCGGCCGGGGCAGCACGGAGACGGCGAACCCGGCGCCGGAGAGCACGGCGGCGGAGACGCGCGCGAACTCGTCGGAGCGGTGCCGGGCGTCGTAGCCGATCACCACGCCGCGACCGCCCTGGCCCATGTCGCTGAGGTACCGGGCCAGCCCGGCGGCCGCGCGACTGACCACGGCGGCGTTCATCCCGGCCGGGCCGGCGCGCAGCGGGCCGCGCAGCCCGGCGGTGCCGAAGGTCAGCGGGCCGGTGAACCGGCGGGCCAGCTCGGCCTCGTCCCCCGCGGCGACGAGCGCCTCCACCTCGGCGCGGTCACCGGCGTGCGGGTCGGCGGCCGCCCAGGCGCGGGCGGTGGTCAGCAGGTCGGTCATCGTGGGCCTCCACTCGGCTGGACCGGGCCCTGCGCGGCCTCGACCACGTCGACGTCCACGCCGGGCAGCGTGTACTCCCCGCCGACCCGGGCGTGCACCGGGTCGGCCGGGTCCGCCTCGCCCTGGGCGGCGATCAGCTCGGCGGCGTACGCCTCGGCGTCGTCGGCCGGCTCGTAGCCCAGCGCACGGGCGGCGGTGAGGTCCCACCAGCCGCGGGTGTTCGCCGAGACGCCCCAGACCACCCGGAAGCCGGGCGAGGGGGTGCGCAGCGCCGCGTCGACCAGCCGAACGGTGTCGCCGGGGGAGAGCCAGGTGGCCAGCTGGCGGACCGTCGTCGGCCGGGGGAAGGCGCTGCCGATCCGCAGGCAGACGACGTCCAGGCCGTACCGGTCGGCGTACAGCGAGCCGAGCGCCTCCATCGTCACCTTGGCCACGCCGTAGTAGGTGTCCGGACGCGGCGGCGCGTCGGCCTCGGTGAGCAGGCCGGAGGCCGGCCGGGAGGTGAAGCCGCTCGCGTGGTTGCTGCTGGCCAGCACCACCCGGGGGACGCCGGCCTTCCGGGCGGCCTCCAGCGTGGTGCGGGTGGTCTCGATGTGCGAGCGCACGATGGCCGGCCAGGTGGCCTCGCCGAGGATCCCGGCCAGGTGCACCACCGCGGCCGCGCCCTGCGCCGCCCCGGTCATCGCGGGCAGGTCGGCGGCGTCGGCCACCAGGTGCTCCTCGCCCGGGCGCGGGTCCTGGATCGGCGCCACGTCCAGGCTGCGCACCGCCCAGCCGCGCTCCGGCAGCCCCCCGCGCAGCGCCGTCCCGAGCCCGCCGGCCGCCCCGGTGACCAGCACCGGGCCGCTCATGGCATGCGCCCGATCAGCTCGACCAGGAAGGCGCCCAGCCGGCCGGCCGCGGCCTTGCCGGCCTCCAGCACCTCGAGGTGGTCCAGCGCCTCGCCGGTGATGCCGGCGGCGGCGTTGGTGACCATCGACAGGCCGAACACCTCCATCCCGGCCGCCCGGGCGGCGATCGCCTCCAGTGCGGTGGACATGCCGACCAGGTCCGCGCCGAGCGTGGTGAGCATCCGGATCTCGGCCGGGGTCTCGAAGTGCGGGCCGGGCAGCGCCGCGTAGACGCCCTCGGTCAGCGACGGGTCGATCTCCTTGGCCAGGGTCCGCAGCCGGGCGGAGTACAGGTCGGTGAGGTCGACGAAGGTCGCGCCCACCAGCGGCGAGCGGGCGGTCATGTTCAGGTGGTCGCTGATCAGCACGGCCTGCCCGACCCGGTGGTCCGGGCGCAGTCCGCCGGCGGCGTTGGTGAGGACGACGGTGCGCACCCCGGCCGCGGCAGCGGTGCGGATGCCGTGAACCACCGGCTCGACCCCGCGGCCCTCGTACAGGTGCGTGCGGCCCAGGAAGAGCAGCACCTTGTGCGCACCGACCTGGACCGAGCGGATCTCCCCGCCGTGCCCGGTGACGGTCGGGGCGGCGAACCCGGACAGGTCGCCGATGGCGACGCTGGCCAGCGTCTCGCCGAAGGCGTCGGCAGCCGGGGCCCACCCCGAGCCCATCACCACCGCGACGTCGTGGCCGCCGCCCAGGGCGGCGGTGAGCTGCTCGGCCGCCGAGGCGGCGAGGGCGACGGGGTCGGCAGGGTGCGCGGAGGTCGGCTGGCTCACCCCGTGAGCATAGGAACGACGGCCGGGCGGTCCATCGCCCGGCGGGTGTCCGTCGCCGTCTCTAGACTCGCGGGGTGCAGATCCCCTTCCACTCGTCCGAGCGCGCCAGCCTGGGAGTGGAGTGGGAGCTGCAGCTCATCGACCCGCAGACCCGCGAGCTGACCTCCGGCGCGATCGAGATCCTCGCCGAGCTCACCCCCGACGGCCTGGACGAGCACCCCAAGGCCAAGCACGAGCTGCTGCAGTCGACGATCGAGATCATCACCGGCATCTGCACCACCGTCGCCGAGGCGAAGGCCGACCTGGCGGGCACCCTGGCCGAGGTGGTCGGCGCCGCCGAGCGGCGCGGCCTGGGCGTGATGTGCGCCGGCAGCCACCCCTTCACCCGGTGGGACAGCCAGGAGATCTCGCCGAAGGAGCGCTACGCGGAGCTCGTCGAGCGGATGCAGTGGCCGGCCCGGCGCCTGCAGATCTTCGGTGTGCACGTGCACGTCGGCGTCCGCTCGCCCGACAAGATCATGCCGATCGTGAACGCGCTCACCCAGTACGTGCCGCACTTCCTGGCGCTGTCGGCGTCCTCGCCCTACTGGTCCGGCTGCGACACCGGGCTGGCGTCGGCCCGCACCAAGGTCTTCGAGGCGATGCCGACCGCCGGGCTGCCCTACCAGTTGGCCGACTGGTCGGAGTTCGAGGAGTACATGGGCACGCTGATCGACGCCGGCGCCATCGAGAGCGTCCGCGAGGTGTGGTGGGACATCCGCCCGCACCCGGACTTCGGCACGGTCGAGCTGCGGATCTGCGACGGCCTGCCCACCCTCGACGAGATCGGCGCGGTCGCCGCGCTCGCCCAGTGCCTGGTCGAGCAGTTCGACACCCAACTCGACCGCGGCTACACCCTGCCCTCACCGGCGGACTGGATCGTGCGGGAGAACAAGTGGCGGGCGGTGCGCTACGGGCTGGACGCCGAGATCGTCGTCGACGAGCAGGGCACCGTTCGCCCGGTGCGCGAGGCGATCTCCGACCTGGTCGAGGAGCTGCTGCCGACCGCCCGCAAGCTCGGCTGCGAGGCCGAGCTGGTCGACGCCCGGCGGGTCCTGGACGCCGGTGCGTCCTACCAGCGCCAGCGCGCCGTGGCCGCCGCACACGACGGTGCGCTGGCCCCGGTGGTCGACAGCCTGCTCGCCGAGCTCCGTGACGGGCTGCCGGCGACGGGAGCGGCGTGAGCGGCGGGGAGGCGACCAGCGCGGCAGAGGTCCTCGGCCGGGCCGTCGACGCCTGGTCGGAGGCGCACCAGCCCGAGCTGGTCGCCGTCCGCCGGCACCTGCACGCCCACCCTGAGCTCGGGTTCGCCGAGCACGAGACGACCGCCTTCCTGGAGCAGCGGCTCACCGCGGCGGGCCTGGCGCCCCGCCGGCTGAAGTCCGGCACCGGGCTGGTCTGCGACGTCGGGGGCGACCCGGACGCCGGGCCGGTCGTCGTGCTGCGCGCCGACATCGACGCGCTGCCGCTGGCCGACCTCAAGGACGTCCCGTACGCCTCCACCCGCGAGGGGCTATGCCACGCCTGCGGCCACGACGTGCACACCACGGTGCTGCTCGGGGTCGCGCTGGCGCTGGCCTCGCTGGACGACCTGCCGGGCACCGTGCGGTGCGTCTTCCAGCCCGCCGAGGAGCAGGTGCCCGGCGGTGGGCTGGAGGTCGTCGACGAGGGCGTGCTGGCCGGTGCGACCCGGGCGTTCGCGCTGCACTGCGACCCGTCGCTGACGGCCGGTTCGGTCGGGCTGCGCACCGGGGCGATCACCGCGGCCTGCGACCGGGTGGAGGTGACGCTCACCGGGCCCGGCGGGCACACCGCCCGCCCGCAGCTGACCGTCGACCTGGTGCACGCGATGGGCCAGGTGGTCACCGAGGTCCCCGGGCTGCTGTCCCGGCTGGTCGACCCGCGCGCCGGCGTCTCCCTGGTGTGGGGCGCGATCAGCGCCGGCGTCGCGGCCAACACCATCCCGGAGACCGGGCAGCTGCGCGGCACGCTCCGGGTGCTCGACCGCGCGGTGTGGAGCGAGGCCGAGGACCTGGTGCGCCGGCTGGTCACCGAGGTCGCCACGGCGTCGGGGGCCCGGGTGGCGATCGACTACGTGCGCGGGGTGCCGCCGGTGGTCAACGACCCGCGCAGCGTGGCCCTGCTCCGCTCCGCGGCGTTGGAGACGGTGGGCAGCGACGGCGTGGCGCTGTCCCCGCAGAGCATGGGCGGGGAGGACTTCGGCTGGTTCGCCGAGGTGCTGCCGATCGCCCTCGCCCGGCTGGGCACGCACGGCAGCGGCGAGACGTTGGACCTGCACCGCGGCACCTTCGACGTCGACGAGCGGGCGATCGGGGTCGGGGTGCGGTTGCTGGCCCGCACGGCGCTGCACGCGCTGGCGGCCGACGCCGTACCCGCTGGTACGCCCGTCGGTCCGGCCCTGTAGACCTCTTCCGACGCACTTCCCTCAGGCACCTGAGAGGCGGGGACCCGACGATGAGCTTCACCGACCAGCAGGGCGCACGGCCGCCGGCCGAGCCGGCCGCGCCCGACCTGCTGACTCTCGCCGGGGAGTTCCCCGCCGCCAGCCGGGACCAGTGGCGTGAACTCGTCGCGGGGGTGCTGCGCAAATCCGGCCGGGACGAGCTGCCCGACCCGGTGGAGGAGGCGCTGGTCCGCACCGTCGCCACCGGGGTGACCGTTGCCCCGCTCTACACCGCCGAGGACGCCGGGGACCTGCCCGCGCTGGCCGGCGTGCCCGGGCTGCCGCCGTTCGTTCGTGGTTCGCGGGTCGGTGCCGCGGGGGTGACCGCGGCCGGTGGTGCGGACTCCGACGTCCCCGGGGGCTGGGACGTGCGGCAGCGGCACGCCGACCCCGACGTGGCGCGCACCCGGGAGGCGATCGCCGCAGACCTGGAGAACGGCGTCTCCTCGCTGTGGCTGGTGGTCGGCGACGGCGCGGTGCCGGCCGGCGCGCTGGGCGAGGTGCTCGCCGACGTCCTGCTGGACCTGGCGCCGGTGACGCTGCAGGGCGGGCCGGCCGCCGCGGACGCGTTCCTGGCGCTGGTCGAGGGGCGCTCCGACCTGGCGCCGGGCGGCTGCCTGGGGCTGGACCCGCTGAGCGTGCAGGTGGCGACGGGGGAGCCGCAGGACCTCACCGGCCTGGCCGACCTCGCCCGCCGCGCCCCGGCGGGCTGGCGCACCGTCGTCGCCGACGGGACGGTGTTCGCCGACGCCGGTGGCTCGGTGGTGGAGGAGCTCGGCTGCGCGGTCGCCGCCGGGGTGGCCTACCTGCGGGCGCTCACCGAGGGCGGGCTGGCCGTCTCCGACGCCTTCGGCCAGCTGGAGTTCCGGCTGTCGGCCGGCGCCGACCAGTTCACGACGATCGCCGCGCTGCGCGCCGCACGGCGGCTGTGGGACCGGGTGGGCGAGGCGAGCGGCGTCCCCCCGGAGGGCCGGGCGATGCGCCAGCACGCGGTCACCTCGAACGTGATGGTCACCCGGCACGACCCGTGGGTGAACATGCTGCGGACCACGGTGGCCTGCTTCGCCGCCGGTGTCGGGGGAGCCGACGTGGTCACGGTGCAGCCCTTCGACGCGGCACTCGGGCTGCCCGACGCCTTCGCCCGGCGGATCGCCCGCAACACCCAGAGCCTGCTGGTCGAGGAGGGGCACCTCGCGCGGGTGCTCGACCCGGCCGGTGGCTCCTGGTACGTCGAGTCGCTGACCGAGTCCCTCGCCCAGGCCGCCTGGGCGTGGTTCACCGAGATCGAGCGGGCCGGCGGGCTGGCGGCGGCGCTGACGTCCGGACTGGTCGCCGACCGGATCGGCGCCGCGTGGGCCGAGCGGCAGGAGCGGATCGCGCACCGCACCGATGCGATCACCGGTGTCACCGAGTTCCCGAACCCGACCGAGGTGCTGCCCGTCCGTCGTCCGGCCGCGGAGGCGCTGCCGCCGGCCCCGGGTGGGCTGCCGCGGGTGCGGGCCGCGCAGGCGTTCGAGCAGCTGCGCGACCGGGTCGAGTCCGTCGATCCCCGACCGCGGGTGCACCTGGCCACGATCGGGCTGGTCGCCCGGCACACCGCCCGGGCCACCTTCGCGGCCAACCTCTTCGGGGCCGGGGGGCTGGCGGCGCCGACCGGGGACGGGGTGGACGGCCTCGCCGGGACGACGGTGGCCTGCATCTGCGGCAGCGACCGGGACTACGCCGACTCCGCTGCCCCGCTCGCCGCCGAGCTGCGGGCCGCCGGTGCCACCCAGGTCTGGCTGGCCGGGCCGCCGTCCCTGGCGGTGGACGGCGTCGACGGGTACCTGTACGCCGGGTGCGACGCCCTGGACGTCCTGGGGAAGGTCGTGGCTCAGTTGCTCCCGAGGGGCCAAAGTCGCGACTTTGGCCCTACAGACGGCCAGGAGGTGTCGGCATGAGCGCGATCCCCGACTTCGGTGGCATGGAGCTGGGCCGCCCGCAGCCGACGGCCACACCGGACGACTGGGCGAAGGCCTACGCCGACGCCACCGGCCGGGACGTCGGCGAGGCGACCTGGCAGACGCCGGAGGGGATCGCCGTCCCGCCGCTGTTCACCGCCGCCGACCTGGCCGACGTCGACTTCCTGGACACCCTCCCGGGCATCGCGCCCTACCTGCGCGGGCCCTATCCGACGATGTACACGACCCAGCCGTGGACGGTGCGGCAGTACGCCGGGTTCTCCACCGCCTCGGAGTCCAACGCCTTCTACCGGCGCAACCTGGCCGCCGGGCAGAAGGGGCTCTCGGTCGCCTTCGACCTGCCCACCCACCGGGGCTACGACTCCGACCACCCGCGGGTGCCCGGCGACGTCGGGATGGCCGGGGTGGCGATCGACTCGATCCTGGACATGCGGCAGCTCTTCGACGGCATCCCGCTGGACAAGATGAGCGTGTCGATGACGATGAACGGCGCCGTCCTGCCGGTGCTGGCGCTCTACGTGGTCGCCGCCGAGGAGCAGGGGGTGAAGCCGGACCAGCTCACGGGGACGATCCAGAACGACATCCTCAAGGAGTTCATGGTCCGCAACACCTACATCTACCCGCCGAAGCCCTCGATGCAGATCATCAGCGACATCTTCCGGTTCACCTCCACGCAGATGCCGCGGTACAACTCGATCTCCATCTCCGGCTACCACATCCAGGAGGCCGGGGCGACGGCCGACCTGGAGCTGGCCTACACCCTCGCCGACGGGGTGGAGTACCTGCAGGCGGGCAAGGCGGCGGGCCTGGACGTCGACGTCTTCGCCCCCCGGCTGAGCTTCTTCTGGGGCATCGGCATGAACTTCTTCATGGAGGTCGCCAAGCTGCGGGCCGGCCGGCTGCTGTGGGCGAAGCTGGTGAAGGAGGCGGGGGCGACCAAGGACAAGTCGATGTCGCTGCGCACCCACTGCCAGACGTCGGGCTGGTCGCTGACCGCGCAGGACGTCTACAACAACGTCGTCCGCACCTGCCTGGAGGCGATGGCGGCCACCCAGGGGCACACCCAGTCGCTCCACACCAACGCCCTGGACGAGGCGCTCGCGCTCCCCACCGACTTCTCCGCCCGGATCGCCCGCAACACCCAGTTGCTGCTGCAGCAGGAGTCCGGGACGACGCGGGTCATCGACCCGTGGGGCGGGTCGGCGTACGTGGAGAAGCTGACCTACGACCTGGCCCGCCGGGCGTGGGCGCACATCCAGGAGGTCGCCGAGCACGGGGGCATGGCGCAGGCGATCGACGACGGCATCCCGAAGCTGCGGATCGAGGAGGCTGCGGCCCGCACCCAGGCGCGGATCGACTCCGGCCGCCAGCCGGTGATCGGGGTGAACAAGTACCGGGTCGACGCCGACGAGGCGGTCGACGTCCTCCGGGTCGACAACGCCGACGTGCTCGCCCAGCAGAAGGCGAAGCTGGCCGAGCTGCGCGCCTCCCGGGACGGCGCCGCGGTGACCGAGGCGCTGGGCCGGCTGACCGACGCCGCCCGCGCCGCCGCAGAGGGACGGCGCGGGGACGAGCTTTCGTCGAACCTGCTCGCGCTGGCCGTCGACGCCGCGCGGGCGAAGGCGACGGTGGGGGAGATCTCCGACGCGCTGGAGGTCGTCCACGGCCGGCACTCCGGTCAGGTGCGCACCATCTCCGGTGTGTACCGCGACGAGGCAGGGGGAGCGGGCCCGGTGGACGAGACCCGTGCGCTGGCGGCGGCGTTCGCGGACGCAGAGGGTCGTCGTCCGCGGATCCTGGTGGCCAAGATGGGCCAGGACGGGCACGACCGTGGGCAGAAGGTGATCGCCACCGCCTTCGCCGACCTCGGGTTCGACGTCGACGTCGGCCCGCTGTTCCAGACGCCGGAGGAGGTCGCCCGGCAGGCGGTGGAGGCCGATGTGCACGTGGTCGGCGTCTCCTCCCTCGCCGCCGGCCACCTCACCCTGGTGCCGGCGCTGCGCGACGCGCTCGCCGAGCTCGGGGCCGAGGACGTGCTGGTCGTGGTGGGCGGGGTCATCCCGCCCGACGACGTCCCGACGCTGAAGGAGATGGGCGCGGCCGCGGTCTTCCCGCCCGGCACGGTGATCGCCGAGGCCGCGCAGGACCTGCTCCGCACCCTGTCCACCCGGCTCGGCCACGCGTGACGGGGGGCCAAAGTCGCGACTTTGGCCCCCCGGTCGGCCGGACCGTCGACGTCCCCGGGCTGACCGAGGGGGTGCTCGCCGGGGAACGGCGGGCGGTGGCGCGGGCGATCACGCTGGTCGAGTCGCGGCGGGCCGACCACCGGGAGGCGGCCCAGGAGCTGCTGGTGGAGCTGCTGCCGCACGCCGGGAACGCCCGGCGGGTGGGGATCAGCGGCGTCCCCGGGGTCGGGAAGTCGACGTTCATCGACTCCCTCGGCGTCGACCTGACCGCGGCGGGGTCGAAGGTCGCGGTGCTCGCGGTCGACCCGTCGTCGGCCCGCTCCGGTGGCTCGATCTTGGGCGACAAGACCCGGATGGCCCGGTTGGCCGTGGACCCGAACGCGTTCATCCGGCCGGCGCCCACCGCCGGCACGCTGGGCGGGGTGGCCCAGGCGACCCGGGAGTCGATGGTCGTCGTCGAGGCGGCCGGGTACGACGTCGTCCTGGTTGAGACCGTCGGCGTCGGGCAGTCGGAGGTGACCGTCGCAGAGATGGTCGACTCCTTCCTGTTCCTCACCCTGGCCCGCACCGGTGACCAGCTGCAGGGGATCAAGCGCGGGATCCTGGAGATCGCCGACGTGATCGCGGTCAACAAGGCCGACGGCCCGGGCGAGGTCGACGCCCGCCGCGCCGCCCGGGAGCTGGCGGGGGCGATCCGGATGCTGCGCGGGCACACCGAGTGGGACGTCCCGGTGCTCACCTGCGCCGGGCTCAGCGGGGCCGGACTCGCCGAGGTGTGGGCGAAGGTCGTCGAGCACCAGGACCGGATGCGGGCCTCCGGTCAGCTCGACGAGCGGCGCCGGGGACAGCAGGTGCGCTGGACCTGGCAGCTGGTCCGCGACGGGCTGGAGCACCAGCTGCGCGAGCACCCCGCGGTGCGGTCGGCGACGCCGGAGCTGGAGGCGGCCGTGCTGGCGGGGGAGCTGACCCCCGCACTGGCCGCCCGCCGGCTGTTGGACGCCTTCGCATCGTCCCTCTGACTCCTCGGTGGGCCCCGGCCGCTCCTCGGGGTGCCCGCCCGCGTGGGTGGGCGACGGCGGGCCTGGCAACAGGGACAATGGCCGGTGCACACATCGGTTCAGCACTGGGAGCAACGACCATGACCCGCATCGTCATCATCGGCGGCGGCCCGGCCGGGTACGAGGCCGCGCTCGTCGCCGCCCAGCTCGGTGCGGACGTCACCGTCGTCGAGCGCGACGGCATCGGCGGCGCCAGCGTGCTGACCGACTGCGTGCCGTCGAAGACCTTCATCGCCTCCGCCGGTGCGATGACCTGGGTCCGCGACTCCGTCGCCCTGGGGGTCACCGGCACCGAGCTGGGGCGGGCTGCGCTGGACCTGGCGACGGTGAACAGCCGGATCAAGGGGCTTGCCGTCGCGCAGTCCTCGGACATCCACCACCGCCTGGAGTCCGAGGGGGTCCGGATCATCCGTGCCTCGGCCCGGCTGGCCGACGAGAAGCTCGGGCTGACCGTGCACCGGGTCGAGGTCGTGGACGCCGACGGGCAGGTCGCCGAGACGCTGGAGGGCGACGTCGTCCTCATCGCCACCGGTGCCGACCCGCGGGTGCTGCCCGGTGCCGAGCCGGACGGCGAGCGGATCCTGTCCTGGCGCGACGTCTACGAGCTCCAGGAGATGCCCGAGCACCTGATCGTGATCGGCTCCGGCGTCACCGGTGCGGAGTTCGCCTCCGGCTACCTCGAGGCCGGAGTGCCGGTCACCCTGGTCTCCTCCCGCGACCAGGTGCTGCCCGGTGAGGACGCCGACGCCGCGGCCGTCGTGGAGGAGGTCTTCCAGTCCCGGGGCGGCCGGATCGCCGAGCGCAGCCGCGCGGAGAGAGTCGTGCGCACCGAGAAGGGCGTGCGGGTCGAGCTGACCGACGGCCGCGTCGTCGAGGGGTCGCACGCACTGATGACCGTGGGCACCGTGCCCAACAGCGGTGGGATGAACCTGGAGGCGTGCGGCATCGAGCTCACGCCCGCCGGGCACGTCGTCGTCGACCGGGTCTCCCGCACCACCGTCGCCGGCGTCTACGCGGCCGGCGACGTCACCGGGGTCTTCCAGCTCGCCTCCGTCGCGGCCATGCAGGGCCGGATCGCCATGTGGCACGCCCTCGGCGAGGCCGTGGCGCCGATCCGGCTGAAGACCGTCTCGGCCAACGTCTTCACGCACCCGGAGATCGCCACCGTCGGGGTGCAGGAGAAGTCGCTCACCGAGGACGGGGACGTCGAGGTCATCCGGCTGCCGCTGGTCACCAACGCACGGGCGAAGATGGGCGACCTGCACAGCGGGTTCGTGAAGCTCTACGCCCGCCGCTCGACCGACGTCGTCATCGGCGGCGTGGTCGTCGCGCCCGGGGCGTCGGAGCTGATCCTGCCGATCGCGCTGGCCGTGACCAAGGGGCTGACCGCCGGCGACCTGGCGCAGACCTTCGCGATCTACCCGTCGCTGTCCGGCTCGATCACCGAGGCCGGGCGCCGGTTGATGGGCATCGAGGACCTGGACTGAACCGCGTGAGTGAGCGGTAGGAGCGGGCGCGTCCGGTGTGATCGGA
Source organism: Modestobacter sp. VKM Ac-2982 (assembly GCF_026967935.1). Taxonomy (GTDB): domain Bacteria; phylum Actinomycetota; class Actinomycetes; order Mycobacteriales; family Geodermatophilaceae; genus Modestobacter. Next base: position 978,601 of record NZ_JAPVBL010000001.1, read on the forward strand.
GTACCGAAGGGTTCGGCTCAACATCGTCCCGGCGGTGCCGAGGGTCGCTTCGGCCCGCCGATTCAGAAGTCGATGTCACCTGACCGTGTTCTCCGTATCCTCCGTGGGCCCCGCGCCTCCGGCCCTCTGCTGCGCGCCGTCGCGCTGGCTGGAGCCCTCGGCGTGTCGTTGCTGGGTGCCGTCGTGGCCTCCTCCGTCGCCGTCACCGCCGCGGACACGGGCACCTCAGTTGTCGCTGCGGACCCGGGCAGCACCGTGGTCGGTGAGCTCGTCCACGTCATGGCGGAGGACGAGAGCCCGGTACGGCTCGTCCGGACGGCGCCGCGGACCGGCTGAGCTGGGTGCAGACCGATGCGGGTCCCGTGCGCCTCCCCACCGAGCAGGTCGCCACCGTGCCCGCGGGGTCCACGGTGGCGCTGACCGTCGGCGGACCGGTCGCGGACCAGGCCGGCGAGCACGGCCACGGCACGGCTCGCACGGTCTTCGACGGTGAGGTCCTCGCGTCCCCCGGGCGTCACCGAGCCGGCGTTGTCCCCACGCGCCGGCCTGACCAACAAGGTGACCGCGATGCTGGTGGCGCTGGCGGGGACCGCGCCGGACGGCACGCGGCTGCGGGACGTGGTCGCCGCCGTCGATGGCCCCGTGGCCGACTTCTGGCCGAGCAGACGGGCGGCGCGATCACCGTCGGCGTCACCGACGAGCGGGACTGGGTGGCCACCTCCGCCGGGTGCGCGACACCCGAGGCCATGTGGGACGAGGAGGCCGCGACGGTCGGCTTCGTCGCCGGCCCCGGGAAGCACCTGCTGCCGCGGTTGAGCGGGGAGACCGCGGCCCAGTCGGGGTGCTTCTACGCGCTGGCGCAGGTGGGCGCCGCGCCCGCGTCCGACGGTCGGCTGTACGTGCGCGACACCGCGGTCTCGTTGATCGCTCACGATCTCGGGCACGACTTCAGGCTCAGCCACTCGTCGGCCGAGCAGTGCGACGGCGCGGTGGAGGCCGGTACCTGCCGGCTGGCCGCCTACGGTGACTACTACGACGTCATGGGGCCTCCGGGGGATGGCTCGGCGCGCTGAACGCGGTCCAGGCTGCGGCGCTGGGCGTGCTGGCCGACGGTGCCGCCCGGACGCTCGCCAGGGTGACGGCGGCACGACCGTCACCCTGGCATCGCTGGCGGGAATCTGAGGACTTCGTGCCGTGCGGCTCATCAACGCCGAAGGCGTGGAGTACGGGCTCGGATTTCGCTCCGCTACCGGGCAGGAGGCCTGGCTGGGCACCTCCGAAAACGTGTACGGGGTCGATGTCGGGATCCTGCTGCACGGTGCCGGCCGGCTCCCCGACACCTCCCTGCTGCTCGACGGCACACCGGAGTCCGTCGGCCCGGTGGGACGCCGGCCTGTCGTCCGCACTCCCGGTGGGCGTCTGCGGCACGGTGGACGTGGACGGAAGCCTCTCCCCGGCGTCGACTTTGGCGTCGACGGCTCCGGTCGTCCTCGCTGTGCCCCGGCCAGCGGTCGTCCTGGCGCGGAGCGCCGCCGGCGACGACTCCACCGATGGCGGCCTCGTGCCGACCTCCGTTCGCAGGCCCTGCCGCTGCCCGCCTCCTGGCCGGCTTCTTCTGCGCGATGGCACGTCGGCGTGCCGCCAGGGTCCGTAGCCGGTACTGAGTCTGAGGCCACGCGTCGGGACGTAGGAGTCGATCAGTAGGACGGGCGCGCGCAACCACCGCGAGACGGGCGTGGAGGACGGAGCCGTCAGCGTGGGGATGATGAACCCGGCTCCGGTGGAGGTCGGTAGCCGTCAGACGCCCTGCCGGTACTCGGCACTGGAGACGATGCCGGCGATGATCTCCTCGTCGCGGGCGCCTCTCTGGATGGCGCTGACCCAGTTGACCGCTCCGGTGCTGTCGATGTTGCGGCGGAGCAGGTTCACGTAGTACCCGTCGACGACGGACCGCAGGTACTCGGTCGAGTAGACGAAGCCCCGGGCGACGTCCTGCCGGCTCGCGCCCCCGTGGAGCCGGCCCTGCCAGGAGTCGACCTCGCTGGTCGCGGCTGCGCGGCCGAGGACGGACTGGTACAGGTTCGCGATCCATGTCCGGTCATCGGAACCGGCCTGCAGGTAGGACTCCTGCGACGCGATGAATCCGGCTTGCATCTGCTCGATGTGCAGCCCACCGCCCATAGCGGTCAGCCAGTTCGCCAGGCCCTCGCTGTCCGGGCCACGTCCAAGATACCTCTGGTAGGAGGCGGCAATGAGCCGGCTGCGGAACTCCTGGCTGTAGGTGATGCCGTTGGCCACCTCACCGTAGGCGACGCCCCGCGAGAGGGACGTGACCCAGGAGTTCAAGCCGATCGGGTCGGGCGCGCGCTGGAACAGGTCCTGGTAGACCTTGGTCACGTATCTCTCGATGGCTGCCGTGTTTAGTAGCCGGTACGCATCGACGAGGCCGTACCCGGTGTTGTTGTCGAAGCCGGAGGCCTCCAGGTCGATCGCGGTGGAGAGGAGGGCCGTTCGCACCTGCGCCGGGGTGCTCCCCGGACGCGCGTGCAGGTAACGGGCGACGACGCCGGACACGTACGGCGCAGCCATGGAGGTTCCGCTCAGATACCCGTAACCGCCACCGGTCTGAGTGGAGGCGGAGGAGACCCCAGGTGCGGAGATCAGGTTGGTGGGCCCGCTGTAGCTGAACGGTGCGGAGACGCGGGTGGTCCCCGTCGCGGCCACCGCGATGGCGCCCGGCGACGCGGCCGGGTAGTTCACCGCATTCCCGGTCTGCCGGTTGTTGCCGGCTGCCGCCACGACGACGATCCCCTGGTCGACCGCGTACTGCACCGCGGTGTCCAACGCGGAGCTGTAGGGCCCGCCGAGGCTCAGGTTGATGACGTCGGCGCCCTTGTTGACCGCTTCCGTGATGCCCTGCGCCGCGGCTCCGGACGTTCCGCTGCCGTCGGCGCTGAGGACGCGGATGGGGATGACGGAGGCGCTGCTGATGCCCTCGATACCCAGCCCGTTGGCGGCGGTGGCAGCGATCTGCCCGGCGACGTGGGTGCCGTGCCCGTGCGGATCCACGCAGCCGTCGCCCGCCGGGTCGACCGTCGAAGCGTCGGAGGCGAAATCCGCGCCGAGGGCGCAAAGGACACGTCCGGAGAGGTCCTCGTGCGTGGCGTCCACGCCGGTGTCCAGCACGGCGACCGTCAGCCCCGAACCATCCGGCGTGCCGGCGGGGAGACGGCCGATGCCGAGGTCGTCCAGCCCCCACTGGTAGGAGCGGAGCGGGTCCACCGTCCCGGTGAGCGCGACGGGTGTGTCCACGGAGACGTCCACAGCACCGGGCAGCGAGCGCAGCTCGGCCGTGACGGCGGCGATCTCGGAGGGGGCAGCCTGGCGCGTGACCACCTCGGCCACGCCATCGGTGACGACGATCGCCGAGACGCTGTCCAGCGTCCCCTGCGGCTGATGGGTGGTCTCCGCACCCGGCGCGACCTGGGGCACGTCGGCGGGATCCGTAGCGCCGGACCCGTCGGGGAACTGAGGGATCTCCGCTCGTGCGGGGACGCCGCCGACGACCGACCCCAGCAATGCCACGGCCAGCACGGCGGGCAGGGCCGAACTCAGGCGGAGACGGCAGGCGAGGACGGACGGCACGGGCGGCACTCCTCGGGACGGCGATATGCCTGTCCCATCGGATCGCAGCCGCGCGGACTTGAATCGAGTCATCCGGACGGGGGACATACGCAGTCCGTCGACCCGGCATCGGGGTCCGGGAGCGTCCAGCCGAGCTCGGTTGTCCGAGTGCCCCCGGGGCGAGATGGTGACGATCGCGATAGGAGCCCGCGACCGACCACGGTCACGGGGTCCTTCGTCCTGCCGGGGTCCGGCTCACCCGTCGGTGTCGGCGATCGTGCAGAGGACGGACCCGCTGGTGACGCTGGCGCCGACCTCGGCGGCCAGCCCGGACACCGTGCCGGCCTTGTGCGCCACGATCGGCTGCTCCATCTTCATCGCCTCGAGCACGACCACCAGGTCACCGGCGGCGACGGTGGCGCCGTCGGTCACCGCGACCTTGACGATCGTGCCCTGCATCGGGGCGGTGAGGGAGTCGCCGGAGGCGGCCGACCCGCCGCCGCTGCGTTTGCGCGGCTTGGCTGCACCGGCGGCCGGCGCCGCCCCGCCGGCGGCCAGCCCGGCGGGCAGCGACACCTCCAGGCGGCGGCCGCCGACCTCCACCACCACGGTCTGCCGCGGCTCGGGCTCGTCGGTCTCCGCGGCGGGGCCGTACGGCTGGACCTGGTTGTCCCACTCGGTCTCGATCCAGCGGGTGTGCACCGTGAACGGCTCACTGGTGAAGGCGGGGTCGGCCACGACCGCCCGGTGGAACGGGACGACGGTCGGCATCCCCTCCACGACCAGCTCGGCCAGCGCACGGCGGGCCCGCTGCAAAGCCTCGTCACGGGTCGCACCGGTGACGATGAGCTTGGCCAGCATCGAGTCGAACGCACCGGCCACCTCACCCCCGGTCTCGACCCCGGAGTCCCAGCGCACGCCCGGCCCCTGCGGGATCTCCAGCCGGGTCACCGGCCCGGGCGCGGGCATGAAGTTGCGGCCGGCGTCCTCGGCGTTGATCCGGAACTCGAAGCTGTGCCCGCGCGGGGTGGGGTCCTCGGTGATCTCCAGTGGCAGGCCCTCGGCGATCCGGAACTGCTGGCGGACCAGGTCGATGCCCGAGGTCTCCTCGCTGACCGGGTGCTCGACCTGCAGCCGGGTGTTGACCTCCAGGAAGGAGATCGAGCCGTCGGTGCCCACCAGGTACTCCACGGTCCCGGCACCGACGTAGCCGGCCTCGGCGCAGATGGCCTTGGCCGAGGAGTGGATCCGCTCCCGCTGGTCGTCGGTGAGGAACGGTGCGGGGGCCTCCTCGACCAGCTTCTGGTTGCGCCGCTGCAGCGAGCAGTCCCGGGTGCCGACGACGACCACCGTGCCATGCGTGTCGGCCAGCACCTGGGCCTCCACGTGCCGGGGCTTGTCCAGGAACCGCTCGACGAAGCACTCGCCGCGGCCGAACGCCGAGACGGCCTCGCGCACCGCGGAGTCGAACAGCTCGGGGATGTCCTCGAGGGTGCGGGCGACCTTGAGGCCGCGACCGCCGCCGCCGAAGGCGGCCTTGATGGCCACCGGCAGCCCGTGCTCCCGGGCGAACGCGACCACCTCGTCGGCGTTCGCCACCGGGTCCTTGGTGCCGGGCACCAGCGGGGCGCCCGCCCGAGTGGCGATGTGCCGGGCGGCGACCTTGTCGCCGAGGTCGATGATCGCCTGCGGTGACGGGCCGATCCAGGTGAGGCCGGCATCGATCACGGCCTGGGCGAAGTCGGCGTTCTCCGACAGGAAGCCGTAGCCGGGGTGCACCGCGTCGGCGCCGGACCGGCGGGCGGCGTCGAGGACCTTGTCGATGACCAGGTACGAGTCACCGGGGGTGCTGCCCCCGAGGGCGAAGGCCTCGTCCGCCGTCCGCACGTGCAGCGCGTCCCGATCAGGGTCGGCGTACACGGCGACGCTGGTGAGCCCGGCGTCCCGGCAGGCGCGCGCGACCCGCACCGCGATCTCGCCGCGGTTGGCGATCAGGACCTTCTGCACGTTGGTTCTCCCTTGACAGGCGGGGCGGGCTGAGCGGCGCCGAGCGCGGTCAGCGTCGCCAGAGGTCGGTGATCGCCAGGCCGAGCTTGGCGAGCTGGGTGCGCAGCAGCGGCATCGAGAGGCCGAGCACCGCGGACGGGTCGCCCTCGATCCGGCGCACGAACGGGGCGCCCAGCCCGTCGAGGGTGAAGGCGCCGGCCACCCCCAGCGGTTCACCCGTGGCGAGGTAGGCCTCCAGCTCCTCCGGCGTCGGCGTGGCGAAGTGGACCACGGTGGAGGAGACGCCGACGTCCCGTTGGGCCACCCCGCCGTCCCGGACGTCGAAGACCGCCTGACCGGTGTGCAGGACGCCGCTGCGCCCGCACATCCGCTGCCAGCGGACCCGCGCGTCGGCGGTGTCGGCCGGCTTGCCGAGCGCCTGGCCGCGGAACTCGAGCACCGAGTCGGCGCCGATCACCAGCGCGTCGGTCTGGTCCTTGGCGACTGCGGCGGCCTTGGCGGCGGCCAGCAGGGCGACCAGCTCGCCGACCCGGGGTGCGGTCACCGCCGTCTCGTCGACGCCGCTGACCACCACCTCGGGGTTCAGCCCCGCCTGGCGCATCAGTTGCAGGCGGGCCGGGGACTGCGAGGCGAGCACGAGACGCCGGGTCATGACGCCCGTCCCGAGGCACGCCAGCCACCGGGACCGGCCAGCAGCGGCCGGCGCAGCACGTCGGCCCGCTCGGCCCACACCCCGACCGGGGTGGGACGCCGACGGGGGCGGCGCTGGGACAGGGCCGCCACGACGACGGTCAGCGCGGCGAGCTCCTCGGCACTGGGCTCGCCGCGGACCACCTGGAGCAGCGGAGGCTGGGTCTGTTCGGTCATCAGAGTGGGATGTTCCCGTGCTTCTTGGCGGGCAGGGTCTGGCGCTTGTTGGCCAGCAGCCGCAGCGCCCGGACGACGTGGACGCGGGTGTGCGACGGCGGGATCACCGCGTCGACGTACCCGCGGTCGGCGGCGATGTAGGGGTTGGCGAGCGTGTCCTCGTAGTCGGTGACCAGCTCGGCGCGCAGCGACTCCGGGTCCTCGGCCGCGGCGAGCTCCTTGCGGTAGAGGATGCCGACGGCGCCCTGGGCACCGATCACCGCGATCTGGGCGGTCGGCCAGGCCAGGTTGACGTCGGCGCCGAGGTGCTTGGAGCCCATCACGTCGTACGCGCCGCCGTAGGCCTTGCGGGTGATCACGGTGATCTTCGGGACGGTGGCCTCGGCGTAGGCGTAGATCAGCTTGGCGCCCCGGCGGATGATCCCGTCCCACTCCTGCGAGGTGCCGGGCAGGAATCCGGGGACGTCGACGAAGGTGAGCACCGGGATGTTGAAGGCGTCGCAGGTGCGCACGAACCGCGCGGCCTTCTCGCTGGCGTCGATGTCGAGCGTGCCGGCGAGCTGGGTGGGCTGGTTGGCCACCACGCCGACCGGGCGTCCCTCGACCCGGCCGAAGCCGATCAGGATGTTCGGCCCCCACAGCGCCTGGACCTCGAGGAACTCCCCGTCATCGAGGACGTGCTCGATGACGGTGTGCATGTCGTAGGGCGTGTTCGGCGAGTCCGGGACGAACGTGTCCAGCTCGCGGTCGTCGTCGGTGAGCGCCTCGGGGAGGGCGATGTCGACCGGGGCGACCTCGATCGCCGGCAGGGGGTCGAGGTTGTTGCTGGGCAGGTGCGACAGCAGGGCCTTCACGTAGTCCAGCGCGTCGGCCTCGTCCTCGGCCAGGTAGTGCGCGACGCCGGACTTGGTGTTGTGGGTGCGGGCACCGCCGAGCTCCTCGAGGGTCACGTCCTCCCCGGTCACCGTCTTCACCACGTCGGGGCCGGTGATGAACATCTGGCTGGTCTTGTCGACCATGACGATGAAGTCGGTGAGCGCGGGGGAGTAGACGTGGCCACCGGCGGCGGCGCCCATCACCAGGGAGATCTGCGGGATGACCCCGGAGGCGTGCACGTTGCGCCGGAAGATCTCGGCGTAGAGGCCGAGGGAGACCACGCCCTCCTGGATCCGCGCGCCACCGCCCTCGTTGATCCCGATGACCGGGCAGCCGTTGCGCATGGCCAGGTCCAGCACCTTGACGATCTTCTCGCCGTAGACCTCGCCGAGGCTGCCGCCGAACACGGTGACGTCCTGGGAGAAGACGCAGACCGGCCGGCCGTCGACCGTGCCGTACCCGGTGACGACGCCGTCCCCGAAGGGCCGCTTGGCGTCCATGCCGAAGTTGGTGGACCGGTGCCGGGCGAACTCGTCGAGCTCGGTGAACGAGCCCGGGTCCAGCAGCGCCTCGATCCGCTCCCGGGCGGTCATCTTCCCGGCGGCGTGCTGCTTGTCCACCGCGCGCTGCGACCCGGCGTGCGTTGCTTCCTCCACCCGCCGCTCGAAGTCGGCCAGCTTGCCGGCGGTGGTGTGCAGGTCGAGGTCGGCGGGGACGTGCTCTCCCGCGCTCTCCAGTTCGGCGGCACTCACAGCGCCGTAGCGTAGGTGACGTGCCCGACAGCCCCCGCACCGCAGCTCCTCCCGCCGACCGGCCGGGCCTCGACGCCGCCGCGCTGACCGCCGCCCTCACCCCCGGCAGCGGTCTCTGGCGGGCGGTCGAGGTGGTCGAGGCGATCGGGTCGACGAACGCCGAGCTGGTCGCCCGTGCGGCCGACGGTGCCGCCGAGGGGCTGGTGCTGGTGGCCGAGCACCAGGAGGCCGGGCGCGGACGACTGGACCGCACCTGGGTCTCCCCGCCGCAGGCGGGGCTGACGGTCTCGGTGCTGCTGCGGCCCGACGTCCCGGCGGCCCGGCGGGCCTGGCTCTCGCTGCTGACCGGGGTGGCGCTGGCCGAGGCGGTCGGGGAGGTGGCAGGCGTCCGCACCTCGCTGAAGTGGCCCAACGACCTGCTCGCCGCCGACGGCCGGAAGCTGGCCGGCATCCTGGCCGAGAGCTCGGGCAACGCCGTGGTGGTGGGCGTCGGGCTCAACGTCTCGACCCGCACCGACGAGCTGCCCGACACCGGCACCTCCCTGGAGCTGGTGCGCCAGGAGCCCGTCGACCGGCCGGCGGTGCTGCTGGCCTTCCTGCGGGCGCTGGACCAGCGCTACGCCCGCTGGTCGCAGGTGCTCGGCGACCCGGTCTCCTCCGGCCTCGCCCAGGACTACCTGGGCTGGTGCAGCACGGTCGGTTCCGCCGTCACCGTGACGATGCCCGACGGCTCGGCCCTCGACGGGGTCGCCGAGGCGGTGGACTGGGACGGCCGGCTCGTCGTCCGCACCGACGCCGGGGTCCTGGAGCTCGCCTCCGGGGACGTGCGACACGTCCGGCGGGGCCGGTGACGCACTCAGGCGGGTAGGTCATCCTGGCGACGTGGCCTACCCCGACAAGGTGCTCGGTGCCGACGAAGAGGTCGAGCGCCACCTGCACCCCCACTGGTTGACCGTCTTCTGGCCCGTCGTGGCGTTCCTGGCGCTGGTCGGCCTGGCCTCCTTCGGCGCGGCGATCGTGCCGGCCGGGGATCAGCAGGGGATGTGGCGGCTGGTCGTCGTCGGGGTCGCCGTCCTCCTCGCGGTGTTCCTGGTCGTCATCCCGCTGCTGCGCTGGCGCACCACGCACTACGTGATCACCACCCACCGGCTGCTGTACCGGGTCGGCATCCTGTCCCGGCACGGCCGGGACATCGGCCTGTCCCGGATCACCGACGTCTCCTACCGGCAGACCGTGTGGGAGCGGCTGGTCAACTCCGGCACCGTCTCGATCGAGACGGCGGGGGAGGGCGGCCCGACCGTGTTCCGCGCCATCCCCGACAGCGAGGGGGTGCAGCAGCTGCTCAACCAGCTGGTCGAGGAGGACGCCGACCGGCGGGCGCGGGAGAGCGCGGCCCACCTCGGCGAGTACCACCGGGGCGACACCCACCCGACCGAACAGTTCTGAGCTGCACCAGCGCTCCCGGGCGCCCGCCGGACCGGTCCGTCACGGCGTGCCTGGACGGTTCTGTCGGAGGGGACACCTAACGTCCCGGGCATGCGGCTGCTGCACACCTCCGACTGGCACATCGGCCGCTCCCTGCACGGCACCGACCTGCTCGCCGAACAGGAGCAGGTCCTGGGCGGGCTGGCCGACGCCGTCCGGGCGGAGTCCGTCGACGTGGTCCTGGTCGCCGGTGACGTCTACGACCGCGCCGTCCCCTCGGCCGATGCCACCGGGGTGCTCGACCGGGTGCTCATGCGGCTGCGCAGCGCCGGTGCCCAGGTGGTCCTCACCCCGGGCAACCACGACTCGGCCCGCAGGCTGGGCTTCGGCGCGGGGCTGATGGCCCGGTCCGGGGTGCACGTCCGGGCAGTGACGCCGACGCTCGACGAGCCGGTGCTGCTGAGCGACGAGCACGGTGACGTCGCGCTGTACGGCCTGCCGTACCTCGAGCCGGAGGTGGCCCGGCACGAGCTGGGGCTGACCGACGCGCGCGGCCACGAGGCGGTCGTGGGCGCGGCGATGGACCGGGTCCGGGCCGATCTGTTCCTCCGCCCGGGCACCCGATCGGTGGTGCTGGCGCACGCCTTCGTCGGCGGCGGGCTCCCCAGCGAGAGCGAACGGGACATCTGCGTGGGCGGGGTCGACCTGGTCTCCGCCGCGATCTTCGACGGCGTCGACTACGTCGCGCTGGGGCACCTGCACCGGCCGCAGTCGCTCAGCGACCGGATCCGCTACAGCGGTTCGCCGCTGGCCTACTCCTTCGGCGAGGCCGGCCAGCAGAAGCAGGCCTGGCTGGTCGACCTCGATGCTCACGGGCTGGCAGAGGTGCGGCCCGTCCCGCTCCCGGCGCCCCGCCAGCTGACCGTGCTGCGCGGCGAGCTCGCCGCGCTGCTCGCCGACCCGGGGCTGGAGGCGGTGACCGAGCACTTCGTCTCCGCCCAGCTCACCGACGCGGTCCGGCCGGCCGACCCGATGCGCCAGCTGCAGGGTCGCTTCCCGCATGCGGTCCACCTGGAGTGGGCCGGCACCGGCACCGCCGGTGACCAGCGCAGCTACACCGAGCGGCTGGCCGGCCGCAGCGACCTGGAGGTCGCCGGGGAGTTCGTCGCCCACGTCCGCGCGGTGGCCGCCACTCCGGCCGAGCTCGAGCTGCTGGGCCGTGCGCTGGCTGCGGCCGCGCACGAGGAGTCGCTGGCATGAGGGTCCACTCGCTCTCCCTGACCGCCTTCGGGCCGTTCGCCGACCGGGTCGAGGTCGATCTCGATGACGTCGGCCGGGACGGGCTCTTCCTGCTCTGGGGCCCGACCGGGGCCGGGAAGACGACGCTGCTCGACGGGGTGGTGTACGCCCTCTACGGGACGGTCCCCGGGGCGCGCGGGGAGGAGAAGCGGCTGCGCAGCGACCACGCCGATGAGCAGGTGCGCACCGAGGTGACCTGCGAGGTGACGCTCGGCGGGGAACGGCTGCTGGTCGTCCGCCGGCCCGAGCAGCAGCGGCCCAAACGGCGCGGCACCGGCTGGACGACCGAGCAGGCCAAGCTGACCGTGCAGCGGTGGACGACCGCCGGCTGGGAGCCGGTCAGCACCCGGATCGACGAGGGCTCCGAGCACCTGCGGAGCCGGCTGGGCCTGTCGGCCGAGCAGTTCTGCCAGGTGGTGTTGCTGCCGCAGGGGGACTTCGCGCGGTTCCTGCGGGCCGAGCCGGAGGACCGCGGCCGGCTGCTGCGCACGCTCTTCGACGTAGGGCGCTTCGCCCGGATCGAGGACTGGCTCGCCGACCAACGCACCGTCGCGCGCGGGCAGTGGGACGAGGTGCGGCTGCGGGCCAGCACCCTGCTGGCCCGGGTGGCCCAGGTGGCCGACGTCGAGGTGCCCGAGGAGCTGGCGCCGGAGCTGGTCGGCGCCACGCCGCACGCCTCGGCCGGCGCCTGGGTGCAGCGCGTCCGGGCGGAGGTGGCGACGCGGCTGGCCGACCGGGAACAGGAGGCAGAGCGGGCAGCCGCCGAGGTCGAGCGGGTCGACGCCGTGCTGGCCACCGCGCGAGCCGAGCTGGACCGGCACGACCGGCGCGACCGGGCCCGGGCCGAGCTCGCCCGGCTGGAGGCCGAGGCGGCGGACCTGCTGCCGTTGCGTGCGGCGCTGGACGCCGGGGGTCGGGCCGAGCCGGTCCGGGACGTGCTCGAGGCGGCTGGTCGTGCGGCACTGGACGCCGAGGGTGCTGCGGACCACCTGGCGTCGGCCCGCGACCGCTGGGCTGCGGTGGCCGCCGGTCGTCCGGCCGACACGGTGCTCTCCCGGGCGCTGCGGGACGAGATCGCCGCACTGCGGGCCCTGCTGCCCGACGTCGACCGCGCCGCCGAGCTGGCTCGCTTGGTCGGCCAGGCCACTCGCCGGGTCGATGCCCTCCACGCCCGCTGCGCCCAGGACGAGGCCGCCGCGCTGGAGTGGCCGGCCCGGCTGGCCGAGCAGGAGGCCCGGGTCGTCGAGGCCGCGGAGGCGGCATCGAGCCTGCCCGGGCTGACCGCCGTGCTCGAGGGTCGGCGTGCCGCCCTCGCCGCGGCCCGGGCGGCCGGTGAACTGGCTGGTCGGCAGGACGCGCAGCGCAGCGCCGTCGACGCGGCCCGCGAGGCCTGGCTGGACGCCCGCGAGACGTGGGGCGACCTGCGGACCCGGCGGCTGGACGGGATGGCCGCTGAGCTCGCCGCCGCGCTGGCCGACGGCCACGACTGTCCGGTGTGTGGTGCGCTGGAGCACCCCCGGCTGGCCCAGCACGACGGTCCAGTGGTGACCCAGGCCGACGAGGACGCCGCCCGCACTGCGGCGGAAGCTGCCGAGGCCCGGCTCGCCGACCTGCGCACCACGCTGGAGGAGACCGACCGGGAGCTGGCGGTGCTCCGTGCCCAGGCAGGACCGGAGCCGCTGGCCGACAAGGAGCACGCGCTCGCCGAGGCGGCCCAGCAGGAGGCGCAGGCGCGCACCAGGGCAGGCACCTTGGACGGCGCACGCCGGGCACTGGCCACGCTGACCGCCGAACGGGACGCTGCCTCGGCAGCCACTGCCGCGGCCCGCGAGGAGCTGGCGCGGCGGACCGCCGAGCGTGCGGCAGCACAGGAGACGCTCGCGACGGTGCAGCAGCGGCTGCTCGCCGCGCAGGGCGCGGACCCCGGCATCGCCGCCCGGATCACCCGCCTCACCGCCGAGGCCGAACGGTGCGAGGCGCTCGTGGACACCGAGGGCGCGGAACTGCGCGCCCGCACGGCGGCCGACGCGGCTCGCCGGCTCGCCGAGGAACGCGTCGCCGACGCCGGGTTCCCCGACCTGCTGGCTGCCGCGGGGGCACTGTTGGACCGGGCCACCGCCGCATCGACCGGTCGGCGGGTGGCCGAGCACGACCAGCGGTGGTCGGTGGTCACCGCGACGCTCGCCGAACCGGAGCTGGCCGACCTCGCACCCCGGCCGGACCTGGACGCGCTCACCGCCGGCTGCCGCGGTGCGACCCGTACCCGGGAGGCCGCCGTGGGTGCGCTCGCCGAGGTGCGGCGCTGCGCCGACGCCCTCGAGTCGCTCACCGCTGACCTCACCGAGATCGAGGTGGAGCTGGACGACTGTCGGGCCCGCGCCGAGCAGGTCACCGCGCTCGCCGACCTGGTCAACGGCCGCGGGGCCAACACGCTGCGGATGCGGCTGCAGTCCTTCGTGCTCGCCGCCCGGCTGGAGCAGGTCGCGGCCGTGGCCAGCCGGCGGCTGCGGGACATGTCCGGCGGCCGGTACACGTTCCTGCACAGCGACGCCCAGGGTCGGCACGGGGCCCGGGGAGGGCTGGGCCTGGACGTCCTCGACGAGTACACCGGCGCTCGGCGACCGACGAAGACGCTCTCCGGCGGCGAGAGCTTCATGGCCTCCCTGGCCCTGGCCCTGGGCCTGGCCGACGTCGTCACGGCCGAGAGCGGTGGGGTCCGGATCGACACCCTCTTCGTCGACGAGGGCTTCGGCACCCTGGACCCGCAGTCGCTGGACGCGGTGATGACCGTTCTGGACGAACTGCGCCGGGGTGGCCGGACCGTCGGGGTGATCAGCCACGTCGAGGAGCTGCGGACCAGGATCAGCAGCCGCCTGGAGGTCGTCTCCGGGCGACATGGCTCCCGGCTGGCGGCCTGAGCTCTGCCCGGTCGGGTCCCGGACGCAGACCGCGGCCGGTCCCGCCCACGGAGCCCTTGGGCTGCCCGCAGGGTCAGCTGGACAGCGGGGCGCGGCGCTCCGTCTGCTCGGTCGGTCCGGCAGGCTGCGGCTGCTCTGGGACGACGGGGGAGAGCCCGTCGCGGTCAAGACCTGCGTCCACGGTTGCGAGGAACACCCAGCGGCGGTAGGCCAGGTAGCGGATCACCGTGCCCAGGACGATCGAACAGACGTTGGCCACCTGCAGCACCAGGGCGCTGTCCTGTCCCAACGGGTAGCGGACCACCGCGACCACGGCCAGGCCGAGCAGGAGCGTGACGCCGTTGATCGCGGCGAAGAGCAGGTACTCGCGCGCGACGCCCGAGCGGGCCCGGTGGGAGAACGACCAGTAGCGGTGACCCACGTACGCCGCGGTCATCGAGATGACGGTGGCCGCCGCGTTCGAGGTGACCGCTCCCACGCCGAGGTGTGCGTAGAGCAGCTGGAAGCAGCCGACCTGGATCAGGAAGCAGATGGCCCCGACCACGCCGAAGGCCCCCAGCTCCTTGCCCAGAAGGCTCGCTGTCGCGCTGACCCCGCTCAGGAGGTCACGGGGTGAACGCACCGGTCGATTCTAGGGATGGTGGCGCGTCCCGGCCCGGCGAACGGTGGGCACGTGCTGGTCAGCGCAGGCGGATGCCACGCAGTCACTAGGCTGACGGCACCATGCACGCACCTCTGCACCCAGTCACCGGCCTGCCCGTGGTGGCGATGGTCGGTGGCGGTCAGCTCTCTCGTATGACCCAGCAGGCAGCGATCGCACTAGGGCAGTCGCTGCGGGTGTTGGCCGCTGACCCGGCCGAGTCCGCCGCCCTCGTGGCCGCCGACGTGCAGTTGGGTGACCACAACGAGCTCGCCGACCTCCGGCGCCTCGCCGCGGGCGCCACCGTGGTCACCTTCGACCACGAGCACGTGCCGACCGAGCACCTGCGTGCGCTGGAGGCCGACGGCCATCGGGTCGCCCCCGGTCCTGCCGCCCTGGTGCACGCCCAGGACAAGCTGGTGCTCCGCCGGGCGCTGGCCGAGGCGGGGGAGCCCCAGCCGGCCTGGGCCGAGGTCTCCACGGTGCACGACGTCACAACCTTCGCCGACGGCGTCGGCTGGCCGGTGGTGCTGAAGACACCGCGGGGCGGCTACGACGGCAAGGGCGTCTTTGTCGTCTCCGGCCCCGACCAGGTCGCCGAGCTCCTCGAGCGGCACGGCACCCTGCTCGCCGAGGAGCGGGTGGCGATGGTCCGTGAGCTGTCGGCGCAGGTGGCCCGCTCGCCGTTCGGCCAGGTCGCGGTCTGGCCGGTGGTCGAGACGATCCAGCGGGACGGCGTCTGCAACGAGGTGCTCGCCCCGGCGCCCGGCCTGTCCGAGGAGCTGGCGATCGCCGCCCAGGAACTCGCCGTCCGGATCGCCGACCGGCTCGGCGTGGTCGGGATGCTGGCCGTCGAGCTGTTCGAGACCGCCGACGGTGTGCTGGTCAACGAGCTGGCCATGCGCCCGCACAACTCCGGGCACTGGACCATCGAGGGCGCCCGGACCAGCCAGTTCGAGCAGCACCTGCGCGCCGTCCTGGACTACCCGCTGGGGTCCACGGCGATGACCGCGCCGGTGGTCGTGATGGCCAACGTGCTCGGCGGCGCCACCGCGGACGACGGCTGGGACGGGCCCGGTCTGGACGAGCGGATGCACCACCTGATGGCGCACTGGCCCGACGTGAAGCTGCACTGGTACGGCAAGGGCCAGCGACGCGGCCGCAAGCTCGGGCACGTCACCGCACTGGGCGTGGACCTGGCCGAGGTGCGCGCCCGCGCGGTGGCCGCGGCCCGGTACCTGGCCGACGGCGTGGTCGACCCCGCGTTCGCCTTCGAGACCGAGCACTGAGGAGTGGCACCGTGAACGACCCGATCGTCGGCATCGTCATGGGCAGCGACTCCGACTGGCCGATGATGGAGCCGGCCGCCCAGGCGCTGACCGAGTTCGACGTCCCGTGGGAGGCGCATGTCCTCTCCGCGCACCGCACCCCACGGCGGATGCTCGACTACGCCGAGTCCGCGCACCTGCGGGGCCTGCGCGTGGTCATCGCCGGGGCCGGGGGAGCAGCGCACCTGCCCGGGATGATCGCCGCGGCGACGCCGCTGCCGGTCATCGGCGTCCCCCGGCCGCTGGACCGGCTCGACGGTCTGGACAGCCTGCTGTCCATCGTGCAGATGCCGGCGGGCGTCCCGGTGGCCACGGTGTCGATCGGCGGTGGCCGCAACGCCGGCCTCCTCGCGGTGCGCATCCTGGCGGCAGGTGACGACGTGCTGCGCGCGGCCGTGGAGCGGTTCCAGGCCGAGCTGGCCGACTCGGTCGTCGAGCGGGACGCCCGGCTGCAGGACCGTCTCCCGCCGCGCTGAGCCGGGTCGCCACAGCGCGACCGCAGGCAGTTCGACGAACCGGCATGTCAGCACGCTGAACAGCATGACCGCGCCCACCCAGACGGCGACGCTGAGCGCCGCCGAGGCCAGCGCCGGGACGGCGAGGGGCGCCACGGCCTGGAGGAGGCACCCGAGTAGCTCAGGACGCCGAGTTCGCGCAGCGCCCAGGGCACGCGGCGGTTCCGCAGCGCGATGCCCGCGCACAAGACCGCGTAGGCGGCGAACCACGCGGTCACCATCGCGACCAGGCTGCGCGTTCCCGTGGGGTCGCAGGCTGGGCCGAGCCCGGGGCTTGGAGGACTTCTGCGACGAGGCAGCCAACCGCCGCGTCAACTCCGCGAGCTCCGGGTCCCGCTCGGCGATCCGCGCGTCCTGCTCGGAGATCCGCGCCTGCAGCTGGGTGATCGTCCGCTCATGCGCGGTCACCAGCGCTACCAGCTGCTCGTAGGCCGGGGCGGTCTTGACCGATCCTTCAGACCCGAACGGCGATCCCGGCTACGAACGCCAGCGACCACCTGGATGGTCACGAAGCGATATGCCTGGGTATCACGAGAAAACGGGTCGCACCGGTGCAGCATCCGGTTGGCGGGTGATTACTTGCCGTCACAGTTCGGGGCTTTGAGGGCATGGGCGCATAGGTTCTTGCCATGCGGATCAAGCTGTTGGATGTAGGACGGCGCAAATTGGCTGCCTCTGTGTCGCGGAGGTCTCGGGCGCGCAAGGCGGAGTGGCTACGGCGACAGATCCAACCAGGAAGCAGTGTTCTCCTTGTAGGTGTCAGCACCCTCCGTAAGCCGGGGATCGGGGTGGGCAACCTCCGTAAGCCGGGGATCGGGGTGGGCAACATGGTCGAACGAGACGTGGCGCAATACGCCGACGTCCATGCCCTTGTCTATGGGCGTGGCGATCCTGCTCTGGGGTGCCCCGTCACCAGGGGTGACGCGTGCGCCCTGCCTTTCCGGGCCAACTCCTTCGACTACGTGTTCAGCAACGCTGTCATCGAGCACGTTGGAGGGCCTGACCGCGGACGGATGATGCTGGCCGAAAGCCGTCGCGTGGCGCGAAAGGGCGCCTTCCATACGACGCCAAACCGTTGGTTCCCGGTAGAGACGCACACCCAGGTGCCACTCCTGCATTGGCTTCCCCGCCGCTGGCAGCGACGCGCCTTCGCAATCGTGGGCAAGCATCACTGGAGTCCCGAAGCTTACTGGCTCTTCAGTGCCCGAGGCCTACAAGAGCTTGATCCCCTCTTCGAGGTTGAACGTGCCACCTTTGCAACCCTTGTCGCATCGTGGCGTCCTGCGCCAGCGGCAATGACACAGACGGTTCCGGCGACGTGACCATTCAGCTGGTGGCGGGGGATCCGGACGTTGCCGCTCGTCACCTCGGGCAGATCGGTTGGCCTGTTCGTCAGGCGGCCAGGGTGACGTCGAGGCGCGGCAGGTGACTGGCTCTGCCCGCGGTCGCACCCGCGGTCGCCACGTTCGTGATCGGGTTCGGCCGCTCCCGGCCGAGTCCCGGCCGGCCGGGACAGCGCCGCCCCGGGTCGTCGGCGGCCGGGTCATCTCCGCCGAGCTGATCGGCGCCACCACCCAGGCCGCCCCCGACGGTGCGGTCGGCCGCCGGCACCGGCACCGGGCCCTGGCCCGCCGCATCCGTCGACGCCTCGATGACCACCTGCGGTTCGCCACCGACCTACGAGTGCCGTTCGACGACAACGCCGCCGAGCGCGACATCCGTGAGGCCGAGATCAAACGGAAGGCGTCCGGCGGCATGCGCACCCTCGCCGGCGCCCAGGACTTCGCCGCCATGCGCTCCTACCTGGCCACCGCCGCCAAGCACGGCCGCCGCTCCGTCGACGGGCTCGCCGAGCTGAGCAGCGGCAACGTCTGGATCCCCCGAGCCGGTGCCGCACGGTAGTGCCAGGTCGCGACGTGCTGCAGCAGGAGGAGGCGACGGCCACGCGTGCAGCAGGTCCAGGAAGTTCCGCCGTCGTCCTGGAGGCGCCTGCTCGGCAGCCCGACCAGCGAAGGGACGGGGGCGGTCGCGGAGGGAGGCCAGGAGCGGCACCGGCTGCCCTGGGGTCCACGACGGGGTCCCGCAAAGCCGCCGTCCCGCCTGCCACCTGTCTCGGGGGTTGCCGTCTGGCTCACCCGGCACGGTGTCGGCGGGCCCGGGAACCTCCCGCGGCGGGGTGAGGATGCTGTCGATCGGGCGTCGGCGGGCCTAGCATCTACTCGTGGGTAACAACGCTGGGCCGTACGGGCTGACCGAGGAGCACGAGGCGATCCGCGAGGCGGTCCGCGAGATCGCCGAACGTGAGATCGCCCCCTTCGCCGCGGAGGTGGACGCCGAGTCGCGCTACCCGGTGGAGGCGCAGAAGGCGCTCACCGCGGCGGGCTTCCACGCCACGCACGTCCCCGAGGCCTACGGCGGTGAGGGCGCCGACGCGATCGCCACCTGCATCGTGATCGAGGAGGTCGCCCGGGTCGACGTCAGCGCCTCGCTGATCCCCGCCGTCAACAAGCTCGGCTCGGTGCCGGTGATCCTGTCGGCGTCCGAGGACCTCAAGCAGCGGGTGCTGCCCTCGATCGCCGTCGGTGATGCGATGATCAGCTACGGGCTCTCCGAGCGGGAGGCGGGCTCCGATGCCGCGGCGATGCGGACCCGGGCGCGGCTCGAGGGCGACAGCTGGGTGCTCAACGGCACCAAGGCGTGGATCACCAACGCCAGCGTCTCCGAGTGGTTCACGGTCATGGCCGTCACCGACCCGGAGAAGGGTGCCAAGGGCATCTCCGCGTTCGTCGTGCACCGCGACGACCCGGGCTTCGCCGTGGGGCCCAAGGAGAAGAAGATGGGGATCAAGGGCTCGCCGACCTGCGAGCTCTACTTCATTGACTGCACCATCCCGGCCGACCGGATCGTCGGGGAGCCCGGCACCGGGTTCACGACGGCGCTGCGGACGCTGGACTTCACCCGGCCGACCATCGGTGCCCAGGCGGTCGGGGTCGCCCAGGGCGCGCTGGACGCCGCGGTGGCCTACACCAAGGACCGTCGCCAGTTCGGCTCCGCGGTCAGCGACTTCCAGGGCGTCCAGTTCATGCTCGCCGACATGGACATGAAGATCCAGGCCGCCCGGCACCTGGTGTACGTCGCTGCCGCGGCTGGTGAGCAGGGGAGCCCCGACGTCACCCGGGTCTCCGCGGCGGCCAAGGCGTTCGCCTCCGACG
The DNA here is from genome assembly GCF_026967935.1 of Modestobacter sp. VKM Ac-2982. GTDB lineage: Bacteria > Actinomycetota > Actinomycetes > Mycobacteriales > Geodermatophilaceae > Modestobacter. The sequence goes on from NZ_JAPVBL010000001.1 coordinate 998,064, forward strand.
TCGCCATGCAGGTGACCACCGACGCCGTCCAGCTGTTCGGCGGGGCCGGGTACACGCAGGACTTCCCGGTCGAACGGATGATGCGCGACGCCAAGATCACCCAGATCTACGAGGGCACCAACCAGGTGCAGCGCATGGTGATCGCCCGGAGCCTCCTGAGGTAGATCGCCGGCTGGTCGAGGTCGGCCGGATCCGGGTCAGGTGTCCAGTGGCAGCGGCCTGGCCGGCCACTCCAGCAGGCGGGCACCCAGGACGGCGGCGTGCAGTGACAGCCGCTGGTCGGGCCGCCCGACGCTGTAGCCGCTGAGCTCGGCGACCCGGGCCAGGCGGTAGGTGACGGTGCGCACCGAGACGTGGAGCCGCTGGGCGGCCTCGGTGGCGACGTCCCCGGCGTCGAAGTACGCCAGCAGGGTCTCCAGCAACACGCCCGCCCCGTTGCGGCTGCGCTGCAACGGGCCCAGCACGTCGCCGACCAGGTCCGCGATCGCCGCCTGGTCCCGGCCCAGCACCCGGTAGACCAGCAGGTCGCGGGCGTGCACGACGTCGGTGTCCAGGCCGAGCCGGTCGGCGAACACGAGGGCCTCACGGGCCTCCTCGTAGGACCGGGCGACGCCGTAGGCGCCGGGGAACGCGCGCCCCGCGGCCACCCGCCAGCGCCGGCCGCCGTCGACCTGGTCGAGCTGGGCACAGATCAGCGCACCGAGGTCCACCGCCCGGGAGGTCGCGGTGGCACTGCCCGCCGGCACGACGACGACCACCCGCGCGTCCTTGGTGGCGACCAGCACGTCCCGGTCGCCGAAGCGGTCCACGACGGCGCGCTCCAGCGCGATGGCCGCGCGGTCGACCGGCCCCTCGGGCCCTCGCACCGCGGCGAGGGCCACGTGGTGGGCCTTGCCCAGGTCGATGCCGAAGGGCTCGGCGCGCGCGACCATCCGGGCGACGTCGGCGTCCCCGCGGAGCAGGTCGTCGACGAACCCACGCCGCAGCGCCTCCTCGTGGCGGATCATCTCCCGCCGCTCGGACTGGTGGCCGTCGACGAGGACCCCGACGGCGTCGTCGAGGACCCGCAGCACCGCCTCGCCGGCCTGGCGCACCTTCTCCGGGTCACTCGAGCGCACCACCGCCGGCAGCTGCCGCCACAGCCGCCAGGACGCGGACAGGTAGAGGTCCACCGCACCCCGGGCACTGACGCCCTGCGCCGCTGCTCGCCGTCCCAGTTCACGGACCGCGGCCAGCTCCCACGGCGCCGGACGACGCCCGTGGATCGCCGCGTCGGCCAGCATCGGCAGGTAGTCGCCGAGGAGGTCCACCGGGGCGGAACAGGCGGCTGCCGCCGACGATGCCACGGCGTCCAGCCAGTCCTCACCCGTCGCCGGTCCTTCGCCGAGCTGCCGGTCGTCGGTCATCGGCTCTCCTCCGTCTCACCGGCACCCTGGATCCCGTTGCCCGACGTCGGCAACGCCAGCATCCCCCAGTTGACCGTGGTGGCCCGGGCCGACCGACGTCTCAGCGGTCCGGTTGCGGGAAGGGGACGTCGCCCACCAGCGAGCCCAGCCGGGTCAGCTGGAGCGGGTCCAGGACGGAGCGCCGGCCGGCGCACCGCAGGACCAGCCGGGCACCGCGCCGCCGGCAGCGACGGTGTGCCCGGGAGAGCGCGGTGACGCCGGCGGCACCCAGCACGGTGACCTCCGCGAGGTCGACGACGAGCTCGCGGAGGTCCCGCTGGGCGGTCTGGCTGTCCAGGCACAGCCGGAGGAGTGGGGCGGTGGCGCTGTCGACCTCGCCGGTGACGTCGACGAGGACACAGCCCGGCCGGTCCCCGCGCACGGCGATGACGGACAGCACCGGGTCGTCGGGCACGGCATGAGCGCCGGACGGAGCGGACACGGGGCGGCTCCTCGCGGGCAGCGTGGTCACAGGCAGGAGACGCAGGTCGCCGCGAACGGGCGGAACTCGAGTCGCTCCGGGGGGATGGCCGATCCGCAGTGCGCGCAGGCGCCGTACCTGCCGGTCGCGATCCGGTCCAGCGCCGCGTCGATCTCCTCGATCGTGCGCAGCAGGCTGTCGGCCCGGCGGAGGGCGACCGGGTCGGGCACCGATGTGACCGTCTCGGCCAGGGCGAGTTCGCGCTGACGGAGGCAGTCGGCGCGCTGGGCCTCCAGCAGCCCCCGGGAGGACGTCCAGTCCCTCCCCGGGGTCGCGGAGGGTGTGGCGCTGGCTGTGGCGGTGGTGCGCATGGACTGCTCCTGGGGACGACGGAGAGCACGCCCCACCGGATCGGGGCGCGCGAGGAGGAACGGGGGACCGCAGTGGGTCAGGTGCGCCGAGGGGGCGCGCGGTCCTGGCTGCGGCGCAGCACGTCCAGGCCACGCAGGCCGCGCGCCCGCAGGCTCGTCGCCAGGGCCAGCCGCTCGGCTCCGGTGACCGGCGACCGAGGACGTCCGGGTGGCACGGGAAGCGCAGCCGTACCGCTGTGTGGTGCGGACACCCCGGTCACCTCCTCGTCGCCGGCAGGTCCAGGCGCCAGCTGTCACGGACAGCGCCCAGCACCTGGGGACCTGGGGTGAGCCTGCCCGCACACCGGGGAGGGGGACAGGTCGGTGACCGGCCATCCCGATCGCGGTGGAGTTGCCGGTCACCGGCAACCCCGGGCACCGGACCGGCTGCCCTGTGCCCACGCCAGGGGCGGGCGTCCTGGTGCGCGACCGGGCGACGGCCTCCTCAGTCCAGCAGTCGGGAGACGGCGGAGAGGCGGGCGTCGCCGGCCATCGAGGCGAGCCACGTGGACCAGCCGGGCCGGTTCCTGACCGCCTCCAGGGCGCTGCGAGCTCCGGCCCGGTCACCGCGGCGGGAGGCGGCCAGCGCCGCGTACAGGTCCCGGGCGCCCTCCGGGGCGAAGACGGCGAGCGTCTCGTAGTCGCGCTCGTCGTAGGCCCGCTGCAGGTTGCGCAGCATGCGCAGCTGGGCGACGGGGTCGCCGGAGTCGTCGACCCGCAGGTCCACCCGGACTCCGTCGTCGTCCTCGCTGGCCGGGGCCCCGCTGACCACCTGCAGCGCGGCGGACTGCCGGCCACGCAGGTCGCCCCCGGCGTCCTGCCCCGCGGTCAGCGCGGCGATCAGCCGGTCGGCCAGCGCCCCGCCGGTCGCGGTGAGCGCCTGCGCCATCGCCGGCAGCACGTCGGGGGACGCGAGCATGTTGCCCTGCACGCTGAACCCCTCGCCCAGCACGTGCCCACTGGTGGGCAGGGACCCCGGGCCGGTGTCGGCGGCCACCCGGCCGGCCGGGTCCAGGACGGCGATCTGCCGGTCGGCGTCCTCGGCGGCGTGCGCGGCCCGGCGCACCAGGTCCTGCGGTGAGGCGCCGTCGGCCAGGCCGGCCAGCAGGGAGCTGCCCAGCCCTCGCCGGCTGCGCGCCTGGACCGCGATCACCCCCACCCCGGGCCGGACCGTGGGGACGGCCCGGCCGACCGCCAGGATGCAGGAGGAGACCGCGATGCCCAGGTCGCCCGTCGCGGCGTCCCGGGCGATGACGGAGAAGGTCATCGGTCCCGGGGCTCGGTCAGACGGTGGCCGGCAAGGCCATGGTGGGCACCTCACCGTCGACCTGCAGGGGGGCGCCGGTGGCGGCGACGACCTGCTCGACGGTGACGCCCGGTGCGGTCTCGCGGAGCACCAGCCCGGCCTCGGTGACGTCGATGACCGCCAGGTCGGTGATGATGCGGTCGACGCAGCCCTTGCCGGTCAGCGGCAGGGAGCACTCCTCGACGATCTTGGGGGAGCCGTCGCGGGCGACGTGCTCCATCATCACGATCACCTCGCGGGCACCGTGCACGAGGTCCATCGCCCCGCCCATCCCGTTGACCATCTTCCCGGGGATCAGCCAGTTGGCCAGGTCACCGCGGGTGTTGACCTGCATCGCGCCCAGGACGGCGACGTCGATGTGGTGGCCGCGGATCATGCCGAAGGACAGCGAGGAGTCGAAGAAGCTGGCCCCGGGCAGGATCGTGATCGTCTCCTTGCCGGCGTTGATCAGGTCGGCGTCCTCCTCGCCCTCGAAGGGGTAGGGGCCGACGCCGAGCACGCCGTTCTCGCTCTGCAGCACCACGTGCACCCCGTCGGGGATGTGGTTGGGCACCAGGGTGGGCATGCCGATGCCGAGGTTCACGTACTGGCCGTCCTGCAGGTCCAGGGCGACCCGGGCGGCGAGCTCGTCGCGGGACAGTGCCATCTCAGGCCTCCGTGGTCTCGGTGCCGGCGGCTGCGGGTGCGGCCGCGCCGGGGCGGGGGCGGGTGGTGCGCTTCTCGATCCGCTTCCCCTCGTCGCCGACGACGACCACCCGTTGCACGAACACCCCGGGCAGGTGCACGGCCTCGGGCGGGATCTGCCCGGGCTCCACCAGCCGCTCGACCTCGGCGATGGTGACCGCCGCGGCCATGCCGCACAGCGGGTTGAAGTTGCGGGCCGACTCGCGGAAGACCAGGTTGCCGTGCCGGTCACCGACCGCCGCGCGGACCAGGCCGAAGTCGGCGGTCAGCGCCGTCTCCAGCACAAAGTCCTGGTCGCCGAACCGGCGGACCTCCTTGGGCTCGCTGGTGGCCACCACGTTGCCCTCGGCGTCGTAGCGCACCGGGATGCCGCCGTCGGCCACCAGGGTGCCCACCCCGGTGGGGGTGTAGAAGGCCGGGATGCCGGTGCCCCCCGCGCGGAGCCGCTCGGCCAGTGACCCCTGCGGGGTCAGCTCGACCTCCAGCTCGCCGGAGAGGTACAGCCGCGCCAGCTCCTTGTTGCCGCCGACGAAGGAGCTGATCGTCTTGGCGATCCGCCCGGCGTAGAGCAGCACCCCGAGCGCCTGGTCGTCGACCCCACAGTTGTTCGAGATCGTGGTCAGGTCCTTCGCGCCCTGCTCCAGCAGCGCGTCGATCAGTGCGACCGGCACCCCGCACAACCCGAACCCACCGACCGACAGGGTGGCCCCGTCGGCGATGTCGGCCACGGCCTCCCGTGCGCTCGCGACGACCTTGTCCATGCGCTGACCACCATCCGTTCGAGGGCTGGGCAGGCGGTGCGTCAGGCGGGGCGGCCCAGCTCGCGGATCCCGTCGAGCTTCAGCCCGAGCGTAGCGGTGACCCGTTCGGCCTCCGCGCGACGTTGCAGGCCGGACGGTGCGGCCGCGCGGCAGAGCACCAGCGAGGCCCCGGCGGCCAGCGGCGCGAGCAGCCACGCCACCGGTCCGGCCTCCGTCGCCGCCTGCTGGTCGACCAGCACCCGGTCACCGGCGACGAGGCCCAGCCGCCCGGCCAGCTCGGTCGCCGTCTCGACCAGGGCGGCCAGGCTCAGCTCGCCTCCGCCGAGCACCAGACCGACCCCGGCGGGGTCGACCGGCTGCCAGGGGGCGAAGACGTCGCCGTGGCCCCGCACCTCGAGCGCGAAGTCACGGGCCGGGCCGGTGTAGCCGGTCATCCCCATGCCCAGCGGGTGCAGGGACAGGCCCAGCAGCTCGTCCAGGCCCAGCTCCTCCAGGGCGGGCAGCCGGTCGGCGTCGGCCAGCACGACGTCGGCGTCGGTGAGCCGGTCGTCGTCCTCGGCGGCGGTCTCCCAGACCGCGGCCCCGCAGCTCCACACCCCGAGCAGCACCGCAGCCGTCTGCCAGTGCACCGGCAGGGCCAGGCCGACGGTGCTGCCCGGGCCGACGTCGAACTCCTCCTGCAGCAGGTTGGCGGTCTTGGCCACCCAGTTGGCCAGGGTGGTGGCGGAGAGCTCGGTCCGCTCGCCGGAGACGTCGTCGTAGAAGGTGATCAGCGGGGCCGCGGCGTCCCGGCGGAGGGCGGTGGCGAGCAGGTCCGCCGGGGTGAGGGGAGCGGTGGGAGGCACGGGACCAGAGTGACAGGTGCGCGACGAACCTCTCCTTCACGTGCCTGTGTGGGCGGCGGGGCGCAGCTACAGTCACTCCTCGATGAGCGCAACCCCTGGCACCGTGCTGCTCCGGTTCGACCACTCCCTGCTCCGGTCCACGCGGCGGACCCTCGGCGGCACACCGGCAGTCCCGGTGGCCCAGGGGCTCTCCCACTTCGGTGAGCACGCGATCGGCTGGATCGCCCTCGGTGCCGCCGGCTGGCTGCGTGGCCGGGACCGGGCCGACTGGGCTGCCGCGGTGATCGGTGTCGTCGCTGCCCACGGGGCCGGCGTCGTGGTGAAGCGGGTGGTCCGCCGGGTGCGCCCCGCGCTGGACGACGTCCCGGCGCTGGTGGCCACGCCCAGCCGGTTGTCCTTCCCGAGCGCGCACAGCTGTTCCACCGCCGCGGCGGCGGTGGGCTTCGCCCCGATGGTGGGCCGGCCGGTCATGGCCGCGGTCACCGGCGCCATGCTGGTCTCCCGGGTGCTGCTCGGCGTCCACTACCCCTCCGACGTCCTCTGCGGTGCGGCCCTGGGTGCCGGCGTCGCCACCGTCGTTCGACGTCGCATGACCCCGACCGCCGGCCGGAAGGCGTGACCGTGAGCGTGCACCCCGACTCGACTCCCGTGACCGACTCGCCGACCACCGCGGTGGGGGCGGCGCCGGCCCCGCTCACCGCGGTCGACACCGCCGGGCCGGCCAAGGTCCCGCCGCCGCCGCGCACCCCCGGCTTCCGGGGATCGCGGCCGTGGGGCGTCGTCCGCGCGCTGCGCCCGCGCCAGTGGGTGAAGAACGGGCTGGTGCTCGCCGCCCCACTGGCTGCGGGTGAGGTCTTCGACCCGGACGTCATGGGCCCGACGGCGGTCGCCTTCCTGCTGTTCTGCCTGTCGGCCTCCGGGGTCTACCTGGTCAACGACTCGATCGACGTCGAGGAGGACCGCCGGCACCCGAAGAAGCGGTACCGCCCGATCGCCGCCGGCCTGGTGCCGCGGCCGCTCGCGGTGGCGCTGGCCGTGGTGCTCTTCGCCGTCGCCCTGACGACCGCGGTGCTGCTGACCCGGCCGGAGCTGGCCGGGGTGCTGGGCGCCTACGTGGTCATCCAGCTCGCCTACTGCGTGTTCCTGAAGAACCAGCCGGTCATCGACCTGGCCGTGGTGGCGTCCGGTTTCCTGCTGCGCGGCATCGCCGGCGGTGTCGCCGCGGGCCTAGTGCTGTCGCAGTGGTTCCTGCTGGTGGCCGCCTTCGGGTCGCTGTTCATGGTCGCCGGCAAGCGCTACTCCGAGCTCGTCCTCGTGGGCGACGAGGCGGCCACCCGCAAGACGCTGCAGGAGTACTCGGCCAGCTACCTGCGCTTCGTCTGGAGCCTGTCGGCCGGTGTGGCCGTGACGGCCTACAGCCTGTGGGCATTCGAGATGGCCGAGACCCAGGACGGCGTGCCGTGGGCGACCATCTCCATCGCGCCGTTCGTGATGGCGATCCTGCGGTACGCGCGGGACGTCGACAAGGGCGCCGCCGGCGCTCCGGAGGAGATCGTCCTCGCTGATCGCACGCTGCTGGTGCTGGGTCTCCTCTGGGTCGCCACGATGGGCGTGGGCGTCTTCACCCGCTGACCGGCGCGCGCCCCACCGGTCCCGCCGGACGGTGCGTGCCGGCCCGGGAGCGTGGCGTTAGAGTCCCTCCGACATGGTCGTGGTCAGCAGGTGGCAGGCGCTGCGCACTCGTTGGGCGCCCGTGGTGGTGCCGCTGCTCCGCCTGGTCACCGGCGTCGGGGCCTCCGCTCTGGCGACGTACGCCTACCTGATCCTGGTCGCCCGTGAGCTGGGCCCGGAGGGCTACGCCACCTTCTCCGCCTTCTGGGCTGCGGTGGTCATCCTCGGCGCCGGCGTCTACCTCCCCATCGAGCAGGAGACCGCCCGTCGGGGTGTCGGCACCCCGGACGTGACCAGGCCGCGCCGGTTGGGCAGCACCGCGCTCGTCGCCGCCCTGCTGGTGACCGCGGGGCTCGGCGTCCTGCTGCTGGGCAGCTGGCCGGCGCTGTCGGGGTTTTTCTCCGACGACGTCCTCCTGGCCGCAGCTCTGGTGCTGGGCGGGCTGGGGTACTCCGCGCAGTTCCCGGTCCGCGGCCTGCTCTCGACCGGGCGGCGGTACGGGCGGTACGCCTCGGTCCTGGGCACCGAGGCACTGCTGCGGGTGCTGCTGGTGGTCGCCCTGGTCGTCGTGGCCGACCCCGGGCCGGCTGCGCTGGCGGCGGTCGTCGGTCTCGCCGCCCTGGGGTCCGCGCTGGCGGGCGTCACCCGGACCGGGGTCGGCCTGTTCGCCGACGGGGGAGCACTGCACTTCCTGCGCTCGGCCGGCATGCTCATCGCCGGCGCGGTCGCGCTGCAGACCCTGCTCTACAGCGGCGTCCTGGTCGCTCGGGCCCTCGCGCCCCCCGGCCAGGCGGTCCTGGCCGGACAGCTGCTGGCGGCGGTCACGGTCACCCGGATCCCGATCTTCCTGTTCCAGTCGGTCGAGAGCCTCGTCATCCCGCGGATCGCCGAACTCGCGTTCAACGGTGACACGGTGGCGCTGCGGCAGGCGGTGCGGCGGCTGGTCGGCGTGGTCGCCGTGCTCGGGACGGTCGCCGCCGTGGGTTCGGCGACCCTGGGGCCCTGGCTGGTCGAGCTGATGTTCGGGCCGGAGTTCCGTGTCTCCCGTGGGGCGATGACGCTGCTGGGCGTGGGCACCGGGATCTTCATGCTCGCCGTGGCCGCCTCCGACATCACGGTGTCGCTGGCCGGCCACGCCCAGATGGCGGGGAGCTGGCTCGCCGGACTGGTCGCCGGTGGCCTGTCCTTGTGGGCACTGGACGACCTCGTGCTGCGGATCACCGTCCCGCTGATCGTCGGCTCCTGCGTGGCCGCGCTGCTGGCGGCCACCGCCGCCCGTTCCCGGCTCCTGGCTGCGGTGGCCGCAAGTCACTGATCCCGCCCGCTCTGGGCGGCCCGGTCAGTTGATGCAGCCGGTGTCAGCCGCGGTGCGCTGGTCCTCGCCCTCCGTCGTGGGCGCCGGCGCCGCAGGGGCGGTCAGTGCCTGCCCGACGCCGTTGAAGTCCTCGCCGAGCACCAGCTGGACGGTACCGCTGGCCGCGTCGTCGACGACCTTGGTGACCGCGCCCGGGACCTGGGCGGCCAGCGCCGCCGCCAGCGCCTCGTCCCCGGCGGCGTGCCGGATCTCGGTCACCTCGTAGTCCATCGAGTCGGCGTTCGCCGTCCCGGTGACCTGGAAGCCCGCCGCCGTCAGGTCGTTGCCGGCGCTGCTCGCCAGACCGGAGATGCCGGAGCCGTTGTAGACCTCCACGTCCACGTCGGCCGGGCTGACGACCTCCGGGGCCCCGGCCGGCGCTGCCTCGGCCACTGCCGGCTCCGGCTCGGGCTCGGCGTTGAGCTCGGCGAAGAAGGCGTGCAAGGCGTCCTCGTCCTCGAGCCGGAGGATGTAGCGGCCCGCGTCGTCCTCGTCGTCGCCGACGTAGGGCACGGTCTGGAAGTCGATGCTGCCCGGCGTCACCGACTGCATCTGCTGCGCCAGCTGCAACAGGTTCAGGTTCTGGTCGACGGTCAGCGCGTCGGCGGCGGCCTCGACCAGCTCGCGCTGCTTGCCGAGGTCCAGCAGCACGTTGTCGCTGAGCATCTTGCGGATCATGCCGGCGATGAAGGTCTGCTGCCGGATGATCCGGTCGAAGTCGCCGCGCGGCAGGCCCTTCCGCTGGCGCACGAAGGCCAGCGCCTGCTCGCCACTGATCGTCTGCACGCCGGCGGGCAGGTCGATGCCGGAGAAGCTGTCCTTCGCCGGTTCGCAGAGGTTGACCTCGACCCCGCCGACCACGGTCGACAGCTGGAAGAAGCCCAGCAGGTCGACCTCGGCGTAGTGGTCGATCCGCAGGCCGGTGAGCGAGCTGATCGTCTGGATCAGCAGCTGCGCCCCCGCCGCCTGCACGGCCGCGTCGGAGGCGCCTTCGGGCGCCTCCATCCCACCGTAGGCGTAGGCGGCGTTCAGCTTGTCCCAGCCGTAGCCGGGGATCTTCACGTAGGAGTCGCGGGGGAAGGAGACGAACGACGCCGCAGAGCCGTCCGCGGGGACGTGCACCAAGATCATGGTGTCGGTGTTCAGCCCGGCGTTGGCCTCCGTGTTGAGCAGGGCCAGCTCCTCCTCCGTGGCACCTGCGCGGCTGTCGTTGCCCACCAGCAGCAGGTTCATCGCCTCGCCCGTGCCGACGACCTGGTCGTTGCCCGACGTCGGGATGGCGTTGGTCCGGTTGACGCTGGCGTCGGCGACGCGGCCGAGGTACCAACCCCAACCGCTCGTGACCAGCAGCACCAACGAGAGCAGCCCGGCCACCACCCGGCCGCTGGCGGCGAGTCGGCCGTGCCCACCGTGGGCCGCCCGGTCCGCCGAGCCGGTCACGTGCCGCGGCGCCCGGCCGGCGCGGGGGTCGAGACGTGGGGGCAGTGGCCGGGAGCTGCCAGCAGGGTGGTCGTCGCTGTAGGTCACAGTCGTTCCTCACGTCGGGCGGGCCGGCTCGGTCTAGCCGCTCAGCAGTCTCGAGACCCGGACCAGGCGTCAGTGGCGACGATACGTGCCGTCACCGGGACGACCGGGCAGCTGAGGAGGCGTCATCGCGTCGTTCTGTCACTCATCCCCGCTCTGTCACATCAAGCGCACGGCCCCCAACCAGCAGGTGGCGGGAGACGAGGTGGGCCGGGTCGTGGTGCTTTCTCGCACCAGCGGCTTCAGAAGGCACGCCGCGTTGCCGATGACCTCAACGTCACCACCGCCGGCATCACCGCTGACGGACGTACCCGCTCATCGGAGGACTCCCATCGTGCGCCGACTGCCAGTCGCCTCAGTCGCCTTCCTGGCGCTGACGGGAACGCTGCTCGCGCTGCCCGTCTACGCCGCCCCCGCTCCTTCACCGCACCCGGTCGAGTCCGAGATCCAGGAGATCGCCCTGGGCTCGGTGCTCGACCCGACCGATGTCGCTGTCGTGGCGACCGACGGGGTCGTCGCACCGGACGGCGTGACGGAGGCCGAGGCGACGGCGCCGGTCGCCGAGGCTCCGGTGTCTGAGGCTCCGGTGTCTGAGGCTCCGGTGTCTGAGGCTCCGGTGTCTGAGGCTCCGGTGTCTGAGGCTCCGGTCGCCGCGGCGGACGCCGAGCTGGACGCGGATGCCGTCGTCGCCTCGGGGGACGAACTGCAGGGCGTGCCGGTGCTGACGGTCTCCGACCCGGACGCGGGCTTCTTCGAGAGCGTCGGGGTGACCTGGCGTGAGACGCCGGCGGTCGTGGACGTCGTGGTCCAGGTCCGCGTCCGTTCGGAAGGTGGCCAGTGGGGTGAGTGGACGACCCTCGAGTCGGAGGGCGTGGTGCAGACCCCGGGCACCGGAGGGGCCGACGAGGAGGTGCGCGCCGGGACCGCCCCCTACTGGACGGGCCCGGCCACCGGGGTCGAGGTGATCGTGCAGGGCGCCGGCGGGGCCGTTCCCGAGGACGTCCGGGTCACCATGATCGACCCGGGCACGAGCGAGGCTGACAGCCTCCCGTCCGCGGCGCCGGTCAGCCAGGCCGGTGCGGCCGTGGCGATGCCCCCGGTGGTCACCCGCGCTCAGTGGGGAGCCAACGAGGCGATCATGAACTGGACGCCGAAGTACGCGTCGACCATCAAGGCGGCGACCGTCCACCACACCGCCGACAGGAACGACTACGCAGCGGCCGACGTCCCCAGGATCCTGCGGTCCATCCAGGCCTACCACAGTGTCACGCGCGGCTGGGGCGACATCGGCTACAACGTGATCGTCGACAAGTTCGGCCGGATCTTCGAAGGTCGGTACGGGGGACTGAGCTCCACGGTCATCGGTGCCCACGCGCTCAGCTACAACTCCGGCACGTTCGGGGTGTCGATGCTGGGCAACTACGACAAGGTGGACGTCCCGCAGGCGACCGTCGATGCGCTGTCGGCGATCATCGCGTGGAAGTTCTCGCTCTACGGGGTCGATCCGAGCGGGACCACGGTGCTGAACAGCAGACCACTGCCGACCATCTTCGCCCATCGCGAGGTGGGCAGCACTGTCTGCCCGGGCAGGTACGGCTTCGCCCGGCTGCCGGCGATCCGCGCCTCCGTGGCCGGTGGCCTAGGGCAGGCCGCCTTCGTGCGTGCCCTGTACCAGGACATGATGAACCGCGGGCCCGATGACGTCGGCCTGGGAGGATGGACCAGCTCCCTGATCGCGGGAGTCGACCGGCGCGTGGTGTCCCGGGGGTTCTCCAACTCCTCCGAGTACCGGATGCTGTCCATCACGCTGGCGTACAGGCAGGTCTTCGACCGGGCGCCGGACCCCAGCGGCGTGGCGACCTGGATGAGCGCCATCGCGGGAGGCGCCGTGCGCATCGACGACCTCCGACCGGCGCTCATGGCCAGCGCGGAGTTCTACCTCCGGGGCGGCAGCAGTGACACGGCCTTCGTGGACAACATCTACCGCGCGGCTCTCGACCGCGGTGCGAGCACGTGGGAGGTCGGCTACTGGGCCGACGTCCGTCGCCGCTCGGGTCCGGAGGCCGTGATCAGGTCGGTGTGGGGATCGGTCGAGGCGGCCAAGCGGCGGGTCGACCAGGTCTACCAGTACTACCTCGGCCGGACGGCCGGCCCTGCGGAGCAGACCAGTTGGCTCGACGTGATCATGGGATCGGGTGACGAGCAGCTCCGCGAGGAGGTGGTCGCGAGCTGGGAGTACTTCGCCCGGTCCGGCCTGCGGTTCCCCTGACCGAACGCGACGACGGGCCCCGGGCACGTGCTCGGGGCCCGTCGTCGCGTTCCGGACCGGGGCCGGCGGGGCTGCGTGCGCGGACGCCGGTGGCGGCTGCGCCTGCCTCACCGGGTGGGCAGGGGGTGGTCAGGAGGAGGCGAGGCTCGGCTCGGCGCCGAGGAAGCCCACGGACCGCCCGTCGGTGGTGACGCTGAAGGACGCCGCCTGGGGCAGGCGGTGGATCTCGGGCCCGGCCCACACGGCGAGAGCCCCGTGGACCTCGTACTGCCCCCCGCCGAGCCACACGTTGCGCAGCTGGACCTCAAACGTCCCACGCCCGGTCAAGGGCGGCATTCTGGTCCCCATCAACTGGGTGTTGGTGCCGTACAGGCTCTGGCCGGAAGGGGTGTCGATGCCCACGCCCAGGACCCAGTCGTCGAGGGTCGACGCCGCTTCCACGTCGACCTGGACCCTGAGGTCGTCCCCAGGTGCGATCTGGGTGATGGGTGAGCCGTCGTCGCCGATCAGGCGGACGGCGGTCACCGTGGCGTGGTGCTGGGGTTCGTGGGCCAGCTCCGTGCGTTGTTCGGCCTGCCGCACCACCTCGAAGTCTGCGCGAAGCGTCCGAGCGGCGAGAGCCGGGTCGCCGTCGACCACGACCCGCCCGTTCTCCAGCACCACCGCCCGATCGCAGAGGTCGACCACCTGGTCGAGTGCGTGGGTGACCAAGATGATCGTGCGCCCCTCCTTCTGGAAGGAGCGGATCTGATCCAGGCACTTGCGCTGGAAGGGCTCGTCGCCGACGGCCAGCACCTCGTCGACGAGCAGCACGTCGGGGTCGACGTGCACCGCCACCGCGAAGGCCAGCCGGACGTACATGCCCGAGCTGTAGAACTTCACCTGGGTGTCGATGAAGCGCTCGATGCCGGAGAAGTCGACGATCGCGTCGAAGTACTCGTCCGTTTGGCGCTGGGACAATCCGAGGATCGAGGCGTTCAGGTAGACGTTCTCCCGGCCGGTCAGGTCGGGGTGGAACCCAGCGCCCAGCTCCAGGAGGGCGGCGAGGCGTCCGCGTCGTTCGACCGTGCCCGAGGTGGGCTGGAGGATGCCGCCGATCGTCTTGAGCAGGGTGCTCTTGCCGGAGCCGTTCGGGCCGATGAGACCGACGGTGGTGCCGGCGGAGATCTCCAGGTCGACGTTGCGGAGGGCCCAGAAGTCCTCCCGGTGCCGTCGGGACCGCCCTGCGTTGACCAGTCGCTCCTTGAGCGACTTGTCCTTGCGGATGACGAACCGCTTGGAGACGTCGTGCACTCGCACGACGGTCGGACTGTCGGCCACGGGTCAGATCTCCTGGGCGAAGTTGGCTTCGAGACGGGCGAAGGCGCGCTGGGCCAGCCACAGCAGGACCACACCGATGCCCAGCATCACCAGCAGTCGGGCGCCCAGCGCGTCCGGGAAGGGCTGATCGGTGCCGGCCACCCAGAGGCCGCGCTGCATGGCCAGGACGGCGGAGGTCACGGGGTTGGCCAGGTACAGGTTCTGCAGGAACCCGTCGTCGATGGCCGAACGGACCAGCTCCCAGCTGTACACGACGGGGGAGAGCCAGAAGAGCACGGTCAGGCTGATCTCGACCAGGTAGGCCACGTCGCGCAGGTAGACGTTCACCGCGGAGAGCACCAGGGCGAAGGCCGTGGCGTAGACCAGCAGCACGGCGAGGGCCAGCGGCACGAAGAGCAGTCGGGAACCGGTCGGTATGGAACCGGTGACGATCAGCGCGACGATCAGCACGATGAACTGGGTCGCGAGGGTGAAGAGGGCCGAGCCGACGACGCTGAGCGGGAAGACCTCCCGGGGGAGATAGACCTTCTTGATCAGCCCACCGTTGTTGACGATCGACCCGGTCCCTGCAGAGACGACCTCGGCGAAGAACTGCCAGGCGATCAGGCCGGTGAAAATGTAGATGGCGAACTCGGGGATCGAGCGTTCAGCGCCGAGGAACTTGCCGATTGCGACGTAGTAGACGAGCAGGATCGTGAGGGGCCTGATCAGACTCCACAAGAACCCGAGCGTGCTGTCCTTGTACCGGGCCTTTAGCTCCCGGCGGACCAGCAGGACGAGCAGCTCACGGTAGGCGGCGAGGTCCCTGACGGACTTGAGTGTGCCCTTGAGGAACCCATGTGCGGGTCCGGCCGACTCCAGCGGCTCCTCGGCAAGGCGCCGCATCCGCTCGTCCGCCGCCGAGCCGGCGGCGGCCGGACGCAGCTGTTCAGTATCGCTGCTCATCTCACTCCAACTCCAGACTTAGCACGAGCATTCTGCAGACGTGGTCGGCGTGAGTTCCCGTTGCTGCGTTCATCCGCTACCGACTCAGAACTCCTGGCGGGGGCCGTGCGGCGTGCGGGCGAGTGAATCGCGGCAGGCCTACCGTCGTCGTCGCTGCCGATGACGTACTGGGGCGAGGCCGCATCGGTGACACCGGGTTCGAGGTGAGGACCTGCGCCCACCAGAACTCGGTTCAGCCCCCTTGCAGTCGAGGTCGCCGGTCGTCTCGTGCCCGCTCTGGGCCGACTGTCGTCTTCGGGGACTGTACGCGTCGAGGGGGTGCGGATCATGTTCATCCCGGTGATCTGCGACCGGTGGCCCGTCCTGTCCCACGTGTCCCGCGAGCCCCCGCCGGTGGGGCGGTACGTGAGTCGCTCGACGGGGGCAGGTCGCACGGTGCCGTCCGTTGCACCTGGGGACGCGCGGTCCACGGGGCGGGGACGTGGCCGAGAGAGCTGCGGCCTCGGTGGCGACCGTGCGGCCGACCGCAGCGTCCACGCCCAGGCCCTAGGCGTGGGGTCGGGCGCAGCGGCCTGAGGGAGCAGCCGTGAGGGCCTCGACCGACGCAGGCCGACCGGCTCAAGTGGGCGGTGGTCCTCCGCCCGCCCCTGGGTGCTGCCGCCACTGCTCTAAGGTGGCGCCCTGGACGTGCGGGTGCCTGCGCGGCCGGCGCCGGCGGAAGCCGGTTTCCGGTGGCCGGCCAGCACCACGTCACTCGGTCCCCGTCTTCCTGTTCCAGCGCCTGGAGGCCCCTCGTCGTGCCGCGGATCGCCGGAGTCGCCGCGGGTAAGGGCGGCGGGCGCTACGTGCGGGTCCGCAGCCCGTGACGTGGGTGGCGCCTGTGGTCGGTGGGGCGCCGGTCACGGACGGCTTGCCGGACGGTCGGGCCGTCGGCCGCCACCCAGGGCACAGTGCCAGCACGATGGCGCTGCGCGGTGGGAGCGTGGCGGCGCTCCCGGCCGCATCGGGTGGGCAACGCTGCTACAACCGGATGTTCGGTGGACAGGTCGCTGGCCCCGTCGACACCGCCGCCCTGCTCGTCTTCCTGTCCGACTCCATCCAGCAGGTCATCGCACCGTTGCTGGCCGGATCGGCCACCGGGTCCACCCTGCATGCCAGGCCGGCCGGGGCGCCCATCCGTGAACTGACCTAGTCGAGGCCCCGATGCTCATGACCGTCCTGCTCGTCGCTGCCGCCTGGGGGCTGCTCGCCCTGCTCGGGCTGGCGCTCCTGGCGTCGGTGGCCCCCCAGCTCCGGCACGCGCTCCTGCCGGCGGCCCCGTTGGTGGGCGTGACGTTCCTGGTCGCCGCGCTGCACACGACCGGCCTTTTCCTCTCGGTACGCCGGGGGCTGGTGGTGGTCCTGGTACTGGCGGTGGTCGTCCTGGTCGTCGGCGTCCGTCGCGGTCGGGCTCGTCCGCTCCTGGACCGGCCCTCGGCGGGGTGGTCGCTCGCAGGGCTGGCGCTGGGGATCCCGTTCGCCCTCGTCGCGTTGGCCCCGAGCGCGATCCTGGACAGCGCGCGCGTCGTCAGCCCGTCGGCGAACAACGACGCCGTCTGGTACGTCTCGGTCAGCTCGTGGCTGGCGGACCACCCGATCACCGACGTGCCGATGATCCCGGCGGCGCCGATGGACGTGGCGGACCCGGGCGTCCCCGGCGACGGCCCGGCCGTGTCCGCGCTGACCTTCCCGCTGCGGGTCGGTCAGGAGCTCGTCCAGGCGTCTTTGAACACCGTGACGGGCACGTCGCCGGTCACCACCTTCACGCCCTGGCTGGCCGTCTGGGTGCTGTTGCTTCCGGGAGGGTGTCTTGCCGCCGCCGCCCTCCTCCGGCTCGGTCGTGCCGTCGGCGTCCTGTCCGGGGTGGTGATGGCCAGCTCGGTCGTCCTGGTCCAGCAGGTCTACAACCAGAACGCCGCCTCCGTGCTGGGCATCGCGCTGGCCCCGCTGGTCCTGGCCGGCGTGGTCGCCGCCCTGGAGCGGGACCGGCGCATGCCCGTGCTGCTTGCCGGGCTGTTGTTATCCGGGCTGGTCGGGACCTACTCCGAGTACGCCCCGTTCGTCGCCCCCGCGCTCGTGGCAGCGTTGCTGCTGCGGCGTTCGGGGCTCGGGGCTGCCGCCGCCCGGGGGGCTGGCGTGCTGCTGGCGGCCGTCGCGATCGCGCCACTGGCGTGGTACCGCGCGGTGCAGGGTCTGATCGGCGTCCGGGGAGGGGCCGCGGACGCCTTCCCGTCCCCCTTCCGCGACGCCCCGCTGCATGTCGTGCTGAACAGGCTCGTCGGGGTCGCGCCTGCCGGGGCCGGCGACGAGCGCAGCTGGTTGGCGGTGCTGCTGGCTGCGTTGGTCGTCGCCGGCGTCCTGCTGGGCATCGTGCTCGGACCACAGCGAGGCCTGTGGCTCGGACTGCTCGGGGCGGCCCTGCCCTTCATCGTCTGGCTGTCGGTCCAGCGGCTGGGGTACACCCAGCGCAGGGCGGTCGAGATCGTGCTCCCGCTGGTGCTGTTCATCGCGGTGGTGGGGTGGGTGAGCCTCGTCCGCCGGCTGTCCCGGCGCTCGGTGACGGGCGGGCAGCGGCAGGTCCGGGTGGTGCGGTGGTGGGCCGGGGCCCCGGTCGCGGTCGTCCTCGCAGCGGCGCTGCTGGGGTCCCTGGTGGTCTTCGCCGGCGTGAACGTGCGCTCGTCCCTGGCCGCTTTCGCCCGGGCCGACCTGGCGCCCCGGCACGTCGACTCGGACTTCTCCGAAGCGCGGCAGTGGGTGGCCGCCGCGGGAGAGGAGGACGTCTCAGTGCTCGTGCCGTCCTTCTTCGACCAGCAGTGGATGACCTTGGCGCTCCTGGACGACGAGCAAGTCGAGTACCCGGCGATCCGGCCCGACTACTTCCGGACCGAGTCGTTCTGGAGTGGCGGTGTGGACCGCTACTGGCTGGTCGGGATCGGCGTCCAGGTGGACGCCGATCCTGCCGTCGTCGTCCACGCCAACGACCGCTTCCGCATGCTGGACCTGAGCCGGGGTGAGGCGGTCATCGCCGCCCCCTACGGACTGACCGACTGGGACACCGGGCTCTGGGCCGACGGTGGGGCGACCACCGTGAACGCGCAGGCCCAGGCGCTGGTGGTCCGTACCCCGGGGACCGGCTCGGCGGTGACCCTCACGCTCAGGGCGCCCCTGGGCGAGCCCGTGGACGTGGCGGTAGGCGCTGCAGGCGCGCCCCCGGTCGTCGTCGACGACCTGGCGCTCCAGCCGGTCGCGGCGCCGGTGGAACTGCCCGCCGGGACGGCGCCGGTGCTCGTCGACCTCCTCCCCGAGGCGCCGGTCGGCGCAGCGGGTCCCCAACGGATCGAGATGGCAGGTGTGCAACGTGTCCCGTGAGCACGACGTGGTGATGGCCCTGACCTACTACAGCCCTTACGTGAGTGGCCTCACCGAGGCGGCGCGGGTGGTCGCCGAGGGGTTGGCGGCGGCCGGTCGCCGCGTCCTCGTGGTGACCACCAGGCACGATCAGGCGCTGCCTGCCGAGGAGTGGGTCAACGGGGTGCAGGTGCGCCGAACGCCGGTGGTCGCCCGGCTGGGCAAGGGCGTCATCAGCCCCACGTTCCCGCTGGCCGTCGCGGCTGCCGCGCGCCGTGCCGGGGTGCTCAACCTGCACCTGCCGCTGTTGGAGGCAGGCCCGATCGCGCTGTTGGTCCGAGGCACCCCGGTGGTGCTCACGTACCAGTGCGACGTCTCGCTGTCCGCTGGCCGGGCCGACCGGCTGCAGGAGTCGGTGATGGACCGGACGGCGCGGCTCGCCATGAGGCGCAGCGCCGTCGTGGTGCCGTCCAGTGACGACTACGCCGAGCACTCGCGACTCGCGGGGGCGATGGACGGGAAGTCGCAGGCGATCGCGCCACCGTGTCTGGACCGGGCCGGCGGTCGACCGGCGTTCCGGGACGGGACGGGGCTCCACGTGGGGTTCGTCGGACGGATCGTCGAGGAGAAGGGCCTGGAGTACCTGGTCGAGGGCTTCCGCCGGCTGACCGACCCGGCGGCCAGGTTGCTGGTCGCCGGAGACCACACGCGGATCGCGGGGGGCAGCGTCGTCGACCGGGTCCGGCGGGCAGCGGGTGAGGACAACCGGGTGCGCTTGCTGGGCTTCCTCCCCGACGAGTCGCTCCCGGACTTCTACGCCTCGCTGGACGTGTTCGCGTTGCCGTCGGTCAACAGCTTCGAGGCGTTCGGCATCGTCCAGGTGGAGGCGATGATGACCGGCGTCCCCGCGCTAGCCAGTGATCTCCCCGGAGTGCGCATCCCCGTGCAGCGGACGGGCTTCGGGATCGTGGTCCCGCCTCGGGACCCGTCGGCGATCCACCAGGCCCTGGTGGAACTGCAGGGATGGCCTCTCGACCGGGCCGTCGGCGCAGCCGAGACACGTAGTCGGTACGGGGCGGCCTCATCGATCGAGCAGTACGCGCGGCTGTTCGACACACTGGCGGACTGACATACCCGGAGCTCCCCGGCGTGGTGCCAGTGGACGATCGGGTTTATCAGGTCTGATGGCGCTGGTCGCAGTGTGTCGTGACCCCGCGCGACGACACGCCCACCATTGGGATCGATGGTCGTCTGCGCGGAACCGGTTTGCTCCGCGCGCCCCACGCAGGGCCCTCAGACAGTAGGTGGTTGGTGAAGGCATCGCTTCGCGACGGCATCCGCCGCCCGGTGCTCAGACGCATCCTGGTTGCATCGGCCCTCGTCCTGGGTCTGGTGATGTCGGGCCTCCCGATGGCCACCGCCGCGGACGGGGAGCTGACGTTCTCCGGCCGTGGGTACGGTCACGGTCGGGGCATGGGTCAGTGGGGCGCCTACGGATACGCCGTCGATCTCGGAGCCAACTACCGGGACATCCTCGACCACTTCTACGGCGGGACCTCCCTGGCGGGGGACGTGGGCAACCCCGCGGTCAGCGTCGAGCTGTTGAGCCTGAGGTCGCGCGAGACGGTGCTGACCGGCCCCGGCCTGGCGATCAACGGGGTGGCCCTGGGGGCCAACGCCGTCCGCATCCGCGGCGTGGCCAGCAACACCTTCCAGGTCCTCGTCGGCGACGGTTGCGGAGGTCCGTGGTCGGTGTGGTCCGGTGCCGCCAACGGCCAGCTCGCCTCCGGGCTCACGGTGACCGGTGAGCTCCGCATGTGCGAACCCGGCCAGGTGCGCGCCTACCGGGGCAACATCGCCGTGCTGGACGGCGGGGGCTTCCAGACCACCGTCAACACGGTGCTGTTGGACGACTACCTGCGGGGGGTCCTCCCGCGGGAGATGCCGGCCAGCTGGGGCTCGGCAGGCGGCGGGCGCGGCATGGAGGCGCTGAAGGCCCAGGCGGTCGCCGCCCGGAGCTATGCGCTGGCGTCCCAGTGGCGGGCCTACGCCAAGACCTGTGACACCACGAGCTGCCAGGTGTACCGAGGTGCCTACGTCCAGCCCTCGGGAGGCGCGGTCTCCTGGCTCGAGGACGGGCGGACCGATGGCGCTGTGGCGGCCACCTCCGGCCAGGTCCGCCGCTGGCCGAACGGGGGGGTGGTCCGGACGGAGTTCAGTGCGTCCACCGGCGGCCACACCGCCGGGGGGAGCTTCCCGGCGGTGGCGGACCGAGGCGACGCTACTGCGGCCAACCCCAACCGCTCGTGGACGGTCGCCTTCTCCCGGGCGGACGCCGCAGCGCGGTTGGGACTGGCGTCGATCACCGGCGTCCGGGTCACCGAGCGCAACGGCCTCGGGGCAGACGGCGGCAGAGCGGTGACCGTGGTCTTCGACACCTCCAGCGGGAGCAGGTCCTTCACCGGCGCCCAGGTGCGTTCGGCGCTGGGACTCAAGAGCGACTGGTTCTCCGTGGCGTTCGCCCACTCCACCTCGGGCCGTGCCTTCGCCCAGGCGTTGTACTCCGACGTCCTGGGACGGCCCGGCGATCCCGGCGGGATCGACAACTGGGCGAGAGCGGTGGACGCCGGCGCGGAGAGGTACGGCGTCGCCCACGGCTTCGCCAGCTCCTCGGAGCGATACGCCCAGTGGGTGAACACCACCTACGTCCTGGCCCTGCGTCGGGCTCCCGATGGGGGCGGTGCCGAGGCCTGGCTCAACTACCTGCGCGCCGGCGCGACCCTCAACGACCTCAACGCAGCCGTCTACGGATCGCAGGAAGCGCTGAACACGCTGGGCGGCGGTGAGGTGCAGGGGTGGGTCGACGCGGTCTACCGACTGCTGCTCGGGCGGGGCGCGGCGCCCGAAGAGCAGACGTCCTGGGCCCGCGTGGCGGCTCAGGCCGGCCGGAACCCGGTGGTAATGGCGATCTCGCAGTCGCCGGAGGCCCGCAACCGCCGGCTCGAGGAGTACTACCAGGTGCTGCTCGGACGCGCCCTGGACGACGGCGGCCGGAGCAGCTTCTCCGGCCTGCTCGCTGGCCGGGGAGACGTCGACGTGGTCGCCCTCCTCGCTGCCAGTCCCGAGTACCGGCAGCGCGCCGAGGCCAGGTTCCCGTGACGTGACGTGACGTGACGTGACGTGACGTGACGTGACGTGACGTCGTGCCGCGGCCGGCCGCAGCGCCCGGCGTCCTGACCTCGGTCGGGACGCCGGGCGCTGTGGCCGGTGTGGGTCAGGACGTCGGCGCCGGCCCTGCCGTCAACGTCGTCCACGTCCGGGCGGCGTAGTCGTCCCAGCTGGACGCCGGCCGGCGTCGGGCCTGCTCGGACAGCCGGGCGTGCTCGGCCTCGTCGATGAGGACGGTGCGGAGGGCGGCCGCGATGCTGTGGTCGTCGCGTGGGTCAACCAGGAGCGCGCCGCCGTCCTGGGCGATCTCGGCCATCGCGCCGTACCCCGAGGTGATCACGGGGGTGCCGCAGGCCAGGGACTCCGCCACCGGCAGGCCGAACCCCTCGTTGAGCGACGGGAACACGGTGCACCGCGCCACCCGGTAGGCCGCCCAGAGCTCCCGGTCGGTCATCGTCGTGACCGTCTCGACCGGGCGGTTGCGCCCTCGAGCGTCCTCGAGCGCCTGCTGGAAACGTTCGTCGTTCCAGGAACGTCCGCCGACCAGCACCAGGGTGAAGGGCACACCCTCACGCCACAGCAGTTCAGCCGCATGCAGCAGGGCGAGGTGGTTCTTCCGGGGTTCGTGGCTGCCGACGCAGAGCACCATGGGCACGCCCGGGACGACGTGACGGGCGTGGATGGCCGCCAGGTCCTCGGGGGTGGTGGCGGGCACCTCCGCGGGGAGCAGGTCGGCCGTGATCGCCGGACCCGTGCGCCCGGTCGAGGCGAGCATGGCCCGCCACCCCCGGTACTCCACCGCTGCGGCTTCTGAGATCGTCGACACCTGGTCCATGTGCCGGACAGCCGCCAGATTGTGGGCGAAGGCCTCGCCCACACCGAGAGCGGTCGTCTCCGCGGTCGTGACGGGCACGCAGTCGAACCCGATGACACCGGTCCGCGACCTGGCGAACTGGGCGATGGCGGCGATCCGCTCGTTGCGGTCCCGCTCAGGCGACAGCTCCGGCAGGAGATAGGTCGACCGCCAGGGCACGAGGACCACCTCCGGCGGCCCCGCGGCTGGGACCTCGCCTTCGCCGGTCAGCGCCTTCGTCCGCTCGGCACCCTCCAGCGGACGGAGCTGACGGTAGTCGGGACTCCAGGCGACGAGGGTCACCTCGTGGTCCCGCGCCCACCGGCGGGTGGTCTCCCTCGCCACCCGCTGGATGCCCGTCGCGAGCCCGGCCCGGGCGGTGTGCTCCAGGTCGACGAGGACCGTGTCCGTCACGACGCGCACCTCCGGCCAGTGCTGGCCGAGGACCCAGTTCCGCACCGTCCGGACCGGGGTGCTGCCGAAGGCGGCCGCGACGCCGTCCAGGCGGATCGCCCGGGTCGTCCGGGTGACGGTCGTCGGCGTCGTGAGCTCGCCGTCCAGGACCGAGGTCGCCAACCAGACCGACGACGGGTCGGCGTCAGCGAGCAGCTCCTCGAAGGCGGCGATCAGCTCCGACCGCCGCTGCGGTGCCGACCCGGACAGCGTCGACACGACCGTCGACAGCCGGGCGAGCAGGGTGGCTCGCTCTCTCGGCGAGGCCGCGTTCAGCCGGCCGGACAAGGAGATGGCGGGTGCAACCCGGGTGGACATACGCCTGCTCATCGAATCTCCACCTCGCTCCGGCCTGCGCTCACCAGGGCGTCCCACAGCTCACGGGCGTAGTCATCCCACGTCCGGGGTGGCCGGCGGGAGGCCTGGAGACGGAGCTCGGCGATCAGGTCGTCGTCCGTGAGCAGACGCCTCATCTGCGCGGCGATCGCGAGGTCGTCGCGTGGGTCGACGACCACCGCACCACCCTCCTCGGCCAGCTCGCGGGTGCTCCCGAAGTCACTGGTCAGGCAGGGGGTGCCGCAGGCCAGGGACTCGGCGACGGGCAGCCCGAAGCCTTCGTGCAGGGAGACGAACACGGAGAACCTCGCGCGGCGCATCGTCCGCCACAGCTCCGCATCGGAGATCGCGGTGCGGCGTCGGACCGGTCGGCCCGCGGACCGCAGCCGGTTGAGCAGGTCGTCGAACTCGGTCACCCAGCCGCTGCCACCGACGAACTCGACCTGGAACCGGAGCCCGGTGCGCCAGAGCCGCTCGGCGGCGTGCAGGACGGCGAGCTGGTTCTTGCGCGGCTCGAAGCTGCCGATGCAGAGCACGAGCGGCGGGTCGAGCTGAGCGGTCGGCTCACCGGCGGGCACCTCGACGGGGAGAGCGCACTCGGTCACGACCGGACCGGGGAGCCCCTGCGCGGCGAGCATGTCACCGAAACCACGGAACTCACCGGTGGCCGCGGCACTGATGCCGGCCACCCGGGATGCGTGCTTGACCGTCTCAAGGTAGCGCATGAAGCGGTCGGGCAGCTGGGTCTGGATGAGGTCGGGGCTGATGGCGGGGATGCAGTCGTAGCCGATGAGGTTCACGGTGTTCCCGGAGAAGCGCGCCGCCGCCGCCAGGGCCGGGCAGTGGGTGGGGGAGGGGTTCTCCGGCAGGAGCACCGAGGAACGCCAGGGCACGACCAGCCGCTGACGTTCCGCCGGTGGGGTGCCGTCCGGTGGGGGGACCGTGCGTCCCCAGCGGAGGACCCGGTCCTCCTCGAAGTCCGCGATCCGACGCATCGCACCGCCGGCCTCGGTCCAGGCCACCAGGGTCAGGTCGTGCGCCTGCGCCCAGCGGGGCACCGTCTCCCGGACCACGCGCTGGATCCCGGTGTGCAGGTTGTAGCGGGCGCTGAAGTCGACGTCGACCACTACGGCGTCGGCGACGACGTCCATCTCGACGTCGGCCGCGCCGGCGTGCCACGCGGCCGCGTGCCCCGCCTCGAGCAGCCAGCGGCTGAACTCCGCCGCGTTCATCAGGTCTCGGGCCCGGAGGGCGCCCAGGACCTCGTCGGACCCGGGCATGGCGCCGCCCATCGCGGTGAGTAGCAACCAGAGCGCCTCGGTGCCGAGCTGCGCATGGACGTGCTCGACGAGTCGGCCGTACAGCTCCGACGTCGCCACCGCGGGGTCGACCGCCCGGCTCGCCGACTCCAGCCCCAGCGTCTGCGCCGTCACCTGGAGGCGCTGGTGCAGGACCGCCAGGCTCTCCTCGGCGGCCGAGACGTCGGGCAGGGCTGCCGCTGAGGTCATCGCCATCCCCGCAACCGCCGGCTCTGGACGGCCCGGAGCGGGGCCGTGACCCGCCAGGAAACGGTGGCCTGGGTGTCGGCCAACTGCTGGCGCAGCCGGACCACCTCGTGGCCCTGGGTCGCGGTACCGGCACCGGTTGCGCTCGCCCAGCGGGCCAGCACCGCCCCCCGCCACCTGATCACCTCCTGGATCAGCTCCTCGTTCTGACTCCGCAGGAGCGCCGACTCCTCGTCCCGCCGGGCCTGCAGCTGGTGGAGCTCGCTCTCCCAGACACGTTCGCGGTGGGTGATGAAGTCGTCCAGCGGGTTGGCCGGCACGCTCAGCGCCTCGCGCAGCTCCGCGGCCCGTTCCGTGGCGACGTAGAACCGGGAGAGCCCGTCGAAGAGGCAGAACTCGTAACCGCCCGCGGTGACCAGCTCCTCCCACTCGAGGTGGGTCTGGCGCGTGCTGTTCGGCGCGGTGGCCTCCACGACCAGCACCCAGGGACGCCAGCGGCGCAGGTCGACCGTCGCCAGCACCGCACGCTCGGAGCCCTCGGTGTCGACCACCATGAAGTGGATGTCGTCGCTCGGGGTCAGGTGCTCGGACAGCACGTCGTCCAGACGTCGGGCCGGTACTTGCGCATCGCGGGTGGCCCAGCCACTGCCGCGGTGCACTCCGGCGATCGCGTCGTCCAGGGTGGAGAGGCCGGTGCCCTCGATCACGTGCATGGTCACGGTGTCGACCGCCGCGTCGGTGATCGCCGCCTGGACCACCACGTCGTTCGGACGCGCCTCACGGAACGCCTCGACGAACTCGGAGACCGGCTCGATCTCGATCCCGGACCAGCCGCGGTCGTAGAAGGCGCGGGTGATGGAGCCACCGACTGGGTGGTTGGCGCCCACCTCGACGTACCGGCCGGCCGGTACGTCTCGGAGGGCGCGCCACAGGACGACGTCCTCGGCGTTCTGGGCGTAGGAGACGAAGCGCTGGTCGGGAGGCACCTGGCGATCTTACGGTGCAGCGCCGGACCTCACCGGGTCTCGGCGGCGCTGCGGTAGGCGGCCAGGTGCGCCTGTGCACTGGCGCTCCAGGTGAACCGGGCTGCCTGCGCACGCCGGGTCTGCTCGTCACCGGTGGCGCTGGGCAGCCGGGTCATCGCCTCGGCCCAGGCGTCGGTGTCCTGGGTGGGCAGGAGGGTCGCCTGCCCACCCGCCACCTCGCGATGGGCCGGGATGTCACTGGCGAGCACGGGTCGCCCGGCCGCCAGCGCCTCCAGGACCGGCAACCCGAAGCCCTCGTAGTGCGAGGGCATGCAGACGGCCGCAGCGCCGGCCACCGTCGCCCGCAGCTCGGCGTCGGCCAGGTAGCCGGCCAGCACCACCGCGTCGGGGTCCGGCGGGTCCCCCTGCCAGCGGTCACCCCAGCCGGCCGGGCCCACCAGGACCAGACGGGGGACCGACGGGTCGGCCTCCCGGGCCGCCGCATGGGCCCGCAGGAGGGTGCCCAGGTTCTTGCGTGGTTCGAGGTTGCCCATGAAGAGGAGGTACCGGCCGGGCAGGCCCAGCCGCCGACGGCTCTCCGTGTCCGGCGGGTCGGCGGCGGCCCACCGGGGGTCGACCCCGTGGTGGGCGACGACGACCCGCTCGGACGGCAGCGAGTACTCGGCTCGGATCTCCTCGGCCATCGCCTGACTGACGGCCAGCACCGTGGCGCCGCGACCCAGCGCCTGCGGCACCAGGTCGGCGTAGGCGGCGGCGTCGCCGGTGACGGTCTCCCGGTACCTGAGGTAGGCCAGGTCGTGCACGGTGACCACGCCGGCGGCCCGCGCCAGCGGTGGGAGGACGAAGTTCGTGCCGTGGAACACGTCGACCCGCCCGGTCAGGGCCTCGGCCGGGGGCCACGTCCACCGTGCCCATGCGCGCCGCAGCAGCCGGGCCGGTGCCCGCCGAGGAGCGGGCCGGGTCCGCGCCGGCAGCACGCCGGGCACGGCACCCCGGACGCTGAACAACGTGAGCAGCACCTCCGGGCCCTCGACCAGACCGGCCAGTCCGTCCACCAGGCCGTGGACGTAGTTGCCGATGCCGCTGCGTTGGCCGAGCAGGGGAGTGGCGTCCAGGGCGATGCGCACGGGGCTCCTGTGTCAGGTGGTGGGAGGACCGGTGACTGAGGACCACGGCGTCGACACGTCCCCGTTACGCTAACCAGAGTTCCATGCCTCGAGGATTGAAGGACGTATGAAGCGCGCACTCATCACCGGCGTCACCGGCCAGGACGGTCTCTACCTGTCCGAGCTCCTGCTGTCCAAGGGGTACGAGGTCTACGGCCTCATCCGCGGCCAGAACAACCCCAAGGCGGAGCTCGTCCGGCGCACCGTCCCGGGAGTGAAGCTGCTGACCGGTGACATCACCGACCTCGCGAGCCTCATCCGGGCCTTCGGCGAGGCGCAGCCCGACGAGGTCTATAACCTGGGCGCCATCTCCTTCGTGGCGTACTCCTGGGAGAACGCCAAGCTCACGTCGGACGTCACCGGCCAGGGTGTGCTGAACGTCCTCGAGGCCACGCGGCTGTACGCGGGCGACGACATCTCCAAGGTCCGCTTCTACCAGGCGTCGAGCTCGGAGATGTTCGGCAAGGTGCAGGACGTGCCGCAGCGCGAGACCACCCTGCTGTGGCCGCGCTCCCCGTACGGCGTGGCGAAGGTGTTCGGCCACTACATGACGATCAACTACCGCGAGTCCTACGGCATGCACGCCTCGTCGGGGATCCTGTTCAACCACGAGTCGCCCCGCCGCGGTCCCGAGTTCGTCACCCGCAAGGTGACGCAGGCGGTCGCCCGCATCTCGCTGGGTCTCCAGGACAGCATCTCGCTGGGCAACCTCGACGCGAAGCGTGACTGGGGCTTCGCCGGCGACTACGTGGACGCCATGTGGCGGATGCTGCAGCAGGACGAGGCGGACGACTACGTCGTCGCGACCGGGGAGACCCACTCCATCCGCGAGCTGCTCGACGTCGCGTTCTCGCACGTGGGCATCGACGACTGGGAGGGGAAGGTCGTGCAAGACCCGCGGTTCTTCCGGCCGGCGGAGGTCGACCTCCTCATCGGTGACCCGACCAAGGCCCGCGAGCGGCTGGACTGGACGCCCAAGGTCGGCTTCCTTGAGCTGGTGCGGATGATGGTCGAGTCCGACGTCGCACAGCAGAAGGAGCTCGCGGGCCGGTGAGCGCGGTCCGCGCCCTCGTCACCGGGGCCACGGGCCAGGACGGGGGTTACCTGGTCGAGCAGCTGGTGGGCCAGGGGGTCGAGGTCCACGCGCTGGTGCGTGGGGCCGGCGGTGCGTCGAGCGCCCTGAGGAGCACCGAGCTCCCGGCAGGGGTGCACGTGCACCGCGGGGACCTGACGGACGGTCTCTCCATGGACCGGCTGGTGCAGGAGCTGGAGCCCACCGAGGTGTACAACCTCGGTGGGCTCAGCTCGGTCGCGCTCTCCTGGGAGCAGCCGGCGCTGACCGCGCAGGTCAGTGGGGTCGCCGTCGGGCACCTGCTCAAGGCGTCGTACGACCTGCAGGAGCGGACGGGTGTCCCGGTGCGCTTCGTGCAGGCGTCCAGCGCAGAGATCTTCGGCCGCTCCGAACGCGTGCCCCAGGACGAGACGACCCCTGTCCGCCCGCTCTCCCCCTATGGTGCTGCCAAGGCGTACGCGCACCACCTGGTCGGGGTCTACAGGGCTCGGGGGCTGCACGCCTCCAGTTGCATCCTCTACAACCACGAGTCCCCCCGGCGGCCGCAGACTTTCGTCACCCGCAAGATCACCGTGGGAGCGGCACGTATTGCGCGGGGACTACAGGACCAGCTGGCGATGGGCAACCTCGACGCCCGCCGGGACTGGGGCTGGGCCCCGGACTACGTAGCGGCGATGACCGCGGCTGCCAGGGACGAGGCCGGCCGGGACTACGTCGTCGCCACCGGGGTCTCGCACAGCGTCCGGGACTTCGTGGCGGCCGCGTTCGCGGCGGCGGGCATCACCGAGTGGGAGCGGCACGTCACCTTGGACCCGCGGTTCGCCCGGCCGTCGGACGCGCCCGAGCTCGTCGGGGACTCCAGCAGGGCCAGGCAGCTCCTCGGCTGGTCGCCCACGACGACCTTCCCCGAGGTCGTGACCCGGATGGTCGAGCACGACCTGGCCCTCCTGGACGCCCAGGGCGACTGAGCTGCGGACGTCATCCCGAGTGCCACCGCCCCGTCCGGGGCGGTGGCACTCGGGACCGTGGCGGCGATGCCTGCGGCTCACCAGGCGACGAGGTGGTCCCAGAGCTCGTCGGCGTAGGTGTCCCAGCCGCGGACCGGTCGCGATCTGGCGGCCCGGCTCAGCTCGGCGTGCAGCTCGTCGTCGACCAGCAGGCGGCGCATCCCGTCTGCCAGGCCGTGGTCGTCGTGCGGGTCGACCGTGAGGGCGCCGCCCCCGGCAGCCAGCTCCCGCATGCTGCCGAAGTCGGACGTGACCGCCGGCGTGCCTGCTGCCAGCGACTCCGCCACGGGCAGGCCGAAGCCCTCGTTCAGCGAGGGGAACACCGTGAAGCGAGCCAGCCGATAGGCGGCCCACAGCTGTCCGTCCGACAGCTTGCTCGCGGTGTCGACCGGCCTCCCTGACCGCTGCAGCTCACTGAGCAGGCGGGTGAAGTCGGCGCTTCCCCAGGAGTTGCCGCCGATGAAGCTCAGGCTGAACCGTTGGCCCTCGCGCCAGAGCAGCTCGGCGGCGTGCAGGACGGCGAGGTGGTTCTTCCGTGGTTCGTGGCTGCCGATCGCCAGGACCAGCGGCAGGCCGCCGATGACGAAACGCTGCCGCGCCGACGCCGTGTCGTCGTCGGTGGGGAGGGCGCCCTCCACCGGCAGCGGCACCGAGGTCACCGCAGGCCCGGACAGCCCGGTGGCCGACAACATGGCCCGCCAGCCGGAGTACTCGGTCGCCGCCGCCCCGGAGATGGCGGCGACCCGGTCGAAGTGGCGCACCGCGGCGAGGTTCCCGGCGAAGACGCCCGCGAAGCCGAGCTGGGTGGTCTCCGCTGAGGTGATCGGCACGCAGTCGAAGCCGATCACGCCGGTCCGGTTTGTGCTGAGCTCGGCCATCGCCAGCAACCGAGCACTCCGTGGCGGTTCGGCGGCCAGTTCCGGGACCACGTAGGTGGCCCGCCACGGGACGATGACGACCGGGTCGGCCTCACCTGGTGGCCGGGGGGTGATCGGCCCGCGGTCGGCGCGGCGACGTTCGACGGCACCGCGGAGGACCCGGCGCAACTCCGTGGGGGTGAGCTCGCGCATGGCGTCGAAGCCCTCCGACCAGGACACCGGCGTGCACGTGCGCGAGCCGAGCCACCGGCGGGTGGTCTCCCGGGCGACACGCTGGATCCCGGTGGTCAGATCCGTGGACGCCGTGTGCGCCACGTCGACCAGGACCTCACCCGAGGCCAGCCGTACGTCCCAGCCGGCGCTCTCGTCGGTCGTGTGCTCGGCCACGGCGGCCCACAGCGACGCCCCGGCGTCGAACTCGCTCGCCCGGGCGACCTCCACGACGGCGTGCCGATCGGGGAGCCGCCCGGTCAGTGCGGCGAGGGTCAGCCACACGTGTGCCCGGTCGCAGTGGTCGACCACGTCGCCGAGGACGGCGCCGAGCGCGGCCGGCCGATCGATCAGGGTCGGCGTCGCCGGCGCCGCGCCGAGTGCCGTGCGGACCAGGTGCACCCTGCGGGCCCAGGCTGCCGCATGGGTGGCGGGGGACAGTGGTGGCGGCGCGGCCCGGCGCATCCGGTGCCGCTCCCTCACACGGTTCACGAGCCACCCTCTCCCTCGACCAGCCAGGTCCACAGTTCCCCGGCGTACGTGTCCCACGTGCGGACCGGGCGCTCGCCGATCTCAGCCCGGAGCCTGGCCAGCTCGTCGCGGTCGGTCAGCAGTCGGCGGAGGCCGTCACTGATCGCGTCGTCGTCCCGGGGGTCGACCATGAGGCAACCCCCCTGTTCGGCGATCTCACGCTGACTGCCGAAGTCCGTGGTGAGGACCGGCGTCCCACAGGCGAGCGCCTCGGTCACCGGCAGCCCGTACCCCTCGTGCAAGGAGAGGAAGACCGCGACGTCCGCGGCGCGCAGCTCGGCGACGAGTTCGGCGTCGCTCACCCGGCCGAGCTCCAGCAACGGTCTGCCCTGGGCGTTCAGCCGCTCGATGGCCGGCCGGAGCTGGTCCTCCGACCAGCCCGGACCACCGACCAGCCGGAGCTCGAAGTCGATCCCCTGGCGCCACAGCCGCTCGGCTGCGTGCAGGACCGCACGCTGGTTCTTGTGCGGTTCACGACTGCCCGGGCAGACGACCACCGGGCGGGTGGTGGCAGGGTGGGAGGGAGCGCCCGAGGGTGGCAGGACCTCGGTGACCAGGCCGACGGTGCGGACCTGCGGACCGGGCAGCCCCTGAGCGCGCACCGCGTGGGTGAACCCCTCGAACTCCGCCGACGCCGAGCGGCTGATCCCGGCGATCCGGTGGACGTGCTTGACCACCGACAGGTACTGGGCGAAGGCGACTGCGTCCTGGAACGGCCGCGTGTCCGCGCTGGTGATCGGGATCATGTCGTAGCCGATGACGGACACCGTGTTGCCGGAGAAGCGCGCGAGTGCGGTCAGCGGGTCGCTTACCCGCCCGTTGGGGACGTCGGCGAGCACGACGACGCTCTCCCAGGGGACGGTGAGCCGGATCGGTGGACCGTCCCCGTCGGGCAGCGGGTGCGTGGCACCGTGCCGGAGCGTCCGCGCGGCCTCCGGGGCGGTGAGGGTGCGGAACGTCGAGTACTCGTCGGTCCAGGCGACCGGGCGCACCACCATGCGGTCGCGGCTGGTGTCGGCCCAGCGCGGCAGCGTCTCCCGGACAACGCGGTGGATGCCGGTGTGGGTGTCATGGCGGGCCGAGAAGTCCACGTCGACGAGGACGCCACCGGCCACGACGTCCATCGGCAGGTCCAGCCGGCCGCGGCCGCGCTCGTGGAGCATCTCGGCGAGCAGGTCCGACTCGGCTTGGTGGGCCGGCAGCAGCTCGAGTCGTCGGCCGAACTCGATCACCTGCGCCGGCGTCGGGAAGGCCCCGAAGGCCGCGGTCAGCAGCAGCCAGCGGGCACCGACCCGGTCGGCCGGGCGGCAGTGCTCGACCAGCTCGGGGAGGAGCGCCGCGGTCGCAGTCCCGGGGACGGTGCTCGAGGAGGTCGTCCACTCCTCTCCGAGCAGGGTGACGGCGACCTGGGTGAGACGTTGGTCCAGGGCGGTCAACAGCCGTGCGCTGTCCAGCCCCGGCATGCGGGCGCGGGTCATCGCACCCGGACCCGGCCGAGCAGCGGGCGCACCGCCCGCAACGGGCGGGTCACCCGCCAGGAGAGGGTCTGCTGGAAGGCGAGCACCTGCCTGCGGAGCAGTTCCCGCTCGTCGTCGCCGTCCTCACGGGCCTCGACCAGGGACACCGCATCGGCCCACCGGGTGAGAGCCTGCGTCCGCCAGTGGGTCGTCTGGTCCACCAGCTCCTGGTTCAGCTCGAGCGCGGACAGGTGGGCGCGGCTGATGAAGCCGTCCCGGGCGCAGGCCGGGTGGCCCAGTGCGTCGCCGAGCTCCGCGGCGCGGTCCGCGGCGACGTAGAACCGGGAGATGCCGTCGAACAGGCAGGCCGTGTAGCCGGCCGCGCGCAGGTCGTCCTCCCAGTCCTCGGGTCGCTCGGCCGCTGCCTCCGGCTGGGCCAGCTCCACCACCAGCACCCAGGGCCGCAGTCGCTGGAGGTCGACACCGCGCAGCAGTTCGCTGGTGGCTCCGGGGGCGGCCACGGCCACGAAGTGGAGGTCGTCGCCGGGGGCCCACCCGCCGGCGCTCATCCGGGCATCCAGCCCGGCGGCCCTACCGGCGTCCTCGGGCGTGACGTCGAGGGAGAGGCCGTGCCAGCCGCGGTCGGCGAACGCTCGTCCGACCGAGCCCTCCGCGGTCGAGCGGCTGCTCACCTCGACGTACCGGCCGCTCGGGAGGTGTCCCAGCGCCCTCCACAGGACGACGTCCTCGTGGTTCCGGGCATGGGACACGAAGGCGGTCTCGGGCGACACCGCTCGATCATAGGGAGACCGGGACGGTCCGGCGGGGACCGTCGCGGGCGGCGCGCCGCGGCGGCTCAGCCGCGGCGTGGGCCCCGCTCGGTCGCCCAGCGCAGGACGTCGATCGTGGCCTGCGCGCTGTTCGACCAGCTCAGCTGGGCAGCCCGGTGGGCCGACGCGGCACGGAGCGCCGGCTGGCGGGCCGGCTCGACGGCAGCCGCGAGCCCTCGGGCGACGTCCGTCACGTCCCTGGGGTCGACGAGGACCGCGGCCCCACCGGCTGCCTCCTCCGTTGCCGTGTCCCGGGACGTCACGACCGGCGTACCGTGCGCCATCGCCTCGGTGACCGGCATCCCGTAGCCCTCTCGGAGTGACGGGTAGCAGAAGACGAGCGCACCGGCGTAGGCGGTCTGCAGGTCGTGGTCGGAGACCCGGCCGAGCAGGCGCACCCGGCCGGCGGTGGAGCCGGTCAGCCGAGACCGCTCCGACCCCCATCCGTCCGGCCCGACAAGTACGAGGTCCAGGTCTGCCCCGCCGGCGAGCAGCTGCTCGAAGGCGGAGACGAGCGTGGGGAGGTTCTTGCGCGGCTCGCGGGTGCCGGCCCACAACACGTAGGGCCGGCTCAGCCCGAAGCGCTCACGGAAGGCCACCAGGTCCTGCGGCACCGTGGTGGCTGGTCGGACCCCGTGCGGGACGACGTGCACTCGCTCGGGGTCGAACCCCGCCTCGACGACGTCGGCTCCGGTGACCGACGACGGGACGACGACGGCTGTCGCCTCGTCCCGGGCGATCGCCAGTCCGCGCCGGAAGAACGTCACACCTCGCGGGGTGAAGTGTTCGGGGTCGTGGAGGAACGCCAGGTCGTGGACGGTGACGACCAGTGGTCGCCGGCTGCCCGGGACGGCCCAGGTGGTGGCGTGCACGACGTCGTCCGGGCCACCCGCGCGCGGCACCCTCCACCGGGACCAGGTCTCGTACAGCGCGGCGCGGGGCAACGGGACCGCCCGCACCGGGACCTCCGGGCCGAGTGGTGGCCGAGCCCCGTGCCGGTGCAGGGCGCTCACCCCGCTCACCGCGACGTCGGCCCGGCCCGCGTACTCACGAAGGAGCTCACGTATGTAGGTGCCCGAGCCGCCGGGCACCTGTTGCCAGCACTGTTCGACCGTCATCGCGATGCGGAGGGGAACGGGTCCGTGCACCCACCCAACCTAGGCGTGCGGCCGTGCGGCGCTGCTCTCGACGGCGTCGGTCCGCGGCTAGGCTGCCGGCGAGTTCGGGGCCGACGGGGACGATCGGCCGCTGGAGCCGTCGTCACCGCCCGTGCGGTCGACATCGAGGGGGCGTCGTGACGACCGAGGGGCGCAGCGCACCTCCGCCGCAGGCGGAGCCCGTGCCGTCGCCGGCCCGGTGGCGGACCGGCTCCTGGTCGCGGCCGGGTCGCCGTCGTCTGCTGGTGGACCTGCTCCTGCTCGCCGCCTGGACCGTCGCCTTCTGGGGCCGATGGGTGCTGCGCGACTTCGGGGACCTGCGGCTGTCCAACTCGGGGGACTCGGAGTCCTTCGAGTACTACCTGGTGTGGAACCTGCACGCACTGCTGCACGGCGAGAACCCGTTCTCCACGCCGCACCTGTACGCGCCGGACGGGCTGGACCTCAGCAATGCCATCTCCATCCCGTCCGTGTCGCTCCTGGTCGCACCTGTCACGGCCCTGTTCGGGGGGACGGCCGCCTACAACACCGCCTTCCTGTTGTCGGTGTTCTCCGCCGGGACTGCGGTCTTCCTGCTGGCCCGGGAGCTCTTCCACACCAGGTGGGGAGCCCTCCTCGCGGGGGCCGTGACGATCGTGAGCCCCTACTTCACCGGTCACGCCCTGGGTCATCTGAACCTGATGTGGGTGTTCGGCCTGCCGTTACTCGCCTACCTGGTCGCGCGGACGGTGCGGGGACGGCTGCGACGTCGCTGGCTGGTCCTGGTGACCGGCGCGACGGTCGCCTTCACCATCGGTGCGTCGACCGAGCTGTTCGTGACGGAGTCGGTGTTCGCCGTTGTCGCCCTGGTGGTCGCCGGGGTGGTGGCGACACCAGACCTGCGCCGACGGCTGCTGCTGAGCCTGCCCTGGCTGGCCGGCGGTGGGGTGCTCGGCCTCTTGCTCGCCGGTCCGGTGGTCATAGCCGGCCTCCGTGCGGGCATACCCGAGACGGTCGCCAACCCACCGTCGGCCTACCCCACCGACCTGACCAACGTCGTGGCACCCACCCGGACGACCTTGATCGGGGACAGCTTCTTCGCCGGTCTGCGTGCCAGCTGGCTGGGCAACGACGCAGAGAACACCGGCTACGTGCCGGTCGTCCTGCTGCTGCTCACCCTGGTCACGCTGGTCGTCGCACGGACCCGAGCGACGGTCGGCCTCGTGCTCTTCGCCGGTGTCGCCTTCCTGTGCAGCCTGGGACCGGTCCTGACCATCGCCGGCCAGCAGACAGTCCCCCTCCCGTGGACCTGGGCCACGTCCCTGCCCGGGCTGGACCACGCCCTGCCTTCGCGCTTCTCCGCCTTCGTCTTCATGGCCTTGTCGGTGCTCATCGCCCAGGCGTGGGTCACCCGCGGCGTGCCCCGGTGGGCGGTCGGCGCGACGGCAGCGGTCTCGGTCGTCCTTCTCCTGCCGAACCTGTCGGAGTGGTCCTTCCCCGTCGACGTGTCCGACCCACCGTTCGTCACCAGCGGGGCGCTGGCCGAACGGATCGAGGACGGGGACAACGTCCTCGTGCTGCCCGCCGGCCAGTGGGGTCCGGGCATGCGGTGGGTGACCGAACTGGACTTCCGGTTCGACCTGCCCACGGGGAACGGTGGAGGGGCGGAGCTGCCGCCCGCTCTGCACGAGCCGCTGCCGGTGGCGTTGTTCGTGCAGGACCTCACCTACGACTACGAGAGCAAGCTGCTGCCCTACCTGGAGGAGGTGGACGTCGAGCTGGTGGTGGTGGACGCCGCCCACCCGGAGTGGAAGGCCGTCATGGACCGGGTCCTCCCGGGAGCTGCTGAGGCCACAGGTGGCGTCTGGGTCTATGAGGTCCCCTAGGCGGCTCGCGGGTGTGCGGCGCGGCCACCTCCGGCCGGCGTCGGCCGTAGAGTGGCCCGGTGTCGGTGAGACGGGGATGACCGTGCGAGTCCTCGTCGATGTCACGGCCATCCCACAGGACCGGGGTGGGGTCGGCCGCTACCTGGACGGGGTGCTGCCGGCGCTGGGGCAGCTCGACGTGGACCTCGTCCTGGTGGCCCAGGCGCACGACGTCGCCGGCTTCCGCACGAGCGTCCCGACGGCGCAGGTCGTCTCCGCGCCGGCTCTCGTGGCCCGCCGCCCGGTCCGGTTGCTGTGGGAGCAGACCCTGCTGCCGCTGCTGGCCCGGCGCTGCGGCGCCGACGTGGTGCACAGCCCGCACTACACGTTGCCGTTGCTGGCTGGCCGGCCGGTGGTCGTCACCGTCCACGACGCCACGTTCTTCACCGACCCCGGACTGCACACCCCGACCAAGGGGCGCTTCTTCCGGACCGCCACCCGCCTCGCCGGCCGGCTGGCGGCGGCGCTGGTGGCCCCGTCGCGGGCCACTCGCGCCGAGGTCGTGCGCGAGGCAGGGGTGGACCCGGGGAAGGTGCACGTGGCCTGGCACGGGGTGGACACGTCCGTCTTCCGGCCACC
The DNA here is from genome assembly GCF_026967935.1 of Modestobacter sp. VKM Ac-2982. Taxonomy (GTDB): domain Bacteria; phylum Actinomycetota; class Actinomycetes; order Mycobacteriales; family Geodermatophilaceae; genus Modestobacter. The sequence goes on from NZ_JAPVBL010000001.1 coordinate 1,034,498, forward strand.
GGCTCCGGGTGACCGGTCACGGGTGCCGGCGTCGCTGGGGCTGACCGGCCGGTACATCGCCTTCCTGGGCACCATCGAGCCGCGCAAGAACGTGCCTGCGCTGATCGCCGGGTGGGTCCAGGCCGTTCGTGACCTCGACGATCCGCCGGCCCTCGTGCTGGCCGGCGGGGCCGGCTGGGACGACCGGGTGGACGCAGCCGTGGCCGCCGTGCCGGGGCACCTGACCCTCCTGCGCCCCGGTTACCTGCCGCTCGCCGACCTGCCGGGCCTGCTGGGCGGTGCGGAGGTGGTCGCCTACCCCAGTCTCGGTGAGGGCTTCGGCCTGCCGGTGCTGGAGGCGATGGCTTGCGGTGCCACGGTGCTCACCACCGAGCGGCTGGCGCTGCCCGAGGTCGGCGGGGACGCCGTGGCCTACTGCGAGGTCGACAGCGACTCGATCGGCCGGGCGCTGGCGGACCTGCTGGCCGACCCGGCGCGCCGCTCGGCGCTGGCGGACCGGGCGCGGGGACGAGCTGCGACCTTCACCTGGGAGCGCGCCGCACAGGTCCACCTCGAGGTCTACCGGCAGGCTGCGGGCAGCGGCCCGTGGTGGCGCCGCTGGCCGGGCCGTCCAGCACCGCACGCCGGTGCCGGCGGCCGCCCCGTCTAGGGTCGCCGTGTGGTGACCTCGGCAGCGCGGCTGCGTGTCGTGGCGGTGACCTACTCACCCGGGGAGTCCCTCACCGCCTTCCTGGAGTCCCTGCCGCAGGCGACGAGCCGCCCGCTGGACGTCGTGCTGGCCGACAACGGCTCCACCGACGGCGCGCCGGAGGCCGCCACCGAGCGCTGGCCGTGGGTGCGGCTGCTCCGCACCGGCGGGAACGTCGGGTACGGCGCTGCGGTGAACGCCGGGCTGGAGGGGGCCATGACCGGTCACGCACTGATCGCGAACCCCGACGTCCGGTTCGAGCCCGGTGCGGTCGACGAGCTGCTCGCGGGCGCGGAGCGGTGGCCGCGAGCGGCCACCCTGGGCCCGGCCATCCGCACGCCCGAGGGCCAGCTCTACCCGTCGGCGCGGGACCTCCCGCTGCTGTCGACCGGCGTGGGCCACGCACTGCTGGGCTGGCTGTGGCCGGCCAACCCCTGGACCGCCCGCTACCGCCGGGAACGGGAGGCCCCCCGGGAGCGACCGGCCGGTTGGCTCTCTGGGTCCTGCCTGCTCGTCGACCTCGAGGCGTACTGGTCGGTGAGCGGCTTCGACCCCGGGTACTTCATGTACTTCGAGGACGTCGACCTGGCCCGTCGGCTCTCCCGGCGCGGCTGGCAGCACGTCTACGTCCCCTCGGCCGAGATCGTGCACGAGGGCGGCCACGCCACCCGGCGCCAGCCGCACCGGATGCAACGCGTGCACCACACCAGCGCGCTGCGCTACCTCGCCGCCGACCACCCCGGCATCCGCAGAGCCCCCCTGCGGGCGGCGCTCCGGGCGGGGCTGGGCGGCAGGATGCTCGTCTCCTACGTCAGCAGCCGCGTGGCAGCGGGGGCGCGGCCGCAGCACTCCGCGGCCGAGCTCCCCGGCCGACGCAGCCGGTTCCGGGCCCGCGCGCACGGCTGACCGGTTCTCCTCCACCACCACGGAAGGCAATGATGCGACACGCAGTGATCATGGCGGGCGGATCGGGCACTCGGCTCTGGCCGCTGTCCCGGGCCGAGCGGCCCAAGCAGCTGCTCGACGTGGTGGCCGCCGAGGACGGCTCCGCGCACAGCCTGCTGGCCGAGGCGTTCACCCGGCTGCAGGCTGTGCTGCCGACGGAGCAGATCTGGGTGTGCACCGCGGCCCGGTACGGCGACCAGGTGCGGGCCGCGCTGCCCGAGCTGCGGGCCGACCGACTGGTGCTGGAGCCGGTCGCCCGGGACACCGCGAACGCCGTCGGGCTGGCCGCCGCACTCGTCGCCGACGTCGATCCCGACGCCGAGCTGGCCGTGGTCAGCGCCGACCACGTGATCCGGCCGGTCGAGCGGTTCGCCGACGCGCTGCGCACCGCCTACGACCTGCTCGCCGTCCGGCCGCGGGCGCTGGTGACCCTCGGCGTCACCCCGACGTCGCCGGCCACCGGCTTCGGCTACGTGCAGAAGGGCGCGCCGACCGAGGTGGCCGGTGCGAGCGAGGCCGCCTCGTTCCGGGAGAAGCCTGACCTGGCCACCGCCGAGCAGTACCTGGCCAGCGGCGAGTACGTCTGGAACTCGGGGATGTTCGTCTGGCGGGCGCAGACGGTTCTGGACGCGCTCGCCGACCACCTGCCGGAGTCGGCCGCCGGCCTGGGGCGCATCGTGGCTGCGCCGGCCGGTCCCGAGCGTGACGCGGTGCTGGCCGAGGTCTTCCCGACCCTGCCGAAGATCAGCGTCGACTACGCCGTTCTGGAGCCGGCCGCCGCGGAGCCCGGCCGGGTGGCCGTCGTGGACCTGGACGTCGACTGGCTGGACGTCGGTTCCTGGCCGGCCCTGGCGAACACGCTGACCGCCGACGACGCGGGCAACGCCACCCGCGGGCTGACCGTCCTGCTGGACAGCTCCGGCAACGTCGTCCTGAGCGACGACCCGGAGCACCTCGTCGCGCTGGTCGGGGTGCGCGACAGCGTCGTGGTGCACACCGCGGACGTCACCATGGTCTGCCCGGTCTCCGACGCCGAGCGGGTGAAGGCGCTGCTCGGCGCGGCCCAGGAGCGCTTCGGGGCGAGGTTCGGCTGACCCCTCGGCGGGCTCGCACGGGCTGGTTAACCTCGGCGGCATGAAGAACCTCGACGTCGCCGCTGTCGTCACCGGAGGGGCCTCCGGCCTCGGTGAGGCCACCACCCGGGCGCTGACCGCCGCCGGGGTGGCGGTCACCGTCCTGGACCTGCAGGAGGACCGCGGGCAGGCGCTGGCCGCCGAGCTGGGGGGCCACACGACCTTCGTGCGCACCGACGTCACCGACGAGGCGTCGGTGCAGGCGGCGATCGAGGACGCGACCGGGAAGGACCGGCCGCTGCGGATCGCGGTCAACTGCGCCGGCATCGGCTGGGCCCAGCGGGTGCTCGGCCGCGACGGCGCCCCGCACGACCTGGCGCCGTTCACCCGCACCGTGACGGTCAACCTGATCGGCACCTTCAACGTGCTCCGGCTGGCCGCCGCCGCGATGGCCCGCACCGAGCCCGACGAGGACGGCGAGCGGGGCGTCGTCGTCAACACGGCCTCGATCGCCGCGTACGACGGCCAGATCGGGCAGATCGCCTACGCCGCGTCCAAGGGCGGCATCGTCGGGCTGACCCTGCCGGCGGCGCGCGACCTCTCCTCCGTCGGCGTGCGGGTCTGCACGATCGCCCCCGGCCTGGTCGACACCCCGCTGCTCGCCTCGCTGCCCGAGGAGGCCCGGACGGCGCTGGCCGCCGGCATCCCGTTTCCCAAGCGGCTGGGCCGCCCCGAGGACTTCGCCGAGCTGGCGCTGGACATCGTGCGGCACGGCTACCTGAACGGTGAGGTCGTCCGGATGGACGGCGCGCTGCGGATGGCACCGCGCTGACGGCAGCGCACATCAGGGACGAGCGCACCGGGGGGAACGCAGTGGGGGAGCAGCTGTCGGTCGTCGATGCACCGGCCCACGACCAGGTCTGGACGCCGGACTGGCCGCTGGACGTGCGCCGGACGCTGTCCCGGGACCGCCGGGGCACCGGCGACCCGACGCTGCGCTACGCCGAGGACGGCGTCTGGCGGACGACGACCACCCCCGACGGCCCGGCCACCGTGCGGCTGACCGGAGGGCCGTCGGCCATCCGGGTGCAGGCCTGGGGACCGGGCGCAGCGTGGGCGGGCCGGCGCGCACCCCGCTGGCTGGGTGCCGACGACCGGCCGGCGGACTTCGACCCGACCCCGCACCCGCTCGTGGCCCGGTTGCACCGCGGGGCGCCGTGGCTGCGGCTGGGCAGCACCGGGCGGGTGTGGGACGCACTGGTGCCCGCCGTCCTGGAGCAGAAGGTGACCGGCATCGAGGCGCACCGCACCTGGCGGGAGTTGCTGCGGCTGGCCGGTGAGCCGGCGCCCGGACCGGCGCCGGCGGGGATGCGGGTGGTGCCCTCGGCCGAGCGGGTGCTCGCGGTCACCGACTGGCAGTGGCACGGCTGCGGGCTGGACGGCGCCCGCCGCCGGTCGCTGCGGGCGGTCGCCTCGGTCGCGTCCCGGCTGGAGGCCGGCGTCCACGACGACTGCGCCGACCTGCGCCGCCGGCTGCAGTCGGTGCCGGGCATCGGCGTCTGGACCGCGGCCGAGGTGGCCCAGCGCGCCGTGGGCTGCCCGGACTCGGTCAGCGTCGGTGACTACCACCTGAAGAACCTGGTGGGCTGGTCGCTGGCCGGCCGGAAGACCGACGACGCCGGGATGCTCGAGCTGCTGGAGCCCTGGCGCGGGCACCGGCAGCGCGTCGTCCGGCTGCTGGAGATCGGCGGCAGCATGCCGCCCAAGCGGGGCCCCCGGATGGCCCCGACGCAGTACCGCTCGATCTGAACCGACCCGTCCACGGTGCTCCGCCGCGTCGGACGGGTCCTGGCCGACGGGGGTGACAGACTCCCCGCGACCGGGACCGGGGGGACGGAGATCATGAGCAGCGCTACCGAGCTGGACCGACCGGTGGTGGGAGGGTCGACCGTCGAGCGCGGTCGGCCCCGCAGCCTGACCGGGCTGTCGGTGCTCGCGGTGCTGCTCCCGTTCCTGGTGGTCGGCATCCGGCTCAACCTGACCGGTGCGGTCACCCCCGGCGGCGAGGCCGCCCTGGCCGACCTGCACGCCCGCGACGCGGCCGGGGTCGACCAGCTGGTCGGCCCGTGGGTGAGCGCGGAGGCGTCGCAGCCGGGGCCGGTCTGGTTCTACCTCCTCGCCGCGTTCCGCTCGGTCTACGGCGACTCGGGGGCCGGGTTGGTGGCGGCGTCCCTGACCCTGCACGCACTCGCGGCCGCGCTCCTGGTGCTGGCGGTCGGCCGTGCCCGGCCCTGGGACCGCCCGCTGCTGGCCCTCGTCGTCCTGCTGGTCGTGGTCCGGCTGCCGCCGGTCACGTTCGTGCAGGTCGAGGGCCCGGCTGCCCTGCTGCTGCCGACGGCGCTCGCCCTCGTCCTGGCGGCCCGCGCCGCGATCGGCAGCGCCCCGGCGTTGGCCGGGCTCGCGGTGGTCGGCACCGTGCTGGTGCAGACGGACGTCCGTACGGCGCCGCTGGTCGCGCTGCTGGCGGCCGTCGCGGCGGTCGGCTCGTCCCGCGCCTGGCGGCGCGGGAGCGGCGACCCACGGTCCACCGCGGGCGGCCGCGGGCTCCTGGCCGTGCTCATCGGCGCCCTCGCCACCGTGGCGTTGTGGGTCCCCCCGCTCTGGCAGCAGCTGCGGCCCGGCGCCCGTGGTGGGAACCTCGGCCGGCTCGCGCACGAGGTGTTCGGCAGCTCACCGGAGTCGGTGGTGTCTTGGCGAGGAGCGGTCCAGGCCGTCGGTCAGTTGCTCGGTGCCCCCCTCCGCGGGGAGTCCGGTGGGTCGGTGCCGCTGGACGTGGCGGGCGCGTCGCCGGCTGCCGCCCTGACCGTCGTCGCCCAGGTGGCCGCCGCCGTCGTCGTGGCGGGGGTGGCCCGGCGCCGGGGCCGGCCGTTCGTCGCCGCTCTCGGGCTGGTCCTGGCCGTCGCGACGGTGGCCGCCGTGTCAGCGGCACGGTCCGTGGTGGGGCAGCTCTCCAGCGGCAGCGTGCTGTGGGTGATGGTCCTCCCGATGCTGCTGCTCGCCTGTGTGGCGTGGTTGCTGGCCGGGGAGCTGGTCGGCAGGCGCCCGGGCACCCGGCGCTGGGGCCGTCCCGTGGTCGGGGTGGCGCTCACCGCCACTGCCGTGGTGGCGACGGTGGGGCTGTTCGGCGGGGCTGAGGACCTCACCGACCGGCCGGGCGTCGAGGCCGCCGCCGAGCTGGTCCGGCAGGCGGTGCCGGCAGAGCAGGACGACCAGGCGCTGGTCCTGGACGTCCGTGACCAGCGGTCGTGGCCGACGCTGGCCGGGCTGGCCAACGAACTCGACCGGGCCGACCGGCGGGTCACGGTGGAGGAGCCCTGGGTAGAGGCGTTCGGCGCCAGGCGCACGGCGACGGGCGAGGGGACGTGGCGGGTGACCCTGGTCACCGTGGCAGACATCCCGGCCGTGCCGTACGGATCGGTGATCGGCACGGTCCAGACCGACCTCGGCGAGACCGCGGTCGTCCTCGGCCCGCCGGCTCCGCCGGGCTGACCGCGGCCGAGCCGCCGGCCCGTGCGCGGGTCAGCCGCCGAGCAGGCCCAGCAGGTAGGCGCCGTAGCCGCTCTTGGCCAGCGGCTCGGCCGCGGCGCGGAGCCCCGCATCGTCCAGCCAGCCGTTGCGCCAGGCGACCTCCTCGATGCAGCCGATCTTCAGTCCCTGCCGCTCCTCGACCACCGAGACGAACTCGGTGGCCTGGCGCAGCGAGGCGAAGGTGCCGGTGTCCAGCCAGGCGGTCCCACGGTCCAGCACGGTGACGGTGAGCCGGCCCTGCCGCAGGTAGTGCTCGTTGACGGCGGTGATCTCCAGCTCGCCCCGTGCACTGGGGGTGATGCCACGGGCGACCTCGACGACGTCCGGGCCGAAGAAGTACAGCCCCGGGACGGCGTAGGAGCTCTTCGGCACCGCCGGCTTCTCCTCGATGGAGAGCACCCGGCCGGCGTCGTCGAACTCCACGACGCCGTAGGCCGCCGGCTCGGCGACGTGGTACGCGAAGACGTGCCCGCCGTCGGGCTCGGGCAACCGGGACAGGGCGGTGCCCAGACCGGCGCCGTAGAAGATGTTGTCGCCCAGCACCAGGGCGGCCGCCTGGCCGTCGAGGAAGTCCGCGCCGATGAGGAACGCCTGCGCGAGCCCCTCCGGCCGGGGCTGCACCGCGTACTCGATCCGCATGCCCAGCCTGCTGCCGTCACCCAGCAACCGGGCGAAGGAGTCGCGGTCCTCCGGGGTGGTGATGACCAGGACCTCGCGGATCCCGGCCATCATCAGCGTGGACAGCGGGTAGTAGATCATCGGCTTGTCGTAGACCGGCATGAGCTGCTTGCTCACGCCGAGGGTGATGGGCCACAGTCGGCTGCCGGTTCCCCCGGCGAGGATGATCCCGCGCACCCGGCGACCTTAGGTGCCGGGCGCCGTGGAGCGGGAGTGCCGCTCACCCCGGTGGATGAGGTGAGCCGTGGCACGCTCCACCGTCCGCCGGCGTCGCCTAGCGTCTCGGGCATGCGCGTCTTCGTCACCGGCGGTGCCGGCTTCATCGGTTCGCACTACGTGCGCACCATGCTCTCCGGCGGGTACCCGGGCTTCGTGGACGCCGAGGTCACCGTCTTCGACAAGCTCACCTACGCCGGCAACCTGGCCAACCTCGCCCCGGTCTCCGACAGCCCGCGCTACCGCTTCGTACAAGGCGACATCTGCGTCGCCGCCGACCTGGACGCCGCCCTGCCCGGGCACGACATGGTGGTCCACTTCGCCGCGGAGTCCCACGTCGACCGCTCGATCACCGGTGCCGCCGGCTTCGTGCTGACCAACGTGCTGGGCGCCCAGCAGGTGTTCGACGCCGCGCTCCGGCACGGCGTCCGCCGGGTCGTGCACGTCTCCACCGACGAGGTCTACGGCTCGATCGACTCCGGATCGTGGACCGAGGACCACCTGCTCGAGCCCAACTCGCCCTACTCGGCGGCGAAGGCGGGCAGCGACCTGATCGCTCGGGCCTACGCGAAGACCTACGGGCTGGACGTCTCGATCACCCGGTGCAGCAACAACTACGGGCCGTACCACTTCCCGGAGAAGGTCATCCCGCTGTTCGTCACCAACCTGCTGGACGGGCTGACGGTGCCGCTCTACGGGGAGGGCGCCAACGTGCGCGACTGGCTGTTCGTCGACGACCACTGCCGGGGGATCCAGCTGGTGCTGGAGAAGGGCCGGCCGGGGGAGTTCTACAACATCGGCGGTGGGCGGGAGTTGTCCAACAAGGAGCTCACCGAGCAGCTGCTGGCGGCCACCGGCCGCGACTGGAGCCACGTGGAGAACATCGTCGACCCGCGCGGCGGCGGTCACGACCTGCGCTACTCCGTCGACCACTCCAAGACCGCTGCGCTCGGCTACGCCCCGCGCATGAGCTTCGAGGACGGTCTCGCGCTGACCGTCCAGTGGTACCGGGACAACCGCGCCTGGTGGGAGCCGCTCAAGGCCGCCGCGGCGACCGCCCGCTCGTGACCGCCCCGACCTCCTGGCTGGTCACCGGCGCGGGCGGACAGCTCGGCACCGACCTGCAGGCCGTGCTGGCGGCGGACCGTCCGGACGACACCGTGACCGCGCTCGGCCGGGCCGGGCTCGACCTCACCGACGAGGCGCAAGTGCGCGCGCGGGTCCGCGGGTGGCTGGACCGGGCCCGGACGGCCGGTGCGCGGCCGGTGGTGGTCAACGCGGCGGCCTACACGGCGGTGGACGCGGCCGAGGACGACGAGGCGACCGCGCTGCTGGTCAACGGAGCCGCCCCGGGCTGGCTGGCCGAGGAGCTGGCCGGGCGCGGCCGGCTGGTGCACGTCTCCACCGACTACGTCTTCGCCGGCACGGCCAGCATGCCGTACCGGGTCGACGACGAGCCCGCACCGCGCACAGCCTACGGCCGGACGAAGCTGGCCGGGGAGCAGGCGATCGCGGCGGTGGACGACGACGCCGTCGTCGTCCGGACCTCCTGGGTGCACGCCGCGCACGGCAGCAACTTCGTGCGCACCATGCTCCGGCTCGAGCACGAGCGGGACACCGTGTCCGTCGTCGACGACCAGACCGGCAGCCCGACATGGTCGGCCGACCTGGCCCGCGGGCTGGTCGAGGTGGCGCTGGCGCCGGCCCGCGGTCTGCTGCACGCCACGAACGGCGGCGCGACGACCTGGTTCGGGCTCGCCCGGCTCGTCTTCGAGCTCGCCGGCGCGGATCCGGGGCGGGTGCAGCCCACCACGACCGACGCGTTCCCCAGCCGGGCGGTGCGCCCTGCCTACAGCGTGCTGGACCCCGCCGCCTGGGTGGCGGCCGGCCTGACGCCGTTGCCGCCCTGGGCGGCGTCCGTGCGCGCCTGCGTCGACCGGCTCGGCGCCCTCCACAGCTGACGCGAGGCGGCCGGAGCCTCGCCCCCGCCCCGAGGGGTCAGCTGGCACGCACCTCCGCGTACCGCGCCCGGCACTGGGCCATGGTCGGCAGCAGACCCTGATCACGGGCTGCGGCGAGGGTGGGCGCGGCGAGGTCCTTGGCCGACAGCTCGAACTCGACGTCGGCCGGCCAGGGCAGGTCCAGCTCGGGGTCCATCGGGTGTACGCCGAACTCCCGGCCGGGGGAGTAACCGGTAGACACCAGGTAGGTGACCGAGCTGGCATCGGCGAGGGAGACGAACGCGTGTCCCAGCCCCTCGGCCAGGTAGACCGCGCGCGGCTGCTCGCCGTCCAGCAGCACCGTGTCGTGCACGCCGAAGGTGGGCGACCCGACCCGCAGGTCGACCACCACGTCGAGCACCGTGCCGGCCGGGCAGTAGACGTACTTCGCCTGGCCGGGGGGCACCGAGGCGAAGTGCACGCCCCGCAGCGCGCCGCGGGCGGAGACGCTGTGGTTGGCCTGGGCGATCCGGAAGCCCGGGCCGATCGCCTCGGCGAGCACGTCGGCGCGGAACCACTCGGTGAACCGGCCGCGGGCGTCGCCGTGCGGGACCAGGTCCAGCGCGTAGGCATCGAGGACGGCGAGTTCACGGATCTGCACGGGTCGACGCTAACGACCGCCGTCGGAGGCGTGCACCGGGTCTCCCCCTCAGGTGGGGGTGCGCCCCAGCCACAGCCGGCCGGCCAGCGACGCACCGCCGAAGGTCGCGGCCGGCTCCCACCGGGTCGCCCAGCCCTCGGCCTGCAGCTGGACCAGCGCCGCACCGACGACCGCGCCGAGGGCCAGCGAGGTGACCGGGGTGATCGGGTCGGCCAGGTGGACGTCGACGACGTCGCCGTCGTCCCCCTCCTCGCTGCCGTACCGGAAGACCACGGGGAACTCCGGCAGCGCCGCCACGGCGGTCCGGAAGGCCTCCGTGACCGCGAGCAGGGCGCCGTCCCGGTGGGCGATCGAGGGGGCGCTGGTGCGGCTGCCGACCAGGTCCCGGGTGCCGGTGGGGAACAGGTCGCCGGCGCCGAGCCGGACCAGCGGACGGGTGCCCTGGTCCGGTGCCGGTGGCCGGAACCGCAGGCCGCGCACCACCGCCACCGGGAGGCCGCCGAGCTTGCCCTTGACCAGGTCACCGGCGGCGGCCAGCTCGTCGACCACCGCCACCTGGGTGGTCTCCAGCCGGTTGCCGTGCGTGTCGACGGCGCCGCGGTGGTCGACCAGTGCGGGCAGCCCCGCCGCCCCGATCGCCACGTCGGTGACGCCGTCCCGCCAGGGCCGACCGAAGGTGTCGCTGACCACGACCGCCACGGTCACCCCGAGCAGCTCGTGCAGCCGGTCGCGCAGCCGTCGGGCCGAGGCGTCGGCGTCCTCGGGCAACAGGACCAGGGTGTCGGAGGCGACGTTGGAGGCGTCGATGCCGGCGGCGGCCACCACCCAGCCGTGCCGCGTCTCGACGATCGACAGCGGCCCGCGGCGGGCGACCACCCGCACCGTCTCGGCGGTGATGGCCTGCTGGCGGGCGGACTCACGATCGGTGCCCGGGGGGACCGACACCAGGTTGCCCTCGACCTTGGACACGACCTTCGAGGTCACCACCAGGACGTCGTCGTCGCTCAACCAGGGGGCTGCGGCGGCGACGGCGCCGGCGAGGTCGTCGCCGGGGGAGAACTCGGGCAGCCCGGCCACCGGCAGCACCGAGATGCCCGCCGGTGGTGCGGTCACCGGTGTCCTGCTCCGGCTGCGTCCAGCGCGGCCTGGGCCAGCGCCCGCGTCGCCTCCGGTGAGCTCATCAGCAACGGGACGGCGCGCACGTCGACGCCGGGCACGGTGGCCTGGTCACCGGTGTGCACCAGCCAGGCGTCCAGCAGGCCGCCGGTGGACCGGGCGCCGTAGTGCCGGCCGACGCCCTCCGCGCTGACCTCGACGCCGACCACGGGCAGGCAGCGGTCGGCCATGCCGCGCAGCGCGGCGCCGTCGACGATGGGGGAGATGCCGACCACCCGGCCGGTGGCGGCGCGGACCGCGTCGCGGATCCCGGGCACCCCCAGCACGGTGCCGATCGAGACGACCGGGTTGGACGGCGCGAAGACCACCGCGTCGGCGGTGCTGATGGCCTCGACGACGCCGGGGCCGGGGCGGGCGTCGTCCACCCCGACCTGGACGAAGCCGCTGGCGGCCAGGGCGGCCCGGTGCCGGATCCACCACTCCTGGAAGTGGATGGCGCGCGGGCGGCCGGTGTCGGGGTCGTCGACCACGACGTGCGTCTCGACCCGCTGGTCGCTCATCGGCAGCAGCCGCACCCCCGGCTGCCAGCGCTGCGCGAGGGCGGCCGTGACGTCGGAGAGCGGGTAGCCGGCGTCGAGCATGCGGGTGCGGACCAGGTGGGTCGCGATGTCCCGGTCGCCGAGGCCGAACCAGGTCGGTTCCGCACCGTAGGCGGCCAGTTCGTCCTTGACCGTCCAGCTCTCGTCCCGGCGGCCCCAGCCACGGTCCTCGTCGATCCCGTCACCCAGCGTGTACATGACGGTGTCCAGGTCGGGGCAGATCCGCAGCCCGTGCAGGGTCACGTCGTCGCCGGTGTTGACCACGGCGGTCACCTCGGCGTCGGGAGCCGCCGCGAGGACGCCGCGGAGGAAGCGGGCGCCGCCGACGCCGCCGGCGAGTACGACGATGTGCACCCGACCATCGTGCCTGATCGGCAGAACTCCACGGCGGACCCGGGTCCGCGCCAGACGATCTGCACGAAACCGCCCGGTCTCGATGGCAGATGGTGTGGAAGAGCACGGCGTGTCGGGGTGGGCTGTGACCGCTCCAGGACGAGTTGTCACCTGTGGGACAGATGTGGTGCTGCGTTACACCGGCCCGACTTGACCTCGACTCAACGACACGCGTGTAATTCCGATGTCGTCATCAGGTGCTGGCGACTGGGACCCGCCCAGCAGCACGCGCCGGGACGCAGCGAGAGGGGACGCAACGTGATGGCCGAGGTGTCGTGGTTGACCGAGCACGAGAGCTCTGCAGCAGGCCCCACCCCGGCCTCCTCCGGGCGGGACGCGCTGGGGAGGGCGGACGTCTTCGACGCCGGGCTCCCGGGCGTGGACGCCGAGGAGCAGAGCTGGCAGGAGCGTGCGCTGTGCGCCGAGACGGACCCGGAGGCGTTCTTCCCGGAGAAGGGCGGCTCCACCCGGGAGGCGAAGAAGATCTGCACCGGCTGCGAGGTCCGCGCCGAGTGCCTGGAGTACGCCCTGACCATGGACGAGCGCTTCGGCATCTGGGGCGGGCTCTCCGAGCGTGAGCGCCGCCGCCTGCGTCGCCAGGCCGGCTGACGAAGACCTCGTACCTCCCGCACCTCCTCCCGCTCGGTCGGCGCAACGACGCGCCGACGTCGCTCGTCACCGAGTGCGCCACCCGACTGCTCCGCAGCCCTGGCCCACCGGCCCTCGCCCGTGTGGTCGACTGGGCCCGTGCACACCCGGGTCGCCGACGGCCGCACCGCCGTCGTCCGTGAGGTCCGCGCCGCCGCACCCCTCCTGACCGGGGTCGCCGCCCCGCTCCCCGCCCGCCCGCCATGGCTCACCGCCGCGCTGAACGTGCAGGCCGGCCACCCGTTCGGCCGGGTCCGCCCCCGGGCCGTGCTGGTCGGGGAGGACGCGGACAGCCGTCCCGTCGGGGCGGCCCTGCTGTCCTTCCGGCGTCGCGGCGTCGGCACCGTGGTCACCCTGCTGGGTGCCGAGCCCGGCCCGCTGCCCCCGGGACGACCTCAGTCCCGGCTGCCGGCCCGGGACGACGAGGTCGCCGCGCGGCTCGCCGCCGGGGTGATCGACCTGCTGGACCGGGTCCGGGGCCCGTGGACCCTCCGGCTGACCGGGCTCCCGCTCGGCGACCCGACGGTGCGGCACCTCGCTGCCGGGCTGCCGGACGCCCAGTTGGCCACCGCGCGCAGCCGGCGCCTGGTCGACGAGCTGGACACCGTCGCCGATGTCGTCCGCAGTCGGGACCCGGTCGAGGTCGAGCGCTGGCTGCCGGCCGTGCTGGCGCAGCTCCCCGCCGCGCAGCGGGACTTCGTGCGCGCCGCGGCCCGGCTGCACGCCGCGACCGGCGAGCTGGAGGTCGCCGTCGTCCCGGCGGACGACGGGCCGAGGGCCCTGCTGCTCACCCTGCTCGACCGGGGCGCCGCCGGGGAGGAGCGCTGGCCGTGGTGGGGGACGAGTGACGTCGGCGGGCTCCGCCGCGAGCTCGGTGCCCCGGCGGGCACGCTCACGGCCGTCGCCGGCCTCGCCCAGCTGGGCCGCCGGGGGGCGCTCAGCCGGGGTGCTGCAGCCGGCTGACCCCGCGGTCGGGTGCGGTGGCCGCGCTGTCCAGCCCGATCCGGACGACGCCGGTCGCCGGGGCCATGCCCTCCTGGCGCGGGCCGTCGGGCGCGATCGAGGCGGCCAGCCGGTAGGCCCGGCCGGTGTAGCTGGGGGCGCTGCCGTTCGGGCGCGTGTAGGTGGGGAAGAGGCCGGTCAGCTCGATGCGGTCGCCGTCACGGGCGACCTGGAGCTCCGGGCCGGCCAGGTCGGCGTACTCGGTGATGCCCCGGGCACAGCCGGCGGCCACCGGGTCGGCAGGGGGCTCGTCGGTCAGGCAGTTGTACGTGGGCAGCCGGACGTGCGCCAGGGCGCGTCGGCCGTCGGTGGTGAGGCTGACGCTGGGGTAGGTGACGGTCAGCCCCACGGCCCGCTCCTCCAGCACCACCCCGCCGAAGGTCGCCGTCGCCGCGACGCCGTCGGTGCCCAGCGGGACGGAGGAGAGCGCCAGGGCGCCCGCCTCGGGCTGGGCCGCGGCGTCGGGTGACCCGCTCTCCGGGGGCGGCGTGGCGGGCGCGGGACCGGCCGGGGTCGGTGCGGTCGCCGTCGTCCCGGTGGCGGCGCCGTCCGCCGCGGTGGCGTCCAGGCCGACGTCTGCGGACCGGCTCGTGGGTGTACCCACCGCCACGGCGGCGAGGACCAGCAGGGACGCCGCCGTGAGAGTGGTGGCGGACAGGGCCGTGCGCGACAGCGTGCCGCCGGGTGTCCGGACCGCGGTCGACGTGGCGCCCGTGCCGGTGGTCCGTGGCTGCGCTGCCGTCGGCCGGGCGCTGGCGGAGCCGGGCGGGGCCTCCAGGAAGCCGGGCAGGTCGTCGAGCACCTCGGCGTCGGTCGTCCGGTGACCGGCGTCGCGGGCGACCGGTCCAGCAGCCCGCCCCCCGGTCAGGAGGGCCGACGCCAGCGCGGCACACAGGCCGGCGGCGAGGGCCAGCAGCACCGAGACCAGCACCCACCGCGCTGGGGCCGGCGAGCCGGTGACGCCGGCCGCCGAGGCCTCCCGGCCCGGCTCGACGTCCACGAGCTCCTCGTCGGTGCCCCGCTCGACGAGCCGGTCGACCACGGCGCCGGCCGCGGCCACCGCGGTGTCCCGGTCGGGCAGCGTCACCCGGACCGCGACGGTGGCCGTGCCGGGAGCGTGCTCGGCAGCGGTGGCCTCCTCGAGCTCGGCCAGCGGCACCTCGGCCAGCGCCGGCTCGTCGGCCTGCGCCGCGGCCAGGACCTCGGCCGACCCGGCGAGCGCGGTGTACCGGTCGGCCAGCAGCACTGCCGAACCGGCGCCGGCCTCGGTGCGGGGGGTCACGGTCAGGGTCGCGGTGGCCGTCGTCGTCCGGGGCTGGAGGGCCAGCAGCACCAGGCCGACGGTGAGGACGACGAGGCCGGCGACGACCCCGGTCACGACGGCCCGCCGGGCACCGTGCCGGCCGGGCCGGCTCTGGTCAGCTGCGCTCATCTCGGCGCCCAGCATGGCAAAGGGGTCGGCCGCGGCCCGTTCAACCGGCGGGGTCGATCTCCTCGGGGTCCCGTCCCAGCAGCACCGCCACCTGGTCGACGACGACGTCCCGCACCAGGTCGGCGAGGTCGTCGCGGTCGGCAGCGCGGATCTCCAGCGGACGGCGGTAGACCACGATCCGGGCCGGGTGCTCGTGCCCGCCCTCCCGGTGCGCGGGCAGCACGCGAGCCAGCGGGACGCTGCCGTCCTCCAGCACGTCGGCGTCCAGCACCACGTCGTCGGGGCTGGTGTGGTCCACCCAGGGCACGTCCTCGACGGCGAACTCGACGCCGGCCAGCTCACGTTCCCAGCGACGCTCCAGGTCCTCGACCGCGTCCAGGACCAGGTCGTCGAACTGCTCGGCGCGGCTGCGGGACAGCGGCACCGTCGGTGGCACGAGACGACCGCGCAGGCCGCGGCCATGGCGGTCGCGCCGGGCGCGGGAAGGGAGGCGGTCCATCGCGGCAGGAGCCTACGGCCTCAGCGGACCGCAGCGGTGCCGGCGACCAGCCGGGGACGCCGGGCGGGGGGACGGCTGAGGCGGGTGGGCCAGGACGGGGAGGAGGGGGTGGACGTGCGTGATCCGGTGTGCCTCCTCCCCAGACGGCGTCGGCTGCGGATAGTGTGCCCGGCGTGAGGAACCGGTGGTGAGGCAGTCACGTCGCTGTTCGCGCAGCGGCTGCGCGCAACCGGCGGCGGCCACCCTGACCTACGTGTACGCGGAGTCCACGGCCGTCGTCGGCCCGTTGGCGACCTACTCCGAGCCGCACAGCTACGACCTGTGCGAGTTCCACGCCGAGCGGCTCACGGTGCCCCGGGGCTGGGAGGTCGTCCGGCACGAGATCGACGCCGACGACCTCGGCCCGACCGGTGACGACCTGCTGGCGCTGGCCGACGCAGTGCGAGAGGCGGCCCGTCCGGAGCCGCCGCGCGACCCGGCCGACGACGGCAGCGGCACCCGTCGCGGCCATCTGCGCATCCTCCCCAACCTCCCCTGAGACGCTGGGGCGCCCGGCGCCCACCGCGCCGTTAGGGTCGACCCGCCGGCGGTCACTCGGGCCGCGGTCACCGACTGCGAGGATGAGCTGCGTTGCCGGACCTGACATCGATCATCAAGGCCTACGACGTGCGCGGAGTCGTCCCCGACCAGTGGGACGAGACCGTCGCCCGCGCCATCGGGACCGCCTTCGCCGAGTTCGTGCACCAGGAGACGGGGGCGACCTCGGTCGTCACCGCCCACGACATGCGCGACTCCTCGATCCCGCTGTCCCGGGCCTTCGCCGAGGGCGTGCTGTCCCGCGGGCTCGACGTCGTCGAGGCCGGCCTGGGCTCCACCGACATGCTCTACTTCGCGGCCGGCTCGCTGGAGATGCCGGGCGCGATGTTCACCGCCAGCCACAACCCGGCCCAGTACAACGGCATCAAGCTGTGCCGGTCCGGGGCCGCGCCGATCGGCCAGGAGTCCGGGCTGGTCCAGATCCGGGAGTGGGCCGAGCAGCTGCTGGACGGTGCGACCGTGTTCGACCGCGACCCGGGCCGCCCGGGCACGGTGAGTGGTCGGGACGTCGCCGTGGAGTACGCCACCTACCTGCGGGGCCTGGTCGACCTCTCCGGCATCAGGCCACTGAAGGTCGTCGTCGACGCCGGCAACGGGATGGGCGGGCACACCGTCCCCGTGGTCCTCTCCGGGCTGCCGCTGGAGATCGTGCCGATGTACTTCGAGCTCGACGGGTCCTTCCCCAACCACGAGGCGAACCCGCTGGACCCGGCGAACCTGGTCGACCTGCAGGCGGGCGTCCGCGAGCATGGCGCCGACATCGGCCTGGCTTTCGACGGGGACGCCGACCGCTGCTTCATCATCGACGAGCGCGGCGAGCCGGTGAGCCCCTCGGCGATCACCGGACTGGTCGCCGTCCGCGAGCTCGCCAAGGGGACCGGGACGACGATCATCCACAACCTGATCACCTCCCGGGCGGTGCCGGAGATCGTCCGTGAACACGGGGGCAACCCGGTGCGGACCCGGGTGGGTCACTCCTTCATCAAGGCGGAGATGGCCCGCACCGACGCCGTGTTCGGCGGTGAGCACTCCGCGCACTACTACTTCCGCGACTTCTGGCGGGCCGACACCGGCATGCTCGCCGCGATGCACGTGCTGGCCGCGCTCGGCGAGCAGTCCCGCCCGTTGTCGGAGCTGACCGCCGCGTACGAGCGCTACGTGGCCTCGGGCGAGATCAACTCCACGGTCGCCGACCAGGCCGGCCGGGTGGCCGCCGTCCGCGAGACCTACGGCGACCACGACGGGGTGACCTTCGACGAGCTCGACGGCCTGACGGTCTCCCTGCCCGACGGCGCGTGGTTCAACCTGCGGGCCAGCAACACCGAGCCCCTGCTCCGGTTGAACGTCGAGGCCCCCGACGCAGCACGCATGGCGCAGGTGCGCGACGAGGTGCTCGAGGTGGTCCGCGCATGAGCGGCCCGGCCACCGGCGGCGGGACGCTGGGCATCGACCCCGAGCTGCTCGCGATCCTCGCCTGCCCGGACACGCACCACACGCCGCTCACCGTCGACGTCGGGGCGAGCGAGCTGGTCTGCCCGACCTGCTCGCGTGCTTACCCGGTGCGCGACGGCATCCCGGTGCTGCTGCTCGACGAGGCTCGGCAGCGGAGCTCATGACCTCCCCCGAGCTCGCCGAGGAGGTCCTCGACGACCTCGAGCTGCTGCGTGCCCGTGACCCCCGGGGGCTGTTGCCGGCGGTCGCGGGTGCCGGGGCCCAGGTCCGGGAGACGACGCAGCTGACGCAGGAGGCCGGGCTGCAGCGGGCGACCTCGGGTGGCCGCCCGCGTGGGCTCGTGATCGTCGGGCGGCGCGAGGGGGCGGTCGCCGCGGCGGTGCTGCGGGCGCTGCTCGGCCCGGCCAGCCCGGTGACCGTGGACGTCGTCCCGGGGCCGGACCTCCCGGTCTGGATGGGCCCCTCGGACATCGCCGTGGTGGCCACCCGGACCGGCGCCGGCCGGTACGCCGTCACCCCGGCCTACGAGGCCGCCCGCCGCGGCGTCGTGCTGGTCGGCATCGGCGCCGAGGGCGCCCCGCTGCACGGCGCGTGCGCCAGCGCCCGGGCGCCCTACGTGCCGCTGCCGGCCTCCCGGGTGCAGCACACCGCGCTGTGGTCGCTGCTCACCCCCATGCTGCTGCTGGCTGCCGACCTGGGACTCGTCGCGGAGGACGCCGCCGACACCGAGCTGGTGGCCGCGGCGCTGGACGAGGTGGCGGCGGAGTGCGGACCGGCCCGGGAGTCGTTCGTGAACCCGGCGAAGACCCTGGCGCTCGAGCTGCTGGACGCGCTGCCGGTCATCGCCGCCGAGGGCCCGCTGGCCGGGGCCGCGGCCGGCCGGGTCGCCGATCAGCTGGCCACCCTGGCCGGGCTGCCGGTGACCGGCTTCCGGCTGCCCGACCAGCGGGTCGCCGCGTGCACCGTCCTCGGCGGCCTGCTGGCGCCCGAGGGTGGGCAGGACGACTTCTTCCGCGACCGGACCGACGACGCCGGCCGACGGCTGCGGCTGATCACCATCCGCGACGCGGACGCCGGCGAGCACGACGCCGGGGAACGAGACCCACGGTCGGCCGGGGAGGCGATGCAGGAGGTGCTGCGCACCGCGGCGGCGCACAACGTCCCGGTCAGTGCGCTCGCCGAGCAGGCCGAGCCGGAACGGCACCCCCGGCTGGCCAGGCTGGCCCGGCAGCTCTCCGTCGCCGACTTCAGCGCCGTCTACCTGGCGCTGGCGCTGGACCACGAGCGGGCGTTCCACACCTGAGCGGGTGCACGACTCGGTGGACGTGGTCGGCGGTTCGGCCGTGGACGCCGCTGGGCCGGAGGTATCGTCCGGCGCGATGTGGCAGATGACGAACGCCGTGCGCCATTACCCCTGGGGATCCCGCACGGTCATCCCCGAGCTGCTCGGACAGCCCTCACCGGCTGACCAGCCGCACGCGGAACTGTGGATGGGCGCGCACCCGGGGGAGCCGAGCGTGCTCTCCGACGGTCGACCGCTGGACAAGGCGATCGCCATGGACCCGGAGACGATGCTGGGTGCAGAGGCCCGGCACCGCTTCGGTGACCGGCTCCCC
Source organism: Modestobacter sp. VKM Ac-2982 (assembly GCF_026967935.1). Lineage (GTDB taxonomy): Bacteria > Actinomycetota > Actinomycetes > Mycobacteriales > Geodermatophilaceae > Modestobacter. The sequence goes on from NZ_JAPVBL010000001.1 coordinate 1,053,641, forward strand.
TTCCTGATGAAGGTCCTCGCGGCAGACGAGCCGCTGTCCCTCCAGGCGCACCCGACCACCGCTCAGGCAGAGGTCGGGTTCGCGGCGGAGGAGGCCGCGGGCGTCCCGCTCGACGACCCGACGCGGACCTTCAAGGACCCGTTCCACAAGCCGGAGATCCTGCTGGCGATCACGCCGGTCGAGGCGCTCTGCGGCTTCCGCCCGCTCGTGGAGTCGCTGCACTGCCTGGCCAAGCTCCAGCTGACCGAGCTGCTGCCCACCGTCGCCGCACTCGCCCACGGGGGCCTGCGGACGGCGATCCCCCAGCTGCTCGCACTGTCCGAGCGGCGCCGCGAGTCGCTGGTCAGCGCGGTGGCGGACAAGGCGGCGAGCTTCGTCGCCAAGCACGACCCCGAGTTCATCAACACGTACCGCTGGGCGGAGAACCTCGCCGAGGCGTACCCGGGTGACCCGGGCGTGGTCATCTCGCTCCTGTGCAACCACCTCACGCTGGCGCCGGGTGAGGCGGTCTTCCTGCCCGCCGGCAACCTGCACGCCTACCTCAGCGGTGCCGGTGTCGAGGTGATGGCCAGCTCGGACAACGTGCTGCGCGGCGGGCTGACGAGCAAGCACGTCGACCTGGCGGCGCTGATCGAGGTCCTGGACTTCACCGACGGCAAGGTGCCGGTCATCCACCCGGTGCTCGGCCGCGGTGGCCTGCGGTATCCCGTGCCCGTCGACGACTTCGACCTCACCCGGTGCCAGGTCGACGTCGACCCCGGTGTGCTGACCACAGCCGGGCCGCAGGTGGTCTTCTGCGCGGAAGGCGTCGCGGTGCTCACCGGCGCGGACGGCGACCTGACCCTGCGGCAGGGACAGTCGGCGTTCGTGCCGGCCGGGCAGGCGGTCTCCGCCCGCGGGCCCGCGGTGCTCTACCGCGCCACCACCGCGCAGCCCTGACGGGACCGCGGGGCCGCCGGGTGGAGCACGCCGGCGGGTAGGCTCGACCGTGGCACGAGCCCCGCCGAAGCCTCGGCATGCTCGCTCGCCCCGCAGCCGCGGGGACACAGCGACCGACAGAGCCCGCCCGCCCCGGGCAGGGCCGGACACTGGAGCGACATGACCGCCAGCACTGGCACCCGCACCCTGACCGACGGCGACTTCAAGGTCGCCGACCTCTCCCTGCACGGCTTCGGCCGCAAGGAGATCTCCCTCGCCGAGCACGAGATGCCCGGCCTGATGGCGCTGCGCGCCGAGTACGGCGACGCCCAGCCGCTGGCCGGCGCCCGCATCGCCGGATCGCTGCACATGACGATCCAGACGGCCGTGCTGATCGAGACGCTGGTCGCCCTCGGCGCCGACGTCCGCTGGGTGAGCTGCAACATCTTCTCCACCCAGGACCACGCGGCCGCCGCGATCGTCGTCGGCGACGGCACCCCCGAGGAGCCCACCGGCGTGCCGGTCTTCGCCTGGAAGGGCGAGACCCTGCCGGAGTACTGGTGGTGCACCCAGCGGCTGTTCGAGTTCACCGACGCCGACGGCACCCTCATCGGGCCGAACATGCTGCTGGACGACGGCGGCGACGCCACCCTGCTCGTGCACCTCGGCACCCGCTTCGAGGCCGACGGCGTCGTCCCGGACACCACCGAGGCCGACTCCGAGGAGTACGGCGTCATCCTCGACGCGCTGCGCACGAGCCTCACCGAGGACGACCAGCGCTGGACCCGGATCGGTGCGGCCATCAAGGGCGTCACCGAGGAGACCACCACCGGGGTGCTGCGGCTCTACGAGCTCGCCCGCGAGGGCCGGCTGCTCTTCCCGGCGATCAACGTCAACGACTCGGTCACCAAGAGCAAGTTCGACAACCTCTACGGCTGCCGGCACTCGCTGATCGACGGCCTGAACCGCGCCACCGACGTGATGATCGGCGGCAAGGTCGCCGTCGTCTGCGGTTACGGCGACGTCGGCAAGGGCTGCGCGGAGTCGCTGCGCGGCCAGGGTGCCCGGGTCATCGTCACCGAGATCGACCCGATCAACGCCCTGCAGGCGGCGATGCACGGCTACGAGGTGACCACGCTCGACGAGGTGATCGGCAAGGCCGACATCATCATCACCACGACCGGCAACAAGGACATCATCTCCGCCGAGCAGCTGGCCTCGACCAAGCACCAGGCGATCATCGGCAACATCGGTCACTTCGACAACGAGATCGACATGGCCGGCCTGGCCCGCACGCCGGGCGTGGTGCGGACGACGATCAAGCCGCAGGTCGACGAGTGGCGGTTCGCCGACGGCCACACGATCATCGTGCTCTCCGAGGGGCGGCTGCTGAACCTGGGCAACGCCACCGGGCACCCGAGCTTCGTGATGAGCGCGTCGTTCTCCAACCAGACGCTGGCCCAGATCGAGCTGTGGGGCAACCGCGCCGCCTACGAGGGCCAGACCCCCGGCGTCACCGTGCTCCCCAAGAAGCTCGACGAGCACGTCGCCCGCCTCCACCTGGACGCCCTCGGGGTGAAGCTGACCACGCTGAGCAAGGTGCAGGCCGACTACCTCGGCGTCCCGGTCGAGGGCCCGTACAAGAGCGACCACTACCGCTACTGAGGAAGGACCGCCCTTCCCCCCACGCCTCGCAGGCTCGGCGCGGGCCCCTGAAGGGTGGCCGCTCCAGCACGTCACCTGGTCGCAGCCCGGGCCCGAGGGGGCCCGGGCTGCTCCGTCCGGGGAGTCTCCCGGGCGGGGCGGACCGCTGGGTGGACTTCGTCACGCATTATGGGTCCGTGCCACCTTCAGCTCCCACTGCCGGGACCAGCCGCGGCCGCGTCCTCGTCGTCGACGACGACGCCGCCCTCGCCGAGATGCTGGGCATCGTGCTGCGCCGGGAGGGCTACGAGCCGGCGTTCGTCTCCGACGGGGCACGGGCCGTGGCGACCTTCCACCAGGTCCGCCCGGACCTGGTCCTGCTGGACCTGATGCTGCCCGGCCGCAACGGCCTGCAGATCTGCGCCGACATCCGCACCCAGTCCACCGTGCCGATCGTGATGCTGACCGCCAAGGGCGACACGATCGACGTCGTCCAGGGCCTGGAGGCCGGGGCCGACGACTACGTGACCAAGCCGTTCAAGCCGGTCGAGCTGGTGGCGCGGGTGCGGGCACAGCTGCGCCGTGGGGAGAGCGGTCAGGCGGAGACCCTGGCCATCGGCGACGTGCAGATCGACGTCCCGGCGCACCAGGTCACCCGGGACGGCGAGCCGATCGCACTGACCCCGCTGGAGTTCGACCTGCTGGTGGCCCTCGCCCGCAAGCCCCGGCAGGTCTTCACCCGGGAGCTGCTGCTCGAACAGGTCTGGGGTTACCGGCACGCGGCCGACACCCGGCTGGTGAACGTGCACGTCCAGCGGTTGCGCGCGAAGGTGGAGCGCGACCCGGAGAAGCCCGAGGTGGTCCTCACCGTCCGCGGGGTGGGCTACAAGGCCGGCCCGCCGTGACGTGGGCACCCTGCCGGTCGTGAGCACCCCGCCGGTCGTGAGCACCCCCACCGGGGAACCGGCCGCCGACCGGGCCGGCGTGGCGGCGCCGGGCAGTGCCGCCGCCGGCGCGCCCGGGTCCCGGCCTGCCCGTCGTCCGCCGTCTGCACGGGTCCGCCGCCGGGTGCGCCGCACGCGGCGGCGCGCAGTGGTGGTCGGGGGGCGTGCCCTGCGCCGCGCGCTGCACGCCTGGCGGTCCTCGCTGCAGGTGCGGATCGGCGCCATCACCATGCTGGTGGCCAGCACGGTCGTGGTGATCGTGAGCCTGGTGCTGTTCAGCCAGATCAGCGACCAGCTGCTCCGGGTCAAGCGCGACGCCGCCATCGATCAGGCGCTGAACGGGGTGGCGTACGCCCAGACCGAGGTCAGCGGCATCGCCACCGGTGACTCGGCGAGCGTGCGGTCCACGCTGGCCCGCACGGTCACCGGGCTGACGTCCCGGGGTGGTGCAGCCGGTGACTTCGACGTCGTGATGGTCTACGGCTCCGGCGACCAGGAACGTCCGGCGTGGAGCCGGCTGGAGATCTACCCCGCCCTCCCGGCCGACCTGCGTGCGGAGGTGGCCGACGGGTCACCGGCCTACCGGTACGCGGAGGTGCCCGGTGCGCAGGGTGAACCCGTGCCCACCCTGGTGGTGGGCGCGCCCGTGCCCACCGACGCCCGCAGCGGCGACCGGGTGGAGGTCTACTTCGCCTTCCCGCTGGACCAGGAGCAGGAGAGCCTGGGGCTGATCCGCAGCACCGTGGTGATCAGCGGGACGGCGCTCGTGCTGTTCGTCGTGGGCATCGGTGTGCTGGTGACGCGGCTGGTCGTCGGCCCGGTGCGCCGCGCCGCCGGAGGCGCGCAGCGACTGGCGGCCGGGCACCTGGAGGAGCGGCTGGCCGTGCGCGGCGAGGACGACCTGGCGCGGCTGGCCACCAGCTTCAACGCGATGGCCGAGAGCCTGCAGAAGCAGATCACCCAGCTGGAGGCGCTGTCGCACCTGCAGCAGCGGTTCACCTCCGACGTCTCGCACGAGCTGCGCACGCCGCTGACCACCGTGCAGATGGCGGCGGACGTGCTGCACGAGGCGCGCGCGGACTTCGACCCGGCCGTCGCCCGCTCCGCGGAGCTGCTCCGGGCGGAGCTGGACCGTTTCGAGGGGCTGCTGACCGACCTGCTGGAGATCAGCCGGTACGACGCCGGTGCGGCGACGCTCGAGGCGGAGGCGCAGGACCTCGGCCCGCTGGTCGAGCGGGTCGCCGCCGGGATGACCGTGCTCGCCGAGCGGCACGGCTGCACGCTGGAGGTCGACGTCCCGGCGTCGGCGGTCATCGCGGAGGTGGACGGGAGACGGGTGGAGCGGGTGCTGCGCAACCTGATCGGCAACGCGATCGAGCACGGGCAGGGTCAGCCCGTCGAGATCACCCTGGCCGCCAACCGGTCGGCGACGGCGATCACGGTGCGCGACCACGGGGTCGGCCTGGACCCGGTGGCGGCCCAGCACGTGTTCGACCGGTTCTGGCGCGCCGACCCCTCCCGGATGCGGACCGTGGGCGGCAGCGGCCTCGGCCTGTCGATCAGTCTCGAGGACGCCCGGCTGCACGGTGGCTGGCTGCAGGTGTGGGGCCAGCCCGGGCAGGGTGCCCAGTTCCGGCTCACCCTGCCGCTGACCGCCGGCGCCGACCTGGCCAGTTCCCCGCTCCCGCTGCGACCGGCGCCCACGCGCCTCGTCGGGGGCGCGTCGTGACCGGCCCCCGCGCCGGCCGCCTGGCCCCACTCGTCGCGTTGCTCGCGGTGTCCGTGCTGGCCGGCTGCAGCACCGTGCCCAGCAGCTCCCCGACGGTGCGGATCACCCAGGCGGCCGCCCCGCCGGCCGGCGCTGTCGGCATCGAGCCGCCGGCGCCGGTGCCGGGCGCGACCCCGGAGGAGGTCGTCCGTGGGTTCATCGACGCCAACGCCAGCACCGTCCGCAACCACCCGGTGGCCCGCCAGTACCTGACCGAGGAGGCCGCGACGGCCTGGCGCGACACGGAGGGGCTCACCGTCATCAGCGGCGACTACGCACCGGTGCGCACCGCACCCGGCGTCGTGGAGGTCACCGCCGCCCAGGTCGGCACCGTCGACCAACGCGGCAGCTTCACCGTCGGCACCGGGGAGGTCTACAACCACAGCTTCACGCTCACCGACGAGTCGGGGGAGTGGCGGATCAGCGACCCGCCCGATGGGCTGCTGATGCTCGAGCCGGACTTCGCCCGCACCTACGAACCCGTCGACGCCTACTTCCTCGACCAGTCCGGCACCCGGGTGGTCCCCGACCCCCGCTACCTGGTCGAGGGCGGTGCCCAGCCGAACACGCTCGTCGAGCGCCTGCTCGACGGCCCGTCCCCGCAGATCTCCGCCGGTGTGCTCAACCCGCTGGCCGGTGCGGAGCTGCGCAGCACGGTGAGCACCTCCGGCCGGACGGCGACGGTCGACCTCACCTTCCCCGCCGACGTCGACGACGCGACCCTGCAAGCGGCCTCCGCACAGCTGGTCTGGTCCCTGGACCAGCTGGACGTGACCTCGGTGGTGGTGCTGCGTGACGGGCAGGAGCTCGGCCTGCCGGACGTGCCCGAGGAACAGCGGGTCGACGACTGGCAGCAGTACGACCCCGACGTCGTCCCGGCCGACGCGGTCGGGCACTACGTGGCCGACGGTGCGCTGCGTCGCGCCTCCGACGGCAGCGCCGCACCCGGGCCCGCGGGGGAGGGGGTGTACGGCCTGGAGTCGGCGGCGGTCTCGGTCGACGGCCGGACCGGTGCGCTGGGGCTCACCGCCGGGGTGTCGACCTCGGTCTCGCCGTCGGGAGCGCCGGCCACGCTGTACGCCGGTCAGTACGGCGGGGAGCTGGTGCCCGCGCTGACCGGCAACAGCTTCACCGAGCCGACGACGGCCGGCACCCGGGCCGAGGTGTGGACCGTGCGGGACGGCTCCGAGGTGATCAGGCTGCCCGAGGGTGGGGCGCCGCAGACCGTCAGCGCCCCCACGCTGCCCGGACTCGGCCGGGCGACCACGTTCCAGCTCTCCCCGGACGGCTTGCGGGCCGCCGTGGTGATCGACGGCCCCGAGGGCGGGCAGCTCTACGTCGGGACGGTCGTCCGGGCCGAGGACGCGGTCAGTGTCCGGGACCTGCGGTCGGTCGCCCCCGCGATCCGGCAGGTCGTGGACGTCGCCTGGCGGAACGCCGGGTCGCTGCTCCTGCTGGCCGGTGACCCGAGCACCGGGCGCACCGTGCCCTACGAGGTGAGCGTCGACGGCTGGGGGCTCAGTGAGCTGACCACCTCGGGGCTGCCCGCGCAGCCGACCGGCGTCGCCGCCGCACCGGGGCGTCAACCCCTGGTCAGCGCCGGCGGCACGCTGTGGCAGCTGCCCGGGGGCAACTGGGTCACCGCCGTGCGCGGGGCCGAGCCGCTGCCCGGAGGGGCGCCCTTCTACCCGATGTGACCGGGCGGCGCCGGCCGTCGTCCTCACGTTCCCCCGGGTCCCCAGCGCCGTGCCGTGTGACCGGGATCCGGCCGTGGACCGGCAGGCTGCCGGCATGGTCAGCGCCGGCGACATGGACGGGGGCGGCGGGGTGGCCGGGGTGCTGCGGGCCGGGAGCTGGGCACTGGCCGACCTGGTCCTGCCCCGCAGCTGCGCCGGCTGCGCGCGGCCCGGCGACGTCCTGTGCCCGGCCTGCCGGCGTCGGCTCACCCGACCCCGGCTGGCCGAGCCGCGGCGGCACCCGCCCGGCTTCCCGCCGACCGTGGCGGCCGGCGCCTACGCCGGGCCGGTGCGCCCCGCGGTGCTGGCCTTCAAGGAGCACGGCCGGGCCGAGCTGGCCGGGCCGCTGGGCACGGCGCTGGCGCTGGCCGTCGGCGTCGTGCTGGCCGGTGCGGCCGGGCCGGCGACCGCGCCCGTCGTCCTCGTCCCGGTGCCGAGCTCGGCGGCGGCGGTGCGCCAGCGGGGCCGGGACCACGTGCGGGAACTGGCCGACCGCGCCGTGGCCGAGCTGCGGGCAGCCGGCGTGCCCTCCCGGACGGCGCCGGTGCTGGGCAGGCTGCGGGGGCGGGCCGGGCGCACCCGGGACTCCGCCGGCCTGGACGCCGCCGCCCGGCGGGCCAACCTGGCCGGCCGGTTCCGCGTGCTGCCCGCCGGGCACCGGGCGTGGGCCGGGGTGCCCGCAGGTGGCCGGCTGGTGCTCGTGGACGACGTCGTCACCAGCGGAGCGACCCTGACCGAGGGGGCCCGGGCACTCGCCGGGGCCGAGGACACGCCGTGGCGGGACACGCCGGTGGTGGCCGCGGTCGTCGCGGCGACTCCACGACGGGTCCATCGGCCGTTCGCCGCGGCGCCACCTGGGTCGTTCACGGTGCGTGGTCGAGGTGGAGCGGGCCCGGACCCTGCTTCCACTGTCGGGACCGGGGTACAGCGTCTAGCGTCGGGTTGATCACACCCCGCTCAACTGGGAGGTCCCATGGAGATCGTGGTCCGTGGTCGTAACGTCGAGGTGCCCGAGCACTTCCGCCAGAAGGTGGAGGACAAGGTCGGCCAGCTGGAGCGGTTCGACGGCAAGGTCATCCGCATCGACGTGGAGCTGCTGCACGAGAAGAACCCTCGGCAGACAGCCAACGCCCAGCGCGTGGAGATCACGCTGCGGGGCAAGGGGCCGGTGGCCCGCGCCGAGGCGTCAGCCCCTGACTTCTACGCCGCGCTGGAACTCGCGGCCGGCAAGCTCGAGAACCACATGCGGCGGGCCAACGACCGTCGTCGCGTGCACCACGGCCGGCGCACGCCACCGAGCGTGCGGATCGACGGCGTCCCCACGGTCGAGGAGCCGGTGCTCGACGGGGTGGGCAGTGCCCCCGTCGGGGAGCCGGACGGGACGGGGTCAGCCGACGTCGAGGCCGCGCTGGCCGACGGCCCTCTGGTGACCGACCTGGACGAGCACCTGCCCGGCCGGATCGTCCGGGAGAAGGTGCACCCGGCCACCCCGATGCACATCGACCAGGCCCTCTACGAGATGGAGCTCGTCGGCCACGACTTCTTCCTCTTCCTCTGCGCCGACACCGGCGTGCCCTCGGTCGTCTACCGGCGGCACGCCTTCGACTACGGGCTGATCCGGCTCGGCGCCCCGGCCGACGCCGAGGACAGCGCGGCTCCGGCCGCCGCCGTCGCGGCATCCGCGGCGGCGGGGGACCTCCAGCCCGCGCACGCCTGACCCGCTGCCCCGGCGAGCCGCCCTCCGCACCGCGGAGGGCGGCTCCTCGCCGTTCAGCGACCGTGCCGGGTCGACTGATCTCGGTTCAGGGCGCCACCAGGTGGGTTGAGCCGGGTCGGCGTGCGTTGAGCCGGGGCGTGACGCGGCTCAACGGTCGGCCAGGCGGGTCGGCCCTCGGGCGGCGTCAGTCGCCCGGCAGTCGGGAGAAGACCGCGGCGTCGCCCCGGCTGCCGTCCCGGTAGGCCAGGTAGGAGCGCAGCACGCCCTCCTGGGTGAACCCGGCTCTCCTGGCCACGTGCTGCGAGCCGGTGTTGAGCACGTCGGCGACCAGGTACACCCGCGGGGCGCCGAGGCCGAGCGCCCACTCGGCCAGCGCGTGTGCCGCCTCCGCGGCGTACCCGCTGCCGCGGGCATCCGGGGCGATCCAGTAGCCGACCTCTGGGCCGAGCGGGTGCTGGCCGATCCGGTGCACGCCGGCGGATCCGACGAACCGCCCCTCGGCCTCGATCGCCACGGTGAGGCCGGTGCCCTCGCGGCGCATGGCCGGGGCCTCGCCGGTGACCCAGGCGGCTGCGTCCGCGCGGGTGTAGGGCACCGAGACGGCGGAGATCCAGCGGGCGATGTCCGGGCTCTGGCAGGCGGTCCACACCGGCTCGACGTCGTCCTCGCGGAAGGGGCGCAGCACCAGCCGGTCGGTGCGCACGACTTCCGTGGTCAGGTCGATGCTGCGCAGGTCCATCCCGGTCACTGCGGCTCCTCGGGACCCCGCCAGCGTTCGGCGTTGCCCAGCACCCGGTCGATCGAGATCTCCAGCACGACCCGGGCCGGGTTGACCCGTGGCTGCTGGTAGCGGACGGCGTACCGGGCCTCGGCTTCGGCGACGGAACCGGCGTCCTCGCGCACCACCGCCGTCCCCTCCAGCGTCGTCCACACCTTGCCGTCGACCTGGCAGACGGCCACCCGGGCCGGCCCGCCCTGCGCCTGCCCGCCCCGCACGTGCCGGACCTTCGCCGAGGTGCCGGAAGTGATCACCCGGGCGGTGCCGGTGGCGGCGTCGAGGGTGACGCCGACCGGCACTACGTGCGGGCTGCCGTCGGCGCGCAGCGTGGTGAGCGTGGCCAGGTGCCGCTCGGTGAAGAAGGCCACCACCCCCGGTCCGAGCAGCGGGGGAGGTGCGGAGTCTGCGGCAGAGGACACGTCGCGGAGGGTACGAGTCCGGCGGTCCGGGCAGGACGCTCGGCCGCGCCGGGACCGGTTCACAGCCGCGCCGCCTACGCTGGGGTCGTGGTGTTCAACAAGATCCTGCGTGCCGGTGAGGGCAAGATCGTCCGACGGCTGACGAAGATCGCCGACGCGGTGGAGGCCCTCGAGCCCGACGTCACCGATCTGACCGACGCCGAGCTGCGCGCGAAGACCGATGAGTTCAAGGAGCGCTACGGCGACGGGGAGACCCTGGACCACCTGCTCCCCGAGGCGTTCGCCGTGGTCCGCGAGGCGGCCACCCGCACGCTGGGCCAGCGGCACTACCGGGTGCAGCTGATGGGCGGTGCCGCGCTGCACCTGGGCAACATCGCCGAGATGAAGACCGGTGAGGGCAAGACCCTGACCGGTGTGCTGCCGGCCTACCTGAACGCGCTCAGCGGCGACGGCGTGCACGTGATCACCACCAACGACTACCTGGCCCAGCGCGACGCCGAGTGGATGGGCCGGGTGCAGCGCTTCCTGGGCCTGTCGGTCGGCACGATCGTGTCCGGCCAGAAGCCCGACGTGCGCCGGCAGCAGTACGCCGCCGACATCACCCACGGCACGAACAACGAGTTCGGCTTCGACTACCTGCGCGACAACATGGCCTGGAGCAAGGGCGACCTGGTGCAGCGCGGTCACGCCTTCGCCATCGTCGACGAGGTCGACTCGATCCTCATCGACGAGGCGCGCACCCCGCTGATCATCAGCGGCCCGGCCGAGACGAGCGCCAAGTGGTACGGCGAGTTCGCCCGCATCGCCCCGCTGATGAGGCGTGACCGGCACTACGAGGTCGAGGAGGCCAAGCGGACGATCTCCATCACCGAGGAGGGCGTGGAGTTCGTCGAGGACCAGCTCGGCATCGAGAACCTCTACGAGGCCGCCAACACCCCGCTGATCAGCTACCTGAACAACGCGCTGAAGGCCAAGGAGCTCTACAAGAAGGACCAGCAGTACATCGTCACCGACGGCGAGGTCCTCATCGTCGACGAGTTCACCGGTCGAGTTCTGTCGGGCCGGCGCTACAACGAGGGCATGCACCAGGCCATCGAGGCCAAGGAGCGGGTGAAGATCAAGGACGAGAACCAGACTCTCGCCACGATCACCCTGCAGAACTACTTCCGGCTCTACGAAAAGCTCTCCGGGATGACCGGCACGGCCCAGACCGAGGCCGCCGAGCTCAACCAGACCTACTCCCTCGGCGTCGTGCCGATCCCGACGAACCGGCCGATGGTCCGTGCCGACCGCGCCGACGTCATCTACAAGACGGAGAAGGCCAAGTTCGACTCCGTCGTCGAGGACATCGCCGAGCGGCACGAGGCGGGTCAGCCGGTGCTGGTCGGCACCGCGAGCGTGGAGAAGTCCGAGCTGCTGAGCAAGTACCTGCTCAAGCGGGGCATCCCGCACGAGGTGCTCAACGCGAAGAACCACGCCCGGGAGGCGTCGATCATCGCGATGGCCGGGCGGCTCGGCGCCGTCACCGTCGCCACCAACATGGCCGGCCGCGGCACCGACATCCAGCTCGGCGGCAACGCCGAGTTCATCGCCGACGAGGAGCTGCGCGCCAAGGGGCTGTCCCCGGCAGAGACCCCGGAGGAGTACGAGGCCGCCTGGGACGACGCCCTCGCGTCGGCCAAGGCGCAGGTCAAGACCGAGCACGACCAGGTGACCGAGGCCGGTGGCCTGTACGTGCTGGGCACCGAGCGGCACGAGAGCCGGCGGATCGACAACCAGTTGCGTGGTCGATCCGGGCGCCAGGGCGACCCGGGGGAGTCGCGGTTCTACCTGTCACTCGGCGATGACCTGATGCGCCGGTTCAACGGCCCGATGCTCGAGTCGATGATGACCACCCTGCGGGTCCCCGACGACCAGCCGATCGAGTCCAAGATGGTCAGCCGGGCGATCCTGTCCGCGCAGACGCAGGTCGAGCAGCAGAACCACGAGGTCCGCAAGGACGTCCTCAAGTACGACGAGGTGCTCAACCGGCAGCGCACGGTCATCTACGACGAGCGTCGCAAGGTGCTCGACGGCGAGGACCTGCACGTGCAGGTGCAGACGATGGTCGACGACGTCGTCATCGCCTACGTCAGCGGTGCGACCGAGACCGGCTACGCCGAGGACTGGGACCTCGAGCAGCTGTGGGCCGGCCTCAAGGCGCTGTACCCGGTGGGCCTGGACCGGCAGGAGCTGCTCGACCGGGTCGCCGATGGCGACCAGGCGGCGCTGACCGCGGACGTGCTGAAGGAGGAGCTGCTCGCCGACGTGCACACCGCCTACGCCGCCCGCGAGGAGGCGCTCGGTTCCGAGGTGATGCGCGAGCTCGAGCGGCGGGTGCTGCTCACGGTGCTGGACCGCAAGTGGCGCGAGCACCTCTACGAGATGGACTACCTGCGGGCCGGCATCCACCTGCGTGCGATGGCCAACCGCGATCCGGTCGTGGAGTACCAGCGCGAGGGCTACGACATGTTCAACGCGATGCTCGACGGGATCAAGGAGGAGTCGCTCGGCTTCCTCTTCAACCTCGAGGTCAAGACCAAGGAGCAGCAGGCAGCGGAGGCCGCGCAGAAGCAGGCGGCCGCCGAGGCGGAGGCGCTCTCCCGGGCGCAGGCCGGGACCCAGCGCGTGCTGGCCCGGCAGGCCGCCGCCGCAGCCCAGGCGGCGGCCGCTGCCCCGGCCGCGCCGGCCGCTCCCGCGGAGCCGGCCGCGCCGACCCCGCCGGCCGAGTCCACCGCACCGGCCGCCGAGCCGGTCGCCCCTGCAGCGGACGGCAACGGCACGGCTCCGGCCGTGCCGGCTGCTGCGCCGACGTCCAACGGCGGAGGGACGACGAGCTCGGCCCGGCGCACCCGCAAGGCCGCCCCCGCGGCGGCTGCCGCGCCGGCGCCCACGGAGTCGGCGGCGCCGGCGTCCACGGGCACCGGGCCGGAGCTGGACGTCAAGGGCCTGGAGGCCCCGGACCAGACGGAGCTGAGCTACAGCGCCCCCAGCCTGGACGCGTCGCCCAAGGACGGTGGCCGGGCCAAGGCGGCGAAGACGGCGACCGTCACCGGCACCAAGGAGACCCCCCGCAACGCGCCCTGCCCGTGTGGCTCGGGCAAGAAGTACAAGCAGTGCCACGGCGTCGCAGGCTGACGCACTGAACCCGGCGACGCCCCGCTGACCACCTGGTCGGCGGGGCGTCGCCGGGTGGTCCGGGACCCGCGCCACCGGGTGGGGAGCCGGTCAGCCGACCTGCAGGGCCGTGCACCGCCAGCGCCCGTCCACCCCCTCCAGCCGGGCGGCGACCGCATGCGCCCGGCCGCCGCGCCGGGCCACGGCGCTGATCTCGGCCACCCCGTCCACCGGTTCGCAGACCCGTACCGAGCTCAGCAGCAGTGGAGCGGTCCCCTCGGTGCACCAGCGCGGGCGGCGACGCCCGCTGAGGGCCTGGAACAGCGCTGGGCTCACCAGGGACTGCAGCTGGCTGATCGGCCGGCGGCCGGCGAACGCCTCCAGGGTGAGGGTGACCAGTCGGCGGCCGACGGCCTGCGGGTCGGGCAGCTCGGCCCGGCGCGTCCAGGCCGGCCCGAAGTCCGCCGCGTCACCGGCCGGCCGGGCCGGCCGGTCCAACCGGGGCCGCGGGCCGGGCGGAGGTGTCGGCCGTGGTGTGCGCCGGCCCGGGACCAGCAGCCGCACCGGCAGGCCCTCCTCCTGCAGGGGAGGTCCGGGGGTGCGGACGACGACGAGCTGCAGCCGCCGGGGGGCCGACGCCGGCGCAGCGGTCAGCGGCTCGGACGACGGGGGAGCAGGTGGTGCGGGAGAGAGCTGCGGCGCGGCGGTCATCGGTGTCTCCTCGGGAAGGCGGATCGGGGGCGGGTCAGGTGGGAGGCCGCAGCACCTGACCGGGCAGCAGCAGGTCCGGGTCGGGGCCGATGACGGTGGCGTTGGCCGCCCACCACGCCTGCACGGCGGCGGCGACCTCGGCGTCGGTGACCGGCTGCTCGGCATGGCGGTCGGTGAGCCAGTCGCGAGCGATGTCCCAGAGGCAGTCGCCGCGGAGGACGACGTGGTCGCCGGTCTCCGGCCCCGGCCAGTCGGGCGCCCGGGCTGCGTCCTCCGCCGGGGCTGTGCGTTCCGCCGCCGCCGGTGCGTCCGGCCAGTCGGGCTGCACGACGGGTGCCGCAGGCCCCGACGGCCAGCCGGCGGTGGCGGGGCTCGTCTCGGCCGAGGCGACGGCGAGGGGACCCGGACCGCTGGGCAGCGCGATGGGCGCCGCAGTGCTGAGGCCGACCCCGATCGCGATCGCCGCGACCCGCCGGGCGCCGGCCGGCAGCACCCCGCGCAGCAGCACCCCGGCCGTCCGGCCGGCCAGGCCGGGCGCCGCGGTGGCTGCGGTCAGCAGCAGGCCGAGTGCGCCCCAGGCCCAGCAGAGCCACGCCAGGGCGGTCACCGCCACCAGCACGAGGGCGTCCGCCCCGGCGGTGTCGACCAGCCGCTGGGGATCGTCCAGCGCAGCGCGGATCGTCCCCGGCTCCGACCCCAGCCGGCGCAGGCCACCGGCGACCAGGGCGAACGCCGGCGCCGTCACCGCCCAGCGCACTGCCGACATGCCCGCTCCGCTCACAAGGAGGACCAAACACCACCAATCGAAGCAAACGCAACCAAACGCAAGGATCTGTGGACGGGCTAACCTCCGGTCATGCGCTGGGAGCAGTTGTTCGCCGACCTCGAGGGCCAGTTGGCCGAGCAGGAGGCCGCCGTCCAGCAGGGCGACGAGGCGTCCCGGGCACGCGCCGAGCACGGACGGATCCGGCTGGCCGACCGGCTACGGGGCTCGGCCGGGCAGGAGGTCTCGCTGAGCTCCCGCGGTGCCGGTGAGCTCACCGGCCGGCTCGTCGACGTCGGCGTCGACTGGGTGCTGCTGGTCGATCACCAGCGTCGCGAGGTGCTGGTCGCGCTGGGGGCGGTGAGCGCCGTCTCCGGGCTCACCGCCGTGACCGCCGTGGCCGACACGGCCGGTGTCGTGGACCGGGCCCTGGACCTCCGCCGGGCGGCTCGGGCACTGGCCCGGGACCGGGCCGCACTGCACTGCCTGTTGGTGGACGGCGCCGTCCTGGCGGGGACCGTCGACCGGGTCGGGGCGGACTTCCTGGAGGTGGCCGAGCACCCGATCGACCAGCCCCGGCGCCGTGGGGCGGTCACCGGGGTCCGGGCGGTGCCGCTGGACGCGCTCGTCGCGCTCCGGACGTCGGAGCCGGCGGCCGGCTGAGCGGCTCGCTCAGCGCGCGGAGTCCACCTCGGCGTCGTCGGCGGCCGGCTCCTCGGCGACGGCGGACGAGCGCGCCTCGGCGTACTTCTGCTGGATGAAGCGCTCCAGCTCGTCCTTCTCGACCCGCCACTGACCCCGACCGCCGATCTGGATGGCGATCAGCTCCTTGCGGCGCACCAGCGCGTAGGCCTGTGACCAGGAGACGTTGAGGATCTCCGCGACGTCGTCGAGGGTCAGGAAGCGCTGGGTGGCCATGGGGTCGGAGTTCTCCCGTCGAAGGTGCCCGCCAGTGTGGCAGTCGGGTGAAAGGGGCCCGGATGGTCCACCCGAAGGTGTGGACAACCGCTGCGCACCGGCTCGTCCCTCGGTCATGATCCCCCTCCGCGACCGCGTACGGCGAGGTCAGCCGGGTGACCGGCCCGAGACGGACAGACAGGGCGAGGGATGACCGACCGATGAGCGCGCCCACCGTGGCGCCGTCCACCGTGCGCGCCGACACGGCTCCACCCTGCCCGGCGGCGCGTCGGGTCCGCCCGCCCCGCTGGCTGGACCTGCGGCTGGTGCTCGGGGTGCTGCTCGTACTGGGCTCGGTCCTGGTCGGCGCCCGGGTGGTGACGGCTGCGGACGCCACCGTGCCCGTCTGGTCGGCTGCCGGCGACCTGGCGGCCGGCACGGTGCTGTCCGAGGCCGACCTGGTCCCGGTCTCCGTCCGGCTGGACGACGTCGCGGAGGCCTACCTGGCCACCAGCACCCGCCCGGCGGGGCGGGTGCTCGCCCGCGCGGTGCGGGGCGGAGAGCTCCTGCCGCGATCGGTGCTCGAGGAGCCGGGTGACCTGGTGCAGCTCGCGCTCCCGGTGCAGGCCGGCTACGTCCCGCCCGGGCTCGACCGCGGGCAGGTGGTCGACGTCTACGCCGTGGCCGACCCGGTGGTGGGCGGGTCCGCGCCGACCGGCGGCGGGGTGGACGTCGTGGTCGCGGCTGCACCGGTGCAGGCGGTCACCGGGCGTGGGGACGGCGTCCTCTCCACGGCCACGTCGACGGTGCAGGTGGTCGTCGCCGTGCCGGCCGAGGACGCCGCCGACGTGCTCGCCTCGATCCGGGGGCGCGGCCTGGTGGTCGTGGTCCGGAACTCCGTCGAGGCTCCACCCGGCACGGGTGGGCCCACGGCCGACCGCAGCGACACACCGTCCGCAGTCGTCCCGGCCGGGCCGGTGGACTGATGGCCCTGCAGGTCTTCACCGCGGTGACCGGCGCGTCCTGGGAGTCCGAGCTCGTCGGGGCGCTGGACCGCGAGGACCACGGGGTCACCGTCGTCCGGCGCTGCGTCGACGTCGCCGACCTGCTGGCCGCCGCGACGACCGGCACCGGTCAGGCGGCGCTGCTGTCGGCCGAGCTGCGCCGGCTGGACGGCACGGCGGTGGCCCGGCTGACCGCCGCCGGCATCGCGGTCGTCGGGCTGGTCGAACCCGGGGACACCCGGGCGACCGACCGGCTCCGCCAGCTCGGCGTCGTCCGGGTGCTGCCCGCCGACGCCCCGGCCGAGGAGATCGCCCGCGCGCTCCGGGACGCCGTGCGCGGCGGGCCGGTGGGTGGCCACGAGGTCGGCGACCCGCGGTCGGCGCTGCCCGTGCTGGGGCTGCCGCCCGAGGAGTCGGCCCGCCCGGCCGGCCGGGGCCGGGTCGTGGCGGTCTGGGGCCCGACGGGCGCGCCCGGTCGCACCACCGTGGCCGTCGGGCTCGCCGACGAGGCGGCCCGCCTCGGGGTCTCCACGCTGCTGGTGGACGGGGACGTGTACGGCGGTGTGGTCGCGCAGGTGCTCGGCCTGCTGGACGAGTCCCCCGGCGTGGCAGCGGCCGCCCGGCAGGCGGCGGCCGGGACGCTGGACGTCGCGGCGCTGGCGAGACTGGCCTGGGCGGTGCACCCGGACCTGCGGGTGCTGACCGGGCTGGCCCGGGCCGACCGGTGGCCCGAGCTGCGGCCGCAGGCGGTCGCGGTGGTGCTCGAGGAGGCTCGGCGGCTGGCCTCGCTGACCGTGGTCGACTGCGGGTTCTGCCTGGAGGAGGACGAGGAGCTCTCCTTCGACACCGCCGCGCCACGCCGGAACGGAGCCACCCTCACCGTGGTCGAGGAGGCCGACGTGGTCCTCTGCGTCGGCGGAGCCGACCCGGTCGCTCTCCAGCGCACCGTCCGGGCGCTGGCCGAGCTGCGCGAGGCGCTCCCGGACGTGGAGCCGGTCGTGGTGGTCAACCAGCTGCGCCGGGGTCCGGTGCCCGGCGACGCGCGGCAGGAGATCGCCGGTGCGCTGAGCCGCTTCGCCGGCCGCGAGGTCCGGGCCTTCCTGCCGGCCGACCGGCGGGCCACCGATGCCGCCCTGGCGGCCGGACGGACCCTGGCCGAGGTGGCCCCCGCCTCCCCGCTGCGCACGGGGCTGCGCACGCTGGCCGCCCAGCTCAGCGGGGTCACCGAGCCGGCCGGGCGGCGTCGGCGTTCGCGCTGAGCCGTGCCGCCCCGACCGTTGCACCTGCCGGGCCGGGCGGGGGTGGGCTGACCGGTCGTGATGCCGGGGCCGTAGCGTGGACCCGGCACCAGTGAGGGAGGTCACGTTGGTCGAACGGCTCACCGCGTTGGACGCGTCCTTCCTGTACCTGGAGGAACCGGGCACGCCCATGCACGTCGGTGCGGTGCTGGTCCTGGAGTGCCCGTCCGGGACGCTGGACCACGACGCCCTGATCGAACTGGTGCGCGCCCGGCTGCCACTGGTGCCCCGGTACCGGCAGAAGGTGCTCGAGGTGCCCGGCCACCTGGCGAACCCGGCCTGGGTCGACGACCCCGACTTCGACGTGACGTACCACGTCCGACGCTCCGCGCTGCCCCGGCCCGGCACCGAGGAGCAGTTGCTGGACCTGGTCGCCCGGCTGACCGCCCGGCCGCTGGACCTCAGCCGGCCGCTCTGGGAGATGTACCTCGTCGAGGGGCTGGCCGGTGACCGCACGGCGGTGGTGACCAAGACCCACCCAGCGCTCGTCGACGGTCTCGGGGCGATCGACATCGGGCAGGTGATCCTCGACCCGGACCCGGAGGCAGACCCCGCGCCGGCCGCACCGGACGAGTGGCGCCCGCGCCGCCCGCCGGGGTCGGCCGCCCTGGTCTGGGAGGCGGTGGAGGAGTACCTGCAGCGCCCGTCGGCGGTGCTCGAGACCGCCCGCACGGCGGCGGGCGACCTGCGCGCCACCGCGACCCGGTTCGCCGGGGTGGCCGGTGGGCTGGTGACCGCGGTGGCGCGCACCGCGGTGTCCCCGGCGCCGGTCAGCCCGCTGAACGCGCCCATCGGCCGGCAGCGCCGGGTGGCCGTCGCCCGCGCCGACCTGGCCGACCTGCGGCTGGTGCGCAAGGCGCACGGCGGCACGGTCAACGACGTGCTGCTGACCTCGGTGACCGGCGCGCTGCGGGAGTGGCTCCTCTCCCGGGGTGAGCCGGTGGTGGGCAGCTCCTCGGTCCGCGCGCTGGTGCCGGTGTCGGTGCGGGCCGAGGAGGACGGCGGTGCCAACGAGGTCCGGTCCTTCCTGGTCGACCTCCCGGTGGGCGAGCCGAACCCACGGGTGCGGCTGGCCCGGATCAGCTTCGCGATGCGCGGCCTGGCGCCCAGCGGGCAGTCGGTCGGGGCGGACACGCTCAGCGCCCTCTCCGGGTTCGCCCCACCGACGCTGCACGCCCTCGGTGCCCGCGCCGCCAGCGGGCTCTCCCGTCGGCTGTTCAACCTGGTCGTCACCAACGTGCCCGGCCCTCAGGTGCCGCTCTACGCCGGCCCGGCGCGGATGGTCGAGGTCTACCCGGTGGTGCCCCTGGTCCGGGGGCAGGGGCTGGCGATCGGGCTGACCAGCTACGACGGCACCGTCTACTTCGGGCTGAACGCGGACCGGGACAGCGTCAGCGACGTCGACGACCTGGCCGACCTCATCGAGCAGGAGATCGCCTACCTGGTGGAGGCGTCGCGCTGACGGAGGCCGGTTGATCCCCGGCCCGGGCGTGCGTCCGGGGCCCACACAACGGCGCCTGGGAAGATCGTCGGGTCGGCGGCGTTGGTGTCGCTGGGAACTGTCGACCAGGAGGAGGCGAACCGGTGCGCGTGTACCTGCCGGCCACGACGACCGTGCTGCAGCGGTTGCTCGACGAGGGCCGACTCGAGGGGCCGCACACGGTCTTCACGGTCACCCCGCAGCTGCGGGACTTCTACGAGCTGAGCGATGACGACGAGGAGCTCGAGTACGCCGCGCTGCTCGCCGCGGCGCGGGCGAGCCTCCGGTTGATGGACGTCGACCCGCTGGCCGCCCGCCGCCGGGTGGTGCTCGCCGCGGACGTCCCGGACACCTCGGTGACCCCCATCCACGACGAGGGCGCCGACGCCGGCGCCGCGCGGACCACGGCCGACCTGGCCACCGGCGACATCGCCAGCGCGCACGTCGACGGAGCCGAGGCCGAGGCGGACGTCCGCGCGGCGGTCGCCGTCGTGCTGGAGGCCGACCTGGGCAGCGAAGAGGCGCAGTTCGTCGTCGACCAGGCGGAGGGGCACGAGCTCGCCTGGTACGCGACCCAGGAGATCGGTCCGGCGCTCGAGCTGCTCTGACCGGTCGGTCACCGGGTGCCCGGTGCGGAACGGTGCCGGGCGACCTGCACCCGGATGACCTCGTGCGGGGTCACCAGCCAACCTGATCCAGGCCGCGGGGGCAGCGGTGTCCGGGGCACCCGGAGGCCGAGCAGTTCGGCGTCGCCGGGTGCCGGCCGCAACAGCACGGCGGTGCGGTTGCGCCGCAGCGCGGCCGCGGGACCACGGAAGGCCCCGGCGACCTCCGCGGCGGTCCCGGCCCCGATGACCGTCACCCGGCCGGTCGATGAGCTCTGTGAGGCCAGCAGGTCACCGACCTCGTCGGAGAGCGAGCTCAGGTCGTCGGCGAGCACGAGCACCCGGGACGCGTCGTGCCCGGCCAACCAGCTGCGCACCCCGGCGGGGTCCGTCCCAGACAGCTGGGCGGGCAGGTGCATCGGTCCGCCGCCGCCCTCTCCGGTGACCGGTGCGGGTGCGGTGACCAGCTCGAGCACGGCCGCACCGGCCGACCGAGCGTGGCTGCCGAAGGCCCGGAGCGCGCTGGACCGGCCGCTGCCCGGTGGGCCGACCACCAGCAGGCCGCCGGTGCGGGCGAGGTCCACGCCGACCGCCTCCCCGCCGTCGCCGCCGGGGCCGACCGGCAACCACCACGTCCCCGGTCGGTCGCCGGCGGGTGCCGGAGCGGGCAGTGGCAGACCCGGGTCCGCGGGCAGCTCGACCACCCGCACCGGCGGTTCGGCGGACGACGCCCCCGGCTGGTCGGTCGCGGACGCGAGAGGGGTGCGGGGCAGCGCCAGCTGACACTCCGCGGCGTCCTCGCCGACCAGGGCGCGCCCCGGCGGCCGGTGGCCCGGCACCGCACGCGCGGCCACACCGACCACCGCGTAGTCGGCCCGGTCGGGCAACGGCAGCACCAGGCGCTCCCGGACGGAGCCCGCCAGTCGTCCACCCGGGACGGCGCGCTCGGCGGTCAGGGCGACCGTCAGGCCGACGGCAGCACCGTCCCGCGCCAGCCGCAGCAGTGCCGCCGCCCCGGTGGCGGGATCGGCCGCCTCCAGCTGCGCGGCCACGCTCTCGTAGCCGTCGACCAGTAGCAGGAGCAGCGGCGCGGGTGCCGCACCACCGCCGCGGCGCCGGTCCACCTCCTCGGTCAACCGGGCGAGCAGCCGCACGGTGCGGTGCGCGTCGTCCCGGCCGACGGCCGTGCCGGTGTGCGGCAGGGCCGCGGCCAGGGTCACGAGGCCGCCGCCCCCGTGGTCGAGCACGTGCACCTGCAGGCCACCGGGCGGCAGGTGGTGGACCGCCTCGCCCAACACGGTGCGCAGCGCGGTGGTCCGCCCGCTGCGGGGCCCGCCCACCACCAGCCACCCGCCACCGGCGTCCAGGTCCAGCTCCAGCGGTGCCTGGAGCTGCGCGTCGGGGGAGTCGCGGAGGCCGAGCCGGAGCCGGGACGCCGGTGCCTCCGGCGCCCAGCGGTCGAGCGCCGCAGCGGCGAGCTGGTCGGGCAGCGGGGGGAGCCAGGGCCGGTGCGGCGGGTCGATGGCGTCCGCCCGTGCCCGTGCCCCGAGCGCCGCGACCAGACGCTGCAGGTCACTTGCCCCGCCGTCGGGTGACGCGGACTGCGCCGGCCCCGGCCGTGGCGGCCAGTGACGGCGCGCGACGGCCAGCGGCGCACCGACCGGCGCCGCGCGCCCGGAGACCCGCGCCACCTGCAGCAGCACGGCCGGCCCGTTGCCGGTCCGCAGGTACGCCCGGCCCGGGCGGTCGGGGGGCAGGTGCGCGGGCAGGGTGCTGCCGAGCACGTCACGGGCATCACCCTCGTCGGTGGTCCGCAGGCAGATCCGCAGCGAGCAGTTGGCCCGGATCTCCGGGCTGACCACACCGGCCGGGCGCTGGGTGGCCAGCACCAGGTGGACGCCCAGCGACCGGCCGCGCTGGGCGATGCCCACCAGGCCGGTGACGAAGCCCGGGAGCTCCTCGGCCAGGGTGGCGAACTCGTCGACGACGATCACCAGGCGGCTGGCGGCGACCGGTGCCGGCAGGGCCGCGAGGTCGCGCACACCGTGCTCGGCCAGCAGGCGTTCCCGGCGGGTCAGCTCCGCGGAGAGTGACCGCAGCGCCCGCGCCGTGGACTGGGTGTCCAGGTCGGTCAGCATCCCCACGGTGTGCGGGAGCGTCGCCGCCTCGCCGAAGGCGGCTCCGCCCTTGTAGTCGATGAGCAGGAAGCTGCACCGGTCCGGTGGGTGGTGCTGGGCCAGGCTGGCGACGAGGGTCTGCAGCAGCTCGGACTTGCCCGAGCCGGTCGTGCCGGCGACGAGCGTGTGGGGACCGTCGGCGACCAGGTCGATCCGGGCCGGCCTCTCGCCGGTGGCGCCCAGCGTGGCCAGCAGGCGGCTGCGATCCCGGTCCCAGGTGCCGGACGCCTGGCTGTCCCGCGGGTCCAGCCGGAGCCCGGCGGTCGGCAGGTCGAGCAGCCGGGCCGTGTCGGGCAGTTCACCCGCGGACGCCGGGACGGCGAGCCGGGCCAGGTCCCGGGCGATCCGGTCGGCGGTCCCTGCACCGACCGCGTCGAGATCGACGAACCGCTCCTGGTCGGCGCCGGGCAGCCGCAGCCGACCTCCGGTGCCGGTCTCCCCGGTGACCTGCAGCCGGGCCAGCGCCGGCAACGCGAGGGCGGCCTCGGTCCCGGCGAGGTCCAGCCGTACGGCGTGGGCAGCGGAGCCCGCGACCAGGGCGGCGGTCGCCGGGTCGATCGGGCCGTCCACCACGACCACCGTCCGGGGTGGAGCGCCGCCGCCGCCGCCGGCGGCAGGGGCACCGGACAGCGCGGCCAGCAACCGGTCGGGGACGGGCTCGCCCGGGACGATCACGCCCTGCAGCTGGGGCAGCCAGCGGCACCACCGCCAGTCCGCGAGGTGGTCCCGGCCCGCCACCAGCACCACCCGCAGATCCGAGGGAGGGGCCAGGACGGCCAGCTGGCAGACCAGTGCACGGACCACGCCGAGGACCGCTGCCCGCGGCCCGACGATGCCCAGGCCGCACCCGTCCTGGAGCGGCAGCGCCACCGGCAGGTGCTCGCCCGGGACGGTGGCACGGTCCCCACCGGGCTCGGCGCTGGTCACCGAGGTGGGGCCAGGGCCGGTGCCCAGTCGCACGCTGAGTGCAGCGGCGGCCGAACCGGTCCGGGACCACAGCGGGCTGCTGCGCCGACGCGCGGCGGCGGCCAGCAGGGCGAGGTCGGGGTGCGCGGCCTCCTGCGCCGCGCGGTGGGCGGCGACCGCTCGGCCGAGCTCGGCGTCGGCCCGGGCGAGCGCCACGGCGTGCGCAGCCACCTCCCGGCGGTGGCCGCGGCGGCCGGACAGTCGGTCCGACGTCCAGCTGGCCACGGCGACGACGGGGCTCAGCAGGGCGAAGAAGAGGAAGTGCGGCGTGGCGAGGAGCCAGGCCATCAGCACCCCGCCGACCGCCGGGAGCGCGACGGCGACCCAGCCCAGCCGTCGCCGTGCCGGCTCCGGCGGGGCCGCCGGCCGGAGCACCGTCGTGCTCGCCGGAGCCGGCGGGGACCAGGGGAGCGGGCGGACGTGCACCCGTCCTGCCGGCGCGGCAGCGGACTCCAGGCCGGCGCCGCGTGGGCCGGTCAGCCGGAGGGCGCTGCCACCCAGCCGGAGCGTCGCGTCCACCGGCCACTCCTGGTCAGCGGGGCCCACTGCGGAGACCGCGCCGGTGCGGTCGGTCAGCGTGGTGCCGTTGGAGGACCCGAGGTCGGCGACCGTGACCCGCCCCTCGGCCACCGAGACGACGACGTGACGGCGCGAGACGTCCGGGTCCTCGAGGGTCAGCCCGCACGCCGCGCCGCGGCCGACGACGAGCGCACCCTGGCCGAGCGCGACCGTGCGGCCGGCGTCCGCCCCGGCCACCACGTGCAGCTCGAGCGCACCGCCCTCGGCCGGCTCCCGGGGCCCCGGGCGGCCCCACCCCAGGAGGGCGCCGTGGCGCAGGACCTCGGACCCCAGCGGGGTGCTGGCCGGCAGCGCACTCGAACCGGACCAGAGCTGAGCCGGCGGGAGGTGGAGCTGTTCGGAGAACCCGGCCAGGACGTCGCCGAGCACGGCCTCGTCCGGTGCTCGCACCTCGACGTCGAGAACGCCGTCGGGGGCCTGCAGCGTCCAGCAGCGGACGGTGTGCTCGACAGGCGCCGTCGTCATGCGGGACACCGCACCGGGGAGCTGGACACCCGGTCATGGTGCCGCTGGCCGGCGGCGTCGCGGGGCCTCGACGAGCATCTGTGGACGGCCGGGCCGGTTGTGGACAGCTGCGGTCCCGCCCGCTCGGGCGGTCCTAGGTTCGGAGCCCGCCGGGAGGTCCCCGGCAGGTGAGGAGCAGTCATGAAGGTCGACATCGCGACGCTGAACACGATGGCAGGACAGTGCCGGGCGGAGGCCGCCGACACCTCGGCCCGGCACGCCACGCTGTCCGCCGGGATCAACAGCTCGGTGCTGGAGGGGTGGACCGACAGCCAGGCCGCGGTCCAGTTCAGCGAGCTGTACGAGAAGTGGCGACTGTCCAGTCAGGGCATGAGCGAGGCGCTCACCGGCATGGGCCAGCTGCTGACCAGCGTCGCCTCCGCGTACCAGCAGCACGAGGCCGAGATGGCCGCCCGGATCGGCGCGATGCTCTGACGCCGGCCGGCCGGTCGGACGCCGACGCAGGCGGTGCGCTGCTGACGGGCCCGGCCGGGCCCGTCAGCCTGGGACGGGGCTCCCGGGCACGGCTGGGACGCCGCCCAGGGTGTCCCGGCGCTGGAGCACCGACAGCCGCTCCCACGGCAGGATCGACAGGATCGCGATGCAGTGCGGCAGGAAGATGATCGTGACCCCGGCGTAGACCATCGCGTGGAAGCCGAGCAGGAAGAGCACCAGCCCGATCCGGGCCCGGTCGGTGCGCACCAGCAGGATCAAGGGTGCGGCCAGCTCGAGGACGATCATCACCCACTGCGCCGTCGGCAACAGCCAGGCGACGTCCAGCGTCCACATCGACAGGTCGGTGCCCCGGCGGACCAGCGCGCGGGTCAGCGTGGCACCGGTCGCCCAGTCCCAGCCGCCGAACCGGATCTTCGCCCAGGCGGCGAGGAAGTAGGTGAGCATCACGGTGACCAGCACGGCCGCCATGGCAAAGCCGGCGGCCTCCGAGGAGCGCCGGTCCCGCAGCCGCGCCCGGCCGATCGTCGGCAGCACCGCCAGGGCGACCAGGAAGGCGATCCGGTCGTGGTCGACCTTCCCGTAGCTCATCGCGATGACCATCCACTCCGAGTAGAGGAGGAAGACGGCGAGGCCGAGCAGCCGCGGCGCACGGCCGGTGGCGGCGGCCACCGCGGCGACCACGAGTGCCCACTGGACGACCAGCACGAGGGTGTGCGTCGGGGTCGGCAGGTGCAGCAGCCGGCCGATCAGCAGCGGCGCGTACCAGTCGGTGGGCACGTCGGCGTGGGCACGCACCCACGCCGTGGTGAGGAAGACGTCGACCGGGATGAACAGGTAGGCGATCACCCGGAACACCGCGATCCGGGCCAGCGGCACGGGGCGGAACCACCAGCGGGGGGTGCCGGGGACGGCCGGCGCCACCTCCGGGCGCACCGGCGCGGCAGTGCCTGGGGTGGTCGCTGCGGTGCTCACTCGCCGTCCTCCAGCTGGTGCTCGATCAGCACCCGGTCGCTGACCTCACCGGTCCGCTGGCCGTCCTCGAGGTCGATGCGGCGCTGCACGACCTGCACCTCGACCAGCTCCTCGGCGTCGGGGTTGCGCTCGGCGTAGGAGTCGGCGAGGAGCCCGAGCAGCGAGGGCTCCCGGAAGATGCGGGGGAGCTGGCCCTCGAACTCGGCCCGTCGCAGCCCCACCTCGCCGCCGGAGAGCCGGACCTCCTCACCCGTGGCGGTCAGCCCGACCACCCGGGTCGAGACGACCGGGGTGTCGGGGTTCGCGCGGGTGGAGTACATCCGGAACGGGCCGAAGGGGAAGGTGTCGTCGTCCCCCCACACGGTGCCGGCCAGCAGCAGGGCCAGCACGATCGCGGCCGCAGCCAGCCGGATGCGCCGCCCGCCGGGGGTCAGGCGCTCGACCTCGGCCTCGGCCGGCAGGTCAGGGGCGGACTGCAGGTGCACCGGGCCATCGTAGGATCGGCGCCCGTCCAGACGGGTCATCGTCGCTCCGTGGCGGGCAGCCGGGGCGCACGTGTGCACCCGGGGCCCCGGCAGTCCCACCTGCGTCGTCCGTCGCCCGATGTCGACCAGCGGGAGCAGCCAGATGCAGTTCGGCCGGTACTACGAGGAGTTCGAGGTCGGCGCCACCTACAAGCACTGGCCCGGCAAGACCGTCACCGAGTACGACGACCACCTGTTCTGCCTGCTCACCATGAACCACCACCCGCTGCACCTGGACGCCCACTACGCCGCGGAGACCACCGACTTCGGCAAGAACGTCGTCGTCGGCAACTACGTCTACTCGCTGCTGCTCGGCATGAGCGTCCCCGACGTCTCGGGCAAGGCGATCGCCAACCTCGAGGTCTCCTCGCTCAAGCACGTCGCCCCGACCTTCCACGGCGACACGATCTACGGCGAGACCACCGTGTTGGACAAGACGGAGTCCCGCTCCAAGGACGACCGCGGTGTCGTCCACGTCGAGACCATCGGCTACAAGCAGGACGGCACCGTGGTCTGCGTCTTCCGCCGGAAGGTCATGGTGCCCAAGCGCTCCTACGGCGAGGCCCGCGGCGGGGAGCAGCCCGGGCGTCCCGAGCCCGTCCGGCGGTGACCGGCCCCGGGCACGCCGTGCCGGCGGACGCCGCCGGCCACCGCGCCGGCGGAGAGGGCGGTGGGTGATGGACCCGATCTCTGTCCTCGTCGGGGTGGGGGCGGTGCTGCTGGGGCAGGCCATCGGCTACGTGCAGGGGCGCCGCCACCGGGCTCCCAAGCCGATCCAGGCGATCTGCGGGTGCGGTCACGGCATGTCGATGCACAACGCGGAGACCGAGCGGTGCCACGGGATGATGAACGGCGACCCGCTCAAGTACGACTCCGACAAGGAGCCCACCGCGTACAAGCAGGTCCCCTGCACCTGCCAGCGGTACGTCGGGCCGCTCCCCATCGACCAGGTGTTCTCACCGCCCCTGCTGCCGCCGTCGGACCCCAGGTGAGTGCGGCTCCGGGTGCTCGCGAGCTCAGTGGGGGAGCACGCCCCAGCCGGAGAGCGCGGTGAGCACGCCGGGCGCCGTCTCCAGCGCGGTCAGCCCGGCGGCGTCCACGAAGACGGCGTCGTCGGCGTCGTCCGCGGCCACCGGCTGTCGCCCGGGCTCGACCACGGTGCACAGCCAGTCGGTGACGGTGAAGACGACGCCGTCCCCGTCGACCCGCACCCGGCCCAGCACCCGCACCGGGCGCACGGCCAGCCCGGTCTCCTCGGCGGTCTCCCGCACGACGGCGTCGGCCTCGGACTCGCCGGGCTCCACCCGCCCGCCCGGCACCGACCACAGGCCCGCGCTCGGGGCGTGGCCCCGGCGGATCAGCAGCAGGCGGCCCCGCTCGTCGTGCACCACGGCGCCGACGCACGCCACCTCCGGCCGCGGGTCGTCCACCTCGGAAAGGGTACGGGCGGCCGGGGACCCGGTGCCCGGGACGGCGGGACGCTGAGGCGATGCTTGACGAACCCACGGCAGAACAGGACGGTGAGCGGCGATGAGTGTCTCCCCGGTGTGCCCGCGCTGCGGCGAGGTGCTGGTCATCCGCCCCGGCTCGGCCGACGAGGGCTGGTGCCACGTGCACGCAGCCGTCACCCCGCTGCACCACACCGCCGTGGTCGCCCACGACGCGATCAGCGCGGTGTGCGCAGACGCCCGCGTACCGGCCTGGGTGCCCGACCCGATGCCCGGCGGCTGGGCGGTCACCGGGCTGGCCTGGGGTGGTGAGCCCGGGGCCCGGGCGATCGTCGTCGCCTGCGCCGGCCCGGCGCCGCTGGGTGGCTCCGCCGAACTGGTGCTCGTGGCCGAGGAGCCCGGCACGGGCCTCGGCTGCGGTTACGCCGGGCTGCCCGGCGTCGACCCGGGAGAGCTGGTCGGTGCCGGCCCCTCCACCGTGGCGGTCGAGGCCGCGGGGCAGCGGGTGCCGCTGTGGCTCGTGCCGGTGGGCGACGACCGCGCCGCCTACGTCGGGGAGGCGCACGGCGTCTGGCTGTGGCTGGTCACCTGGCCGGCGTCGGCCGCCTGGTTGCTGGCCGAGGACCTCGCGCTGCTGGACCTGCGGGAGCGGGTCTACCCCGACCTCCCGCTCGGCCCGATGACCGATCGGCTGCTGCCCGGCCGCTGAGCGGACGGGGCGAACCGGCCGGAGTGGATCCGTTCGACACGCCCTCGGCGTGGCGAGTGGTGTTCCGGGTGGGGCTGCTGTTACCCATGGGTCCGCGGTCCGGACGGCCGTCGAGGTGTACCGCCGTCGGCCCGCTCGCCTGGTCGCTGCCGGGTCCGCCTGGCCACCTGAGGAAGGGAACGGTGCGACCTTGCTGAAGAAGGTGCTCATCTGGCTGGCGATCGCCTTCGTCGTCTTCTACGTGATCCAGCGGCCCGAGGACGCAGCCGGCATCGTGCGCAGTGCCGGTGGCGCGCTCAGTGACGCGGCCGACTCCCTGTCGGCCTTCGTGGAATCACTGGTCTGAGCGCGGCCGTGTCCGGCCCCCGCTCGAGGCGCCCCCGCTGGGGCAAGGACGCCGAGAAGTACCTGCTCCCCGATGAACCACCGGTCATCGCCACCCGCCGCCACCCGGCGGTGCTGGCGCGCCCGGCGCTCCGGGGCGTCCCGGCGTTCGCGGTCGGGGTGTGGTTCCTGCAGCTCGACCCGGACGACGGCTTCTCGACCGTCGTCGGCCTGGTCGTGGTCCTCGGTGCGCTGCTCTACCTCGGCCTGCACGTCGGGGAGTGGTGGGTCCGGCACTTCCTGATCACCCGGCGGCGGGTGCTGATGACCTCCGGGGTGTTCATCCGGACCGTCGCCGTCATGCCGCTGCGCCGGATCACCGACCTGACCTGGAAGGAGACCGGCTGGGGTCAGGTCCTCGGCTACGGCACCTTCCGGTTCGAGTCCGCCGGCCAGGCGCAGGGCCTGGACGAGATCACCTACCTGCCGCACGCCAACGCGCTGTACAAGAGGCTGTCGGAGCTGATGTTCGGCACCGACTTCTCCACCAACCCGGTGAGCTCCGACGAGGACGCCGAGGGGTCGATGAACGCCGACGATCGGGGTGCCGAGGCAGCTCCCGAGCAGCACATGCCGCCGCCGCTGCAGTCGGGGCGCCGGCACGACACCGCCCCCATCCGGCGCACCCGCCCACCGTCCTGACCGGTCCCCGCGACCGCGCCGCGACGCACGCCGGGCCGGTGCGGCACGCTGGGGGCGTGCGCATCGACCTGCACACCCACTCCTCGGTCTCCGACGGCACCGACAGCCCCGCCGCCCTGGTCGCCACCGCGGCCGCGGCCGGGCTCGACGTCGTCGCCCTCACCGACCACGACACCACCGCCGGCTGGACCCTCGCCGAGCAGGCGCGCCCGTCCGGTCTGACGCTGGTGCCGGGGATGGAGCTGTCCTGCCGGTACTTCCCGGCCGGTGAGACGCCGATCAGCGTGCACCTGCTGGCGTACCTGTTCGACCCGCTGCACCCCGCCTTCGCCGCCGAGCGGGTGCGGCTGCGCGAGGAGCGGCTCAGCCGGGGGGAGCGGATCGTCACCGCGCTCGCCGCCGACGGCTACCCGATCGTCTGGGCGGAGATCGTCGCGCGCAGCGAGGGTGGGGTGGTCGGGCGGCCGCACGTGGCCCGGGCGCTGGTCGACGCCGGCGTGGTCGACTCGGTCGACCACGCCTTCGCCACGCTGCTGCACCACGGCAGCCCCTACTACCTGACCAAGGCGGACACCGACGTGCTCGACGGCATCCGGTTCGTCCGCGCCGCCGGCGGGGTGCCGGTGTTCGCGCACGGTCTGGCAACGAAGCGGGGCCGGGTGGTGGGAGACGACGCGATCGCCGAGATGGCGGCCGCCGGGCTGCTCGGCCTGGAGGTCGAGCACCCCGACCACACGCCCGACCAGCGGGCCTACCTGCGTGCCCTGGCGACCGGGCTGGGGCTGATCCAGACCGGGTCCAGCGACTACCACGGCACCAACAAGCGCACCCCGATCGGCGCCTGCACCACCGACCCGGCGCAGTTCGAGGCGCTGCTGGCCGCCGGCACCGGCAGCGCCGCGTTCGCCGACTGATCCTGTCGGTCACCGCGGCTACCGTGGCGGCGTGACGACGGGGGGAACGCGGTGAGCGACCAGCTCGAGATGCCGGGCATGCCCAAGCGGCTGTTCTCCTGCACGCCGAGCAAGTTGGCAACCTTCGCCGACTGCCCGCGCCGCTACCGGTTCGCCTACCTCACCCGGCCGAGCCCGCCGAAGGGCCCGCCGTGGGCGCACAACACCGTCGGCTCGGCGGTGCACGCGGCGCTGCGCTCGTGGTGGGAGCTGCCGGTGGAGAAGCGCACCCCGGCTGCGGCCCGGCAGCTGCTGTACAGCGGCTGGTCACGAGCCGGGTTCCGGGACGACGAGCAGGCAGCGCAGTGGCGGGCCAGGGCGGCGGCCTGGATCACCGACTACGTCGCCGAGCTCGACCCCACCGACGAGCCGGCCGGCACCGAGCGCACGGTCGGCGCCACCACCGAGGCGCTCGCGCTGTCGGGCCGGGTCGACCGGATCGACCGCCGCGGCGACGAGCTGGTGGTCGTGGACTACAAGACCGGCCGCGTGCCCAGCACCGAGGATGAGGCGCGCGGCTCACCGGCGCTGGCGCTCTACGTGCTGGGCGTCCGGCGCACGCTGCGGCGGCCGTGCAACCGGGTCGAGCTGCACCACCTGCCCTCGGGCACCGTGGCCGCCTTCGAGCACACCGACCGGTCGCTCGCCAACCACGTGCGGCGGGCCGAGGACATCGCGGCCGACATCGGCACCGCCACCGAGGCGCTCGCCGCCGGCGCGGACGCCGACGAGGCCTTCCCGCCGGTGCCCGGCCAGCAGTGCAGCTGGTGCGACTTCCGCTCCAGCTGCCCGACCGGCCAGGCGGCCGCCCCGGCCCGGGAGACGTGGAGCTTCCTGCCCACCGAACCGGTGGCGGCGGCCGAGTGAGTCAGCCGGCTGCCGAGCCGGCCGGGACGTCGGTGTAGCGGGCCGTCAGCACTTCCAGCAGGTGGCCGTCCGGGCCGCGGAAGTACAGCCGCCGTCCGCTGCCGTCGGGGTTGACGTCGCCCACCTCGCCAGGACGGCGCCCGGGCGGGTCGGCGGTGTACGGCGTCCCGTCGGCGTCGAAGCGGGCCCGGACCCGGTCGAAGTGCTCCTCGCCGATCAGGAAGGCCAGGTGCAGGGGTTCCACGGCCGGGGCCGGGGCGAAGTTCAGCACGATCGTGTCGTCGAGCTGCACGGACCGGAAGAAGCCGTCCGTGTAGGGCTCGCGCAGTTCGAGCAGGTCGACGAACCAGTCGACGGCGGCGTCCCGGTCGGTGACCGGGACGATCATGTGGTGCAGGGCAGCAGTGGGCACGGGTGCTCCGAGAGGTGAGGTACCGGCCACGCGAGCGGCCGGGGAGTGCGCAGGGGGAACCGGCTCAGGCCGGGCTCATGACGTGGTGCGGACGGGGCGGCACCGGGGTGGACACGGTGCGCGGGAGGCTGCTGGCGGAGGCGGCCCGCGAGGCCGCCCCGGGATCACGTGCGGGCCGGGTACCCGACTCGCTCACGGCTCGTGGCCGACCCGGCAGTCATGGCGGCGACCGTAGCGCCGGAGCCGGCCGGAGCACAACGCTCAGCCGCCGGTCGCGCCGCGGACCGCGAGGGACGCCGCGAGGGCGACCATGACCACGGCGATCCCCGCGTCGAGGACCTGCCAGGAGCGCGGGCGGGCGAAGACCGGCCGCAGCAGCCGCGCGCCGTAGCCGAGCCCGACGAACCAGACCGCGCTCCCCACGGCCGCCCCGGCACCGAACCACCAGCGACGGTCGTCGTAGGTGCTGGCCAGCGAGCCGAGCAGCACGACCGTGTCCAGGTAGACGTGCGGGTTGAGCCAGGTCAGCGCCAGGGCGGTGGAGACGGTCGCCGCCAGCCCGGCGCGGGCGCCGCTGGAGTCGGGGAGCAGGGCGGCCGGGCGCCACGCCCGTCGGGCGGCCAGCAGGCCGTAGACCAGCAGGAACGCCGCGCCGGCGAAGCAGACGACGGTCACCACGCCCGGCGCCCGGGCGACGAGTGCACCGGCGCCACCGACCCCGGCGGTGATCAGCACGACGTCGGAGAGCAGGCAGACGGCGACCACCGCGGCGACGTGCTCACTGCGCAGCCCCTGCCGCAGCACGAGCGCGTTCTGCGCGCCGATCGCCACGATCAGCGACAGCCCGAGCCCCAGTCCGGCGGCAGCGGCGAGGAGAGCGGAGGACATGACCAGGACGCTAGGTCGGCGTCGTGCGACAGACCAGCTCACTTTCCTCACGTACCTGAAGCGTGTCTGATGGTGGCATGGACCTCGACCTGGCTCAGTTGCGCGCCTTGGAGGCGACCGTCCGCACGGGCACGTTGGACGCCGCCGCGGGTGCGCTGCACGTGACGCCCTCGGCGATCAGCCAGCGGATCAAGGCCCTGGAGACCACGACCGGCCGGGTGCTGCTCGTACGGAGCAGGCCGGTGCAGCCCACCGAGTCCGGGCAGGCGCTGCTCCGGCTGGCCCGGCAGATCGACCTGCTCACCGCCGACGCCACCCGCGAGCTGGACGGCACCGCGCACGGCCGGGTCGGCCTGCCGATCGCGGTCAACGCCGACTCGCTGGCCACCTGGGTGCTGCCCGCGCTGGCGCCGCTGGCCGGTGAGCTCGTCCTCGACCTGCACCGCGCCGACCAGGCGCACACCAGCGCGCTGCTGCGGTCCGGGACGGTGATGGCCGCCGTCACCGGCGACGCCGACCCCCTCCCCGGCTGCAGCGCGACCCGGCTGGGCAGCATGCGGTACCGGCCGCAGGCCGCGCCCGCCTTCGCCCGTCGGTGGTTCACCGACGGGGGGACGGCGGAGTCCCTGGCCCGGGCGCCGGTCGTCGTCTTCGACCGCAGCGACGACCTGCAGCACGCGCACCTGCGGGCCCGTGGGGTCGACCCCACGCAGCCGCCGATGCACTTCGTGCCCTCCTCGGCCGACTTCCTGACCGCAGTGCGACTGGGCATGGGCTGGGGGATGGTCCCCGACCTGCAGGACACCGAGGGCGGCCTGGTGGTGCTCGACCCGGCCGGTGCGGTCGACGTCGTCCTGCACTGGCAGCAGTGGCGGCTGCGGTCGCCGTCGCTGGACCGGGTGGCCGACGCCGTCCTCGCTGCCGCGCGTCGGGTGCTGCTGCCCGGCACCACGTGACCGGCTTGCCCCGGCCCCGGCGGATGACCAGACTCGGGCACCTGACGGCGGACGAGTGAGGAGGTCGGGCGGTGCTGCGTTGGTCCGCGCTCGGCCTCGCCGTCCTCATCGCCGGGTGGCTGGGCGCGGAGGTCTGGCGCGACTCGGGCGTCTTCACCGTCGTGCTGCTGGGGCTGCCGGCCCTCGTCTGTCTGATCGCAGTGCTCGCGTCGGGCAGCCGGTACGCCCGGGTGGTCACCTGGGGTGCCGCGGCGGTCGTGCTCGGCTGGTCGCTGGTGCTGGGCCTGGGGGTCGGCTTGTTCTTCCTGCCGGTGGCCTTCCTGCTGGCGGCCGCAGCGGCCCGGCACGACCCGCTGCGGAGCCGCCCGCTCAGGCGCTGAGCGGCTCCAACGCGGCCACGCGGTCCCGGGCGGCTCGCACGATCGGCGACTCGCGCACCCGCGCCGGTACCGCCAGGGTCGTCTGCCGGAAGGCCTTGAGCCCGGCGGTCGCCGCGGTGTCGGTGACCCCGAACCCCGGCAGGCCGTAGAGCCGGCGGGCCCAGCCGGGCAACGTCGCAGCGCCGAGGGAGGCCAGCGTGCTCCACGCGGGCCGGGCCGGGGTCAGCAGCTGCACCCAGCCCGGCATCGGCGGCACCAGGATGAAACGGGAGGCGGTGCGCGCCGCGGGCGTGACGGCCAGCTGGGCCCGGACCCGGTCGAAGTAGGCCTCGAGCTCGGCGACCGTGCGCGGCACGTCGGCCTCCTCGGCTCCCACCAGGACCGCGGCGACCACCTGCTCCTCGACGTACCGGTCGGCGTCGGCGTCGGTCAGCGGCACCCCGGCCCGGCGGGCGGTGGACAGCAGGGAGTCCACCTCGCAGTTGTGCACCCAGAGCAGCAGGTCGGCGTCGTCGACGTTGAAGTGCCGGCCGGTGGTCTCCTCGACGCCGGACTTCCCGCGGTGCAGCCCGCGCACCCGGCGGACCTGCCGCAGCGCGTCCCGCCGGGTGCCGAACGTCAGCGTCGCGACGTACTCGGCCGTCCGGGTCAGCCGTGCCCAGGGGTCCTCGGCGAAGGCCGTGGAGAACTGGTGGACGCCGCCCATCGCCACCGGGTGCAGCGCCTGCAGCAGGAGCGCCCGGATGCCGCCCACCGAGAACGCCGGGTCGCTGTGCACCCGCCAGGTGACGCTGTCCGGCCCGAAGAAGCCGAGCAGGTCCTCCCGCTCGGTGAAGTCCTTGATCGACGGGGTCGGCTTCATCGCAGCGCGCCGGCGGTGTCGTCGGCGGCGGTGGTCAGCGAGCCGCGTGGATCGCTCCAGAAGGAGAGCAGCACCTGCAGGGTGCGGGCAGGGTTCTCGATGGCGGGGGAGTGCACCGCCTGCGGGATGACCTCGTGCCGGGCGTGCAGCCGCGCGGCCATCTCGGCCTGGACCGCCGGGCTCCACGCGTCGTCGGCGACGCCGTGGGCCACCAGCACCGGCACGCCGGTCGCGGCCAGTTCGGCCACCCGGTCGGGCTCGGCGAGCATCGCGTCGGCCATCCCCAGCAGCCCCGCAGCGGTGTTGGCCAGGAACCGGCGGGTGAGGAACGCCCGCGTCGGCGCCGGGACCGCCTGGGCCTGCGGATCGGTCATCGCCAGCTGGTCCAGGGTGTCGCTGACCAGCTGGACGCCACCGGCCTCCAGGAGCGGGGGCAGGTGCTCCAGCAGCTCGGTCCGGGGGCCGGTCAGTGCGGCCGGGCCGCTCCCCAGCAGGGTGAGCGAGTCGAACAGCGCCGGCTCGGCGAGCACCGCTGCCCGGGCGACGAGACCACCGAAGCTGTGCCCGAGCACGTGCACCGGGTCACCGGTCTCCTCGCGCAGCCGGTGGGCGACCGCGACCACGTCGGCGGCGAGGTCGGCCACCGAGTACTGCGCCGGGTCGTCCGGGCCGGGCGACTCGTACTGCCCGCGCTGGTCCATCGCCACCGTCCGCACCCCGGCCTCGCCGAGCGGCGAC
Source organism: Modestobacter sp. VKM Ac-2982 (assembly GCF_026967935.1). Lineage (GTDB taxonomy): Bacteria > Actinomycetota > Actinomycetes > Mycobacteriales > Geodermatophilaceae > Modestobacter. Next base: position 1,088,896 of record NZ_JAPVBL010000001.1, read on the forward strand.
AGCAGCGGCGCGAAGTCCTCCTTGCTGCCGGTGTAGCCGGCCACCAGCAGCACCGTCGGGCCGTCGCAGGCGCCGGTGTCCAGCGCGGCGATCGGGCCGGCCCGGCCGGGGAAGGTCACCCGGGCTGCATCGTGCACCGCCAGCTGGCGGAGGTCGTCGGGGGCGGTGTGCTCGGAGCCACCAGGCAGGACCATGACCCGAGTGTGCCTCGCCGTCCGGCCCCGCGCCGCCACGGGTGACTACCGGTGTGCGGACACCTGCGCAGGGGTGACGTAGACGACGACCGGACCGACCAGCGACGTGCGTCCGCCGGCCGGGACGGCGTCGGCGGTGGACCAGCGCGCCAACTCGGTCCCGTCGGCGAGGCTGCGCTGCACGAACGCGCCGTCCTCCGGCACGGTGACGGCCTCGCCGTCCCCGGTCGCGGGCAGCCCGAGCGCCGGCACCTGCCAGCGCGGCAGCCCGGTCGCCTGGTCCAGGGCCAGGAGCTGACCACGTGCCCAGAGCAGGGCCACGTCGTCGACGCCGACCTGCTGCAGCGGCTCGGTCGCGGCCTCGCTCCCGGCCGGCAGGGCGGGGAGCGGGACCTCGCTCAGCGGCGTGCCGTCCAGCGGGGACAGGACGTGCACCCGGTCGCCGACCACGACGTCGACCAGCCGGTCGACCCCGGCCAGTCGTGGGGTGGCGTCGCCGACGTCCAGGTCCCGGGTCCAGATGACGTCGCCGGCGAACCCGTCCAGCAACCGCACCTGAACCGCCGCCAGGCCGCTGCACCGCTGCAGCACGACCACCCCGGAACTCCCGACGTCGGACCCGACGAGCCGGCAGCCCTCCGGCGGCGCGTAGCGCCACCGGGTGTTGTCGCCCGCCGGGTCGATCGTGACGATCCCGGTCGGGCTGCTGGCCAGCAGGATCTGGTCGGTGCTGGCCAGGTCGACGTCGGTGCGGAACCGGACGTTGCGGTACCACTCCCGGGCTCCGGTCGAGGCGTCCAGCCCGGTCAGCTCGTTGCAGCGCCCCGTGGTGCGGAAGGCCACCACCACGATGCCGTCGACCGCGGTCGCGTCGCAGAGGGTGGCGTTGGCCCGCCGGTAGTGCCAGGCCTCGTCACCGGTCGCGGCATCCAGCATGGCCACGCCGTCCTCGTCGGTGACCAGCACCCGGCCGCTCTCGACCGCGTGCCGCGGCGCCGGGCCGGTGGCCGCCGACCAGGCCTGCGCGAGCTCGGCAGCCGGTGTCTCGTCGGGGACGGCGGCCGGCGCGGCCGTCGTCCGGGAGGTCGCCGCCACGTCGGACGCACGCCACAGCAGGACGGCGACGGCGGCCACCACGAGGGTGACCGCCGTCCATGCCCACACGCGCAGCGGCAGGCGGCGTACCAGGGGCATGCGGTGGTGGTGGCTCAGGCCGAGGGCTCGGCGCCGCCGCCGCCACTGCCGCCGCGGCCACCGCGACGGCGGCGACGCCGTGGCCGGCCGCCCTCACCGCCGTCCGTGGACGCGGCCATGGCGGGCGACCCGCTCTCGGCACCGGGACCGTCGATCGCCGCAGCGGCCCCGGCGGCGGCGGCGCCGTTGCCCCGGGTGCGCTGCCGCGGACGGCTCTTGGGCGGCCCGGCCGTGGGCTGGTCGTCCTCGGCGGGGGAGCTGCTGCGGCCCGGGCCGGAGGAGGTGCCGCCGGCGCGCTGGCGCTTGCCGGTCTCCCCGAGGTCCTCGAGGGTCTCGGCGCCCAGGCCCTCGCGGGTGCGCTGGGCCCGGGGGAGCCGCCCGGTCGACGTCGTCGGGACGTCGAGGTCGCTGTAGACCCACGGCGAGGTGGAGTAGGTCTCCGGCGGGTCGGCGAAGTCCAGGTCCAGGGCCTTGTTGATCAGCTGCCAGCGGGGGATGTCGTCCCAGTCGACCAAGGTGACGGCGACGCCGGTGCTGCCGGCGCGGCCGGTGCGGCCGATCCGGTGCACGTAGGTCTTCTCGTCCTCGGGGCACTGGTAGTTGACGACGTGGCTGACCCCGGTGACGTCGATGCCGCGGGCGGCGACGTCGGTGGCGACCAGCACGTCGACCTTGCCCGCCCGGAAGGCCCGCAGCGCCTGCTCGCGGGCGCCCTGGCCGAGGTCACCGTGCACGGCGGCCGCGGCGAAACCGCGGTCGACCAGCTCGTCGGCGACCTTCTGCGCGGTCCGCTTGGTGCGGCAGAACACCATCACCAGGCCACGGTCCCGGGACTGCAGCACCCGGGACAGCAGCTCGGGCTTGTCCAGGTTGTGCGCCCGGTAGATGAACTGCGTGGTCTGCGGAACCGTCGAGCCCTCGTCGTTGCCGTGCGCCCGGATGTGCGTGGGCTGGGTCATGAACGACCGCGAGAGCGTCACGATCGGGCCGGGCATCGTCGCGGAGAAGAGCATCGTCTGCCGCTTGTCCGGGACCATCGCCAGGATGCGCTCGATGTCGGGCAGGAAGCCCAGGTCGAGCATCTCGTCGGCCTCGTCGAGGACCAGGCCGCGGACCTTGCCCAGGATCAGGTCTCCCCGCTGCGCCAGGTCGAGCAGCCGGCCGGGGGTGCCGACGACGACCTCGACGCCGGCCTGCAGCGCGGCGACCTGCGGTTCGAAGGCGCGGCCGCCGTAGATGGCCTGCACCCGGATGCCGCGCTTGGCGCCGGCGGCGGACAGGTCCCGGGAGACCTGGACGCACAGCTCACGGGTGGGGACGACGACGAGGGCCTGCGGCACGCCGTCGCCGCCCTCGGCCGGGGGGACGACGCGCTGCAGCAGCGGGACGCCGAAGCCCAGCGTCTTGCCGGTGCCGGTGCGGGCCTGCCCGATGAGGTCGTTGCCGGCCAGGGCGAGCGGGAGCGTCAGCTCCTGGATGGCGAAGGTGCGGGTGATCCCGACCTCGGCCAGCGCGGCCACGATGTCGGGGTGCACGTCGAAGTCGCTGAACAGCGGGCTGTCGGGGGCGACGGGCGCGCCGCCCAGCTCCTCGACCTGCTGCTCGAGCTCCTCGGGAGCGGGCGCGCCGGTCTCGGCGTGCTCCAGCTCCGGAGCGGCGGGGGTGCTGCTGGCAGTGGCTGTGTTCTCGGTGGAGGTCAGTTCTCTCGCCTCGGTCTGGTGGGGGACCGCGGTGCGTCGTCGGTGCCTGAACTCGGTCTCGAGTTCCAGCGTTGCCCGACTCGCTCGCCGGTCCCGGGGTCGGTTCCGGGATGTTCGATCCAAGCGCCGACGCGGCCAGCAGACCGGGCGTCGAGTGCAGACTGCCCGGGAGACGGCCCTCGGAGGGCCGGCCTCGAGGAGGTGATCCGGCGGTCATCAGCGCACACGGAGATTGCGCACGAACAACGAGCCTGGCGGCCCGCCGATTCCATCCTAGCGTGACCAGCCCGTTAGCCTCGCTGGGCTGCCGTGCGACACGGGCCCGAAGGTGTCGCGACGGCGGCCGACGGCGCACCCGCGCCGGTGGCGCACCAGGAGGGGGAGCCGTGACCAGCGTCGAGGAGAGCCCCGGCCGACCGGCCGCTGAGCCGGCGGTCATCGACCTGCTGGGCGTGCTGGCCTACGCCGAGCTGACCGCGTTCGACCGGCTCGCCGAGGACGCCCGGTTGGCGCCGACGCTCGAGGGCCGCGCCGCCCTGGCCCGGATGGCCGCGGCCGAGATCGGGCACCACGACCGGCTGACCCAGCGACTGCGCGAGCTCGGCGTGGACGTGGCCCGGGCGATGGCCCCGTTCGTCGCCGCACTGGACGCCTTCCACGACGGCACCCGGGCCAGCACCTGGCTGGAGGGGCTGGTCAAGGCCTACGTCGGTGACGGGCTGGCCACCGACTTCTACCGGGAGGTCGCGGTGTTCCTGCCGCAGCCGGACCGGGCGCTGGTCGAGGAGGTCCTCGCCGACACCGGGCACGCCGACTTCGCGCTCCGGGAGGTCCGGGCCGCCCTCGCCGCCGACCCCACGCTCACCGGCCGGCTGGCGCTGTGGGCGCGCCGGTTGGTCGGCGAGGCGCTGACCCAGTCCCAGGCGGTCATCGCCGAGCACGAGCAACTGGCCGACCTGCTCATCGCCGGCACCGGGGACCTGACCGGGGTGGGCCGGCTGCTCCAGCGCCTCACCACCGCCCACTCGGTCCGCATGCAGGCCCTCGGCCTGAACCCGTGAGGGAGGACCCCGGCGCCCCCCACACCTCGCGAGCTCGGCGCGGGACCCTGCGCCGGGGCCGGGACACGCGACAGGGCGCCACCGCGGTGCGGTGGCGCCCTGTCGTGGTCGTGCGGTCGGTCAGCTGCTGATGAAGCCCACCCGGCGCTGGTCGGCCTCGGCGATCTCGACGTAGGCGATCCGGTCGGTCGGGACGACGACGCGCCGACCGCGCTCGTCCACCAGCGTGAGCAGGCCGTCCTTGGAGCCGGTCATGGCCTTGGACACCTCGGCCGCGATCTCGTCCGGGCTCTTGGGGCTGTCGATGACCAGCTCGCGGGGGGAGTGTTGGACACCGATCTTTACTTCCACGCGGGGATGCCTCCTCAGGTCCGGCTACTGACCACCCACGCTAGTCCAGCCCGGCGGCAGGCATCCGGTCCAGCCGGTCAGCCGTCAGCGAACGTGGCCGGTCCGTCGGCGTCCTCACGCAGCGGGAAGCCCGACATGCCGCGCCAGCCCAGGGACGACGCGAGCGCCACGGCCTCGTCCCGGGACACGGTGCCCTTGCGGGCCAGCCACCACCGGGCGCTCGTCTCGGCCAGCCCGGTCATCCCTGCGGACAGCAGCAGCGCCCGCTCGGGGTCCGCGCCGGTCTCCATCGCGATGACCTCGGCGATGGCCTCGATGCACTGCCGGGCGCCGCGGTCGGCGATCCGCCGGACGTCGGGGTCGTTGCGCAGGTCGGACTCGAACACCAGCCGGAACGCCTCGCCGTCGGCGTCCACGAAGTCGAAGTAGGCGCCGACCGCACCGTCGACCCGCTCGCGGTTGTCCTCGGTGCCGGCCATCGCCTCGCGCACCCGGTCGGTGAGCTCGTCGACCTGCTGTTCCAGCAGCGCCAGGTAGAGCTCCCGCTTGCCGGGGAAGTGCTGGTAGAGCACCGGCTTGCTGACCCCGGCCCGGTCGGCGATGTCGTCCATCGCCGCGGCGTGGAACCCCTGGGCGACGAAGACGTCCTGGGCGGCCCGGAGCAGCTGCAGGCGCCGGGCACCGCGCGGCAGCCGGGCGGTGCGGCGGGCGGCCGGCGGCACGGGTACGGGTCGGCTGGGTCGCATGGCCCGGCGATGTTACCGGCGCACCGCACGGACGACGCCCCGCCCCGGTCCGTTCGCCGCGGCGTCACGGCGCGGTGATCTACCGTCGGGTGGGTGACCGACGCCCGGCTGTCCTCGGTGCCGCTGCCGCGGCCCGGTGCCCTCCTCCCGCCCTGGCCCGGTGCGATGGTGCCGATCACCGGCGGCGAGGTCTTCGTCCGGCACACGCCCTGGTGCGGCCCGCTGCCGGGCAGCGACCCGGTCGAGGGGGAGGCGCCGCACGAGCGGGCGCTCTACGTCCACGGGCTGGGTGGCGCCTCGACCAACTGGACCGACCTGGCGGCATTGCTCGCGGTCCGGTTCGACGGCTGGGCCCTGGACCTGCCCGGGTTCGGCCAGTCGGCGCCGCCGCCCCGCTACTCCATCCACCGGCACGTCCAGGCGGTCGTCGACGTCCTGGAGTGGATCGTCGCCCGGCCCGGCCCCGGGCAGGGCCGCCCCGTGCACCTGGTGGGCAACTCGCTCGGCGGCCTGGTCAGCGTGTGGGTCGCCGCCCGCCGTCCGGACCTCGTCGCGACCCTCACCCTGATCTCCGCCGCCATGCCGGTCTACCGGGTCCCGGCGGCGTTCGACCGGGCGATCGCGCTGGTGCTGCTGCCCGGCGTCCCGGCGCTGGCCGAACGGCGGCTCGCCGGCGCCAGCCCCGAGCAGCGCGTCCGCGGGCTGCTGCAGATGTGCTTCGGCGACCCGAGCCGGGTGCCGCCGGAGCGGGTCGCCGAGGCGGTGGAGGAGACCCGGCGCCGGGACGAGCAGCCCTGGGCGGGCCAGGCGCTCACCCGCAGCCTGCGCGGCCTGATGAGCTCCTACCTGCGGGTGGGGCGGGCCAACGCCTGGCGGATGGCCCGCTCGGTGCGGGCGCCGTCCCTGGTGGTCTGGGGGGACCGGGACAAGCTGGTCGACCCCGAGCTCGCGCCGAGACTGGCCGAGGTGCTGCCCGACGCCCGGTTGCAGGTGCAGGCGGGCATCGGGCACCTGGCGATGCTGGAGGCCCCGGAGCCCACGGCTCGGGCGGTGCTCGGCCTGGCCGAGGACGCCGCACGGGAGTGCGAGCGGGACCGCACCGACGGTGCCGATCTCCCCACCGGACAGGTGTGACCGACCTCCGCCGGACGACGCCGCACCGGGTCCGCGTCTCCCGGGGTGCCGCTGCGTCGTGAGATCCTGGCCGCCGTGACGAGCTCGGGACGCCGCCCGTCCGGACGACGGCCGGGAGCCGAACCGCTGGTCGCCCGCCGTGACCCGGCCCGCTCCGTGCGCCCCGCCGTGCTGCCACGCGGCCGGTTCCGCCGGTTCGTCCGCCGGTACGGCTGGCGGGCCTACGCCGTGCCGTTGCTGGCCATCGCCACCCTGGTGACCCTGGTGGACGTCGTCCGGCCGGGCGGCGGCGGGGGCCCCGCCCCGACGTCGACGGCCGCGGCCGACCTGTCCGCGCCGGCCACCCCGATCGCCCCGCAGGTCACCGAGGCCGAGGGGGAGGGGATGCCGGCCGCGGCGTCCAGCACACCGACATCGGCCCCGGCGGAGGCCGTCCCCGCCGCACCGACCTACGTCGAGCAGGGCGCCGGGAGCGTGAGCGTGGTCGACGGCACGTCCGGGGTGTACGGCACCGGGCCGCTGGAGCGCTTCGTCGTGGAGATCGAGGACGGCATCGGCGTCGACGGCGCCGCGTTCGCCGCCGCCGTCGAGGCCACCCTCGGTGATCCCCGGTCCTGGGGGAACGGCGGCCGGCTGTCCTTCCAGCGGGTGGGTGCCGCCGAGGCCGCGGCCGGCGCGTACGAGTTCCGGGTCAGCCTGGTCAGCCCGGGCAGCATGGAGGTCTACTGCCCCGGCGTCGGCACCGGCGGCTACACGTCCTGCCGCTACGGCGAGCGGGCGGTCATCAACCTGGCCCGCTGGGAGACCGCCGTCCCCGACTACGGCGGGGACATCACCACCTACCGCCAGTACGTGGTCAACCACGAGGTCGGGCACGCCCTCGGTCAGGGTCACCAGCCCTGTCCCGGCGCCGGGCAGCTGGCCCCGGTGATGCAGCAGCAGACCCTCGGCCTGCAGACCTGCGTGAAGAACGCCTGGCCGTTCCCGTCGTGACCCTCCGGACCACACCCCGGCCAGGTGCCGTTCTCGAAGGGCTCCCGACGGACGTGCAGCGGGTCTAGGGTCTCTGCTGGTGCGCCGGGAAGCCTGGTCGGCAGTCGTGTTCCCGACTGCGATCGGAGGGCTCCGATGCCCGTCCCTGCCCCTGCCGTGCCCGCGCTGCGCGCCGAGCACCTGAGCAAGCGGTTCTCCCGGACGGTCGCCGTCGACGACCTCTCCCTGTCGGTCTCCCCGGGAGAGGTGTTCGGCTTCCTGGGCCCGAACGGAGCCGGCAAGTCCACGACGATCCGGATGGTCCTGGGGCTGCTGCGCCCCTCCGGTGGTCACGTCGAGGTGTTCGGCGTCCCCGCGCACGACGTGGGCCGGGCACACCGCCACCTCGCGTACGTCCCCGCCGACGTCGCCCTCTGGCCGGCGCTGACCGGGCGGGAGTGTCTGGACCTGCTCGCCGGCGTCGGCCCGGGCACCGACCTGGACTACCGGGCCGAGCTCGTCGAGCGGTTCGCCTTGGACCCGGACCGGCGGTCGCGCACCTACTCGACCGGCAACCGGCAGAAGGTCGCCCTGGTCGCCGCGTTCGCCACCCGCGCGCCGCTGCTGGTCCTGGACGAGCCGACCAGTGGGCTGGACCCGCTGATGGAGCGGGAGTTCCGCCGCTGCGTGACCGAGGCCGCGGACCGCGGGCAGACGGTGTTCCTGAGCTCGCACCAGCTCGCCGAGGTCGAGGCGGTCTGCGGCCGGGTGGGCATCCTGCGTCAGGGCCGGCTGGTGGAGGTCGCCGGGCTGCGGGAGCTGCGGCGGCTGCGCCGCTCGGAGATCAGCGTGACCCTGGCCCACCCGGTCGCCGCGGGAGTCGGGTTCGACGGCGTCGACGGCGTCGCCGACCTGCAGTGGCGCTCGCCGGTCGAGCTGACGATGACGCTGGCCGGGCCGCCCGCCCCGGTGCTGCGTGCACTGGCCGGTCTGGAGGTCGTCGCCCTCGACGTGCGTGAGCCCTCGCTGGAGGAGCTCTTCCTCGACTTCTACGGCGACCACCGGTCCTCGCGCGAGGAGCTGCGGGCATGACCGCCGGCACCGCGGCCGCCCCCACGACGTCCGCGGCGGGGAGGGCGCCGGAGCCGGGTGCGGCCGGCTGGGTGGTGACCGCACTGGCGGTGCGGTCGGTCAGTCGGGGCGCCGTCCTGGTCGCCGGGGTCGCCGCGGGCATGGCGGCGCTGGTCGCGGTCCAGCACCGGCAGCTGGACCAGGAGCTGGCCGGGGCGTCGCTGGCGGCGCTGGCGGAGAACCCGGCCATCCGCACCCTGTTCGGCCCGCCGGTCGCCCTCGACGACCCGGGCGGTTTCACCGTGTGGCGCACCGGGACGGCGATCGCGGTGCTCGTCGGCGTCTGGGCGGCGCTCGCCGCGACCCGGGTCACCCGGGGCGAGGAGGAGGTCGGCCGCTGGGACCTCCTGCTGGCCGGCCGGCTGAGGCTGCCGGCCGTGCTGCTGCGGCACCTGGCCGTGCTCCTCGGCGCGGCCGCGCTCGTCGGCGCCGGCACGGCCGCCGGCCTGGTGCTGGCCGGCACCGCGACGACCGGCGCGGTGCTGTTCGGTGCGCTCATCGGTGGCACCGGCATGGTGGGGGCGGCGCTGGGCGCGCTCGCCGCGCAGCTGCTGGCCGAGCGCCGGGCCGCCGCCGGTCTGGCGGTGGGGGTGCTGCTGGCCGGTCTGCTGACCCGGATGGTCGCCGACGGGGTGCCCGCGCTCGGGTGGCTGCACTGGCTCAGCCCGTTCGGACTGCTCGGCCGGAGCGCCCCGTTCGCCGCCGACCGGGTGCTGCCGCTGGTCGTGCTGGCCGCCGCCGTCGCCCTGTTGGTCGCGGCGGCGGCGACGGTCGCCACGCGCCGGGACGTCGGCAGCGGGCCGTGGCGTCGCTCCGGCGCCGTCGCGTCCGGCACCCGGGAGCTGCGGTCGCTGCCCGCGCTGGCGGCCCGCCACACCGGCCGCCCGGTCGTGGGCTGGGGGGCCGCCGTGGTCGCCTACTTCCTGCTCATCGGCCTGCTGGCCACGACGATGACCGACTTCCTGACCGAGAACCCGCGCTTCGCCGAGCTGGCCGCCCGGGCCGGCTTCGCCGAGCTCGGCAGCGTGCGGGGCTACGTGGCCTCGCTGTTCACCCTGCTGGCCGTGCCCGTCGGCGGGTTCGTCGCCAGCCGGGTCGCCGCCACGGCGGCCGACGAGGTCGCCGGCCGCCTCACGCTGCTCTACTCGCTGCCGGTGCGCCGGGTCCGCTGGCTGGCCGCCGAGCTGACCGGCGTGGCCACCGGCGCCGTCCTGCTCGCCGGTGTCGCCGGGCTGGCGACCTGGCTGGGCGCCACCTGGGTGGGTGCGGACCTGTCCGCCGGTGCGGCGCTGGCGGGGGTGCTGAACGTGCTGCCGATCGTGGCGGTGTGCCTGGGTGCGGCGGTCGCGGCGCTGGCGTGGGCGCCGGCCGCCGTCCTGCCGCTGGGGGTGCTGCCGGCCGCCGGCGGCTACCTGCTGCTGGTGCTCGCCGACACCCTGGCCTGGCCGGGCTGGGTCCGCGGGCTGTCGCCCTTCGCCCACGTCGCGGCGGTGCCCGCCGAGCCGGTGGACGTGCCCGGGCTGGCCGGGCTGCTGGTGGTGGCCGCAGCGCTGACCGCTGCAGGCCTGGCCGGGTACCGGCGGCGGGACCTGCGCGGATGACCCCGGGCCGGACGCGGGAAGAGGACCGCGTGCCACGCTGTTGGGCAGATCAGGACACCGGCCCTTGGAGCCGGTCAGCCCTGTGACCACAGTCGTGTGAGGAGCGCTCCGTGCAGTTGCCACCCCTGGTGGAGCCCGCCGCTGACCTGTCGATCGACGAGGTCCGCCGCTACAGCCGCCACCTGATCATCCCCGACGTCGGGATGGACGGGCAGAAGCGGCTCAAGAACGCCAAGGTGCTGGCCGTCGGTGCCGGTGGCCTCGGTTCGCCGGTGCTCATGTACCTGGCCGCCGCCGGCGTCGGCACGCTCGGCATCGTCGAGTTCGACACCGTCGACGAGTCGAACCTGCAGCGCCAGATCATCCACGGGCAGTCCGACGTCGGCCGGTCCAAGGCCGAGAGCGCCCGTGACTCGATCAAGGAGATCAACCCCTTGATCGACGTGCGGCTGCACGAGACCCGGCTGGACTCCGAGAACGTCGAGGAGATCTTCAGCCAGTACGACCTGATCGTCGACGGCACCGACAACTTCGCCACCCGCTACCTGGTGAACGACGCCTGCGTGCTGCTCGGCAAGCCCTACGTCTGGGGCTCGATCTACCGGTTCGACGGCCAGGTGTCGGTCTTCTGGAACGAGCACGGGCCGAACTACCGCGACCTCTACCCGGTGCCGCCGCCGCCCGGGATGGTCCCCTCCTGCGCCGAGGGCGGTGTCCTGGGCGTGCTCTGCGCGACCGTCGGCGCCATCCAGGCCACCGAGGCGGTCAAGCTCATCACCGGCATCGGCGAGACCCTGCTGGGCCGGCTGATGGTCTACGACGCCCTGGAGATGACCTTCCGGGAGATCAAGGTCCGCAAGGACCCGGAGGGCGAGCCGATCACCGGCCTCATCGACTACGAGGCGTTCTGCGGCGTCGTCTCCGAGGAGGCCCAGGAGGCCGCCGCGGGCTCGACGATCACCGTCGACGAGCTCAAGGACATGATGGACGCCGGCAAGGACTTCGCGCTGATCGACGTCCGGGAGCCCAACGAGTACGAGATCGTCTCCATCCCGGGCGCCACGCTGATCCCCAAGGACGAGATCCTCTCCGGCCGGGCGCTGGCGCAGCTGCCCAACGACAAGCCGATCGTGCTGCACTGCAAGACCGGCGTCCGCTCGGCCGAGGCGCTCGCCGCGGTCAAGAACGCCGGCTTCAAGGACGCCGTGCACGTCCAGGGCGGCGTGACCGCGTGGGCCACCCGCATCGACAAGGCACTCCCCACGTATTGAGCGGACCCTCTCGCTCGGGGGCCGTTCCCTCGTGTTGCCGCCGGGCCCCGGTACGCCACTGCGCGTGCCGGGGCCCGGCTGCGTTCTACTGAGGGCATGCCCGATCCCCGCCGTGCCGACCTGCTGATGCGGTTCCAGCGTGCTCAGGCGCAGTTCACCGACCGGGTGGACGCCGTCGAGCCCGGTGAGTGGGATGCCCCCGCGCTGCCGGAGTGGAGCGTCGCGGACCTGGTGGCCCACCTGACCGGCGAGCAGCTGTGGGTCCCGCTGCTGTTGGCCGGGGAGTCCCCGGACGCCATCGGCCCGCAGGTCCCGACCGACCCGGCCGAGCTGCTGGGCGGGGACCCGTTGTCGGCGTGGGAGTCCGCAGCAGACGCCGCGCTGACGGCCTGGGCCGCCGACGACGCGCTGTCCGGGACCGTGCGGCTGTCCGCCGGACCGGCACCGGCCAGTGACCACCTGACCGAGATGACCGTCGACCTGACCGTGCACGCCTGGGACCTCGCCCGGGCGGTCGGCGGGGACACCGTCCTGGACCCCGAGCTCGTGGCGGAGGCGTTCCGCCATGCCGAGGAGCACCTGGGCGAGGACGGCGTGCCCGGCGTGTTCGACGCCCCGGTCGAGGTGCCGCCGGGTGCGGACCTGCAGACCCGGATGCTGGCCCGGTTCGGTCGCCGGGCCTGACCGGCCCCCGGGCCGTCGGCAACGCGCCGTCGGCATCCGGACCCGGGGTGACCCGCGCGGCCTAGGCTGCCGTCCCGACACAGCCGAGCCGGAGGTCGCCCGATGAGCCAGCCACCCCAGGGTCCGCCCCCGCCCGGCGCGGACGGGCCCTCGCCGTCGGGTGGACAGCCGCCGCAGGGCGGTGGCTGGGGCCAGCCGCCGGGCCAGCCCGGTGGCTGGGGTCAACCGGCACCGGGGCAGCCCGGGGGTGGCTGGAGTCAGCCACCCGGCCAACCCGGCGGATGGGGGCAGCCGCCCGGTCAGCCCGCGCCCTGGGGGCAGCCCGGACCAGGTCAGCCCGCGCCCTGGGGGCCGTCCGCCCCTGGCCAGCCGCCGGGCGCGTACGGCGCCCCCGGCCAGCCGCCGTACCCGGGTCCCCCCGACCAGGGCGGGTCGACCGCCTCCGGTGGCGGTGACGACGAGCGCACGAAGCGGGTGACGGTCTTCGCCATCATCGCCGCGATCGTGCTGCTCGTCATCGTCGCGGTGGTGCTGACCCTGACCCTGACCGGGGACGACGAGGACGACCCCGTGCCGACGGCCGGTGCCGTGAGCTCGTCGTCCGCGCCGTCGTCCTCACCGTCCGCGCCCTCGTCCTCCTCTTCGCCGTCCTCCTCCTCGCCGGCCCCTGCCCCGGCGGGTCTGCTGGCGCAGCTGCCCAGCGACTTCACCGACTGCCAGGAGGGACAGCTCGAGGGCGACGGGGACCTCGCGGCCGCCGTCTGCGGGCCTGCGCTCACCCAGCCCGGCCCAGCCGGTGCCGTCTACTACGAGTACCCGGACGAGACCACCCTGACCTCGGTGTTCGCCGACGACGCCGCGGAACTGCGGCTCGGCGAGCTGCCCGAGGGCGACGACTGCTCGACCACCACCGGCCACGGCGAGTGGACCGACCCCAGCGGCGTCACCGGTGGTCTGGTGGCCTGCGCCCTGCTGCCCGACGGCGACGTGGTGATCGTGTGGACCGACGACGAGCACCTGATCGAGGGCGCCGTCCACGCACCGGGGACGACGCAGGACGACGTCGCCGCGCTGTACGAGTGGTGGACGGTCAACAGCTACTTCACCGGCTGAGGTCGGCACCGTGCGAGGCACCGGACCCGAGTCGCACTCGGCGGAGGACGTCGACGAGGCCGTCTACGACGTGGTCGAGTCGATCCCGCCCGGCAGGGTGAGCACCTACGGCGCGATCGGGCGGTTGGTCGGTGTGGGGCCGCGCCGGGTCGCCCGTGCGCTCTCCGCCGGTGGGGCGGCGGTGCCCTGGCACCGGGTCGTGCGCGCGGACGGGACGGCGGCCGAACCGGTCCGGGTGCGGCAGCTGGAGCTGCTGGCCGGGGAGGGCGTGCCGCTGCGCGGTGCCCGGGTCGACCTCGCCGCCGTGGGCTGGCCGGACGGCGCCTGAACCGGACTGTCGTACCCCCGTGGTCTCATCGGGACGTGCGGGGGGAGACGGGGAGAGCAGCGGTGGTCACGGCGGAGTCGTCGCCGGCCGGGTCGTCGCCGGCCGGGTCGTCGTGGGCGGGGTCGTCGTCGGCTGGCCCGGTGTACCGCCTGGTGCAGTCGGAGCCGGAGCCGGTGGTCCGCCCACAGCTCGACCCGACCCAGCAGGCGGTGGTCGACCACCGGGGTGGGCCGCTGCTGGTCCTGGCCGGCCCCGGCACCGGGAAGACCACCACGATCGTCGAGGCGGTCGCCGCGCGGATCGACGCCGGCGCCGACCCCGAGCGGCTGCTGGTGCTCACCTTCAGCCGCAAGGCCGCCGCCGAGCTGCGCACCCGGATCACCGCCCGGGTCGGGCGCACCATCCGCGAGCCCGTGGCCCGCACATTCCACTCCTACGCCTTCGGGGTGCTGCGCCGGGCCGCGGTGCTCCGCGGTGAGCCCGCGCCGCGGTTGCTGACCTCCGCCGAGCAGGACGCCGTGCTGGCCGAGCTGCTGCGGGGGGACGCCGACGAGGAGGGCGCCGTCCGCTGGCCCGCCGAGCTCGCCGCCGCGCTGGGCACCGACGGCTTCCGGGACGAGCTGCGCGAGCTGCTGCTGCGGGCCACCGAACGCGGCATCGACAGTCGGCGGCTGTCCGCCTGGGGCCGTGAACGCGGGCTACCGCACTGGGAGGCAGCCGCGGACTTCCTCCGGCAGTACCAGGACGTCTCGTACTTCGCGACGGTCGCCCGCGGCGGGGCCTCCGGGTACGACCCGGCCGAGCTGGTCCGCACCGCCATCGACGAGCTGCACGGCGACCCCGAGCTGCTGCGCACCGAGCGCGAGCGGGCGGGCTGGCTGTTCGTCGACGAGTACCAGGACACCGACCCCGCGCAGGTGGAGCTGGTCGAGCTGCTCGCCGGGGGTGGCGGCGACCTGGTCGTCGTCGGCGACCCCGACCAGGCGATCTACGCGTTCCGCGGGGCCGAGCCACGCGGGATCATCGACTTCCCGAGCCGCTTCCGGCACCGCGACGGCCGGCCGGCCGACCGGCTGTCCCTGGGCGTCTGCCGCCGCTCGGGCACCGAGCTGCTCAGCGTCAGCCGACGGGTCGCCGAGGGGCTGCCCGGGCCGTGGGAGCACCGCCGGTTGGCGGCGGGCGAGCACACCGACCCCGGCGCCGCGGAGGTGCACGTCTTCGACTCACCGTCCACGGAGGCCGCCTTCCTGGCCGACACCATGCGCCGCGCGCACCTGCTGGACGGCGTGCCGTGGTCGCAGATGGCGGTGGTGGTCCGGTCGGCCACCGCCGGCCTCGGCGCGGTCCGCCGGGCGCTGAGCCAGGCCGGGGTGCCGGTGGCCGTCTCCGCGGACGACGTCGCGCTCGCCGGTCAGCCAGCCGTCCAGCCGTTCCTGGCGGCGCTGACCGCGCTGCTGCCGGCCCCCGGTGCACCAGCTGCCGAGGGCGAGTCGCCGCCGGAGACGGGGCTGGACGAGCCCGGCGCCGAGGCCCTGCTCGCCTCCCCGCTGGGTGGGGCGACGGTGCTGGACCTGCGGCGGCTTCGCCGCGCAGTCCGCCGGGAGCTCGCCACGCGGGGCGAGGACCCGGCGGTCCGCGGGGCGCCGTTGGCGGCGGTGCTGGCCGACGCCACCCTGCTCGACGCGCTGCCCGAGCACCTGGCCCGGCCGGCGCTGCGGGTGGCCCGGGTGCTGTCGGCCGGCCGGCTCGCGCTGGCGGCCGACGGCAGCGCCGAGGACGTCCTGTGGGCGATGTGGCAGGCCAGCGGGCTGGCCACCCGCTGGGCACGCGCGAGCGCAGCCGGGGGTCCGCCGGGGGCGGTGGCCGACCGTGACCTGGACGCCGTCGTCTCGCTGTTCGACGCCGCCGCCGGCTTCGTCGACCGCCTCCCGCACGCCACCGTGGCCGCGTTCGTCCAGCACCTGGGCGCCCAGCAGTTGCCCGGTGACAGCGGCGCCGCGCGGGCACCGATGGGGGAGACGGTGCGGCTGCTGACCGCGCACGCGGCCAAGGGCCTGGAGTGGGACCTGGTGTGCGTCGCCGGGGTCCAGGAGGGCGTCTGGCCCGACCTGCGCAGCCGGGTGAGCCTCCTCGGTGCCGAGGACCTGGTCGATGCCGCCGGTGGCACCGACCCGGCCACGCTGGACCGGCGCACCCAGGCGATGGCCGAGGAGCGGCGGCTGTTCTACGTCGCCTGCACGCGGGCCCGCCGCCGGCTGCTGGTCACCGCCGTCGACGGCGCACTGGACGGCGGCGACGCCGGCGCGACCGCCTCGCGCTTCCTGGACCTCGTGGTGCCGCCCCCGGCCGACGGGGACGGCGCCCGGCCGCACACCCCGTTGCCGCGGCAGCTGACCCTCGCCGCGCTCGTCGCCGAGCTGCGCCGGCACCTCACCGACCCGCACACGGCGCCGGCCCGCCGGGCCAGCGCTGCTGCGGTGCTGCGCCGGCTGGCCGAGGAACGGGTGCCCGGGGCCGACCCGGCGGGCTGGTGGGGGCTGGCCCCGCTGTCCGACGACGCGCCGCTGGTCGACCCGGCCGAGGTGGTGCCCGTCCGGCCCTCGGCGATCGACACCTTCCAGCGGTGCCCACTGCGCTGGGTGCTCGGCGCGGTCGGCGCCGAGGCGGCCCCCGAGGCCACCCGCACCGTGGGGTCGGCGGTGCACGACGTCGCCCAGCAGGTGGCCGAGGGGCTGCCGCCCACAGCGGCGCCCGCTGCACTGGACACCGAGCTGGACGCCCTGGACCTGGGGCCGGGCTGGTTCGACCAGCGCCAGCGGGACCGGGCCCAGGAGATGCTGACCAAGTTCCTGGCCTGGCACGCCCGCGCCGACCGGGAACTGGTCGCGGCGGAGGAGGACTTCGACGTCACCGTCGGGCGGGCGCGGCTGCGCGGGCAGGTCGACCGCCTCGAGCGCGACGCCGAAGGCCGGCTGGTCGTCGTGGACCTGAAGACCGGCAAGACCGCCCCGCGGGCGGTGGAGGAGCACGGGCAGCTGGCGGCCTACCAGCTCGCCGTCACCGAGGGCGCCTTCGCCGCACACGGCACGGCCACCGGCGGGGCGGCGCTGCTGCAGGTCGGCGGCTCGCAGAAGGCGGCCAAGGAGCACGTGCAGTCGCCGCTGCCCCCCGACGTCGACCCGCGGGAGAGCTGGGCGGGCGAGCTGATCGCCGAGGTCGGCGAGGGGATGGGGGCCGGGGAGTTCGTGGCACGCACCGACACCGACTGCGAGCGGTGCGCCTTCCGCCGCAGCTGCCCGATGCAGGAGTCCGGCCGGCAGGTGACCCGATGACGCCGCGGACCGCCGCCTCCGACGGGCAGCTGAGCTTCGACCTGCCGGGGATGGTGCCGGTGGTCGCGCCAGAGCCGCCGCGCCTGCTGACCCCGTCCGAGACCGCGGTCCGCAGCGGCGTCGGCCACTCGCCGTCCCCGGAGCAGGCGGGCGTGGTCGCGGCTCCGGTCGACCGGCCGCTGGTCGTGGTCGCCGGTGCCGGGTCGGGGAAGACCGAGACGATGGCCGCCCGGGTCGCCTGGCTGGTCGCCAACCAGCTCGTCGCCCCCGAGGCGGTGCTCGGCCTGACGTTCACCCGCAAGGCGGCCAGCGAGCTCAACGCCCGGGTGCGCAAGCGGCTCGGCGCCCTGGCCGAGCACCCGGACACCGACCCGGGGCTGCGGGAACGGCTCGCCGTGGCGGCGCCGACGGTCGCGACCTACCACGGCTACGCGGCCAGCATCGTCGCCGAGCACGGGCTGCGGATCGGGGTCGAGCCCGGCTCGGGCGTGCTCGGGCCGGCCATGTGCTGGGGCCAGGCGGCCACCGCCGTCGCCGCGCACACCGGCGACATGAGCGACGTCGCCCTGGGCCTGGTCACCACCACCGAGGACGTGCTGCAGCTCGCCGCCGAGCTGGGGGAGCACGACATCACCCCCGACGCCCTGCGGGCCTGGACGGCGCGGTTCGAGTCCCAGCTGCGCGGCTACGCAGACGCCGGGCGGAAGAAGGGG
Organism: Modestobacter sp. VKM Ac-2982; assembly: GCF_026967935.1. Lineage (GTDB taxonomy): Bacteria > Actinomycetota > Actinomycetes > Mycobacteriales > Geodermatophilaceae > Modestobacter. Next base: position 1,106,421 of record NZ_JAPVBL010000001.1, read on the forward strand.
CCGTACGCCGAGGTGCTCAAGCTGGTGGCCCGGCAGCGGGCCCGGGTCGCCCTGCTGCCCATGGTCGAGGCGTTCCAGGCGCGCAAGCGGGCGGCCGGGGCGATCGACTACGCCGACCAGGTCTCCCTGGCCGCCCGCGTCGCCGTCAGCTCAGCGGAGGTGGGCCGGCGGGAGCGCGCCCGCTGGCGGGTCGTCCTGCTCGACGAGTACCAGGACACCAGCGTCGGCCAGCTGCGGATGCTCGAGGCGCTCTTCGGCGGACCAGGCGGGCACCCGGTGCTGGCCGTCGGTGACCCCCGGCAGTCCATCTACGGCTGGCGGGGTGCCTCCGCCGGGACGATCGAGCGGTTCGCCCGCACCTTCCCCGGCACCCCCGAGCGCCCGGCCGAGCGGCTCACCCTGTCCACCAGCTGGCGCAACGACCGGGCGGTGCTGGCCGTGGCCAACACGGTGGCCGCCGCGCTGCCCGAGCCCGAGCAGCCGCTGCCGGACCTGCAGAGCTCGCCGGTCGCCGGGGGCGGCGCGGTGCGCTGCGGGCTGTACGAGACGGTCGCCGAGGAGACCGAGGCGCTGGCCGACCGGCTCGAGCAGTGCTGGAAGGGGACGGCCCCGGCGACCGGTCGGGGCGACGGGGACACCGACGGCGGCCGTGTGCCCCGGCCGACCATCGCGGTGCTCGCCCGGCGCCGGGCTCAGCTGCCGGGCATCGCCGCCGCGCTGCGCGCCCGCGGCCTGCCGGTGGAGGTGGTCGGGCTGGGTGGGCTGCTCGACGTCCCCGAGGTCTCCGACGTCGTCGCCACGCTGCGGGTGCTGGTCGACCCGAGCGCCGGCGACGCGCTGGGCCGGCTGCTCACCGGCGCCCGCTGGCGGATCGGGCCACGCGACCTGGCGGCGCTGGAGGCACGGTCCCGGGCGCTGGTCCGGGAGCGCCGCAGCCCGTCACCGGAACCGGTCGAGGACGGCACCCCGCCGCAGGCCGGTGCCCCGGCGAGCCCGGTCCTGCCCCGGGAGCGCGGCAGCATCGTCGAGGCCCTGGACGACCTCGGCCGCCCCGAGGCGTACTCGGCAGAGGGGCACCGGCGGCTCCGGCGGCTGGCCAACGAGCTCTCCGGGCTGCGGTCCCGGCTGGGTGAGTCGTTGCCCGACCTGGTCGACGAGGTGGTGCGCAGTCTCGGCCTGGAGACCGAGCTGGCCAGTCACCCGGACGTGACCCCCGGCGGTGCCCGCGCGCACCTGGACGCGCTGCACGAGGTCGCCGCCGAGTTCTCCGAGCTCGCCGAGCTGCCCTCGCTGCCGGCGTTCCTCGGCTACCTGGCCGACGCCGAGGTGCGGGAGCGGGGCCTGGAGCCCGGCGAGGTGGCGGTCAACCCGGAGGCGGTCCAGCTGCTCACCGGGCACTCGGCCAAGGGGCTGGAGTGGGACGTCGTCGCGGTGCCCGGGATGACCGTGGGCCAGTTCCCCGCCAAGGGTGATGCGTCGGACTCCTGGATCCGCGACCCGGGCGCCGTCCCGGTCGACCTGCGGGCCACCGACCGCGCCGAGCTGCCCAGGCTGCACCTGCCGGTCCCGGGCTCCGGCGACCAGGCCGCGGTGCGCGACGCGCTGGAGGACTACGTCGAGGAGTGGAAGGACTTCGGCCTGGCCGAGGAGATCCGGCTCGGCTACGTCGCGGTGACCCGGGCCAAGCACCTGCTGCTGTGCTCGGGCAGCTGGTGGCGCGACGGGAAGACCGTCTGCGGTCCGTCGTCCCTGCTCCTGGCGGTCAAGGGCGCCTGCGAGGACGGCGCCGGCGTCGTCGACGCCTGGGCGGAACCCCCGGCCGACGACGCCGAGAACCCGGCCCTGGCCGAGTGGCCGGTGGGCGTCTGGCCGGCCGACCCGCTGTCGGCCGGCCGTCGCCGCTCGCTCACCGCCGCTGCCGACCTGGTCGCCGCGACCCAGCCGCACCCGTTGACCACCGAGGCCCTCGGCGCGACCGACGACCCGCTGGTGGCCGACTGGCTGCGCGACGCCGACCTGCTGCTGCGCGAGCGGGCCGAGCACTCCCGCGGCACGGTCGACGTCCCGCTGCCCACCCACCTGTCGGTCTCCGCGCTGGTCGCGCTGCGCCGTGACCCCGGCGAGCTGGCCCGTCGGCTGCGCCGGCCGATGCCGGCGGCACCTGCGCCGCTGGCCCGGCGGGGCACCGCCTTCCACGCCTGGCTGGAGGAGCGGTTCGGGGCCGCCCGGCTGATCGACCTGGACGAACTGCCCGGCAGCGGGGACGCCGGGGCGGCCCCCGACGCCGCGCTCACCGCGCTGCAGCAGGCCTTCCTGGCCGGGGAGTGGGCCGACCGGCAGCCCGTCGACGTCGAGGCGCCGTTCGAGACACCGCTGGGGCCGCTGACCCTGCGCGGCCGGATCGACGCCGTCTACGCCACCCCCGACGGCGGCTACGAGGTCATCGACTGGAAGACCGGTCCGGTGCCGGGGGCCGCCGAGCTCGCCGCCGCCGCCGTCCAGCTGGCCGCCTACCGGCTGGGCTGGTCCCGGCTGACCGCCGTGCCGGTGGAGCGGGTCAGCGCCGGCTTCCACCACGTCGCCGCCGGGGTCACCCTGCGGCCGGCCGACCTGCTGGACGAGGCCGGCCTGCTCGCCCTGGTCACCGGAGGTCCGGCCGGCTGAGGTGCGCCTCGTCCGCCGAGGCCCGGGCGCCTCACGTGCCGCCGGTCTCGTCCTCCGGGGCGGGAGCGTCCCGTTCGTCGCGGACGGTCGCCGGGGCCAACGGTGCGCCGGACAGGTGCGCCGCCTCGGCGATCTTGTAGCCCGCGATGGGCACGGTGAACAGCTGCAGCGCGATGGCCACCAGCAGGGTCAGCACCGCCGAGACCCCCGGTGCCAGCACGACGACGCCGAACAGGACGCAGACCAGTCCCAGGCTCGCCGCCTTGGTGGCTGCGTTGGCGCGGTTGTAGACGTCCGGCAGCCGGACCAGGCCGACGCCCGCGGCGCCGATCAGCAGGACGCCGATGACCGCCAGGCCCTGGCCCAGCACGCTCTGCAGGGTCATCGGGCCCGCTCCGCGACCAGCCGCGCGAACGCCACCGTGGCGAGGAAGCCGACCAGCGTGGCGACGAGGACCAGGTCGAGCAGCGCCGGGGTGCGCAGGCGCACGGCCAGCAGGGCGATGCCGGCGACGACGACCACGAAGCCGTAATCGACGGCCAGCGCCCGGTCGGCGTCGGTGGGGCCCGTCACCAGCCGCCAGGCGGCGACCAGGAGGGACAGGGCCAGGACGGCGAGCGCCACGTCCAGCACGACCACCGCTCAGCTCCGGCGGTCGTCGTCGGGGACCCGGGCGTCGGGCCGTGGGGTCACCGGCCGCAGGGCAGCGAGCATCTGGTCCTCCAGTTCGTGCAGTTCGGCACGGAACGCGTCGGGGTCGCCGGCGTGCATCCCGTGCACGGTCAGCAGTCGCCGCTCCCGGTCCAGCTCGATCGGCAGCGTGCCGGGGGTCAGCGCGATCAGGCTCATGAACGTCGCCACCTCGAACGGTGTCCGGCTGTGCACCGCGATGACGACCACGGCCGGCGCCACCTGCTGCCCGGGGGTCAGGACCTCGCGGGCGACCGCGACGTTCGCACGCAGGAACCGGACGAGGAACCGCGCGGCGAAGGCCGTGACCCGCCAGGCGCGGCGTGCGCTGCGCTGCGGCAGCGAGGCCGGGCCGGCCCCGGGGTCGGTGCTCATCGCCCGGTCACCGCCGCCACCCAGCCGGAGGGGTCGGCCAGTCCGGCACCGGCCGCGGCGCTGACGGAGAGCAGCGGCTCGGCCCAGAGCCCGAGGACGACGGCGGCCGCCGCGAGGAACACCGGCGGGGCGAGCACCAGCGGCCGCACCCGGCTCCCGAGGGCGCTGGTCACGGCCGGCGCACCGCCGTCCACGGCTGGTCCCTCGGTGCCCTCACCCTCGGCGTCCTCGGCAGGCGGCTCCCAGAAGACGCCGTTCCACAGCTTCACCATCGACAGCAGGGTCAGCAGGCTCACCCCGACGACGAGGGCCACCGCCAGGTGCTGCCCCGCGGAGGCGGCCGCCGAGGCCACCCCCAGCTTGGCGACGAACCCCGACAGCGGTGGGATGCCCGCCAGCGTGAGCGCGGCGACGGCGAAGGTGCCGGCCAGCAGGGGTTCCCGCCGGGCCAGGCCGCCGAGCCGGTCGAGCTCCCCGGTCCCGTAGCGGTGTTCCACCACCGCCGCACACATCAGGAGTGCCGTCTTGACCAGCACGTACTGGACCAGGAAGAAGACCGTGGCGCTCAGCCCGGCAGCGGTGGAGAGGGCCAGCCCGACGAAGACGTAGCCGATCTGGCTCACCATGTGGAAGGTGAGGACCGGCCGCATCGCGTGCTCGCCCACCGCGCCGAGCACGCCGATGACCATGGTCAGCAGGGCCACGGCCATGATCACCCACAGGTACCGCGGTGTGCCCCCGTAGACGACGGAGTACAGCCGGATGACGGCGTAGACGCCGACCTTGGTGAGCAGCCCGGAGAAGAGCACGGCGACGGCCGGCCCGGTCCGCGAGTAGGTCTGGGGCAGCCACCCGTGCAGCGGGACGACCGCCGACTTCACGCTCAGCGCGAGCAGCACCACTGCCGCGGCGAACCCGACGGCCGGCGACGACTCGCCGGCGCCGGCCAGCTCACCCAGGTTCACCGTGCCCGCGGCGCCGTAGACGAGACCGACCCCGGCGAGCAGGACGGTCGAGGCCATCAGGCTGATGCTGACGTACAGCCGGGCGGCGGCCAGCCGCTCGGCCCCGCCGCCCGCGGCGAACAGCAGGTAGCTCGGCACGAGCATGACCTCGATGAAGACGAACAGGTTGAACAGGTCGGCGGTGAGCACGGCGCCGGAGACCCCGGCCATCAGGACCAGCACGAGGGGGACGAAGGCCGCGTCCTCGTCCTCGCCGAGGGCTGCGGCGAACGGCAGGCTGACCAGGACCAGCAACGAGGTGACCGCCAGCATCACCGCACTGAAGGTGTCCGCGGCGAAGACGATCGCGATCCCCGGCTGCCAGCCACCCAGCTGGAGCACGGGCACCGACCCGTCCGACGTCGCGGCGAGCAGGAAGCCGGCGAAGACGAGCACCCCGCCGGCGGCGGCCGGCCCGACCACCCGGTCGAGGCGGGTGGTGTGCGGCCGGAGGTGGTGCACGAGCGCCAGCAGCCCGGACAGCAGCAGCGGCCCGGCCACCGGCAGGACGAGGAGGCCGCCGGTCACGACGCCCCGCCCTCGGATGCGTCGGTGCGCCGGCCGCGGTCGGCGGTCGCGTCGTCCCGATCCGCGTCGTCCCGGTCTGAGCCGTCCGCGAGGGACGGTGCATCGGAGCGGGCGGGCGGATGGCCGGTCGTTGCACCCGGATCGCCCGCCCGGGCCAGGGCGAGCATGTACACGGTGATCCCGAAGGTGATCACCACCGCGGTCAGCACGAAGGCCTGGGGGAGCGGGTCGGCGGCCACGTCGGCCTCGGTCTCCCCGAGCAGCGGGGCGCCGCGCCGCTGCATGCCGCCGGCGGAGACCAGGAGGACGTTCACCGCGTGTCCGAGCAGGACGAAGCCCAGGACGATGCGCAGGAGCCCCCGCCGCAGCAGCAGGAAGACCCCGCCGGCCACCAGGAGGCCCACCACGAGTGCGGCGCTCACGGCGCCTGCTCCGGGACTCCGCTGGTGACCAGCGGACCGGTGACCGGGGGACCGGGCGGCTCGTCCGCAGCGGTGCGGTCCGGCTGCTCGAGTCGCGTGACGGCGGCCGCGAGGAGGCCGAGCACCAGCAGGTAGACCCCCAGGTCGAAGAGGAACGTGGAGCCGATCCCGAGGGCGTGCAGCAGCGGGAGCTCGACCGGGGTCAGGAAGGCCCGGCCCTGCACGGTGGGCAGCGCCCCGACGGCCACCACGAGCACCAGGCCCGCGCCGGCGAGCCGGTCGGGCCGGGTCAGCCGGCCGAGGAAGGTGCCGGAGCCGTGGGTCAGCTGGTTCAGCGCGATCGCGGCCCCGGCGACCAGGGCGGCGATGAACCCACCGCCCGGTTCGTCGTGGCCCCGCCAGAGGAGGAAGGCCGAGAGCAGGAACATGCCCGGCACCAGCACCCGGCCGCCGACCTCGAGCACGGCGTCACCCCGGGCACCCGGTGTGACGGTGCGGCGCCGCTCGGAGCGGCCGAGCACCAGGGCCGTGCCCAGCGCGGTCGTGCCCAGCACGACGGCCTCACCGAGGGTGTCCAGTCCGCGGTAGTCGACCAGGATCGTGTTGACGACGTTCGTGCCACCGGTCTGCTCTTCCGTCGAGTCGAGAAAGTGCTCACCGACCGCGGAGAGCTCCCGGCGGCCGGTGAACGCGAGGGTGGCCAGCGTCGCGGCCACGCCGGCCCCCAGCGCCAGCGCGGCGGCCGGGACGGCCGCACGCCGCGGGCTGCGCACGAACCGGCTCGGGACGCCCCGCAGCACCAGGACCGCCACCACCGCGGTCATCACCTCCACGAGCATCAGGGTGAGCGCGACGTCGGGGGCCCCGGCGAGGAGGAACCACGTCGCCACGAGCAGGCCGGTGATGCCGACCAGCCCCACTGCCGCCAGGGTCGAGCCGGTCAGCACCGCGGCCGGCACGACCACCGCCAGCAGCCCGGCGACCACCCAGTCGAGGGGGCGGTCGGTGTCCGCGCGCGAGGGCAGCCCACCGACGACCAGGGCCCCGACCCCGCCCAGCGCGACCACCGCCACCAGCGGGCGGCTCAGGTGCGCGGCGGGGGAGGAGGTGCGCTCCGGGCCGCCCACCACGTGTCCGAGCGCGATCACCCCGTCGTGTCCCCGGTCGAACAGCCGACCTGCATCGGGGAGACGGAGGCGCTGCAGGGCTCGGTCGACGGGAGCGCGGAAGCCGAACAGGACCAGCCCGAGCACGATCGTCAGCGCGGACATGGCCAGTTCCGGGCTCAGCCCGTGCCAGAAGTACACCTCCGGGGGGTCCCCGGCCGGGGCGACGTCGCTGGCGGCCGAGACGATCATCGGGCTCAGCACGCTGACCGCGGGGCCGAGCACCAGGCCGAGCCCCGCGGCGACGGCTCCGGGCAGCAGGAAGGCGGCCGGGGGCTCGGAGACGTCGGAGTGCTGCTCGGAGCCGCCGAACCCGCCGTGCACGATCCGGGCGGCGTAGGCGAACGTCAGCACCGAGGCGGTGACCCCCAGCGCCAGGGCCACCGGGCCGGCCCACGGCGCGCCCTCGGCCTCCAGCAGTCCGATGAACAGGTACTCCTTGCTCACGAAGCCGAGCATCGGGATGACGCCGGCCAGCGAGAGGGCGGCCAGCACCGTCGTCGCCGCGGTGACCGGCATCGCCCGCCACATGCCGGAGAGCTCCCGGATGTCGCGGGTCCCGGTCTCCTCGTCGACGATCCCGGCGAGCATGAACAGGGTCGCCTTGAACAGTGCGTGGGCGAAGGTGTGCAGCACGGCGGCCGCCAGTGCCTCCGGCGTCCCGACCCCGATGACGGCGACCAGCAGACCGAGCTGGCTCACCGTCGAGTAGGCGAGGATCCCCTTCAGGTCGTTCTCCCGCAGCGCCAGGAACGCGCCGGTCACCGCCGTCAGCAGGCCGATGCTGATCAGCGCCGTCGACCAGGCGGACTCCTCGGCGAACAGCGGCGAGAAGCGCAGCAGCAGGTAGATGCCGGCCTTGACCATGGTCGCCGAGTGCAGGTATGCGCTCACCGGCGTCATGGCCACCATCGCGCCGGGCAGCCAGAAGTGGAAGGGCAGCTGTGCGGACTTCGTGCACGCCGCCAGGACGAGGAGCCCACCGATCGGCCAGGCCAGCCCGGAGTCCAGCACCCGGTCGGGCTCGGCGAGGATCGTCGCCAGGTCCGTCGTCCCCGCGGCGACGGTGAGCAGGACCACGGCAGCGAGCAGCGCCAGGCCACCGGCCGCGGTCACCAGCAGGGCCTGCCGGGCCGGGCGGGCCGCGGCGGCGCCGGCGGTGGAGATCAGGAAGAAGGAGCAGACCGTGGTCAGCTCCCAGAAGACGTACAGCAGGACCACGTCGGCCGCCAGGACGAGGCCGAGCATGCTGGTCGCGAAGAGGGTCAGCAGCAGGTAGACGGTGCCGTGCGGCTCGTCCTCGGCGAGGTAGCCGGGGCAGTAGGCCATGACCAGGGCACCGACGCCCAGCACGATGAGGCAGAAGACCCCGGCGACGCCGTCCAGGCGCAGCGACAGCGAGACGCCCAGCGACGGGAGCCACTCCCACGACGCGGTCTCGGTGTCACCGGCCCACACCCGCGGGGCGGCTGAGGCGAGCAGCGCCGCGACCGCCAGGTAGCCGGCTGCCAGCGGGTACCCGGTGTTGCGGCCGAGGCGCCGGGCCAGCGGCGGTGCGGCCACGGCGAGCGCGAGCATGCCCAGCAGGGCGAGGACGAGGAGCACCGCTCAGTCGTCAGCCGGGCAGGTGGCCGCCGCGGGAGCGGGGCAGTGCGGCGGCACGGTCACCAGGCCGCGCTACCCGAGCCCGCTCCTCGTCAACCCGGCGTCCGTCGCCGGGGCGGCCGCCCCCCGCGCGACCCGGTCCAGCACCGCCCGGGCGAGGTCCTCGGGCGCCTGCTCGGGGACCCAGTGGCTGATCCCGGGGAGCTCCACGAAGCGGTAGTCGCCGGTCACCTGGTCCGCGCACGCCTCGGCCGCGATCCGGCCCACCGCGACGTCGCCGTCGCTCCACACGTACGTCGTCGGCACCTCCACCGGGTCGACCCGGGTGGCCGAGCTCATCGCCCGGTACCAGTTCAGCGCGGCGGTGAGTGCGCCCGGCGCCGAGAGCTGCTGCACGTAGACGTCGACCGCCTCGGCGGGCACGCCCGGGGCGTCGAGCATCCGGCGCAGCCGCCGGGCACCGTCGGCCAGCAGCACCTCCTCGGCCTTGCCGGCCTGCCAGAAGAGCTTGATGTAGGCCGATCGCTCCTTCTGCTCCGGGTCGGCGCGGAAGGCCAGCGTGTAGGCCGTCGGGTGCGGCACCGAGACGGCGGTCAGCGTGCGCACCCGGTCGGGGTGCCAGCCGGCCAGCCCCCAGGCGACGTTCGCGCCCCAGTCGTGCCCGACGACGTCGGCGACCGGCACGTCCAGCGCGGTCATCAGGTCCGCGGTCACCTGCACCAGGTTGGTCAGGGCGTAGGCGTCCACCTCGCCCGGACGGGCGCCGGGGGAGTAGCCGAGCTGGTCGGGGGCGTAGGTGCGCAACCCGGCCTCGGCCAGCAGCGGGGTGACCGCCGACCAGCTCAGCGACGTCTCCGGGAAGCCGTGCAGCAACAGCACCGGCGGGCCGTCCTCCGGCCCGTCCGTCCGCACGTCGAAGGTCAGGTCGCCCACGTCCACCTGCAGCATCCCCACGGCCATGCAGGGAACCTAGCCCGGTACCTGGGCCGTCGCGTCGGTGCGGCGGGATACGGTCCACGGCGTGAGCAGCTCCGCCGAACGCGACTTCGTCACCGCCCACCTCGACGACCTGCACGCCGACCTCGACGCCTGGCTGCGCATCCCGTCGATCTCGGCCGACCCGGCGCACGCCGGCGACGTCGCGGCCAGCGCCGAGTGGCTGGCCGAGGCGCTGCGCCGCACCGGGTTCCCGACCGTGGAGGTCTGGCCGACCGCCGGGGCGCCGGCCGTCTTCGCCGAGTGGCCGTCCGCCGACGCCGGGGCGCCGGTCGCCCTGGTCTACGGGCACCACGACGTCCAGCCGGTCGACCCGCTGGAGCTGTGGGAGCACCCGCCGTTCGAGCCCACCCGGGTCGAGGGCCCCGACGGGCCGGAGCTGCACGCCCGCGGCGCCATCGACGACAAGGGCAACGTCGCCTTCCACCTGCTCGGCATGCGCGCCCACCTGGCCGCCACCGGCCGGGACACCCCCGCCGTGACGGTGAAGCTGGTCATCGAGGGCGAGGAGGAGTCGGGCTCGCCGTACTTCGCCGACCTGCTGCGCGCCCACGCCGACCGGCTGGCCTGCGACGTCATCGTGGTCAGCGACACGGGCATGGCCGCCCCCGACGTCCCCAGCGCGGTCACCGCCATGCGCGGGCTCGCCGACGCCGAGATCACCCTCCGCGGCCCCGCCGTCGACCTGCACTCGGGCTCCTTCGGTGGCGCGGTGCCCAACCCGCTGCACGCCATGGCCGAGCTGCTGGCCGCGCTGCACGACGAGTCCGGGCGGGTCACCCTGCCCGGCTTCTACGACAAGGTCCGGCCGCTCACCGACCGCGAGCGCGAGCTGATGGGCCGCGTGCCGTTCGACGAGCAGGCGTGGCTGGCCGGCCCGGCCGCCTCCCGGGTGGCCACCGGCGAGGCGGGCTTCAGCACCCTGGAGCGGATCGGCGCCCGCCCGACCGCGGAGGTCAACGGCATGTGGGGTGGCTACACCGGCCCCGGCCACAAGACGATCGTCCCCGCCGAGGCGCACGCCAAGGTGACCTTCCGGCTCGTCGCCGACCAGGTGCCCGCCGACCTGGGCGAGCAGGTGCGCGCCTGGGTGCAGGGGAACACCCCCGCCGGCATCGAGGCCGACGTGCACGTCCCGCCCGGCGGGGTCCCCCCGTGCCGCAGCGACATCGACCACCCGGCGATGGACGCCCTGCTGCGGTCGATCGGGCAGGCCTTCGACACCGGCGCCGACCAGGTGCTGTTCACCCGCGAGGGCGGCAGCGGCCCGGAGGCCGACCTGGCCGGCATCCTCGGGGCCCCGCTGCTGTTCCTCGGCGCCGGGCTGCCCACCGACCGGATCCACTCGCCGAACGAGCGGGTGCTGCTGCCGATGCTGTACCGCGGTGCGGAGGCCGCTGCCCACCTGTGGCGCGAGCTGGCCGCCGTCCCGTTCCCGGCGCGCTGAGCAGCGGCGGGGAGTGCCGAGGATGAGCGGGCCGGGCCCGGGGGTGACGGGGCGGTCGACCGGTCAGGACGGCGCACCCGTGCCCGGTTGGTACCCCGACCCGGACGGTGCCCCCGGGCTGGTCCGCTGGTGGAACGGCCTCACCTGGTCCGACGTGACCACCCCGGCCGGGCCCGGCGTCTCCGTCGGCCGGGGGTTCGAGGCCCCGCCGGCCCAGGCCCCGGCGCCGTCCTGGGACTCCTGGGGCAGTCCCGAGCCATCCCGGCCACGTCGCAGCCCGCGGCTGATCGGCCTCGGCGGGTTCCTGCTGGTGCTCGTGCTGGTGCTGGCCGGGCTGCTGGTCAACGCCGCAGGGGGCACCGACCCCGAGCCGGACGACGAGTCGCCCGTGGCCGCGGCCGCCCCTGCGCCCGGCCAGGAGTTCCCGCCGGGCACGGTGCGGATCATCGACGCGGCCGCCGGCATCTCCTACCCCTTCCTCGGCGACGGCTGGTTCGAGTGGGACCGCGGGGTGCAGCTGGAGACCACCGAGGTGGCCGGGCAGTACTTCGTCACCCAGGAGGAGCTGCCCGGCGAGAACGGCGTCTTCATCGCCCAGTGCACCTCCGGGCCACTGGTCCCCGCCTACGGCTGGGCCGGCCCGGAGAGCCTGCAGTCGACCGCGACCGCACTGGCCGACTCGGTGCGGACCCGGTACTACCCGGAGCCCAACGAGCGTGTGGTCCGCCGGGACGAGGCGGTGACCGTCGACGGGGCGGCAGCCTGGGTCGTGGAGTTCGACCTCACCTGGGACGTGCCGGGCTACGACTCCAGCGGTGAACGGGCGGCTCTGCTCCTCGTCGACGTCGGCCGGCCCACGCCTGCGCTCCTCTACCTCTCGATCCCCAACACCCACGCCGAGCTGTACGGCGCCATCGACCGTGTCCTCGCCGACGTCCAGGTGCTGTGACCGCCCCGCTCACGTCCCCGTACGCCCGAGCCGCCAGGCCACGAGTCGGTAGGTCGGCAGCAGCACGGTGAGGACGCCGAGGACGACGGCGAGACCCGGGTCGAAGGTCATCGCCCAGAGCGTCGCGGCGACGCCGACGACGGCCCCGAGCAGACACACCTGTCGGTACGCCCGGACGAAGCCGGGTCCGTCCGAGGGTGGTCCGGTCCGTCCGGTCATGGTGATCGAGCTGACAGAGCGGTGCCCGTGAGGCGACGGATGTCGTCCGGTCGGGTGGTGGGGGGTCGGTCCCGGCGGCGGCGTGTCGGGGTGCGCGGTTAGGGTCGTCGGCGTGACAGCAGCTGGGCCAGACCTGACCCTGCGGCACCCGGTGGAGCGGTTCACGCTCGACAACGGGCTGCGGGTCGTGCTCGCGCCGGACCGGAGTGTCCCCGTCGTCGCCGTGAGCGTCTTCTACGACGTCGGCATGCGCTCCGAGCCGCCGGGCCGCACCGGCTTCGCGCACCTCTTCGAGCACATGATGTTCCAGGGCTCGGCGAACGTGCCGAAGATGGAGCACGCCCGCCTCGTCCAGGCCGCCGGCGGCACCTTCAACGGGTCGACCCACCAGGACTACACGAACTACTTCCAGGCCCTGCCCGCCGAGGCGCTGGAGCGGGCTGTCTTCCTGGAGGCCGACCGGATGGCGGCCCCGGCGATCACCGAGGAGAACCTCCGGAACCAGATCGACGTGGTGAAGGAGGAGATCCGGGTCAACGTGCTGAACCGGCCCTACGGCGCCTTCCCGTGGCTGCAGCTGCCGGGGATCGCGTTCGAGAGCTTCGCCAACACGCACGACGGCTACGGCTCCTTCGTCGACCTCGAGTCCTCCACCGTCGAGGACGCGACCGACTTCTTCTCCCGCTACTACGCCCCGGCCAACGCGGTGCTGTGCATCGGTGGCGACCTGGACGTCACCGAGACCGAGGCCCTCGTCCGCCGCTGGTTCGACCAGGTGCCCGCCCGTCCGGCCCCGCCGGCGCCGGCCGTCGGTGAGCCCTCGCCCACCACGGTCCGCCGCGGTGTGGTCGAGGACCGGCTGGCGCCGGCACCGGCCGTGGCGATCGGCTGGCGGGTGCCCGACCCGGTCGGCGACCTGGACACCTACCTGGGCACGGTGCTGCTGGCCGAGCTGCTCAGCGAGGGCGACGCGTCCCGGCTCGAGCGCCGGCTGCTGCACACCGACCGGCTGGCGGTGGCGCAGAGCACCTACCTCGGCCTCTTCGGTGACCCGTTCGACGTCCGTGACGCCACGCTGCTGGTCAGCCAGGTGCACCACCCGGCCGACGTCCCGGTCGACCGGGTGCTCACGGCGGTGCACGAGGAGGTCGACAAGGTGGCCACCGACGGTGTCCCCGCCGACGAGCTGGCCCGGGTGACCGCGCGCACCGAGGCGCAGCTGCTCCAGCAGGCCGACTCCGTGCTCGGCCGCACCCTCGGGTTCGCCTCCGCCGAGCTCATCCACGGCCGGGCCGAGCTGGCTGGCGAGCTCGCCGCCCGGCTGGCCTCCGTCACTCCCGACCAGGTGCAGGCGGCGGCCCGCGGGCTCTCGCCGGACACCACCGCCGTCCTCGAACTGCGCGCGACCGGAGGAGCAGCCCGATGAGTGCCCCCGTGCTGGACCTCTCGCTGGTGCCGCCGCTGGGCGAACCGCGGCCCGCCGTGGCGCCCGAGGTGCACCAGACCACGCTGCCGAACGGGCTGCGGCTGGTCGTCGTCCCGCGGCCGGGTGTGCCGCTGGTCGAGCTGCGCCTGCGGGTGCCCTTCGCCGCCTCCGCGCCGCGGGCGGCGGCCACCCACGCAGCCCGGACCGCCCTGCTGGCCAGCGCCGTCCTGCTGGGCACCGCCCGGCACGACCAGCTGGAGATCGCCCAGCTGCTGCAGGCGCACGGCGCCGAGCTGTCGGTCTCGGCGGACGCCGACCGGCTGCTGTTCTCCACCACGATGCTCCCCGACGGGCTCGGCGCCGTCCTGGGCGTGCTGGCCGAGCTGCTCGGCGCGCCGACCTACCCGGCGGGCCTGGTCGACGCCGAGCGGGCCCGGGTGGGGGAGCGCATCCTCATCGCCCGGTCCCAGCCCGGCGTCATCGCCCGCTCGGCCCTGGCCGCCCGGCGGTTCGGTGCCCACCCGTACGCGCAGCAGCTGCCCGCGGCCGACCTCGTCGCCGCGGTCACCCCGGCGGCCCTGCGCAAGCTGCACCGGGAGCGGGTCCTGCCCGCCGGCAGCACGCTCGTGCTGGTCGGTGACGTCGACCCGGCGGCCGCGGTCGACGTCGTCGGCAGCGCTCTGGCCGGCTGGGTCGCCGAGGGCAAGGCGGTCGCTGCTGCGCCGGTGCCCACGCTCGTCCCCGGCCCGCTGGAGCTGGTGCACCGGCCCGGTGCGGTGCAGTCCAACGTGCGACTGGGTGGTCCCGCGCCGGGCCGCACCGATCCGCAGCTGCCCGCGCTCCGGCTGGCCAGCATGGTGTTCGGTGGCTACTTCTCCTCCCGGCTGGTGGAGAACATCCGCGAGCGCCGGGGCTACACCTACAGCCCCCGCAGCTCGGTCGAGCACCTGATGGCCGGTTCGTCGTTCACCGTCGAGGCCGACGTCGCCACCGGCGTCACCGGCCCCGCCCTGCTCGAGACCGTGTACGAGCTGGGCCGGATGGCGCTGACGCCGGTCACCGAAGCCGAGCTCGACTCCGCCCGCCGGTACCTGCTGGGCACGCTGGCCCTCGGGACGGCGACGCACGCGGGGCTGGCCAGCACGCTGTCTGCTCTGTTCGGCGCCGGGCTGCCCGGCGAGTGGCTCGCCGAGCACCAGCAGGCGTTGGCCGCGGTGACCATCGAGGAGGTCACCGAGGCGTCCCGGCGGTGGCTGTCGCCGGCCGGGCTGACCGCGGTCGTCGTCGGGGACGCCGAGGAGGTCGCCGACCAGCTGCGCGTGCTCGGCCCGATCGAGGTCACCGCCCCGGCCGTCGATCCGGTGCCCGAGTCGCTCGCGTGAGCGTCCCGGCCGGCGGCAGCACCCCGGCGGACAACCCCCCGCCACCGGCCCGCGGCGACTGGCCGGAGGACCGGCACGCCGGGGCCGGCACCGACGTCCCGCTGCTGTCCCGCACCGCGCACGACCGCGGCCACCTGGCCCGCTCACTGACCGACCCGGCGCAGGGTCGGCCGGTTCGTCTGCTGCGGGTGGACGAGCGACGCACGGTGCCGGTGCACGAAGGTCCCGACGGTCCCGAGCTGGTCTTCGAGGAGCAGGCGGCCTGGCCGGAGGGCGCCATCTACCTCGGGGAGGCCGAGGGCATCGCCTACGGCGCGCTCCGCGTCGCTCGCTCGCTGAGCGTGGCCGGCCGACCGGTCGACTCCTGGGCCGGCCTGCGCGAGGTCGGGGGCGCCCTCGGCGACCTGGACGCGGGTCTGCTGGTCCAGGCGGTCGGCATCATCGAGTGGCACGAGCGCAACCGGTTCTCCCCGATCACCGGCGCGGCGACCACGATCGAGCGGGCCGGCTGGGTGCAGCGCGACCCGGACAGCGGCCGGGAGATCTTCCCGCGGACCGACCCGGCGGTGATCATGCTGGTCCACGACGGGGGCGACCGCTGCGTGCTGGGTCGTCAGGCGGTCTGGCCGGCGGGCCGGTTCTCGATCCTGGCCGGCTTCGTGGAGCCCGGTGAGTCCGCCGAGGCCGCGGTGGTCCGCGAGGTCGCCGAGGAGGTGGGCATCGCCGTCACCGACGTCCGCTACGTCTCCAGCCAGCCGTGGCCGTTCCCGCAGTCGCTGATGCTCGGCTTCGTCGCCCGCGCGACGAGTGAGGAGCTGCGCATCGACCACGACGAGATCGAGGAGGCCCGGTGGTTCAGCCGGGAGGAGCTGCGCTCGGGCACCGGCCCGCAGGCGCTGCCGCCGACGGTCTCGATCGCCCGGCACATCATCGACCGCTGGGTGGCCGGCGAACTCTAGCAGGACCCCCCTGCCCCCACCCCTCGCGAACTCGCGGCGGGCCCCTGGAGCGGGGCCGTCAGCCCCAGCGCCCCTGCAGGACCAGGGCCGGCCGGTCGGCGTGGTCGGCGAGGACCACCGCGTCGGCAAGCGCCACCGGGTCCACCTCCTCGTCGTAGCGGTCGAAGGCCGGCAGCTCCCAGACCCGGTCGGCGGGTGCCCGCCGCCTCCGGGCGGCCGGGCTGATCCGCAGGTGGACGACGGCGTCGAACGCCAGCCCGAGCCCCTGCAACAGCGAACCGGCGACCAGCAGGACCCCGCCGGCCGGGGCGGGGCGGTACTCCGCCCGTGCGGCCCGGTCCCGCTGGAGGTCCCACAACGCGGGCAGGTGCTCCCCGGTGCCACGAGGCCCGCACCGGTCCAGCACCTCACGGGCCAGCGCGCCGGCGTCCAGCCAGTCGCTGTACCGGGCATCCGGGTCCGTGCGGCCGTGCTCCAGTCGCAGGGAGGCAGGTCGGTAGAAGCCCTCCGCCGGGACGACGACCGCCGGCCGGCTCAGCGTGGGCAACCGAGCGGCCACGGCGTCGGCGAGCACCCGTGGACCGGTCGTCCCGGGCGCACCGGGCAGCTCCGGTCCGTCGACGGCGACCCGGAGCGAGGCGGCCCCGGGTTCGGGCGGCAGCTGCGACAGCAGTTCGGCGAGCCGGTCGGCCAGCGCATCGGGGGAGAGCGGGAGTGGAGCGGTCAGCTGGGGGCCCCGGAGACGACGTCGCGGGTCGGGAGTGCGTCGAGCACCTCCGCGGCGAGCTCGGCGGCGGGCCGACCCTGGGACCTGGCCTGGCGGCGCAGCTCCTCGAACGCCGCGCGGGGGGTGGTGCCGTGCCGCTCGGCCAGGACGCCGATGGCCCGCTCGATCGAGACCCGGGCGGCCAGCGCGTGCTCCAGCTGGGAGACGGTGCGGCGCAGCGCGGCGACCTCCTCGGCGCGTGGGTCGTCACTCGCGGCAGCACAGGTCTCGGCCGTGGCCGACGGGCCGGCGGTGCGGGCCGCCCGTCGCGCCTGCCGGTCGGGCTCCGGCGTGGCGCCCAGCTCGCCGGCCACCAGGTCGGCCAGCGTCATCGCCTCGATCAGCGCCAGCCCGTCGACCCGCTCGCCCCAGCCCGCGGCGGAGTCGCCGACCGAGCCCCCCAGCACGTCACCGAAGGAGGGCAGGGGGCTGAGCACGGACCAGCCGCGCCTGGTGCGGACCACGAGGGCCGCCGGGCCGCCGGACGGGCCCACCAGGACGTCGGTCGGCAGCGCGACCGACACCGGCCAGCTCCCAGGCAGGGGTGCTCCGGTCATCGGCGTCATCACGGCCTCCCTCGGTGCCGGGGCCCGGTCGGCGGGAGACGATCCGCAGCTCCCGGGTGGACGATCATCGCTCCCCGGGGGCCACGGACCAGGGATCACGCGCCGGGGAGCTGCGCGAGCTGGGCCTTCACCTGGTCGATGCTGGGGTTGGTGAGCGCCGATCCGTCGGCGAACACCAGCGTCGGGACGGTGCGGTTGCCCCCGTTGGCCTGCATGACCAGGTCGGCGGCGCTCTCGTCGACCTCGATGTTGACCTCGGCGTAGTCGATCCCGTCGCGGTCCATCAGCTTCTTCAGGCGCATGCAGTAGCCACACCAGTTCGTGGTGTACATCGTGACCGCGGCCGTCGGAGTGCTCATCGGGTGGATCCTCCCTCGTGTGTCCCCCGGGAGGCCACCCGGGGAGGGTGGCCCCGTACCCGGGGTCTGCCGCTGGCGGAACGCACCGGGCCTGGGGATCCTTCCCCCGGCCGTCGGACGCGGCTGGGAGGATCGGGTCGTGGCGATGCAGCGGGTCGACGACGAGCGGGTGCACCAGGGCGTCGCCGAGGGGCCGACCGGGCCGGAGGCCGTGCTGGCGGGCCTGGACGAGCAGCAGCGGGCCGCGGCCGAGGCCGTGCGCGGGCCGGTGTGCATCCTCGCCGGTGCCGGGACCGGCAAGACCCGGACCATCACCCACCGGATCGCCTACGGCGTGCACCTGGGCGAGTACGTCCCCGAGCAGGTGCTCGCGGTGACCTTCACCGCCCGCGCGGCCGGCGAGCTGCGGGGTCGGCTGTCGGCGCTGGGCGTCGGCGGGGTCCAGGCGCGCACCTTCCACGCCGCGGCGATGCGCCAGCTGCGGTACTTCGCCCCGCGCGTGCTGGGCGGGCCGATGCCCGAGCTGATCGAGAACAAGCTGCGCGTCGTCGCCGGGGCGGCGACCCGGGCCCGGCTGACCACCGACCGGACGAGCCTGCGCGACCTGGCCGGTGAGATCGAGTGGGCGAAGACGACGCTGGCCACCCCGGAGGACTACCCGGCGCGCGCCGCGGCCGCCGCCCGGGACCTGCCCTTCGACGCTGCCGCCGTCGCCGAGGTCTACCGGCAGTACGAGTCGGCCAAGCAGCGCGACGGCGCTCTGGACTTCGAGGACCTGCTGCTCGTCACCGCCTACGCGATCGAGGAGCACCGCGACGTCGCCCGCGAGGTGCGCGCCCAGTACCGGCACTTCGTCGTCGACGAGTACCAGGACGTGAACCCGCTGCAGCAGCGGCTGCTGGACGCCTGGCTGGGCGGCCGGGCCGAGGTCTGCGTCGTCGGCGACCCGAACCAGACGATCTACTCCTTCACCGGCGCCGACCCCGAGTACCTGCTGGGCTTCGCCGACCGCTACGGCGACGCCGAGGTGGTCAAGCTCGAGCGTGACTACCGCTCGACACCGCAGGTGGTCGGGCTGGCGAACAAGCTGATCGGCCAGGCTCCGCGACGCAAGGGCCTGCCCGGGCTGCGGCTGCTGGGGCAGCGGGCCGAGGGGCCGGCTCCCCGGTTCGTCGAGCACGCCGACGAACCGGCCGAGGCCGCAGCGGTGGCCCGAGCCTGCCGTGAGCTCGTCGACGGTGGTCTCCCGGCCAGCGAGATCGCGGTGCTCTTCCGGATCAACGCCCAGTCGCAGGTGTACGAGTCCGCGCTGGCCGACCTCGGGGTGCCCTACGTGCTCAAGGGCGGCGAGCGGTTCTTCGAGCGGCCGGAGATCCGTGAGGCGGTCCTGCTGCTGCGCGGGGCCGCGGCCGGCGGCAACGACCCCGGCGCGCTCGTGCCCGCCGTCCGCGACGTGCTCGCCTCCACCGGCTGGGTGGAGCACCGGCCACCTCCCGGTGGCACCGCACGGGACCGCTGGCAGTCCCTGGCCGCACTGGTCGACCTCGCCGTCGACCTGGTGGCCGAGCAGCCCACGCTCGACCTGGCCGGCTTCGTGGCGCACCTCGCCGAGCGGGCCAACGCCCAGCACGCCCCCACGGTGCAGGGGGTGACGCTGGCCTCGATGCACGCGGCCAAGGGCCTGGAGTGGGACGCCGTGTTCGTCGTCGGGCTGGTCGACGGCGTCCTGCCGATCGCCCAGTCGCACTCGCGTCCCGAGGCGGTGGAGGAGGAGCGCCGGCTGCTGTACGTGGCGGTCACCCGGGCCCGCGAGCAGCTCACGCTCTCCTGGTCACTGGCCCGCAACCCCGGTGGCCGCCGCTCCCGACCGCGCAGCAGGTTCCTCGACGGCCTGACGCCGGACGCGGCTGCCACGCCCCACCGTCCGGCCAAGCGACCGAAGGTCGTCCTCGAGGGCGAGGCCGGGGAGCTGTTCGACAGGTTGCGGGCCTGGCGCAGCACCACCGCCGAGGCGGCGTCGGTGCCGGCCTACGTCGTCTTCACCGACGCCACCCTCCAGGCCATCGCCGAGACGCGTCCCACCACGGTGCGCGAGCTGTCGGCGCTGCCCGGTGTGGGGGCGCGCAAGCTCGACCTCTACGGCGCCGAGGTCCTCGCGGCCATCGAGGGCCGACCCGCCCCTGAACAGGGCGAACACGCGCCCTGAGGAATCTCGGTTAATTCGATTGACCGGTCTCCGGCAGCTCCCCTAGCCTTCGTGCCACCACCTGGGAGTGATCCAGGACGCACGATCCCGCAGCAGACCGCAGGGAGACCGGCCGCCAGGCCGGGCTCCGACCCCGGAAGGAGGGGCCCCGTGAACAGCACCGACATCACCACCGCCGGCGTGCGCACCGTGACCTCGCCGGCCGTCGGCCTGCGCTGCTCCACCCCGGCCGAGTGGGTCGTCTCGATGGCGACCGCCGCCGCTCCGCACCGCGGCACTGGTCTGCCCTTCGCCGGGTCGGCCACTGCCGTCCGCCTCCGCGGCCTGACCGCCGCCGCCGGCACGACCGGCCTGTCCACCACCGGCGCACGTCTCGGCGCCGATGCCCTGCCGTCCGTCCAGACCACGTCCGTCCAGAACACCGCCCTGAAGGGGTACGCCGTCATCGGCGCCCCTGCTCGGCACACCAGCAGCACCCCGGGTGACCTGCCCCCGGAAGACCCACTGGGCTAGCACAGCCCAGCAGGTCCTCCTCGAGGCCGCGGAACCCGGACACCGGGTACCGCGGCCTTCGTCTTGCTCCAGCCTCTCGACGAGCCTCCGCGGACCCCGACCACCGGTCGGCGGGGCCCCGTCGACCGGCCGCACAGACGAAGGAAGAGGAGGAGCGGCCGTGCCGACCACGATCGACCCCGCGACGTCCCATCGCCGACCCGGGCTCGACCGCACGCACGTGTCCACCCAGCGGCCGGTCCGGGAGGGCACCCGTCGGGGGCTGCCCTGCCGGGTGCAGGACCCCGACCTGTGGTTCGCCGAGAGCCCGGCGCAGCTCGAGCAGGCCAAGAGCCTGTGCGGCGAGTGCCCGATCCGGACCACCTGCCTGGCCGGGGCGCTCGACCGCGCCGAGCCCTGGGGCGTCTGGGGCGGGGAGATCTTCGACCACGGGGTGGTCATCGCCCGCAAGCGTCCCCGTGGCCGCCCGCCCAAGGTCCGGGCCGAGGCCGCGGCATGAGGCCACAGCACCCGAGCACCCGGCTCTCGCCGGTCCGGCGCCCCCACCGGGGGCGGCCGGCCACCCGATGCACCTCCACCCGGCCACCGCCCAGCGGTGCCGTCTCACCCTGAGGGACCACGATGTACTCGTTCGACCAGGACCTGACCAGATCCCACATGAACCGGCGGATGGCCGAGGCGGAGGCGTCCGCCCGGGCTCGTCGGCTGATCACCGCCCGGCGCTGGGCGCGCAAGGCGGAGCGGGCTTCTCAGCGGGCCGCCCGCGCCAGCTCCGCCGTCTGGTGACGACGCAGTCGGCGGGAGCACCGTGGAGGCACGACCGCGCGGCAGCAGCCGCTGTCCGTTCCGGCCGCTGGGCCACCGGCTCCCGGTCGGAACGGACCCCATCGCTCCGCCCGAGCCGGGGCGGCACCGGGCCGCGGTGTCGCCCGTGCGGACGACAGGTCAACCGGCGAAGCCGGGCAGCCACTCCTCGCAGACGCCGCGGTAGGGCGCCTCGGCGTCGAGCTGGCAGAGGACGGCGATCGACCCCATCGTCACCCGGTGGATCAGCAGGTAGGCCGGCGGCAGGTTGAGCTGGCGGCCCAGCCGGCTGGCGTCACTGCGCGGGTCACCGATCCGGTTGGCCTGCTCCTGTATCCACGCCCGGTTGAACTGGAACGAGGGGGCCGACACCGGGGCGAGGAAGGGCAGCAGGAAGTCCAGCACCCCCTGGGCGTCGACCTGGATGTTCTCGCGGACGAAGCCCTCGGCGCGCAGGTCGGCCAGCACGTCCTCGGCGCGGCCCTCCAGGGCCCAGCGGACGAGCCGGCCGATCGGCTCGGGGTGGCCGCCGGGCAGCCGGGCCGTGGCACCGAAGTCGATGACCCCCAGACGGCCGTCGGGCACCAGCCGGTAGTTGCCCGGGTGCGGGTCGGCGTGCAGCAGCCCGGCGCGCTGCGGCCCGGAGAAGTGCAGCACCGCCATCAGCAGTCCCGCCCGGTCGCGCTCCTCCCGGGTGCCGTTGGTGATGATTTGGGACAGCGGGACGCCCTCGAGCCACTCGGAGACGATCACCTTCGGCGCGCTGGCCACCACCCGGGGGACGACGATCTGCTCGTCGTCGGCGTACGCGGCGGCGAACGTCCGCTGGGCGTCGGCCTCCAGCCCGTAGTCCAGTTCCTCCTCCGCACGGGCCTTGAGCTCGGCGATGAGCGGCTTGACCTCCATGCCGGGGAAGAGCACCGCGAACATCCGGGCGAACCGGGCGAGCTGGTTGAGGTCGGCCATCAGGGCGGTGCCCGCACCGGGGTACTGGATCTTCACCGCGACGTCCCGGCCGTCCCGCCACGTGGCCCGGTGCACCTGGCCGATGCTGGCGGCCGCCGCCGGGGTGTCGTCGAAGTCGCGGAACCGCTGCCGCCAGCTGCCCCCCAGTTGCTGGGCCAGCACCGCGTGCACGGTGCGGATCGGCATCGGCGGCGCCGCCTCCTGCAGCTTGACCAGCGCCTCGCGGTAGGGCCCGGCCATCTCCTCGGGCACGGCGGCCTCGAAGATCGACAGCTGCTGCCCCAGCTTCATGGCCCCGCCCTTGAGCTGGCCGAGGACGGCGAAGAGCTGCTCGGCCGTCTGCTGCTGGAGTTCTGCGCTGACCTCCTCGGCATCACGCCCGGAGAGCCGCTTGCCGATGCCCAGGGTGGCTCGCCCGGCGGCGCCGAGCGGCAGGGCAGCGAGCCTCGCCGTTCGGGACACCGCCCCCCGCGGGATGTCCCGTTCGGTGTCACTCACCACACCAGTGTCCCCTCTACGGCGGCGACGTGCCCCGACCGCCCCCATGACAGGCGCATCCGGGGTGCGGCGGCCAGCGGCGGAGGCGGGGGAGGAGGCCGGGCGGGCGCAGCTCGAGGGCCGCCCCCACGGTCACCGGGTCGTCCCCGCCGTCCAGGTGGGCCAGCACCTGCACGGCGGCGGTCAGGGCGGTGAGCAGGCAGGTGACGGTCGCCCCGCTGGCGGCCGGCTCGACGGCGGCGAGCTGGGCGGCCAGGCGGGGCCACGCCGGGTCGTCGTCCCGCCGCCAGGCGTCGGCGCAGCGCAGGCACCCGCCGGCGCCGCCGGGCAGGACGAGCGGGCCGACGACGCCGGTCTCCTCGCGCACCGTGGCCACCAGGTGCGGCGTGCCCGCCTGGTGCAGGGCCGCCGAGAGGGGATCGGCGGCCGCCCAGGGGCGGCACAGGACCACCAGGTCCGGTGCGCGGTCCGGGGGGAGCGGGCGGAGGTCGGTCAGCGGACTGGCCCGCCGGACGGCGTCGGCCGCGGCCAGCGCCCGCGGGCGCCCCTCGTCGGCCGCCGTCACCCCACCGACGACGGCGTCCCCGGCGCGCGTAGGGCCCCGGTCCCGGACGTGCACCGACCCCACCCCGCTGGCGGCCAGCACCGCGGCGAGCGGGACGCCCACCCGGGTGGCGCCGTCGACGACGACCGCGCTCTGCCGGCGGGCGCTCCACCGCCCGCCCGTGCCCGCCCGGGGGACCGCCGCCGGCAGCTCCAGCCCGGCCCGGGCGAGCGCGGCCGGGCCCGGATCGGCCGCCAGCAGATCGGCGGCCGCCAGGTCGTGCAGCAGGCCGGTGCCGCGCAACCCGGCCAGCAGGCCGTCCACCACGTCGCCGGGCACGCCCTCGGCCACCCACTCGGTGCGCACCGCACGCTCGCTGCGGCGGCCGTCCAGTCCGCGCAGCCGGGCGGCGACCTCGTCCCCGGCCGGGTGGACGCGCAGCCCGTCACGCCCGTCGACGCCGCCGATCTGCAGCACGTCACGTCCGGGTCGAGCCGGAGCAGCGGCGTCGCGGCGGGCAGCAACGGGTGCGGGCTCTCGGTCATCGCAGGGAGGGTGCCAGCGCGGTGGCCCCGCTCGCAGTCGTCGTCCACAGGCCGGGGAGTGCGGCCGCCGACCTCGTCCCACAACCTGTGGACAGTGCTGTGGACGCGATGTTGACCACCAGGCGTGTCGCTGTGCACGACCCGGGGGAGCGGGCGGGGACGATGCCCGTCGAGGTCGTCCACCGGCGCGCTCACCTGCAGGAACGCGCGACCGAACCTGTGGAGGGAGCGGACCCGTCCATCGTTCGGGGGACAGCCGCCCGCCCGGTGTCCACTGTCCGTGTGCACCTGTCCACGACCGGGTGTCCTCACCCGGGAGGTCCGCCGTCCGGCCCGATACGGTGCGTGCGTGGAGAAGCGACCTGACCGCCGCGCGCCGGCTGCGTCGACGGCGGTCCCCGCCGTCCGCACGGCGCCCCGTCCGGTGCCGGAGGTGGAGGTCCGCCGCAGCGCCCGACGTCGCCGGACGGTCACGGCCTACCGGGAGAACGGGCGCACCGTGGTGCTCATCCCGGCGGCGTTCAGCGCCGCCGAGGAGCGGCGCTGGGTCGATCAGATGGTCGCCAAGCTGCAGACCCGCGAAGAGCGGCGTCGCCGCACCCTCGGCTCCGACGACGACCTCATGGCCCGGGCGATGGAACTGTCCCGGGCACACCTGGACGGGCGGGCCGTGCCGGCCAGCGTCCGCTGGGTGGACAACCAGAACCGACGCTGGGGGTCGTGCACCCCGGCCGACCGCACGATCCGGCTGTCGAGCCGGTTGCGGGGCATGCCGGAGTTCGTCGTCGACTACGTGCTGGTCCACGAGCTGGCGCACCTGCTAGAGGCCAGTCACGACGAGCGCTTCTGGGCGCTCGTGCACGCCTACCCGCGCGCCGAGCGCGCACTGGGCTTCCTCGAGGGCGTCGAACACGGCTCCGCTGGCGACCGGGCAGCCGGCGACGACGAGCTGGAGCCCGGCGCCGTCGACTGACGAAGGTCGAAGGACCCCGTCCTCCTCACCCCTCGCAGGCTCGGGGCGAGCCTCTGGACGGGGCCGTTCCCCCCACCACTCGCACGCTCGTGGCGGGTCCCTGCAGCGGGGTCACTCCAGCACGTCACCACGCTCGCGGGGCCCTGCGGCGGGGCCGACCCCCGCCACGGGCTCGTGGCGGGGGCCGGGCGGTCAGGCGCGGGGCTCGGCTCCGCCGTCCTCGTCGTCCGGTGCGCTCTCGCCCTGCTCCGGCGTCGTGCCCTCCGACTGCTCCCGCAGGCCGTCGGTGAGCTCGGCGAACGGGTCGCCCGCTCCCTGGCGGGAGACGAAGTCCAGCGGCTCGTCCAGGTCGTCCGACGTGGGCAGCAGGTCCGGGTGCGACCAGAGCCGGTCACGCTCGGCCGGGCCGTGCTGCTGGGCCATCGCGCCCCAGACCGTGCTGGCGTCGCGCAGCCGTCGCGGGCGCAGCTCCAGCCCGACCAGGGTGGCGAAGGTCTGCTCGGCCGGCCCGCCCGAGGCCCGCCGCCGGCGCATCGTCTCGGCCAGCGCCGAGTGGCCGGGCAGTCGCTCGGCGGCGGCCGCGGAGACGATGCTGTCCACCCAGCCCTCGACCAGGGCCAGCAGCGTCTCCAGCCGACGCAGCGCCATCTGCTGCTCGGGGGTCTCCTCCGGCTCGAGCAGCCCGCTGCCCAGCAGCTTCTGGATGCTCTCCGGGTCGCTGGGGTCCAGGCCGCCCTCCATGCCGCTCATCGCGTCGTTCAGGCCCCGTTCGATGGCCTCGCGGTCGACGTGGATGCCCCGTGCGTAGGCGTGCACGGCGTCGGTCAGCTGCTGACGGAGCCAGGGCACGTGGGCGTACAGCCGCTGGTGGGCGGCCTCGCGCAGCGCGAGGAAGAGGCGGACCTCGTCCTCGGGACGGTCCAGGCCCTCCCCGAAGGCGGCGACGTTCTGCGGCACCAGGACGCCGGCGCCCTGCGGTCCCAGCGGCAGGCCCACGTCGGTGCTGGTGGTGACCTCGTCGGCGAGCCGGGCCAGCGCCTGACCCACCTGGGCGCCGAACATGACCCCGCCCATCTGGCCCATGATCCCGGCCAGCGGACCGGCGAAGGACGCCGCCTCGGCCGGCAGTGCGCTGGTCATGGCGGCGACCACCCGCTCGGCCAGCGGGTCGATCAGTGCGGTCCAGGCTGGCAGCGTCTGCTCGACCCACTCCACCCGTGACCAGGCCAGGCCCCGGTCGACGCCGGAGGGCAGGTCGGTGACCTGGTCCAGCCAGAGGTCGGCCAGCCGCAACGACTCGGTCACGGCCGCCTGCTCACCGGCGGACGTCGGCTGGTGGCCGGGGGCCAGCTGGCTGATGGCGCCCTGTCGGGCGAGGTCCCAGTTCACCGGGCCGCCCGACCAGTTCATCAGCTTCTGCAGCTCGGCGAACAGCGGCATCTTGCCCAGCAGCTCCGCCGGGTTGCCACCGCCCGCTCCGCCCGCGCCGAAGAGTGCGCCGAGGCCGAAGGGGTCGTTGCCCGGCACATCGCCGCTCTGTCCGCCGCCGCCCTGCCCGCCGGGCTCGCCCCGGCGCTCGGGGTCGCGGTCAGGGGGCCCGAAGCCGAAGGGGAGATCGCTCATGGTCCCACCGTAACCGCGTGCGACCCCGGCCGACCGCCGTCCGGACCCGCCACCGGACGCACCGCCCCGACGGGGCGCTGACCTGCGTCGGACCGGCGACCTGCGCTGGTCACCTACGCTCGCCGTTCGACGGGCCGCCCGCCGGGCCGCGGGTCCGGCGACGGTGGCGGACCCGCCGAGGGCGGTCGACCGTCAACGAGGAGGGGTCGTGGTCGAGGGCGCAGGCGTGAGGACGGCGACGTCGCGGAGGGAGCCGGGCGCCGCCGGTGCGGTGCGCCGGTGACCCGGCGGACCACGGTGCTGGTGGCCGGGACGGCGCTGTTGCTGTTCTTCGGCGTACTGGGGACGCTGCTCCCGGTGCCCTTCGTGGCCCAGGTGCCCGGCCCGACCTACAACACCCTGGGCGACATCGACGGCACGCCGATCATCAGCGTGGAGGGCCGGGAGCCCAACGACGTCTCGGGCAACCTGAACCTGACCACCGTCGGCATCCCGCAGGACCAGCTGACGCTGGTGGGCGCGGTGCAGGGCTGGTTGGACGACGAGGTGGTGGTCGTCCCCCGCGAGCAGGTCTACCCGCCGGACCGGTCGGTGGAGGAGACCCAGGCGGAGAACCGGCAGGCATTCCTCACCTCGGAGCAGGCCGCCCGGGGCGCCGCGCTGGGCGAGCTGAGGTACCCCGAGGCGGTCGTCGTCCAGGAGCTCGCCGAGGACTCGGCGTCGGAAGGCAGCCTGGAGGCCGGCGACGCGATCGACGCGGTGGACGGCACGCCCACCCCGGACATGGACGCGCTGTCGGCCGTCCTGGCGGAGACCCCGCCCGGTGCCTCGGTGGTCGTCGACTACCGGCGCGGCGGCGAGCCGGGGTCGACGACGGTGACCACGTCCCCGGCAGCCGAGGGCGAGGGGTCAGCGCTCGGCGTGCTGGTGCTGCAGACCCCGTACGCGCCGTTCGACGTCGGGATCGAGGTCGCGGACGTCGGCGGCCCCTCCGCCGGCCTGATGCTCGCCCTGGGGATCATCGACCTCGTGGGCGACACCGACCTCACGGAGGGCGCCGTCATCGCCGGCACCGGGACCATCGACACCGAGGGCGTGGTGGGGCCGATCGGCGGCATCCCGCTCAAGCTCGTCGCGGCCCGGGAGATCGGGGCCGAGCTCTTCCTGGTGCCCGCCGAGAACTGTGCCGAGGCGCTGCAGAACCCCCAGGAGGGCCTGCCGACGGCCCGGGTGGCGACGCTGGACGACGCGCTGACCGCGCTGGAGGACCTGCGGGCCGGGCGGACGCCCACGCCGTGCTGACGTCGAGACCCTCCCGTGCCGACACCCCGACCTGACACCAGCTGTCAGCGATCCGTGACCTGCTCGTGACCCTGCTGGGAACCCGGCGCCGCTGACAACAGTTGGAGGGGGCGGACCCCAGCGGTCCCGCCCGCCGCCCCTGGCGGTTCCCAGGCCCCTGTGATCGTGTTCCCCGGCCGGGCCCCTGAGCCCGCGCTGCCTCGCAAGTCGCAAGAAGACAGGAGACCGACCGTGGCCATGCGGCCCCCCGTGCCGGTGCCGACGCTGTCCCGGCGCGCCAAGCTGGTCATCGGCGTCGTCGCCGTGCTGCTGGTGCTCTTCACCGTGATCGGCACGCTGACCAACGTCTACGTCGACTACCTCTGGTTCGACGAGACCGGCTTCACCGAGGTGTTCTGGACCGAGGTCCAGACCCGTGCGCTCCTGTTCGCCGTGGCCGCGCTGGCCACCGGTGGGCTGGTCGCCCTCGCTGTGTACCTGGCCTACCGGTTCCGCCCGACGTTCCGGCCGATGTCGCTGGAGCAGCAGAACCTCGAGCGCTACCGCCAGTCGGTCGAGCCGCGGCGCAAGCTGGTGCTGGCCGGGATCGGTGTCGTCCTCGGCCTGTTCGCCGGCATCACCGCCCAGGGCAGCTGGCAGACCTGGCTGACCTACCGCAACTCCACCGACTTCGGGACGGTCGACCCGCAGTTCGGGCTCGACATCTCGTTCTTCGTCTTCGACTACCCGTTCTACCGGCTGGTGCTGGGCTTCGGCTTCGCCATCGTCCTGCTGGCGCTGATCGGGTCGGTGCTGACCCACTACGTGTTCGGTGGCCTGCGGCTGCAGACGCCGGGTCAGAAGCTCACCGGCGCCGCGCGCGTGCAGCTCTCGGTCCTGGTCGGGGCGTTCGTGGCCCTGAAGGCGGTCGCGTACTGGCTGGACCGCTACGAGCTGGTCTACTCCAACCGCGGTGAGGTCTTCAGCGGTGCGTCCTACACCGACCTGAACGCCCTGCTGCCGGCGAAGAACATCCTGGTCGGCGTGGCGGCGATCTGCGCCATCGCCTTCTTCGCCAACATCCTGGTGCGCAACACGTTGCTGCCGGCCGCGGCGCTGGTGCTGCTGCTGGCCTCCAGCCTGGTGATCGGCGTGGCCTACCCGGCCATCGTGCAGCAGTTCGTCGTCAACCCGAGCGCCAACCAGCGCGAGGCGCCCTACATCGAGAAGGCCATCGCGGCCACGCGCGACGCGTACGGCCTCGATGACGTCGAGTACGTCAGCTACGCGCAGGACACCGCCGGCGATCCCAATGTCGGTGCCGTCCTGTCCGAGCTGCGCAACGACGACCAGACCATCCCGAACGCGCGCCTGCTGGACCCCAACGTGCTCAGCGACACGTTCACCGCACGCCAGCAGATCCGCAACGTCTACGGGTTCCCGGAGAAGCTCGACATCGACCGGTACACGATCGACGGCCAGACCCAGGACTACGTGGTCGCCGTGCGCGAGCTCAACAGCGACGGACTGAGCGAGAACCAGGACAGCTGGATCAACCGGCACACCGTCTACACCCACGGCAACGGCTTCGTGGCCGCCCCGGCGAACCAGGTGACCGCCGGCCGGGAGGGTGGCGAGCCCAACTTCACCACCGGGAACCTGCCCACCACCGGCAACATCCCGGTGGACCAGAGCCGCGTCTACTACGGCGAGCTGATGAGCGACTACTCGGTGGTCGGTGCCCCCGAGGGGGTGGCCCCGCGGGAGTTCGACCAGCCGGAGGGCGGCTCGGACGAAGGGCAGATCAACAACACCTATGACGGTACGGGCGGCATCGCGGCCGGGAGCTTCTTCCGCCAGCTGACCTTCGCGATCTTCTACCGCGAGCGGAACTTCCTGCTCTCCGAGGCGGTCAACGAGGAGTCCAAGGTGCTGCACGTCCGCAATCCGCGGGACCGCGTGCAGAAGGCCGCACCGTTCCTCGAGGTCGACGGCGACCCCTACCCGGCGGTGATCGACGGGCGGATCGTCTGGATCCTCGACGGCTACACCACCTCGGACTCCTACCCCTACGCCGAGCAGATGGAGCTGGGCGAGGCCGCGACCGACGCCCTCACGGGCACCGGCACCACGGCGCTGCCGAACGAGACGTTCAACTACATCCGGAACTCGGTGAAGGCCACGGTCGACGCCTACGACGGCAGCGTGACGTTGTACGAGTGGGAGTCCGACCCGGTCCTCCAGACCTACATGAAGGCGTTCCCGGGCGTCGTCGAGCCGCGGGACTCGATGGGCGAGGAGCTGGAGAGCCACATGCGGTACCCGGAGGACCTGTTCAAGGTGCAACGGGAGATCCTCACCCGCTACCACGTCGACGACCCGGTCGACTTCTACAACCAGAACGACCGGTGGCAGATCCCGGACGACCCGACGCAGGAGACCACGCAGGACCAGCCGCCGTACTACATCCTGGCCCAGCGCCCGGGTGACGAGGAGGCCAGCTTCCAGCTGACCAGCCCGATGAACGCCTTCGAACGGCAGAACCTGTCGGCGTTCATCTCGGCCTCGAGTGCGCCGGAGACCTACGGGGAGATCCAGGTCCTGCAACTGCCCGGCAACACCCCGTTCCGTGGACCGGGTCAGGTGCAGAACGCCTTCGAGACCAACAACCTGATCCGGCCCGACCTCACCCTGTTCAACAGCGACAGCTCCGAGGCGGTGTTCGGCAACCTGCTCACCCTGCCCATCGGGGACGAGGGGCTGCTCTACGTCGAGCCGCTGTACGTCCGGTCCTCGGGCGAAGGCGGGTTCCCGCTGCTGCAGAAGGTCCTGGTCAACTTCGGGGACCGGATCGGCTACGCCAACACCCTCTCCGAGGCCCTGGACCAGGTCTTCGGCGCCGGGGCGGGGGAGTCGGCCACCGACAGCAACGACATCGCCGACACCGTCGACGAGGACGCCACCCCGGACGTCGTGCCCGAGCCGATCCCGGACCCTGAGGTGCCGGTGGGGGGCCCCGCGACGGGCGACGGGCCGGGCGACGAGGCGGCGACCCCGGAGATGGCCGACGCGGTCTCGGACATCAACGCTGCGCTGGACGCGCTCCGGACGGCCCAGCAGGGTGGCGACTTCGCCGGCCAGGGCGCAGCGCTGGAGGACCTGGAGGTCGCGGTCGAGGCCTACCAGGCGGCGCAGGCGGCAGCCGAGGCGTCACCGGGCGGCTGAGCTGGGGGCGGGGAGGGGGCCTGAGTGCCCCCTCCCCGCACAGCTGGTAGGGTTGCTCTTACCGACGCGGGGTGGAGCAGCTCGGTAGCTCGCTGGGCTCATAACCCAGAGGTCGCAGGTTCAAATCCTGCCCCCGCTACAAGAGACAGTGCCCCTCACAGAGACTGTGGGGGGCACTGTCGTGTGTGGGCGTGCCCCGGTGGCGGACACGTGCCGGCGTCGCCGCATCCACGGGTGGGCAGGTGAGGTCGCGGCCAGTCCGCCGACCTCCTGACCCTGTACCGGGGGATCGGGGCGCCGTCGTCGCTAATCTGCTCGGCATGCGCGCCCGCCTCGCCGTCCGCACACTCCTGTCCGCCGGCGCGCTGGTGGTGGTCAGCGCCTGCGGCGGGGAGCCCGACGAGACGACCGTCACCACCGGCGGCGCCACGTCGAAGGCCGAGCAGGACACCGGGTCGGATGCCGACGCCGCGTCCTTCTGCTCCGACATGGACGAGGTCTTCCGGGGGCTGGAGACGTCGGCGGAGCGCGAGGACGTGGCGGCCGGCGATCCGCGTGCCGTGCGCGACGTGCTCGGCGGGTTGACCGACCAGCTCGCGGCGATGGAGCCGCCAGTGGAGCTCGACGGTCAGTTCTCCGCCGTGGTCGGGGCAGGGCAGGACGCCATCGAGCAGACCGAGGGGGCAGTTCCGGTCTCGCCGGAGGGTCTGGCGGCGTGGCAGGGGGCCTTCGACGACTACTCGGCCCGAAGTGCGCCGCCCATGGACGACATCATGGAGTACGCGCAGGACAAGTGCAGCGTCTCTCCGCCCAGCACCAGCTGACCGTCGGGCGGAGAGGTCCGCTCGAGCGGGTCACGCTGGGGCGGTGTTCGTTCGTGCCGGGTCCTCCTGCGGTGCCGGTGTCCCTGGCCGGGAAGAGGGCCGAGCAGATGGCCGTTAGCATGGGTCCAGCACCTGCCTCAGGGACCTGTCGCTCGTTCGGCGACGACGTCTCCCGTGCGGTGGGTGCCCCGGCCATCGAGTGGTGGCTGCAGGTCCCCACCGTGGGTGGGCTGTCCGGCCCCGATCACGTCGATCTGCTGCAGATCCGTGGGGCCGGGTCGTGATCCGGAGCGACCGTCCTGGTCGCCTCCTCGCGACAGCCGTCACCGCGATCGCGGACCTGTGTGCGGCACCCGCCGCGGCCACCGGGCCGGGCGTTCCAGAGGAGGATTCTTGGCTCGACGAGGCCAGGCCCAGGCGGGCACCCGCCGTGGCGCCCCACGCACCCAGCGACGCATCCGGGACCGCGACGAGGGCGACCTCATCGCGGTGCTCGCCCGCACCGTCCGGGAGGTCGAGGCGGCCGCCCAGCGCGGTCGCGTGACCCCCGCCGTGCGCGCGAAGTTCCAGGTGGTGGCGCTGCTGGTGCGCGAGGAGCACGCCCGGGTCCGGGCGGAGGAGTCCGGCAGCGACAGCCGCCGGACCGAACAGCTCAAGCGGCTCGACGGGATCGGGACGATCCTCGCGAAGACCGCCGTGCGGGACTCCGGAATGCTCGCCCTCCTCGCCGAGGACGCGGTCGTGTCCGAGGCGGCCAGGTCGCTCAAGCGGCAGCTGCTGGAGTCCGTCGGCGTCGAGCCGGTCCCCGACGAGACGCCGGCGCCGGAGCCCGCCGCCGCCGCCGTCGCCCCTGAGCGCCAGGTGGTGCCCCAGTCGGTCGTGTCGCGGCAGCTGGCCAACCCGTTCCTCGCCCCGGACTTCTCGGCCGTCCGGCCGGTCGCGCCCCGGCCACGTCGGCTGGCCGGGTGGGAGCTGATTGGTCCGCTGCTGAACTCCTTCGAGCGTGCGTCCGGTGGCGCCCCGGCCTGCCTGGACCTGCCGTTCCCGACCAGCCGGTTCACCCCGGCCGGGCTGGACCTGATGCCGCACCAGGGACAGCTGGTCGCCGCGGCTGCCGCCGGGCACCGGACGTTCCTGCTGGCCGACGAGCCCGGACTCGGGAAGACGGCGCAGGCGCTGCTCGCTGCCGAGGCGGCGGACGCCTACCCGCTGCTCGTCGTCGTGCCGAACGTCGTCAAGACCAACTGGGCACGTGAGGCCGGGCTCTGGACGCCGCACCGCACGGCGACCGTGATCCACGGCAACGGGGAGACGATCGACGGCTTCGCGGACATCGTCGTCGTCAACTACGAGGTCCTGGACCGCCACGTGGGCTGGCTGGGCGACTTCGGCTTCGGCGGGATGGTCGTCGACGAGGCGCACTTCATCAAGAACAAGACGTCGCAGCGCTCTCAGCACGTGCTGGAGCTCTCCCAGCGGATCCGCACCCGCAACCCCCGACCCCTGCTCATGGCGCTCACCGGGACGCCGTTGATCAACGACATCGAGGACTTCCGGGCGATCTGGCAGTTCCTCGGCTGGATCGACGACGCCAAGCCGCTCGCGGAGCTGATGGACGCCCTGGAGGAGACCGGCCTCACGCCCGCCGACGCCGGGTTCTACGCCACGGCCCGCCGGTGCGTCATCGACCTGGGCATCGTCCGGCGTCGGAAGGTCGACGTGGCCGCCGACATCCCGGCCCGCCGGATCGCCGACCTGCCCGTCGAGCTCGACGGGGCTGCCGGTCGGTCCATCCGCGCGGCCGAGCGCGACCTCTCGCGCCGGCTGGTGAAGCGCTACGAGTCCGCACTCGCGGCCCGCGAGTCCGCCACCGTCGTCGAGGGCATCGACGCCGGCCTGGTGCGCCAGGTGGCCCGCTGGGAGCTGAAGGACGCGACGTCGACCAAGGCCGGGGAGAACGTCTTCAGCATGATGCGGCGGATCGGCGAGGCGAAGGCCGGCCTCGCCGCCGACTACGCCGCGCAGCTCGCCCGCAGCGCCGGCAAGGTCGTCTTCTTCGCCAAGCACATCGACGTCATGGACACCGCCGAGGACGTCTTCACCAAGCAGGGTGTGCGCTTCTCCTCGATCCGCGGTGACCAGACGCCGGGGGCGCGGCAGCGGAACATCGACGCGTTCGTCAACGACCCGGACGTCTCCGTCGCGGTCTGCTCGCTGACCTCGGCCGGCGTCGGGCTCAACCTGCAGGTCGCCTCCAACCTGGTGCTCGCCGAGCTCTCCTGGACCGACGCCGAGCAGACCCAGGCCATCGACCGCGCCCACCGCATCGGCCAGACCGAGCCGGTCACCGCCTGGCGGATCATCGCCGCGCAGACGATCGACGCCCGGATCGCCGAGCTGATCGACAGCAAGGCCGGTCTCGCGGCCCGCGCACTGGACGGGTCCGACGAGGAGGTCGGTTCCTCGACCGACGTGCAGCTCGAGGCGTTGGTCGCCCTGCTGACCGATGCGCTGGAGGCGGCGGCCGCGCCGGTCCCCGCCGCCGAGATCACCCTCTGACCCCCCCCCGGTGCAGGTGGTCCGCGGCGTGGGGTAACGTTCTCCTTGCGACGCGGGGTGGAGCAGCTCGGTAGCTCGCTGGGCTCATAACCCAGAGGTCACAGGTTCAAATCCTGTCCCCGCTACCAACCGGAGGGCCCGGTCACCGTCATGGTGACCGGGCCCTCCGTCTGTGTGCGCCCAGCCGGTTGTGCAGACTCTGGCTGCTGCGGGAGGACCCGGCAGCGCCGTCGATGAGGAGGACCTCCGGATGGACGCGGGACCGATCGCCGACCGGGCACGTCGATGGCCGGGACAGGTCACCGAGCGGACGTTGGCCGACGGGCGGCCGATCCTCTACTTCGACGACGAGGCGTCCGACGGCCCGGTGCACACCACGGCCGACGCCCGTCCCTTGCTGGAGGCGCCGCGGGCGGGAGAGGTCCGCTACGACGTCCTCACCGGTGAGTGGGTGACCATCGCCGGGCACCGGATGAACCGCACGTTCCTGCCCAGCGCAGCCGACTGCCCGCTCGACCCCACCCGCGACCCGGCCCGCCCGACCGAGGTGCCCGACAGCGAGTACGACGTCGCCGTCTTCGCCAACCGCTTCCCGAGCTTCGCGCCGCAGACCGCCGGACCGGTCGAGGGGGCGCCCGCCGTCCCGTTCGGCCCGGCCGACGCCCCCGCCTACGGCCACTGCGACGTGGTGGTCTTCTCCAGCGACCACGACGCCGCGGTGGTGGACCTGCCGGCTGCGCGCATGCGCACGATCGTGGAGGCCTGGGCGCAGCGGACGGCGGCGCACTCGGCCGATCCCGGGGTCGCCGAGGTCTTCGTGTTCGAGAACAGCGGCCAGGAGATCGGGGTGACCCTGACCCATCCGCACGGGCAGGTCTACGCCTACCCCGTCGTCGCGCCGCGCACCGGCCAGCTGCTCGAGCAGGCCCGCCGGCACCGGGACGCGACCGGCGGCAACCTGCTGGCCGACGTGCTGGCCGCGGAGCAGGCCGAGGGCACCCGGGTCGTGCTGGCCGGCGAGCACTTCACCGCCTACGTGCCGAGGGCCGCCCGCTGGCCGGTGGAGGTGCACCTGGCACCGCACCGCGACGTGCCCGACCTGGCCGCCCTGGACGACGCCGAGCGCGCCGAGCTGGCCGGGCTCTACCAGGAGCTGCTGCGCCGGGTGAACCGCTTCCACCCCGGCGTCGAGCGGGTGCCCTACATCTCCGGCTGGCACCAGGCACCGACCGGCGAGCAGCGCGACCTGGGCCGGCTGCACCTGCAGCTGTTCTCGCTGCTGCGGGCCCCCGGGAAGCTGAAGTACCTGGCCGGCTCGGAGTCCGGGATGGGCGCCTGGATCAACGACACCACGCCGGAGCGGATCGCCGAGCGGCTGCGCGAGGTGGCGTCGTGACCGCGCAGGAGCAGGGTGACCTCGCCGTCGCCGAGCTGCGGGCCACCTGGGGGAGCGACCCGGACGGCGTCTGGGCCGCACCCGGCCGGGTCAACCTGATCGGGGAGCACGTCGACTACACCGGCGGGCGCTGCCTGCCCTTCGCGCTGACCCGGGTGACGGCCGCCGCGGTCCGCAGGCGGGACGACGACCGGGTCCGGATCAGCAGCACCGACCCCGACGCCGCACCGTTCGAGGGGACGCTGGCCGACCTCGGCCCCGGCGACGTCTCGGGCTGGGTGGCCTACGCCGCGGGCACCCTCTGGTCGCTGCAGCAGGCCGGCGTCGAGCTGCCCGGCCTGGACCTCGCGGTGAGCAGCGACGTGCCGCTGGGCGCCGGGCTGTCCAGCTCGGCCTCGCTGGAGGCGGCGGTGGCGCTGTCGGCGGCCGAGCTGGCCGGTCGGGCCGACGACCGCGAGCTGCGGCACCTGCTGATCCAGGCCGCGATCCGGGCGGAGAACGAGGTCGTCGGCGCCGGGACCGGCGGGATGGACCAGACCGTCGCGCTTTTGGCCGAGGAGGGCTCGGCGCTGCTCATCCACACCCGGGACTCCCGCACCGAGCCGGTGCAGCTGGGGCTGGCCGAGGCCGGCCTGGAGCTGATGGTCATCGACACCCGGGTCTCCCACACCCTGGCCGACGGCCAGTACGCCCAGCGCCGCGCCGACTGCGAGGAGGCGGCCCGCCAGCTCGGCCTGGAGTGGCTCAGCGACGCCACCCCGGCCGACGTGGCCCGGCTGGGCGACCCGCGGCTGCAGGCCCGCACCCGGCACGTGGTCACCGAGAACCAGCGGGTCGACGAGGTCGTCGAGCTGGTCCGGGCCGGCCGGGTCGCCGAGATCGGGCCGCTGCTCGACGGCTCGCACACCTCGCTGCGGGACGACTACGAGGTGTCGGCGGTGGAGCTCGACGTGGTCGTGGCGGCGGCCCGGGCAGCCGGTGCGCTCGGCGCCCGGATGGTCGGTGGCGGGTTCGGGGGCTCGGCCATCGCCCTGATCCGCTCCACCGACGCCCAGGCGGTCGGGGACGCGGTCACGGCTGCCTGCCGCGAGCGGGACCTGACCGTGCCCGGCATCCTCACCGTCACCTCCGGCCCGGCGGCCCGCCGGCTGTCCTGACGTGGGGCCCCCGTGCCCCCACCGCTCGCGCGCTCGCGGCGGACCCCTGCACGGGGGCGGTCCCGGGGAACACCCCGGCCGTGACGGGAGTTCCGCAGAGCATGGAGCCGACCGTCACCGACGCCCCCCAGGACAGCCGCTACGAGATCCGGGACGGCGACCAGCTGCTCGGCCAGGCCGTCTACCAGCGCCGCGGCGACCAGGTGGTCTTCACCCACACCGAGGTCGACAGCGACGCCGGGCAGTCCGGGCTGGGCAGCACCCTGGTCCGCGCCGCCCTGGACGACGTGCGGAGCAAGGGCGGCACCGTCGTCCCGATGTGCTCGTTCGTGCGCGGCTGGATCGAGCGCCACCCCGAGTACCGGGACCTGGTCGCCGACGAGGGCTGAGGCCGCTGCGGGCGCGCGCCGCGCGCCTGAGAAGCTGGGGGCATGCGTGTCCTGGTCACCGGTTGGTTCAGCTTCGACGAGGTGATCGCCACCATCGGCGACGAACTGGGTGCCGATGCGGTGGTCGGCTGGCTCACCGAGGCCGGCATCGACCACGACGTCGCCTGGGCGCCCTACCTCCAGCGGGGCGCGCACTGGCGCGACGTCGACCCGGCCGACTACACCCACCTGGTCTTCGTCAGCGGTCCGCTGTCGGACACCCCGTTGCTGCGGGAGCTGACCTCGGCCTTCGCCGGGGCGCAGCGGTGGGCGGTGAACGTCTCGGTGGTCTCCGAGGCCGGGCGTGGGCTGTTCCACCAGGTCTGGGAGCGGGACGCCCCCGGCATCGCCCGGCCGGACCTGGCGATCGGCACCACCACGCCCGACGTCCCGGTCCTCGCCGTGGCCTTCGCGCCGCCGCAGGAGGAGTACGGCGACCGGAGCCGGGCCGCCCAGGTGCGGGGCGCGATCGAGGGCTGGCTGGGGGCCCGGGCGATCCCGTGGTTCGAGCTGACCATGGACCTGTACGAGAAGCCGCACGAGCGGTTCCCGCTGCAGGTCGAGGCGCTGGTCCGCCGCGCCGACGTCGTGGTGAGCATGCGGCTGCACGCCCTGGTGCTCGGGCTGGCGCACGGCGTCCCGGTGGTCGCCTGCGACGCCGTCGTCGGCGGGGCGAAGGTGACCGCCCAGGCCGCGGCGCTCGGCTGGCCGGTCGTGCTGCCCGCCGAGCAGGTCGACGCCAACGCCCTGGACGCGGCGTTGGAGCACGCACTGTCGGGCACGCTGACCGAGGAGCTGGCCGAGGCCCGGCGCCGGGGCGCGGCCGGCAACCAGGCGGCGCGCGAGTGGCTCCTCCGGGAGCTCACCGGCGGGTGAGGTCAGGTCTGTGACTCCGGTCACGCCTGGGTTAACGTCGGGGTGCTGTACCCGTCTGCCTGGAGGCCGACCGTGAGCTCACCGACGCTGGACCTGGACACCGTCGACCTGTCCGACCGGTCGTTCTGGGGTGCTCCGCCGGAGCAGCGACACGCGGTCTACGACCAGCTGCGCCGCGAGCGCCCGTTCGCGTTCTTCGCCGAGCCGGTGATCCCCTACATCGAGCCCGGGCCCGGCTACCACGCGGTGACCCGCTACGCCGACGTCGAGGCGATCAGCTGCCGGCCCGCGCTGTTCTCCTCCGGCGCCGGGGCGGTCTCCATCGCCGACATGCCCCCGGACCTCAACGAGTTCTACGGGTCGCTGATCAGCATGGACGACCCCCGGCACGGCAAGATCCGGCGGATCGTGGCCAAGGCCTTCACGCCGCGGGTGCTGGAGAAGCTCGTGGGGAACGTGCAGGCCGTGGCCGACGACGTGGTCACCCGCGCCCGGCGCACCGCCGAGGACGGCGACGGCACCATCGACGTGGTCGCCGACCTGGCCGCACCGATCCCGCTGCGGGTCATCTGCGACATGATGGGCATCCCGGACGGCGACCGGGCCCTGGTGCTGCGGCAGTCGAACGTCATCCTCTCCGGCGGCGACCCGGAGCTCGTCGAGGACGAGGAGCAGATGGTCACCGCCTTCTTGAAGGCGGGCGAGGAGCTCGCCGGCCTGATGGCCCGGCTGGCCGCGGAACGGCACGCGCACCCGGCCGACGACCTGACGACTGCGCTGGTCACCACCGAGGTCGACGGTGAGCGGCTGACCCACCAGGAGATCGCCTCGTTCTTCATCCTGCTGCTGGTCGCCGGCAACGAGACGACCCGCAACGCGATCTCGCAGGGGGTGCTGGCGCTCTCGGAGCACCCGGGCGAACGCGCGCGGTGGGCCGCCGACCCCGGGCTCACCCGCACCGCGGTGGAGGAGATCGTGCGCTGGACCAGCCCGATCAGCTGGATGCGGCGGACGGCGACCCAGGACGTCGAGCTGTCCGGGCAGTCGTTCCCGGCCGGGTCGAAGTTCCTGCTCTTCTACGGGGCGGCCAACCGCGACCCCGCCGTCTTCGCCGACCCACACCGGTTCGACCTCTCCCGGGACCCGAACCCGCACGTCGGGTTCGGCTCCCGCGGCCCGCACTTCTGCCTGGGCGCGCACCTCGCCCGCCGGGAGATCGGGGTCGCCTTCCGGGCGTTCGCCGATCAGCTGCCCGACCTGGAGGTCATCGGCCCACCGGCCCGGCTGGAGTCCTCGTTCGTCAACGGGCTCAAGCGGCTGCCAGCCCGGCTGACGGGGGTGCGATGACCCGGGTGGTGGTCGACCGCGAGGTCTGCATGAGCGCGGGGGTGTGCGAGGTGGAGGCGCCGGAGGTCTTCGAGCTGGACACCGCCGGCCGGCTGCAGGTCGGTCAGCCGACCGACCTCACGGCGGTGGAGACCGCGGTGCGCGCGTGCCCGACCGGGGCGCTCTCGCTGGTCGAGGACTGACTGCTCACCCCAGCGGGCGCAGTGCGGTGGCGAACCGCTGTTCCAGCCGGGCCGGCACGGGTCGGCGCTGCCGCAGTGCGGCGGGCAGCCGGCGCAGCACCCCGGCCAGTGCCCGGCGGGCAGCCGCGTCCGCCGTCGCCCGCCGGGCCAGTCGGCCGGTCGCGGCCAGGGCCACCGGCAGCGGGCGGCGCAGCCAGTCGACGAGCACGTCGTTGCGGGTCTGCAGCGCCCACCGGGCCGGGCTGGGGGCGTCCGGGCCGGCGGGGTCGTGCCAGGCGACGACGTCCTCGCTGAACACCAGCTGCCACCCGGCGGCCGCCAGGTCCAGGGCCAGCAGGTGCTCCTCGCCGCCGAAGAACAGCAGCGGGGAGAAGCCGCCCACGGCCAGGTGGGCGTCCCGGCGGACGACGGCGGCGAACGCGGGGAAGCTCAGCACGTCGGGACCGGCGGCGGAGCGACCGAGGACGGCGGCGCGGTGCTTGCGGGTCACGGCGTCCTCGCTGCCGTCCCCGGCCAGCCGCACCCGGCCGACCACCACGGCCAGCTCCGGGTGGGCGTCGAGCAGGTCGGCGGCGGCCTCTAGGGCGTCCGGCTCCCACCAGGAGTCGTCGTCGGCGAAGGCCACGTAGCGGGTGCCGGCCCGCTGGACGCCGTGGTCGCGGGCGCCCGCCCCGGCGTTGGCCGGGAGGCGCAGCAGGTCGACCCGGGGGTGTCCGGACCGGACGGCGTCGGCGGTGCCGTCGGACGACGCGTTGTCCACCACGATCACCGGTGGCCCGCCGGGGGAGTCGAGCCGGTCGAGGGACCGCAGCAGCGACTCGCGACGGTCCATGGTGGCGATGACGACGCTGACCCGGGGCTCGCTCACGACCGGCTCCCTACCCGTCCGCCCGGCACCTGCACGGGTGGTCACGGTGTGGGACCGGCCACCCCGGACCCGCCCCGTCCGCGTTCAGGCGGTGAGGGCGGTGCCCTCGGCCGGGGTGTGCAGCGCGGCGACCAGGGAGTCCAGTGGCAGGTCCAGGGCGTCGGCCAGCGCGGCGACGGTGAAGAAGGCCGGCGTCGGGACCCGGCCGGACTCGATCTTGCGCAGCGCCTCGAGGCTCACGCCGGAGGCGGCGGCGACCTCGGCGGGGGAGCGGTCACCGCGCGCGGCGCGGAGCAGGCCACCCAGCCGGCGGCCGCGCTCGCGCTCCTCGGGGCTCAACGGCGGTCGGACCATGGTCGTGATAGTAATACCGGGATACCAATACTGGAAGGGTTGAGATGATCGAGCTGCGCACACCAGGGGAGATCGACGCGATGCGCGCCGCCGGGGCGGTCGTCGCCGACATGCACGCCGCGGTGCGGGCACTGGCCGCACCCGGGGTGCGGCTGAGCGAGCTGGACGCCGCGGCCCGCCAGGTCCTCGCCGACGCCGGCGCCACCTCGCCGTTCCTCGGTTACGCGCCCTCGCCCACGACCCCGCCGTTCCCCGGGGTGGTCTGCCTGTCGGTCAACGACGTGGCGCTGCACGGCATCCCCACCACCCAGCAGCTCGAGGACGGCGACCTGCTCAGCGTCGACGCCGGGGCGACGCTCGACGGCTGGGTGGGCGACGCGGCGACCACCTACCCGGTGGGCACCCCGCGCCCCGAGGACCTGCGGCTGGTCGAGGTCACCACCCGGGCGTTGGAGGCCGGGATCGCCGCTGCCGTGGTCGGCAACCGGGTCGGGGACATCTCCGCCGCGATCGCCGCGGTCGGCCGGGCCGGCGGCTGCGGCATCAACACCGACCAGGGCGGGCACGGGGTGGGGCGCACCATGCACGAGGCGCCGCACGTGCCCAACGAGGGCCGGGCCGGCCGCGGGCTGCCGCTGCGCGCGGGGCTGGTGATCGCGATCGAGCCCTGGTTCCTGGCCGGCGGCAGCGACGACTACCGGGTCGACGCCGACGGCTGGACGCTGCGCAGCGCCGACGGCAGCCGCGCCGCCCACGTCGAGCACA
Source organism: Modestobacter sp. VKM Ac-2982 (assembly GCF_026967935.1). Taxonomy (GTDB): domain Bacteria; phylum Actinomycetota; class Actinomycetes; order Mycobacteriales; family Geodermatophilaceae; genus Modestobacter. The sequence goes on from NZ_JAPVBL010000001.1 coordinate 1,147,878, forward strand.
CCGTGGCCGTCACGGCGGATGGCCCCCGCATCCTCACCCTCCCCGCCTGATCGGTGCGAAGCCCCCGGGCATAGGAAGCTGTTCACCCGGTTCCAGCGCGCAGAGCGGGTGGAAAGCCTCCTATGCCTGGGGCCAGGTGGCCTGCGGTCAGGCGGCTAGGCGAGCGCCTGGTCCAGGTCGGCCAGGAGGTCGTCGACGTCCTCGATGCCGACCGACAGGCGCACCAGGTCGGCCGGCACCTCCAGCGGTGAGCCGGCGGCGCTGGCGTGGGTCATCCGGTGCGGGTGCTCGATCAGCGACTCCACGCCGCCCAGCGACTCGGCCAGGGTGAACAGCGACGCGCGCTCGCAGACCCGCAGCGCAGCCTCCTCGCCGCCCTTCAGCCGGAAGGAGACCATCCCGCCGAAGCCGGACATCTGCTTGGCCGCGATGTCGTGGTTGCGGTGCTGCGGCAGCCCCGGGTAGAGCACGTCGCCCACGGCTGGGTGAGCCAGCAGCCACTCGGCGATCCGGCCGGCGTTCGCGCTGTGCCGGTCCATCCGGACGCCGAGGGTCTTCAGGCTGCGCAGCACCAGCCAGGCGTCGAAGGGGCCGTTGACCGCGCCCATCGCGTTCTGGTGGTAGGCCAGCCGCTCGCCGAGATCGGCATCGGCGACCACCAGCGCCCCGCCGACGACGTCGGAGTGCCCGCCGAGGTACTTCGTCGTGGAGTGCACGACGACGTCGGCGCCCAGCGTCAGCGGCTGCTGCAGGTAGGGGCTGGCGAAGGTGTTGTCGACGACCAGCAGCGTCCCCGAGGCCTGCGCGATCTCGGCCAGCACGGCGATGTCGGAGACGTTGAGCAGCGGGTTGCTCGGGGTCTCGCACCAGATCACCCGGACGTTCTCCGGTGCGACCGCAGCCCGGACGGCGTCGAGGTCGTTGAGGTCGACCGGGGAGTGGGTGACCCCCCACGGCTCGAGCACCCGGGAGATGAGCCGGTAGGTGCCGCCGTAGGCGTCCCCGCCGAGCACCACCGAGTCACCCGGCCGGCACACGGTGCGCAGCAGGGTGTCCTCCGCGGCCAGCCCGGAGGCGAACGTCATCCCGCGGGCGCCCTGCTCGAGCGAGGCCAGGGCGGTCTGCAGGGTGTCCCGGGTGGGGTTGGCGCTGCGGCTGTACTCGTAGCCGCCGCGCAGTCCGCCGACGCCGTCCTGCTTGTAGGTGGTGGTCAGGTGCAGGGGCGGGATGACCGCGCCGGTGGCGGGGTCGGGGTCCTGCCCGGCGTGGATGGCGCGCGTGTTGAACCCGGTCATGGCCCCACCGTAGGAGCCGGGATGCCGACCAGGTGGCCCAGCACGTCCTGCCGGGTGACGACGCCGGCCGGCTTCCCGTCCACGTGCACCAGCAGCGCGTCAGCGTCGCCCAGCGCCCCGACCGCGGCCGAGACCGGCTCGCCGGAGCCGATGATCGGCAGCGGGGGGGACATGTGCCGCTCGACCGGGTCGGCCAGCGACGCCCGGCCGGTGAACAGCGCGTCCAGCAGGGCCTTCTCCGCGACCGAGCCGACCACCTCGCCGGCGGTCACCGGCGGCTCGGCCTTCACGACCGGCAGCTGGCTCACCCCGTACTCGCGCAGGATGTCGATCGCGTCGCGCACCGTCTCGTTCGGGTGCGTGTGCACCAGCGTCGGGGTGCTGCCGGACTTCGCGTCCAGCAGTTCGCCCACGGTCTCACCGCCGCCGGCGTCCAGGAAGCCGTAGTCGGCCATCCACTCGTCGTTGAAGATCTTGTTCAGGTAGCCGCGGCCCCCATCGGGCAGCAGTACCACCAGGACGTCGTCCTTCGTCAGCCGCTCGGCCACCCGCAGGGCCGCCACGACGGCCATCCCGCAGGACCCGCCGACCAGCAGGCCCTCCTCGCGGGCCAGCCGCCGGGTCATCGCGAACGAGTCGCCGTCGGAGACCGCGACGATCTCGTCGGCGATCGACTTGTCGTAGGCCTCGGGCCAGAAGTCCTCGCCGACACCCTCGACCAGGTAGGGCCGGCCGGTGCCGCCGGAGTAGACCGAGCCCTCCGGGTCGGCGCCGATGACCTGGACCCGGCCCTCGCTGGCCTCCTTGAGGTAGCGGCCGACGCCGGAGATGGTGCCGCCGGTGCCCGCACCGGTGACGAAGTGGGTGATCTTCCCCTCGGTCTGCGTCCAGATCTCCGGCCCGGTGGTCTCGTAGTGCGAGCGCGGGTTGTTCGGGTTGGCGTACTGGTCGGCCTTCCAGCCGCCCGGCGTCTCCCTCGCCAGCCGGTCGGAGACCGAGTAGTAGGAACGCGGGTCGGCCGGGTCGACGGCGGTCGGACAGACGTGCACCTCGGCGCCGTAGGCCCTGAGCACGTTGATCTTCTCCTGGCCCACCTTGTCCGGGCAGACGAAGATGCACTTGTAGCCGCGCGTCTGGGCGACGATGGCCAGGCCGATGCCGGTGTTGCCGCTGGTCGGCTCGATGATCGTGCCACCCGGCTGCAGGGCCCCGGACGCCTCGGCGGCCTCGACCATCCGCAGCGCGATCCGGTCCTTCACCGAGCCGCCCGGGTTGACGTACTCGACCTTGGCCAGCACCAGCGGCGCGTCCGGGCCGAGGTGGGCGGTCACGGCGTTGAGCCGGACCAGCGGGGTGTTGCCGATGAGCTCGACGACGGACTCGGCGTACTGCACGGGGGCTCCTGCTCTGCGGGTGGGCCGGCGGCGGATCGCGCGCACCGGCGTACCCGACCATCCCACCAGACGTGCGGGTGCGCCTCAGTACGGCAGGTAGTAGGTGAGCAGGTCCGCGTGCAGCGGGGGGAAGAGCGCCTCGTCGAGGTCGGCGACGGCCGGGGTACACGTCCGGCCGCCGCCGGGACAGCCCGTGCGGGCCGAAGAGCAGGGCGCCCAGCCGTCGGCCCAGGCGCGGCCGGGGAAGCTGCCCGGGCGGTCGGTCACCCGGACCGGCCGGCCCGCGGCCAGCGCCGCCACACCGGCCAGCAACCTGGCGGCCGCGGCGTCGTCCACCGCGGTCGGCTCGGCCACCAGCACGTCGTCGTCCGGCTCGGGGACCCGGACGGAGGCGACGACCGCACTGTCCCGCTCCAGCACCCAGGTGGTGCTCGCCTCGTGTGCCACCAGCCAGCGCAGCCGGGCGGCCGGGTGCGGCATCGCGACGTCCGCACCGGCCTGGGCGGCGTCCTGCAGCCGGGCCAGCGCCGGCAGGTCCGCCGGCGTGGCCGGCCGCAGCCCCGCCGCCGGGGCCGGGAGCGTGTGCACCGGCCGGGCCGGGGGGACGTCGATCGCGTACTCGTAGCCGAAACAGCCGGTAGGAGTACGGGATCCCGATCATCACCTGGAGCAGGTCGCCCCGGGCCGCGGAGCGGTCGTGCGCCCAGGCCATCAGCGCCCGCACCAGGCCGCGGCCCTCGTAGGCCGCGTCGGTGGCCACCAGCTCGACCTGGCCGGCGGGCGACGGCGGTGGCCTCCCAGCCGGTGTCCGGGTCCTCGACGACCAGCCGCTGGTCCAGGGCCTCGGCCGGCTCACCGCGGTCGACCAGCAGCGCGCCGACCTGCTCGAGGTCGCCGGGACGGCAGCCCCGCAGCACGAGCCCGCCGGGCAGGACCTGCTCGACAGCCGTCGGGGTCGTCCTGCGGAACCTGGCGAAAGAGTCGGCGTGACGGCAACCGGGTTCTCCGCCCGGACGTGCCGACCGCCGCTTTACGCCGTATACCCTCGTGCGGCCGGGCGCGTCACCCCCGGCCAGGCGGACATCGAACCCACGGTCCACCCGCCGCACTGGAAAGGGACCCACGAGACGATGACCGAGAGCCTTGGCGCACTGCACCAGGAGCTGGCCGGCGTCGTCCTCGTGGGACGGGAGCTGCCTGAGGTGTTGACCGAGATCGTCAAGATCTCCCACCGTGCGATCCCTGGTGCCGAGGCGACGTCGATCACGCTGATCCGTGACGACCGCCCCTTCACCGCTGCCTTCGACGGGCAGATCGCCATGGACGCCGACGAGCTGCAGTACGAGTACGGGTACGGCCCGTGCGTCGACGCAGGGCGGTCCGGGGAGGTCTTCCTCGTGGACGACATGCGCCACGAGGAGCGCTGGCCCGAGTACGCACGGCAGGTCGCGGGGATGGGGGTGCTCAGCTCGCTGTCGATCCCGCTGCCCTTCCAGGGCGCGAACATCGGCGCGCTGAACAACTACGCCCGTCACCCCGGGGCCTTCGGCCCGGCCGACCTGACCCTCGGCGAGGAGGTGGCGGCCTTCGTCGCGATCGCCGTCGGCAACGCCGAGGCCGCTGCCCGGGCGACCGACGACGTGGCCAACATGCGTCAGGCGATGGCCTCCCGCGCGTCGATCGAGCAGGCCAAGGGCATCCTGATGGAGCGCTACAAGATCACGCCCGAGCAGGCGTTCACGCTCCTCACCCACGCCTCGCAGCGCACCAACGTCAAGCTGCGCGACGTCGCCGAGGAGCTCACCGCGACCGGGCTGCTGCGCGGCAGCTGACGGCGGCTGGCGGCCTGGTCCGGCGCGGGGCCAGGATCACGGCGTGAGGCAGATGCAGTGCGGATCCACAGCGGGGCTGGGCGCCCGATGACCGTCGTGCTCGGGGCCGACCTCGGCACCAGCGGGCTCAAGCTCGCCGCGCTGGACCTCGACGGTGCGGTCGTCGCGGAGGCCGAGGTCGGCTACCCGGTCGACCGCCCGCGGCCGGGCTGGGCGCAGACGCAGGTCGCCGTCTGGCTGCGGGCGCTGGACGACGCCCTCGCCGCCGTGGCCGGGACGCTGGGCGACCGGCCGGTGGCCGCCCTGGGGCTCTCCGGCCAGATGCACGGTGCCGTGCTGGTGGACCGGTCCGGCGCCGCGCTGGCCCCGGCACTGCTGTGGCCCGACCAGCGCGCGACCGGGGAGCTGCAGCGCTGGCGGGAGCTCCCCGGACCCGACCGCGCCGCGCTGGCCAACCCCCTGGCCGCCGGGATGACCGGACCGCTGCTGGCCTGGCTGGGTGTGCACCACCCGGAGCTGGTCGCCCGGGCGGCGACGGTGCTGCTGCCCAAGGACGCTGTCCGGGCCGCACTGGTGCCCGACGCCGACCCGGCCGTCACCGACCGCAGCGACGCGTCGGCGACCCTGCTGTGGGACGTGCCCGGCGACCGCTGGTCGGCCGCGGCCACCGTCGCGGCCGGCGCCGACCCGGCCCTGCTCCCGGCCGTCGTGCCGGGGTCGACCGTCGTCGGGGTGGCGCCTGTGCTCGGCGGGGGAGTGCCGGTGGTGGTCGGTGGCGCCGACACCCCGCTCGCGCTGCTGGCCGCCGGCACCACCACCGGCGTCCAGGTCAACCTCGGCTCGGGTGCCCAGGTCATCCGGCCGCAGGTGTCGCCGCAGCCGGCTGTCGACCCCGCCGTGCACTGCTACGCCGACGCCGAGGACGGCTGGTACGCCATGGCCGCGCTGCAGAACGCCGGCACCGCGTGGGCCTGGGTGCGCGAGGTGCTGGGCCTGGACTGGCCGGCCTTCGCCGCCAGCCTGGCCACGACCCGGCCGGGGGCCGGGGGAGTGGTGTTCTCCCCGTTCCTGACCGGCGAGCGGGGCGGGGTCGCCGGGCCGGCCGACCGCGGTGGCTGGACGGGGCTGTCGGCCGACACCACCCGGGCCGACCTCGCCCGCGCGGCGCTGGAGGGCGTGGCGTGCGCCGTGGCGGCGGCGCTGGACCTGCTCGGGCCGGGCGCCGGTGGGCCGGTCGTGCTCACCGGTGGAGGAGCGCGGGACACCGGGGTGCAGCAGCTGCTCGCCGACGTGGTCGCCCGACCGGTCCAGCACGTGCAGGTCCGGAGCGCATCGGCGGCCGGCGCCGCGGTGCTGGCCGCCCGCGGGGTGGGACTGGACCTGGTGCCCGCGCGGGCGGCCGGGCCGGTCGTCGAGCCGGGGCGGGCGGAGGAGTCCGGCGCCGTCCGCGCACGCTGGGCAGCCGCCCGGGGCTGATGCCGGCCCGTCGCGCGGAACGTCGGCGCTGCTGGCACCGTTGACGTCGACGAGCGGCCCGACCGGGAAGCGCAGGAGAGCAAGGGGGTGGGCGCACCATGGCGTCGCTGATGAACAAGGTCATGCAGTTCGCGAACAGCCCGAAGGGCAAGCAGGTCATCCGGCAGGCGACGGACAAGGCCCAGCAGCTGGCCAAGGACCCGAAGACCCGGGCGAAGTTCGACAAGGTCGCGAACAGCCCGAAGGGCAGGCAGGTGATCCGGCAGGCGACGGACAAGGCCCAGCAGCTGGCCAGCGACCCGAAGACCCTGGCGAAGATCCAGGACGTCCGGCGCCGGGTGCAGGGCGGCCGCGGCGGCTCCGGCACAGGGTCGGGCACCTCGGCCTGACCCGTTCGACCCGTGCCGGCGGCGCTCACTCCCCCCGGGGGGCGAGCGCCGTCAGCACGTCGGGGTGCAGGACGCCGTTGCTGGCCACCGCGCTGCCGCCGGCCGGCCCGGCGTTGCCGGCCAGGTCGCTGAATGCGCCCCCGGCCTCGCGCACGATGACGTCGAGGGCGGCGAGGTCCCACAGGGACACCTCGGGCTCGCAGGCGACGTCGACGGCCCCCTCGGCCACCATCATGTAGCTCCAGAAGTCGCCGTACGCGCGGGTCCGCCACACCGCGCGGGTCAGGTCGAGGAACGGCTCCAGCCGGTCCTGCTCCTCCCAGCCGGAGAGGCTGGAGTAGGACAGGCTCGCATCGGCCAGCGCGCCCACCTGCGAGACCGTGCAGCGGGTGGCGTTCTCCAGCCGGCGTCCGGTCCAGGCGCCGGTGCCCGCCGCGGCCCACCACCGCCGGTTCAGTGCCGGTGCCGAGACCAGCCCGACCACCGGCAGGTCGCCGTCCAGCAGGGCGACCAGGGTCGCCCACACCGGGACGCCGCGGACGAAGTTCTTGGTGCCGTCGATCGGGTCGATCACCCACCGGCGGTCTCCCCGGCCGGTGCTGCCGAACTCCTCGCCGAGCACCGCGTCCCGGGTGCGGGCGCGGGCCAGCGTGCTGCGCAGCTGCTCCTCGACCGCGTGGTCGGCGTCGGTGACCGGGGTGAGGTCTGGCTTGGTGTCCACCCGCAGGTCCTGCGCCCGGAACCGGTCCAGGCTGATCGCATCGGCCTGGTCGGCCAGTACGTGCGCCAGGCGCATGTCCTCGTTGTATCCCCGCTGGCCAGCCGTCATGGCCCGAACCTAGCGGGCGGGGTCGGCGCGACCCCGCCCGCCGACGGCGACGTGCTGGCGCGGCCCCCTCTCAGGGACCCACCCCGAGGCTGCGAGGGGTGGGGGGAGAGGGGGTCCTCCTAGTTGAAGACGGCCTTGCTGACCGCCGCCGGGGTGTCGTACTCCTGGTCGTCGATCCCCTTCAGGGCGTCGAGGACCTCGCCGCTGCCTCCGTGGGACTCCGCGTGCTTCACCACGTCGTCCTTCTTCGCCGGGTAGTCCATGCCGGACAGGGCCTTCTGGATGTCGATCGGGCTCACCATGGCGCATCGGGTACCCGACAGCTGTGCCGGCGATGCACGGATACCGTCGGGGCGTGGAAGCCGGGAGCATCGTCGGGCTGTTGGCCGATCCGGTGCGGCTGAAGGTCGTCGCCGCGCTGGCTCTCGGCGCGAGCACGATCCAGGACGTCGCCGACATGTCGGGACTGTCCCTGAAGGAGGTCGCGCTGGCCGCGCGGCGGTTGGCCCGGGCCGGCCTGGTGCACCGCGACGGTCACCTCCTCACGCTGCACGCCGAGCGTTTCGGGGAGGCGGCCCGGGCAGCGGCCGCCACCGCCCCGCCGGCGCCGCAGCTGTCCGCCGATCCGGGGGCGGACGCCGTGCTGCGCGCCTTCGTCCGGGACGGCAGGCTGGTCTCCGTCCCCGCGCAGCACAGCAAGCGCCGGGTCGTGCTCGAGCACCTCGTGCACGTCTTCGAGCCGGGTGTCCGCTACCCGGAGCGGGAGGTCAACGCACTGCTGGCCGCCTGGCACCCGGATGTGGCCGCGCTCCGCCGATACCTGGTGGACGAGGCGCTGCTGACCCGGGAGTCGGGGGTCTACTGGCGCAGCGGCGGATACGTGGAGGTGTGACGGTGCGACGACAGGTCTTCGCGTTCTCGGGTGTGATCCAGCCGCGGCCGGGAGAGCGGGGCAACCGGCCGCTCCTGGAGCACGTCCTGGCGCTGGGTGCGGCCCGTCGCACGGACGGCGGGCCGGTGCGGCTCTGCTACCTCCCGACGGCGGTGGGCGACGACCCGGCGGCGGTCTCGGCGTACCAGCGGGTCTTCGGGGGCCGGGACGACGTCGTCCTGAGCGTGCTGCGGCTCTTCCCGCAGCCCAGCGTCCCCGACGTGCGCAGCCACCTGCTGACCCAGGACGTCGTGCTGGTCGAGGGCGGCAGCGTGGTGAACCTGATGGCGGTCTGGCGGGCACATGGCCTGCACACGGTGCTGCGCGAGTGCTGGGAGGCCGGGGTGGTGCTCGCCGGGCCGAGCGCGGGCAGCCTGTGCTGGCACGTGGGCGGGCCCACCGACTCGTGGTCCGACCGCCTCGACCCGTTCACCGACGGGCTGGGGTTCCTGCCGTACAGCAACGGCGTGCACGACGACCTGACCGACCAGCCGCGCCGGGAGACCTACCGCCGGCTGGTCGCCGCCGGGACCCTGCCGGCCGGCCACGCGACCGAGGACGGTGTGGGGCTGCACTACGTGGGCTCCGAGCTCGCGGAGGCGGTGACGGTGCGGCCCGGAGCCCGGGCGTGGCGGGTGGACCCGGACGAGCGCAACGGCTGGACCGAGCGCGCGATCACCCCCCGCGAGATCTGACGGCGGACCCGGTCAGTGGCCGGGGGTGACGTGGCCGGGGGTGAGCTGGCCGACGGCGGTGAGCAGTCGGCGGAAGCTGCCCAACCGCTCCCGCGCGGCGGGTGTGCCCTGGGCGGCCCAGGGGTCCAGGGCGCACTCCGGGTCCGCGGCGGTGTGCCCGCAGGCGGGCGGGCAGTCGACGGCGGCCTCGGCGAGGTCGTCGAAGGCGGCCAGCACGTCCTGCGGGGTCACGTGCGCCAGCCCGAAGGAGCGGATGCCCGGGGTGTCGATCAGGGTGCCGCCCCCGGGCAGGTCCAGCAGGACCGCCGAGGAGGACGTGTGCCTGCCCTTGCCGATCTTGCTCACGTCGCCGATGGCCCGGAAGGCGCCCGGGATCAGCCGGTTGAACAGCGTCGACTTGCCGACCCCGGACTGGCCGACCAGCACGCTCATCTGGTCCCGCAGCCGGGTCACCAGCTCATCGAGCGGCGCCTCGCGGGACATCGGGACCGCGTCGACCTCCAGTCCGGCGTACCGGTCCAGCAGTGGCTGCGGGCTGGCCAGGTCGGACTTGGTCAGCACCAGCAGTGGCGACAGCCCCCCGGCGTAGGCGGCGACCAGGCATCGGTCCAGGAAGCCGAGCGCCGGCTCGGGGTCGGCGATCGAGGTGACGACGACGAGCTGGTCGGCGTTGGCCACCACGATCCGCTCGGTGGGGTCGGTGTCGTCGGCGGTGCGGCGCAGTGAGGTGACCCGGTCGGCGATCGTCACGATCCGGGCCAGGCTGTCGGTGCGTCCGGAGGTGTCGCCCACCAGCCGCACCCGGTCCCCGACGACGACGCCGTGCTTGCCCAGCTCGCGGGCGCGCATCGAGGTGACGTCGACGGGGGTGCCCCCGGGGCCCTCGACCCGGACGGTCATCCGGCCGCGGTCCACCGCGATCACCAGCCCGGGCACGGCCTCCTCGTGCGTGGGGCGGGTGCGGGTGCGCGGGCGGGAGCCGTGCCGTGAGGCCCGGACGCGGACGTCGTCCTCATCGGACCGGCTGTCCATCTTCCGGCTCACGCGGGCACCCCGGCGTCCTCGCCGAGCAGACCGGCCCAGCGTTCCCGGAAGTCCGGCAGCGTCTTGGTCACCGCCCCCGGGTCGGTGACCTCGATGCCGTCGACCGCCAGGCCCAGCACCGCCGCCGCGTGCACCATCCGGTGGTCGGCGTAGGAGTCCAGCCGGGCCGGGCGGGGCCGCCCCGGGGTGATGACCAGCCCGTCGGGCAATTGCTCGACCCGGGCGCCGACGGCGCTGAGCACCTCGTCCAGCGCCTGCAGCCGGTCGGTCTCGTGGCCGCGCAGGTGGGCGATGCCGGTGAGCCGGGACGGCCCGTCGGCCAGGGCGCACAGTGCGGCGAGCACCGGGGTCAGCTCGCCCACCTCGCCCAGGTCGGCCTCGAGGGGGGCGATCCGGGCGCCCCCGCTGACCTGGAGCCCGGCGGGGGTGCGGGTCACCGCGGCCCCCATCGCGGTGAACAACGCGTCGAGCTGGGCGCCGGGTTGGGTGGTGTCGGTCGGCCAGTCGCGCACGGTCACCCGGCCGCCGGTGACGAGGGCCGCAGCGAGGAACGGTGCGGCGTTCGACAGGTCCGGCTCGACGACGCGGTCCAGCGCGGCGATCGGGCCCGGCGCGACGCGCCACCCACCGTCGGTCCGGCTCACCTGCACGCCGTGCTCGGCGAGCGTCCGGACGGTCATCTCCACGTGCGGCAGGGACGGCAGGCTCCCGGCGAGGGTCAGCTCGATGCCGCTGTCGAAGCGGGCCGCGGCCAGCAACAGCCCGGACACCACCTGGCTGGACTCGCTGGCGTCGACGGTGACCGCACCGCCAGGCACCGCACCGGTGCCGTGCACGGTGAACGGGGCCCGGCCGCGGCCGTCGTCGTCGACCCGGACGCCGAGGTCCCGGAGGCCGGCGATCAGGCCGGCGTTGGGTCGGTCGCGCAGCCGGGCGTCGCCGTCGATCCGGACCGGCCCGGCGGCCAGTGCGGCGACCGGCGGCAGGAAGCGGAGCACCGTGCCGGCCAGCCCGGCGTCCACCTCGGCCGGCCCCCGCAGCGGCCCGGGGGTGACCAGCCAGTCCGCGCCGTCGGCGACGATGTCCACCCCGATCGCCCGCAGCCCGGCGGCCATCAGGTCGGTGTCGCGGGCGCGCAGCGGGCGCACCAGCCGGCTGGGCCCGTCGGCGATCGCGGCCAGCACCAGGGCGCGTGCGGTGATCGACTTGGACCCGGGGAGGGTCACCACGGCGTCCACCGGGGTACGGCGGGCGGGCGTCGTCCAGACCTCGGTCATACCGCTCATCCTGCCCTGCCGGCCTCCTCGGCCAGCGCCGCGACGATGGTCGCGACCCGACGCTGCCGGGTCGCCGCCGTCTTCGCGCCCTCGACGGCGAGCACGTGCCGGAGCCGTGCGCTGTAGGAGAGGGACCCGAAGCGCTGCCCGGCCGCCGGCTCGGCGTCCAGTGCTGCGGCCAGGTCCGGCGGGACGTCGACCTCGCGCGGCTCGGTGTCCAGCACGACGTCCACCTCGACCTGGTCGCCGGCGGCGACCCCGGCTGCCGAGCGACGCCCCGCGCTCAGCGGGATGAGGAAGCGCCCGCCCGTGCTGGCGATCGACGTCCGGTAGCCGTGCCCGCCGACGGTCACCGTCACCGCCGGCTTCCGCCCGCCGCCGAGCGCCTCGACCACCTCCGGCGGCACCGGGATGCCGGTGGCCGTCCTGCCGTGCAGCTCGACCGTGGAGGTGAACCTCATGGGCCAGGAGGATGGCAGCTCCGGGCACTGCCGCGACAGTGCCCGGAGCCTGGGTTCAGCCGCCGACGTGCTGGGCCGGCGCCGCCTGCTTCTTCGGCGGCATCGTGCGCACCAGCCGGCGGTTGGCGAACTCGAACATGCCCAGCTCGGAGAGCTCGCGTCCGTAGCCGGACCGCTTCACCCCGCCGAAGGGCAGCTCGGGGGAGGAGCCCGACGGCTGGTTGATCCAGACCATCCCCGACTCCAGCCGGTCGGCCACCTCGCGGGCCCGCTCGGTGTCGCCGCTGTAGACGGCCGCCGAGAGCCCGAAGTCGCTGTCGTTGGCCAGCGCGACGGCCTCGTCGGCGTCCTTCGCCCGGTAGACGACGGCGGCCGGCCCGAAGAGCTCCTCGTGGTAGGCCCGCATCTCCGGGGTGACGTCGGCCAGGAGCGTGGCCTGGACGAAGGCGCCGTCGTGCTCGGGGCGGCCGCCACCGGTGAGCACGGTGGCGCCCTTGTCCACGGCGTCCTGGATCTGTGCGGCGAGGTCCTGCGCGGCCCGCTCGGTGGACAGCGGGCCCAGCGTCGTGGCCGGGTCGGCCGGGTCGCCGGGGGAGAAGCTGCCGAAGGCCTGCTGCAGGCCGGCGACGACGTCGTCGTAGACCTCGTCGAGCACGATGATCCGCTTGGCGGCGATGCAGGCCTGGCCGGTGTTGGCCATCCGCGCCATGGTCGCGGCCTTGACCGTGCGGCCCAGGTCGGGGGCGTCCAGCACGATGAACGGGTCGCTGCCGCCCAGCTCCAGCACCGACTTCTTCAGGTGCTTGCCGGCCAGCTGGGCCACGCTGGCCCCGGCCCGCTCGCTCCCGGTCAGCGTCACGCCCTGCACCCGCCGGTCGGCGACGACCTGCTCGACGTCGGCGATCCGCAGGAACAGGTTGGTGTAGACGCCCTCCGGCGCCCCGGCGTCCCGGAACAGCTGCTCCAGGGCGAGGGCGCACTGCGGGTTGTTCTCCGCGTGCTTGAGCAGGACGGTGTTGCCCAGGGTCAGGTTCGGGCCGGCCACCCGCACCACCTGGTAGAGCGGGTAGTTCCACGGCTCGATCGCCAGCAGGACGCCGATCGGCTCGTTCACCACCTCGGCCTCGCCGCCGCCCATCACGTCGATCGGCTTGGGCGCCAGGAACCGCGGGCCGTTGGTGGCGTAGTACTCCAGGATGCTGGCGGCCAGCTGGACCTCACCGGCGGCCTCCTGGATCCGCTTGCCCATCTCCCGGGTGATCAGGGCGGCGAGCTCGTCCTGCCGCTCGCGCATCAGCTCGGCGGCCCGGCCGACGACGGCGGCGCGCTCCTCCACCGACCGGCGGCGCCAGTCGCCGAAGGCGGCGTGGGCCCGCTCGACCACGCCGTCGATGGCGTCGGTCTCCAGGAAGGGGAACTCCTTCTCCGTCTTCCCGGTGTAGGGGTTCACCGTCGCGTACGGGCGTGCGCCTGCGTCGCTGGCGGTCTTCGGCTGCTCGGTCGAGGGAGCCTGGGTGGTCGTCACGTGATGTGCCCTCCGTCGTGCTTCGTCGCGGTGCGTCGGGTCTGTGGTCTCCGTCCTACCCCTCTCTGCACCGGCGACGCACGGCGGGTCGTCGGTGGGCGCACCTACGCTCGGGGACGTCGTCGTCCGGGAGGAGCCCGTCATGTGTGGTCGGTACGCCGCCAGCCGCCGTCCTGAGGACCTCGCGCTGGAGTTCGAGGCCGTCCCGGCCGAGGGCCAGGCCCCGCTGCCGGCCGACCACAACGTCGCCCCCACCAAGGACGTGTACGTGGTCCGGCACAAGAAGGAGCGGGACGCCGAGGGTGCGCTCACCGGCGGCGGGCACCGCGAGCTCCGGGTCGTGCGCTGGGGCCTGGTCCCCTCCTGGGCCAAGGACGTCTCGGTCGGCAACCGGATGCTCAACGCCCGGGTCGAGTCGTTGGCCGAGAAGCCCGCGTTCCGCACCGCGGCGGCGAGCCGACGCTGCCTCGTCCCGGCCGACGGCTGGTACGAGTGGGCGCCCCGGCAGGACCGCCCCGGCAAGCAGCCGTTCTACGTGACCCCGCAGGACGGGTCCGGGCTGGCCTTCGCCGGGCTCTGGGAGGTGTGGGGCCGGGGCGAGGACCGGCTGTACAGCTGCACCGTGGTCACCGCACCCGCCGTCGGCGCACTCGCTGAGGTCCACCCCCGGATGCCGCTGGTGCTGCCGCCCGACCGCTGGGCGGAGTGGCTGGACCCGGCCCGCGAGGACGTCACCGAGGTCGCCGCCCCGACGCCACCGGAGCACGTCGAGCGGCTGGAGATCCGCCCGGTCGGCCCGGCCGTGGGCAACGTGGCCCACAACGGGCCGCAGCTCACCGCGCGGGTGGAGTCGGTCAGCGAGCCCGCCGACCAGCCCGCCCTGTTCTGACCGTCCCCCCGATCCCCGAGGTGAGCCCGCTGGACCCGCACCCGACCACCGCGTCGACCGACCCGGAGCACGTCCAGGTCTCCGCCCGGGCGCTGCCCGACTGGATCGCCGCGGGCGTGACCTTCCTGTCCTCCGGGGCGGTGCTCGTGATGGAGGTCGTCGGCCTGCGGCTGATCGCCCCCTACGTCGGCATCACGCTGCAGACCAGCACCGCGATCATCGGGTTTGCGCTGGCCGCGATCGCGATCGGCGCCTGGGCCGGTGGGGCCGCCGCCGACCGCACCGACCCGCGACGGCTGATCGCGCCGCTGATGATCGCCGGCGGGGCCCTGGTGGTGGCGGTGCTGCCGCTGGTCCGGTTCGCCGGGGAGCTGCTCACCGGCGCCGCGGCCGGCAACGTGCTGCTGCTGGCCGCGGTCGCCGTCGTCGTCCCGGCCGCGTTGCTCTCCGCCGTCCCGCCGATGGTGGTGGCCCTGCAGCTGGGCGACCTGGCCCGGACCGGTTCGGTGGTCGGCCGGCTGTCGGGCATCGGCACGATCGGGGGCATCGTGGCGACGTTCGCCACCGGCTTCCTGCTGGTCGCGATCCTGCCCAGCAGCGTGATCCTGGTCGGCACCGGGCTGCTCGTCGTCGTGGTCGGGGTGGCGCTCGCCGTGCTGCTGCGCCGCCGGACCCCCGGGGTGGCCGGCCGGCTCCCGGTCGGGCTGCTCGCCCTGGCCGTGGCCGCCCCGGTGCTCGCCGCGGTGGCGCCGACGCCCTGTGAGCGGGAGACCGCTTACCACTGTGCCCGGGTGGTCGCCGACCCGGCGCGCGACACCGGCCGGGTGCTGGTGCTGGACACCCTGCGGCACTCCTACGTCGACCTGGCCGACCCGACGTACCTGGAGTTCGAGTACGTCCAGGCGATCGCCTCGGTCACCGACGCGCTCGCCCCGGCGGGTGAACCGCTGTCCGCGCTGCACGTCGGGGGTGGTGGGCTGACCCTGCCCCGCTACCTGGCCGAGGTGCGGCCGGGCACGCAGAGCCTCGTGCTGGAGGTCGACCCCGGCGTCGTCGCGATCGACGAGCAGGAGCTGGGGCTGGAGACCTCCGACGAGCTGGAGGTACAGGTCGGCGACGCCCGGGTCGGGCTCGGGGCGGAGGCCCCCGGGGAGCGGGACCTCGTGGTCGGGGACGCCTTCGGCGGGCTGTCGGTGCCGTGGCAGCTGACGACGGTGGAGGCGCTGCGCCTGGTCGACGACGCGCTGGCCGAGGACGGCGTCTACGCGGTCAACCTCATCGACCACCCGCCGCTGTCCTTCGTCCGCGCCGAGCTGGCGACCCTGCAGCAGGTCTTCGACCACGTGCTGCTGCTGGCCCGGGCGCCGGCGCTGGCCGGCGAGGCCGGCGGGAACGTGGTCGCGGTCGCCTCGCAGCGTCCGCTGCCGGCGACGGAGATCGCCGCCGAGCTGGAGGAGCGCGGGCTCGCCTGGCAGGTGGCCGAGGGGCCCGAGCTCGACCGCTTCATCGGGGACGCCGGCGTCCTCACCGACGACTTCGCGCCGGTCGACCAGCTGCTGACGCCCTACGGCTGAGCATCAGCTGCGGGTGATCGCGGCGGTCCGGGCCCGGGTCAGCCGCACCAGGTCCGCCGGTGACAGCTCCACCTGCAGCCCGCGCCGCCCCGCGCTGACCAGCACGGTCGGGAAGGCCAGTGCGCTGTCGTCGACCACGGTCGGCAGCGCCTTCCGCTGGCCCAGCGGGCTGATCCCGCCCCGCACGTAGCCGCTGCTCCGCTCGGCGTCGGTCGGGTCGGCCATGGTGGCCTTCCGGCCGCCGGCGGCGGCGGCCAGCGCCTTGAGGTCCAGCTGGCCACTGACCGGCACGACGGCGACGGTGAGGGCGCCGTCGACCCGGGTGACCAGGGTCTTGAACACCTGCGCCGGATCGGCGTCCAGGGCGGCCACCGCCACCTCGCCGTAGCCGTGTCCGTCCGCGCCGTCGGCCGGGTCGTACTCGTGCAGGGAGTAGGCGGCCCGCGCCTGGTCCAGGGTCCGCACCGCCGGTGTCGCAGCCACGGCGCAGCAGCCTAGGCCGGACGCACCGGCGCCGGGAGGCGGTTTCCCCGACGACCGTCCCGGACGGGGAATCGAGCCCGGGTGCGTGCCGTTGCACCGACCGTGAGCAGCACAGTCCCGGGCGCCCCGGCGCGCATCGCGCGCGGTTCCGCGCCCGCCCGCCGTCCCCCCGGCCGCCCCGGCCGCACCCGGCTAGGATCGAGCGACGTGGTCGCCCGTTCCCGGGCGCCGCAGAGAGGACGGTCGGTGCCCGAGGAGCCCGCGAGCGACAGCCCCGTCGTCGAGACGGGGAAGCCCGATGAGACGCCAGAGGCGCGCGCCGACGGCAGTCGTGCCGAGCTCGCCGAGACCCGGGCCCAGCGCGACGCCCGCTTCGAGCGTGACGCCCTGCCCTACCTGGACCAGCTGTACCCGGCAGCGCTGCGGATGACCCGCAACCCCGCCGACGCCGAGGACCTGGTGCAGGAGACCTTCGTCAAGGCGTACTCCGCCTTCCACCAGTTCGCCGAGGGCACCAACCTCAAGGCGTGGCTGTACCGGATCCTGACGAACACCTACATCAACAGCTACCGCAAGAAGCAGCGCCAGCCGCAGCAGTACCCCACCGAGCAGGTGCAGGACTGGCAGCTCTACGCCGCCGAGGAGCACACCTCCAGCGGCCTGCGCTCCGCGGAGATGGAGGCGCTGGACCACCTGCCCGACACCGACATCAAGGAAGCGCTGCAGCAGCTGCCGGAGGACTTCCGGCTCGCGGTCTACCTCGCCGACGTCGAGGGGTTCGCCTACAAGGAGATCGCCGAGATCATGGGCACGCCCATCGGCACGGTGATGTCCCGCCTGCACCGCGGTCGACGCGGTCTGCAGAAGCTGCTGGCCGACTACGCCCGGGAACGCGGCTTCGTCGCGGCCGGAGCTGCTGAGGAGGCGACCCGCTCATGAGCACCGACGCTCACGACGGCGCCCGGCACGACCTCCACGGTGACGACGTCACCTCGTGCGACGACGTGCTCTCGCACGTCTTCGAGTTCCTCGACCACGAGACCGACGACGCCCGCCGGGCGGTCATCGCCGAGCACCTCGAGGACTGCTCGCCGTGCCTGCGCCAGTTCGGCATCGAGCAGGAGTTCAAGGCGCTGGTGCGGCGCCGCTGCGGCGGTGACCCCACGCCGATGGGCCTGCGGGACCGGATCAAGGTGCAGCTGACGACCGTCTCCTTCGAGGAGGACGGCACCCAGGTGCGCGTGGAGAAGGCCAGCTTCGAGTCGACGACCACGCACGTCTACGGCGAACAGCCGCCGGGGGAGCGCCCCACCGCCTGACGGCGGCGGAGCGCTCTCCGGCCCCCTTGCAGGGACCCACCGCGAGCTTGCGAGTGGTGGGGGGCAAGGGGGTCCTTCTTCAGGCGTTGGGGCGCTTGCCGTGGTTGGCGCCGCTCTTCTTGCGGGCGCGCCGCTTGCGTCCACGCTTGGACATCGCTGCCCCTCCTCTCTGTGCTGCACCCGGGCAGGTCGCCCCGGTGCGGATCGGTCCCGGTGCTGCGGTGCAGGACACCTCACCACCGGCCAAGCTGACCCTGCAAGGCTCTCACGGGTGGGCCGGGCACCGTGCGCTGGTGCGCGGTCGGCGCCGGTGGTGACCCGGGCCCCGGGAGGATGCCAGTACGGCCGGTGCGCAGGACGGCGCGCCGGGAAGAGGAGGACGACGTGGTCCAGGCAGTCGACAGCGTGCTCGTGGCCGGTCGCGGGCCGATGGCCTGCGCGGTGATCCGGGCGTGCGGTCAGCTGGGCGTGAAGGCCGTGGCCGTCCACTCGGAGGCCGAGCGCAACGCGCGGCACGTGCGGATGGCCGACGAGTCCGTGCTGCTGGGTCCCGCCCCGGCGGCCGAGTCCTACCTCGACGTCCGCCGGTTGGTCGAGGCCGCCCGGCGCACCCGGGTCGACGCGGTGCTCCCCGTTCCGCCCGCTCTCGCCGGGAACGCCCGGCTGGCCGCCGCGGTCGCCGACGCCGGACTGGGCTGGGTCGGCCCGGAGGCCGGGGTGCTGGAGCGCCTCGGCGGCGACGGGGTCGAGCCGGCCAGCGAGAGGGGCTTCCTGGCCTGGGTCAGCGCCGAAGGGCTGCACCACGTCACCCCGGTGCTGCGCGACCGCGCCGGGGGCACCCCACGGGTCTCCTGGACGCCCCCCGACGGGCTGGGCTCACTGCCCGCGGCCGCCCGGCGGCTCCCGGAGCTCGGCTGGCGTGGGCTGGTCACCGTGGGCATCGACCCCGGCGGTGAGCTCGCCGAGGTCGCGGCCGGCTTCTCCCTCGACATCGCCGTGCTGGAGCGGGCACACGGACTGGACGCCGTCGCCCTGGCGCTGGGCCGTGTGTCCGGTGCGCCGGCGGGCGGGCTCCCCGACGACGCCGAGGGACCGCCGTACGCCGGGCTGGCCGTCCAGCTGCGGTCGACCCTGCCGCCGGGGACCGAGGGGCGCGTCACCGGCCGGCTGCCCGACGTCCGGCCCCAGGGCGGGCGAGTCGCCGGGGACACCGAGCTGGTCGCGGTGAGCGGCTACGACGAAGGCGACCGGCTCGACGGCTGGTACGACGCGCTGCTGGCCACGGTCAGTGCTGCGGGCCCTGATGCGGCGAGTGCGGCACGGGTTGCGACGGAGGTCCTCACCGGCCTCCCGGAGACAGGCGTCCCGCACGACGGTCCGGCGGTGTGCACCGTGCTGCGCCGCATCGCCGGTGCGCTGGTCCCCGGCTGCAGCTGAGCCGGCGCTCGGCACGCTGCGGCGTCCGGCCCTCCGCGTGCTTTCATGTGCAGACCGTCGGCTGAGGCGGGTCGGGCCAGGTCAGGGAAGAGGAGGCGCCGGTGGCGGTCGAGGAGATCCACGCCGAGATGGTCTCCAGCGTGTGGAAGGTGCTCGTGGCCCCCGGCACGGAGGTCGCTGCCGGCGACACGCTGGTCATCCTCGAGTCGATGAAGATGGAGATCCCGGTGCTCAGTGAGCGCGCCGGCACGGTGGGCGAGCTGCACGTGGTGGAGGGCGAGGTCCTCCAGGAGGGCGACCTGATCGCCACCGTCCTCCCCGGCTGACGGGCCTCTCAGAGGTCCAGCGCGTAGACCCGCAGGTCGACGCCGGGCACCGGCGTCCAGTCCCGCTCGGGCAACCGGGTGAACCCCAGCTGCCCGTAGAGCCGGTGTGCCGCGGCCATCCGGTCGCCGGTGGACAGCACCATCCGCCGCTTGCCGGCCGCCCGCGCCCGGTCCAGGCAGGCCCGCACCAGCGCTGCCCCGATGCCCTGCCCGCGCGCCGCGGTGTCGACGGCGAGCATCCGGAACGCCGCCTCGTCCGCGGACTCGACGACCTCGCCGAAGTCCCCGGACAGCACCAGCGCCACGCTGCCGACGATGCGCCCGTCCTGGTCGCGAGCCACGAGCAGCTCCGCCCGATCCGCCCGGCCCGCCACGTCGGCCAGCTGGGGCAGGTACTCGGCGGGCGCGAGGTCCTCGGCGGCGTAGACGGCCACGGTCAGCTCGGCGATGCGGGCGAAGTCCGCGGGCCCGGCCGGGCCGACGACGGGTGCGGGGGAGGCCACCGGAGCAGGGTAGACACAGGACCCTGTCCCCCTTCTCCCTCGCAGGCCCGGGTGCGGCTCCGGACGGGGCCGTAGGCTCCGGCCCACGATGAGCAGCCTGTCCGAACGTCTCACCCGCGGCTCGGCGAGCCCCTCCCAGGTCGACCACGCGCGCCGGCTGGTGGCCGACTGGCAGCTGCTGGCCGACCTGTCCTTCGCCGATCTCACCCTGTGGGTGCCGCTGCAGAGCGGGGCCTGGTGGTGCGTGGCCCAGGTCCGCCCGCTGACGGCGCCCACCAGCCAGCCGGAGGACCTGGTGGGCAGCGAGGCCACCGGGGCCGATGCCGAGCCGCTGCTCCGTGCCCAGCGGGAGGGCCAGCCGATCACCGACGGGGAGCCCGATCCGGCCGGGACCAGCCTCCGTCATCGGGAGGTCATCCCCGTGCGGCACGACGGCGCGGTGGTCGCGGTGCTGGCCAAGGACACCAACCTCGCGGCGACCCGGTCCCCGTCGACCCTCGAGCTGACCTACCTCGACATCGCCGCCGACCTGTCGTTGATGGTGGCGGCCGGCACCTTCCCGCCGCGGATGCTGGACGACGCGGAGATGAGCCCACGCGTGGGTGACGGGCTGGTCCGGCTGGACGGCACCGGGCACGCGGTCTACGCCAGCCCGAACGCGTTGTCGGCCTACCGCCGGATGGGGCTGACCGGGGACGTGGTCGGCGCCGACCTGGCGGAGGTGACGCGCTGGGTCTCGGCGGACCGGGTGGCCGGTGAGGCGGTGGCCGCGAGCATCGCCGCCGCGGTCGCCGGCCGGTTCCCCGAGCCGATGGACGTGGAGAACGACGCGGCGACCATGCTGGTCCGGGCGCTGCCGCTGCAGGCCCCCGGCGGTGAGGCGGGTGCGCTGGTGCTGGTCCGGGACGTCACCGACGTGCGCCGCCGGGACCGTGCGCTGATGACCAAG
The DNA here is from genome assembly GCF_026967935.1 of Modestobacter sp. VKM Ac-2982. Lineage (GTDB taxonomy): Bacteria > Actinomycetota > Actinomycetes > Mycobacteriales > Geodermatophilaceae > Modestobacter. Next base: position 1,168,506 of record NZ_JAPVBL010000001.1, read on the forward strand.
GACGCCACCATCCGGGAGATCCACCACCGGGTGAAGAACAACCTGCAGACCGTGGCCGCGCTGCTGCGGCTGCAGGCCCGGCGGATGACCGAGCCGGCGGCCCGGGCGGCGCTGGAGGAGTCGGTGCGCCGGGTGGCCTCGATCGCGGTGGTGCACGAGACGCTGGCCGGCAGCCGGGAGGACGTCGTCGAGGTCGACGACGTCCTGGACCAGGTGCTGCCGATGCTCGGCGACGTGACCTCGGTGGGGCCCGCGGCGCGGATCACCCGCGCCGGCGCGATCGGGGAGCTGCCCGCGGCCTGTGCGACGCCGCTGGTGATGGCGGTGACCGAGCTGCTGCACAACGCCGCCGAGCACGCGTTCGAGGACGGCGAGCCGGGGACGATCGTGCTCGCCGCCGAGCGGACGGGTGACGACCTGGTGGTCCGGGTCCGCGACGACGGCCGAGGTCTGCCACCGGGGTTCGACCCGGCGGCCAGCACGGGGCTCGGGCTGCAGATCGTCCGAACGCTGGTGACCAGCGAGCTGCACGGGACGCTGGAGATGGGCCCGCCGTCGGACGGTGGCCCGGGGACCGAGGCGGTGCTCAGCCTCCCGGGTGCCGGTCGCCCGCGCCGGTGAACGCAGCAAGGGCCGCTCCGGTACGGAGCGACCCTTGCTGTACGGCCTCGCTGCAGGTGCCCGAGGTGGGCGTTGCTGAGCGGTCCTTCCTCAGGCGGTGCGGACCCGGGTGCGTGCGGTCCGACGCTTCAGGGCACGGCGCTCGTCCTCGGACAGACCGCCCCAGACCCCGGAGTCCTGACCGGAGGTCAGGGCCCAGTCCAGGCAGGACTCGACGACCGGGCAGCGGCGGCACACAGCCTTGGCCTGCTCGATCTGGACGACTGCCGGGCCCGTCGTCCCGATCGGGAAGAAGAGCTCCGGGTCCTCGTCCCGGCAGAGCGCGCGGTGGCGCCAGTCCATGGCGGTGTACTCCTCGATCTCGTCAGGGTGTCCGGTCGTCGGTCCGAAGACCGCCCCCGCAGGTCCGTGCGCTGGTGACAGCACGAAGAACGACGACCGCCTGCTGTGTTACCAGCAGGTTGCTTGCTTGTGATGCTTTCACGAGTGGACGCACTGTCAAGCAGTTCGCCGGGCGTTCGACGGCGCTCGTGAGCAACCTCACCACGCCCCGCAGGACCTCGCCACTCCGTCGTACCCCACTCGGCGCGTCCGTGCACCACCCCGTGGGGTCCCGTTGTCGAGCCCTCCGTCACACGACGACGCGCAGCGCCTCCGGGACCGACCGGACGCGGAGTCCGGTGGCGGTGCCCAGGTGGTCACCGTCCAGCTGCCAGCCCTGGGGGCGGGTGGACGTCAGGGTGAGCTCCCCGAGGTCGTGCCAGCGGTGCACCCCGCGGCCCCGGGCGTCCGGCCGGGCGGCCATGGTCTGGCGCAGGTGGTGCAGCATCCGGACGACGCCGACCCGACCCATCGCGAAGACGTCCAGGCCGGTGTCGAAGGACGCGTCGGGGCTGGGGTCGATCGGGCGGGCCCCCAGGTAGGTCCACGGGCTGACGTTGGACACCAGGGCGAGGAACAGCCCGTCCACGGGGGGCTCGCCGGGCAGGTCGAGGGTCATCGGCGGACGACGCCGGTCTCGGCCCAGCAGGAACGCGTTGACCCCGGCCCCGATGTAGAGGCTGCCGGTGGACCGCCGCCCCTGGGCGCGCTGGGCCTCGACCCGGGAGATCACGTCGGCGTCGTAGCCCATCCCGGCGGCGAAGACGAACCAGCGGGGCGTGGTCCAGCCCTCCGTCGTCCCCTCCTCGCCGGTCAGCGCGGAGGCGGTGCCGAGGGAGATCAGGCGGGTGCGGCCGGCGCGCAGCGAGTCGAGGATCTCCCCGGTCGCCTCGACCGGGTCGCGGGAGCGGCCGAGGGCGCGGGCGAAGACGTTGGTCGACCCGCCCGGGACGACGGCGAGCATCGGCACCCGGGGCCCCGGACCGGCCGTCAGCAGCCCGTTGGCGGCCTCGTTGACGGTGCCGTCGCCACCGAGGGTCACGACGACGTCGACGCCGTCCGCCGCGGCCTGGGCGGCGAGCTCCCGCGCGTGCCCGCGGTGCGCGGTCTCGGCCAGCTCGACCTGCAGTTGGCTGGAGAGCGCCCGGACCAGCACGTCGCGCACCTTGCGGGTGGTGGTCGTGGCCGCCGGGTTCGCCACCAGCAGCGCACGCATGCCGCTCAACATAACGACCGGCCCTGGGGCGACCGTGCGGCACGTCCGGTGCACCGGGAGGCGAGGTGCCCGCGCGTAACCTCGTCGGCGTGTCAGGTCAGGACGGACAGACCCCGGGCCGTCGTCGGCCGCGGGCAGAGGGGCTGCTCGGGAAGGCCGCCCAGCCCACCGCACCGCGCCCGGCCCGGCCCGGCACGGGGGCGCCGACCGCCGTCCGGCGGGCCGCCCTGGTGGTCGCCGTGGAGGCGCTCGCACTGACCGCCCTCGCGCTCACGCTGCTCGTGCTGACGCTGACCGGCTCACCGGACAGCGTCGGCCGGGCGCTGGCCGAGGTGGTCTACGTGGGGCTGGGGGCGGCGCTGCTGGCGGCAGCAGCGGTCGGGTTGTGGCGGGTGTCCGGCTGGGCCCGCGGCCCGGTCATCGTGCTGCAGATCCTGCTGGGCCTGCTCGCCTACAACGCGGCGTTCGAGGCGCAGCAGCCGTTGATCGGCCTGCCGGTGCTGGCCCTGGTCGCCACCGAGTTGTGGTTGCTGGCCACCCCCGAGGCCCGGCTGGCCTTCTTCGAGCGCTAGGCCCCCCTCGCAGGGTCCGGCCGCGAGCCTGCGAGTGGGTCCTTCCTCAGATCAGCTCGATGACCTCGGCGATCGAGGGCAGCACCCGGCTGGGCCGGAACGGGAACCGGCTGACGTCCTCGGCGCGGGTCGAGCCGGTGAGCACCAGGATCGTGTCCAGCCCCGCCTCGATGCCGGCCACGACGTCGGTGTCCATCCGGTCGCCGATCATCGTGGTGGACTCCGAGTGCGCCTCGATCCGGTTCATCGCACTGCGGAACATCATCGGGTTGGGCTTGCCGACGAAGTAGGGCTCGGCGCCGGTGGCCTTGGTGATCATCGCCGCCACCGAGCCGGTCGCCGGCAGCGGGCCCTCGGGGGAGGGGCCGGTGACGTCGGGGTTGGTGGCGATGAACCGGGCGCCGGCGCCCACCAGCCGGACCGCCTGGGTGATCGCCTCGAACGAGTAGGTGCGGGTCTCGCCGAGGACGACGTAGTCCGGGTCGGTGTCGGTCATCGTGTACCCGGCCTCGTGCAGCGCCGTGGTCAGGCCGGCCTCGCCGATGACGTACGCCGAGCCGCCGGGCAGCTGGGAGGCCAGGAAGTCCGCCGTGGCCAGCGCGGAGGTCCAGATGGCCTGTTCGGGCACGTCGAGGCCGCTGCGGGAGAGCCGGGCGGAGAGGTCGCGCGGGGTGAAGATCGAGTTGTTGGTCAGCACCAGGAACCGGCGGTTGCGCTCGACCAGCCGGGCCAGGAAGTCAGCGGCGCCGGGCAGCGCCTTGCCCTCGTGCACCAGGACGCCGTCCATGTCGGTCAGCCAGCACTCGGACTCGCCGCGTTCGGTGGTCACGCCGTTCTCCTGTCGGTCGGGTGGGTCAGCGACGGTCGGCCGCGAACCGGGGCAGGGCGTCACCGGTGAGCCGGAAGACGGTCCACCCGTCCATCGGCACCGCACCGGCAGCTCTGTAGAACTCGATGGACGGGGTGTTCCAGTCCAGGACGGACCACTCCAGCCGGGCGAACCCGCGGGCCACGCACTCGTCGGCCAGCGTGCGCAGCAGCTCCCGGCCCAGCCCCGTCCCCCGATGCGCCGGGGAGACGTAGAGGTCCTCCAGGTACAGCCCGTGGGTGCCGCGCCAGGTGGAGAAGTTGAGGAACCACAGCGCGAAGCCGGCGATCTCGCCGTCGCCGGCCAGCGCCACGTGCCCGAACAGGGCCGGGGACTCCCCGAACAGCGCGGCGTGCAGCTGGTCGGCGGTCATCTGGGCCTCGTGCTCGGACTCCTCGTAGGCGGCCAGCTCACGGACCAGCCGGAGCACGGTCGGGACGTCGTCGGGCCGGGCCCGGCGCACGCTCACGACAGCGCCTCCTTCACCCGGTCGGGGACCAGCCGGCCCAGCGGGGTCAGCACCGGCATCACCAGCGGGGAGACGAGGTAGCTGTAGGCGACCACCAGGCTGGTCACGGTCGGGACGGTGAGCAGGCCGACGACGACCAGGACGACCGACGTGACCAGGCCGTAGGGCTTGCCGCTCTTCGGGCTGACCAGGGACCGGAACGAGCGGTAGCGGATGTTGCTGATCATCAGCAGCCCGGGGACGACGACGACCAGCAGCACCCACAGCCGGTCGCGGCCCTGCATCAGGTCGGCGAAGGCGTACACGCTGGCCAGCACGACCCCGGCCGCGCCAGGGCTGGGCAGGCCGGTGAAGAAGCGCTTGTCGGCCGTCGGGTCGATCGTGGTGTTGAAGCGGGCGAGCCGGATGGCGGCGCAGGCGACCCAGAGGAAGCAGGCCACCCAGCCCAGGGCGTCGAGCTCGTCCCGGCCGTCGGAGAAGAGGGCGAAGACCAGCAGGGCCGGGGCCAGGCCGAAGGAGACCAGGTCGGCCAGCGAGTCGAACTGCAGGCCGAACGGGGAGACGGCGCCGACCAGCCGGGCCACCGCGCCGTCGGCGATGTCGAACACGACCGACAGCGCGATCAGCAGGCAGGCCAGCCGGTACTCGCCGCGGAACGCGACCAGGATGGCGCCGAAGCCGCACATCATGTTGGCGAGGGTGAAGAGGCTGGGCAGCCACGAGCGAGCCCGCCGCCGCCCGCCGCGCACGGACCCCCGGACGAACTCGACGGTGGTGGTGCGCCTCCCTGGCATCCGCCGGCTCCTCAGCTGGGGGAGGACCAGCGGGCGATGACGGTCTCGCCGCCCCGCACCCGCTGCCCCTTCGTGACGGTGACGGTGCACTCCGGGGGGACGAAGACGTCCATCCGGGACCCGAACTTCATCAGCCCGATCCGCTCACCGGTGGCCACCTGCTGTCCCGGCACCACGCGGGTGACGATCCGGCGGGCCAGCACGCCGACGATCTGGCGGAAGACGACCGTGCGGTCGCCGTCGCGCACCCACAGTTCGCTGTGCTCGTTGCGGTGCGCGCTCTCCGCCCGGTAGGCGGCCAGGAAGCTCCCCGGCGTGTACGTGGAGGAGGTGATCCGGCCGCCGAAGGGAGCGCGGTTCACGTGCACGTCGACGACGGACAGGAAGACGCTCACCTGCTGCCAGTCGCCCTCGGGGGCCACCCCCGGTTGGGGATCGCCGGCGACCATGACGACGCCGTCGGCCGGGGAGAGGACGTCGTCGGCCGGGGGCGGGGTCGAGTCGCACCGCCGGTCGGGGTCGCGGAAGAAGACGGCCATGTACGCCGACAGGGCGAGCAAGGGCCACGTCAGGGCACGGGCCGCACGGGGACCGCTGCCCCGCCCCAGGGCGGTGGAGACCGCCGCAGAGGCCAGGGGAACGGCGAGGAAGGGCCAGCCGGCCCGGTCGATGCGCATCGCAGACCGAGGCTACCGGGAGGGGGCCGGAACGCCTGCGGACGGCGGCGTCACGGCGGGTGTGCGCTCCGGCCGGTTCACGGGGAGGCGAGCAGGTCGCTGGCCCCGGTCTGGCTCACGCGGTCGCGCGGCGGGCCGCCGTACCAGTCGAGGCAGACGACGGAGGCGTCGTCCCGCAGGATGCCACCGGTGGCGCGCAGCACCGCCTGCCCGAGCTCGTGCACGACCTCCCGGGGGTGCAGCGCGGCCGTGGCGGCCAGTGCGGCCGCGACGTCGAGGGATGCCGCGTTGCGCTCCTGCATCCCGTCGGTCACGAAGACGACCCGGTCGCCGGGCTCCAGCACGAAGCGCTGGAGCCGGTACTCGGTGCCGGCCTGGACGCCGAACGGCAGGTCGATGGCCAGCTCCACCTCCTCGACGCGGCCGTCGCGGAGCCGCAGCGGGAACGGGTGCCCGGCGTTGACGATCTCGGCCTCGAGCGTGTGCAGGTCGACACGCAGGACCTGGCCGGTGACGAACTCGCCGGGCGCCGAGTGCGAGCTGACGGCGTCGTTGGCGTTGCGGGTCTGGTCGCCGAGGCCGAGCCCGCGACGCCGCTCGTTGCGCAGGCTGCCGACCAGCAGGGTGGCCAGCAGCGCCGCGCCCACCTCGTGTCCGACCGCATCGCTGACCGAGACGTGGAGGGAGTCCCGGTCCAGGGCGTAGTCGAAGGTGTCCCCGCCCACGGTGGCGGCCGGCTCCAGCCACCCGGCCAGGGTGAACTGACCGGCCTCGCAGGTGAAGGCGCTGGGCAGCAGGCGACGCTGGATCTCCGCGGCCAGCGAGAAGGGGGTCGTGCGCTGACCCCACTCGAAGAGGTCGGTGTGCCGCCGGTTGGCGATGATCACGTAGGCGAGCGCGTGGCCGGCCGCGGAGATGTCGGCCAGCTCCTGCTCGTCGGGCGGCTCGGGCAGCACCAGTTCCAGGACACCGATAGCGTCGCCGCGGTCGGTGACCGGGACGAGCACGCAGGTGCCCCCGTCACCGGTCTGCACGACCGCCTGCTGGGTGCGCAGGACCTGCTCGTGCACCGTGCCCGCCAGCCGCAGGGTCTCCGCGTGCTCGGGACCCCGGACACGGGAGCCCTCCGGCGCGCGGCTCGCCGTCCCGAGTCGGACCAGGGCGTGCCCGCTGAAGTCGGCGATCAGGAACGAGACCTCGGTGGCGCCGGCGAGGGTGGCGAGCTCCGCGGTGACCGCGGTGACGGCGTCGATCGGCGCGGCTGCCTCCACCCGTTCGAGCAACGAGCGCAGGTCGAAACGGGGGCTCACGGGGCTGCTGGTCTCCTGGGTCGGGCGAGCTGCCACCGACCGGCAGCAGGTACGACACTGCCGGGCCACCCCGGAGGGGATGACCCGGCAGTCCGGCCCCGTCCCGAGGTCCACCCCGAGCGTGCGAGGGGTGAGGAGGACGGGTCATCGATCAGGCGGCGGCCTTGGTCTCCCAGAAGATCTTGTCGATCTCGGCGATGTAGTCGAGCAGCTTCTGACCCTCGGCGGGGTCCATGCTGCCCTTGCCGCCGGCGGCGCCGGCCTGCTTGGTCGCCTTGTTGAACAGCTCGTGCAGCTGCGGGTACTTCTCGAAGTGCGGGGGCTTGAAGTAGTCGGTCCAGAGCACCCACAGGTGGTGCTTGACCAGCTCGGCCCGCTGCTCCTTGATCAGGATGGCGCGGGTGCGGAAGACCGGGTCCTCGTTGCCCTGGTACTTCTCCTGGATGCCCTTGACGCTCTCGGCCTCGATGCGGGCCTGGGCCGGGTCGTAGACGCCGCAGGGGAGGTCGCAGTGCGCGGTGGCCTCCACGGCGGAGAACATGCGGAACAGACGCATGGGTGTGCCTCCGGGTTCGCGGGGATGGGTCTTCTGCGACCCTACCCGCGGTGATCAACGAGGACACGTCGAGAAGTGGCAGCCCGGACGACCCGCCCGGGCTGTCGACCCGTTGGGTCTCGGCCCGGGTCACCGGGCCCTCGATGACCCCGACCGTGCGGCACGGCGACCGGCTGCTGGTGCGCCGGGTGGCGGTCGGGGCGTCCGTGCCGGGCGGCACCGTCGTGCTCGCCCGCTTCCCGGCGCGGCCGGAGCTGCTGGTGGTCAAGCGGGTGCGCCGTGCGGTGCCCGGCGGGCACTGGGTGGAGGGGGACAACCCGCTGGTCACCGACGACTCCCGGGCCTTCGGGACGGCGGTCGTCGTGGGCCGGGTGGTGGGCCGGCTGTGGCCCCGGCCGGGGAGGCTGCGCCCTGCCCCGCCCGGCTGACGGGCCGGCGTCAGCCGAGGCGGTCCAGCAGGGGGGCGACGAGGTCGTGCGCCGCGGTGTTCAGGTACAGCAGGACGACGGTGGCCACCAGGAACAGCGGGACGAGCACCGCCTTCTCCACGATCGCACCGGTGCGCAGGTGCACGGGCGCCAGTCGGCTGCGCCGGACGAGCCAGAAGACCGGGACGGGCACCCCCTCCTTGGTCAGCCAGTCGCCGGCGATGTGGGTCAGCGTGCCGAGGACGACGGCCAGCGGTAGCCACCCGGGCGCCGGGCTGTGCTCGAGCAGCAGCCACGCGCCGCCCCAGGAGAGCGCCAGGTTGCCGATCACGGTGTTCTCCGCACGGCCCGGGATGACGAAGTGCAGGGCCCGCAGCGCCAGCCCGATCGCGAGCGCCATCAGCAGCAGGGTGGACCAGCGGTGCCACGTCGCGGCGGTGGCCAGGAGCCCGAACGCCAGCGAGCCGAGAACCGCGTCGTGGGTCCCCCAGCGGTGTCCCCGCGCGACCGTGTTGACGAGCCCGGACGGGACGTCGGTCAACGGGCCCCACATCCCGGAGATCGTGGAACCCCGCTGGTCCAGGTCCGGGAGCATGGCGAACCCGCCGACGGCGGAGACCCAGGCGACCTGGGCGACCGTGCCGTGCACCGGGACCCAGGGGAGCGTCGCGGCGCCGGCGGCCAGGCCGGAGAGGGCGTGAGAGTGACCGAGCACCTACGCAGCGTGCCGCCACCGCGGCCAGGTGCCCAGGAGGCGCGCGAGGAGCGGCGGGAACGGCCACCCGCCCGGGACCCGTGCCGGGCCCGGGCGGGTGTCAGTCCTCAGTCCTCGTCGACGTCGTCCGTGCCGCCCCGGGCCAGCCAGGTGGCCAGCCGCTCGACCGGCACCTCGAAGTCGGGGTGCTGGTCGACGAAGGCCTGGAGCTGGTCGGCCAGCCAGGAGAGCGAGACCTGCTCCTCGCCCCGCCGGCCGGCCAGCTCCTCGATGCCGCGGTCGGTGAAGTACATCGTCGTGCCCCGTCGCGTCAGTCGGCGAAGGCCCGCGCGACCAGCTGACGCTGCTCGACCTCGTGCACCTTGGCCGAGCCCACGGCCGGGCTGGCCGAGGCCTTCCGGGACACCCGGCGCAGCGTGCGCCCGGCCGGCAGGTGCTCGGGCAGGTTGACGGCCATGAACTGTGCTGCGCCCATGTTGGCCGGCTCCTCCTGCACCCACACGACGTCGTTCGCCTCGGGGTAGGCCGCCAGCGCCTCGGCGATCTCCTCGTCCGGCAGCGGGTAGAGCTGCTCGACGCGGAGGATCGCGGTGTCGGCGGTGCCGTCCTTCTCCCGCTGGGCGAGCAGCTCGTAGCTGATCTTGCCGCTGCACAGCAGGACGCGGTGCACCGCGGAGCCGTCGAGGGCCTCCCCGCCCACACCCGGGTCGGGCAGCACCGGGCGGAACCGCTGCTCGGTGAAGTCGTCCACCGGGCTGACCGCCGCCTTGGCGCGCAGCAGGGACTTGGGCGTGAAGACGACCAGCGGGCGGTGCACCTCCGACAGCGCCTGGCGGCGGAGCAGGTGGAAGTAGTTCGCCGGCGTGGAGCAGTTGGCGACCGTCATGTTGTTCTCGGCCGACAGCTGCAGGAACCGCTCGATCCGGCCGCTGGAGTGGTCGGGCCCCTGGCCCTCCAGCCCGTGCGGGAGCAGCATCACGACGCCGGATCGCTGGCCCCACTTGGCCTCGCCGGAGCTGATGAACTCGTCGATGACCATCTGGGCACCGTCGACGAAGTCGCCGAACTGGGCCTCCCAGAGCACGAGGGCCTTGGGGTTGGCCACCGAGTACCCGTACTCGAAGCCGAGCGCGGCGTACTCCGACAGCAGCGAGTCGTAGACGAAGAACTTCGCCTGGTCCTCGGAGAGGTTCAGCAGCGGGGTGTGCTCGCTGGCGGTCTCCCGGTCGATGAGCACCGAGTGCCGCTGGACGAACGTGCCGCGGCGGGAGTCCTGCCCGGCCAGCCGCACCGGCACGCCCTGCATGAGCAGCGACCCGAAGGCCAGCAGCTCGCCCATCGCCCAGTCGACACCGCCCTCGCTGGCCATCGCCGCCCGGCGCTCCAGCATCCGCTGCAGCTTCGGGTGCACGGTGAAGTCGGTGGGCAGCGAGACGTGCGCGTCGCCGATGGTCTTGAGGACCTCGGGCGTGATCGCCGTGTCGACCGTGGCCTCCTGCGGCGAGCGGGGGTCCATGACCGGCTCGGGCCCGGAGGAGTCGCGGGCGTCGTGGGTCTCGGCGAAGGCCCGCTCGAGCTGCCCGCGGTAGTCCTTCAGGGCCTCCTCGGCCTCGGCCAGCGTGATGTCGCCACGGCCGACCAGCGCCTCGGTGTACAGCTTCCGGACCGAGCGCTTGCGGTCGATGATGTCGTACATCAGCGGCTGGGTCATCGACGGGTCGTCGCCCTCGTTGTGCCCGCGGCGGCGGTAGCAGACGAGGTCGATGACGACGTCCTTCTTGAACTCCTGGCGGTAGTCGACCGCCAGCTTCGCCACCCGGACGCAGGCCTCCGGGTCGTCGCCGTTCACGTGGAAGACCGGGGCGCCGATCATCCGCGCGACGTCGGTCGAGTAGAGGCTCGACCGCGCGGCCGCCGGGCTGGTGGTGAAACCGACCTGGTTGTTGATGACGACGTGCACGGTGCCGCCGGTGCGGTAGCCGCGCAGCTGGGAGAGGTTCAAGGTCTCCTGCACCACGCCCTGGCCGGCGAACGCCGAGTCGCCGTGCAGCAGCAGGGGCAGCACGGTGAAGCCGCCCTCGCCCTTGTCGATCATGTCCTGCTTGGCCCGCACGATGCCCTCGAGCACCGGGTTGACCGTCTCCAGGTGGCTGGGGTTGCTGGCCAGCGACACAGCCACCGAACGGCCCTCGTGCTCGAAGCTGCCCTCGGCGCCGAGGTGGTACTTCACGTCACCGGAGCCCTGCACGGTGCCCGGGTCGATGTTGCCCTCGAACTCACCGAAGATCTTGGCGTAGCTCTTGCCCAGCACGTTGGCCAGCACGTTGAGCCGGCCGCGGTGGGCCATGCCGATCGCGACCTCCTCGATCCCGTGCTCCGAGGAGCTCACCAGCACCTCGTCCAGCAGCGGGATGACCGACTCGCCGCCCTCCAGGCTGAACCGCTTCTGACCGACGTACTTGGTCTGCAGGAAGGTCTCGAACGCCTCGGCGGCGTTGAGCCGGCCGAGCACGCGCTTCTGCTTGTCCCGGCCGGGCTGGTCGTGCTTGACCTCGATGCGCTCCTGGAGCCACTGGCGCTCCTCGGGGTCGGTGATGTGCATGTACTCGATGCCGACGGTGCGGCAGTAGGAGTTGCGCAGCACGCCGAGGATGTCGCGCAGCAGCATCGTCCGCTCGCCGGCGAAGCCACCGACCGGGAAGGGCCGGTCGAGGTCCCACAGGGTCAGCCCGTGCTGGACGATGTCCAGGTCGGGGTGGGTGCGGACCTTGAACTCCAGCGGGTCGGTGTCGGCCATGAGGTGGCCGTTGCGCCGGTAGGCCTCGATGACCTCGATGACCCGGGCTTCCTTGTCGATCTGGCCCTCGTGGCTGACCCGCTTGTCCGGCACCCAGCGGACCGGCTCGTAGGGGATGCGCAGCGAGCGGAAGACGTCGTCGTAGAAGCCGTCCTGGCCCAGCAGCAGCCCGTGCATCCGGCGCAGGAAGTCGCCGGACTCCGCGCCCTGGATGACCCGGTGGTCGTAGGTCGAGGTCAGCGTGATGATCTTGGAGACGGCCATCTCGGCGAGGGCCTCGGGGCTCATCCCCTGGAACTCGGCCGGGTAGTCCATCGCGCCGACGCCGACGATCGTGCCCTGGTTGGTGGTCAGTCGCGGCACCGAGTGGTTGGTGCCGATGGTGCCGGGGTTGGTGAGGCTGATCGTCGTGCCGGAGAAGTCGTCCATCGTCAGCTTGCCCGCCCGGGCCCGCCGGATGATCTCCTCGTAGGCGCCCCAGAAGGCGGCGAAGTCCATGTCCTCGGCGGCCTTGATGGAGGCGACCACCAGCGAGCGGGTGCCGTCGGGCTTGGGCAGGTCGATGGCCAGGCCGAAGTTGACGTGCTCGGGCTGGACGTGGACGGGCTTGCCGTCGACCTCGGCGAAGGCGCTGTTCATGTTCGGGAAGTCGTCCAGCGCCCGGACCAGCGCATAGCCGATCAGGTGGGTGAAGGAGATCTTCCCGCCCCGGGCGCGGGCCAGGTGGTTGTTGATGACGATGCGGTTGTCGACCATCAGCTTGGCCGGCACCGCCCGCACGCTGGTGGCCGTCGGCACGGTCAGCGAGGCGTTCATGTTCTTCACGACGCTCGCGGCGGCCCCGCGCAGCGGGGTGCGCTTCGGGCCGGTGTCGTCGCCCTCGGCGCGGCCGGGACCCGGCTTGACGACCGGCTTGGCCGGCGCCGCGGGCTGCTGCTGGGAGGCGCGCTCGGCGGCCCGGGCCACGACGGTGCCCTCGGACCGGGCGTCGCTCTCGGCGGCGCGGGAGGCCGGGGCGGCAGCCCCCTTGTCGGAGGAGCCCTTGTCGGAGGAGCTCTTCGCCGAGGCGCCCGTGGCGCCCTCGTCGGACGAGCTCGTGCTGGCGGGTGCCGGCTTCGGTGCGGCGGGACCCGACTGGGTCATCTGCGGTGCGACCTCTCGGCTGGGCGCGGGGGAGGCGTAGGTGGTGGCCGACGGCGTCGATTCCGCCTGGGCGCTCCGGGGCTCGGACGGTTCCGGCGACGGGGCCGGTTCGGCCGGCTCCGTCGTGCGGTCCTGTCCGTCGGCGACCGGGCTGCCGGGCCGGTAGTCGGCGAAGAAGTCGTGCCAGGCCTGGTCCACGCTCCGTGGATCGGCGAGGTACTGCTGGTACATCTCCTCGACCAGCCACTCGTTGGTACCGAAGCCCGCCACCGGGTTGGCGGAGTGGGCAGGGGACGGCTGGGATGAGCTCACGCTTGACACGGGGTCGAGTGCCTTCTTCGTCGAGGGACGTCGTTGGACCGGGTGCCGACTTTACGCCCCGGCTCCGGCGGTGCAGTGATGCTCCGTGAGTTGCCGCACGTGTCCCGGGTCACCGGCCCTGCACGACCCACGAGAACCGGCACCGCGCGGTCCGGTCTGCGCGCTGGGCCGAGCTCATCCGGTGGCACCGGCGGTGACCAGCATCTCGACGAGCGCGTCGGCCTCCGGCGCGTCCCCGCTGGCCGCGGCGCGCTGCCGTGCGGCCGCCACCCGGGCGATGTCCAGCGCGGAGGCGCCGTCGTGGGTGGTGGCGTCCACGTCGGCCCCCGCCTCGAGCAGCAGCCGGACCACCGCCGGGGCGTCGGGCCCGGGACCGGCGACGGCGTCGTGCCCGGAGCCGGCGACGGCGGAGTGCAGGGCGGTGCGGCCGGTGGCCGCGTCACGGCGGTCGACGTCCGCCCCCGCGTCGAGCAGCGCCTGCACGACCGCCGGCGCGCCGGCGGCGGCTGCGGCGTGCAGCGCGGGGCCGGGTGCCGCACCGCGCCGCAGCAACAGCGCGACGGCGTCCAGGCGGGCGCCGGCCGCCGCCCAGCTCAGCAGGTCGACCTCGGTGTCCGGGTCGTTGAGCGGGGTGCCGTCGTCCACTGCCCGGGACAGCGTCTGCAGCTCACCCAGGAACGCCGCCGAGGCTGCGTCGACGGGGGCACCGAGCTCGCGGAGCACCTCGACCAGGTGCGGTGTGTGCGCTATGGCCAGGTGCAGCGGGGTGCGGCCGTCCTCGGTGCGGGCGCTGGTGTCGGCTCCGGCCTCCACCAGCGCGGTCACCATCGGCGCGTGCCCGGCGGCCACGGCCAGGTGCAGCGGGGTCCAGCCGTCGGCGCCGTCCCGCTCGATGCCGGTCGACAACAGCTGCGGCTGGTCCTGCACCGCCGTCCGGACGGCCGTCAGGTCGCCGTCGGTGACCAGCCGGCCCAGTCGCTGGGCGGTCATCCGGCTGGTCACGCAGCGGCCCCCGGCATGGTCGGGCCCCGGTGCGTGCGCACTCAGACCACGTCCCGGCGGACGGCCAGCAGGGTGCCGAGCAGGGCGGCGGCCAGTCCGTAGCCCAGCAGCAGGAGCACGCCCTGCCACTGCTCCAGGAGGTCCGGGCCCTGGAAGGTGGCCGTCATCGCCTCCAGGGCGCCGCCGGGCAGCCACTTGTAGGCCCCCGAGGTCGCCGGGATGCTGCGCAGCAGCGGCTCGACGACGTAGAGGTAGACGAGGGCGGCGACGATGGCCCCCACCTGGTTCTTCAGCAGGGCACCGAGCCCGACGCCGATCAGCGTGTAGACGACCAGCGCCAGACCGGCGAAGGCGAGCACCTCCAGGTTCTCCCCGGTCAGCTCGGGTGCGTTGCCGCGGGCGTTGCCGTAGACCAGCACGACCGCCACGGTGACCGCGCAGACGAGCACCGCGTAGGGGACGGCCACGAGGGCGTAGGCCAGCAGCTTGGCGATCACCACCCGGCCACGCTGCGGGGTCGCCAGGAAGGTGGGCGTCGCGGTGCGGTGCCGGTACTCCTGGGTGATCCCGATGATCCCGAGGACGACGGAGATGACCGTCGCGTTCGTGGCGATGGAGAAGGCCAGCCGCGCGTACTCGGGCGAGTCCAGCGGCGGCAGCCCGCTGTCCTGGTTGCCGGCGAAGGCGGTGAACAGCGCAGCGAACGCACCGGAGAGCACGCAGGCGCCGAGCAGCAGCCCGATCCAGACCCGGGTGGTGAACAGCTTCGTCCACTCTGCACGGACCAGCCGTGCGACGACCGTGCCCATCACGCGGCTCCCTGCTCGGCGTGGGCGGCGGCGTACTGCTCCTGACCGGCGGTGAGCTGGAAGTAGATCTCTTCCAGTCCGCTGGTGTGCGACCGCAGCTCGTGCAGCTCGATCCCGCCGGCGAAGGCCCGCCGACCGACCTCGTCGGTGCTCAGCCCGGTGACGGTCAGGCCGTCGGGGATGGCATCGGTCGGGGCCACCGTCGTCCCGGTGGTGCGCAGCAGGTCGGCCAGGGCGGTGCTGTGCGGGCTGCGCACCAGCACGCTGCCGGCGTTGCCCGAGCGCAGCTCGGCCAGCGTCCCCTCCCGGACGAGCTTCCCGGCGCCGACGATCACCACCCGGTCGGCGGTCTGCTCGACCTCGGCCAGCAGGTGGCTGGAGACCAGCACGGTGCGGCCCTGGGCGTGGGCCAGGTGGCGGAGGAAGCCGCGCAGCCACTGGATGCCCTCCGGGTCCAGGCCGTTGGCCGGCTCGTCGAGAACCAGCACGGCCGGGTCGCCCAGCAGGGCCGTGGCCAGGCCGAGGCGTTGGCGCATGCCCAGGGAGTAGCCCCCGGCCCGGCGCCGGCCGGCGGTGCCGAGCCCGACCTGGTCGAGGACCTCGTCGGCGCGGCGGACCGGCAGGCCGGTCGCACGGCAGTAGACCCGCAGGTGGTCGCGGCCGCTCCGGGCGGGGTGGAACGCCGTCTCCAGCACCGCGCCGACCTGGCGCATCGGCTCGGGCAGCCCGGCGTAACGGACGCCGTTGAACGTGGTCGTGCCGGTGTCGGGGGTGATGAGGCCCAGGGCCATCCGCAGCGTGGTGGTCTTCCCTGCGCCGTTGGGGCCCAGGAAGCCGGTCACCTGCCCCGGCTCGACGGTGAAGCTGAGGTCGTCGACCGCGCGCACCTTGCCGAACGTCTTCGTGAGGCCTGTGACCTCGACCCGGACGGGGTCGACGGCGGCCGATCTGACGCTGGTGATCTCGCCCTCCTCGTTCCGCCGGCGGGTCCGGCACCGCGGCCATCCAAGCGCACCGACCGGGTGCAGCGCGAGGACTCCGCGGGCGGAGAGTGACCGGTGGCACGTCCTCGGCCGCGAGTTCGGTAGGTTCCGCGCGGATGGGCGAACCCGCACACCGACGGATGTCCCAGCAGCGCCGTGGACGCGCCCGACGAACGTCCTCCGAGGAGGTCCGGTGAACGTCTCTCGCAGCCTCGTCGGCCCGTCGGCCGGTACGCACCGCGCGGGCTGAGCGCTGCCGACGTCCGAACCGGGTGCCGCCGGCGGCCCCGACCCCCGCGAGTCCCTGGAGCGGCTGCTCCTCGAGGGGCCCCGCCGGTACACCCGCCGACAGGTGGCCGAGCTGGCCGGCATGCCACCCGAGCGCACCCAGCGGCTGTGGCGGGCCCTGGGCTTCGCCGACGTCCCCGAGGGCGACCCCGCGTTCACCGACGCCGACGTCACCGCCCTGGCCCGGCTGTCGGCGCTGATCGACTCGGGCTTCGTCGAGCCCGGCGCCGAGGCATCCATCGCCCGCGCCATGGGGCAGTCGTTGTCCCGGCTGGCCGACTGGCAGACCGACATGCTGGCCACCCTCCTGACCGCTCCCGAGGCTGCGCCGGCGGACCGTGCGGCGGTCGAGGCCGAGGCCGTCCGGTCCACCGAGAGGCTGCTGCCGCTCATGCGCGAGCTCCAGGACTACGTCTGGCGCCGGCACCTGGCCGCCAACGCCGGCCGGCTGTTCCTCGCCGCCCCGGGTGGTGGTGACCGGCGGGAGCTGGCGGTCGGCTTCGCCGACCTCGTCGGCTATACCTCGCGCAGCCGCGGCATGGGCGGCCGGGAGCTGGGCGTGATGGTCGAGGACTTCGAGGGGCTGGCCGCCGACGTCATCGCCCGCTTCCGCGGTCGGGTGGTGAAGACGGTCGGGGACGGCGTGCTGTTCACCTGCGCCGACCCGGTGGACGCGGTGGAGATCGCGTTGCTGCTCCCCGAGGAGTGGACCGCCGCGGACCGTCCACCGCTGCGGGTGGGCGCCGCCCACGGCCCGGTGCTGACCCGGCTCGGGGACGTCTACTCGCCGGTGGTCAACCTGGCCAGCCGGCTCACCTCGATCGCCCGGCCCTCGACCGTGCTGGTCGACCAGCAGCTGGCGCGGGAGCTGCGCGGCGTCCGGGAGTACCGGGTGCGGCCGCTGCGCCGGGTGTCGGTGCGCGGCTACGACAACCTGCGCCCGTGGCTGGTCCGCCGCAGCGCCACGGGTGGCGAGGCGCCCGGGGTGGCCGCGTTCGAGGAGCTGCTCGACGAGATCGCCGACGACGTGCTGGCGGCGCCCGAGGAGGAGGAGCTGCCCGGCGGCGCCGGTCCCTTCGCCGACTGAGTCTGTCCCCGCCGGGGCCACTCGCCGGTCGTCCGGCCGCCGGGCGGCACCATGGGCGCGTGTCCGCCACGCTGCTCGCCCGTGGACTGGCCGCCGGTCACGGCGCCCGGGTCCTGTTCGCCGACCTCGACCTGGTGGTCGCCCCCGGCGACGTCGTCGGCCTGGTCGGGGTGAACGGCGCCGGCAAGTCCACCCTGTTGCAGACCCTCGCCGGGGTGCTGCCCGCCGAGTCGGGGGAGATCGCGCTCAGCCCCCCGTCGGCGACGGTCGGGTACCTCCCGCAGGAGACCGACCGCCGGCCGGGGGAGTCCGTGCTGGACCTGCTGGCCCGCCGCACCGGGGTCGCCGCCGCCGAACGGGCGATGGAGGAGGCCACGGAGGCGCTCACCGCCGGTGCCCCGGGCGCCGACGACCGGTACGGCGACGCCCTGGAGCGCTGGCTGGCCCTCGGTGGTGCCGACCTGGCCGAGCGCGCCGAGG
This sequence comes from Modestobacter sp. VKM Ac-2982, assembly GCF_026967935.1. Classification (GTDB taxonomy): domain Bacteria; phylum Actinomycetota; class Actinomycetes; order Mycobacteriales; family Geodermatophilaceae; genus Modestobacter. Next base: position 1,186,023 of record NZ_JAPVBL010000001.1, read on the forward strand.
CGGTGGTCGACTCGGTGGCCCCCGGTGTCGCGCTGGACGCGGCCACCATCGGGCTCTCCGGCGGGCAGGCCGCCCGGGTCGGGCTGGCGTCGCTGCTGCTGAGCCGGTACGACGTCCTGCTCCTCGACGAGCCCACCAACGACCTCGACCTGGCCGGGCTGGAGCAGCTGGAGCGCTTCGTCGCCGGCCTCCGCACCGGGGTGGTGCTGGTCAGCCACGACCGGGAGTTCCTCGCCCGCACCGTCACCCGGGTGGTCGAGCTGGACCTGGCCCAGCAGCTGGTCCGGGTGCACGACGGCGGCTACGACGCCTACCTGGTCGAGCGGGAGGTGGCCCGCCGGCACGCCCGCGAGGAGTTCGAGGAGTTCGCCGACACCAAGGCCTCGCTGGAGTCGCGGGCCCGGATGCAGCGGAACTGGATGGCCAAGGGCGTCCGCGACTCGATCAAGAAGTCCAAGGACGGCGACAAGCACATCAAGGCGGCCAACCGGTCCTCGTCCGAGAAGCAGGCCGCCAAGGCCAAGCAGACCGAGCGGCGGATCGAGCGGCTCGAGGTGGTCGAGGAGCCGCGCAAGGAGTGGGAGCTGCGGATGGAGATCGCCGCGGCTCCGCGGTCCGGCGCCGTGGTCGCCACGCTCCGTGGCGCCGTCGTCCGTCGTGGCGGGTTCACGCTCGGGCCGGTGGACCTGCAGGTCGACTGGGGTGACCGGGTGGCGATCACCGGGGCCAACGGGTCGGGGAAGAGCACGCTGCTCGCCGCGCTGCTGGGCCGGTTGCCGCTGGACGAGGGGACGGCGGCGCTCGGCTCGGGCGTGCGGCTGGGCGAGGTGGACCAGGTCCGGGGCAGCTTCCTGGGGGACGAGCCGCTGGCTGCGGCGTTCGGGGCCGAGGTGCCCGACCTGCCCGATGCCGAGGTGCGCACGCTGCTGGCCAAGTTCGGGCTGCGCGCCGACCACGTGGTGCGGCCGGCCGGCACCCTGTCGCCGGGGGAGCGGACCCGAGCGGCGCTGGCGCTGCTGCAGGCCCGCGGGGTCAACGTGCTGGTGCTCGACGAGCCGACGAACCACCTGGACCTGCCGGCGATCGAGCAGCTGGAGCAGGCGCTGGCCGACTACACCGGCACGCTGCTGCTGGTCACCCACGACCGCCGGATGCTCGAGGTCGTGCGCACCACCCGGCGGTTCGCGGTGGCCGACGGCCGGGTCCAGCAGGGCTGACCGGGCCCGGAGACGACGCCGCCCGCCCGGACGCGATGTCCTGGGCGGGCGGGGGGTCGTGGTGCGAGCTGGGCTGGTGTGCCCCCGGCAGGATTCGAACCTGCGCCCCTGCCTCCGGAGGGCAGTGCTCTATCCCCTGAGCTACGGGGGCTCGTCCACGCTTCCTGCTGTCCTGCGGTGCTGCGATCGTGCTGCGCTCCGCTCCCGCTCGGCGCCCGTGGCACGTTACCAGCCCGCGGCTGGCGCACCGGCAGGGGCCCCGGCGACCCCGCCGACCGGGTCAGGGCGCCGGCAGGGGCTCCCCGCCCCGGGCCCGGAGCATCGCCGCCATGGTGGTCGTCTCGGCGTCCTGGGTCTCCGCGATCGAGCGGGCCAGGCGCTCCACGACGTCCACGTCGGCGTGCTCCTGGCCGTACTCGGCCATGGCCAGCCCGCCCTGGTGGTGCCGGATCATCAGCTGCAGGAACATCCGGTCGAACGCCGTCCCGGACAGCGAGCGCAGCTCGGCGAGCTCCGCCTCGGTCGCCATCCCCGGCATCAGCGCCGCGCCGGCGGTCTCGGGGCCGGCCATGTCGTGCCCGGCCATCTCCCCGTCCGACATCCAGGCCATGGTCTCCCCGCCGGTGAACGGCAGGTCCCACAGCGCCAGCCAGCCCTGCATCCGGCCCAGCTGGTTGGTCTGCGTGGCCGAGATGTCGAAGGCGAGCTGACGGATCTCGGGGTCGGTGGTCTCGGTGAGGGCCAGGTTCGCCATCTCGACCGCCTGCAGGTGGTGCCGGGACATGTCCCGGGAGAACCCGGCCGCCACCGAGTCCGTGGTGGGCTGCTCCTCCCGGCCGACGCCCAGCGCCACGGCCAGCCCGCCACCGGCCAGCAGCAGTCCCACGGCGATCACCGCCACCAGGACGCCGGTCAGCCAGCCCCGGGGCCGGCCGGAGCTCGTCGCTCCACGGTCGTCCTCGGTCGCGGGGTGGGTCATCGGGTCCTCTCAGGTGGCGTGCCGGGGGTGGAGGTGGGTCAGGGGGTCGAGGTGGTCTCGGGCGCCGGGGTCGACGTCGTCGGTGCGTCGGTGACCATCGCGTCGGTGCCCCGGCTGCTGCCGTCCTCCACGACCGGGTCGGTGATGAACAGCGGGTTCTCGCAGCTGGCCCCGACCTCGGGGTAGAAGTCGGCGTTGTAGGTCATGAAGTCGGCGTACTGCTGCACCCGCATGTCGTCGGCGGAGTCGACGGTCAGCTGGTGGTTCCACGACTGCAGGCTGATCGGCGAACCGAGCCCGACGTAGGGCGAGAGCATGAGCCCGGACGTGCCCTCGACCAGCTCCTCCAGCGTGGCGAGGTCGCCGTCGGTGATCAGCTCGGGGTCGTAGGTGATCCACGTGGCGCCGTGCTCCATGGAGTGGACGGCGTTCTCGTGCCGGATGTCCACGTCGTAGACGGTGCCGGTGCAGTCGGCCCACTCGCCGTCGTGCGGCCCACCGACCGGCGGGTTCTCGGTGTAGCTGACCGGCGTGGTGACGTGTTCCTGGCCGGCGGCGTACTCGAAGGTCTCCAGGCCGGCGATCTGGCTGGCCTCAGTGACCCGGTTGGCGTTCGACTCGTTCACCTGGACGACGGCGTAGCTGATGACGGCCGCGGCGAAGACGACCACCGCGACGGCTGCGGCGATCAGGCCCCAGGGCTTCTGCTTGGTGACCACGTTGGCCGGCGGACGGGTCCGCCCGCGGCCGCCAGAGCCCTTTCCGGGCACCCGCTGGCTGCCGGCACCGGACCCTCCACGGGAAGCGCCGCCGGTCGCGCGGCTGTTCTCGGGCTTGGGGTCCTTGGCCACTGCCGCTCCTCGTTCGCTGTGCGTCGTGAGCCGCGCCCTCCCGTGGGAGCCGCACGCTCGCGTCCGTCCCGGGCTGCTCCCGTCCGGCGGCTGCGAGTCTAGGTCGCGGACCTGTGTGGTCCCTGACCGTCGGCGGTCACTGCAGAGGTGTCCCGGCACACAGTCGGCGGGCAGGTCGGAACGGGGATGCCCCGCTCCGTACGATCGAACGGTGACACCCGAGCAGCTCAGCGACGTCGTCCGTTCCGCAGTCGCGGCGGCCGTGGAGCGCGGCGTGCTCTCGGTCGCCGTCCCCGACGAGGTCGTGATCGAGCGGCCGAAGAACCCCGAGCACGGCGACTACGCCACCAACGTGGCGCTCCGGCTGGCCAAGGCCGCCGGCCGGCCGCCGCGCGAGGTCGCCGAGGTGCTCGCCGGCGAGCTGCGCGGCGTCGAGGGCGTCTCCGCGGTCGACGTCGCCGGGCCCGGCTTCCTCAACGTCACCCTGGCCAAGGACGCGCTCGGTCAGATCGCCGTCCGGGTGGTCGCCGCCGGGGAGGCCTACGGGTGCACCGAGGTGCTGGCCGGCCAGCGGCTGAACCTGGAGTTCGTGTCGGCGAACCCGACCGGCCCGGTGCACATCGGCGGCACCCGCTGGGCCGCCGTCGGCGACGCCCTCGGCCGGTTGCTGACCGCCAGCGGCGCGCAGGTGACCCGGGAGTACTACTTCAACGACGCCGGCGCGCAGATCGACCGCTTCGCGCTGAGCCTGCTGGCCGCGGCACACGGGCGGCCGGTGCCGGAGGACGGGTACGCAGGCGACTACATCGCTGAGATCGCCGCCCAGGTGGTGGCCGCCGAGCCTGGCGTGCTGGAGCTGCCCGAGGCCGAGCAGCAGGAACGGTTCCGGGTGCTCGGCGTCGACCTGATGTTCGCCGAGATCAAGCGCACGCTGGCCGACTTCGGCGTCGTCTTCGACGTCTACTTCAGCGAGCGCACGCTGCACGAGACCGGGGCGCTGGAGAAGGCGGTGGCCCGGCTGCGCGAGCAGGGACACGTCTACGAGGCCGACGGCGCGGTCTGGCTCCGGACGACGACCTTCGGGGACGACAAGGACCGGGTGCTGGTCAAGGGCGACGGCGAGACGACCTACTTCGCCGCCGACTGCGCCTACTACCTGGACAAGCGCGAGCGCGGCTTCGACAAGGTGGTGATCATGCTCGGCGCCGACCACCACGGCTACATCGGCCGGTACAAGGCGCTGGTCGCCGCACTCGGCGACGACCCGGACACCAACCTGGAGATCCTGATCGGCCAGTTGGTCAACCTGGTCCGCGACGGCGAGCCGCTGCGGATGAGCAAGCGGGCCGGCACGGTGGTGCTGCTGGAGGACCTGGTGGCCGCCGTCGGCGCCGATGCGGCCCGGTATGCCCTGGCCCGGGCCTCGGTGGACCAGCAGATCGACCTGGACCTGGACCTGTGGAGCCGGCAGACCAACGACAACCCGGTCTTCTACGTCCAGTACGCCCACGCCCGGATCTCCTCGCTGCTGCGCGGCGCGGCCGACCTCGGCCTGCCGCTGGGCGAGGCCGGCGACGTGGACACCGCGGCGCTCGCCCACCAGCGGGAGGGTGACCTGCTGCGGGCGCTGGGGGAGTTCCCCCGGGTGATCGCCTCGGCCGCGGAGCTGCGGGCCCCGCACCGGGTGGCCCGGTACCTGGAGGAGCTGGCCGGCACCTACCACCGGTTCTACGACTCCTGCCGGGTGCTGCCTCGCGGTGACGAGGAGGCCACGCCGGTGACGACCGCCCGGCTGTGGCTGTGCGCGGCGACCGCGACGGTGCTGCGCAACGGTCTGGCCGTCCTCGGCGTCTCCGCCCCGGAGCGGATGTGAGGGCGCACCCGGCCGGTCCGCTGCACGGGAACATCGCGCCGCCTCCCGCGGCCGGCCCGGCGCCGACCGACCTGGGCGTGTTGGACCCGCAGGTCTGGCCGCGGTCGGCCCGGCGGGTCGACGGCGAGCTGGAGCTGGGTGGGCGCCGGGTGACCGACCTCGCCCGGCAGCACGGGACGCCGCTGTTCGTGCTCGACGAGGGCGACTTCCGCGGCCGGGCCGCCGACTTCGCCGACGCCTTCGTCGACGCCGACGTGCACTACGCCTCCAAGGCGTTCCTCTGCGGGCAGGTGGCCCGCTGGATCGCCGACGACGGGCTGCACCTGGACGCCTGTAGCGGCAACGAGCTCGCGGTGGCGCTGGCCGCCGGCTTCCCGGCCGAGCGGATCGCGCTGCACGGCAACAACAAGTCGCTGGTCGAGCTGCAGCTCGCGGTCGACGCCGGGATCGGCCACGTGGTGCTGGACTCCTTCGACGAGATCGACCGGCTGGTGCCGCTCGGGGAGGCCCGGGTGGCCGCCGGCGGCGCGCCGGTGTCGGTGCTGATCCGGTCGACGGTGGGCATCGAGGCGCACACCCACGAGTTCATCGCCACCGCCCACGAGGACCAGAAGTTCGGCTTCTCGCTGGCCACCGGTGACGCGCTCACCGCGGCCGTCCGGGTGATCCGGGAGCCGGGGTTGCACCTGGCCGGCCTGCACAGCCACATCGGCTCGCAGATCTTCGACACGGCCGGCTTCGAGGCCGCCGCGCACCGGGTGGTCGGCCTGCTCGGCCAGGTGCACCAGGCCACCGGCGAGGTGCTCGGCGAGCTCAACCTGGGCGGCGGCTTCGGCATCGCCTACCTCGCCGAGGACGACCCGGTCAGCCCCGAGGACGTCGCGGTGAAGCTGCGGTCGGTCATCGCCGCCGAGTGCGCTGCCCTCGGGCTGCCGGTGCCCCGGCTGGCCGTCGAGCCGGGCCGCGCGATCGCCGGTCCGGGCACCGTCACGCTGTACGAGATCGGCACGATCAAGCCGGTGCGGCTCGGGGCCAGCGGCGCACCGGGCACCCCGCTGGTGCGCAACTACGTGTCGGTCGACGGCGGGATGAGCGACAACATCCGCACGGCCCTCTACGACGCCAGCTACACCTGCGTGCTGGCCAACCGCAGCTCCGACGCCCCGCCGGCGCTGTGCCGGGTGGTCGGCAAGCACTGCGAGAGCGGCGACGTGCTGGTCCGCGACCTGTGGCTGCCGTCGGACGTGCAGCCCGGTGACCTGCTGGCGGTCGCCGCCACCGGCGCCTACTGCTGGTCGATGGCGAGCAACTACAACTACCTGCTGAAGCCGCCGGTGGTCGCCGTGCGGGACGGGGTGGCGACTGAGATCGTGCGGCGTCAGACACTGTCCGACGTGTTCGCCCTCGATGCCGTCCTCGCCGACGTGCCCGCCCCCAGCCCGGCGATCGACCAGCCGGCGCCCGAGCACGCCGCAGGAGCCCAGTCGTGAGCGATTCCTTGAAGGTGGCCCTGCTGGGCTGCGGCACCGTGGGTGGCGCCGTCCTGCGGCTGCTGTCCGAGCAGGCCGACGACCTGACCGCCCGGATCGGGCGCCGGGTCGAGGTCGCCGGGGTCGCGGTCCGCCGCCCCGACCGGCACCCCGAGGTGCCCGCCGAGCTGCTGACCACCGACGCCGAGGGGCTGGTCACCCGCCCCGACGTCGACCTGGTGGTCGAGGTGATCGGCGGCATCGAGCCCGCGCGCACCCTGCTGCTGGCCGCCATCGGCGCCGGGAAGTCGGTGGTCAGCGCCAACAAGGCGCTGCTGGCCGAGGACGGCGTCGCGCTGCACGCCGCGGCCGCCGAGGCCGGGGTCGACCTCTACTACGAGGCCGCGGTCGCCGGGGCGATCCCGCTGCTGCGCCCGCTGCGCGAGTCGCTGGCCGGTGACCAGCTCCGGCGGGTGGTCGGCATCGTCAACGGGACGACGAACTACATCCTGTCCCGGATGGTCGAGACCGGTGCCGGCTTCGGTGAGGCGCTGGCCGAGGCGACCGAGGCCGGGTTCGCCGAGGCCGACCCGACCGCCGACGTGGACGGCTTCGACGCCGCCGCCAAGGCCGCGATCCTGGCCTCGCTGGCCTTCCACTCCCCGGTCACCGCCGCCGACGTGTACCGCGAGGGCATCTCCGCGGTCTCCGCGGCCGACGTCGCCCGGGCCACCGAGATCGGCTGCACGGTCAAGCTGCTGGCGATCTGCGAGCGGGTCGCGGGCAGCGACGGCGCCGACGACTCCGTCGCCGTCCGGGTGCACCCGGCGATGATCCCGACCACCCACCCGCTGGCGGCGGTGGGCGGCGCGTTCAACGCCGTGTTCGTCGAGGCGGAGGCGGCCGGTGAGCTGATGTTCTACGGCCAGGGCGCCGGGGGGCAGCCCACGGCCAGTGCGGTGCTGGGTGACCTGGTCGCGGTGGCCCGCAACCGGGTCGCCGGCGTCGCCGGGCCGGGGACGACGGGCTACGCCGGCCTCACCGTGCGGCCGATGGCGGACACCCCGACCCGCTACCACGTCAGCCTCGACGTCGCGGACAAGCCCGGCGTGCTGGCGACCGTCGCGCACGAGTTCGCGGCGCAGGGCGTGAGCATCGCCACCGTCCGCCAGGACGGGCACGGCGACGCCGCCACGCTCGTGATCGTGACCCACCGGGCCCCGGACGCGGCGCTGGCCACGACCGTCGCCCGGCTGCGGGAGATGTCGGCCGTCCGGGGCGTGACCAGCGTGCTGCGGGTGGAGGGGCTGTGACCGGGGTGTGCTGCGGAGGCGAACGGGTGATGTGGTCATGAGCGCAGGGCTCCCGACGGGGCTGCGCGCCCCGGTCTCGCCGTACTGGCCGGGCCTGATCGAGGCCTACCGGCACCGGCTGCCGGTGAGCGCCGCGACCCCCGTGGTGACGCTGCAGGAGGGCGCCACCCCGCTGCTGCCGGCGCCGGAGCTGTCCCGCCGCACCGGGTGCGAGGTCTGGCTGAAGGTCGAGGGGGCCAACCCCACCGGGTCGTTCAAGGACCGCGGCATGACCATGGCCATCTCCAAGGCGGTGGAGGAGGGCGCGCAGGCGGTGATCTGTGCCTCCACCGGCAACACCAGCGCCAGCGCGGCGGCCTATGCCGCCCGGGCCGGTCTGGTCTGCGCGGTGCTGGTGCCACAGGGCAAGATCGCCACCGGCAAGCTGGCCCAGGCGCTGGTGCACGGGGCGAAGCTGCTGCAGGTCGAGGGCAACTTCGACGACTGCCTGACCCTGGCCAGCAAGCTGGCGATCGACTACCCGGTGAGCCTGGTCAACAGCGTCAACCAGTACCGCATCGAGGGCCAGAAGACGGCGTCCTTCGAGATCGTCGACGTGCTCGGCGACGCCCCCGACGTGCACTGCCTCCCGGTCGGCAACGCCGGCAACATCACCGCCTACTGGCAGGGCTACCGCGAGTACGCCGCCGACGGCCCGGCCACCCACACGCCCCGGATGTGGGGCTTCCAGGCCGCCGGGGCCGCGCCGATCGTCACCGGCAGGGTCGTCGAGCAGCCGAGCACCATCGCCACCGCCATCCGGATCGGCAACCCGGCGTCCTGGACCAAGGCACTGGACGCCCGGGACACCTCCGGCGGCCGGATCGACGCGGTCACCGACCGGGCGATCCTGGCCGCCTACCGGCTGCTGGCCCGCAGTGAGGCCGTCTTCGTCGAGCCGGCGTCGGCCGCATCGGTGGCCGGGCTGCTGCAGGTCGCCGAGGCCGGCGGGCTGGAACCGGGCCAGCGGGTCGTCTGCACGGTCACCGGCAACGGCCTGAAGGACCCGGAGTGGGCGATCTCCGGTGCCCCCGTCCCGGTCACCGTCCCGGTCGACGCCGCCGCCGCGGCGGCGCAGCTGGGGCTCTGAGTGGCGCAGCTCCCAGCGGTCCGCGTCCGGGTCCCGGCGACGAGCGCGAACCTCGGGCCGGCCTTCGACTGCGCCGGCCTGGCGCTGTCCTGCTGGGACTCCGTCGACGTCGCCGTCACCGACGGCGGGCTGACCGTCGAGGTGGCGGGCGCCGGGGCCGGTGACCTGCCCACCGACGAGTCGCACCTGGTGGTGCGGGCGTTCCGCGCCGCCTCGGCCGAGCTGGGCTGGACGCCGCCCGGGCTGCGGCTGTCCGCGCACAACGCCATCCCGCAGGGGCGGGGGATGGGCTCCTCCGCCGCCGCGGTGACCGCCGGGGTGCTGGCGGCGTGGGCGCTGTGCCCCGACGTCGCCGAGGTCGACGAGGACGCCGTGCTGCGGCTGTGCTCGGAGCTCGAGGGTCATCCGGACAACGTGGCCCCGTGCCTGCTCGGTGGGGCGACGCTGTCCTGGACGACGGCCTCGGGGGCGCGCGCCGCGCGACTGGCCGTCGACCCGCGGATCGTCCCGGTGCTGTTCGTGCCGGCCACCACGCTGTCCACGCACCTGGCCCGGGGGCTGCTGCCGGAGTCCGTGCCGCACGGTGACGCCGTCCACGCCGCCGGCCGCTCCGCGCTCCTGGTGCACGCGCTCACCCGGGACCCGGCGCTGCTCCTGGAGGGGACCGAGGACCGGCTCCACCAGGCGCAGCGGGCACCCGCCATGCCGGAGAGCGCCGCCCTCCTCACCCGGCTGCGCACCGACGGGCACGCGGCCGTCGTCTCCGGCGCCGGCCCGTGCGTGCTGGCGCTGGCGGTGCTGGGTCCGGGCGAGGACGTCGCTGCGCCGGCTGCCGCGGCCCAAGTCAGGGCGCTGGAGGAGCGGACGCCGGCCGGCTGGGAGTGCCGTCCGATGGCCGTCGACCCCACCGGCGCGGTCGTCACCCCGCGGCCCGGTGATCACGATGCGGTATCGTCCTGAGCGCCCGGAACACACCCGTGACGGACTGTGTTGTGAGCACTGTCGGCCTGTGTCTAGGCTGACGACGTAGCCGCCTCCGGGCGAGCCTCACGCGGGGCGTTGCAGACGGTCGATCCGTCGCCGTTGAACCCCTCGCATCCACAGACCCGCGCACTCCCGATCGATCCGACGAGTCCTCCACCGGGCTCTCGCGTTCCGGGGCCGGGTCACCTCCTGCGCTGGTAGGCGCAGGTCACCGCAGGGAAGGACCTGTACGTGAGCGAGAGCACCGACCTCATCGACGGCGCGCACGACGCCGCCCCGTCCGACGAGGCAGCTGCCGAGAGCGCGACGGCACCCCGTTCGCGCCGCCGTGGCAGCGGACTGTCCGGCATGCTGCTGCCCGAGCTGCAGCGCCTGGCCGGCGAACTGGGCATCCCCGGGACCGGCAAGATGCGCAAGAGCGACCTCGTCGCCGCGATCTCCGAGCGCCAGGTCGGCGGCGCTCCCGCCGCTGAGGCGCCCGCCGCTGCGCCGGCCACCGCCCCGGACGTGTCGGCTCCCCGGGCCGACGAGGCCGTCACCGGTGGTGCCGCTGCGTCGGCCGCCCCCCTGGAGGCCCCCGTCAGCGGCGGCGCCAACAGCGGCCCGGTGACCGGCACCGACGCCGCCTCCACCGACGCCGCCTCCACCGACGCCGCCTCCACCGACGCCGCCTCCACCGACGCCGCCCCCACGGGCCGTCGCCGTCGCGCGGCCAGCCGTCCGGCGGGTGCGCCCACCGTCGACTCCACGGCCAGCACCCCCGACGCGCCGGCGAGCCCGGTCGCAGCGGACGAGGTCGCCCAGCCGACCGCGGCCGAGGGGACTGCCGAGGACACCGACCAGGCTCCGCCGGCCGACACCCGCACCGGCGGCGACCGGCCGCAGCGCAGCCGCAACCGGGACCGGGCCGAACGTGCCCCCCGGGAGGGTGGCGAGCGCGAGGAGCGCACCGCCCGCGAGGACCGCAACCGGGACGCCGGCAACCGCGACGAGCGGGTCACCCGCGACTCCGGCACCCGCGAGGACCGGGCCCGCGAGGACCGGCCCCGCGAGGACCGGCCCCGCGAGGACCGGCCCCGCGACGCGGGCAACCGCGACGCCGACAACCGGGACGAGCGGGGCAACCGCGACTCCGGCAACCGTGAGGACCGCAGCCGGGGCTCCAGCCGGGACGAGCGGGGCAACCGGGACGGCGCCGACCGTGACGGCGAGCAGCGCGGCGGGCGGGACCGCACCGACGGCGAGTCCGGTCGCCCGGGTCGCAACAACCGGGACGGCAACCGCACCGACGGGCCCGGGAACCGCGGCGACGCGGGAGCCAACCGCAACGACACGCGTGGCGACACCCGTGGCGAGGCCCGGACCGACGAGGACGACGACGACTTCGAGGGCGGCCGCGGTCGCCGCGGTCGCCGGTACCGCGACCGGAACCGGCGCGGTGGCAGCGCCGGTGGCCGTGAGCGCTTCGACCAGGGCGAGCCCACCGTCAGCGAGGACGACGTCCTGCTGCCGGTGGCGGGCATCCTGGACGTGCTGGACAGCTACGCGTTCGTCCGCACGTCGGGGTACCTGACCGGCCCCAACGACGTCTACGTCTCGCTGTCCCAGGTGCGGCGCTACGGCCTGCGCCGCGGCGACGCCATCACCGGGGCGGTGCGCCAGCCCCGTGAGGGCGAGAAGAAGGACAAGTACAACGCGCTGGTCCGGCTGGACTCGGTCAACGGGCTGGACCCGGAGCAGGCACGCAACCGCCCCGAGTTCACCAAGCTGACCCCGCTCTACCCACAGGACCGCCTGCGGCTGGAGACCGAGTCGCACCTGATGACCACCCGGCTCATCGACCTGGTCATGCCGATCGGCAAGGGCCAGCGGGCGCTGATCGTCAGCCCGCCGAAGGCCGGCAAGACGATGGTCCTGCAGTCGATCGCCAACGCGATCACGACCAACAACCCCGAGGTCCACCTCATGGTGGTGCTGGTCGACGAGCGGCCCGAAGAGGTCACCGACATGCAGCGCTCGGTGAAGGGCGAGGTCATCGCCTCGACCTTCGACCGGCCGCCGGCCGACCACACCACGGTCGCGGAGCTGTCGATCGAGCGGGCCAAGCGCCTGGTCGAGATGGGCCACGACGTCGTCGTCCTGCTCGACTCGATCACCCGGCTGGGTCGCGCCTACAACCTGGCGGCCCCCGCCAGCGGGCGCATCCTCTCCGGTGGTGTCGACTCCACGGCGCTCTACCCGCCGAAGCGCTTCCTCGGTGCGGCCCGCAACATCGAGAACGGCGGCTCGCTGACGATCATCGCCTCGGCGCTGGTCGAGACCGGTTCGACGATGGACACGGTCATCTTCGAGGAGTTCAAGGGCACCGGGAACGCCGAGATCAAGCTGGACCGGCGGCTGGCCGACAAGCGGGTCTTCCCGGCGGTCGACGTGAACGCCTCGGGCACCCGCAAGGAGGAGATCCTCCTCTCGCCCGACGAGCTGGCGATCATCATCAAGCTGCGCCGGGTGCTGTCGGCCCTGGAGCCCCAGCAGGCCCTGGAGCTGCTGCTCGACCGGATGCGCAAGACGCGCAACAACATCGAGTTCCTGATGCAGGTGCAGAAGACGACGCTGGGCGTGAACGAGAAGGACTGACGAAGGCCCCCTGCTCCCCGCCGGGTGCCAGCTCGCGACGGGGCTCGGCAGGGGGGCCGTACACTGGGCGATCGAGCCTCCGCCGTCACGGGTCGCCCAGTTCCCCGACGGTGCATGACCAGCAGACTGACCAGCAGACCACGAGACCAGAGAGAGGGTGTACCGGCATGAAGGCCGACATCCACCCGCAGTACAACGTCACCGAGGTGACCTGTGGTTGCGGTAACACGTTCACCACCCGCAGCACCTCGCCGTCCGGTCAGCTGACCGTCGAGGTCTGCTCGGCGTGCCACCCCTTCTACACCGGCAAGCAGAAGATCCTGGACACCGGTGGCCGCGTCGCCCGCTTCGAGAAGCGGTTCGGCAAGCGCGCCGCCGGCACCCCGGCCGACAAGTAGCACCCCCGACGGCGCCTGCGCCGCCCTGCACCAGGGCGGCGCAGGCGCCGTCGTCGTGTCCGCACCCCGGCCGGGGCCCGCGAGATCGAGCAGCAGCGGGATCGAGCAGCAGGAGGAGTGCCCGTGAGCAGCAGCACCGGAGCCGGCAGCGACCGGCTCGCCGGCCTGCTCGCCGAGCACCGTGAGCTCGAGGCCGAGCTCGCCGACCCGGCGGTGCACGCCGACGCCGCGCGGGCCCGCCGGCTGGGGCGGCGCTACGCCCAGCTCGCGCCGGTCGTGGAGACCGCACGGGCCCTGGACGCGGCGGCCGACGACCTCGCCGCCGCCCGCGAGCTCGCCGGCGAGGACGCCTCCTTCGCCGCCGAGGCCGAGGAGCTGGCCGGCAGCGTCGGTGAGCTGACCGGCCGGCTCACCGAGCTGCTGCTGCCCAAGGACCCCGACGACGAGAAGGACGTCATCCTCGAGATCAAGGCGGGGGAGGGCGGGGCGGAGTCGGCGTTGTTCGCCGGCGACCTGCTGCGGATGTACCTGCGCTACGCCGAGCGGCGCGGCTGGGCGACCGAGGTCCTCGACGCCGTCCCGGCCGAGCTGGGCGGGTACAAGGACGTCGCCGTGGCGATCAAGTCGCGCACCGACGAGGGGATCTTCTCCCGGCTGAAGTTCGAGGCCGGGGTGCACCGCGTGCAGCGGGTCCCGGTGACCGAGTCCCAGGGCCGGATCCACACCTCGGCGGCCGGGGTGCTCGTGCTCCCCGAGGCCGAGGAGGTCGACGTCAGCGTCGACCCGAACGACCTGCGCATCGACGTCTTCCGCTCCTCCGGGCCAGGCGGGCAGAGCGTCAACACGACCGACTCGGCGGTGCGGATCACCCACCTGCCCTCGGGGATCGTGGTGAGCTCGCAGAACGAGAAGAGCCAGCTGCAGAACCGGGAGTCCGCGCTGCGGGTGCTGCGTTCCCGCCTGCTCGCCGCCGCGCGGGACGAGGCCGCCGCCACCGCGTCGGACCAGCGGCGCAGCCAGGTGCGCACGGTCGACCGCAGCGAGCGGGTGCGCACCTACAACTTCGCGGAGAACCGCATCGCCGACCACCGGGTCGGCTTCAAGGCGCACAACCTCGACCAGGTGCTGGACGGCGACCTGGACCCGGTGCTCGACGCGCTGACCGCGGCCGCGACCGCCGAGCTGCTGGCGGCCGGCTCCTGACCGCCGCCCGCACCCTGCTCACCGACGCCGCGCGGCGGCTCGCCGATGCCGGGGTGGAGTCGCCGCGGGTGGACGCCGAGCTGTTGCTCGCCGCCGTCCTGGGCACCTCCCGCGCCGCCCTGCTCACCGCCGGTGACGTGCCCGCGGCCGCCGCCGAGCGGTTCACCGGGTGGATCGAGCTGCGCGCCGACCGGGTGCCGCTGCAGCACCTCACCGGCACCGCTCCGTTCCGGCACCTCGAGCTCGCCGTCGGGCCCGGGGTGTTCGTGCCCCGCCCGGAGACCGAGCTCATCGCCGGCTGGGTGCTCGAGCGCGTCGCCGGGCAGGACGCGCCGCTCGTGGTCGACCTCGGCAGCGGGTCCGGGGCGATCGCGCTGTCGGTGGCCCACGAGCACCCCGGCGCGCGGGTGGTCGCCGTGGAGCGGGACGCCGGGGCCATCGAGTGGACCCGGCACAACGCCCGCACCCGGGCCGCGGCCGGCGACGCCCCGGTCGACGTGCGCGCCGGGGACATGACCGACCCGTTGCTGCTGGCCGAGCTCGACGGCACCGTCGACGTCGTCGTCTCCAACCCGCCCTACGTGCCGGACGGCGCCGGGCTGCCCCGGGAGGTCGCCGAGCACGACCCGCCGCTGGCGCTGTGGGGCGGGCCGGACGGGCTGGACGTCGTCCGTGGCCTGCTGGGCACCGCCGCCCGGCTGCTGCGGCCCGGCGGGTGGCTGGGCATCGAGCACGCCGATCAGCAGGGGGCCTCGCTGCCGGCGCTGGTGCGGGCTCACGGCGGCTGGGCCGGGGTGGCCGACCACGCCGACCTCGCCGGCCGGCCGCGCTACACCACGGCTCAGCTGGCCGGGCACCACTCCGCCACGTAGGCAGGGTCGCCCGGTACCGAGACCGCCAGGTCGCGGCGCTGCACGCTCAGGCCCGCGACACCGCAGGCCGCGGCCAACCCCTCGTCGGTGTACTCGACGTCGAGCACCACGTCGTAGGCGTCGGTGAAGGCCGAGCACTCGTCGTAGGCGCCGCAGTCCTCGACCACGGCGAAGTCGAACCCCAGGCCCGTGCCGGCCAGCTCGGGGGCGTTCTTCTGCGCGACGGCAAGACCGGCGGCGTGCGCCCGGTCGACCAGCAGCCGCGCCATCGCCGCCGCGTCGGCCCGGTCCAGCAGACCCCCGGACCGGGTCCAGCTGTCCAGGTTGTCCAGCTCGACGGCGGCGAACCCGTCGGCGGCGCAGCCGGTGAGCCAGCCGCCCACCCGCTCGGCGAGACGCTCGCGCCGATCGGCGGTGGAGACGTCCAGCAGGTGCTCCCCGGGCCAGTCCGGGTCCTCGACGAGGGCGCCGCCGTCGCGCAGCAGCAGGTCGGCGGGGAGCTCCCTGGTGCCCGGCTGGCTCTGGAACGCGTTGACGTAGCAGACCGGGTACCCGTCGTCCGCCGGCTCGGCGGTGCGGTCACGGACCACCACCTGCACGCCGTCCGCCGGCGGGTGGGCCCCGCCCAGCTGGTAGTCGAAGCGGGCTCCGGTGGCCGGTGTGCTGACCTGCGCCGCGGGCGCCCCGGCCTCCCCGCAGCCGGCCAGCAGCAGCACGAGGGACGTCGCCACCGCCCACCTGTGCACGAGGCCGCAGCTTAGGTGGAGCAGACTGCGCACTCGTGCCCGACGTCTATGACTGCAGTGACCCCGACCAGCGCGAGGCCGGGCTGACCGAGGCCGCCATGGCGCTGTCCCGCGGGGAGCTGGTCCTGCTCCCGACCGACACCGTCTACGGCGTGGCCGCCGACGCCTTCACCCCGGCCGCGGTGGCCCGGCTGCTGGCGGCCAAGAACCGGGGCCGGAACATGCCGGTCCCCGTGCTGGTGGGGGAGGCGTCGACGCTGGCCGGGCTGGTCGTCGTCGTGCCCCCGGTCGCCCACCAGCTGGCCGAGGCCTTCTGGCCCGGCGGGCTGACCCTGGTGGTCGAGCATGCGCCGTCGCTGGCATGGGACCTCGGGGACGCCGAGGGGACGGTCGCCGTCCGGCTGCCGGACGACGACGTCACCCGGGACCTGCTGCGCCGCACCGGCCCGCTGGCGGTCTCCAGCGCCAACCGGTCCGGCCGGCCGGCCGGTACGACCGCGGCGGAGGCGGCCTACCAGCTGGGCGAGCACGCGGCGGTGGTCCTGGACGGCGGGCCACGCACCGGGTCGGCGCCCAGCACCATCGTCGACTGCACGGCCCCGACCCCCCGGGTGCTGCGTCTGGGTGCGATCAGCCTGGAGCAGCTCCGCGAGGTCGTCCCGGAGATCACTGACTGAACTGCGACCCTGACGGGCCGCCCCGCGGCCAAGGACCGTCCCCCGGCTGCGCGGAGCCGCTTCGTGCGATGCCGGCGGGACCCTCCGGGCCCGCGCCGGCCTCCCACAGTCGTCCTCCGGACGACGCCGTGGGCTGGTCTCGAGGTCGTCGTCAGGTGGTGGTCGCGTCTCGGGTGGTGTCGTCTCGGGTGGTCGCGTGATGGCTGTCCGGTCTCGCGGTCCGTGCGGTGGTGGGCCTGTCCCGAGATCGTGACCCGGTCCTGGCCGGAGGCCGCCCGCCGGCGGGGGACGAAACGGCTCGCCGCGCCCCGGGGGACGGCACCTGGCCGCGGTGCGATCCGGAGGATCGCGAGGTCATAGCGATACCGTGGTGCGACAGCCGCGCGCCTCTCACGACGAGTGCACGCGGGCACCGGCACCGAGCAGCAGGAGTGCACCCGCGATGAGCACCCCGGCCACCACCCCCTACTGGGGCCCCGACTTCGACGCCCTGGCCGACTTCGACCCGGAGATCTCCGGAGTCGTCCTCGACGAGCTCGACCGGCTGCGGGGTGGGCTGCAGCTGATCGCCAGCGAGAACTTCACCAGCCCCGCCGTCCTGGCCGCGCTGGGCAGCACGCTGTCGAACAAGTACGCCGAGGGTTACCCGGGGCGGCGTTACTACGGCGGCTGCGAGGTCGTCGACCGCGCCGAGGAGATCGGCATCGCGCGCGGCAAGGAGCTCTTCGGCGCCGAGCACGTCAACCTGCAGCCGCACTCCGGCGCCAGCGCGAACCTGGCGGCCTACGGCGCCTTCCTGCAGCCCGGTGACACCCTGCTGGGCATGGCGCTGCCGCACGGCGGGCACCTGACCCACGGCACCAAGGTCTCCTTCTCCGGCAAGTGGTTCAACGCCGTGCAGTACGGCGTCGACGAGAAGACCGAGCACATCGACTACGACCAGGTCCGCGACCTGGCCCGCGAGCACCGGCCCAAGCTCATCGTCGCCGGTGGCTCGGCGATCCCGCGGCTGATCGACTTCGCCGCCTTCCGGGAGATCGCCGATGAGGTCGGCGCGATCTTCATGGTCGACGCGGCCCACTTCATCGGCCTGGTGGCCGGCAAGGCGATCCCCTCGCCGGTGCCCTACGCCGACGTCGTCACGTTCACCACGCACAAGGTGCTGCGCGGCCCCCGCGGTGGGGCGATCGTCTGCAAGGCCGAGCACGCCAAGGCCATCGACAAGTCGGCCTTCCCGATGATGCAGGGCGGCCCGCTGATGCACGCCATCGCGGCGAAGGCGGTGAACCTCAAGGAGTGCCTGCAGCCTGAGTACCAGACCTACGCCCGTCAGGTGATCACCAACGCCCAGGCGCTGACCGAGGGCCTGGCCGCCGAGGGCCTGCGCCCCGTCGCCGGCGGCACCGACACCCACCTGGCCCTGCTGGACCTGCGCAAGGTGACCGACACCGCCGGCGAGCTGGTCACCGGGAAGGTGGCCGAGGCCCGCTGCGACGCGGCCGGCATCGTGCTCAACAAGAACGCCATCCCGTTCGACCCGCAGCCGGCCTCGGTCGCCTCCGGCGTCCGGGTCGGCAGCCCCTCGGTCACCACCCAGGGCATGGTGGAGAGCGACATGAAGTCGATCGCCTCGCTCATCGGCACCGCCATCCGGGACGCCGACGGCTCCCGGACGACCGAGGTCGCGGCCGGGGTGCGCGAGCTGGTCGGCGCCCACCCTGCCTACCCCGAGCCCACGCGCGTCGGCTGAGCCGTGCGCGAGTACGCCGTCGTCCTCCTCGCCGCCGCGCTGGTCACCTTCCTGGCCACGCCGGTGGTGCGGGTGGCGGCGGTCCGGTTCCGGGTGATGGCGGCGGTCCGTGACCGCGACGTGCACGTCATCCCGACCCCGCGGGGCGGGGGAGTGGCGATGTACCTCGGCGTGGCGGCCGGCGTCCTGGTCGCCTCGCAGCTGCCCTCGCTGCAGCGGAGCTTCGAGTTCAGCACCCAGACGATCGCCGTCCTGGTGGCCGGCGGGCTGATCTGCGCCCTCGGGGTCCTCGACGACCGGTTCGGTCTCGACGCGCTCACCAAGCTCACCGGCCAGATCGCCGCGGCCGGGGTGATGGTGCTGCTCGGCGTGCAGCTGGCGTACGTGTTCCTGCCGGTCGCCGACATCGGCACGCTGTCCCTGGGCCCGGACGTCGGGGTGCCGGCGACGATCCTGCTGACCGTCCTCACGGTCAACGCGCTCAACTTCATCGACGGGCTGGACGGCCTGGCCGCCGGGGTGTCGGCGATCGCGGCGCTGGCCTTCTTCGCCTACAGCTACAACCTGGGCCTGGTCGGCTTCGACGACGTGGCCAGCGCGCCCGCCCTGATCACCGCCGTGCTCGCCGGGGCCTGCCTGGGCTTCCTGCCGCACAACTTCAGCCCGGCCCGGATCTTCATGGGCGACTCCGGCTCGATGCTGGTCGGGCTCATGCTGTCGGCCGCGGCGGTCTCGGCGACCGGACAGACCGACTCGCAGACCCTCGGCTCGGCGGCCAGCCTGCTGCCGCTGACCCTGCCGCTCCTCGTGCCGATCGCGGTGCTCTTCATCCCGTTCATCGACCTGCTCATGGCCGTGGTGCGCCGCACCCGGCGCGGTCGGTCACCGTTCAGCCCGGACAAGATGCACCTGCACCACCGGCTGCTGTCGATCGGGCACTCGCACCGCCGGGCGGTGCTCATCATGTACTTCTGGGCGGCGCTGCTCAGCTTCGGCGCCGTCGCCCTGTCCATCACCGGTGGCACCGTCGAGGTCCTGGTCATCGTCGGCGCCCTGCTCGTGGTGGGCGTCGTCGTGGTGCTGAGCCCCCGTGCCCGCCGCGCGGCGATCGCCGCCCGCGAGGCCGAGCTCGCGGCGATGAAGGACCGCAGCCGCGCCGCCCACCCGGCCAGCCGGGCGGTCCGGAAGGGTGCCGGGGCGCCACGTCCGCCGTCTCCTGCCGCACCGTCCACCCCGGCCGGGGTGCGCCGGTGAGCGGCGTCCGGACGACCGGGGACGCACCCTGGGACCTGTCCTTCCTCCGGGTCGGCCTGCTCGTCACCGCTGCGGTGACCGGCGTGGCCGCTGTCGTCGTCGGGGTGGCGCTGAGCTGGGCAGATGCGCTCACCGTGCTCATCGGCGCGGCGGTCGTCACGGCGTTCTTCTGCGTCTCGGGGCTGGTCGTGGCCTGGGCCGGCAAGGTGGACGACACCTGGACGATGCCGGCGGCCCTGGGCACGTTCGGGCTCAAGGCGCTGGTGCTGTTCCCGCTGCTGACCGGCCTGCCCGCCGAGGGGTGGCCGGACCGTCAGGTGCTGGCCTGGACCGTCGTCGTCGGTGCGTTGCTGTGGAGCGGCGTGCAGCTGCGCTGGGTGTGGACGCGGCAGCTGTTCTACGTCCCGCCGCCCACCCCACCGGGGGGTCGGCGGCATTCCCCGGAAAACCCGGCCCCGCCCGGCTGATAGTGTCCGAACCGATGGCCGAGGACACCTCCGAACCTGGGGGCGCACGACCACGACCTGCGCGTGCAGCTCGTCAGCCCAGCGGGGCTGACATGGGCTGGGCGGTCACCGGGACGCTCCTGTCCGGGATGGCGGTGTGGGGCGGGGTCGGGTGGCTGATCGACCAGTGGCTGGACACGCGAGTGTTCTTCCCGGTCGGGATCATCCTCGGCGTGGCAGTGGCCATCTACGTGGTGGTCAAGACCTATGGCGAACCCGACCCGGTCCCCGGGCGGAGTGCCGGACACCCCCCGGGCGGACGACGGAGCCGGCCCAGGACGCAGAAGGGACAACGGTGACCTCCAGCGCCCACGCGCTCGGCGACGTGCTCGCTGTGGAGAGCGACCCCGGCGGCGGCTTCACGCCCCCGGGCATCGGTGAGTTCTACCCCGAGGTTCTGACCAGCTTCTCTGTGCTCGGTGTCGGCTTCGAGATCACCCGGATCACGATCATCGCCTGGGTGGCCACGCTGGCCATGATCGCCTTCCTGGTGGCCACGGTCCGCAAGCCGCAGATCGTCCCCGGCAAGATGCAGTTCATCGGCGAGACCGGCTACTCGTTCATCCGCGACGGGATCGCCCGCGACGTGGTCGGCCCCAAGGGCCTGCCGTTCGCCCCGTTCCTCGCCTCGCTGTTCTTCTTCATCCTGGCGAACAACCTGATGGCGATCATCCCGTTCGCCCAGATCTCGCCGATGTCGAAGTTCGCCTTCCCGCTGGTGCTGGCGCTGATCTGCTGGGTCGTCTACATCGTGGTCGGCATCAAGAACCAGGGGCTGTGGCCGTACTTCCGGGACATCATGTTCCTGCCCGGCGTGCCCAAGCCGATGTACCTGCTGATCACGCCGCTGGAGCTGCTGCAGAACTTCATCGTCCGGCCGTTCACGCTGGCGATCCGGCTCTTCGCGAACATGTTCGCCGGCCACATGCTGCTGGTGACGTTCGCGCTGGGCGCCACCTACCTGCTCTCCGTCGGCAACTTCTCGGCCGTCTTCGGGCCGATCTCCGCGCTGATGGCGATCGTGATGACGTTCTTCGAACTGCTGGTCATCTTCCTGCAGGCCTACGTCTTCACGATGCTGATGGGGACCTACCTCAACGGCTCCGTCGAAGCGGCGCACTGACCCGCACCACGGTGGCCCGCACGCCGGGCCGCCCCCATGGACTGCACCACCCGCACGACCCCGCCAGCCGCCCGGTGACCACCGGGCGACGACACAGGAGGAACACCCCGCAATGATCGAGGTACTCGCAGAGCTCGAGGGCAGCATCGGTTCGGTCGGCTACGGCATCGCCACGATCGGCCCCGGCATCGGTGTGGGCCTCGTCTGGGCCGCCTACATCCAGGCCACCGCTCGTCAGCCCGAGTCGGCTGGCCTGACCCGTACCTACGCCTTCCTGGGCTTCGCCCTGGCCGAGGCGCTGGCACTGATCGGCTTCGTCGCTCCCCTCGTCTACGGCACCTGATCCGAACTCGTCGGACGAGTTCGGTCACTGACACCCAGACGAGGACGTTGAGAGCATGAGCATCCTGGCTGCGGAGAGCGCGAACCCGCTCCTCCCGCCCGTCGGCGAGATCATCGTCGGACTGATCGCCTTCGCGGTCCTGCTCTTCGTGGTGGTCAAGTTCGTCGCCCCGCGGTTCGAGCAGGTCTTCCAGGCGCGCCGTTCGGCCATCGAGGGCGGCATCGAGCGGGCCGAGGCCATGCAGGCCGAGGCCGAGGCGGCGCTGCAGCAGTACCGGGCCCAGCTCGCCGAGGCCCGCAACGAAGCCGCCCAGATCCGGGACTCCGCCCGGGCAGAGGGGCAGCAGATCATCGAGCAGCTGCGCGCCCAGGCCCAGGAGGAGTCGGCCCGGATCGTGGCCCGCGGCGAGGAGCAGCTCGCTGCCTCCCGTCAGCAGGTCGTGGCCGAGCTGCGCGGCCAGATCGGCACCCTCGCCGTCGAACTGGCCGGCAGGGTGGTCGGCGAGTCGCTGGCCGATGACGCCCGCCGCAGCGGGACGGTCGACCGGTTCCTCGACGAGCTCGACGAGATGGCTGCGAGCAACCCCGCCGGGAACGGTGGGGCGCAGCCGGCCTCGGGCGCCGCGACCGGCAGCACGGTCTACGTCCCCGAGGGCAACCGCTGATGGACGCGTCCAGTCGGGCTGCGATGGAGGAGTCGCGGGCGAGCCTGCAGGAGAAGTCCCAGGGGGCTCGCAGCCGCAACCACGGTGACGTCCTGCTCACCCTGGCCGACGAGCTCTTCGCCGTGGCGCAGCTCCTGCAGAGCCAGCCGTCGCTCCGGCGGGCGCTGTCGGACGCCTCCGTGCGACCCGACGACCGCGCCGGTCTGGCTCGGCGGCTGCTCTCCGGTCAGCTCGGTGCCGACACCATGTCGGTGGTCGAGACGGTCGTGCGGCAGCGCTGGTCGCGACCGCGGGACCTGGTGGAGGCCACCGAGACCCTCGCCACCGAAGCCGCACTGGACGCGGCCGACGCGCGTGGCGAGCTGGAGGGCGTCGAGGACGAGCTGTTCCGGTTCGGCCGCATCGTGGCCGGGGACGACGACCTCGCCCGCATCCTGGGTGACCGGTCCGCACCGCGGGAGGGCAAGACCGCCCTCCTCGACCGGCTGCTGGCGGGCCGGGTCAGCCCGGTGACCGAGCGGCTGGTGCGGAACGCGCTGACCAGCCCGCACGTCCACAACCCGGAGAACGAGGTCGAGCGGCTCTCCACGATGGCCGCCCGGCGCCGGGGGCGCTCGGTCGCCCACGTGACCTCGGCCGTCCCGTTGACGGCCGCGCAGGAACAGCGGCTGACCGACGTGCTCGGCCGGCTCTACGGGCGGACGATGGGCCTGCAGGTCCAGGTCGACCCCGACGTGCTCGGTGGCCTGGTCGTCCGGGTGGACGACGAGATCATCAACGGCAGCATCGCTGCGCGACTCGAGGCCAGCGGCCGGCGACTCGCCGGCTGAACCAGCTCGACCGCGACCGCGGCACCGCACCACCACAGACACCAGCAGGAAGAGGACGCAGAGCCATGGCCGAGCTGACGATCTCCGCGGACGAGATCCGCAGTGCGATCCAGAACTACGTCTCCGACTACACCCCGGACGTCTCCCGGGAAGAGGTCGGGGTCGTCACCGAGTCCGGCGACGGCATCGCCCGGGTCGAGGGCCTGCCCTCGGTCATGACCAACGAGCTGCTCGAGTTCGAGGGCGGCGTGCGGGGACTGGCGCTGAACCTGGACGTGCGCGAGGTCGGCGTCGTCATCCTGGGTGACTTCTCCGGGATCGAGGAGGGCCAGACGGTCCGCCGGACCGGCGAGGTCCTCTCGGCGCCGGTCGGCGACGGCTTCCTCGGCCGGGTCGTCGACCCGCTGGGCAACGCCATCGACGGTGGCAGCCCGATCGAGAGCACCACCCGGCGCGCTCTCGAGCTGCAGGCGCCCAGCGTGGTCCAGCGGCAGTCGGTGCACGAGCCGATGCAGACCGGCATCAAGGCCATCGACGCCATGACGCCGATCGGCCGTGGCCAGCGTCAGCTGATCATCGGTGACCGGCAGACCGGCAAGTCGGCGATCGCGCTGGACACGATCATCAACCAGAAGCAGGCCTGGGCGACCGGTGACCCGGCGCAGCAGGTTCGCTGCATCTACGTGGCGGTCGGTCAGAAGGGCTCGACCATCGCGGCGACCAAGGCCGCGCTCGAGGACGCCGGCGCGATGGAGTACACGACCATCGTCGCCGCCCCTGCCTCGGAGGCCGCCGGCTTCAAGTACATCGCCCCCTACACCGGCTCGGCCATCGGCCAGCACTGGATGTACGAGGGCAAGCACGTCCTGATCGTCTTCGACGACCTGTCCAAGCAGGCCGAGGCCTACCGCGCCGTCTCGCTTCTGCTGCGCCGTCCGCCGGGTCGCGAGGCCTACCCCGGCGACGTCTTCTACTTGCACTCCCGGCTGCTGGAGCGTTGCGCCAAGCTCAACGACGAGCTGGGCGCGGGCTCGATGACCGGGCTGCCGCTGATCGAGACCAAGGGCAACGACGTCTCGGCGTACATCCCGACCAACGTCATCTCGATCACCGACGGTCAGATCTTCCTGGAGACCGGGCTCTTCAACTCCGGTGTGCGCCCGGCGATCAACGTCGGCGTCTCGGTGTCCCGGGTCGGTGGCTCGGCACAGATCAAGGCGATGAAGTCGGTCGCCGGCCGGTTGCGGCTGGACCTGGCCCAGTTCCGTGAGCTCGAGGCGTTCGCCTCGTTCTCCTCGGACCTGGACGCCTCCAGCCGGGCGACCCTGGAGCGCGGTCAGCGTCTGGTGGAGCTGCTCAAGCAGGGCCAGTACTCGCCGTACCCGGTGGAGCGCGAGGTCGTCTCGCTGTGGCTGGGCACCACCGGCAAGCTGGACCGGGTGCCGGTGCCCGACGTGCGTCGCTTCGAGGCCGAGTTCCTGGACTTCCTGGACCGGGGCGACAGCATCGCCTTCGACTCGATCCGGACGTCGAAGAAGCTCGAGGACGACACCGTCTCCAGCCTGGAGTCCTCGGTCGAGCAGTTCTACGGCCAGTTCACCACCTCCGAGGGTGAGTCCTTGCAGGGCAACGAGCCCGAGGTCGAAGCCATGGACGCTCGTGAGCGGGGCCAGGAGACCGTCCAGGTCAAGCGGGCCGGCTGACGATGGCTGGTTCCCTCCGCGCGCTGCGCCGCCGGATCCGCTCCACCCAGTCGACGAAGAAGATCTTCTCGGCTCAGGAGCTGATCGCGGCCGCGCGCATCGTGCGTGCCCAGGCCCGGGTCGAGGCCTCCAAGCCCTACGCCCGGGAGATCACCCGCGTGTTGTCGGCCCTGGCGGGCTCGGCGAGCCTGGACCACCCGCTGCTGACCGACCGGGAGAACCCCCGGCGGGTCGCCGTGCTGGTGGTCACCTCCGACCGCGGGTTCGCCGGCTCCTACAACGTCAACGTGCTGCGGCGGACAGAGGAGCTGCTCGCCCTGCTCCGCGACGAGGGCAAGGAGCCGCTGCTCTACGTCGTCGGCCGCAAGGGCGAGACGTACTACCGGTTCCGGGACCGGGACGTCGAGGAGACCTGGACCGGGTTCTCCGAGCAGCCGGGGTACGAGGACGCCCAGGAGATCGGTCGGACTCTCATCACCGCCTTCACGGCCGGTGAGGACGACGACGAGACCGGCGGGGGTGCCGACGACGTGCTCGGCGTGGACGAACTGCACATCGTCTACACCGAGTTCCGTTCCCTGCTCTCCCAGGTGCCGGTGGCCAACCGGATGGCGCCGCTGGTCGTGGAGGAGGTCGACGAACTGCGCGACGATCGCGACGTCCAGGCCGAGGAGTCCCGCAGCAGCGACATCACCCCGGCGTATGAGTTCGAGCCGTCGGCCGAGCAGCTGCTGGACGCGTTGTTGCCGAAGTACGTGACGACCCGGATCTACGCGGCGCTGCTCGAGGCAGCTGCCTCGGAGTCGGCGTCGCGCCGCCGGGCCATGAAGTCGGCGTCGGACAACGCCGAGGAGCTGGCCAAGAACCTCTCCCGGCAGGCCAACGCGGCCCGTCAGGCAGAGATCACCCAGGAGATCAGCGAGATCGTCGGCGGCGCCGACGCGCTCGTGTCGGCCAACGCCGACGACTGAGCCAACCGCCCCGTCCGCGGCGTCAGCCGCCGCGGACGGGGACACTCAACACGCGAGACCACCGAGCGCCAGGGCAGGAGAGCAGCACAGATGACCGTCACCGAGGAACGTCCGTCCAGCCAGGAGACCGTCGGCGCAGGCCGCGTCGTCCGGGTCACGGGCCCGGTCGTCGACGTCGAGTTCCCCCGCGACGCGATGCCCGAGCTCTTCAACGCCCTCAAGGTCGAGGTCACCCTCGCCGACCTGGGCAAGACGCTGACCCTCGAGGTCGCCCAGCACCTGGGCGACAACGTGGTCCGCACCATCTCGATGGCCCCGACCGACGGTCTGGTCCGCGGCGCCCCGGTGAGCGACACCGGCTCCCCGATCATGGTGCCCGTCGGCGACGTGGTGACCGGGCACGTGTTCAACGCCCTGGGCGAGTGCCTGGACACGCCGGGCTACGCCGAGGACGCCCTGCACTGGTCGATCCACCGCAACGCACCCAAGTTCGACCAGCTCGAGGGCCGCACCGAGCTGCTCGAGACGGGGATCAAGGTCATCGACCTGCTGACCCCCTACGTCCGCGGCGGGAAGATCGGCCTGTTCGGCGGTGCCGGCGTGGGCAAGACGGTGCTCATCCAGGAGATGATCCGCCGCGTCGCCCAGGAGTTCGGTGGCGTGTCGGTGTTCGCCGGCGTCGGCGAGCGCACCCGTGAGGGCAACGACCTCATCACCGAGATGACCGAGTCCGGCGTCATCAACTCGACCGCCCTGGTGTTCGGCCAGATGGACGAGCCGCCGGGCACCCGGCTCCGGGTGGCCCTCTCGGCCCTGACGATGGCGGAGTACTTCCGCGACGAGCAGGACCAGGACGTGCTGCTCTTCATCGACAACATCTTCCGGTTCACCCAGGCCGGCTCCGAGGTCTCCACGCTGCTGGGGCGCATGCCCTCCGCGGTCGGCTACCAGCCGACCCTGGCCGACGAGATGGGCACCCTGCAGGAGCGGATCACCTCGACGCGGGGCCGCTCCATCACCTCGCTGCAGGCCATCTACGTGCCCGCCGACGACATCACCGACCCGGCGCCGCACACCACCTTCGCCCACCTCGACGCGACGACCGTGCTCTCCCGGCCGATCTCGGAGAAGGGCATCTACCCGGCCGTCGACCCGCTGGACTCGACCAGCCGGATCCTCGACGCGCAGTACATCGGGCAGGAGCACTACGACATCGCCCGCGAGGTCCAGCGGATCCTGCAGCGCTACCAGGAGCTGCAGGACATCATCGCGATCCTCGGCATCGACGAGCTCGGCGAAGAGGACAAGCTCACCGTCAACCGGGCCCGTCGCATCGAGCGGTTCCTCTCGCAGAACATGTTCGTCGCCGAGGCGTTCACCGGGCAGCCGGGGTCCTACGTCCCGCTCACCGAGACCCTGCAGGCCTTCAAGGCGCTGACCGTCGGCGAGTACGACCACGTCCCCGAGCAGGCCTTCTTCATGTGCGGTGGCCTCGAGGACCTCGAGCGGAACTACGACAAGCTCAAGAAGAGCTGATCGAGGACCCCTCGCCCCCGCCGCTCGCGACGGGGCCCGGCGAGGGGTCGTCCCAGCACCGGGTCCACGGCCGGGCACCCCCTCGGGGGTGCCCGGCCGTGGCGTTCTCCGGCGTCCTGCGCCGATCCAAGGCCGGGGACCGGTGACGGTCCGCGCGCGGGTGGCGCCGGTGCGCTGGCGGCGCGCCATCCCATCGGGTGGGCCGCGGCCGAGGGCCTCAAGTTGGGGCGGCCGGGTGACGAACATGTCCATCGGAACGTCCGAGCGGCGGGCGTCATGCACAGGAGTTCGACTCGTGCACACCTGGCACCTGGCAGCGGCGCTGCGCAGCGGGACGACGATGACGGCGACCTCGATGAGCGGGACGACCCGCGACGCAGCACCGGACGACGCGATGGAGTGGAGCTGGCCGCCGTACGCGCCGCTGGCAGTGGACGGTGAACCGTTCGACACGACCGAGTGGGCGCCGCCGTCGGTGGTCTGGCACCCCCAGCTGCGGCTCGGGCGCTGGACGGTGGTCTACCGCCGCACCGCCTGCTGACCGACCCCCTGCCCGCACCGCCGGCCGGTTGACGGCGGCGCGCTCGACGGGAGCCCGCTCCTCCCCAACCGGGGTGTGTCCGCAAGGCCGGTGACAGCCTGTGGCGGAAGCAGGGCCACGCCGCCGGTACAGTGGGGGAGACCCGCTGCCGCTCCGACCGGACCGGCGGCCCGCATCACCGGCCTGGCTCGGGCGGTCGATGACCCTGGAGGACATACGTGGCGACCCTGCAGGTCGAGCTCGTGGCCGTGGAGAAGATGCTCTGGTCCGGTGAGGCCAGCATGGTCATCGCCCGTACCACCGAGGGTGAGCTCGGTGTCCTGCCCGGCCACTCGCCCCTCCTGGGAGAGCTCGCCCCCGGGGGCGTCGTGCGCATCCGCACGGAGTCCGGTGAGGACCTCGTCGTCGCCGCGCACGGGGGTTTCCTGTCGGTGACCGAGCGCGGGGTCTCGATCCTCGCCGAGACGGCGGAGATCTCCACCGACATCGACGTGGAGCGGGCCCGTGAGGCGCTCCGCCGCGCAGAGCAGGCCGGGGACGACCCGGAGGCGCTCGCCGCGGCCCGGCGAGCCCAGTCCCGGATCCGCGCCGCCGGCCAGGACGCCTGACCGCCGACCGAGTCCGTACCTGACCCGCCTCGGCTGACGAGCCCCGCCCGGTGACCACCGCCGTCCTGGTCCTCGTCGGGCTGTTGCTGGTCGCCCTGGTCGCCGCCTTCCTGCTGCGCCGGCGGTTCCTGCTCTCCGGGCTGGGGGCGGTCACCATGTGGCTGCGAGCCCCCGGCACCTCCCGCTGGGCCGTCGGCGTCGCCTGGTACTCCGGCGACACGTTGCTCTGGTACCGCGCACTCTCCCTGTCGGTCCGCCCGAACCGGCGGCTGTGCCGCGCCCAGTTCCAGGTCGACGCCCGGCGTCGACCGACCGCGGCGGACCTGTCGCTGCCCGACGACAGCGTGATCCTGACCGTGCGCACCGGAGCCGGGCCCCAGGAGCTCGCGATGGACTCCTCGACGGTGACCGGGTTCCTGTCCTGGATCGAGTCCGCCCCGCCGGTCGACCGCTGAAGAAGGACCCTCCTGCCCCCCACCGCTCGCGAGCTCGCGGCGGGCCCCTGCAGGAGGGCCGAGCACGTGCGCCGTTCGGCTCGGGCCGGTCCTAGCTCTCGCGGGCGGCGCGCTGGGCGTGCACGCCGCTGTGCGCGCCGGGCTCCCAGAGCACGTCGCCGTCCGGGTTGGCGCCGCGGGCGAGGATGAAGAGCAGGTCCGACAGCCGGTTGAGGTATCGGGCGGTCTCGGTGTTGGTCCGCTCCGCGTCGTCGTCCAGCAGTGCCCAGACGCTGCGCTCGGCCCGCCGGGCGACCGTCCGCGCCGTGTGGAGCAGCGCGGCCAGCGGGGTGCCTCCCGGGAGGACGAACGAGGTGAGCGCGGGCAGCTCGGCGTTGGCCGCGTCACAGGCCGCCTCGAGTCGCTCCGTGTACGCCGCGGTGATCCGCAGCGGCGGGTGCTCCGGCGCCTCCTGGATCGGGGTGGAGAGGTCGGCGCCCACGTCGAACAGGTCGTTCTGCACGCTGCGGAGCAGCTCGGTGACCTCGGTCGACGGCCCGCCCAGGGCGATGGCGACCCCGATCGCGCTGTTGGTCTCGTCGACGTCGGCATAGGCGATCAGCCGCGCATCCGTCTTGGCCACCCGGGACATGTCCCCGAGGTGGGTCTGCCCGGCGTCACCGGTGCGCGTGTAGATGCGGGTCAGCCGGACGGTCATGGTCCCGAGACTAGGCCGGACCAGGCGGTGCGTCGCCACCCCCGCGCCCGGTCGGGCTCCGTCCGCACGCGCCTCTAGGCTGGGCGGGTGGACTGCTTCGAGGTGACCGGCGGGTCGTCCCTGCGCGGACGCGTCCGGGTCACCGGCGCCAAGAACAGCGCGCTGAAGCTCATGGCGGCAGCGCTGCTCGCCCCGGGCCGGACGACGCTGGACGAGGTGCCCGACATCCTCGACGTCACGATCATGAGCGAGGTGCTGCGGCGCCTGGGCTGTGGTGTGACCTTCGAGCGCTACCCGCTGGAGCCCGGCGGCAGCCCGAGCGGCGGCGGCCGGGTCCTGATCGACGTCCCCGAACGGCCCTCCAGCGAGACCGACTACGACCTGGTCCGCCGGATGCGCGCGTCGATCAGCGTGCTCGGCCCGCTGGTGGCCAGGCTGGGCACCGCCAAGGTGGCCCTGCCCGGCGGCGACGCCATCGGTTCCCGCGGGCTGGACATGCACATCGCCGGGCTGGAGCGGCTCGGCGCGACCGTGGTGAACGAGCACGGCTTCCTGATCGCGACCGCCCCCAAGCTCGTCGGCACCTCGATCTGGCTCGACTTCCCCTCGGTGGGGGCCACCGAGAACCTGGTGATGGCCGCCGCCCTCGCCCAGGGGACGACGATCGTGGACAACGCCGCCCGCGAGCCGGAGATCGTCGACCTGTGCCGGATGCTGGTCGCGATGGGCGCCCAGATCGAGGGTGCCGGCACGTCCACCATCACCGTGGAGGGCGTCCGGGAGCTGCGGCCGGTGGCCTACTCGACCGTCCCGGACCGCATCGTCGCGGGCACCTGGGCGATCGGTGCGGTGATGACCCGGGGCGACCTGGTGATCGAGCGGGCGGTGGCCGAGCACCTCAGCGTGCCGCTGGAGAAGCTCGTCAACGCCGGGGCGACCGTGGAGTCCCGGGACGACGGCATCCGGGTGGCGATGGCTGACCGGCCGCGGGGCATGGACATCGTCACGCTCCCGTTCCCCGGCTTCCCCACCGACCTGCAGCCGATGGCCGTGGCGCTGGCCGCGGTCTCCAGCGGCACCGCGCTGATCACCGAGAACGTCTTCGAGGGCCGGTTCATGTTCGTCAACGAGCTGGTACGGCTCGGGGCCGACGTGCGCATCGACGGCCACCACGCGGTCGTGCGGGGCCGGGAACGGCTCTCCAGCGCGCCGGTGCTCGCCACCGACATCCGCGCCGGCGCCGGGCTGGTGCTCGCCGGGCTGTTGACCGACGGCGTCACCGAGGTGCAGGACGTACACCACGTCGACCGCGGCTACCCGGACTTCACCGAGCAGCTGCGCGGGGTGGGCGTGCAGATCGAGCGGACCCAGCGGCCGGGCTGAGTCAGCGCCCCCCGAAGGACAGCGCGAGCGCGCGGGCGCGCTGGAGGTCCTCGGGGAAGACGAGCACGTCGGCCCGGTGCGCGGCCGGCTCGCGGATCGTGGACCGGATGCCGGCGTCGCTCAGCACGGCCCGCAGGGCCAGCGCCGACTCCCGGCGGGTGAGCGTGGCCACCGGTGTCAGCAGCTCCTCGCGCTGCACCGGGGTGCCCGACGTGCTGTCCGAGGCGAAGGCCCAGCGGAGGAACAGCCCGATCAGCAGCAGCATCAGGAAGGCGATGACCGGTCCCACGGCGTAGTGCAGGCTCCCGGCGTCGATCGGCACGCTGACCCCCTCCGGAGGGGCGCGGCCGGCCGGCCACGAGCCCGGCCCCGAGTGTGCCACCGCGGGGGGAGGCCCGTGGCTACTGGTGAGTAACCGCCCTACACTCCGCTGGCATGCCGTTCCCTTCAGCGCCGAAGGACCGCGACCGTCCCTGGGTCATGCGCACCTATGCCGGCCACTCCTCGCCCGCGGAGTCCAACGCCCTCTACCGGCGGAACCTCGCCAAGGGCCAGACCGGGTTGTCCGTCGCCTTCGACCTCCCCACCCAGACCGGCTACGACCCCGACGACGAGCTGGCCGTTGGGGAGGTCGGCAAGGTCGGGGTGCCGGTGGCGCACATCGGTGACATGCGGGCCCTGTTCGACGGCATCCCGCTGGACGAGATGAACACGTCGATGACGATCAACGCGACCGCGATGTGGCAGCTCGCGCTCTACCAGGCGGTCGCGGAGGAGCACGGCCACGACGTCGCGCAGCTGGCCGGGACGACGCAGAACGACATCATCAAGGAGTACCTGTCGCGGGGGACCTACGTCTTCCCGCCGGCGCAGAGCATGCGGCTGATCACCGACATGGTCGCCTACACCGTGACGGCGATGCCGCGGTGGAACCCGATCAACATCTGCAGCTACCACCTGCAGGAGGCCGGGGCCACGCCGGTGCAGGAGATCGCCTACGCGATGAGCACCGCGATCGCCGTCCTGGACTCGGTGCGCGACTCCGGGCAGGTGCCGCCCGAGCGCTTCGGTGACGTCGTCGCCCGGATCTCCTTCTTCGTCAACGCCGGGGTCCGGTTCGTGGAGGAGATGTGCAAGATGCGCGCCTTCGGCCAGCTGTGGGACGAGCTGACCGCGGAGCGCTACGGCGTCGCCGACCCGAAGCAGCGGCGCTTCCGGTACGGGGTGCAGGTCAACTCCCTCGGCCTGACCGAGGCACAGCCGGAGAACAACGTCCAGCGGATCGTGCTGGAGATGCTCGCGGTCACGCTGTCCCGGGATGCCCGGGCGCGGGCGGTGCAGCTGCCGGCCTGGAACGAGGCGCTCGGCCTGCCACGGCCCTGGGACCAGCAGTGGTCGCTGCGGCTGCAGCAGGTCCTGGCGTTCGAGACCGACCTGCTGGAGTACGAGGACCTGTTCACCGGCTCGGTGGTGGTCGAGCGCAAGGTCGCCGAACTGGTCGAGGGCGCCCGGGTGGAGATCGCCCGGGTGCAGGAGCTGGGCGGCGCGGTGGCCGCGGTCGAGTCCGGCTACATGAAGAGCGAGCTGGTGGCCTCGCTGGCCCAGCGCCGGCGGCGGATGGAGAGCGGGGAGGACGTCGTCGTCGGGGTGAACCGCTACACGACCAGCGAGCCCAACCCGCTGCTGGCCGATCTCGAGACCGCGATCCAGAGCGTCGACCCGGCGGTCGAGGCGGCGGCGCAGGCGGCGGTGCAGCGGTGGCGCGAGGAGCGGGCGCCCGGGGCGGTGGCCGCGGCGCTCGACGAGCTGCGCGCAGCCGCGGCCACCGACCAGAACCTGATGGCCGCCACGCTGCGCTGCGCGCGGGCCGGCGTGACCACGGGGGAGTGGGCCGGCGCGCTGCGCGCGGTGTTCGGTGAGTACCGGGCCCCGACCGGCGTGGGTGGCGCCAGCGCCGGTGCGGCCGACGCGAGCCTGACCGAGGTGCGTGAGCTGGTCCGGCGCACCGGCGCAGAGCTCGGGGGGCGGCTCCGCTTCCTGGTCGGCAAGCCCGGGCTGGACGGGCACTCCAACGGTGCCGAGCAGATCGCCGTGCGGGCCCGGGACGCCGGGTTCGAGGTGGTCTACCAGGGGATCCGGCTCACCCCGGCGCAGATCGTCTCCGCGGCCGTCGAGGAGGACGTGCACGTGGTCGGCCTGTCGGTGCTCTCCGGGTCGCACCTGCAGGTCGTCCCGGCGGTGCTGGCCGGCCTGCGGGCGGCCGGCCTGGACGACGTCCCGGTGGTCGTCGGCGGGATCGTCCCCGACGGCGATGCCCGGCGGTTGCGGGACCTCGGCGTGGCCCGGGTCTTCACGCCCAAGGACTACGGGATCACCGACATCATGGCCGAGGTGGTCGCCGTCGTCCGGGAGGCGAACGGCCTCGCCGAAGACGCCCCGGTGCCCGTCTGAGGGCAGGGCGGCTCGACCGGCCGTCTGTTGACTTTCGATCGACAGCGAGCGATTGTCGATCCATGCCACACGTGCATCCGCTGGTGCTCCCGATCCGGTTCCTGCTCGCGCTGTTGTTCACCGCCCTGGTCGCCGCCCAGATCTGGGTGGCACCCGGGATGTTGCCGGACCTGGCCGACCCGTCGCTGGAGCAGTCGCTGGTGCGGGGGACGATGTTCGTGGCCTCGATCGTGGGGCTGGCGTGCGTGCAGGTCGTCGTCGTCTGCACCTGGAAGCTCCTGACCATGGTCCGGCGGGACTGCATCTTCAGCACCAGCGCGCTGCCGTGGGTGGACGCGATCGTCGTGGCGATGGTCGTCGGCTGGCTGATGCTGCTCGGCGCCTTCGTCAGCTCGTACTACTTCGTCATCGACGAGGTCAGTGACGACCCGGGGCCGCCGGCCCTCCTGCTGGTGCTGCTGCTGGTGGGGGCCGTGGTGGGGCTGCTGATGGCGGTCATGCGCGCGCTGCTGCTGCAGGCCACGACGCTGCGCAGCGACATGGAGGCGGTCATCTGATGCCGATCGTCGTGCGCATCGACGTGGAGCTGGCCAAGCGGAAGATGAGCGTCGGCGAGTTCGCCGAACGGGTCGGGCTCACCCCGGCCAACGTGGCGGTGCTGAAGAACGGCCGGGCCAAGGCCGTCCGCTTCAGCACCCTGGAGGCGATGTGCCGGGTGCTGGGCTGCCAGCCCGGTGACCTGCTCGAGTGGGTCGAGGACGAGCACGCCGAGCCGCTCGCGGTGCAGGCGGCCCACCGGTGACAGACCGATGGTCCGCCCCGGCCGTCACCCGAGCCGGACGACGACGCCCTCGGTGGCGCTGCGGCGGGCGGCGTCGAGCACGGTGAGCGAGGCGACCGCGTCCTGCGGCTCGACCGGCACCGCACCCAGGCCGCGGACCGCGGCGGCGAACGCCGGGTAGAACGTGTCCCAGGCGCCGGGCAGGGTCGGCACCCGGTACTCGTGGTCCCCCCGCCGGACCCGGCCCCAGCGCGCCTCCGGCTCGGCGCCCCACTCCGGACCGCGGGTGGCCGGTGTCTCCCCGGCGACCAGCGCCTCCTCCTGGCCGTCCATCGGCCCGCCGACGACGTAGCTGCCGGCCGTGCCGGTGACCCGGAACCGGTTGCCCGGTGCGCCCTCGCTCCAGCTGCCGGCCAGGTGCGAACGGGCGCCGCCGGCGTGCGTGAGGGCGACGAAGACGTCGTCGTCCAGCCCGCTCTCGCGCACCCGCCACTCGGCGTAGACGGAGGACACCGGGCCGAGCAGCACCAGCGCCTGGTCGACCAGGTGGCTGCCGAAGTCCAGCAGCGTGCCACCCCCGGACGGCGCCGGGCCGGGCTCGGGGGTGAACCGCTCGAAGCGGGACTCGAACCGGGTGATCGTGCCCAGCGTCCCCGCCTCGGCCAGCGCCTGGACGGTGCGGAAGTCGGAGTCCCAGCGGCGGTTCTGGTACGGCGCCAGGGGCAGGCCGAGCCGGCGGGCCCGCTCGGCGGTGGCCCGTGCGGCCGGGGCGTCCAGCGCGAACGGCTTGTCGCAGACGACGGCCAGGCCGAGGTCGAGCGCCTGGTCGGTGAGCGCGGTGTGGGTGTCGGCGGGGGTGGAGATCGCCACCGCCTCGACGCCGGCCGCGGCCAGCTCGGGCAGGGACCCGACGGCGGTCACGCCCGGGTGCTCCTGGCGGAGCAGCTCGCGCCGCTCGGCCGAGGAGGTCGCCACGGCGACGAGGTCGCACTCCACCGCGGCGGCGAGCAGCGGGGCGTGGAAGTACCGGCCGCCGAAGCCGTACCCCACCAGTCCGAACCGAACGGGCTCCACCACGGTGCTCCCCACCTCGACGACGCGTGACCGGATCATCCCCTGTCCGCTGTCGCCGGCATCGCGGGGCTCAGCTCCAGGGGCGGACGGGCGCAGTACCTCAGAGCAGGGGCGCCGGACGGCCGAACAGGTACCCCTGGCCCTGGCACACGCCCAGGGACCGGAGCGTGCGGACCTCGGCGGGGTCCTCGATCCCCTCGGCCACCAGTCGGGCACCCGTCGCGGTGGCGAAGCTGACCATCGCGGTGACCATCGCCTGCTTGGCCGGGTCGGCGTGCACGCCGGTGACGAGTGCGAGGTCCAGCTTGATCGCGTCGGGGTGCAGCCGCAGCACGTGCCGGAAGCTGGCGTACCCCGCACCGGCGTCGTCGACGGTCAGGCCGATGCCGGCGTCGCGGAGACGGGTCAGGGCTCGTCCCAGGGCGTCGTAGTCGTCCACCGGGCTGTGCTCGGTGACCTCGACCGCGACGTCCAGGTGCCGATGGTCCAGCAGCAGGTCCGTGACCGACGGGCACAGCAGCGCCGGCGGGGAGAGGTTGATCCCGAGTGGGCGCCCTGCGGGGAGCCGTGGTGCCACGGCGAGCGCAGCGCGCGCGGCCAGCTCCTCCAGCTGGGTGCCGAGCCCCGCGGCCGCAGCCGCACTGAACAGCCGCTCCGGCCCGTCGGCGATGCCGGGGAACCGGGCCAGCGCCTCGTAGGCCACGACCTCCTCGGTGGCCAGGTCGACGATCGGCTGGACATGGGTGACGACCGCGCCCTCGCTCAGCACGTCGCGCACCCGGCCGGCGGGGTCGGCCGGGGGTTCGGGCAGCGGCTCGGCCAACCGGTCGGCGATGAGGTCGGCCAGGAGCTCCAGGGTGCGGGCGGCCGCGCCGTCCAGGTGCGCGCCGTCGTCCCGGCTCACGCAGCACAGCATCCCGACCGGGCGGCCGTCGGGCGCGCGCACGGGGGCGCCCACGTAGGAGCCGATGCCGAGGTCGGCGGTGACGGCCAGGTCGCGGGTGCCGGGGTGCCGGCGGGCGCCGGTGACCACCGGGGGCAGTTGCCCGCTGAGCACCCGGACGCAGAAGGAGCCCTCCAGGGAGGGCTCCATCCCGGGGCGCACGTGCATGGCGTCCAGTGCGCCGGTGGCGGCGCGGATCTGCTGGCTGCTCTCGGTGAACGTGGACATCCAGGCGACGTCCATGCCCAGCCGGGTGCGCGCTGCGTCCAGCACCCGGTGCAGCCAGGCGGGGGAGAGCGCGACGGACGGCGGGGTCGGCGACGTCGGGCTCCCGGTCACCCCGGCAGTCTCGCCCAGGACGTGCGCCGGCGGAACCATCTCGTCCCGATCCGTCGGCGGGTCGCCCGATCGGCCCGGGTCACGGCACCCGCGGGCCGAACCGGACGTCGACGCCGGGGGAGAAGAGCACGCTGTCCGGGGCGCCGCCGACCGCGGGCAGGCCGGCGGCGGCGACCAGGTCGTCCTCCAGCTCCAGCAGCTCGGCGGCGTGCAGCGGCCACTCCGGGTGCTCGTTCGGCCAGTAGGCCAGCCGGCCCAGGGTGGTCTGGTGCAGGCCCCAGCGGCTGGTGAGGAACCGCGGCAGCGGGCCGGGGTCGGCCAGCCGGGCCCCCACCCGGACGGTGATGCGGCCGCCGGCGCCCCGGGGACCGGGCCAGCGGCGGGCCGCCTGGTAGGTGATCCGGTCGCCGTCGCGGGCGATGCGCATCCGGGACCAGAGGTAGGGCAGGTGCGCGATCCAGCGGGCGGCCAGGACCGGCAGCAGCCGGTCGGCCTCCAGCGACCGGAAGACCACGCCGCGCCGTCCCTGGTCGTCGACCGAGTAGAGCCGCACGTTCGTCTCGGCGAACGAGCCGAGGTAGGGCAGCCCCGGCGCCCCGAGCAGGCCGATCCGGCGCATCCGGAAGGGGATGAGGCCGACGTACGTGACGCCGTCCAGCACGTCGGGTCGGGCGCCGGCCGGCAGCAGTGGGGCGACCAGGGCCGGGTCGACCGCCCAGTGCAGGAACGTGACGTCCCGCCAGCCCTGGGTGAAGACGGTCCGGCGCACCGGTCGCGGGGAGGTGGGGGTGACGTCCTCGACGGTGCTCACCCGGTCAGCCTGCCCCCACCTCGGCCGGCGTGCGCTCGGCCACCGCGTCGACGGGGGGCCGGCGGCGGTGGACGAGGAGGCGGACGCCCTCGCCGAGTGCGGCCAGGACCAGGGCCAGGCCGAGGCCCAGCAGCAGGCCGCGCAGCGGGTCCCGCTCGAAGGCCAGCCCGCCGACGTACCCGATCCCGGCGGACCAGCCGGCCCAGGTGAGGGCGGCCAGCGCGGCGAAGGGGGTGAACCGGCGCAGTGGCCAGCCCACCGCCCCGGCGGTCAGCGTCACCGCCGTCCGCAGGCCCGGTACGTACCGGGCGGTGACCAGCAGGACCCCGCCGCGCGCGGCCAGCAACCGGGCCGCCCGGTCCAGCGCCGCCCGGCGCCGGCCGCCCGGCCGGGCCCAGGCATGCAGCCGGGGGCCCGCCCGGTGCCCGATCAGGTAGGAGGCGTGGTCACCGGCGAAGGCCCCCAGTGCGGCCACGGCGACGACCGCCGCCAGGTCGGGCTGCCCGGTCGCGGCGAAGACGCCGGCGGTGATCACCACGCTCTCGCCGGGCACGACGGGCAGGAAGCCGTCGAGGGCGGCCAGCGAGAACAGGACCAGGTACACCCACGGGGAGGCCATCAGCTCCTGCACCCAGCCGAGCACGGCGTCGGTCACGGTCGGCTCCCCGGGAACGGCATGCCCCGAGCCTGCTCGGCGGGGGAGCGGCGCACATCCCCCTCAGGTCCCCCCCGGCATCCCCCGCGAGGATGACGGGACGCCGACGGTCGACCGCCCGGTGATGACCTCGCTCACGCGGCGGAATGGCGGACGGCGATGGCGGCCTTGATCGGCACGTGATCGATCTCTGGTGGCTGACGCGGCGTCGCGTCATCGACCACGGGCGGATGACCACCTCGCGCTGAGCGCACCCGGTCCCGACCCGTCCGCCACCCCGCACCGCCCCAGAGAGGCACCCTCCCGTGCTCGCACGTCTCCGCCGCGTCCCCTTCGCGGTCCAGGTCCTGCTCGGCCTCGTCGTCGGCATCTCCCTCGGCCTGGTGGCCCGCGCGATGGGCCCGGTCGACGGGTCCTTCGTCGACGGCGCCCTGGTCCCCGGCACCGACGCCAACTGGCTGACCAGCACCCTCACCACCATCGGCAACACCTTCGTGGGGCTGCTGCGGGCGATCGTCGTCCCGCTGATCGTCACCGCGATCATCGTCAGCATCGCCAACCTCAAGCAGGTCTCCAACGCCGCCCGGCTGGCCGGCCAGACCCTGCTGTGGTTCGCGATCACCTCGCTCATCGCCGTCTCCATCGGCATCGGGCTCGGCCTCCTCACCCAGCCCGGCAACCGGAGCTCGGTCGACGCCGGACTCGCCGAGGCCCCGGCGACCACCGGTTCCTGGTGGGACTTCCTGACCGGGCTGGTCCCGGCGAACTTCCTCGGACTGGAGGGGAACGGCGACGGCGGGGTCAGCTTCAACGTCCTGCAGCTGATCGTCGTCTCGGTCGCCATCGGGGTCGCGGCGCTGAAGGTCGGTGCCGCCGCAGACCCGTTCCTGTCGGTCACCCGCTCGGTGCTGGCGATCGTGCAGAAGGTCCTCTGGTGGGTCATCCTGCTCGCGCCGCTGGGCACGGTCGGGCTGATCGGCAAGGCCGTGGCCAGCTACGGCTGGGAGTCCCTCGGCTCGCTCGGGGTCTTCGTCGGCGCGGTGTACGCCGGCCTGGCGATCGTGCTGCTGGTCGTCTACCCGGTGCTGCTCAAGCTGCACGGGCTGTCGCCGGTGCGCTTCTACGCCGGGGCCTGGCCGGCGATCCAGCTGGCCTTCGTGTCCCGCAGCTCCATCGGCACCCTGCCGGTGACCCAGCGGGTCACCGAGACCGAGCTGGGCGTCCCGCGCAGCTATGCGTCCTTCGCGGTGCCCCTCGGCGCGACGACGAAGATGGACGGCTGCGCGGCGATCTACCCGGCGCTGGCCGCGATCTTCGTGGCGGAGTTCTTCGACGTCGACCTCTCGATCACCGACTACCTGCTGATCGCGCTGGTGTCCGTGGTGGGCTCCGCGGCGACCGCGGGCGTGACCGGCGCGGTCGTGATGCTCACGCTCACGCTGTCCACGCTGGGCCTGCCGCTGGCCGGCGTCGGCCTGCTGCTGGCGGTCGACCCGATCCTCGACATGGGCCGGACCGCCACCAACGTGACCGGCCAGGCGCTGGTGCCCACCATCGTCGCCAAGCGCGAGGGGCTGCTGGACCTGGAGCGGTTCCGGTCGACCCGGCCGGCGGAGCCGCTGACCGCCGTCGCAGAGCGGGACGGCGTGGACGGCGACCTGCGCTCGCCGCAGCCGGTCTGAGCCGGGGTGCTCCCCGGGCCGCTCGGTCCGGGGAGCACGACGGTCCTCAGTCGGTCAGGTCCGCGCAGCCGGACTCGTGCGGCAGCAGCGGGCGGAAGGTGATCGACCAGCGGGCGCCGTCCGCACCGACCCAGGGGGTCAGGGCGTTGGCGTCCCGGGCCGCGGCGGCGACGGCCTGCGCCTCCTCGCCCGTCGCCGTCACGCAGCTCACGCCCGGGGCGATCGGCTCGCCCGGCAGGGCCGGCCCCGGCCAGGTCAGCTCCCGGTGGGTCAGGTCGTCGTTGGGCTCGGTCCACGGCCTGGCCAGCGCCGCGACCGTCTCCGGGCTGTACTGCTCCGGCGTCTGACCCTCGCTGTAGAGGGTCTGCGAGAGGTCGGTCAGGTCGTCGAGCAGGTCCCGCAGCTGTGCCCGCCCCTCCTCCTGCTCCTCGGTGAGCCCACCGGCGCCCGGTTCCCCGGGGAGCCCGCCGGTGCTCTCCCGGAGTGCGTACACCTCTCGCTGCACGGTGCGCTCCGCGGTGTTCAGGGTGAACCGGGTGGAGGTGGCATCGGCCAGTGGTGGGGAGCCCAGGTCGGTCGTCTCGGCGATGCCGGCGTCCAGCATCCGTTCGGCGAGCTCCTGCACGGTGGCCTGGTCGACCTGCTGCACCAGGACGTTGGGCCAGGCCGGCCCGGGGTACATCTCCGGCACCGGCCCCTGGGTGATCACCCGGCCGTCGGCGTAGACGCTCACGATCGGCAGCCGCGCGGCCAGCATCTCCGGCGTGGTGAAGCCGCCGACGTCGGCGACCTGGAGCACCAGCGCGTCCTCGCCCTCGGGCAATGAGACGGTCTCGGACTCCGTGGGCGTCTCGCTGGACGGGCCGGGTGGCGCGGCCCCGGTGCCGCCCCGTTGGGCGCAGGCGGTCAGCAGCAGGGTCGCCAGCGCGAGACCGACGGCGGGACGGAGGGCAGGTGAGTTCCGCACAGGGAGTACACGGCTCGGCGGCCCAGGGGGTTCCACGGGCTCCTGCGTGCTCCCGCCGGTGCGGAGGGCCGGCGGGACGGCCGGTAGCGTCGTCGTCCGTGCGCCTGGTCATTGCCCGCTGCTCCGTGGACTACATCGGGCGGCTCACCGCCCACCTCCCGCCCGCCACCCGGCTGCTGCTGGTCAAGGCCGACGGTTCGGTGTCCATCCACGCCGACGACCGGGCCTACAAGCCGCTGAACTGGATGAGCCCGCCGTGCTCGGTCAAGGAGGACCTGACGGACTCTCCGGACGGCGGCACAGCGGGCACCTGGACGGTCACCAACAAGGCCGGCGAGCAGCTGATCATCACCATCGAGTCGGTCGAGCACGACTCCCGGCACGACCTCGGCGTCGACCCCGGCCTGCAGAAGGACGGCGTGGAGGCCGACCTGCAGCGACTGCTCGCGCTGCACGTGGAGACCTTCGGCGAGGGGTGGTCGCTGGTGCGCCGGGAGTACCCGACCGCGATCGGCCCGGTCGACCTGCTCTGCCGGGACGCCGGTGGCACGACGGTGGCCGTGGAGATCAAGCGCCGCGGCGAGATCGACGGGGTCGAGCAGCTGACCCGCTACCTGGAGCTGCTGAACCGCGACTCGCGGCTGGCCCCGGTCAAGGGCGTGTTCGCCGCCCAGGAGATCAAGCCGCAGGCCCGGGTGCTGGCCGCCGACCGCGGCATCGAGTGCCTGACCGTCGACTACGCCGTCCTCAAGGGCACCGACGACCCCTCCCAGCGCCTCTTCTGACCGGGGCTACCGGCCGGTAGCGCCCGGGCGACCCGGTGGTGCGAAACTTCTCGGGATCACCGACGGTGGAGGGATGGCAGCGTGGCCAGAGAACTGACCGAGGTCGGCGTGGTGGGGCTCGGCACGATGGGTGCCGGCATCGCCGAGGTGCTCGCCCGGGCCGGGTTGTCGGTGACGGCGGTCGAGGTGACCGACGAGGCACTGGAGCGCGGCCGGGCGCACGTCGAGCAGTCGACCGGCAAGGCCGTCGCCCGCGGGAAGCTCGAGGCCGGCGACCGCGACGTCATCCTGTCCCGGATCCGGTTCACCACGGCGATGGAGGACCTCGCCGTCGCCGAGCTGGTCGTGGAGGCCATCCCGGAGCGGATGGAGCTCAAGGCCCAGCTGTTCTCCAAGCTGGACGCCATCTGCCCGCCGGACACCATCCTGGCGACCAACACCTCCAGCCTGTCGGTCACCGAGCTGTCGGTCACCACCGGCCGCCCCGGCAAGGTCATCGGGATGCACTTCTTCAACCCCGCTCCGGTGATGAAGCTGGTCGAGATCGTGCGCACGGTGGTCACCGAGCCCTCGGTGGTCGAGGACGTCGAGGCGCTGGCCGCGCGGCTGGGCAAGATCGACGTGACGATCGGCGACAAGGCGGGGTTCATCGCCAACGCCCTGCTGTTCGGCTACCTCAACCACGCCGTCTCGATGTTCGAGAACCGCTACGCCAGCCGCGAGGACATCGACGCCGCGATGCGCCTGGGCTGCGGCCTGCCGATGGGCCCGTTGGCGCTGATGGACCTGATCGGGATCGACACCGCCTACGAGATCCTCGTGACGATGTACCAGCAGTCGCGCAACCGGCTGCACGCCCCCGCGCCGATCATCAAGCAGATGATGACGGCCGGGCTGCTGGGCCGGAAGAGCGGCCGCGGCTTCTACACCTACGCCGGCCGCGACTCCGCCGAGGTGGTCCCGGACGCCGCGACGCCGGCCACCGGAGGTGCCGCCGAGGGGGCCCGCCCGATCCGCAGCGTCGGCGTGGTGGGCTCCGGGACGATGGCCGTCGGGATCGTCGAGGTGGTCGCCAAGGGCGGCTACGACGTCACCTTCGTGGCCCGGACGCTGGACAAGGTCGAGGCCGTGCAGCACGCGCTGACCCGGTCGCTGGACAAGCAGGTCGCCCGCGGCCGGCTGGACGAGGCCGAACGGGACGCCGCCCTGGCCCGGGTCACCGGCTCCGCGCAGCTCGACGACCTCGCCGGGGCCGACCTGGTCATCGAGGCCGTGGTCGAGCACCTGGGCGTCAAGCAGGCGCTGTTCGCCGCACTCGGGGAGATCGCCAAGCCCGGCGCGGTGCTCGCGACCACGACGTCCAGCCTGCCGGTCATCGAGTGCGCCAAGGCCAGCGAGCGCCCCGGTGACGTCGTCGGCCTGCACTTCTTCAACCCCGCACCGGTGATGAAGCTGGTCGAGGTCGTCTCCACGATCGCCACCGAGCCCGACGTCGCTGCCACCGCGCACGCGCTGTGCGCGCAGGTGGGCAAGCACGCGGTCTCCTGCACCGACCGGGCCGGGTTCGTCGTCAACGCGTTGCTGTTCCCCTACCTCAACGACGCGGTCAAGATGCTGGAGGCGCACTACGCCACCGCCGACGACATCGACGCGGCGATGAAGGTCGGCTGCGGTTACCCGATGGGCCCCTTCGAGCTGCTGGACGTCGTCGGCCTGGACGTCGCCCTGGCGATCGAGCGCGAGCTGTACACCGAGTTCCGCGAGCCCGGGTTCGCCCCGGCACCGCTGCTCGAGCACCTGGTGACCGCCGGCTACCTGGGCCGCAAGGCCGGGCGCGGCTTCCGCGACCACGCGAACCGGTAGCCGGTGCCCCGCCGAGGTGGCTCACGGCGTGGTCCGGGGCGTGCCCGGTCCGCGCAGCCGGGGCGTGGGCCGGTGGCGGCCCGGCAGCCGGTCGAGGAGGCCGCGGACGGCGACTGGGTGGTGCGGCCGCTCACCGGGGCGGGCAGCGACAAGAGCTACCGCTGCCCGGGCTGTGACCAGCTGATCCCGCCGCGGACCCCGCACGTGGTCAGCTGGCCGGCCTACGCCCGGGACTCCGACCTGGACCCGTGGGACACCGACTCGGCGTCGGACTGGCGGCGGCACTGGCACACCGCCTGCTGGCGGGCCCGCGACCGTCGCCGCTGAGGGACCCCACTGCCCCCACCACTCGCGAGCTCGCAGCGGGGCCGTTCCGTCATCCTGCGGATGCGTGGACGACGACGTTGTCGGTGTAGCTGCGCCGCGAGCGGTCGAAGGTGCCGCCGCAGGTGATCAGCCGGAGCTCGGCGCCGGTGGTCGGCCCGTAGACCTCCTCGGTCGGGAAGTCGCCCTTGGGGTGGGCGGACACCCGGGTCACCGTGAACGTCACCGGCCGGCCGTCGCTGCCGGTGACGACCACCTGGTCTCCGGCGGTGAGCTCCTCCAGCCGGGAGAACACCCCGGGCCCGGTGTGGTCGTCGACGTGCCCGGCCAGCACCGCCGGCCCCACCTCACCGGGCACCGGGCCGGCGGCGAACCAGCCCGCCTGCTGGACGTCCGCCGGGGGCACGAGGGCACCTGCGCCGTCCACGCCGATCGGCACGAGGTCGGTGTCCACGCCGATCGCGGCGATGCGCAGCCCGACCGGGGGCGCCACGGCCGGCTCCGCCGGCACTGCCGCAGCGGGGCCGAGGAGCGCCGGCGCGGGGGGAGACGCCAC
Source organism: Modestobacter sp. VKM Ac-2982 (assembly GCF_026967935.1). Classification (GTDB taxonomy): domain Bacteria; phylum Actinomycetota; class Actinomycetes; order Mycobacteriales; family Geodermatophilaceae; genus Modestobacter. The sequence goes on from NZ_JAPVBL010000001.1 coordinate 1,229,966, forward strand.
CGCGGTGCTGCGGACGGCATCGGCGGGGTGGTCCACCAGTGCCACCCCACCGGCGAGGACGGCCACCGCGAGCAGCCCCGCGCGCAGCGCCGTCAGCTGGTGGCGGCCCGGTCGGGAGGCCCCCTCGGGACCCGTCATCGCCGGCGGGTCAGGAGGTCCGGAGGTGGCTGCGGGTGCCCGGGACGGGGCCGGCGCAGGCCGACGGCCAGCAGCAGTGCGGTGAGCGACAGGGCGGCGAGGGCTGCGCGGCCGACCGGCGGGCCGTCGTCCGTGGCCGTACCGCCGCCGCCGGCCTCCACGCCGCCGACCGGCACGACCCCGGGAGCTGCGGCGTCCAGGGTGACGCGCACGGTGAGCCCACCGTCCGCGCGGTCCAGCACGAGCACGGTGTGGACCGACCCGGCAGCGAGGTCGACCGACAGCTCGACCGGGGTGCCGCCAGAGTCGGTGACGAGGAGCGTCCGTGCGCCGCCGGGCACGTCGACGGGCTCGGTCGAGTCGGCGAACGCCAGGTCCGCGGCCAGCACGGTGCCTCCGCCCAGAGCGACGTCCAGCGGGGAGCCGGTCGCCGCGGCGTTGACCACCCGGACCCGGGCAGCCCCTGCCGGCGGCAGCGTGAGGTCGTCGGTGCGGACGGCGAGGCCCAGGTCGGCGAACCGCCCCACCGCGGCGACCGTGGTCGCGGTCCCGGGGGCCACGGTCACGGCGGTGGCGAGCACCGGAGGACTGGCCGGGTCGGCGCCGGCCGCCCGCGCGCTCACGGTGTAGCTGCCGGCGGGGACCCGCTGGTAGGCGGACACGTCGCCGTAGCCGAGCGCGGGCAGCAGGACCTGGGCGCCCGGGGCCGAGACCGAGTCGATGGAGGCATGGTCGATGAACGCGTCGATCGACGGGGTGTCGGGGGAGAGGTGCATCATCCGCACCAGGCCGGTCTCCTCCGCCGGTGCGGCCGCCGCCCCGGGTGCCGCCAGCAGCCCGAGGGAGCACAGGGCGGCGCTGAGCACGGCGATCAGCACGGTCCGAGACAGCCCGGGCACGGTGTTCCCCTCCGGTGGTGGTGGATCACCCTCCCCCGGCCCGGTGCGCCGGACGGGTCCGTCGAGGAGCAGGGCGGCGGTCAGCCCCGGTTCGCCGGGGGCTGACCGCCCTGCCCGGCCGGCACGGCCGGGGTCGGCTGGACCCGGGTGGCCGGACCGCGGGCAGGTACCGGCGGCGTCTGCCGCACGCCGGGCTGGGGTCGCTGCTGAGGAGCCTGCTCGGCCGCCGGCTGCTCCGCCGTCGTCCGGTCCTCGGCCGGAGCCTGCTGGGCGGGAGCCTGCTGGGCCGGCGTGCTCTGGGTCGGGTGTGCCGGCGCCGGGGTCCGGACCGGCTGCTGCGCGCCGGCCGCGGGTGCCGGCTGGGCCGGTACCGACTCGGTCCGGACCGCCTGGACCGGGACCGCCTGGGTCTGGGCGGCCGCCGGCTCCGGGGTGGGCTGCGTGGCCGGCGCCGGGCGCTGCTCCGCACCCGGCTGCTCGCCGGCGGCCGCCTGCTCCTGCTGGGCGGACTCCACCGTGGCGGGCTGCTGCGGCCGGGCCGCCTCACGCTGCTCGGCCGGAGCAGCCGGGTGGGCGTCCTCCGCCGGCTGTGGCTGGTCGGAGAGATCCGGCAGCCGGCCGAGCAGCGTGCGGACGTCGGCCAGCCGGCGGGTCAGGTCGTCCCGGATCTTCCCGATCGCGGCCGCGGCGGCCTCGGCCTCGGCGACCGTGCGGTGGGCCCGCTCGTCTGCCTCGGCGACCCGCTGCTGGGCGGTGGCGATCGAGGCCTCCTCGCGCTCTTGCTCCTGCCGGGCGGCATCGCTCCGGCGGGCGCGCTGCGCGATCTCGAAGTCCTGCTCCGCCTTGGCACGGCGAGCCTGGGAGTCGTTGTCGAGCCGGGTCACCCGCTCCTGGGCCTTGGTGACCAGGTCGTCGGCGCGGGCCTGGGCGACCGCGGCGATCTGCTCGGCGTGCTGCCGCGCCTCGGCGACCAGGCGTTCGGCCTCGGCCCGGCTGGCGGCCGAGCGCTCCCCGAGCGCCCGCTCCTCACCGGCGATCCGCTCGCGGATCGCCTCTGCCTCGGCGGCCACGGCCGCCTGCAGCTGGGCGGCCTGCTCCTCGGCCGAGCGCCGGATCTCCCCCGCTTCGTCCTGGGCGAGCTGCAGCATGTTGGAGATGCGCTCGCCCATGTTCTCGAACGTGGGGGCGCTCGCGCTGGCGGCCCGGCGTCGCAGCGACTCGACCTCGCCGTGCAGCGCCTGCAGCTGACGGGCGAGGTCGGCCGACCGGGACACGGCGGCGTCCCGGTCGGCCAGCGCCACGTGCAGGTCGGCGTCGAGACCGGCCAGCGTCTCGGCGACCTGGTCGCGGTCGTACCCCTTGCGCACCACGTCGAAGGTGGGGCCGCCGTCGCGGTAACCGAACTCGTCGTCGCGGGGGTCGCTCATGGCGTCATCCTCGCATTGATCGAAGGTGTGGTCAGCGTGTCGAGGGCCGCACCCAGCGAACTCCCAGGCAGCCCCTCGTCAGACGTCCCGGAAGCGGTTGATCGCGGTGAGGTGCCGTTCCCGCTTGGCGTGGTCCTTGACGCCCAGGCCCTCTTCCGGGGCGAGGGTCAGCACGCCGACCTTGCCCTGGTGCAGGTTGCGGTGGACGTCGTAGGCGGCCTGGCCCACGTCGTCCATGGCGTAGGTCTTGGACAGCGTCGGGTGGATCAGCCCGCGGTCGATCAGCCGGTTGGCCTCCCAGGCCTCGCGGTAGTTGGCGAAGTGCGAGCCGACGATCCGCTTGAGGTTCATCCAGAGGTAGCGGTTGTCGTACTGGTGCAGGAAGCCGCTGGTCGAGGCGCAGGTGACGATGGTGCCGCCCTTCTTGGCGACGTAGACGCTGGCGCCGAAGGTCTCCCGCCCGGGGTGCTCGAAGACGATGTCGGAGTCGTCCCCACCGGTCAGCTCGCGGATCTTCGCGCCGAGCCGCTGCCACTCCTTCGGGTCCTGGGTCTCCTCGTCCTTCCAGAACCGGTAGCCCTCCGCGGAGCGGTCGATGACCAGCTCGGCGCCCATCCGGCGGACGATCTCGGCCTTCTCCGCGCTGCTCACCACGCACACCGGGATGGCCCCGCCGTTGAGCGCCATCTGGGTCGCGTACGAGCCGAGCCCGCCGGAGGCGCCCCAGATGAGGACGACGTCGCCCTGCTTCATGTCCGCGCCGTTGTGGCTGACCAGCTGCCGGTAGGCGGTGGAGTTGACCAGCCCCGGGCAGGCCGCCTCCTCCCACGTGAGGTGCGCCGGCTTGGGCATGAGCTGGTTGCTCTTGACCAGGGACAGCTCGGCCAGGCCGCCGAAGTTGGTCTCGAAGCCCCAGATCCGCTGCTGCGGGTCCATCATCGTGTCGTCGTGGCCGGCCGGGTCCTCGAGCTCGACGGACAGGCAGTGGGCGACGACCTCGTCGCCGGGCTTCCACCTGTTGACGCCGGGGCCGACCCGGACCACGACGCCGGAGAGGTCCGAGCCCACCACGTGGTAGGGCAGGTCGTGCTTCTTGGTCAGCTCGTTGAGCCGGCCGTACCGGGCGAGGAACCCGAAGGTGGAGACCGGCTCGAAGATCGACGTCCAGACGGTGTTGTAGTTCACCGAGGAGGCCATCACCGCGATCAGCGCCTCGCCCGGACCGATCTCCGGGGTCGGCACCTCCTCGACGTGCAGTGCCTTGCGGGGGTCCTTGTCCTTGGTGGGCAGGCCCTCGAACATGTCCTGCTCGTCGCGGCGGACCAGCACGGCGCGGTAGGACTCCGGTGTCGGAAGCCCTCCGATCGCGTCGAGCTGGTCGGCGAGGACGGCGTCCCTGATCTGGTCCATGCGTGCGCTCCCGGGTCGTCATTGGCTCGGAGGGTGCAGGTGTGGCGCGGAGGTTACTGACCAGTAGCTCCGGTTGGCCAGGTCATGTGACCCAGGCAACTCATCCGTGGGCGGCGGGCTCGACCAGCTCGATGAGCACCCCGCCGGCGTCCTTCGGGTGCACGAAGTTGACCCGGCTGCCCGACGTGCCGCGCCGGGGCTCGTCGTAGAGCAGTCGCATGCCGCGCTCGCGCAGCGTCGCGCTCGCCGCCTCGACGTCGGCGACCCGGAACGCCAGCTGCTGCAGGCCCGGGCCGGAGCGGCCGATGAACTTCGCGATCGTCGACTCGGGGGTCAGCGGGGCGAGCAGCTGGACGCGGGTCTCGCCGTCGCCCACCGCGAGCATCGCCTCGCGCACGCCCTGCTCGGTGTTGGTCTCCTCGTGCACCGAGTGGATCCCGAAGGTCGCCGCGTAGAAGGCGATCGCCTCGTCCAGGTCGGGGACGGCGATGCCGACGTGGTCGATCGTGCTGAACAGGCCGGTGTGCGCGTCGTCGGGCACGGCGGAGGTCATGCGCGCATCCTGCCGCTGCCGATCGCCGACGGGGAGCCCGTTGTGACGGGCTTCACGTCCTGCCGGTGGCCTCCGTCACCGGCAGGGACCCGGCGGACGACGCGAGCCCTATCCTGACGACAACCCGTGGTGTCCCGACGGTCTGCCCCGAGGGACCACGCGGTGTCCTGCCGAGACGGTCGCCAACGGCGGTGACCGGGAGTCACTGGAGCCTCGATGAGCCAGCCCGCATCCACCCGTTCCGTCATCGTCGGGGGTGCCCGCACCCCGATGGGCCGCCTGCTCGGCTCGCTGAAGGACTTCTCCGCCGCCGACCTGGGCGGCGTGGCGATCAAGGCGGCGCTCGAGCGCGCCGGCATCACCGGCGACCAGGTCGACTACGTGATCATGGGCCACGTCATCCAGGCCGGGGCCGGCCAGAACCCCGCCCGGCCCGCCGCCGTCGCCGGTGGCATCCCGATGTCGGTGCCCTCGTTCACCCTGAACAAGGTGTGCCTCTCCGGCCTCGACGCGATCGCCCTGGCCGACCAGCTGATCCGGGCCGGTGAGTTCGAGGTCGTGGTCGCCGGCGGCATGGAGTCGATGACCCAGGCCCCGCACCTGCTGCCCACCTCGCGCACCGGCACCAAGTACGGCGACGCCACGCTGGTCGACGCGATGGCGCACGACGGCCTGACCGACACCTTCGACCAGGTCGCCATGGGCGCGCTGACCGAGCAGGCCAACAGCCGGTACGGGCTGACCCGCGAGGAGCAGGACGCCTTCGCCGCCGCCAGCCACCAGAAGGCCGCCGCCGCGCAGAAGAACGGCCTGTTCGACGACGAGATCACCCCGGTGCTCATCCCGCAGCGCAAGGGCGACCCGATCGAGTTCCGTGAGGACGAGGGCATCCGCCCGGACACCACCGCGGAGAGCCTGGGCCGGCTGAAGCCCGCGTTCTCGAAGGACGGCACGATCACCGCCGCCACCTCCTCGCAGATCTCCGACGGCGCCTGCGCGGTCGTGGTCATGTCCGCGGCGAAGGCCGCGGAGCTGGGGCTGACCGTGCTCGCCGAGATCGGTGCGCACGGCGTGGTCGCCGGGCCGGACGCGACGCTGCAGAGCCAGCCCGCGCGGGCGATCGCCAAGGCCTGCGCTCGGGAGGGGATCGACCCCGCCGACCTGGACCTGGTCGAGCTCAACGAGGCGTTCGCCGCCGTCGGCATCGTCTCCACCCGCGAGCTGGCGGTCGACGAGGAGAAGGTGAACCCCAACGGGGGCGCCATCGCGCTGGGCCACCCGGTCGGGATGAGCGGTGCGCGGATCGTGCTGCACCTGGTGCTGGAGCTGGGCCGCCGCGGTGGTGGGGTCGGTGCCGCGGCGCTGTGCGGCGGCGGTGGCCAGGGCGACGCGCTCGTCCTGCACGTACCCGCCCGGGCGTGACCTCCCAGCCCGAGGACACCGCCGTCCAGACGCCGGCCGCCGTGGTCCCGTCCGGGCGGCGGGGTCGCCGGGCGGCCGACGTCGGCACCCTGGTCTCTCGTGCCCGCGAGGGGGACGCCCGCTCGGTGGCCCGGCTGATCTCGCTCGTCGAGGACGCCAGCCCGCTGCTGCGTGAGGTCGCCGCCGCGCTGGCGCCGCACACCGGCCGGGCCCGGGTCCTCGGGCTCACCGGCCCGCCCGGGGTGGGGAAGTCGACGACGACGACCGCCCTCGTGCGGGCCTTTCGCGAGGCCGGCCAGCGGGTCGGCGTCCTGGCGGTCGACCCGTCGTCCCCCTTCTCCGGCGGCGCGCTGCTGGGCGACCGGGTGCGGATGCAGGACCACGCCGGGGACGGCGGCGTCTTCATCCGCTCGATGGCCTCCCGCGGCCACCTCGGCGGGCTGGCCTGGGCGACCCCCCAGGCGCTGCGGGTGCTCGACGCGGCCGGCTGCGACGTCGTCCTGGTGGAGACCGTGGGGGTCGGGCAGTCGGAGCTGGAGGTCGCCTCGCTCGCGGACACGACGCTGGTCCTGCTGGCACCGGGGATGGGCGACGGGATCCAGGCGGCGAAGGCCGGGATCCTGGAGGTCGCCGACGTCTTCGTCGTCAACAAGGCCGACCGGGACGGCGCGGACACCACCGTGCGCGACCTGCGGGCGATGCTCTCCCTCGGCGGCCGGCACACCGAGTCCGGGGCCTGGCGCCCGCCGATCGTGAAGACGGTCGCCTCCCGCGACACCGACAACGGGGTCGCCGACGTCATGGCCCGGCTCGAGGAGCACGGCGACTGGCTGGCCTCCTCGGGCGAGGGGCGCCGGCGCCGCGTCGAGCGCGCCGCCCGGGAGGTCGAGGCGATCGCGGTGGCCGGGCTGCGGGAGCGGATGGGCGACGTCTCGGGGTCGGCGGCGCTCGGTGCGCTGGCCGAGCAGGTGGTGGCGGGGGACACCGACCCCTACCGGGCGGCCGACGAGCTCATCGCGCACCTGTAGGAGGCGGCGGGCAGGATGGCGGCGTGAACGGGACCCCGGATGCCGTCGTCGTCGGAGCCGGACCCAACGGGCTGGCGGGTGCGCTGCGGCTGGCCGCGGCCGGGCTCTCGGTGCGGGTGGTCGAGCGCGGTGACCGGGCCGGTGGGGGCCTGCGCACCGAGGAGGTGACGCTGCCCGGGTACCGGCACGACATCTGCGCCTCGGTGCACCCGATGGCCGCGACCGCGCCGTTCTTCCGCGAGTTCGACCTCGCCTCCCGGGGGGTCCGGCTGCTCCAGCCGGAGATCAACTTCGCCCACCCGCTGGACGGCGGCCGCGCTGCCCTCTCCCACCACTCGCTGGAGCAGACCGCGGCCGGGCTGGGCCGGGACGAGCGCGGCTACCGCCGGCTGTTCGGGCCGCTGCTGCGCCAGGCGGACGAGATCACCGACTTCTTCCTGACGTCGGCGTTCCGGCGGCTGCCGCCGGTCAAGGGCTTCGCCGGGATCGCCGGCTTCGGTCTGCAGGGGCTGCCCAGCGTCGGGTGGCTGGCCCGCCGGTACTTCGACGACGACGAGGCCCGTGCGCTGATCGCCGGCGCCGCCGCCCACGGGATGCTCGACCTCAGCCGCCCGCTCACCGCAGCACTCGGCATGTTCCTGGGGATGATGAGCCACCACCACGGCTGGCCGCTGATCGAGGGTGGTTCGCAGCAGCTGGCCGACGCGATGGTCACCGCGCTGGAGCAGCAGGGTGGTGAGGTCGTCACCGGCCACGAGGTCACCGACCTGCGCGAGTTCGACGGCGTCCCGGCCGTGCTGCTGGACACCTCACCGAGCGCGTTCGTCGCGATGGCCGGCAACCAGGTCACCGACGGCTACCGGCGCTGGGTGAAGCGGTACAAGCACGGGCCCGGGGTGTTCAAGGTCGACTGGGCGCTGTCCGAGCCGGTGCCGTGGACCGATCCCGACGTCCGCCGGGCCGGCACCGTGCACGTCGCCGGGACGATGGAGGAGACGATCGCCGGGGAGGCTGCACCGGCCGCGGGGCGGATCACCGACAAGCCCTACGTGCTCGCCGTCCAGCCCACGGTCGTCGACCCCTCCCGTGCGCCCGACGGCGGGCACGTCTTCTGGGCCTACGTGCACGTGCCGCACGGCTCGACCGTCGACATGACCGAGGCGATCGAGGCGCAGGTCGAGCGGTTCGCCCCGGGCTTCCGGGACACGATCCTGGCCCGGCACACCATGCACGCCGGGGAGATGGAGCGCTGGAACCCCAACGACATCGGCGGGGACATCTCCAACGGCGAGGCGTCGCTGCGGCAGATGCTCGCCCGGCCGGTGCCGCGGTGGAACACCTACAAGACCCCGGTCCGCGGCACCTACCTGGCGTCCTCGGCGACCCCGCCCGGGCCTGCGGTGCACGGCCACTGCGGCGACAACGCCGCCCGGGTGGCCTTGCGTGAGGTCTTCGGCATCCGGGACGCCCCGGCGCTCCGCCCCGCCCCGCGCCCCTGACCCCGGCGCTGCCCTCGCCGAGTGTCGAGTCGTCGACCTGTCGCCCCCGCGGGAGGGGTCGATGAGTCGACACTCAGCGGGCCAGTTCGGCCGCGATCCGGGTGATCAGCTGATCGGGCCGGTGCAGGTCGGCCGCGGTCACGAAGAGGACCCGCCAGCCCGCGGCGAGCAGTCGGTTGAGCCGGCGGCGGTCGGCGGCGAACTGGCCGGGCTCGGCGTGCCAGAGCCCGTCGTACTCCAACGCCAGCCGCTGCTCGGGCCAGGCGAAATCGACCCGGGCCACGAACACCCGCCCGTCGTGCACGGAGTGCTGGGCGACCGGCGTCGGCAGCCCGGCGCGGTGCAGCAGCAGCCGCAGCCGGGTCTCCTGGGGTGAGCCGGCCAGCCCGTCGGCCAGTGCTGCAGCAGCCCGGGCCCGCCGGCACCCTCGACCGGTGGCCGCGGCAGCCATGGCCCGGACGTCGCCGAGGTCGAGCAGGCCGGCGGCGGCGAGCTGGTCGATGAGCACCACGGCCTCGTCGAGCGGGCTCTCGGCGCCCAGCGACACCGCCGTCCGCTCGGGTGTGGTGACCGGGACACCGCGCCGGCGGGTGACGTCCGCAGGGAGGAGCTCTGCGCGGCGGACCCGTACGCCGCTGACCACGCTGGTCCGCGTCGCGGGCGGCACGGTCAGCTCCACGTCGTCCTCCGGGCCGGCTGCGGCCAAGCCCCACAGGACGGCGGCGCTGGCCCCGGTGACGACCGAGCCAGGGAGCAGTACCGACGCGGCGGCCACGGCCCGCAGCTGGTGCGTGACGGTCAGGTCGGCACACGCGTAGACGTCGCGGAAGAGCCGGTGCCAGGCGCTGCTGTCCAGTTGCCGCCGGGTGAGCAGCCCCGCCCCGACCGCTGCGGTGCCGCGGAAGACGCGTCCACGTAGCGCCGGTGGACGGCGCGCGGGTACGACCACCGGGCGAGCCTGGCCGACACGGGGCGGTGACCGTGCCCGCCGTCCACAGGCCTGCCGCGGCCGAGCCGCCGACTGTCGACTCGTCGACGTGTCCCTGCATCGACAGAGGTCGACAGCTCGACACTCGACGGCGGCGCCCGCGGAGGCGGGGGCCCGGCGGAGGCGAGGGAGCGTCGGCGGAGAACTAGCCTCCCGGTCATGGTGCGACCGCTGGGCCTGCCGTTCGACCCGATCGAGCGCGCCGCCGAGAGCTGGGCGCAGCACTTCGGCCCGGCCGCCTCGATGCGGGCGGCGACGAGCGTGTTCCGGGTGCAGCAGATCCTGCTGGCCCGCTTCGACGAGGCGCTCAAGCCGCACGGGCTCACCTTCGCCCGCTACGAGGTGCTGGTCCTGCTGACCTTCTCCCGGACCGGGCAGCTGCCGCTGAAGGTGATCGGCAGCCGGCTGATGGTGCACCCGACCAGCGTCACCAACGCGATCGAGCGGCTGGTGGCGGCCGGGTACGTCGAGCGGCGGCCCAACCCCGCCGACGGCCGCGGGGTGCTGGCCGCGATCACCGACGCCGGGCGGGACGTCGTCCCGGCAGCGACCGAGGCGCTGACCAGCCAGGACTTCGGGCTGGCCGACCTGCCCGAGGCGGAGCTGGACGTGCTGTTCGACGTGCTCAAGAAGGTCCGGCTCGGCGCGGGGGACGTCGCCGTCGACTGATCCGCCCAGGGGTGGCCGCAAAGTAGTTGGACGTCCTAGCATCTAGGGCATGACGCATCCCCCGGGCAACGAGGCCCGCAACCGGTGGCAGCAGCGCTACGACGCGGCGCTGGCCGCCGGGCGGGTGCGCGACGCCGACTTCAGCACGCTCTCCGGGATGGAGGTGCAGCCCGCCTACGGACCGGCCGACGAGGCCGCCGTCCCCGGTTTCGAGCGGATCGGCTATCCCGGCGAGTTCCCGTTCACCCGCGGGCTCCACGCCACCGGCTACCGCGGGCGGGCCTGGACGATCCGCCAGTTCGCCGGCTTCGGCAACGCCCGGCAGACCAACGAGCGGTTCCGGTCCCTGCTGGCCGAGGGCGGGGGCGGGCTGTCGGTCGCCTTCGACATGCCGACCCTGATGGGCCGGGACTCCGACGACCCGCTCGCGCTCGGCGAGGTCGGCCACTGCGGGGTGGCGATCGACTCCGCGGCGGACATGGACGTGCTCTTCGAGGGCATCCCGCTGGACCGGACCACGACGTCGATGACGATCAGCGGCCCCGCCGTCCCGGTGTTCTGCATGTACCTGGTCGCCGCCGAGCGCCAGGGTGCCGACCTCGCGAAGCTCGACGGCACGCTGCAGACCGACATCTTCAAGGAGTACATCGCGCAGAAGGAGTGGCTGTTCGCCCCGGAGCCGCACCTGCGGCTGATCGGCGACCTGATGGAGTACTGCGCCGCGGAGATCCCGGCCTACAAGCCGATCTCGGTGTCCGGCTACCACATCCGGGAGGCCGGCTCGACCGCCGCGCAGGAGCTGGCCTACACGCTGGTCGACGGCTTCGCCTACGTCGAGCTGGGGCTCTCCCGCGGGCTGGACGTCGACGTCTTCGCCCCGGGCCTGTCGTTCTTCTTCGACGCGCACATCGACTTCTTCGAGGAGATCGCCAAGTTCCGGGCCGCCCGGCGGATCTGGGCCCGCTGGCTGCGCGACGTCTACGGTGCCCGCACCGACAAGGCCCAGCAGCTGCGCTTCCACACGCAGACCGCCGGCGTCTCGCTCACCGCCCAGCAGCCGGACAACAACATCGTGCGGACGGCGGTCGAGGCGCTGGCCGCGGTTCTCGGCGGCACCAACTCGCTGCACACCAACGCGCTCGACGAGGTGCTCGCCCTGCCGAGTGCGAAGGCCGCGCAGATCGCGCTGCGCACCCAGCAGGTGATCGCCGAGGAGACCGGGGTGCTGAACGTGGCCGATCCGCTCGGTGGCTCCTGGTACGTCGAGGCGCTGACCGACGAGCTGGAGCGGCAGGCGGAGGAGGTGTTCACCCGGGTCCGGGACATGGGCGGCGACGGCACGATGACCGCCGGGATCCTGCGCGGGATCGAGGACGGCTGGTTCACCGGCGAGATCGCCGAGGCGGCGTTCGTCTACCAGCGCGCGCTGGAGAAGGGCGAGAAGAAGGTCGTCGGCGTGAACACGCTGACCGGTGCCGGCAGCGCGGCCGACGACCTGGAGATCCTCCGGGTGAGCCACCAGGTGGAGACCGACCAGCGGGCCGAGCTGGCCGGCCGGCGGCAGAGCCGGGACGACGCCGCAGCGCGGGCCGCCGTCGCCCGGATGGTCGAGGTGGCCCGGACCGGGGAGAACATGGTCCCGGCGATGCTGGAGGCCGCCCGGGCGGAAGCGACGCTGGGCGAGATCTGCGACGCCCTGCGCGCCGAGTGGGGCACCTACACCGAGACCGCCCGGTTCTGACGTACCCGCCGGGCAGCATGCCCGGCATGGCAGACCACACCGGGCACCGTCACCACGCCATCGACCACGTCGAGCTCACCGTCCTCGACCTCACGGAGGCGCAGCGCTTCTACGCCGACGCCTTCGGCTGGGAGTTCACCGCCTACGGCGACACCTACGCGGGCATCCGCGGTCCGTCCGGCGACCCGGCACCGGAGGTGGGCGGTCTGGCCGTGGGCACCGACGTGCGCCCGGGCGGCCCGCTGGTGCTGCTCTGGTCGGCCGACCTCGACCGCACCCTCGCTGCGGTGGAGGCCGCCGGGGGCCGCATCGTCCAGGGGCCCTACGACTTCCCGGGTGGCCGGCGGTTCCACTTCACCGACCCGAGCGGCAACGAGTTGGGGGTCTGGTCACCGGCCTGACCCGGACCCAGGGCGGTCCGTCGCCGGCGAGTGGGATGATCGAGGTCATGCAGCCCAACCGTCCCGCTCGAACCGATCCCCGGGCCGCTGCCCAGCAGGCCCAGATGGCGGCGTCGCTGGCCGGTGCGGTCGACCTCGCCGCTGTCCAGGCGCGCAACGAGGCGGCAGCCCGCGCCGCGGCCGCCCCGCCGCCGAGCGCCGCCGCACCCGCCGGTGCGCCCGGCAGCGCCGTCGTCGACGTCACCGAGGCGACCTTCCAGAGCGAGGTCCTCGACCGCTCCTTCCAGGTCCCCGTCGTCCTGGACCTGTGGGCCGAGTGGTGTGGACCGTGCAAGCAGCTGTCGCCGGTGCTCGAGCGGCTGGCCGCCGAGGGCGCCGGTTCCTGGGTGCTGGCCAAGGTCGACGTCGACGCCAACCCGGCCCTCGCCCAGGGCCTGCGGGTGCAGGGCATCCCGGCGGTCAAGGCCGTCTGGCAGGGCCAGCTGGTCGCCGAGTTCACCGGCGCCATCCCCGAGCAGGAGGCCCGGCAGTTCGTGACCGAGCTGGTGGCCGCCACCAGCGGCGGTGCGGTGCCCGGCGCCGCCGAGGACGAGGGTGAGGCGCAGGAGCCGGAGGACCCGCGGCTGGACGCGGCCGAGGCCGCCCTGGACCGGGGTGACCTGGCCGCCGCCGAGGCGGCCTACCAGTCGATCCTCGAGACCGAGCCCGAGCACCCGGTGGCCGGGCTGGCGCTGCGTCAGGTCCGGCTGTTCCGCCGGGCCGAGGAGGCCGGGCCGAACGCCCTGGCCGCCGCCGAGGCCGCGCCGGACGACATCGCCGCGCAGACCCGGGCGGCGGACTTCCTGCTCGGCACCGGTGACGTGGACGCCGCCTTCTCCTGGCTGCTCGACGTCGTCCGGCGGACGGCGGGCGAGGAGCGCGACGCAGCCCGGCAGCACCTGGTGGAGCTGTTCGGGATCGTGGGCGACGACGACCCGCGCGTCGGCCCGGCCCGCCGCGCCCTCATGACCGCCCTCTTCTGAGCCCCGCTCAGCAGTGATCAGGTCCCCTGATCAGACACTGTCCCCCCGCACCAACGTTGATGCGGGGGGACAGTCGGTGATCAGGTGACCTGATCACTGCGGCGGGGTGGGTCAGGCGCCGATGTCGCAGGCGGCCAGGCCCTCGACCACCCCGCTGCGGAAGACGTCGACCAGCTGGAAGCCGGTGAGCTCGACGCCGGGCAGCACTGCCGGGTCGGTGGCGTGCTCGAGCAGGAACGAGACGCTCTCGTCGGCGTCGCCGGGGGAGATGCTCAGCACGGTGCTCTGCTCGCCGAGCACCGCCGCGGTGAACGCGCCGGACAGGCAGACGGCGGACCGCAGCGCGTCCTCGCCGTCCACGGACAGGCCCAGCTGGTCGCGGGCGGCGAGCGCGTAGGGGATCGCCACCGCGGTCAGCACGGCGTAGTCCCCGCCCTCCTCGGCGGCGTACAGCGGCCGGGTCAGGTCGACCTCGTCGTAGCGCACGGTCGCGTCGGCGGAGCAGTAGAGCAGGTCGACCTCGTCGTCCTCGCCTGCGCAGTCGGGGGCCACCCCGGAGAACGGCTCGATGTCCGGCGGCGTGAAGTCCTCGCCCAGCTGGTCGAAGGCCCGCTGCCAGAACTCACCCAGCCCCTCGGGCAGGAAGGCGCCGACCGTCTGGTCGTAGGGCGCGTCCCCGCCGGTGGCGAACTCCAGGTCGCTCTGGAACGCACCCTGGGTGTAGGGCCGGTCGGCGCCGAACGAGTCGCGGCAGGCCTCCGGCCCGTCGTCGAACCCCTGCTGGAAGGCCGACACCCGGTCGAAGTAGGACCCGTGCGCCTCGCCCTCGTCGAGGCCGGTGCCCACCGGGTCGCGCAACAGCAGGTAGCCGCGCAGCACGTCGTCCAGCTCGGCCGGGCGGATGGAGTTGTGCGCGGCGTTGCCCGCGGCGACCCAGGCCGTCCAGGCGCCGGCGAAGCAGTCGGCCTGGGTCTCGATCGCGATCGACGCCGGCAGCGGGTAGCCCACCCGGCCCTGGACGGCGTGCCCGAACTCGTGGGCCATCACCAGGGCGGGGATGAACCGGCCGTAACCCTCGCTGCCGACGGTGCCGAAGGCCAGGGCGCCCAGGAACGAGCGGTCGTACTGGATCGCGTCACCGTTGGCGTACTCGCCGCCCGGCGGGCAGTAGAAGGCGTTGTCCAGGACGGAGTCCGGCGTCTCCCCGCAGCCCACCTGCCCGTTCGGGTACTGGGCGGGGTCCAGGTCGCCCGGGTCGACGGAGTAGTAGCCGCCGGCCAGCGGGGTGAAGCCCTGGCCGAACGTCGGGGTGAACTGCGCGGTCCAGTAGGTGGTGAGGTCGGCGAGCGCGTTCCGGGCGAGGCGGTCCACCTCGTCGTCGGTCGCGCCGATGATCGGGAACTCCTCGGGCGTGACGTCGCCCAGCGGGCCGGCTTCAGGGCTGGCCCGACCCTCGATCACGGTCACCGCGCAGCCGGAGAGCAGGGCCGACCCGAGGAGCACGCTCGCGACGGCACCGGCGAGCAGCCGGCGGGGCGAGGAGGACATGTGTTCCGATCCGTTCAGGCCGCCCGCGGCGGCAGCACCCCTCCATCCTGCCGGACCGTGCCGGGTCCGGCAGGCAGGGCAGCCCGGTGGCGAGCGCCGGTCGAGCCGCCGGGACGGCGACGGGGCGGGGACCCTCGCAGGTCCCCGCCCCGTTCCCGGTCGGCCGGGCGATCACCCCCGGCCGGTCAGCCTCGTTCGATCAGCTCAGCTCAACGCTCGATCGGCTCCAGCCCGCTGCCCGGACCCTCGGCCGCGCCGGAGGCCTCGGCCGCGGCGATCTCTGCCTGGTCGGCCGGTGTGCCCTCGTCCGGGCGCTCCGGCTCCGGGCCCTCGTGCACGAACCACACGGTGCCCAGCGGCGGCGCGGTCAGCGTCGCCGACCACGGCTGCCCGTGCCAGGACTGCGCGACTGCGTCGATGCCGCCGAGGTTGCCCACCCCGGAACCGCCGTAGCCCTCGAAGTCGGTGTTGATCACCTCGCGCCAGCGCCCGCCGCGGGGCAGCCCGATCCGGTACTTCTCGTGCGGCTGGCCGGAGAAGTTCGCCACGCAGGCCAGCAGCTGCCCGCCCTTGCCCACGCGCAGGAAGGTGAGCGTGTTGCCACCGGCGTCGTTCGCGTCGATCCACTGGAAGCCGGCGGGGTCGACGTCCTGGCTCCAGAGCGCCTCGCTGTCCCGATAGACCGTGTTGAGGTCGGTCACCAGCTCCAGCACGCCACGGTGCGCCGGGTCGTCGAGGTGCCACCAGTCCAGCGACCGGCTCTCGGCCCACTCCGACAGCTGCCCGAACTCCGAGCCCATGAACAGCAGCTGCTTGCCGGGGTGGGCCCACATGTAGCCCAGGTAGGCGCGCAGGTTGGCCAGCTGCTGCCAGCGGTCGCCGGGCATCTTCCCGAGCATGGAGCCCTTGCCGTACACGACCTCGTCGTGGCTGATCGGCAGCACGTAGTTCTCCGAGTACGCGTAGACCATGGAGAACGTCAGCTGGCCGTGGTGGTAGCTGCGGTACACCGGCTCGTTGGCCATGTAGCCCAGCGAGTCGTGCATCCAGCCCATGTTCCACTTGAAGCCGAAGCCCAGCCCGCCGAGGTACGTGGGCCGGGTGACGCCCGGCCACGCGGTCGACTCCTCGGCGATCGAGATGACGCCGGGCACCTCGCGGTAGAGGGTGGCGTTCATCTCCTGCAGGAAGGCCACGGCGTCGAGGTTCTCCCGGCCGCCGTACTGGTTGGGCGTCCACTCGCCGTCGTTGCGCGAGTAGTCCAGGTAGAGCATCGAGGCGACCGCGTCGACGCGGATGCCGTCGATGTGGAACTCCTTCGCCCAGAACAGCGCGTTGGCGACCAGGAAGTTGCGCACCTCGGGGCGGCCGAAGTCGAACACGTAGGTGCCCCAGTCGGGCTGCTCACCGCGCTTGGGGTCCGCGTGCTCGTACAGCGGCGTGCCGTCGAAGCGGGCCAGCGCCCAGTCGTCCTTCGGGAAGTGCGCGGGCACCCAGTCGACGATGACGCCGATGCCGGCCTGGTGGGCGGCGTCGATGAGGTACCGCAGGTCGTCGGGGGAGCCGAAGCGCGACGTGGGGGCGTAGTAGGAGGTCACCTGGTAACCCCACGAGCCGCCGAAGGGGTGCTCGGCCAGCGGCATGAACTCCAGGTGGGTGAACCCGGCGTCCTTCACGTAGGCGACCAGCTCGTCGGCCATCTCGCGGTAGGAGAGCCCCTGCCGCCAGGAGGCCGCGTGCACCTCGTAGACGCTCATCGGCTGCTCGTGCCACTTGACCTCGGCGCGCTGGGCCAGCCACTCGGCATCGTTCCACTCGTGGGTGGAGGCCGTCACCACCGAGGCGTTGGCCGGCGGCACCTCGGTGGCGAAGGCCATCGGGTCGCTCTTGACCTGCCACTGCCCGTCGGCGCCGAGGACGTGGAACCGGTACCGGGTGCCGACCTGGGCGCCGGGCACGAAGATCTCCCAGACACCGGAGGAGCCCAGCGACCGCATCGGGTAGGCGCGGGCCTGCCAGTAGTCGAAGTCGCCGGTGACCTTCACGCCCCGGGCGTTGGGCGCCCAGACGGCGAAGGAGACGCCGTCCACGCGGCCGCCGGGGGTGTCGTAGCCGATCACGTGCGCACCGAGGACGGTCCACAGCTTCTCGTGCCGGCCCTCGCGGATGAGGTGCTGGTCGAGCTGGCCCAGCGTGGGCAGCCAGCGGTACGGGTCGTCGACGGTGAAGGTGTCAGTGCCGCCCTGCCCGTCGGGGTAGACGACCTCGATCCGGTAGTCGCCGGGCTGCTGGGGGAGCCGGGCCTCGTAGACACCGCCGCGGAAGATCTGGCGGGCCTCGTGGCGGCTGCCGTCCTGGTCGACGACCGCGACGGCCTCGGCGTCCGGGCGCAGCGTGCGCACGGCCCAGCCCTCGGGCAGGCGGTGCACGCCGAGCACGCCGTGCGGGTCGAAGGACCAGCCGTCGACGACCGCGGCCAGCTGCTCCTGGCTCACCTCACTGGCGGAGGGGGTGGCCTCGGCAGGCACCGAGGTGCTGACCGGGACCTCGCCCTCGGGGAGTGCCTCCACGAGGCCGGCGGCAGCCGGCTCGGGTGCCTCGTCCGGCGCCGGCGGCAGGTCGGCGACCTCGCCGGTGGCCAGGTCGGCGGTGGTGGTGGCCGCCGCGCCGGGCTCGGAGGAGGTCTGCGCCGGGGAGCTGCCCCCGGTGCCCCCCTGCGCGCCGTCCTCGGGGGCCTGCGGGGTGCTCGGCTCGGCCGGGTCGGGGCTCGGCGGCTCCGGCTGCGGGGCAGACGGAGCTGTGGGGTCGCCCGGCTCGGCGATCGGCGCCGGTGCGATCACCGGCGCAGCGGTGACCTTCTTGGCCGCCTTCCGCGGTGCCCGCTTGGCCGGGGCGTCCCCGGCCTCGGCCGGCGCGGCCTTCTTCGCCGCCCGCTTGGCGGTGGTGCGAGCCGCGGGAGCGGTCTCCGCCGCATCGTCGGTGATGCTCGTCTGGTCACCGGCGGGCGCCTCGGCGGCGACGGTGGTCTTCGCCGGTGCCTTGCGGGCCGTCGTCTTCTTCGCCGGTGCGTCGGCGGCGGCCTTCTTCGCCGGCGCCTTCTTCGCAGCGGCCTTGCGGGTGGCCTTCGTGGCCGGGGCGGGCGCGTCGTCGGTCGCGCTCGCCTGGCGGACCTCCTCGGTCTTCTCCTCGACCCGGCGCATGAGCTCGGCCTTGTCGGCGGGCTCGCTGGTGGTGTCCGTGCCCTGCGGGGTGCTGGCGTCGTCGGTGCTCATCGGTTGTCCTTCCAGGTCCGAATCGGTGTCGTGCTGGTCGTCCGGCCGGGGGTCGTCATCGGCCGGCCGTCAGCCGGGACAGCGAACTGAGCGGGATCATCAGCCAGTGCGGTCGGTTGCGCGCCTCGTACACACACTCGTACACCGCCTTGTCGGCCTCGAAGGCCCGCAGCAGCGCGGAGTCGCTGGACAGGGTGAGGCCACCGGCGGCGGAGTAGCCCTCGCAGAAGGCGCGCCGGTTGCGCTCGGCCCACTCGTGCGCCCGGTAGACCCGCTGCGGGTCGTCGGGCTGCTCGACCAGCATGTGCCGGGCGGCGTAGTCGAAGGAACGCAGCATCCCCGCGACGTCGCGCAGCGGGGTGTCCAGCTCGCGCCGCTCGGCCAGCGGACGAGCCGGCTCGCCCTCGAAGTCCAGCACGATCCACCCCGTGGTGGTCCGCAGCACCTGGCCCAGGTGGAGGTCGCCGTGCACCCGCTGGCGCACCACCGGCTCGGTCGTGTCGGCGACCGCGGCGTACAGGCTGCGCAGCGCGTCGGCGTGCTCGGCGAGGTCGGGGACGACGGCCAGCGCCGCCTCCAGCCGGGCGGTCATCTGCCCGGCGACGGCGGCGTACCAGTCGCGGTCGGCCGGCTCGGTGGGGAGCACCCGGGCCAGGTCGGCGTGCACCGAGGCGGTCGCCTCGCCCAGCCGCTCGCTCTCCCCGGCGAAGTCGCCGCCGACCTCGTCGGCGTGCAGGTCGGCCTCGGCGTACAGGTCGCGGACGCTGGAGGTGGCCAGCCGCCACCCGTCGCTGGCGTTGGGCAGGAAGGTCTGCAGCATCGCGACGGTGGCCGGCTCCAGCCCGTTCGGGTCGTCGATCTCGATGTACCCGAGCAGCCCGGCGATGTGCTGGTTCTCCGCCTGCCGCAGCGCGTCGTGGATCTCCACGTCGGGGTTCAACCCCGGCTCGAGCCGGCGGAACAGCTTGAGGATCGCGCTCTCGCCGTAGACCAGCGAGGTGTTGCTCTGCTCGGTGGAGATGACGTCCCCGGGCAGGCCCTCGGGGATGTAGGCGACGCCGGCCGGGTGGAAGCGCATGGGCCCGACGGTGGAGGCCGCGACCAGGTGGGTCAGCCACGGCACGGTGGCGTCCCGGTCCCGCATGGCGTCGTAGGCGTAGTTCTCACCGTGGGAGCCGGAGACCGCGCCGACGAAGGCGCCGGCGAGCTCCTCGGCCGGCGCGCTGCGCCAGGACAGCGGCACCAGGTAGGTGTCACTGGCCCCGTCGGTGTACTCGACACGGACGCGGTGCACCGAGAGCGCCGGGTCGGACTGGTCCAGGAAGAAGCCCTCCTCGGTCACCCCCGCCCACTCACGGCCCTTGCCGCCGAACCAGCGCTGACCGGGCATCCAGTCGGCCAGCATGTCGGTCAGAGCGCTCATCAGGACTCTCCGTGGGTCGGGTTCGTGGGGGCCTCGGCGCCGAGGCCGGAGGAGGTGTCGGCGGGGCCGACCACCCCGGCCTCGAGCAGCGACTGCGCCACGCTGCTGCTGGCGGTGGTCTCCCAGTCCTCTTCCTCCTCCTCGACCGCCGGGGCGGCGGGCTTGGAGAGCTCGAACCAGTAGAAGCCGTGCCCGCCGAGCGTGAGCATGTAGGGCAGGACGCCGATCTGCGGGAACTGCACCCGCCCGGTCAGCTCGACGGGGGTGTAGCCCTCGAAGCGGCGGAGGTCGAGCTCCACCGGCTGCGGGAACCGGGACAGGTTGTTGACGCACAGCACCACGTCGTCCCCGAACTCGCGCACGAAGGAGAGCACCGTCGGGTTCCGCGAGCCGATCTCGGTGTAGCCGCCGACACCGAAGGTCGGGTGCTGCTTGCGCACCGCGATCATCGTGCGGATCCAGTTCAGCATCGAGTTCGAGTTCCGCAGCTGGGCCTCGACGTTGGTGACCTGGAAGCCGTACTCCGGGTCGGCCACCAGCGGCAGGTGCATCCGCTGCGGGTCGGCGGTGGAGAAGCCGCCGTTGCGGTCCGGGGTCCACTGCATCGGGGTCCGGACGCCGTCCCGGTCACCGAGCCAGATGTTGTCGCCCATGCCGATCTCGTCGCCGTAGTACATGACCGGCGAGCCCGGCAGGGACAGCAGCAGGGCGGTGAAGAGCTCGAGGGTGTCGATGTCGTTGTCGAGCAGGGGCGCCAGCCGCCGGCGGATGCCGATGTTGGCCTTCATCCGGGGGTCCTTGGCGTACTCCCCCCACATGTAGTCGCGCTCCTCGTCGGTGACCATCTCCAGGGTCAGCTCGTCGTGGTTGCGCAGGAAGACGCCCCACTGGCAGTTGTCCGGGATGTCCGGCGTCTGCGCCATGATCTCCGAGATCGGGAAGCGCTGCTCCCGGCGGACGGCCATGAACAGGCGAGGCATGACCGGGAAGTGGAAGGCCATCTGGCACTCGTCGCCGTTCTCGCCGAAGTACTCGACGACGTCGGCCGGCCACTGGTTCGCCTCGCACAGCAGCACCCGGTCGGGGTACTCGGCGTCGACGATCTTCCGCACCTTCTTGAGGAACTCGTGGGTGCGGGGGAGGTTCTCGCAGTTGGTCCCCTCCTCCTCGAAGAGGTAGGGGACGGCGTCGAGCCGGAAGCCGTCGATGCCCAGGTCCAGCCAGAAGCGCAGGGCGTCGATGATCGCCTCCTGCACCTTCGGGTTCTCGAAGTTCAGGTCGGGCTGGTGGCTGAAGAACCGGTGCCAGAAGTACTGCTTGCGGACCGGGTCGAACGTCCAGTTCGAGCTCTCGGTGTCCACGAAGATGATCCGGGCGTCGGCGTAGCCGGTGTCGTCGTCGGCCCAGACGTAGAAGTCGCCGTAGGGCCCTTCGGGGTCGCTGCGACTGGCCTGGAACCAGGGGTGCTGGTCCGAGGTGTGGTTCATGACGAAGTCGATGATCATCCGCATCCCACGCGAGTGGGAGGCCCCGATCAGCTCCTTGAAGTCCTCGATGTCCCCGAACTCGGGGAGCACCGCGGTGTAGTCGCTGACGTCGTAACCGCCGTCACGCAGCGGGGAGGCGAAGAACGGGGGCAGCCAGAGGCAGTCGACGCCGAGCCACTGCAGGTAGTCGAGCTTGCCCAGCATGCCGCGCAGGTCGCCGATGCCGTCGGCGTTGCTGTCGGCGAAGCCGCGGACGAGCACCTCGTAGAACACGGCGCGCTTGAACCACTCTGGGTCGCTGCCCGGGGGCGGCAGCGCTGACTGGTTGGCCGACTGCTCGCCCGTGCCGGGGGTCGACTGTGCGGGGACGGGGAGGGTCATGAGGGGGAGTCCTAGAGGTTGAGCTGGGCTGGCGGGGTGGGGCCTGCCTGCCGGGGCCCGCCGCGAGCTGGCGAGCGGTGGGTGGCAGGCAGGCCCTTCTTCACTGCGGCGTGGGGGACGTGGACAGGCTGCGGTGGACGGTGAAGACGTGCGCGGGCTCCCGGTAGGGGTCCAGCTCGACGTAGTTGGCCTGGCCCCAGTCGTAGTGGGCCCCGGTGATGTCGTCGGTGACCGAGAAGCGGTCCGACCAGTCCAGTCCCAGCGCCGGCATGTCCAGCGCCGTGGTGCCGATCTGGGTGTAGGTGCTGTTGAGCGACACCACCACGAGCACGCAGTCGTCGGACCCGGGGTCGGTCTTGGAGAAGCAGAGCACGTTCGGGTTGTCGATCGCGTGGAACCGGAGCGTGCGCAGCTGCTGGAGGGCCGGGTGTGCGCGCCGGATCTCGTTCAGCCGGCGCAGGTAGGGCGCCAACGATCGTCCGGAGGAGTCCGCGGCGGCCCAGTCGCGCGGTCGCAGCTGGAACTTCTCGGTGTCCAGGTACTCCTCGCTGCCCGGCCGCAGGCCGACGTGCTCGAACAGCTCGTACCCGGAGTAGACGCCCCAGGTCGGGCTCATCATCGAGGCCAGCACCGCGCGGATCTTGAACATCGGCGGGCCGCCCACCTGCAGGCTCTCGTGCAGGATGTCCGGGGTGTTCACGAAGAAGTTCGGCCGCATGTAGTGCGCGTTCTCGGCCAGCTCCCGGCCGTACTCCTCCAGCTCCCAGCGCTCGGTGCGCCAGGTGAAGTAGGTATAGCTCTGGGTGAAGCCGATCCGCGCCAGCTGGTGCATCATCGCCGGCCGGGTGAACGCCTCGGCGAGGAAGAGCACGTCGGGGTCGGTCTTCTTGACCTCCCAGATCAGCCAGTGCCAGAAGTTCAGCGGCTTGGTGTGCGGGTTGTCCACCCGGAACACCCGGACCCCGGCGTCCATCCAGTGCCGCACGACCCGCAGCACCTCGGCGTAGATGCCCTCGGGGTCGTTGTCGAAGTTGATCGGGTAGATGTCCTGGTACTTCTTCGGCGGGTTCTCCGCGTAGGCGATCGTGCCGTCGGGCTTGGTGGTGAACCACTCGGGGTGCGAGGTGACCCAGGGGTGGTCCGGCGCCGCCTGCAGGGCGAGGTCGAGCGCGACCTCCATGCCCAGCTCGCGCGTCCGGCCGACGAAGGCCTTGAAGTCGTCGAGGGTGCCGAGCTGGGGGTGGACGGCGTCGTGGCCGCCCTCGTCGCTGCCGATCGCCCACGGTGAGCCGACGTCGTCGGGCTGCGCCACCAGGGTGTTGTTCTTCCCCTTGCGGTTGACCTTGCCGACCGGGTGGATCGGCGGCAGGTACACCACGTCGAAGCCCATCTCGGCGATCGCCGGCAGCCGCTCGGCGGCCTGGGCGAAGGTCCCGTGCGTCGGGCTGCCACCGACGACCGGGCCCTCCGAACGGGGGAAGAGCTCGTACCAGGAGCCGTAGAGGGCCCGGGAGCGGTCGACCCACAGCTCGTACCGCTGCGACCCGGTGACCAGCCGGCGCACCGGGTGGTCGTGCAGGACCTGCTGCAGGGCCGGGGAGAGGGCCGGGGCGATCCGGGCGGTCAGCTCCAGCGACCCGTCGCGCAGCACGGCGGCCGCACCGGTGAGCGCCTCGCGGTGCTCCTCGGGTGCGGCGGCGGACACCTCCTCGAGCAGCCGGGCGCCGGACTCCAGGTCGTTGGCCAGCTCCTCCGGGCCCTGGCCGGCCTCGACCTTGACCTCGACGTCGTGGTGCCAGGTGCTCAGCGGGTCGTCCCAGGCCTCGACCTGGTACGTCCACAGCCCCTCGCGGTCGGGCACGACCGTGGCGGTCCAGCGGTCGGGTTCCGGGCCGAACTTCGTCATCCGGAGCAGCGGCGCAGCCGACGGCTCCTCGCCGGGGGGCGTGAAGACGACGTTGGCGGCCACGGCGTCGTGGCCCTCACGGAAGACGGTGGCGGTGATCGGCAGGTGTTCACCGACCACGGCGCGGGTCGAGAACGACCCGCAGGACACGACGGGGGCGACATCAGAGATGCCGAGGCGGAGGTCAGCGCGGCCAGTCATCGGGGCAACGCTATCCAGATCATCAGCTGGGCACACGTCGGCGGGGGGCGGGCTCCACCGGGAGGGGGAGTGACGGGTGGGGGCGGAGTGGCCCCAGGCGGGGCCGGACCGATCGCCGTCCAGCACCGTGCGTGAGCGTCGTCACGCTAGGGTCTCGGAGGTGCGAGCCCTCCGCAGACTCACCGTCCGCGCCTCCCTCCCCGAGGCACTGATGCCGCTGTCGCAGCTGGTCACCAACCTGCGCTGGTCCTGGCACCCCGAGACCCGCGACCTGTTCGAGGCGCTGGACCCCGAGCTCTGGACCAGCTGTGGTGGCGACCCGGTCAGGGTCCTCGGCGAGGTCAGCGCCGAGCGGCTGGCCGCGCTGGCCGACGACCCGGGCTTCCTGGCGCAGCTGACGACGGTCGCCGCCGACCTCCGCGAGTACCTCGACGCACCGCACTGGTACCAGTCCCTGGGCGCCGATGCGCCGGCCACCATCGCCTACTTCTCCGCCGAGTTCGGCATCACCGAGGTGCTGCCGCAGTACTCCGGCGGGCTGGGCATCCTGGCCGGGGACCACCTCAAGGCGGCGTCGGACCTGGGCGTCCCGCTGATCGGCGTCGGTCTGCTGTACCGGTCGGGCTACTTCTCCCAGGGCCTGTCCGCCGACGGCTGGCAGCTGGAGCACTACCCGGCGCTGGACCCGCACGGCCTCCCGCTGAAGCTCGTGCGCGACGCCGACCGCAACGCCGTGGTGATCGCCGTGCCGCTGCCCGAGGGGCGCACGCTGTACGCCCACGTCTACCGGGCCCAGGTCGGCCGGGTGTCGCTGCTGCTGCTCGACAGCGACATCGAGGAGAACAGCCCGGCCGAGCGCGGGGTCACCGACCGGCTCTACGGCGGCGGCGAGGACCACCGGCTCCGCCAGGAGATGCTCCTGGGCATCGGTGGCGTGCGTGCCCTGCGGGCTTTCTGCTCGCTGACCGGCACCCCGCCGCCGGAGGTCTTCCACGCCAACGAGGGACACGCCGGCTTCCAGGGCATCGAGCGGATCCGGGAGCTCACCGAGTCCCACGGCCTGTCCTTCACCGAGGCGCTGCAGGCCGTGCGCGGTGGCACGGTCTTCACCACCCACACGCCGGTCCCCGCGGGCATCGACCGGTTCCCCAAGTCGCTGATCGAGCGCTACTTCGCCGGCTTCGGCGTCCCGGTCGACCAACTGCTGACGCTGGGTCAGGAACCAGACCCCGGCACGTTCAACATGGCGCACATGGGCTTGCGGCTGGGCCAGCGGGCCAACGGGGTGAGCCAGCTGCACGGGCACGTCAGCCGGGACATGTTCGGTCCGCTGTGGCCGGGCTTCGACCCCGACGACGTCCCGATCGGGTCGATCACCAACGGCGTGCACGCCCCGACCTGGACCGCACGCGAGCTGGTGGAGCTCGGCACCCAGACCACCAGCCAGGGCGATCCGCTCGAGGTGGACGGCGAGGTGCACTTCGACGGCGTCGACCGGATCCCCGCCGCGGAGCTGTGGCGCACCCGCCGGCTGCTGCGGGGCCGGCTGGTCGAGGAGGTGCGCCGGCGGGTGCGGGCCACGGCGCTGTCCCGCGGGGCGGCCGAGGCCGAGCTCGACTGGACCGAGACCGCGTTCGACCCCGACGTGCTGACCATCGGCTTCGCCCGTCGGGTGCCCTCGTACAAGCGGCTGACGCTGATGCTCCGCGACCCCGATCGGCTGAAGGCGCTCCTGCTGGACGAGGAGCGGCCGGTCCAGCTGGTCATCGCCGGCAAGAGCCACCCGGCCGACGACGGCGGCAAGCAGCTGATCCAGCAGATGGTGAAGTTCGCCGACGACCCGGAGATCCGGCACCGGATCGCCTTCCTGCCCAACTACGACATCGGCATGGCCCGCCACCTGTACTGGGGGTGCGACGTCTGGCTGAACAACCCGCTGCGGCCGCTGGAGGCCTGCGGCACCTCGGGGATGAAGTCGGCGCTCAACGGCGGGCTCAACCTCTCCATCCGCGACGGGTGGTGGGACGAGTGGTTCGACGGCCAGAACGGCTGGGCGATCCCGACCGCCGACGGCGTCGAGGACCCGGAGCGGCGGGACGACGTCGAGGCGCAGGCTATCTACGACCTCCTCCACCGGCAGGTGGTGCCGCGCTTCTACGAGGTCGACGCCGACGGCCTGCCCACCCGCTGGGTGGAGATGGTGCGGGACACCCTGCGGGAGACCGGACCGAAGGTGCTGGCCACCCGGATGGTGCGGGACTACGTGCAGCGGCTCTACGTGCCGGCCGCCGGCGCTGCCCGCTCGATGGCCGCCGGCGGGTACGAGGCGGCCCGTGCCGAGGCGGCCTGGCGGGCGAAGCTCCTGGAGCACTGGTCCGGTGTGCGGGTGGCGCACGTGGAGGCCACCGGAGTGGGCGAGACGCCGGAGATCGGTGGGGGCATCGACCTGCGGGCCGAGGTCGAGCTGCCCGGGCTGGCGCCGTCCGACGTCCTGGTCGAGGCGGCCTACGGCCGGGTCGACGACGCCGACGGGCTGCACGAGGTGACCACGCTGGCGCTGCGGCACGAGAGCGCGGACGGCTCGCGGCACTGGTTCACCGGCACCGTGCCGCTGAAGCGCACCGGCGCGTTCGGGTACACGGTGCGGGTGCTCCCGCACTCGGCGCACCTGGTGGTGCCCGCGGAGCTCGGCGTCGTCGTCAACGCCTGAGCGGGGGGAGCGCGCTGGTCATCTGCCCCCGGTCGGTGTCCATCCGGGTGGGACGGTCGGGGCCACTGGGGCGGGTCGGGCGCGATGGACAGAGCTCGCGGCGTGCCACGCGCCCGTGGGTCACGGGATCCCGGTCCGGTCATTAGGCTGGCCGTCATGCCCGACCGCTGTGAGGTCCTCCCCGGAGACTCTGTCGTAGCCCGCCGTGGCGGTGGCCTGCTGTGGGTCGACGCCCCCGGGTCGCCGGCGCTGGTGGCGGCCCTGCACGCCTGTCTGGGGGTCGCCGGCCCCGGGGCCGAACGCGTGCTCGGCGCGGTCGCCGCCCAGGTGTCCCGGCTCGCCGACGGGCCGGCGTCCTTCGCCCTCGTGCTCGCCGACACCTCCGGGGGCACCGGGGCCGGCGTCGCGCTCTGGTCGGGCAAGGGCCAGCCGGCCGTGGACGGCGTCCCGGTCTCCGGCTCCGCGGTCGACGGCTGTACGCTCGCCTCCGGGTTCGCGCTCGGGCAGACGCTCTACGTCGGCCCCGGCCAGCCCGCCGCGGCGATGCCCCCGGGGGTCGCGCTCGACCTCGTCGAGGGCACGGTGCCCGGTTCCGGCGCGCTGCTGCAGCTCGCGGCGGCCGCGTCGCCGTCCGTCGCCGTCCCGCCGGCCACCTCGCTGCCCACCGGCGAGTCCTTCACCGCGGCCTCCGACGCCGGCTTCGGCAGCTCCGGGCGGATCGCCAGTGCGCCGGTCGGCCAGGGCGGGGAGCAGACGGCCTTCTGGCGGCCCGAGCCGCCGGCCGCGCCGGTGCTGCGCTTCGACGACGGTCTGGTCGTCACCGTCGACGAGGACCTGGTGCTCGGTCGCCGTCCCGACGGCCACGACCTGGTGACGACCGGCAACGCCCGGCCGGTGCCGATCGCCGACACCCAGAACGTGCTCTCCTCGGCCCACGCCGCCATCCAGCGCGCTGGTCGGGAGGTCTCCCTGACCGACCTCGGGTCGCTCAACGGCACCCACGTCGCCGGTCCGGAGGCCACCGAGTGGACCCAGCTGGAGCCGGGCGTGCCGCACCCGCTCGCCGACGGCGACCGGCTGCTGCTCGGCTGGACCGTCATCACCTTCGAGCAGGCCGCCGAGTGACCTGCGGCCCCCGCGGGGGCCGCAGGGAGACCGGCTCGTCGCCGGTCAGCGGACGTCGGACCCCGGATTGGCGGCGTCCCACTCCGCCCGCGAGCTGGTGATCGCCTCCCGGTTGGTCGCGGACCAGTCCGCGAGCACCCGCACCAGGCCGCTGAGCTCGCGGCCGCGCCCGGTCAGCTCGTAGGTGACCGTGGCGGGCACGGTCGGGTAGACGGTGCGGGTCACCAGCCCGTCGCGCTCCAGCCGCCGCACGGTCAGCGTGAGCATCCGCTGGGAGACGCCCACGACCGCCCGCTGCAGCTCGGTGAAGCGCCGGGTGCCTGCGGAGAGCTCGGCGATGACCAGCACCGACCAGGTGTCGCCGACCCGGTCCAGGACGTCGCGGATCCCGCAGTCCGGATGGGTGGGAGAACCACAGGGGTCGAGCAGGTCGGTTCCCCCGGTGTGCCCTGCTGACATGGAAGTGCCTCCTTGTCCGGCCCCGGTGGGCCGTCGACGATCACGTCGGTCGTGATCGTCCCCCTCGAGGAAGAAGTCCCCATGCTGCTTGTCACCGGCGCGTCCGGTCAGCTCGGCTCCCGCATCCACGCCGGGCTGGTCGCCGCGGGGCTCCCGGTGCTCGCCGGCAGCCGCACCCCTGGCGCGTTCGGCGCCGCCGGCCGGCTCCTCGACCTGGACGACCCGGCGACGCTGGACCTCACCGGCGTCGGCGTCCTGGTGCTGGTGTCGGCCGGGTACGCCGAGGACGACGTCGTCCTCGCCCGGCACGACCGGGTGCTCACCGCCGCCGAGCGCCAGGGCGTCGGGCACGTCGTCTACACGAGCCTGACCGGGGCGGGGGACCACCTCGGGTTCGCCCTCGCCCACCGCTGGACCGAACGGCGGCTGGCACGTAGCGGGCTGCGCTGGACGGTGCTGCGCAACGGCCTCTACGCCGAGCTGTTCGGGCAGCTGGCCGCCCCGCAGGACGGCGTGGTCACCGCCCCGTTCGGCACCGGCGCACTCGCCGCGGTCGCCCGGCAGGACCTGGCCGACGTCGCCGTCCGGGTCGCGGCCGACGTCGCCACCGATCCCGACGCCCACGTCGGCCGGGTCTACGAGCTGGCCGGCACCACGGCGTTCACCGCAGCCCAGCTGGCCCGGGCCTGGGGCGCGGAGCACCGGCCGGTCACGCTGGGGGCGCAGCGCGCGGCGCTGGCGGGTCTGCACCTGCTGCCGTTCCAGCCGGCGATGCTGATGTCGATGTACTCCACGGTGGCTGCCGGCCTCCTCGCCGGCACCGGCAGCGACCTGCCCGACCTGCTGGCACACCCGCCCCGGGACGCGCTGGCCACCGCCGTGGCTGCCGGGGCGCCCGGGCCGGTCTGACCGCGGCTCAGGCGGACGCGTGCGCCGACGGTGACGGGGTCCGGACCACCCGCATCGCCCAGACGGAGTGGCCGGGCAGCTGCGCCGGGCCCGGGGGCAGCGCGGTCGGCCGCGGGGGAGTGCCGGTCGGGTACTCGGTGGCCAGCACCAGCTCGTAGCCGTCCCCCCACGGCGGACCGGGGAGGACGACGTCGACCGGGTCGGCGCCGGCGTGGAACCAGATCAGCCAGGAGTCGTCGATGACCGGGCGCCCCTGCTGGTCGCGGTGCCGCATGCCGCGGCCGTCCAGGTACATCCCGAGGGTCTGCAGGCCGGTGTCGAACCAGTCGCTGCTGGTGAGCTGGTGCCCGCCCGGGGCGAACCAGGCCAGGTCCCGGGTGCCGCCGGTCCCGGCGATCTCGGTGCCCTCGAAGAACGCCTCCTGCCGGAGCACCGGGAACTGGCGGCGCAGCCCGACCAGGGTGGCCACGAAGCTCCACAGGTCCGGGTCGATCGCACCCCAGTCGAGCCAGGAGACCTCGTTGTCCTGGCAGTAGGCGTTGTTGTTGCCGCCCTGGGTGCGCCCCAGCTCGTCACCGGCGGTCAGCATCGGCACCCCGGTCGACAGCAGCAGGGTGGCCAGGTGGTTGCGCACCTGCCGGGCTCGCAGCTCGCGCACCGCCGGGTCGTCGGTCGGGCCTTCCACGCCGCAGTTCCAGTTCCGGTTGTGGCTCTCGCCGTCCCGGTTCTCCTCGCCGTTGGCCTCGTTCCGCTTGTGCTCGTAGCTGACCAGGTCGGCCAGGGTGAAACCGTCGTGCGCGGTGACGAAGTTGACCGAGGCGAACGGACGGCGGCCGTCGGAGCGGTAGAGGTCGGAGGAGCCGGTGAGCCGGTAGGCCAGGTCGCGCACGCCCACCCGCGCGCCGGACCAGACGTCGCGCACGGTGTCCCGGTACTTGCCGTTCCACTCCGTCCAGGGCGGCGGGAAGTTGCCCACCTGGTAGCCGCCCTCGCCGACGTCCCACGGCTCGGCGATCAGCTTCACGGTGCTCACCACCGGGTCCTGGTGGACCACGTCGAAGAACGCCGACAGCCGGTCGACGTCGTGCATCGAGCGCGCCAGGGCGGAGGCCAGGTCGAAGCGGAAGCCGTCGACGTGCATCTCGGTGACCCAGTAGCGGAGGGAGTCCATGAGCAGGCCGAGAACGGCAGGCCGGCGCACGTCCAGGGTGTTCCCGCAGCCGGTGTAGTCGGTGTAGCGGGAGCGGTCTTCCCCGTCGAGCCGGTAGTACCCGGCGTTGTCGATCCCCTTGAGGGACAGGGTCGGGCCGATGTGGTCGCCCTCGGCGGTGTGGTTGTAGACGACGTCGAGGACCACCTCGATGCCCGCGGCGTGCATCGCCTTGACCATCGCCTTGAACTCGGTGACCTGCGCACCGCCGGTGCCGGCCGAGCTGTACGCCGCGTGCGGGGCGAAGTAGCCCAGCGTGTTGTAGCCCCAGTGGTTGGTCAGCCCGCGGCGGAGGAGGTGCGGCTCGCTGACGAAGTGGTGCACCGGCAGCAGTTCGACCGCGGTCACGCCGAGGGACACCAGGTGCTCGACGAACGCCGGGTGGGCCAGGCCGGCGTAGGTGCCGCGCAGCGCCGGGGGGACGTCGGGGTGGGTCATCGTGGCGCTCTTGACGTGCACCTCGTAGATGACCGTGTCGGTCCACGGGGTGCGCAGCACCCGGTCGCCGTCCCACGGGAACGAGTCGTGGATGACCACCCCGCGGGGCACGAACGGCGCCGAGTCGGTGGGGTCGGCGGCGGACGGGTCGTGCGCGGACCAGCCGAAGAGCGCGTCGTCGAGCACGAGCTCGCCGTCCACGGCCCGGGCGTAGGGGTCCAGCAGCAGCTTCGCCGGGTTGTACCGGGCTCCGGAGGCGGGTTCGTGCGGGCCGTGCACCCGGTAGCCGTAGCGCTGCCCCGGGCCCACGCCCGGCAGCCGGCCGTGCCACACCTGGTGGGTCGTCTCCCGCAGCCGCTGCCGGTGCTCGGTGCCGTCGGGGTCGAAGAGGCACAGGTCGACCGCCGACGCGCCGGCCGACCACAGGGCGAAGTTGGTGCCCGTGCCGTCCCAGTGGGCACCCAGCGGCGCCGGCGAGCCGGGCCACACCTCCACCGGTCGGTCACTCGTCCACGCGGTCACCCGGGCATCGTGCCCCACCGGCGGGGCCGAACCGGGTGACCACGGCGCTCGGCGGGTTGGTTGGATGGCAGGCGTGTGGACTGAGCCGGTCGTCGAGATCCGCGGAGTGGACGTCGTCCGGGGCCAGGCGCACCTGCTGCGCGCGGTCGACTGGACGGTCCGACCCGACGAGCGCTGGGTGCTCCTGGGCCCCAACGGGGCGGGGAAGACGACGCTGCTGCAGCTGGCCGGCGCACAGCTGCACCCCACCCGCGGGGAGGTGGGGATCCTCGGGGAGACCCTCGGCGCGGTCGACGTCTTCGAGCTGCGCACCCGGATCGGGCTGACCAGCGCGGCGCTGGCGCAGCGGATCGAGCCGGGCGAGCGGGTCGGTGACGTGGTGGTCAGCGCCGGGTACGCCGTCGTCGGCCGGTGGCGGGAGCGCTACGGCGTGCACGACCTGACCCGGGCGGCGCTGCTCATGCAGCAGTGGGGCGTGGCCCGGATGGCGCACCGGCCCTTCGGCACGCTGTCGGAGGGCGAGCGCAAGCGCACCCAGATCGCCCGCGCGCTGATGACCGACCCGGAGCTGCTGCTGCTCGACGAGCCCGGCGCCGGGCTGGACCTGGGCGGCCGGGAGGACCTGGTCACCCGGCTGTCGGACCTCGCCCGCGACGAGCACGCGCCGGCGCAGGTGCTGGTGACCCACCACGTCGAGGAGATCCCGCCGGGCTACACCCACGCGCTGCTGCTGCGCGGCGGTGAGGTGGTCGGCTCCGGCCCGGTCGAGGACGTGCTGACCGCACCGCTGCTGTCGGAGGCGTTCGGCCTGCCGCTGGACGTGCAGCGCGAGAACGGGCGGTTCAGCGCCCGTCGTGCCACCTAGGGTCTGACCCACCACCGATCACGGACACCGACGTCCCGCCGCACACGGAGGCCCGTATGGCAGCGCCCGAGTTCGTCACCCTCCAGGTCGAGGACGGCGTCGGCACCATCCGGCTCGACCGGCCGAAGATGAACGCGATCGACGAGCAGTTGCACTGGGAGGTGCGGGCCGCGGCGCTGGAGGCCGGGGAGCGCGCCGACGTGCGGGCCGTCGTCCTCTACGGCGGGGAGCGGGTGTTCGCCGCCGGGGCCGACATCAAGGCCATGTCGCAGCTGACCGGCGCGAGCATGGTGGCGTGGGGCCGGGAGCTGACCTCCTCGTTCACCACGGTCGCCCGCATCCCGAAGCCGGTGATCGCCGCGATCACCGGCTACGCCCTCGGCGGCGGCTACGAGCTGGCGCTGTGCGCGGACTTCCGGATCATGGGCCGCGGCGCGAAGGTGGGGCAGCCGGAGATCCAGCTGGGCGTCATCCCCGGTGCCGGTGGCACCCAGCGGCTGGCCCGGCTGGTCGGCCCGGCCAAGGCCAAGGACCTGGTGTTCACCGGCCGGCACGTGGGCGCCGAGGAGGCCCTGGAGATGGGGCTGGCCGACGCCGTCGTCCCCGACGACGAGGTCCACGCGACCGCCGTGGCGATGGCCCGCAAGTTCGCCGAGGGGCCGCCGCTGGCGCTCGCCGCGGCGAAGCGGGCCATCGACGAGGGGCTGGACGGCACCCTGGCCGCCGGGCTGGAGCTGGAGAGCCGGCTGTTCGCCGAGCTGTTCGACACCGAGGACCAGGCGACCGGGATGCGCTCGTTCCTGGAGCACGGTCCCGGCAAGGCCACCTTCACCGGTCGCTGACCACCTCGGGGTGCCGGCGTCGTCGGTGCGGGAGCATGCCCTGGTGACCGCCGTGCGCCCCACCGATCTCGACCGCTCCGACCCCGGCGGGCGGGCCTGGGTCGACCGGGCCGTCGCGCTGGTCGACGCCGACGCGCACCGGTCTGCCGACACCCACCTGCTGGTCTACCCGCTGCCGCCGGAGTGGGGCATCGACCTCTACCTCAAGGACGAGTCGACCCACCCCACCGGCAGCCTCAAGCACCGGCTGGCGCGTTCGCTGTTCCTGTACGCGTTGTGCTCGGGTCAGCTGCACGAGGGCAGCACCGTGGTGGAGAGCTCCAGCGGGTCGACGGCGGTCAGCGAGGCCTACTTCGCCCGGATGCTGGGGCTGCCCTTCGTGGCGGTGATGCCGGCGACGACGAGCGCGGAGAAGATCGCCCTGATCGAGTTCCAC
The DNA here is from genome assembly GCF_026967935.1 of Modestobacter sp. VKM Ac-2982. Lineage (GTDB taxonomy): Bacteria > Actinomycetota > Actinomycetes > Mycobacteriales > Geodermatophilaceae > Modestobacter. Next base: position 1,262,897 of record NZ_JAPVBL010000001.1, read on the forward strand.
GGCGGTCGCTGCCACCTGGTGGCCGATGCGGGGACCGTCTACGACGAGGCGCGCCGGATCGCCGCCGAGACGGGCGGGCACTACCTCGACCAGTTCACCAACGCCGAGCGGGCCACCGACTGGCGCGGGAACAACAACATCGCCGAGTCGGTCTTCGATCAGCTGAGCCGGGAACGGCACCCGGTGCCGGAGTGGGTCGTCGTCGGCGCCGGCACCGGTGGCACCAGCGCCACGATCGGCCGGTACGTCCGGTACCGCCGGCTGCCCACCCGGCTGGCCGTCGTCGACCCGGAGGGCTCGGCGTTCTTCCCCGGCTGGCGGGACGCCGACCCGGCCACCGTCGGTCGTGGTTCGCGGATCGAGGGCATCGGCCGGCCCCGGGTGGAGCCCTCGTTCGTCCCGACCATCGTCGACCGGATGGTCTGCGTGCCCGACGCCGCCTCGCTGGCGGCCATGCGCCACCTGAGGCAGGTGACCGGGCGCCGGGCCGGCGGGTCGACCGGCACCAACCTGTGGGGGGCCTTCGGGCTCATCGCCGAGATGCTCGCCGCCGGCCGCACCGGCAGCGTCGTCACGCTGCTGTGCGACGGCGGGGAGCGCTACGCCTGCACGTACTACGACGACGCCTGGGTGGCGGCGCAGGGGCTGGACCTGGCCCCGCACACCGCCGTCCTCGAGCACTTCGCCCGCACGGGGGAGTGGACCGTGGCCGAGTGAGCCAGGTCACCCGGCCCCTCCCTGCGCGCCGGGTGTTACCCGCAAGTAGCCTCGATGATCGGCACGAGGCGGGCTTCGCCCGCGCCCACCCGAACCACCGCGGAGGTTGGTCTGACGATGAACATCGTCGTTCTGGTCAAGCAGGTCCCCGACTCCGGCAGCGAGCGGAAGCTGGACCCGTCGGACAACACCGTCGCGCGGGCCACCGCCGACAACGTGATCAACGAGATGGACGAGTACGCCATCGAGGAGGCGCTCACCGTCAAGGAGGCGCAGGGCGGTGAGGTCACGGTCCTGACCGTCGGCCCCGACACCGCCACCGATGCCATCCGCAAGGCCCTGTCGATGGGCGCGGACAAGGCCGTGCACGTCAGCGACCCGGCGATCCACGGCTCCTGCGCCGTGCAGACCAGCGCCGTCATCGCCGCCGCGCTGTCGCAGCTGGAGTACGACCTGGTGCTGTGCGGCGCCGAGTCCACCGACGGTCAGGTCTCGGTGATGCCGGCGCTGCTGTCGGAGCGGCTGGGCATCCCGCAGCTGTCCGGCGCCCGCAAGCTGACGATCGAGGGCTCGATGGCCAAGATCGAGCGGCAGACCGACGGCGGCTACTGGGAGGTCGAGGCGCCGCTGCCGGCGATCGTCTCCACCTGGGACACGATCAACGAGCCGCGCTACCCCTCCTTCAAGGGGATCATGGCCGCCAAGAAGAAGCCGGTCGAGACCAAGACCCTCGCCGACCTGGGCATCGACGCGTCGACCGTGGGCCTGGCCACCGCCACCAGCAAGGTCGTCGACTTCGCCGGCCGCCCGCCCAAGGGCGAGGGCGTGAAGGTCGCCGACGAGGGCGACGGTGCCGACAAGCTGGTCGGCTACCTGGCCGCCCAGAAGATCGTCTGACCGGCGCGCGACTCAGAGCTGAGGAGAGAACAGACATGGCAGAGGTCCTGGTCCTTGCCGAGCTGAACCCCGCCGACGGTGGGCCCCGCAAGTCGACGCTGGAGGCGCTGACCGCCGCGCGTGTGCTCGGTGAGCCCGCCGCCGTCGTCATCGGTGCCCCCGGCACCGCCGCGGGCATCAAGGACGTGCTGGCCGAGTACGGCGCGGCGAAGATCTACGTCGCCGAGTCCGACGACGTCGACGCCTACCTGGTGGCCCCCAAGGCCGAGGTGCTGGCACAGCTGGTCGCTGAGAAGGCACCGGCCGCGGTCGTCATCCCCTCCTCCCCGGAGGGCAAGGAGATCGCCGGCCGGCTGGCCATCAAGACCGGCAGCGGCTTCCTGACCGACGTCACCGAGATCGCCGCCGACGGCACCGCCACCCAGGTGGCGTTCGCCGGGGCGACGATCGTGCACTCGCAGGTCACCGTCGGCACGCCGATCTACACCCTGCGCGGCAACTCGGTCACCCCCGAGCCGGCCCCGGCCGCCGGCACCGAGGAGACCGTGCAGGTCGCGGTCTCCGAGGCCGCCAAGCGCACCCGGGTGCTCGACCGGGTCGTGGAGCAGAAGTCCAACCGGCCTGAGCTCACCGAGGCTGCGATCGTCGTCTCCGGCGGTCGCGGCGTGGCCAGTGCCGAGAACTTCTCGGTGATCGAGGGGCTCGCCGACTCCCTCGGTGGCGCCGTCGGTGCCTCTCGCGCCGCCGTCGACTCCGGCTTCTACCCGCACTCCTTCCAGGTCGGGCAGACCGGGAAGACCGTCTCGCCGCAGCTGTACATCGCGGTGGGCATCTCCGGGGCGATCCAGCACCGCGCCGGGATGCAGACCTCGAAGACGATCGTCGCGGTCAACAAGGACCCCGAGGCACCGATCTTCGAGCTGGCCGACTTCGGCGTGGTGGGCGACCTGTTCACCGTCGTCCCGGCGGCCACCGAACAGATCAGCGCCCGCAAGTAGCACCGAGGGCTCTCCTGCGCTCCCTCATTGGGGCAGCGGGAGGGTGGAAGAGCACGTCGCGTCGGGCGCCGGCCTCCGGGTCGGCGCTCGACGCACGTCGCGGCCACAGGGACGAGGAGGCGGGCAGGCGGTGTGGACTTCCACCTGTCGGACACGATCGGGTTGCCCTCGGCGCACGAGGCATACGCTGGCTCTGCCATGACCTACCTCGACCACGCGGCGACGACCCCCATGTTGCCGGTCGCGCTCGCGGCCATGACCGAGCAGCTGGCCCGGGTGGGCAACGCCTCGTCCCTGCACGCCAGCGGCCGGGAGGCCCGGCGGGTCGCCGAGGAGTCGCGGGAGCGACTGGCCGCCGCCCTGGGGGCGCGGCCGTCGGAGGTGCTGTTCACCGGCGGTGGCACGGAGGGCGACAACCTCGCCGTCAAGGGGCTGTACTGGGCCCGCCGCACGGCCGACCAGGGGCGCCGGCGGATCGTGGCCAGCCCGGCGGAGCACCACGCCGTCCTGGACAGCGTCGAGTGGCTGGAGAAGCACGAGGGCGCCGAGGTCACCTGGCTGCGCGTCGAGCCGACCGGCCGGGTCACCCGTGACGCGCTGGCCGAGGCCCTCGGCGACGGGCGGGACGTCGCCCTGGCCACGGTCATGTGGGCCAACAACGAGATCGGCGCCGTCAGTGACCTGACCGCGCTCGCCGCGCTGGCCCACGAGGTCGGGGTGCCGCTGCACACCGACGCGGTGCAGGCGATCGGCCAGCTGCCCCTGGACTTCGCCGCCAGCGGTGTCGACGCGCTGACCATGACCGGGCACAAGGTGGGCGGCCCGATGGGGGCCGGCGCGCTGTTGCTGCGCCGGGACGCCGAGTGCACCCCGCTGCTGCACGGCGGCGGGCAGGAACGCGACGTCCGGTCCGGCACCCTGGACGTCGCCGCGATCGTCGGGCTGGCTGCGGCCACGCACGCCACCGTCGCCGACCGGGCCGAGCGCGCTGCCCGGGTGGCCGCCCTGCGCGACCGGTTGGTCGCCGGCGTCGTCGCCGAGGTGCCCGACGCCCAGCTCAACGGCCCACCGCTGGACGACGTGGTGGCCGGTGGTCCGGGGCGGCTCCCGGGGAACGCCCACCTGTCGTTCCCCGGCGCGGAGGGCGACGCGCTGCTCATGCTGCTGGACGCGCGGGGGATCGAGTGCTCCACCGGGTCGGCGTGCAGTGCGGGCGTCGCCCGGCCCAGCCACGTGCTGCTGGCTGCCGGCGCCGACCCCGCCCGGGCCCGCAGCTCGTTGCGGTTCAGCCTGGGCCACACCTCGACCGACGCCGACGTCGACGCGTTGCTCGAGGTGATCGGCCCGGTCGTGGAGCGGGCCCGGCGGGCCGGGACCGGGCGGCACTGAGATGCGACTGATCGCCGCCATGAGCGGGGGAGTGGACTCCGCGGTCGCCGCCGCGCTGGCCGTCGAGGCGGGGCACGACGTCACCGGGGTGCACCTGGCGCTCTCCCCGGACCGGCAGACGCTGCGCAGCGGTGCCCGGGGCTGCTGCAGCGTCGAGGACTCGCACGACGCCCGGCGGGTCGCCGACTCCCTCGGCATCCCCTTCTACGTCTGGGACCTGGCCGACCGGTTCCGCGAGGACGTCATCGACGACTTCGTGGCCGAGTACGCCGCGGGCCGGACGCCGAACCCGTGCCTGCGCTGCAACGAGAAGATCAAGTTCTCCGCGGTCCTCGACCGGGCCCGGGCGCTGGGCTTCGACGCCGTCGTCACCGGTCACCACGCGCGGCTGGCCGACGGCGAGCTGCGCCGCTCGGTCGACCCGGCGAAGGACCAGTCCTACGTGCTCGGTGTGCTCTCCGCCGAGCAGCTGGCCGGCGCGGTCTTCCCGCTCGGTTCGATGACCAAGGACCGGGTGCGGGAGCTGGCCGCCGAGCGCGGCTACGCGGTGGCCACCAAGCCGGACTCGCACGACATCTGCTTCATCTCCGACGGCGACACCCGCGGCTTCCTCGCCCGGCGGCTGGGCGAGCAGCCCGGTCCGGTCGTCGACGCCGCGACCGGTCAGACCGTCGGGACGCACGCCGGCGCGCACGGCTTCACCATCGGCCAGCGTCGCGGGCTGGGGGTGACCGCCGGTGACCAGCGCCCGCGGTACGTGCTGGGGATCGAGCCGGTCAGCCGCACCGTGACCATCGGCACCGCGGAGCAGGCGGAGGTCGATGAGGTGCACACCGGGGCCCCCACGTGGACCGGGCCGGTGCCCGACCTGCCGTTCCGGGCGCAGGTCCAGCTGCGCGCCCACGCCGTGCCGGTCGCCTGCGAGGTCTCCCTCGCCGAGGACGGCGGGCTGTGCCTGGTGCTCGGCGAACGGCAGCGTGGGGTCGCGCCGGGGCAGTCGGCGGTGCTCTACGCCCCCGACGCCGAGCGGGGCGACCTGGTGCTGGGGCAGGGCGCGGTGCTGGGCGCCCGTGAACGACCGGAGCCCGTGCTGAGCTGACCGTCCCCGGTGCTGGCGGGACGGCGGGCTACGGTCGGCACGTGACCTCGGCGACGGATCTCCCGGACGACAGCACCGGGCCGGGCCGCGAGCCCGGCACCGGCGACGACGTACGACCGGCGCTGCCCGTCTGGGGGCCGGCCACCGGCATCGGGTCCCTGCCCGGCAGCGACCCGGTCGAGGCGATGCGGCTGGTCGTCGGCGAGCTGCCGGACCTCCCGCACCTCCCCGAGCTGCCCGGCCGCGGCCCCGGCTCGGACCTGATCGGGCGCGCTGCCGCCCTGTTGGTCGACCTCTACGTCGACCTCACCCCGGCGGGCTGGCGGCTGGTGGCCCGCCCCGGTGCCGACCTGCGCCGGGCCAAGGAGGCGATGGCCCGGGACCTGGACGCCCTCTACGAGGTGGCCGAGCGGTACGTGGGGCCGTTCAAGGTCCAGGTGGCCGGGCCGTGGACCCTGGCCGCCGGGCTGGAGCGCACCCGCGGCGACCGCGCCGTGGTGGACCCGGGGGCGCGCCGCGACCTCGCGCAGTCCCTCGCCGAGGGGATCGCTGCCCACGTGGCCGCCGTCTCCTCCCGGGTCCCGGGGGCCTCGGTCCTCGTCCAGTTCGACGAGCCGTCGGTGCCCGCCGTGCTGCAGGGCGGACTGCCCACCGTCAGTGGGTTCGGGAAGCTCTCGGCGGTGGAGTCCCACGTCGTGGAGGAGCAGCTGACCGGGCTCGTCCAGCGGGTGCCGGCGCCGGTCGTCCTGCACTGCTGCGCCCAGCGCGCCCCCCTGGACCTGTTCCGGGCCGCCGGGGCACAGGGGCTGTCCTTCGACCTGGGGCTGGTGCAGGACCTCGACGCCGTCGGCACCGCCATCGAGGCAGGCACCCACCTGTTCGTCGGCGTCGTCCCCGGCACCGACACCGACGTGGGCCGGCCGAAGGCGACCGCCACCCGCGTGCAGGCCTGGTGGCGCGAGCTCGGGTTCCCGGCCGAGGAGCTGGTCGGCGCCGTGACGCTCACGCCGTCCTGCGGTCTGGCCGGGGCGAGTGAGGCCTACGCCCGGACGGCGATGGCGCACGTCCGCGAGGCGGCGAAGTACCTCCTGCCGGAGTGACGGCCCGGCTCAGCGGAGGCTCCCGACCTCGCTGACCGGGACGTCGTCACGCGGGCACGTCCACCAGGCGGCGGCGTACCGCACCCGCGCCTCGAGGGGGTGGGTCTCGGGGTGCTGCGGGCAGCGCAGCCAGTTGGTCGGAGCGCACCCCCACAGCTCCTCGACGACCCAGTCCTGCACGCCGTCGGCCACCTGGACGACCTGGTGGGGCAGCGGGAGGTGGAGCTCCACGAAGACGCCCTGACCGCTGGCGCGGCCCCACAGCACGGCCCGGGCCGTGGGTGGCCCACCGTCGTCCTGGCCGATGCCGGGCCAGTCGGCGTCGACCCGGCGAGGGAGCGGCCCCGACGTGGCGCGGAGGTCGTCGAAGACCGGCTGGAGAGCGCGCTCGAGGTCCGGGTGCACGGGGTCATGGTCTCGTCCTGGCAGGGGTCGTCAAGAGGTCTCCTACATCTGTGGACAAGGCGTTGACCTGGGGATTCGCGTTGTGGGAGCTCTTCTTCGGCGGTAGTATTCGTACAAGCGTTCGAACTGGTCGGGAGGTGTCTGTGAGCGAGTTCCAGTCGGCTCTGGACGCCCTGGCGGCCGAAGATCTGCACGGGTTGAGCGACGGGGCCGCGTTGGACCGGGTGGCCGTGCTGGTGGCGTTGCAGAACCGGGTCGCGGCGGAGTTGACCCGCACGGTGCGGCACGCGGAGCTGACGCAGGCCTGCGAGCACGACGGGTTGAAGTCGATGCGTGCGTGGTTGATCGGTCATCCCCGGTTGTCGCAGACGGAGGCGTCGCGGATCGTGCGGTCGGGGCGGGTGCTGGAGCACTTCCCGGCCTTGGCGGCCGGGTTCGCCGAGGGTGTGGTGACCGCCGGGCAGGTGAACGTGGTGGCGGAGAAGATCGGCCCCCGCGAGGTCGCCCGGGCCGAGGAACAGGGCATCGACCTGGGTGCCTTCGACCAGGTGTGGGCGCGCGTGGCCACCGAGTCCCCGCACGAGTCGCTGGCCGCCGCGGTGCAGGCCTTCGACGACGCCCTGGACCCCGACGGTCCCGAGCCGGACCCCACGGAGGGGCGTCGGCTGACGATGGTCAAGCACGCCGACGGGACCGTCACCGGCCGCTTCGAGCTGGATGCCGCCGGTGGGGAGAAGGTGCAGGCGGCGATCGAGTCGATCGTGCAGGCCCACCGGCCCAAGGGTGATGAGCGGACCCGCGCGCAGCAGAACGGCGATGCCTTCGTGCAGCTGTGTGACAACCAGCTGGCGTCGGGGAACCTGCCGATCCTGCGCACGGTGAAGCCCCACGTGGTGGTGGGCATCGACCTCGAGGACCTGGTCGACCCGGCGACCGGTCCTGGTGCCGGGGAGATGGGGTTCGGGGCGACGATCTCCGCCGCCCGCGCCCGTTACCTGGCCTGCGACGGCAGCACCTCCCGGATCGTGATGGGACCCGACGGGGTGCCGCTGGACCTGGGGCGGGACCACCGGGTGGTCACCCCCGGGCTGCGCAAGGCCGTGGAACGCCGCGACAAGTCCTGCGTGTTCGCCGGCTGCGGCGCGCCGTCGTGGTGGTGCGACGTCCACCACCTCATCCACTGGCTGCACGGCGGGGAGACCTCGCTGCAGAACTCAGCCCTGTTGTGCGAACGGCACCACACCAAGGTCCACCACGGGTTCCGGGTCGAACGCGATCCCGGCGGACGATGGCGCACCTACCGCCCCGACGGCACCCAGATCCTCATCGGCCCACCGCTCTAGTGCTGCCGCGGCGCGTCGGGCTGCCTGGGCCGCCGTTTCCCGTCCGACCCGCCGGATACCGTCTCGTCCGTGAGCAGCGAGGCTGAGCTGGAGCAGGACACGGTGGACGCGGCTGACCAGCCCGCGGTCGAGGCGCCCGTCGACCGGCAGGACGTCACCGAGGTCCCCGACGAGGCGCGCACCCGGCACCGGGACCTGTCCGAGGAGCTCGACCGGTACGCCTTCGCCTACTACGTGCAGGACGCCCCGCTGGTCAGCGACGGCCAGTACGACGAGCTGATGGGTGAGTTGAAGGCGCTGGAGGCGGCCCACCCGGCCCTTGTCACGCCGGATTCGCCCAGCCAGAAGGTCAACGGCGGCTTCGGCGCCACCTTCGCCCCGGTCACCCACCCGGAGCGCATGCAGAGCCTGGACAACGCCTTCTCCTCCGACGAGCTCTCCGCCTGGGCCGCCCGCGCGGAGCGGGACGGCGCTGCCGGTGCTGGCTACCTCTGCGAGCTGAAGGTCGACGGGCTGGCCATCGACCTGGTCTACGAGGGCGGCCGGCTGGTCCGGGCGGCCACTCGCGGCGACGGGACGACGGGGGAGGACGTCACCGCCAACGTGCGCACCCTGGCCGTCGTCCCCCAGCAGCTGACCGGGGACGACGTGCCGGAGTTCCTGGAGGTCCGCGGGGAGGTCTACTTCCCGGTCGCCGCGTTCGCCGAGGTCAACGCCGGGCTGGTGGAGGCGGGCAAACCGCCCTTCGCCAACCCGCGCAACGCCGCGGCCGGTTCGCTGCGGCAGAAGGACGCCCGCGAGACGGCGAAGCGCCCGCTCAGCATGGTGGTGCACGGCATCGGCGCCCGCCGCGGTTTCGAGCCCGCCCACCAGTCCGACGGCTACGAGCAGCTGCGCGCCTGGGGGCTGCCGGTCAGCGAACGGTACGAGGTGGTCGAGGACCTCCCCGGGGTCTGGGCCTACATCGAGCGCTACCGGGAGCAGCGGCACGCCGTCGAGCACGAGATCGACGGCGTCGTCGTCAAGGTCGACCAGGTCGCCCTGCAGCGCCGGCTCGGCTCGACCAGCCGGGCACCCCGGTGGGCCATCGCGTTCAAGTACCCCCCGGAGGAGGCGACGACGAAGCTGCACGACATCCGGGTCAACGTGGGCCGCACCGGACGGGTCACCCCCTTCGCCTACATGGAGCCGGTCAAGGTCGCCGGTTCCACCGTCCAGCTGGCCACGCTGCACAACGCCAGCGAGGTCAAGCGCAAGGGCGTGAGGATCGGCGACACCGTGGTGATCCGCAAGGCCGGCGACGTGATCCCGGAGGTGCTCGGCCCGGTCGTGGCGGCCCGCGACGGCTCCGAGCGCGAGTTCCTGATGCCCACCCACTGCCCCGAGTGCGGCACCGAGCTCCGCCCGGAGAAGGAGGGTGACGCCGACATCCGCTGCCCGAACGCCCGGTCCTGCCCGGCGCAGCTCCGGGAGCGGGTCTTCCATGTCGCCGGCCGCGGCGCCTTCGACATCGAGGTGCTCGGCTACGAGGCGGCGACCGCCCTGCTGGAGAGCCGGCTGCTCACCGACGAGGGCGACGTCTTCACCCTCGACGAGGACGCGCTGTGCCGCACCGACTTCTTCACCAGGAAGGACGGCACCCTCTCCGCCAACGGCAAGCGGCTGCTCGCCAACCTGCAGACCCGCAAGGACGTCCCGCTGTGGCGGGTGCTCGTGGCGCTGTCGATCCGGCACGTCGGGCCGACGGCGGCCCAGGCGCTCGCCCGCGAGTTCCGCTCGATCGACCGGCTGATGGCCGCGACCGAGGAGGAGCTCGCCGCCGCCGAGGGCGTCGGGCCGACCATCGCCACCGCGGTGCGAGACTGGTTCACCGTCGACTGGCACCGCGACGTGGTGGAGAAGTGGCGGGCCGCCGGCGTCCGGATGGCCGACCCCGAGTCCGACTCCGGGCCCGGCCCGCTCACCGGGATCACCGTCGTCGTCACCGGCTCGCTGCGTGACCACAGCCGGGACCAGGCGATCGCCGCCATCCAGGAGCGCGGGGGCAAGGTCACCGGCTCGGTGTCGAAGAAGACCGGCTTCGTCGTCGTCGGCGCCGACCCCGGCAGCAAGTACGACAAGGCGATCGCGGTGAAGGCGCCGGTCCTGGACGACGACGGCTTCACGGTCCTGCTCGAGCAGGGGCCGGACGCCGCCCGCGAGGTGGCCACCATCGGCGACGGCGCGGCGGCCGCCGATCCCGCCGGCGCCTGACGGCCCCGCTGCAGCGGGGCACTCCTTCAGTCGGCCGGTGGGAGCCGGGTGACCGTCGCGGCGAGCCCGGTCAGGTGGGCCAGCCGCAGCAGCTCCGAGCGGCGGAACACCGGCCCGCCGGACCGGCCCAGCAGCACAGCGGTGCCGGGGTCCAGCGGCGCAGCCATCATCTCCACCGCCATCTCCTGCCAGCGGCGCGGCACCCACTCGCCCTCGCTGGGCAGCAACAGGGGCGTGATCAGCGGCAGCCACGGGGTGCGGACGCCCTCCAGCGACGGCGCGGCGTCCGATGCGGCCAGCACGGTGAGCTGGTCGGCTGACCCGGCGAGCACCACCGCCCAGCCGCTGCGGAACACCCGAGGGAGCTCGGTGGCGAGCACCTTGGCGGTGCCGTCCCCGGCCGGGGCCAGCGCCTCCAGCAGCTCCAGCTCCCGGTGGGTGTCCATCGGACCGGCGAACGGGCGCAGGGACTCGACCTGCACGCCGGGCACGGCGGTCGCTGCGGTGATCAGGCTGTCGGCGACCCGGTCGGCGGGGAGCTCCACCACGATGTCGTCGACGGCGACGCCGTTCCCGCGCTCGAGGACGTCGACGGAGACGATGTCGATGCCCGCATGGCCGAGCGCCGTCGCGACGGCGCCGAGCGTGCCGGGCCGGTCGGGGACGACCAATCGCAGAAGGTAGGACACGGATTCCCCCGGACGGCGTGCTGGAGCTGGTCGATCGCCGTCGATCGCGGACAGGGGGCAGCCTCCCCCATGAAGGGCCCCCGGACCAACCCCGGCTCGCGGTCGGGCGGCCACGGCGTCCCACGTACAGTGGCTGGGTCGTGGAGCGAGTCGAGGCCGGGCCCGTCCGGCCGCCGAAGTGGGGTCCCAGCGCAGCATGAGCAGCATCTCCCGTGAGGACGTCGCACACCTGGCGCGTCTGTCGCGCCTGGCCGTCACCGACGAGGAGCTGGACCGGTTCGCCGGGCAGCTCGACCAGGTGCTCGCCGCCGTCGCCCGGGTGGGTGAGGCCGCGGTGGCCGACGTGCCGCCGATGACCCACGCCGTCCCGCTGACCAACGTGCTCCGCCCCGACGAGGTGACCCCGAGCCTGTCGCGCGACGTCGTGCTGGCCGGTGCGCCCGCCGCCGAGGACGGCCGCATCCGCGTGCCGCGCATCCTGGGGGACGCCGAGTGACCGGCACCAGCAGTGACCTGACCCGCGTCGACGTCGCCGGGCTCTCCCGGCTGCTGAGCTCCGGGGAGGTGAGCGCCGTCGAGGTGACCCGTGCGCACCTGGACCGGATCGCCGCCGACGACGGCCGGCTCGGCGCCTACCTGCACGTCGAGGACGACGCCGCGCTCGCCGCGGCCGCCGCGGTCGACCAGGCCCGTGCCACCGGCGCCGAGCTCGGCCCGCTGGCCGGGGTCCCGGTGGCCCTCAAGGACCTGGTGGTCACCGAGGGCGTGCCGACCACGAGCGGCTCGAAGATCCTCGAGGGCTGGCTCCCGCCCTACAGCGCCACGGTCGCCACCCGGCTCGCCGAGGCCGGCACCGTGCTGCTGGGCAAGACCAACATGGACGAGTTCGCGATGGGTTCCTCCACCGAGAACTCCGCGTACCAGGTGACCCGCAACCCCTGGGACACCGACCGCATCCCCGGCGGCTCCTCCGGTGGCTCCAGCGCCGCGGTCGCCGGGCACCTCGCGCCCTGGTCGATCGGCACCGACACCGGCGGCTCCATCCGGCAGCCGGCCGCCGTGACCGGGATAGTCGGGCACAAGCCGACCTACGGCTCGGTCTCCCGCTACGGCCTGATCGCCTTCTCCTCCAGCCTGGACCAGGCCGGGCCGATGGCCCGCACGGTGCTGGACGCCGCGGTGATGCACGAGGTCATCGGCGGCCACGACCCGCGCGACTCCACCAGCATCGACACCCCGCTGGCCCGGCTGGCCGACGCTGCCCGCGAGGGCGCGGCCGGCGACCTGCGCGGCGTGCGGGTCGGTGTCGTGCGCGAGCTCGGCGGCGAGGGCCACACCGACGGCTACGAGCCCGGCGTGCTGGCCCGCACCCGCGAGGCGATCGAGGTCCTGGCCGGGCTGGGCGCCGAGGTCACCGAGGTCTCCTGCCCCTCGTTCGACCTGGCGCTGCCGGCCTACTACCTGATCGCGCCGAGCGAGGCCTCCAGCAACCTGGCCCGCTACGAGGGCGTCCGGTTCGGCCTGCGGGCCGGTGACGACGGCAGCCGCGACCTCGACGAGGTCATGGCGCTGACCCGGGAGCAGGGCTTCGGCCCGGAGGTCAAGCGGCGGATCATCCTGGGCACGTACGCGCTCTCCAGCGGGTACTACGACGCCTACTACGGCCAGGCGCAGAAGGTGCGCACGCTGATCACCCGGGACTTCGGTGCCGCCTTCGCCGACGTCGACGTGCTGGTCAGCCCGACCATGCCCACGGTCGCCTTCCCGATCGGCGCCCGGGTCGACGACCCGATCGCGATGTACGCCGCCGACCTGTGCACGCTGCCGGCCAGCCTGGCCGGGCTCCCCGCGATCTCGGTGCCCAGCGGGCTGTCCGACGGGCTGCCCGTGGGGCTGCAGGTCATGGCCCCGGCGCTGGCCGACGAGCGGTGCTACCGCATCGCCGCCGCCCTGGAGGCCGCGCAGGACGCCGCCCGTGGGCACCGGCTGCTCGACGAGCTGGGCGCCCCGGCGGGTGCCGCGTGAACGGGCCCATGAAGGCAGCCTGGGGGCTGACGGTCTTCGTGATCGTCGCCGGCGCGGTGCTGTGGGCCGTGACCGGCCAGGCGATCTTCGCCGTCTTCATCGTCCTCGGCGTGCTGACCGCCATCGGCGCCTGGTTCACCACCCGCAGCGCCACCACCGGCCGCAGCACGACGTCCGGCCCGATCGACCACCCGGAGGAGAAGCCATGACCAGCACCGCCGACCGGCTGGTCGAGTTCGACGAGGTCCTGACCCGCTACGAGCCGGTCATCGGGCTGGAGACCCACGTCGAGCTGGGCACCGCCTCCAAGATGTTCTGCGGCTGCGCCACCACCTTCGGTGCCGAGCCGAACACCCACACCTGCCCGGTGTGCCTGGGCATGCCCGGTTCGCTGCCGGTGGCCAACGCCGCCGCCATCGAGGCGACCATCAAGATCGGCCTGGCGCTGGGCTGCCGGATCGCGAACTGGTCGCGGTTCGCCCGGAAGAACTACTTCTACCCCGACATCCCCAAGGGGTTCCAGACCAGCCAGTACGACGAACCGCTGTGCGTCGCCGGCCACCTGGACGTCGAGGTCGACGGGACGACGCACCGCGTGGAGATCGAGCGGGTGCACCTGGAGGAGGACACCGGCAAGAACCTGCACGTCGGTGGGGCCACCGGGCGCATCCACGGCGCCGACCACTCGCTGATCGACTTCAACCGGGCCGGCATCCCGCTGGTGGAGATCGTCACCCGCCCGGTGCCCGGCGCCGGCCGGCTGGCCCCCGAGGTCGCCCGCGCCTACGTCACCGAGCTGCGCGAGATCGTCCAGGCCCTCGGCGTCTCCGACGTCCGGATGGAGCAGGGCAGCCTGCGCTGCGACGTGAACATCTCGCTCAACCCGGTCGGCGACCTGGAGTGGGGCACCCGCACCGAGACCAAGAACGTGAACTCGCTGCGGTCGGTCGAGCGCGCGGTCCGGTTCGAGATGCGCCGGCAGGCCGCCGTCCTCGACTCCGGCGGCCGGATCGTGCAGGAGACCCGGCACTTCCACGAGGACACCGGCACCACCTCCTCCGGGCGCAGCAAGGAGGAGGCGACCGACTACCGGTACTTCCCCGAGCCCGACCTGGTGCCGCTGGCGCCCGACGCGGACTGGATCGAGAAGCTGCGCGCCGAGCTCCCCGAGCTGCCGGCCGCCCGGCGCACCCGGCTCCAGCAGGAGTGGGGCATCTCCGGCACGGAGATGACCTGGCTGGCCAACGCCGGCGCCCTGGGCCTGGTCGAGCAGACCGTCGCGGCCGGCGCCTCCCCTGGTGACGCCCGGAAGTGGTGGCTGGGTGACCTGGCCCGCCGGGCCAACGAGGCCGGCACCGAGCTCGGCGAGCTGGCGGTCACCCCGGCGCAGGTCGCCGAGCTGGTCCGGCTGGTCAACGAGGGCACCATCAACGACGGGCTGGCCCGCCAGGTGCTCGACGGCGTGCTGGCCGGCCAGGGGGACCCGGCGCAGGTCGTCCAGGCGCAGGGGCTGGCCGTGATGGGGGAGTCCGACGAGCTGGTCGCCGCCGTCGAGGCCGCGATCGCCGGCGCCCCCGACGTCATCGCCAAGGTCAAGGCCGGCAAGGTGCAGGCGCTGGGCGCGCTCGTCGGGGCGGTCATGAAGACCACCCGCGGCAAGGCCGATGCCCCCACCGTGAAGCGGATGCTGGAGGAGCGGGTGCTGGGCTCCTAGCCTGGTGCGGTGGGGCTGCCCGCCGTCGAGCTGCGCCCGCTGCGGCGGGCGGACCTCCCGCTGCTCTGCCGCTGGCTGGCCGAGCCGCTGGTCGCCCGGTGGTGGGACGACGACCCCGGCCCCGCCGCGATCGAGCGGCAGTACGGCCCGAGCGTCGACGGCACCGATCCGACGGCGGTCTTCCTCGGCGTGCACGAGGGTGAGCCGTTCGGGCTGGTGCAGGTGTACGCGTTCGCCGACGAACCGGAGTCGCTCGCCGAGCTGTCAGCGATCTGTGAGGTGCCGGCGGGGGCGCTGAGCATCGACTACCTGGTCGGCGAGCCGGGGGCCCGCGGCCGGGGGCTGGGCGCGGCGATGATCGCCGCTGCGGTGGCCCGGGGCTTCGCCGACCACCCCGAGGCGCAGGACGTCCTCGTGCCGGTGGCCCGGGGCAACGTGGCCTCCTGGCGGGCCCTGCGCCGCGCGGGCGCGACCTGGTACGCCGAGGGTGAGCTGGTGCCGGACAACCCGGTCGACCCACCCGACCACGTCGTCCACCGCTTCACCCGGTAGCCCGGGCGGCCTCGCGTCAGAGCGGAGAGCCGGCCGAGGACGTCGGCGGGAGCACCCGCAGCACCTTGTCGTCGTCCTCGCTCGGCGTGCCCACCCCGTCGCGGTTGGAGGTGGTGATCCACAGCGCGCCCTCCGCGTCCAGGGCGACCGTCCGCAGCCGGCCGTGGTCCTCGTCGAGGAACGCGGTGGGCTCCTCGACCGGGACCCGCGACCCGTCGAGCTCGACGACGTGCACCTGCTGCCCGTCGAGCGCCCCGAGGAAGACGTAGGGGCCGGTGACCGCGCAGCCGCCCAGCCCGCCCTCCTCGCCGGGCACCTCGAGCACCGGTGCGATGCCGCCCGGCCCGAAGTCACCGCCGGCGACGAGGGCGTTGAGCTCGTCGGCACCCTGCAGCGCGTCGTCGGTCCCGTAGAGCTGTTCGTCCCCGCCCTGGCAGAGCGCGGTGACGTCCCGGTGGCCCCGGGTGAAGACGGGGCCCGGGCCGACGGGCTGGCCGAAGACGTCGACGGCGAGCACCTTGCCGGCCAGCGACGCCGGGTCGGCCGCCAGCGCCGGGTCACCGACGTCGCCGGTGCCCACGTACAGCACGCCGTCCAGCCCGAAGAGCAGCCCGCCGCCGTTGTGCACCTCGCCGCGCGGGATGCCGGTCAGCACGGGGTTCGGGGTGCCCCCGATCGGGAAGCGGACCACCCGGTTGTCGGTGGCGGTGGAGACGTAGGCGTAGACCAGCCCGTCCTCGGTGAACGTCGGGGAGAGCGCCAGCCCGAGCAGGCCGCCGTCGCCGCTGGTGTCGATGCCCGGCACGGTCATCAGCTCCCGGGGCGCCGAGCGGTCGGGGAAGACCTGCAGCAGCCGCCCGGTCTCCCGCTCGCCGACCACCGCCGTCCCGTCGGGCAGCAGGGCCAGGCCGGTGGGCACGGTGAGCCCGGTGGCGACCACGCTCGGGTCACCGGCCTGCTCCTCCCCGGTGCCCGGGGTGGAGGGCTGCCCGGGCGCCGGGATCGGGGTGCTCTCCTGGGGCGGGGCGACCTGTGGTGGCTGCCCCTGCGGCACCTCGCGGAACGGGCCGGCCGGCTCGTAGCCGCCGCCGCAGCCGGCCAGCAGCAGCCCGCCCAGGAGCAGCCCGCCCAGGAGCAGCCCGCCCAGGAGCAGTGCCGTCCGTCGCCGGGCACCGGGTGCCGCCGTCCGCCGTCCCACCCCGGCAACAGTACGGCGGCTGGCCGCCGCGCCGCCGTCGACCGACCCCCCTAGGGTCGGGACCCGTGCCCGACGTCACCGGTCCCGACACCGCCCCCACGCTGCCCCTGGGCCCGGAGGAGGCGCTGCACGTGCTCGTCCCCTCCCGAGCCCTCGCCGAGGCGGTCGCGGCCGTCTCACCCCGCATCCGTGCCCACCGGCTCCCCGACGAGGGGCTGCCCACCGGGGAGGCGACGCAGGCACAGGTGCTCGTGCCGCGCGGTGGCGGGGAGATCCCCAGCGAGGTGCTCGACGCCCTGCCGCAGCTGCGGCTCGTCCAGCTGATGAGCGCCGGGGCGGAGAAGTTCGTCGGCCGGCTGCCCGAGCGGGTCACACTCTGCAACGCACGTGGTGCGCACACCCCCTCGACCGCGGAGTGGACGGTCGCCGCGACGCTGGCCGCACAGCGGGGCATCCCGCACTTCACCCGCGCGCAGGACGCCGGCCGCTGGGACTTCCGCACCGAGCACTCGCTGATCGGCGCGAAGGTGCTGATGGTGGGCGCCGGCGACATCGGCCGCACGATCGGCCGGATGATGGCCGGCTTCGACGTCGACCTCACCTACGTCGCGCGCACCGCCCGCGACGGCGTGCGCGGCATGGAGGAGCTGCCCCAGCTGCTGCCCGAGGCCGACGTCGTGGTGCTCATCGTGCCGGTGACCCCGCAGACCACCGGCCTCGTCGACGCCGCCTTCCTCGCCGCGATGAAGGACGACGCCCTGCTGGTGAACGCCGCCCGCGGGGTGGTCGTGGACACCGACGCGCTGCTGGCCGAGCTGACCTCGGGGCGGCTGCGCGCCGCGCTGGACGTGACCGACCCCGAGCCACTGCCCGCCGGGCACCCGCTGTGGTCGGCGCCCAACCTGCTGCTCACCCCGCACGTGGCCGGCGCGGTGCCGGACACCAACGCCCGCGCCACCGCCGCCGTCACCGAGCAGCTCACCCGGGTGCTGGCCGGCGAGCCGCTGCGCAACGTCGTCGCCGACTACTGAAAGGACCCCCGCGCCCCCGACCCTCGCGAGCTCGGGCCGGGCCCCTGCGCGGGGGCCGACTACAGGGCGGGGATGCGGCCGCCGGAGAGGGCGGCGAGGCGGGGCAGGTCGCGGGCGCGCAGCACCGGCAGCTGCACCTGGGTGCCGGCGGTCGTGACCAGCCACAGGTCGGCGCGCTCGCCGACCCGGACGCCGGCCAGGTCGTCCCAGGCGATGGTGCGGCGGGCGACCAGCGACCGCGCGGTGATCCCGTCGTCCCCGACGTCGACGCCGACCCGGAACACCCAGACCGCCAGCGCCAGGGGCACCAGCAGCAGCAGGAACGCCCACGGGCTGGCGACGGTCACGGGCAGCACGCAGATGGTCAGGAAGAGGACGGGGACGAGCGAGATCCGGCTCATCCGCATCCGGGCGACAGCCACCCCCCGATGCTCCCAGATCCGGCACCCCGGCCGGCCGGGGACGCCTCAGCCGCGGCTCAGCCGGGCCAGCCGCGCGGCGCTGTCGGTGCCCGCGGCCGCCGTGTAGACGACCAGGTGCAGGTCGGCGGAGTCGGCCAGGGTGAGCTGGTGGTGCTCCAGCAGCAGGCTGCCCACCCGGGGGTGCTCGAAGCGGCGCTCGCTGGAGCTGAACGACTCGACGTCGTGGCTCGCCCACCCGGCCCGGAAGTGCTCGCTCGCCTCCTGCAGCCGGGTGACCAGGTCGACGACGGCCGGGTCGTGCACCCGGCTGCCGACCTCGGCCCGGAACTGGGTGAGGAAGCGCCGGCTGTCGGTGGCCCAGTCGCCGAGCAGGCTCCGCACGGCCGGGTCGGTGAACACGACCCACAGCAGGTTCCGCTCGTCCTCCGGCGCCGTGGCCACCCCGGGGTACAGCCGCTCGTAGGCGGTGTTCCACCCGAGGATCGACCAGCTGTGCGTGAGGACGAAGGCGGGGGAGGGGCCCAGCGCGTCCAGCAGCCGCACGGCGTGCGCCGGCAGCTCTGCCGGGCCGGGCTCGGCCGGCGCCGTCGCAGCGTGCCCGGTCAGCCGCAGCACGTACTGATGCTCGGCCGGCGAGAGCTGCAGCGTCCGGGCGACGGCGTCCACCACCTGCCGGGACGGCGAGATGTCCCGGCCCTGCTCCAGCCACGTGTACCAGGTGTGGCTGACCCCGGACAGCAGGGCGACCTCCTCGCGGCGCAGCCCGGGGGAGCGCCGGGCACCGTGCCCCGGCAGCCCGGCCGAGGCCGGCGTCACCTGCCGCCGCCGGGACCGCAGGAAGGCCGCCAGCTCGGTGCGCGGTGAACCGGTCATGCGGTGCCTCCTCGGGACGGGTCTGGGTGGTGGTGCCAGTACCAGCATCAACGCTCTCCTTGTGCCCCCGTCGACCGGCCCGCACGCTGGGCCGGCGCACCGCTGCGCGCGAGGGGGGATCAGGGTGGACCGGGTCAGGGTCGTCAGTTCGTTCGTCGGGCGTTGGTTCGCCGTCATCGTCGTGCTCGCGGGCGCGCTGGCGCTGGCGGTCCCCGGGGCGTTCGCCGGGGGCACGGCGGCGATCCCGTGGCTGCTCGCGGTGATCATGCTCGGGATGGGCATGACCCTGCGGCCGGTCGACTTCGCGATCGTGGCGCGCCGCCCCTGGGCGCTGCTGGCCGGGGTGGCCACCCAGTTCGTCGTCATGCCCGGGCTGGCGTTCGGGATCGCCCAGGTGCTCGACCTGTCGCCGGCGCTGTCGGCCGGGATGGTGCTGGTCGGCTCGGCGCCGGGCGGCACCGCGTCGAACGTGATCGTCTACCTGGCCCGCGGCGACACCGCCCTGTCGGTGGCGATGACGTCGGTCTCCACCCTGCTGGCGCCGCTGCTCACCCCGCTGCTGGTGCTGTGGCTGGCCGGGCAGTACCTCTCGGTCGACGGCGCCGGGCTGTTCACCTCGATCGTGCAGATCGTGCTGGTCCCGGTCCTCCTCGGGCTGCTGCTCCGTCGGGTGGTGCCGCGGCTGATCGAACGGCTGCTGGACCTGCTCCCGCTGGTCTCGGTGGCCGGGATCGCCGTGGTGGTGGCGATCGTCGTCGCCGCGAGCGCGGACACCCTGCTGTCGGTGGGCCTGCTCGTGGTCGTGGCCGTCGTCGTGCACAACCTGCTGGGCCTGGGGCTGGGCTACGCGGTGGCCCGCGTCTGCGGCTTCGACGAGCAGGGCCGGCGCGCGGTCAGCATCGAGGTCGGGATGCAGAACTCCGGCCTGGCCGCGGCGCTGGCCACCGCGCACTTCTCCGCCGCGGCGGCGCTGCCCGCGGCGCTCTTCTCCGTCTGGCACAACGTCTCGGGCTCGCTGCTGGCCGGCCACTGGGCGCGCCGCAGCGCCGCAGCGGAGTCCGAGCCCACCCTCCCGGCCGGTGCCCCCGGCCCCCGTCCCTGATCAGGAGCACGCCATGACCACCACCCAGCCCACCGCCGGGCCCGCGGCCACCGGCCTACCATCGCCGGTCGTGACGACCGTCGAGGACCGCCCCACCAACAACGACCGCAGCGTCGACGTCAAGCCGCGCAGCCGCGAGGTCACCGACGGGGACGCCAAGGCCCCGGCCCGGGCCATGCTCCGCGCGGTGGGCATGGGCGACGACGACTTCGCCAAGCCGCAGATCGGCGTCGCCTCGTCCTGGAACGAGATCACCCCCTGCAACCTGTCGCTGGACCGGCTGGCCAAGCGGGCCAAGGAGGGCGTGTTCGCCGCCGGCGGCTACCCGCTGGAGTTCGGCACGATCTCCGTCTCCGACGGCATCTCGATGGGCCACGAGGGGATGCGCGCCTCGCTGGTCTCCCGTGAGGTCATCGCCGACTCGGTCGAGACCGTGATGTTCGCCGAGCGCCTGGACGGGTCGGTGCTGCTGGCCGGCTGCGACAAGTCGCTGCCCGGCATGCTGATGGCCGCCGCCCGGCTCGACCTGGCCAGCGTGTTCGTCTACTCCGGCTCCACCCTGCCGGGGAAGCTCGGGGACAAGGACCTCACCCTGATCGACGTCTTCGAGGGCGTTGGCGCCTGCGCCGCCGGGAAGATCACCCGCGACGAGCTGACCGCCATCGAGAAGGCCGCCTGCCCCGGGATGGGCTCCTGCGGTGGCATGTACACCGCGAACACGATGGCCAGCGTGGCCGAGGCGCTGGGCATGGCCCTGCCCGGCAGCGCGGCGCCGCCCGCGCCCGACGCCCGCCGCGACGCCATCGCGATCGCCTCCGGCGAGGCCGTGGTGAACCTGCTCCGCCAGGGCATCACCGCCCGGCAGATCATGACCAAGGAGGCGTTCGAGAACGCCATCACCGTGGCCATGGCGCTGGGTGGCTCGACCAACGCCGTCCTGCACCTGATGGCGATCGCCCACGAGGCCGACGTCGACCTCACCCTGGACGACTTCAACCGGATCGGTGACCGCACGCCGCACCTGGCCGACGTGAAGCCCTTCGGCCGGTTCGTGATGACCGACGTCGACCGGATCGGCGGCGTCCCGGTGGTCATGCGCGCCCTGCTGGACGCCGGTCTGCTGCACGGCGACGTGCTCACCGTGACCGGCCGGACGCTGGCCGAGAACCTCGCCGAGCTCAGCCCGCCGGACCCCGACGGCGCGATCATCCGCGCGATGTCCGACCCGATCCACAAGACCGGTGGGCTCACCGTGCTGCGCGGGTCGCTGGCGCCGGAGGGCGCGGTGGTGAAGTCCGCGGGCTTCGACGCCGACGTCTTCGAGGGCACCGCTCGGGTCTTCGACGGTGAGCAGGGTGCGATGGACGCCGTCACCGAGGGCACCCTTGCCAAGGACGACGTCGTGGTGATCCGCTACGAGGGCCCGCGTGGTGGCCCCGGCATGCGCGAGATGCTCGCCGTCACCGGTGCGATCAAGGGCGCCGGGCTGGGCAAGGACGTGCTGCTGCTCACCGACGGGCGGTTCTCCGGCGGCACCACCGGCCTGTGCGTGGGGCACATCGCGCCGGAGGCGGCCGACGGCGGCCCGATCGCCTTCGTCCGCGAGGGCGACCGGATCCGGCTCGACCTGGCCGCCCGCACGCTGGAGCTGCTGGTGGACGACGCCGAGCTGGCCCGGCGCCGGGAGGGCTGGGCGCCGCCGGCGCCGCGCTACACCCGCGGGGTGCTCGCCAAGTACGCGAAGCTGGTCGGCTCCGCGGCCCAGGGCGCGGTCTGCGGCTGACGTCCGCACCGGCCCGGCCCCGCCCGAACGGGTGAGGCCGGGCCGTCCGCCCTGTTGCCGGCGCACTCCTGCGTCGACAGTCCTGAGGTGCAGCAGACGCGCCGGTGGCGGACCCGTGGGTGGCTGCTCGCCGTTCCGGTGCTCACCGGGGCCGCGGGCGGTGCCGCCCCGCTGGCTGCCGACCTGCTCCTGTTCGCGGTCGCCCTGGTCACCGCCGGGCTGCTGTGGCGCACCGGGGGCCGGGGCTCCGGCGGCCTGCGCGGCTGGCGCCTGCTCGCCCTCGCCGTGCTCCTCGGGCTGGGCACCAGCCTGCTCGCCGGGCTGCTGACCGACCCGCCGGCCGAGGGCCGGTTCGACGCCACCGGTCAGCTGGTCCAGCTGCCGGCGGCGCTGCTCGCGCTGGTCGCCGTGCTCACCCTGCTGTCCCCGGGGCGGCTGCGCCGCGGCGGTGCCCGGCTGGCCACCGAGACCGCCCTCTTCTTCTGCGCCTCCCTCGTGCTGGCCCAGGTGCTCGTGGTCGGACCGGCGATGCGCACCCAGCCCTTGGAGGGCGCGGACCGCGTCGTCCTGGAGGTCGCCTGCCTGGTGACCGCCTCGGTGCTGTCCGCCGTCCTCCTGCTGATCGCTGCGTCCCCCGGACCCCGGCGGGGCGCCGGCGCGCTGCTGCTGCTCGCCGCGGCGACCTGGGCGACCACGCACGGCCTGGCGATCGCCGGGGAGGACCTGCAGCTCGCCGCCCTGGGCGGCGCCGCGCCCGCCGGTGAGCTCGTCAGCCTGCTGCTGCTCTGCCTGGCGGCGCTGCGCGACCCGGGCGCCCACGACGAGGCACCGCCGACCCGGGCCAGCGCCCGGATCAACGTGGTCGGCCAGCTGCTCCCGCACCTGGTGACCGTGGCCGCCGGGGTGGCCTACCTGGGGGCTCCGCTGCTCGGTGCCGCGCCGTCCCCGGCCGCCACGATCGCCCTGCTCAGCTGTCTGTCCCTCACCGCCGTCCACCGCGCCGCCGCCGCCCGGGACGAACACCGGGTCGCCGCGCGGCTCCGGCGCAGCGAGGCCTACTTCCGCTCGCTGGTCCGCTCCAGCAGCGACGCGGTGCTCATCCTCGACGGCGACCTGCGGATCAGCTGGGTGGCTCCCGCGGTGGAGCCGGCCGGGAGTCCGGGCCTGCGGGGCCGGTCCCTGCCGGAGGTCGTGCACCCGGAGGACGCGGTCGAGGTGGCCGCGTGGCTCACCGGCGAGGGGTCGGGCGGGGTCGTCCTCGGCCTGTGCAGCTTCCGGCTGGCCGACCGCACCGGCGCCTGGCGGGTCTTCGAGGCCGGGGTCACCGACCTGCGCGGGGACGCCGACGTCGCCGCACTCGTGCTGCACTGCCGCGACGTGACCGCGCGGCTCGACCGGGAGCTCGAGCTGCGCTCGCTGGCCTTCGTCGACCCGCTCACCGGCCTGCCGAACCGGGCAGCCCAGCGGCTGGCCCTGGCCGAGTTGCTGGCCGGTGAGGACGACGGGCCGACCGACGCCGCACTGCTGCTGGTCGAGCTGCACGGCCTGCGTGCGGCCCTGGAGAACGCCGGAAGCGAGGTCGTCGAGACGACGCTGACCGAGGTCGCCCGCCGGTTGCGCGCGACGGTGCGCGGCGAGGACCAGGTGGCCAGGATCGGCACCGAGCTGTTCAGCGTGCTGGCGCACGGGACCGGGGACGAGCTCGACCGGCTCGCCGCCCGCTGCCTGGCGGCGATCGAGGCGCCGATCGTGACCGATGCCGGCATCGTGGACCTGTCCGGGGCGGTCGGGCTGGTCCCGCTGGACCCGGGGCTGTCCGAGGGCCAGGCGGTCGACCGGGCCGAGCTCGCCGTCGTGGCCGCCCGGGCCGCCGGAACTGGCTCGGTGCGCCGGTACCGGTCCGAGCTGTCCGCTGCCCGCGACCGCCGGGAGCAGCTGCGCGAGGACCTGGTCGGCGCCCGGGACCGCGGCGAGCTCGCACTCGCCTGGCAGCCGATCGTCGCCCTGGACGACCAGCGGGTCACCGGCGTCGAGGCGCTGCTGCGCTGGCAGCACCCGGTGTACGGGGAGGTGCCGCCGGAGGAGTTCCTGCCGGTCGCCGAGCGGGCCGGCCTGGTGGTCGACCTGCAGCGCTGGGTGCTGCGCGAGGCGACCGCCGCCGCGCTGACCCTGCCCCGGAGCGGCGTGGCGCTGAAGCTGGCGGTCAACGTCTCGGCCGCCCACCTCGCGGCCGGCACGCTGGTCGGGGACGTGACGGCTGCCCTGCGGGACAGCGGTCTGCCGCCGGAGCGACTGGTCGTGGAGATCGCCGAGTCCAGCCTCGAGGTGGGCGCGCTCGCCGACGACGTGGCGGCGCTGCGGCTGATGGGCGTGCGCCTGGCCCTGGACGACTTCGGCAGCGGACGCTCCTCGCTGCCGGCCCTCGGCCGGCTGCCGATCGACATCATCAAGCTGGACCGCAGCCTGCTGTCCCGGGTCGACCGGGACCCGTACAGCCGGGCCGTCTGCCAGGCCGTGGTCGCGCTGGCCGCGACACTGGGCATCGACGTCGTGGCCGAGGGCGTGGAGACGACCAGTCAGCTGACGGCGCTGCGCGCCCTCGGCTGCGGGTACGCCCAGGGCTTCCTGCTCGCCCGCCCGATCGGGCTGGCCGGGCTGGTGCAGCTGCTGGAGTCCGACACCGGGCGGCTGTGGCCCGGGGTGGCCGGCCGGGTGGGCGCGTCGTGACCGTGCTGTCCGCTCCGTCGCCCGGTGTCCCGGCGCTGCCCCTCGCGCCCGCGGTGGCGCGCTGGCCCCGGGCCACGGTGCTGTCCCTGCTCGGTGCGGTCGCCGGCGGCCTCGCCGTCGTGGAGACGCTCTGGCCCGCGGCCTCCGCGCACTCGGCGCCGGCGGTGCTCAGCGCAGCGTCGCTGGCCATCGGCGTGCTCGTGGTGCGGCACGCGAAGCGGCTGGACCGGGAGTCGGCGGCGCCCTGGCGGGCGTTCGCCGTGCTCGCTGCGCTGCTGACCCTGGGCGAGGCGATCGCCGCCGTCCGCGGGGCCGGGGTGAACGCGGTGACCGCCGGGCCGCAGGACGTCGCGCTGGTCGCCGCGGTCCCCTTCGCGCTGCTCGGCTGCGCCCGGCTGATCCGGTCGGCCGCCGTCGGGATCGGTGCGCGGGTGGCGCTGGACGCCGCCGTCGCCCTGATCGCCCTGTCCGCGCTGGCCGAGATGGTGATCGGCACGGCGCTGGGGCGCACGGCCGACTCCGTCGACGACCTCATGACGCGGGGCTACCCCGCCGCCGGCGTGGTGCTGTGCACCGTCGGGCTGGTCACCTTCGCCGGGGTGGGCCAGGCCCGCCGGGCCGCCGCCGGGTGGCTGCTGGCCTGCTTCGCCTCGGTGGCCGTGGTGACAGTGAGCGGCGCCATCGCCGTGGCCGGCCCCTCCATCGTCACCGACGTGGTCAGCGGCACCGCCTGGCTGGCCATGCTGGCCTTCGGCACCCTCGCCATCGCCGCCGACCCGGGGCGGTCCACCGACCCGGACGAGCCCCCCGAGGTGCCGCTGCTGGGCGTGGTGGTCGGCTACTGCGCCGCGTTCGGCGTGGTCCTCCTCCTGCTGGTCGGCCGGATCGCCGGACGGTCGATCCTGCCGGTGGAGGCGGGCGCCGCGGCCCTGCTGCTGCTGCTCACCTTCGCCCGCACGCTGGTGTGGGCGGCGGACGGCGCGCGGCTGACCCGGCAGGTGCTGCGCACCGAGGCCTACTTCCGGACGCTGGTGCACAGCGCCGCCGACATCGCCATCGTGCTGGACCACCGCGGTCGGATCACCTGGGACTCCACCGCGGGTCACCACCCGCACGGCTGGACGGCGCGGGACCTGGAGGGCCGGCAGTTGGTCGAGTTCGTCCACGCCGAGGACCGGGCGGAGCTGGTGGCGGCCCTCGCCGCGGGCGGCGACCCGGGGCAGGGCCGCGGGCGGGTCTTCCGGCTGCGGGGCAAGGACGGCACCTGGCGGCCGTACGAGACCGTGCGGGTGGTGCCCTCCAGGACGCTGGACGCGCTGCCGAGCGCGGCGCCGGGTGCCCTCGACGCCGCCGGCCTGGTGCTGCACCTGCGCGACGTCGACTCGCGCCGGCACAGCGAGCGCGAGCTGGAGCGGATGGCCTACACCGACTACCTCACCGGGCTGCCCAACCGCGCCCGGCTGATGGCCGCCCTGGCCGGCGCCCGGAGCCGGGCCGCAGAGGGGGAGGTCTCCTGCGTGCTGCTGCTGGACCTGGACGGCTTCAAGGCGGTCAACGACATCGCCGGGCACGAGGCCGGTGACCTGCTGCTGACCGAGGTCGCCGACCGGCTGCGCGCCTCGGTCCGGGACCGCGACCTGGTCGGCCGGCTGGGCGGCGACGAGTTCGCCGTCGTCGTCCGGGCCGACCTGGACGAGGCCACGGCGCTGGCCGAGCGGATCATCGCCGAGCTGGCCGGCGTCCACCGCTCGGTGCCCACCCCGGGCGCCGACCCGGACCTGGTCTTCGACGTCTCCTGCAGCATCGGGGTGACCGAGCTGAACCCGGCCGACGAGGTCGCGGTGGCGATCCGGAACGCCGACCTGGCGCTGCGCGCGGCGAAGGCGGCCGGCAAGGGGTGCGTCCGCCGCCACGGCGAGACCGCCGACAGCGCCACCGTCCGGCGCACCCGGCTGGCCCGCGACCTGCCCGACGCGCTGTCCCGGGGGGAGCTGCGGCTGGTCTACCAGCCCGTCGTCGGCGTCGCCGAGCGCCGGGTGCTGGGCCTGGAGGCGCTGGTCCGCTGGGACCACCCGGTGCTCGGTGAGGTGTCGCCGGAGGAGTTCGTGCCGCTGGCCGAGGACGACGGGCTGATCGTGCCGCTGCAGCGGTGGGTGCTGGAACAGGCCACCGCCGAGCTCGCCGGGCTGGTCCGCCAGGGGCGTGACCTCCGCGTGGGTGTCAACATCAGCGTGCGGCACCTGCAGTCGGGCAGCCTCGTGCCCGACGTCGCCGCCGCCCTGGCCCGGGCCGGGCTGCCGGCGCAGCGGCTCATGCTGGAGGTGACCGAGTCGCTGTTCATCGGTCAGCCGGACCGGGCCGACGGTGACCTGCAGACGTTGCACGACATGGGCTGCGTCATCTCCCTCGACGACTTCGGGCGGGGGTACTCGACCTTCGCCTACCTGGCCCGGCTGCCGGTCGACGTGCTGAAGATGGACCGCGAGTTCCTCGCCGGCATCGCCGACGACGCGCGCAGCGCGGCGCTCGTGCACAGCGTGATCGAGCTCGGGAAGCGGCTGTCCATCGACGTCGTCGCCGAGGGCGTGGAGACCTCGGGGCAGCTGGCGGCGCTGCGCGACCTCGGTTGCCGGTACCTGCAGGGCTTCCTGCTGGGCCGTCCGACCAGCCCTGCGGAGCTGCCGGCGGTCATCGACGCGTTCGACCCCGACCTGCTCGACGCCGTGTCCGGGCAGGCGCCGTTCGCGGCCGTCGTCCCAGGAACCGTGTAGCCGTTTCCCACGACGTGGGATGACACGGTTGACGCGGTCGTGCTGCGGGGCGCACAGTGTCCCCGTGCCACGCACTCGTC
Organism: Modestobacter sp. VKM Ac-2982; assembly: GCF_026967935.1. Classification (GTDB taxonomy): domain Bacteria; phylum Actinomycetota; class Actinomycetes; order Mycobacteriales; family Geodermatophilaceae; genus Modestobacter. The sequence continues at coordinate 1,290,065 of NZ_JAPVBL010000001.1, forward strand.
TGCTCGTAGCGATCCGCTAGCGCGCCGGTCCCTCCCGACCGACGCGCCACCCCTCCGTGCCAGCCGGCACGAGGGGTTTTTTGTTGGCCGGGCACCGTCTGGCCGACTCCCCGCCCACCGACAGGCGTCCGCCGCAGCACCCCACCCCGCGCCCAGGGAGATCGTCGAGATGAGCACCACCAGCACCGGCCGCACCGCCGCGGCCCACCCCTCGTCCGCAGCCGGTCCCGCGGCCGGCCCGGCTCCTGGCGCCGGTCCCGCGCCGGCGACGGCGGTCCTCCCCAGCGAGGCCGCCGCCCAGGCCACCCTCGGGGTGGAGACGACCGCCCGGTCGATGGCCGAGGCGGCCGCCGAGCCGGTCTCCGGCATCACCGGGGCGCAGAGCCTGGTCCGGTCGCTGGAGGCGGTCGGTGTCGAGGTGGTCTTCGGCATCCCGGGCGGGGCGATCCTGCCGGCCTACGACCCGCTGTTCGACTCCGCGCTGCGGCACGTGCTGGTCCGGCACGAGCAGGGCGCCGGGCACGCCGCCACCGGGTACGCCCAGGCGACCGGCCGGGTGGGCGTCTGCATGGCCACCTCCGGGCCGGGCGCCACGAACCTGGTGACCCCGCTGGCCGACGCCTACATGGACTCGGTGCCCATGGTCGCGATCACCGGGCAGGTGCCGACCGCCGCCATCGGCACCGACGCCTTCCAGGAGGCCGACATCCGCGGCATCACCATGCCGGTGACCAAGCACAACTTCCTGGTCACCGACGCGGCGGAGATCCCGCAGAAGATCGCCGAGGCCTTCCACCTGGCGAGCACCGGGCGCCCCGGGCCGGTCCTGGTCGACATCCCCAAGGACGTCCTGCAGGCCACCACCGACTTCAGCTGGCCGCCGCGGATCGACCTGCCCGGCTACAAGCCGACCACCCGTCCGCACGGCAAGCAGGTGCGCGAGGCCGCGGCGCTCATCGCCGCCGCCCGCCAGCCGGTCCTCTACGTCGGGGGCGGCGTCCTCAAGGCCGGCGCCGCCGAGGAGCTGGCCGAGCTGGCCGAGCTGACCGGCGCCCCGGTGGTCACCACGCTCATGGCCCGGGGCGCCTTCCCGGACAGCCACCGGCAGAACCTGGGCATGCCGGGCATGCACGGCAACGTCACCGCGGTCACCGCGCTGCAGAAGGCCGACCTGCTGGTCGCCCTGGGCGCGCGCTTCGACGACCGGGTGACCGGCGAGCTGTCGAGCTTCGCGCCGAACGCCGCCGTCGTCCACGCCGACATCGACCCGGCGGAGATCGGCAAGAACCGCAAGGCCGACGTGCCGATCGTGGGGGACGCCAAGGCGACGATCGTCGAGCTCGTCGCCGCCCTGCGCGCCGAGCACGAGGCGGGCCGGACCCCGGACCTGGACGCCTGGTGGGAGCAGCTGGAGGACTGGCGCACTCGTTACCCGCTGGGCTACGACTGGCCCGAGGACGGGATGCTCTCCCCGCAGTACGTGATCGAGCGGCTGGGTGCGATCGCCGGCCCGGACGCGATCTACGCCTCCGGGGTCGGGCAGCACCAGATGTGGGCCGCCCAGTTCATCTCCTACGAGAAGCCGGGCACCTGGCTCAACAGCGGCGGGCTGGGCACCATGGGCTACGCCGTCCCGGCCGCCATGGGCGCCAAGTACGGCATGCCCGGCACCACGGTGTGGGCGATCGACGGCGACGGCTGCTTCCAGATGACCAACCAGGAGCTGGCCACCTGTGCGATCGAGGGCATCCCGATCAAGGTCGCCGTCATCAACAACGGCAACCTCGGCATGGTCCGGCAGTGGCAGACCCTGTTCTACGAGGGCCGCTACTCCAACACCCACCTCAACACCCACGGCGGCAAGGAGGGGACGGCCCGGCAGGTCCGCATCCCCGACTTCGTCACCCTCGCCGAGGCGCTGGGCTGCGTGGGGCTGCGCTGCGAGTCCAAGGACGACGTCGACGCGGTGATCGAGAAGGCCATGGCGATCAACGACGCCCCGGTCGTCATCGACTTCATCGTCGGCTCCGACGCCCAGGTGTGGCCGATGGTCGCGGCCGGGGCCAGCAACGACGAGATCCTGGCCGCGCGCGACGTGCGCCCGGTCTTCGGAGAGGGACAGGTGTAGGGATGACGCGTCACACGCTCTCGGTCCTGGTGGAGAACAAGTCCGGCGTCCTGGCCCGGGTCTCGGCGCTGTTCAGCCGGCGCGGGTTCAACATCGAGTCCCTCGCCGTGGGGCCGACGGAGAACCCGGACCTGTCCCGGATGACGATCGTGGCCGACGCCGAGGCGCAGCCGCTGGAGCAGATCACCAAGCAGCTGAACAAGCTGATCGAGGTGATCAAGATCGTCGAGCTGGACACCGCCGCGGTGCAGCGCGAGCTGTTGCTGGTCAAGGTGCGTGCACCGCTGGCCGACCGCGCCCAGGTGCTGCAGACCGCCGAGCTCTTCCGGGCCCGGGTGATCGACGTCAACACCGACACCGTCACGCTCGAGGCGACCGGCACGCCGGACAAGCTGCAGGCGCTGCTGGCCGTCCTCGCACCGCTCGGCATCAAGGAGATGGCCCAGTCCGGCACCGTCGCACTGGGCCGCGGACCGCGGTCGATGAGCGGCGCCGGTACCTTGCGCCCGGTCGAGCGCTCCGCCTAGTCCCACCCGCCCGAACCACCACCAAGATGGCCATTTTGGTGGCCCGTCCACTGAAGGAGCACACAACCGCATGGCCGCCGAGATCTTCTACGACGACGACGCCGACCTCTCGATCATCCAGGGGCGCACCGTCGCCGTCCTGGGCTACGGCAGCCAGGGCCACGCCCACGCGCTGTCGCTGCGTGACTCCGGCGTCGACGTCCGGGTCGGCCTGCCCGAGGGCTCCAAGAGCCGGGCCAAGGCCGAGGCCGAGGGCCTGCGCGTGGTCACCCCCGCCGAGGCTTCCGCCGAGGCCGACCTGATCATGATCCTCGCCCCGGACCACGTGCAGCGGACGCTGTACGCCGAGTCGGTCGAGCCCAACCTGCAGGACGGCGACGCGCTGTTCTTCGGCCACGGCTTCAACATCCGCTTCGGCTACATCAAGCCCCCGGCCGGCGTCGACGTCGCGATGGTCGCCCCCAAGGGCCCCGGGCACCTGGTCCGCCGCGAGTTCAGCGACGGCAAGGGCGTGCCCTGCCTCATCGCCGTCGAGCAGGACGCCAGCGGCAGCGCCCAGGCCCTCGCGCTCTCCTACGCCAAGGGGATCGGCGGCACCCGCGCCGGCGTCATCAAGACGACGTTCGCCGAGGAGACCGAGACCGACCTGTTCGGCGAGCAGGCCGTGCTCTGCGGCGGCATGTCCGCGCTGGTGGCAGCCGGGTTCGAGACCCTCACCGAGGCCGGCTACCAGCCCGAGATCGCCTACTTCGAGTGCCTGCACGAGCTCAAGCTGATCGTCGACCTCATGTACGAGGGCGGCATCGCCAAGCAGCGCTGGTCGGTCAGCGACACCGCCGAGTACGGCGACTACACCTCCGGCCCGAAGGTGGTCGACGCCCGCGTCAAGGAGTCGATGCAGGAGGTACTCGCCGCGATCAAGGACGGCTCGTGGGCCGCTGCCTTCATCGCCGACCAGGACGCCGGGGCGCCGGACTTCAAGGCCAAGCGCGCCGCGGCCGAGGCGCACCCGATCGAGGAGACCGGTCGCAAGCTCCGTGGCCTGATGAGCTGGGTCAGCGCCAGCGACGACTACACCGGCACCGCCGCCCGCTGAGGCAACACCCCGCTCCGGCGGGGTGAGACGACACGGCCCCCGCAGCGTCTGCTGCGGGGGCCGTGTCGCGTTCGGGGGGAGGTCAGCGGGTGGCTGCCCGCTGGGCCCGGCGGGCGGCGAAGTAACGGCTGGCCGGCTTGAGGCAGACCAGCAGGACCGTCGACACGGCGGCGGCGACCAGCAGCAGGGAGAACAGGATGCCGCCCGGGGCGCCGTCGCCGAGGCTGCCGAGCAGGGTCAGGCCGGTGAACGCGATGGCGATCGACCCGCCGACGATCAGCAGCACCCGGCTGCGGCCGGTCAGCGCCCAGACCGAGCCCCAGATCATCAGCACCGTCCACAGGACCGTGATCAGCCCGAAGGCCAGCGAGATGCCGCCCACGGCGCCGAGCCCGCCGCCGACACCGGGGACGAGCTCCTCCTCGAAGCCCTCGAAGCCCTCGGCGCCGGCGAGGGCCGCCGCACCGAAGACGATCAGGAAGAAGCCGACCAGGACGCCGAACGCGGCGAGCACGAAGCCGAGGACGGCCGCGGTGATCACCCCGCCGGGACGGGCGGTCGCCGGGGACTCCCCGTAGCCGTACTGCCCGTAGGACTGTCCCTGCTGGCCGTACGGGTCGGGCTGGCCGTGCTGCTGCTGGCCGTAGGGGCCGTACTGGCCGTACGCCTGCTGCCCGTACTGGCCCTGCCCGTACTGGCCCTGCCCGTACTGGCCCTGCCCGTACTGGCCCTGCCCGTACTGGCCCTGCCCGTACTGGCCCT
>NZ_JAPVBL010000001.1:1294677-1412360 GCF_026967935.1 Modestobacter sp. VKM Ac-2982
GCCCGTACGTGCCCTGGTCGTAGGCCGCCTGCCCCTGCTGTCCCTGCCCGTACTGAGGCTGGCCGTAGGGGTCCTGCCCGTACTGCGGCTGCCCGTACTGGGGCTGCCCGTACTGCGGCTGGCCGTGCTCGGGCTGGCCGTACGGGTCCTGGCCGTGCTGTGGCTGGCCGTACTGACCCTGCCCGTACTGCGGTCGTCCGTACTCGGGCTGGCCGTACGGGTCCTGGCCGTGCTGGGGCTGGCCGTACGGGTCGTGCTCGTCCTGCGGCTGGCCCGGCTGCTCCCCGGGCTCGGAGCTCTGACCGAAGGCGGTCGAGCCGGTGGACCCGGGAGCCGGGGGCTGCGCTCCGTCCTCCGGCTGCTGGCCGAACGGGGTCGTCTCGTGACGGCCCTGGGCGTCGTCCCGGTCGCTGCTCATGATCTCCTCCGACGAGGCCGGTGGCACCGGCGCTTCGCCGTCAGCTTGGCGGTGCCGGGAGGGCCGGGCAAGCACGGGGGTCCACCCGTCGTGTCCACCCAGTGGGACCGGTGGACACCGGCGCGTCGCGGGGTCGACGGCGTCCCTACGCTGTGGAGCCGTGACCACGACCACGCCCGTCGTCCTGATCGCCGAAGAGCTCGCGCCCAGCGTGTTGGAGGTGCTCGGGGGTGACGTCGAGATCCGGCACGTCGACGGCGCCGACCGGGGTGTCCTGCTGCCCGCGCTGGCCGACGCGTCGGCCGTGCTGATCCGGTCGGCCACCCAGATCGACGCCGAGGCGCTCGCGGCGGCGCCGCAGCTCAAGGTCGTCGCGCGAGCCGGGATCGGCCTGGACAACGTCGACGTCCCCGCGGCCACCGAGCGCGGTGTGCTGGTCGTCAACGCGCCGACCTCCAACATCGTCAGCGCCGCCGAGCACGCCGTCGCACTGCTGCTGGCCGCTGCCCGGCACATCCCGGCCGCCGACGCCTCGCTGCGCGAGGGGAAGTGGGCCCGGTCGAAGTTCACCGGCGTGGAGGTCACCGAGAAGACCGTCGGCGTCGTCGGGCTGGGTCGGATCGGGGTGCTGGTCGCCCAGCGGCTGGCCGCCTTCGGCGTCACGCTGATCGCCTACGACCCCTACATCCAGCCCGGCCGGGCCGCCCAGCTCGGCGTCCGCCTGGTGTCCCTGGACGAGCTGCTGCGTGAGTCGGACTTCATCACCGTCCACCTGCCCAAGACCCCCGAGACCCTCGGCCTCATCGGTGCCGACCAGCTCGCCGCCACCAAGCGGGGCGTGATCATCGTCAACGCCGCCCGCGGCGGGCTGGTCGACGAGGCCGCCCTGGCCGAGGCGCTGCAGTCCGGCCAGGTGGGTGCCGCCGGCATCGACGTGTACGCCAAGGAGCCCTGCACCGACAGCCCGCTGTTCGGGCTGCCGAACGTGGTCGTCACCCCGCACCTGGGCGCCTCCACCACCGAGGCCCAGGACAAGGCCGGCACCGCCGTCGCGCGGAGCGTGCGCCTGGCGCTGCAGGGCGACTTCGTGCCCGACGCGGTGAACGTCCAGGCCGGCGGCATCGTCGCCGAGGACGTCCGCCCCGGCCTGCCGCTGGCCGAGAAGCTCGGCCGGGTGTTCACCGCGGTCGCCGGTGGGCTCGCCCAGTCGGTGAACGTGGAGGTCCAGGGCAAGATCGCCGAGTTCGACGTCTCGGTCGTCCAGCTCGCGGTGCTCCGTGGCGTCTTCTCCGACGTCGTCGAGGAGCCGGTCACCTACGTCAACGCGCCGCTCCTGGCCGACCAGCGGGGCCTGGACGTCACGCTGTCCAGCAGCACGGAGAGCCCGCACTACCGCAACCTGATCACCGTGCGGGGGGCGATGGCCGACGGCACCGAGGTGACCGTCTCCGGCACCCTCTACGGCAAGAACCAGGTGCCCAAGCTGACCGAGGTCGGTGGCTTCGAGATCGACCTCGCGGCCGACGGCTACCTGCTGTTCTTCGTCTACGCCGACCGCCCCGGCGTCGTCGGCACGGTGGGAGCCGCCCTCGGGGAGGCCGGGGTCAACATCGCCGGAGCGCAGGTCAGCCGCACCACCCAGGGCGGCGAGGCGCTGATGGCCGTGACCGTCGACAGCCCGGTCAGCGGCGAGCTGCTGGCCGACATCGGCCAGCGGATCGGCGCCCGGCAGGTCCGGGCCGCCGACCTCAACCCGAACTGACCCACCCCGCACCCAGCGCGACCACCGGCCGCGCCGTCCCACGAGGACGGCGCGGCCTCGTGGTCCCCGGGGCGATCCGGCGGGTGCGGGTGGCGGGTGTGAGGCCGGGGCCGGGCGCCCACTAACCTCTGGCCTCATGCGCCTGGCAGTGGTACCCGGAGACGGCATCGGTCCCGAGGTGGTGGCCGAGGGCCTCAAGGTCCTGGGCGCGGTCGCCCCGGACATCGAGAGCACCCCCTACGACCTGGGAGCCGCCCGCTGGCACCGCACCGGTGAGCTGCTGCCGGACTCGGTGCTGGAGGAGCTGCGCCAGCACGACGCGATCCTGCTCGGCGCCGTCGGTGACCCGGGTGTGCCCAGCGGCATCCTGGAACGCGGGCTGCTGCTCAAGCTGCGCTTCGAGCTCGACCACCACGTCAACCTCCGCCCGGCCCGGCTGTTCGACGGTGTGCGCAGCCCGCTGGCCGAGCCCGGCGAGATCGACATGCTCTGCGTGCGCGAGGGCACCGAGGGCCCCTACGTCGGCAACGGCGGCGTGCTGCGGCGGGACACCCCGCACGAGGTCGCCACCGAGGTCAGCCTGAACACCGCCTTCGGCGTGGAGCGCGTCGTCCGGTACGCCTTCGAGCGGGCGGTCGCCCGGCCGCGCAAGCACCTCACGCTGATCCACAAGACCAACGTGCTCACCCACGCGGGCTCGCTGTGGTCGCGCACCGTCGAGGAGCTCTCCGCCGAGTTCCCCGAGGTCAGCGTGGCCTACCAGCACGTCGACGCCGCGGCGATGTTCTTCATCACCGACCCGGGCCGCTACGACGTCATCGTCACCGACAACCTCTTCGGCGACATCGTCACCGACGTGGCCGCCGCCGTCACCGGGGGGATCGGGCTGGCCGCCAGCGGCAACCTGGACGTGTCGGGGACCAACCCGAGCATGTTCGAGCCGGTGCACGGCTCCGCGCCGGACATCGCCGGGCAGGGCATCGCCGACCCGACGGCGACCGTGCTGTCGGTCGGGCTGCTGCTGGAGCACCTGGGCCGGCCCGAGCTGGCCAAGAAGGTCAACGCGGCGGTCGCCTTCGACCTCTCGACCCGGGACCCGAAGGCGCCGATCCGCACCACCGAGATCGGCGACCGGCTGGCCGCACTGTCCGGCTGACGACCCGGCGGGGCGCGGCCTGCTCGCCGCGGCCACGAAGGGGTGTCCGCCGGCCGGTCCCGCCGCTACCGTCACCGCCGTGCTGGCTGCGGTGCGCGAACGCTATGGCCCGCCGGAGCTCGTCCGGGTCGCCGAGGTGCCGACGCCGGTCGCCGGCCCCGGCGAGCTGCTGGTGCGGGTGCGCTGCACCACGGTCAACCGCACGGACTCCGCGTACCGGGCCGGCACCCCCAGGCTGACCCGGCTGCTCACCGGGGTGCCCCGTCCGCGCGCGACCGTGCTGGGCACGGAGTTCGCCGGTGAGGTCGTGGCCGTGGGGGCCGGTGTGCCGGACAGCTGGGTCGGGGAGCGGGTGTTCGGCTACGTCGAGGGACGGTTCGGTGCGCACGCGGAGTTCCTGACCGTCCCCGCCGACGGTTTCCTCTCCCGGGTGCCCGACGGCGTCCCCGACGACGTCGCCGCGGCGGCCACCGAGGGCGCGCACTACGCGGTGGCGGTGTTGTGCCGGGCCCGGATCGAGCCCGGCGAGGACGTCCTGGTGTACGGCGCCACCGGGGCGATCGGCTCGGCCACGGTCCAGCTGCTGCGCGTCCTCGGCGCGCACGTCACCGCCGTCTGCGACGGGTCCCGGGCCGACCTGGTCCGGGGGCTGGGCGCCGAGCGGGTCATCGACCGCACGACCGAGGAGTTCCTCGCCGACCCGCACCGCTACGACGTGGTCGTGGACGCCGTGGGGAAGACCTCCTTCCGCCGGTGCCGTCGGCTCCTGCGACCCCGTGGCCGCTTCGTCTCCACCGACCTGGGCCGGTTCTGGCAGAACCCGGTGCTGGCCCTGGTCACGCCGCTCTCCCGTGGGCGCCGGGTCGTCTTCCCGGTCCCGCTCCAGGACCCAGCCCTCCCCGCCCACCTGCGGGACCTGCTGGCCTCCGGCGAGCTCCGGCCGGTCCTCGATGAACGTCGTTGGCCGCTGTCCGGGATCGTCGAGGCCTACCGGTACGTCGACAGCGGGCAGAAGACCGGCAGCGTGGTCGTCGACGTGGGGTGACCGCGCGCTCCCGGCGTCCCAGGGCGTGAGACGGCGGTTCCATGACGCACGCCCGCCGTGCTTCACTGGTGGTGATGGACGCCACCCGCACGATCATCATCAGCTAGCGCGCAGTCACCTCCCCGGACTGCGCGCAACCTCCCGTACCCCGGGAGGTTTTTTCGTGTCTGGGCCCAGTACCGAACCGACCCGGGAGACACCGTGGCCACGCACCCCGCCACCGAGCTCGACCTCGACCCGACCGACTTCCACGTCTTCGACACGACCCTGCGCGACGGCGCCCAGCGCGAGGGCGTGAGCTGGTCCGTCGCGGACAAGCTCGCCGTCGCCCGGCTCCTCGACGAGATCGGGGTCGGCTTCATCGAGGGCGGCTGGCCGGGGGCGCTGCCCAAGGACACCGAGTTCTTCGCCCGGGCGCGCACCGAGCTGGACCTGCGGCACGCGCAGCTGGTGGCCTTCGGCGCCACCCGCAAGGTCGGCGTCCGGGTCGAGGACGACCCCCAGGTGCGTGCGCTGCTGGACGCGCAGACCCCGGTGGTGTGCCTGGTGGCCAAGTCCGACGTGCGGCACGTGCGCGAGGCGCTGCGCACCACGCCCGAGGAGAACCTGGCGATGGTCGCCGACACCGTCGCCTTCCTGGTCGGGCACGGACGGCGGGTGTTCGTCGACTGCGAGCACTTCTTCGACGGCTACGCCGCCGACCCCGACCACGGCGTCGCGGTGCTGGAGGCCGCCTTCGCCGCCGGCGCCGAGGTGGGCGTGCTCTGCGACACCAACGGCGGGATGCTGCCGATGGGCGTGGGCCGGGTGGTCGCCGACGTCCGTGCGCGGACCACCGGGAAGCTCGGCATCCACTGCCAGGACGACACCGGGTGCGCGGTGGCCAACAGCCTGGCCGCCGTCGAGGCCGGCGTGACGCACGTCCAGGGCACCGCCAACGGCTACGGCGAGCGGGCCGGCAACGCGGACACGTTCGCGCTGATCGGCAACCTGGTCACCAAGATGGGGCTGCCGGTGGTGCCGGCCGAGTGCCTGCCCGAGCTGAAGCGGGTCAGCCACGCCATCGCGGAGCTGGCCAACATCGCCCCGGACGACCACCAGCCGTTCGTCGGCGCCTCGGCCTTCGCGCACAAGGCCGGCCTGCACGCCAGCGCCATCAAGGTGCGCCCGGAGCTGTACAACCACCTGGACCCGGCCGTCGTCGGCAACGACATGCGCATCCTGGTCACCGAGATGGCCGGGCGGGCCTCGATCGAGCTCAAGGGGCGCGAGCTGGGGGTGGACCTGGCCGGGCAGGCCGACGCCATCGGCCGGGTGGTCGACCAGGTCAAGGTGCTGGAGGCCGACGGGTGGTCCTTCGAGGCCGCCGACGCCTCCTTCGAGCTGCTGCTGCGCGCCGAGCTGCCCGGGGCCCCGGCGCCGCTGTTCGAGCTGGAGAGCTACCGGACCTCCGTCGAGCACTGGGGGAACGGGGTGGTCGTCAGCGAGGCCACCGTCAAGGTGCACGTGCCGAAGGAGGACGGGACGACGGAGCGGGTGATCAGCACCGGCGAGGGCAACGGCCCGGTCAACGCGCTGGACAACGCGCTGCGGCAGGCCCTGGTCAGCCGGTACCCGCACCTGGCCGACGTCTCGCTGGCCGACTACAAGGTGCGCATCCTGGGCTGGAACGGCGGCACCAGCGCCACCACCCGGGTGCTCGTCGACAGCACCGACGGGGTGGGGGAGTGGACCACCGTCGGGGTGCACGACAACATCGTCGAGGCCTCCTGGCACGCCTTGGTCGACGCCTTCACCTATGCGGTGCGGCGCCGCTGAGGGACCCGGTCAGCCGGGGCTGCGGCGCAGGTCCAGCTCGATCTCCCGGGCGGCGGCCTGCAGCGCGGGCAACAGGTCGTCGCGGACCGCGTCCGGGGTGCTGTGCCGGGCGGAGGCAGAGATGTTCATCGCCGCGAGCACGGCGCCGTCACCGTCCCGCACGGGCACCGCGATCGAGCGCAGCCCCTCCTCGAGCTCCTGGTCCACCAGCGCCCATCCCCGGTCGCGGGCCTCGGCAAGCGCCCGGCGGAGCCGGTCGGGCTCGGTGACGGTGAACCGGGTCAGTGCGGTCAGCTGTGCGGTCCGCAGGTAGCGCTCACGGTCGGCCTCCGGCTGGGCGGCCAGCAGCACCCGCCCCATCGAGGTCGCGTGAGCCGGGAACCGGGTGCCGACGTTGATGGCGACGGTCATGATCCGCTTGGTCGGCACCCGGGTGACGTAGACGATGTCGTCGCCGTCCAGCACCGACAGCGAGCACGACTCGTGCACCTCGGCGGCCAGCTGCTCCATGTGCGGGCGGGCGACCTCGGGCAGGGACAGCCCGGACAGGTAGGCGTAGCCGAGCTCCAGCACCCGCGGACGCAGCTCGAACAGCCGGCCGGCGGAGCGGACGTACCCCAGCTCGACCAGGGTGAGCAGGAACCGGCGGGCAGCCGCCCGGGTGAGCCCGGTCTCCCGGGCGACCTCGCTGAGGGTCAGCCGGGTGTGCTCGGCGTCGAAGGCCCGGATGACGGCGAGTCCGCGCGCCAGTGACTGGACGAAGGCCTCCGGTCGCTCGCTGCCGCCCTCGCCGTCGGCGGGTGCCATCGCGTCCATCGAACTCCTCCCGGGCGGCTGCCTCGGCGCCCGATCACGGTTCCAGCACGAGCGTTGACGTGACTGGCCTCACGACCTACGTTCTCCACCTGAACGCATGTTCGGATGCCGCACACCGTAGCGGGATCCCGGTGGACTGCCACCCGTCGGCGGACAGGTTCGACCACTCGCCCTCACCGTGGAGGACAGGGACCTGATGCACCTGCTCACCCAGGCAGCGCCATGAGCACGACGGAGGTGCGCCCCGCCCGCGCGGGTGCCGAGCCGGTCCGCCGGCGCCGTCCCGAACTCCCGTCGGCGGTCCTCGGCCTGGGCGGGCTGGTCGGGTTCGCCGCGCTGCTCGAGCTGCTGCCCCGCACCGGCATCGTCTCGGCCGAGTACTTCCCGCCGTTCAGCGAGATGGTCCGAGCACTGGTGGAGGCGGCCGGCACCGACCGCTTCTGGGCCGCGACCGCGGAGACGGTCCAGGCGTGGGGGATCGGGCTCGGGATCGCGCTGGTCGCCGGCATCGGCCTGGGCCTGCTGATCGGCAGCGTCGAGCTGCTGCGCCGGTTCACCGCCTCGACGATCGAGTTCCTGCGGCCGGTGCCGTCGGTGGCGCTGATCCCGCTGGCGGTGCTGCTGCTGGGCCTGGGCCTGCAGTCGACGCTGCTGCTGGTGGTCTACGCCTCGTTCTGGCAGATCCTGATCCAGGTGATCTACGGGGTGCAGGACGTCGACCCGGTGGCGCGGGAGACGGCGCGGTCCTACCACCTGGGGCGCTGGGCCCGGGTCCGGTACCTGATCTGGCCGACCGCGCTGCCGTACGTGATGACCGGCGTGCGGCTGGGTGCGGCGGTCGCCCTGATCCTGGCCGTGACCGCCGGCCTGGTGGGCATCGGCACCGGGCTCGGTGCGGAGATCGCGCTGGCCCAGTCGTCCAACGCCGTCCCGCTGGTGTACGGCCTGGTCATCTTCACCGGCCTGCTCGGCGTGGTGGTCAACCTGGCAGCCCGTGCGCTGGAGCGCCGGACGCTGGCGTGGCACTCGTCGGTGCGCGCGGACGTGGGGGGCTGACGTGAACCCGGTGCTGCGCTGGGGCAGGACGCTGGGCTTCGCGCTCACCCTGCCCGTCATCCTGGTCACGCTGTGGTGGGTGTGGTCGGCGGACAGCACGAACTACTACGCGCCGCCGCTGCAGACCATCCTGACGACGTTCGGTGACGTCTGGTTCTCCGAGCGCCTGCGCGCCGACGTGCTGCCCAGCGTCACCCGGCTGGCGATCGGCTACACCGGGGCGGTCGTCGTCGGGGTCGGGCTCGGGGTGCTGCTGGGGGCCAACCGCACGCTGCGGCGGGTCACCGAGCCGGTGCTGGAGTTCTTCCGGGCCATCCCACCGCCGGCGCTGATCCCGATCCTGTTCCTGTTCGCCGGGATCGGGGACACCGCCAAGGTGATCGTGATCGTCTCCGGTGCGGTCTGGCCGGTGCTGCTCAACACCGTGGAGGGCGTGCGCGCGGTCGACGACGTCCTGTCCGACACCTCGCGGTCCTACGGCATCACCGGCCTGGCCCGGCTCCGCCACCTGGTGCTGCCGGCGGCCAGCCCGCAGATCGTCGCCGGCATGCGCCAGGCGCTGTCGATCTCGATCATCCTGATGGTCATCAGCGAGATGTTCGCCTCCACCAACGGGCTGGGGTTCAGCGTCATCCAGTTCCAGCGGAGCTTCGCCATCCCGGAGATGTGGAGCGGCATCCTGCTGCTCGGCCTGCTCGGGTTCGTCCTGTCCCTGCTGTTCCAGCTCTTCGAACGGCGCAGCCTGCGCTGGTACCACGGCCTGCGCCGATCTCAGCGAGGAGAGAACTGATGACCCAGCCGCTGCTCGACGTCGCCGGCGTGCAGAAGACCTACACCGGCTCCGGCCGGACCGTGGAGGCCGTCCGCGACCTGACCTTCTCCGTCGGGGACGGCGAACTGGTCTGCATCGTGGGCCCCTCCGGTGCGGGCAAGACGACGCTGCTCAAGTGCATCGCCGGGCTGCTGGAGCCCACCGCCGGCACGGTCACCCTCGCCGGCGCCCGCGTCGACGGACCGCCGGAGGCGATGGCGGTGGTCTTCCAGGAGTACGGCCGCAGCCTGTACCCGTGGCTGACCGTCGAGGGCAACGTCGAGCTGCCGCTGAAGCAGAAGAAGCTGGACAAGGCCCGCCGACGGGAGCTGGTGCGCGACGCGCTGGAGGCCGTCGGCCTGGCCGACGTGCACAGCGCCTACCCGTGGCAGCTGTCCGGCGGCATGCAGCAGCGCGTGGCGATCGCCCGGGCCGTGGCCTACGAGCCCAAGGTCCTGCTGATGGACGAGCCGTTCGCCGCCGTCGACGCCCAGACCCGGGCCGACCTCGAGGACCTGATCCGCTCGCTGTGGCACAAGCTGGGGGTGACGATCCTCTTCGTCACCCACGACATCGACGAGTCGGTCTACCTGGGGCAGCGGGTGCTCGTGCTGTCCTCCTCCCCGACGGTGATCATGGAGGACCTCACCATCGACCTGCCCGACGAGCGCACCCAGCTGGAGACCCGGTCCTCGCCGCGGTTCGCCGACCTGCGCGGGCACGTCTACGAGCAGATCCAGCTGGCCAAGCACCGCAAGGGCGACCAGCACCAGCGCGACGAGGTCGCCACCGGCAGCCACCGGGCCGGGCAGCCCACCGTGGCCGCGGACCCCGGTCACTAGTCCAGGCTCCACCCCCTCTCCACCTCGCACGTCCGGCAAAGGAGCCACCATGCGTCGCCTGCTCGCCCCGATCACCGCTCTCGCGCTGCTGACCACCGCCACCGCCTGCGGCGGCTCGTCCGACGAGCCGGCCACCGACACCGAGGGCGGTCTGGCCCAGGTCACCGTCGGGATCATCCCGATCATCGACGTCGCCCCCATCTACCTCGGTCAGGAGCAGGGCTTCTTCGAGGAGCGGGGCATCGAGCTGGAGCTGGTGCCCGGGTCCGGCGGCGCGGCCGCCGTGCCCGGTGTGGTCGCCGGGGACTTCGACTTCGCCTTCGGCAACGTGACCTCCCTGCTGCTGGCCCAGACGCAGGGCCTGCCGCTGCAGGTCGTCTCCAACGGGACCGCCTCCACCGGCGACCCGGAGACCGACTTCTCCGCCGTCGTCGTGCCCGCCGACAGCCCGGTGCAGACCGCCGCCGACCTGGCCGGCAAGACCGTCGCGGTGAACAACTTCAAGAACATCGGCGAGGTCACGATCCGCAAGGCGGTCGAGGACGCCGGCGGTGACTCCTCGACGGTCAACTTCGTCGAGCTCCCCTTCCCGGACATGCCGGCCGCGATCGCCAACGGCAACGTGGACGCCGCCTGGGTGGTCGAGCCGTTCGTCACCGTCGCGACCGGCCAGGGCGCCCGGGCCGTGGTGCGCAACTTCGCCGAGCCGGTGGAGGACCTCACCGTGGCGACCTACTTCACCACCGAGCAGATGCTGGCGGAGAACCCCGAGCTGGTCGACGACTTCCAGGCCGCGATGACCGAGTCGCTGCAGTACGCCCAGGACAACCCGGACGAGCTGCGCCGGATCATCACCACCTACACCAGCATCACACCGGAGACCGCCGAGCAGATCGCCCTCCCGTCCTTCCCGGAGGAGATCAACGTGGAGTCGATGGAGACGGTCGCCGAGCTGATGGCCGAGTACGGGATCACCGAGGAGACCGCCGACGTCGACGCGCTGCTCGCGACCGACTGACCGTGCCCGACCCCACGACCCCTCCTGCGGTGCCCACCGTCCGGGACGTCACCTTCGACGTGCTGCGCCGGCTCGGCCTGACGACGATGTTCGCCAACCCGGGCTCGACCGAGGTGCCCTTCCTCGCCGGGCTGCCCGACGACATCGAGTTCGTGCTGGCGCTGCACGAGGGGTCGGTGGTGGGCATCGCCACCGGCTGGGCCATCGCCCACGACCGGCCGGCCCTGGTCAACCTGCACACCACGGCGGGGCTGGGCAACGCCGTGGGCGCGCTGGCCACCGCCCGGGTCAACCGGGCCCCGCTGGTGGTCGTGGTCGGCCAGCAGGACCGGCGGCACCTCGCCCTGGAGCCCTTCCTGGCCGGCCGGCTCGCCGGCCTGGCCGGCGACTACCCGGTCTGGGTCGACCAGCCGGTGCGCGCCCAGGACGTGCCCGGGGCGATCGCCCGGGCCCACCACGAGGCGGTCACCGGACGCGGCCCGGCGATCGTGGTCGTGCCGATGGACGACTGGGCGCAGCCGATGTCCGACGCCGAGCCGCTGGCCGCCGCGACCGTGGTGCGGCGGCCGGTGGGGGTCGACGAGGCGACGGTCACCGAGGTCGCCGAACTGCTCGACGGCGCGCGGTCGCCGGTGCTGGTGGTCGGCGCCGGCGCGGACACCGCCGTCACCCGGGCCGCGCTGGTGCAGCTGGCCGAACGGCTGGCCGCCCCGGTGCGGCAGGAGGCCTTCGGCGCCCGGGCCGGCTTCCCGCAGGACCACCCGCAGTACCAGGGGCTGCTGCCCGCCGGCCGGGAGCGGCTGCGCGGGGTGCTGGCCGGCCACGACCTCGTGCTGGTCGTCGGCGGCCCGGCCTTCCGGCAGTACCCCTACCAGCCCGGGCCGTTCGTCGACCCCGGCGCCCGGATCGTGCAGGTCAGCCAGGACCCGGCCGAGGTGCACCGGAGCCCCGCCGACCTGGCCGTGCTCACCGACCCGGGCGTCTTCTGCGCCGCACTCGCCGAGCGGGTGACCGACCGCGGCCGGCCCCCCGGCCCACCGCGGACGCCGGTCACCGTGCCACCGCCGGCACCGGGGGAGCCGCTGCGGGCCCCACACGTCTACGCCCAGCTCGCCCGGCGCCTGGACCCGGACACGGTGGTGGTGGAGGAGTCGCCGTCCACCCGCCAGGTGCTGGAGGAGATGGTCCCCTCCCGGCAGCCGCTGGGGTACCTGGGTGTGGCCATGGGCGGCCTCGGCTTCGGGATGCCGGCCGCCATCGGCGTCCGGATGGCCCGGCCGGACCGGCCGGTGGTCGCGGTGCTCGGCGACGGCTCGTCGATGTACGCCGTCCAGTCGCTGTGGACGGCGGCCCGCTACGGCGTCGGCGTCCTGTTCGTCGTCTTCGCCAACGGCGGCTACGCGATCATGGACAAGCTGGTCGAGCGGCAGGGGGCCGGGAAGGCGCCGTGGCCGAGCTTCCCGGAGGTCCGGCTCTCCGCCCTGGCCACCGCGCTGGGCTGCCCGGCCCGGCGGATCAGCAGCCACGAGGAGCTGCTGGAGGTGCTGGACGACGTGCTGCCCCGGCTGCGGGACCTCGACGCCCCGCTGCTGCTGGACGTCGAGGTGGCCCCGGAGGCCGAGTTCAACCCCTGAGCGGTCAACCCCTGAGGGGCGCCACCGTGCTGGCCAGCAGGCAGAACTCGTTGCCCTCCGGGTCGGCCAGCACGTGCCAGGTCATCTCGTCGGTGAGCGGGCCCTGGCCCACGTCCACCGGGGTGGCGCCCAGGGTGAGCAGCCGGTCCAGCTCCTCGGCCTGCGACCGGTCTGTGGCGTTGAGGTCCAGGTGCAGCCGGCGCTTGCCCGGCGTCGGGTCGGGCACCGGGACGAAGTCCAGCACGGGCTGTGGGCCCTTGGGCTCCTGCCCCGGTGGGCCGATCGTCACCACGCCGTCATCGTCGGTGTCCTGCACCTCGTAGCCGAGCACCTCGGCCCACCACTGGGCGAGCGCGGCAGGGTCGGTGGAGTTGACGGCGACTGCGGTGATCCGGGCGGCCATGACACACGGTAGCGACCTGGGGATGACGCACGGTAGCGACCTGGGGATGCCGCACGGTGGCCGGACAGGGAGCCCCGACTAGCCTGAGGACGTGCGCATCGTCCGCTTCGCCCACCCAGCCGGCATGTCCTTCGGGGTCCTCGACGGGGACGGCCAGGTCGCCCAGATCGAAGGCCACCCGTTCGGTCAGATCTCCTTCACCGGTCAGCGGTACGCCGCGGCCGACGTCCGGCTGCTCTCGCCGATCCTCCCCAGCAAGGTGGTCGGCATCGGCAAGAACTACGCCGACCACGTGCAGGAGATGGCGACGGGGGATGCGCCAAAGGAGCCGCTGGTCTTCCTCAAGCCCTCCACCACGGTGATCGGCCCGGGTGACGCGATCCGCATCCCGGCCGGCAGCACGAACGTGCACCACGAGGTCGAGCTCGCCGTCGTGATCGGGGCGCGCGGCGCCCGCCAGGTCAGCCCGGAGCAGGCGCTGTCCAGCGTCTTCGGCTACACGATCGGCAACGACGTGACCGAGCGGGACATGCAGCGCAACGACGGGCAGTGGACCCGGGCGAAGGGCTTCGACTCCTTCTGCCCGCTCGGCCCGTGGATCGAGACCGACCTGGCCGGCCTCGGCAAGGACCCGGCGGACCTGGAGATCACCTGCAGCGTCGACGGCGAGCTGCGCCAGTCCGGCCGGACCAGCCAGCTGCTGTTCGGCGTGCCGACGCTGATCTCGCACATCTCGCAGGTGATGACCCTGCTGCCCGGTGACGTGGTGCTGACCGGCACCCCGGCCGGCGTCGGCCCGATCGCGCCGGGGCAGCGCGTCGAGTGCACGATCGAGGGCCTGGGCACGCTGACCAGCACGGTCGCCGGTGCCGACCCGACCTCCACGGCCGGCGTCCGATGACCGCCCCGGCCGGTCCGGTCCGCACCCGGTTCTGCCCGTCCCCGACCGGCACGGTGCACGTGGGCGTGATGCGGGCGGCGCTCTACAACTGGGCCTACGCCCGGCACACCGGTGGCCAGTTCGTCGTCCGGATCGAGGACACCGACCCGGCCCGCAACACCCTGGAGTCCGAGCGGCATCTGCTGGACTGCCTGCGGTGGCTCGGACTGACCTGGGACGAGGGCCCGGAGGTGGGCGGTCCGCACGGGCCCTACCGGCAGTCCGAGCGGTCGGAGCTCTACCAGGACGTGGCAGCGAAGCTGCTCGCTTCCGGGCACGCGTACGAGTCGTTCTCCACCAACGAGGAGGTCGACGCCCGTCGCCGGGCTGCCGGTCAGGACCCCAAGCTCGGCTACGACAACGCCGACCGGTTCCTGACCGATGCGCAGAAGTCCGCGTTCCGGGCCGAGGGCCGCGAGCCGGTGCTCCGCCTCCGGATGCCGGAGGAGGACCTCGCCTGGACCGACCACGTGCGCGGAGAGGTCCGGTTCGCCGCCGGCGCCGTCCCCGACTTCGTGCTCGTCCGCGGCAACGGCACCCCGCTGTACACGCTGGTGAACCCGGTCGACGACGCCCTGATGGGCATCACCGACGTGCTGCGGGGAGAGGACCTGCTGCCCTCGACCCCGCGGCAGATCGCGCTGTACCGGGCGCTCACCGACATCGGTGTCGCCACCGGCACCCCGCGCTTCGGGCACCTGCCCCTGGTGATGGGGGAGGGCAACAAGAAGCTGTCCAAGCGGGACCCGCAGTCGAACTTCGACGTCTACCGGGACCGCGGCTTCCTGCCCGCCGGGCTGGTCAACTACCTGGCCCTGCTCGGCTGGTCGATCGCCGAGGACCGGGACATCTTCTCGCCGGCGGAACTGGCCGAGGCCTTCGACGTCGACAGCGTCAGTGCCAACCCCGCCCGCTTCGACCTGAAGAAGGCCGAGGCGATCAATGCCACCCACCTGCGGGCGCTGCCGGTGGAGGAGTTCCTCACCGCGGTGACGCCGTACCTGGTGGGCGCCGGGTTGGTCGCCGACCCGCCCACCGCCGAGCAGGCCGCCACGCTCGGGGCGATCGCCCCGCTGGCCCAGGAGCGGATGATCGTGCTCTCCGACGCCGTCGGGCTGCTCGGCTTCCTGTTCACCGAGGACGTCGAGATCGATCCCGCGGCCGCGGAGAAGCAGCTCGGCGCCGGCGCCGGTGAGGTGCTGGACGCCGCGACCGCGGCGCTGCAGGCGCTCCCGGAGTGGACGACCGCCGCGATCGAGACGGCGCTCAAGGAGGCCCTCGTCGAGGGGCTCGGCCGCAAGCCCCGGCAGGCGTTCGGTCCGGTGCGGGTGGCCGTCAGCGGCCGCACGGTCTCCCCGCCGCTGTACGAGTCGATGGAGCTGCTGGGCCGCGAGCGCACCCTCACCCGGCTCGCCGCAGCCCGCGGGACAGCGACCGGATGACCGGCGGGGGCTGGGGCGCCGGGGGCCAGGCCGAGCCGCCCTACACCGGCCCGCCGCCGACCGGCCGGTACGGCGCCCCGCCCCGGGTGCCCCTCGGCCCTCCGCCGGGCGGTCCCGCTGGCTGGCCGGCCGCCCCCGGGTGGACCCCACCCGGGGTGCCGCCCTACCCGCCCCCGGCGCAGCACCCCTACCCGCCCCCGGCGCAGCACCCCCACCCGCCTCCTGCGCAGCCGCCGTCGGGACCGCCCAGGCCGGCCGCCCCGCCCGGGGCGCCCCCGCACGACGTCCCCCAGCCCTACTTCCTGCTGATGCGGACGCGGGACTGGGCGTGGTGGCGGCCGGTGCTGGGCCTGCTGCTGTTCACCGTGCTCTACGGGGTGGCGGCCGTGGTGCTGGTGCTGGTCGTCCTGCTGACCGGGGTGGTGCCGGACCTCGCCATGCAGGACCTCACCGACATCAGGGTGCTGCTGGTCACCAACGCCTCGCTGATCGTGGCCATCCCGATCGTGTGGGTGTGCTGGCTGGTGCCGCACGGGCTGCGGATCGGCTGGTCGTCCTCGGTGCTGGGCCGGCTGCGCTGGCAGATGCTGCTGCCCTGGACCTGGCGTGCCCTGGCGACCCTCGGGCTCGCGGTCGCCATCGGCCTGCTGCTCACCGTCGCGGCCACCGACCTGTCGATCACGGGGCCGACCTCCTCCTTCGGCTGGCTCCTCCTGGTCGTCCTGCTGACGACGCCGCTGCAGTGCGCGGCCGAGGAGTACTTCTTCCGCGGGTACCTGAGCCAGGCGATCGCCGGCTGGGTCGGCCGTCCGCAGACCGGTGCGGTCGTCGCGGGGGTGCTGACGGCTGCGCTTTTCTCCGCAGCGCACGCGCCACCGGACGTCGAGTCCTTCCTCTACCGGTTCGTCATCGGCCTGGTGCTGTCGGCAGCGGTCTGGCTGACCGGGGGGCTGGAGGCAGCCATCGCACTGCACGCGGTCAACAACGTGGTGATCTTCATCATGGCCGGGGCACTGGGGGAGGAGCTCGCCACGGCCGACCCCGGCGGCGCGCTGAGCCTGGCGACGACCCTGCTCGGGATGACGGGCATGGTGGCCTTTGTCGTCTGGGTGGCCGTCGCCAGCCGGCGGCTGCGCCCGGAGCTGCTCAGCCCCGCGCTGCAGCTGACGGCGTCGCCTTCGGCCGGACCAGCTCAGCCTCGGTGGGGCGGGCCGCCCGCTCCGCCGCCGTGGGCCGGGTCGTCGGCTCCGCCGCCGTCGGCTGGGTCGGCTCCGTCGCCGTGGGGCGACCCGCCGGCACCGAGGCCCTGGGCGGCGGGCCCGCCGACGGGCGGGTGGGGTCGGCCGAAGGGGGACTGACCCGCCGAGGGAGGGGGTGCCTGCGCCCCCTCCGTCCGGATCGGGTATCGTCTCTTCCCGGCGCCGCAAGGTGCTGAACGGCCATTGGGGTATGGGGTAATTGGCAGCCCGACGGTTTCTGGTTCCGTTAGTCTAGGTTCGAGTCCTGGTACCCCAGCGAGGAGCACGGCTCCTCAGCACGACCGCACCACAGTTCCACAGCAGCACCTGGCCCCGTCGTCTAGCGGCCCAGGACGCCGCCCTCTCACGGCGGTAGCGAGGGTTCGAATCCCTTCGGGGCTACACCTGACAGAGCCCCCGACCCCACCCGGGTCGGGGGCTCTCGTCGTCTCTGCGCACCCTCGGGGCGAGGTTCCCGCGCCCGGCGGCGCCACCGGGAGGGGTCGCGCGAAGGCGGCTCGACCGTCTGGCAGAATCGGCGCCGCAGCACCTGGCCCCGTCGTCTAGCGGCCCAGGACGCCGCCCTCTCACGGCGGTAGCGAGGGTTCGAATCCCTTCGGGGCTACACCTGACAGAGCCCCCGACCCCACCCGGGTCGGGGGCTTTCGTCGTCTCCGGGTGTCCTGTCCCCTCAGGCGGACAGCAGCTCGCCGTCGGCCGGCACGCCGTCGCGCCCGTCGGCGGCTCCGGCCCGGAAGGCCATCGGCAGCCCGGCGGCCCCGGCCAGCCCCGCGGAGTCGCAGAGCTGGACGTGCAGGTGCGGTTCGCTGCTGTTCCCCGAGTTGCCGCACTCGGCGAGTTGTTGGCCGGCGGTGACCCGGTCGCCGGGGCGCACCCGGACCGAGCCGCGCCGCAGGTGGACCAGGACTGCGTGCGCGCCCTCATCGGCGCGGACGACGACGTGGTTGCCGGCCAGCCACCGGGTGCCGCCGACCTGTCGGACGAAGCCCTCGACGACCAGCAGGTACAGGATCGACAGCCAGCCGCTGCGGGCCCGGTGGTCGCGTCGCCGCTGGTGCACGCGCACCACCACGCCCGCGACCGGGCTCAACACCGGCTGCCCGAACGCCGGGTACTCCTCGGGTCGGCGCCACTGCCCACCGGACCCGAACTCCGGGCGGCCGCCGGGCGGGTCCAGCACCAGGTCGACGGCGTAGGTCTGGCCGAGGCTGTTGACCCCGTGCGAGGGGACCTTCGTGGCAGGGGAGTTCAGCGCCCGCCAGGGGCCGCGCACCGGCGGCTCGACCACCCGCACCGGGGCCGCGGGCGGCGCCACCCGGTCGAGCAGGCCGGACCCGACAAGGACGACGACGCCGGCCAGTG
Organism: Modestobacter sp. VKM Ac-2982; assembly: GCF_026967935.1. Classification (GTDB taxonomy): domain Bacteria; phylum Actinomycetota; class Actinomycetes; order Mycobacteriales; family Geodermatophilaceae; genus Modestobacter. The sequence continues at coordinate 1,312,460 of NZ_JAPVBL010000001.1, forward strand.
CACTCCAGGCCAGGAGACCGGCGAGGTCGGCCAGGATCAGCAGCACGCCGAGCGCGGGCAGCGGCGGGCGGGACCGGGCCGCCAGCCGGCGGGCGGTCGCGCCGGTCACGGGGTCACCGCCGCCAGGACGACGTGCAGCGGGACGACCCGATCCGCAGGCACGCCGTAGCTGCCCCGGCCGCCCGTGCGCAGCCAGCCGGCGGCGGTCAGCTGGCGCAGGTGGTGGTGCAGCTGACCGGTGGTGCCCAGCCCGGGGAGTGCCGCCAGCGCGGCGGTGGTGGTGTGCCCACCGAGCACCTCCCGGAGCAGCCGGAGCCGGACCGGGTGGGCGAGCGCCGACAGGGCGGCGGCGAGGGCGTCGTCGTCGTCCGCCCCGGCGGTGCGCAGCTCCTCGGCGCCGTGCGTCCGCTGCCAGGCGTACTCCTCGCCGCCGGGCAGCCGCACCTGGCCGCCGTAGGCGACCGCGCCACCGGGCAGCTCGGCCGCTTCGGCGGCCAGCGCCTGCAGCAGCCAGAACCGCTCCGGCGTCGGCAGGCCGGCCGGCGCGTCGGTCGGTACGGCGCCCGGCCGCGCCTCCAGCGCCGCCAGCCGCTCCTCGATCCGGGTCAGTCGCGCGTCGTCCACGCACCGCAGACTACGTAACTACGTACGAACGAGCAAGCGTCTCAGCGGGCGGCGCGGGAGAGCGCCACGGCGGCGTCCAGGACGGCGCTGACCACCTCGGGGCTGGGGCGGCGGCCCAGTCGTTCGACCGGCCCGGAGATCGAGACGGCACCCAGCACCCCGCCGGCGCCGTCCCGCACCGGCGCGGACAGCGAGGCGACCCCGGCCTCGCGCTCGGCGACGCTGTGCGCCCAGCCGCGGCGGCGGACGTCGAGCAGGGTGCGGGCGGTGAAGCTGGCCGCCGGCAGCAGGGCGGTGACCTCCTCGGCGGGGGAGAAGGCCAGCAGCACGTGCGCGGCCGACCCGGCGGTCAGGGGGAGCCGCGCCCCCAGTGGCACCGTGTCGCGGAGCCCGCTGGCGCGCTCGGCGACGGCGATGCACACGCGGCTGCCGCCGTCGCGCACGTAGAACTGGGCGCTCTCGCCGGTGGCATCCCGCAGCACCGCCAGGTGGCGGCCGGCCAGGTCACCGAGGTCGACGCCGCCTCGCCCGAGCTCGGCGAGCGCCGGGCCGGGGGCCCAGGTGCCCGTGTCGGTGCGCCGCAGCAGCCGGTGGGCCTCCAGGGCCGTGGCCAGCCGGTGTGCGGTCGCTCGTGGCAGCTCGGTGCGCGCCACCAGCTCGGCGAGGCTGGCCGGCTCGGCCGAGACGGCGCGGAGGATGGCCACGGCTTTGTCCAGGACCGCGACGGGGTTAGGCTGTCCCACGCAGCAATACTCGCATCCCAACATGTGAGATGGCAACGAGGAGGACCCCGTGGGCAGGACCCTGGCGCAGAAGGTGTACGAACAGCACGTCGTCCGGCGGACGGCGGGAGAGCCCGACCTGCTCTACATCGACCTCCACCTCGTGCACGAGGTGACCAGCCCGCAGGCCTTCGACGGGCTGCGGGCCGCCGGGCGCACCGTGCGCCGGCCGGACCTCACCATGGCCACCGAGGACCACAACGTCCCGACTCTGGACATCCTGTCGCCGATCGCCGACCCGATCAGCCGGGCCCAGGTGGACGCGCTCCGGCGCAACGCCGCCGAGTTCGGCATCCGGCTGGCCCCGATGGGCGACCGCGACCAGGGCATCGTGCACGTCATCGGCCCGCAGCTGGGGCTCACCCAGCCGGGCATGACCATCGTCTGCGGCGACAGCCACACCTCCACCCACGGCGCCTTCGGCGCGCTGGCCTTCGGCATCGGCACCAGCGAGGTCGAGCACGTGCTGGCCACCCAGACGCTGCCGCAGCTGCCGGCCAAGCAGATGGCGGTCACCGTCGACGGCGAGCTGCCCCCGGGCGTCTCGGCCAAGGACGTCATCCTCGCCGTCATCGCCCAGATCGGCACCGGCGGCGGCCAAGGGCACGTCATCGAGTACCGGGGCAGCGCGATCCAGGGGCTGTCCATGGAAGCCCGGATGACGATCTGCAACATGTCGATCGAGGCCGGCGCCCGCGCCGGGCTCATCGCCCCCGACCAGACGACGTTCGACTTCCTGGCCGGCCGCCCGCACGCCCCGCAGGGCGCCGACTGGGACGCCGCCGTCGCGCACTGGTCGACGCTCACCACCGACGACGACGCCGTCTTCGACCACGAGGTGCACATCGACGCGGCCTCGCTGACCCCCTACGTCACCTGGGGCACCAACCCGGGCCAGGGGCTGCCGATCGACGCCACGGTGCCCGATCCGGCCACGATCGCCGACGAGAACGAGCGCCGGGCCGCCGAGTCGGCACTGGCCTACATGGGGCTGACCGCCGGCACCCCGCTGCGCGAGATCGACGTCGACACCGTCTTCCTCGGGTCGTGCACCAACGGCCGGATCGAGGACCTCCGGGTCGCCGCCGCCCTGCTCAAGGGCAAGCACGTCGACGCCAGCACCCGGATGCTGGTCGTCCCCGGTTCGGTGCAGGTCAAGCTGCAGGCCGAGGCCGAGGGGCTGGACCAGGTGTTCCTCGACGCCGGCGCGGAGTGGCGGGGCGCGGGCTGCTCGATGTGCCTGGGCATGAACCCCGACCAGCTGAAGCCGGGCGAGCGCTCGGCCTCCACCAGCAACCGCAACTTCCAGGGTCGGCAGGGCAAGGGCGGGCGCACCCACCTGGTGTCGCCGGCCGTCGCCGCGGCGACCGCGCTCACCGGCCGGCTCACCGCCCCCGCCGACCTGCCCGACGCCTCGATCCCCGCTGGAGTCTGACCGACATGGACGCCTTCACCACGCACACCGGCACCGCCGCCCCGCTGCGCCGCAGCAACGTCGACACCGACCAGATCATCCCGGCCGAGTACCTCAAGCGGATCACCCGCACGGGGTTCGAGGACGGGCTGTTCGTCGCCTGGCGCACCAACGAGCCGGACTTCGTGCTCAACCAGCCGCAGTACGCCGACGCCTCGATCCTGGTCGCCGGGCCGGACTTCGGCACCGGTTCCTCCCGGGAGCACGCGGTCTGGGCGCTGATGGACGGTGGCTTCCGGGTGGTGATCAGCTCCCGGTTCGCCGACATCTTCAAGAACAACTCGACCAAGTCGGGGCTGCTCACCGTGCTCATGGCCGAGCCCGAGGTGGAGGCGCTGTGGGCCGCGATCGAGGCCGACCCGGCCACCCCGGTGACCGTGGACCTGCGCGCGAAGCAGGTCACCTACGGCTCGGTCACGGTGCCGTTCGAGACCGACGACTACACCCGGTGGCGGCTGCTGGAGGGGCTCGACGACGTCGGCCTCACCGAGCGGCACCTCGACGACGTCACCGCGTTCGAGGCCCAGCGCCCGTCCTGGCTGCCCCGCTCGCTGCCGGCGCTCCCCGCCTGAGCCCGGCCCCTCGGAGGCTCGCGGAGTGGGCCGGTCTCAGCCCCGGCCGGCGGTGCTCGGCGTCAGCGTGCCGGCCGGGGCCGCGGGGTCGGCGCTGAAGTCGCGGTAGTAGTCGGCGACGAGGGCACCGGGCCGACCGCCCAGCGCCCACACACTGCCCTTGGCCGACGGCGGCCACAGCGCCCCGGCCGTGCCGTGCCACCGCGCCCCCAGGGCGAGCAGGACTGCGGGGATGGCCCCGCCCTGGCTGCAGATGACCACCGGGCCGACGGCGTCGGCGTCGGCCAGCAGCCCCGTCACCAGCTCGACGCCGGCCTGCGGGTCGGCGTCGAACCCCTCCTCGCCCAGCTCGGGCACCGACCCGACGGTCATCCCCAGCTCGCGGGCCAGCGGGTCGAGGGTCTGCCCGCAGCGCACCGGCGGGGCGCTCAACAGCCGGGCCGGCCCGAAGACCGGCAGGACCGCGGCCAGCGTCGCGGCCTGCGCGCGGCCCCGTCGGTCCAGCGGGCGCTGGTCGTCCGGGCCGTCCCAGGCCGACCGGTCGCCGGCCGAGGCGTGCCGTACCAGCAGCACCCGGGGGGGCCGGGGCACGTCAGTGCGGGCGAGGTCCTCGAGCACCGCCCGGTCGTGGCTGTGGGTGACCAGCTCGACGGCCGTGGACACCGGCAGCCAGCGGAGCTCGTCGACCTCGTCGTTGGCGGCGAACTCCCCGCCGACGGCCTCCATGACCCAGTAGTCGACCCGTTTGGGACCGTGCCGGGTCTCGTAACGGGTCTGCACGCTGCGCCGGCCGACCACCACCTGCAGGCCGGTCTCCTCGCCGACCTCCCGGACGGCGGCGACCAGCGGGTGCTCACCGGCGTCCAGCTTGCCCTTGGGCAGCGACCAGTCGTCGTACTTGGGCCGGTGCACCACCGCGGTCTCGAGCGCGCCGCCGTCGCCGGTGCGCCAGACCACGCCGCCGGCGGCGGCGATCAACCGGTCGTCCTCAGCCAGCGTTCTCACCCCGCAGCGCCAGCAGCTCCTTCTGGTTGTCCCGCTCGCCGGTGCGGGTCCAGCTCGCGTCACCGGCCAGCTGCCAGCTGCGCACGTCGGGGGCCATCGCCTCGTCGAACATGCGCTTCAGCTGGCGGGCCGCCACCGGGTCGTTGACCCGGAGCAGCACCTCCACCCGCCGGTCCAGGTTGCGGTGCATCAGGTCCGAGCTGCCCAGCCACCACTCCGGGGAACCGTCGTTGGCGAAGTTGACCACCCGGGAGTGCTCCAGAAACCGGCCGACGATCGAGCGCACCCGGATGTTCTCGCTCAGCCCCGGCACACCCGGTCGTAGGGCGCAGATGCCGCGGATGACCAGCTCCACCGGCACGCCGGCCAGCGACGCCTCGTACAGCGCGTCGATGATCTGCTCGTCGACCAGCGAGTTCACCTTGATCCGGACCCCGGCGGGCTTGCCCTCTGCGGCGTGCCGGGCCTCGCGGCGGATCTTCTCGACCAGGCCGGTGCGGATCCCGTGCGGGGCGACCATCAGCGAGCGGTAGGTGGTCTGCCGGGAGTAGCCGGTGAGGGTGTTGAACAGGTCGGTGAGGTCCGCGCCCACCCGGGGGTCGGCGGTGAGGATGCCGAGGTCCTCGTAGATCCGGGCGGTCTTCGGGTTGTAGTTGCCGGTGCCGATGTGGCAGTACCGGCGGATCACCCCGTGCTCCATCCGGACGACCAGCGCGGTCTTGCAGTGCGTCTTCAGGCCGACCAGCCCGTAGACGACGTGGCAGCCGGCGCGCTCCAGCGAGCGGGCCCAGCTGATGTTGGCCTCCTCGTCGAACCGGGCCTTGATCTCGACCAGGACGACGACCTGCTTGCCCGCCTGGGCCGCCTCGATCAGCGCCGAGACGATCGGGGAGTCACCCGACGTGCGGTACAGCGTCTGCTTGATCGCCAGCACGTGCGGGTCGGCGGCGGCCTGCTCGATGAAGCGCTGCACGCTGGTGGCGAAGGAGTCGTAGGGGTGGTGCACCAGCACGTCCCCCTCCCGCAGCGTGGCGAACACGCTCTTGGGGGTCTCGCCCTCGCTGAGCCGCGGGTGGGTGGCCGGCACGAACGGCTCGTCCTTCAGCTCGGGCCGGTCCAGGTCGTAGAGCGCCATCAGCGACCCGAGGTCGAGCAGCCCGGGCACCGAGACGACGTCGGCCGGGCTGATCTCCAGCTCGTGCACCAGGACGTCGAGGATCTGCGGGTCCATCGTCTCGGTGACCTCCAGCCGCACGGCCGGGCCGAACCGGCGCCGGGCCAGCTCCCGCTCGAGGGCCTGCAGCAGGTCCTCGTCGCGGTCCTCCTCGACCTCCAGGTCGGCGTTGCGGGTGACCCGGAACAGGTGGTGGTCGATGACTTCCAGGCCGGGGAACAGCGCGGTGAGGTGGGCCGCGATCAGGTCCTCCAGCGGGAGGAACACCGCCTCGGCGTCCGTGCTGTGCGTGCTCGCCCCGATCGGGATGAAGCGCGGCACGTTGTTGGGCACCTTGATCCGGGCGAAGCGGGGGGCGCCGGTGTCCGGGTCGCGCACCGAGACGGCGAGGTTCAGCGAGAGCCCGCTGATGTAGGGGAAGGGGTGTGCCGGGTCGACCGCCAGGGGCGTGAGCACGGGGAAGACCTGGTCCCGGAAGTACTCCCGCAGCCGCATCGCGTCGGCCTCGGCCAGGTCCGACCAGTGGATGATCCGGATGCCCTGCTCGGCCAGCCGCGGGGCGACGTCCTTGTCGAAGGCGCTGGCGTGCCGGTGCACCAGGTCCTGGGTGCGCTCGGTGACCCGGGAGAGCTGTTCCCGGATGGTCAGGCCGTCGGGGGAGCGGACGGTCAGCCCGGTGCTCTGCCGCCGCTTCATCCCCGCGATGCGGACCATGTAGAACTCGTCGAGGTTGCTGGCGAAGATCGACAGGAACTTGACCCGCTCGAGCAACGGCAGCGCGTCGTCCTCGGCCAGCTCGAGGACCCGGGAGTTGAAGTCCAGCCACGAGAGCTCGCGATTGAGGAAGCGGTCGGCGGGCAGCGGTGGAGAGGCAGCGGGCACGGGTCGATCCTGCCTCACCTGGCGGTGGAGGAGAGGAACCCCGTCGTCCGCGGCCCGACCCCGAGGTGCCGGGCGGCCGCCAGGTCGGCGGGGGTGTCGACGTCCTGGCGGAGCCCGGGCCAGTCCCCGGTCAGGGCGACCGCCCCGCTCCCGGTGTGGGCGGCGGCGGACCCGGGGCCGAAGCGCGGGTCGAGCTCCCCGGCGGACACGGCCAGCAGCGTCGTCCCGGTGCCCGCGGTGTCGGCGACGAAGCTGCGCGGCCGGCCGGCTGCCGCGGTCAGCGCGCCGGACAGCTCGTCGGTCCGCAGGGCGGGCAGGTCGGAGTGCAGGGCGGCCAGCGGGCCGGCGCCGGCGGCGCGGGCGACGCGGGCGCCGTGCTCCAGGGCGGCGTTGAGGCCGCGGCCGGGCCGGTCCTCGACCGCACGCGCGCCCAGGTCGGTGACCACGGCGGCGGCCTGGGCGTCGTCGGTGACCACGAGCACCAGGCCGACGGCGGGGCTGGCCAGCGCCGCGGACACGGTGTCGCCCAGCAGGGCCAGCACCAGCTCCGCGTGCACGGCCGGGGTGCCGGCGGTCAGCGGCGCCAGCCGGGTCTTGGCCGCGGCGAGCCGCTTGGCCGGGACGACGACCGACCACCGCTGCACCGGTCAAGCTCAACACACCGGGTCCGGGCGGGGTGCACGGCCGGTGGCGGGGGGCCGCTGCGCCGGTCGCCGGGTGAGGTGATCTGCTCCCCCCACCACAGTCCTCCGGCCCCGAGGAGCCCGCCGCGATGAGCACCACCCCCGACCGCACCGCCGAGGTCGCCGCCGCCGCGGCGGGCCACCTGGAGTCGTGGCTGGAGCACCAGCGCCGCCGGCTGCGGGTGCCGGGCGTGCAGGCTGCCGTCCGGGTCGGTGGGGAGCTGGTGCTGGACACCGCACTGGGGGTCGCCGACTCCGACAGCGGGGCGCCGCTGACCCCCGGCCACCTGTTCCGGATCGCCTCGCACTCCAAGACCTTCACCGCCACCGCGGTGCTGCAGCTGGTCGAGGCCGGCCGGATGCGGCTGGACGACCCGATCGGGCAGTGGGTGCCGGCGCTCGAGGGGTCGGCGCTGGCCGCGGTCACCGTGCGGGAACTGCTCGGTCACCAGGGCGGTGTCATCCGGGACGGCCGGGACAACGACCACTGGCAGCTGGGCCGGCCCTTCCCGGACGCGGAGCTGCTGCTGCGCATCGCGGTCGAGGAGGGCGCGGTCTTCGAGCGCAACGAGCACTTCAAGTACTCCAACATCGGCTACTCGCTGCTCGGATCGGCGATCGAGGCGGTCACCGGCATCTCCTACGCCGAGCACGTGCAGCGTGCGGTGCTCGACCCCCTGGGTCTGGCCGACACCGGCCCGGAGTGGGACGCGGCCCGGGCCGGTGAGCACGCCACCGGGCACACCGGTCTGCTGGACGGGGAGGACACCCGGCTGACCATCCCGGCCGTGGACACCCGGGCGATGGCCGCCGCGACCGGCTTCTGGTCGACCGCCCGCGACCTCACCGCCTTCGGCGCGGCCCTGACCACCGGCGACACCCGGCTGCTGCGGGAGGACACCAAGCGGCTCATGCGCCGGCCGGAGTCAGAGATCCGCGCGCACGGCGCCACGCCGCGGCACTACGGGCTGGGGCTGGACCTGCGGACGGTCGGTGAGCGCCGGCTCGTCGGGCACAGCGGCGGCTTCCCGGGGCACATCACCCGCACCTGGATCGACCCGGAGGCCCAGGTCGTCGTCACCGTGCTGACCAACGCCGTGGACGGGCCGGCCGACGTGTTGGCCCGGGGCCTGTTGGGCCTCCTCGACCTGGCGCTGGCCGCGCCCACCGGGGAGCCGCAGCGCCCGGCAGCGGAGCTGGCCCGCTACGCCGGCCGCTTCGTGAACCTCTGGGGAGCAACGGACGTCGCGCTGCTGGGCGGCCGGCTGGTGCTGCTGCACCCCAGCGCCCCCGAGCCGGCCGAGGAACACCTCGAGCTCACGGTCGAGGGTCCGGACACCCTGCGCCAGGAGGCGGTCGCCGGGTTCGGGGCGGCCGGGGAGACGGTCGAGTACACCTGGGCCGAGGACGGCACCGCCGCCGCGGTGCGGTTCGGCGGCATCTCGGCCTGGCCGGCCGAGGTCTTCCGGGCGCAGCGGGCCGCCCAGGTCCGCGCCGCCGGGGCCGGCCGATGACCGCGCTGCTGCTGCGGTCGGTCCGGGTGGACGGCCGGACCCGCGACGTCCTGGTCGCCGACGGGCGGGTGCGGGCGATCGCCGACGACCTGTCCTCCGGTGCCCCGGGGCTCGACCGGCTGCCCGAGCCGGTGCAGGTGGTGGACCTGGCCGGCGCCGTCCTGCTGCCCGGCCTGCAGGACGCGCACACCCACCTGGAGCAGTGGGCGGCGGCCCGGCGGCGGATCGACGTCTCGGCGGCGCGGTCGCCGCAGGAGGCCGCGGCGCTGATGGCCGCCGCGCTGCAGGCCGCACCCCCCGCGCCGGCCGCCGTGGTGATGGGCCACGGCTTCCGGGATGCGCTGTGGGCGGAGCCGGCCACCGCCGCCGTCCTGGACGAGGCCCTGGCCGGGGTGGTCCCGCCGGACACCAGCGTGGTCCTGGCCAGCGGCGACCTGCACACCACCTGGGCGAACTCCGCCGCCACCCGGCGCTTCGGCCTCAGCACCCCGACCGGGGTCGTGCTGGAGCAGGAGGCGATGGACGTCGTGGCCCGGGCCGCCCGGGTCGACCCGGCCGTCCTGGACGGCTGGGTCCTGGAGGCCACGGCTGCGGCGGCGGCGCGCGGTCTGACCGCCGTCGTCGACCTCGAGTACGGGGACCTGGTCACCTCCTGGGCCCGGCGCGCCGGGCTGCAGGAGGGCGGTCCCGCGCTGCGCGTGCGGGCCGGGGTCTGGATCGACCGGCTGGAGGAGGCGATCGCCGCCGGGTTGCGCAGCGGCGACCCGCTGCCCGGGGTGGGCGACCCGGTCGCCGCCGACCGGGTGCGGATGGGCCCGCTGAAGGTGTTCGTCGACGGCTCGCTCGGCACCCGCACCGCGTTCTGCCACGACCCCTACCCGGGGGCCGCGGGGGAGGACGCGCACGGGATGCTGCGCACCCCGCCGGCGGAGCTGGAGCGGCTGCTGCGCCGGGGGAGCGCGGCCGGGCTGGACCTCGCCGTGCACGCCATCGGCGACCGGGCGGCCGCGGTCGCGCTGGACGGGTTCGCCGCCGCCGGCTGCACCGGCCGGATCGAGCACGCCCAGCAGGTGCACGACGCGGACCTGCCCCGCTTCGCCCAGCTCGGCGTGGTCGCCAGCGTGCAGCCCCGGCACGCCCTCGACGACCGGGACGCCGCCGACCAGCACTGGGCCGAGGGGACGGCGCGGGCCTTCCCGTACCGGGCGCTGGTCGACGCCGGCGCCGAGATCGTGCTCGGCTCGGACGCGCCGGTGGCCCCGCTGGACCCCTGGGACGGCATCGCCAGCGCCGTCCACCGGTCCCTGGACGACCGCCCGGCCTGGCACCCCGAGCAGCACCTGGACCTGGACACCGCACTGGCCGCGGCCAGTGGTGGACGCCGCGTCGTCCGGGTCGGGGACGTGGCCGACCTGGTGGTCGTGGCGGAGCCGCCCGCGACCGTCCTCGCCCGGGACGGCGCCGACGGACTGCGGGCGACGCAGGTCCTGGCCACGCTGGTCGGCGGCCGGTTCACCCACCGCGTACCCGGGCTCGGCTGACGGACGCGGACAGGTGGCCGCCCGACACCCGGGGGCGCGTACCGGCCGATCCGGGCCGGGGGGCACGATCATGGGCTGGGTCGTCGGTGCAGCGCCGGCGGGCCACGAGACGAAAGGGGGCCCGGTGTCCGAGCACCTGTCACCGAGTGCGGTCACCGTGCCCGCCCCACGCACCGCGGCCGCCGCATGACCCGCGCCGCCGTGCTGGGCGCCGGCTCGTGGGGCACCACCTTCGCCAAGGTGCTCGCCGACGCCGGGTGCTCGGTGACCCTGCACGCCCGCCGTCCTGAGCTGGTCGCGGCGATCACCGCGACCCGGGAGAACGCCGACTACCTGCCGGGCGTGCGGCTGCCCGACGCGGTGCGGGCCACCGGCGACGCGGCCGAGGCGCTCGACGGTGCCGACGTCGTCGTGCTGGCCGTCCCGAGCCAGACGCTGCGGGCCAACCTCACCGGCTGGGCGCCGCTGCTGCCCGCCGACTCCTCGCTGCTGTCGCTGATGAAGGGCGTGGAGCTCGGCACGACCAAGCGGATGAGCGAGGTGATCTGCGAGGTCACCGGCGCCGGCGCCGACCGGGTGGCGGCGCTGTCCGGGCCCAACCTGGCCCGGGAGATCGCCGAGGAGCAGCCCTCGGCCACGGTGATCGCCTGCGTGGACGCCGACCGGGCCGCAGCGCTGCAGGTGGCCTGCCACACCCGCTACTTCCGGCCGTACACCAACCCGGACCTGGTCGGCTGCGAGCTGGGCGGTGCGGTGAAGAACGTGATCGCGCTGGCCTGCGGGGTCGCCGCCGGCCTCGGCTTCGGTGACAACACGCGGGCCTCGCTGATCACCCGTGGTCTGGCCGAGACCGCCCGGCTGGGCATCGCACTGGGGGCCGACGTGACCACCTTCGCCGGGCTGGCCGGGCTGGGCGACCTGGTGGCCACCTGCTCCTCGCCGCTGTCGCGCAACCGCACCTTCGGTGAGCACCTCGGCCAGGGGATGTCGGTCGCCGAGGTCGAGCGAATCACCCGGCAGACCGCCGAGGGCGTGAAGAGCTGCCGCTCGGTGCTGGACCTGGCCCGCGCCCACGGGGTCGACGTGCCGATCACCGAGGCGGTGGTCCGGGTCTGCCACGAGGGCGAGTCCGCCGCGCAGATGGTGCGGGAGATGATGTCCCGCGAAGCCAAGCCGGAGTAGACCCCCGGGTCGCCGTCGCACACCCGTGGAGGACCGTCCGTGACCGCTCCTGACCTGCCCCCTGAGCTCGGCGACGGCACCCGGCTGGTGCACGCCGGGGACGACCCGGCCGTGCCGGGCACCCCGCTCCGCCCGTCGCCGGTCTTCGCCGCGCCGTACCACCTCGGGGACGAGGCGCCCGGCTGGCAGGGCGCCGACGGCTACGCCCGCCCGGACAACCCGACGCTGCGGGTGTTCGAACGCGCGGTCGGCGAGCTGGACGGCGGTGACTGCCTGTCCTTCGCCACCGGGATGGCGGCGATCAGCTCGGCCGTCCTGGCCCTGGTCGCCCCCGGCGACCGGGTCGTGCTGCCCGCGGACGGCTACTACGCGACCCGGGTGCTCGCGCGCGACGAGCTGGCCCGCTTCGGGGTGCAGGTGCAGCTCGTGCCCACCCTGGAGATCGAGGACGTCGCCGCCCGCGGGGACCTCGACGGGGCGCGGTTGGTGCTGCTGGAGACCCCCAGCAACCCGCAGCTGGACGTCTGCGACATCGCCGCCGTCGCCCGGGCCACGCAGGCCTCCGGCGCGGTGCTGGTGGTGGACAACACCACGGCGAGCCCGATCGGGCAACGCCCGCTCGCCCTCGGCGCCGACGTCACCGTGGGCTCGGACACCAAGGCCCTCACCGGGCACAGCGACGTCCTGCTCGGACACGTCAGCACGGCCCGCACCGAGCGCGGCCGGGAGCTGCACACCCGGATGGCCGCCTGGCGAAAGACGACCGGCAACACCCCCGGGGTGTTCGAGGCGTGGCTGGCGCACCGGTCCATGGGCACCCTGGACCTGCGGCTGGCCCGGCAGGCCGCCAACGCGGCCGCGCTGTCGGAGCTGCTCGCCGGGCACCCGGCGGTCAGCGGCGTCCGGTGGCCCTGGCGGCCGCAGGACCCGTCGTACGCGCTGGCGACCCGGCAGATGCTGCGCCCCAGCGGCGTGGTCTCCGCCGAGCTCGCCGACTCCGACGCCGTGGCCCGCCTGGTCCGCGGCAGCCGGCTGGTCGCGGCCGCGACCAGCTTCGGCGGCATCCACACCACCGTCGACCGGCGGGCGCAGTGGGGCGGGGACGCCGTCCCGGCCGGGTTCGTGCGGTTCTCCTGCGGCATCGAGGACACCGCCGACCTGGTGGCCGACCTGACTTCCGCGCTCGGGACCCTCGGCTAGGGTCGGCGGCGATGACCGGGAAGGCGCACAAGACCAGGGTCGCTGTCGTCTTCGGCGGGCGGAGCGCGGAGCACGCGATCTCCTGCGTGTCGGCCGGGAGCGTGCTGGCCGCGCTGGACCCGGCGCGGTACGAGGTGGTGCCCGTCGGCATCACCCGGGACGGCCGCTGGCTGCTGCACGACGGCAAGGCCCTGGCCATCGACGACGGGCAGCTGCCCGAGGTCGTCGACGGTATGGCGGTGTCGCTCGTCGGCGACCCGGCCGGTCGGGGGCTGGCGGTGCTGGACGCCGGGCAGGCGATCGGCCGGCTCACCGAGGTCGACGTCGTCTTCCCGGTGCTGCACGGCGCCTACGGCGAGGACGGCACCATCCAGGGCCTGCTGGAGATGTCCGGGCTGCCCTACGTCGGCTCCGGGGTCTTCGCCAGCGCGGCGTCGATGGACAAGGAGTTCACCAAGAAGCTGCTCACCGCGGCCGGGATCCCGCAGGGTGACCACGTGGTGCTGCGCGACGCCTCCGGTGCGCTCTGCGCCGACCCGGCGCTGCTGGACGAGGCGGCCCGGGCCCGGCTCGGGCTGCCGGTCTTCGTCAAGCCCTCCCGCGCCGGCTCCAGCATCGGCATCACCAAGGTCACCGACTGGGCGCAGTTCCCGGCCGCCGTCGCGACCGCGGCCGCGGTCGACCCGAAGGTCGTGGTCGAGGCCGCGGTGCCCGGCCGGGAGATCGAGTGCGGGGTGCTCGCCGCGCCCGGCGCGGGGCTGCCCGACGTCAGCCTGCCGGCGGAGATCCGGCTGCGGCCGGGCACCGACTGGTACGACTTCGACGCCAAGTACCTCGAGGACGCCGTCGAGTTCGACGTGCCCGCCGACCTCACCCCCGAGCAGGTCCGGGCGGTGCAGGAGACGTCCCGCCGGGCGTACCTGGCCCTGGACTGTGCGGGCCTGGCCCGGGTCGACTTCTTCCTGACCACCGACCCGGCGACCGGTGCCGACCGGTGGGTCGTCAACGAGGTCAACACGATGCCCGGCTTCACCCCGATCTCGATGTTCCCGCGGATGTGGGCCGCCTCCGGCGTCAGCTACCCGGAGCTGGTCGACCGGCTGGTGGCCAGCGCGCTGGCCGGCCGGGTCCCGGACGGCAGCCCGCGGGACGGTGCCGTGCTGGGCGCCGGATGACCTCGCGGCTGCTGCGGGGCGCCGCGGCGGCAGTGCTGCTCGTCTCCCCGGCGTGCACCGGCTGCGCCTCCTCCGACGCCGACCCGGTACCGGAGGCGGCGGCGTCGGTGGCGACCCCGACGAGCGCGGCCGAGCTGGAGGCGCTGCTGGTCGAGGAGGTGCCCTCCGGGCTCCCGCGGGTGCCCGACGACGAGCTGGCCCCGCCGGCGGGGGAGAAGACGATCGACGACGTCGCCCGGTACGGGCAGGACGCGCAGCGCCAGCAGGAGGTGCTCGCCGACTACGGGTACACCCGCGGCTGGGAACGCTTCTGGCGCTCGGATGAGGAGCTGACCAGCGTCTTCATCGACCAGTTCGCCGACCCGGCCGGCGCGGTCACCTACGCCGACGACCTGGCCCGCAACGACGCCGAGCACTACGGCGGTGACCTGGACCGCTCGCCCGGGGGGCTGCCGGACGACTGCGTGCTGCTCGCCCAGGACGACCCGGCGCCGGAGACCCGGATGTCCGGCCCGGCGGTCTTCGCCTGGTGCTCGGTCGGGGTCTTCACCGTCGCCGTCGCGGCCGTCGCCGACACCCCCGAGGCGGCGCGCCGTGAGCTGGAGGCGGTCACCACCGCTCAGCTCGCCCGGCTCCCGGCCGGCTGAGGAAGGCGCCTCCCGCCAGTGAGGCAGCACGTGGGCGGGGGAACGTGGGGCCCCGAGCCCGCCGCGCAGGTACCGCGGCCTAGCAAGGCCGGCCCGGCGCGACCGCCACCCGGCCGATGTCGAGCTGCACCCGCTCAGGAGCGCGCGCACCTGCCGCTACCGACTCCACCGCTGCCACCTCGCTGACTGATGCAGCCGGTCGGGGTCGGGGCGGGTGACAGGCTCGGGCTGCAGGTGGTCAGCGACGAGCGGCCTCGATGGTCACCTCGTGGTCGTCGAAGCGGGCAACGAGTGGCTTGGTCGGCGTGACCCCCCGGCGGGAGCTCCACCACCGTGACGTGCGGGCTCACGTCCGCGGAGCAGACATCGCGTTCAGGGAACAGCTGTCCCAGGCGGATCTCGATCTCCTGGTCGGCGACCAGTTCGACGGACTGCGGGCCGCTGGGGCAGCTGCTGCTGCCGTAGGTGACCACCCCGAGGTACTGACCGTCGTCCACCCACGCGACCGACGGTCCGAAGGACCACGCCGGGCCTGGGGCAGGTGACGCGGCCGGGGGCGCGGGCGATGCGTCGGAGAACTCCTCGTCCACGGGCGGCGGAGTGAGCGACGGCCCTGGGGACGGTGCGGGGAGCACCTCCACACGAGGGCTGGGGGGTGGAGTGAGCACGAACTCCCGCTCCTCGGGGGTGCCGCGCCCGAGCCCGAACTCCGCCACGTGAGGCATCGGCGCGCCGGCTTCGCTCCCGCCGACACCGCATGCGGCCAGCGCCGGCGTGGCGGCCAGCATCGCCACCAGCAGGGGCCACGCTGACCGGGGTCCGTCCACAGCTCGCATCGTGCGGGGCCCGCTGGGGCGCCGTCCAGGGGCGCTGCCCGAACGTGACACAACGGCAGCCGGCCCTCGGGAGCGCTCGCCTCGAGTACTCCGACGCCCCTGTGGACCGCGACGTCGTCCCACGTCCCCGCCCACGTGTTGCCGTGCTGCCCATTCGGCGCGCGCAGCGGCCTCGCGCGGCGTCCATCGTTTCCTTCGTCAGTCGGGCATCGGCCCCGGGGTCGGCTCGACGTAGGGGATCGCGCCGGCGATGAGCGGGCTCAGCGCGGTGGGAGCCGCGCTGTCGGAGCTGGCCGGCACCCGCACCTGCACCGGCACGTTGCGGTCGACCGTCGTCCACACGTAGACGTCGGGGTCGGTCGTGTCGACGAACCACTCCACGCCGGAGACCAGCAGCGTCTGCGGGCCGCCGATGACGTAGCCGGCCGGCGGGTCCGCGCCGCAGATGAGCACGGTCGCGGGGTCGCCCCAGGCGTAGGCGAACGGGCTGTCGGAGTCGACCCGGCGTGAGGTCTCCTCGGCCAGCTCCAGCGGCAGCTGGCTCATCAGCGCCGGGCAGGCGAGATCGGCTTCTGGGGTGATGTCCGGGGTGTCGACGGGCAGCGCCGGCAGCTCGGCGCGGGGAGCGGAGCTGGTACCGGAGATCTCCGCGACCGCGTCCGGCTCCTCCTCGCTGCCGCGGCCGACCACGTTGACCAGCACGAGCAGGACCACGACCAGCGGCACCAGGACGGCGGTGGCGATCAGCGCCGCCCGCCGCAACGGGTCCGCGGGCGGCGGGGTGGCCTGGCCGGGGGCGGGGTCGGGGGCGGGGGTGCTCAAGCGGCTCAGAGGTTGACGACGGGGCAGGTCAGCGTGCGGGTGATCCCGTCGACGGACTGCACCCGGGCCACCACCAGCCGGCCGAGCTCGTCGACCGTGTTCGCCTCGGCGCGCACGATGACGTCGTAGGGGCCAGTGACGTCCTCGGCCTTGGTCACGCCGGCGATCTCGCTGATGCTCGCGGCGACCGCGGCTGCCTTGCCGACTTCGGTCTGGATCAAGATGTAGGCGTGGACCACGGGTTGACCTTCCTCGGGCAGTGCCTCGACGCCGGCTGCCACGTCGGCAGCGGCGGGGGGTGCGACCGGCCTGCCGAGCAGCGGGCCGATCGGCAACGTACCCCAGCCGGGGGGAGTGACCGATGACTCGGCCCCGCCCCCTGGGCCTCCAGCCGGACCCGGACGACAGCGTCGGCGCGGTCGGGGAGTTCGCCGTGATCGACCGGGTCGTGGCCCGCTCCGGCGCCGCCACGGTGGCCGAGGTGGGCCCCGGCGACGACGCCGCGGTGCTCCGCACCCCCGACGGCCGGGTGGTGGCCTGCACCGACGTCCTGGTGGAGGGGCGGCACTTCCGCCGCGACTGGTCCTCCGCCGAGGACGTCGGGCACAAGGCGGCCGCCGCGAACCTGGCCGACATCGCCGCCATGGGCGCCGTGCCGACCGCGCTGCTGGTCGGGCTGGCCTGCCCGGCGGGCACCCCGACCGCCTGGCTGGAGGACGTCGCCGTCGGGATGGCCGCCGAGTGCGCCCCCTTCGGCGCGGCCGTGGTCGGCGGCGACACCTCGGCCAGCGCACCGGACTCCCAGGCGGTCGTGCTGTCGGTGACGGCGCTGGGCGACCTGGGTGGTCGCGCGCCGGTGCTGCGCAGCGGGGCCCGTCCGGGGGACGTCGTCGCCGTCGCCGGGCGGCTGGGCTGGTCGGCCTGCGGGCTGGCCGTGCTGCGCCGGGGCTTCTCCTCGCCGATCGCCGCCGTGCGCGCGCACCGCCGGCCTACCCCGCCCTACGCCGCCGGCCCCGCCGCCGCGGACGCCGGGGCGACCGCGATGTGCGACACCAGCGACGGGCTGCTCGCCGACGCCGGTCACCTGGCCGCCGACAGCGGGGTGCTGATCGACCTGGACCGGGCCGCGCTCCAGGCGGCGTTCGTCGACCCCGCCGGGCCGCTGCCGCAGGTCGCGGCGGCGCTGGGCGGGGACCCGATGGCCTGGGTGCTGACCGGCGGTGAGGACCATGCGCTGGTGGCGACCTTCCCGGCCGGCGCCGACCTGCCGGCCGGCTGGACGGTCGTCGGCGCGGTGCACGCGAGCGGCGACGACGGGCCCGGCGTGCAGGTGGACGGGGTGCCCGCGGCTCGGGTGGCCGAGGAGCTGGGGGAGGGGGCGGGGCATGTCCACTTCGGCTGAGGCCCCGGGGGCCGCGTCCGGGCCGGCGAGGCTGCGCGTCGTCGGGTACGCCGACCCGGTCGCGCAGCACCTGATCGAGCGGGTGCAGCAGGAGTACGTCGTCCGGTACGGCGGCCGGGACGCCGCGGTGGTCGACCCGGGCGAGTTCTCCCCGCCGCTGGGGCTGTTCCTGGTCGCCGAGGTCGACGGGGTGCCGGCCGGCTGCGGTGGCTGGCGGGCGCATGGGCAGGGGGTGGCCGAGCTCAAGCGGATGTACGTGGAGCCCGGCTTCCGGCGCCGGGGGCTGGCCGGGCAGGTGCTGGTCGAGCTGGAGCGCACCGCGGCCGCAGCCGGGGCCGTGCGGCTGCTGCTGAACTCCGGTGACCGGCAGCCCGAGGCCCTGGCGCTCTATGCGCGGGCGGGCTACACGCCGGCGGCCGGCTACGGCATCTACGCGGACTCGCCGGAGGCGGTCTTCCTCGGCAAGGAGCTCATCGCCGTTCGGCCGGTCGCGGAGGAGGACGCATGGGCGTCGTGACGTTCTCGGCGTCCTTCGGCGCCGGCGGCGCGGAGATCGCCCCGGCCGTGGCCGAACGGCTCGGCCTGCCCTTCCACGACCGGGTCATCCCGGCGCAGGTGGCCGGTCGGCTGGGGGTCCCGGTGGCCGAGGCCGAGGCCAACGACGAGACCATCGCCCGCGGGCTGTGGCGGCTGGTCAGCTCGCTCGGCACGATGCCCGACCCGGTGGGCGGGGTGCTGCCCACCGGGTCGCTGCCCGACGAGCGGGCCTACCGGCAGCAGACCGAGTGGGTGGTGACCGAGATCGCGGCCGGGCCGGGGGGCGTCGTGCTCGGGCGCGCGGGGGCGATGGTGCTGCGCGACCGGTCCGACGTCCTGCACGTGCGGCTGGACGGCCCGCCGGAGCGCCGGCTCGCGGCTGCGGTCGAGCACCTCGGCGGGCCCGTCGAGGAGGTGCGCCGGGAGCAGGAGGCCGCCGACGCCGCGCGGACGGCCTACGTGCGGCACTTCTACCGCTGCGACCCGGCCGAGGCCCGGCACTACCACCTCGTCGTGGACAGCACGGCGCTGCCGCACGCCACCGTGGTCGACCTGGTGGTCGCCGCGGCCCGCGCGCGGGGGATCGGCCACTGAACCGGCCGGGAACGCCGAAGACCCCGGTGGGTCCTCAGGACCTACCGGGGTCTTCTCAGCTCGACGGCCCCCTGTCGGGGGCCAGCCTCACGCCCGAGCGACCTTGCCCGCGCGGATGCACGAGGTGCAGACGTTCATGCGCTGGCGGCCGCCGCCGGTCAGCGCGGCGCGGACGGACTGGATGTTCGGGTTCCAACGGCGCGGCGTGCGGCGGTGCGAGTGCGACACCGACATGCCGAAACCGGGGCCCTTGCCACACACATCGCACACGGCAGCCACGGTCGATCACTCCCAGAGAATTGGTCCAGCTGAAGTCAGGTCCTGAAGTCAGTCGCAGTGCTCGGCGGAGACCCGGGCGGGAGCCCAGGGCATGGTCCTGCCACGCACAACTGGAGACCACTGTAGCCGGTGCTCACCAGCCGTGTCGGACCGCCCCGTCCGCTGGGCCCGGGGCGGCGGCGGGAGGGCCGTGGGCGCCCGGTCGTGTCGGTGCGCCCCGGTACCCTGCCGCACGTGCTGGAGGCGCTGGACGAGGCCGCGGTCGGCCGATGGAGCTCCGCCGTCGTCGACACGCTGACGCAGGCGCGTGGCCGCCTGGACGAGCTGAACGTCTTCCCGGTCCCCGACGGGGACACCGGCACCAACCTGCTGATGACCGCTCAGGCCGCGCACGCGGCGCTGACCAGCGCCGACGGCACCGAGTCCGCCTGGGACGTGCTGGCCCGCGGCGCCGTGCTCGGCGCGCGGGGCAACTCCGGGGCGATCCTGGCCCAGCTGCTGCGCGGGCTCGCGGACGGGCTGGCCGACGTGGAGCACGTCCACGGACCGGTGCTCGCCGATGCGCTGGCCTCGGCCGCCGGCACCGCCTACGCCGCGGTCGCCGATCCGGAGGAGGGCACGTTCCTCACCGTGGCCCGGGCCGGCGCCGATGCGGCGACGACCGCCGTCGCCGCCGGGCAGGCCGGGCTGGCCGACGTCGTCCGGGCCGCCGCCGAGGGTGCGCTCACCGCCCTGCGGGCGACCACCGGCCAGCTGGCCGCGCTGCGCGACGCCGGCGTGGTCGACGCCGGGGGCGCCGGCTGGTGCCTGGTGCTCGATGCGCTGGTCGGCACGGTCACCGGCACGACGCCGGCTCGCGCGCCGCTGGACGGGCGGCCCGCCCGGCCCCGCCGGTCACCGTGGCCGGTGCCGGCCGCGCCCGCCCCCGGGCCCGGCAGCGAGGTGCAGTTCCTGCTCGCCGACTCCGACGAGGCCGCCGTCTCCCGGCTGCAGGCGCGGCTGGCCGAGCTGGGCGACTGCCTGGTCGTCGTCGGCGTCGACACCCCGGGCGGCCGGGAGTGGAACGTCCACGTCCACGTCAGCGACGTGGGGGCGGCGGTGGAGGCCGGGATCGAGGCGGGGCGGCCGCACCGGATCTCGGTCACCCCGCTGGCCCCGGTGCGGGCACCGGCCGCCGCGGCGGGGCTGCGCGCCGTCCTCGCGCTGGCCTGCTCCGCCGGGCTCGCCGAGCTCTTCGGAGCCGAGGGCGTCACCGTGCTGACCGCACCGGTCGACGCGGTCGACGAGGACGCCGTCCTGCAGGCGGTGCTGGACACCGGGGCCGAGCAGGTCGTCGTGCTGCCCAACCACTGGGAGGTCACCGCGGTCACCGCCCGCGCCGCCGACCGGGCCCGCGAGCAGGGCCGCGACGTCGTGGTCGTCCCGACCCGGTCGGCCGTGCAGGGCCTGGCGGCGCTCGCCGTCGCCGACCCGGCCCGCCGCTTCGGGGACGACGTCATCGCCATGGCCGAGGCCGCGGCCGCGACCCGGTGGGCGGAGGTGACCGTCGCCGAGCAGGAGGCGCTCACCTCGGCCGGCCGCTGCGCCCCCGGGGACGTGCTGGGCAGCGCGGAGGGCGACGTCGTGGTCATCGGCGCCGACCAGGTCGCCGTCGCCCGCGACCTGCTGGACCGGCTGCTGTCGGCGGGCGGGGAGATGGCCACCGTCGTCGTGGGGGAGGAGTCCGCCCTCGGCGACGCGGTCTGCGCCCACCTCTCCGCGGTGCACCCGACGGTCGAGGTGGTCCGCTACGCCGGCGGTGCCGGGGCCGTGCCCCTGCTGATCGGGGTCGAGTAGTGGCGATCTCCATGGACACGCCGCTGACCCGGGTCCTCGGACCCAAGACGGCGAAGGTGATGGCCGAGCAGCTGGCGCTGCACACGGTGCGCGACCTGCTGCGGCACTACCCCCGCCGGTACGCCCGGCGCGGGGAGATGACCCGGCTCGACGGCCTGGAGGTCGGCGACCGGGTGACCGTGCTGGCCCAGGTGAAGAGCGTCAGCACCCGGCGGATGCAGCAGCGCCGCGGGACGCTCACCGAGGTGACCGTCGGCGACGGCGCGGGCAGCATGCGGCTGGTCTTCTTCAACAACCGGCACGCCCACCTCGACGTGGGCGAGTGGGGGCTGTTCGCCGGCACCGTGGGTCTGTGGCGGGGGGACAAGCAGTTCAGCCACCCCGACTGCCACATCATCACCGGGGACGACGACGACTGGGCTCGGGCGCTGGTGCCCCTCTACCCGGCCAGCAAGGACGTCTCCAGCTGGGTCATCCAGAAGTCGGTCAAGCTCCTCCTGGACGACGCCCACTCCCTGGAGCAGCTGCTCGAGGACCCGATCCCGGCGACGGTCCGGGATCGTCACGGACTGGTCGACCTGGCCACCGCACTCCGGCAGAAGCACCGCCCGGAGAACCAGGAGCAGGTCGACTCCGCCGACGAGCGGCTCAAGTGGGATGAGGCGCTGGTGCTGCAGGCGACGCTGGCCGCCCGTCGCCGGGCCGCCGCGCTGGAGCCCGGCATCGCCCGGCCGGGGCGCCCCGGCGGGCTGCTGGACGCGGTCGACGCGGCCCTGCCGTTCGCGCTGACCGACGGCCAGCGCGAGGTCGGCGAGGAACTGGCTGCGGAACTGGCCCGCGAGCAGCCGATGAACCGGCTGCTGCAGGGCGAGGTCGGCTCCGGGAAGACGGTCGTCGCCCTGCGGGCGATGGCCCAGGTCGTCGACGCCGGCGGGCAGGCCGCGCTGCTCGCGCCCACCGAGGTGCTCGCCGCGCAGCACGCCCGCAGCCTGGCCGCGATCCTGGGTCCGCTGGGGCGTGCCGGCGAGCTCGACGGCGACCCGGCCGGCACCCGGGTGGCGCTGCTCACCGGTTCGCAGAAGGCCGCCGTCCGCCGCGAGGCGCGGGCTGCGGTCGCCGACGGCAGCGCGGGCATCGTGGTGGGCACCCACGCGCTGCTGCAGGAGGGCGTGGAGTTCGCCGACCTGGGGCTGGTCGTCGTCGACGAGCAGCACCGGTTCGGGGTGGAGCAGCGGGACGCGCTGCGCGCCAAGGGCACCCGGCCGCCGCACGTGCTGGTCATGACGGCCACCCCGATCCCGCGCACCGTGGCGATGACCGTCTACGGCGACCTGGAGACCTCCACGCTGCGCCAGCTGCCGGCCGGCCGCGGCGGGGTGTCCAGCTCGGTCGTGCCGGTGGGGGAGAAGCCGGCCTGGCTGGACCGTGCCTGGGCGCGGGTGCGCGAGGAGGTGGCGGCCGGCCGGCAGGTCTACGTCGTCTGCCCCCGGATCGGCGACCTCGAGGACGGCGGCAAGGGCGACGACGGGCCGGACGACGCGGACGGCGCACCGCCGCCGGAGGAGAAGGGCGGCACCAGCGACAAGCGCCCGCCGCTGGCGGTGCTCGACGTCGCCGAGGGGCTGCGCAACGGCCCGCTGTCGGCGCTGCGGGTGGAGGTGCTGCACGGCCGGATGCCGCCGGAGGAGAAGGAGGCGCGGATGCGCGCCTTCGCCGCCGCGGAGGTCGACGTCCTGGTCGCCACCACCGTCGTCGAGGTGGGGGTCGACGTGCCCAACGCCACGGTGATGGTGGTGATGGACGCCGACCGGTTCGGCGTCAGCCAGCTGCACCAGCTGCGCGGCCGGGTGGCCCGCGGGAAGCACGCCGGGCTGTGCCTGCTGGTCACCGAGGCGCCCAGCACCTCCCCGACCGGCCAGCGACTGGCCGCGGTCGCCGCGACCACCGACGGCTTCGCCCTCGCCCGGCTCGACCTGGAGACCCGCCGGGAGGGCGACGTGCTGGGTGCGGCGCAGTCCGGCCGCCGGTCGAACGTGAAGCTGCTGTCCCTGCTGGACGACGAGGCGCTGATCGCCGAGGCCCGGGTCGAGGCCACGACGCTGGTCGAGCAGGGCCGCGGGCTCGCCGACCACCCTGAGCTGGCCGCCGCCGTCGCCGCCCTGGCGCTGGACGAACGCGCCACCTACCTGGAGAAGGCATGAAGCAGCAGTCCTGGCCCAGCCCGTCCGAGGCCGGCCCCGGAACGGAGCCGACCGGCGTGACCCCCCGATGACCCGGCTGATCGCCGGCGTGGCCGGCGGCCGGCGGCTCAAGGTGCCCCGGGCCGGGGTGCGCCCCACCGGTGACCGGGCCAGGGAGGGGCTGTTCAACTCCCTCGGCTCGCTGCTGGACCTCGACGGCGCCCGCGTACTCGACCTCTACGCCGGCTCCGGGGCGCTCGGGCTGGAGGCGTTGTCCCGCGGCGCGGCCGAGGCGGTCTTCGTGGAGTCCGGTGCCGGCGTGCTGCCGGTGCTGCGCGGCAACATCGAGACCGTGGGCCTGCGCGGGGCGCGCGTGGTGCAGGGCAGCGTGCAGGCCGTGGTGGCCGCGCCG
The DNA here is from genome assembly GCF_026967935.1 of Modestobacter sp. VKM Ac-2982. GTDB lineage: Bacteria > Actinomycetota > Actinomycetes > Mycobacteriales > Geodermatophilaceae > Modestobacter. The sequence goes on from NZ_JAPVBL010000001.1 coordinate 1,335,813, forward strand.
GCGCCGGCGGCGTTCGACCTGGTGTTCGCCGACCCGCCCTACGCCGCCCCGGTCGAGGAGGTGCTCGGCGTGCTCGAGGCGCTGGCCGGCAACGGCTGGCTGGCCCCGGACGCCGTCGTGGTGGTGGAGCGGTCCAGCCGCGAGCAGACCTTCCCGTGGCCGACACCCTTCGACGGACTGCGTGATCGGCGGTACGGAGAGGCAGTGCTCCGGTACGGTCGCTTGTCGTGAGGCGAGCGGTCTGTCCCGGTTCGTTCGACCCGGTCACCAACGGCCATGTCGACGTGATCACGCGCGCCGCCGGCCTGTACGACGAGCTGGTCGTCGCGGTGCTGGTCAACCCCGGCAAGGCCGGCCTGTTCGACGTCCACGAGCGGATGGCCCTGCTGCGTGAGGCGGTCGTCGACCTGCCCAACGTCACGGTCGACAGCTTCGAGGGGCTGCTCGTCGACTACTGCCTGGCCCAGCAGATCCCGGTCATCGTCAAGGGGCTGCGGGCGGTCGGCGACTTCGAGTACGAGCTGCAGATGGCCCAGATGAACCGGGAGCTCGCCGCCGTCGAGACCCTGTTCGTGCCCACCGCACCCCAGGTGGGGCACCTCTCCTCCAGCCTGGTCAAGCAGATCGCCCGCTTCGGCGGCGACGTGTCGTCCCTGGTGCCCAAGGCGGTCAACGACCGGCTGGTCGCCCAGTCGAAGGGCAGGCAGTCGTGACCGAGGTCGTGTACCGGCTCTACGAGACCGTCGACGAGCTGACGACGGTGATCGAGAACGCCCGCAGCGTGCCGATGTCCAGCTCCTGCATGGTGCCGCGCGACCACCTGCTCGACCTGCTCGACGACCTCCGGGAGAACCTCCCCGAGGAGGTCCAGCAGGCCGGGGCGATCGTCGAGCAGCGCGCCGAGATCCTGCAGCAGGCCCAGGCCGAGGCCGAGCGGCTCACCGGCCGCACTCGCAGCGAGAGCGAGCAGGTGGTCGTCGCCGCCCGCCGGCAGCGGGAGGAGCTGGTCGGCACGGCCCGCCGGCAGCGGGACGAGATCCTCACCGAGGCGCAGGCCCAGGCCGACGAGCTCATCGCCGGCGCGGAGGAGGAGGCCGAGGAGCTGCTCGCCGAGGCCCGCCGGTTGCGTGACCAGCTCGTGCGGGACGGGCAGGAGCAGCGCGCCGAGCTGATCGCCGCGGGCCAGGCCGAGCACGAGCGGCTGCTCACCGAGACCGAGGTGTACCGGACCGCCGTCGACCGGGCCGACGAGCTCGGCGCCCAGACGGTGGCCGAGGTGGCCCGGATGCGGGCCGAGGTCGACGACTACGTCGACAGCCGGCTGGCCGACTTCGGGAACACCCTGGCGCACATGGCGCGTTCGGTGGACAAGGCCCGGGACAACCTCCGCAGCCCGTGACCGGTCCGCTCCACCCCTGACCGGGAGGTGTGGACGGAGGGATCGGGTAGGCTGGACGTCTGTCCGGCTGCTGCCGTCCTGCGTGCCCGTCCGGCGTGGGCCTCGCGCCGGGCACCCCCACCTTCGACGACGACGAGTACCGACATGCCTGCTTCCTCCGCGCGCTCCACGGGGCCGTCCTCCGGCGCTGCGTCCACCGACGCCCGGCGCCCGGTCGGCGACCCCGTCGACAAGCCGCTCCCCACGCCGGCCGAGAAGGCCGCCGAGAAGGCCTGGAAGATCGACCTCCGGGAACTCGGCCGCCGTGCCGGCTCGATGCGTGAGTGGGAGAAGACCCTCCCGGCCCTGGAGGGCTGGGGTGTGGAGATGATCGGCGTCCCCGCGGGTGCCCCGGTCCAGCTCCACCTCCGCCTGGAGTCGGTGATGGAGGGCGTCCTGGTCACCGGTCAGGTCGAGCTCCCGGTCACCGGCCAGTGCGCCCGCTGCCTCGAGCCGGTCGAGGACACCGTTGAGCTCGACGTCCAGGAGCTCTACGCCTACGCGGGCAGCACCACCGAGGCCACCAGCGGCGAGGACGAGGTGCGCCGCATCGACGGCGACCGGCTCGACCTCGCGCCGCTGGTTCGTGACACCGTCGTCCTGACCCTCCCGCTGTCGCCCACCTGCCAGCCGGACTGCGCCGGCCTGTGCGTCGACTGCGGCGAGCGGCTCGACGACCTCCCTGCCGACCACTCCCACGAGGTGCTCGACCCTCGGTGGGCCGGGCTCGCCGCCCGGTTCACCGAGACGGCCGACAGTGCCGATCCGACCGACAGCGCGGCCGGACCCCAGCCGGGGTCCACCAACCGCACCAACCCAGAGGAGAACTGACCGTGGCCGTTCCGAAGCGGAAGATGTCCCGGAGCAACACCCGCGCCCGCCGGTCGCAGTGGAAGGCCACGGCCCCCACCCTGGCGCCCTGCCCCAACGCGGCCTGCCGTGAGCTCAAGCCCCCGCACCAGGCGTGCCCCACCTGTGGCCAGCACGACGGCCGCCAGGTCCTCGCGGTCTGACCTGCGCAGCTCGAGCGTGGCGAAGTCGCCCAGCACACCGGCGTCCTCGGTGCTGAGCTCCCTCCCCGGGGAGCCCAGGGCCGAGGACGCCGGTCGTCGTGTGCCCGCCGGCGGTGCCGCACACGCCGAGCGGGCGGCCCGCTGGCTGCTCGCGGCGCTGGACCTCGAGCTGCCCGGCGACCTGCTGGGGCTGGCGCTGACCCACCGGTCCTGGGCATACGAGAACGGTGGGCTGCCCACCAACGAGCGCCTGGAGTTCCTCGGCGACTCGGTGCTCGGGCTGGTGGTCACCGACGAGCTCTACCGCAGCCACCCGGACCTGCCCGAGGGCCAGCTGGCGAAGCTGCGCGCCTCGGTGGTCAACATGACCTCGCTGGCCCGCGTCTCCCGGTCCCTGGGCGAGGGGGGCATCGGCCCGCACCTGCTGCTGGGTCGGGGGGAGCAGTCCACCGGCGGCCGGGAGAAGGACTCGATCCTCGCCGACGCGCTCGAGGCGCTGATCGGGGCGGTCCACCTCGGGCTGGGGCTGGACACCGCCTCGTCGGTCGTGCACCGGCTGTTCGACCCGTTGCTGGCCGAGTCGGCCACCCGCGGCGCCGGCCTGGACTGGAAGACCAGCCTCCAGGAGCTCGGGGCCTCCCTGGGCCTGGGGGCACCGGTCTACGAGGTCGAGGACGAGGGTCCCGATCACGCCAAGACCTTCACCGCCGCCGTGCTGCTGGCCGGCGAGGTGCGCGGCGCGGGCGCCGGTCGGACGAAGAAGGCCGCCGAGCAGGAGGCCGCCGAGACGGCTTGGCACGCCCTGTCGGCCGACAGCGGACCGACACGGGACTGAGTCGTGCCGGAGCTGCCTGAGGTCGAGGTCGTCCGCCGTGGGCTGGAGCGCTGGGTCGCCGGCCGGACGATCCGGCAGGTCGAGGTGCACCACCCCCGCGCGGTGCGCCGGCACCTGGAGGGGGCCGACCACTTCGTCGCCGCGCTCACCGGACGGACGCTCAGCGCCGCCCACCGCCGCGGCAAGTACCTGTGGCTGCCGCTGGCCGAGCCCGACGGTGCGCCGTCCGGGCAGGCCCTCGTCGCCCACCTGGGCATGAGCGGGCAGCTGCTGGTGGAGAAGCCCGACGAGCCCGACGAGGTGCACCTGCGGGCCCGGTTCCGGTTCACCGACGGCGGCCGCGAGCTGCGCTTCGTCGACCAGCGGACCTTCGGCGGGCTCGCGGTCGAGGACGCCCCGACCGACGGTCTCCCGGCGCGGCTGGCGCACATCGCCACCGATCCGCTGGACCCCGGGTTCGACGTCGACACCTTCAGCGCGGCGCTCCGCCGCCGGCACACCGAGGTCAAGCGGGCGCTGCTGGACCAGACGCTGATCGGCGGGGTCGGCAACATCTACGCCGACGAGTCGCTGTGGCGGGCCCGGCTGCACGGGGCCCGGCCGACCGACAAGCTCACCCGCGCCCAGGTCAGCGACCTGTTGGAGGGAGTCCGGGACGTGCTCGGCGAGAGCCTGGCGCAGGGCGGCACCTCCTTCGACTCGCTCTACGTCGACGTCAACGGGCAGAGCGGGTACTTCTCCCGGCACCTGGCCGTGTACGGGCAGGTCGACCGCCCGTGCCCTCGTTGTGGCACCCCGATCCGCCGGGAGTCGTTCATGAACCGCTCCAGCTACAGCTGCCCGCAGTGCCAGCCCCGCCCGCGTCCCCGCCCGGCCCGATGAGCGCGCTTCGGCGGGTGGTCGCCCTGGTGGACGGGCAGGTGCAGGGCGTCGGCTACCGCTGGTTCGTGCGGCAGGCGGCGACCGGGCGCGGCCTGACCGGGTCGGCGACGAACCTGCCCGACGGTCGGGTGGAGGTCGTCCTCGAGGGTCCGGACGACGACGTGGCGGCTGTGCTCGCCGAGCTCTCCGGGCCGCGGGCCCCGGGTTCGGTCACCTCGGTGGAGCACCGGGACGACGAGGTGCAGGCGGTGCCGGACTTCACCGTGAGGTGACGAAGACGACATCCCCCCGACACGGTGGCGTCGCCCTGCTGCCGTTGACCCACGTCGTGGCTGGTGTCACCCTGAGGACGCCAGCCCGCGCAGACCGCCCTCCGGCGGTGCGACGGGACCTCTTCCTGCAGTGAAAGGCCGTTGAGTCATGGCCAAGGCCCTGTTCGGTTCCGTCGTCGCTCCCCACGAGCTGCGAGCAGCCGAGGAGAACGCCGCCCTGCGAGCGAAGGTGCGCCGGCTCGAGGCGCAGCTCGCCGTCCTCCGGGAGGAGCGCGACGCGGCGATCGCCCGCGAGCTGCTCACCATGGCCCACGAGTCGGCCGACCCCGTCCTCGCTTAGACCACCTCCGTCCCACCCACCTCTCCCGTGCACAGCGGGAGGGGCGATCGGCGTGTCGTGGGTGAGGATGGGGCCGCCCTGCGCTGAGCAGGACTGTCGTACCTCCCCGGGAGTCTCTGCACCGTGCACCTGTCCAGCCTGACGCTCAAGGGCTTCAAGTCCTTCGCGTCGCCGACGACGCTGCGCCTGGAACCGGGGATCACCGCCGTCGTCGGCCCCAACGGCTCGGGCAAGTCCAACGTCGTCGACGCCATCGCCTGGGTGCTCGGCGAGCAGGGCGCCAAGAGCCTGCGCGGCGGCAAGATGGAGGACGTCATCTTCGCCGGCACCGCCGGCCGCCCGGCGCTGGGCCGCGCCGAGGTCACCCTCACGATCGACAATGCCGACGGCGCCCTGCCGATCGACTACACCGAGGTCTCGATCACCCGCCGCATGTACCGCTCCGGCGAGAGCGAGTACGAGATCAACGGCGACAAGGTCCGGCTGCTCGACGTCCAGGAGCTGCTCAGCGACTCCGGCATCGGCCGGGAGATGCACGTGATCGTCGGCCAGGGGCAGCTGGACGCCGTGCTATCCGGCCGCCCGGAGGACCGGCGGGCCTTCGTCGAGGAGGCCGCGGGCGTCCTGAAGCACCGCAAGCGCAAGGAGAAGGCGCTCCGCAAGCTCGACGCGATGCAGGCCAATCTCGACCGGCTCGGCGACCTGACCGCCGAGCTGCGCCGCCAGCTGAAGCCGCTGGGCCGCCAGGCCGAGGTCGCCCGCCGCGCCGCCGGGGTCCAGGCCGACCTGCGCGACGCCCGGCTCCGGCTGCTCGCCGACGACCTGGTCGACCTGCGTGACGCACTGGACGCCGACATCGCCGACGAGACCGCGGCCCGCGCCCGGCGAGCCACCGTCGAGGCCGCGCTGGGCGAGGCCGCCGGCAGCGAGGCGACGCTGGAGCGGCAGCTCGCCGCCGACGCCCCGGTGCTGGCCGCCGCCCAGGACAGCTGGTTCCGGCTGTCCACCCTCGCCGAGCGGTTCCGCAGCGTCGCCCAGCTCGCCGCCGAGCGGCACCGCCACCTCGCTGCCGTCCCCGCCGCCGCGCCCGGTGGCCGGGACCCCGACCAGCTGGACGCCGAGGCCGACCGGGTCGACGCCACCGAGCGCGAGCTGGCCTCCTCCCTGGAGGCCGAACGGGCCCGGCTGGACACCGCCGTCGCGGTGCGCGGGGAGGTCGAGACGGCGCTGGCCGACGCCGAGCGTGCACTGGTCGCCGCCGCCCGGGCGCTGGCCGACCGGCGTGAGCAGCTGGCCCGGCTCTCCGGGCAGGTGGCCGCGGGCCGGTCGCGGGCCGCGGCCGGCGAGGCCGAGATCGAGCGGCTGGCCGCCGCCGCGACCGAGGCCGCCGACCGTGCCCAGGTGGCCGCCGACCGGCTGGCCGCCCGGCGCGACGAGCTGAGCGCGGACGCCGGCGGCGACGAGGGGCTGGCCGCCGAGCACGCCGCCGCCGTCACCGCACACGCCGCGGCCGCCCGGGCGGTCACCGAGCTCACCGCGGCCGAACGCGCCGCGGAGCGGGACCGGGCCGGCTGGCGGGCCCGCCGCGACGCCCTGGCCCTGGGCCTGGCCCCGGCCGACGGCGCCGCCGCGGTGCTCGCCGCGGGGCTGCCCGGGGTGCTCGGTCCGGTGCCCGACCGGCTGGCCGTCCAGCCCGGGGCCGAGGTCGCGCTGGCCGCTGCCCTCGGTGGGCTGGCCGACGCCGTCGTGGTCGACGGGGTCGAGCAGGCGGCCGCGGTGCTCACCCACCTGGCGAGCACCGACGGTGGCCGGGCGGGCCTGCTGGTGACCGGTGGGCTCCCGGCCGTCTCGCGGGACGGCTGGCCCGAGCTGCCCGACGGCGCCCGCTGGGCCCTCGACCTGGTGGCGGCCCCCGCCGAGCTCGCCCCCGCGCTGGCCCGGGCGCTGGAGCGGGTCGCGGTCGTCCCCGACCTGCCGGCCGCCGTCTCCCTCGTGCGCACCCACCCCCGCGTCCGGGCGGTCACCGACACCGGCGACCTGCTCGGCGCCGACTGGTCGGTGGGGGGCCAGGCGAACGCGCCGTCGGGGCTGGAGGTGCGGGCACGGGTCGACGAGGCCGCCGCCGAGCTGGACCGGGCGACCGCGCACGCCGCCGGCCTGGCCGAGGAGCTGGCCCGGGCCCGCGAGGACGCCGCGGCACGCTCGGCCGACGTCGACGCTGCGCTCACCGCCCGGCAGGCCGGCGACCGGGCGCGCTCGGCCGCCGCCGCCGAACTGGCCGAGCTCGGTGCCGCGGCGCGCTCTGCCGTGGCCGAGGCCGACCGGCTGGACGCCGCGCGGGTGCGGGCCGAGCAGGCGCGGGAGCAGACCGAGGCCGGGCTGGTCGAGCTGGAGGAGCGGCTGGCGGCAGCCGAGGCCGCACCGATGGAGGAGGAGCCCTCGACCGACGAGCGCGACCGGCTGCGCGCCGAGGCGAGCGCCGCCCGGCAGGCCGAGACCGAGGCCCGGCTGGCGGTGCGCACGGCCGAGGAGCGGGCCCGGTCGCTGGCCGGCCGCGCCGAGTCGCTGCGTCGGCAGGCCCGGCAGGAGCGGGCGGCGCGCGAGCGGGCCGCCGCCGCCCGGGTCGCCCGGGAACGAGGCGCCCGGGTGGCTGCGGAGGTGCGGGCCGGTGCGGAGGAGGCGCTGACCCACCTGGCGACCTCCCTGGCCCGCGCGGCCGCCGAGCGGGACGCCCTGGCCGAGGCTCGCACCGGTCGGGAGGCCGAGCTGCTGGTGGTCCGGGCCCGCGTGCGGGAGCACACCGCGGAGCTCGACCGGCTCACCGACGAGGTGCACCGCGACGAGGTGGCCCGTGCCGAGCAGCGGCTGCGGATCGAGGCGCTGGAGTCCCGGGCGGCCGAGGAGTACGGCGTCGACCTGCCGACCCTGCTCGCCGAGTACGGGCCGGCCGCGCCGGTCGCCCCCACCCAGGCGCAGCTGGCCGCGGCGGAGGCGGCGGGGGAGCCGGAGCCCCAGCCGGTGCCCTACGACCGCGGCACCCAGGAACGCCGGGCCGCCCGGGCCGAGCGGGACCTCGCCGCGCTGGGCAAGGTCAACCCGCTGGCCCTGGAGGAGTTCGCGGCCCTGGAGGAGCGGCACACCTTCCTGGCCACCCAGCTCGAGGACCTCAAGGCCACCCGCCGCGACCTGCTCACCGTGGTCCGCGAGGTCGACGCGCGCATCCACCAGGTCTTCGCCGAGGCCTTCGCCGACACGCAGCGGGAGTTCGAGCAGGTCTTCGCCACCCTCTTCCCCGGCGGGGAGGGGCGGATCTTCCTCACCGACCCGGAGAACCTGCTGACCACGGGTGTGGAGGTGGAGGCCCGGCCGCCCGGCAAGAAGGTCAAGCGGCTGTCCCTGCTGTCCGGTGGCGAGCGGTCACTGACCGCCGTGGCGCTGCTGGTCGCCATCTTCCGCGCCCGGCCCTCGCCGTTCTACGTCCTGGACGAGGTCGAGGCGGCGCTGGACGACGTCAACCTGGGCCGGCTGCTCACCCTGATCGAGCAGCTCCGCGACACCTCGCAGCTGATCGTGATCACCCACCAGAAGCGGACGATGGAGATCGCCGACGCCCTCTACGGGGTGAGCATGCGCGGCGACGGCATCACCGGCGTGATCAGCCAGCGGCTGCGCGAGCTCGAGCCGGCGTAGCCGGCGAGCGCTGGGCCGGCCGGCGAGCCGGCCTGGTCAGCCGGTCGCCGGCACGTCGAGGTCGACCAGCAGGGGGTGGTGGTCCGAGGCTCCCGCGCTGTCCAGCACCCGGGCGCCGCGCACCGTCACGCCGGCGGACACCCACACCTGGTCGATCCGCACCCGCGGGCGGCGGGCCGGGTGGGTCATCCCCTGGGGGGCGTGCACCGAGAAGCGTCCGGCCTGGTCGCTGCGGTCGGCCGCCAGCTCCCAGGCGTCGCTGAGGTGCTCGCGCAGCGCCGCCAGCTCCGGGGCGGTGGCGTCGGCGTTCAGGTCGCCGACCAGCACGGCCGCCGTCCCCGGGTCGGTGTGCAGCGCGGCGACCGCGGCGGCCTGCGCGGCCCGGTCGTCCGCCGACCGGCTGGACAGGTGCGTCGTCGTCACCGCCAGCACCCCGCCGGCCAGCTGCACCTGCGCGCGCAGCGCACTGCGCGGCTCCCCGTGTCCGGGCAGCCGGTGCAGTTCCGAGCCCAGCACCGGCAGTCGGGACAGCACCGCGTTGCCGTACTGGCGGCGTCCGCTGCTGGCGCCCGGTTCGTCGATCGAGGGCCCCCACGCCAGCTCCATGTCCAGCCCACGGGACAGCAGCAGCGCCTGGTCGACGTGCTCGCTGCGGTCGCCGAAGTGCCGGTCGAGTTCCTGCAGGCAGATGACGTCGGCGTCGGCAGCCGCCAGCACCCGGGCGAGCCGGGGCAGGTCGTGCCGGCCGTCGCCGCCCACGCCGTGGTGGACGTTGAAGCTGACCAGCCGGACCGTGCTCATGACAGCCGGGTGTCCAGCACCTGGGTGAAGTGCTCGGTTCCGTCCTCGTCGCGGCTGGTCGCCCAGAGCAGGAACCGGGCGTCCCGGCCCTGCAGCACCAGCTCGCCCAGCTCGTTGCCGAAGAAGGGCCCGGCCTGCTTCCGCCACTGCAGCGGGCTGGACTCCACCCGGGCCAGCGCGCGCAGCCCACCGGTCAGCACCCGGGCCCACCGGCTCCAGCCCACCTTGAAGCCGATCTCGATGGCGTGCGGCGCCTGGTTGTGCAGCGGCGACACGGTCAGCTGGTGCACCCGGGTGTCCAGGTCGCCGGGGTTGACCAGCTCGGCCGCGTAGGCGTGGTGGACGTCGCCGGACAGCACCAGTGCGGTGGCCGGCGGATGCCCCAGCTCGCCGCGCGCCGTGGCCACCAGGGTCCGGCCCAGCCGCTCGAAGGACTGCCCGAAGGCCGCCCAGTGCTCCAGGTCCGCAGCCTGCCGCAGCTTCTCCATCAACCGGCCCAGCGGGTTGCCGTGGTGACGGACCGAGAGCGTCTCGTTCCACCGCTCGATGTCGTGCACCGAGTGCGGCAGCAGCCAGGGCAGCGAGGTGCCGATGAGCAGGTGCTCGACGCCGTCCTCGACCGACCGGCGCACCGCGGCATCGACCCAGTCGAACTCGAAGTCGTCGACGATCTTGCGGTCGTGCTCCTCCAGCCCGCGGCCCGCGCGGGTGTCGACCATGATCAGCCGGGTCGACCCCCAGTGCCGCACGTAGCTCCAGCGGACCGTCTCCGGCTCCGTGTCGGCGGCCCGGGCCATCTCGTCCAGCATCGGCCCGGCGTCGTCGGACTCGTCGGCGTTCTTCTGGATCGCCTGCCAGGTCTCGTTCTCCGCCAGCTCCTGCGGCGAGAGGTTGCCCAGGTGCTGGTAGATCCAGTAGCTGACCAGCCCGCCGCAGATCCGCTTCCGCCACCAGTCGGTCGGGGTGACCTCTGCACGCCAGGCCGCCGAGGTGTTCCAGTCGTCGATCATCTCGTGGTCGTCGAAGACCATCGAGGACGGGATCGTCGACAGCAGCCACCGGACCTGCGGGTCGCCCCAGGACTCGGCGTAGAGGCGGCTGTACTCCTCGAAGTCCGCGGCCTGGGCACCCGGCGGCTGGGACAGGTCCCGGCGGGAGGCCATCCACTCCTTCGTCGCCGGGGTCACCTCATCGGCGTAGACCTGGTCGCCGAGCAGGACCAGGGCGTCGGGCCACTGGTCCTCGGGCAGGTCCAGCAGCCGGCGGGCGTAGCTGTCCAGCGCGTCCGGCGGGATGGCGTCACGGACGTCGACGGAGGTGGGCGTGGCGTAGCGGCACGAGCCGAAGGCCAGCCGGAAGGGACCCGGGCGTCCGGCCGTCCGGATCCGGCTCGGCGGGGCGCTCGAGTGCGGTGCGGGCCAGACCAGCTGGCCGTCCAGGTGCACCTCGTAGTGGGTCGTGCTGCCCGGCTCCAGACCCTCGACGATGACGAGGGCGTAGTGGTGGCCGTTGACGCAGAACGTGCGGGCCCGCTGGCCCAGCACCGTCACGTCACAGGGGCGGTCGGTCTCCACCCAGATGGTGGCCGACACCGGGTCGACGTGGCGCAGGAGCGGCCCGAGCAGCAGGAGCGGTCGGGTGCCGGCGGTCTCGGGCATGCGACACAGCCTGCCCCATGATCCTGGGAGACTGTCGGCATGGAGTTCGTGCTGATCGCGATCGCGATCCTCGTCGTCGCCCTGATCGCCGGGATCGGTCTGCTCGTCGGCCGTGGCCGGCGCACCACCCGACTGGACTCCGACGCCGCGCGGGGCACCACGCTCACCCGCCCGCCGATCGCCCCGGACCCGACGTCGGGCGCCACAGCAGCGGACCAGTACACCGGGCCACCGGACGCTCCCGCGCCGACCGAGGCCGAGCCGTCGCTCGTCGACCTGCCGCCGGCGGAGCCGGAGCCCGGCCTGGTCTTCGAGACCCCACCGCCCTCGGCCGGTCGGCTCATCCGGCTGCGCTCACGGCTGGCCCGCTCCCAGTCCTCGCTGGGCCGGGGCCTGCTCACCGTGCTGGCCCGGGAGAAGCTCACCGAGGACGACTGGGAGGAGGTCGAGGAGACGCTCCTGGCCGCCGACGTGGGCGTCGCCGCCACCACCGAGATCGTGTCCCGGCTGCGCACCCAGAGCCTCGTGCTGGCCACCGCCTCGGGCACCCAGCTGCGCGACCTCGTCGTGCAGGAGCTCACCACCGTCCTGCGCCCGGACATGGACCGCACCCTGCGGACCTCCCGGCACGAGGGACGCCCCGCCGTGGTCCTGGTCGTCGGTGTGAACGGCGCCGGGAAGACGACGACGGTCGGCAAGATCGCCCGGGTGCTGGTGGGCGACGGCAAGAGCGTCGTCCTCGGTGCCGCCGACACCTTCCGCGCCGCCGCAGCCGACCAGCTGGAGACCTGGGGCGAGCGGGTCGGGGTGCTCACCGTCCGCGGTCGCGAGGGCGGTGACCCGGCATCGGTGGCCTTCGAGGCGGTCCGCACCGGCACCGAGGCGGAGGTGGACGCCGTCCTGGTCGACACCGCCGGGCGGCTGCACACCAAGTCCGGTCTGATGGACGAGCTCGGCAAGGTCAAGCGGGTCGTGGAGAAGCACGGGCCGGTCGCCGAGGTGTTGCTGGTGCTCGACGCCACCACCGGTCAGAACGGGGTGGTGCAGGCCCGGGTGTTCACCGAGGCCGTCGAGGTAACCGGCGTCGTCCTCACCAAGCTCGACGGCACCGCCAAGGGCGGCATCGTCGTCGCCGTCCAGCGCGAGCTGGGCATCCCGGTCAAGTTGATCGGACTGGGGGAGGGGCCCGACGACCTGGCCCCGTTCGAGCCGGAGGCCTTCGCCGAGGCGCTCGTCGGGAACGCCTGAGCAGCACTGCGGGCCGGGGCCTGGTCGCTGCTGCCCCGGTCAGCCCACGGCGCGGGGATCGAAGCCGAAGGGCAGCTCGAGCCGGTGGCTGGCCAGCAGCTCCGGGTCGGCCAGCAGCTCCCGGGTCGTGCCGTCGGCGACCACGACGCCGCCGTCCAGCACGACCGACCGTGGGCAGAGCTGCAGGGCGTAGGGCAGGTCGTGGGTGACCATCAGCAGCGTGATCGGAAGCGCCTGGAGCACCTCGGCCAGTTCCCGCCGGCCGGCCGGGTCCAGGTTGCTGCTCGGCTCGTCGAGCACGAGGACCTCCGGCTGCATCGACAGCACCGTGGCGACGGCGACCCGCCGGCGCTGGCCGAAGGAGAGGTGGTGCGGCGGGCGGTCGGCGGCGTCGGCCATGTCGACCGCGGTCAGGGCGTCGGTCACCCGTCGGGCGACCTCGGCCTCGGGCAGGCCGAGGTTGCGGGGGCCGAAGGCGACGTCCTCGCCGACCGTGGGCATGAACAGCTGGTCGTCGGGGTCCTGGAAGACGATCCCCACCCGGCGGCGGACCTCCGGCAGGTTCCGGTCCTCGACCGGCAGCCCGGCGACCTCCACCCGGCCGCGGCCGCCGCGCAGGATGCCGTTCAGGTGCAGCACCAGCGTGGTCTTGCCCGCCCCGTTGGGCCCGAGCAGCGCGACCCGCTCGCCGGGCTCCAGCCGCAGGTCGACGCCGTAGAGGGCCTGGTGCCCGTCGGGGTAGGCGAACGCCAGGTCGTCGACGAGCAGCGAGGGGATGGGGGTGCTCACCCGAGCAGTGAACCCCCGGCCAGCACGGCGGCCGCGGCCAGGGGGAGGCTGAGCGCGGTGGCCCACGCGCGCCCGCCGGCCACCGCGACCGGACCGCTGGGCAGCCGCCCGGTGTACCCCCGGGACAGCATCGCCAGGTGCACCCGCTCACCGCGCTCGTAGGAGCGGATGAACAGCGAGCCGGCCGCCGGGCCGAGCACCTTGAGCGCACCGAGGTGCCGGCCGCGGAACCCCCGGGACTCCCGGGCCACCTGCATCCGGCGCAGCTCACCGCCGACGACGTCGGTGTACCGGATCATGAAGCTGAGGATCTGCACCAGCACGGTCGGCAGCCGCAGCCGCTCCAACCCGCGCAGCAGGCCCCGGGCCTCGGTCGTCGCGGCCAGCAGCGTCGCGGCCAGCACCGACAGGGTCGCCTTGGCCAGGATGCTGCCGCCGGCGGCCAGCCCGCTCTCCGACAACGACAGGCCCAGCACGTCGGTGCGCGGGCCCCGGGAGACGAACGGCAGGAGCGCGGCGAACAGGACGAACGGCACCTCCACCACCAGGCCACGCAGCAGCCGGCCCGGCCGCACCCGGGCCACCGCCGCCACGGTCAGCAGCAGGAGCAGGAAACCGGCGTAGGCCAGCGGGGCCCAGCCGGCGTGCACCGGGGTCGCCACGACCACCAGGGCGAAGGCGAGGACGGCGACCAGCTTGGTGTGCGGCTCCAGCCGGTGCACCGGGCTGTCGCCGGGCACGTAGGCCGCGGCCAGCCCACCGCCGTGTCCTGCGCCCACCTCAGTGCTGGCGGGCGTCGGCGCGAGGGGCCGAGTCGTCCGGGACCGAGTCGTCCGAGGCCGGGCGTCGGCGCACCAGAAGGACCAGGACGCTGGTCAGCGCCAGCACCAGCAGCACGCCGATCACCCCGGCCAGGCCGCCGGAGAGCCGGTCGTCCCCGATCCAGGAGGCGGTGTAGTCGGCCAGCGGCGAGTCGGCGGCCGCGCTGTCCCGGGCGGTGGAACCGAAGCCCTGCTCCTCGGCGGTGGCCTCCAGCCCGTCGGGTGCGGAGCTGGCGTACCAGCTGCCCACTCCGGCGATGAGCAGCGCGAGGACCGTCCCGATCAGCACGAACGTGCGGGTGCGGGTCATCGGGCGTCCACCGCGGTCGCGCCGGCCAGGCCCGGGCGGGGGGCCAGTTCCCTGGCCCGCAGGAGGTGGCGGCCGCCGCGGACCAGGTCCGGGCGGACGGTGAGCACAGCGCCGAGGACGGCGACGGTGATGACCGCCTCGCCCAGACCGATCAGCAGGTGCACACCGACCATGGCCGCGGTGACCGGCCCGAGCGCGACGTCAGCGACGCCGCCCAGGCCGAACAGGCCGACGAACACCAGGGCGGCCGCCGGCACGGACAGGAAGGCGCCCACCCCGGCGGAGGCCAGCAGCCCGGTGCGGGTGGCCGGCAGCACGGCCCGCAGCCCGCGGAAGACGCCGTACCCGACGCCGATCGCCACCAGGCCGAGCAGGGTGACGTTCGTGCCGAGGGCGGTGAGGCCGCCGTCGGCGAAGACCAGGGCCTGCACCAACAGGACGACGGTCAGGCACAGCACCGCCGTCCACGGGCCGACCAGGACCGCGGCCAGCGCACCGCCCATGAGGTGGCCGCTGGTGCCGAAGGCGACCGGGAAGTTCATCATCTGCACCGCGAAGACGAAGACCGCGGTGAGCCCGGCCATCGGGGCGGTGCGCTCGTCGAGCTCGTGGCGTGAGCCACGGAGCGCCAGGGCGACGCCGGCGGCCGCGACCGCGGCGGTACCGGTGCTGGTCGTGGCGTCGAGAAAGCCATCGGGGACGTGCACACGGACCTCCGGGACCTCGGGTTGCTGAGCTGTGCGGCCGGTGACGGGTGCCTCGGTCGGGCGCCCGGCGAGCTTATTGCACCTCGTTGGCACCTGCACACTGCTCGCAAGAAGGCCACGTGAACGGCCGGTGACGTGACCGAGCGCACTCCCGCCGACACATCTCCGGGGCGGGCGGGGCGTCGGCAACACGTCTGGAACACAACCGGGAGACACGCGCCGGGGAGTTCACCGCGGCGAAACACGTCCACGCCGTCGACGGAAACACGGTGTCGGCACCGTCTTCTCCGCACCGCCTCCTCCGGCGGTGGCTCGCCCGAGGCCCCTCGGGGCCCCCGCTTGCGGCCGATGGCCGACGACACCCTCAGGAGGTTGCCGTGGTCAACACCGGCGACACCGCCTGGATCCTCACCAGCGCCGCACTCGTGCTGCTGATGACGCCAGGTCTCGCGCTCTTCTACGGCGGCATGGTCCGCGCCAAGAGCGTGCTGAACATGATGATGATGAGCTTCGGCGCGCTCGCCCTGATCAGCGTGCTGTGGGTCCTCTACGGCTACTCCGTCGCCTTCGGTGACGACGTCGGTCTGGGGCTGCTCGGCGACCCGACCGAGTTCTTCGGCCTGGCCGGCCTGATGGAGGACCTCACCACCGAGGAGGGCGGCCTGCCCACCATGGCGTTCGTCGGCTTCCAGGCCGTCTTCGCCATCATCACGGTCGCGCTGATCTCCGGCGCCATCGCCGACCGGGCCAAGTTCGGCTCCTGGATGGTCTTCGCCGGCATCTGGGCCACCGTCGTCTACTTCCCGGTCGCGCACTGGGTCTTCGACTTCACCCTCACCGACGACGACGGCGTGGTCACCCACACCGGTGGCTGGATCGCGAACAACCTGGCCGCGATCGACTTCGCCGGCGGCACCGCGGTGCACATCAACGCCGGTGCGGCCGGCCTGGCGCTGGCCCTGGTCCTGGGCAAGCGTCGCGGCTTCGGCCGGGACGCGATGCGGCCGCACAACCTGCCGCTGGTGATGATCGGCGCCGGGCTGCTGTGGTTCGGCTGGTTCGGCTTCAACGCCGGCTCCGCCCTCGCCGCCAACAACACCGCCGCCGTCGCCTGGGTGAACACCCTGGTCGCCACCGGCGCCGCGACGCTCGCCTGGCTGCTGGTGGAGAAGGCCCGCGACGGGCACTCGACCTCGCTGGGCGGCGCCTCCGGTGTCGTGGCCGGCCTGGTCGCGATCACCCCGGCCTGCTCGGCGGTCTCGCCGCTCGGCGCGATCGCCGTCGGCGCCGTCGCCGGTGCGCTGTGCGCCCTGGCCGTCGGTCTGAAGTTCCGGTTCGGCTACGACGACTCGCTCGACGTCGTCGGCGTCCACCTCGTCGGTGGTCTGGTCGGCACCATCCTGGTCGGCTTCGTCGGCACGGCGGCCGCTCCGGCCGGTGTGGACGGCCTCTTCTACGGTGGCGGCGTCGACCAGCTCTGGCGCCAGGTCGTCGGTGCGCTGGCGGTGCTCGCGTACTCCTTCGTCCTCACCCTGGTCATCGGCTTCCTCATCCAGAAGACGATCGGCTTCCGGCTCACCGAAGAGGACGAGGTCACCGGCATCGACACCGTGGTGCACGCTGAGTCCGGGTACGACTTCGCCTCCCTGGGCGGCGGTGGCAGCACTGCGCCCCTGGGTGGCCAGGCACGCGCCGAGGCGCGCAACACGGAAGGGAGCCAGGCATGAAGCTCGTCACCGCCATCGTCAAGCCGTTCAAGCTCGACGACGTCAAGAACGCCCTGGAGCTGATCGGCATCGCCGGTCTGACCGTCAGCGAGGTGCAGGGGTTCGGTCGCCAGCGCGGCCACACCGAGGTCTACCGCGGTGCGGAGTACCAGGTGGACTTCGTGCCGAAGGTGCGGATCGAGGTCGTCGTCAGCGAGCACGACGCGGCCCGGGTCGTCGACGCGGTCGTCGAGTCGGCCTCCACCGGCCAGATCGGTGACGGGAAGGTGTGGGTGACCACGATCGACGAGATCGTCCGGGTCCGCACCGGTGAGCGCGGGGCCGACGCGCTCTGAGGCCGGCCTGGTGACCTGACGTCGGCCGGGGTGGCGGGGTGACCTGCCGCCCCGGCCGACGCCGTCCCTCCCGCAGGACGACCGAGAGGTGCCCGTGCTCGACCTCGCCACCCTGACCGCACTGCCCCGCGCAGCGCGGGTGCAGGCGTTCGACGACTGGCTGGCCGGCCTGCTGGCCGAGGCGCTCGCCGGGACGCCACGAGCCACCCGCCGCCGGGGCGGCCCGCCGGCCGAGCCGGCGGAGGCCGGTGTCGCGCTGGTGGCCGTGGGCAGCCTCGGCCGCCGGGAGCTGCCGCCGCACGGCGACCTGGACCTGGTGCTCGTGCACGACGGCCGGGCCGAGGTCGCGGCGCTCGCCGACGCCCTCTGGTACCCGATCTGGGACGCCGGGGTGCGGCTCGACCACTCCGTGCGGACGGTCTCCGAGGCCGTCTCCGTGGCCGCCGAGGACGTCAAGGCGGGCCTCGGCCTGCTCGACGCACGGCACGTGGCCGGCGACCCGGAGGTCACCGCGGGCCTGCGGACGGCGACGCTCGGTTCCTGGCGTCAGCACGCCGGCCGGCTGCTGCCCCAGCTGCGCGACCTGCGCCGGGAGCGGGCCCGGCTGGTCGGCGAGCTGGGGTTCCTCCTGGAGCCCGACCTGAAGGAGGCCTACGGCGGGCTGCGCGAGGGTCAGGTGCTGCGGGCCCTGGCCGCGGCCCAGCTGGCCGACGAGCCCCCGGCCGATGCCGGAGAGGCCTACGACTTCCTGCTCGACGTGCGAGACGCCCTGCGCCGCAGCACCGGGCGCGCCGGCGACGCCCTGGTCCGCCAGGAGCAGGCCGCGGTGGCCGAGGCGCTCGGGCTGGCCGACGACGACGTGCTGCTGCGCCGGGTCAGCCTGGCCGGGCGCCGGCTCGCCTTCGTCGCGGACGAGACCTGGCGGCGGGTGGACGCCTCCCTCGTGCGGCGTCCGCGGGCCCGGTACCGACGGGTCCGGCGCGAACCGCTGGCCGAGGGGCTGGTCCGGCAGGGCGACGAGGTGGTGCTGGCCCGGGACGCCAGGCCGGCCGCGGACCCGGGGCTGGTGCTGCGCGGTGCCGCCGCGGCCGCCCGCGCGGACCTGCTGCTGTCGCCCTACACGCTCAAGGTGCTGGCGGTGCACGCGCCGGCGCTGCCGGAGCCCTGGCCCGCGGAGGTCCGCTGGTCCTTCCTCCGGCTGCTGGCCAGCGGTCGCAGCGCCGTCCCGGTCCTCGAACAGCTGGACCAGGAGGGCCTGCTGGCCCGGATGCTGCCGGAGTGGGACCGGGTGCGGTCGCTGCCGCAGCGCCACCCGTGGCACCGGTTCACCGTCGACCGGCACCTGGTGGAGGCAGCCGCCGCAGCGTCCGAGCTGACCCGGGACGTCGACCGGCCGGACCTGCTGCTCGTCGGCGCCCTGCTGCACGACATCGGCAAGGGCTGGCCCGGCGACCACAGCGTCGTCGGGGAGCCGATCGCCGCGGCGGTGGCGACCCGGATGGGCTTCTCACCGCCGGACGTCGCCACGCTGGCCGCGATGGTGCGCCACCACCTGCTGCTGCCGGCGACCGCCACCCGGCGGGACATCGACGACCACGCCACCATCGACCGGGTCGCCGAGACGATCGGCCGGGACACCGCGCTCCTGGAGCTGCTGCAC
Source organism: Modestobacter sp. VKM Ac-2982 (assembly GCF_026967935.1). GTDB lineage: Bacteria > Actinomycetota > Actinomycetes > Mycobacteriales > Geodermatophilaceae > Modestobacter. Next base: position 1,354,339 of record NZ_JAPVBL010000001.1, read on the forward strand.
GCGCTGGCGCAGGCCGACGGCGCGGCGACCAGCAGCTCGGCCTGGTCGCCGTGGAAGGCGCACCTGGTCGCCGCGCTGGTGGCCCGGGTCCGGGCACACCTGGTCGCCGCCCCGGCCCCCGGGCCGGTGCTGGTCCCGACCGTCCCGCAGGTGAGCTCCTCGGGCACGGGCGCGGCGGGGGAGGGCGAGCGCATCTCGGTCGGCGTGCAGGACGTGGCCGACGGCCAGCAGGTGACGTTCCTGGGGCCGGACCGACCCGGCGTGTTCAGCCGGTGCGCCGGCGTGCTGGCGCTGAACCAGCTCGACGTCCGGGCGGCCAGCATCTCGGTCGAGGGCGGCCGGGCGACCTCGGTGTTCGCCGTGCGGCCGCGGTTCGGGCGGGCACCGGTGCCGGAGATCCTGGCCGACGGCGTCCGCGCCGCCCTGGAGGGGACGCTGCCCCTGGACGCCCGGCTGCGGCAGCGGGAGATCGACTACCGCCAGCACGGCGACCGCGCCGCGGGGCCGCGGATCTCCTGGTACGACAACGAGGTGGACGGCGCGGCCTCGAGCATCGTGGAGGTCCGCGCCGGTGACCGGGCCGGCCTGCTCTACCGGCTGACCTCCGCGCTGGCCGAGCAGGGGCTGGACGTGACGTCCGCGCGGATCGAGACCCTCGGTGCCGACGCCCTCGACTCGTTCTACGTCTGTGACCCCGGCGGCGCCACGATGGACGCCGACCGGCGCCGGCAGGTCGAGGAGGCGCTGGTGTCCGCCGCCCGCGGCCTCGCGCCGGAGGAGACGGCCGCCGCCCCGACGTCCGGCGGGCGCAGCGTCAAGCGGGACACGCCGTCGGGCTGAGGTCCGCAGGTCTGTCGTACCCCCGTGAGACGTTCGACGTGCCGGACGGGAGCCCCCTCCCGACGACCGGCGCCGAGACGAGAGGGGACGCGACCGTGACCGACCTCCAGCAGTGGCCCTGCCCCACCTGCGAGCACGTGACCGACTTCGAGCAGCCGGAGTGCATCGACGGCCACACCGAGGACGGCGGGGCGTGCCCGGAGTGGGCCTGCACCGCCTGCGGCACCGCCCTGGTCAGCGGTGACGCGCACCGTCCGGTGGCCGCGACCTGGCACCGGGCGGCCTGAGCGAGGTCTTCCCGCCGCACTGTGCACGACTTCCTGGCGGACCACCGCCGTGGGGCCATTACGCTGGGAGCAGTGGCGTGACGGCCCCGGGGTGGCCCCGGGAGCCCGAGCCGTGCCGCTCGGCCCGCTGGAGCACCCGGTGGGCCGGCCGGTGGCTGCACGCCAGACTGCCTGAGGACGTGTTGTGTTCGAGACCCTTTCCGACCGCCTGGACAAGGTCTTCACCGGTCTGCGCGGCAAGGGCCGGCTCTCCGACGAGGACATCGACGCGACGGCGCGGGAGATCCGCATCGCGTTGCTCGAGGCCGACGTCGCGCTGCCCGTCGTCCGCTCGTTCATCGCCGCGGTCAAGGAACGGGCCCGCGGCTCGGAGGTCTCCTCCGCGCTGAACCCGGCGCAGCAGATCATCAAGATCGTCAACGAGGAGCTGGTCGGCATCCTCGGCGGGGAGACCCGCCGGATCCGCTACGCCAAGCAGTCGCCCACGGTCATCATGCTGGCTGGCCTGCAGGGCGCCGGGAAGACGACGCTGGCCGGCAAGCTCGGCCGCTGGCTCAAGGCCCAGGGGCACACGCCGCTGCTGGTCGCCTGTGACCTGCAGCGGCCCAACGCGGTGCAGCAGCTGTCCGTGGTGGCCGGGCAGGCGGGCGTCGACGTCTACGCCCCCGAGCCCGGCAACGGCGTGGGCGACCCGATCGCCGTCGCCCGGGACTCCATCGACCACGCCCGGCGCACCCAGCACGACGTCGTCGTCGTCGACACCGCCGGCCGGCTGGGCATCGACGCGGAGCTGATGGCCCAGGCCGCGGGCATCCGCGACGCCGTCTCACCCGACGAGACGCTCTTCGTCGTCGACGCGATGATCGGGCAGGACGCCGTCACCACGGCGATGGCGTTCCAGGAGGGCGTCGGCTTCTCCGGCGTCGTCCTCACCAAGCTCGACGGTGACGCCCGCGGTGGTGCCGCGCTGTCGGTCCGGCACGTGACCGGGCAGCCGATCATGTTCGCCTCGACCGGCGAGAAGCTGGCCGACTTCGACGTCTTCCACCCCGAGCGGATGGCCTCGCGCATCCTCGGCATGGGCGACGTGCTGACCCTGATCGAGCAGGCCGAGCAGGCCTTCGACGCCGACCAGGCCGAGAAGATGGCCGGCAAGCTCGCCAGCCGGGAGGGCTTCACCCTCGAGGACTTCCTCGAGCAGATGATGGCCATCCGCAAGATGGGCCCGATCGCGAACCTGCTCGGCATGCTGCCCGGCGCCGGGCAGATGAAGGAGCAGCTCGCGCAGGTCGACGAGCGGGACCTGGACCGCACCGCGGCGATCATCCGGTCGATGACCCCGGCCGAGCGGGCCACCCCGAAGATCATCAACGCCTCGCGCCGGGTGCGGATCGCCAACGGCTCGGGGATGAGCGTCACCGACGTCAACCACCTGCTCGAGCGCTTCGCCCAGGCCCAGAAGATGATGGGCCAGATGGCCGGCAGCATGGGCCTGCCCGGCATGGGCCCGATGTCGAAGAAGCAGCGCGGCCGGCAGAACCAGGTGCAGGCCCGCGGCAAGGGCAAGAAGGGCAAGGGCGGCAAGAAGGGCGGCCCGGCCCGCCGTCCGATCGGCGCCCCCGGCGGGATGGGCGGCGCCCCCGGCCAGCTGCCCGGTGGCATGCCGGGCGGGGTCCCTGGTCTGCCGCCCGGTCAGGCGCTGCCCGACCTGAGCAAGCTGGACTTCAGTCAGTTCAAGGACGGGCAGGGCCGCTGAGCCGGTGAGCACCGCAGCTGCCCCGGCCCTGCACCTGTCCGGGGTCGTCCTCCCCGACGGCGAGCACCGGGAGCTCTGGGTCCGCGAGGGGCGGATCACCTTCGACCCCGTCCCCGGCGCCGAGACGGTCAGCCGCGGTGGCTTCCTGCTGCCCGGCCTCGTCGACGCGCACTGCCACGTCGGCATCGGCGGAGGCGGGGTGCACGCGACCGGGGTCGATGACCTGCGGGAGCAGGCGCTCCAGGAGCGGGCCGCCGGGGTCCTGGCGCTGCGCGACTGCGGTTCCCCGGTCGACACCCGGATGCTCGACGAGCACCCCGACCTGCCCCGCGTCATCCGCGCCGGCCGGCACATCGCCGCCCCCCGCCGCTACATCCCCGGGCTGGCGATCGAGCTGGAGCCGGCCGACCTGGTGGCCGAGGTGCGGGTGCAGGCCCGGCGCGGTGACGGCTGGGTGAAGCTGGTGGGTGACTGGATCGACCGTGGCGTGGGCGACCTGGCGCCGGAGTGGCCGGACGACGTCCTGGCGGCGGCGATCGCCGCCGCACATGAGGAGGGTGCGCGGATCACCGCGCACACCTTCGGCACCGACGCGCTGCCCGGGCTGATCGGGGCGGGGATCGACTGCATCGAGCACGGCACCGGGCTGACCGAGGAGCTGGTGGGGGAGATGGCCCGCCGGGGCACGGCCGTCGTCCCCACGCTGGTCAACGTGGAGAACTTCCCCGGCTTCGCGGCGGCGGGAGAGGCCAAGTTCCCCTCCTACGCCTCCACGATGCGGCGGCTGTACGCGAACTCCGGAGCGGTGGTGCGCGCGGCGTTCGAGGCCGGCGTCCCCGTGTTCGCCGGCACCGACGCCGGCGGGGGGGTCGACCACGGCGTCATCGCCGACGAGATCCGGGCGCTGCACGCGGCCGGGCTGCCCGCCGAGGCCGCGCTGGCCGCCGGTTCCTGGGGTGCCCGCGAGTGGCTGGGCCTGCCGGGCATCACCGAGGGCGCCCCGGCTGACCTGGTGGTCTACGAGACCGACCCCCGGGCCGACCTCGACACGTTGCAGCGACCGCAGCGGATGGTCCTCCGGGGCGCCGTCGTCGCCTGAGCCAAACCGATGGACGGCGTCCCGCGGACGCCTGGGACACTCCAGTCGTGCTCCTTCGGATGTCCTCCCTGTTCCTGCGCACCCTCCGCGACGACCCCGCCGACGCCGAGGTCCCCAGCCACCGGCTGCTCGCCCGCGGCGGCTACATCCGGCGGGCCGCGCCGGGCGGGTTCACCTGGCTGCCGCTGGGCTGGCGGGTGTTCCGGAACGTCGAGCGCGTCGTCCGCGAGGAGATGGACGCGATGGGCGCGCAGGAGGTGCACTTCCCGGCGCTGCTGCCGCGCGAGCCCTACGAGGCGACCGGCCGCTGGACCGAGTACGGGCCCAACCTCTTCCGGCTGAAGGACCGGCGGGGCAACGACTTCCTGCTCGGCCCCACCCACGAGGAGATGTTCACGCTCCTGGTGAAGGACCTCTACGGGTCCTACAAGGACCTGCCGGTCTCCCTCTACCAGATCCAGACGAAGTACCGGGACGAGGCGCGACCCCGGGCCGGGCTGTTCCGCGGCCGCGAGTTCACCATGAAGGACAGCTACTCCTTCGACGTGGACGACGCCGGGCTGGACGCCTCCTACGCCGCGCACCGCGCCGCCTACATCCGGATCTTCGACCGGCTGGGCCTGGACTACGTCATCGTCTCGGCGATGTCCGGTGCGATGGGCGGGTCCAAGAGCGAGGAGTTCCTGCACCCGACGTCGATCGGCGAGGACACCTTCGTGCGCTCGCCCGGCGGGTACGCGGCGAACGTCGAGGCCGTCTCGACCGTCGTCCCGGAGTCGATCCCGTTCGACGGGCTGCCCGAGGCGCACGTCGAGGACACCCCCGACACCCCGACCATCGAGACGCTGGTCGCGGCGGCGAACGAGCTGTTCCCCGAGGCCGGGTACACCGGCGCCTCGACGCTGAAGAACGTCGTCGTCACCCTGGTGCACCCCGACGGCACCCGGGAGCCGCTGGTGATCGGCCTGCCCGGTGACCGGGACGTCGACACCAAGCGGCTGGAGGCGCAGCTCGCCCCGGCCGAGGTCGAGCCGTTCACCGACTTCGCCGCCCACCCCGACCTGGTCAAGGGCTACATCGGGCCGCAGGTCCTCGGCGCGGAGGGGAAGTCCGGCATCCGGTTCCTGGTCGACCCCCGCGTCGTCCCCGGCTCCCGGTGGATCACCGGGGCCAACGAGCCCGGCAAGCACGTGTTCGACCTCGTCGCCGGCCGGGACTTCAGCTGGGACGGCGTGATCGAGGCCGCAGAGGTGCTGCCCGGTGACCCCGCTCCCGACGGCTCCGGCCCGCTGGAACTGGCCCGGGGCGTGGAGATGGGCCACATCTTCCAGCTCGGCCGCAAGTACGCCGAGGCGCTCGACCTCAAGGTGCTCGACGAGAACGGCAAGCTGGTCACCGTCACCATGGGCTCCTACGGCGTCGGGGTCTCCCGCGCGGTGGCTGCGATCGCCGAGTCCACCCACGACGAGCTCGGCCTGGTGTGGCCCCGGGAAATCGCCCCGGCCGACGTGCACCTGGTCGCCACCGGCAAGGACGCCGCGGTGTTCGAGGCGGCCCAGTCGCTGGCCGAGGAGCTGGTCGCCGCGGGGCTGACCGTGCTCTACGACGACCGGCCCAAGGTCTCGCCCGGCGTGAAGTTCAAGGACGCCGAGCTGCTGGGGATGCCGACGATCGTGACGGTCGGGCGCGGTCTGGCCGAGGGCGTCATCGAGGTCCGCGACCGGGTGACGGGGGAGCGGTCCGAGGTGGCCGTGGCCGACGCAGCCGCGGCCGTGCTCGCCGCGGTCCGTGGCTGACAGGTCGCTCGCCGAGCAGCTCCGGCTGACCGCCGAGACGGTCGAGGCCAACCTGGGGCACGGTGACCAGGTGGACCGGCCGCGGCCGATCGACCACCTGGCCGGTTTCCGGTCCGGGTCGGCGGCCACTGCGGCCGGGCAGGAGCTCACCGCCGCCGGCTACCGGGTCGACGGGCTGTACCGCCGGCTCCTCACCGTCTGGCTCGAGTTCAGCGCGATGACCGCGGTCGACCACGGGACGGCGGCCGCCTTCACCCGGGAGATCGTGGGCATCGTCGAGCGGCACGGGGGTCGCTACGACGGCTGGGGCGGGTTCCTGGTGGCCGCGGAGTCCGGCGACGAGGGCACCAGCTCGACCTCGTAGCCGTCGGCGTCCTCCAGGTAGGCGGCCCGGTGGTTCGGGCCGCCGGCGAACGGGTGCCGGTCCGGAAACAGCAGTCGCCAGCCGTGCGCGGGTGCCTCGGCGACCAGCGCGTCGAGGTCGCCGTCCACCCAGAAGGCCAGGTGGTTGAGCCCGGGGGCTCGTCGCTCGTGCCGGTCGCCGGTGAGCGCGGGGGACTGCTCCACCACCACGTAGGTGCCGTCCTCGCCCCAGCGCCAGGACCGCCCCCGCTCCCACTCCTGAAACGGCACGGCGCCCAGTGCGGTGAGCAGCCACCCCCAGGAGGCCTCGGCGCGGTCCAGGTCCGGCACCCACAGCTCCACGTGGTGCAGCGGTCCGGTGCTGGGCATCGCGTTCCTCCTGGCGTCTGGCATCATGGTCTGTCGAACACGGCGGTGGGCGGCCCTCTCACCATCCCCGCCCGTGTCCATCGCTCCGCCCCGACGTACCCCCACGCGTCTTCTCCGGCGAGCAACCACACACGTTCGAGGAGCACACCACACTCGTGGCCACCAAGATCAAGCTCATGCGCCTGGGCAAGATGCGCGCGCCGTACTACCGCATCGTCGTCGCCGACGCCCGCACCAAGCGGGACGGTCGTTCGATCGAGACGATCGGCAAGTACCACCCGAAGGAGGACCCGTCCTTCATCGAGGTCGACGGCGAGCGCGCCGCCTACTGGCTCGGCGTCGGCGCCCAGCCGACCGAGGCCGTGCGGGCCATCCTCCGGGTGACCGGCGACTGGCAGAAGTTCAAGGGCGAGCCGGCTCCGGCCCCGATGAAGGTCGCGGCCCCCAAGGCCGACAAGAAGGCCATCTACGAGGAGGCCGCGCGGGCCGCCATGAACGAGCCGTCCGCCGAGGCCACCACGCCGAAGAAGAAGGCCGCCCCCAAGGCCGCTGACGCTCCCCAGGCTGCTGCCGCTGACGCTCCCCAGGCTGCTGCCGCTGACGCAGCGCCCGCCGCCGAGCCGGCTGCCACGGCCGAGGCACCGGCCGCCGAGCCGGCTGCGGCTGAGCCCGCCGCGGCCGAGAAGCCCGCCGAGTAAGACGTGCTCGAAGAGGCGCTCGAGCACCTGGTCAAGGGCATCGTCGACAACCCCGACGACGTCGTGGTCGACCTGGTCAACGGCCGGCGCGGCAAGACCCTCGAGGTCCGGGTGCACCCCGACGACCTCGGCAAGGTCATCGGTCGCGGCGGACGCACCGCCAAGGCGCTGCGTCAGGTGATGACCGGTGTCGGTGGGCGCGGCCTGCGGGTCGACGTCGTCGACACCGACGGGCGCTGAGCACTCCCGGCGCCTCCGGCGCCACCCCGCAGAACACCGACACCGTGGTGGTCGGCCGCATCGGCCGACCCCACGGTGTCCGTGGTCAGGTGACCGTCGAGGTGCGTACCGACGACCCCGACCTGCGGTTCACCCCGGGCGCCACGCTGCTCACCGAGCCCGCCGCACGGGGGCCGCTGACCATCGAGGCATCCCGCTGGCACAGCGGCACGCTGCTGCTGACCCTGGTCCTGCCCGACGGCACCGTGGTCGCCGACCGCGAGGCGGCCGACGCGCTGCGGAACACGATGCTCCTGGTGCCCGTCACGGCCCTGCCGGAGCTGGAGGACCCCGACTCCTTCTACGACCACCAGCTGGTCGGGTTGGCCGCCGAGCTGCCCGACGGCTCCCCGGTCGGTGAGGTGACCGGCGTGCGGCACGAGGGCACCGAGCTGCTGGTACTGCGCCGTCCCGAGGGTGGGGAGCTGCTGGTGCCGTTCGTGACCGCGATGGTCCCCACCGTCGACCTCGCGGCCGGCCGGCTGGTCATCGACCCGCCCGAGGGGCTGCTCGACCTGTGACGTTCCGGATCGACGTCCTGACGATCTTCCCGGAGTACCTCGCCCCGCTGGGCCAGTCGCTGCTGGGCAAGGCGGCGGCCAAGGGACTGGTCTCCGTCGGCGTCCACGACCTGCGGCAGTGGACCGACGACGTCCACCGCACGGTCGACGACTCCCCGTACGGCGGCGGCCCGGGCATGGTCATGCGCCCGGAGCCGTGGGCGAGGGCGCTGGAGGCGGTGCGTCCCGCCGGCACCCGGCTGGTCGTCCCGACGCCGGCCGGCCGGCCCTTCACCCAGGCGGTCGCGGCCCAGTGGGCCGCCGAGCCCGGGCTGGTGTTCGCCTGCGGCCGCTACGAGGGCATCGACCAGCGGGTCGCCGACTGGGCCGCCGAGGGTGGCCCGGTCTCCGAGGTCTCGATCGGCGACTACGTGCTGGCCGGTGGGGAGTCCGCGGTGCTGGTGATGGTCGAGGCGGTCACCCGGCTGCTCCCGGGGGTCGTGGGCAACGCCGAGTCGGTCGAGTTCGACTCGCACGCCGACGGGCTGCTGGAGGGCCCCTCCTACACCCGCCCGGCGAGCTGGCGCGGGCACGAGGTGCCGCCGGTGCTGCTCTCCGGTGACCACGCGGCGATCGCCCGCTGGCGGCGCGCCGAGTCGCTGCGCCGCACCGCCGACCGCCGTCCGGACCTGCTCGCCGGGCTGCCGGACGGGGCGCTGACCGCCGCGGACCGGGCGGCGCTGGACGCGGACCCCCAGGCGTGACGTCGCGCGTCTGGGTCCGCCCGTCGGCCCGGGTGCTGGTGCTCGACCGCCGGCAGCGCGTGCTGCTCTTCGGCGGGCGCGGGCTGCAGCCGCGCACCGAACCCGGCGACGTGGAGTACTGGTTCACCCCCGGCGGTGGCGTCGAGGACGGCGAGGACCTGCGGGCTGCGGCCGTGCGGGAGCTGGCCGAGGAGACCGCCCTGCTGGTCGAGCCGGCCGTCCTGGAGGGCCCGGTGTGGCTCCGCCGCTGGCAGGGGCAGTGGGGCGACACCCTGCTGGACTCCCGGGAGACCTTCTTCGTGCTGCGCGACGTGGTCCACGACGTCGACGTGAGCGGGCGCACCGAGCTCGAACGGCAGCTGGACGAGCCGCACCGGTGGTGGTCGCTGGACGAGATCGCCGGCAGCACGGAGACGTTCGCCCCGCGGGACCTCGCGGCGGCACTGCCGGGAGTGCTCAGCGGCCCGTGGACAGGGCCGCCACGCATCATCGACTGAAGGTGTGGCACAGTAGTGAGCTGCTGCAGGCCGTCGGCTCATCCCGACGGTGGCTCCGCACCCGGACCGGGTCGTGGAGCGCAGCCACCCGGTACGGACGCACCGGGACACCGCTGCCCGTACCACGACGACTTTCCCGCTAGGACTGAGGACTGCTGCGATGAACACCCTGGACGCCCTCGACGCCGCGTCGCTGCGCGACGACATCCCCACCTTCCGGCCCGGGGACACCGTGAAGGTGCACGTGCGTGTCATCGAGGGCACCCGTGCCCGTGTCCAGGTCTTCCAGGGCGTCATCATCCGTCGCCAGGGTGGCGGCATCCGCGAGACCTTCACCGTCCGCAAGGTCAGCTTCGGCGTCGGCGTGGAGCGCACCTTCCCGGTGCACACCCCGGTGGTGGAGAAGATCGAGGTGCTCACCCGCGGTGACGTCCGCCGGGCGAAGCTCTACTACCTCCGCGAGCTGCGCGGCAAGGCCGCGAAGATCAAGGAGAAGCGCGAGGTCGTCTCCCGCTGACCTCCAGCGATTCCACGACCGGGCCGGCTGCACTCGCAGCTGGCCCGGTCGCGTTCGTGGGGCAGTTCCCACCGCGCCGGCCGCGGAGCGGGGCGCCCGACGCGCCGGGCGGCGGACCGTACGCTGGTGCCCGATGAGCACGCACGGGCCCGCTGACGCCGCCGATGACGACGCTGCCGGGCGTCCCCCCGCCGACCAGAACACCGCCGCCGACGCGACGGCCCCCACCGGGTCGGCGGTCGCCGGCCGTGGCCGCCGGCGCGAGCCGGCCAAGAAGGGGTCCCTGCTGCGCGAGCTGCCGGTGCTGTTGGTCATCGCGTTCGTGCTCGCCCTGCTGGTGAAGACCTTCCTCGTGCAGGCGTTCTTCATCCCGTCGGGCTCGATGGAGCAGACGCTGCACGGCTGCACCGGCTGCACCGGCGACCGGGTGTTGGTCAACAAGGTGCCCTACTGGTTCGGGGAGCCCGAGCCCGGCGACATCGTGGTGTTCCAGGGCCCGGACAGCTGGTCGCCCGAGATCGTCGTGGAGGAGCCGAGCAACTGGTTCACCGGTGCTGCCCTGACCCTGGGCCGGGCGATCGGTGTGGCCCCGCCGAGCGAGGACGACTACGTCAAGCGGGTCATCGCCACCGAAGGCCAGACGGTCGAGTGCTGCGACCCGCATGGGCGGGTCCTGGTCGACGGTGAGCCGCTCGACGAGCCCTACATCTACCAGGACTCCCCGCTGAACACCGGTGGATCAGGCGGGCGGGAGTTCGGGCCGGTCACCGTGCCCGAGGGGCGGCTCTGGGTGATGGGCGACCACCGCTCGGCCTCGGCCGACTCCAAGCAGCACATGGACGACCAGTACGCCGGCACCATCGCCGTCGACGACGTCATCGGCAAGGCAGCCCTGATCGTCTGGCCGCTGGACCGCTTCACCCTGCTGGACAGCCCCGACATCCAGCCGAGCCAGGTCGAGGCAGCAGGCGCCGGCGGGCCGGAGCCGGCACCGGTCCAGGACACCGCCGCCCTGGCGGCCCCCTACCTGCTGGGGTTGGGGGGCGCGTTGCCGCTCACCGCCTGGCGCCGACGGCACCGTTCCCGCGGGGCCCAGCTGACCGGGCCGTCCCGTCGTCCGCCACGCACCGGCTGGCGTCGGGTGCGGCGGCCGGCCCAGACGCGGCCCGGCCGGGAGTCGCACACCGACTGAACCGGGGCGCCCGGGGGCGGCCGTCGAGCCGCCGCGCCGCGGGCGCACCGCCAGCTGTCTTGCTGGGTTCGGCATGATCTGTGCGCGTTTCGGCACTCTTCCCGAGAAGTTGTTCAAGCTCTCCGTTCACTCGTCCGATGGACAAGCAGAGAGTCACCGGACTTCGAACGGAGAGTCACCCGTGTCTACCCCCATGGCCAGCGCGCCCCGCGGCGTCACCCGCGTCCTGATCCTCGCCGACGCCCCGGTCCTGCGCCGTGGGCTGGTCGGCATGATCAACGAGACCGCCGGCATGCAGGCGGTGGGCAGCCCGGGGGAGCCGCGTCGTGCGCTGACCCTGGCCGAGGCAGCCCGCCCCGACGCGGTGGTGGTGGAGCTGGGCACCGGCCGGGCGGCCACCCTGAACGCGGTGCGGGACCTGCGTCGCCGGTTCCCGCAGCTGGCCGTCGTCGCCCTGGCCACCTCGGAGGACCCGGGTGTGGTGAACGAGGCGCTGGCGGCCGGGGTGCGTGGCTACCTGCTGATGAACACCTCCCCGACGCTGCTGGGCTGGGCGGTGCTCGCTGCCCGCGCCGGGCGCACGGTGGTGGACCCGCAGATCCGTCGCGGTGAGGGGGCCGAGGCGCCGGTGTCGCGGGAGCTGACCCCGGAGGTGCCGTTGACCCGCCGGGAGTCCGACGTGCTGGACGAGTTGATCCAGGGGCAGTCGAACCGGGCGATCGGGAAGAACTTGTTCATCTCCGAGGACACGGTGAAGTCCCACGTGAAGGCGATCCTGCGCAAGCTGGGTGCCCGGGACCGGGCGCACGCGGTGTCCCTGGTGCTGTCGGCGCGCAACCCGGGCTGTTCCTGCGGGGCGCACCGGCTCACCGAGGCCCCGGCCGACGTCTGACCCGCAGGTACTGCCACGGTCCGCGCCTCAGGGGCGCGGTCCGCGATGGACCGCCGGAGCGGGCTCCGCTCCGGCCGGCCGGTCGGACCGGCCTCCGCGCCGCTGACCAGCCGCCCCGAGCCGGTCCCTGTTCCCCCAGGGACCGGCTCGTGGTGCGTTGTCAGGGGCCGACCGGCCCGGACTCGCCCGGGTGGTCTCCGAGGGGCAGGGGAGCGACGTAGGGTCGGCAGGCGATGGCCGTTCGACCTGGTGCTGCAGACCCCGCCGACGACCTCTGGGCGATGGAGCGATCCCTCCGCCGCCGGGGGTTCGCCGCCATCGCCGGGGCGGACGAGGCCGGGCGCGGTGCCTGCGCCGGTCCGCTCGTGGCCGCCGCGTGCGTGCTCCCCGCCGGACGCCGCGGGCGGGTGCCCGGGCTGGCCGACTCCAAGCTGCTCAACGCGGCCACCCGGGACGAGGTCTACGCCGAGGTCGTGGAGCGGGCCCTCTGCTGGTCGGTGGTCGCCATCCCGGTCGGCGAGCTGGACGCGCGGGGCATGCACGTGACCAACATCGAGGCCCTGCGTCGCGCCGTCCGGGTGCTGGAGCCCTGTCCCGACTACGTGCTCACCGACGGCTTCCCGGTCAGCGGTCTCTCCCAGCCGTCGCTCGCCGTGTGGAAGGGGGACCGGGTGGCGGCCTGCGTGGCAGCCGCCTCCGTGCTCGCCAAGGTCACCCGGGACCGGATGATGCTGGAGCTGGACGGGCGCTTCCCGCAGTACGGCTTCGCCGAGCACAAGGGCTACATCACCGACGCCCACAGCGCCGCCCTCGACGACCACGGGCCCTGCCCGGAACACCGGATGCGCTTCGTCAACGTCGCCCGGGCCCGGGCCGCACACGCCGCGCGGACGCCACCCCTGCCGGTGGTGGGGGGCATGCACGATGATGGACCGGTGCCGCCCGGAACCCCGGCTGCGGCACTGACGTCCCCGGCCCCGATGGAGCACGCGCGATGAGCACCGAGGACCTCGAGAAGTACGAGACCGAGATGGAGCTGCAGCTCTATCGCGAGTACAAGGACATCGTCCGGCAGTTCTCCTACGTCGTGGAGACCGAGCGGCGCTTCTACCTGGCCAACAGCGTCGACCTCCAGGTCCGTGACGCCGGGGGAGAGGTGTTCTTCGAGCTGACCCTCTCCGACGCCTGGGTGTGGGACATGTACCGCCCGGCCCGGTTCGTGAAGAACGTCCGGGTGGTGACGTTCAAGGACGTCAACGTGGAAGAGCTGGACAAGCCCGACCTGGAGCTCCCGGACAACCCGCGCCTGCCCTGATCCGCCTCCCTGTCCCCGGGCACACCGGCCGGCCCTGAGGCGGCCGCCGTCCACAGTGGTGCGCTCCGTCCACAGTCCGCGGTGATCCCTGGTCCGGCCGGCCGCCGACGGCGACGGTCGACGGGTGCCGAATCCGCAGAAGTCCCCGCCCGGCCACCGCGCCGCCCTCGGCGCCTACGGCGAACGGGTCGCCGTGCGTGCGCTCACCGACGCCGGCCTCCAGGTCCTCGACCGCAACTGGCGCTGCCGCGACGGTGAGCTCGACATCGTCGCCCGGGACGGTCAGGCGCTGGTCTTCTGCGAGGTGAAGACCCGCACCGGCACCGGCTTCGGGCACCCGGCCGAGGCGGTGACCGCGGGCAAGCGCCGCCGGCTGCGGGTGCTGGCCCGCGCCTGGCTGGCGGCCCACGACCAGCGCGCCCCGGACCTGCGCTTCGACGTCGTCGGGGTGCACGTCCCGTCGTCCGGGCCGGCCCGGGTGACGCATCTGCGGAACGCGTTCTGATGGCGCTCGCGCAGACCTGGTCGGTGGGGTTGGCCGGCGTCCAGGGGGCGATGGTCGAGGTGGAGGTCGACCTGGCGCCGGGGGTGCCGACCGTGGCGCTGGTCGGGCTGCCCGACGCCGTCGTGCGCCAGTCGGTGGACCGGGTGCGGGCCGCGCTGCTCAACAGCGGGCACGAGTTCCCGCTGCGCCGGGTGACCATCGGGCTGTCGCCGGCGGCCATGCCCAAGCAGGGCAGCGGGTTCGACCTCGCCCTGGCCGTCGCCGTCCTCGCCGGTGCGCGGGTGGTGCCCGCGGCCGCCGTCCGGGAGCTGGTGCTGCTGGGCGAGCTCGGGCTGGACGGGTCGTTGCGCGCGGTCCGCGGGGTGCTGCCGGCCGTGCTGGCTGCCGCGCGCGCCGGCCACCGGGAGGTGGTGGTCCCGCAGGAGAACGCCGACGAGGCAGGCCTGGTCGAGGGCATCGCCGTGCTGGCGGCCGGGAGCCTGCGCCAGGTGGTCGCCCACCTCGCCGGGAAGGCACCGCTCCTGCCGCACGTCCGCGCAGCGGCCGCCCCGGCGCCACCGGGGCCCGACCTGGCCGACGTGGTGGGGCAGGCCGCGGGACGCCGGGCGGTCGAGGTGGCCGCCGCCGGTGGCCACCACCTGTTCCTCAGCGGCCCGCCGGGCGCCGGCAAGACCATGCTCGCCGAACGGCTGCCCGGGCTGCTGCCCCCGCTGGACGAGCAGGCCGCCCTCGAGGTGACCGCGATCGCCTCCATCGCCGGCACCCTCCCGCCCGGCGCCCCGCTGGTGACCCGGCCGACGTTCGAGGCGCCGCACCACTCGGCGACGATGGCCGCGCTGGTCGGCGGCGGCTCGGGCCAGATCCGCCCGGGTGCCCTGTGCCTCGCCCACCGGGGCGTGCTGTTCCTGGACGAGGCGCCGGAGTTCCCCCGGTCGGTGCTGGACACGCTGCGGCAGCCGCTGGAACGCGGGACGGTGACCATCCACCGGGCCAACGGCTCGGCGACGTTCCCCTGCCGGGCGCAGCTGGTCCTGGCCGCCAACCCCTGCTCCTGTGCCAGCGCGGCCGGCGACACGGCCTGCACCTGCAGTGCCCTGGAACGTCGGCGCTACCAGTCGCGGCTGTCCGGGCCGTTGCTGGACCGGATCGACCTGCGCGTCACCCTGCCGCCGGTGACCCGGGCCGCCTGGCTGGACGGCCTGGGCACCCCGGAGTCGACCGCCGCCGTCGCCGCGCGGGTGCAGGGCGCACGGGCGGTGGCGGCCGAACGGCTGGCGGGCAGCGGTCTGGCGCTCAACAGCCAGGTCCCGGGGCGGCTGCTCCGGGAGCGCTGGCCGGTGCCGCGCGCGGCGCTCGCGCTGGCGGAGCGGGCGCTGGAGCGCGGGGCCATCTCGGTGCGCGGCTTCGACCGGGTGGTCCGGGTGGCCTGGACGCTGGCCGACCTGGCCGGCCTGACCGTGCCCGGCGCCGACCAGGTGGCCGAGGCGCTGGGCATGCGGCTGCAGCGGGCTGCGGCATGAGCGGCACCGTCGACCCTGAGGTCCTCAGGGCGCGTGCGTGGCTGTCCCGGGCCGTGGAGCCGGGCTCGGTGGCGGCCTGGCGGTTCGTCGAGCAGTCGGGCCCGGTCGCGGCCGCTGCCACCCTGCGGGCCGGTGCGGCCCCGGCCGAGGTCCAGGCGGTGGTCGGGGCCCGGGCGGGAGAGGACACCAGCCTCGAGGACCTGCGCCGGGCGGAGCGGTGCGGGGGCCGGCTGGTCGTGCCGGAGGACCCGGAGTGGCCGGCGCTTCCGCTGCACTGCCTGACACTGGCCACCGAGGACGGGCGCGGGCTGGTGGACGGCCGACAGCCGAACCGCACGCTCACGCTGGTTCCGCCGCTGGCGTTGTGGGTGCGCGGCGCGGCGTCCCTGACCGGGTCGGTCGACCGGTCGGTCGCGCTGGTGGGGTCGCGAGCCTCGACGGCCTACGGGGAACACGTGGCCGGTGAACTGGCGCACGGGCTGGGGGAGCGGGGCTGGACGACCGTCTCCGGTGGTGCGTTCGGCATCGACGCCGCGGCCCACCGAGGAGCGTTGGCCGCCGATGCGCCGACCATCGCCGTCCTGGCCTGTGGGGTCGACCGGGTGTACCCCGGTGCGCACTCGGCGCTGTTCGCCCGGGTCCTCGACGAGGGGCTGCTGGTCAGCGAGTGGCCGCCGGGCTGTGCGCCGCTGCGGCACCGGTTCCTGGTGCGCAACCGGCTGATCGCCGCCCTCACCCGGGGCACCGTGGTGGTCGAGGCGGCCGCCCGCTCCGGCGCCCAGGCCACGGCCAACCGGGCGCGCGAGCTGGGCAAGGCGGTGATGGCCGTCCCCGGTCCGGTCACCAGCGCGATGTCGGTGGGGTGTCACCAGCTCCTGCGGGAGACCGAGCGCCCCGTGGCGCTGGTGACCTCGGCGGCCGAGGTGCTGGAGGCGGTGGGCCGGGTGGGCGATGACCTGGCGCCGCCGGTGGAACGGGCGGCCGCACCCGGTGACTCGCTGTCCGACGTCGCCCGGCGGGTGCTGGATGCCTGCCCCGTCCGGCTGGGCGTGCCGCCCGAGCGGCTGGCCGCGGTCGCCGGGTGCTCGGTGGTCGACGTGCTGCGGGTGCTGCCGGCCCTGGAACTCGCCGACCTCGTCGAGTGGACCGGCACCGGCTGGCGGGTGCGCCGGCCGCCGAGGAAGGGGTGAGCCGGCCGGGTGACGTCGTCCGCCGGGACATCACGGTCCCCGGTCTGCGGCGCGCCCGGTTGACCGGCCCGCTCCGCCGACGGACGCTGCGCCCATGGCCACCGGGACCGCAGAGCTGCGCGCTGCGCTGCCGCCTGCGCTCGAGGAGTCCCTGGCGGGCTGGGAGGAGCACCTGCGCCTCCAGCGGGACCTGTCGGGGCACACCGTCCGGGCCTACGTCGGCGACGTCGTCTCGCTGCTGGACCACCTGGTCCGGCGCAGCGGCCGGACGGTCGCCGACCTGGACCTCGCCACCCTGCGCAGCTGGCTGGCCCACGGGCGGACCCGAGGGGACAGCCGGTCCACCACGGCCCGCCGGGCCGCGTCGTCGCGGTCGTTCACGGCCCACCTGCGTCGCAGCGGGCAGGTCGCCGAGGACGTCGGGCTGCGACTGGCCAGCCCGCGGGCGCACCGCACGTTGCCCGGGGTGCTCGGGGCCGACCAGGCCCGCGCGGTGCTCGAGGAGGCGGCGCGACCGTCGGCCGAGGAGGAGACCTCGGCGGAAACGGCGCTGCGGTTGCGCAACGTCCTCGTCCTCGAGCTCCTCTACGCCACCGGGGTGCGGGTCGGCGAGCTCGTCGGGCTCGACGTCGACGACGTCGACCGTGGCCGCCGCCTGCTGCGGGTGCTGGGGAAGGGCCGCAAGGAACGCAGCGTGCCCTTCGGTGCCCCTGCGTCCGACGCCCTCGAGGCGTGGCTGACCCGCGGTCGCCCGGTGCTGGCGACGAGCAGCAGTGGCCCGGCGCTCTTCCTCGGCGTGCGCGGCGGCCGGCTGGACCCGCGGGAGGCGCGCCGGGTGGTGCACGCGGCCGTCGCGGCCGCGCCGGGGACCCCGGACATCGGCCCGCACGGGCTGCGCCACTCGGCGGCCACGCACGTGCTGGAGGGCGGCGCCGACCTGCGGAGCGTCCAGGAGCTGCTGGGCCACGCTAGCCTCGCGACGACGCAGGTCTACACGCACGTGACCGTCGAGCGGCTCCGGGCGGTACACGCCCGCGCCCATCCCCGGGCATGAGGACGGCTGCGGTGCATGGACAACAGAGTTCGAGCGGGGGAGTGCAGGTGTCTGAGGCGACGGTCCGGCAGGTCGGTGCGAGTGAGGACCCCGACGCCCACGTGATCGAGCTGTGGTCGCGGTACGTGCAGGGCCGGGACACCGGGCTGCGCGACCGGCTGATCCTGCACTACGCGCCGCTGGTCAAGTACGTGGCCGGTCGGGTGGGCAGCGGCCTGCCGGCGCACGTGGAGCAGGCCGACCTGGTCTCCTACGGGACGTTCGGGCTGATCGACGCGATCACCCGGTTCGAGCCCGAGCGGGAGATCAAGTTCGAGAGCTATGCGATGGCCCGGATCCGAGGCGCGATCATCGACGAGCTCCGGTCCACGGACTGGATCCCCCGCTCGGTCCGGATGAAGGCCCGGCAGTACGAGCGCACGGTCGCGGCCCTGGAGGCGAAGTTCCAGCGGAGCCCGACCGACGAAGAGGTCGCCGACGAGATGGACATGGACGTCGAGGAGGTCCGCAAGTTCCTCGGCCAGCTGTCCCTGGTCAACGTCGTCGCTCTCGACGAGCTGCTCGTGGACGACGACGGTTCCGCGCCGCGCCTGGGTGACACGCTCAAGGACACCAGCGCGCTGGACCCGCAGGCGATGGCCGAGCACGGCGAGGCCCGGCAGCTGCTGGCCCGGGCCGTCGAGCAGCTCCCCGAGCGGGAGAAGGTCGTCGTCAGCCTCTACTACTTCGAGGGCCTGACCCTCGCCGACATCGGCCGGGTCCTCGGGGTGACCGAGAGCCGGATCTGCCAGCTGCACACCAAGGCCGTGCTCCACCTGCGCACCAAGCTCGCCGACATCGCCTGACGACATCGCCTGACCGAACTCGGGTCCCGCGCGCGGGGCCCTGCTGCCCGTCCCGGGACCGCGCGCTGGTCCAGGGCACGGTCCGGGGACGGGGGGAGCCGGCTCAGTCGCCGGTCGGCTCCGCGCCCGGCAGCGGGCCCAGCAGCGGCTGGGCCTCCGGCGGGTTCCGGTGGCCCTCCTGCCAGGGCAGCCGGCCGGTCGAGTCGGGCCAGACGAGCTGCAGCACCTCGATGGAGCCGTAGAACTGCTCGGCGACCGCCAGTCGTGCGGTGTCCTCGACCGCCAGGAAGACCACCGGGGAGTCCGCATCGGTCAGCCCGGTCGTGGCCGCGCCGGGGCCGAAGCGGGCACCGCCGCGCACCGCCTCGCCCACCAGGTTGAGGTACTTCTCCCCGGCCGGGAACGGCAGGCCCATGACGATCACCTCCGGGTGGCCGAACGCGGTCAGCCCCACGGTGTGCGACCACCGCGGGTCACCGGGGCTGCCCCCGCCGCCGTGCAGCACCGCCCAGCCGAACCGGTCGACCACCCGCTGCAGGTCCGCCAGCACCTGGCCGGCGTCCTGGTCCGCTGCCTGCTGGTCCGCTTGCTGCTGGTCCGGGGCCGGCTGCTCGATGGGCTGTTCGGGGGCCTTCTTCCGTCGCCAACGCACGCCCGGACGGTAGCGCCGTCCCGGCGGTCGCGGGGTCAGTGCCACGGGAGCAGCCGCACCCGCGGCGGTCGGAGGAGCAGGAGCGGGTCCAGGTAGGCCTCCCCGCGACGCAGGCCCCAGTGCAGGCAGGCGTCCACCGGGCAGCCGGCGTGCCCGGCCACCAGCACGCCCAGCGGTGAGCCGCGGGCCACGGGCTGACCGGCGGCCACCCCCGGGGTCACCGGCTCGTACGTCGTCCGCAGCCCGTCGGTGTGGTCGACGCTGACCACCGGGCGGCCGGCGACCATCCCGGCGAACACCACCACCCCGTCGCCGGCGGCGAGCACCTGCCCGTCCACCGTGCTCGCCAGGTCCACGCCCCGGTGTCCGGCCGCGTACGGCGTCGCCGGGGCGTCGAAGGGCCGGCTGACCGTGGGCGCGCCGGGCAACGGCCAGGTCCAGAGTGCGGCCGGTGGCCCCGGCCCTGTGGGGGAGGGGCCCGGCGCAGCTGCCGCTGTGGGGAGGCCGGTCAGCAGGCCGGCGACGACCAGTGCGGCGAGGAGGGCGCGGGGGGCGGGCACCGACAGGAGGGTGCCGCCAGACGGCGCCCTGGACCGGTGGGAGCCGGCGCCTGTGGAAGCCGAGGGCCGCTGGGGACGACCCGGTCGGACGACGGTTGCCCAGGGCGTATGCTGATCGATGCGGTCCGCCTCCGGCGGATCGACTTCGCGTGTCCTCTTCCCGCTGCTCGTGCACCTGGCGAGCTCAGCGGGGCAGTCGTCACCTCGGTCCCGCCTCTCCGGCGGGTTCGGTGGCGCGGCTGGACACCAGGGCGGCGCACCTCCCGGTGCGTCCGCGACAACCGAGCAGCGCGGCGTGGCCCCTGGCCGCCCGCGCACGAGAAGGAAGGCGGCGCCACGTGGCAGTCGTCAGCATGAAGAACCTGCTCGACAGCGGCGTCCACTTCGGGCACCAGACCCGTCGCTGGAACCCGAAGATGAAGCGCTTCATCTTCACCGAGCGCAACGGCATCTACATCATCGACATCCAGCAGACGCTGGGTTACATCGACCAGGCCTACGAGTTCGTGAAGCAGACCGTCGCCCACGGCGGTTCGATCATGTTCATCGGGACCAAGCGCCAGGCGCAGGAGGTCATCGCCGAGCAGGCGACCCGCGTTGGCATGCCCTACGTGAACCAGCGCTGGCTGGGCGGCATGCTCACCAACTTCCAGACCGTCTACAAGCGGCTGGAGCGCCTCAAGGAGCTCGAGGACCTCGAGCAGACCGGCGCGCTGGTCAGCCTCTCCAAGAAGGAGCAGCTGGTCCTCTCCCGTGAGAAGGCCAAGCTCGAGCGCTCCCTCGGCGGCATCCGCGACATGAAGAAGGTGCCCAGCGCCGTCTGGATCGTGGACACCAAGAAGGAGCACATCGCCGTCGGCGAGGCTCGCAAGCTGAACATCCCGGTCGTCGCGATCCTCGACACCAACTGTGACCCCGACGAGGTCGACTACAAGATCCCGGGCAACGACGACGCCATCCGCAGCACTGCGCTGCTGACCCGCGTGATCGCCGACGCGGTCGCCGAGGGCCTCATGGCCCGCTCGGCGGCGCAGGCCAACGCCGGTCGTGGCGAGGACGGCGCCGAGGCACCGGCCGGCGCCGAGCCGCTGGCCGACTGGGAGCGCGAGCTGCTGACCGGTGGCGCCGCTGACGCCGCCGCCCCGGCTGCCGAGGTCGTCCCGGCCGTCGCCACCGAGGCCGAGGCCGCCCCGGCTGCCGAGGCCGTCCCGGCCGTCGCCACCGAGGCCGAGGCCGCCCCGGCTGCCGGCACCGAGCTGCCCGAGACCCCGGCCGACCCCCCGGCCGTCACGGCCAACGAGGTCGCCCCGGTCGAGGGCGTCCCCGCCACCGGTGACCAGTCCACCGGTACCCAGGGCGCCCAGAACGGCTGACCGGTCGGCGCCGCTGCTCCCCGCCTGAGTGCGGGGAGTGGCGGCGCCGCCGTCTGTCCGGCCTCCGGCCGGCACCTCCCCTCGCGGGGTCCGCGCCCCGCACCACCACAGATCAGAGGAAGTGACATGCCTGCTTTCACCGCAGCCGACGTGAAGCGTCTCCGTGACGCCACCGGCGCCGGCATGATGGACTCCAAGAAGGCCCTGACCGAGGCCGATGGCGACTACGACAAGGCCATCGAGTTCCTGCGCGTCAAGGGTGCCAAGGACGTCGGCAAGCGCCTGGAGCGCTCGACCACCAACGGCGTGGTCGTCAGCCGGGACGGCGCCCTGCTCGAGCTCGACTGCGAGACCGACTTCGTCGCCAAGAACGCCGACTTCGTCAAGCTCGCCGAGCGCCTGCTCGACCTGGTCCTGGCCGAGAAGCCGGCCGACGTCGACGCGCTGATGGCCACCCAGGTCGACGGCCAGTCGGTCGCCGAGCTCATCGAGTCCGAGTCGGCCCGCATCGGCGAGAAGCTGGTGCTGTCCCGGTTCGCCGTCTTCGAGGGCACCACGGCGGTCTACCTGCACAAGCGGGCCACCGACCTGCCCCCGGCCATCGGCGTCGCCGTGCAGTACTCCGGTGGCGACGCGGACGCGGCGCGTTCGCTGGCGATGCACATCGCCGCCGCGCGTCCGCGCTACCTGACCCGCGAGGAGGTCCCCGCGGAGGCCGTGGAGACCGAGCGTCGGGTCGCCGAGCAGACCGCGAAGGAGGAGGGCAAGCCCGAGCAGGCGATCACCAAGATCGTCGAGGGGCGGGTCAACGCCTACTTCAAGGACTTCGTCCTGCTCGAGCAGCCTTCGATCACCGAGCCGAAGCGCACCGTCAAGCAGGTCATCGCCGACGCCGGCCTGACCGTCGACCGGTTCGCCCGGTTCGAGGTCGGCCAGGCCTGAGCCCGACCTCCGAGGCCTGAGAGCTCTCAGCCACGGAACAACCACCGGCCCCGTTCTCTCCAGGACGGGGCCGGTGGCCTGTCCGGACCCGCCGCCGGGACACCTGTGCGCACCGGATGCGGCAGGATCGACACACCCGACACCGAACCGAGGAACGCCCGTGACCGTGCTGAAGTCCGCGCCCACCGCCTTCGCCCCGCTGGACGGCTCCGGCTACCAACGGGTGCTCCTCAAGCTCTCCGGTGAGGCCTTCGGGGGCGGCAAGGTCGGGGTCGACCCGATGATCATCCGGGCGATCGCCGAGCAGCTGGCCGCCGTCGTCGACTCGGGGACCCAGGTCGCCGTCGTCGTCGGTGGTGGCAACTTCTTCCGCGGTGCCGAGCTCTCGCAGGCCGGCATGGACCGCGGCCACGCCGACTACATGGGCATGCTGGGCACGGTGATGAACTGCCTGGCCCTGCAGGACTTCTGCGAGAAGGCCGGGCTCGAGACCCGGGTGCAGACCGCGATCACCATGGGCCAGGTCGCCGAGCCCTACATCCCGCGCAAGGCGATCCGGCACATGGAGAAGGGCCGCCTGGTCATCTTCGGAGCCGGCGCCGGCATGCCCTACTTCTCGACGGACACGGTCGCCGCGCAGCGCGCCCTGGAGATCGAGTGCCAGGTGCTGTTGATGGCCAAGAACGGCGTCGACGGTGTCTACGACGACGACCCGCGCACCAACTCCGCGGCCACGATGTACACCGACCTGGACTACGGCACGGTGCTGGCCAAGCAGCTCAAGGTCGCCGACGCCACGGCCATCAGCCTCTGCATGGACAACCAGATGCCGATCGTCGTGTTCAACCTGTTGCGCGACGGCAACATCGCCCGTGCGGTGGCAGGTGAGAGGATCGGCACGCTGATCAGCGCCCAGGCCTGACCGGCCGGACGTCGATCGGGGCGGCGCACGCCGGGTGCCGCCCGACCCGCACACCGCACAGACCCGGCAGCTGCCGCAGGAGGAGAAGACCCGTGATCGACGACACCCTGCTCGATGCCGAGGAGCGGATGGACAAGGCCCTGTCGGTCGCTCGCGAGGACCTCGGTTCCGTTCGCACCGGCCGCGCCGCGCCGTCCATGTTCAACAAGATCTTCGTCGACTACTACGGCGCGATGACCCCGGTCCCGCAGATGGCCTCGATCACCGTGCCCGAGGCGCGGATGGCGGTCATCAAGCCCTACGACGCCACGCAGCTGCAGGCCATCGAGAAGGCGATCCGCAACTCCGACCTGGGTGTGAACCCGACCAACGACGGGTCGCTGATCCGGGTGGTCTTCCCCCAGCTGACCGAGGAGCGCCGCCGCGACCTGGTGAAGATGGCCCGGTCCAAGGGCGAGGACGCCAAGGTCTCGATCCGCAACGTGCGCCGTCGGGCCAAGGAGGAGCTGGACCGCATCAACAAGGACGGCGAGGCCGGCGAGGACGACGTGCGCCGCGCGGAGAAGGAGCTCGACGACCTCACCGCCGCGCACGTCACCAGCATCGACGAGGCGATGAAGAACAAGGAGACCGAGCTCCTGGACGTCTGAGTCGACCACCCGACGCCACCGTGACCCGCGACCCGCACCGCCCCGAGCCCCTCGGCTCGGGGCGCCAGCCTGCCCGCGCCCGGACCGGGACCGCCGACGGGCCGGGCGGTACAGGGGGCAGCCCGGCCGGTCGGCAGGACCCTGACACCGGGCCGCTGGTCAGGATCGACCAGCCACCGGTGCCGTCGCGGCCTGTGGCCCGACCGCCCGGGCACCGGCCCGGACCGGTCACGGGTCCGCCGACCGAGGGCCTGCGCTGGGACGAGGAGCGCCCCGACCCCGTCGCCCCGGTGCCGGGCGACCCAGCGGTCGAGGAGGTGGGGCGGGAGCCCGCGGACGCCCCGCTCACCGCAGTGCCCGACGCCCTGGGGACCGAGGTCACCGGAGAGGCGCCGCAGGACACCCCGAGCGGCGCACCGCGGGCCGTCGGCCGGGCCGGCCGGGACATGGCCGCCGCGGTCGGTGTCGGGTTGGCGATGGGTGCGGTCGTCTTCGCGACGCTGCTGCTCTGGCGGCCCTCGTTCCTCGTCGTCGTCACCGCCGCCGTCCTGATCAGCGTCTTCGAGCTGAGCGGGGCGCTGGAGAAGGGTGGTCATCGGCCGCCGCGGACCCCCGTGCTGGTGGGGGCGGTGGTGATGGCAGCCCTGGCCTGGACCCGCGGTCCCACGGGCCTGGTCATCGCCTTCCTGCTGACCGTCTTTGCCGTGCTGCTCTGGCGGCTGGGCGACGGGCCGGTCGGGTACCTGCGCGATGCGTCGGCCGCGGTCTTCGTCGCCCTCTACGTGCCGCTGCTGGCCGGGTTCGCCGTCCTGCTGCTCGTGCCCGACGACGGCGGAGCCCGGGTGCTGACGTTCATCGGCACGGTCGTCTGCAGCGACGTGGGCGGCTTCGCTGCTGGGGTGCTCTTCGGGAAGCACCCGCTGGCCCGCACGGTCAGTCCGAAGAAGTCCTGGGAGGGGCTGGCCGGGTCGGTCGCGGCCTGCGTGCTCATCGGCACGCTGTTGATCACGCTGGTGTTCGAGGGGCCGTGGTGGGGCGGCGTGCTCTTCGGCGTCGCCATCGCCGTCACCGCCACCCTGGGCGACCTGGGGGAGTCGCTGATCAAGCGGGACCTGGGCATCAAGGACATGGGCGACCTGCTGCCCGGCCACGGCGGTCTGATGGACCGGATGGACTCGCTGCTGCCGTCGGCCGCGGTGGCCTGGCTGATCCTGTCGGTGGTCGCGCCGGTCTGACCCGGCAGTGGGCTGACCCGCGGTGGTCCGGGCCGGCCGGTCGGGACGGCGTGGCAGCATCCCGGCGGTGACCGAGGCGACGGACGGGCAGGTGGCGGACGGGGAGGTGCCCGGTCCGACCGAGTGGGGCGGGTCGGTCGGCGTCGGCCCCTGGACCGGCCCTTGGCCGGCCGATCCGCGGTATGACCGAGAACTGCTCGCCGAGGGTGACCGGCGGAACGTGGTGGACCGCTACCGGTACTGGCGACTGGAGGCGGTGGTCGCCGACCTGGACTCCCGGCGGCACCCGTTCCACGTCGCCATCGAGAACTTCGAGCACGACCTGAACATCGGCACGGTGGTGCGCACGGCCAATGCCTTCCTGGCCGCGGAAGTGCACGTGGTCGGCCGCCGGCGGTGGAACCGGCGGGGGGCCATGGTCACCGACCGCTACCAGCACCTGCGCCACCACCCGGACGTCGGCGGGCTGCTCGAGCACGCGGCGGCCGAGGAGCTGACCGTGGTGGCGGTGGACAACGGCCCCGGGGCCGTCCCACTGGAGACGGTCTCGTTGCCGCGCCACTGCGTCCTGCTGTTCGGCCAGGAGGGCCCCGGTCTCACGCCGGCGGCTCGGGACGGCGCAGCACTCACCGTGTCGATCGCCCAGTTCGGCTCGACGCGGTCGCTGAACGCCGGGGTCGCGGCGGGGGTCGCGATGCACGCCTGGATCCGGGAGCACGCCGACCTCGGTGCGGTGGCTCCACCCGACTGATCGCCCGGCGAGCCGTGCAGGTCGACCGGACGTGTTCGGTCGACCGGCGAGGCCGAGCGGAGTGTGACCGGTCGATCACGCCGCGCCTACCGGATGGGCAGGCTCCTCTCCGGCAGCATGGCCGGTCGGGTCTGGTGTCCGGGCTCGGCCACGACCGGTGGCCGAGACGGCGACCGGCCGGGGAGGAGTGGCCGTGGTGTCGGGCCGACCGTGGGGTGACGAGTCGCCTCAGGACCAGACGGCGTCCCCGGTGGACGGCCAGGACCAGCCCGCCTCGGCGAGCCCGGGACCCGGCGGGTCCGCGACCGGTGATGACGTGACCGAGGCCCCGGAGCCGGTGGTGCGGGAGACCGTCGTTCCCGAGGCGGCGGTGCCCGAGGTGGCGGTGCCCGAGGCCGAAGCGGCGGACGTCGGGAGTTCGGTGGCCGAGGTGTCGAAGGTGGAGGTGTCCGAGGTCGAGGTGCCCGAGGTGCCCGACCTGGCCCGCCCGGTCGCCGACGAGTCCGCGGGCCATCCAGCCACCGGCCACGCAGCGACCGGACAGGGGACGGCCGACGACGCCCCGTGGGACGAGGCCTGGCTGCCGCAGTGGGTCCACGCCGGGCTGGTGACGGACGGCGTGGTGCCGACCGAGGACTCCGACGTCCCCTCTGGGCCGGCCCACGAGCGCCTGCTGCCGCTCGACCGGGAGGACCTGGCCCCGTGGGCGTCCGCCGAGCTGGGCACGGACCGGCACGAGGCCGCCTCGACCGCCGGGGACGACCAGGAGCAGCTCGCTGCCTGGGCCGCTGACATCGCAGCTGCGGAGGCACTGGCCACCGCCGCTGCCGGCACCCGCGTCGCTGCAGCCGAGGCACCTCCGGCGGTCCGTACCCCGCCGAGCCCTGCCCGTCGGCGGCGGTACCGCGTCCTGCTCCCGGCGGCGGTGCTCGTCCTGGCGGGGGTCGTGGCCGGCTTCACCCTGCCCGGGGGGCCGGACGGTGCGGAGCCCTCGGTCGCGGCCGTGCAGCGGGACACCGACCAGCGGGCTGCGCCGACGACGTCGAGCCGACCACCGACGGTGCGGCCGGGTGGGGTCCCTGCACCCGACGCCGGCGTCGTGGAGCCGCCCGTCGCCACGGCCCCGACCGGGTCGCCGAGCACCGCGGCGGCACCCCGCCCGCGGACCGCGTCGACCCTGTCGACCTCGGCGGTCCGGGACCGCGTGCGGCAGGTGGTGGCGCCGCGGTCTCGCGTGCAGCCCCCGGTTCCTGCCGGCTCCGCCGTGCAGCCGCGGCCGGCACCCTCGATGCGGCCTGCTCCGAACGCGACGGCACCGGACGGCCCCGCTCCGATCGTCACCGGCCCTGCCCCGACCGCCACCGACCCGGTCGGCGTACCGACGCTGCCGGACGGCGACTGCCCGGTGACTGCGCCAGAGGACAGCGAGACCCCGGACGAGGGCGCCGACGAGGGCACCGAGGACCCGGCCGCCGACGTGGCTGTCGACGTCCTGGCCGCGGCATGTGCGCCGGAGGACCCCGACCCGCAGGTCCCCGATCCGGACGCGACCGACCCGCAGACCCCCGGTCCTGGGGGCACCGACCCGCAGGTCCCCGGTCCTGGGGGCACCGACCCGCAGGTCCCCGGTCCTGGGGGCACCGACCCGGGTGATCCGCAGGTGCCCGGCGGACCCGGGGACGGGTCGCCCGGCGGGGGCGGGGCCGTGCCACCGACGGCCGCCCCCGACCCGACTCCCACCCCGACGGCGACCCCGACCCCGGCCGTGAGCTCGCCGCCGCCGCCGCCGCCGCCGCCGCCGCCGACTGTGACGACGTCCCCGACGTCCGGAGCACCGGACCCGATGGCGACGCTGGCCGAGGCCCTCGGGCGGAGCTGACGGGGGCGCGGCGTCCCACGGTTGCTCCCGGGGAGCGATGTCACCCTCCACCGAGCCACCTCCAGCGGCCCGGTGGTGGGAGCATGGACCTCGTTATGACTGCCCTGCCCCTGGTCTTCGACGCCCCCCGCCGCACCAAGCCGCCTCGGCACCTCGCCGACCTGACCCGTGCGGAGGCCCGCGCGGCGATCGTCGAGCTGGGTCAGCCGGCGTTCCGAGCCGACCAGCTGGCCCGGCACTTCTACGCCGGGGTCACCGACCCGGAGCAGATGACCGACCTGCCGGCCGCCTCCCGTGCGGAGCTGACCGGTGCGCTGCTGCCGGGGCTGCTGACCCCGGTGCGCCACCAGTCCGCCGACGGCGGCCGCACCCGCAAGACGTTGTGGCGCCTGCACGACGGGGCCCTGGTCGAGAGCGTCCTCATGCGCTACCCCGACCGCGCCACCGTCTGCATCTCCAGCCAGGCCGGCTGCGGGATGGCCTGCCCGTTCTGCGCGACCGGCCAGAGCGGCCTGACCCGCAATCTCTCCGCGGCCGAGATCATCGGCCAGGCGGTCGCCGCGGCCGCGGCGATGGCCAACGGTGAGATCCCCGGTGGCCCCGGCCGGCTGTCCAACGTCGTCTTCATGGGCATGGGCGAGCCGCTGGCCAACTACGCCCGGGTGCGCAAGACGCTCGACGCGCTGCTGACCCCGGCACCGCACGGGCTGGGCCTGGCCCAGCGCTCCGTGACCGTCTCGACGGTCGGTGTCGTCCCGGCCATCCGGAAGCTGACCGAGGAGGGGCTGAACGTGACCCTCGCGGTCAGCCTGCACGCCCCCGACGACGAGCTGCGTGACGAACTGGTGCCGATCAACACCCGCTGGAAGGTCGGCGAGGTGCTGGGCGCCGCCGACGACTTCGCCCGCCGCACCGGTCGCCGGTACTCGATCGAGTACGCGCTGATCCGGGACATCAACGACCAGCCGTTCCGGGCCGACCTGCTCGGGAAGCTGCTGGCGAAGCGGCTGGCGCACGTGAACCTGATCCCGCTCAACCCGACACCGGGCAGCAAGTGGGACGCCAGTCCGCTGCCTGCCCAGCGGGAGTTCGTCGCCCGGCTGCGCGCCGCGGGGGTGCCGACCACGGTCCGCGACACCCGGGGCTCGGACATCGACGGCGCGTGCGGGCAGCTGGCCGCCGCCGACCAGGTCGACGGGGTGCCGAGCATCGCCGTCCCGGTGCCGGGCATCGAGGAGGGCGTGCCCCTCGGGGCCGAGTCGGACCAGGGCTGACCGTGCTCCCGGAGGCGGAGGCGCACGAGCACAGCCACGCCGACGTCTCCGGTGGCTGGCTGCGGGCCGCCGTCTTCGGGGCGATGGACGGCCTGGTGACCAACACCGCCCTCGTGGCCGGGGTCGGTGCCGGGGGTGCGGCGGCGCAGACGGTCGTCCTGGCCGGGGTCGCCAGCCTCGTCGCCGGGGCGATCTCGATGGCGTTGGGCGAGTACACGTCGGTGACCACCCAGAACGAGCAGCTCGAGCTGGAGGTCGCCAAGGAGCGCGGGGAGCTCGAACGCAACCCCGAGGGGGAGCGGCACGAGCTGGTCGCCCTGCTGCGCGCCGGTGGCGTCGACGACGACCTCGCCGAGCGGGTGTCGGTGCAGCTGTCCCGGGACCCGGAGACGGCGCTGCGGCTGCACGTCGTCGCGGAGGTCGGGCTGAGCCCGGAGGACACCCCGTCGCCGAAGGTGGCTGCGGTCTCCTCGTTCGTGACCTTCTCGGTGGGTGCTGCGGTGCCGCTGCTGCCCTACCTGTTCGGGCTGAGCACGCTGTGGGTGGCGCTGGTCTGCGGCGGTGTCGGTCTGGCGGTGGCCGGTGCGCTGTCCTCGCGCTTCACCCCCCGGCCCTGGTGGTGGTCGGCGCTGCGTCAGCTGCTGTTCGGAGCGTTGGCCACCG
Organism: Modestobacter sp. VKM Ac-2982; assembly: GCF_026967935.1. Classification (GTDB taxonomy): domain Bacteria; phylum Actinomycetota; class Actinomycetes; order Mycobacteriales; family Geodermatophilaceae; genus Modestobacter. Next base: position 1,383,518 of record NZ_JAPVBL010000001.1, read on the forward strand.
GCGCGACCTACCTGATCGGCAGTGCGATCGGCGTCGCCGTCAGCTGAGGCTCGACGAGGGGCCGCTCAGCCGGTGACCGGAACTCGCGATCGGCCCAGCGAACCACCTATCGGGAGCGCCAGGCGTTCTTCCGCCGGCGGACGTCCCACAGCAGCATGACCACGAGCGTGAGCACGAAGCCTAGGATCCAGAGGTTCTCGACCTGGCCGTCGTGGTTGCCGAACAGCAGGGCCAGCAGGGCCAGCACCATCAGCCAGCCGGTGATCCGCCCGACCCGGCCACTCTCGGCGTGCCAGCCCCAGTCTGCGGGGTGCTCGTCGTGGACGGGCGTCTCGCCCGGACGGACGATGCCCTCCTCACGTCGGGACTGCTCGACCACCCCGGCGTTCGTCTGCTGACCCTGTCCCCGGCCGCTGTGCTCACTCACTTGGCATCCTCGCTGGCGCTCGTCGCCGCGGTCGCGGCACTGCTCTGTTCGGTGTGAGGGCGCTCGGCCGCTCATCCGCCATGATGCCAGGCGCACCGATCGGGCACCTGGCGGGCGCGCGGACCGGACCCCGCGCCGGTCTGCCGCGCGGTCCGGCCGGTGCCGACGGGCGGACCGCGGCGGGCTTGGCAGGATCACGGGCATGAGCGAGCCGCGCAGCACCGAACCCCGGACGGTCACCGTGCTGGGGTCCACCGGGTCGATCGGGCGCCAGGCGATCGCCGTCGCCCGGCAGAACCCGGGACGGTTGCGGGTCACCGGGCTCGCCGCCGGCGGGGGGGACGTGGCGCTGCTGGCCGAGCAGGCCCTCTCGCTGGGCGTGCGCACCGTCGCGATCGCCCGGGCCACCGCTGCCCAGGACCTGCAGCTCGCCTTCTACGCGGCGGCCCAGCAGCGCGGCTGGGCGCAGGGGCACTACGCCCTCCCGGAGATCCTGGCCGGCCCCCGTGCCGCCGAGGAGCTGGCCGCCCGCCCGGCCGATGTCGTCCTCAACGGCATCACCGGGTCGATCGGGCTGCGGCCGACGCTCTCGGCGCTCGCCGCCGGGCGCACCGTCGCCCTGGCCAACAAGGAATCGCTGGTCGCCGGTGGCGCACTGGTGACGGCGGCGGCCGCACCCGGTCAGCTGGTGCCGGTCGACTCCGAGCACTCCGCACTCGCCCAGTGCCTGCGCGGTGGTGCGCGGGGCGAGGTGGCCCGGCTGGTGCTCACCGCCAGCGGCGGGCCGTTCCGGGGCCGCAGCGCCGCGGAGCTCGCCGGCGTCACCCGGGAACAGGCGCTGGCCCACCCCACCTGGGACATGGGCCCGGTGGTGACCATCAACTCCGCGACCCTGGTGAACAAGGGGCTGGAGCTGATCGAGGCGCACCTGCTCTTCGGCGTCCCGTACGCCGACATCGACGTGGTGGTGCACCCGCAGTCGATCGTGCACTCGATGGTGACGTTCACCGACGGGGCGACGATCGCCCAGGCCAGCCCGCCGGACATGCGGCTGCCGATCGCCCTGGCGCTGGCGTGGCCGGACCGGCTGCCGGACGTCCAGCCGGCCCTGGACTGGTCGACCGCGAGCACCTGGGAGTTCCTGCCCCTGGACGGCGAGGTCTTCCCGGCGGTCCGGCTGGCCCGGCAGGCGGGGGAGGCCGGGGGCGTCGTCCCGGCGCTCTACAACGCGGCCAACGAGGAGGCGGTCGCCGCGTTCACAGCCGGACACCTGTCGTTCCCAGCGATCGTGCAGGTGATCGCGCGTACCCTCGACGCCGCGCCGGACCTCGGCGCACCCACCTGCGTCGAGGACGTGCTGGCCGCTGAGAAGTGGGCCCGGGAGCACGCTCGCGGCGCCATCGCCGGAGGCTGAGCTGAGCGGGTTCCTCCTGACGGTCCTCGGGATCGTCGCCTTCGCCGTCGGGCTGTTGTTCAGCATCGGCTTCCACGAGTTCGGGCACTTCTACTGGGCCCGGAAGTTCGGCATGCGGGTGCCGCAGTTCTTCGTCGGCTTCGGGCCGACGGTCTGGTCCCGCCGCCGCGGGGAGACCGAGTTCGGCATCAAGGCGATCCCGCTCGGCGGCTACATCCGCATCGTCGGCATGATCCCGCCGGCCGAGGAGGGCGAGAGCAAGCGCGCCACCCGGATGCGCAGCTTCATCGCCGAGGTGCGCGGGGCGGCCCTCAACGACGTCCTGCCCACCGACCGCGGGCGGGTGTTCTACGCCAAGCCGTGGTGGCAGCGGGTGATCGTGATGTTCGCCGGCCCCTTCCACAACCTGGTGCTGGCGGTGCTGCTCTTCCTGGTCCTGCTGGTGGGCATCGGCCTGCCGACGACCACCACCACGATCGCGGACGTGCCCGACTGCGTGCTGCCGGCCGGCGCAGCCAGCGCCAGCGCGGGCGACCCCTGCGACGTGCCGATCACCCCGGCCGGCGAGCTGTGCGCCGCCGGCTCGGTGGACTGCGCCCTGCCGCCGGCCGGCCCGGCCGCGCAGGCCGGGCTGCAGGCCGGCGACACCATCCTGGCCATCGACGGTGAACCGGTCACCCAGGAACCGGGCGACGGCTGGGAGGCGCTGGTCGAGACGGTGCAGGCCAGCGCCAGCACCCCACTGACCCTGACCGTCGCCCGGCCGGACGGCGATGGTGCCGCCCAGCAGCTCGACCTCACGGTCACCCCGATCCAGAACACCGTCTACACCGACCCGGACGGGGACGGGGAGCCCGACGGCACGCAGGAGGTCGGGTACCTCGGCGTCCAGTCCGCGACGGAGTACGTCGGCCAGCCGCTGAGCTCGCTGCCGGGCTACTTCGGCACCGTGGTCGTCGAGTCGGTCCAGCGGCTGGTGCAGATCCCCGAGCGCATCCCGCAGCTGTTCCGGGCCACCTTCATGGGCGAGGAGCGCGACCGCGAGGGGCCGATCGGCCTGGTCGGGGTCAGCCGGCTGTCCGGCGAGGCGTTCGCCCTGGAGCGCTTCAGCAACGTGGACAAGCTCAGCTTCTTCGTGTCGCTGCTCGCCAGCGTCAACCTGGTGCTGTTCCTGTTCAACCTCGTGCCGCTCTACCCGCTGGACGGCGGCCACGTCGCCGGTGCCCTGTACGAGAAGGCGCGCTCGACCGTGGCGCGGCTGCGCGGGCGGCCCGATCCCGGCCCGTTCGACATCGCCCGGCTGATGCCGGTGGCCTACGTCGTGGCGGGGCTGTTCATCCTGCTGTCCGGGCTCCTGGTCATCGCCGACCTGGTCAACCCGATCACGCTCGGCTGACCGTCGCACCGACGTCACAGCGGGGTCACCGGCGGCGCCGTCGCCGGCGGTAGATACTGAGGCCATGGCGATCCCCGTCAGTCTCGGCATGCCGGCTGCGCCCCCTCCCGTCCTCGCTCCCCGACGCAAGACGCGACAGCTGGACGTGGGCGGCGTCGGGATCGGCAGCGACTCCCCGGTCAGCGTCCAGTCGATGTGCACCACCAAGACCGCCGACATCAACGCCACGCTCCAGCAGATCGCCGAGCTCACCGCCTCCGGCTGCCAGATCGTGCGGGTCGCGGTGCCCGACACCGACGACGCCGAGGCGCTGTCGATCATCGCGAGGAAGTCGCAGATCCCGGTCATCGCCGACATCCACTTCCAGCCGCGGTACGTGTTCGCCGCGATCGACGCCGGGTGCGCCGCCGTGCGGGTCAACCCGGGCAACATCAAGAAGTTCGACGACAAGGTCGGCGAGATCGCCCGGGCGGCCAAGGACGCCGGCACCCCGATCCGGATCGGGGTGAACGCCGGCTCGCTCGACAAGCGCCTGCTGGCCAAGTACGGCAAGGCCACCCCGGAGGCGCTGGTCGAGTCCGCGCTGTGGGAGTGCTCGCTGTTCGAGGAGCACGACTTCCGGGACATCAAGATCTCGGTGAAGCACAACGACCCGGTGGTCATGGTGCGCGCCTACGAGCTGCTGGCCGCCCAGTGCGACTACCCGCTGCACCTCGGCGTGACCGAGGCCGGCCCCGCCTTCCAGGGGACCATCAAGTCCGCGGTCGCCTTCGGTGCGCTGCTGTCCCAGGGGATCGGCGACACGATCCGGGTCTCCCTGTCCGCCCCGCCGGCGGAGGAGGTCAAGGTCGGCAACCAGATCCTGGAGTCGCTGAACCTGCGCCAGCGCGGCCTGGAGATCGTGAGCTGCCCCTCGTGCGGCCGGGCCCAGGTCGACGTCTACAAGCTCGCCGACGAGGTCACCGCAGGGCTGGAGGGCATGGAGGTGCCGCTGCGGGTCGCCGTCATGGGCTGCGTGGTGAACGGCCCGGGGGAGGCCCGCGAGGCCGACCTGGGCGTCGCCTCCGGCAACGGCAAGGGGCAGATCTTCGTCAAGGGCGAGGTCGTCAAGACCGTTCCCGAGTCGATGATCGTGGAGACCCTGATCGAGGAGGCCATGCGGATCGCCGAGGCGCAGACGGCCGACGGCACCCCGTCCGGTCCGCCGGTCGTCTCCGTCTCCTGACCCCGCCCGCACCGGTCGACGGAGGACAGTGGTCCGCGTGCTGCGCTCGTCGTCCCCCGCCCGGGTCCTGGACGCCGGCGACGAGGGCGCCGTCCGGGAGCTGTTGGCCACCGACCCGGTCGGCGCCTGCATGCTCGCCGGGCGGATCGAGACCCACGGCACCGCGACGGCGTCCCTGGGCGCGCCGCTGTGGGGCCTGTACGCCGGTCGCCGGCTGGACGCGGTCTGCCTGGCCGGCGCCAACCTGATCCCCTTGGCCAGGCCCGGTGCCGAGCAGGCGGCAGCGGCCGCGTTCGCCGACCGGGCCCGGCGGGCCGGGCGTCGGTGCTCGACCGTGGTCGGCCCGGCGGCGGCCGTGCTGCCGCTGTGGGAGGTGCTGGCGCCCTCGTGGGGCCCGGCGCGGGAGGTGCGCGCCCGTCAGCCGCTGCTGGCCATCTCCGGCCCCTCACAGCTCCCGGCGGAGCCGCAGGTGCGCCCGGTGCGGCCCGAGGAGCTGGACACCCTGCTGCCGGCCGCGGTCGCCATGTTCACCGAGGAGGTGGGGGTCAGCCCCACGCGGGTCGACGGCGGTGCCGGCTACCGCGCCCGGGTGGCGGAGATGGTCCGCGCGGGTCACTCGCTCGCCTGGATCGAGCGCGGTGAGGTGCTCTTCAAGGCAGACGTCGGCGCCGTCTCCCGGGACGCGTGCCAGGTGCAGGGCGTGTGGGTCTCCCCGCAGCACCGCGGGAAGGGGATCGGGCAGCGGGGCACCGCGGCGGTGGTCGAGTACGCCCGCGCGGCGATCGCCCCGGTGGTGAGCCTCTACGTCAACGACTACAACCACGCCGCGCGCGCCGTCTACGAGCGGGTCGGCTTCCAGCAGGTCGGCACGTTCGCCTCCGTCCTGTTCTAGACGTCCTGTTCCAGCCGTCCTGTGAGCCCTGGGGCTGGTGCGGCGAGGAGTTCCGGATCGGCCGCGGCCTTCTGCCAGGGTGGGGCCGTGCGCAGCCGACACGGATCCAGCAGCAGGCGCGGGGCGACCGTCCGGGGGGCGATGGCCGGAGGCACCGCGGTGCTGGTGCTCGCCCCGCTGCTGGCCGGGTGCTCCAGCGACCCCTCCGACGACGTCCGGGACGCCGCACAGGCGTTCCTCGACGACTGGGCCGCTGGCCGGGCGGACGCAGCCGCCGACCGCACCACCGACCCCGCGGCGACCGGTGCCCTGCTCGAGCAGACCGCCGAGGACCTGCCCGACGCGACCCTGACCACCGAGCTGGGCGAGTTGCAGGTCGAGGACGGCGCGGCGACCGTCGCCTGGCAGGCCACCTGGGACCTCGCCGCGGCGCCGGACTGGACCTACGACGCCACCCTGGAGCTCCAGGAGGGCGAGCAGGACGGCGAGGACCGCTGGGAGGTCGTCGCCTCCCCGGCCGTCGTCCACCCGGAGCTGGCCGACGGCCAGCACCTGGAGCTCGCCCGGTCGCTGCCGGAGCGCGCTCCGATCACCGACGGCACCGGCGCGCCGCTGTTCGTCGAGACCGAGGTGGTCGACGTCGGGGTGGACACCGGCCAGGTCACCGACCTGCCGGCGCTGGCCGCCGGGCTTGCCGCGGCGACCGGGATCCCGGCGGAGGAGATCACCGCCGACGTGCAGGCGGCGCCGGCCGGGCAGTTCGTCCCGGTGATCACCCTGCGCCGCGCGGACTTCGAGGCGATCCGCGCCCAGGTCTACGACCTGCCCGGGGCGGTCTTCCCGACCAGCACCCGGCTGCTGGCGCCTTCGTCCCGGTTCGGGCTCGCGTTGCTGGGCCGGGTCGGGGAGGCCACCGCCGAGGTGCTGGAGGGCTCCGTCGACGCCGACGACGAGCAGCGCTACGCCGCCGGGGACCGGCTGGGCCTCTCCGGCCTGCAGCGGGCCCGCCAGGAGCAGCTGGCCGGCACCCCCGGGTTCACCGTCCGGGTGGTCAGCACCGACGAGGCCCTCGAGGACCCCGGGCGGGTGGTGGGGACCGTCGAGCCCGTGCCGGGCACCCCCGTCCAGACCCCGCTGCTGCCGGCGGTCCAGAACGCCGCCGACGCCGCCGTGGCCACCCAGCCGCTCGCCACCCACCTGGTGGCGGTCCGGCCGGGCACCGGGGAGCTCCTGGCGGTCAGCTCCAACGAGGCGGCCAACCCGGTCAACGCCCTGGCCGGGCAGTTCCCGCCCGGCTCGGCCATGAAGACGATCACGGCGACGGCGCTGCTGTCGGCCGGCACGGTCGCCCCGGACACGCTCGTGCCCTGCCCGGCCACGACCACGGTCGAGGGCCGGGAGTTCGAGAACGAGGACCAGTTCGACCTCGGGACGGTGCCGATGACCGAGGCGTTCGCCCGGTCCTGCAACACCACCTTCATCCAGCAGGCCCTGACCCTCCCCGACGGTGCGCTCGCCGACGCGGCCGCCTCCTACGGGGTGGGCACCGACTGGCAGCTGCCGGTCGACGTCTTCAGCGGGGAGGTGCCGGCAGCGAGCACCGGCACCACCGAGGCCGCCGACGCGATCGGCCAGGGCCAGGTGCTGATGAGCCCGGCGCAGCTGGCGCTGGTCGCCGCCGGCATCGCCAGCGGCACCCCGGCCGTGCCCGTGGAGGTCGTCGGCGACGAGCCGGCCGGTGCGGCCCCCGCCGGGCCCGCCCCGGCCGTCCTGGACGCGCTGCGGCCGATGATGCGCCAGGTGGTGGTCAGCGGGACGGCCGCCGAACTGGCCGACCGCGGCGAGGTGTTTGGGAAGACCGGCACCGCGGAGTACGGCACGAACACCCCGCTGGACGCACACGGGTGGTTCATGGGCTACCAGCTCGGCGGCCCGCAGGGCGACATCGCCTTCGCCGTCCTGGTCGAGGCGGGGCAGTCCAGCAGCGTCGCCGTCCCGGTCGCCGACGCGTTCCTCGCCGCCCTCGGCGGCTAGGCCTCCGGCAGGCCGGGGAACGCAGTGGTGGGTGGGGTGAGGCCGGCCCGGACACGCCAGTCGACCGCCCGCAGCTCGGCGGCGCCCAGCGCCGCCACGGCGAGCTCGCGGGTGCTGCGCTCGGTCGCCTGGTCCAGCACCCACGTCCAGGCTGCGGACGACCCCTCCTCCAGCGTCACCGCCAGCGCGGCGGCGTCGACCGGGGACAGCACCGGGAAGGGCAGCGTGTACCCCGGTTCGTCGTCGACCGGCTCGACCTGCCGGGCGCTGAGCAGGGCGATCAGCTGGTCGCGGAGGTCCAGGTACGCCAGCTCGCACGCGACGACGAGGTCCCGGGACTCCAGCGGGAGCGCCGCACCGACGACCCCGTAGCCCCAGATCGCCACGCGGGCCGCGGCCAGCGCCTCCTGCAGTGCGGCGTTCTCCGGTGCGGTCGGCGACGCGGAGGGTGAGCGGGTCCCGTCAGCCATCGTCGTCCCCTCTCCCGGCGGGGTGCTCCGGAGCAGCGGTCATGCCAGCACCGTCTCCTGCCCCCGGAGGCCCGCCGCGATGCTGCCGAGCAGCGCCGCGCGGCCTCCGGTGAACTCCGGGCAGGCCGCGGCGTGTGCGGCGGCCGCAGTGCCGACGAGGCCCCGCAGCCAGGCGCGCGCCTCCGTCGGGTCGGTGGGTGCGGCGCCGCCGCTGGTCGCCGCGGCGGTCGTGCCGAGGTCCCCGGGGGCGGCTCCCCGGAGCCGGTCCAGCTGCGCGAGCGCCTGTGCGGCGAGCGGGGTCAGCGACGCGGCGAGCTCGGGGGAGGTGCTCAACGCCTGGTCGTAGGCGGTCACCACGGCCTCCTGCACCCGGACCTGGGCGGCCAGCTGGTCGACCTGCGCCGGCGTCACCGCGTCGGTCACGTCGCCGGGGGTGCCGGTGCAGCCGGCGGCGACCAGCGCGGTGCCGGCGAGGGTGGCGACCAGCAGGCTCCGTCGGGTGAAGGCGCCGGCGGCCGGGGGAGCGGGGAGGAGTCCGGACATCGCCGTCCATCCTGACAGTCCCGGGGGGCTGTCCTCGCCGAACGCACCGGCGCGGCGGTCGCCACCCGCGGGACCGGTGGTGCCGCCGGTGCGGGCGGTAGCCTGACGGTTCACGCGCAGCACGCCGGTGGCCCGTCGGGTCCGACCGGTCGGCACCGGGTCCACCTCCGGTGGGCACGTCGCGGTTCCCAGACAACAGGAGGCAGTCGGTGTCCACCCGAGGTGCCGGCACCGCGGACGTGGTGACCGCCAAGCTGACCGGCTGGGTCGAGCCCGTGGTCACCGCCGCCGGCTACGACCTGGAGGAGCTCGTCGTCCGCCCCGCCGGCCAGCGGTCGGTGGTCCGGGTCGTGATCGACCGGGACGCCGGGGTCAGCCTGGACGACGTCGCCGGGCTCAGCCGTGCACTGTCGGAGGTGCTCGACGCGCAGGACGAGGCGCTGGGCCGCTCGCCCTACGTCCTGGAGGTCACCAGCCCCGGCGTCGACCGTCCGCTCACCCTGCCGCGGCACTGGCGCCGCAACGTCGGCCGGCTGGTCAGCGTCGCCGTCGGCCCCGACTCCGGCCGGGACCAGCTGACCGGGCGGGTCCTCCGGGTCGACGACGACGGGGTCGTGCTGGCCGTGGAGAAGGGCGGCACCAAGAAGGGCCAGGTGCGCAAGGCGGTCGGCGAGCGCACCGTGCGTTGGGCCGAGCTGGGCGAGGCCCGGGTGCAGGTGGAGTTCACCCGTCCGGCCGGGCACCGGGACGCCGCGCTGGTCCACCTCGGCGACGGCACCGACGACGAGCACGACGAGGACGAGCACGACGACGAGCACCAGGACGACGAGGCGCACCAGGACGACGAGGCGCACCAGGACGACGAGGCGCACCAGGACGACGACGAGACCGACGACGAGGCGCCCGCGGGCGCCGAGCACGACCACGAGCAGGACCCGGCCGGGGACGACGCGACCGACGCGAGCGGGAGGACCGGGCGACCGGCCCCGCGCCGCGCGCCGCGGGACCCCCGGCCGCGACGAGGAGGCAACAAGTGAACATCGACGTGACGGCCCTCAAGGCGGTCGAGCGGGAGAAGGGCATCCCCGCGGACACGGTGCTGCAGGCGATCGAGACCGCCCTGGTCACCGCGTACCGGCACGCGGACGGGGCGGCCAAGCACGTGCGCGTGCAGATCGACCGCAAGAGCGGCGAGGTCGCCGTCCTGGCGCAGGAGCTGGGCCCGGACGGCGAGGTCGTGCACGAGTGGGACGACACCCCCTCCGACTTCGGCCGGATCGCGGCCAGCACCGCCAAGCAGGTGATCATCCAGCGGCTGCGGGACGCCGAGCACGAGCAGACGTTCGGTGAGTACGCCGGCAAGGAGGGCGACATCGTCAGCGGCATCGTGCAGGCGCACGACCGCCGCAACACCCAGGGCATGGTGCTGGTCGACATCGGCAAGGTGGAGGCCACCCTGCCGGCGCCCGAGCAGGTGCCCGGCGAGGACTACCGCCACGGCAGCCGGCTGAAGGCCTACGTCGTCTCGGTCGCCCGCACGTTCCGCGGTCCGCAGGTGACGCTGTCGCGCACCCACCCCAACCTGGTGCGCAAGCTCTTCGCGCTGGAGGTCCCCGAGGTCGCCGACGGCAGCGTGGAGATCGTCGCGGTGGCCCGGGAGGCCGGGCACCGGTCGAAGATCGCCGTCCGCACGAGCGTCCCCGGGCTCAACGCCAAGGGCGCCTGCATCGGTCCGATGGGCCAGCGGGTCCGCAACGTGATGAGCGACCTGCACGGCGAGAAGATCGACATCGTCGACTGGTCCGACGACGAGGCGAGCTTCGTCGCCTCCGCGTTGTCGCCCGCGCGGGTCACCAGCGCGCGGGTGGTCGACCCGACCGCGCGGGCCGTACAGGTGGTGGTGCCCGACTACCAGCTGTCGCTCGCGATCGGCAAGGAGGGGCAGAACGCCCGGCTGGCCGCTCGGCTCACCGGGTGCCGCATCGACATCCGCAGTGACGCCGAGTCCACCGACGGCGCTGCCCCGGTCTCCCCGGGTGTCGGGCGGGCCCCCTTGCGTCCGGGAGTGCAGGCCGGTCGGCCCGGGGCCCGCGGTCCACAGGGCGGTCAGCGGCCCCCCGTGCGACGCGCGGAACATCCCGGGCCCGCGGCGCGCTAGACTCCGTGATGGCCGATTCGTCGACGCCGGTCCGCACCTGTGTGGGGTGCCGGCGACGCGCACCGGTCACCGAGCTGTTGCGTGTCGTCGTCCGCGGCGGGGGGCTCACCCCTGACCCGCGGCGACGGCTCCCCGGCCGGGGTGCGTCCCTGCACCCCACCGCGGAGTGCCTGCAGGCAGCAGTTCGGCGCCGGGCCTTCCCGCGCGCGCTGCGCAGCAGCACGCCGCTGGAGACCGGCTCGCTCGAGGCCCACGTCCTCCGGCAGGTCAGCTGACCCGCCATGGCGCCGGTCCCGGACGGACAGCACCGAGCACCAGGCAGTGAGCACCCAGCACTGAGCGCGATCCAGTCGGACCGGCACCCGGCCGGTCCACAGTCGAGAGCAGGACGACCTCGGATGAGCAACCCGTGAAGTCGCCACGATGACCATGCACCACTGAATCAGAGGTCGAGCGGGCCAGCCGCCGGCCTCACCAGAGGAGACCCGTGCCAGGCAAGGCCCGCGTACACGAGCTCGCCAAAGAGCTCGGTATCGACAGCAAGACAGTGCTCGCCAAGCTCAAGGAGCAGGGCGAGTTCGTGAAGTCCGCCTCGTCCACCGTCGAGGCCCCGGTGGCCCGACGGCTGCGTGAGGCCTTCCCCGGCGACGGCGCCCCGAGCTCCGGTGGCGGCAACGCCTCTGGTGCCCGCCCCGGTCCCCGTCCCGGCGCACCCGGCCCTCGACCGGCCCCGCCCGTGGCGGCTGCTCCGGCCGCCCCGGCGGCTCCGGCCCCCGCAGCACCGACCCCGGCTCCGGCCGCGCCGCAGGCACCTGCCCCGCAGGCCCCTGCGGCCCGGGCTGACGTGCCGGCTCCGTCGCCGGCCCGTCCGGCTGCCCCCGGCCCGCGTCCCGGCCCCCGGCCGGCGCCGCAGCAGCCGGCGGCCGAGGCACCGGCTGCGCAGCAGCCCGCTGCCAGCGCCCCGGACCAGCAGGCTCCGGCCGCCCCGGCCCAGCCGGGCGCTCGTCCGGCTGCCCCGGCCCCGCGTCCCGCCGGTGGTGCACCGACCGGCGGCCCGGCCGCCGGTGGAGCCACTCCGGGTGCCCCGCGTCCGGCCGCTCCCGGGCCGCGGCCCGGCCCCCGTCCGGCCCCCCGGCCGGGCAACAACCCCTTCAGCAGCGCCCCGCGTCCGGCTGCCGCCGGTCCGCGTCCGGGTGGCGGTGCGCCCGGTCAGGCCGGTCCCGGTGGACCGCGTCCGGCTCCGGGTGGGCCCCGTCCGGGTGCCGGCGCCGGTGGCCCGCGCCCCGCGTCCGGTCCTGGCGGGCCCCGTCCCGCCGCCGGTCCGGGTGGACCCCGTCCCAACCCCGGCATGATGCCGCAGCGTCCGAGCCCCGGCATGATGCCGCCGCGGCCGGCCGGTGGCGGTCGCGCCGGTGGCCCTGGTGGCCCCGGCGGCGCCGCTGGTCGTGGCCGTCCGGGTGGTCCCGGCGGTGGCGGTGGCTTCCGTCCCGGTGGCGGTGGCCCCGGTGGTCCCGGTGGCGGCGCGCCGGCCGGTGGCGGTTTCCGTCCCGGTGGTGGCGGCGGTGGCCGTGGCCGTGGTCGCGGTGGCTCGGGTGCCGGCACCGCGGGTGCCTTCGGGCGTCCGGGTGGTCGCGGTCCGGTCCGTGGACGCAAGAGCAAGAAGCAGCGGCGTCAGGAGTTCGACTCCATGGCGGCGCCGAGCATGGGCGGCGTCTCGCTGCCCCGGGGCAACGGACAGACCGTCCGCCTGCCGCGTGGCGCCTCGCTGACCGACCTGGCCGAGCGGATCAACGCCGAGCCGGCTGCGCTGGTCACCGCCCTGTTCCACCTGGGCGAGATGATCACCGCGACGCAGTCGGTCAACGACGACACCCTGCAGCTGCTGGGTGCCGAGATCGGCTGGGTCATCCAGGTCGTCAGCCCGGAGGACGAGGACCGCGAGCTCCTCGACACCTTCGACCTCACCTTCGGTGACGAGGAGAGCGACGACGAGGACGACTGGGGCATCCGTCCGCCGGTCGTGACCGTCATGGGTCACGTCGACCACGGGAAGACCAAGCTCCTGGACGCGCTCCGGCACGCCAACGTGGCGGGCAAGGAGGCCGGTGGCATCACCCAGCACATCGGCGCCTACCAGATCGTCACCGAGCTCGAGGGCAACGAGCGCCCGGTCACCTTCATCGACACCCCGGGTCACGAGTCGTTCACCGCGATGCGTGCCCGCGGCGCGAAGGTCACCGACATCGTCGTCCTGGTCGTGGCCGCCGACGACGGCGTCATGCCGCAGACGGTCGAGGCGCTCAACCACGCCCAGGCCGCCGAGGTGCCGATCGTGGTCGCGGTCAACAAGATCGACAAGGAGGGGGCCAACCCCGCCAAGATCCGTCAGCAGCTCACCGAGTACGGGCTGGTGGCCGAGGAGTACGGCGGCGACACGATGTTCGTCGACGTCTCCGCGACCACCCGTCAGGGCCTGGACGACCTGCTGACCTCGATCCTGCTGACCGCCGACGCCTCGCTGGACCTGCGCGCCAACGTGGGCCAGGACCCTCAGGGTGTGGTCATCGAGGGCAAGCTGGACAAGGGTCGTGGCCCCGTCGCCACGGTGCTGGTCCAGCGCGGCACCCTGCGCCAGGGCGACTCGATCGTGGCCGGCGACGCCTACGGTCGCGTCCGGTCGCTGCTCGACGAGCACGGCAACAAGCTCAAGGAGGCCCTGCCGGCCCGTCCGGTCCAGGTCGTCGGCCTGACCTCCGTGCCGCGCGCCGGTGACACCTTCCTCGTCGTCGAGGAGGACCGGATCGCCCGGCAGATCGCCGATCGCCGTCAGGCCCGCATCCGCAACGCGCAGAACGCGTCCATGCGGAAGCGGATCAGCCTGGAGGACCTCGACGCGGCGCTCAGGGAGACCCGTCAGCTCAACCTGATCATCAAGGGCGACAACTCGGGCACCGTCGAGGCGCTCGAAGAGGCGCTGATGAAGATCGAGGTGAGCGACGACCTCACGCTGCGGGTCATCCACCGCGGCGTCGGCGGGATCACCAAGAGCGACATCGACCTGGCGCTGGCCGACGACGTCATCGTCCTGGGCTTCAACGTCCGGGCCGAGGGTCAGGCCACCGAGCTCGCCGCCCGCGAAGGCGTGGACGTCCGGTACTACACGGTCATCTACCAGGCCATCGAGGAGATCGAGTCCGCGCTCAAGGGCATGCTCAAGCCCGAGTACGAAGAGGTGCAGCTGGGCACCGCGGAGGTCCGCGAGGTCTTCCGGGTCCCGAAGATCGGCAACGTCGCCGGCTCGCTGGTGCGCAGCGGCACGATCGTCCGCAACTCCAAGGCCCGTCTCATCCGGGACGGCGCCGTGGTCGCGGACAACCTGACCGTCGAGTCGCTGCGTCGCTTCAAGGACGACGCGACCGAGGTCCGGGAGGGCTACGAGTGCGGTGTCGGGCTGGGGTCGTTCAACGACATCAAGCCCGAGGACGTCATCCAGACGTTCGAGCTGCGCGAGAAGCCGCGCGCGTGACGGGAGGACCCCGTCCTCCTCACGCCGCGCAGGCTCGGCGTGAGCCTCGGGACGGGGCCGTGATGCACTGAGCAACGGAGAGGCGGTGAGCGTGTTCACGGGCACGCTCACCGCCGACCTGTTGCTGGGCGACGTGCACTCGCTCAAGGAGAAGCGCGCCGTGGTCCGGCCGATCGTGGCCGAGCTGCGGCGCCGCTTCGCCGTGGCCGCCGCCGAGGTGGGCGACCCCGACCTGCACCGTCGTGCGCGGGTCGGGGTCGCCACCGTGGCGGGCCAGCCCGCTCAGGTGACCGACGTCCTCGACGCCTGCGAGCGGTTGCTGGCAGACCGGCCAGAGGTGACGCTGCTGTCCACGCACAGGCAGTTGTTCAGCGAGACCGACTGACGGACGAACCCTCTCGCCCCACCGCTGGGAGCCTCGCGGCGGCCCGGCGAGGGGCCGATCCACCCCACGAACCAGGAGATCCGAGATGGCCGACCCGGCCCGGGCGCGACGGCTGGCGGTGCGCATCCGCCAGATCGTCTCCGCCACGATCGAGATGCAGATCAAGGACCCCCGCCTCGGGATGGTCACCATCACCGACGCGCGGGTCACCAGTGACCTGCGCGAGGCGACGGTGTTCTACACCGTCTACGGCGACGCACAGCAGATCGAGGACTCCGCGCGGGCCCTTGCCAGCGCCACCGGTGTGCTCCGCTCCACCGTGGGCAAGCAGACCGGGATCAAGTTCGTGCCCACGCTCGCCTTCGTCGCCGACATCGTCCCGGACACCGCCCGGGAGCTGGAGGAGGCGCTGGCCCGCGTCCGGGAGGCCGACGCCGAGCTGGCACGCGCCCGGGAGGGTGCCGAGTACGCCGGCGAGCCGGACCCGTACCGCAAGCCCGCGGACGACGCGGAGGACGAGGACGCCGACGACGGCGACGACGTCGACGTCGCGACCGACGAGCCGGCGGACGCTGCTGCCGGGCGCACCGACGGCTACGCCGACGGCCGCCCCTCCGCCGCTGCCGAGCGGAACGCCTCGTGACCGGGGCCGTCGACCCGGACCCGGACGACCTGGCCGGGCAGCAGCCGGCGGCCGGGTTCGGCGGGCGGGAGGAGCCGGCCACCGGTGACCCCACCGCCGGCGGCAAGCGGGGTGACGTCGGGACGACCGACAGCATCGCGGCGGACGAGCCGGACGACGGCACGCACTACGCGGTGGGCGGCGGCAACACCGACCCCGAGCCGCAGCAGCCACCGCACGCCAGCCCGGACGGCACGTGAGCCGATGACCACCGTCTCCGCGCCCGCGGACGCGGCCGTGGAGCTGCTCGCCGCCGCGGCGGCCGCCGGACAGACCATCGTGCTGTCCGGCCACGTGCAGCCCGACGCGGACGCCCTGGGCAGCACCCTGGCGCTGGCCGAGGGGCTGCGCCGCTGTGGCGCCCGGGTGGTCACGACCTTCCCCGAGCCGTTCACGCTGCCGGCCTCGCTGGGCTGGCTCCCCGGCGCCGGGCAACTGGTCCCACCACGGACCGTGCCGGCCGACGTCGACGTCTTCGTCAGCCTGGACGCCGCCGCCCCGGGTCGCCTGGGTGACCTGGCGGCCCTGCTGACCACGGCACGGCGGTCGGTCGTCGTCGACCACCACGCCAGCAACCCGGGGTTCGGCGAGATCCGGGTGGTCGAGCCGCACGCCGCCGCCACCGTCGTGCTCGTCGCGGACCTGCTGGACGGGCTGGGCGTCGAGCTCGACGAGTCGCTGGCCACCTGCCTCTACGCGGGCCTGACGGCCGACACCGGCTCCTTCCGCTTCGGCAACACCGCACCGGGCACCCACGAGCTGGCGGCCCGGCTGCTGCGCACCGGCATCGACCACGCGGCGATCAGCCAGCGGCTGTTCGACACCGCCCCGTTCGGCTGGCTGGGACTGCTCTCGGCCGTCACCGGCCGGGCGGTGCTGGAGCGGGACGTCGGCGCCGGCCTGGTGTGGACCTGGTCGACGGCAGCCGAGGCGGGTTCCCACGGCCTGGCCGCCGACCAGCTCGAGGCCCTGGTGGACGTCGTCCGGGCCACCGCGGAGGCCGACGTCGCCTGCGTCCTCAAGGGCCAGGACGACGGCTGCTGGTCGGTCTCCCTCCGCTCGCGCGGGGCCACCGACCTGGCCCGGGTGGCGATGGCCCTCGGGGGCGGTGGTCACCGCGCAGCCGCCGGCTACACCTCGACCGGTGACCGGGAGGACACGATCGCCGCGCTCCGGCAGGAGCTGGCCCGCTGAGCAGGTCGATCCCGTCCCTGGCCGCGCCGGCGCTGGTGGTCCTCGCCGCCGAGCCGCTGTACCTGCTGGTCGACACCGCGGTGGTCGGCAACCTCGGGACGGTGAGCCTCGGCGGGCTGGCGGTCGGCGGCGGCCTGCTGGCCTACGTGGCCGCGTTGCTCAACTTCCTCGCGTACGGCACGACCGCCCGCGCAGCTCGTCGCGCCGGGGCCGGTGACCGGGCCGGCGCGGTCGCCGAGGGCGTCCAGGCGACCTGGCTGGCTCTCGGACTCGGCGTCGGGCTGGCCGCCGTCTTCCAGGTCGCGGCCGGGCCGTTGACCCGGCTGTTGGCCGGCGGCGCCGGCCCGGTCGCCGACGCCGCTGAGGAGTGGCTGCGGGTCGCCAGCCTGGGCCTGCCGCTGCTGCTGATCGCGCTGGCGGGCAACGGCTGGCTGCGTGGTGTCCAGGAGCTGCGCCGGCCGATGGGCTACGTGCTGGCCGGCAGCCTGGTCAGCCTGGTGCTGTGCCCGCTGCTGGTGCACACGGTCGGGATGGGCCTGGTCGGTTCCGCGGTGGCGAACGTGATCGGCCAGGCCGTCTCCGCGGCGCTCTTCGTGCGCGCGCTGACCCGCGAGCTGGCCGGCTCGGCCATCTCGCTGCGGCCCCGGCCGGCTGCGCTGCGCGCCCAGGTGGTGCTCGGGCGTGACCTGTTGCTGCGCGCAGCGGTGCTCCAGCTCGCCTTCGCCGCGGCCGCTGCGGTCGTGGCCCGGTCGAGCACCGCGGAGCTCGGTGCGCACCAGATCGCCCTGCAGCTGTGGCTGTTCCTCGCCCTGGTGCTGGACGCCTACGCCATCGCCGCGCAGACCCTCGTCGGCACCGCACTGGGCGCTGCCCGCCCGGCCGAGGCCCGGGCCACCGCCGGCCGGGTGGTCGGCTGGGGGCTGGGCACCGGCGTCCTGGTCGCCGTCCTGCTGCTCGCCCTGCGCCCGGTGCTGCCGCCGCTGTTCACCGACGACCCGGCCGTGCTCGCCGAGGCGGGCGTCGTGTGGTGGTTCCTGGCGCTGATGCAGCCGCTGGCCGGGGTCGTCTTCGCCCTGGACGGCGTGCTCATGGGCGCCGGTGACGTCGCCTACCTGCGCACGGTCACCGTCGGCGCAGCCCTGCTGGGGTTCGTCCCGCTGTCGCTGCTCTCCGGCTGGCTGGACTGGGGGCTGCCGGGGGTGTGGACCGGGCTGACCCTGTTCATCGTGCTGCGGCTGGTCGCGGTCGGCTGGCGGATGCGCGGCACCGCCTGGCTGGGTGAGAGCGTGGCAGCGTGAGTCCCAGGAAGCCTGATGCCGACGTCCCGCCGTCCCTGCTGCTGGTCGACAAGGCCGGCGGTATGACCTCGCACGACGTCGTCGCCCGGGCTCGGCGGGTGCTGTCGGTCCGCAAGGTGGGACACGCCGGCACGCTGGACCCGATGGCCACCGGGTTGCTGGTGCTCGGCGTGGGCTCGGCCACCCGGCTGCTCGGCCACCTCGCCGGCTCGGACAAGACCTACGAGGCCACCGTCCGGCTGGGCCAGACGACGGTCACCGACGACCGTGAGGGCGAGGTGACCGCCACCGCGTCGGCCGCCGGGGTCACCGAGGACGCCGTCCGTGCCGCGCTGGCCGGCCAGGTGGGCCCGCTGCAGCAGGTGCCGTCGTCGGTCAGCGCGGTGAAGGTCGACGGCCGGCGCTCCTACGACCGGGTGCGGGCCGGCGAGGAGTTCGAGCTGGCGGCCCGGTCGGTCACCGTGCACCGGGTCGACGTCCACGCGGTGCGCCGTCCGACCCCCGACCTGGTCGACGTCGACGTGACCGTCTGCTGCAGCACCGGGACCTACATCCGGGCGATCGCCCGGGACGTGGGCGCGGACCTCGGTGTGGGCGGCCACCTCACCGCGCTGCGCCGCACGTCCTCCGGGCCCTTCGCCACGACCGCCGCCCGCCCCGTCGAGGAGGCCGCCGGGGCGCTGGCCGGACCGGGCGGCGGGCCGGGCGTCCTGGGCCTGACCGACGCCGCCCGGGCGGTCTTCCCGGCCCGCGAGCTCACCGCGGAGGAGGCCGTCGCCCTGGGGTACGGCCAGCGGGTCCCGGCCACTGGTGCCCCCGGTCTGCACGCGGCGATCGCCCCCGACGGGCGGCTGGTCGCGCTGGTGGAGGACGCCGGGTCGGTCGCCCGGGTCACGGTCGGTTTCCCGCCCGGCTGACCTGGATGACACCCTGGCCACGATGAGCGGACTGGAGCACCGGCTGGCCATGCTGGACGCCGAGCTGTCCGCGGTGCCCGGGGTGCTCGTCGCCTTCTCCGGTGGCGTGGACTCCGGGGTGGTGCTGGCCGCGGCGGTGCGGGCCCTGGGCGTCGACCGGGTGGTCGCGGCGACGGCGGTCTCGGCGAGCCTGCCGGCCGCGGAGCGGGTGGCGGCGCACGAGTTCGCGGTGGGCCTGGGGGTGCGGCACGAGCAGCCGCGCACCGATGAGCTGTCGCGGCCGGGGTACGTGGCCAACGCCGGGAACCGGTGCGCGTTCTGCAAGACCGAGCTGGTCGACGTGCTGACGCCGCTGGCCGCGGAGCTGGGGATCGCCGACGTGGTGACCGGCACGAACGCCGATGACCTGCGAGCGGGTTTCCGGCCGGGCATCGCCGCGGCGGCGGCGCGGGGGGCGTGGGCGCCGCTGGCCCGGGCCGGCATGACCAAGGACGACGTCCGGGCGGCGGCCCGGCGGTGGGGTCTGCCGTTGGCGGACAAGCCGGCGGCGGCGTGCCTGGCCAGCCGGATCGCCTACGGCGTGCCGGTGTCGGCGGCGGGGCTGGCCCGGGTGGAGGCCGCCGAGGCGGCGCTGCGGGCGGCGCTGACCGGGGCCGGGCACCCGGTGCGCGACCTGCGGGTGCGGGACATGGGGGACGACGTGGCCCGGGTCGAGGTCGACGCAGCCCTGGTGCCGCTGGTCGGGCCGGAGCTGCTGGCCGCGGTCACCGGCTTCGACCGGGTGGAGGTGGACCCGCGGGGCTTCCGGTCGGGGGCGATGAACGAGCTGCTGCCCGACCCGGTGCGCTACCGGTGAGCTGACCGGACGATCCGCGCGGCCGCGACACCGGCGCCGAAGCCGTTGTCGATGTTCACCACCAGCACCCCGGGGGCGCAGGCGGTGAGCATGGTGAGCAGCGCGGCCAGGCCCTCGAAGGCGGCGCCGTAGCCGACCGAGGTGGGGACGGCGACCACCAGCCGGTCGGTCAGCCCCGCGACCACGCTGGGCAGCGCGCCGTCCATCCCGGCGACCACGACGACCGCATCGGCCGCGGCAAGGTCCGGGGCGACGGCCAGCACCCGGTGCACGCCGGCCACCCCGACGTCGTCCACCCGCCGACAGCCCACCCCGCTGGCGGCCAGGGTGGCGGCGACCTCGGCGGCGACCGCGCCGTCCGACGTCCCGGCGGTCAGCACGAGCACCTGGCCGACCGGGGGCGGGGGAGTGCCCACCCAGGCCACCCGGGCGACCGGGTCGACGTGGGCCCCCGGCCAGCGGTCGCGCACCGCCGCAGCCGTGGGCTCGTCGACCCGGGTGGCCCAGGCGAGCGGGACGCCGGCGTCGAGCAGGCCGGCCAGGCAGGCGACCGTCTCGGCCGGGGTCTTGCCGCCGGCGAAGACCACCTCCGGGGTGCCGGTCCGGGCCGCCCGATCGGGGTCGAGCCGGGCCAGGCCGATGTCGGCGGTACGCGGCTGCTCGGTCACGGCGACCAGTCTCGCGTACCCGCCGTGTCGAGCAGGTCGTCGCTGGGCAGGATGCCGTGCATGAGCGTCGTCAAGATCAACGTCGTGACCATGCCCGAGGACAAGCGCGCCCGCTTCGAGGAGCGGTTCAAGGGCCGGGCCGGTGCGGTGGAGACCACCCCGGGCTTCGAGTGGTTCGAGCTGCTCCGCCCGGTCGCGGGCACCGAGTCCTACCTCGTCTACACGCGGTGGACGAGCGAGGAGGCCTACGAGGCCTGGCAGAGCAGCCAGGACTTCGACCGCGCGCACGACGGCGGGGGCGACACCCTGGCCCCGGCCGCCGAGCGCTCGCAGCAGCACGTGTGGAGCTACGAGGTCGTCGAGTCGGCCGCACCGAAGAGCAGTTGAGCCGCAGGCCCGTGCCGTCGTCGCCGCCGCGGTGACGACGGCCGGGCCCACCGGTCCGTCCGGCCGCACCAGTTCCCGGGCGGCGTTCGTCCCGCTGCACGTGCTGCGGGCCCGTACAGCCGGGCTAGGGTGACCGTGCGGGCCGGGCAACCGCCAGGCCTCGCTCCAGCACGAGCACCAGCAGGTGGGAGCCATGACCGACACGCTCGCCGACAGCCGTACCTCCCCCCGGGACTTCGCCGCGGGCGTGCCGCTGGTCGTGGAGGACGTGCCGCGCCGTTCGGTCGCCGAGCGCACTCGTCAGCTGGAGGACCCGGGCTTCGGCCGGTACTTCACCGACTCGATGGTGGTGGCCCGGTACCGCGTCGGCCAGGGCTGGGTCGATGCCCGGCTGACCGCCTACGCCCCGCTGCAGCTGGACCCGAGCGCCGCCGCCCTGCACTACGCCCAGTCGATCTTCGAGGGCCTCAAGGCCTACGCCCAGCCCGACGGCAGCGTCGCCACCTTCCGGCCGGAGTCCAACGCCGCCCGGTTCGCCCGCAGCGCCGCCCGGCTGGCGATGCCCGAGGTGCCCGCGGAGTCCTTCCTCGCCGCTGTCGACGCCCTGGTCGACGCCGACCGCGACTGGGTGCCGACCGGCCCCGACCAGACCCTCTACATCCGGCCGTACATGCTGGCGGTGGAGCCCTTCCTCGGCGTCCGCCCGGCGCACGAGTACCTGTTCATCGTCATCGCCAGCCCGGCCGGCGCCTACTTCCCGCGCGGCGTGCACCCGGTCTCGGTCTACCTCTCCGAGGACTACATCCGGGCCGCCCCCGGCGGCACCGGCGACGTCAAGTGCGCCGGCAACTACGCCGCCAGCCTGCTGGCCCAGGAGCAGGCGATCGCCGCGGGCTGTGACCAGGTGGTCTGGCTGGACGCGGTGGAGAAGCGCTACGTCGAGGAGATGGGCGGGATGAACCTGTTCTTCGTCCTCGGCGCCGGCGCCGACGCCGAGCTCGTCACCCCCGAGCTCACCGGCACGCTGCTGCCCGGCATCACGCGCGAGTCGCTGATCACCGTCGCCCGGGAACTCGGGCACCCGGTCACCGAGCGGAAGTTCAGCGTGGACGAGTGGCGGGCCGGCGTGGCCGACGGCTCGATCACCGAGACGTTCGCCTGCGGCACCGCCGCCGTCATCACCCCCGTCGGTGAGGTGAAGGCGCGCACCGGCGATTTCACCGTGGGCACCGGGGAGCCCGGCCCGCTCACCATGCAGCTGCGCGCACACCTGCTCGACGTGCAGCACGGCCGGGTGTCCGACTCGCACGGCTGGCTGCACGGCGTCGCGCCCGCGGCCTCCTGAGCACGTCGACCACTCGGCACCGGGGGAGAGGAACGGCGTGCTGCGCTGGCGTGGGCTGGACTCGACCCCGCAGGACCTGGGGCGCACGGTGGTCACCGTCGGGATGTACGACGGGGTGCACCGTGGCCACCAGCACCTGATCGGTGCCGCGGTCGCCCGGGCGCGGGCGCTCGGCCGCCCTGCGCTGCTGCTCACCTTCGACCCGCACCCCTCCGAGGTGGTGCGGCCCGGCTCCCACCCGGCGATCCTGACCTCCGCCGACCGCAAGGCGGAACTCGTGGCCGAGCTGGGCGTGGACGCGATGTGCGTGCTGCCCTTCACCGCCGAGTTCAGCCGGCTGTCCCCGGGGGAGTTCACCCACACCGTGCTGGTCGAGCACCTGCACGCCGCCCAGGTCGTGGTGGGCCGGAACTTCACCTACGGGCACAAGGCGGCCGGCACGGTCGAGACGCTGGCCGCCGAGGGCCGGAGGTTCGGGTTCAGCGTCGAGGGCATCGACCTGACCAGCGTCGGCTCCGCTCCCGCCCTGGCCGGCGACGGCGAGGTGACCATCTCCTCCACCTACATCCGGGCCTGCGTGGCCGCCGGGGACATGCGGTCGGCCGCCCTGGCGCTGGGCCGCCCGCACCGGGTGGACGGCATCGTCGTCCGGGGCGACCGTCGGGGACGAGAGCTCGGCTACCCGACCGCCAACGTGGAGAGCCCCGCGCACACCGCGATCCCTGCCGACGGCGTGTACGCCGGGCGCCTGGTGCTGCGTGACCACCGCGGGGGCAGCCGCAGCACCCACCCGGCCGCGATCTCGGTGGGCAGCAACCCCACCTTCGCCGGCGCCCGGCGCACCGTCGAGGCCCACCTGCTCGACTTCGAGGGCGACCTCTACGGCGAGCACGTGGGCGTGGAGTTCGTCGAGCGGCTGCGCCCGATGCTCAGCTTTCCCGGCGTCCCGGAACTGCTGGTGGCCATGGGTGAGGACGTCGCCCGGACCCGCGCCGTCCTGGAGGTCTGAGACCGCGGCCCACCGGGTCGCGAGCCGACTGCGCGCCCGCAGGCCGGTCTCCCGCTCCCACTCGGCGAGGTCTGGTCCTGGTGCGGCCGTGTAACCTCGATCCCGACGTCGGGTGACCGACGTGTGTGCATGCTGCCCCCGTGACACAGACCGGGGGCCACACGTGACCTGCCCTGGAGGCACCATGGCGCTCGAGAGCGCGACGAAGAAGCAGATCATGACCGAGTACGCGACGGTCGAGAACGACACCGGTTCCCCCGAGGTGCAGGTCGCGATGCTGACCCGACGGATCAGCGACCTGACCGAGCACCTCAAGCTGCACAAGCACGACCACCACAGCCGGCGGGGCCTGCTCCTGCTGGTCGGTCGTCGCCGGCGGCTGCTGAACTACCTGGCCAAGACCGACATCAACCGGTACCGCTCGCTCATCGAGCGGCTGGGCCTGCGCCGCTAGCACCACCGAGGGGACCGCTCCGGCAACGCCGGGACGGTCCCCTCACTCGTGCGGCACCCGCCGCACGGGAACACCGGCCCCACGCCGGCCAGCCCGCGAGGGCCGGTCCTCGGTAGTGGCTCCCGGGACGCAGCGAGCCTGAGTGCAGGACACGCGAGCGCGACCCCGAGGGCTTCGATCGAAGACCGGTCGCCCCGGACGCCGGCGCGACGCCGCGAAGAGGACGTCGCCGTATGCGACGTAGGAAGAGGACACGATGTCCGCACCCACCACAGATCCCACCGACTTCGACGCCGAGGACGGCGTGTTCACCGCCACCGCGGTGATCGACAACGGGGCCCTCGGTTCCCGCACCGTCACCTTCGAGACCGGCCGCCTCGCCAAGCAGGCCGCCGGCTCCGTCGTCGCCACCATGGGCGACACCACGCTGCTGTCGGCCACCACGGCCGGCCGTCAGCCCAAGGAGCAGTTCGACTTCTTCCCGCTGACGGTGGACGTCGAGGAGCGGATGTACTCGATCGGGAAGATCCCCGGTTCGTTCTTCCGCCGCGAGGGCCGCCCCTCCGAGGACGCGATCCTCACCTGCCGGCTGATCGACCGCCCGCTGCGGCCGACCTTCGCCAAGGGCCTGCGCAACGAGGTCCAGGTCGTCATCACCGTCCTGTCCCTGGACCCCGACCACCTGTACGACGTGCTCGCCATCAACGGCGCATCGGCGTCCACCCAGCTCTCCGGCCTGCCGTTCTCCGGCCCGATCGGCGCGACCCGGGTGGCGCTGATCAACGGCCAGTGGGTGGGCTTCCCGACCCACGCCGAGCTCGAGGACGCCGTCTTCGACATGGTCGTGGCCGGCCGGCTCCTGCCGGACGGCGACGTCGCGATCATGATGGTCGAGGCCGAGGCCACCGAGAAGACCATCGAGCTGGTCGCCGGTGGCGCCACCGCCCCGACCGAGGAGGTCGTGGCCCAGGGCCTCGAGGCCGCGAAGCCGTTCATCAACGCGCTGTGCCAGGCACAGTCCGCGCTGGCCGGCAAGGCCGCCAAGCCGGAGGCGCACTTCCCCCGCTTCCTGGACTACCAGGACGACGTGTACGCCGCCGTGGAGGCCCAGGCCGCCGAGAAGCTCGCCGTGGCCCAGGCCATCGCCGGGAAGCAGGAGCGCGAGGAGGCCACCGACGCGCTCAAGGACGAGGTCAAGGCCGCGCTGGCCGGCCAGTTCGAGGGCCGGGAGAAGGAGATCTCCGGAGCCTTCCGCGCCGTGACCAAGAAGGTCGTCCGGCAGCGCATCCTGCGCGACAAGATCCGCATCGACGGCCGTGGGCTCACCGACATCCGGCCGCTGTCGGCCGAGGTAGAGGTGCTCCCGCGGGTGCACGGCTCGGCGCTGTTCGAGCGTGGCGAGACCCAGATCATGGGCGTCACCACGCTGAACATGCTCCGCATGGAGCAGCAGCTGGACACGCTGAACCCGGTCACCCGCAAGCGCTACATGCACAACTACAACTTCCCGCCGTACTCCACCGGTGAGACCGGCCGGGTGGGCTCGCCCAAGCGCCGCGAGATCGGCCACGGCGCGCTGGCCGAGCGGGCACTGCTGCCGGTGCTGCCGGACCGCGAGGAGTTCCCCTACGCGATCCGTCAGGTCTCCGAGGCCCTCGGCTCCAACGGCTCCACCTCGATGGGCTCGGTCTGCGCCTCGACGCTGTCCATGCTCAACGCCGGTGTGCCGCTGAAGGCCGCCGTCGCCGGCATCGCCATGGGCCTGGTCTCCGACGAGGTCGACGGCAAGACCGAGTACGTCGCGCTGACCGACATCCTCGGCGCCGAGGACGCGTTCGGTGACATGGACTTCAAGGTCGCCGGCACCAAGGACTTCGTGACGGCCCTCCAGCTGGACACGAAGCTCGACGGCATCCCCTCCGACGTCCTCGCCGGTGCGCTGACCCAGGCCCGCGCGGCCCGGCTGCACATCCTCGACGTCATGCTCGAGGCGATCGACGGCCCCGACGAGATGAGTGCCTACGCCCCGCGGGTGACCACGGTGCGCATCCCGGTCGACAAGATCGGTGCGGTCATCGGCCCCAAGGGCCAGATGATCAACGCGATCCAGGACGAGACCGGCGCGGACATCACCATCGAGGACGACGGCACGATCTACGTCGGCGCCTCTGACGGCCCCTCGGCCCAGGCCGCGGTCGACCGGATCAACGCCATCGCCAACCCGACGCTGCCGAAGGTGGGCGAGCGGTTCCTCGGCACCGTGGTGAAGACCACGGCGTTCGGCGCCTTCGTCTCGCTGCTGCCCGGTCGCGACGGCCTGGTCCACATCAGCAAGCTGGGCAACGGCAAGCGGATCGCCAAGGTCGAGGACGTCGCGAACGTCGGCGACAAGCTGCAGGTCGAGATCACCGACATCGACGCCCGCGGCAAGATCAGCCTGGTGCCGGTCGTCGAGGGTGAGGCCGGCGACGCCGGTGACGCAGCCTCGGCCGACGAGACCGCCGCCCCCACGGAGGCGTGAACACGAGTACCGACCTGACCGGGGTCGGGGCGGGCGCTGCGGCGTCCGTCCCGGCCCCGGTCGGTGTCACCACCCCCGGGGTGACGCAGCTGCTGGACGTCGACGAGGTCGGCGGCCGGGTGGAGCGGACCGAGCTGCCCGGGGGGCTGCGGGTGATCACCGAGACGATGCCCGGGGTGCTGTCGGCGACCCTGGGCATCTGGGTCGGCGTCGGGTCCCGTGACGAGAGCCCGGAGCTGGGCGGTTCCTCGCACTTCCTCGAGCACCTGTTGTTCAAGGGCACGCAGAGCCGCACGGCGCTGGAGATCGCCACCGCGATGGACGCCGTCGGCGGTGAGATGAACGCCTTCACCGCCAAGGAGCACACCTGCTACTACGCGAACGTGCTCGCCAGTGACCTGCCGCTGGCGGTGACCCTCCTCGGCGACCTCGTCACGGACGCGCTCAACACCGCACCGGACCTGGAGTCCGAGCGCACGGTGGTGCTCGAGGAGATCGCGATGCGCGACGACGAGCCCGCCGATGCGGTGCACGACCTGTACGCGGAGACCCTGTTCGGCGACACCCCGTTGGGGCGGTCGGTCCTGGGCACCGTGGAGTCGATCGAGTCCCTGACCCGGGACGACGTCGACGGCTGGTACCGCGACCGTTACGCGGTCCCCTCGATCGTCGTCTCGGCGGCCGGGCGGGTCGACCACCAGCAGGTGCTCGACCTGGTCACCGCCGCCTTCGGCGACCGGCTGACCGGGGGAGCGCGGCCGGACCCGCTGCGGCTGGGGTCCGACGTCGTCCTCGCCGGACCGGCGCGGCGCACCGGGCTGATCCACCGGCGCACCGAGCAGACCCACCTGCTGCTGGGCAGCATCGGGATGGGCCGGCTGGACGATCGCCGTTACGCCGGAGCCGTGCTGGATGCGGCGGTGGGCGGCGGCATGAGCTCGCGGTTGTTCCAGGAGATCCGGGAGAAGCGGGGTCTGGTGTACAGCGTGGGCTCCTCGCTCACCCACTACGCCGGGACCGGGAGCTTCTCCGTGTACGCCGGGTGCTCGCCCAAGCGGGTGCCCGAGGTGCTCCGGCTGATCCGGGCCGGACTCGCGGAGGTCGCGGCCACCGGCCTGACCGCCGAGGAGGTCGCCCGGGCGCGTGGCCAGCTCAAGGGCGGTCTCGTGCTGGGGCTGGAGGACACCGGCTCGCGGATGAGCCGGCTGGGCAAGAGCGAGCTCTCCTACGGTGAGTACCTGCCGGTGCGGACGGTGCTCGACCGGATCGAGGCAGTGCAGGAGGACCAGGTGCGCGCGGTGGCCGACGATCTGTTCACCCGGCCGACCTGCCTGGCCGTCGTCGGCCCCTACCGCGAACGCGACCTCGACCGGCTGCTCGCCGCCTGAGCCGCCGATGACCTCCCGACCGACCACGGTCTCCGCCGTCCACGGCGCCCTCGCACGCGGCGTGTTCGCAGTCGTCGTGCTGGTCTCCCTGGCAGTGCTGTTCGTGCCGGCCTCGGGTGTCCCGTCCGCTCCGGCGGGCGTGGACAAGGTGGTGCACGTGCTCCTGTTCGGGGTGCTGGCGGTCAGTGGCCGATGGGCCGGCGTCGGCCGCGGGGTCCTCGGCGTCGTCCTGGTCGTCTACGCATCGGTCAGCGAACTCCTCCAGTCCCTGCCCGTGCTCAACAGGTCGACCTCGGTCGCGGACCTGCTCGCCGACGTCGCGGGGGTCGCCGTCGGGCTCCTGGTCTGGGACGCCGTCGCCCGGACCCGGGCGACCCGGCCCAGCTGACCGTGCCGGTGGGTGGGGTGCCGCCTTGCGTGCGGGGCCCGCGTTGGTGAGCATCGCGGGATGAGCACCCCACCGGCCCCCGACGTCCAGCCCCCGTCCGCCACCTCCGGAGAGACCCCGCTGGTCTCGGTGGGGGTGCTCGGCGCCCGGGGCCGGATGGGTGCCGAGGTCTGCCGGGCGGTCGACGCCGCCGAGGACCTCGAACTCGTCGCCATGGTCGACGAGCGCGACTGGCTGTTCAACGTCGCCGATGCCGGTGCCCAGGTGGTCGTCGACTTCACCCGTCCCGACTCCGTCATGGACAACATCCGCTTCTGCATCGACCAGAACATCCACTGCGTCGTCGGGACGACGGGGTTCGACGAGCAGCGGCTGGCCACGATCGCCGAGTGGCTGGAGCCCAAGCCCGACCTCGGGGTGCTCATCGCACCCAACTTCGGGATCGGGGCGGTCCTCCTCATGCGCTTCGCCCAGGAGGCGGCCCGCTTCTTCCCGTCCGTGGAGATCGTGGAGCTGCACCACCCGAACAAGGTCGACGCCCCCTCGGGCACCGCAGCCCGGACGGCCCGGCTGGTCGCGGCCGCTCGGCGGGCTGCGGGCGTGCCGGCTGCCCCGGATGCGACCCGGGAGTCCGACTCCCTGCCCGGGGCGCGCGGTGCCGACGTCGAGGGCGTGCCCGTGCACGCGGTCCGGCTCGCCGGCCTCGTCGCCCACCAGGAGGTGTTGATGGGCGCAGCGGGGGAGACGCTGACCCTGCGGCACGACTCCTACGACCGGGCGTCCTTCATGCCCGGTGTGCTCCTCGCAGTCCGGGAGATCGGTCGCCGCCCCGGCCTGACCGTCGGGATCGAGTCGCTGCTCGGCCTCTGAGGCCCCTGGGGCCGTCTCGGGCTCGGTCCGGAGCCCCCAAGAAGGTGACCTGCCTCGCAATGCACGGCCGGGTGGTCGTCGTTGACCTGCGGTTTCTCCCTCGTGAGGGGCTCGGGACGCCCTTCAGGGCCTGCCGAGGCACCTCGGCGGTTTGACGGAGCCCGGGACGGCACGTAAGTTCTTCTTTGCGCCGAGCGAGACCGGGTCGAAAGAGCTGGGAGCCGCGAGGTCAGACCCCCGGGTGTGACAGCGAGCCGTGCACGGCGTACAGTCGGACAAGCCGCCTCAGACGAGGGCCAAGAAATTGGTCGGGTTTTGAGCGCGTCCGCTCCTTGAGAACTCAACAGCGTGCCGAAAGTCAGTGCCAAGTAACAAATCCCCCTTCGGTGTCTTCGG
>NZ_JAPVBL010000010.1 GCF_026967935.1 Modestobacter sp. VKM Ac-2982
TGGTGGGTCATCTTCCGTACTTTGAGAACTGCACAGTGGACGCGAGCATCTTGTAAGTATTGATCTGGATATCCGCGCTGGTCCGCGTACGACGCCGTGCCGATCCTGGTTTTCCCGGGGTGGGTGGTGTTGTGGTGGGCGGGCGTGGGTGTTGTGTGTGGTCAAGTTGTTAAGGGCACACGGTGGATGCCTGGGCACCAGGAGCCGATGAAGGACGTAGGAGGCTGCGATAAGCCTCGGGGAGCTGTCAACCGAGCGTTGATCCGAGGATTTCCGAATGGGGGAACCCCGCACCAGTCATGTGGTGTGACCCGCGCCTGAACACATAGGGCGCGTGGAGGGAACGTGGGGAAGTGAAACATCTCAGTACCCACAGGAAGAGAAAACAACCGTGATTCCGCGAGTAGTGGCGAGCGAAAGCGGATGAGGCTAAACCGATCGCATGCCAAGCCGGCAGGCGTTGTGCGGTCGGGGTCGTGGGACGATTCAGATGGTTCTGCCGAACTGTCAGGGAGT
>NZ_JAPVBL010000011.1 GCF_026967935.1 Modestobacter sp. VKM Ac-2982
ACCGAGCTGGCTGTCGCCCTCGTCACCGATCGTCTGGTCCAGGCTGATCGGCTCCCGGGCGTACTGCTGGATCTCCAGCACCTTCTCCGGGGTGATGTCCATCTCCTTGGCCAGCTCCTCCGGGGTGGGCTCGCGGCCCAGGTCCTGGAGCAGCTCGCGCTGGATGCGGCCGAGCTTGTTGATGACCTCGACCATGTGCACCGGGATGCGGATGGTGCGGGCCTGGTCGGCCATCGCCCGGGTGATCGCCTGCCGGATCCACCAGGTGGCGTAGGTGGAGAACTTGTAGCCCTTGGTGTAGTCGAACTTCTCCACCGCGCGGATCAGCCCGAGGTTGCCCTCCTGGATCAGGTCCAGGAACGCC
>NZ_JAPVBL010000012.1 GCF_026967935.1 Modestobacter sp. VKM Ac-2982
GGAAGTGGAAGCGGCGCAAGTCGTGGAGCTGACCGGTACTAATAGGCCGAGGGCTTGACCACTCACTCATCCAGCCTTTTATGAAGCAAAATGTGTCGCGTCCACTGTGCAGCTCTGAAGGTACGGAACCGTTCTGATGGTTCCGCCTGATGCTGACCCCCGGCTGTGCTGGGATCGGTCTCGGGTACATCTTCACAGTGTTACGGCGGTCATGGCGAAAGGGAAACGCCCGG
>NZ_JAPVBL010000013.1 GCF_026967935.1 Modestobacter sp. VKM Ac-2982
CGGGGGGAGGGTGTGGAGCGGGGTGGGTGTGGGTGGTCTGGTCGTAGGCACGCTGTTGGGTCCTGAGGGAGCGGGCTTTTTGGTCTGCTGCTTCTGGAGGCCTGCTGGATGTCGTACCGCCTGGGGTTGCCCGGGGCTGGCGGTGTCGGCTGGTGGGTCATCTTCCGTACTTTGAGAACTGCACAGTGGACGCGAGCATCTTGTAAGTATTGATCTGGATATCCGCG
>NZ_JAPVBL010000014.1 GCF_026967935.1 Modestobacter sp. VKM Ac-2982
CGGGGGGAGGGTGTGGAGCGGGGTGGGTGTGGGTGGTCTGGTCGTAGGCACGCTGTTGGGTCCTGAGGGAGCGGGCTGAGAGTCTGCTGCTTCTGGAGGCCTGCTGGATGTCGTACCGCCTGGGGTTGCCCGGGGCTGGCGGTGTCGGGTGGTGGGTCATCTTCCGTACTTTGAGAACTGCACAGTGGACGCGAGCATCTTGTAAGTATTGATCTGGATATCCGCG
>NZ_JAPVBL010000002.1:0-512868 GCF_026967935.1 Modestobacter sp. VKM Ac-2982
GGCCGGTGACCCGATCGGGTCACCGGCCGCTGGTGTGTCCGGCGCTCGTCGTCAGCTGGGGGCCGGGGCCGGCGCGCGCAGCGCGCGGGTGATGCCGCGCGCCGCGGACAGCAGCAGCGGGACCAGATCGGCGCCCCGGCCGTCGTTGGGCACGACGACCGACAGGGCGGCCACCACCTCGTTCCGAGCGTCCCGGACCGGGACCGCGACGCCCGTCGCGTCGGGGTGCTGGTGCCCGGCCAGCACCGCGGACTGGGTCCGCCGGACCTCGGCGAGCTGAGCCCGCAGCTGTGCGGGGGTGTGGAGGCCGGCCGGGGTGACCGGCCGCAGCGGGCCGGCCAGGACCCGTTCCTGCACCGGGTGCGGCGCGTGGGCCAGCAGCACCAGGCCGGACGACGAGGTGGCCAGCGGGAGCCGGCCGGCGATCCGCGAGAAGTTGATGACCGAGTCGCGGGCGCTCAGCCGCTCGACGAAGAGCACGTCCTCGGCGTCGATGATGCCCAGCTGCGCGTGGTGGCCGACGACCGCGTGCACGTCCTCGAGGAAGGGCATGGCGGCGTCCCGCAGCGACACCGTGGGGGAGGCGCGGGCGCCGAGCTCCCAGAGTCGGACGCCGATCCGCACCTGGCGCCCGGGGCCGCGTTCCAGCAACCCGTGGGCGACCAGCTCGGCGACCAGGCGGGACGCCGTGGCGACGTGCAGGCCGCTCCGCCGGGCGACCTCCCCGACGGCCAGCGTGGGTTCGTCGGCGGTGAACGCGTCGAGCACCCGCACCGCGCGGGCGAGCACCGACTCTCCGGTCGGGGTGCGGGCCACCCGGCGAGTGTGACACCGATCTCTCGTCCATTGAGAAGCGGCTGGGTCGGCGCGTGACCTGTGTC
Source organism: Modestobacter sp. VKM Ac-2982 (assembly GCF_026967935.1). Lineage (GTDB taxonomy): Bacteria > Actinomycetota > Actinomycetes > Mycobacteriales > Geodermatophilaceae > Modestobacter. The sequence continues at coordinate 882 of NZ_JAPVBL010000002.1, forward strand.
GCACGCTCGTCGCAACGACGACGAGGAGGTCGGTGTGCTCGGAGTGCAGCAACGGCGGGCTGGGGGCACGGGCGTGGACCGCGCGGTGGTCCGGGTGGAGGAGAAGACCCCGGTCGCCGACGGCGTGGTCACCCTCACCCTGGCCGCGCCGGACGGCGGGCGGCTCCCGGACTGGACGCCGGGCGCGCACGTCGACCTGACCCTGGACAACGGCCTGACCCGCCAGTACTCGCTGTGCGGGGATCGGTGGGACGCGCGCTCCTACCGGGTGGGCGTGCTGCTCGAGCCGGCCGGCCGGGGCGGGTCCGCCTACGTGCACGAGCAGCTCGAACCCGGGCACGTGGTCGGCCTCGGCGGGCCGCGGAACAACTTCCCCCTGGTGCCCGCGGACTCCTACCTGTTCGTGGCCGGGGGCATCGGCATCACCCCGATCCTGCCGATGGTCGTGCAGGCCGAGCTGCTGGGTGCGGACTGGCGGCTGCTCTACGGCGGCCGGCAACGCAGCTCGATGGCCTTCCTCGACGAGCTCGCGGCCCACGGCGGCCGGGTCCAGGTGCGCCCGCAGGAGGAGCACGGCCTGCTGGACCTGCCCGGCTTCCTGGGCGAGCCCCGGGCCGGGACGAGGGTGTACGGCTGTGGCCCCGCGCCCCTGCTCGGCGCGATCGAGAGAGCCTGCGCGGGCTGGCCGCCGCACACCCTGCACACCGAGCGGTTCGTCGCCGCCGAGCGGGGTGCACCCGTGCGGACGACGCCCTTCGAGGTCGAGCTGCACCGCTCCGGGCGGACCGTCGTCGTCGCACCGGGGACCTCGGTGCTGGACGCGATCGCCGGCGCCGGGGTCGAGGTCCTCTCCTCCTGCCGGCAGGGCACCTGCGGCACCTGCGAGACCACCGTGCTCGCCGGGCAGCCCGACCACCGGGACGCACTGCTGGACGACGAGGAGCGGGCCGCGGCCGACTGCATGTACCCGTGCGTCTCTCGCTCCTGCAGCGACCGCCTCGTCCTCGACCTGTGACCACCGACCCCGCCCCGACGAGGAGCTCCGCATGACCCGCACCGCGAGCCCGACGGCCGGCCTGCCGGTCAGCGACGCCGACCCCTTCAGTCACGAGGTCCTCGAGGACCCGCTGCCGCTGCACGAGCAGTTGCGCGAGGCCGGGCCGGTGACCTGGCTGAGCCGCTACGACGTCCACGCGCTCGCCCGGTACGAGGAGGTGCACGCCGCGCTGGTCGACTGGCAGCAGTTCCAGTCCGCGGCCGGGGTGGGCCTGAGCAACTTCCGCACGGAGGAGCCGTGGCGGCCGCCGAGCCTGCTGCTCGAGGCCGACCCGCCCCGGCACGACGCACCGCGGCGGGTGCTGACGGCGGTGCTCGGTCCGCGGGCCCTCCGCCAGCTGCGGGAGCGCTGGGCGGCCGACGCCGAGGAGCTGGTCGACCAGGTGCTCGCCGAGGGCACCGAGTTCGACGCCGTGCCGGCGCTGTCCCAGGCCTTCCCGCTGCGGGTGTTCCCCGACGCGGTGGGCCTCGGCCCGGACGGCCGGGAGAACCTGCTGCCCTACGGCGACCACGCGTTCAACGCCTTCGGGCCGCCCAACGACCTGGTGGCCAGGGGCGCGCCGCGGGTGGCGGAGCTGTCGGCCTGGGTGGGGGAGCAGTGCCGGCGGGAGTCGCTGGCCGAGGGCGGCTTCGGTGCGGCGATCTGGGCCGCCGCCGACCGCGGTGATCTCACCCCGCAGCAGGCGCCGCTGGTCGTCCGGTCGCTGCTGACCGCCGGCGTGGACACCACGGTGCACGGCATCTCCGCCGTCCTGTACGCCTTCGCCACGAACCCGGCCCAGTGGGCGCGGCTGCGCGCCGACCCCGGGCTGGCCCGGGTCGCCTTCGACGAGGCGATCCGGTGGGAGTCGCCGGTGCAGACCTTCTTCCGGACGACGACCACCGCCGTGCGGATCGGGGAAACGGTCGTCCCGGAGGGCCACAAGGTCCTGATGTTCCTCGCGGCGGCGAACCGGGACCCGCGGCGCTGGACCGCCCCCGACGCCTTCGACCTCGGACGCGACCCCTCGGGCCACGTCGGCTTCGGGATGGGGCTGCACCAGTGCGTCGGGCAGCACGTCGCCAGGCTGGAGGCGGAGTCGGTGCTCACCGCGCTGGCCCGGCGGGTCGCCAGGATCGAGCTGGCCGGCCCGACGCGGCGCCACCACAACAACACCCTGCGCGCATGGGACAGCCTGCCGATGTCGGTGGAGCTGGCCTAGCCCCCGGCTGCTGTGCACCCGGTTGCTGTGCTCCCGGTTGCTGTGGCCACGACCTTCCCCCCGGGTGAGTTGCCGACTGCGGTGGGTGACTGGCTCGGTGAATCCCGGTGTCACGGGGCCGAGCCGATTGACAGCGATGGGTGACGTCCCGACGATCGCAGTCCTGCGGCACCCCAGCGCACGTTCCTCTCCCACCTCCGAGGGGTGCCGAGGAGAGTGACTCGTGGACGCCTCCCCGACCACGCACGTGGCCCTGCTCGACGGGTTCGCCCTGCACCGGGACGGGTCGGGGCCCGACACCGCCCTGGGTGAGCTCCCGCACGGCGTCCAGCGGGTGGTGGCCCGGCTCGGCATGGTCGGCCGGCTGGCACGGACCGCCGCCGCCGGCCAGCTGTGGCCCGACGTCCCGGAGGAGCATGCGCTGGGGAGCCTGCGCTCGGCGCTCTGGCGCCTGCACAAGGTCGCCCCCGGCCTGGTGGTCGCGTCCGGGGGAGTCCTCAGCCTGGCGGCCGGCGTCCGCGTCGACGTCCGGGAGCTGACCGAGTGGGCGCAGGGCGTGCTCGGCCGGCAGGCCCCCGTGGACGGCGTCGCCGCCGTGCCGGACGTCGGGCTCCGCGGCGAGCTGCTCCCCGGCTGGTACGACGACTGGGTCCTGCTGGAGCGCGAGCGGCTGCGCCAGCTGCGGATCCACGCCCTGGAGGCGCTGGCCGACCGGCTGATCACCGCGGGCCGCTTCGGCGAGGCGTCCCAGGCTGCTTACGCCGCGGCCCAGGCCGAGCCGTTGCGGGAGAGCGCGCACCGCGCCGTCGTCCGGGTGCACCTGGCCGAGGGCAACGTGGTGGAGGCGGTGCGCGCCTACGACTCGTTCCGGGTGTTGCTCGCCGCCGAGCTCGGCGTCGCCCCCACCCCGCAGATGGACCAGCTGGTCGGCGCCCTCCGGCGGGTGCGGACACCTGCGGTCTGAGGGCCCGTCGGAACGCCCCTCCTGGTGCAGACGGGGGCGTGACGCGGTGCTCACGCCGCGGTGACGGGAGCGTGGCGGTCCCGGCCGATGCTGTGCCACGGACACCCGTCTGCCAGCCACCGGAGGGGGCACGTCATGGCCCGTGACGCCGACGACGTCGAACGACCCGACACGATCTTCCCGTCGATCACCACGCCCACGGAGCCGAAGCACCACGCCCGCCCCCTGCGGGGTGTGGACGTGCTGCCCTCGTCGTCCCACGCGAGCGGGCCGTTCGGGCGGATGTTCCGGCACCTGCCGGTGTTCGAGCACCAGCCGCAGGCGCTCGCCGCGCTCGCGGCCCGGATGAACCCCGGCGGGCGTCCGGTGGAGAACCCGGGCATCCCGTCCGGCTACACCTACCTGGGCCAGTTCATCGACCACGACATCACCTTCGACCCGGTCTCCAGCCTGCAGCGGCAGAACGACCCCGATGCGCTGCACAACTTCCGGACACCCCGCTTCGACCTGGACTCGCTCTACGGCCGCGGCCCGGCCGACCAGCCCTACCTGTACGACGACTCCGGCGGGCTCATGCGGTTCAGGCTCGGGGAGGACGTCGGGGTGGTGCCCGACGAGCCGAGCGGCGCCGGACCCGACCTGCCGCGCAACGAGCCGCGCCGGCGGGGTGAGGAGGAGGTCTTCTTCGGCCGCGCGCTGATCGGCGACCCGCGCAACGACGAGAACACGCTGGTCTCCCAGCTGCACTGCACGATGCTGCGGTTCCACAACCAGGTGGCCGAGCTGGTGGTGGCGACGACGCCGTTGACCGGTGACAACGCGTTCAAGGAGACCCAGCGGCTGGTGCGCTGGCACTACCAGTGGGTGGTGGTGCACGACTTCCTGACGCGCATCGTGGGCCGGGCGGTGGTCGACGACGTGCTGCGCCCGGAGACCCTCGTCGTCGGCACCCGGGGGGAGCAGGTGACCCTGCCCCGGCCGCACTTCCAGTTCTACGCACCGCAGCAGACCGCGTACGTCCCGGTCGAGTTCTCGGTCGCGGCCTACCGGTTCGGGCACTCGATGATCCGCGGCCGGTACGACATCAACCAGTTCGTCAAGGGCGCACGCGGTGACCAGGGACCGATCCCGGTCTTCGGGCCGGAGCTGCCACCGGACGAGCTGTCCAACCTCAACGGCTTCCGCCGTCTCCCGCCCCAGTGGGCGGTGGAGTGGGACCTGCTGTTCGACATGCCGGGATCGCAGGTCGAGGCGCAGCCGAGCCTGGCGATCGACACGTCGCTGGCCGGGCCGCTCGCCTCGCTGCCCGCATCGGTCGCCGCGGACCCGCCGCACTCGCTGGCCGAGCGGAACCTGCAGCGAGGCCTGCGCCTCGGGCTGCCGGCCGGCACCACGGTCGCCCGCGCGATGGGCATCACCCCGCTCACCGCGAAGGAGCTGGGCCTGGACGACCTGGACGGCGAGCTGGCGATGCACCCGCCGCTGTGGTTCTACGTGCTCAAGGAGGCCGAGCTGCTGGAGGGCGGCCGGGCGCTCGGGCCGGTGGGCGGGCGGATCGTCGCCGAGGTGCTCCTCGGGCTGCTGGCGCACGACCCGCTGTCCTACCTGAGCGTCGAACCGGCCTGGCGCCCGCAGCCGCCCCTGGCCCGGGACGACGGCTCGTTCGACATGCCGCAGCTCCTCCGTCTCGCCCAGCAGCCCTGAGCCGGAGCCACCGTGGCTCTGCTGGACGACGTCCGGGCCCTCTGCGACCGGCTGGCCCCGCACGGCTGGGCGGACCTGCTGGTCGCTCACGGCCTGGACATCGGCGCCGCGGACCTGGCCGCCGAGCTGGCCCGCCCGCTGCCCGGGGTCGACCGGGAGGTGCCCGGCTTCGAGGACTTCGCGGCGGAGGGGCGGCGCGGGGTGGAGCCCCGGTCGCCGGCGCGCAGCCTGCTCCTGCACGCGCTGGCCTCGCCGAACGTGACCCGGCGTCCGGACGGCCGGGAACTGACGGGGTTCGCGACGCCGGCCGAGCTGTCCGTGGTGGAGGACCACGTCTTCGGCGTGCGCCCACCGTCGCTGGCCGAGCTCCTCGTGGCGGCGGGCACGGGGAACCTGGCGATCGTCGTGTTCGCCACCGAGTACCGCCCGTCCGCGCAGACACCGCACCAGCGGCACGCCGACCTGGTGTTCGCGCGCACCGGGGTCTCCCGGGTCGGTACGGCCCCGCCGCGCTGGGACGGCCGGCTGCGCGGCTTCCTGCCCACCGTGGCGGACGACCCGCACGGGGTGCGGGTGCTGCCCGCCCGATACGCCCCCTACCTGGCCGTCCTGGTCCCCGGGGACCAGGCAGGCGCCGTGCCGATGCGGTTCCGGCCGGCGGACGGGTCGGGTCCCGGGGACGCGGGCCGACGGTTCTGGGTACCGCTGCACAAGCTGTTCCCGGGTGCCGAGTGCATCCGCGGGCGGACGCTGTCGGTCCGGCTGACGGTCACGCACACCAACGAGAAGCTCCGCCGGATCCACCTGGCCCTGGGGCCGGACGCCTCGTGGGGGCGCCCTGACGTCGACCGCCCGCCCTTCCGGTTCTCCGACGGCATCGCCGAGCTGTCCGAGGACCCCGGGCTCGGGCCCGGCACGGTCGTACCGGTGCCGCACGCGCGGCTGGTCGAGCCGGCCGAGTACCAGGGCCGGCCGCTGACCTTCCGGGTGCCGCCGAACCAGCCGCTGTCCTCCAGCCTCAACATCCCGGCCGAGGGGTTGTGGCGGCACGGGCCGGAGTACGTGCACGTGCGCTCCGCGGTCGCCGACGACGGGACCGAGACCGACCTCAACACCCGCCCCGACGTGGCCGGCGTGGTGGCCGCCGGGGGCTATCGGGCCCGCCACCACGTGGACTTCACCGGGGACGGCTGGGTCGCCGCCGTCGTCCCGGAGCTCGCGCCCGAGCTGCCGCGCAGCCGCAGCGCCTACTCGTTGGTGGCCGCGCCGGACTTCTTCCCCAGCACCGACCAGCGGGAGCTGACCGAGTGGGCCGCGACCCGCGTGCCGAGCCGGCTGCGGACGACGATCTGGCGGGTCCCACCCGATCCGCTGTCCGACGAGCGGTTCCCGGCCAACCTGACCCTGTCCGGCAGCGGTTTCCGCCCCGACGACGACACCGTGACCGCGATCGTGTGCCGGCCCCAGTCCCCGCCGGGGGAGCGGACCCGGCTGGAGACGTCCCACACCGAGCGCCACTCCCACCTGCCCGACGACGCCGCCGGCGTCTTCGCCCCCGGCTGGGACGTCAGCGTCGACGGCCGGGTCGGTGGCCCGGTGCACCTGGCCGCCTACGGTCTGGGCAGCCCGTTCCCCGAGGACTCGAAGCTGTGCGCCGCGCTGAGCGCCTTCTGGCCGGCGGTGGCCCCGGACGCCGCGCGCACCTTCCAGCCGATGCCGGACTGGCCGACCGTGGCACCGCTGACCGACGAGGAGATCGGGGTCGTCGGAGACCTGCCGTGGGACGGCGTGCCCGGTCCGCGCCCGGCCCGGGTCGACGGCGCCGACGTCGTGGACTACCCGAGCCTGGACCACGCCGACTACGTGGCCACCTCGCTGCGCGGCGCCATGACCCTGGCCCTGACCGGCGCCGTCCGGGAGGACGAGTACCGGTCCCGGGTGCTGGCCATGGCCCGCGCCTACGAAGCGCTGGGGGTCGACACCACCCAGGACTTTCGCACCGTCGTCCGGGAGAAGGCCCGGTGGTCGGTGCTGTCGTTCCGGGCCCTGGACCCGGCCGACGCCGAGGCGGTGTCGGCCGGGACGGCGGCCGGCGTGCGGCTCACCGGGCCGCTGTACCGGGTGGTGGTCTTCCTCCGCGGCGCGGTGCGCCCGCATCCCACCGCGGTCGACCGGGTGCACGTCGAGGTCCGCCGCCGGGTCGACCTGCTCGTCGACCCGGTGGTCGTGCTGACCCGGGAGGAGCCGGGCGGGTGGGCGAGCAGCGGCTGACCGGCGGGCCCGTCGACCTGGTGGTCGTGGGCGCGGGGCCGGCCGGGACCGCGGCCGCCGTCACGGCGGCGGTCGCCGGGCTGTCGGTGGTCCTGGTCGAGGCCTCGGCGGTCACCCGGGAGCGGCCAGGGGAGACCCTGCACCCGGGCGCCGAGGGGGTGCTGCGGCAGCTCGGGATCACCCGGGAGGTCGCGGCCAGCGGGTGGCTGCGGCACCCCGGGCACTGGGTCGCCTGGGGCGGACCGGCGCGTTTCGTGCCGTTCGGCGGGCCACCGGGAGCGCCCTGGACCGGGTACCAGGCGCCACGGCGGGAGCTGGCGGAGCTGCTGCTCGGGCGAGCGGCCGCGGTCGGGGTCACCGTGCACCGGGACTGCCGGGCCCTCCGGCCGACGGTGTCCCCGGCCGGGCGGGTCGACGGGGTGCACACCAGCCGGGGCTGGTTCCCCGCCGCCTGGGTGGTCGACGCCAGCGGTGGGCGGCACTGGTCGGCCCGTGCGCTCAGCCTCCCCGTCCACCGGGTCAGCCGGCCGCTGGTCGCGTCGTGGGGCCACCTCGCGGGCAGCTGGCCGGAGCGGGCCGTGCCCCACCTGCGGGCTGACCGGGCGGGCTGGACCTGGACCGCACCGGTGCGTCCGGACGTGCACGCCTGGGTCCGCCTGGACGTGCGCCAAGGCGCAGGCCTGCCGGGTCCGCCGCCGCACCCGGGTCACCTGCAGCCGGTCACCGGGCCGCACGCGGCCACGGTGACCTGGCGCCGCGCCACCGTCCCGGCGGTCCGGGGGCTGCTCGTCGCCGGTGACGCCGCGGGGCTGCTCGACCCGTGCTCCGGCTCGGGGGTGCTGCGGGCGCTGGTCACCGGGGCCGTGGCCGGTCGGGCGGTCGCGGACACGCTGCGAGGGCTGCTGCCGGAGGAGGCGGTGCTCGACGGGTACCGGCGCTGGCTCGCGGACTGGTTCGGCGCCGACGTGGCCCGGCTCGACCAGCGCTACGCCCTCTTCCCGGACTGGTCCCCGGCCCACCGGGCGGACTCCGACCCACTGCCTGACCGCGACCGGCCCGCCGTCAGGCCACGCACGGCAGCCGCACCGGGCGGTGCCCGGCGGGGTCCACCAGCGCGGTGAGCCGGACCCCGACCCGGTCGGCCAGCTGGGCGCCGAAGCGGATCGGCCGACCGTCGAGCGTGATGTCCCCGACCGCGTAGCCGCGCTCCGGGGGGACGGCGTAGCCGGCCCGCAGGGCGTGCTCGGCGTCGCCGCGCTCGATCGTCCAGAACGTGGCCGGGTCCTCCCCGTCGGGGGTGCGCATGCCGGCGGTGAGCAGGCCGTCGAGGTAGAGGCCCATCGGGTCCAGCAGCGACACCTCGGCACCGGTGGCCGCGGCGTCGTTGGTCGCCGCGGCGATCTGGGGGTCGCTGTTGCGCAGCGGCTCGCCGAGACCCCCGCACCGGACGAGGGCCTGGGCGGTGGTGACCGGCTCGCCGGCGGCGTCGTGCCGCAGCACGGTGGCCTCCGCGGCGAGCACGATCGCCGCGCCCAGGGTGTTGTTCCGCTGGACCAGGTGGACCAGCCGGCCTTCGGTGGAGCGGTTGTGCACGTTCTCCCGGACGTACCGGCCGCCCACGATCAGCTCGTCCGGCTGGACGTGCGGGCCGACGAGCTCCCGGTACAGCGCGAGGAGGCGGTCGGGGTCCTGCGCGGCCAGGTGCTCGTAGTACTCCGGCACCTCGGTGGTGAAGGTGACCCGGGTGACGGTGCCCGCGCCGTCGCGCTCGACGCTCCACTCGCAGTACTCGTCCTGGCGGTGCCGGCTGGCGTCGGCGGTCCGCCAGCGCTGCTCCTGCGAGGTCGCGGACTGGAGCAGGGTGGCGGGGAACGCGTTCCACACGATCGGCGGTGCCACGGCATCGGCCGACACGTCGGTGGCCGTGGGGTCGAAGAACTGCGTGAACCGGGCCGCCAGCGGGGCCACGAGCCCCGCGACGCGCGCGCTCCACGCGTCCCGGCCCGCGTCGTCCGGCTCCGGCAGCCGCGCCGGGGTGTCGAACCTGTCCAGCACCGGCACCGCTCAGCCCTCCACGATCGTGGCGTCGGCCCGCATCGTCCGGTCCCCGGGTGGGACGTCCGTGCGGGCGAACAGCAGGGGGGTCTCGGAGATCGGCATCGTGCGCACCCGGGCCCGTCGCGATTCCGCCAGCCGGACGACGTCGTCGTAGCCGTCCTGGGTCGCCAGCCGCGCCGTCACCGCTCCGTAGTAGTCCTGCAGCTCGGCGTCGAAGGACGCCTGGAAGTCCTCGCCGAGCGCCCACCGGGCCGCGAACTCCCGCTCCGGGCTGCCGGCCGGCGTGCCCTCCGCGGCTGCGGCCACCGCGTCGCCCATCTCCTGGGAGAAGCTGCTCGCCCCCTCGGTCACCACCGCACGCGCCGGCACGTGCGCCAGCAGGGCCTCCCGGCGGGCGGAGAACACGGGGTTGGGGAAGTCGGTCATGAGCAGGCAGGCGGCCAGCCGGCGGGTCAGCAGACCGGTGCGGAGGGCCTCCTCCAGCACGGCGCGGTCCTCGAAGGCCCGCTCCGGGACGGCGAAGGCGAAGTGCGTGTCGCCGGCGCGCTCGAAGCCCCGCCCGTCGGTCAGCCGCACCCGGAAGGAGGCCAGGTTGGCCGTGTAGAGGTCGCCGGAGACGGTGAACGGCGGCGGTTCCTGCAGTCCGAGCACCTCCGTCAGGCCCTCGGAGTCGACGAAGAACGTCTGCGGCAGGTCGACGACGCCGCCGGCGGCGGCCCGGCTCTCGGTCTGACTGCTGATGAGGTTGACACTCGGCGTGCCGAGCACCTGCACCATGACCCGGGCCGGGTCCTCGACGACGCCGCCGTCGGCCAGCAGCTGCTGGAACCGGGTCCTGGTCCACCGCAGGATGCCGGGCTTGGCGACCGCCACCTCACAGGTGAGCGCGCCCCGGGGGTCCCGGCCGGTGACCCAGGGGTGGTCGGCGAGCGGTGGGTCGCGGGGCAGCACCGAGGGGAGGACGTTGGCCGCCTGCGAGTGCCAGTGCAGCCACGGGAAGCGCAGCTCCTTCATGACGAAGTTGCCGCTGAGGTGGCTCTCGAACGGGCCCTTCCCCTGGGTCGGTGCGCGCAGCGCGTGCCGGGAGTTGCCCGCGAACACCCAGGCCGACGTCGCGCCCACCGTCTGGAAGTAGTTGAAGCCGCCGGTCCGCTGGTCCCAGGCCATCAGCTCGACGTCGCCCTCATCCGGGTGGAAGGCGCTGATCAGGACCTCCGCCCCGTCGGGCCCGGCCCCGCGGGTGGCCAGGAAGCGCAGCCGGCGGTCGACCGAGGCGGTGGCCGCGCTCATCGGGATCTGGCTGCCCTCACCGACCAGGAAGAAGAACCCCTGCCGCAGCGGGTCGTCCGCCGGGGTGGCCCGGTCGAGCTCGTCGAGCACCTCGCCGGCCGTCCGCGGGAACACGCCGCGCAGCAACAGCAGCGTGGCGAAGGGGTCCGCGAGCTCGGCCGCGGCCTCCTCGCCGGTCAGCACCCGCACGGCGTCGTCCTCGCCGACGACGAAGCGGTGCACGGCGCCGGGCCGCAGGGCCTCGGACGGCAGCCGCCGGAAGGCGGCGCAGCTGGTGTCGGTGGGAGCCGGGGAGCCCATGGCGATCGCTCCAGGTGGCCGACGTGGCGGCCGGCCGGTGGTCAGAAGAGCGGGACCCGGAGGACCTGCCCCGGGAAGATGAGGTCCGGGTCCATCAGGCTGTCCCGGTTGGCCTCGAAGACGTCGCCGACGGTGGTGCCCTGCCCCTGGTCCCGGGCGATCGCCGAGAGGGTGTCGCCGGGCACGACCTCGTGCAGCCGCCAGCCCTGCATGCCGGTGAAGAGCGTCACCCGGACCTGGTTCAGGTCGGTGCCCGGCGGGTTCTCGCCGGACGCGTCGTCGCCGAACACCTGGAGGAGCGCGTGCTCGCCGCGGGCCTGCACCCCGCCTGGCAGCGCGACCTCGAGGGCGAAGTCGTCGACCACCCCCATGGAGCCGACCCCGGGGACCAGCCCCTCGCCCAGCGGCGCCCCGCCGGCGCCGAGCAGCCGCCAGGTGACGGTGGCCTCGAAGCCGGAGCCGAAGCCGGCCAGGGCGAACCTGGCGGCCACGAGGTCGTGCTCCCGGGGCTGCCGCACCTCGATCAGACGGGCCACCGTCCACCTCCTTGTCGTCAGGACCAGGCTCCGGTCGCGACGTCACCGGGTCGTCACCCGGCCGTCATCCCGCGGGTCGCACGGTGAGCACCACGGCCGCCCGGGGGCCGAGGAACGCGCCACCCGCGGGCAGCGGCACCTCGGCCCGCCACGAGCCGGCGGCCGGGTCGAGGTCGGTCAGCGGTTCCCCGGCCGCCTCGTAAGCCCGCAGCGGGACCTCGATCCGGGAGCCCCACTCGGCCCAGGCGGCCAGGCCGCCACCGGGCCGTTGCCCCACGTCGACGACGAGGTGGTCCTCGAAGTCCAGGCTGCCCTCGGTGTGGTCGGTCCAGGAGAAGACCCGGTGGTCCTCGCGCAGGGACAGCAGCCGCAGCGAGATGGTGTAGCGCATGCGCGCGACGGGGCGGGCGGCCCCGCTCCACAGGTAGGTGGTGATCAGCGGCACCGGGCGGTCCGCGGGGTCCTCAGGTGCGGGCTGCTCGATGAGGATCGGGCAGTGGTGTGCGGCCTTCTGCGCGTGCAGCAGGACCGGGAGGCCACGCACCGAGACCCAGGCCTCGGCCTGCCAGGTCAGCTCCTCGTCGCAGGGCAGTCGCAGGCCCAGCAGGTCGGCGGTCACGCGCACGTCCCCGAACAGGAAGCGCACCAGGTTCTGGTAGCCCTCCTCGGAGTTCACCAGGCCGAACCGGCCGCTGTGGCTCCGGTGCACGTGGGCGGAGTTGGCCCCGGTCACCAGCGCGTTCTCCACCTGGACGAGGCCGTCGCTCTTCACGCCGACGACCCGGGCGGACAGCCCGTGGGCTGCGGCGTAGTCGGTGGCGTTGGTGCCGATCAGGCAGAAGATCCGTTCGGCCGGGAAGTTGTCCTCGTCCGGGTTGGTCCGCGGGTTCCAGTCGTCGGGCACCCGCGCCTGCCGCCGGGCGGTGGGGGTGAGGTACTCGTACATCCGCTCCCGGCCGAAGACGTCCCCGCCGCCGATGCCGAACTCGTCCCGCAGCGCCTCGAGCAGCCCGAACCCCACCTCGAACTCGATCCCGCCGTGCGGGGTGCCGTAGGTGAACAGCCGGTCCACCAGGTCCCGGGCCCGGACGCCGTCCCGACGGTCGGGCACCACCCGCTGGATCATCGAGCGGCAGATCAGCCCGCCCATCGAGTGCGCGACCAGGTGCACGCGGGGCGCCCCGGTCTTCGCCCGGACCTGCTCCACCAGGTCGAGCAGGTCCTCGGCCGCCTCCTCGATGGAGAACGGCTGCGGGCGGGGTGCGCGCCACGTCGTGGCGGAGCGGTCGTAGAAGCGGTGGATCCACAGGGTGGCCGGCTCCAGGGACCCGTCCGGCTGGCACGCCAGGAACGTCTCCTGGCCGCCATCGACGTGCAGCCGGTAGCCCCGCTCGCCGAGCAGCCGCAGCAACGGGCCCTCGAACTGGTAGAAGACCGGGTCACCCTCGCCGCCGACCCGGACGTGGGTGGAGCCGAGGTTGAAGCCGTAGAGCGGGTCGTCGACCGCCTTGTCGATGCCGGACGTGTCGCCGGCGAAGCCACGGACGTAGACGATCGGCAGCGTTCCGGGCACCGCGCACCTCCCGTCGACCGGGCTCCACGCCGAGCCGGTCGGGCACCGTGACGCGCACGCACACCGGCTGCCGCCCATGCTCGGTCCCGGCCGTCACCGATCCGTCACGGCCGCCGGAGGGCCCGGCGTGGCGTCCGGCGGGTCCCTCGCCGGCGCGTGCACGGGTCTGGCGCCGGCCCGGCCGGACGCGGACACTCCGGCCATGCCGCTGCCACAGCTGCAACCGACGGGCGGGCAGGTCGCCGTCCAGGAGACCGCGTTCAGCACCGACGCGCTCGGCCGTTTCGCGTGCAGCACCTGGGCCGAGGCGACCGGCAACGGGGGAGCGCCGTTCACCACCGTGGTCGTCGGCGGGGGTGCCTACGGCGCCCACCTCGCGGCCGCGCTGTACCGGGCCCGGCCCACCGCGCGGGTGCTGCTGCTCGACGCGGGCAGCCTGCTGGTGGCCGAGCACGTGCAGAACCTCGGCCGCCTCGGCCTGGACGTCCCGGCACCGGTCGAGGTCGACCCCGGCACGGCGCGCGACCTGGTGTGGGGCCTGCCGTGGCGGGGGAACGTGGCCTTCCCGGGGCAGGCCTACTGCCTCGGCGGCAAGTCGCTGTACTGGGGTGGGTGGTGCCCCCGGCTGCTGGACGGCGACCTGGCCCGTTGGCCGGCCGCGACGGCGGCGGACCTGCGCACGCGCTACACCCGGCTGGAGAGCGAGACCGGCGTCGTCCCGGGGACGGACTTCGTCTTCGGGGAGCTGCACGACGCGCTCTCCCCGGCGGTCGCCGCCGGCGTGGCCGCGGTCGACGGGCTGACCGCGGTGGAGCCGGCGCCGCTGGCCGTCCAGGGGAGCTCACCGGTCTCCGGGCTGTTCGGCTTCGACAAGTTCAGCAGCCTGCCGTTGCTGATCGACATGGTCCGCCGGGACGTGCGCACCGCGGGCGGCTCGGACGCCGCGCGCCGGCTGTTCGTCGTCCCGCGGGCGCACGTCCTCGCGCTGCACGCCGGCGGCGGCCGGGTGCAGACCGTCGAGGTCGACGTGGCCGGGGACCGGCAGCTGCTCGGCCTCGGGGCGGACTGCTCGGTGGTGCTGGCCGCCGGCGCGATCGAGAGCACCCGGCTGGCCCTGCACTCGTTCCCGACGCCGCTGATGGGGCGCAACCTCATGGCCCACCTGCGCAGCGACTTCGCCGTGCGGGTCCACCGGGACGCCCTCGGACCGGTGGGCGACCGGGTCCAGACCGCCGCCCTGCTGGTCCGCGGGCAGGCGCAGACCGGGGCGTTCCACCTGCAGCTGACCGCCTCGACCAGCCGCGGCGACTCCGACGACCTGCTCTTCAAGATGGTGCCCGACGTGGAGGAGCTCGAGGCGCACCTGGCCGACCCCGACCCGCAGTGGGTGCCGCTGACCCTGCGCGGCGTGGCGGAGATGACCGGCGACGCCGGGACGCCCGTGCCGCACCCGGAGCGCAGCTGGATCGACCTCAGCCCGTTCGAGCACGACGAGTTCGGCGTCCCCCGCGCGTTCGTGCACCTGATGACCTCCGGCGCCGACCTGCAGACCTGGCGGGAGATGGACGTGGCCGCGCTCGCGCTGGCCCAGCACCTCGCGGGCGGGCCCGGCCGCATCCAGTACCGGTACGACGGCGGCTGGCAGGACCAGCCCTTCCCGCTGGAGCGGCCTTTCCCGGAGTGGCACCGCGGGCTGGGCACGACCTACCACGAGTCCGGGACGCTGTGGATGGGCGAGGACGCCGCGACGTCGGTGACCGACCCACTGGGCCGGTTCCACCACCTCGCCAACGCCTACAGCTGCGACCAGGCCGCCTTCCCGACCGTCGGCTCGGCCAACCCGGTGCTGACCGGGCTGACCCTCGCCGACCGGCTGGCCCACCAGCTGCCGGTCCCCTGAGCGGACGCACCGGGCAGGCGGCAGCGCGAGGACCGGGACCGAGCTGCTGAGCCGGGATCAGGGGGCCAGGCGCTGGGCCTCGTACAGCTCTCCGTCCAGCCGGAAGGTGCGGTCGTCCAGGTCGAGGGGCGGTGCGGGGGCCTGCGCGCCGTCGAGGCTCACGATCCCGACCTGGCTGCCGTCCGGGAGCACGGCCCAGCCGACCCGGGTGTCGGCCCCGTCCACCTGGACGTCCGCCCGGTAGACCCCGGCCGGCTCCTCCGCCGCCCGCGCCACGAACGGGGTCGTCACGTCCGGTGTGCTGACCTCGCCGGAGATCAGCTCGCCGCTGACGGTGCCGGTCAGGGTGGCGCCGTCCCGCCCGGTCAGCGCCAGGCGGTCACCGACGACCGTGCCCGTCAGCCAGGCCTCGATCGCCCGGCCGTCGCACAGGTACGCGGCCGCCTCCCCGTCCCCGGTCACGATGGCCAGGCTGATCCCCGCCTCCGCCGTCCGGCCGCCGAACACGGCTTCGCCCACGGCAGCCGTGGGGGAGGGGGCCGGTCCGGCCGTCGGCGCCGGCGGGGCGGTCGGTGCCGGAGGCGCTGCCGGACCCGGCTCCGCCGCCGCCCCGGACATGCCACGGGCGAGCCCGACGAGCACGGCGAGCAGCAGGACGGCGGCGACGATCGGGACGACCGCCAGGCGCGCCGCGGAGTCCGTCCAGCGCCGGCCGGCCCGCGCGCCACCGCCGCCCGCGGCTGACCCCGATCCCCGGTCCTGCCACACCTCTCGGACGAAGGGGATCGTGGCCACGATCTCCCGGTACTCCGCGGCGGCGTCGGCGACCGCCAGCCCGCCGAACCGCAGCCGGGCGTCCAGGCCGTCCAGCAACGCGCCGGCCGTCTCCGCCGCGGCCAGCCGGGCGGTCAGGTCGTTCGCCTTGTTCAGGTTGGCCGAGACCGCGGCCGTCAGGGACACCGCCAGTGCGGCGAAGCACAGCACCCGCCACACCGTCTGCGACCGGTCCAGGGACAGGCCGTCCTGCACCGTCTCGGCGAAGCTCGGTCCGCCCAGCGCCGGTCCCGCCGTCAGCGCCGCCGCGACCGCGCTGCTGACGATGCTGATCGTCGACAGCCGCGAACTGGCGGGGGTCTTCTCGTCGACGTAGGCGTGGACGCCCTGGCGCCTCGCGCGGATGGCGTCGAGCAACCCCGCCTGCCCGTTCCCGCTCTGATCGTGCACGGCCAGCTCCAGCGGTCCGCCGGGATCGTCGCGCCGCCGGCGCTGCACCCGTCCTGCGCAGGATCCCGTCTCGGCGCGTGCGACCAGTGTGCGCCCGCGGTCGCCGGTGCGGGGCCGTTCCGCTCGCGGGCGCACGGCCCCCAGCCGCACTCAGCCGCGGGCGCCCTGGTGCTCGGCGAAGGTGTCGGCGACCCAGTCGGCGATGTAGGTGCTGACGTGCGGGAGGTGGTCCAGGCCGATGTGCTCGGTGGCCCCCTCCGCGGCGGTGAAGACGCGCAGCTCCCGCTTGGGGGAGTTGACCGCCTGGTCGTAGGAGCGGTGCGCCATGGACACCGGGATCTGCCGGTCGTCGGCGCCGTGGGCGACGAGGAACGGCACGGTGATCTGCTCGACCACGCCGTCGAGGTTCACCGCGTCGGCGAAGTCGAGGAACGCATCGAGGTGAGCCTCGTCGCCGTCGTGCCCCCACACCCAGAGCACGTGCGACCAGTAGTGGGGGACCGGCCGCTCGCCCTCACGCTCCCGCCGGCGGCGCTGCACCGCACCCCAGTCGTGGTTGGCGCCCCAGGCGACGCAGAGCGCGAAGCGCTTCTCGAAGGCCGCGGCCCGCGGGGCGTAGTAGCCGCCCAGCGACCAGCCGACGATCCCGATCCGGCTGGCGTCGACGTCGTTGCGCGTCTCCAGCCAGTCGATGCACGCACCGGCCCACACCTCGGCGTCGATCCGGGCGGTGAGCCCCTGCAGCCGCAGCGCCTCACCGGTGCCGGGCTGGTCGAGCATCAGGCAGGAGATGCCGCGGGCGGCCAGCTCCGCCCAGTGGTCGGAGGCGTACATGTGCTCCTTGGTGGAGTCCAGCCCGTTGACCAGGACGACGACCGGGGCCGGCCCGTCGTCGGTGGCGGGGGCGGCGCTGAAGTACGCCGGCAGCGTGGTGCCCTCGTACGGGATCTCCACCCGGCTGACCCGCGGGCTGTGCAGCTCGAACGCCTTCTGCGCGATCTCGAGCATCCGCCGGTAGGTGGGCACCCGGTTCGGGTCGGCGTGGGAGAGCATCCGCTCGGCCTGGGCCAGGTAGTTGCTGGCCCGGAACCACAGCTGGCCGGCGGTGCGGGTGTGCCCGGCCTTCTCCGCCTCCTCGGCCTGGCCGGCGAGCTGGTCGGTGAGTGCCCGCCAGGCGCGCAGGAAGTCCGGGGTCCCGGCGTCCTCGCCGGCGTTCGCGGCGTCCTTGATCGGCCGGCAGGCCCGGTCGACCTCGTCGATCAGGCCGCCGGAGTTCAGCGTCGCGACGACGCCGAGGTTCCAGGTGTAGGGGCCGGTGGGGAAGTACTCGAACACGGTGTCTCTCTTCCGGTCAGGGAGTGCGCTGGCGGGTGCGCGGGCGGGCTGGGGCCACCGGCGGCAGCTGCACGCCGGGGACGACGCGGTTGCGGACGGTGCCGATGCCCTCGACGGTCATCTCGACGACGTCGCCGGGTCGCAGCGGCGGCGGGGCCTGCTCGCCGCGGCGGCCCCACAGCTCGGCCAGGCAGCCGCCGTTGCCGCACGTGCCCGAGCCGAGCACGTCGCCGGCGCGGACGACGGTGCCGCGGGAGGCGTAGGCGATGAGCTCCTCGAACGGCCAGCCCATGTTGGACAGCAGGTCTCGGCCGATCTCGACGTCGTTGACACTGACCTGCATCTGCAGGGCCAGGAAGCCGTCGTCGTCCCGGTACGGCTCCAGTTCGTCGGCGGTGACCAGCCAGGGGCCGAGGGTCGTGGCCGAGTCCTTGCCCTTGGCCGGGCCGAGGTTCACCTTCATCTCCCGGGCCTGCAGGTCCCGGGCCGACCAGTCGTTGAGCACGGTGTAGCCGAAGACGTGCCCGCGGGCCTCCTCCGGCGTAAGGGACGCGCCGTCGATGCCGATGACGGCGGCGACCTCCAGCTCGAAGTCGAACCGCTGCGAGCCCGGCGGCACCGGGACGTCGTCGTGCGCGCCGACGAGCGCGTAGGGGTTGGTGAAGTAGAAGGTGGGCGCCTCGTACCACTCGGGCACCACGCCGCCGCCCTGTCCCATCCCCGCGACCACGCCCTCGACGTGCTCCTCGAACGCGACGAAGTCACGCACCGTCGGCGCCTCGAGCGGGGGGAGCAGCCGGACGTCGGCCAGCGCGACCGACGGGCCGTCCAGCGCGGCGGCGCCGGCCTCCAACGCGGCGGGCAACCCGGCCCGCACCAGGTCCAGCACGGAGGTCCCGGCAGGGAGGGCGTGGACGCCGGCGTCGGACACGACGCCCGCCCGGACCGAGCCGGCGTGTGCCCAGGTGGCGAACCGCATCAGACCGGCGGGGCCACGAACAGGCCCGTGTCGGGGTCGTTGAACGAGCGCTGGGCGACGAACTCGTTCATCGCGTTGGCAGTGCCCCACTGGTCGGAGACCTCGTGGTCGCTGAAGTCGTACACGTGCGGGTGCCAGGTGTCCTCGTCCAGCACGTCGAGCTCCGTCGTGTACTCGACGGTGTTGCCGTGCGGGTCGAGGAAGTAGCTGAAGGTGTTGTTGCCGGCCAGGTGCCGACCCGGGCCCCAGATCTTCTCCACGCCCTGGCGCAGCAGCCGGCCGGTGCCGCGCATGTACTCGTCGATGCCGCGCAGCTCGAAGGAGGCGTGGTGCAGCGAGGGGTGCGGGCCGCGGGCGACCGCCATGCTGTGGTGCCAGGCGTTGGTGCGCAGGAACCACATCATGCTGCCCATCCGCGGGTGCATCAGGGTGTCGGACAGGGCGAAGGCCAGGTGCTTCTCGTAGAAGGCGACGGTGCCCTCGGGGTCGGCGGAGTTGAGGACGACGTGACTCAGCCGCACCGGGATCGACTCGCCCTCCTCGACCGTCCGGTGCTGCCGCACGGCGACGTCGGAGCTGATCTCGACGGTGCGGCCCTCGTTGTCGAAGAACCGGAAGCCGTAGCCGCCGCCGGGGGTCTGCAGGGTGTCCGGCTCCCCGATCAGCTGCACCCCGTCGGCGGCGAGCTGCCCGGCGAGGGTGTCGACGTCGGCGGCGGCGGCCGTGCCGAAGGAGATCAGGTCGACCCGCTTGTCGGCCGACTGCCGCAGCCGCACGATGTACTGCTCCGGGGAGCCCTCAGCGGCGAGGAAGGCCAGGCCCGAGTCGGTGTGCTCGGTGCTCAGGCCCCAGGTGCCGGAGTAGAAGTCGAGCTGCTTGCCGAAGTCGGGCACGGCCAGGTCGACGTGCCGCAGGTGGGTGATCAGGCGCTGCTGGGTCATGATGGTCCTCCCGTTCAGGCGGGCTGGCTGGTGAGCGTGGCGATCTGGCGGAAGAGCGCGGGCGCATCGCCCTGCACGTGGTCGAGCTGCCACTGGGCGAGGGTGTTGGAGGCGTCGACGACGGTCTTCGCGCGCTCGTACCGCCGGGCGTGGAAGGCGTCCCAGAGGTCCTCGTCCAGCGCGGTCCGCTCGGTGAGCAGCTCGGCCAGGACGACGGCGTCCTCCAGGGCCATCGCGCCGCCCTGCGCAATCGTCGGCGGGCAGGTGTGCGCGGCGTCGCCGATCAGCACGACGCGGCCGCGGTTCCACGGCTCGTCGAGCACGTGGGTCTCGAACCAGGTGTAGTTGACCCGCGAGGGGTCGGTGAGCGTCTCGCGGATCTCGTCCCACGGGCCGTGGTAGGCCTCCGACAGCTCCCGCATGGTGGCCAGCTGCTCGTCCGGGGAGAGGCCGCTGCGGTCCTGGGCGGGCTCGACGATGTAGGCGTAGAGCGAGTCGTCGCCGGTGGGGCAGTAGCCGGCGATGAACGACGGCCCGCCGTAGTACAGGTCGGTACGCGTGACGCTGGCCGGACGCGGGCCGAACGCCCGCCAGATGCCCATGCCGATCGAGCGGGTCTCCAGGTTGATCCCCAGCGCCCGGCGGGTCCAGGACCGGAGTCCGTCGGCGCCGACCACCAGGTCGTAGCGGCCGGTGGAGTGGTCGGAGAAGGTGACGTCGACGCCGTCGTCGTCCTGGGTGAGCTCGGTGAACGTGGTGCCGTGGCGGAGCTTCACGCCGACCTCGGTGGCCCGGTCGCAGAGGATCCGGGCCAGCTCCGGGCGGGGCATGCCCATCGCCGCGGGCAGGTCCGGGCCGCCGGTCTTCGCGTCCGGGATCTCCGCGAGCACGGAGCCGTGCGGGTCGGGGGCCCGGATGCCGGTGACGTCGAAGGCGTAGCCGGCCGCGGCGACCTGCTCCCAGACGCCCAGCGTGCGGAGCTCCCGCAGCGCATTGCCCTGCAGGGTGATGCCCGAGCCGAGGGCGGCGACGTCCGGCTTGATCTCGAGCAGGTCGACGGCGACACCGCGGCTGGCCAGGTGGATGGCCGTGGCGGCACCGGCCAGGCCGCTGCCGACGACGAGGACGTCGTTCACTGCGGGCACGGGGGACTCCTTCGTCACTTGACCGCGATGGGGTTGACCGGTGCGCCGACGGCGCCGGTCACGGGCAGGGGAGCGGCGGTGAGGAAGAACTCCCAGACGCCGTCGGCCGCGCAGTCGGCGGCGAGCGCGTCGAGGTCCCACATCTCGCCGAGGAACAGGCCCATGTTGGGGATGCACACCTGGTGCAGTGGCTGGAAGGCGACGTCGAACTCGTTGGGCCGCACCTCGAAGCCCCAGGTGTCGGTGGCGATGCCGGCGATCTCGGTGCCGTGCAGCCAGTCGGCGGTGGTGAACGACAGGCCGGGGGCGTCACCGCCGGCGTAGTCGCCCCAGCCGCGGCCCTCGGCGATGTCCCGCCGGGCGCGGGCGAGCCGGCCGGTGCGCACCAGCAGCAGGTCGCCGCGGCCGACCCGAGCGGTCTCGCCCTGTGCGGCGATCGTGGCCGCCAGGTGCTCGGTGGTGATCGCGAAGCCGTCGGGCAGCTCGCCGTCGGTGCCGAGCGCCCGGCCGACGTCGAGCAGGACGCCGCGGCCGGCGAGGAGTGCGGCGACGGTCTCGATCCCGGTGACCGCGTCGCCCGCGCTGGTGACCACGTCGCCGGCGCGGCGGCCGTTCCAGGCCATGCCGTGGTCGAAGATGTGGCCGAGCCCGTCCCACTGGGTGGAGGCCTGCAGCGGCATCGAGATGACGTCATCGGCTCCGCCGATGCCGTGCGGGAAGCCCTGCACGCCACGCTCGGCATCGGTGCCGGTGTCCAGCATGGTGTGCACCGGGTTGGTGCGTCGCCGCCAGCCCTTCTGCGGGCCGTCCATGTCGAAGGACTGGGCGAGGGAGAAGCTCGCCCCGCGCCGGACCAGCCGGGCGCCCTCCAGACGCTTGGCCTCGTCGAGGAAGTTCAGCGTGCCGAGGACGTCGTCGGCACCCCAGCGGCCCCAGTTGGAGCAGCGCTTCGCAGCCGCGGCGATGGCGGACTCCGGGTCGGAACGGTCGAGCTCGGTCGGTGCATCGTGGGTCACGTCGGTTTCCTCCTTGAAGCGACTCACGTGACGTTCGGCGACGGCGAGCGATCAGGGAAGACGAGAGTGCTGATGCGCGGCATAGACGGCGTGGATACTCGCCGTCCATGAACCTGGCCCGGCTGGACCTCAACCTGCTGGTCTCCCTCGACGCCCTCCTGCAGGAGCGCAGCGTGACCCGGGCTGCGGCGCGGATGGGCCTGAGCCAGCCGGCGCTGTCGGCGTCGCTGGCCCGGCTCCGCCGGCACTTCGACGACGAGCTGCTGACCCGGGCGGGGAACGAGTACCGGCTGACCCCGCTCGCCGTCCAGCTGCGGGAGCTGTCCCGGTTGGCGCTCGCCGGGGCGGAACGGGTGTTCACCGCCCAGCCGGAGTTCGACCCGTCGTCCTCGACACGGGAGTTCACCGTGCTGGTCAGCGACTACGTGGTGGTGGTGCTGGGCGACACCCTCGCCGGGCTGCTCGGCGAGGAGGCGCCGCACACCCGGCTGCGCCTCACCCCGCACTCACCGGCCCTGGTCGAGCGGGCGGAGCAGACGCTGCTGGGCGCCGACGTGATGCTGCTGCCGCACGGCTTCGTCAGCGACCTCTCCCACCAGGACCTCTACCGCGACGAGTGGGTGTGCGTGGTCTCGTCGGACAACCCCGTGGCCGACGAGGGGCTCACCGTGGACCACCTGCGGACGCTGCCGTGGGTGGTGACCTACCACGGGCAGACCGCCTCCACCCCGGCCGCGCGGCAGATGCGGATGCTCGGGATCGAACCGCGGGTGCAGGTGGTGACCGAGGACTTCATCACCGTGCCGACCCTGGTCGCCGGCAGCAACCGGATCGCGCTGCTGCAACGGCGGCTGGTGGACATGCTCCCGCTCGGCGTCGGGATCCGGGCCCTGCCCTGCCCGTTCGAGGCCGGCCCGCTGGTCGAGGCCATGTGGTGGCACCCGGCACTGGACGACGACCCCGAGCACCGCTACCTGCGCGACGTCATCGCCCGGGCCGCCCGGCAGGCCGTCGACGGCCCGCTGGGCATCGACGGAGCTGATGGCCGACCCCAGGAGAAGTGATTTCCGCTCGCCCGGCGCCGTCCTGACACTCCTCGGTCAGTGCTGCCGGTCACCGCCGACCGGCGCCGAACCCGAGGAGACGCCCGTGTCCGAGTCCGCACCGAGCCGCCCGCGGCTGTCCGAGCCGCCCAGCCCGGGCCGGGCCGTCGACCCCGTCACGGGCCGGCCCGCCGGGCGCCCGCAGGTCGCGGTGCTCCTGCTCTCCAGCTGCCTGGCCGTGCTCGGCTCGGTGCTGCTGGCGCCGGTGCTGCCCGCGATCGAGGACGCCTTCGCCGGCACGCCGGGAGTGCAGGCGCTCGCTCCGATCGTGCTCACCGCGCCCGCCCTGGTGATCGGGCTGACCGCGATGATCGCCGGCCGGATCGTCGACCGGGTGGGCCGCAAGCGGCTCCTCGTCGGCGCCCTGGTCGCCTACGCACTGGTCGGGACGGCGCCGCTCTGGCTGGACTCGCTGGAGCTCATCGTGGCCAGCCGGGTGCTCGTCGGGCTGACCGAGGCGGCGATCATGACCTGCTGCACCACCCTGCTGGCCGACTACTTCTCCGGCCCGGAGCGGGAGCGCTACTTCGGCTACCAGGTCATGTGCACCACCGTCGCGGCGACGCTCTTCTTCGGGCTGGGCGGCGCCCTGGGGGAGAGCAGCTGGCGGGCCCCGTTCTGGCTGTACGCGGTGAGCCTGCCGCTCGCCGTCCTGGCCGCGCGGCACGTCTGGCAGCCGGCGGCCGGCTCGGCTGTGCGCACCGGGAAGCTGCCCGCGCTGCCCTGGCACCAGCTGGCTGCGCCGGTCGGCGTGACCCTCTTCGGTGGCCTGGTCTTCTACGTGCTGATCGTGGAGCTGTCGTTCAAGCTCGACGCCCTGGGCATCGAGTCCACCGCCACGATCGGCGCGGTCAGCGCGATCGGCTCGCTGGGCACCGCGGCGGGAGCGTTCGCCTTCGGCCGGCTCACCCGGCTGGGGCCGGTGGTCACCATCCCGGTGGCGTTCCTCCTCTCCGGCCTGGGCCTGATCGGCCTGGCGATGGCCTCGTCTGTGCCGGTGGTGGCGGTCTGCGCCGTCGTCACCGGGCTGGGCAACGGGCTGCTGCTGCCGGCGTTGCTCAGCTGGGCGCTCGGTTCACTCGGGTTCGAGCAGCGCGGCCGGGCCACCGGGGTCTGGACGTCGGCCCTGTTCCTCGGGCAGTTCGTCTGCCCGCTGGTGGTGCTGGCGCTCAGCGGCGTGCTCGACGGTCTGGGGTCCGCGCTCACGGTGCTCGGCGCGCTGTCCGTAGTGGCCGCGGTCGGCGTCCGGCTGGCCC
This sequence comes from Modestobacter sp. VKM Ac-2982, assembly GCF_026967935.1. Classification (GTDB taxonomy): domain Bacteria; phylum Actinomycetota; class Actinomycetes; order Mycobacteriales; family Geodermatophilaceae; genus Modestobacter. The sequence continues at coordinate 24,735 of NZ_JAPVBL010000002.1, forward strand.
GGCCGACGGCGGTGGCAGCGCACTGACCTGATCGGCCGGGGCGGGGCCTGTGTCGCGCAGGCCCCGCCCGCGCCGGGTTTAAATCTGCTGGAGCAGCCGGCCGAAGGCTGGGGACCGCCGGAGCGTGACCGTCCGCCCGCCCAGGGCAGCGACGTCCAGGTGGTCGCGGACGAGCTCCAGCGCCGCGCCGGACAACGAGGTCACCGACCCGGCGTCGATCACGTCCACCCGCACCGGCTCGCGGCCGTAGCGCCGCTGGAACGCCAGGACGACGTCGGCGTCCACCGCGCCGGCCAGGCACAGCGCCCGCCCATCGGCGGTGTTCAGCAGCCGGACGAGACCGCGCGGGCCCGGCGGGGACGACGTCACCCGGCCAGTGTGCGGCGGGATCGACGTCGGGGCTCGTCCGGTGTGACCTGCGCCCACCGACTAGGTTCACTCCGACGATTGCACGGTCGGCTCGATGAGGTGGGTGCAGTGGGCAGGTCGGTGCTGGTGACCGGTGGCAACCGGGGGATCGGGCTCGCCATCGCCCGCTCGTTCGCCGAGGCGGGTGACTCCGTGGCGGTGACCCACCGCGGCAGCGGCGCCCCCGAGGGGCTGTTCGGGGTGCAGTGCGACGTCACCGACGCCGCCGCCGTCGACCGCGCCTTCACCGAGGTCGAGGAGCACCAGGGCCCGGTCGAGGTGCTGGTCAGCAACGCCGGGATCACCCGCGACGGGCTGCTGCTGCGGATGGGCGAGGACGCGTTCACGGATGTCATCGACGCCAACCTGACCGCCGCCTACCGGGTCGCCAAGCGGGCGGCGCCGAAGATGGTGCGCGCCCGGGCGGGGCGGATGATCTTCATCTCCTCGGTCGTCGGGCTGCTCGGTTCTGCCGGGCAGGTCAACTACGCGGCGAGCAAGTCCGGCCTGGTCGGGCTCGCCCGCTCGATCGCCCGGGAGCTGGGCGGGCGCAACATCACCGCCAACGTGGTGGCGCCGGGGTTCGTGTCGACCGACATGACCGCGGAGCTGCCCGAGAAGCGGCAGCAGGAGATCCTCGGGCAGGTGCCGCTGGGGCGGCTCGCCGAGGCAGACGAGATCGCCGGCGTCGTCCGCTTCCTGGCGGGCGAGCAGGCGGGGTACATCACCGGGGCGGTCGTCCCGGTCGACGGCGGACTGGGGATGGGGCACTGATGGGCATTCTGGACGGCAAGAAGATCCTGGTCGCCGGCGTGCTGACCGAGCAGTCGATCGCGTTCTCGGTCGCACGGCTGGCGCAGGAGCAGGGCGCCACCGTCGTCCTGTCCAACTTCGGCCGGGCCCTGTCGCTGTGCCAGCGGATCGCCAAGCGGCTGCCGCAGGAGGCGGCGGTGGTCGAGCTGGACGTGACGAACACCGAGCACCTGGCCACGCTGGCCGACCGGCTGCGCCCGCACCTGGGCGACGACGGTGCTGTTCTCGACGGCGTCGTCCACTCCATCGGCTTCGCCCCGCAGGAGGCGATGGGCGACGGCTTCCCGGAGGTGGCGTGGGAGCACGCGGCGACCGCGTTCCAGGTCTCGTCCTGGTCGCTGGCCTCGCTGACCCAGGCCTGCCGCCCGCTGTTCGGCGACACCGCCTCGGTGGTCGGGCTGACCTTCGACGCTACCGTCGCGTGGCCGGTCTACGGCTGGATGGGCGCGGCCAAGGCCGCCCTGGAGTCGACCTCCCGCTACCTGGCCCGGGAGCTCGGTCCCGAGGGCGTCCGGGTGAACCTCGTCGCCGCCGGCCCGCTGCGCACCATGGCGATGAAGTCGATCCCGGGCAGCGCGCAGTTCGAGGAGGCATGGGAGGGCCGCGCGCCGCTGGGCTGGTCGGTCACCGACACCGAGCCGGCCGGCAAGGCCGTCACCGCGCTGCTCTCGGACTGGTTCCCGGCCACGACGGGTGAGATCGTGCACGTCGACGGCGGCTTCCACGCTGTGGGGGTATGACGGTCTCGTGACCGACCTCGCAAGCCCCGGGAACCCCCTCCCCGCAGGTGCCTCCATCACCCCTCCCGGCCAGCAGCCCGACCAGGAACCGTCGCTGGCCGTGCGCAACAACGGCGGCGTGGCCCCCTCGGCCGAGCCGGCCCCGGCCGGGCGCCGCGAGGCGCTACTGGTGCTCGGCTTCGGCGGCCCCGAGGGCCACGACGACGTGATGCCGTTCCTGCTCAACGTCACCCGCGGCCGGGGCATCCCACCCGAGCGGCTGGAGGCCGTCGCCGAGCACTACCACCACTTCGGCGGGGTCAGCCCGATCAACGACCAGAACAAGGCGTTGGTCGCCGCGCTGGAGGCCGAGCTCGCCGGGGCCGGCATCGACCTGCCGGTGTACTGGGGCAACCGCAACTGGGCGCCCTACGTGGAGGACGCCTGGCGGCAGATGGCCGAGGACGGCATCGAGCACGCCTACGTGCTCGCCACCTCCGCCTACGCCTCGTTCTCCGGCTGCCGGCAGTACCACGAGGACGTCGCCCGGGCCCGCGTCGCGCTGGAGCTCGACCCCACCGCGCCGACCGGCCCCACCGCCGAGAAGCTGCCGCACTACTTCGACGCACCGGGGTTCGTCCAGGCCAACGCCGAGGCGCTGGCCGCCGCGATGGCCTCGCTGCCCGAGGAGGTCCGCGGCACCGCCCGGCTGGTGGCGACCGCGCACAGCATCCCGAACGCGATGGCCGCGGTGGCCGGGCCGGACGGCGGGGCCTACGAGGCCGAGCTGCAGCGGGCCGCCGAGCTGGTCGTCGAGGCGGCGGCACCGGGGCGGGGCTTCGACCTGGTGTGGCAGAGCCGCAGCGGGCCGCCGTCGGTGCCCTGGCTGGAGCCGGACGTGAACGACCACCTGCGGGCGCTGGCCGAGTCGGGGGAGACCGCCGTCGTCCTCTTCCCGGTCGGCTTCATCTCCGACCACCTCGAGGTCATCTGGGACCTGGACAACGAGGCGGAGGAGACCGCCGGCGAGCTGGGGCTGACCTTCGCCCGGGCGGCGACCGCGGGCACGCACCCGGCGTTCGTGGCGTCGCTGCGGGAGCTGCTGGCCGAGCGCCGGTCCGGCGGAGAGCCCCGGCTGGGCACCAACTGCCCGGCCAGCTGCTGCTTCGTGAAGCGCCCGGCCCGCCCGGCCGCCTGAGAGTCGCTCTCGCGCACCCCCGCCCGCTCTGACGCGACTGAAGCGGCGTCAGAGCGGGTGGAACGGCGGGAGAGCGCCGCGGCTCAGCCGCGCGGGACCCAGTTGTAGGCGGCGACCGTCGCCTCGCGGACGGCGGTGGCCAGCGGGCGCAGCGCCTCGTCGCGGGCCGCTGCCTGGGCGTGGGTGACCGCAGCCCCCGGCGCGTCGGCCATCGCCAGGTCCAGCACCTGGGACAACCGCTGCGCCCGGCCCAGCACCGACAGCGCCACCGGGTCGTGGTCGGCTGGCAGCCCCGGGGCGTGCACCGTGCGGGCCAGCCCGGCCAGCAGCCCGGGGACCTCGGGGTTCCACCGCGCCAGGTCCAGCGAGGCGAGCGTCCGGGCCGCGTCACCGACGGCGAGGTCCAGTGCCCCGGAGACCGCCCGCAGGTTGCCCTCCGCCGGCGGCGCCAGGGGCGGGCCGCCGTCGAGGGAGACCGCCGCCCAGGAGACCGCCTCGGGCCCCAGCGCCTCCGGGACCAGGGCGAGCCGGGACCCCACGGCGGCCTGCCCGGACTCCAGGCCGAGCGCCACCAGCTCCGGCACCGCCGGCAGACCGCGGGTGTCACCGGGGACCGGCAGCACCAGCCGCAGCCGTTGCTCGCCCAGCCCGCGCAGGGCGCTCAGCGCCCAGCCCAGCGGCACCGCCTCGTCGGTGCCGGGCAGCCCGACGACCCGGTGGGCGGTCTCGCCCAGCAGGACGTCGAGCGCCTCGTCGTAGGAACTGCGGCCGGTGAGCCAGGCGGTGGCCCAGACGGCGAACCGGCCGGCGGCGATGTCGTGCACGGTGAACGAGGCTACGACGGTCCCGCCACCGTCCGGCACAGACCGATCACGCCGGTGCGCCGCCGCGGCGGAGCCCGGTGCACCGCCGGGCGTGGGACGGGAGCCGGATCGCGCCTCCTCGTGCCAGACTCGGAGCGTGCCCGCCTGGTTGCTCTGGTTGATCGCCTCAGGCCTGTTCGCGGCCGGTGAGGTCGCCAGCCTGGACCTGGTCCTGCTGATGTTCGCCGGTGGCGCGCTGGGTGGCATGGGCGTTGCGCTGCTGGGCGGGCCGGTGCTGCTGCAGGTGATCGCCTTCATCGTCGTCTCGGTCGGGCTGCTCGTGCTCGTCCGGCCGGTCGCGAAGCGGCACCTGGTCGACCGGACGCCCGAGCAGATCGACGGCGTCGCGACCTACGTGGGCCGCGAGGCCGTGGTCAGCCAGCGGGTCGACAACGACGAGGGGCGCATCCGGCTCGGCGACGACGAGTGGACGGCGCGCACCCAGCTCGACGACGAGGCCTACGAGGTCGGTGCCGAGGTCCGCATCGTGCAGATCGAGGGCCCGATCGCCTACGTCAGCCACCTCTGAGCCCGCGATCGGGTGACCGGGGGCCCCAGGGGTGCCCGCGGGAAGCCGGACGGGGGAGGATCGGTTCGCCGCACCACTCCTAGGAACGGAGCACCGCCCTCGTGGAACCCGCCCTCATCGCTCTGATCGTGATCGCCGTGCTCGTGGCCTTCATCCTGGCCAAGAGCGTGACGATCGTCCCCCAGGCGCAGGCGAAGGTGGTCGAGCGCCTGGGCCGGTACAGTCGCACCCTCTCACCCGGTCTGGCGCTCCTCGTGCCGTTCGTCGACCGGGTGCGCGCCACGATCGACCTGCGCGAGCAGGTCATCTCCTTCCCGCCGCAGCCGGTGATCACCGCCGACAACCTGCAGGTCGGCATCGACACGGTCCTGTACTTCCAGGTGACCGACCCGCGGCTGGCGGTCTACGGGATCGCGAACTACATCACCGGCATGGAGCAGCTCACCACCACGACGCTGCGCAACGTCGTCGGCGGGCTGAACCTCGAGGGGGCGCTGACCGGCCGGGACGGCATCAACTCCCAGCTGCGCGACGTGCTCGACGGCACCACCGGTCCTTGGGGGCTGAGGGTGGCCAGGGTGGAGATCAAGGCCATCGACCCGCCGGCCTCCATCCAGGACTCCATGGAGAAGCAGATGCGCGCCGACCGCGACAAGCGCGCGGTCATCCTGACCGCCGAGGGGCAGCGGCAGTCGGCGATCACCACCGCCGAGGGCCAGAAGGCCGCCTCGATCCTCTCCGCGGAGGGCAAGAAGCAGGCCGCGATCCTGGACGCCGAGGCCGAGCGGCAGAGCCGGATCCTGCGCGCCGAGGGTGAGCGCGCCGCGCTCTTCCTGCAGGCGCAGGGGCAGGCGAAGAGCATCGAGACGGTGTTCCAGGCCATCCACGACGGCAAGCCCGACCAGGGGCTGCTGGCCTACCAGTACCTGCAGACGCTGCCGAAGATCGCCCAGGGCGACGCCAACAAGATGTGGATCGTGCCCAGCGAGTTCAGCAAGGCGCTGGAGGGGCTGTCCAAGCTGGGTGGCGGCGACGACGGCGAGGGGCAGCGCAGCTGGCTGGACGTCGACGCTCCCTCCGGCGGGCAGGGTGCTGGGGCGACCCAGCCGCCGGCGTCGTCGCTGGACACCAGCAGCTGGTTCGACTCGAACCTGCCGCCGGCCGCCGACCAGCCCGAGGCCAAGATCTCGCTGTCCAGCATCGTCGACCAGGCGGAGGGGACGGCGCCGCAGATCCCCAAGCCGCCGCCGCTGTCCCAGGTCAAGCAGGACGTGCAGGAGAGCGGCCCGGCCGCCGACCCGCGCAACCGCCCCGCGGACGACGACCCGCTGGAGCTGCCGCCCTCCTGACGCACGGAGACGCCGATGGCCCAGGACTCGACGAGTCCTGGGCCATCGGCGTCCGGCCCCCTTGCAGGGTCCCGCCGCGAGCCTGCGAGCGGTGGGGGGCAAGGGGGTCCTTCGTCAGTCCTTGAGCAGGCCCTCGCGGAGCTTGGCCAGGGTCTGGCTGAGCAGCCGGGACACGTGCATCTGGGAGATGCCGATGTCCGCGGCGATCTGCGACTGGGTCATGTTGCCGAAGAACCGCAGGATCAGGATCCGGCGCTCCCGCGGCGGGATGGTGGCCAGCAGCGGCTGCAGCGATTCGCGGTACTCCACGCCCTCCAGGGCGGCGTCCTCCTCGCCGAGCGTCGCCGCCAGGGTGGGGGAGTCCTCCTCGCCGGAGAGGCGCTCGTCCAGCGAGCTGCTGCGGTAGGCGTTGGCCACCGCGAGGCCCTCGAGGACCTCCGCCCGGGGGATGCCGAGGTGCTCGGCGAGCTCGGACGGCGTCGGTGCGTGGCCGTTCTTCTGGGACAGCTCGCTGACCGCTGCGTTGAGCGAGAGGTGCAGCTCCTGCAGGCGCCGCGGCACCCGCACCGACCAGCCCTGGTCGCGGAAGTGCCGCTTGATCTCACCGGTGATGGTCGGCACGGCGAAGGAGAGGAACTCCACCCCGCGGCTCGGGTCGAACCGGTCGATCGCCGCGATCAGGCCGAGGGTGCCGACCTGGAGGAGGTCGTCGAACGGCTCACCACGGTTGCTGAACCGGCGGGCGAAGTGCCGGACCAGCGGGAGGTGCTCCTCGACCAGGATCTCCCGCAACCGCTCGCGGCGCGGGTCGCCCTTGTCCAGCGTGGCCAACTCGGCGAACAGGGGCGCGGTCCGTTCGGCCCGCTTCCGGTTGTCCGACATGGGCGCCGGGTCGGCGGCAGCCTCCGAGGCGACCGCAGGGGTCTCGGCAGCGGACTCCGTGGGGGTCGGCTCCGTGGGTTCCGTCGTCATCTGGGTCTCCGGGGCAGCGCCGGCGCCCGCAGGGGTCTCGGCGGCCGGGGTCGGGGACCCGGTGGGCTCACCCGGGCCGAGGACGGCGTCGTCGGCAGCCGGGGAGTCCGGAGCAGCCGACCGGGTCACCGTGCGACCGACACGTCGGGGTCGGACTGCTCGGGCAGGGCGTCGATCGGGCTGTAGCGCCGCAGCTTCTTGACCAGGCTGATGCAGGCGACCGGCGTGGCCTGGCCGTTGCCGGCCGGCACGGCCGACTGGTTGCTCGGCCCGGCCTCGACCGTGTCGACCAGGGTGTGCAGCACCGCCCAGCCGAAGCCGTCCCGCGGCACGTCGACACCGGGCGCCGTCGGCACCCAGGCATCGATCCGCAGGCCGTCGCGCGCAGCCTCGAACACGACCGTCAGCGGTGCATCGCCCAGGGCGACGGAGGAGAGCGTCGCGCAGGCCTCGTCGACGGCCAGGCGGAGGTCCTCGACCGCGTCGAGGTCGAAGTCCATCCGCATCGCCAGATCACCCGTCATCGCCCGCACCGCGGGCAGCTGGGTGGGCGAGGTGGGGACCCGCAGCTCCAGCCGCTCGGTGCGCCGCTCGCCGGTGGCGGCGCCCGTCGTGTCGACCATGCGTCGTTCGCTCCTTCTTTCGCCTCCGCACCCCCGGACGGGAGCGCGGCTGTTCGTCGTCGCGCACCCGCCCTCGCGGCTCCAGCTCGGAGCGCGAACGACGAACGGTCGCTCGGCGACGGGTGCCGGGCCAGGCCCGGCTCCCTTGACGGTAGACCGACCGCCTGGCTGCGTTGCCCGCTGGGGCATCTCGTCAAACGTCCCGCCGGCGGTCACCGTGCACGACGACCGCCCGACCGGGAAGCGTGGTGACCGCCCGTGTTTGGGCCGACCCGGTCGTGCGCATCCTCCGGTCGTGAGACTGCGGCGCAGTGACGTGAACGCCCCGGGCTGGACCCGGCGTCGCGCCGGCAAGGGCTTCTCCTACCTCGATGAGGCCGGTGTCCCCATCAAGGACGACCGGCTGGACCGGTTGCGGGCGCTGGCGATCCCCCCGGCCTGGAAGGACGTCTGGATCTGCCCCTGGCCCAACGGCCACATCCAGGCCGTCGGCACCGACGCCGCCGGGCGGCGGCAGTACCGCTACCACGACGAGTGGCGAGTCAAGCGGGACGCCGCCAAGCACCAGCGGGTGCTGGAGATCTCCCACCAGCTGCCCGACGTCCGGGACGAGGTGGCGTCCGCGCTGCGCACCCGGGGGCTCAACCGTGAGCGGGTGCTGGCGTGCGCCGTCCGGCTCCTGGACCTGGGCGCCTTCCGGGTGGGCAGCGAGCAGTACGCCGAGGACAACGGCACCTACGGGCTCGCCACGCTGCGCCGCGAGCACGTCGAGGTGCGCGGGGAGCGGGTGTTCTTCCACTACACCGCCAAGGGCGGCATCGACCGGGAGGTCGAGCTGCTCGACCGGCCGACCGCGACCGTCGTCCGGCAGCTGCTGGAGCGGCCGGCGGAGGAGGGCGAAGAGCTCCTCGGCTACCGGCTGGCGGACGGGAACTGGCACGACGTGACCAGCGACGAGGTCAACGCCTTCCTGAAGGAGGTCAGCGGGGCGGAGATCACCGCCAAGGACTTCCGCACCTGGACGGCGACGGTGATGATGGCCGCCACGCTGGCCGAGAGCCCCACGCCGAGCAGTCGGACAGCGCGCAAGCGGGCGGTGCGGGAGGCCTACGTCAAGGTCTCCGAGCAGCTGGGCAACACCCCGACGGTCTGCAAGAACAGCTACGTCGACCCTCGCGTGGTCGACCGCTACGAGCATGGCGAGACGGTCGCCGAGGCACTGTCGGACGCCGCGCAGGCCCCGGACGACCGGACCGCGCAGAGGAAGATCGAGGCGGCGGTCTGCCAGCTGCTCAGCGCCTGAAGAACGACCCCGGACACGACGACGGCGCCCCACCCGGAGGTGGAGCGCCGTCGTCGTGGTGTGTGCGGCCCCTGGAGAGGGGGCCTTCCTCAGGCCTTCTCGGCGATCGTGAACAGGTCGATGAGGCCGGTGACCTCGAGCGGCCGGGTCACGGCGCGGGTGTTGGCCACCAGTCGCAGGCCGACGTCGCGGGAGCGCGCCGACTTCTGGGTCTCCACGAGCACGGCCAGGCCGGCCGAGCCGAGGAACTGGACGCCGCACAGGTCGATGACCAGCGCGGTCGGCTGCTGCTCGAGCTGGGTGTCCAGGGACGCCCGGAGGACGGGGGCGGTGAAGGTGTCGACCTCGCCGACGACCGTCACGGTGACCGTGCCGTCGTCGTCGGTGGACGTCGACAGCGTGATCACGTCGTCGAAGGGCGCGTCGTTCGAGTCAGCCGGGGCTGACACGTCGCGCGAGCCCTCGGCGGGTGAGTCGGATGAGGTCACGGACTGCAGCTCCTCTCAGCGGCGATGCCTGGCGGGCACGCGGGTGCCCGGACAATGTACTGCGGTACACCGTCCGGACCAGACGCGGCCCGGGACACCGAGGTTCGTGAACACCTCCCGAGGAGTCCTCGGGCAGGCCACGGCTGGCTGCTCAACCGTGGCGCCCAACCTAGCCGCGTCATGATCGCGGCACCAATCCAGTGCTCAACCGCTCGACCGACCGGCCACACCGGGCCGGTCCGTCGGGCAACGGCAGGGCTCAGGTGCCCTCGACGACGTGCACCGCGCTCTCCTCGGGGCCCTCGCCCCCGACCGGCGCATCGGCGAACGCCTCGACGTCGTCGCCGGTGCGGTTGGTCCCGGAGTCGCTGAGCCGGTCGGTGTCCTCGTCCTGGTCCAGCTGGGCGACGGCCCGGTCGGGGTCCTCGGCGGGGCGCACGTCGGGCGCGTCCTCCGGGATCTCCCGCTCCAGCCGGCCGCTCAGCGACTCGCCCTCGGACTGCTCGCGTGCCGTCGTCCCGAAGTCGACGGCCTGGTGCGCGCGGTCGCCGGGCTCGGGGGCGAACTCCGGGTCCTCGGCGCGGGCCATGGTGGGGCTGTCGTCCTGGGAGACCTCGGGGATGCCGTTGTCCTCGGGGAAGACGTCGCGGGCGGTCTGACCCTCGGGGCCGACGTCGCCGCGGGGGCCGTCCGCCGTGCCGGTGAGCCCACGCTCGTCGTCGGGGAACTCGGCGTCGTTGAGTGCGGAGTCGCGGGCGGCGCGGTCCGGGTCGGTCATGGGAGTGCCTCCGTTCTGCGCGCCACAGGGGCGGGCGCGCTCGTCCGTCCGGGGGGACGGGGGAGCCGGTCGGGCGACCGGCGTCGTGGTCGGCCCCTACCCGAGGCCCTGCCGGGCATGCGTGATCTGCCTCCCGCCGCCGCATGGCACCGGGGGGCGCGGGTACCGGCGCGGCATGGCGATCACAGACGAGGTCCAGCGGATCGGGCGGCCGGTCCGCCGCTGGGCCCGCACCCAGCAGGAGGAGTACACGCAGGGAGAGGCCCGGCCGCTGGCCGCGGACCTGGGGGCGATGAGCGTCTACGTGGGCCTGGTGGGCGCGGCGGCCACGGCGATCCGGGTGTCGGGGCGCGAGCTCCCCAGCCGGATCCCCCTGGGTGACGCCGTCCTGCTGACCGTCGGCACCTTCCGGCTGGCCCGGCGGATCGCCAAGGACCCGGTCACCGCCCCGGTGCGCGCGCCGTTCGTCAGCTACCAGGGGACGTCGGGTGAGGCCGAGGTCGCCGAGGAGGTGCGCGAGCACGGGGGCGTCAAGCACGCCGTGGGGGAGCTGCTGACCTGCCCGTTCTGCATGGCGCAGTGGGTCGGCACGGGTTTCGTGCTCGGCTACGTGACCGCACCGCGGGCCACCCGGCTGGCCGCGCTGACGATGACCATGGTGGCCGGCTCCGACGTCCTCCAGTTCGTCTACGACGCCATCCAGAACGGCGGGCTGCGGCCCGGTGGCGACGAGGACGCGGAGAGCCTCACCGGCCAGGAGGTCTGACCACGAGGCGGGCGTCACGCTGCGTGGCCGCCGGGTGCCGGCGATCCGCGGCGTGCCGCCGGGCTCCGTGGTCCCCGACCGGGTGAGGCGCTGCGCTCCGTGACCGTCTCGGGCTGCCGCGCCGGCACCCGGGCACCTATCCTGTGATCTTGTCGAGACGGCGGGCGTCACCGGACCCCGCGGACAGGAGGCGGTCATGCGGTCGATCTGGCGCGGCGCGGTCTCCTTCGGTCTGGTCAGCATCGCGGTGAAGCTGTACTCGGCCACCGAGGACCACGACATCCGGTTCCACCAGGTGCACAAGGCCGACGGTGGCCGGGTCAAGTACCGCCGGGTCTGCTCGGTCGACGGCGAGGAGCTCGAGTACGGCGACATCGCCAAGGGCTACGAGCTCCCCGACGGCCAGCTGGTCGTGCTGACCGACGAGGACTTCGACCAGCTGCCGCTGGGCACCACGCACGAGATCGAGGTGCTCCAGTTCGTCGACCAGGAGCAGATCGACCCGATCCACTTCGAGAAGACGTACTACCTGGAGCCCGACGGCGTCGCGACCCGCCCCTACGTGCTGCTGCGCACCGCGCTGGAGAACGCCGGCCAGGTGGCGATCACCAAGATCGCCATCCGGCAGCGGGAGTCACTGGCCGCGCTGCGGGTCCGGGAGGGCGTGCTGGTGCTGCACACCATGCGCTGGCCCGACGAGATCCGCCGGCCCGCGTTCAGCTTCCTCGACGAGGAGGTGGCCGTCCGCCCGCAGGAGCTGGCCATGGCGGAGTCGCTGATCTCCACGATGGCCGGGGACTTCGACGCCACCCAGTTCACCGACGACTACCGCGAGGCGATGACCGCGCTGCTGGAGGCCAAGCAGTCCGGCGGTGAGGTCCAGCCCGCGCCCGACGCCGCCGACGACGGCGGTGGCGCGGTGGTCGACCTGATGAGCGCGCTGCGGCGGAGCGTCGAGCGCGCCGGCGGCAGCACCCCCGCCGCCGGTCCGGACGACGGCGCGGACGACGAGACCGACGCCGCCCCGGCGAAGAAGACGACCGCGCGCAAGGCACCGGCGAAGAAGGCGGCCGCCGGGGAGAAGACCCCGGCGAAGAAGGCCCCGGCCCGGAAGGCGGCGCCGAAGAAGGCCGCGGCGGAGGAGGGCGACGAGCCGGCGAAGCCGGCCAAGCGCGCCTCCCGCCCGCGCAAGACCGCCTGACCCGCGGTGGCCGCCGCCGACCCGCTGGCGTCCTACCGGGCCAAGCGGGACCCGACCCGTACCGCCGAGCCGGTCCCGCCGGCCGGGCAACCCCTGCCGATCGGGGACGACGACACCTTCGTCGTCCACGAGCACCGCACGCCGCGCGGCCGCACCGGCGAGCGGGTGCACTGGGACCTGCGGCTGGAACGCGGCGGCGTGCTGAAGAGCTGGGCGGTGCCGAAGGGTCCGCCGACCGAGCCGGGGGTGAACCGGCTCGCCGTCCCCACGGAGGACCACCCGCTGGAGTACGCGTCCTTCTCCGGCACGATCGCCGCCGGCGAGTACGGCGCGGGCGTGTCGACCATCTGGGACGCCGGCCGCTACGCCGCCGAGACGTGGAAGGACGACCACGTCACCGTGGCGTTCGACGGGCAGCGGCTGACCGGGCGGCACGTGCTGTTCCGGCTGCCCGACGGCAGCTGGGCGCTGCGCAAGCTCGATCCCGACCCGGTGGTCGCCGGGCCCGTCGCCGACGGCGTGCCGGAGGACCTGCCGCCGATGCTGGCCGCGATCGGGGAGCTCCCTGCGGCCGGTGACCTGCGCTGGGGCTACGAGTTCAAGTGGGACGGCGTCCGGGCGCTGGCGCACGTGCGCTCCGGGCGGGTCCGGCTGCGGGCCCGCAGCGGCAACGACGTCACCGCCAGCTACCCCGAGCTGGGCCCGCTGCCGGATGCCCTGGCCGGGCACGACGCGGTGGTCGACGGCGAGGTCGTCGCGCTCGACGCGCGGGGCCGGCCGGACTTCGGGCTGCTCCAGGGCCGGATGCACCGCACCGGGCCGGAGGTGGCCCGGCTGGCCGCGGCCGCCCCGGTCAGCTACCTGGTCTTCGACCTGCTGGCGCTGGACGGCGAGAGCCTGCTCGGGCTGCCCTACACCGCCCGCCGCGAGCGGCTGGACGCGCTCGGCCTGGGCTCGGACCGCTGGGTCACCACCCCCTGGTTCCGCGGCGACACCGCCGGCGTGGGGCAGCAGGTGCAGGCGGCCAGCCGGGAGAACGGGCTGGAGGGCGTCGTCGCCAAGCGGCTGGACTCCGTCTACCGGCCGGGTGGCCGCGGACCGGACTGGCGCAAGGTCAAGAACCTGCGCACCCAGTCGGTCGTCGTCGGCGGCTGGCGCCCCGGGGCCGGGCGGCGGGCCGGCGGCATCGGCTCCCTGCTGCTCGGGGTGCACGACGAGGAAGGCCGGCTGGTCTTCGCCGGGCACGTGGGCACCGGCTTCACCGCGAAGGCGCTGGCCGACCTCGAGCCGCTGCTCACCCCGCGGGGGTCCGCGCCGTTCGCCGACCCGCTGCCGCGCGAGGTGACCCGGGACGCGCACTGGGTCGAGCCGGTGCTGGTCGGCGAGGTCGCGTTCACCGAGTGGACCCGCGAGGGCAAGCTGCGGCACCCGGCCTGGCGCGGGCTGCGCGAGGACGTGGCCCCGGCCGACGTCGTGGTGGAGCCCGGATGAGCCGGCAGCGGGTGCAGATCGAGGGCCGCCAGCTGGAGGTCTCCAACCTGGAGAAGGTGCTCTTCCCCGAGGTGGGGTTCACCAAGGCCCAGGTGATCGACTACTACGTGCGGATCGCGCCGGTGCTGCTCCCGCACGTGGCGCACCGGCCGGTCACCTTCACCCGCTGGCCGTCCGGCGTCGAGGGCAAGGCGTTCTTCGAGAAGAACAGCGCCCGGCACGCCCCCGAGTGGGTGCGGTCGGTGACGGTGCCCTCGCCCGGCTCGTCCCGGGGGCGGGAGACGCTGGACATGGTGCTGCTCTCTGCCGTCCCGGACCTGGCCTGGTCGGCCAACCTCGCCGCGTTGGAGGTGCACGTGCCGCAGTGGCAGGTCGACGACGCCGGGACGGCGCAGCTGCCCGACCTGCTGGTCCTCGACCTCGACCCGGGCCCGGGAGCCGGGGTGGTCGAGTGCGCGCAGGTCGCGCACCGGCTGCGGGACCGACTGGTCGCCGACGGGCTGGACCCGGTGGTGAAGACGTCGGGGTCCAAGGGGATGCAGGTCTACGCGCCGATCGAGTGCGCCGACAAGGACCACCCCAGCCGGTACGCCAAGGCGCTGGCCCAGGAGCTCGCCCGGCAGACGCCGGAGGCGGTGGTCTGGCGGATGGAGAAGGCGCTGCGGCCGGGCAAGGTGCTGGTCGACTGGAGCCAGAACAACACCGCGAAGACGACGGTCGCGCCCTACTCGCTGCGGGCCCGGCCGTTCGCCACGGTGTCCACCCCGCTGCGCTGGGCCGAGGTCGACGCGCTGCGCGAGGGCGGCGACCCCGAGTCGGTTCGGTTCCGCACCGACGACGTGTTGGCCCGGGTCGCCGAGCACGGCGACCTGTTCGACGTCGCCGCCCGCACCCGCGCCGCCCTGCCCTGACCGACCCACCCAGCGGCGCGGCGCGTCGCTGTTGAGACCATCTGGTGCATGTCAGCGCCACGAGAGCCCCACACGACCGACCTGGGGCGGCTGGTCGTCCGCTGCCCCGACCGGCCGGGCATCGTCGCGGTGCTCTCCGGGCTGATGGCCGAGGCCGGCGCCAACATCACCGAGTCCCAGCAGCACTCCTCGGACCCGCTGGGCGGCACCTTCACCCTGCGGCTGGAGTTCGTCCTCGCCGACCTGGCGACCCGACGCACCGAGCTGGAGGCCGCGCTCGCCGGCCTGGCGGGGGAGTGGCAGTTCACCTGGCGGCTGACCGAGGCGGCCCACACCCCGCGACTGGCGGTGTTCGTCTCCAAGGCCGACCACGTGCTGCAGGAGCTGCTCTACCGGGTCGACGCAGGTGACCTGCGGGCCGAGATCGCCGCCATCGTGTCCAACCACCCCGACCTGGAGCCCGTGGCCCGGGCTCACGGAGTGCCGTTCCACCACGTGCCGGTCACCCCCGACACCAAGGACGCCGCCGAGGCCCGCGCCCTGGAGCTGATCGGCGACGTCGACCTCGTCGTGCTGGCCCGCTACATGCAGATCGTCTCGGCCGACTTCTGCAGCCGCTTCCCGGAGCGGCTGATCAACATCCACCACAGCTTCCTGCCGGCCTTCGTCGGCGCGAACCCGTACCGGGCCGCCCACGACCGCGGCGTGAAGCTGATCGGGGCGACCGCGCACTACGTGACCGCGGAGCTGGACGCCGGCCCGATCATCGAGCAGGAGGTGGCCCGGGTCGACCACCGCGCCACGGTCGAGGACATGCGCCGCATCGGTCGCTACGTCGAGCGCCAGGTGCTGGCCCAGGCGGTCACCTGGCACGTCGAGGACCGCGTCGTCGTCGAAGGCGACCGCACCATCGTCTTCGCATAGTCACGGCCGGCCCCGTGCAGGGCCACCCGAGTGGCAAGGGGCACGTCCGCTTGTCTTGACTGAGTCAAGACAAGAGCGTTCACTGGTTGCTGATGGAGACGACCTGGGAAGAGCAGCTGCGGACGGCGGGGCTGCGCGTCACGCGGCCGCGGCTGTCCGTGCTCGGGGTGCTCGCCGAGCACCCGCACGTCGACGCCGACACCATCGCCACCGCCGCGCGCACCGTCCACCCCTCGATCTCGCCGCAGGCGGTCTACGGGGTGCTCAAGGCGCTCGTCGGCAGCGGGCTCGCCCGCCGCATCGAGCCGGCCGGTGGGCCGGCGCTGTACGAGCTGCGGGTCGGCGACAACCACCACCACCTGGTCTGCCGGGGGTGTGGGCTGATCGCCGACGTCGACTGCGTCGTGGGCCAGGCGCCCTGCCTGGCGCCCTCGGACGCGGCGGGTTTCGCCGTGGACGAGGCCGAGGTCGTCTTCTGGGGACTCTGCGCGAGCTGTCAGGTGTCGCGCGGAACGCACGGGTACGGAACGAGCAGTGCCACCGAAGAAGGAGTGATCGCATGACCGACGTCGCATCGCAGGGCCCTGCGGCCACTGAGGCCGAGCGGGCCGTCCTGACCAACCGTCAGGGACACCCGATCTACGACAACCAGAACCAGCGCACGGTGGGCTCGCGTGGCCCGGCCACGCTGGAGAACTACCAGTTTCTGGAGAAGATCAGCCACTTCGACCGGGAGCGCATCCCGGAGCGTGTCGTGCACGCCCGTGGCGCCACCGCCTTCGGCGTCTTCGTGGCCGACGGCACCGTCGGCGACGAGCCGATCAGCAAGTACACCCGCGCCAAGCTCTTCCAGGAGCAGGGCAAGGAGACCGAGGTCGCGCTGCGCTTCTCCACCGTCGCCGGTGGCCGGGACTCCTCGGAGGCGGCGCGTGACCCGCGCGGCTTCGCGGTGAAGTTCTACACCGAGGACGGCAACTGGGACCTCGTCGGCAACAACCTGGGTGTCTTCTTCATCCGGGACGCCATCAAGTTCCCCGACTTCATCCACTCGCAGAAGCCCGACCCGGTCACCTTCGAGCGCCAGGTCGCCAACCGGGTCTTCGACTTCTGGTCGCAGTCGCCCGAGGCGCTGCACATGATGACGCTCGTCCTCAGCCCCCGCGGCCTGCCGGCGAGCTACCGCACCATGCAGGGCTTCGGCGTGAACACCTACAAGTGGGTCAACGCCGCCGGTGAGACCAAGCTGGTCAAGTACCACTGGCTGCCCAAGCAGGGCGTCAAGTCCTGGACCGAGGCCGACGCCGCGGTCGCGCAGGGCAAGGAGCTCGGCGTGCACACGAAGGACCTCTACGAGGCCATCGAGCGCGGCGAGTTCCCGTCCTGGGACCTGCACGTCCAGCTGATGGACGACCACGACCACCCGGAGCTGGACTTCGACCCGCTGGACGACACCAAGGTGTGGCCGGAGAACGAGTTCCCGCTGCGCAAGGTCGGCACCATGACGCTGAACCGCACGCCGCAGGACTTCTTCACCGAGAGCGAGCAGATCGCCTTCGGCACCGGTGTGCTCGTCGACGGGCTGGACTTCTCCGACGACAAGATGCTGGTCGGCCGGACGTTCTCCTACTCCGACACCCAGCGCTACCGGGTGGGCCCGAACTACCTGCAGCTGCCGGTGAACCAGCCCAAGGGCGTCAAGGTCGCCACCAACCAGCGCGACGGGGCGATGGCCTACGGCGTGGACCTGGGTCCCGGGCAGAACCCGCACGTCAACTACGAGCCGTCGATCCTGGGCGGCCTGCGCGAGGCCGAGTACCCCACGCACGACGAGCAGGGCCCGGAGATCACCGGCCGGCTGACCCGCAAGCGGATCGAGCGCACCGACGACTACACCCAGGCCGGCCAGCGCTACCTGCTGTCCGAGCAGTGGGAGAAGGACGACCTCGTCGCCAACCTGATCGCCAACCTGTCGCAGTGCGACCGGCCGATCCAGGAGCGGATGATGTGGCACCTCTTCATGGTCGAGGACGAGCTGGGTCAGCGCGTCGGCGAGGGCCTGGGCATCTCCGCGGACGACGTCCGGGGGATGCAGCCGCTGCAGACCCAGACGCTGACCGAGGCGGAGCTGCAGCGTGCGGCCAACCTCGGCAAGAACGGCCCGCGCGACGTCTCGAGCCTGACGATGACGCACTGCGTGCCCAACGAGCACGTCGTCCTGGCGGGGTGACCCACCGGGGCTGAGGCCCCATCGCAGGACCTGCGGGCCGCGTCCGGGAGTTCCGGACGCGGCCCGCAGTGCTGTGCAGGGTCGGTCAGGCCTGCGCGGCGACCGGGTGGGCGGTGGCGTCCGGCGTCGGCTCGGCGGCCAGGTCGGCCTGCCACAGGTCGGGGCCGAACACCTCGTACTGGATGTCCCGGCCCGGCACGCCGCGGTCGATGAGCGCGCTGCGCACGGCGCGCATGAACGGCAGCGGACCGCACAGGTAGTACGCCGCCCCCTCGGGCAGGTCGATCGCCCCGACGTCCATCATCCCGGCGTGCATGCCGGCGACGGGCAGCGAGCCCTCCGCACCCTGCTCGTACCAGACGTGCAGCGAGGCGTTGGGCAGCTGCTGCACATCAGCGCTGATCTGCTCCCGCAGGGCGAAGGAGCTCTCGTCGACGTCGGCGTGCAGCAGGGTGATCGGCAGCCGCGAACCGGCCGCGGTCAGGTGCGAGATCATCCCGGCCATCGGGGTGATCCCGATGCCGGCGCTGGCGAAGACGACCGGGCGGCCGGAGTCGTCGAGGACGACGTCCCCGAACGGCAGCGACATCGTGAGGACGTCGCCGACCTGGACCTGGTCGCACAGCAGGTTCGAGACCTCGCCGCCGGGCTTGTCGCCGCCGCGCACCCGCTTGACCGAGAACTGGCGGTGCTCGCCGTCGTCGGCCCGGGTCAGGCTGTACTGCCGGGGCTGGTGGACGCCGTCGGGCATCAGCATCTTCACCGAGACGTACTGGCCGGGCAGGGAGGTCTTCACCAGCCGGTCGTCGATCCGCTTCACCCGGAAGGTGACGACGTCGGCGGTCTCCGCGGTCTTCTCGGCGACCTCCCACTCGCGCCACACGGTCTCCGGCCGCACCCCGCGGGAGCTGTAGAGGCCGCGCTCCATGTTGATCAGCGCGTAGGCCATCAGCCAGTAGACCTCGTCCCAGGCTGCGGCCACCTCCGGGGTGACGGCCTCACCGAGCACGTCGACGATCGCCCAGAACAGGTTGTCGTGGACGACGTCGTACTGCGCCGGGGTGATGCCCAGCGAGGCGTGCTTGTGCGCGATCCGGGCCAGCAGGTGCTCGGGGACCTGCTCCGGGTCCTGGACGAGTGCGCTGGCGAAGACGGCGACCGAGCCGGCCAGGGCCACCTGCTGGGTGCCCTCGGCCTGGTTGCCGCGGTTGAACGTCCCGTCGAGCAGCTCCGGGTGGGCGCCGAACAGGTGCGCGTAGAAGCGCCGGGCGATCTCCTCGATGTTCTCGGCGACGACCGGCAGGGTCGCCTCGATGACCGGACGTGATCGATCGGACAGCAACATGAGCTCCTTGCGTCGGGGTCGTGCTCTTCCCGCCCACCGGGTCCCGGTGGGCGGGGGCACCCCGAGTCTGGTGGGGGTCGCCCGGTTCCGCAGCAGGTCTTTGGTCATCACCGACGGTGGGCGCTCCGGTCGGGACCTGCTGTGAGGGCCGGCGCCGACCGAACGGGTTGCCAGGACCGGCAGGCAGCGGGCATGGTCCGGGGCGGTGCCGGGCCCAGTCCTCGCGCCGGGCGCGGGTCGTACCGGCCGCCCGAGGTCCCGGACGATGGAGAGGACGCGCATGAACGGCGAACGACAGGACGTGTGGGGGATGACCCGTGACCTGGCCGCCGCGGCGGCCGACGCGCACAGCGGCCGGGCGGCACACACGGTCCACGGCGGCCACGAGGCGACCCTGCGGCAGACCGTGATCGCGTTGCGCGGGGGCACGGGGCTCGCCGAGCACGAGAACCCCGGCGAGGCGACCCTGCTGGTGCTGGAGGGGCGGGTCCGGCTGACCTCCACCGCCGCTCCCCAGGAGCTCGGGAAGGGCGAGCTGCTCGCCGTCCCGGCCGAGCGGCACGCCCTGGAGGCGCTCGAGGACTCCGTCGTCCTGCTGACGGTGGCGAAGCTCCCGGCCTGAGCGCCCACACGTTCCGGTGACCGACGGACCTCAGGGAGCGGAGACCGAGGCCATGGGCGACTCGGACGCGGCAGTGCTGCTGGCCGCAGCCGGCCGGCTCGAGGAGCTGGCGGCGCGGACCACCGGGGGCAGCTGGACGGTCGGCGGGTTGCTGGCCTCCCGGCCGGAGGTGGTCGCCCGCTCGGCGGACGGCAGCACCGAGCACGTGGCCGAGGCCCGGGCACGGACGGCGGAGTGGATCGTCACCCTGTCCCCGGTGGTGGCCGGCCCGCTGGCCGCCTGGCTGCGCTCGGCCGCCACCGGGACGCCGGTCGACCCGCAGGCGCTCGCGGTCGCCCGGGTGCTCGCCGGCTGAGCCGCGGCGTCACTCGGCGGGGCGGTCGCCGTCCTGCTCGGCGAGGAACCGCTCGATCTGCGCGCCGAGCTCATCGCCGGTGGGCATCTCGCCACTGAACCCGAGCAGCCCGGTCTCCTCGCGGGAGGCGGCGAAGGAGTCGAACTGCTCCTCCAGGGCGTTGACCACCGCGGTGTTCTCACTGGAGCGGGCGATCTGCTCGTCGACCTCGGTGCGGTGTGCCTCGGCCGCCTCGCGCAGCGTCTCGACCGGCACGTGCAGGCCGGTGAGCCGCGTCAGGTGCTCCAGCAGGGTGAGCGAGGCCGCCGGGTAGGTGGCCTGGGTCAGGTAGTGCGGGACGTGCGCGGCGATGCCCAGGGCGTCGACGCCGGCCTCCCCGAGCCGCAGCTCCAGCAACGCCCCGACGCTCCCGGGGATCCGCATCTCCCCCCAGTAGAGCGGATAGGACTCGATGAGCTGCCGCCGCGTCGCGTGCGCGGTCACGGTCACCGGGCGGGTGTGCGGCACCGGCATCGGGATCGCGTGCAGCGCGACCGCCGAGGTCACGCCCAGCCGGTCGACCAGCTGCAGCACGGCGGCGACGAACCGCTCCCAGGCGTAGTCGGGCTCGGCGCCGTGCAGCAGCAGGAACGGCGTCCCGCCGTCGTCCTCCAGCGCGTACAGCCCGATCTCGGGGGAGGAGATCGACACGTACCGGTCGCCGGAGAACGTCATCCGCGGCCGGTGGCCCCGGTAGTCGACCAGCGCGTCGACGTCGAAGCGGGCGATGAGCCGGTTGGGCAGCGCATCGAGCAGGTGAGCTCCGGTGAGCGCCCCCGCGTGCGCGGCGTCGAACTCACCGGCCAGGTCGTGGACGAGCACCAGGCCCGTGCGCTGCTCGGGCGCGGACACGGCCGCCTCGCGGGCGAGGAACGGCTCTGCCTCGGGGAGCACCTCGACGAGGTCCTCCGGTCGCTGCGGCACGGGGCGTCCTCCTGACGGCTGGTCGGGCTGCACGTGGTCACCAGCCCCGCGGGCGGCCGGTGCATTCCCATCGTCCTCCCGCCGGGGGAGGTCGGTCAGCTGCCGGGCGTCGTGTCGGCCGGTTCGCGCACCAGGTGGGTGCCGGCGGCGTCGCGGGTCAGCTGCCCCCGGGTGCCGTCGTCGTCGACCTCGGGGTTGTTGCCGTCGAGCACGTCGCGGCCGTAGCGGTAGGCGACCGCGATCAGCGCGGCGACCGGCACCGCCAGGAAGGCCCCGATGATCCCGGCCAGGCTGGCCCCGGCCGTCACCGCCAGGATCACCACGGCGGCGTGCAGGTTCAGGCCGCGGCCCTGCAGGATCGGCTGCAGCACGTTCCCCTCGATCTGCTGCACCACGATGATCAGGCCGAGGACGATCAGCGCCGTGGTCAGGCCACTGTCGACCAGCGCGATGAGGACGGCGAAGCCACCGGCGACGAAGGCACCGATGATCGGGATGAACGCACCGAAGAAGGTCAGCACGGCCAGCGGCACCACCAGCGGCACGCCGAGCACGAGCAGCCCGACGCCGATGAAGAAGGCGTCCACGAAACCGACGATCGCCTGCTGGCGGATGAACTCCGACAGCGTGCGCCACGTCTTCAGCGACAGCGCCGCGACGTGCGGGGCGGCCTGCGGGCCGGTCTGCGCCGCCAGCCACGGCACCCACTTCGGGCCGTCCTTGAGGAAGAAGAAGGTCAGCACCAGCGCGAGCACCAGGTTGATCAGCAGGCCGCCGATCGTGGTCGCGGTCGTGACGGCGTAGCCGGCGATGTTCTGCGCGTTGCTCTGCACCGAGTCGACGATGGAGTTGACGGCGTTGCCGATCTGGTCGTCGTCGACGTTGAACGGCGGGCCGGCCAGGTAGTCCTGCACCTGCTCCAGGCCCTCGGTCACGCCGTCGGCGACCTCCTCGACCTGCCCGACCACCTGGGGCGCGATGACGGCGACGATCCCGCCGAACGCGCCCAGGAAGAGCAGCAGGACGACCAGTGACGCCAGCGCCGGCGGCCAGGAGTGGTTGCGCAGGAAGCGGGCCACCGGCCACAGCACGGTGGTGAAGAGCAGCGCGAGGACGACGGGGAGCAGGACGACCCACAGCTCGCCGATGACCCGCCCGATGATGAGCAGGGCGACGACGATGAGGATCAGTTCGCCCGAGACGACCGCCACCCGGCGGCTCGCGGCCTGCAGGCGCCGGGCCCGTTCCGGACCGGGGATCGGCGCACGGGTCGTCGCCACGTCGGGATCGTCGGTGGGCCCCGCCGCGGTCTCGGTGCTGACCCGGCTCGCGCCGGTGTCCCCGCCGTGCTCGTCGTCGGGGATCTCGGCGGCGGGGTCGGGGCGGCGTTCGTCGGGCATGGCCTGATCCCAACACACCCGGCCGTGTCCCACCGATCGGCTGGACGTGATCCTGTGCGGAGTGCGGGCCGACGCCGGGGCGCGGACCGTCGGAGGCACGTCGTAGGTTCCGGGCATGCCGAAGACCGCCACCGCCGACCGGGTGGACCGTGACGAACTGCTCGCCTTCCTGCGCCCCCGGCACAAGGCCCTCCTGCTCACCCGCCGCAGCGAGGGGAGCCCGCAGCTGTCCCCGGTGACCTGTGGCGTCGACGACCAGGGGCGGGTGGTGGTCTCCACCTACCCGCAGCGGGCCAAGGCGGTCAACGCCCGGCGCGACCCCCGGGTCTCGCTCTGCGTGCTGTCCGACGACTTCGACGGCCCCTGGGTCCAGGTCGACGGCCAGGCCGAGGTGCTCGACCTGCCGGAAGCGCTCGACCCGCTGGTCGACTACTTCCGGTCGATCAGCGGTGAGCACCCCGACTGGGACGAGTACCGGGCGGCGATGCAGCGCCAGGGCAAGGCGCTGCTGCGGGTCACCATCGAGCGGTGGGGGCCGGTGGCCACCGGCGGCTTCCCGCCGGCTCCGGCCGACTCCTGACCCGACGCTCCGGTCCGCGCCGCGCCGACAAGGTCAGGAGCTTGCTTCCAGCCGAGCAAGCTGATGGACTTGCCCCATGCCCTTCGTGCTCACGGTCGACCAGCGGGACAGTCGCAGCAGCCCGGACCGGGTGCCCGAGGTGCTGAGCGCACTGGCTGACGTGCCCACCGTGCTCCGCTTCGAGCGCACCGCCGGTGACGAGTTCCAGGGCCTGCTCGACGACCCGGCCGTGGTGGTCGACGTCGTCCGCCGGTTGGCGCGGGACGGGGGGTGGAGCCTCGGGATCGGGGTGGGCCCGGTGCACACGCCGCTGCCGGGCAGCACCCGGGCGGGGGCCGGCCCGGCGTTCGTCGCCGCCCGGGCCGCCGTGGAGGCGGCCAAGCGCCGCCCCGTGCGGCTCGCCGTGCGGGGGCCGGTGCCCGAGTCGGCCGCTGATGCGCAGGCGGTGCTGAGCGCGCTCGCCGTGCTTGTCGAGCGGCGCAGCGACCAGGCGTGGGAGGCGATCGAGCTGGTCGAGGCCGGGCGCACCCAGGCCCAGGCGGCCACCGAGCTGGGGGTCACCCGGCAGGCGGTGGGGCAGCGGCTGGGCGCCGGCCTGTGGGACGTCGAGCGGGACCTGCACCCGACGGCGGCACGTCTGCTGGCCCGGGCGGCGGGATGAGCGCAGTGGGCGGTGGGATGGGCATCGCGGCACTCGTGTGCCTCGGCGTCCTGGCCGTGGCCGGAGGCGCACTGACCCCGCAGACCGACCGGCGGGGCAGCCGGTTCGGCGGGCTGCTGCTGGTCCTGCTGCTGGGCGCCGCGGCCGCGCTCGCCTGGCGGGCGGGTCGGGTCGGCGACGGGGCGGCGATCGGCGGGGTGCTGCTGGCGGTCGCCTCGGCCGCGTTGGGCGGGGGGCCGGTGGCCACCGCCGTCCTCCGGGCGGCCGACCCCGACCGGGTGCCCGGGCGGCGGCGCGCCTCGGACCCGGAGGTGCTCCGGGGCGGCGCCTGGATCGGCGTGCTCGAGCGCACCGCCATCGCCGTCACCGTGCTGGCCGGGTTCGCCGAGGGGCTCGCCGTGCTGATCGCGGTGAAGGGGCTGGGCCGGTTCAACGAGCTGAAGGCCCCGGTCGCGTCCGAGCGGTTCATCATCGGCACGCTGGCCAGCGGTCTCTGGGCCCTCGGCTGCGTCGGCGTCGCCGTCCTGCTGCGCGTCTGACCGGGCCCCCTGTGGGGGCTAGTCCGAGAAGACCTCGATCCGGGCGCCCATCTCGACCAGCCGCTCGTAGAGCTGCTCGTAGCCGCGGGCGATGATGTCCACGTTCCGCAGCACCGAGTCGCCCTTGGCCGCCAGCATCGCCAGCAGGATGCAGACCGCCGGGCGCAGCGCGGGCGGGCAGACGATCTCCGCCGCCGACCAGCGCGTCGGCCCCTCCACCAGCACCCGGTGCGGGTCGAGCAGGCGCACGTCAGCGCCCAGCCGGGTCAGGTCGGAGAGGTGGATCGCCCGGTTGTCGTAGACCCAGTCGTGGATCAGCGTGCTGCCGGTGGCGGTCGCGGCGATCACTGCGAAGAAGGGCAGGTTGTCGATGTTGAGCCCCGGGAAGGGCATCGGGTGCACCTTGTCGATGGGCGCCCGCAGCTGGGAGGGGTGCAGGGTGATGTCGACGAGCCGGGTGCGCCCGTTGTCGGCCGGGTACTCCGGGGACAGGTCGAACTGCAGCCCCATCTCGGCGAGGATCGCCAGCTCGATCTCCAGGAACTCGATCGGCGCCCGGCGCACGGTGAGCTCCGAGCTGGTCACGATCCCGGCGGTCAGCAGGCTCATCGCCTCCACCGGGTCCTCCGAGAGCGGGTAGTCGACGTCGGCGTCGAGCACGGGCTTGCCGGTGACCACCAGGGTCGTCGTCCCGAAGCCCTCGATCCGTACGCCGAGCAGCTCCAGGTACAGGCAGAGGTCCTGGACCATGTAGTTCGGGCTGGCGTTGCGGATCGTCGTCGTCCCGTCGTGCCGGGCCGCGGCCAGCAGCGCGTTCTCCGTCACCGTGTCGCCGCGCTCGGTCAGCACGATCGTCCGGTCCCGGGCCACGGGCGGGGCGACGGTTGCCCGGTACTCCCCGGCGTGCGCCTCGACCTCCAGCCCGAAGGGGCGCAGCGCGATCATGTGCGGCTCGACGGTGCGGGTGCCCAGGTCGCAGCCGCCGGCGTAGGGGAGCCGGAAGTCCTCGGCCCGGTGCAGCAGCGGCCCCAGGAACATGATGATGCTGCGCGTGCGCCGGGCCGCATCGGCGTCGATGGCGGAGAGGTCGAGCTGCTCGGGGACGACGAGGGTGAGGTCCCGGCCGGCGGCGTCCCAGGTGGCCGAGACGCCGATCGAGGTGAGCACGGCCAGGATCCGGTCCACCTCGACGATGCGGGAGACGTTGCGCAACGTCGTCCGGCCGCGGTTGAGCAGTGCGGCGCAGAGCAGCGCGACGGCGGCGTTCTTCGAGGACTTGACCGTGACGCTGCCCGACAGCGGCGTGCCGCCGCTGACCCGCAGGTGGGTGGGGCCGCTGCGGCCGACGGTGATCAGCTCGCTGTCCAGCGCGGCCGACAACCGGCCCAGCAGTTCCAGGGTGAGGTTCTGGTTGCCCTGTTCGATCCGGGCGATCGCGCTCTGGCTGGTGCCCAGGCGCTCGCCCAGCTGCGTCTGGGTGAGCCCGTGGTGTCGCCGGGCGTCCCGGACGAGCGCACCGATCTGGCGCAGGGACTGGGTCGTCGTCTCCTCGGTCAGCGTCATCGCGGGCCAAGGTATCTCACAGATGAGATCCGGCCGATCGAGGTGCGGAGCTGTCCGGTCGGTCAGGATGGGTCATGGTCTTCTGGGTGGTGGTCGGCGTCGTGGTGACCCTCCTGCTCGGGGCGGCCTGGTGGATGGACCACTCGGCCCGCCGGCGCGGATCCCGCTCGCTGCACCACTCCGACGTCTGGCGCGAGGTCCGGGAGGGCCGGCGGGACGCCGAGGTCGTCAGCCCCTTCATCCGGGACCACTCGTGGACCAGCTGGAACCGGCGGAACCGTCGCTAGGCCCTTCCCGAGGGTGCCGGGTGTCGAACCGGTGGTCACCGGACATGATGGGGTGGCCGGAAACGGCCCTGCCTGCGAGGAGAACCCCGTGACCCAGACCCCGGCGCCGACCGGTTCCGTGTCCCACCCAGAGCTGCTGGCCGTCTACGTCAACGACCACCTCGCTGCGGCCGCCGGTGGCATCGAGCTGGTCTCCCGGATGATCGGGGTGCACCGCGGGACGGAGCGCGAGCAGCCCCTCCGCCAGCTGCTCGACGAGCTCCGTGAGGAGAAGGCCGCGATCACCGGGGTCGCGCAGGCGCTGGGCTTCCCGGTGCGCCAGTACAAGCAGGTGGCCACCTGGATCGCGGAGAAGGCGAGCCGGGCGAAGCTGAACGGGCACCTGCTCAGCCGGTCCCCGTCCAGCGAGCTGGTCGAGTTCGAGTTCCTCGCCTCCGCGGTGCGGGGCAAGCGGAGCGGCTTCGAGACGTTGCGGATCGCGGCCACCGTGGACAGCCGGATCGACGCCGACCTGCTGGACCGGCTGATCCGGCAGGCGAACCGCCAGCACGACTGGGTCACCGAGGTGCGCCGGGACGTCGCGGCGAGCGTCTTCGGGGGCGACCCGAGCGCACCGGACCGTGCCGCCGACGGCGGCAACGGGGACGGCGGTGGCGGCGACGCCGGCGGCGGGGCCGGCGACCAGGGCTGAGCTCCGGCTGCGCGCCGCGGGGGGCGGCGGTAGACACGTCGGCATGTGCCACGACCACGACAGCCGCCCGCCCGCGCCGCCCACCGTCGGGGCGGTCGCCGAGCGGGGCACCCTCACGCTGACCGCCGCCGACGGCACCCGGTTCTCCGCCGCCTACGCCGCCCCGGCCACCGCACCGCGCGCCGGCGTCGTCCTGCTGCCCGACATCCGCGGCCTGCACCCGTACTACGTCGCCCTGGCGGAGCGGTTCGCCGAGGCCGGGCTGGCCGCGGTCGCGGTGGACTGGTTCGGCCGCACCGCGGGGATCGCCGAGAACGGCACCCGCGAGGAGGACTTCGACTGGGGGGTGCACATCCCGCAGACCACGTCGGCCGGCGTCGACGCGGACACCACCGCCGGGATCGAGTACCTGCGCAGCCGTACCGACCCGGCGCTGCCGGTGGTCACCGTCGGGTTCTGCTTCGGCGGCAGCCACGCCTGGCGGCAGTCGGCCGGGGACCTGGACCTGGCCGGCAGCGCCGGCTTCTACGGCCGGCCCAGCCTGGTGGGCGATGCCGCGGACGGCGCCCGCAAGCCGGTGGTGATGATCATCGCCGGGGCGGACAGCGCCACCCCGGTGGCGGAGCAGCAGCAGCTGGCCGCGCGGATGCGCGCGGCCGGGGCCGAGGTGGACGAGGTGGTCTACGAGGGGGCGCCGCACTCCTTCTTCGACCGGTCGTTCGACGAGTGGGCCGAGGCCTGCGAGGACGCCTGGCGGCACGTGCTCGCCCTCACCGATCGGGTGAGTGGCTCCTGAGCGGGCGGTCGACCCACGCCACCGGGCCCCTACGCTCGGTGGCGTGACCGAGCCGCAGCCTCCTCAGCAGCCCATCGACCCGGGCGTCATCGCGCTCGCCGCGAAGGTCTTCGACCTGGCGCGGGAGGGCGACACCGAGCAGTTGGTGGCCTACCTCGACGCCGGGGTGCCGGCCAACCTGACCAACGACAAGGGCGACACGCTGCTCATCCTCTCCGCCTACCAGGGCCGGGCGTCGACGGTCGCGGCACTGCTGGAGCGCGGGGCGGACCACATCCGGGCGAACGACCGTGGGCAGACGGCGCTGGCCGCCGCCGTGTTCAAGCAGTCGGCCGAGACGGTGCGCCTCCTGCTGGCCGCCGGGGCCGACCCGGACCACGGCCAGCCCAGTGCCCGGGCGACGGCGCAGTTCTTCGACCTGCCGGAGATGACCGCCCTGCTGGAGCGCCCCACCGCCTGACCGCCGCGCGGGCGATCAGCTCTCGTCGTCCTGCTCGCGCAGGGCCCGCAGGACGCCGGAGAGACCCCCGTGCAGGGCCGCGAGCTCGGTCGGGTCCAGGGCCTGCAGCACGGCTGCGTCGGTCTCCACGTCCGAGGCCATCAGCCGCCGGACCACCCGGACCCCGGCCCGGGTGGGGGTGAGCACCCGGCCCCGGCCGTCCCGGCTGTCCGGGGTCCGGTCGACCATGCCGGCGCGGACCAGCCGGTCGACCAGGCCGGTGATGGTGGCCGGGCTCACCTCCAGCAGCTCGCTGAGGTGCTGCGGGGTCATCGACTCCTCGATCACCAGAAAGGTCAGCCCGCGCAGCTGCTGGAGGGTGAGCGGGGTGTCCAACAGCGGCCCGAGGCGGCGACGCATGCTGTAGTCGCCGATCTGCGCGCCGAGGCACAGCACCGCCAGGACCTCGGCGGGGAGGTCGCGCCAGCCCTCGGGCCAGTCGTCGGGCACGTCCTTGGGGTCGGGCACGCGGGGCTCGGTGGTCATCGTCGCCTCCTTCAGAGGGGTCGCCGGCGTGGACGAGTAGTTTGCTCGAAGCTAACTACTCGGGGCAAGCTGAGCGGGAAGTCCACTCCCGACACCGGCCCCGGCCGTGGAGGAACGCGTGTCCCGTCTCGCCGTCCTGTCCTTGCGCAACCGAGCCCTGGTGGCGCTGGCCACCATCGCGGTGCTCGTGTTCGGACTGATCTCGGCCGGCTCGCTGAAGCAGGAACTGATCCCCAGCCTGCAGATCCCCGCGGCCGCCGTCGTCGCCGCTCAGCCCGGCGCCTCGCCCGACGTGGTGGAGCGCCAGGTCGTGCTGCCACTCGAGCAGGCGATCAGCACCGTGGACGGCGTGGTCGCCACGACCTCCACGGCCAGCACCGGGTTGGGCACGGTCACCGTCGAGCTGGAGTACGGGTCCGACCTCGACCGGGCCACCGCCGCGCTGCAGACCGCGGTCAGCCGGGTGCAGGCACAGCTCCCCGCCGACGTCGAGCCGCAGGTGCTCGCCGGGTCACTGGCCGATCTCCCCGTCGTGCAGCTGGCGATCGCCGCGCCGGGCGACGCCGCCGCCCTGTCCGACCGCATCGAGGCAGCCGTCGTCCCGCTGTTCGAGCAGGTCGAGGGGGTCCGCGACGTGACGGTCACCGGGGCCAGCGAGCCCCGGGTGCAGATCGCGCTGGACGCCGCCGCGCTCGCGGCAGCCGGGATCCCGGCTGCCGCGGTCACGACCGTGCTGGAGGAGAACGGCGTGGTGCTGCCCGCCGGCACGGTGACGGAGGGGGAGCAGACCCTCTCGGTGCAGGCCGGTGACCGGCTCACCTCGGTCGAGGAGCTCCGCGCCGTCCCGCTGACCGGCGCCGACGGTGCCGTCGTCCCGCTGGGCGAGGTCGCCACGGTCGAGCTGGGCGAGGCGCCGGCGACGTCCTACTCGCGGGTCGACGGCCAGCCCGCCCTCTCGGTCGGGCTCACCCAGACCCCGGACGGCAACACCGTCGACATCTCGAACGCCGTGGCCGACCTGCTGCCGCAGGTGCGGGAGCTGCTGGGTGCGGGCAGCACGGTCGCCGTGGTGTTCGACCAGGCGCCGTTCATCGAGGAGTCGATCGAGGGCCTGGCCACCGAGGGCGGGCTCGGGCTGCTGTTCGCCCTCGTCGTGATCCTGGTCTTCCTGGGCTCCGTGCGCTCCACGCTGATCTCGGCGATCTCGATCCCGGTGTCGCTGTGCGTGACCTTCATCGGCCTGCAGGTGGCCGGCTTCTCGCTGAACATCCTCACCCTGGGCGCGCTGACCGTCTCGATCGGCCGCGTGGTCGACGACTCGATCGTGGTCATCGAGAACATCAAGCGGCACCTGTCCTACGGCGAGGGGCGCACCCGGGCGATCCTCGGCGGGGTCCGCGAGGTGGCCGGGGCGATCACCTCCTCGACCATCGCCACCGCCGCGGTCTTCCTGCCGATCGCGCTGGTGGGGGGCCTGGTCGGTGAGCTCTTCCGGCCGTTCGCGCTCACCGTCGCGATCGCCCTCCTCGCCTCCCTGGTCGTCTCGTTGACCATCGTCCCGGTCATCGCCTCGGCGTTCCTCAAGGCGCCGGAGACCGACCGCGAGGAGACCGCCGAGCTGGCCCGGGAGCGGGAGGCGGCCGAGGCGGTGGAACGGCGTACCTGGTTGCAGCGGCTGTACGTCCCGGCACTGCGCGGCGTGCTGGCGCACCGCCGCTGGACCGTCGCCGGTGCGCTGGCCGTCTTCGTCGGCACCCTGGCGCTCACCCCGCTGCTGCAGACCAACTTCATCGGCGACGCCGGCGAGGACACCGTCACCGTGACCGCCGCCTACCCGGCCGGCACCAGCCTGGCCGCGCAGGACGAGCGGGCCCGCGTGCTGGAGGAGGCGCTGGGTGAGCTGGCCGGGGTGGAGACCGTGCAGACCACGGTCGGCTCGGCCGGCGGGTTCGCCGCGTTTAACGGGGGCGGCGGCACGCCCACGGCGACCTTCTCCCTGACCCTGGCCGAGGACGGCGGCCCCGAGGAGACCCGCGCGGAGATCCGGACGGTCGCCGGGGACCTCGCCGACGTCGGTGACGTGACGGTGGCGGCGGCCGGGTCCGGGTTCGGCAGCTCCACGGTCGACGTGCTGGTCCAGGCGGCCGACGCCAACGTGCTGGCCGACGCCGCCGACCAGGTGCAGCAGGCCGTGGCGGAGGTCCCCGGGGCCACCGACGTGACCAACGACCTGTCGGCCGGGCTGCCGGTTGTGCGGGTCGACGTCGACCCGGTCGCGGCGGCCCAGGTCGGGCTGACCCAGGCGCAGGTGACCCGCACCCTGGCCGGGCTGACCAACGCCGTCCCGCTGGGGGAGATCGACGTCGACGACGCGACCACCCCGGTCTACCTGGACCCGGTGCAGGCCCCGGAGACGGTCGAGCAGCTCCGCGCGGTCGTGCTGCCGACGGCCGGGGGCCTGGTGCCGCTGACCCAGCTGGCGACCGTCGAGGAGGCCCAGGCACCGAGCTCGATCACCCGGGTCGACGGCGAGCGCAGCGCGACCGTGTCAGCGACCCCGGCCGACGCCGACCTCGGCGCGCTGACCACCGCGCTGCAGGCGGCGATCGACGACCTGGAGCTGCCGGCCGGTGCCGAGGTGTCGATCGGCGGTGTCGCCGCCGACCAGGGCGAGGCCTTCGCCGACCTGGGCCTGGCGCTGGTGATCGCGGTGGTGATCGTCTACCTGGTGATGGTGGCGACCTTCCGCAGCCTGGCCCAGCCGTTCATCCTGCTCGTCTCCGTGCCGTTCGCCGCGACCGGTGCGCTGCTGATGCTGCTGGTCACGGGCACCCCGCTGGGCGTGCCCGCGCTGATCGGCGTCCTCATGCTGATCGGCATCGTGGTGACGAACGCGATCGTGCTGATCGACCTGGTCAACCAGTACCGCGAGCGCGGCCGCCCGCTGGCCGAGGCGGTCAGCGAGGGGGCCCGTCAGCGGCTGCGGCCGATCGTGATGACGGCGGCGGCCACGGTGCTGGCGTTGACCCCGATGGCGTTCGGGCTCACCGGCGGCGGGGTGTTCATCTCCCAGCCGCTGGCCCTGGTCGTGATCGGCGGGCTGATCAGCTCCACGGTGCTGACCCTGCTGCTGGTGCCGGTGCTCTACACCTCGCTGGAGACCCGCCGCGAGCGGCGGGCGGCGAAGCGCGCAGGTGCCGGGCAGTCGGAGCCGGCGGTGGAGGAGGAGCTGCAGCCGGCCTGACGCCGAGTGCGCAGTTCCGGTCGCCCGACGCGGCGTGTCCACGCGTGTCGGCGACCGGAACTGCTCACTCGGACGCGGAGGCGGCGGGGAGGGGTGCGGGCACCGGGTCGGCAGCGCGGGCCCGGCCGGGCAGGAAGGCGGTCAGTACCGCCAGCGCGAGGCACGCCCCGCAGCCGATCGCGGCCAGGGCGGTGTAGCCGCTGGACGGCGGGAAGTCGGCGCCGGCCGGGGTCAGCGCCTCCAGCACCGTCGCGCTCAGCGCGCTGCCGAGGGCGAACCCGATGTAGCGCAGCACCTGGTTCAGGCTCATCGCACTGCCGGTCTCCCCGGCCGGCACGGCGCCGACGATGAGCCCGGGCAGCGCCGCGAAGGTGAGGCCCACGCCGAACCCGGCGACCGCCATCGCGACGAACAGCTGCCACAGCTCCTCGCGCACCAGGCCGAACAGCACCGTGCCCAGCAGCAGGACGATGGCGCCGGCCGGCAGGACCACCCGCGGCCCGGCGGCGCGGTCCAGCGGCCGGCCGACCCGGCTGGCCAGGAAGCTGGCGACGGAGAACGGCAGCAGGATCAGTCCGGCCACCACGATCGAGGTGCCGAAGCCGTAGCCGGTGGACTCGGGGGTCTGCGCGAGTCGGGGCACCGAGGACAGCAGCAGGTAGTTGGCCAGGCCGACGAGCAGGGCGGCGCCGTGCGCGGTCGCCGGGACCCGGCCGCGGGCCAGCCGCAGGTCGACCAGCGGGGCCTGCGCGCGCAGCTGCCACACCACCCAGGCGACCAGGGCGAGGACGGCGACCACGGCCAGCCCGAGCACCGAGGGCGAGGTCCAGCCCCAGGTGCCGGCCTCGCCGAGGGCCAGCAGCCCGGTGGACAGCGCGATCCCGAGCAGCACCGCGCCGGCGACGTCGAGCCGGCGGGGCGGCACGTCGGGCGAGGGCGGGTACACCAGTGCCGCGGCGGCCAGCGCCAGCACGCTGGCGCCGGCGCCGAACCAGAAGGCGGCGTGCACCCCGCCGAACTCGGCGATCGCCCCGGTCAGCGGGTACCCCACACCGACACCGGCGGCGACGGTCACCGACAGCGCCGCGACCGTGGTCCGGGACCGCTCCCCGGTCAGGGCGGTGCGGGCGGTGGCGATCGCGAGCGGGGTCAGCCCCAGACCGACCCCCTGCAGCCCGCGGCCGGCGATCAGCCAGCCCAGGCCCAGCGGCAGCGCGGCGAGCACGTTGCCCAGCAGCACCACGGTGAGCACGACGAGCACCACCGTGCGCCGGTGCCGGCCGTCGCCGAGCCGCCCGATCACCGGCGTGGCCACCGCGCCGACCACGAGGGTGACGGTGAGCGACCACTGCGCGCTGGTGATCGAGACGTCGTTGGCCGCGGCGATCGCCGGGACCAGCGGTGCACCGAGGCTGCTGATGACCGCGACGAGCATGGCCAGGTAGATCAGCACCGGCACGAGGGCCGGCCGGGCCGGCGATGCGGGAGGAGCGCTCACGCCGGCGACGGTAGTTGCGTTCTGCACAGAAGAGGGGGTGTCGCTTCCGCCCAGCGGCGTACCGGTGCCGACCGCTGGGTAGCGTCGCCGGTGCTGGTGGAGGTCGACGACGAGGGAGCGGGATGCCGGACTGGGTGCAGGACGCGGTGTGGTGGCACGTCTACCCGCTGGGCTTCGTGGGCGCGGAGCGGGAGGCGACCGACGTCGTGACGCACCGGCTTGACCGGCTCACCGCCTGGCTGGACTACGCGGTCGAGCTGGGCGCCAACGGCCTGGCCCTGGGTCCGGTTTTCGCCTCCAGCACGCACGGCTACGACACCGTCGACCACGGTCGGATCGACCCGCGGCTCGGCGACGACGACGACTTCGACGAGCTGGTGGCGGCCGCCCACGAGCGCGGCCTGCGGGTGCTGCTCGACGGGGTGTTCAACCACGTCGGCCGCGAGCACCCGGCGTTCCAGGCGGTCGTCGACCGGGGGCCCGACGCGCCCTCGGCGGCCTGGTTCCGGCTGCGCTGGCCGGACGGCTGGCAGCCCGGCGTCGTCCCGGAGTACGACACCTTCGAGGGCCACGGCCAGCTGGTCGCGCTCGACCACTCCGCCCCCGTGGTCGCCGACTGGGTGGCCGAGGTGATGACGCACTGGCTGGACCGCGGCGCCGACGGCTGGCGACTGGACGCGGCCTACGCCGTCCCGTCCTCGTTCTGGGCGACCGTGCTGCCCCGGGTCCGCGAGCAGCACCCCGAGGCCTACCTGGTCGGTGAGGTGATCCACGGCGACTACGCGCAGGTGGTGCGTGAGTCGACTATGGACGCGGTCACCCAGTACGAGCTGTGGAAGGCGATCTGGAGCTCACTCAACGACGGCAACCTGCACGAGCTCGCCCACGCCCTCGGCCGGCACGACGGGTTCCTGGACACGTTCGTGCCGCTGACCTTCGTCGGCAACCACGACGTCACCCGGATCGCCAGCCGACTCGACGACGTCCGCCACCTGCCGCACGCGCTGGCGGTGCTGTTCACCGTGGGCGGCACGCCGTCGGTCTACGCCGGCGACGAACAGGCCTTCACCGGGGTCAAGGAGGACCGGGCCGGCGGGGACGACGCCGTCCGGCCGCCCTTCCCCGACTCGCCGGAGGAGCTGGCGCCCTTCGGCGAGCCCACCCGCCGGCTGCACCAGGAGCTGATCGGGCTGCGCCGGCGGCACCGCTGGCTGCACACCGCCCGGGTCACGCCGCTGCACCGGGACAACCGGCAGCTCAGCTACGCCGTGACCGGCGACGGGCAGCGGCTGGTGGTGGCGCTGAACCTGGCCGACGGCGAGGTGACGCTGCCGGCGGGCGGGGCGGGGGAGCTGTTGGCCGGAGCAGGCGCCGTGCGGCAGCCGGGCACCGACCGCGCGGCCGTCTCGCTGCCCGCGCACGGGTGGGCCATCCTGACCGGGTGAGCAAGTGCACAGCCCGGTTCGGGAAGGGTGGCGGGTGGGACGGCGTCGTCCCTGTACGTGACTGAGTCAGCGATCCGGACGCCCTCCCGCGCCTACGTGATCTGGCTGATCGGCCTGGTCGCGTACGCGGTCGCGATCTTCCACCGCGCCTCGCTCGGGGTCGCCGGGATCGAGGCGCAGGAGCGGTTCTCCGCCGGGGCGTCGGCGATCTCGCTGTTCCTGGTCCTGCAGCTGGCCGTCTACGCCGGCCTGCAGGTGCCGGTCGGTGTGCTGCTGGACCGGTTCGGCTCGCGGAAGATGATCGTCGCCGGCGCGCTCACGATGGCCGTGGGGCAGTTGGTGCTCGCCCTGGCCGACAGCGTCCCCACCGCGGTCGTGGCCCGGGTGCTGGTGGGCGCCGGTGACGCGATGACCTTCATCAGCGTGCTCCGGTTGGTGCCGCTGTGGTTCCCCGGCCGCACCGTCCCGGTGGTCACCCAACTGACCGGGATCCTCGGTCAGGTCGGCCAGATCGTGGCCGCCTACCCGCTGGTCGCGCTGCTGCACACCGCCGGCTGGACGCCGACCTTCCTGGGCGCCGCCGCGGTCAGCGTGCTGGTCGGCATCCTGGTGCTGGTCGCGCTGCGCGACGCCCCGCCCGGCACCCCGCCTCCGACCGTGGCCGGGATGGCCGCCGTCCGGGCGAACCTGGCGGCTGCCTGGCGCGAGCCGGGCACCCGGATCGGGCTCTACACGCACCTGGTCACCCAGTTCTCCGGCACCGTCTTCGCGCTGCTGTGGGGCTACCCGTTCCTGACCGTGGGCCAGGGGCTGGCGCCCGGGACGGCGGCCGGGCTGCTGACCCTGCTGGTGTTGGTCGGGATGGCCTTCGGTCCGCTGCTCGGCCGGCTGGTCGGGAAGTGGCCGTTGCGCCGCTCCAACCTGGTCTTCGGCATCCTCACCGTCACCGCGGCGATCTGGACCGTCGTGCTGCTGTGGCCGGGCCGTGCGCCGCTGTGGCTGCTCGTCATCCTGGTCGTGGTGCTGGGCACCAACGGCCCCGGCTCGATGATCGGCTTCGACTACGCCCGCACCGAGAACCCGGTCGAGCGGTCCGGCAGCGCCACCGGGTTCGTCAACGTGGGCGGCTTCTTCGCCTCGCTGTGCACCGTGCTGGCGATCGGCTTCGTGCTCGACGCGATGACCCCCGGCAGCTCCACCGACTACTCGCTGGACGCCTTCCGGGCGGCGTTCGCCGTGCAGTACGTCTTCTGGGCGATCGGGCTGTTCGGGGTGCTGACCCACCGGCGGCACCTGCGCGCCCGGATGGCCCGGGACGGCGTCGTCATGGTGCCGCTGGTGACCGCGGTGAACGCCCGGCTGCGCGGCCGGTCGGCCTACGACACCCCACCGCGGGAGAAGGACTGACCGCTCAGATCGAGCGGGTCTCCCCGGCCCGGTCGGCGTAGGCGGCCACCAGGTCGCCGTCCAGGGCCAGCTGCACCCGCCGGCGCATGTCCTGCACCGCGTCGGCGTCGTCCTGCGCCGCCTGTTCGGGCAGCTGCACGACGGTGGCCTCCGCCGCCCGGGCGATCTCGGCCCGCTGGACGTCGTCCCGGCAGGAGACGGCGACGTCCCGGAGCGTCTGCAGGATCGAGGTGAGGACGCTGGGCTCGGCGCCGCCGAAGCGGCGCAGCTGCCCGCAGGTCAGCTCCAGGTAGTAGTGCAGGTCCCGGTCGGGGACGACCGCACGCCCCACGCCGTCCGGGTCCCGGTGCAGCGTGGGGCCCAGGTGCGAGCCGACGACCCGGCTCAGCAGGTCTCCCATGTGGCCGAGTGCGGTGGCCGCCGTCACCGGGTCGTTGATGCTCGGGGACACCGCCTTGACCGCGATGTCCTCCAGCTGCCGGAACCCGAACCCGGCGTCCTGGTCCAGCGTCCGCTCGTAGCCCAGGTCGACCGCGGCCCGCACCTCGTCGGCGAGTCGGTCGGGCACGCCGCCGCCGGCACCGGACCAGACCGTCGCGATCGGGGTCAGCCGGACGACGTGGTCGCCCGGCCGGGTCTCGATCCGGACCACCGCGTCGTGCTCGCGGGCGAGCTGGACCAGCCGCTCGACGTCGACCGACCGCACGTACCCGCTGGCCGTCGCGTGCACCAGCTCACCGGCGGCCTGGTCCAGGTCCAGCTGGCCGGGGTCGTCGATCGGCTCGTCGTAGCGGGGGTAGAACTCCTCGATTGCCTTCTTCGTCTCGTCGTGCACCTTGAGCATCAGCGTGTCCACCCGCAGCAGCCGGGTCATGTGCGAGATGAACGTGAGGCCGGCGGCGAAGGCGGCGATGCCGAGCAGCAGGGCGACCAGCGCGCTGACCACCGGCACCGGTGAGCTGCTGTCCAGCTGGCGGATCGCCACGATGCTGAAGACGAACGCGGCCGTGAGCACCGACAGCACGCCCTTGGAGATGCGGTCCCGGGTGACCTCGCGCAGCAGCCGGGGCGAGAACTGCTGGGAGGCGAGCTGCAGGGCGACGACGGTGAGGCTGAACGTCAGGGTGGTCACGGTCACCACCGCGGTGGCCACCACCTCGAACATGCTCGACGCTGCGGCTTGGTCACCCGGCCAGAGGTGCGTCAGCCAGCCGTCGGTCGGGCGGATCCGGGTCAGCCCGAGCGAGGCGAGTGCGGCCACCACCCCGGCCACCGTCGGCCACAGCCACAGCGGCGACCGGGAGCTCTCCGCGCTGCCCCCCGTCACCGCTGTCCACCGGCCCGGCGGGCGACGGTGATCGCGTAGTCGAAGCGCCGGCCGTCACGCTGCACCGGCAGCACCAGGTGCGCGGCGTCGACCGCGTCGGGCAGCGCGGACAGCCGGCCGGCGAGCTCCGGCGCAGGGTCGCTGGACCAGACGGCCAGCACGCCACCGGGCCGCAGTGCGGCGATCGCGGTGGCCAGCCCGGCCTCCTCGTACAGCGGCGCGTTCGTGTGGTGGACGAGGAACGCAGGCCCGTTGTCGACGTCCAGCAGCACCGCGTCGTAGCGGCCGGGGGAGCCGGCGAGGTGGTCGGCCACGTCGGTCACGTGCAGCCTCAGCCGCCGGTCGACGCCGCTCAGCGCGGGCAGCAGGCCGCGGCCCGCCCACCCCACCAGTGCACCCTGCAACTCCGCCACGTCGACCGCGGCCACCCGGGGGTCGGCCAGTGCGGTGGCCGCGGTCCAGCCCAGGCCCAGCCCGCCGACCAGCACCCGGAGCCGGTCGCCGGCGCAGCGGGCCAGTGCCTCGGTCGCCAGCGCCCGCTCGGTCGAGGTGTCCACGTCGTCCATCGCGAAGACGCCGTCCACGATGAGCTCGAGGTGCGTGGCGCCGTCCTCGGCGGTGCGCCGGCGCAGGACGACCTCGCCGTGCGGGCCGCTCGCCCGGCCGAGCTCGGTGACCGTCATCGCGCGCTGCCCGGGCGGAGCCGGCCAGAGGAGGGTGCGGGGCGGGGGAGCAGCGGGGCCTCCGGGGGTGGTTCCGCGTCGGCGTGGCTGACCGAGCAGGACGGACTCTGCCACGGGGCCGACCCCCGCACCCACCGGCGTCGCGTGCCGGGGGCAGCTCAGCGGGCCGGGCGCAGCCGCAGGGTCTGGCCAGGGCGCAGCTGCGCGCACCGGTCGACGTCCGCGTCGGTGACGTACCCGATCACCGGGTAGCCGCCGGTCACCGGGTGGTCGGCGAGGAACAGCACCGGCAGCCCGGACGGCGGCACCTGCAGCGCCCCGCGGACCATCCCCTCGCTGGGCAGCTCACCCGAGCGCAGCCGGTCCAGCGGCGTGCCGTCCAGCCGCAGGCCGACCCGGTTGCTCTCGCTGGTGACCGCCCAGGCCTGACCGATGAGCGCGGCCCAGACGGCCTCGCCGAACCAGTCGGCCCGCGGGCCGGGCAGCACGGTGACGGTGAGCTCGCCCGCGGCCGGCTCGGGCACCGGGGCCAGGTCGACCCCGGGGGCCGGGTCGACCGGCTCGCCGACCGGCAGCACGTCACCGACGGCGACCACCGCGGGGCCGAGACCGGCCAGGACGTCGGTGGCCCGGGAACCCAGCACCGGCGGGACGGCGATGCCGCCGCGGACCGCCAGGTAGGTGCGCAGCCCGGCGACCGGTGGGCCGAGCCGGAGCTCCTGTCCCCGGCGCAGCACCGTCGGGGCGGCGTGCGGGGCACCGGGGCAGCGCGCCCCGGCGGTCACCACGAGCAGGTCGGCCTCGGCGCGGACGGCCAGCCCGCCGAACGTCACCTCGAGCACCGCGGCGTCGGTGCGGTTGCCGAGCAGCCGGTTGGCCAGTGCGGCCGACGCCCGGTCGCAGACGCCGGAGCGGCCGATGCCCAGTGCGGCCTGT
Source organism: Modestobacter sp. VKM Ac-2982 (assembly GCF_026967935.1). GTDB lineage: Bacteria > Actinomycetota > Actinomycetes > Mycobacteriales > Geodermatophilaceae > Modestobacter. Next base: position 63,625 of record NZ_JAPVBL010000002.1, read on the forward strand.
CCCGGGCGGCCGAGGTCCTGCACGGTGGTCAGCGGCCCGGTGGCCAGCACGGTCAGGCTCATCGCGGTGCCGCCACGAAACGCACCCGGGTGCCCGGCCGGAGCAGCGCGGCCGGTTCACGACCGAGGTCGAACACGGCGACGTCGGTGCGCCCGATCAGCTGCCAGCCGCCGGGCGACTCGCGCGGGTAAACGCCACTGAACTCCCCGGCCAGCGCGACCGAGCCCGGCGGCACCTTGGTGCGCGGGGTGGCCCGGCGGGGCACGTCCCACTGCCCGCCGGGCTCGGTGAGGTAGCCGAAGCCGGGCGCGAAGCCGCAGAAGGCCACCGTCCACTCGGCGCCGGTGTGCCGCTCGACCAGCCCGGCCGGGGTGAGGCCGAGCAGCTCGGCGGCCTCGCTCAGGTCGGCGCCGTCGTAGTGCACCGGCAGCTCGACGGTGTCGCCGACGGCCTGCGCGTCCGGGCGCGGGGTCGTCGCCCGCACGGCGTCGGCGACCGCGGTCAGGGTGGTGACCGCGGGGTCGGTCATCAGCAGCACGGTGCGGGCGGCCGGCACGACGTCGACCACCCCGGGCGGCGGGTCGGCGCTGAGCGCCGCGTACAGCGCCAGGACGTCGTCCAGCCCGTCCAGCTCGACCAGCAGGGCGGCGCTCCCGCTGGGGAGCAGCCGCATCAGCTGGTGAAGGGGGCCAGCTCGACCCCCGCCGTGGTCAGCGCCGCGCGCACCTGCCGGGCGATCTCCACCGCACCCGGGGTGTCGCCGTGCACGCAGATCGACCCGGGGTGCAGCGTCAGCTCGCCACCCTCGACGTCGGTGATCGGTTCACCGGTGGCCATGGCCACGCACCGGGCGGCGATCTCGGCCGGGTCGTGCAGCACCGCGCCGGGCAGCCGGCGGGACACCAGGGTGCCCTCCGGGGTGTAGGCGCGGTCGGCGAACGCCTCGTGCACCACGGTCAGCCCCGCCTCGGCGGCCAGCCGCAGCCACACCGACCCGGGCAGACCCAGCACCGGGAGCGTCCGGTCGTAGGCCACGACGGCTGCGACCACCGCGGCCGCCTGCTCCTCGTGGTGGACGATCGCGTTGTAGAGCGCGCCGTGCGGCTTGACGTAGCGCACCCGGTCGCCGGCGATCCGGGCGAAGCCCTCCAGCGCGCCGATCTGGTAGACGACGTCGGCGGTCAGCGCCTCGGGCTCCACGTCGATGAACCGGCGGCCGAAGCCCGGCAGGTCGCGGTAGCCGACCTGGGCGCCGATCGCGACGCCGGACTCGACGGCCTTGGCGCAGACCCGCCGCATGATCGAGGCGTCACTGGCGTGGAAGCCGCAGGCGACGTTGGCGCTGGTGACCACGCCCAGCAGCGCGTCGTCGTCGCCGAGCGTCCACTGGCCGAAGCCCTCGCCGAGGTCCGAGTTCAGGTCCACACGGGTCATGTCGACAGCCTCCCTCACGCGAACAGGTCGATGACCGGGCGGATCGAGTTGATCGCCAGGTACAGCGTGAGCAGCCAGGCGACCCAGCCGATCACCAGCAGCCAGCGCGGGTAGCGGTAGCCGTTGAGCAGGTCGGCGCGGCGGGTGGCCACCCAGAGCAGGACGGCGATCCCGATCGGCAGCAGCAGCCCGTTGAACGCCCCGGCGAAGACCAGCAGCGTCGTGGGTGCGGTGCCGATCAGCACGTAGACCAGCGAGGTGAAGGCGATGAACCCGACGACCAGCAGGCTGCGGGTGCGGTCGGAGGTCGTCGTCCGGGAGGTCACGAAGGACACCGAGGTGTAGGAGGCGCCGATGACGCTGGTGATCGCCGCGGCCCACAGCACGATGCCGAACACCCGCAGGCCCACCTCGCCGGCGGCCTGCTCGAAGGCCGACGCCGCCTGGTTGGTCGGGTCGAGCGCTGCGCCGCCGGTGACCACACCGAGGATCGCCAGGAAGAGGACCACCCGCATCACGGCGGTGATCAGGATGCCGGTGACCGAGCCGCGGGTGATGTCCCGGACCCGGCCGGGCCCGGAGATGCCCGAGTCGAGCAGCCGGTGGGCGCCGGCGTAGACGATGTAGCCGCCGATCGTGCCGCCGACCAGCGTGGTGATCGCCAGGATGTCGATGTCCTCGGGCAGCACGACGTTGCGCAGCGCCTCACCCACGGGCGGCCCCGAGGTGATCGCGACGTACGTGGTCAGCACGATCATCACCAGCCCGAGGACGACGACGATCCGGTCGACCGCCACCCCGGCCCGCTTGCTCAGGAAGATGCCGATGGCGATCAGCGCCGACAGCGCCCCGCCGATCTTCGGGTCCAGCCCGAGCATGGCGTTGGTGCCCAGGCCGGCGCCGCTGACGTTGCCGATGTTGAACACCAGCCCGCCGATCAGCAGGAAGGCGGCCATCACCCAGCCCAGACCGGGGGCGACCAGGTTGCCCAGCTCCTGGGCCCGCCGGCCGCTGACGCCGATCACCCGCCACACGTTCAGCTGCAGCGCGATGTCGATCAGGATCGAGATGACGATCGCGAAGGCGAACGCGGCGCCCAGCTGCACGGTGAAGGTGGTCGTCTGGGTGATGAAGCCAGGGCCGATGGCCGAGGTGGCCATCAGGAACATCGCGCCGAGCAGGGTGGAGCGGGTGCTGGAGGCCAGCCGCCCGGGGGGCGCGGTGGACGGCTCGGCTGGGGTGGAGGCCATGGCTGCTCCCGGGTCGGGTGAGGTGCTCCGGCGGCGAGGGGTCGCTGCCCGCGGGCTGGTGCCGCTGGCGACCGAACCTAGAGAGTTGTTGAACAATCCCTCAAGGGGATCGGACGACATTTAACTGCGCGGACACATCAGGAGACGGCAGGATGACGGCATGCCCGAGCCCGCCGACACCGCCTGGCTGCGCACCGTGGCGCACGAGGTGCGCAGCTTCGACCGGTCCAGCACCGCCGAGCGGGTCGCCGAGCTGCTCCGCTCCCGGGTGATCGAGGGCGACCTGCCGCCGGGCACCCGGCTGTCGGAGGAGCAGCTGGTCGAGGTCCTGCACGTCAGCCGGAACACGCTGCGCGAGGCGTTCCGGCTGCTCACCCACGAGGGCCTGCTGGTGCACCGGCTGCACCGCGGGGTCTTCGTGCCCGAGCTGGACGAGGACGACCTGGTCGACCTCTACCGGCTGCGGCGGACGATCGAGTGCGACGTCGTCCGCCGGCTGGAGGGGCTGGACGCCGTCCGGCTGCGGCCGCTGTACGACGCCGTCGCCGCCGGCGAGGACGCCGCCCGGCGCGGCGACTGGGGGGCGGCGGGCACCGCCAACATGCGGTTCCACCAGCAGCTCGTGGCGCTGGCCGGCAGCCGCCGGCTCGACGAGACGACGGCCCGGCTGCTCGCCGAGCTCCGGCTCGCGTTCCACGCCATCGCCGTCCCGCAGCGGCTGCACGAGCCCTACGTCAGCCGCAACCGCGGTCTGCTGGACCTGCTGACCGCCGGGGAGGTCGAGCAGGCGGCCAAGGAGCTCGAGGCCTACCTGCACGACTCGGAGGCCGAGCTGCTGGCCGCCCACCGCGAACGCCCGAGGAGCTGACCGTGACCACGATCGTCCCCGCCGCCCGTCCCGCCGCCGCCCGGGCCGCGTTCCGCGCCGGGCTCGCCGTGCCCTCGTCGGGCTGGGCGCCCGGGCACACCCAGGCCAACCTCGTCGTCCTGCCCCGGGACTGGGCCTGGGACATGCTGCTGTTCGGCCAGCGCAACCCGCAGCCGGTGCCGCTGCTGGACGTGACCGACGCGGGCTCCTGGGAGACCACGCTGGCCCCGGGCGCCGACCTGCGGACCGACCTGCCGCGCTACCGGGTGTGGCGGGACGGCGAGCTGGCCGACGAGCCCACCGACGTCACCGACCTGTGGACCGACGACCTGGTCGCCTTCCTGATCGGCTGCAGCTTCAGCTTCGAGACCGCCCTGCTGGACGCCGGGGTGCCGGTGCGCAACATCGAGCAGCGCCGGAACGTGTCGATGTACCGCACCGATCGGGAGTGCCGGCCGGCCGGGCGGCTGTCCGGGCCGCTGGTCGTGTCGATGCGCCCGGTGCCCGGGCACCTGGTGGCCACCGCGGTGCAGGTGACCGCGCGGATGCCCGCGGTGCACGGGGCCCCGGTGCACGTGGGGTCGCCGGCCGCGCTCGGCATCGCCGATCTGGCCCGGCCCGACTTCGGCGAGCCGGTCGACCTCGCGGACGGCGACGTCCCGGTGTTCTGGGCGTGCGGGGTGACGCCGCAGGCAGCGCTGATGGCGTCGCGTCCGCCGTTCGCGATCACCCACGCCCCGGGGCACGTGTTCGTCACCGACGTCCCGGACGCGGTGTACCGGCAGCCCTGAGCCGGCTCAGGGCTCCGCCGCGCGGAAGCAGGCGGCGATCTCGTGTTCCCGTGCAGCCTCCTCCGCGCTGCTCAACTGCTCGGACTCTTCCCAGCTCAAGCCGGGCCGGGTCTGGACGTCGAGACCGAGCTGCTCCAGACACGGGGCGACGAGGGCCTCGTCGACCGGGCCGGTCGGGAACGCCGGCCACGACGGCAACGGACCGCTGAGCATCGGGGACAGCGACTGCTGCCCGACCGGGCTGGTGACCTGCACCTCCCCGGCGTTCCAGGTGACCGGGGTGATGACCACCCCCAGCGGGACCCCGTCGACCAGTGGCAGCGGGTCGAAGTCGCGCACCAGCTCACCGCCGGAGGTCCGGTCCAGACTGGGGGAGTACTCGGCCTCGAGTCCGGGCTCGCCGAGCACGACCAGCGTGCTGGTCTCCGCAGAGCCGTCCATCAGGGCCAGCGGATCGGCCCACAGCGGCACTCCGCCGATCACCGGCGTCATCTCAGCGGGCTCCGCGCCGCGCGGCCCGGTGAACCACGTCCAGACCCATTCCGTCCCGGCGCGGGCGACCACCACCGCCCACCGGTGACCGCCGGGGACGTCGGCGGCGTACACCACCCGCTGGGTGCCCGGGTCCGGCGACGGTCCGCCCCAGTCGACCAACTGGCCGTCCGGCGCGGTCGGGTCGGTCCAGTCGGCACCCGCCATCGCGGTCAGGAACTCCTCGTCGTCGGCGAGCGAACCGCGGACGGGCGCCTCGACCAGCCCCGGGGTCGGCGCGACGTACGTGCTGGTGACCGGGGCCGGAATCGGGGTCGCCGCCGGCGGTGCCGCGGTCACCGCCGTGCGGGCGAACGAGGCACCGGAGACCAGCAGCACGACGGCCAGGACGCCGGCGGCCCAGCCGGTTCCCCGGCGCCGGCGGTGCCGGTCCAGCGCGACGGCGCGGGCCGCCGTGGGACCGTCGTCCACCCGGTGCGCGCCCTCGGCGAGCCGGCGCAACCGCTCCGCGACGGCCTGGCCGGCGTCCGCGGTCATGTCGGCCTCCGGTAGATCGCGTACGGGTCGTCGTCCGGGTGCGGCCGGACGGCGGCCGGCCCGGGCACCGAGCCGGCCGTCGGGGCTGCGGACCGTGCCGGTCGGGGGGCCGGTCCGGCCGACGAGGCGGGTGACGTTGCGGCCGACGAGGCGGGTGACGGCGGGGGTGGCGGTCGCAGGTCCGGTCGCGGGGCCGGGGTCCCCGGGTGGCGGTAGATCGCGTACGGGTCGGCGGGGTCCGCGCTGGGGACGGGGGGCCCTGGCCGGTCCGGGACCGCCGGCGCCGGCTGCGGGTCGACGACCTGGTCGGCCGGCTCCGTCGGCGGTGCGGGCTCGTCCACGAGGAGGGGGCTCAGGGTGTCCAGGGCGTCGGCGAGGGCGGCCCCGACCTCGGCGGGCGAGCAGCCGAGCAGCATCGCGACGGCGTCCTCCTCCTCGCCCTCGTGCAGCCGGAGCACGGCCACCGCCCGGGTGCGCGCGTCCAGCTCGGCGAGCGCTCGCAGCCACCGCCGGTCGGGCTCGTGCTGACGTCCCGCGACCAGTGCGCTGCCCCGGCCGGCCGCCGGGAGCCGCGTGCGGCCGAGGGCGGCCGACAGCAGCGCCTCCCGGGCGTCGGTCAGCGCGGCCGCCGGCGAGCCGAACCGCCGCCAGCGCCGGTGCGTCCGCGCCAGTGCCGCCACCAGCAGGTCGTCGGCCTCGGCCGGGTCGGCGGTGAGGAGGAGGGCGGTGCCGCGCAGCTGCTGTTCGTGCTCGGCGACGAACGCCGGGAAGCCGTCCTGCCGCTGGTCCACGCCCACCCCTCCCGGTCCGCCGTCGATGGCGGCACCATATCGGTGCGATCGCGTTCCGTCAGCCAGGCGGCACACTGGCCGCCGATGACCACCGCCCCGGATCCTGCTGTCGTCGCCCGGCTGCGCGCGGCGGGGTGCGTGTTCGCCGAGGAGGAGGCGGTGCTGCTGGCAGAGGCCGCCGCGTCGGCCGGCCAGCTCGACGGCCTGGTCGCGCGGCGGGTGGCGGGCGAGCCGCTGGAGCAGGTGCTGGGCTGGGCGGAGTTCTGTGGGCTGCGGTTCGCGGTCGAGCCGGGGGTGTTCGTGCCACGGCAGCGCACCCGGCTGCTGGTCCGGGAGGCGGTGGTCCGGGCGGCGCCGGGGGCGGTCGTCCTGGACCTGTGCTGCGGGGTCGGCGCGGTGGGGGCGGCGGTGGCGGCCGCGGTCCCGTCGGTCGAGCTGCACGCAGCGGACCTCGACCCGGTCGCGGTCCGCTGCGCCCGGCGAAACGTGTCCGGGTCGGTCTACGTCGGGGACCTGTACGACCCGCTCCCGGAGGCACTCCGCGGCCGGGTCGACGTGCTCGTGGCGAACGCGCCCTACGTGCCGACCGACGCGATCGGGCTCATGCCACCCGAGGCCCGTGACCACGAGGCGCGGGCCGCGCTGGACGGCGGGGCCGACGGGCTGGACGTGCAGCGCCGGGTGGCGGCGGCGGCGCCGGACTGGCTGGCGCCCGGCGGTGCGCTGCTCATCGAGACGGGCCGGCAGCAGGCGCCCGGGACGGTGGCTGCGTGCACCAGCGCCGGGCTCACCGCCCGGGTGGTCGAGGACGACGACCTGGCGGCCACCGTGGTCGTCGCCGTCCGCGAGGCCTGAGACGCGAACGGCCCCCTCCCGGTGCGGGAGGGGGCCGTTCGCGGCAGTCGGATCAGGAGGGCTCGACGCCGAAGGCGGTGGCCAGCTTCTCGATCTTGCGGGCCCGGCCGAGGCGGGGCAGGTCACTGCCGTCGCGGATGACCTGGCCGCGGGCGTCGAAGTCGGCCAGGAAGTCCCGGGCCCAGGCGACGTCCGACGGTGCCGGGCTGATGACCTCGTTGATCACCGGCAGCTGGTCCAGCTGCAGGCAGAGCTTGCCGGTGAGGCCCAGGGAGACCGTCAGCGCCGACTGCTCGCGCAGGATCGGGTGGCTGGTGCCCACCGTGGGGCCGTCGATCGGGCCGGGCAGGCCGCCGACCCGGCTGGCGATGACCAGGCGGGAGCGGGGGTAGGCCATCGCCAGGTCGTCGGCGCTGGTGCCGGTGTCGCGCCGGTAGTCACCGCTGCCGAAGGCGAGCCGGAAGGCGCCGCGGGCAGAGGCGATCCGCACGGCCTCCTCGATGCCCAGCGCCGACTCGACGAGGGCGAGCACCGGGGTGGAGCCGCCCAGCCGGTCGTAGGTCTCGGTGACGTGCTCGGCGGCCTCGGTCTTGGCGAGCATCACGCCGGCCAGGCCGGGCAGCCCGGCGAGCGCGGCGACGTCGTCGGCCCAGAACGGGGTCGCGTGGTCGTTGATCCGGACCCAGGCCCGGTTGCCGGGGACGGAGAGCCACTCGACGACGTCGGCCCGGGCATCCGGCTTGCGGGCCGGGTCGACCGCGTCCTCGATGTCGAGCACGATCTGGTCGGCGCGCGACTCGTGCGCCTCGTCGAACAGTTCCGTGCGGGCGCCGTTGACCAGCAGCCACGAGCGCGCGATTCCGGGGTCTACGTTCCTGCCTCTGTGCACCGGGACATTGTGGGGCCCCGGGGTGCGCCGGTTCCCGCGGGGGTGCTGCAGGGTGCCGCTCGCGATGCCCGGCGCCGGCCGGTCAGGCTGCGCGCCGGCCGAGCAGGTCGAGCAGGCCCACCCGCCAGTCGACGTCGACCCGGCGCCCGGCCCAGTCGCGCGGACGGACCAGGTCGAACCGGACCAGTTCCGGCTCCCGGCCGAGCGTGCGTTTGTCGGCCCACAGCAGCGCCAGGTGGTCGCGCCGGCGCAGATCGGGAGCGCCGTCGATCGCCAGCTGCAGGCGCTGCTGGGCGACCGGCGCCTGCCGGTAGAAGTCCCGCAGGCCCTGGGTGTCGGCGGCCGGCAGCTCGCCGTCGTCGGAGTGCCACACCCGCAGCACCTCGGTGGGGGTGCGCAGGATCAGCCCGCTCATCGGCAGCCCGAGGTTCTCGTTGCCGGGGTCGAGCAGCTCCAGCTGGGTGCCGAACGGGTGGTCGTCGTGCTCGGCGTAGGGGCGCAACCGCTCCATCGCCTCCCGGCGGACCAGCTGGTGGTCCAGGTGGCGGTCGGCGGCCGGCTGCCAGCCGTGCGCCGCGTGGATCTCCCGGCTGACGGTCAGGCCTCCGAGGAGTGCGTCGCGCACCTCGACCAGCAGCGGGTGCAGTCGCCGGAAGGCGGCTTCGGGGCTGTTGTCCACGTCGGGCAGTCTGCCGGGCGGGGGTGACAGTCCCGGCTCGTGGCGCGGCAGGATCACCGCGTGTCCACCCCGCCGCCCGCGCCGTCCGCTCCGTCCCGCCCGGTCACGGTGGTGACCGGCGGCAGCCGCGGCATCGGTGCGGCCACCGCCGTCCACCTCGCCCGGCAGGGCCACGACCTGGTCGTCGGGTACCGGTCAGGCCGCCTCGAAGCCGAGGCCGTGGTGACCGCCGCGCGCGACCTCGGCGTGCGGGCGGTCGCCGTCCGGGCCGACGTGGCCGACCCCGATGACGTCGACGCGCTCTTCGCCGCCGCGGCCGAGCAGCTCGGGCCGGTCACCGGGCTGGTCGCCAACGCCGGCCTGACCGCGCACCTCGGCGACCTGGCCGACACGCCTGTCGAGGTCGTCCGGCAGGTGATCGACGTGAACCTGCTGGGCGTCGTCCTGTGCGTCCGCCGGGCGGCGCAGGTCATGTCCCGGCGGCGGGGCGGGCCGGGTGGGGCGATCGTCACCGTCTCCTCCAGTGCGGCGACGCTGGGCTCGGCGCACGAGTACGTGCACTACGCAGCGGCGAAGGCGGGCGTCGACGCGCTCACCATGGGACTGGCGAAGGAGCTCGCGGACGACGGGGTCCGGGTCAACGCGGTGGCGCCGGGGCTGGTCCGCACCGACATCCACGCCGGTGCCGGCGACGCCGGTCGGCTGGAGCGGGTCACGGCCCGCGTGCCGATGGGCCGTCCCGGGGAACCGGACGAGATCGCGCCGGCGATCGCCTGGCTGCTGGGGCCGGAGGCCGGCTACGTCTCGGGCGCGGTGCTGCGGGTGGCCGGCGGGCTCTGATCAGGAGGCCCTAGCCCGGCCGGCGGCGCGCGTCGGTCCTCCGACCTTGTCTCGCTGTCTCGCTGTCTCGCTGTCTCGCTGTCTCGCCGAGTCGCCGAGTCGCCGAGTCGCCGAATCGCCGTGTCGGGACGTCGACTCGACGAGTTGTCGACTCGTGGGCCCGCCGACTCGTGAGGTCGCCGACTCCGACCCCCGCTCTCGGGATGCGTCCCATCCGCTGAGAACTGTCAGACCCTCTCCGTAGGTTCGGGGTGTGTTCGAGACGGGCGGGTTCGGGGTCGCGGTGACGGTGTCACTGGCCGATCCGGGGCTGCCTGCTGAGCTGGATCCGGCGCCTGCTGGGGTGACGCGGCGTCGGACGCGGTTGTCGGAGGTGGTGGCGTCGGCGCGGCTCTCCGATGCCGGGCTGGCGGGGGAGCTGCGCGCGGTGGTGGACATCGGTGCGCAGCTGGCCGCCTACGAGGCGGTCGTGGTGGCCGAGTTGGCGCGGCGTCGCCCGGTGGAGTGGGACCTGACCGAGCAGGAGCCGGGGCACGGGGTGGAGGGCTGGCGTCCGGTTCGGGTGCCGGCGGGGGTGAGTGAGTTCCCCGCCGATGAGCTGGCACTGCTGAAGGGCATGTCCCGGACGGCGGCGACCCTGTTGGCGGAGCGGTCGCTGGTGTGGGTGCACGAGCTGCCGGCGACGTGGGCGGCGTTGGCTGATTCGCTGATCGACCCGCCGCGGGCAACGGCGATCGCGAAGGCGTTGGGTGGGCAGTCGCAGGCTGCCGGTGGCCGGGTCGAGCCGGCGATCGTGGCCGAGGTGGAGGCCCAGGCGCTGGGCTGGGCGGTGGCGGGGGAGACGCCGGTGCGGTTGCAGGAACGGACGGCGGCGGCGTTGATCGCGCTGGACGATGCGGCGGCCGATCGGCGGCGGAAGAAGGCCGAGCAGTGTGCTGATGTGACCACCCGGGCCACCGCCGATGGGATGGGTCAGCTGGTGGCGGACCTGCCGATGCCGGTGGCCGCGGCCTGCCGGGAGACAGTGGACAGCTATGCGCGGATGGCGAAGGCCGAGGGCGACGGGCGGCCGATCGGGCAGCTGCGCACCCAGGTGATGGCCGATCTGATCCTGCGCCCGTGGGACACCAGCCGGGAGCCGGTGACCGCCCATCTGACGGGTCCTGGCGCCGCTGCCGGCGCTGCACACCCGCCCGTTCGACGGTCCGACCCCGCCGGGTGAGGGCCACGGCACGTCCGAAGAGGGCCACCAGGCGCCGGGCGAGGATCTCCTTGTGTCAGGCGAGGGTCACGCCTCGGGCGAGGATCTCCTCGCACCGGGCGGGGGTCACGCGGCGGGCGAGGGCGGGCTCCCGCCGTGCGATGACCGGGACGCTGCGACGGTGGACGGGGCGCCGATCACCGCCGGGCAGCTCCGGCAACTGCTGGCCCAGCTGGACGCGATCTGCCCCGGCGGGCTGCAGGCCCCGACCGGGGGCACGCTGAACATCGACCTGGTCGATCCGGTCACCGGGGCGCTGCGGGCGACGGTGACCCGCCCGGAACTGGAGCGGCTGGCCCGCCGCGGCTGCCCCGCTCATCCCGACCGGGACTGCGGGTGCGGGGTGCTGGACCGGCCACCGCCGATCGACCGCTACACCCCGACCCCGGCCCAGGCGCGGTTCGTCCGTGCCCGGGACCGCACCTGCCGGCATCCGGGCTGCCGTCGGCCGGCCGCGCGCACCGACCTGGACCACGTCTGCGCCCACCGCGCTGGTGGGGCCACCGACTGCACCAACTTGTGCTGCTTGTGCCGGCGACACCACCGGTTGAAGACCCACGCACGCCGATGGCGGTTCGTGATGACCGCCGACGGCGCCCTGTCGGTCACCACCCCCTCCGGGGTCACCCGGACCACCCGACCACCGGGCCTCCACCTGCCCGGCCACCGAACACCGAGCTCCCGAACACCGAGCTCGCGAACACCCGGCCGCCAGCCGCCGGGTCCCCGGCTGTCCGCCGCCGGACAGCTGACCGGAGGCGGGAGCCCACCCGACCCGGAGGACCCGCCGCCCTTCTGAGGTCCATGGCCTGTGGCCGCCCCGCTTTCTGAGGCCCCATGACATGTGCCCCCGCTTCCTGAGGCCCCATGGCGTGGGGCCGCCCTGGGATGGGGGAAGCCGCGTCGACTGTCCTCGACAGCGCGCGAGGAGGTCGCCTGGCGGGTCCATCCGGGGGCGAGAAGGCGAGACCTCTGGGGCGGGTGTGACACGAGTGCCCGGAGAGGAAGAACGGCAGCTCAGGGGCGCCAGTGCGCCCTGTTCGAGTCACAGCGAGCACACAACGGGCCGATAAGCACAGCGTGATCCGTCACCACCTCGCAGCGAGTTCGCCGCGGAGCCCTCAGTGGTTCGACCCGGCGCACCAGGCCGACATCCTCGCGGCCTTCGACAGTCAGCTCGCCGCCGGGCTGCACGATCGGAAGCCGCACAGCCCGCGACCGGAACGGGTCCGCGAACTGGGCCAGCTGGCTGCGGCCAGTGCGCTCCCGGCCCGGGCGGCTCTGCTCCGCTGGGGTGCGCTGCCCGCCTCGGTCCGCGCGCACCTGCTCACCAGCTGGTACGGCAGTCAGGTCGCCAGGAGCTCCGCCGCCTGAGCCGCTCGGCGGCCAGCACCGGCGGCCGGCAGTGGCGGACAGATCCTCGGCGCCTCCGCTGCCCAGACCCGGCAGGGACCCGTCCGCTCACCTGCCGCCGTTGCGGGTGACCTGATCGGGGACGGTCAGTCCCAGGGCTCCCCGCAGGTGGCGCAGCGGCCCGAGGGCAGCCGCTCGGTCAGGCGGCCGCACACCGGGCAGACCTGGTCGAGCCAGCACGCCGGGTCACCGCCCTCCGGCTCCGGCTGCTCTGGCTCCCGCGTCACGGCGCCCGTCGGTCCTCGTCGGGGGGCGCGAACCGGGCCAGGGCGTCGATCGACGGGCACGTGTAGTACGCCCCGCTCAGCGGGGTCAGGAAGCCGGTCAGCCCGTCGCGCACCCCGTCGGTCGCCCCGGCCATCCGGCGGAGCATCTCGGTGAGGCGCCACTGATCGCGGGCGAACCCGACGAACGCCGTCCCGTGGTCGGTGACCCCGCCGTAGGCGACGTTGCGCCGGAAGATCTGCTTCTCCTCGCCGTCCACCTCGACGGTGGTGCGGGCGACGTGCGCGCTCGGCAGCATCACGTCGTCGGGCAGCTCGACGCTGTCCGGCTTGGTCCGGCCCATCATCATCTCCTGGCCGTGCATCCCCAGCGATTCCCAGGCGGCGCTGTCGTGCCGCCACACCTGGTAGAGCACGATGCTCGCCCCCGCACCCGGCTCGCCGGCCGGCACTGCCGCGACCTCGGCGGCGGTCAGCAGTGAGGGGTTCTCCGTGCCGTCGATGAAGCCGGTCAGGTCCCGGTCGTGCTGGTACAGCCAGCCGGTGACCTCCGCGGTCACTCGTGCAACGCCGGCGAGGGCGGCGAGCACGGCCCGGGCGTTGTCGAAGACCGCGGTGCGATCGCCCCCGGCGACCCAGATCCAGGCGTCGTGCTGGGTCGCCAGCATCCGGTAGCGGCCGGCGCCGACGAGGTCCTCGGTCCAGCTGGCGGCGTCCGCCGGGGCGTCGGCCGGGGCGACGGCGGCCCACAGCTCCGGCCGGAAGCCGACCACCAGGTTCACGCCACCGGTGGAGGAGAGCGGACCGGTGAGCCCGGCCACCCCGCGGACCAGGTCCTCCGCGGAGCAGCCGGGCTCGAGGTCGAGCTCCAGGTAGCAGTGCTCAGGGGTGCCGAGGGCGAAGATGCCCGGCTGCGTCGTCACGCCGTCCACCCTGCCCGATCGGGCCTCAGCTGGTCGGCGGCTCGTCCTTGCCGGCCTCCTCGAGCGCGTCGGCCTCCTCCTTGGTCTTGTGCACCGCCTTGTCGGCGTGCTCCGGCGGGCCGTAAACCGTGTAGAGCACCAGCGGGTTCACCCCGGTGTTGAGGAAGTTGTGCTTCTTGCCGGCGGGGACGACGACGAGGTCACCCTGGGCGACGTTCTTCTTCTGCCCGCCGACGACGGCCTGGCCGGTGCCGCTGACGAAGGTGAGGATCTGGTCGATGTCCTCGTGCACCTCCTCGCCGATCTCCCCACCCGGCGGGATCGTCATGATCACCAGCTGGGTGTGCTCGCCGGTCCACAGCACCCGACGGAAGTCGGCGCTCTCCTCGGCGACGGTGGCGATGGTGAAGTGCTCCATGGCTGCCGTTCCTCCTCGATCCAGTCGCTCCTGCCGGCGCGCGCCGGCTCATGATCAGTGAAGAGCAGAGTGGCCTCCGCCGCGATCCGAAGCCCTCGGGTCGGGCGACACGGGGGAACAGGCCCTCCGACTCTGCCGTCGACCGGCCGGGTGGGGGAGGCTTCCCGGTGCCGGGTACCGGCGGAGCACTTGCACACGAGCACAGGAGGACGGCGTTGACGCAGCAGCCAGCAGACCGGTCGGGGAACGCAGCACTCGCTGCCGAGCGGGACGAGGCGGCCACCGAGCTGGCCGCGGTCGAGGGCGAGGTGTCGACCCGCGCCGCCGTCGAGGGTGGCGTCGTCGTCGGTCACGACGGCTCGGACTGCGCGCAGGAGGCGCTGCAGTGGGCGGCGACGCTGGCCGAGCGCGCCTCGTGGCCGCTGCACGTCGTCCGCGGCTGGCGGATCGCCACCGCCCCGCAGCCGCCGAGCTGGGAGCTCGGCTACGTCCCGCCGATCGGTGAGTACGAGCAGGCGGTGCAGGCCGACCTGGAGGCCGACGTCCGGGCCGCGCTGGGCGCCGAGCGGGCCGGGAAGGTCACCTGCCACGTGGTGCACGCCGCGCCGGTGCGGTCGCTGCTCGAGGCCGCGCAGCACGCCGACCTCCTGGTGGTCGGGGCCCGCGGGCGGGGCGGCTTCGCCGGGCTGCTGCTCGGCTCGGTGAGCGACCAGGTCACCCGGCACGCCCCGTGCCCGGTCACCGTCGTGCGCACCGAGCGCAAGGCCTGACCGGCGTGGCGGTCCAGCACCCCGTGCCACCGGCCTTCCTGCGGGCGCACACCCGGCTGGACCGCCCGTCGCTCGTCCCCGAGGTGCAGCTGCACGTCGCCGACGACGTCGTCGCGCTCTGGGAGGCGATGGAGACCGAGGGCGGCGGCGCCGGCGAGGACCCGCCGTTCTGGGCTGCCGCCTGGCCCGGTGGCCAGGCGCTGGCCCGCCACGTGCTCGACCACCCGGAGCTCGTCGCCGGCCGCCGGGTGCTGGACCTGGGAGCCGGCAGTGGCCTGGTGGCCGTCGCCGCGCTGCTGGCCGGGGCGAGCAGCGTGCTGGCCAGCGACGTCGACCCGTACTCGCACGCCGCGGTCGGGCTGAACGCCGAGGTCAACGGGGTCGCCGGGATCGAGGTCGTCGGGGACGTCCTGGACGAGGAGCTCCCGGAGATCGACGTCGTCCTGGCCGGCGACGTCTGCTACGACCGGGAGATGACCGCCCGGGTGCTGCCCTTCCTCGGCGCGGCCTGGCTCCAGGGGGCCACCGTCCTGCTGGGCGACCCCGGACGGGCCTACGTCCCTAAGGAGGGGCTGGTGGCCCAGGCGGAGTACGACGTGCCGGACGCCGCCGGGGGAGCGGTGCGCCGGACGACGGTCTGGCGGCTCCCCTGAGGCCCACCGGCACCAGCCGTCCCGCTGCTGCCGCCCCGCCCCGCCACCGGATGGGAGACGTGGCACATGGCGACGAAATCCGCCTCCGGGCATTGTCACGCCCAGGCGACGGCCTCTACCGTGGCCAGGTCCGGTCGGACGTCTCGTCCCCACCCGGGGAGCCCGCACCGGATGCCGCCGAATCGCTGCACGCAGCGAACCGGGGACCCACCGCACCACTGGGGTGAATCCCGCCCGGGCAGCCGCCCGGCTGGGTAGGGCGACTTCCCGCCCGAACCCGTCAGCTGACTCGGTAGGCGGCCGCGGAAGACCCACGGAGCCCCTCTCTTCATGTCCCGTCGCACCACCGCGTCCTCGTCCGACGAGCAGCTGCCCGCCACCGAGGTGCTCCCCGTGCTCTCGACCGGTGCCGATGACGCCCCGGTCGCCCGGCGGGCTCGTCGTCAGCCCCCGGGGGGCCTCCGTCGGCCCACGCTGTACCTCGGCGTCGCCGCCGCCGGCGCGATCCTGGTCAACGTCCTCGTCGGCGGTGAGCCCGGCACGCGGGCCGAGGCCGCCGTCGAGCCCGCCAGCGTCGCCGCCCAGCTCGACCTGAGCTCGCAGCAGACCGGGACGGCCCTCGTCGACGGCCCGCTGGCCGACCGGCTCGGCCAGCTCGCCGCCAACCGCAGCCAGCGCGAGGCCGCGCAGGCCGCCGCCGCGCAGGCGCAGGCCGCCGCCGACCAGGCTGTGCTCGACGCGCAGGCAGCCGCGGCAGCGCAGGCCGCCGCCGAGGCACAGGCCGCGGAAGAGGCGCGGATCGCCGCCGAGGCCCAGGCCGCCGCCGAGGCGAAGGCCGCGGAGGAGGAGGCAGCGGCTGCCGCCGCTCGGGCGGCGACCCCGGCCCCGTCCAGCACCACCAGGACGCCGGCTGCGCCTGCCCCCGTCGCGTCCTCGGGGTCGGGCTCGTTCCAGGACTACGCCCTGGGCAAGCTCGGCGGCGACCAGACGCAGTTCTCCTGCCTGGAGAGCCTGTGGGGCAAGGAGAGCGGCTGGAACCCGAACGCGCAGAACCCGAACAGCACCGCGTACGGCATCCCGCAGTTCCTGGACTCCACCTGGAAGAGCACCGGGATCGCCAAGACGTCGGACGGCTACCGGCAGATCGACGCGGGGCTGATCTACATCAACAACCGCTACGGCTCGCCGTGCGCCGCGTGGTCGCACTCGAAGGCCACCGGCTGGTACTGATCCAGCGGCGGTGCACGGCGAGGCCCGGGTCCGGCTGGACCCGGGCCTCGCTGCGTCCGGTGCAGTGCTGGCGTGCCGGGCTGATGGCCCTCCTGTGCACCGGCGGGGGACCATCGGGGAGGATCGAGGGGTTCGACCACCGAGACGAGGAGCGCTGACCCGTGGGCAAGCACCGCGCACCCGAGGGCGCCGCGACGGACTTCGACGCCGCCACCAGCGCCCTGGCCGACGTGACGGGCGACTACACCGTCGACGTCACGCACACCCGGATCGGCGTCCGGGCCCGGCACGCCATGGTGACCACCGTGCGGGGTGCCTTCACCGACTTCTCCGGCACCGCCCACCTGGACACCGCGACGCCGGCGGCCAGCAGTGTCCGTCTGCGGATCGCCGCCGCCAGCATCGACACCGGGACGCCGGACCGCGACGCGCACCTGCGCTCGGCCGACTTCCTGGACGTCGAGCAGCACCCCGAGATGGTCTTCGTCTCCACCGCGGTCGAGCAGGTCGACCGGGACGTCTACCGCGTCACCGGCGACCTCACGATCAAGGCGGTCACCCGGCCGGTCTCGATCGACTTCACCCTCACCGGCTCGGCGCTGGACCCGTTCGGCAACATGCGGGTGGGCTTCGAGGGCGCGCTGGCGATCAAGCGCAGCGAGTGGGACCTCACCTGGAACGCGATGCTGGACACCGGCGGCGTGCTGGTCAGCGACCGGATCCAGGTGGAGTTCGACGTCTCGGCGATCAAGGACGCCTGACCGGCGCACTGTGTCCCACGCCACCGTCGGCCGCTAGGGTGGCACTCAGTGCCACGTAGGGCGCCGGGGGACCGGCCGGCCCGCGACGGCAACCCCGGCGACGACGGCGTCGCCCGGGACGAGTCGAGCAGCAGGGGGTCCGCAGGTGGCGAACGCGTGGTTCGAGTCGGTGGCGGAGGCACAGCGGCGGGCGAAGCGGCGGCTGCCCAAGGGCGTCTACGGGGCGCTGGTGGCCGGCTCCGAGCGCGGGCTGACCGCGCAGGACAACCTCGCCGCCTTCGCCGAGCTCGGGTTCGCCCCGCACACCGCCGGGCTCAGCAACGAACGGCAGCTGGCCACCACGATCATGGGCCAGTCGGTCTCCATGCCGATCATGATCAGCCCCACCGGCGTCCAGGCGGTCGACCCCGAGGGTGAGGTCGCCGTGGCCCGCGCCGCCGCCTCCCGCGGCGTCGCGATGGGCTTGTCCTCCTTCGCCAGCAAGCCGATCGAGGAGGTCGTGGCGGCGAACCCGCAGACCTTCTTCCAGATGTACTGGGTCGGCACCCGCGAGGAGATGCTCGGCCGCATGCAGCGGGCGAAGGACGCCGGCGCGGTCGGCATGATCGCCACGCTGGACTGGTCCTTCGCCTACGGCCGCGACTGGGGCAGCCCGTTCATCCCGGAGAAGATCGACTTCGAGGCGGCCCGCCGGTACGCCCCGCAGGTGCTGGCCCGGCCGCGGTGGCTGCTCGACTTCGCCCGCACCCGCAAGCTCCCGGACCTCACCGTGCCGAACATGGTGGCGAAGCCGGGGGACGAGCCCCCGACGTTCTTCGGGGCCTACGGGCAGTGGAGCGCCTCGCCGATGCCCTCCTGGGACGACGTCGCCTGGCTGCGGTCGCAGTGGGACGGGCCGTTCATGCTCAAGGGCGTCATGCGCGTGGACGACGCGAAGCGTGCCGTGGACGCCGGGGTCTCCGCGATCTCGGTGTCCAACCACGGTGGCAACAACCTCGACGGCACCCCGGCGGCGATCCGCGCGCTGCCCGCGGTCGTCCAGGCGGTGGGCGAGCAGGTCGAGGTGCTGATGGACGGCGGCATCCGGCGTGGCGGCGACGTCGCCAAGGCACTCGCGCTGGGCGCCCGGGCGGTCATGATCGGTCGGGCCTACCTGTGGGGCCTGGCCGCCAACGGCGAGGCCGGGGTGGGCAACGTGCTCGACCTGCTGCGTGACGGGCTCGGCTCGGCGCTGGTCGGCCTCGGCCACCGTTCGGTCGACCAGCTCAGCCCGGCCGACCTCGTCGTCCCGCCGCACTTCGAGCGGCACCTCGGTGAGGACGGCGCCGACGCCCCGGCGGCCCAGCGGTCCTCGGGCAAGGGCACCACCGCCTGAGGGTCCCGGTGGCGGTGCGATGACTTCCGCCGGCCGCCGCCGTCCTCCCTGCTGAGCGCACCGTCCCCCGGACGCGGGGTGCGCCACCCCTCGGACGCAGGAGGCCGGCATGACCCAGCTGTCCCGGTTCGTCACCGTGTGGTCGGCCCTGCAGGCCCAGGTGGAGAGCGGCCGGCTGCCCGGCTACGCCGCCGCCGTGCGCCACCACGGCGAGGTCGAGGTGCACACCGGCGGCTCCCTCGAGCTGGGGGGCCGCACCCGGGTACGGCCGGACTCGCTGTTCCGGCTGGCGTCGCTGTCCAAGCCCTTCGCCGGCGTGCTGACGCTGTCGCTGGTCGAGGACGGGCTGCTGGACCTCGACGACCCGGCCGGGCGGTGGCTCCCGGAGCTGGCCGAACTGCGGGTGCTGGTCGACCGGGCCGGCGCACTCACGGACACGGTGCCCGCTGATCGCCCGATCACCGTCCGCCACCTGCTCACCAGCACGCCCGGCTTCGGTGGGCTGTGGGACGGCTCGCCGCTGGACCAGGCTCTGTACCGGGCCGGCCTCGGACCGGGTCCGCTGCCGCCGGAGCTGACGCCGGAGGAGTACCTGGCCCGGTTGGGCGAGCTGCCGCTGGCCGCGCAGCCGGGGGCCAGCTGGCTGTACCAGCTCAGCACCGAGGCGCTCTCGGTGCTGCTGAGCCGGGTCACCGGGTGCCCGCTGCGCGACCTGCTGCGCGCGCGGGTCACCGGCCCGCTGGGCCTGGCCGACACCGGCTTCTGGGCGACCGACCCCGCGCGGCTCGGCCCGGCGTACCTGCCGGCCGGTGACGGGTTCGAGCTCCTCGACCCGGCCGACGGGCGGTCGTCCGTGCCACCGGTCTTCGAGGGGCTGGCGGCCGGGCTGGTCTCCAGCGCACCGGACGTGCTGGCCTTCTTCGGCGCGCTCGCCGACGGGGGCGGGCCGCTGCTGAGCCCGCGATCGGTGGCCGCCATGACCACCGGAGCGCTGACCACGGCGCAGCGGGTGGAGGCCGCCGACTTCCTCGGCGCCGGCCGCTCCTGGGGCCTGCAGGTCGGCGTGCAGGTCGAGCCGGGGGAACCGTGGGCGCAGCCGGGCCGGTTCGGCTGGGACGGCGGGACGGGCACGACCGCCTACGCCGATCCGGACCGGGACCTCGTCGCGGTGCTGCTCACCGCGCGCGGCATGGCCGGGCCGGGCGACGGCCTGGACACGTTCTGGCGGGCGCTGTACCGCTGCCTCTGACCCACCCCTGCGGGAGCTCGCCCGACGGCTCAGCGGGGTCGGTCAGCACCCAGCGCGAGCACCGTGCGCAGCGCGGTGACCAGGGCGAGCGGCTGGTCCAGCATCGGGTGGTGCCCGCTGTCGGGCAGGTCGACCACGGGCATCCCGGCTCGGGTCAGCCCGACCATCTCGGTGGCCATCTCCGGGCTGACCAGCCCGTGCTCGCAGCGCAGGAAGGTCAGCGGGACGGCGACGCCGGGCAGCAGGTCGCGCAGTCGCAGCCGGGTGCCGAAGAAGTCCGGGTCGAACTTCCACGTCCACCCGCCCTCGACCGCGCGCAGCGAGCCGGCGGCCACGTGCTCGCGGACGAAGGGGAGCAGGACCTCCTGCGGCGGCAGGGTCCGGAAGCGGGCCCGGGCCTCGTCCGGGTCCGGGTACACCCGGTGCGGCCGGCGGCGCTCCCGCAGCCGCCGCTCGTCCGGCGGCCGGTCGTTGAGCGGGGAGTCCACGACGACGACCGAGCCGATGTCGCCCGGGTGCTCGACCCCCACGGTCACCGCCACCCAGCCACCCATGCTGTGGCCGACGACGACGGGCCGGTCGAGGCCCGCATCGGCGGCGACGGCCACCACCTCACGCGCCCACAGCAGCGGGTCGTAGTCAGCGCGCCGGTCGCTGTCGCCGTGGCCGGTCAGGTCGAGGGCGACCACCCGGCGGCCGGTGAGCAGGGGAGCGACGTGGTCCCACCAGCCGGAGTGGGCCGCCCCGCCGTGCACCAGGACCACGCCCGGTGCCCCGGCCGGCCCCCAGGCCCGGTAGTGCACCCGGGACCCGGCGACGACGACGTCCCGGTGTTCCGGCTGCTGGGCGAGGGCCTGGGTGAACCACGTCGGCGGGGTCATCCCCGGATCCTGCCCGACGGCGGCAGCTCGACGAGAACGGGCTGGGAGCTGCCTCCGGGACGCGGAGGCAGCTCCCAGCCCGATGTCGAGCTGCGGTGCGGGTCAGCGGCCCTTCAGCAGCTCCTCGAACGAGGTGGTCGGGTCGGCGAAGGGGTCCGCCGGGCGGGTGGCCGCGGGACGGCCGCTGACCAGACCGGCGAGTTCGCCGGCTGCGCGGTCGATGCGGCCGGCCAGCGACCGGTCGACGCCGCCGCCGGCCCAGTCCTCCGCGGCGGCGAAGACGCCGGTGGGGACGACGACCGCCCGCAGGTAGGCGAACAGCGGGCGCATCGCGTGCTCTACGACCAGCGAGTGCCGCGGCGTCCCGGCGGTGGCGCCGAGCAGCACGGGCTTGCCGGTCAGCGCGTCCTTGTCCAGGACGTCGAAGAACGTCTTGAACAGGCCGCTGTAGGAGGCGGAGAACACCGGGGTGACCGCGATCAGCGCGTCGGCGCCGACGACCGTGTCGATCGCCGTCTGCAGCGACCCGTTGGCGAAGCCGCTGGTCAGGTTGTCGGCCAGGTCGCGGGCGTGCCCGCGGAGCTCCACCACCTCGACGGTGGCGTCCTCCCCGCGGGCGCGCAGCGCCTCGACCGTGGCGGCGGTGAGCCGGTCGGCCAGCAGCCGGGTCGAGCTGGGGTCGCTCAGCCCGGCGCTGACGACGGCGATGGTGCGGGTGGTCATGCCTGCGCCGCCGTCTCCACGGTCCGGCCGGTCACGTCGTCGGCGGCGTGCACGGTGCTGTCGTGCCCGCCGCCGGCGGCGGCGACCAGGCTGGCGTGGGTGGGCGCGTCCGGCACGTGTGCCGGCTTGAGCGCGGCGAACTCGCGGCGGAGCACCGGCACGACCTCCTCGCCCAGGATGTCCAGCTGCTCGAGCACCGTCTTCAGCGGCAGCCCGGCGTGGTCGATGAGAAACAGCTGCCGCTGGTAGTCACCGACGTAGTCGCGGAAGCCGAGCGTCCGCTCGATCACCTGCTCCGGAGAGCCGACGGTCAGCGGGGTCTGCGAGGTGAACTCCTCCAGCGACGGGCCGCCGCCGTACACGGGCGCCTTGTCGAAGTAGGGGCGGAACTCGCGGACGGCGTCCTGGCTGTTCTTCCGCATGAACACCTGGCCCCCCAGCCCGACGATCGCCTGGTCGGCGCTGCCGTGGCCGTAGTGCTCGAACCGGCGGCGGTAGAACTCGACCATCCGCTCGGTGTGCTCCGGCGGCCAGAAGATGTGGTTGTGGAAGAACCCGTCGCCGTAGTAGGCCGCCTGCTCGGCGATCTGCGGGCTGCGGATCGAGCCGTGCCAGACGAACGGTGGGACGCCGTCCAGCGGGCGCGGCGTGGAGGTGAAGCCCTGCAGCGGGGTGCGGAACTGGCCCTCCCAGTTCACGACGTCCTCCCGCCACAGCCGGCGCAGCAGCTGGTAGTTCTCCACGGCCAGCGGGATGCCGTCCCGGATGTCCTTGCCGAACCAGGGGTACACCGGGCCGGTGTTGCCCCGGCCCATCATCAGGTCGACGCGGCCGTCGGCGACGTGCTGCAGGGTCGCGAAGTCCTCGGCGATCTTCACCGGGTCGGTGGTGGTGATCAGCGTCGTGGACGTCGACAGGACCAGCTTCTCGGTCTTGGCCGCGATGTAGCCCAGCGTGGTGGTGGGGGAGGAGACCACGAACGGCGGGTTGTGGTGCTGGCCCTGGGCGAAGACGTCGAGCCCCACCTCCTCGGCCTTGAGCGCGATCGTGATGAGCGACTTGACCCGCTCGGCCTCGGTGGGGGCCCGGCCGGTGGTCGGGTCAGGGGTGACGTCGCCGACGGTGAAGATCCCGAACTGCATCGCGTGCTCCCTCTCGTCTGAGCCGCACTGGTTGAGAGCGCAACTACTGGCTCGTGGAACCGTACGGCACCCGGGCGCATTCCCGGCCCCGGACGCGGCAGCGCCCCCCGGCCGGGTGGGCAGAGGGGCGCTGTCGAGCGGGTGCTGGTTACTGCAGGGCGTCGACCGTCTGGTGCTCGCCCACCGAGCCGGCCAGCCGGGCCAGCGCCCAGTCGCCGTCACCGAGGAGGTGGTCGATCGCGGTGAGTCGGCTGGTGTAGTGGCCCACCTTGTACTCGGCGGTCACGCCGATCCCGCCGTGCAGCTGGATCGCCTCCTTGCCGATGTGCCGCGATGCCCGGCTGGTCTGCAGCCGGGCCCGGTCGGCGGCGGCGACCACGTCACCGTCGGCGTCGACGACCAGCGTCGCCCACATGACGGTGCTGCGGGCCAGCTCCAGGGAGACGTACATGTCCGCCGCCCGGAAGGTCAGCGCCTGGAACTTGTTCAGCGGCACCCCGAACTGCTTGCGGGCCTTGAGGTACTCCGCCGTCGTGGTCAGCGCCGTCTCCATCGCCCCCAGCGCCTCGTGCCCGTAGGCGACCCGGGCGCGGGCCTGCGCCTTCTCGATGGCCGGTGCCTGGTCGCCGGTGCCCTCGCCCAGCGGCTGGGCCGGGGTGCCGGCGAAGGTGACCTTCGCCGAGCGGGTGCCGTCGTGGTTGCGGTACCCGGTGCGGGTCAGCCCCTCGGCGTCGCCCGGCACCAGGAACAGCCGGGTCGCGCCGCCCACGAGCGCACTGACCACCAGCAGGTCGGCGCGGGCGCCGTTCGGCACCGGCTCCTTGACCCCGGTCAGCCGCCAGGAGCCGCCGTCCTCGGTCGCGGTGACCGACTGGGCGGACGCCTGCCAGCGAGAGCCGATCTCGGTGTGCGCGAAGGCCGGGAGCAGCGTGCCCTCGGCCAGTGCACCGAGCACCTCGGCGCGCTGGGCGTCGGTGCCGAGGTCGGCCACCAGCCCACCGGCGAGGACGACGGCCTCCACGAACGGCTCGGGCGCCAGCACCCGGCCGATCTCCTCGGCCACGATGGACACCTCCACCGGACCTGCGCCCATGCCACCGTCGGCCTCGGCGAACGGCAGCCCGAGCAGGCCCATCTCGGCCAGCTGGCCCCAGGTCTTCTCGTCGAAGCCGGGGTCGGTGCCGACCACCCGCCGGCGCTGCTCGCTGTCCCCGTAGGCCCGGGACAGCAGAGCGCTCACTGCCTCCCGGAGACCGTTCTGCTCGTCGTCGTAGCTGAACTCCATGGTCAGATCACAACCCCAGGATCGAGCCGGCGATGATGGTGCGCTGCACTTCGTTCGAGCCCCCGTAGATGGAGACCTTGCGGTAGTTCAGGTACGACGGGGTGGCCACCTGCGCCCACTCCGGCACGTCGGAGTCCTCGTCGGCGAACGAGGCCACCGACAGCGGGCCGGCGATGTCCACCAGCAGCTCGGTGGCCGCCTGCTGCAGCTCCGAGCCGCGCAGCTTGAGCACCGAGGACGCCGGGTGCGGGCGGCCGCCGGCGGAGTTGGCCACCACCCGCAGGGCGGTGAGCTCCAGGGCCAGCAGCTCGTTCTCCAGCTCGGCGATCCGGGCGGTCATGTACGGGTCCTCCGACAGCGGGGCGCCGTTGACCGTGATGCCACGGGCGTGCTCCTTGGCCTCGATCAGCATCCGCTTGGTCGAGCCGATGCGGGCGATGCCGACCCGCTCGTTGCCGAGCAGGAACTTGGCGTAGTCCCAGCCGTGGTTCTCCTCGCCCACCAGGTTCTCCGCCGGGACGCGGACGTCCTCGAAGAAGACCTCGTTGACCTCGAAACCGCCGTCGAGCAGCTCGATCGGCCGCAGGGTCACCCCGGGGGTGTCCATCGGGAACAGCAGCAGCGAGATGCCGCGCTGCCGCTTCTCGGCGGTGGGGTCGGTCCGGACCAGGCAGAAGATCCAGTCGGCGTGCTGGCCCAGCGTGGTCCAGGTCTTCTGGCCGTTGACCACCCAGTCGTCGCCGTCGCGCACTGCGGTGGTGCGCAGCGACGCCAGGTCGGAGCCGGCGTCGGGCTCGGAGAAGCCCTGGCACCACCAGATGTCGAGGTTGGCGGTGGCGGGCAGGAAGCGCTCCTTCTGCTCCTGCGAGCCGAAGGTGGCGATGACCGGGCCGATCATGCTGGTGTTGAAGGCGAGCGGCTCGGGGACGCCGGCCAGCTGCATCTCCTCGCGCCAGATGTGGCGCTGCAGCGGGGTCCAGTCCCGACCGCCCCACTCCACCGGCCAGTGCGGCACGGCGAGACCGGCGGCGTTGAGCGCGCGCTGGGCCTCGATGAACTGCTCCTTGGTCAGCTCCCGGTGGGCAGCGACCGCGTCCCGGATCGACTGCGGCACCGCGGTGCTGAAGAAGGTGCGCATCTCGTCCCGGAAGGCCCGGTCCTCCGGCGACAGGTGCAAGCGCATGGGTCCTCATTCCTGACGGCAACCCTGCCGTCTCGACGTGGGGTGTCGAACATCCCACATCCGCTACCCGGCAGTAACTCGGGGTCGGCGGCGGCGCCGGGGTCACCCGCCGTGGTCCCCGGGGACCCACCCCGCCCGAAGGAGGGAAGTCCCCCCGATCGGCTGGAGCACCGACCCCGGCAGGACGACGCTGTGGACAGGTTGCGCCGAGGCGTGCGGCTGGACGGCGGGAGGAGGGGCGGCATGTCGGCACGGACCCGAACGGTGAGCGAGCCCCACGCGTCCCCCGAGGTCGTCGCCGCCGTCTTCCACGGGGTGACCGTCAGCGATGCCGCGGCGGTGCTCGTGGTGGAGCAGGTGGGCGCGGTGCTGCGGGTGGGCTGGAGCAACGAGCGGGTCGCGACCCTGCTCGGCTACGGGCCCGAGGACCTGCGCGCGGTGGCCGTCGAACAGCTGCTGCCCTCGCTCGGTGGTGGGGAGCTGAAGCTGCTGCTCCGCCGCGAGCGGACGGTGCACATGACGCTGCCGGTCCGGTGCGCCAGTGGTGCGCTGCTGGACTGCGTGGTCTCCGCCGTCCCGGTGCCGCCACCGGCCGGGCGGCGCTGGACGCTCCGGGTGACCTCCACGGCCAACGAGACCGAGCGGGCGCTGCGGGCGACCGCCGACGCCTCCGAACGCCGCTTCGCCACCCTCACGGAGCGCTCGCCGGTGCCCACGCTGCTGTCCGAGCAGGGCATGCGGCTGGCGCACGTCAACGACGCGTTCTGCGCGCTGGTCGGCATGCAGGCCGAGCAGCTGCTGGGCACCGGCTGGCTGGACGCCGTGCACCCCGACGACCTCGAGACGGTGATCGGCCAGGCCGTCGCCGTCCTCGAGGGTGGCGACCAGACGGCGCAGGCGCGGCTGGTCCGCCAGGACGGCAGCGAGCGCAGCACCGTGATCCGCTTCGCGCACGTCTTCACCCCGGGCGTGGGCACGGGGTTCATCGGCACGATCGAGGACATCACCGACCGGCTGGCCTTCGAGGCGCGGTTGGCGCACCAGGCCAACCACGACCCGCTGACCGGGCTGCCCAACCGCACCCGGCTGGCCGAGCACGTGGCCGCGCGCTTCCGGCCCGGCGCGGGCGGCCTGGCGTGCATCTTCCTGGACCTGGACAACTTCAAGGTGGTCAACGACTCCCTCGGGCACACCGCCGGCGACGCCCTGCTGGTCGAGGTGGCCGGCCGGCTGCGCGCGACGGTGCGACCGGGTGACCTGGTGGCCCGGTTCGGTGGCGACGAGTTCGTCGTCGTCTGCCAGCAGGTGTCCGAGGACGACGCGGTGGCCCTCGCCGAGCGGATCGGGGAGGCGCTGCACCGGCCGCTCACCCTCGCCGGGGTCGAGCTGCACCCCCGGGCCAGCGTCGGCGTCACGGTGCAGACCGCCGAGCACACCGCTGCGGAGGAGTTGATCCGCGACTGCGACATCGCCATGTACCAGGCGAAGGCAGCCGGCAAGGGCCGGATCACCGTGCTCGACTCCGAGGCCCGGGCCCAGGCCCGGGACAAGCTGCGGCTGGTCGCCGACCTGCGCGAGGCGATCGACCACCGGGAGATCACGCTGATGTACCAGCCGATCTTCAGCACCACCGAGCGGACCGCCGTGACGGTGGAGTCGCTGGCCCGGTGGCAGCACCCCGAGCGCGGCGCGATACCGCCCAGCACGTTCGTCGCGCTCGCCGAGGAGAGCGGGCTGGTGTCGGCGCTCGGCCTGCTGGTGCTCGACGAGACGTGCCGGCAGCTGGCCGAGTGGGACGGCCGGCTGGGGTCGGCGGCGCCCCAGCGGGCCAACGTCAACGTCTCGGCCCTCCAGCTGGACGCCAACCTGCACGGCCACGTGCGGTCGGCGCTGCTGCGGCACGGCCTGCAGCCGTCCCGGCTGTCCATCGAGATCACCGAGTCCGCCCTGATGACCGACCCGGCCGCGGCCCGCGCCGTGCTCCTGCAGCTGCGCGAGCTCGGGGTGCGGATCTCCATCGACGACTTCGGCACCGGCTACTCCTCGCTGGCCTACCTGCGGCACCTGCCCGTCGACTGCCTCAAGGTCGACCGGTCCTTCGTGGCCGAGCTGGCCGACGGGCACCCCGAGATCACCACCGCGGTCATCGCGCTGGCCCGCAGCCTCGGTCTGGACACCGTGGCCGAGGGCGTGGAGACCGAGCAGCAGGCCGACGAGCTGGCCCGGCTGGGCGCCACCTACCTGCAGGGCTTCAGTCTCGCCGCGCCGCTGTCCGGCGACGACGCCGCCACCTGGTTCGCCGACGCGCAGACCGCCGCCACCGGACCCGCCCGACACCCCGACCTGGAGCTGACGTGACCCCGTCCGCGGCACCGTCCCTGACCGTCGCCCCGGTCTTCGACCTGGAGCGGGTGCTGGGCAGCATCGACAGCATGGCCGCCCAGCGGCCGGTCGCCGCCCAGGTCGTCGCCGAGACGAACTCCGACCGGTCGAGCGCCAAGGAGCTGTCCCGGTTGCTCGGCGCCGACGTCGCGCTGGCCGGCCGGGTGATGAAGCTCGCCAACTCCGCCTTCTACGGGATGCGGGGGCGGGTGACCTCGTTGCAGTTCGCGGTCACCGTCGTCGGGTTCGGCACGGTGCGCACGATGGCGACGGTCGCCCTGACCGACCTGGACGACGAGTCGCGGCTGCCCGAGGACTTCTGGGAGGTCAGCACCACCCTGGCGCTGGCCGCGTCCACCCTCGCGCCGCGGTTCGCCGAGCGCCCGCAGGACGCGCTCTGCCTCGGGCTGCTGGCCCAGATGGGCGTCGCGCTGCTGCACCACAACGACGCGGAGGGCTACGCCGAGCTGTGGACCACTCACCGGTCGGCGGTCTCCCGGCGGACGGCGGAGGTGCAGCGGTACGGCATCTCGGCGTTGCGGCTGACCTCGGTGGCGCTGGAGCAGTGGGGCTTCCCGGCGGGGATGCTCCTGCCGCTCCAGCAGGTGGACGACGAGACCTCCTTCCAGGGTGCCCTGCTCCGCTCCGCCCTCGAGGTCACCGGCCGGCTCACCGACGGCGCGCACGAGGAGACCCCGATCGAGCGGGTCAGCTGCGGCCAGCTGCGAGAGCGCGACGTCGCCCCGCTGCTCGCCCAGGTCCGCACCGACGCCGAGGAGCTGCGCGCCGCCCTGCTCGGCTGAGCAGGGCAGCGCGCAGCTCGCCGCTCAGGTGGCGGGCTCGGGGTTGTCCGGCTGCGGGTCCACGCCCACCGTGGGCAGGTAGCCCGGCGCCTCGCGCGCCGCGGCCTGGTCCTCGAAGTCCGCGGCGATGTCCAGCACCCGGGCGTCGTCCCAGCGGGTCCCGAAGAACGAGACGCCCACCGGCAGCGAGTCCCGCGGGCCGGCGAAGCCGGCCGGGACGGTGACGTTCGGGTAGCCGGCCACCGCGGCCGGGCCGGAGGTGCTGTAGACGAACGCGTCGGCCCTGCCGTCCAGGTACTCGTACTCGGTCAGCCACGCGGGGGTGTTGGTCAGCCCGACGATCGCGGCCAGGTCGTCCTCCGGGCCGGCGCCCTGGGCGAGCACCTCGTCGATCGAGGCGCGGGCCAGCGTCCGGATCCGGTCCCGGGTCTCCCGGATCGCCGGGTCCTCGGCCGGCACCGTGGCCGCCTGGGCCTGCTCGAGCAGCTCCTGGCCGAAGTAGGCCAGCTCCACCGGGTCCTGCTCGTTGAACTCGATGATGCCGGCGAGGTCGGCCGGGTGGTCACCGGGCGTGGCGGCCAGGTAGGCGTTCAGGTCCCGCTTGAACTCCGCCAGCAGGGCCGGCAGCTCACCGGCACCGATCTCCTCCTGGTAGGCCAGCTGCACCGGGACGGCGGTCGCGCCGGCGGCCTCGATCTGCTTCACCGCCGCGGCGAACACCTCCTCGGTCCGGTCGTCGACGGCCGCCGACTGTTCGGGGGTGAGCGTCCAGACGCCGATCCGGGCGCCCTCCAGCGCGTCGAGGTCCAGGTCGGCGAAGTCGGTGTCCAGGTCGGCGGGGATCTCGGCGGTGGCGGCGTCGGCGTCGTCGGAGCCGGCCAGCACCTCCAGCACCAGCGCCGCGTCGACGGCGTGCCGGGCCATCGGGCCGGCGGTGTCCTGCTCGGCGGAGATCGGGACGATGCCGGTCCGGCTGACGAGGCCGAGGGTCGGCTTGACGCCGATCACGCCGTTGGCCCCGGCCGGGCAGACGATCGAGCCGTCGGTCTCGGTGCCGATCGCCACCTGGGACAGCGAGGCGGCGACGCCGACCGCGGAGCCCGAGGAGGAGCCGCACGGGTTGCGGTCGAGCACGTAGGGGTTGGCGGTCTGGCCGCCGACGCCGCTCCAGCCGCTGGAGGAGGCGCTGCCGCGCAGGTTGGCCCACTCGGAGAGGTTGGCCTTGCCCAGCACGATCGCGCCGGCGTCCCGGAGCCGCCGGGTGATCTCGGCGTCGTCCGGGCGGCTGTCCAGCATCGCCCGGGAGCCCGCCGTGGTCGGCAGCTGCTCGGTGTCCACGTTGTCCTTCAGCAGCACCGGGATGCCCTCGAGCGGCCGGCGGTCCTGGCCCCGCTGCCGTGTGCGGTCGCTGGCTGCCGCGTCGCGCAGGGCGTCGGGGTTGATGCTGAGCACGGCGCCGAGGTCGTCGTTGACGGCGGCGATCCGTGCCAGGTAGGCCCCGGTGAGCTGGACGGCGGTCAGTTCGCCGGCGTCCATCCGCTCCTGCAGCTCGGGGATGGTCGACGCGTCGAGGTCCAGGCCGCGGATCGGCAGGGTCCCGGAGCCGGCCGCGTCGGCGACGCCGGGGCCGGCCTGGCCCGTGTCGGCCGGCGCGGCGACGGCGCTGGCCGGGACCAGCAGGGCGGCGGCGAACGCGGCGGTCACCGCGGCCCTCCGACGCAGGGGAAGGGCGGGAACGCGCATGGGTCCTCCGAGGCAGCCGGGGCTGGGGTAGCTGCACGCTAAGCCGACCGCCCGGAGTGCGCTCGGTCAACCCGGAGGGCCGACGTCACAGGCCCGCCGGGTCACCCCGACCGGCCGTGGGAGGGCATGGTGGAGGGGTGTTCGACAGCGACTTCGGTCCGGACCTGATGGCCCTGCTCAGCCGGGAGGTGCTCCGCGAGCGCGTCGGTGCGCTGATCGCGGAGGCCTGCGCCTGGTCGGTCGGCCTCTCCGACCACGACCACCACCTGCGGGTCCGCGGCCGCGTGACGGCCACCGGGCTGACCCTCGGCGCCCGGGCGGTGACCGGCCAGCCGCTCAGCGGTGAGGAGGACGGCCGCCTCGAGCTGGGCGACGCCCGCCCCGGGAGCTTCCAGGACGCGCTGAACGCGGTCACCGCCGACGGCACCCTCTACGCCGAGCACTTCGACCGGGAGGTCGTCGAGCCGTTCGTGCTCGCCACCTGCGTCGCTGCGGCCGAGCGCGCCCGGACGACCCGTTCCGCCGACTGGGCCGAGCTCCTCGACGAGCTCGGCGAGGACGACGGCGACCTGGTCGAGGTCGTCCGGGTGGGGGAGTGGGAGGCGCCGCTGCGGATCGAGGCCGAGCACCTGGTGCTGGCGGCGCTGGGCACGGTGCCGCTGGTCGAGGTGGAGGCGGAGGGGCTGCCGCTGTCGCTGGTCCGCGCCGCGGAGGCGGTCACCCGGGCGGCGGCGCCGGCCGCCGTCCCGGAGGTCGGGCCGGCGGCGGACGAGCTGGCGGGCGCCCTGTTCCTGGCCGAGGCGGCGATCAGCTCCGCCGGGCTGCCGGTCCCCGTGCCGGTGTCCACCGCCGACCGGTTGCTGGACGTGCTGCTGGCCGAGGGGCTGCTGCCCGAGGAGGTGCCGGCGCTGCTGCCGCACCTGCCGGTGGAGCCGGGCACGGCGGCCGAGGTCCGGGCGACGATCGCCGCCCTGGGGCGGGGGGCCTGAGTCAGCCGGCGGTGGGCGGGGGCAGCCGGACGACGTCGGCGGTGACCCCGTGCTCGTGCAGCCGACCGGGCGCCGGGCTGTCGTAGACGACCAGCAGCTGCGGGCCGGCCGGGTCGTCGTCCAGCAGGCCGATGCCCTCCGCGTGGTCGACGCCGACGCCGAACGGCAGGTCGACCTCGCAGCTGAGCAGCTCGTCGCGCACCACCTGCGGGGTGTCCGCGGTCAGGGCGCCGTGCCAGCGGAACACGTGCACCGGCCCGTCCAGGTCCATCGTCGGGCCGGCGAGCACGAGCAGGTCGGCGCCGTGCGGGCACAGGTCCCGCACCCCGAGCCCGGCGAGGTCCAGCACGTGCTTGCGGTAGCGGCGGCCGTCGGCGAACGGCTCGAGCAGCAGCCGGCCGGGATCGTCCGGGTCGACCGTGGGGCGGAGCTCGAGCACCATCGCCCAGCCGCGCAGCACCGGGCCGCGCAGGCCCAGGTACACCCGCTCCCTGGCCACCGCGATGCCCTCGACGTCCAGGCCGTTGTCCTTGCCCGGGATCGCCAGGAACGGGGCCAGGTGCTCGTCGTCGGCGAGCAGGTCGCGCAGGTCCGGGCCGTGCGCCCCGAACACGGCGGCCCGCTGCGTCCGGCCGGCGACGGTCGTCTCCCGCACCGGCGTGGGCAGGCCGTCGACGTCGATGACCGGGATCCGCACGAGCACCTGCCGGTTGGCCTGCCCGGTCACCCGGGCCAGCCGGCGCAGCGCCTTCTCCCCGTCGTGGCGTGGCTTGATCCGCTTGCGCCGCAGGCTGTGCGACCCGACAGCCCAGAGGAAGTCCCCGGCCCGGGCGATCCCCTCGATGTCGGCCTCCTCGTCGGCGTCCTCGCCCGGGAGCTCGACGAGGTCGGCGAGCCGGCAGCTGGTCTGGTCGGCGTAGTGCCGCGGCTCCCGGGGGTCGTCGGCGACGAGCCGCTCGATCGTCGCGGTCTCGTCCCCGGCGACCCAGAGCACCGGGCCGTCGCTGCGGACGGCGGAGAGGTTCGTGTGGGTGCCCGACTCCCGGGCCCCGGCGGTGAAGGACAGCCGGACGGTGCGCTCGATGCTCACGCCCGCCACCTTGGCACGCCGGCGACGGCGTGCACGGGGGACTTCTCCCGGCCGCCGTCCGGGGTGACCATGGGAGGGCACGCATCCTCCTGGAAGGACAGTGCCATGAGCACCTCCGCCGACCGCCCTCGCCGGCCGCACCCCGACCCGCTGACCATGACCCCCGCCGAGAAGGTGATCGCCGAGTGGGAGGCCCGCCACGACGTCGCGGCCCGGGGCTCCCGGCCGACCTTCGGGACGGTGCAGCACTATCTGGCCGAGACCCGGTCCCGGGAGCGCTGCGACGAGGCGGCCCGGCCACGCGCCGCCGAGCGGGACAAGCGGCGCTGAGCCGGTCGGGGAACTCCGGGACGGCCGGCCCCGTTGGCGGGCCATGGACCTGGTCTGCCCGAAGTGTCAGGGGACGATGCGCACGTACGAGCGCAACGGCGTCCACGTCGACCAGTGCACCGACTGCCGGGGCATCTTCCTCGACCGCGGCGAGCTGGAGCGCCTGGTCGACGCGGAGAACGCCTGGCACGACGGCCCGGCCCCGGCCGCCCCGCCCGCGGCCCGGCCCTCGGCCCAGCAGCCGTTCTCGCACGCGCCGGCGCAGCACCCGCAGTCATCCCCGTCGAGCTCCCAGCCGGCCTCGCTGGGCGCCGTGGTCAGCGAGGTGCTGGGCCAGGTGCGGGCCAGCAGCTCCGGCTCGGCGCACGGTGCGTACGGCAAGCCGCGCAAGAAGAAGTCGCTGATCAGCGAGCTCTTCGGCTGACAGGGGCGCGCGCCCACTGATCGGCGTCGAGATCGGGCTGGTGGCGGTCTTGCCGTGCGGGAGGCAGCCACCAGCCCGATCTCGGCGGGCGGGCGGGCCGTACGGTCGCGGGGTGGCTGACGACGACCTCACCCCGTTCACCCCTGCCGGGGCCGAGCGGCTGCGTGCCGCCGCGGCCGAGCTGGCTGCGGCGGTGACCGCGCACGCCGAGGCGGTGGCGGCGGTGACCGGGGACGCCGGCATGCCCGAGGTCTTCGCTGCCAGCGACCGGCTGCTCCCTGCGGTGCTGGCCTACGCCGACGCGCAGTTCGACCTCACCGGCAACGACTTCCCGTTCGGCGTCCTGCACGGCTACGCCGAGGACGACGAGCAGGACGACGAGCCGCAGGTCGGTGACGCCGCGGTCGGCGACGTGGCGGACGGCGGGGGGACCGCCTCCGGGACGACCGACGTCTCGGTCCTGCAGCGGCACGACCTGCGGGTCACCGACGAGGCCGCGGTGCTGGCCGCCGGCCGCCGGGCGTACCTGCGTTCGCGGCCCGACGGCGACGCCGCCGCGGCGGCCGCCGACGTGACGGACCTGGGCCGGGCGCTGTCCCAGCTGGCCGACGCCGACGGCTGGGACGCCGTGGGGGAGACGCCGGGGCTGCGGGCGACGGGCCGGTCGGTGCTGGTCATCGGTCGGGAGCTCGACCCTGGCGCCGACCCGGACGACGACACCGAGGACGACGGCGGCGAGCTGCTGTGGTCGCAGCAGGACGTGTTCCCCGGCTGACCCGCGTGGGGTAGGGGAGCGGCATGCCTGACTACGACGTGAACGAGGCCGGGGTCGCCCACGCCCGGGAGCTGATCGACGCCGGGGAGTACGACGACCAGACCGAGTGGTCCGACGCCGCGCCGTCGACCGACGAGGAGAACGAGGAGCGGGACGACGAGGGCCAGGAGGGCTACGCGCAGTGGCACCTGGCGGTCGACCCGGACAAGGGCGAGGGCACCAAGGGCCGCTACCGGTTCCCCTACGGCGACTTCGCCAAGGTCAACCGGGCGGCGCTGATCCACGCCAAGCAGCGGGCCAGCCAGAACGACCACCCGGAGATCGAGAAGGCCGCCGACGACCTGCTGCAGCGCCTGGACGCCAAGCGTTCGTGACCCCGCGCGGTCGAGGCGTCAGCCCGGCAGCATGCTGCCGGTCTCCAGGTAGCGGGTGTGCCAGCTGAGCGCCTCGGCCAGCAGGTGCGGGGTGTGCCGGCCGTACGCGCTGCGCTCGGCCCGCTCGTAGTAGTCGGCCAGCAGCGGCCGGTAGTCCGGGTGCGCGCACTTGTCGATCACCAGCTGCGCCCGCTTGCGCGGCGGCAGGCCGCGCAGGTCGGCCAGCCCGTGCTCGGTGACGACGACCGACACGTCGTGCTCGGTGTGGTCGACGTGGGACACCATCGGCACGATCGAGGAGATCGCGCCGCCCTTGGCCGTCGACGGGGTGAGGAAGAAGGAGACGTAGGCGTTGCGGGCGAAGTCGCCCGAGCCGCCGATCCCGTTCTGGATGCGGCTCCCCATCAGGTGCGTGGAGTTCACGTTGCCGTACAGGTCGGCCTCGATCATCCCGTTCATCGCCAGCACCCCCAGCCGGCGGACGATCTCCGGGTGGTTGCTGATCTCCTGCGGCCGCAGCACGATCCGGTCCCGGAACTCGGCCACGTGCGCGTTGAAGTCCGCGATCGCGGTGGGGCTCAGCGAGAACGCCGTCGCCGACGTGGAGGCGAGCGTGCCCGAGCGCAGCAGGTCCAGCATGCCGTCCTGGATCACCTCGGTGTAGGCGGTCAGCTGCTCGAACCGCGACTCCTGCAGCCCGGACAGGACGGCGTTGGCCACGTTCCCGACGCCGGACTGCAGCGGCAGCAGCTCGGCTGGCAGCCGGCCCACGGTGACCTGGTGCTCGAGGTACTCGATCAGGTGCCCGGCGATGGCCCGCGCGGTGTCGTCCGGCTCGCTGAACGGGGTGTTCCGGTCCGGGGAGTGGGTCTCGACGACGGCGACGACCTTGTCCGGGTCGACCCGCAGGTGCGGCACCCCGATCCGGTCGCCGGGCCGGGTCAGCTGCACCGGCCGGCGGTTCGGGGGCAGCGCCGTCCCGTAGTAGACGTCGTGCATGCCGTCCAGCCCGGCCGGCTGCCAGCTGTTGACCTCCAGCACCACCCGTTCGGCGAGGTCCAACCAGGTCTTGTTGTTCCCGACCGAGGAGGAGGGGATCAGCTGCCCGTCCTCGGTGATCCCGCTGACCTCCACGACGGCGACGTCCAGCGGGCCGAGGAACCCCTCCCAGGCCAGCTGGGCCACGTGGGACAGGTGGACGTCGACGTAGTCGATCTCCCCGGCGTTGATCTTCTGCCGGGCGACCGGGTCGGACTGGTAGGGCAGCCGCAACCCGATGCCGTCCGCGGCGGCGAGCGCGCCGTCCAGCTCCGGGGCGGTGGAGGCGCCGGTCCACAGGTCGACCTGGAACGGCTCTCCGGCGGCGTGTGCGGCGGTGATCCGCTCGGCCAGCAGTCCCGGGACCGCCTTCGGGTGCCCGGCGCCGGTGAACCCGCTCATCCCGAGCGTGTCCCCGGGCCGGATCAGCGCGGCCGCCTCGTCGGCCGGCACCACCTTGCGGGCCAGGGCTGCGTTGCGGATCCGACCGGTGTCCATCGTCCTCCGACCTCGTCGTGGCGGGCCGCTCCGGCCCACCCGGACGACGCTACGGGCGGGACCATGGTCCCGCCCGGGGAGGCCGGCGGACCCGCGCGGTCGGGTCCGCCGGCCGGTGCTCAGGCCGTCCGGGGGGTGTCGGAGCGCGCCCCCAGCTCGGCCGTCGGGCCGCTGACCTTGCGCGAGCCCTTCACCGTGGCGAACGAGGTCTCGTAGCCGACCGTCGCCTGCGGGTCCAGCCGAGGGTCCACGGCCAGGCCCTTGTCGCCGTTGCTGCGGATGAACCAGAAGTCCGCCTGCACCCGCTCCGGGGTCACGTCCAGGACGACGAAGCCGTGGCCGATGCCCTCGAGGTAGCGGACCCAGGGGTTGGCGCCCTGGAAGGCGGCGGTGGTGGCGGTGGCGGCGGCCGCGGAGCCGACGGCCTCCTTGAAGCCGTTGCTGGTCACCGACGGGCAGACGAACTCCACGCCGACCGAGTTGCCGTCGCCGGGGTAGTCGGCCAAGTCGGTGGGCAGGTCGTTGGCCCAGGAGGAGTGGATGTCGCCGGTCAGCACCACCGGGTCGGTGTGCTGCGCGGCGGCCATCGCCTCCAGCACCGCGCGCTGGTCGGCCTGGTAGCCGTCCCACTGGTCGGTGTTGAACACCGAGCCGGGCACCGTGCCGGGCCGGGGGACGGAGAACACCCGCGCGAAGACCGTCTGGTTGCCGACCAGGTGCCAGTCGGTGCGCCCGGTGCGGATGCCCTTCGTCAGCCAGTCCAGCTGCGGCGGCTCGGGCAGGTGCCGCCGCGGGTCGGTCAGGGCCGGGTTGAGCGCGCCGTCGACCGTGCCCGGGACCTGCTCGCTGCGGTTCTGCCGGGTGTCGATGACCGACAGCTCGGCCAGGTCGCCGAAGCTGAAGCGACGGAAGAACTGCCGGCCCTTGCTGGCGTGCGGCTGCCACATCGCGGGCTCGCGGATCGGCATCCACTCGAGGTAGGCCTGGAACGCCTTGGCCCGGCGGAACAGGAAGTCGCCCTCGGGCTTGATGCCGTCGGGCTTGCCCGGCTCGGTGTAGGGGGTGGCCGGGTCGTCGTCCCGCTCGTGGTTCTCCGCGCCGAAGTCGTAGGCGTCGTTGGTGATCTCGTGGTCGTCGAAGATGACGATCCACGGGTGCTGCTGGTGCGCCCGCTGCAGGTCCGGGTCGGTCTTGTACAGCGCGTGCCGGATCCGGTAGTCCTCCAGCGACACCATCTCGTGGACCGGCTCGTGGTCACGGATGCCGATCAGCGCGTTCGGCCCGTACCGGTCGCCGGAGCCGGCCACGCCCGCCACCCGCGGGGCGTTGCCGTACTCGTAGAGGTAGTCGCCCAGGTGCAGCACGAAGTCCAGGTCGTCGCGGGCGGCGATCCCGCGGTAGGCGGTGAAGTACCCACCGGTCCAGTTGCTGCAGGAGGCGAACGCCATCCGCAGCGCGTGGGTCTGGCCGGGCTCGTCCGGGGCGGTCTGGGTGCGGCCGGCCGGGGAGGTCTGACCGGCGCAGGTGAACCGGTACCAGTAGCGGGTGTAGGGGGTCAGCCGGTTCACCACGACCTTGACGGTGTGGTCGCGGCTGACGTCGGCGACGACGTTGCCGCTGCGCACGATGCGGGTGAACGCCTCGTCCGCGGCGACCTCCCAGCGGACCGGGACGGCGGGCCCGCGGCGGCTGCCGGGGAGGGACTCGGGAGTGGGCGTCACCCGGGTCCAGATGAGCAGCTCGGTGGCCGTCGGGTCGCCGCTGGCGACGCCGAAGCCGAAGACGCCGGAGCGGGCGGTCTCGGCCACGGCCGCGCGGGCGGCCTCGCTCGTGAGCCCACCGAAGGTCAGGGCGGCGGCGGTGACCGCGCCGCCCTTCAGGACGGTGCGGCGGGACAGGGGTGCTTCGAGGGACATGCGGGCACTGTGGTTGCACCGGGCGACGAGTTGGCGGTGCCTGCGTGAACGGCCGGCGTCCCCCGCTCGGCCGTTTCCCCTCCGGAGGGGGCGGGCACGTGCACGAGGCAGGCGAGCTCTGCCGGGCCGCCGGAGCGCCTTCCGCGAGCGCCGCCGTCCGGCACCGACCCGCGACCAGCACGACGACGGGAGACCCCCATGGCGATCGCCACGATCAACCCCACCACCGGGGAGACGCTGAAGACCTACGAGCCGCTGTCCGACGACGCGCTCGAGGAGAAGATCGGTCGCGCAGCCGCCGCGTACCGCAGCTACCGGCGCACCTCGGTCGAGGACCGGGTGCGCTGGCTGCGGGCCGCGGCCGACGTGCTGGACTCCGACACCGACGGCGTCGCCGAGCTGATGACCACCGAGATGGGCAAGACGCTGTCCTCGGCGAAGGCCGAGGTCGGCAAGTGCGCGAAGGCGTTGCGCTGGTACGCCGAGCACGGCCCGGCGCTGCTGGAGCCGGAACCGAAGGACGCCGAGGCCGTCGGCGCGCAGCAGGCCTACGTCTCCTGGCAGCCGCTGGGCGTGGTGCTGGCGGTGATGCCGTGGAACTTCCCGCTCTGGCAGGCGATGCGGTTCGCCGCCCCGGCGCTGATGGCCGGCAACGTCGGCCTGCTCAAGCACGCCAGCAACGTGCCGCAGACGGCGCTGTACCTGGAGGAGCTGTTCCGCAAGGCCGGCTTCCCGGACGACGTCTTCCAGACCCTGCTGATCGGCTCGGGCACGATCGAGCGGGTGCTGCGCGACGACCGGGTGGTCGCCGCGACCCTCACCGGCAGCGCGCCGGCCGGACAGTCGGTCGCCGCGATCGCCGGTGACGCGCTCAAGCCCACGGTGCTGGAGCTCGGTGGGTCCGACCCGTTCATCGTGATGCCCTCCGCGGACCTGGCGGCCGCGGCGGGGGTGGCGGTCACCAGCCGCAACCAGAACAACGGGCAGAGCTGCATCTCGGCCAAGCGGTTCTTCGTGCACCGCGACGTCGCCGAGGAGTTCACCCGGCTCTTCGCCGAGAAGATCGGTGCGCTGACCGTCGGCGACCCGATGGACCCCGACACCGAGGTCGGCCCGCTGGCCACGGAGTCCGGCCTGCAGGACGTGCACGACTACGTGGAGGACGCCCGCAGCAAGGGCGCCACCGTCG
This sequence comes from Modestobacter sp. VKM Ac-2982, assembly GCF_026967935.1. Lineage (GTDB taxonomy): Bacteria > Actinomycetota > Actinomycetes > Mycobacteriales > Geodermatophilaceae > Modestobacter. The sequence goes on from NZ_JAPVBL010000002.1 coordinate 102,093, forward strand.
TCGTCGGCGGCACCCGACTGGACCGGCCGGGCTGGTTCTACGAGCCGACGCTGCTGACCGGCATCACGCCGGAGATGGACCTCTACGCCGAGGAGGTCTTCGGGCCGGTGGCCGCGCTGTTCACCGTCGACAGCCTGGACGAGGCGATCGAGATCGCCAACAGCCACCCCTACGGGCTCGGCTCCAACCTGTGGAGCGAGGACGAGGGGGAGCGGGCACAGTTCATCCGGGACATCGAGTCGGGCATGGCGTTCGTCAACGGCATGACGACGAGCTACCCGGAGCTGCCGTTCGGCGGGGTGAAGCAGAGCGGCTACGGCCGGGAGCTGACCGAGCTGGGCATGCGCGAGTTCATGAACGGCAAGACCGTCTGGATCGGTGCCCCGAGCAGCGAGCAGGGCACCGGCGACACCGCCGGCTCGGCGAACGAGTGACCCGAGGCTGCTGCTGTTCGTCGTCCGCCGGTCAGCGGGGGAGGGGGACCTTGTCGGGCCGGTCCACGGGCCGCACCGGGGTGGGAACGACGTCCGGCCCGTGTTGGAGGCTGCCACGGTGGGCCAGTCGGGCGACGCTGAGCACGGCGTACACGGCGACGGCCATCAGCACGATCGTGCCGCCCGAGGGCGTGTCGGCGTAGAAGGAGACGGCGGTGCCGCTGACCGACACGGTCACCCCGATCAGCGCGGCGATCACCAGGCTGCTGCGGAAGCTGCGGGCCACCAGCTGCGCGCAGCCGGCGGGCAGCACCATGAGCCCGCTGATCAGCAGCAGGCCGAGCACCCGCATGGACAGCGTCACGGTGACCGCGGTGACCACGGCCAGCAGCAGGTTCAGCCCCAGCACGGGCAGCCCGCTGGCCCGGGCGTGCTCCTCGTCGAGCGCCACGGTGAACAGCGACCGCCCGAGACCGATGGTGACCCCCAGGACGACGGCGGCCATCCCGGCGAAGACGACGAGGTCGGCGCGGGTGGTGGTGGTCAGCGCGCCGAACAGGTAGCTGTCCAGGGTGATCGGGGTGCCGGCCGGCGCGCGGGTGACGACCACGACCCCGCCGGCCAGGCCGCCGTAGAACATGATCGCCAGGGCGACGTCGGTGCCGGTCGACCGGCGGGCCCGCAGCACCTCGACGACGACCGCGCCGGCCACGGTGGCCAGCAGGGCGGTGAGCACGGGGGCCGAGCGGGTGGCCAGGCCGACCGCGACCCCGAGCAGCGCGACGTGGCCCAGCCCGTCGCCGATCAGCGACAGCCGGCGCTGCACCAGGTAGACGCCCACGGTGGGTGCGGTGAGGCCGACGAGCACGGCGGCGGCGAGGGCCAGCCGCATGAACTCGTAGCTCAGCACGGGGCGCCCGCGCCCGGCAGCGTCACCGTCCTGGTCACCACCTCGGCCAGCGGGCCCAGCTCGTGCACGACCACGACGACGGCCGCGCCGGTCTCCGCGAGCCCGGCCAGGGTGCTGGCGACCACCCGCTGGCTGGCTGCGTCGACCCCTGCCGTCGGCTCGTCGAGCAGCAGCAGCTCCGGGTCGCCGGCCAGCGCGCGGGCCAGCAGCGCGCGGCGCTGCTGGCCGCCGGAGAGCTCCGCGACCAGCCGGCGGTCGAAGCCGCCCAGCCCGGCGCCCTCCAGCGCGCAGTCCACGGCACACCGGTCGGCCTCACCGAACCGCTGCCAGGTCCGCAGCCGGCTCAGCCGGCCGGAGGAGACCAGCTCGCGCACGGTCACCGGGACGCCGCCGGCCACGGTGTGCCGCTGGGGCACGTAGCCGACCCGGTGCCAGTCGCGGAACCGAGCCCGGGGGACGTCGAAGAACCGCACCTCCCCGGCCTGCAGCTCGCACAGCCCCAGCACGCCGCGGACCAGCGTCGACTTGCCGGACCCGTTCGGCCCGCGGACCGCGACCACCTCCCCGGGGCGCACGGACAGGTCGACACCGGTCAGGACGGCGTCCCGGCCGTGACCGAAACCGCCGCCGCGCACCGTCAGCGCGCTGCCGCAGGCAGCCGGGGCCGCGGTGGGCGCCTGCCGGGGCCGGGTGCTCAGGAGCACTGCTGCCCCGCCTGCAGGCTGGCCAGGTTGGCCCGCATGAGCTCCAGGTAGTCCCCGCCCGCCGACTGGTCGGTCAGCCCCTCGATCGGGTCCAGCTGCCGGGTCTCCGCGCCGGTCTCCCGCGCCACGGTCTCGGAGACGGCGGGGCTGACCAGCGTCTCGAAGTAGATGGTGCGCACGTCGTGCTCGCGGACGAACCCGGTCGCCTCGGTCAGCGCGTCGGTGGAGGGCTCCTCGTCCGGTGCCAGCCCGCTGATGCCGAACTGCTCGAGGTCGAAGGCGTCGGCCAGGTAGCCGAAGGCGGTGTGGCTGGTGACCAGCTCCCGGCTGGCGCAGTCGGCCAGGCCGTCCCGGAACTCCCCGTCCAGCTCCTCCAGCTGTCCCCGCAGGTCCGCGGCGTTGGCGGCGTACTGCTCGGCGTTGTCCTGGTCCACGCCTGCCAGGTGCTCGGCCAGCGCATCGCCGACCGCGGCCATCCGCATCGGGTCGTGCCAGAAGTGCGGATCGGTCACCGGCTCGTCGGAGTGCTCCTCGTCGGCGTGCTCATCCTCGGCGTGCTCCTCGTCGGAGTGCTCCTCGTCGGCGTGCTCGCCGTCGGCGTGCTCGTGCTCGTGGGCCTCGAAGGTGAGCGACAGGTCGGCCGGCTCGCCGGCGTCGAAGGCCCGGTCCTCGGCCTGCTGCTCGACGGCGGCGTCCACGGCGGGCTGCAGCGTCGGCAGGAAGACCACGACGTCGGCCTCGGTCGTGGCGGCGACGTCGCGCGGGGTGAGCTCGTACTCGTGCGGCTCGGCCCCGTCCGGGGTGAGCGAGGTGACGTCGGCCAGGTCTCCCGCCACCTGCTCGCTCAGCCAGGCGAGGGGGTAGAAGGCCGCCACGACCGTCAGCCCGTCGTCGCCGGCGACCGCCGCGTCGGCGTCGCCCGTCCCGGAGCAGCCGGCCAGTGCGACCGCCCCCGCGCAGGCGAGGGAGAGCGCGGACAGTGAGCGGGCGGGACGTCGTCGGGACGGTGACTGCATGGCTCGATCATCCGTGTAATGACAATCGTTGTCAAAGCACCACGGGTCAGGGGGACGAGGCCTGCTGTCATCCGACCGCGGCGGGCTGCTCCGGGGACGGGGCCGTCGTCCCTGTCGGGACCGCGACCGGCCCAGCCGGCCGGCGCGGGCGGCGGCTGAGCCCGGACAGCGAGACGGCGAGCACCGAGGCGGTGACCAGGGCCCCGGTCGGGGCGAGCACCGCCCAGGGCGCCCGCTCGACGTAGGGCATCCCCTCGGCCAGGAGCAGCCCCCACTCCGGTGCCGGCGGGGTGGCGCCCAGGCCCAGGAAGCCCAGCGCCGCCAGGGCCAGCGCGATGCCGGGCAGTCGCAGCACCGCGTTGCGGGCGGCGGCGGGCAGCACGGTCGGCACGGCGTACCGCCAGGTGACCGCCGCCGGCCCCACCCCGAGCACCGGCAGCACGGTGACGTGCCGCTGGCGCCGGACCTCCGCCGACGCGGCCGCCACGTACGCGGCGATCGGTGCCCAGGCGACCAGCGCGACGGCCAGCGCAGCGCCGGCCTGCGAGGTGCCCAGGGCGGCGGCGACCAGGACGCCGACGATGACCGGGGGTGCGGCGTTGGCCACCTCCACCGGCCCGACCGACGCCCGGGGCAGCAGCCCCACCAGGACGCCGACGACCAGCGTGACCAGCACGACGAGTGCAGCCGTGCCGACGGTCTGCACCGCGCCGTGCGCCACCCGGGCCAGCAGGTCGCGCCCGCTGGCGTCGGCGCCGAAGGGCAGCGCGGCGCTGGGCGCGGCCAGCCGGGGGTGGGCGGAGGCGAGCGGGTCGCGGCCGAGCCCGGCGGCCACCACGACCACGAGGAGCGCGGCCGCCCCGCCCGGCAACAGCCAGTCGCGTCGCCGGGACGGGCTGGTCCGGGCCGGCACCGGCACGCTCCCGCTGCGCAGCGCCCGGCCCAGCAGCAGTGCCCGGGTCACCGCGGCCAGCCCGCCGAACAGCGCCGAGATCCCGAGGAGCAACAGCATCCCGGCCTGCAGGGCCGGCAGGTCCTGGGCCTCGGCGGCGCCGAGCACCGCACGCCCCAGTCCGGGGATGGCGAACACCTGCTCGACGGCCACCGCCCCGCCGGTGAGGCCGACGAGCACCAGCGCCACCTGGGTGGTCAGCGCGGGCAGGGTGCGGCGCAGCAGGGCGCGGCCCAGCTGCCCGGGCGACGCCCCGGCGACCTGCCAGGTGGCGACCCAGCGCTCGGTGCCGGTGACGGTGAGCCCGTCGGCGACCAGCCGGCCGATCAGCCCGCCCGCGGGCAGGCCCATCGCCAGCGCCGGCAGCACCACCGAGGAGGGGCCGGTCCAGCCGTAGGGGTCGAACCAGCCCAGCCACACCGCGCCGACCAGCAGCAGCACCGAGGCCAGCAGGAACTCCGGCAGCGCCGTGAGCGCGGCCCCGGCCGCGCCGCCGGTGCGGCCCCGCTCGCCTCGGGCGACCCGGTGCAGCGGCGGCCAGCACAGCAGCGCCGCCGTGACGAGGGCGACCAGCAGGGCAGCGCTCATCAGCGTGACCGAGACACCGAGGGCGTGGACCAGTCCCGGACCCACCGGTCCGCCGGAGATCCAGGAGGTGCCCAGGTCGCCGCGGACCAGCCCGGACAGCCAGTGCCCGAGCAGCCCGAGCGGGCCGGCGTCCAAGCCGAGCTCGGCCCGGATCGCGGCCAGGGCCTCCAGGGTGGCCTCCTGCTCGGCCGAACGTGCCCGCAGGATCGACAGCTCCGGGCTGCGCCCGGACAGCCAGGGCAGCACCCCGATCAGCGCCACCACGCCGAGGACGGTGACCGCCCGGGAGGCAGCGGTCACCCATCCCCGCCGTGGCACGGCTCAGTCCTCGCTGACGGTGGTGTCGGCGTTGATCAGCGCCCGCTCGCGCGGGTCGCGCACGGCACCGGAGACGCCGGCGGCCTCGCCCTGGATGACCCGCTCGTGCAGCATCGGCACCGCGGCGCCGGTGTCCAGGACGGCCTGCTCGGCCGCGATGACCGCCTGCTGGCGCTCCGGGCCGGGGGTGGCGGCCGCGGCCGTCTCCAGGGCGGCGTCCACCGCCGGGTCGCACAGCTGAGCGATGTTGAAGGAGCCCTCGCAGGCGAAGTCGCTGTACATGTAGGCGACCGGGTCACCGGAGTCCAGCACCGTGGCGCGGGACAGGATGAACGCGTCGAAGGCCCCGGCCAGGGCGTCGGCCTCGATGAAGGCGTACTCCCGGACGTCCTGCTCCACGGTGAAGCCCACTGCCTCCAGCTGCTGCTCCAGCAGCACCGCGACCTCGGGCAGCTCCGCCCGGTCGGTGAAGGTGCCCAGGGTGATCGTCGTGCCGGCCGGCACGGCGGGCGCCGACGGGTCCGCCTGGTCCGCGCGCAGGTCGGCGGCCCAGGGGATCGCCGGGCCGAGCAGTCCCTCGGCGATGTCGGCGCGGCCCTCGTAGACGGTCTCCACGATGGTCGCCCGCTCGACCGCGGCCCGGGCGGCGGCCCGCACGGCCGGGTCGGCGAACGGCCCGGAGGCGGTGTTCAGGTAGAGGGTGTTGGTGCGCGGCATCGGCACCTCGTGCACCAGCTCCTCGTCGACCAGCCCGGCCTGGGAGACCGGCACCGCCTCGACGACGTCGGCGGTGCCGGTGCGGAGCGCCGCGGCCCGGGCGGTGCCGTCGGGCACGAAGGCCACGTCGATGCCGGCGGCGGCCGCGGGGTCGCCCCAGTAGCCGTCGAAGCGGTCGAGGGTGGCGCCGGAGGTGCCGTCCACGGCGACCAGCTCGAAGGGCCCCGTGCCGGTGCCGACCGGGTCGACCCGGCCGTCCGCCCCGTACGCGGCCGCGGCGAGCACCGCCAGCTGCGGGCTGGACATCCGCTGCGGCACCAGTGGGTCGGGCTCGCCGGTGGTGACCACGACGTCGGAACCGTCGGCGGTCGCGGTCAGCTCGACGCCGTCCAGGATGCGCGGCCGCGGCGAGGCCTCGTTCGCGGCGGTCAGCGCGGCGGCGGCCTGCTCGGCGGTCAGCTCCGTGCCGTCGTGGAACTCGACCCCCTCGCGGACGGTGAAGCGCCAGGTGAGGTCGTCGGTCTGGGTCCACTCGGTGGCCAGCGCCGGCTGGGCGTCGCCGTCGGCGTCCAGCACGACCAGGGTCTCGGCGGTGCTCCAGCGGGAGAGCTTGAAGGCGTCGTCGGTCAGCGGGTTCAGGCCCGAGCGCGGCGGCTGCAGCATGGCCAGCGAGATCCGGCCCTCGGCGGCCGGGTCGCTGCTGCCGCCGTCGGCGGAGCTGCTGAAGCAGCCGGTGGTCAGCAGGGCGACGGTGGCGCCGAGCACGAGCAGGCGGGGGGTGCGGGAGGGAGACATCGTTCCGTTCTCGGATGGGCGGTGCAGGGCTGGGGTCAGGCGGGGAGGGCTGGGACGGCGGCGAGCAGCTCCCGGGTGCGGGGGTGGGCGGGACGGGTGAGCAGGTCGGCGGTCGGCCCCTCCTCGACGACGAGCCCGTCGGCGAGCACGACGGTGCGGTCGCAGAGCCGGGCGACGACGGCGAGGTCGTGGGAGACCAGGAGCAGCCCCAGGCCCTCGCGGGCGGAGAGGTCGGCGAGCACCTGGACCACCTGGTCGCGCACGGGCAGGTCCAGCCCGCTGACCGGCTCGTCGGCGAGCAGCAGGACCGGGCCCGGCGCCAGGGCACGGGCCAGTGCGACCCGCTGCGCCTGGCCTCCGGAGAGCTCGCCGGGGCGGCGGCCGGCGAGCTCCGGGTCCAGGCCCACCCGGGTCAGCGCCGTCGTCACGGCGGCGGCGTGGTCGCCGGGCACGTGCAGGTGCCGCAGCGGCACCGAGACCAGCTCGCGGACCGTCGAGCGGGGGTCCAGCGACCCGGCCGGGTCCTGCGGCACGTACTGCACCAGCCGGCGGTACCAGCGCAGCGAGGCCGTCGATCCCGGCCGGACGGTGCGGCCGGCGAGGGTCACCGTGCCCCGATCGGGGCGCTCCAGCCCGAGCAGGCAGCGCAGCAGGGTCGACTTGCCGGAGCCGGAGGTGCCGACCAGCCCGACCCGTTCGCCGACCGCCACCTGGAGGTCGACCCCCTGCAGCGCCGCAGCGACGTCCCGGGCGCCCCAGGGGCGCCGCCGATGCAGTGCGTAGTCGTGCTCGATGCCCGCCGCGCTGAGCACCGGACCCTCTACGGGTCGGCTCACGACGCGGCACCGGCCCGAGTCGGGAGCGCGCCGGCCCGCGCGGCGGCCACCAGGGCGGCGCTCTGCTCGTGCTGCGGCGCGGTCAGCAGCCGGGTGATCGGGGCGTCCTCGACGACGGCGCCCGCGTGCAGCACCACCGCGCGGTCGCACAACGAGGCGGCCACCGCGAGGTCGTGGGTGATGAACAGCAGTGCGGCGTCCCGGCTGGCCTCGCGCAGCACCGCGACGACCTGGGCTTGGGTGACGAGGTCGAGCGCGGTCGTGGGCTCGTCGGCGACCAGCAGCCCGGCCCGGGAGGCGAGGGCCATGGCGATGCAGACGCGCTGCCGCTGTCCACCGGACAGCTCGCCGGGGGAGCTGCGCAGCACCCGCTCGGTGTCGTCCAGGCCGACCGCCGACAGCAGCTGCGCGCGCTGGCGCGCCAGTTCGGCGCCGCGCAGCCCGCGGTGGTTGCGCAGCGGCAGGGCCAGCTGCGCGCCGACCGGCACCAACGGGTTGAGTGCGGCGGCCGGGTCCTGGCCCACCGCGGCCACCCGGGCGGCCGTGGACCGGCGGGCCGGCGGCAACCGGGACACGTCGGTACCGGCCACCCGCACGCTGCCCCGGACCTCGGCGCCGATCGGGAGGGTGCCCAGGACCGCTGCGGCGGTGAGCGACTTCCCCGATCCCGACGCGCCGATCAGCGCCACCCGCTCGGTCGCCGCCATCTCGAACCGGACGCCGCGCACCAGCTCCCGGCCGCCGAGGGAGACCGTGAGGTCGTCGACGACGAGGGCCGCGTGTCGCTCCGCACACGTGGCCGGACTGATAATCATTGTCGGCAACCTACCCGGCGCGGCCACGTGGTCGTCAGCCGCCCGTCACGGGCCGGTCGCATTGCTGCGAACGAGTTGCAATACGGTGCTCGACGCGAGACGCCGCTCGCACCCCGGCCGGGTGACCTCGTGCCGCTGTCCCGATCCACACCTTGGAGGACCCCTTGGCCGCACGCACGCCCTCCGGCCGCCGGGTGGGCGCCGTCCGCCCCGAGCTGTCCGACCTGCTCCGCAGCACCGGGGTGGTCCCGCAGTCGGCGAGCACCCCCGAGGAGGCCCGGGAGCTGCTGGCCCGGGACGGTGCGGTCGTCGTCGCCGAGCCGACCCCCGGCCCCGAGGCGCTGCCGATCGTGGCGGCCCAGGTCCACGGCGACCGGCTGCGTCAGCTGTTCGCCCTCCGCCCGCTGCGCCAGCAGTCCGGCGAGCTGCTGGGGCTGCACAGCGACGGCGCCCACGTCGTGGTCGACGTGCACGGCCGCACGGTCAACCTGCGCGACCCGGACGAGGACGGGCTGCTGCAGCGCTGCGTCCGGCCCGCGCCCGAGGGCGGGGACTCCTTCCTGGTCGACGGGTACGCCCTCGTCGACGCGCTGGCCACCGGGTGCCCGGAGCTGCACGCCTTCCTGACCGGCACCGACGTCGACTACTTCGGCGGCTGGACCTCCGCACCGCACGAGGTGCCGCGCACCCCGCTGGTCCGCCGGCTCGTCGAGCACACCCGGGCCGGCCGCCGGGTGGTCCGGGCCAGCGAGACCGCCGTCCCGGTGCCGCGCGAGCCGCGTGCCGCCGAGCACGACGCGCAGCTGGACCTGTGGGCCGATGTGCTGGCCACGGCGGTCGACGTCGTGCCGCACTTCCGGCTGGAGGCCGGCGAGGTGCTGGTCGTCGACAACTACCGCTGCCTGCACGGCCGCGACCCGTTCACCGGCCAGCGCGACGTCGACGTGCTGACGGTGATGACCGCGGACGCCTGGTGAACGACGTCCCACCTCTCCTGCGCGTCCGGGACCTGACCGTCGGGTTCGGCGGGCACCCGGTCGTCGCCGGGGTCTCCTTCGACCTCGCTGCTGGCGAGCGGGTCGCCCTCGTCGGCGCCTCCGGCTCGGGCAAGACGCTGACCACCCTGGCGCTGCTCGGGCTCCTCCCGCCGGGCGCCGTCGTCACCGGCAGCGTCCGGGTCGACGGCACCGAGGTGGTGGGGGCCGTGGAACGGGACCTCCGGCCGCTGCGTGGCCCGGTCACCGCCCTGGTGCCGCAGGACCCGGGCACGTCGCTGAACCCGCAGGTCCGGGTGGGGCGGCAGGTCGCCGCGCCGCTGCGCCGGGCGGGGGCGCGACGACGGGTGGCTGCCGCGCGGGCCGCCGAGCTGCTGGCCGAGATGCGGCTGCCGGTCGGCAGCGCACGGCGCTTCCCGGTCCAGCTGTCGGGCGGGCAGCGGCAACGGGCCGCACTCGCCCTGGCCCTGGCCGCCGGCCCGCAGCTGCTGGTCGCCGACGAGCCGACCTCCGCGCTGGACGCGACCGCGCAGCACGGCGTGCTCGCCGTGCTCGGCCGGGCCACCCGCGAGCGCGGCGCGGGGCTGCTGCTGGTCACCCACGACCTGGCTGCCGCGGCCACCACCTGCGACCGGGTGCTGGTGCTGGAGGAGGGCGAGCTGCTCGCCGACGGGCCGCTGCGCGAGGTGCTGGCCGGGCACGCGCACCCCGCGGTGCGCGCGCTGGTCGAGGCCACCGCCGCGCTGAGCCCACCGGCCCTGGTGGGGGCCCGGTGAGCGCCGAGCTGCTGCTCGCCCGCGGGCTGACCCGGTCGTACCGGGGAGCCGCCGCGCCGGTGCTCGACGGGGTCGACCTCCGCCTGACCGCGGGCCAGCGGCTGGCGGTGGTGGGGGAGTCCGGCGCCGGCAAGTCCACGCTCACCCGGCTGCTGCTCGGGCTCGAGCGGCCCGACGCCGGAGAGGTCACCTACCGCGGCCGGCCGGTGCGGCCGGGCCGGGCCAGCGCGCTGCACTGGTTCCGCCGCGCCGTGCAGGTGGTGCCCCAGGACCCGGGTCGTTCGCTCAACCCGCGGATGCGCGTCGGCCAGGCCGTCGCCGAACCGCTGCGCTGCCTGCAGGTGCCGGGTGACCACCGGGCCCGCGTCGCCGAGCTGCTGCTCGCCGTCGGTCTGGACCCCGACGCCGCCGGCCGGTTGCCGCACGAGTTCTCCGGCGGCCAGCGGCAGCGGATCGCGCTGGCCCGCGCGCTCGCCCCGCGCCCGGAGGTGCTGATCGCCGACGAGCCGGTCAGCGCACTGGACGCCGCCGTCCGGCTGCAGGTGGTGGAGCTGCTCCGGGCGGTCAGCGACGCCGAGGGCGTTGCGCTGCTCGTGGTGTCGCACGACCTGGGCGTCGTCGCCGCCCTCTGCTCCGAGGTCGTGGTGCTGGCCGGCGGCCGGGTGGTGGAGTCCGGGCCGGTGGGCCGCGTGCTCACCGAGCCGGCGAGCCGTGAGGCGCACGCGCTGGTGGCCGCCGTCCCGCGGCTGGTGCTGGCATGACCGGGCTCATCACCTGGGAGCCGTTCGTGCTGTTCCGGCGGCTGCCGGCCGTGCCCCGGCTGCTGCTGCTGTCCCAGCTGGCGTTCAACATCGGCTTCTACCTGGTGGTGCCGTTCCTGGCGGTGCACCTGACCGAGGACCTGGCGCTGGCCGGTGGGCTGGTCGGCCTGGTGCTCGGGGTGCGCACCTTCAGCCAGCAGGGGCTGTTCTTCCTCGGTGGCGGGCTGGCCGACCGGTTCGGCGTCAAACCCGTCGTGGTCACCGGCTGCCTCATCCGGATCGCCGGGTTCGGCGTGCTCGCCGTCGCCACCTCGTTGCCCGCCGTGCTCGCCGGCACGGTGCTGGTCGGCTTCGCGGCCGCCCTGTTCTCCCCAGCGGTGGAGTCGGCGCTGGCCGACCAGGGCCACCGGCTGGAGGCCGCCGGCGTCGTCACCCGGGCCGAGGTCTTCGGGCTGGACGCCATCGCCAGCAAGCTCGGCTCGGTCACCGGGCCGGCGCTCGGTGCCGTCCTGCTCACCGTGCCGTTCAGCGTCACCTGCTGGGTCTCCGCCGGCGTCTTCGGCGTGGTGCTCGCCGCGCACCTGCGCTGGCTGCCGCGGGACCTGCGCACCGAGGGCAGCGGGGAGGAGAGCGTGCTCGCCGGGTGGGGGCACGTGCTGCGCAACCGCACCTTCCTGGCCTTCACCGCCTGCTACTGCACCTACCTGCTCAGCTACAACCAGCTCTACCTGGCCCTCCCCGTCGAGCTCTCCCGGGCGACCGGCGGCCAGGGGGCGCTGGGCTGGCTGTTCGTGCTGGCCGCGGTGTCGGTGCTGCTGTTCCAGCTGCGGGTCACCGCCCGCGCCCGGCGGGCCGGGGTGCAGCGGGCCCTGCCGTTCGGCTTCGCGCTGATGAGCGCGTCGTTCCTGCTGGTCGCGGTCTGCGCCCCGCTCGCCCCGCCCGCCGGGATCTGGGCGCTGGCGCCGGCGGCCGGCATGGTGCTGTTGCTCTACACCGGCCAGATGGTCGCCGTGCCCCTCGCCCAGGACCTGGTGCCCCGGCTGGCCGGGGAGCGGCGGCTGGGCGCCCACTTCGGCTTCCTGGCCTCCGCCGGCGGCGCCGCGGTGCTGGTCGGCAGCACCGGGGTGGGCGCGCTGCTCGACCTCGCCGACCGGCCGCAGCCGGCCGCCGCCGTCCCGTGGCTGGTGCTCGCCGCCCTGCCCGCGGCCTCGGCCATCGGCCTTGCGGTGCTGACCCGCCGGATCGCCCGCACCCCGGCGGCGGGGCCACCGGCGCCCGCCGTCCCCGCCGAGGAACCGGCGCACCCGTGACCCACCCACCGAGAAGAGGGCCCATGTCCCGCCCCGCAGGTGCCCTGCTCGCGTTGCCCCTCCTGCTCGCCGGCTGCTTCGCCCCGGCTGCGGAGGGGTCGGCCGACGGCGGGCAGCGGCTGGCACTGGCGCTGGCCTTCCCCCCGGTCGCCGCGCTCTCACCGTTCTCCGACGACGCGGTGCTCGTCACCCGGATGGGCGTGGGGGAGACGCTGGTGGGGCTGGACGAGGCCGGTGAGCCTGCCCCGCTGCTGGCCGAGAGCTGGAGCCGGGTCGACGACCGCACCGTCACCCTCGACCTCCGCGCGGACGTGGCGTTCCACGACGGGACGCCGCTGGACGCCGAGGCCGTCGTCGGCGCCCTGGCGGCGGCGGCCGCTGCGGTGCCGGCCCCCCGGTCGATCGACGGCCTGGGGCTCACCGCCCGTGCGGTGGACGAGGACACGGTCGAGGTCCAGGTGGCCGAGCCCGACCCGCTGCTGGTGCACCGGCTGGCGGCACCCGGGCTGGTGGTCCTGGCCCCCTCGGCCTACGCCGACCCGGCGGCGCCGGACCCGGTGGGCACCGGCACCGGGCCGTTCGAGCTGACCGAGCTGCGCGGCGCGTCGGGCGCGACCCTCACCGCGGACGCCGACCACTGGGCGGGCGCGCCGGAGCTGGCCGGCGTGGACGTCACCTTCCCCGCCGACGCGGCCGCGCGCACCGCCGGGCTGCGCGCCGGTGAGCTCGACGTGGCGGTCAACCTGCCCATCGCCCAGCTGCCGACCCTCACCGACACCGAGGTGCTCTCCGTCCCGCTGCCGCGGCTGGTCTCCCTCTCCCTGGACACCGCGGACGGCCCGTTCGCCGATCCGGGCCTGCGCGCGGCCGCCGCCGCGGCGATCGACCCGCAGCCCGTGGTCGACGCCGTCTACGAGGGCCGGGCCGACGTCGCCGAGGGGCTGGTGAACGACGACACCGCCGGGGGTCTGGACCGGCCGGAGGTGACCCTGCCCCGGGCCACCGACCCGGCCGGTGCGAACATCCGGCTGGCCACCTACTCCGACCGGCCGGAGCTGCCCGAGGCGGCCGCGGTGCTCGCCGAGCAGCTGCGGCAGGCCGGGTTCACCGTCGAGGTCGTGGTGGCCGAGTACGCCACCCTGGAGACCGACCTGCTCGCCGGCACCTACGACGCGGTGCTCGCCAGCCGGCTGTACCTGGGTGACACCGGGGACCCGGTCGGCTACCTGGCCGCCGACCTGACCTGCGCGGGCAGCTACAACCTGGCCCGGCTCTGCGACCCGGCGGTGGACGCCGCCGTCGCCGAGGCCGCGACCCTGGCCGACCCCGAGGAGCGCCGGGCCGCGGCGCTGCGGATCGAGGCCCAGGTGCTCTCCACCGGCGCCGTGGTGCCGGTGCTGCACGAGCGCACCCACACCGGGTACGCCCCGACGGTCAGCGGTCTCGTCGTCGACCCGTTCGACCGGCTGCTGCTCGGCACCGAGACGACGGTCGAGGAGTGACCGCCGCCGGCCGGGTGCGGCCGGTGGCGACGGCCCGGCCGCGGCGCACTCCCGGACGGCGCCGGTCACGCTTGCTCCGCCCCGTGCTGACCGGGCTGGGCGCGGTCGCCGGCACCGGGCTGCTGGTCGGGGCGCTGCCCTGGCTGTCCGGGGACGACCTGGCGCGGACCGTGCTGCGGGCCCGGGAGGTGGAGCGCGAGCCGGACCCGGCCGTCCTCGACGCGCTGCGCGAGCAGCTGGACCTCCCGGCCGACCCGGTCCGCGGCACGGTGTCCTGGCTCGGGCGGGCGGTTTCCGGCGACCTCGGCACCTCCTGGGTCAGCGGGCAGCCGGTCGCCGAGGTCGTCCCGCCGGCGCTGGGCGTGTCGGGGACGCTCGCCGGGACGGCGGCGGCCGTGGCCGTCGTGCTCGCGGTGCTGTTCGCGTCCCCCGCCGTCCGCCGGGCCGCCGACGGCCGCGCCGACGGCGGCGGCGCGGCCGGGGTCCTGGCCGCCGCACTCGCCGCGCTGCCGGAGTTCGTGCTGGCCGTCGTCGGCGTCGCGGTGGTGGCCGTGGGCTGGGGGCTGCTGCCGACGTCGGGGTTCACCGGCCCGGAGCACCTCGTGCTGCCCGTCCTGGCCCTCGCCCTGCCGGCCGGGGGACTGCTCGGCCGGGTGCTGGCCGGCGCCGTTCGGGAGACCGCGGGGGAGGCCTGGGTGCGCAGCTGGCGGGCTGCCGGTGTCTCCCGCTCGGCGGTGCAGGGGGCGGTCGCCCGGCGGGCGCTGACCGTCGTCGTCCCGCAGGTGCTGCTGCTCCTCGTCGGCCTGCTCGGGGCCGGCGCCGTGATCGAGGCGGTGTTCGACGTGCCCGGGCTCGGCCGGGTCGCGCTGGCCGCTGCGCTGGCCCAGGACCTGCCGGTCGTGCAGGCCGCCGTCGCGCTGCTGGTGCTGCTCGGTCTGGCGGCCGGCGGGGCCGGGGTGCTGGTGCACCGGGCGCTGCTCGGGCCGGCGGGCACCGACGGCGGGCTGTCGCCGGAGCTCCCGCCCCCGGTGCCCCGCGCCGGCCGATGGGCGGCCGGGCTGCTCGCCGTGCTGGCGCTGGTGGTCCTCGCCGGCCTGCTGCGCGACCCCACCGCCCAGGACCTCGGCGACCGGCTGGCCGCGCCGTCGTGGGCGCACCCGCTGGGCGCGGACGCGCTCGGCCGCGACGTGCTCGCCCGGTTCGGCGCCGGTGCCCTGCCCTCGGTGGGGCTGGCCCTGCTGATCAGCGCGGTGGTCCTGGTCACCGGCGTCGCCGCTGGACTGCTCGGCCGGGGGCGGGCCGGGCTGGCCGACGTGCTGAACGCGCTGCCGGCGGTGGTGGTGGGCATCGCGGTCGCCGCCGTCGCCGGTCCCAGCCTGGCGGGCGCGGCCGTGGCGGTGAGCCTGGTCGCCTGGATCCCGCTGGCGGTGCACACCCGGACCCTGGCCGCCGAGGTGCGCGCCTCGGGCTTCCACCTCGCGGCCCGCACCAGCGGGGCCGGTCGCGGGCACCTGGTGCGGCACCACCTGCTCCCGGCGGTCCTACCGCCCGTCGGCCGGCACGCCCTGCTGCGCGTGCCGCACACCGCGCTGGCGCTGGCCGGGCTGTCCTTCCTCGGCCTCGGGGCCGGTGCCGAGTCACCGGAGTGGGGGCGCAGCCTCGCCGACGGGGTGGTCTACCTGGAGCGGGCGCCCTGGCTGGTGGCGGTGCCCGCAGCGGGGCTGGTGCTGCTCGGGGTCGCCGCCGGGCTGGTCCGCACCGGCCGCTGACCCGGCGGACCGCCCTCGGCCTCTCGGGCGGCGGCCCGCCAGGCCGAGGAGCGCAGCAGTCGCAGCCCGTTCAGCGCGACCAGCACGGTCGACCCCTCGTGCCCGGCCACGCCCAGCGCCAGCGGCAGCGTGCCGATCAGGTCCCAGGCCACCAGGGCCACGATCACCGTGCCGGCGATCACCAGGTTCTGCACCACCAGCCGGCGGGCCCGGCGGGCCAGCGCGATCACCGTGGGCAGCGCCGCCAGGTCGTCCCGGACGACGACGGCATCGGCGCTCTGCAGCGCCAGGTCCGACCCGATGCCGCCCATCGCCACGCCGACGTCGGCGGTGGCCAGGGCCGGGGCGTCGTTGACACCGTCGCCGATCAGCGTGACCCGGTGCCCGGCCCGCTGCAGCTCGCTGACCGCGGCGGCCTTGTCCGCGGGCAGCAGCCCGGCCCGCACGTCGACCAGCCCGGCCTGGGTCGCCAGCACGCGGGCGGCGCCGGCGTTGTCCCCGGTCAGCAGCACCGGTTCCGCACCGGTCAGCCGGCGCAGCGCGGCGACGGCATCGGCGGCCTCCGGGCGCAGACGGTCGGCGAGCGCCAGGACGCCGGCCGGGCGGCCGTCCACGGTGACGACGACGGCGGTCCGGCCGGCCGCCTGCTCCTGCGCCACCAGCTCGGCGACCGCCTCCTGCCCGGGCGCCGGCGCGGCGACGCCGACCGCGCGCCCCCCGACCGTGGCGGCGACCCCCGACCCGACGGCAGCCCGGAAGTCGGTGGCCGGGGCGGGCGGGAGCCCGGCGACCCGGGCGGCGGTGACGACCGCGCGGCCGATCGGGTGCTCGCTGGGCCCCTCGGTGGCGGCGGCCAGGGCGAGCAGCTCGTCGCCGGTTGTCCCCGGCAGCGGGCGGACGGCGACGACCGCGGGCGTGCCGTCGGTGAGGGTGCCCGTCTTGTCCAGCGCCACCATCGTGGTGGCGCCCAGCTGCTCGAGCACCACGGCCGAGCGGACCAGCACCCCGTGCCGGCTGGCGTTGGCGATCGCCGAGAGCAGCGGCGGCATGGTCGACAGCACCACCGCACACGGCGAGGCGACGATCATGAAGGTCATCGCCCGCAGCAGCGCCTCCTGCAGCGGCTCCCCGAACAGCTGGGGGACGCCGAACACGGCCAGCGTGCTGACCACGACGCCCATCGAGTACCGCTGCTCCACCTTCTCGATGAACAGCTGCGTGCCGGCCTTGGTGGCGCTGGCCTCCTCGACCAGGGCCGCGATCCGGGCGACGACCGCCTCGGCCGCCGGCCGGTCGACCCGGACGGTCAGCACACCGGTGCCGTTCGACGTCCCGGCCCAGACCTCGTCGCCGGGCGCCTTGTCCACCGGCAAGGGCTCGCCGGTGATGGAGGCCTGGTCGACGTCCGAGCCGCCGTCGAGCACGGTCCCGTCGGCCGGCACCCGCTCACCCGGCCGGACCAGCACCACGTCGCCGACGGCCAGGTCGGCGGCGGGCACCACCCGCTCCTGCCCGCCGGCCAGCACGGTGGCCTGCTCGGGGGCGAGGTCGGTGAGCCCGCGGACGGCATCGGCGGTGCGGCGGGTGGCCACCGTCTCCAGCGCCCCGGACGTGGCGAAGATGACGATGAGCAGCGCGCCGTCGAAGACCTGGCCCAGCGCGAGCGCGCCGATCGCGGCCAGCACCATGAGCAGGTCGACGTCCAGGGTGCGGTCGCGCAGCGCGGTGAGCCCGGCCCAGGCCGGCTCCCACCCGCCGGTCACGTAGCAGCAGAGGTAGAGCGCCCAGGCCAGCGGCTGCGGCCCGTCCAGCAGCTGCACCAGGCCGCCGGCGAGGAAGAACGCCAGCGCGGCGGCGGCCCAGCGCACCTCCGGTACCGCTCCCCAGCCGGGCAGCCGCGGTCGCCGAGCAGGAGCGGGGACGGCCTGCTGCGGGGTCTGCGTCAGGGTCACCGTGGCACCCTATCTGCGCAGATGCGCAGGCACGCAAGTCGACGTCCGGCCTAAGGTGCAGGCATGGCACACACCGGCATCGACGGCTTCTCCATGCCGTCGGGTGATGCCGCCCGGCGGGCCGCGGACGCGCTGCGGATGCTCGGTGACCCCACCCGGCTCAAGGTGCTGTGGGCACTGATGCAGGGGGAGACGTCGGTCGCCTGCCTCGCCGAGCTGGCCGGCACCTCGCCCACCGCGGTCAGTCAGCACCTGTCCAAGCTGCGTCTGGCCGGCCTGGTCACCAACCGGCGCGAGGGCACCTTCGTCTACTACCAGCTGGCCGACCCGCACGTGGGTGCGCTGCTGCGGCAGGCGCTGTCCCACGCCGGGCACCCGGCCGGCGACGACCGGGTGCCCGAGCCCCGCTGACCCGACGGCGAGGCACAGCCGACAGGAGGCTGGCCGTCGCCGTCCGGCCGGCTGCCGCACCAACCGGGTTGAGTTCACCGGTACGGCGACCGACGAGGTGTTGTGCAGCACGGCGGCAGGCGCGGGGGAGAGGGCACCGCCGCCGGCGACGGCCAGCCCGACCCCGTGGACTGCGATCGACGTGCCGTGGTCCTGCCGCACCGCGCCCAGCGTCCACCGCCCCCGTAGTCGACAACAGTTCTCACATGCTCCTATCCTCATGCGAAGACCGCCGGGCTCTTCCGCACGACCACGCGGGCCGCCTCGACGAGGAGACGACCAGATGATCCGCAACACCCGCCAGCGCACCGCCGTCAACGCCGTCTTCGACGAGCTCGAGGGCTTCCACAGCGCGCAGGAGGTGCACGCCCGGATGCGCGCCTCCGGCGACTCGATCGGGCTGTCGACGGTCTACCGGGCCGTCCAGGCGCTGGTCGACGACGGCGAGCTCGACTCGATCCGCACCGATGCCGGCGAGGCGATCTACCGCCGGTGCAGCACCCGGCACCACCACCACCTGGTCTGCCGGTCCTGCGGCCGCACCGAGGAGGTCGAGGGCCCCACGGTCGAGCGGTGGGCCGACCGGGTCGCCGCCGAGCACGGCTTCGTCGACGTCACGCACACGCTGGAGATCTTCGGCACCTGTGCGGCCTGCCACAGCGCCGGAGCGCCCTCGGCCGACCAGCCGGGCTGAACCACCCGGCCGGTCGACGCGGAGGGGGTCACATCGCACCCTCCCGGGCGGCCTGCCACAGGTCGATGCCGGCGTCGACGGCGTGCTGGTCGATCGCGGACAGCTCCTCGGCGGAGAACTCCAGGTTCTCCAAGGCGGCGACGTTCTGCTCCAGCTGCCGCACGCTGCTCGCCCCGATCAGCACGGAGGTGACCCGCGGGTCGCGCAGCGCCCAGGCCAGCGCCAGCTGCGGCAGGCTCTGGCTGCGGGCCTGGGCGAGCTCGTTGAGCGCGCGCACGTGGGTGACGTACTCGGGGGTGATCATCCCGGGGTCCAGCGACTTGGACTGGCCGGCCCGCGAGCCCTCCGGCACGCCGTCCAGGTACTTGTCGGTGAGCATCCCCTGGGCCAGTGGCGAGAAGGCGATGCAACCGGCGCCCACGTCGGCGAGGGTGTCCAGCAGCCCTTGGGTCTCGATCCAGCGGTTGAGCATCGAGTAGGAGGGCTGGTGGATCAGCAGCGGCGTCCCCAGGTCGGCCAGGATCTCCGCCGCCTGGGCCGTCATCTCCGGCGAGTAGGAGGAGATGCCGGCGTAGAGCGCCTTGCCCGACTGGACGGCCGTGTGCAGTGCGCCCATCGTCTCCACCAGCGGCGTCGTCGGGTCGGGTCGGTGGCTGTAGAAGACGTCGACGTACTCCACGCCCATTCGTTGCAGTGACTGGTCCAAGCTCGACAGCACGTACTTGCGGGAGCCGCCGCCCTGCCCGTACGGACCCGGCCACATGTCGTAGCCGGCCTTGGTGGAGAGGACCAGCTCGTCGCGGTACGGGCGGAAGTCGTCGGCCAGGTGCCGGCCGAAGTTCGTCTCCGCGCTGCCGTAGGGCGGGCCGTAGTTGTTGGCCAGGTCGAAGTGGGTGATCCCCAGGTCGAAGGCGCGCCGCAGGATGTCCCGCTGCCGGTCGAAGGGGACGTCGTCCCCGAAGTTGTGCCAGAGACCGAGGCTCACCGCCGGCAGGTCCAGGCCGCTGGCGCCGGTGCGCCGGTAGGTCATCGAGTCGTAACGGGTGCTCTCCGCGCTGTAGCCCATGACCTGATCGTGCCGGGCAGGCAGCAGGTCAGCGACGACGGGGGCGTCGGCGGCCGCGCTCGGTGGGTGGAGCTGCGGTGGAGGTCGACCAGTGTGCGGGCCGGGTCAGCGACTCCGGCAGTGTCGTGCCCGCGTCGCCGACGGCGGCGGTCAGCTGTGGCTGGGTGAGGAAGAGCGCGCCGGTGAGGTCGGCCCCGCGCAGGTCGGCGGCCCGCAGGTCGGCGCCCAGGAGGTCGGTGTGGCGCAGGTCGGCGCCGCGCAGGTCGGCCCCGATCAGGTAGGCGCCGCGCAGGCTGGCCCCGCGCAGGTCGGCGCCGCGCAGCGCGGCACCGATCAGGTCGGCGCTGCGGCGGTCCCGAGCCCGGCCGGGCACGTCGGCCCGGGCGACGTCGCTGACCCGGCCGAGCAGCTCACCGACCTCGCGCCGCAGCTCCCCGGCGTCCAGGCCGGTCAGCTCGTCGGCGGGTGCCCTCGTCAGCTCGTCGGTGCGGGCGTGGGCCGCGGCGACCTCGGCGGCCAGCGGCCCGGCCGGCAGCAGGGTGCGCGCCTCGGTGAGGTGCCACAGCAGTTCGGCCAACTGCCGCATGACCGGGAAGACCGCGAACACCGCCGTCCTGGTGGCCGGGTCCGTGCGCCAGTCCGCGCCGCCGAACACGTCCTGGGTGACCCGCTGGCCGGCGCCGAAGCAGTCGAAGACGACGCAGCCGGGGAACCCGCGGTCGCGCAGCTGGTCGTGCACGCCGCAGCGGAAGTCCGGCTGCAGGTTCGGGCAGGGGGTGCCGGCCGGCTTGTCGATCGCGAAGTCAGCGGAGGCGGCGAAGGCCGGCGCGACGCAGCACAGCCCGGTACAGCGACTGCAGTCAGCGGTCAGGTGTCGCCGTGCCTCCGCGAGCAGGGGGAGGGTGGTGCGCGGGTCGGACACGGGTCCCTCTCTGCAGCGTGAGCGGCTGCCGGGGTCAGCCGATGCGGCAGGCGCAGCCGCGGTCCAGCGTGCCCGCGGCGGTGGCCAGGCAGAACCGGGCCCCGATCGGGTCGTGGGCGTCCATCGGGTGGGCGCAGGCCGGGCAGCCGGGCTCGTCGCCGGTGCGGTCGGCGGGGGCCGGGAGGGCAGTGGTGGGCGAGGGGGCGTACGTGGGTGCGGTCATGGCGAGGGCCTGACTCCGCCGACGGCTCGGCGGTGGTGCCCCGGGAGGGGATCGCCGCCCCGGACGGCTGTCCGGGACCGGCGAGGTGACCGTGGGCCCGACGCTACGCCGGTGGCGAGGCCGGGCGCGCCCGCCGGGCCGCGCCACGGCACGCACCCGGGCGGGAGCACTGCCTCGGCCGGGTGGGGCGGCGTACCGTCCGGCCCCTGGAGCCGACCGGTTCTGCGATGAGGAGTGGTCATGGTCGACAAGAACGCATCGAAGAAGTCCGGCTCGAGCATCAAGGAGAAGCGGGCTGCCAAGAAGGCGTCCACGGACACCACCTCCGGCATGGAGAAGCTCACGCACGGCAAGAAGTGAGCCCCCGCCCGGTCCCCCCAGCCGGGGGACCGGGCGTCAGGTGGTCAGGCCGACTGCTGGGCGACCAGCTCGCGCAGCGCGGCGACGACCATCGCGTGGTCCTCCACCTGCGGCAGTCCGGAGACCACCACCACGCCCACCGGGCCGACGTCGCGCACCAGCAGCGGGAAGCCCCCGCCGTGCGCCACGTACTGCTGTGGGTCCAGCCCGAACTGCTCCTCGAACGTCGTCCCGGCCTCGCGGGAGCGCTGGCCGACGTAGAGCGAGCTGTGCCCGAACCGGTGCACGGTGGCGGCCTTGCGCGCGATCCAGGCGTCGTTGTCCGGGGTGGCCCCGGTCATCGCGGCGTGGAACAGCTGGTGGGAGTGCCGGGAGATCTCGATCGCCACCGGCAGCCGGCCGTCCCGGGCGCGGGCGACCAGTGCCGAGCCCAGCGCCCAGGCGTCGTCGTTGGTGAAGCCGCGCAGCTGCAGCTCCTCCTCCTGGGCGGCGAGCTCGGTCAGGGCGGGGAAGTCGCTCATGGTCAGACCTCGGTCACGTCGAAGGTGCGGGTGGGGTTGACGTACTCGTCCTGGGCGGCGACCAGGAGGATCTCTCGCGAGCCGGCGTCGGCGGTGCGCTGCAGCAGGCCGAAGACCGACGCCGCGGCCCGGGCCAGCGCCTCGCCGGCCGACCGGGTGCTCAGCCAGTGCGCCAGGAACAGCGCGGCGATCGCGTCGCCGGCACCGTTCACCGACAGGTCCAGGCGCGGCGTGCGGACCAGGAAGTGCCGGCCGCCCTCCGACGCCAGCAGGTCCACGGCGTCGTCCGGGGTGTCCGCGGTGACCAGCGAGGTGGTCAGCACCACGCGCGGGCCGAGCGCCTGGACGGCGGCCACCGCGTCCTTGACCGAGCCCAGTGACCGGGTCTCGGTCTGGGAGAGCAGGTCCAGCTCGTAGTGGTTCGGGGTGACGATGTCGGCGGCCGGGACGGCGACCTCGCGCATGAACTCCGGGATGCCGGGCCGGACGAACACCCCGCGCCCGACGTCGCCGATCACCGGGTCGCAGCACCAGACCGCCGCCGGGTTGGCGCTGCGCACCTTGGCCACCGAGCCGAGCACCGCGTGCCCGATGTCGGCCGAGCCCAGGTACCCCGACAGCACGGCGTCGCAGCTGCCCAGCACCCCGCGGTCCTCGATGCCCTGCACCACCTCGTCGACGGCCTGGCCGTCGAACACCCGGCCGGTCCAGGCGCCGTAGCCGGTGTGGTTGGAGAACTGGACGGTGTGCACCGGCCAGACCTCCACGCCCAGCCGCTGCAGCGGGAACACCGCCGAGGCGTTGCCGGCGTGGCCGTAGGCGACGTGGGACTGGATCGACAGGACGTTCACCATGCGGCAGAACATCGCACATCGATCCCGGGCGGGTCAGCCGCGGGGCTGGACCTCGCCCATCGGGCCCCAGCCGGCCAGGTCGGGGGAGTCGACGTACATGATCGACGGCGTCGCCGACACCCAGTCGGGCATCTCGGAGATCGCCTTCCGGAAGTGGTCGGAGGAGGTGTGCACCGCACCGGCCTCGGCGTCGCGGAACCCCTCCACGAGCACCCAGGTGTGCGGCTCCTCCACGCTGCGGGACCACTCGAAGAAGACGTTGCCCGGCTCGGCGCGCACCGCCTCGGTGAACTCCCGGACGAGCTCGGGCCAGCGCTCGTCGAACTCGGGGCGGACCGGCCACTTCACCACGATGAGGATCACCGGGTCAGCGTAGGTCGCTCTCGCGCGCCCCACCCGCCGGTGGCGTCCCACCCGATGGGACGCCGTTGACCGGTGCTCGTGTGGTGGGGTTCACTCTCTCGGGCCACTTCCGATAATTCTCGGAACTGGTCAGGTCACGCAGCAGCGCTGCTCGCGCACCGACCCGAGGAGAACGACACATGGGACGACGACGTCTGGGAGCCGGGGCAGCGATGCTCGGCATGGTCGCCACGGCGGGGGTGGTGGCGGCGCCGGCAGCCGGTGCCGCGCCCACGACCGTGCACACGGCCGACTTCGAGCAGGACACCGGCGGCTGGTCCGGCCGCGGGACGGCGCAGGTCGCACCCGCCACCGCCCAGGCGCGCAGCGGTGCGCAGAGCCTGGCGGTCACCGGGCGCACCGACACCTGGCACGGCCCGGCGCTGGACGCCGCCGCGCTGCTGCCGGCCGGCAGCTGGGAGGTCGAGGCCTGGGTGCGGCTCGCCGACACCACGCCGGAGCCGGAGACCGACGTCGTCACGATGAGCGCGGCGCGGACGCCCACGGGCGGCTCGACCAGCTACGACACCGTGGCCTGGCAGGTCGCCGTCTCCGACAGCGCCTGGACCAGGGTCAGCGGCACCTACGAGTTCGGCACCAGCAACAGCGGCCTGGAGCTCTACCTGGAGAGCCCCGACGCGACCCAGGCGTTCTTCGTCGACGACGTGACGATCACCGGCGAGGCGGCCGGGCCGGTCGAGCCCGGCACCCGGGTGGACCTGGCCACCGACTTCGAGAGCGGCGCCGGCGGCTGGGGTCCCCGTGGGGACGCCCGGGTCAGCACCACCACGGCCGATGCGCACAGCGGGTCCACGAGCCTGCTGGCGACCAACCGGCTGCAGGCCTGGCAGGGGCCTGCTCTGGACGTCACCGACGGGCTGGCCGTCGGCGAGACCGTGCAGGTGTCGGTCTGGGCGAAGCTGGCGCCGGGTCAGGCACCGGCGTCGCTCAAGGTCTCCGTCCAGCGGGACCGGGCCGGCGCGACGACCGCCTACGAGGGCGTCTCCGGCGCTTCCGCCGTCGTCACCGCCGACGAGTGGACCCAGCTGCGTGGCACCTACACGCTCGGTGCGGCGATCGACACCGCGCAGGTGTACGTCGAGGGCGACGCGGGGGTCGACTTCCTGATCGACGACTTCGCCCTGACCGGCTTCGCCGAGACCCCGCTCCAGGACGTCCCCGGGCTGGCCGCCGTGCTGGGCGAGGACGGCTTCGAGCACGTCGGCGTGGCGATCGACCAGCGGGAGACCGTGGGCCGGCCGGCGCAGCTGGTGCAGCGGCACTTCGACGCGATCACCCCGGAGAACGACGGCAAGCCGGCCGAGATCCAGCCGGTGGAGGGCACCTTCACCTTCGGCGACCTCGACGCGCTGCTCGACTTCGCCGACGCCACCGGCACCGACGTCTACGGGCACGTGCTGGTCTGGCACAGCCAGACCCCGGACTGGTTCTTCCTCGACGGCGACCGCCCGCTCACCGACAGCCCGGCCGACCAGGCCCTGCTGCGCGCCCGGATGGAGGCGCACATCAAGGCGATCGCCGACCACGTCGACGCCCGCTACCCGGACGGCGACTCACCGATCTGGGCCATGGACGTCGTCAACGAGGTCATCGCCGACGGCGACACCGCCAACCCGCACGACATGCGGGACAGCCGCTGGTTCCAGGTCCTCGGCGAGGGCTTCGTCGACGAGGCGTTCCGGCTGGCCGACCGGTACTTCCCGGACACCGCGCTGTTCATCAACGACTACAACACCGAGATGCCGACCAAGCGGGCCGACTACCTCGACCTGATCTCGAGCCTGGTCGAGCGCGGCGTGCCGATCGATGGGGTGGGCCACCAGGCACACGTCGACTTCGCCCGCCCGGTGGAGTGGTTGGACGACTCGCTGACCGCCGTGGAGCAGCTCAGCGCCCGGACCGGGACGCCGCTGCTGCAGGCGATCACCGAGCTGGACGTGAGCAGCTCCAAGGAGAACAACGGCGCCGACGTCAGCAACGGCACCGTGCCGCAGCACTCGCCGGCGATGGCCGACCAGGACGCCGCCGAGACCGAGCTCGGGTACTACTACCGGGACCTGTTCGACATGCTGCGGGGCCACGCCGACTCCATCGAGGCGGTCACCTTCTGGGGGATCAGCACCGGCCGCAGCTGGCTGCGCACCTGGCCGGCGGCCCGGCCGTGGGAGTCGCCGCTGCCCTTCGACGACGACCTGCAGGTCCTGCCCGCCTACTGGGGCATCGTCGACCCGGCGCAGCTGGCGCCGCGTCCGGCCGACCAGCTCCCGCCGCGGATCGCCGGCACCGACGACGTGGCCGCCGACTCCACCAGCCCCGCCGGGGCCGTGGTGCGGTACGCGCTGCCGGAGGCCGGGGACACCCGGGACGGCGACGTGACGGCGACCTGCGCTCCTGCGCCGGGGGCGGTCTTCCCGATCGGCACCACCGAGGTGAGCTGCACGGCCACCGACAGCGCGGGCAACACGTCGAACCCGAGCACCTTCGACGTGGTGGTCACCCCGCCGGCGACGGAGACGGAGCTCTACCAGCAGATCAACAACGGGCCGGTCGTGCGGGCGAACGCCAAGCAGACCGTCCAGCTGGTCGTGCAGTTCGGCAACCGGGGCGCAGGCGTGCTGCTGGGCAGCTCGTTCGAGTACTCCTGCACCCAGACGGCAGGCCCGGCCCTGGCGCTGGACCTGGCGCCCGGGTCGGCCCGGCAGGTCGGCAACCGCGACTACCCGGCGGGCCAGAACGGGAACTTCACCCTGCGGGCCCGCCCCACGCAGGTGGGGCAGGCGACCTTCGACTGCACGATGTCGATGACCGACGGCCGCGGCGCCCCGGTGAGCAGCACGACGACGGTCACCATCGACGTCCGACGCTGACCACCGGCTGACCGCACAGAGCCCCCGCCCACCGACCGGTGGGCGGGGGCTCTGTGCGTGTCCCGTCCTCAGCCGCGCGCGGCCGCCAGCTCGGCGAGGGTCGGCGGGTCGGCCCCGGCGCGGGTGCAGGCGAGGGCGGCGACCAGCGCCGCGTCCTCCAGCAGGGCGGTCAGCTCGGTCTCGGGCAGGTCGCGCAGCTGGGCGGAGGTGAGCACGCCGCTGCGGGCGAGCCCGGCGAACAGCCCGGCGGCCAGGCTGTCGCCGGCGCCCACGGTGTCGACCACGGTCACCGACGGGGGCTGCACCCGCAGCACCGCGCCGCCGGGGCGGGCCGCCCGCAGCGTGTCACCGCCGTCGGTGACGACCACCAGGGCGGGGCCCTCGGCGGCCCAGCGGGCGGCGGCGGCGTCCAGGTCGGCCCCGGGTTCCAGCCACGCCAGGTCCTCCGCGCTCACCTTGACGATGTCGGCGACCCGGCGCAGCTCGGTCACCTGGGCGCGCACCGCGTCGGGGTCGGCGATGAGGGTCGGGCGCACGTTCGGGTCGAAGCTGACGAGCGCGGTGCCCTCGGCGCGCACCCGGCGCACCAGGTCGGCGATGGCCAGCGCACCCGGCGGGGTCCAGCTGGAGATCGACCCGATGTGCACGATCCGGGTGTCGGCCGGCCAGGCCGCCGCCAGCTCCGCAGCCGTCCACTGCCAGTCGGCGGCGCCCACGGTGTGGAAGGAGTAGCTCGCCGACCCCTGCTCGGCCAGCTCGACCACGGCCAGGCTGACCGGTTCGGGGGCGGTGAGCATGGCGTCGGTGGCCACGCCGTTGCCGGCCGCGTGCTCGCGCAGCAGCGCACCGAACGGGCCGGGGCCGACGCGGGACATCAGGTGCGTGACCGCGCCGAGCCGCGCGGCCGCCACCGCGACGTTGAGCGCGTTGCCGCCCGGGAAGGCGGTGTACTGCGGCGGTGCGCCCGGAGTCGGGTCCCCGGAGGGGATCAGGTCGATGACGAGTTCGCCGCAGACGGTGATCACGGCCACACCGTAGCCGCGGCCGGTCTCGCGACGTCCTCGGCCGTCGACGGGATGAGCTGTGAGGTGCCGGCTCAGCGGTCGTTCGGGTAGACCACCCCGAGCTGCTCGCGGATCCCGTCCAGCAGCCGCATGGTGGCCAGCGAGTGCTCCAGCGGCATCACCGGGCTCTCGATGAGCCCCTGCTGCAGGCAGCGGGTGACCTCCCGCAGCTCGTGCACGTAGCCCGAGCCGATCAGCCCGAACTCCTCGGTGCGGACGGCGCCGTCGCCGACCTGCACGTCCAGCCGGGTGGGCCGGTAGACCGAGTGGCCGCCGTCGGTGCGGATCCAGCCGTCGCCGCCGCAGATCAGCGCGCTGTGCGGCGAGCGGGCCAGCAGGGACGTGGTCAGCTGCGCCTGGGCGCCGGAGGCGTAGGTGAGCGTGAGGGCGTTCTGCGCGTCGACGCCCTCGGGGGTGACGGTGCCGGCGGCGCGTACCGAGTCGGGCAGCCCGAGGGTGCCCCAGGCCCACAGCAGCGGGTAGACGGCCAGGTCGAGCAGCGCACCGCCGCCGTCCGCGAGCGCCCAGATCCGGGCGGTGAGGTCGAGCGGCGCCGGGAACCCGACCTCCGCGGCGACCCAGTGCACGGTGCCGATCTCCCCGGAGGCGGCGATCTGCAGCGCGCGCTGGTACGCCGGCAGGAACCGGGTCCAGACCGCCTCCATCAGGAACAGCCCCCGCTCCCGGGCCAGGTCGACGAGCTCCTGGGCCTCCCGGGCGTTGATCGTGACGGGCTTCTCGCAGAGCACGGACTTGCCGGCGGTCAGCGCCGCCCGGACCACGTCGGCGTGCTGGGCGTGCGGGGTGGCGACGTAGACGACCTCGACGGCCGGGTCGGCGAGCAGCGCGTCCAGCCCCGACCGCGCCTCGTCGTCGGCGTACCAGGACGCGAAGCCGAGCTGCTCGGCGAAGGCCTGGGCCCGCGCCGGCTGCCGCGAGCTGACCGCCTGCAGGACGGCGTCGGGCAGCAGCGCCAGGTCGGCGGTCACGGTGGCCGCGATCGCGCCGGTGGCCACCACGCCCCACCGGACAGGCCGCCCGGTCGGGGCCAGCGGGTCGGCGTCGAGGAGCTCCGGCCGGGCGATGAACGACGAGGTGGGAGGCGCAGAGGTCATGCGGTCACGCTAGGGGAGGAGGCCGGCCAGCTCCCCGGCGCCCACGACCCGGGCCAGCAGCGCCTCGGCGTCCACCGGTTCCGAGCCACGCCAGGCGACGTGCTGGTCGGGGCGGACCAGCAGCAGGTCCGCCCCGTAGCGCTCCCGGAGGCCGGGCACGTGGGCGAGGTCCACCACCCGGAACGGGACGTCGCGCCGCGCGGCCGCCACGGCGAGCGCCTCGGTGGCCGCCGAGCGGTCCAGCCGGAGCAGGGTGAACTCCTCGCCGAGCAGGTCGTACAGCGAGCGCCCGTCCGGCAGCCAGGTGTGCGGCAGCCGCGCGCCCGGGTGGGCCGACGGCCGGAAGGCGACCAGCTCGGGGGCGGGCACCGGGAGGCCGTCGGGGACGACGACCGCCGAGTCGGGGTAGTCGTAGCCGAGCACCAGCCCGAGGCTGTGGAACTCCGGGTCCTTGACCTGCAGCCCCCGGGCCAGCGTGGCGCGCAGGGCCGCGCCCTCGGCGGTCTCGGCATCCAGGTCGCCGGTGGCGAAGGAGGGTGCCAGGAAGGCCTCCTGCGCCCCGGCCGCGGCGATGGTCCGCTCGGCCACGGGCCGGCGTTCGGCCTGGTAGCTGTCCAGCAGGTGCTCCGGTGCCCAGCCGCGCAGCACGGCGGCGAGCTTCCAGCCCAGGTTCACCGCATCACCGACGCAGGTGTTGAAGCCGTGCCCGCCCCACGGGGGGTTGAGGTGGGCGGCGTCCCCGACCAGGAACACCCGCTGGCCGCGGTACCGGTCGACCAGCAGCATCCGGGCCGACCAGGGGTCGGTGGCCAGCACCTCCACGCCGATCTCCGCACCGACGAGGTCCTGCACCAGGCGCACCGGGTCGACCTGTCCGGTCTCCGCGTCGACACCCTGGACGATCGCCCACCAGGTGCCGTCGAGGTCCAGCCGGCCCATCAGGCCGCCGCGCTCCGCGCCGATCACCCAGTAGTGGACGCCGAGTGCGCACAGCTCCCGCTGCTCCAGCTGCGGTGAACGAAAGGCGATGCTCACGTTCGGCAGGGTCCCCGAGGAGCCGGCGTACCGCGCCCCGATCGCTCGCCGGGTGACCCCGCTGCTGCCGTCGCAGCCCAGCAGCCAGTCGGCGGTGACCTGGTGGCGCTCGCCGTCCGGGCCCTCCAGGACCGCGGCTGCCTCGGTGGGGCCGTCGGTGACCTCGGTGACGCGCCAGCCGATGAGGACGGTGACCGAGGGCAGCTCGGCGACGGCGTCCCGCAGCAGCTGCTCGACCAGCGGCTGCGGGGCCTGCTGGCCGGGCTCGGCGAAGTCGTCACGCCGGTCGGTGGTGAGGCCGAACGCCTCGGGGAAGCGGGTGATCTCGTGCCCGAACAGGCCGGTGCAGAAGACGACGTCCTGCGCGTGCTCGACAGGCAGCGGCGCCAGGGCGCGCAGCCGGTCGGCCAGCCCCCAGCGGCGCAGGTGCTCCATGGTGCGCACGCTGGTGGTCTTGGCGCGCGGGCGGAGCGGGTCGAGGGCGGTGCGCGGTTCGACGACGAGCACGTCGATGCCGCGCCGGCCGAGCTCCAGCGCGGCAGCCAGGCCACTGGGCCCCCCGCCGGCGATCAACACCGGGACGTGGGCTGGCACGGCGGTCATGGGATCTCCTGTCCTGGGCTGCGGTGCCCAGTGGCTGGGAAGGGGAGGAGCGACGGGCATCCGGGCCGATCGACGCCCGTCCAGCATCCGTGGCGGGCGTCACGCCGCCGTAGCCCGATGCCATTGACCGGCAGAGCGAGACGGATCCGTCCTCAGGACCCGTGCACGGCCTGCCACTGCCGGACCCAGGCCCGGCCGTAGTCGTTGCCGTGCGGGGTGCGCAGCACGGTGTGCACGTGGAAGGGCTGCGGGGTGGAGTAGTCGAGGAAGACGCCGCAGTGGTGGTCGAGCTCGGCGATCAGCACCGGGGACTGGACTCGGTAGTAGAAGACGTCGCCGGGCTCGGCGCCGCCGATCCAGCTGAACCAGGTCTCGTCCAGGTGGTCGGTCACCTCGCGCATGCGGGCCCGGCGCGGACCGTCGGG
Source organism: Modestobacter sp. VKM Ac-2982 (assembly GCF_026967935.1). GTDB lineage: Bacteria > Actinomycetota > Actinomycetes > Mycobacteriales > Geodermatophilaceae > Modestobacter. Next base: position 131,865 of record NZ_JAPVBL010000002.1, read on the forward strand.
CAGCAGGCCGACGAACTGCTCGACGATCCGCAGGACCAGCTGCCGGGCGTCTTCGGGCATGTCCGATACCCGGATGCCCTCGGGCGGGATGACCCGGTTGTCCTGGAAGGCGCCGGCCAGGTGCCGTTCGTCGCCGGGGTGCACCCGGCCCGGCGGCATGGCCGGGTCGACCATCTGCGCGTAGACGGTGGCCGCCCGCCGCTGCTCCTCGGGCAGGGCGGTCATCACCGCGAGGCCGGTGGCGATCCGCTCGGTGAAGGACTCGGTGCCGGCGTGCGGGCCCGCGTCGATCTCGTTGGGCTCGGCGCCGAGGAAGACCGGAGAGAGCTGCATCCTGCCCTCGACGACGAGGCAGTTGAGGGCGCAGTGGTGCCCGAACAGCTGCCAGCCCCAGGGCGCCCGGGGGTCAGGGGTGCCGTAGAGGGCGATGTTGTAGCTGAACTCGTTGAGCACGTTCTGCAGGCCGACGACCTCGCCGAGGAAGCCGTTGATCAGCATCATCGCGTGGGCGAGCTCGAAGCCCTCGGGGGACAGCGACGCGCGGACCAGCGCCAGCGCCCGCTCCCGCACCTCCGAGGGCTGGAACTCCAGCCGCAGGCCGGTGTCGAACTGCATGAACTCCGGGTTGGCCCAGGTCTGCCACTCCGGTGCGTCCACCGGGAAGGCGATCCGGTCCCGGCCGTCGTCGTCCAGGGCGGCGAGCAGGTCCTGCGCCGCGGCCACCATGGCCGCGACCGGCGCCTCCTCGCCCGGCTCGGCCGGGGTCAGGGGGTACAGCCCCTCGCGCAGCGTGCCGTCGGAGGTGACCCCGCGGAACTCCTGGAGGTACAGCGGCGTCCAGCCCTCGACCAGCCCGCCGGTGAAGGTGCCCGGGGTCCGCGCGTGCTCCCGGTAGGCGTAGGGGTCGAGCGCGCGGACGTCGGCCAGCCGGGGGTGGTCGTGCGGGAAGCGGTACTGCCGGAACTCACCGGTCACGGCGCGCCTCGTTGCCCACGACCGTGGTGGTCAGCACGCCGAGCTTCTCGACCTCGACCTCGACGACGTCCCCGGGCTGCATCAGCCACGGGGGTGTCCGGGCGTAGCCGACCCCCGACGGCGTGCCGGTGGCGAGCAGGTCGCCGGGGCGCAGGGTGAACGTCCGGGAGATCAGGGAGAGGGTGTCGCCGACGGTGTAGACCATCTCGTCGGTCCGCCCGTCCTGGACGGTCTCGCCGTTGACCCGGGTCTGCACCCGCAGCCCGTTGCGCAGGTCGCCGACCTCGGAGGCACCGACCAGCGGCCCCAGCGGGCCGGACTTGTCGCCGTTCTTGCCCAAGATCCACTGGCTGGTGAGCTTCTGCGCCCGCCGGGAGGTCAGGTCGTTGAAGGTGGAGTAGCCGACGACGGCGGCCAGCGCCTCATCGGGGGTGGCGTCGACCAGGGTGCTGCCGACGTAGGCCATCACCTCGCCCTCCCAGTCCAGGCCGGCCTCGTCGGCGGGCACGGGCACCTCGGCGCCGTCCACGGTCAGCGACTGGGTCCAGCGGGCGAAGAGCGTCGGGTAGGGCGGGACCTCCTGGTCGCGGAAGCTGCCCTCGGCGACGTGCTTCAGGTAGTTCAGCCCGATGCAGATCACCCGGGCGCCGGGCAGCACCGGCGGCACGAACTCGACGTCGGTGGCGGACAGCGTCTCCCCGCGGGGCTCGCGCGACAGGTACCCGGTGGCGTCGGCCCAGAAGTCGTCCAGCCCGGCGACCACGGTGACCGAGGCGCCGTCCTCGGCCAGTGCGGCGACCTGCACCTCGCCGCCGTCCCGGCGGATGCCGACTGTCCTCATGCTGGGTCTCCTTCGTCGATCAGGTGGCGCCGCAGGAAGGTGATCGTGCGGTCGAGTGCGTCGGTGGCCGCGTCCGGTGCGCCGAGCCACATGTGGTCGGCGTCGTCGTAGGTGTGCAGCTCGACGTCCGTCCCTGCCGCGGTCAGGGCGGCGTGCAGCCGCTGGCTCTGCACGGTTGCGACGAACCGGTCGGCCCGGCCGTGCAGCAACAGGACCGGCGGTGCAGCGGGGGAGACGTGCGTGATCGGGCTGGCCTGCGCCGCCAGGTCGGCGGCCGCGGACACCGGGGCGCCGATCAGCTGCGCCTCTCGGCTGGCCGGGTCCGCCGGGTCGTTGCCGATGTCGGTCGCCACCGCCGCGACGTCGCTCGGGGCGTACCAGGCGGCCACGGCGGAGACCGCGGACGACGGGCCGGTGACCCCGACCTCGCCCTCGAGGGCGGGGTCGGTCACCAGCCCGAGCAGCTCGGCCAGGTGGCCGCCGGCCGACTCGCCCCACGACGCGATCCGGTCGGCGTCCACCCCCAGCTCGGCGGCTCGGGCGCGCAGCCACCGGACGGCGGCCTTCGCGTCCTGCAGCTGCGCCGGCCAGACCTGCTCCGCGGACAGCCGGTAGTCGACGCTGGCCACGGCGACCCCGGCCTGCGCGACCTGCTCGAACGGCGTCGGGACGGCGTCCCGGTACATCGGGCCGACGGCGTGCCGGCTGCCCAGCCGCCACCCGCCGCCGTGCAGGAAGACCACGGCCGGCGCCGGGCCGGCACCGGCCGGCAGGTACAGGTCGAGCTCCAGTGGCCGGGCGCCGGGCAGCGCCGCGTACGGCACGCCGGACAGCACCCGGACGCCGCCGGCGCCCGTGCGGGCCGGGGGCAGCGGCGCCTCGTGGGCGGGTGGAGGGAGCGGGAGGGCGGGCGTGGGCACGGGTCTCCTCAGGGCGCGCTCCCGGCGCCGAGGGCGGCTGTGCTCTCGGCGCCGGGAACGGGGTGGTGGTCGGCGCGGGTCAGGCGGTGGGCTCGGGCCACTGGAAGTCGGGCTTGAACTGCATGTTGTGCTGCTGGGCAGCGGCCTGCATGCGCGGGAAGTCCGGGATGAACGGCGGCTGGTCGGCAGCCGTGGAGTCCGTCGGGGTGCCCATGTGCTGGAAGAACCGTTCGAACCCGCCGGAGAGCGTGCCCATCATCCGGGCGTGCTCGACGATCTGGTAGGCGTGCGCGAACCCGGCCGGGACGTAGCCGAAGTCGCCGGGGGTGAGCAGCTGCGACTGCTTGCCGCCCTCGGCGTCCTCGAAGAAGAGCCGGACCTTGCCCTCGAGCACGTAGAACGTCTCGTGGGTCTCGTTGTGCGAGTGCGTCGGGATGACGTCGCCGGCGGGGGAGTCCGCGGTGACGATGCCGAACTGGCCGTCGGTCTCGTCGCCGGAGAGCAGCACGGTGAACAGGTCACCGAACAGCTTGGCGTGCTCGCCCTCGCCGCGGCGCAGCACGTAGGGCTGGGGCTTGCCGGGCAGCACGCCCTGCCACTGCGGGCCCTTCGCGGGGTCGATCAGGTACTCGAAGCTCATGGGGTGCTCCCGGGTCGGTGTCGGCGTTGACGGTCCTGAGCCTCGGTGACCGGGGTCACCGAGGCCCAGGGTGGTGCCATTGGGCGGCAGGTGGATCAGGTGAGCCCGTTGCGCTTCGCGACCTCGCCCAGCCAGGCCAGGCTCGGCTTCGGCGTGCGCGCGAAGGTCTGCCGGTCGACGGCGACCAGGCCAAAGGTGGGTGCGAAGCCGAGCATCCACTCGAAGTTGTCCAGCAGGCTCCAGTGCACGTAGCCCCGGACGTCAGCGCCCGCGGCGATCGCCTCGGCCAGGCCGCGCAGCGCGTCGGTGGTGAAGGCGATCCGGTCGGTGTCGTCGGCGGTGGCGATGCCGTTCTCGGTGACCATCAGCGGTGTCCCCGGCAGCACCGAGGACGCGTACCGGATCGCGGCGCCGAGGGCCTCGGGTCGGCGCTCCATGCCGTGGGCCAGAGTCTGCCGGTCCACGGCCGGGGCGATGAGCCCGTCAGCGCCGAACCGCTGGGCGGTGTAGATCTGCAGCCCCACGAGGTCGTCGGCGGCCGCGGCCTGCAGGAACTGGTCCATCATCGCCGCGCGCGCGGCCTGCAGGTGCTCCTGGCCACCGCCGTCATCGACGTACTCGAGACCGACCAGGGACATGCCGGCCGGGGGGGAGCCGGCCCCCCGGAGCACCTCCATGCTGCGGCCGTGCAGCCCGATCAGCGCCTCGGCGACACCCTGGTCGGGCACCGGCAGGCCGTGGATCGGCTCGCCGCGCCGGGCCATCGCGCCGATCACGGGCTGGACCGCCATCAGGTTCGGCTCGTTGAGGGTGAGCACGTGCTCGGCGTGCTCGACCGCCGGCAGGGCCAGCTCGGTGAACCGGGCGATCCGGTCGCCGGCCTTCGGTCCGGTCCAGCCGCCGTCGTGCATCATCCAGCGCGGCATCGTGAAGTGGACCAGCGTGACGATCGGGGCCAGGCCGCGGTCACGGCAGCCGTCGACGATCCGCCGGTAGTGGTCCAGGGCCGAGCGGGAGAGCTCGCCCTCGGCCGGCTCGATCCGGCTCCACTCCAGGCTGAACCGGTAGGTGTTCAGCCCGGCCCCGGCGACGAGGTCGAGGTCGGCCTCCCACCGGTTCCAGGAGTCGCAGGCGTCGCCGCTGGACTCGACGAAGGGCGAGTGCGGGGCGTGCTCCATCTCCCAGTGGTCGTTGTTGACGTTGCCGCCCTCGACCTGGTGCGCGGCGGTGGCGGTGCCCCACAGGAAGCCGTCCGGGAACTGGGTCATGCGGTGGGCCTCCAGCGGTGTCGGGAGACCGTGCCACACGGGCAGGCACGGCGCTCCTCGTCGATCGACGTCCCGCGAGCATGCGTGACGCCGCTCACCGTGATCAGCACCGCTGCCGGCCAATGGCAGAGGAGTCGGATCAGGGGGTCCCGGGTGCCCGCCAGGCGCCGAGCCCACGGGAGATGCCCCGTGCGGCCGTGCGCACCGCCGGCCCGAGGAGTCGTGGCTCGGCGTTCTCCGCGGGCACCAGCACCGACAGCGCGGCGACGACGGTGCCCTGGGCGTCGTGCACCGGGGCGGCGACGGAGACGATCGGCTCCGGGGCGCCCCGGCGGAAGGTGGCCAGCCCGTCCCGCCGGATCTCCGCCAGCGTGCGCCGCAGCGCCGCGGGCGACACCGGGATCTGCTCCGGGAGGTGCATCAGCGGCTGCCCGAGCACGTGCTCCTGGAACCCGGACTCCGCGAAGGCCAGGAGCACCAGTCCGACTCCGGTGGAGTGCAGGGGCATCCGCCCGCCGGGCCGGTAGAGGGCGGCGACGGCCCCGTGGGACGAGAGCCGCTCCACCATCAGCGCCTCCTCGCCCTCCAGGACGGCGAGGAGCACGTGCTGCCGGGTCACCTCCTCCAGGTCGCCCATGAACGGGAGGGCCACCCGGCGGAGCTCGTGGCTGCGGGGGGTGAGCGACGCCACCTCCCACAGCCGCATGCCGATGGAGAAGCGGCCGTCGGTGCCCCGCTCGAGGGCGCCCCACTCCAGCAGCCGGCCGGCCAGCCGCAGCGCCGAGCTGGCCGGGATGCCCGTGCGCCGGCTGAGCTCGCTGAGGGTCAGGTACGGGCGGTTGCTGTCGAAGGCGCCGAGCAGGGCGAGGGCCCGGTCGACGACGGGATCGCCCTGTGGAGGGCGCCGGCCGCGGACCCGCGTGCCGGGGGAGACGTCGTCCGTCACGCAAGAGGCTCCTGGATCTCGTCGATGAGGCGCAGGCCACAGTTGTGTTCCATTGACCGGCATTGTGCCTGACGTCACGGCGAGGCCCATCGCACTGTTGCTGCCAAGCCGGTTCCCCGGCGCGGCCGAGTCCCCGGCCGACATGACCCCTCCGTAATGAAGCGAAGGAGCCAGACCGGTATGAAGCTGTTCCGGACTCGTGACCCCCTGGTCGTTCCCCGACCCTCCCTGACGCGAACCGGCGTCGCCGTCCTGGCCGCCGGTGCGCTCACCTCGCTCGCCGCGTGCGGTGGCGGCAGCAACGGCGGTGGCACCTCCAGCCAGAGCCCGAGCGACACGCTGACCTTCGCCTACGACGCGGACGCCGCCCCGACCGGCTACGACCCGCTGGAGTACTCGCAGGGTCAGTTCACCTTCTTCAGCGCCCTGTACGACTCGCTGTTCGTGACCCAGCCGGACGGCACCGTGGCGCCGAGCCTGGTCACCGAGTCCAGCAACAACGAGGACGACACCCAGACGACGCTGACCCTGCGCGAGGGCGTCACGTTCGCCGACGGCGCGGAGCTGACCGCGGAGATCGTCAAGGCCAACCTGGACCGGCGCAACGACGCCGACCTGGAGGCCTACGGCGCGCTCGCCACCGGAGGGGCCAGCGAGATCGTCGACGTGGCGGCGCCCGACCCGCAGACCGTCGTCATCACCTGGGCACAGCCGCAGGCCAGCCCGGAGAACAACCTCACCGACACGGCCGGCGTCATCGTCGGGCCCGACGGTCTCGCCGACCCCGCGTCGCTGGAGACCACCCCGGACGGGTCGGGCGCCTACACCCTCAACGCGGGGGAGACCACGCGGGCCAGCACCTACACGCTGGACAAGAACGACCAGGCGTGGAACGCCGGCGAGTGGGCCTACGACAGTGTCGTGTTCAACGTGATCACCGACCCCCAGGCGCTGGCAAACGCGGTCATCTCCGGTCAGGCCGACGTCGCCACGATCCTCAAGCCGACCACGATCGACATGGTCGAGCAGCGGTCGAGCCTGGCGAAGGTGGGCGGGACCATCGTCGGCTTCCCGGTCATCGACAAGACCGGTGCCACCAACCCCGCCTTCGCCGACGAGCGGGTCCGGCAGGCGATCAGCTACGCCATCGACCGGGAGGCGATCGTCGAGCAGCTGCACCCCGGCGCCCAGCCGACGGCCCAGCTGTTCCCGGCCGAGGCCGAGGGCTTCGACCCCGCGCTGAACGAGGAGTTCGGGTACGACCCCGAGCGCGCCCGCGAGCTGCTCGCCGAGGCCGGCCTGCCCGACGGGTTCTCCTTCGACATCACGGTGCTCGGCCAGCCGACGGAGGACCAGGTGGTCATCCAGCAGCAGCTGGCCGAGGTCGGCATCGCGATGAACTTCGTGACCGCCACCTCGACCGACCAGGTGTTCGCCGCGGTGCGCACCGACCCGCTGATCTTCGGGCCGATGGCGATCGGTGGCCAGCCGGCCGGTTGGGTCGCCGGGGTCCTCTACGGCGGCTTCATGAACATGCAGGGCGCGACCGAGCCGGAGATCCAGAGCGCGCTGGGCGCTGCCCTCGGCACGACCGGCGAGGCCAGGGAGCAGGCGCTCGGCGAGCTGAACCGGGCCATCGCGGAGAACGGCTGGTACATCCCGGTCTACGAGGACTACGCCTACACCGGCTACAACGCCGAGAAGGTGGTCGAGCCCTCCTACGCGGGGACGAACAACTACCTGGTCCTCTCCGAGGTCGAGCCGGCGGCCTGAGCCGCCCGGCACCGGCCGGTGGCCGCGGGACGTCCCGCGGCCACCGGCGTCCCTCACACCGCTCCCCGGACCCTGGCCCCTGGCTACCGGACCCGTACGCCGAAGGACCCCGTGATGCTCCCTTTCCTCGCCCGGCGGATGGCCATGGCCATCGGCACGGTGCTCGCCGCGGTGGTGATCAGCTTCCTGCTGGTGCACGCCACCGACACCTCCCCGGGCGCCGTCCGGCTGGGCACGAACGCGACCCCCGAGCGGATCGTCGCGGAGAACGAGGCGCTGGGCTGGAACCGGCCGCTGCCCACCCAGTTCTTCGACTACCTGGGTGACCTGGTGCGCGGCGACCTGGGCACGTCGCTCATCGACGGCCGTTCGATCGCCGCCGACCTGGCCGACCGGGTTCCGGTGACCGCGTCGATCGCGCTGTTCGCCACCCTCCTGTCCGGTGTCCTCGGCATCGTCCTGGGGGTCGCCGCGGCGTTCCGCGGCGGCCGGGTGGCCCGCCTCATCACCACCGGCAGCGGGGTGGCGCTGTCCCTGCCGGTCTTCTGGGTCGGCATCCTGCTGGTCTACGTGCTGGCGCTCCAGCTGGGCTGGCTGCCGGCCACCGGGTACGTGCCGTTCACCGTGGACCCGGTCGGGTGGTTCACCAGCCTGCTGATCCCGGTGATCGCGCTGACCATCGGCGGGGCGGCGATCGTCGCGCGGACGGCGAACGCCGGCCTGCGGCAGGCGCTGGGCCAGGAGCACGTCCGGACGCTGCGGGCGATGGGCACGCCGGAGTGGCGGATCCGCTACGTGCACGCGCTGCGGTTCGCCAGCCTCCCCGTCGTCTCCGTCCTCGGCATCCAGTTCATCGCCCTCTTCGGCGGCTCGGTGATCATCGAGAACCTCTTCGCACTGCCCGGGCTGGGACAGGCCGGGCAGGCCGCCGCGGCCTCCAGCGACTTCCCGGCCCTGGTGGGTGTCGTGGTGGTGGCCACCGTCGTCGTCGTGCTCATCAACCTGCTGCTCGACCTGGTCGTGGCGGCACTGGACCCGAAGGTGCGTGCATCGTGAGCGTGCTCCCGCTGGACGCGGCCGACGACGTCACGACGGAGCCCGGACCGCCGGCCCGCCGGCGAGTGCCCGACGTGCTTCGCCGGCCCGGGGGGCTGCTGGCCGCCGGCTGGCTGATCTTCATCGTCGTCGCGTCGCTGACCGCACCGTGGTGGCGGCCCTACGGCGTCGCCGAGCAGGACCTCGCCAACCGGCTGGCGCTGCCGTCGGCCGAGCACTGGCTGGGCACCGACCCGCTGGGCCGGGACCTGCTCAGCCGGATCTTCACCGCCGGTACCGAGCCGCTGCTCTCCTCCGCGGTGACCGTGCTGGTCGCCTTCGGGATCGGCCTGCCGCTGGCCCTGATCGCCGCCGAGCGCGGGCCCCGCGTGGAGCGGGTGATCAGCCGGGTGACCGAGGTGTTCCTCGCGCTGCCCTCGACGATCCTGCTGCTGGCCGTCATCGGCGTGATCGGGGTGCGGATCTTCATCATCATGGCCGTCCTCGGCGTGCTGATCTCCGCCGCGGTCTACCGGGTGATGCTGGGCGTGGCCCAGTCGGTCCGCACCCGGCTCTACGTCGACGCCGCCCGGGTCAACGGTCTGGGCTCGCTGCGGGTGAACGTGGTGCACGTGCTGCCGTCGATGGCCACCGTCATCGCCGTGCAGGCCGCCCAGCTGTACGGCATCGGCCTGCTCATCGTCGCGGGCCTGGCCTTCCTCGGCTTCGGTCCGGCCGAGCCCGACCCCAGCTGGGGGTTCATGATCCAGGACGCGTCCTCCTACGTGTTCAACGCGCCGTGGCTGATGGTGCCCACCGGGCTGGTCCTCGCCCTCACCGTGATCGCCGCCAACGAGCTGGCCGACGCGATCGCCGGCAAGGCCGCCGGGGAGACCGCACCGGTCCGCCGGCGCCGGTCACCGGCGCGGACCGCCCCGGCGGAGATCCCCCCGGCCGACCCGGCCGCGGTCCTGGAGGTCCGGGACCTGACCATCGCCGTCGACGACGGCCCGGACCTGGTCACCGGTGTCTCGTTCGCACTCCGACCGGGCCGGGTGCTCGGCCTGGTCGGTGAGTCCGGGTGCGGCAAGACGATGACCGCGCGGTCGCTGCTCGGTCTGCTGCCCGACGGGGTGTCGGTGCGCGGCGGGGCGATCCACTGGCGGGGCCAGGACCTGGTCGGCCGCACGGAGAAGGAGCTGAGCGCCGTCCGGGGGCGGGAGATCGCGATGATCTCCCAGGAGCCGATGGTGGCGCTGGACCCGATGTTCTCCGTCGCCTACCAGCTCACCCAGCCGATCCGCCGGTTCCGCGGCGTCGGCCGGGGCGAGGCACGGCGGATCGCCGCGGAGCTGCTGCGCAACGTGGGCATCGTCGACGCCGAGCGGGTGCTGAAGAGCTACCCGCACCAGCTCTCCGGCGGCATGGCCCAGCGCGTGTGCATCGCGCTGGCGCTGACCGGTGAGCCGGAGCTGCTGATCGCCGACGAGCCGACGACCGCGCTGGACGTGACCGTGCAGGCGGAGATCCTCACCCTGCTGCGGGCGCTGGTCCGGGACACCGGGCTGTCGGTGGTCATCGTCAGCCACGACCTCGGGGTCGTCGCCGACATCTGCGACGACGTGGCCGTGATGTACGCCGGCACGGTCGTCGAGTCCGGCACCGCGGCCGCCGTCCTCGACGGGCCGAGGCACCCGTACACCCAGGCGTTGTTGGCAGCCAACCCGCACGTGCCCGACGGTGTCGCGGTGCCGGCGCGGCTGGCGTCGATCCCCGGGACGGTGCCGCCGCCCGGCTCGTGGCCCACCGGCTGCCGGTTCGCCAGCCGCTGCCAGTTCGCCCAGGACCAGTGCCGGGCACCGTTCCCGGCCGAGCCCGCCCACGGCATCGGGTCGGTGCTCTGCGTCCGGGCCGACGAGCTCGCCGGCGCCCACCTCAGCTGGGACGCCGACCCCGTCGGCGCGGCGCCAACCCCCGCCACCACCCCGACCGCAGGAGCGTCCCGATGACCGCGCTGGCCGACCCCACCCACGAGGTGCACCCGGGCGAGCAGGCACCCGCGCTCCGGGTCCGCGACCTGGTGGTCCGCTACGGCACCGGTCGCCGGGCGCGCAGCACCCCGCCGGCGGTGGACGGCGTCAGCTTCGACATCGCGCCCGGGGAGACGCTCGGCCTGGTCGGGGAGTCCGGCTCGGGCAAGTCCACGATCGGCAAGGCCGTCCTGGGCCTGCAGCGGCCGACCGCCGGCACCGTGGAGGTGGCCGGGCAGGACGTCACCGCGATGTCGCTCAAGCAGCGCAGCCGCCAGGTGGCGGACCTGCGGGTGGTCTTCCAGGACCCGTACTCCTCGCTCAACCCCGCCCGCACCATCGGCCAGACCCTGGTGGAGCCGCTGCGACTGATGGGCGTGACCGGCGCCGAGGCGCTGGCGCGGGCCAGGTCCGGGCTGGAGTCCGTGGGGCTCCCGGCCGAGGCCGTCGACCGTCGCCCGGCGCAGTTCTCCGGGGGCCAGCGGCAGCGCATCGCCATCGCCCGGGCGCTGGTCTGCGACCCCAAGGTGGTCGTGCTCGACGAGCCGGTGTCCGCCCTGGACCTGTCCACCCAGGCGCAGGTGCTCAACCTGCTGGCCGACCTGCGGGACCAGCGCGGGCTGTCCTTCCTCTTCATCGCCCACGACCTGGGTGTGGTGCGCTTCCTGTCCCAGCGCACCGTCGTGCTCTACCGCGGCCAGGTCATGGAGACCGGCCCGGCGGAGCAGGTGGCCCAGCGGCCCCGGCACCCGTACACCCTCGCGCTGACCGCAGCCGCCCCGGTGCCGCGCCCCGCCGAGCAGGCCGCACGCCGCGCGGCCCGGGAGGCCGCGGGCTTCGGCACCGCGGGGGCTGCATCCCCGTCGGCCACCGGCTGCCCCTTCGTGCCGCGCTGCCCGTTCTCCACCGACGTCTGCGTGGACCAGCGGCCGCCGCTCCGGCTGCTCGACGGCTCGCTCACCGCCTGCCACCACGCCGAGCGGGTCCCGCAGCCGTGAGAGCGGACCCCGCTGCCCCCCACCACCCACAGGCTCCGGCCGGCTCCCTGCACCGGGGTCAGCCGGCCTCACCGGAAGCGGGGGAGGTGCCGCACCACCTGCGGGCCGAGCACCTCGACGAGCCCCTCGGCATCCGGAGCACCACCCCGCGGCTGTCCTGGCGGCTGCCGGCCGGCGCCCGCGAGCAGCTGGCCGCCCGGATCACCACCGACAACGGCTGGGACACCGGCTGGGTGGACGGCGACCGGACCCTGCTGGTCCCCTACGCCGGCCCGCCGCTGGGGTCGTCCCAGCGGGTGCAGTGGCGGGTGGCGGTCCGCACCGACCTGGGGGAGAGCGCTGCGTCGGAGCCGGCGTGGTTCGAGACCGGGTTGCTGTGGGCCGAGGACTGGCAGGCCTCGTGGGTCGAGCCGGGGGAGACGCCCGGCGGCCCGCCGGGGGAGCGGCCCGCCGCGCTGCTGCGGTACGAGTTCGACGTCGACCGGCCGGTGGTCACCGCCCGGCTGCACGCCACCGCCCAGGGGTTGTACGAGGCGTTCCTCAACGGCGAGCGCGCCGGTGACGCCGAGCTGACCCCGGGCTTCACCCAGTACGACGTCCGGCTGCAGGTGCAGACCCTCGACGTCACCGCCGCCGTCCGGCCGGGCCGCAACGCGCTGGCCGTGGTGCTGGCCGACGGCTGGTTCCGCGGCCAGATCGGCATCCTGCGCGCCGCTGACCAGTGGGGTGACCGGCTGGCCCTGCTCGCGCAGCTGCATCTGGTGCACGCCGACGGCAGCGTCACCGTCGTCGGCTCCGGGGCGGGCTGGCGCAGCGCCGAGGGCCACGTGGTGGCCGCCGACCTGATCGCCGGCGAGCGGGTGGACCTGCGGCGGCTGCCGCGCGGCTGGGACGTGCCGGGGTTCGACGACGCCGGCTGGGCACCGGTGGGCGTCGTCCACCACGGCTACGCCGGCCTCGTCGACTCACCGGCCCCGCCGGTCCGCCGGATCGAGGAGCTCACCCCGGTGTCGGTCACCCGGCTCCCGAGCGGGGTGCACGTCGTCGACCTCGGCCAGAACGTCAACGGCTGGCTGCGGCTCACCGACCTGGGCCCGGCGAACACCACCCTCACGCTGACGCACGGCGAGTGGCTCGGCCCCGACGGCGACGTCACCACCGACCACCTCCGCCCGGCTGTGCCGTTCCTGCCGGAGCCGCTGTCGGCCGGGCAGGTCGACCAGGTGGTGTCCGCCGGCGTGCCGGGGGAGGTGTTCGAACCGCGGCGGACGACGCACGGCTTCCAGTACGCGCGGATCGAGGGCCACCCCGGTGAGCTGACCGCCGACGACGTCCGCGGCGTGGTCGTGCACACCGACCTGCGCCGCACCGGCTGGTTCTCCTGCAGCGACGAGCGGGTGAGCCGCTTCCACGAGGCTGCCGTCTGGAGCCTGCGCGGCAACGCCTGCGACGTCCCCACCGACTGCCCGCACCGCGAGCGCGCCGGCTGGACCGGTGACTGGCAGCTCTACGTGCCCACGGCTGCGTTCCTCTATGACGTCGCCGGGTTCTCCACCAAGTGGCTGCGCGACGTCGCCGCCGACCAGTGGCCGGACGGCACGATCGCCAACATCAGCCCGTCCTCCCGCAGCGAGGGGCGGGAGGGCCCGGTCGCGGCGATGAACGGCTCGGCCGGCTGGGGCGACGCCGCGGTCATCGTGCCCTGGGAGCTGTACCGCGCCTACGGCGACGAGCAGGTGCTCGCCGAGCTGTGGCCGACGATGGTCGGCTGGCTGGACCGGGTGGAACGGACGGCCCGCGACCAGCGGCACCCGGCGCGGGTCGCGCGCCATCCGGATCCCGCGCCGCACGAGCGGTTCCTCTGGGACACCGGCTTCCACTGGGGCGAGTGGCTCGTGCCGGGGGAGGGCGTCGGCGACTTCGGCGCGTTCGCCGCAGCGGACAAGGGCGAGGTGGTCACGGCGTACTACGCGCACAGCGCCGGCTTGATGAGCCGGATCGCCGCCGTCCTCGGCCGGACGGCGGACGCCGACCGCTACGCGGGGCTGGCCGCCGAGGTGCGCGCCGCCTGGCAGGCGGAGTACCTGGACGACGAGGGGCGGCTGACCTGCGACACGCAGGCCGACCACGTGCGTGCGCTCGCCTTCGACCTCGTCCCCGCGGAGCTGCGGGCGGCCGTCGCGGAGCGGCTGGTCGAGCTGGTCCGCAAGGCCGACACCCACCTGGGCACCGGGTTCCTGGCGACGCCGTACCTGCTGCCGGTGCTCGCCGACGCCGGGCACCTCGACGTCGCCTACGAGCTGCTGTTCACCGACACCGAGCCGTCCTGGCTGACCATGGTCGACCGCGGCGCGACCACCGTCTGGGAACGCTGGGACGGGGTGAGCGCCGAGGGCGTGCCGCACGAGTCGCTCAACCACTACAGCAAGGGCGCGGTCGTCTCCTTCCTGCACCGGTACACCGCCGGCATCGAGCTGACCGACCCCGCCTACCGCCGGTTCCGGGTGCAGCCGCGCCCGGGTGGCGACCTGACCAGCGCAGAGGCCGCGCACGAGTCGCCGTACGGCCGGATCGAGTCGGCCTGGCAGGTCACGGACGGCGTCTTCTCCCTGCGCGTGGCGGTGCCCGCCGGCACCGAGGCGACCGTCGTCCTCCCCGACGGCACCACCCACCAAGCCGCCCCCGGCCTGCACACCTTCCGCTGCCCCGCCCCCGTTCCCGCCCCCGCCTGATGATCATGGAGCTGGCGGGAGGACACGCCGCGGTACCCCGGCGCGTCCGCACCGGTGCTCCATGATCGTCGGCCCGCTCGACCGAGAGGACCCCATGAGCACCACCGAGACCCCCGAGTGGGCCGGGCCCGCGCACTTCCTGGACCCGCACGAGCCCATCCGCCGCGCGGACGGCGCCCGGCACTTTTCCGGGCTGACCTACGCGGTCGCGTTCGGCTACCGGCCGCTGCAGCTGGACCTCTGGGTGCCCGACACCCCGGCGCCGGCGCCGCTGGTGGTCTACGTGCACGGTGGCGGCTGGATGATGGGAGACCGGCGGTACCTGCCCGAGACACTCCGCCCGGGGTCGTTGTTCGACGCCTTCCTCGACGCCGGCCTCGCGGTCGCGACCATCGACTACCGGCACGCGCACGAGGCCGCGTTCCCGGCCCAGCTGCACGACGCGAAGGCCGCCGTCCGTTACCTGCGGGCGCACGCCGACGTCCTCGGGGTCGACACCACCCGGATCGGGGCGATGGGCGAGTCGGCCGGCGGGCACCTGGCCGCGCTGCTCGGGCTCACCGCGCACCGCCCCGACCTGGAGGGTCGTCACGGGGTCACCGGACCGTCCAGCGCGGTCGACGTCGTCGTCGACTGGTACGGCGTGGCCGACCTGGACACCATGCCCCGGCAGGCGCCGCCGCCGGAGGTCGCTGCGCTGCTGCCGGTGGAGATGCAGGTGCCGCCGGAGGACCAGCTCCTCGACGGCCTGGACGGACAGCTCCGGGACGACGCCAGCCCGATCTCCCACGTCACCGCGGACGCCCCGCCGTTCCTGCTGGTGCACGGCACCGCGGACTGGCTGGTGCCCTGCTCCCAGAGCGAGCAGCTGCACGCCGCCCTCACCGCCGTCGGCGTGGACTCCCGGCTGGTGCCGGTGAAGGGGGCCGGGCACATCTGGCTCGGGTGCGACGACGTGGACGGCATCGTCGAGCTGTCCGTGAAGTACCTGGCGGAGGCGCTGGCATGAGCGACCTGACCGTCCTGCCCGTGACCGTCGAGCACCACCGCGAGCCGATGGGCATCGGCGACACCCGGCCGCGGCTGTCCTGGGTGCCCCGCACCGACCTCGACGGCTGGCGGCAGGCCGCGTACGAGCTGGAGATCGCACCCGAGGACGGCCCGGTCTGGTCGTCGGGCCGGGTGGCGTCCGACGAGTCGGTCCTGGTGCCCTGGGGCGCTCCCGAGCTGACCAGCCGGGAACGGCGCGCGGTCCGCGTCCGGGTGTGGGGGGCCGGTGCGAGCGAGCCGTCGGCGTGGAGCGAGGACACCGTCGTCGAGGCCGGCCTCCTTGCGCCGGCCGAATGGACCGCGACGCTGGTCCACCCGGTGATCCCGGTCGAGGCCGGCGACGAGCCGGCCGCGCTGCTGCGCCGGGAGTTCGTGCTGGACCAGCCGGTCACCCGGGCCCGGCTGTACGCCACCGCACAGGGCGTCTACGAGGCCGAGCTGAACGGGTCGGTCGTCGGCGACCACGTGCTGGCGCCCGGCTGGACGAGCTACCACCACCGACTGCGCTACCAGACCCACGACGTGACGGCGCTGCTCACCGAGGGCGCCAACGCGCTCGGCGTGCACCTGGCGCAGGGATGGTTCGCCGGCCCGCTCGGCTTCACCGGCAAGCGGGCCTTCTACGGCGACCGGACCGGCGCCTTCGTCCAGCTCGAGGTCGAGCACCCCGACGGCAGCCGCACCGTCGTGACCACCGACGGTTCCTGGCGCTCGGCGCCCAGCCCGCTCACCCGGGCCGGGCTCTACAGCGGGGAGACCTTCGACGCCCGCCGCGACCTCCCCGGCTGGTCGCAGCCGGCCTTCGACGACAGCAGCTGGACGCCGGTGGAGACCGGGACGCTGGACGTCGCCACCCTGGTCGCCCCGACCGGCCCGCCGGTGCGCCGGACCGAGGTCCTGCCGGTGCGGGAGATCAGCACCTCGCCGTCGGGGAGGACGCTGGTCGACTTCGGCCAGAACCTGGTCGGCCGGCTGCGCCTCTCGCTGCCGGACGCGCCGGCCGGCACGGAGGTCACCGTCCGGCACGCGGAGGTGCTCGAGCACGGCGAGCTGGGCACCCGCCCGCTGCGCGGGGCCGACGCCACCGACGTTGTCGTGCTGGACGGGCAGGGCCCGCGCACCTGGGAGCCGCGGTTCACCTTCCACGGCTTCCGGTACGCCGAGGTCAGCGGCTGGCCGGGGGAGCTGACGCCGGGCGACCTCGAGGCCGTCGTCGTGCACACCGACCTGCGCCGGACCGGCACCTTCGCGTGCTCGGACCCGGACGTGGACCGGCTGCACGAGAACGTCGTCTGGGGGATGCGGGGCAACTTCCTCGACGTCCCCACCGACTGCCCGCAGCGCGACGAGCGGCTGGGGTGGACCGGGGACCTGCAGGTCTTCGCCCCGTCCGCCTCCTTCCTCTACGACACCACCGGCATGCTCCGCTCCTGGCTGGCCGACCTCGCGGTCGAGCAGCGGGTGGACCACGACGGCATCGTGCCGATGTACGTGCCGTTCCTGCCGCTGCTGCCCTTCCCGCAGCAGGCGGAGGTGGGCTGGGGCGACGCGGCCGTCGTCGTCCCGTGGGTGCTGTACCAGCGGACCGGGGACGCCGGGCTGCTCGCCGACCAGTGGGGCTCCATGACCGCCTGGATCGACGTCTTCGCCGCGCGGGCGGGCGCCGACCTGGACTTCCCCGAGGGTGGGTTCTCCTTCGGCGACTGGCTGGACAGCGCGGCGCCGCCGGACAACCCCGCCGCGGCGCGCACCCCCTGGCAGTGCGTCGCCACCGCCTACCTCGCCCGTTCGGCGCGCACGGTCGCGCAGGCCGCGGAGGTCCTCGGCCGGGACGGCGCCCGGTTCGCCGACCTCGCCGCGCGGGCGACCGAGCGGTTCCGCGCCGAGTACGTCTCCCCGAACGGCCGGGTCGCCTACCCGTCGCAGACGGCGTACGCCCTGGCCCTGGAGTTCGACCTGCTCACCGCCGACCAGCGGGCGCACGCCGGCCGGCTGCTGGCCGAGCAGGTGCTGAAGGACGGCTTCCACATCGCCAGCGGCTTCCTCGGCACCCCGTTGGTCACCGACGCGCTGACGAACGCCGGGGAGCTGGCGACGGCCTACGAGCTGCTGCTCCAGCGGGAGAACCCGTCGTGGCTGTACCCGGTGACGATGGGCGCGACGACGATCTGGGAGCGCTGGGACTCCATGCTCCCCGACGGGTCGATCAACCCCGGGGACATGACCTCGTTCAACCACTACGCGTTCGGTGCGGTGGCCGACTGGCTGCACCGCACCGTCGCCGGCCTGGCCCCGGCCGAGCCCGGTTACCGGCGGTTGCGGGTCGCCCCCCGCCCCGGCCCGGGGATCACCTCCGCGGCGGCCACCCATGAGACGCCGTACGGGACGGCGGCGGTCTCCTGGACCCTCGACGGCGCCGAGCTGACGCTGGAGCTGACCGTCCCGCCGAACACGACCGCCGAGGTGTCACTGCCCGACGGCAGCGCACCGGTCCAGGTGGCGGCCGGGCGGCACTCGTTCACCCGCACGGTGACCGTCCCGGCGCCGGTGGAGAAGCCCGCGCTGTTCTTCGACCCGGATGCCCACCAGTGACGTCTGTGCCCGTGACCCCGGCGCCCGTCGTCCCCGGCTTCCATCCCGACCCCAGCGTCTGCCGGGTCGACGACACGTACTGGATGGTGCACTCGAGCTTCGAGTACGCCCCGGGCGTGCCGCTGTACCGCTCGACCGACCTGGTCTCCTGGGAGCAGGTCGGGCACGTGCTGGCCCGGCCGTCGCAGCTCGACGTCTCGGCCGCCCCGGGCTCTGGCGGCATCACCGCCTGCACGATCCGCCACCACGACGGCCGGTTCTGGATGGTCACCACCAACCTCGCTGATGGCGGCTGGCAGACGCTGGTCACGGCCGAGGACCCGCGGGGGGAGTGGTCGGAGCCGGTCCGGATGGACGAGGTCCGCGGGATCGACCCCGACCTCGCCTGGGACGACGACGGGACCCTGCTGGTCACCTATGCGGGCTTCGGCGCCAAAGGGCCGGCCGGGGTCGTGCAGCAGGCCGTCGACCCGGTCACCGGGTGGGCGCTGACCGAGCGGCAGCGCGTGTGGCAGGGCACCGGCGGCCGGTTCCCGGAGGGCCCGCACCTGTACCGGGTCGGGGAGCACTGGTACCTGCTGATCGCCGAGGGCGGCACCGAGCGCGGGCACGCGGTCACCATCGCCCGCGGCCCGTCACCGCAGGGGCCGTGGGAGCCGTGCCCGCACAACCCGCTGCTGACCCACCGGGGTGTCGAGTCGCCGGTGCAGAACACCGGCCACGCGGACCTGGTGCAGCGCCCCGACGGCAGCTGGGCGATCGTCTTCCACGGCGTCCGGCCGCGCGGAGCGAGCCCGCAGTTCCACGTCCTGGGTCGGGAGACCTTCGCCGCCGACGTGGTGTGGACCGACGGCTGGCCCCGGCTGGGGGAGTGGTTGACCCCGGCCGCCGGGCCGGTCGAGGTCGAGGAGCTGGGCGGCGCCGCGCTGCCGGTCTCCTGGGTGTCGCCGCGCCGGTTCCCCGGCGACGCGCTCACCCGGGGCGAGGGCGGCTGGCGGCTCACCGCCGGGGCCGCCGACCCGGCCTCGGACGACGCCGCCTTCGCCGGCCGCCGGCAGGAGCACCTGTACTGCCGGGCCCGTGCGGTCGTGGCCGCGGACGGCGACGGGGTCGGTGGACTGTCGGTGCGCATGGACCCCCGCCACCGCCTCGACCTCCAGGTCGCCGGGGGCGTGGTGCGCGCGGTCGCGCAGGTCGGCCCGCTCCGATCGCTGCTGGGGGAGGCCGCCGTCCCGGCCGGGGACGTCGTGCTGGAGGTCCGGGCCGTCCCGTCCGAGGGCCACTTCTCCTCCACTGCGCTCGGCCCGGACCAGCTGGTCGCCGGGGTCGTGGACGCCGGCGGCGTGTTCGCCGAGCTCGGCCGGATCGACGGCCGCTACGTCTCCACCGAGGTGGCCGGCGGGATGACCGGCCGGATGGTCGGCGTCTGGTGCTCGTCCGGGTCGGTCGTCGTCCGCTCGTTCCGCTACGTCGGCGCCGACGACCCGGCCGCCGTCCTCACCGCCTGACGCCTGGAGGAAGCACGTGTCCCTGCGCATCACCCAACGCTGCCGCGTCGTCGTCGACAACGACTCGGCCGGTGACCCCGACGGTCTGGTCGCCCTGGCCCACCACCTGCTCAGCGCCGCCAACCGGGTGGACGCGGTGACCAGCTCGCACCTGAACGCGGTGTTCGGGCCGCCCGAGGGCACGGCAGCCGCGGGCGCCCGGCGCGCGCAGGAGCTGGTCGACCTGGTCGGCACCCAGCGGCCGGTGGTGGCCGCCGGGTGCGACGTGCCGATCGGCGGCGGTGACACGTCGTCGGCGGCCGCGGATGCCATCGTCGCCGAGGCGCGGCGGGACGACCCGCTGCCGCTCTTCCTGGTCTGCGCGGGCCCGCTGACCAACGTCGCCCAGGCGCTGCGGCAGGCCCCGGACATCGCCGCCCGGTTGACCCTGGTCTGGGTCGGTGGGGCGCTGGACGCCGACGCGTTCGAGTACAACAGGGACACCGACGCCGAGGCCGCCCGCGAGGTGCTCGCCCGCGACGACCTGGCGATCTCGCAGTTCCCGCTGGAGACCTACCGGCGCTGCACGTACTCGGTGGCGGAGCTGGAGCAGGACGTGGGCGGCGCCGGGCGGCTGGGTGCCTGGCTCTGGCAGCAGTACGTCGAGCTGCCGGTCCCCGACTTCGTGGAGCAGGGGGAGACCTGGCCGCTCGGCGACAGCCCGCCGGTCCTGGTCACCGCCCTCGACGACGTGGCCTGCACGTGGACGGAGTCCCCGGACCGGCCGGGACGCCGGGTGTGCACCGACGTCGACCTCCGCCTGCTGGTCGCCGACCTGCTCGCCCGGCTCCGGCTGCACGAGCGCCGGAGCCGGGAGGCCTGAGCACGGCTCAGAGCGTGGTCATGCCGCCGTCGACGGCGAACGTCGCGCCGGTGGCGAACGCCGACTCGTCGCTGGCGAGGAACACCATGACGCCCTCGAGGTCGCCGGTCGTGCCGGCGCGGCCCATCGGGATCCGGCCGACGATCGCGGCCCGCGCCCCGGGGTCGGCGGTGAGGGTGCTGACCAGCCCGGTCTCGGTGTACGGCGGGACGACGGTGTTCACCCGGATGCCCCGGCGGGCGTAGGCGGCGGCGACCGTGCGGGCCAGCCCGTGCATGCCGGCCTTGGACGAGGCGTAGGCGGTGAACTCTGCCCCCTCGCCGCGGACGGCGGTGGGGCTGCCGGTGAACACGATCGAGCCGCCGCCGACGCCCAGCATCCCGCGGACGGCGTGCTTCACGGTCAGGAAGGCCCCGGTCAGGTTGACCTCGTGGGTGCGGCGCCAGACGTCGAGGTCCAGGTCGGCCACCTCGGCGTCCTGCCCGAACAGCTGCACGCCGGCGTTGACGACGACCACGTCGGGCACCCAGCCGTCCGCGGCGAGCGCGGCGAAGCCACCGGCGACGCTGTCCTCGTCGGTGACGTCCATCGGCACCGCGCGCCCGCCCGATGCCGCGGCGGCCGCCTCGGCGCCCGCGACGTCCCGGTCGGCGTAGGCCACCCGCGCTCCCTCGGCGGCGAACCGGTCGGCCACCGCCCGCCCGATGCCCGCCGCAGCCCCGGTCACCAACGCCGTCTTCCCTGTCAGTCGCCCGCTCATGGCACGAGTCTGCCCAGCGCCGGCACCGCCGGAGACCACCGTGCCGATCACCGGCAGCCCGGTTCCACCAGCGGCCCGACCACCCGGACGACGTCACGCCTTGCTGGCCAATGGCAAGGACGTCGCGGTGGTGACGGCGGTCACCGAGGATCGACGGTGCGCGGGTGCCCGCGGCGATCCAGCAGACGGCCGATCGCCGGGAACGCCGGCCCCGCGCGGGCATGGGGCGCTCCAGCCAGGACGCCATCCGTCGCGTGCTGACCTCGTTCCCCACTCGAGAGGGCAGCCATGCGCCGCACCCCGTTCACCACCGGCTGGCAGTTCCGGCCGCACGCCAACTCCTTCGCCGAGATGGTCGGGGCCGCCGCACCCTGGCAGCCGGTCACGCTGCCGCACGACGCGACGCTGGCCCAGCCGCGCGACGCCGCTCACGGTGCCGGGTCGGGGTACTTCCCGGGCGGCGTGTACGAGTACCGGCGGACGTTCGACGTCCCCGCGGACGCCGTCGAGCAGCGCTGGCTGCTGGAGTTCGAGGGCGTCTACCGCCGGGCGATGGTCTACGTGAACGGCAGCCTCGCCGGGCACTGGGCGTCGGGGTACACCGGCTTCACCGTGCCGCTGGACGACCATCTCCGGTACGGCGCGGAGAACGAGGTGCGGGTGGTCTGTCGCGCCGGCGCCGACTCCCGCTGGTACGCCGGCGCCGGCATCCACCGGCCGGTGCACCTGCTGGCCGGCCCGCTGCTGCGCGTCGCCCCGGACGGCGTCCGGGTGACCACGCTGGACGCCGACCGCGAGCTGGCGGTCGTCGAGGTGGTGACCACCGTCGTCAACGACCGGCTGCGGCTGGCCACCGTCGCGGCGGTCACCGAGCTGCGCGACGCCGCGGGCACCGTCGTCGCCGCCGATCGGGTGCCGGTCAGCGTGCGCCCCGGGGAGCCGGCGGTGGTGCGGCAGCGGCTCGTCGTCCGCGAGCCGGCGCTGTGGGGGCCGGACTCCCCGGCGCTGCACACCGCGACGGTCGCCCTGGTCGAGGAGGACGCCGTGCTGGACACCGAGACGGTGACCACCGGCATCCGCACCCTCTCCGTCGACCCGGTCCGCGGCCTGCGGGTCAACGGCGAGCCGGTGCTGCTGCGTGGGGCGTGCGTCCACTCCGACAACGGGGTGCTCGGCGCGGCGGCGGTCGACCGGGCCGACGAGCGCCGGGTGGAGCTGCTGCGGGCCGCCGGCTTCAACGCCCTGCGCAGCGCGCACAACCCGATGAGCCGGGCTGTGCTCGAGGCCTGCGACCGGCTCGGGGTCCTGGTGATGGACGAGCTGACCGACATGTGGACGGAGAGCAAGTCCGACTTCGACGCCGCGCTGGACTTCCCCGAGTGGTGGGCGCGTGACGTCGCCGCGATGGTGGCCAAGGACGTCAACCACTCCAGCGTGGTGATGTACTCGATCGGCAACGAGATCCCCGAGCTCGGCACCCCGCACGGCGCGCTGTGGTCCCGCCGCCTGGCCGAGGAGGTGCGGCGCCTCGACCCGACCAGGCCGGTGACCAACGGGGTCAACGGCATGCTGGCCGTGATCGGTGAGGCGACGGCCGACCTGGCGGACGCTGAGGGCGGCATCAACACGATGCTCGCCGACATGGGCGGCTTCATGCGCGAGCTCTCGCGGTCCGAGCTCGTCGGACGGCGGACTGCGGAGGCGTTCGGCGTGCTCGACGTCGCCGGGCTGAACTACATGGACACCCGGTACGAGAGCGACCGCGACGTCTTCCCTAACCGGGTGGTCGTCGGGAGCGAGACCTTCGCGACCGAGATCGACCGGCTCTGGCGGTTGGTGCAGGACAACCCGCACGTCATCGGTGACTTCACCTGGACCGGCTGGGACTACCTGGGCGAGGCCGGCATCGGGCGCACCGCCGACGCCGAGGAGCCGGGGGCCCGCGGGCTCTCCGGGCCCTTCCCGTGGCTGCTCGCGTGGTGCGGCGACATCGACATCACCGGGCACCGGCGGCCGGCGTCGTACTACCGGGAGATCGTCTTCGGGCTCCGGTCCGACCCCTACCTCGCCGTCCAGCGGCCGGAACGGTCCGGCCGGGAGACGGTGTCGCCGCCGTGGGCGTGGACCGACTCGGTGGGCAGTTGGGGCTTCGCCGGTGCCGAGGGCGCCCCGCTCACCGTCGAGGTCTACAGCGACGCCGATGAGGTCGAGCTGCTGCTGGACGGCCACTCGCTGGGCACCGCGAAGGCGGGGGAGGCCCACCGCTTCCGCGCCGAGTTCACCGTGCCCTGGGCGCCGGGCGAGCTGACCGCGGTCGCCCGCACCGGCGGGGCGGAGACCGGCCGGTGCTCGCTGCGCTCGGCAGACGGACCGGTGCAGCTGGCCGTCGCCGTCGACCGGCAGGTGGTCCGAGCCCAGGACACCGACCTGGCGTTCGTCGACCTCGCGCTGACCGACGCCGCCGGCACGGTCGCGCTGGGGGTCGACCGCGAGGTGACCGTGGCGGTGGCGGGCCCGGGCGTGCTCGTCGGGTTCGGCAGCGCCGCGCCGGTGACCGAGGAGTCCTACGGCGACGACGTGCACACCACCTTCGACGGCCGGGCGCTCGCCGTCGTCCGCCCGACCGGCGCCGGCGCCATCACCGTGACCGCGACCGCCGAGGGCTGCGCCCCGGTCACCGTGACGGTCGAGGCCCGCTGACCCGCGTCCCGTCGCGGTGTCGCCATGGGCGACACCGCACCGGGGCGCTCCTCGACGCGCAGCTACCGTGCCGGCATGACGGACGACGGCAGCCGGGTCCAGCCGTGGGGCGCGGGCACGTGGACCACGCAGCCGGTCGCGGCCACCGAGGACGGCGCCGACCTGCTGGTCACCGCCGTTGAGGGCAGCGACGCCTGGCGGCACACCTCCTACGGCTTCGTCCACGACGACGCTCATGCCCTGCTCGCCCCGCTGGACGGTGCGGTCGAGGTGACCTTCGAGGCCGACTTCGACCAGCAGTTCGACCAGGCCGGGCTGATGCTGCGGACCGACGCGGAGACCTGGCTCAAGGCCGGCGTCGAGTTCTCCGACGGCGCGCCGCAGCTCGGTGCCGTCGTCACGCTCGGGCACTCGGACTGGTCGGTCGCCCCGGTGCCGGACTGGGCCGGCCGCCGGGTCACCGTCCGGGCCAGTCGGGACGGCGACGCGGTCACGGTGCGGGCGCGGGTGGACGACGAGCCGTTCCGGCTGGTCCGGGTCGCCTGGTTCCCGCCGGACGCCGAGGTGCACGCCGGGCCGTACTGCTGCGCCCCGACCAGGGCCGGCCTCGTCGTCCGCTTCCGACGCTGGACGACCGGGGCGGCGGACGCAGCTCTGCACTGAACCCCTCCCGCTGGATGGCATCGGCGGCGACGCGGGCGGCCGGCGGTCGGCAGGATCGGGGAGTGACTGCCACCACCCCGTCCGACCCGACCGCGCTGCCGCTGGAGCAGAAGGCGGCCCTCCTCTCCGGCCAGGACTTCTGGTCGACCCCGCCGGTCGAGGCGGCCGGGCTGCCCTCGGTGGTGCTCACCGACGGCCCGCACGGGGTGCGCCGGCAGGTGGGCGACCTCGACCAGATCGGCCTCATCGAGAGCGTGCCGGCCACCTGCTTCCCGCCGGCCGTCGCCGTGGGGTCCAGCTGGGACCCGGAGGTGGCCGAGCGGATCGGGGCGGCGATCGGGGTCGAGGCCCGTGCGATCGGCGTGCCCGTCGTCCTCGGGCCGGGGGTGAACATCAAGCGGTCGCCGCTGTGCGGCCGCAACTTCGAGTACTACTCCGAGGACCCGCTGCTGGCCGGGGTGCTCGGCGCCGCGCACGTCCGCGGCCAGCAGGGCGCGGGCGTGGGCGCGTCGGTCAAGCACTTCGCGGCCAACAACCAGGAGACGCAGCGCATGCAGGTCAGCGCCGACGTCGACGAGCGCACGCTGCGCGAGATCTACCTGCCGGCCTTCGAGCGGGTGGTCACCGAGGCCCAGCCGGCCACGGTGATGTGCGCCTACAACAAGGTCAACGGGGTCTACGCCTCCCAGCACCACTGGCTGCTCACCGAGGTGCTGCGGGAGGAGTGGGGCTTCACCGGGGCCGTCGTCTCCGACTGGGGCGCGGTCGACGACCGGGTCGCCGCCCTCGAGGCGGGCCTGGACCTGCAGATGCCCGGTGACCACGGCGCCGGCAACGCCCTGGTGGTGGACGCCGTGCGCAGTGGCCGGCTGGACGAGGCCGTCGTCGACCGCAGCGTGCGCCGGGTGGCCGCGCTGGCCGGGTACGTCACCGAGCCGGCCCACACCTCCGACGCCGATGCCTTCGACGCCGACGCCCACCACGCGCTGGCCCGCGAGCTCGCGGCCGGCTGTCCGGTGCTGCTCAAGAACGACGGCGGCGCGCTGCCGCTGGTCGCCGGCCAGCGGGTCGCCGTGGTCGGCGAGTTCGCCCGCACGCCGCGGTTCCAGGGCGGCGGCAGCTCGCACGTCAACGCCACCCGGGTCGACGACGCCCTCACCGCGCTGCGGGCGACGCACCCGGACCTGGCGTTCGCCCCCGGCTTCACCCTCGACGGCGCCGGGGACGCCGCTGCCTTGCGGGACGAGGCCGTCGACCTGGCCCGGGACGCCGGCGTCACCGTGGTGTTCGCCGGGCTGGGCGAGGGCGACGAGTCCGAGGGCTTCGACCGCACGCACCTCGACCTGCCGGCCGCCCAGGTGGAGCTGATCCGCGCGGTCGCCGCGGTCAGCAGGAGGACGGTCGTCGTCCTCTCCTCGGGGGGCGTGGTCTCCCTGGAGGGCTGGCACGACGACGTCGACGCCGTGCTCGCCGGCTTCCTGCTCGGCCAGGCCGGCGGCAGCGCGCTGGCCGACCTGCTCACCGGCGCCGTCGACCCCTCGGGCCGGCTGGCCGAGACCATCCCGCTGCGGTTGGCGGACACCCCCAGCTTCCTCGACTTCCCGGGGGAGCAGGGCCACGTCCGCTACGGCGAGGGCGTGATGGTCGGCTACCGCCAGTTCGTCACCGTCGACCGCCCGGTGCGGTACCCGTTCGGCCACGGGCTGAGCTACACGACGTTCACCACGAGCGACCTGCAGGTCCGGGCCGTCGGCGACGACGCAGCGACGGTGACCCTGATGGTGACCAACACCGGCGCGCGGGCCGGCCGGCACGTCGTGCAGGTCTATGTCGCGACCACCGCCGGACCGGTGCGGCGGCCCGCCCGTGAGCTGCGCGCCTTCACCAAGGTCTCGCTGGAGGCGGGGGAGTCGACGACGGTGACGTTCGAGCTGGACCGCCGGGCGTTCGCGTACTGGGACGTCCGGGAGCACGCCTGGGTCGTCGCGCCGGGGGAGCACACCGTGCAGATCGGCTGCAGCGCCACCGACGTCGTCGACGAGCGGACGATCGACCTCGCCGGGGACGTCGTGGTGCGGGACCTGACCCTGCAGTCCTCGGTCGTCGAGTGGTTCGAGCACCCGGTCGCCGGCCCACAGCTGCTGGAGGGCTTCCTGGCGACGATGCCCGAGGGTGCCGGTGAGATGCACGCCGGGATGCTGCAGATGATCGGCTCGATGCCGATGCGCCGGTTCGCCGCGGACTTCGGTGCGGCGATCCCCGCCGCGGAGCTCGAGCGGCTCATGGCGGCGGCGCGGGCCGCCCGGTGACCAGCTACGTCGCCCTGGGCAGCTCCTTCGCCGCCGGCCCCGGCATCGACCCGATCCTGGTCCCCGGGTGCGCGCGGTCGGGCCGCAACTACGCGCAGCTGGCCGCCGGGCGGCTCGGGTACGACCTGGTCGACGTCAGCTCGGGTGGGGCGACGATCGACGACGTCCTCACCCGGCCGCAGGCGCTGCTGGCCGGTGGCACCGTGCCGCCGCAGGTCCAGGCGGTCGGCCCGGACGCCGACCTGGTGACCGTCACCGTCGGCGGGAACGACGTCGACTACCTGCTCACCCTGCTGCGCTGCTCGGCCCGGGCCGACCCGGAGGGTGTGCCGCTGCCGGCCCGGGCGTTCTTCGGTACGCCGATCGACCTGGCCGCGGTGCACGCCGCGCTGGCGGTCCTGCCGGACCGGCTGGCCCAGCTGGTCGGGGAGGTCCGCCGGCGGGCGCCCCGGGCCAGGGTCGTGCTGGTCGACTACCTGACCGTGGTGCCTGACCAGGCCACCCCCGCCTTCCCGATGAACGAGGAGCACCGCCTGCTGTGCGCCGACGTCGGCCGGCGGCTGGAGGCGGCGACCGCGGCGGCCGCGCGCGAGGCCGGGGCGGAGCTGGTGACCGCCTCGGCGGCCTCCCGCGACCACGCCGTCGGCTCGGCCGAGCCGTGGGTCACCGGCTGGGTGTTCGGGGACCTGCTGGGTGGCGGGGTCGCCCCGTACCACCCGAACGCGGCTGGCATGCGCGCCGTCGCGGACCTGCTGGTCGAGCAGCTGTCAGCCCACCCCGCGCGCTGACCGGCGGTTCGTCCCGGCGGGGGCGGGCAAGGAGGACGGGTCCGACCCGCACTCCGAGAGGAACACCGCCCCCATGCGCGGAGCAGTCCTGCACGCCCCCGGCGACGTCCGCGTCGAGCAGCTCGAGGACCCGCGGGTCGTGGAGCCCACCGACGCCGTGGTCCGGGCCTCCGCCACCTGCGTGTGCGGCTCGGACCTGTGGCCCTACCGCGGCATCAACGAGGTCACCGAGCCGACGCCGATCGGCCACGAGTACGTCGGGGTCGTCGAGGCGGTCGGGGACGACGTCACCACGGTCCGCCCCGGCCAGTTCGTGATCGTGCCGTTCATCGCCTCGGACGGCACCTGCGCGCACTGCCGGGCCGGGTACCAGAGCGCCTGCGCACACCGGGTGGGCATCACCGGTGCCCAGGCGGAGCTGCTGCGGGTGCCGCACGCCGACGGCACCCTCGTCGCCACGCCGGAGGTGCCGGCTCCCGAGCTGCTGCCCAGCCTGCTCACCCTCTCCGACGTCATGGCCACCGGCTGGTTCGCCGCCGTCGCCGCCGGGGTGCGGCCGGGGATGACCGTCGCGGTGGTGGGGGACGGCGCCGTCGGACTGCTCGGCGTGCTGTCGGCCGCCCAGCTGGGGGCCGAGCGGATCATCGCCATGAGCCGGCACGAGCCGCGGCAGCGGCTGGCCAGCGGGTTCGGTGCCACCGACATCGTGACCGAGCGCGGCGACGAGGGGGTGGCGCGGATCCGGGACCTCACCGACGGGGTGGGGGCCGACGCCGTCCTGGAGTGCGTGGGCACGGCTGAGTCGATGGACCAGGCGATCCGCTCCACCCGCCCCGGTGGCGGCGTCGGGTTCGTCGGCGTCCCGCACGGTGTGGAGATCACCGGGCGGCAGCTGTTCTCCACGATGGTGCGGCTGCACGGCGGCCCCGCCCCGGTGCGCCGCTTCCTGCCCGACCTCATCGACCGGGTCTGGTCCGGGGCGACCGACCCCGGCCGGGTGTTCGACCTGACCCTGCCGCTGGACCGGGCCGCCGAGGGCTACCGGGCGATGGACGAGCGCCGCGCGGTCAAGGCCCTGCTGACGCCCTGACCGATCAGGAGCTCCCCTCGGCTCGGGCGTGCAGCTGCAGCTTGGCGAACAGGTCCTCGATCATCAGCCGGCAGTCGAGGTGGGTGTAGACGCGCATCGGCCGCGCATCGGGAACGTCGGTGTACTGCCCGTCCGCAGAGATCCTCGGTGTGTCCCGGACGACGTGCCGACTCGAGGAGGGGTCCGGCTCGAACGCCGACTGCAGCGCGGTGAGCAGCACCAGCGGGTTGTCGCCGAGGATGTAGGTCTCGCCGAGGTCGAACCCGTGCTGGAGGGCCTCCGTACGGAGGCCGTCCAGCGCGGCGAACAGTCGCGCACCCAGCGGCCCCTGCTCGGCCATCCGCAGCTGCAGCTCGGCGAAGGTGGCCAGCGTCTGCCGGTAGGCGTCGCGCGGCACCTGCCAGATCGGGACGGCGGAGTCACCGAACACGATCGACCCGGCCAGCACGTCGATGAGCAGGTTGTACTCGATCGGCATCGCGCCCGCCGGCGGCTCGGCCAGGCCGGAGTGCTCGGGCCCGCCGATCCAGACCAGCGTGAGCCGCTCGGCGATCCGCGGCTCGATCAGCCAGGCACTGGCGACCTCGGTGAGCCCGGCACCCGCGCAGACGTACAGCGGGCTGTCGACGTCGGTGCGCATGGCCTCGGCGACCAGCGCCTCGGCCGCCGCGGACCGGATCGGCGTCACCCGGTCGGTCAGACCGACGTTGGACCCGGCGAGGACCGGGACGTCGGGGCGTCCGGCCAGCGCGAGCACCTCGCGGGCGAGCTCGGCGGCGTTGTCGGCGGTGGTGTCCGAGGGGTCGAAGTGGTCACCGGGCCGCAGGTGCGAGCCGATGACCAGCCGCAGGTCGACCGACGGTGAGAGCGCGTGGTGCGCGAGCTGGACGAGGCCGTCGGGGTCACCGCTGAAGTCGTTGTCGACGACGACGCGGATACGGGGCTGCTTCATCGGTCAGACCTCTACGTGAGAAGCGCCCTGGGCGCGGCGTGACGCGTCGTCGTCCTGGGCACCGCCCTGATCGACCACCAGGACGGGCTCGTCGGTCCCGGGGGCGGTGCGCAGGGCGGCCAGCTCCTCCTCCGACGACACCGCCTCACCGCGGGCCACCATCCCGGCGACGTCGGACAGCGGCACCTCGCGCAGCGCCAGGGCCAGCAGCAGCGCGAGGACCAGGATCGGCACCAGGTACCAGAACACCGGCGCCAGCGCGTCGGCGTAGGCGTCCACGATCGCGGTGCGCAGCGGCTCACCCGCGGCCTCGACCGCCGTCGGCACCAGCGTGTCGGGGGAGGTGATCCCCGCCTGAGCCGCCTGCTCGGGATTGCCCGCCAGGGCCTCGCCGAGCCGGTCGCCCAGCCGGCTGGTGAACAGGGTGCCGAAGACGGCGACGCCCAGCACCGCACCCACCTCGCGGAAGTAGTTGTTCGTCGAGGTGGCGGTGCCGATCTGCGCGGCGGGGACGGCGTTCTGCGCGGCCAGCACGACGTTCTGCATGATCAGCCCGAGCCCGGCGCCGAGCAGGAAGAACATCGCGCCGACGGTCCAGAGTGCGGTGTCCCCGGCCAGCGTGGTCATCCAGAGCATTGCCGCCAGGATCAGCGCGACCCCGGCGACGGTGAACACCTTGTAGCGGCCGGTGCGCATGATCACCGCGGCCGAGCTCTGGATGGTCAGGATGATCCCGGCGGTCATCGGCAGCATCAGCAGCCCGGAGTTCGCCGCCGACAGGCCCGAGCTCATCTGCAGGTAGGTGGGCATGAAGGCGATCGCGGAGAACATGCCCAGGCCCACCGCCATGCCCAGCGCGGTGGCCACCACGAAGGTGGGGTTGCCGAACAGCGACAACGGGACGATCGGCTCGACCGCCCGCCGCTCCACCAGCACGAACGCCGCGATCGAGCAGGCGAGCACGGCCAGCAGTGCCAGCACCTGCCAGGAACCCCAGCCCTCGCTGCCGCCGATGTCGGTGGCGAGCACCAGCGACGTGGTGGCGACCGACAGGGTGAGGATGCCGGCGAGGTCCAGCGGTGTGGTGTTCCGCTTGCGCGGCAGGGTCAGCGCGGCCCAGCCGACGGCGAAGGCGGCCAGCCCGATCGGGACGTTGACCCAGAAGCACCAGCGCCAGCCCAGTGCCGCCGAGTCGGTGAAGAACCCGCCGACCAGCGGCCCGGCGACGGCGGAGAGCCCGAACAGCGCACCGATCGGGCCCATGTACTTCGCCCGCTCCCGGGCCGGCACGATGTCGGCGATGATCGCCTGGGACAGGATCATCAGCCCGCCGCCGCCGAGGCCCTGCACGCCGCGCCAGAAGACCAGCCAGCCGAAGTCCGGCGCCAGCGCGGCCCCCAGGCTCGCGGCGGTGAACAGCCCGATCGCCACCAGGAACAGCGTGCGGCGGCCGAACAGGTCGCCGAACTTGCCGTAGACCGGCATGACCAGGGTGGTCGCCAGCAGGTAGGCGGTGGTCATCCAGGCCATGTGCGAGACGCCGCCGAGCTCACCGACGATCGTCGGCATCGCAGTGGAGATGATCGTCTGGTCCAGCGCGGCCATCAGCATGCCGGCCAGCAGCGCGCCGAAGATGGTGTTGATCCGCCGGCGGGTCAGGACGATGGGCGGCGCGGCGGTGGGCGCGCTGGACATGGAGCTCCTCAGGGGTGGTGCGGGGGGCGGGTCGGTCGGGTCAGTGGCGCGGGGCGGGGAAGCCCGCCTCGACCTGGTCCCAGCCCTCGGCGACGAGGGTGGGCAGCGATGCGGTGAAGCCGCCGGCGCGCCAGCGGTGCAGCGCGCTGCGCATCACCGAGCCCTGCACGGCGGCGAGCAGGGAGGGCTGGACGTCGAGCTCGGCCTGGGTGCCGGTGCGGGCGGCGAGCCACTCGGCCAGCAGCTGCTCGCTCCGGGCGAACGAGGCGGTGAGCCGGGCGGCCAGCGCCGGGTGTGCGTCGACGACCTGCAGCCGCAGCGGCCACAGCTCGGTCTCCGCGGCCATCCGCGCGGCCTCGGCGGCGTGTACCGCGCGCAGCGCTTGGACGGGGGTCTCGGTCGCCGGCCGGGCGGACAGTGCCTCGGCGAGGCGGAGCGGGTGCTCCGGGTCCAGGCCGATGACCGCGTCGTCCTTGGAGGGGAAGTAGTTGAAGAACGTCCGGGGGGAGACGTCGGCGTCGGCGGCGATGTCGTCGACCGACACCCGGTCCAGCCCGCGCTCGGCGACCAGTCGCAGCGCCGACTCGTGCAGCGCCGCGCGGGTGGCCTGCTTCTTGCGCTCGCGCAGGCCCGTGGTCACGTCGAGAGCATGGCAGGGAAAGTGCACGGACTGCAAACATGCGCAGACTGCACGGCGTGCCGGCTGAGGGCGGTGTCGGCGCGGAGGTCACCGGGTGGGCGGCACCGGCGGCCATCGGCGAGGATCGGCCGGTGACCGATCCCGAGCTCCCGCCCCTCGCCGTCACCGGGTCGACCGGACGGCTCGGCGGCCGGGTCGCCCGGCTGCTCGCCGATGCCGGGGTGAGCCAGCGCTTGCTGGTCCGTGACCCGGCCCGCGCCCCGCAGCTGCCCGGCACCACCGTCGCCACCGCGCCCTACGGCGACCGGGCGGCCGTGCGCGAAGCGCTGACCGGCGTCGGCACGGTCTTCATGGTCTCGGGCAGCGAGTCCGCCGACCGGGTCGAGCAGCACCGCAGCTTCCTCGACGCGGCGGCCGACGCCGGGGTCGGTCACCTGGTCTACCTCTCCTTCCTCGGCGCCGCGCCGGACGCGACGTTCCTGCTGGCCCGCGACCACTGGGCCACCGAGGAGCACGCCCGCTCGCTCGGGCTGGCCACGACGTTCCTCCGTGACGGGCTCTACGCCGAGGACATGCCGGAGATGGTCGGCGAGGACGGCGTGATCCGCGGACCCGCCGGTGACGGCCAGGCGTCGGTGGTGGCGCTGGACGACATCGCCGCCGTCGCCGCCCTCGTGCTGCAGGACCCGGTGCCGCACGCCGGGGCGGTCTACGACCTCACCGGGCCGGCGGCGCTGACCCTCGGCGAGATCGCCGAGACGATCACCGCCGTGATCGGCCGGCCGGTGCGCTACCAGCTGGAGACCGTGGCGGAGGCCCACGCCTCCCGGGCCCAGTTCGAGGCACCCGAGTGGCTGGTGGACGCCTGGGTCTCCACGTACACGGCGATCGCGGCGGGGGAGATGGCCCCGGTCAGCAGCGACGTCCCCGAGCTGCTGGGCCGCCCGGCCACCCCGCTGGCCGAGGTGCTGCGGCGGACGGAGGCAACGGCAGGATGAGCCGGTGACCCGGACACCGCACCTCGCCTCCCGGCTGCAGGGCTTCGGGACGACGGTCTTCGCCGAGATGAGCGCGCTGGCCGCCGCCACCGGCGCGATCAACCTGGGCCAGGGCTTCCCCGACGAGCCGGGCCCGGCCGAGGTCCTCGACGTCGCCCGGGCGGCGATCGGCACGGCGCACGACCAGTACCCGCCGGGCCCCGGTCAGCCCGACCTGCGGGCCGCGATCGCCGAGCACCAGCAGCGGTTCCGCGGCCTGACCTACGACCCGGTCGACGAGGTGCTGGTCACGGCCGGGGCGACCGAGGCGCTGACCGCCGCGCTGCTCGGGCTGCTCGAGCCCGGCGACGAGGTGGTGCTGTTCGAGCCCATGTACGACAGCTACGCCGCGGCGGTGGCGATGGCCGGCGGGGTGCTGCGCCCGGTTCCGCTCCGCCCGCCGTCCTCGGTCGCCGGCGAGGTCGCCACCGGACCCTGGACCTTCGACGAGGCCGAGCTGCGGGCGGCGGTCACCCCGCGGGCGCGGCTGCTGCTGCTGAACACCCCGCACAACCCGACCGGCAAGGTGTTCACCCGCGCCGAGCTGGCGGTGCTCGCCGAGGTGGCCACTGCCGCGGACCTGCTGGTGCTCACCGACGAGGTCTACGAGCACCTGGTGTTCGCCGGCGCCGAGCACGTCTCGATCGCCACCCTGCCCGACATGGCCGAGCGCACCCTGGTTGTGAGCAGCGGCGGCAAGACGTTCAACACCACCGGCTGGAAGACCGGCTGGATCTGCGGCCCGGCACCGCTGGTGGCAGCGGCCCGCACCGCCAAGCAGTACCTCACCTTCGTCAACGGCGGCCCGTTCCAGCCGGCGATCGCCGCCGGGCTCCGGCTGCCCGACGAGTACTTCACCCGCGCCGCCGCCGACCTGCAGCGCCGCCGCGACCTCCTCGTGGCCGGGCTGGCCGACGCCGGGCTGCCGGTGGTGAGCCCGGAGGCCACCTACTTCGCCACCGTCGACGTCCGCCCGCGGCAGCCCGACGGCGACGGCATCGCGTTCTGCCGGTCCCTGCCCGGGCGGGCCGGGGTGGTCGCCGTCCCGACCGTGGTCTTCTATGCCCCGGAGCACGCGGAGCTGGGGCGGCACCTGGTGCGGTTCGCGTTCTGCAAGCGTGACGAGGTGCTGGCCGAGGCGGCCGCGCGGTTGAGGAGGCTGGCATGAGGATCGCGGCGGTGCAGCACGACATCGTCTGGGAGGACCGGGCGGCGAACTTCGCCCGGCTGGCCCCGCAGGTGGCCCGCGCGGTGGGCGCCGGGGCGGAGCTGGTGCTGCTCACCGAGACCTTCTCCACCGGCTTCTCGATGACGCCCGGGATCGGCGAACCGGAGGGTGGGCCGTCGTCTCAGTTCCTCGCCGCGCAGGCCGCCGAGCACGGCGTCTGGGTGGCCGGCACCTGCCCGGAGACCGACGTCGAGGGGGAGCTGCCCTACAACACGTTCGTGCTCGCCGGCCCGGACGGCACCGCCCACCGCTACCGGAAGCTGCACCCCTTCGCCGACGAACGGACCCGGTTCCGCTCCGGCACCGGCCCGGTCACCGTCGACGTCGGTGGCCTGCGGATCACCCCGTTCATCTGCTATGACCTGCGCTTCGCCGACGTGTTCTGGGCGGCCGCGCCGGACACCGACGTCTACCTGGTGCCGGCGAACTGGCCCAGCCCGCGCCGGCACCACTGGTCGGCGCTGCTGCAGGCCCGGGCGATCGAGAACCAGGCCTACGTGGTCGGCTGCAACCGGGTCGGCACGGCCGGCGACGGCACCGAGCACGCCGGGGACAGCCGGATCGTCTCCCCGATGGGCGAGCTGCTGGCCACCGCCTCGGGGGTGGAGACGATCGTGCTGGCCGACGTCGACGCCGCCGAGGTGGCTGCCACCCGGGACCGCTTCCGTTTCCTGGCCGACCGCCGGAGCTGAGCAGGTGGTGCCCCCGGGGCCAATCCGGGGTACCGGCGCACCGTGCCCACCCGTCGCGCGTTCCTCGCCGCCTCCGGCCAGCTGACCGCGGCGGCCCTGCTGGCGGCCTGCGGCGCGCCCAGCCCGGGGGACAGCGGAGAGGAGGCGCCGGACCCGGCGACCCTGGCCGTGCGTCCGGGCAGCGGCCAGCCGACCGGGTCAGCACCGGCCCCCGGTACGCACCCGCTGGGCGTGGCCGAGGACCGGGACGCCCTGCTGTACGTGCCGCCGACGCTGCCGGCGGAGGGGTCGGTGCCGCTGGTGGTCACCCTGCACGGCGCAGGTGGGGACGCCGAGGGCGGACTGGCGCCGCTGCGCGGGCTCGCCGACGAGCGCGGTCTGCTCCTGCTGTCCCCGGCCTCACGCGGGACGACGTGGGACGCGCTCGGCACCGGCTGGGGCCCGGACGTCGACCACGTCGACCGGGCGCTGCGCGAGGCCCTCGGGCTGCTGCCCGTCGACCCCGGACGGATCGCCGTCGCCGGGTTCTCCGACGGCGCCTCCTACGCACTCGGCCTGGGGCTGGCCAACGGCGACCTGTTCAGCGACGTCATCGCCTTCTCGCCGGGCTTCGTCCCCCCGGCCTCTCGCACCGGTCGCCCTCCGGTCTTCGTCTCGCACGGGGTCGACGACGAGGTGCTGCCGGTGGAGCGGACCAGCCGGCAGATCGTCCCGGCGCTGCGGGAGGGCGGCTACGAGGTGACCTACCGTGAGTTCGACGGCGGACACACCGTGCTCCCGGAGATCGCTCGGGAGGCCGTCGACCAGCTCGTCCGGGCGGGCGGTTGACCGGCCAGATCGACCGCTGTGCACCCCGGTGAGCATGCCGGGTCGTCAGAGCGGGCAGGCTGGAGGACCCTGGTACAGGTAGGTACCAGGTGGGACGTCGAGATGTGCAGGAGCTAGAGGATGTCGCAGGGCACGGTCAAGTGGTTCAACGCCGAGAAGGGGTTCGGGTTCATCGAGCCCGACGATGGTGGGCAGGACGTGTTCGCGCACTTCTCCGCGATCGCCGACGACGGGGGCTTCCGCAGCCTGGACGAGGGGCAGCGGGTCGAGTACACCGCCAGCGCCGGCGACCGCGGCATGCAGGCGGACTCCATCCAGCCCCTGGGCGGCGGCGGTGGCCGGCCCGCCCGTGAGGAGCGCGGTCACCGCGACGACCCCCGGCAGGTCCGCGCGCCGCAGGCCCCCCGCAGTGGTGGCGGCGGCTCGGAGGGCACGGTCCGCTGGTTCAACGCCGAGAAGGGCTTCGGGTTCATCGAGCCCGACGAGGGCGGGGACGACGTGTTCGTGCACTTCTCCGCGATCGCCGACGACGGTGGCTACCGCAGCCTGGACGAGGGTCAGCGGGTCGAGTACACCGCCAGCCCCGGCCAGCGGGGCCTGCAGGCCGACACGGTCCAGCCGCTCGGCGGCGGCCGGGCACCCCAGCGCGAGGAACGCGGCCGCCGGGACGCGCCCGCCCCGCGCGGCGGGCGTGGCGGCTCCGAGGGCACGGTGCGGTTCTTCAACGCCGAGAAGGGCTTCGGGTTCATCGAGCCCGACGAGGGCGGGGACGACGTGTTCGTGCACTTCTCCGCCATCGAGGACGACGGTGGCTACCGCAGCCTGGACGAGGGTCAGCGGGTCGAGTACAGCGCCAGCCCCGGCCAGCGCGGCATGCAGGCCGACTCGGTGCGCCCGCTCGGCGGCGGCGGTCGCCCGCCGGCCCGGTACGACGACCGACGTGACGACCGGCGGGACGAGCGGCCCCGCCGGGACGACCGCGCCGCGCGCGCCCTGCGGGCACCCCGCGGCGGCGGTGCCGGCGCCCAGGGCACCGTGCGGTTCTTCAACGCCGAGAAGGGCTTCGGGTTCATCGAGCCCGACGAGGGCGGAGACGACGTGTTCGTGCACTTCTCCGCCATCGCCGACCAGGGTGGTTACCGCAGCCTGGACGAGGGTCAGCGGGTCGAGTACACCGCCAGCGTCGGCGACCGCGGCATGCAGGCCGACTCCGTCCAGCCGCTCTGACACCCTCCCGCTGACCGCCGGGCACCCGCGGCGGTCAGCGGGACGGACGGCCCGCCGCCGACCCCGGGTGCGCCGTCGCGAACGAGGGAACAGATGGTCACCGAGCCGCACCCCAGGACGCCGGAAGCGCCGGCCTGGACCCGGAGCTACGCCGAGGGCGTTCCGGCCGAAGTCGAGGTCCCCCGGGAGACCGTCCCCGACCTGCTGACCTCGGCGGCGCAGCGGTTCCCCGACCGGCCGGCGCTGGAGTTCTTCGGTGCCACGACCAGCTACGCCGAGCTACGGGACGCCGTCGCCCGGGCCGCGACGGTGTTGCGCGACCTGGGGGTGCGGCAGGGTGACCGGGTGGCCCTGGTGCTGCCCAACTGCCCGCAGCACGTGGTCGCCTTCAACGCCGTCCTCCGGCTCGGAGCGGTGGTCGTCGAGCACA
Organism: Modestobacter sp. VKM Ac-2982; assembly: GCF_026967935.1. Classification (GTDB taxonomy): domain Bacteria; phylum Actinomycetota; class Actinomycetes; order Mycobacteriales; family Geodermatophilaceae; genus Modestobacter. The sequence goes on from NZ_JAPVBL010000002.1 coordinate 169,074, forward strand.
ACCCGCTCTACACGGCTGAGGAGCTCGGCTCGCAGTTCCGCGACCACGGGGCCACCGTCGCGGTGGTCTGGAACGTCGTCGCCCCCGTCGTCCAGCAGCTGGACGCCCCGGAGCTGCGCGAGGTGCTCGCGGTCGACCTGAGCCGGGCGCTGCCGCTGGTGAAGCGGCTGGCGCTGCGGCTGCCGGTGCCCAAGGCCCGGGCCACCCGGGCGGCGATGACGAAGCCGGCCCCCGGGACGACGTCCTGGGACGCCGTGGTGGCCGACGCGACCCCGCTGGAGGAGACCCACCCGGGTCCGGCGCACGAGGACGTGGCGCTGCTGCAGTACACCGGCGGCACCACCGGCAGCCCGAAGGCCGCCGTCCTCACCCACCGGAACCTGGTCGCGAACGTCACCCAGTCCCTGGCCTGGGTGCCCCAGTTGCGGGCGGGCGAGGAGGTCCTTTACGGCGTCCTCCCGATGTTCCACGCCTACGGGGTGCTGCTCTGCCTGGCTGCGGCGGTGCGCCTGGGGGCGGTGCTGGTGCTGTTCCCGCGCTTCGACGTCGACCAGGTGCTGGCCGCAGCGAAGAAGCGGCCGCCGACGTTCTTCCCCGGCGTGCCGCCGATGTACCAACGGCTGGCCGCCGCGGCCGAGGAGCGGGGCGTGGACCTGTCGGGCACCCGGGTGGCGATCTCCGGGGCGATGCCGCTGCCGCTGGAGACCGCCGAGCTGTGGGAGCGGGTCACCGGTGGGCTGGTCGTGGAGGGCTACGGCATGACCGAGGCTTCGCCCATCGTGATCGGCAACCCGGTCGGCCCGACCCGTCGCCCCGGCACCGTCGGGCTGCCGTTCCCGTCGACCCGGATGCGGGTGGTCGACCCGGAGGACCCGACGGTCGACCGGGCACCGGGGGAGCGTGGCGAGCTACTGGTGCAGGGGCCCCAGGTGTTCTCCGGCTACTGGAACCGGCCGGAGGAGACCGCTGCCGTCCTGCTGCCCGGCGGCTGGCTGCGCACCGGCGACGTGGTCGAGGTGGACGACGACGGGTTCGTCCGGATCGTCGACCGGATCAAGGAGCTGATCATCACCGGCGGCTTCAACGTCTACCCCTCCGAGGTCGAGGAGGTGCTGAAGGCAGTCGACGGCATCACCGACGCCGCCGTCGTCGGCCTGCCCGGCAAGAACGGGGAGGACGTCGTCGCCGCGGTCGTGCTGGAGCGGGAGCTCGACCTGGACGCCGTCCGCGAGTCCATCCGTGCGTCGCTGGCCGGCTACAAGGTGCCGCGGCGGATCGTGGCGGTCGACGACCTGCCCCGCTCCCAGATCGGCAAGGTGCTCCGCCGCGATGTCCGCGACCAACTGCTCGCCGACTAGCGGAACTGGTCGGGCCGGCTGCTCCCCGAGTGGTTCGGTGAGCTTCCCGAAACCGCCCTCCCAGCGAATCGGTGCTGGTGTCCCTGAGCGGCCCACTATGGGACAGGGGTCGAGGGGTGGCTGCGATGACGTGCTGCCGTCGCTGCGACGGTCCGACGCCGGGGGGAGGCGGTGCGATGGCATGGCGGCGCAGACTGGGCCAGTGAAGCTTGAGGAGCTGCGGCGGATCGCGGACCTGCTCAGGGAGCGCAACCGCCTCGACGGCGAGATTGCGGCGCACATCGGGAGACCGATGACGTCAGGCCACCTCGGCGAGTGGATCGCTGCTGAGATCTTCGATGTGGAACTCGAGCAGTCAGCCGCCGCGGCCGCTTGGGACGGCCACTTCCAGTCCGGTCCACTCAAGGGGCGTTCGGTCAACGTGAAGTGGTATCTGCGGCGAGAGGGCATCCTCGACCTGACGTCGCCACTGATACCGGACGAGTACCTGGTGATGACCGGCCCGGCTGGTGCGGCGACGAGTTCGCTTGGCGGAACGCGGCCGTGGCGCATCGACAGCATCTACCTCTTCGATGCCGTGGGATTGCGCGACGACCTGCTCGCACGCGGCAGAAAGGTCGGCACGGCCTCGAGCGTGCGGACCGCTCTGTGGGCACAGGCTGAGATCTATCCGAAGCCGGTCAACCCGCGGTTGGTCCTCGAGGAGGACCAAGTCGAAGCGCTGAGGTTGTTCGCGCGGGCCGAGTAGCCACCGCCCGTCCCGTAGCGGTCGCTACGGGCCGGCGCACTCGGCCTGGCGCCTTCTTCGCCACGGCGGGGACTGCGTCGGTGACTTGGAGGTCAAGTGCCACTGTCCCCGACACAGGGGGCAGAGGTATGCACCTGTTGGCGCCTTCCGGCCGCGCTCAAGATGCCGTCTCCGGATCGCGGCAAGTGCCCGGAGGGCAGCAGCCTGGGACGAGTAGCAGTTCTTCGGGCAACCCGACATCGCAGTGAATCTCTCGATGTGGGGTGCTCGACCGGCTCACATCCGGCCCGGCACCGCGGCCCCAGCCTGATGGCGGGCGGCCATATCACTCCCGACGGTGCGCTCGCACGGAGCTTAGACCGGCGTCCGCAGCGGTGTCCTCGAGGCCGCCCTTTGCCCGGCCGCTGGTGTCCCTGAGCGGCCCACTATGGGACACCGCAACGGGCGCGCCTGTCCCCGGCAGCACGTCCCTGCAGCATGTGAGGTGGCCCTTTGGCTACACAGCGTTCGGACGCGCTTTCAGGTTGCACCGGGTACACCCAGACCCCTCGCGCGAAAAGTGCGCGGGACGCCACGCTTGGGCGGCACATGGCCAAGCTGTTCAGCGGATCGGAGATCCCCATGCGGACTCGGCGTCTGATCATCGTCGGAGGCATCGCCACCGTCCTAGCCCTTGGCCCCACGGTCGCCGCTTCGGCCGCGCCCGCGCCCGGCGGCTGCCAGGAGTTCGGTAACAACATCGCCTTCTTGGCTAACGAGCTCCTGCCCCAAGGTCAGTTCGGGGCCGTTACCTCCACGACCGCACGACAGCTCGGTCCAGAAGGCCTCCCGAACGTCGTCTTTTCCGAGCAAGCCGCCTGCGACTGATCGACTGATCCGCAAGCAAGTGAGCCCGGGTCTCGGGTGTGCCTTAATGCCTGGCTCAATATCGCCCGTCCTAACAAGTTGAATGCGCGTGGCCCTGAACGGCCCACTATGGGACACAAACGAGCACCTTCGGCGCTGGTCCCAGCGCCCGTCGGATCTCGTGGCCTAGCGTTCGACACGTGAGCGACTCGCCCGGCCTGCTGACCACGCTGGAGCACTACCTCAGCGTTGGCCAAAGAGACGCGAGACGGGTCTCGGTGCCTACCAGCGGGCCTACGAGCTTGCGGTCTCGAACGTGCACGCTCCGGTGCAACGGGCGCTTGAGGACTTCGGCCCAGTCACTGTTGTGACAGACGAGAACATCGGCGACATCTCATGCATCTACGAGGTTGACGGGCCGAGTTCGGCGGCGGCGCTCGTCTTCATCTCCACCGCCTTGCCTTACTCGGCGGTGATTCTTACGGAGGGACGTCGCTACAGCCGGTTCGTGTCATGGGAGAAACCAACGAGTGGGCAAGGGCAATCGTTGATTGCCTGACGGAGCGCGGCTTCTTCGTCCTCCCCGATGACGCGTGCCGGGCGAAGCGCCCAGCACCAAGTGGGCCAGGCGGGTCGACGCCCTCGTACTTCGAGGACCTCTTCGAGGACGAGTTCGGGCCGCCCGAAGACTGGTTCTGGGTGGGTGACCCAGAGGCCGCCAACGAGACGCGCAACTGTCCCTGAGGCCGCCTTCAGGGCGCACTCGCCGGGCGCGGCGCCAAGTCATCGAAGCTTGCTCACGTCACCTCACCGATGGGGTCCGGCTCAGCGCAGGGGCAGCCCGGTGGCGGTGAGCACGGCGCCGTCGGTGACCAGCTGGACGGCGGCCTCGATCTCCGGGGCCAGGTGCCGATCCGGGCCGGGGCCGGGCACCCCGGCGGCTCGGACGGCGTCCCGCACCGCGCCCGTGGCCGCGGCCGGCTGCAGCGGGGTACGCAGGTCGAGCGCCCGGGCTGCGGTGAGCACCTCGATGGCCAGCACGCGGGTCAGCCCGTCCAGCGCCCGGCGCAGCTTCCGCGCCGCGGCCCAGCCCATCGAGACGTGGTCCTCCTGCATCGCCGAGGAGGGAATCGAGTCGACGCTGGCCGGCACCGCGAGCCGCTTCAGCTCGCTGACGATCCCCGCGGCGGTGTACTGGGCGATCATGTGGCCGGAGTCGACCCCCGCGTCATGGGCGAGGAAGGGCGGGAGTCCGTGGCTGCGGGAGGCGTCCAGGAAACGGTCGGTGCGGCGCTCGCTCATGCTGGCCACGTCGGCGACCGCGATCGCCAGGAAGTCCAGCACGTAGCCGACCGGGGCGCCGTGGAAGTTGCCGTTGGACTCGACCCGTCCGTCCACCGTCACCACCGGGTTGTCGATCGCCGCGGCCAGCTCCCGCTCGGCGACCGTGGCGGCGTGCGCCGCGGTGTCCCGGGCGGCGCCGTGCACCTGCGGGGCGCAGCGCAGCGAGTAGGCGTCCTGCACCCGGGTGCACTCGGGCCCGCGGTGGCTGGCCATCACGCCGCTGCCGGCCAGCAGCGCGCGCAGGTTGGCCGCTGAGTCCGCCTGCCCGGGGTGCGGGCGGAGCCCCTGCAGGTCGGCGGCGAACACCGCGTCGCTGCCCAGCAGCGCCTCCACGCTCATCGCTGCGGCGACGTCGGCGGTGCTCAACAACCGGCGCAGGTCGGCCAGCGCGAGCACCAGCATGCCGAGCATCCCGTCGGTGCCGTTGACCAGCGCCAGGCCCTCCTTCTCCGCCAGCTGCACCGGGGTCAGCCCGGCGTCGGCCAGCGCCTCGGCGGCCGGCCGCAGCTCCCCGGCGGCGTCCCGGACGGTGCCCTCGCCCATCAGCGCCAGCGCGATCGACGACAGGGGCGCGAGGTCGCCGGAGCACCCCAGCGAGCCGTACTCGTGCACGGTCGGCGTGATCCCGGCGTCCAGCATCGCCGCGTAGCCGCGGGCCGTCTCCGGCCGGACGCCGGTGCGCCCGGTCGCCAGCGTCGACAGCCGCAGCAGCATCAGCGCCCGCACCACCTCGCGCTCCACCTCCGGGCCGGAGCCGGCGGCGTGCGAGCGGATCAGGCTGCGCTGCAGCTGGGCCCGCTGGGCGACCGGGATGTGCCGGGTGGCCAGCGCGCCGAACCCGGTGGAGACGCCGTAGTGCGGGCGGTCGTCGTCGGCCAGCCGCTCGACGACCCCGCGGGTGGCGGCGATCCCGGCCAGCGCCTCCTCGGACAGCCGCACGCCGCAGCCGTCCCGGGCCACCCGGACGACGTCGTCGAAGGAGACCGGTCCGCTGCCGACGACGACCTGCTCTGTGTCCACCGCTGTGCTCATGGGTCCATCTGACCTGGCCCGCGGCAGCGGATCCAGGCTCGTGAGCCGAGTGCTGTCCGGTATCCCAGACGTTCAGCTGGGGCGGCGGCCGTTGATCCGGCGGGTCAGCTCGCCGGCGGCCCGGGCCACCCGCTGCGCCAGCTCGGTCCGCCCCGGGGCGTCGACGTCCTCGGTGGGGAAGGTGACCGCGACCGCCGCCGCAGGCCGGCCGGCGTGGTCGTGCACCGCCGCGGCGACCGAGGCGAAGCCGGGGGTGACCTCGCCGTCCTCGTCGGCGTACCCGGCCCGGTGCACCTCGCCCAGCAGCCGGCGCAGCTCCGAGAGCCGGCGGGGACCCAGGTCGTGCCGGTCGACGAACGCGGTCGCGTCGGGGAACAGCGCCCGCACCTGGGCCGGCGGCAGACCGGCCAGCAGGGCCCGGCCGCTGGCGGTCAGCTGGGCCGGCAGCCGGACGCCGACGTCGGTCACCAGCGGCGGCCGGCCCGGGGCCCGCTGCTCGACGACGTAGAGCACCTCCCGGCCGTGCAGCACCGCCAGGTGCGCCGAGTGGCCGACCGCGTCGACGAGCCGGGCCAGCACCGGGCGGGCCAGCCGGGCCAGCGGCTCCTGGCGGGAGTAGGCGCTGCCGATCTCGAAGGCGCTCACCCCGAGCCCGTACCGGCGTTCCTCGGGCAGGTGGACGACGAAGCCGGCGTCGATCAGCTCGGCGAGCAGGTGGTACGTCGTCGACCGCGGCAGTCCGAGGTCCCGGGCGAGGGCGCCGGCGGGGACGGCGCCGGGGGAGCGGGCCAGCGCCTGGAGCAGCGCCAGCGCCTGCCGGGCGGCCGGCACCCCGCCCCGCGGCGTCCGGGGTGAGGGGACCGGCTCCGGCACCGGGGGAGCCTACGGCGCGATCGACCCCGCGCTGCCCGCGGTCAGCGGGGCCGTTCGTGCCGCAGCAGGACGACGCCGTTGCCGAAGGTGCGGGTCTCGACCAGGCGCAGGTCCATGGGCTTCTCACCAGGACCGAAGAGCAGGCGCCCGGCCCCCAGCAGGACCGGGTTCACGTAGATCCGGTACTCGTCGATGAGGTCGTGCCGCCGGAAGGCCGCGCCCAGGCGCCCCCCGCCCAGCACCAGGTCGCCCCCGGGCTGCGCCTGCAGTGCCCGCACCTCGTCGGGTACGACGTCGCGCACCAGGGTGGCGTTCGGACCCGGGGCGGTGAGGCTGCTCGAGTAGACCACCTTGGGCATCTCCCGCCAGATGCCGGCGAACTCCGCCTCGGTGGGCGAGCTGTCGGGGTCCTGGTCCGCCGCCGGCCAGTACTGCTCCATCAGCTCGTAGGTCACCCGGCCGAAGAGGAAGGCGCTCATCATGGCCAACTGCTGGTTGAAGTGGTCGTGCAGCTCCTCGTCGACGTGGTGCCAGCCGATGTCGCCGTCCGGGCCCTCGAAGTACCCGTCGAGCGACACCGCCATCTGGGCCACGACTCTGCGCATGGTGTTCTCCGTCCCGGTCGCCTGCTCTACCGGGGACAGGACCGCCGAGCAGTGCTGGACTCATCGGTCCCGGGCAGAGCGCGGCTCAGCCGCCCGAGCCGATCTCCACCCAGCCGTCGCGGAGCCGCACCGGGTGGACCGGCAGCCGCACCGCCGGGTCGTCGGGGGTGTCGAGGCAGACCCCGGTGCGCAGGTCGAACACCTGCTTGTACATCGGCGAGGCCACCGTCGGCGCGTCGCCGCGGGTACCGACGAGGCCCCGGGCGATCACGTGCGCCCCGCTCACCGGGTCGCGGTGCCCGACGGCGTGCAGCGCGCCGTCGAAGAGCCGGAACACCGCGACCTGCTGGTCGCCGACCAGCGCGGCCACCCCGCGCTCGGGCTGCAGGTCGTCGTACCGGCAGACGGTCGTCCAGCCGGCCGGGGCCGTGGTCTCGGGGGGCAGGGTCGCGGTCATCGGGAGAACACCTCCAGTCGGGGGCCGGCCACCAGGACGGCGCCGGTGGCCTCGCCGGCCGTCCGTTCCGCCGCGGTGCTCGGGCGGGGCTGACCCCGCTCCACGACGTAGGACAGCGATGGGTCGGGAGAGTCGGGGGCGTTGACGAAGGAGGCGAAGCGGCGCAACTTCTCCGGGTCCTCCAGGGTGGCGCGCCACTCGTCGGTGTAGCCCTCGACGTGGTCGGCCATCGCCGCGTCCAGGTCGGCGGCGATGCCCAGGCTGTCGTCCAGGACGACGGCGCGCACGTGGTCCAGCCCGCCCTCGATCTCCTCCAGCCACGGCGCGGTGCGCTGCAGCCGGTCGGCGGTGCGCACGTAGTAGACGAGGAAGCGGTCGATGGTGCGCACCAGCGTCTCGGTGTCCAGGTCCTCGGCCAATAGCTTCGCGTGCCGGGGGGTGAAGCCGCCGTTGCCGCCGACGTAGAGGTTCCACCCGTTGTCGGTGGCGATGACCCCGACGTCCTTGCCGCGCGCCTCGGCGCATTCCCGCGCGCAGCCGGACACCCCGAGCTTGATCTTGTGCGGGGAGCGCAGCCCGCGGTACCGGAGCTCGAGTGCGATCGCCAGGGCCACCGAGTCCTGCACGCCGTACCGGCACCAGGTCGAGCCCACGCAGGACTTCACCGTGCGCAGCGACTTGCCGTACGCGTGCCCGGACTCGAAGCCGGCGGCCACCAGCCGCTCCCAGATGGCCGGCAGCAGCTCCATCCGGGCGCCGAACAGGTCGATCCGCTGACCGCCGGTGATCTTGGTGTAGAGGCCGAAGTCGCGGGCCACCTCACCGATCGCGATCAGCCCCTCCGGCGTCACCTCCCCGCCGGGGATGCGCGGCACCACCGAGTAGGTGCCGTCCTTCTGGATGTTGGCCATCACGTGGTCGTTGGTGTCCTGCAGCGTGGCCCGCTCGCCGTCCAGCACGTGCCCGGAGTCCAGGCTGGCCAGGATGGAGGCGACCACCGGCTTGCAGATGTCGCAGCCGCGGCCGCGGCCGTGCCGGTCGACCAGCTCGCTGAAGCTGGTGATCCCGGTGACCCGGACGACGTCGAACAGCTGCGCCCGGCTGACGTCGAAGTGCTCGCACAGCGCGGAGCTGACCGTGACCCCGGCGGCGGCCAGCTCGGTGGTCACCAGCTTCTTCACCAGCGGCAGGCAGGAGCCGCAGCTCGTGCCGGCCTTGGTGCACGCCTTCACCGCGCCCAGGTCGGCGCACCCGTCGCAGCGGACGGCGTCCCGGATCGCCCCGGCGGTGACGTTGTTGCACGAGCAGACCGCGGCGTCGTCGGGCAGCTCGGCCGACGCGGGCCCGCCCTCGGCGCCCTCGGGCAGCAGCCAGGCGGCCGGGTCGCCGCCGAGCTCGCGGCCGACGAGTGGCCGCAGCCCGGCGTAGGCGCTCGCGTCGCCGACCAGGATGCCGCCGAGCAGCGTGCGCGCGTCGTCGGAGAGGACCAGTTTCTTGTAGACCCCGGCGACCGGGTCGCCGTAGACGACCGACAGTGCGCCCGGTGAGGTGCCGAACGCGTCGCCGAAGCTGGCGACGTCGACCCCGAGCAGCTTCAGCTTGGTGGACAGGTCCGCGCCGGGGAACTCGGCGGCACCGCCGAGCAGCTGGTCGGCGACGATCTCGGCCATCGTGTAGCCGGGCGCCACCAGGCCCCAGGTCCGCCCGTCCAGGCAGGCGACCTCGCCGATCGCCCACACGGCCGGGTCCTCGGTGCGGCAGCTGGGGTCGACGACCACGCCGCCGCGCGGGCCGACCGGGAGCTCGCAGGCCCGGGCCAGCTCGTCGCGCGGGCGCACACCCGCGGCGAACACGACGACGTCGACGTCCAGGTGGGTCAGCCCCGCCGCGGACCCCTCGGCGGCGTGCATCCGGGCGACCCTGCCGTCCCGACCCGCGGTCAGCTTGGCCGTCGCGGTGCCGGCGTGCACCTGGACGCCGAGCGCGCCGACCAGCCGCTGCAGCGCTTCGCCGCCGCCCTCGTCGACCTGCAGCGGCATCAGCCGGGGGGCGAACTCGACCACGTGGGTCTGCACGCCCAGGGCGGTCAGCGCGCCGGCGGCCTCCAGCCCGAGCAGCCCACCGCCGACGACGGCGCCGGTGACCGGTCGGGGGCTGCCGTCCTCCTGCCGCCGGGTGTCGACCTCGGACACGTACTGCCGGAGTGCGGCGACGTCGTCGATCGTGCGGTAGACGAAGCAGCCGGGGAGGTCCTTGCCCTCGACCGGGGGCACGAACGGCGAGGAGCCGGTGGCCAGCACCAGCGCGTCGTAGCCGTGCTCCCGGCCGCCCGCCGTCCGCACCACGCGGGCCGCGCGGTCGACCTCGGTCACCTGCTCGCCGCGGCGCAGCTGCACCCCCGGGGTGTCCCAGAGGCCCGGGTCGCCGAGCGCCAGGTCCTGCGGGTCCCGGCCGGAGAAGTACGAGGTCAGGGCGACCCGGTCGTAGGGGGCGCGCGGCTCCTCGGCCAGCACGGTCACCTGCCAGCCCCCGTCGGCCACCCCGCCCCGGTCGACGAGCGCCTCGACCAGCCGGTGGGCGACCATCCCGCCGCCGACGACGACGAGCTGACGAGGTGCGGGGGTGCTCATGCGCAGGGTGCTCCTTCGACGGCGGCGGTGCGGCGGGACGGCGGCCCACTGCCGAGCGAAGTTATGTACGAGGTGTTTCCGTCGCCGTCGCGACGCGTTACGGAGCGGGAAGGTCGAACGCACAGTGCCGACGGTGCCGGCGTGAGCCGCTCAGCCCTGCGGCCCGGACCCGAAGTCGCCGAACGGCTCACCGGCCATCGGCGCCACCGGGACCTGCCTCAGCGGCTGGCCCGCGGCGTCCAGGGTCCGCACGTCCCGGGTGCCCTCGGGGAGGGGGACGACCGTGCCGCCCCCGGTCAGCGGCAGCCGGGACAGCGTCCGGCCGGTGGCGCCGAGCACCTCGACGGCGGTCGCCTCCGGTGGCGCGGTGACGACCAGCCAGCTGCCGTCCCCGGACTGCCCGAGCCCCGGCAGGTCGACCGTGCACGTCCGGGCCACGGTCAGGGACGCCACCGGGGTGCTGCCGGCCGGGGTGACGGTGCCGCAGGCGAGGGCCCCGCCGCCGCCCCCGGCCCAGGTGGTGACGACCAGCGCACCGCCGGGGCTGCGGCCGACGACGACGGCGACGGTGCCCGGGCCCCGGCTCAGCGGCAGGGTGCCCGACCACAGCAGCTCCGGCTGCAGCCCGGCGGGCTCGACCCCCAGCGGCACCGCCAGCCCGACCAGCGCGGCGGCGACCACCCTCGCGTCGGGCTCCTGGGTCACCGGGCGGATCGGCTCCAGCACCGGGAGCGGGGTGGTGCGGCCGGGCCGGTCGCCGGGCCAGTCGACGGCCGACCGGTGCACCAGCCGCCCCTCCCGGGTGACCCGGACGCTCAGCGCCGGCCCGTCCTCGGTGGTGGTGGCCGGGACGACGGCGACACCCTCGGTTGCGTCCACCGCCGTGTAGCTGCGGGCGACGGTTCCGCGAGGGCCGACCATCAGCCGGTCGGAGACCTCGATCGTGTCGCCCCGTCCGGCGACCACCACCAGCGACGCCGGGCCCGGCCCGCCCAGCAGCAGGGTGACCGGCCGGCTGCGGGCCAGCCCGGGTGGCAGGTGCGGGACGAGCGCCTCCGCCGGGGCCCCGGCCGGCCCGATGAGCCAGGTGCCGCGGAAGTCCTCGTCGACCGTGCCGACGACCAGCGCCGCGCGCCCGGAGGGCGTGTCGCCGGCGAAGACGACCGTCCGGTCGGGGACCGGCGGCGCCACCAGCCCACCCCAGTCGGCCTGCTGCACGGCGGCGAGGAACGCGGGGTCGTCGGCGAGGGAGCCGCGGGTCGGACCGGTGAGCACGGGGGCGGCGCGGACCGACGGCCCGGCGTCGACGGCGGGGGTGGCCGGGGTCGCCGCCGCGGGGGGCTCCGGGGCCGGCCGGGTCAGCGTGCCGACCGCACCGGTGAGGACCAGGGCGGCGACCGCCGCCGCGGCGAGCACCCGTCGCCGCCGCCCGGTCCGGCGGTGCCCGACGTCGGCGACGGCCTGGGCGGTGTCCAGCCGCCACCGGCCCGGGGCCCCGGCCAGCCGGCCCAGCCCGTCGCGCAGCCGCTGGTCGTCCGTCGTCGGCTGCTCGCGCCGGAAGGGGTCCGGACGCGCGGCCGGCCGCAGCTGCGCGGCGCCCGCGGCGGCCGCCGCCTCGACCTCCGCCACGGGGCGGCCGAGCAGCGCGGCGACCGCAGCCGCCTCCAGACCCTCGGCGATGTGGAACACCGTGGCGGCCCGGGTGCGCGGAGGGAGCTCCCGCAGCGCCCGGGCCAGCTCGTCGTCCACCGACGGGGCGAGCGGATCGGGCAGCTGCTCGATGACCTGCTCGGTGCGCAGGCCCCGGCTGGTAGCGCCGGTGGCCAGGGCCCGGCGGGCGGTGGCCAGCGGATCGTCCGTGGGCCAGCCGCGCCGGGTGCGGGTCAGCGCCCGCTGCACCAGCTCCTCGGCGGTGGTCCGGTCCCCGGTCAGCAACAGCGCGGTGCGCAGCAGACCCGGACGGCGCTCGGCCACGAAACTCGCGAAGGCCGCGTCCTCGACTGCGTCGTCGTCCCGCACCGTGCGCATCCCGGGCTCAGGTCGCCGCGTAGGCCTGGGTGAGCCGGGCGAAGCCCTCGTCCAGCGACACCTGCGGGGTCCAGTGCAGCGCCTCGCGGGTACGGCGCTGGTCGAACCAGTGCGCGGTCGCCAGCTGCTCGGCGAGGAACCGGGTCAGCGGGGGCGTGTCCCGGCGCTGGGTAGCAGCCCAGAACGCCTCGACCAGACCCCCGGCGGCCCAGGCCGCTCCGAACGGCACCCGGCGGCTCGGTCCGGGGACCCCGGCGGCGCGGCACAACCGGTCGATGACCTCGGCGACCGGCCGGGGCTCGCCGTTGGAGACCACCAGCGCCTCCCCGTGCACCGGCCCGCAGGCGTCGACCGCGGCCAGCAGCGCGTCGGCGGCGTTGTCCACGTAGGTGGTGTCGATCAGCGCGGCACCCGAGCCGATCACCGGCAGCCGCCCGGCCCGGGCCCGCTCGACGATCCGCTCGACCAGCTGGGTGTCCCCGGGCCCCCAGACCAGGTGCGGCCGCACGACCAGGACGGCGAGGGCGGCGTCGTCCGCCGCCAGTGCCAGCTCCTCGGCGACGGCCTTGGAGCGGGAGTAGTTGCCGCGGGCCCGCGCCGGGTCGGCCGGTTGCGCGCCCACCCCGACCAGTGCCGAGCCGCCGTGCGCCACCGACGGCGAGGAGACGTGCACCAGCCGGCCCACCCCCGCCTGCCGGCAGGCGTCGACCACGGTGCGGGTGCCCTCGATGTTCGCCCGCGCGTACTCCGCCCACCGGCCGGTGACGTCGACCTTGGCGGCCAGGTGCACCACGGCGTCCTGTCCGGTCACCGCGCGGGCCACCACGGCCGGGTCGGCGACGTCCCCGCGCACCTCCCGGCAGGGCAGCCCGGCCGGCCGGCGCTGCAGCACGGTGACCTCGTCGCCCCGGCTCAGCAGGCCCTGCACCGTGGCCCGGCCGAGCATGCCGCTGGCCCCGGTGACCAGCACCCTCATCGGGTGCGCGCCCGCGCACCGGCGAGCGTGCGGGTCGCCTGCCGGGCCACCTCCCGCCGGTCGATCTTCGACTGGTGCCGGATGTCGACCGGCAGCCGGCCGGTGACCAGGACGGCGGCGACCTCGGTTCCGACAGCCGCGCGGACGGCGTCGGCCAGGGCGGGGCCGGCGAGCTCGAACCCGGCCCGGCGGCGCACGCCGTCGGCCGGGACGACGACGACCACCACGACCTGGGCGCCGGCCGGCCCCACGCCGACCACGGCAGCGGAGGAGACCCCGGCCAGCAGCTCCACCCGCTGCTCGACGCCGACCGGCGTCACCACCCCGGAAGCGGTGGTGACCGCGTGCGGCAGCCGGCCCTCGACCCACAGCCGGCCCTCGGCATCCAGGTGCCCGACGTCGCCGGTCCGGTGCCAGCCCGGGTCGCGGGACGCGGCGCGCTCGGTGGCCCACAGCGCGTCGTAGCGGTCCTTGACGTGCGCGGCCCGGACGGCGATCTCGCCGGTCGTGCCGACGGTGTCGGTGAGCTCGCCGTCGGCCGCCCCGGTGGCCGACAGCGGGCTGACCCGAACCTCGACGCCGGGCAGCGGACGGCCGACGCAGACCCCGTTCCCGGGCCCGGCCGCCTCGATCTCGGTCGCGCAGACGTCGGTGACCGGCAGCGCCTCGGTCATCCCGTACGGGGTGTGCGCGGCGGCCGCGGGCAGCACCTGGCGCAGCTCCCGGAGCAGCGGCAGCGGCACCGGTGCCCCGGCCGACATGAGCAGGCGCACCCGGCCCAGCGCGGTCCGCTGCGGCCCGGTCAGCTCACCGGCGGTGGCGACGACCCGGCGCAGCGCGGCCGGTGAGGCGAACACCACCGTCCCGTCGATCGCGGCCGCGGCGTCGGCGAGCGCGGCGGCGGTCAGCGACCCGGGTGCGGTCACGTCGACGTCGGGCACCGCGGAGCCGATGCCGAGGGCCGGGCCGAAGAGGGCGAACGGCGGGAACCCGGCGACCAGCCGGTCGTCGGGGGACAGCCCGTAGGTGGCACCGACCAGGTCCAGCTGGGCCATCGCCTGGCGCCGGGTGTAGACGACGCCCTTGGCCGGTCCGGTGGCGCCGGAGGTGAACAGGACGGCGCAGTCGGTGTCCAGGTCGGACTCCGGCGGCGCGGGCGCGGTGCTGCCCGCACGCTCCAGCTCCGGCAGCGTGTGCGCCACCCCCAAGGCGCGCGCCGCGGCCGCGGGCAGCGCGGTGGCCGCGATGCGGGTGGCGTCCAGCCGCATCGCGCGGGCAGCCGCCAGCCCGGGGGCACCGCCGACGACCGCGTCGACCCGGGCGCTGTGCAGCGCCCGGCGCATGCCGCGCAGGCCCAGGCCCTTGTCGGCCACGACGATGACCGCACCGGCCCGCCAGACGGCGTAGACCGCAGCGGTGAGGTCCACCGAGGGCTCGACGAGCAGCGCGACCCGCTGCCCGGGGCCGATACCGGCGGCGGTCAGCCCGGCGGCCAGGTGCTCGACCCGGCGGTGCAGCTGCGCCCAGCTCACCGTGGCGCCGCCGACCTCCACCACGGCGGGGGAGTGGTCACCGGCCCGGTCGGCCAGCGCCGAGCCGAGGCCGCGCTGCTGGGCGCCGGTGCTGCGCGGCCGGTCGGTGGGGGGCCGCCCGGTGGCCAGGTCGGTGACCCACTGGGCGACGGCGTCGGCGTACTGCGGGGCGTCCTCGGGCAGCAGGTGCGAGGCGCCCTCGTAGCGGTGCAGCTGCGCGTGGGGGAGCCGCTCGCGCAGGTCGGCCAGGTAGCGCTCGCCGAAGACCGGGTCGCGGGGGCCCCAGAGCAGCAGCGCCGGGACGTCGAGGGAACGGATGCCCTCGGCGATCTCCTCCTGCGCGGCCCGAGAGGGGTGTCCGGGGGAGAACGGGATGTCGGCCACGAAGTCGCCGACCGACCGCCGGCGGGCCGCCGTCCGGTAGGGCGCGGCGAAGGCGTCCCGGACGTCGGCCGGCAGCCTCGGGGAGGACAGCGCCGTCGTCGCCCGGACGAACAGCGGCGTGCCCACGGTGGCCACCGACCGGACCCCGGGGGCGTGCGCCAGCCGGATCACCGCCGGACCGAGGTCGCCCTCGGGCATGGAGACGGCGGTGTTGCCCAGGACGACGCCCCGCAGCTGCTCCTGGTGGGCCAGCGCCCAGCCCAGCGAGATGACCCCGCCCCAGTCGTGCCCGACGGTGATCACCGGGCCGGTGACCCCCAGCGCGGCGGTCAGGTCACCGAGGTCGGCGACCCGCTGCGTCAGCGGCCGTGGCCCGGGGAGCCGCTCCGAGAAGCCCATGCCCAGCTGGTCGGGGGCGATCACCCGCCACCCGGGCGGGGCGGCGGCGACCAGCCGGCGCCAGAGGTAGGACCAGGTCGGGTTGCCGTGCACGCAGAGCAACGTGCCCACCGGGTCGGGGACGCCGTTGTCCAGCAGGTGCCACTCGTGCTTCGTGCCGGTGGCGTCGGCGACGGTGAGCCGGCGGGACCAGGCCGGATCGAGCCCGGGCAGGTCGGCGGGGAGGTCGGTCGGGACGCTCACCAGGCGATCTCGAGGCAGGAGGCGTTGAGGCCCGAGCCGATGCCCATCAGCAGGACCCGGTCGCCGTCGACCAGTTCGTGCTGCGCGCTGGCCAGGGTGTAGGGCACCGAGGCCGGGCCCAGGTTGCCGCGGGTCGGGAAGGTCTTCGGCACCCGTGACTCGTCGATGCCGAAGCGCTCGCACATGGCGGCGGTGTGCACCTTGGACACCTGGTGGATCACGTAGCGGTCCATGCCGCGCTGCCAGTCGAAGTCCGCGGCGGCCTCCTCCCACATGTCCATCGACAGGTCCAGGCCGGCTTCCAGCAGGCCCTTGAGGTCGGTGCGCATCTCGTCGTTGTCACCGACGCACAGGTCGTGGTGCTCGGTGCCGGCCCGGCTGACCGAACCGACCAGCCGGTGGCCCTCCGGGTGCTGGTCGGACCGGCCGAGGACCATGGCGACGGCCCCAGAGCCCAGGGTCAGCGTCGCGAACTGGGCGATCACGTCCCGGGCGGTCGTGCCGGGCTGGTTGAGCCGGTCGATGGTCCGGTCCTGCACGGTCTGGGCGTCCTCGCCGTTGACGATCACGGCGTGCTCGATCATGCCGGAGTCGATCATCGCCGCGGCCAGCTCCATGCCGTTGACGAAGCCGAGGCAGGCGTTGGTGACGTCGAAGTTCTGCGCCGAGCGGGGGAGCCCGAGCGCGTGGTGGACGGCGACGGCCGTCGAGGGCTCCAGGTGCCGGCGGCTGACCGAGGTGTTGATCATCAGGCCGATGCCGGCCGGGTCGACGCCGCTCTCGCTGATCGCCTTGGCACCGGCCATGGCGGCGCCGTCGGTGAAGGTGACGCCGTCCTCCCACCACCGGCGCTCGCGGATGCCGGCCAGCCGTTCGAGCAGGCCAGGGCGCAGCCCGACCCGCTTGTAGGTGTCGGCGAGCCGCTCGTCGATGGCGTCGGAGGTGACGACGTGGGAGGCATCGGCCGTCTGCACGGTCAGGATGCTGGTGTTGCTGAAGCGGTGCGTCGCGTTTCCACTCATGGGCGGGGTCCAGTCCTCGAGAAGGGCCGACTCTTCCATGTGTGTCGCCGGCGTTCCGTTGGGCACTACCCGACGAGGACACCGGTATGCCGTCCGGTGTTCACCCGCGGCACAGCTCACACAGCGTCCCAGGGCGTGCTCAGAACCGGACGGGCAGCTCGTCCAGGCCGTAGACGAAGGACAGCTCGCGGAAGGACAGCTCCTGCTGCGGCACGGCCAGCGCCAGGTCGGGGAAGCGGCGGAGCAAGGCCGGCAGCACGACCCGCAGCTCCATCCGGGCCAGCTCGGCGCCGATGCACCGGTGGATGCCGTGGCCGAAGGCCAGGTGGCCGGAGGTCGGCTGCCGCCGGGGGTCGAAGACCTCCGGCTCGGCGCCGGCCGACCGGGGGTCACGGTTCGCGCCGCTGAGCGAGGCCAGCACGACGTCCCCGGCCTTCAGGGGCACGCCGAACAGGTCCAGGTCGTGCTTGGCGAAGCGGGGGAACGCCATCTGCACCACCGACAGGTGGCGCAGCAGCTCCTCGACCACCCGGTCGACGTCCGCGCGGGAGCCGTCGCGCACCAGGGCGGCGTGCGCCGGGTCCCGCAGCAGCACCATCGTGCTCAGCGAGATCATCCCGGCGGTGGTCTCGTAGCCGCCGGTGAAGACCCCGTCGGCCAGCCCGGCGAGGTCGACGTCGGAGATCCGGTCACCCTCGTCCCGGATGATCTGGCCGATCAGCCCCGGCCCGGGCTCCACGCGCTGCCGGGCGACGGCGTCGAAGAGGAACTCGCGCTGTGCCGAGACGGCGCCGAAGGCCGCGGCGGCGCCCGCCGTGGCGTCGAAGCGCTGGACGCCGAGCCGGGCGAAGGCGTCCCGGTCCTCCAGCTCCAGGCCCAGCAGCGCACAGATGGTCTGGAACGGCACCGGGAAGGAGACCAGCCTGGACAGGTCGGCCGGGGACCCGGCGGCGGCCAGCGCATCGAGCCGCTGCGCCACGATCGTCTCGATCATCGGCTCGAGCCGGGCCAGCCGGCGCATCGTGAACTCCGGCGTGATGATCTTGCGCAGCCGGGTGTGCAGCGGCGGGTCGGTGAAGCCCAGGCCCCCGACCTCGTCCGCGCTGCTCGGCCCGGCGCCCGGCAGCAGGTGCCGGATGTCGTTGCTCCAGCTGTCCCGGTCGGCCAGCACCGCCCGGACGTGCTCGGCGCCGGTCACCAGGTACACGGAGAAGGCGAACGGCAGCTTCAGCCGGTGCACCGGGTCGTCCTCCCGCAGCTGGGCCAGCCGGGGGACGGGGTCGATGCCGTGCCGCTGGAGCGGCACCTTGGTCCGCTCGGGGATGAAGGTCAGGCTGGACAGGTCGATGCCGCGCTTCTGGATGCGCCGCGCCAGCAGCTTGCCGGTCCAGGCCCGGGCCCGGGCGCGCACCCCGGGACCACCCCGCGCGCCGACGGGCTGCCGCGGACCGGGGACGGGGTACCTGGACAGGGCGGCGGTGCGGGGTGCGGGGTCGGTGACCCCTCCCGCTGGTTCGTGGTCGATGGGGTCTTCGTACTGCAGGACGCCGTTCGTGATCAAGGCCGCCACGCGCCGTCGGTGCAGCGTTCACCTGGCGGTCCCCACCGCCCGGCGCGCGGGCCGGTGGGTTTGCCCGGCCGGGACGGCCGGGCACCAGCGGCCCCATGGACGCCGAGATCACCCTGCGGGTCGACGGCGAGGCGCACCGCCTCACCGTCGACACCCGGACCTCCCTGCTGGACGCCTTGCGCGAGCGGCTGGGCAACACCAGCCCGAAGAAGGGCTGCGACCACGGCCAGTGCGGCGCCTGCACCGTGCTGCTGGACGGCGACCGTGCGCTGACCTGCCTCGCCCTGGCGGTGGCGCACGACGGGGCGGAGGTCACCACGGCCGACGGCCTGGCCCCGGCCGGGGAGCTGCACCCGGTGCAGCAGGCGTTCCTGGACTTCGACGCGTTCCAGTGCGGCTACTGCACCCCCGGGCAGGTCTGCTCGGCGGTCGGGGTGCTGGCGGAGTTCGAGCGCGGCTGGCCCAGCCACGTCACCGAGGACCTCACCGGCCGGCCGGAGATGAGCCACGACGAGGTGGCCGAGCGGATGAGCGGCAACCTCTGCCGCTGCGCCGCCTACGTGAACATCACCCCCGCGGTGCAGCAGGCCGGCGGTGCCCGGTGAAGCCGTTCGCCTACGCCCGCCCCGGCGACGTCGCCGAGGCCGTGCGGGACGTCGCCGCCGAGCCGCGCGCGGTCTTCCTGGCCGGGGGCACCAACCTGGTCGACCACCTCCGGCTCGGCGTGGCCCGGCCCGACCTGGTGGTCGACGTCCGCACGCTGACCTCCCGCGAGGTGACCGACCTCCCGGACGGCGGGCTGCGGCTGGGCGCGGCCTCGACCAACAGCCAGGTCGCCGCCGACCCGCGCGTCCGGGAGCGGTGGCCCGTGCTGGCCCAGGCGCTGCTGGCCGGGGCGACCGGGCAGCTGCGCAACATGGCGACCACGGGCGGCAACCCGCTGCAGCGCACCCGCTGTGTGTACTTCCAGGACGTGACCACCCCGTGCAACAAGCGGGAGCCGGGCAGCGGGTGCAGCGCGGTCGGGGGCTACACCCGCTACCACGCCGTCCTCGGGACGCCGGGTGCGCTGCCGGACGCGAATGCGCCCGAGACCTGCATCGCCACCCACCCCTCGGACATGGCGGTGGCGCTGGCCGCCCTCGACGCGCAGGTGCAGGTGCTCGGCCCGGCGGGGGAGCGCACCGTCCCGTTTCCCGAGCTGCACCGGCTGCCCGGCGACGACCCGTCCCGGGACACCGTGCTGGAGCACGGCGAGCTGATCACCGCCATCGACCTGCCCGCCCTGCCGGTCGGCACCCGGTCGGCCTACCGCAAGGTCCGCGACCGGGCCTCCTACGCCTTCGCGCTGGTCTCGGTGGCCGCCGTCGTCACGCCGGACGGCGAGCTCCGACTGGCCCTCGGCGGGGTGGCGCACAAGCCGTGGCGGGCCACCCGGGCCGAGGAGGTGCTCCGCGGGCAGCAGCTGACCGAGGACGCCGTCCGGGCCGCGATCGCCGCCGAGCTGGCGGCCGCCCAGCCGCAGCCGGGGATCGACAGCGGCAACGGCTTCAAGATCCCGCTCGTGGCCCGCACCGTGCTCGCCACCGTGCGCGGCCTCCTCCCGGAGGAGCAGTCATGACCGACCTGCTGGAACCGCGCGCCATCGGCCAGGACCTGGTGCGCCGGGACGGCGAGCTCAAGGTCCGCGGCACCGCCACCTACGCCTACGAGACCCCCGTCGAGCACCCGGCGTACGCCCATCCGGTGCAGGCCACGATCGCCCGGGGCCGGGTCACCGCGATGGACACCGCCGCGGCCGAGGCCCTGGACGGGGTGCTGGCCGTGCTCACCCCGTTCAACGCCGAGCGGCTCGCCTCCACGGAAGACGCCGAGTACGCCGTCCTGCAGGGGCAGGACGTCGGCTTCCGCGGGCAGCTGATCGGGGTGGTGGTCGCCGAGACCTCCGAGCTGGCCCGGGAGGTGGCCGACGGCATCACGGTCCGCTACGAGGAGCAGCCGCACGACGCGGAGCTGTCCGCCGACCGGCCGGACCTGTACGCCCCGGAGCAGGTGAACGCCGGGCACGAGACCGACACCGCCGAGGGCGACGTCGCCGCTGCCATGGCCGCCGCCGAGATGACGCTGGAGCGCACCTACTCGACCGCGATGTACCACAACAACCCGCTCGAGCCGCACGCCACGACGGCGCTGTGGGAGCCGGCCGGCGACGGGTTCCTGACGCTGTGGGACTCCACCCAGGGCGTGCACCCCGACCGGGCCGCGGTGTGCCAGGTCTTCGGGCTGGAGCAGGAGCAGGTGCGGGTCGTCTGTCCCTACGTCGGCGGCGGGTTCGGCTCCAAGGGGCTGCCGCACGCCAACGTGATGCTCACCGCGCTGGCCGCCCGGGCGCTGCCCGGCCGGCCGGTGAAGCTGGCGCTCACCCGCCAGCAGATGTTCTTCCTGGCCGGCTACCGCACCCCGACCATCCAGCGGATGCAGCTGGCCGCCGACTCCCGCGGGCGGCTGTCCGCGATCGCCATCGACGTGGTCGAGCAGACCTCGAAGGTCAAGGAGTTCGCCGAGCAGACCGGCGTGCCCACCCGGATGATGTACGCCTCGCCGAACCGGCGGTCCACCCACCGGCTCGCCGCCCTCGACGTGCCGATCCCGTCGTGGATGCGCGCGCCGGGGGAGTGCCCGGGCATGTTCGGCCCCGAGGTCGCGATGGACGAGCTGGCCGAGGAGCTCGGCATCGACCCGATCGAGCTGCGCGTCCGCAACGAGCCGGAGGTCGACCCGGAGACCGGGAAGCCGTGGTCCAGCCGGAACCTGGTGCGGTGCCTGCGCGAGGGCGCCGAGCGGTTCGGCTGGTCCGGGCCGCGGGCGCACCGGGACGGCGACTGGCTGGTGGGCACCGGGGTCGCCTCCTCGGTCTACCCGACCATGCGGCAGGCCACCTCGACGGCGAACCTGCGCTACGAGGACGGCCGGTACGTCGCCGAGATCGGCGCCGCGGACCTCGGCACCGGGGCCTGGACGATCCTGCCGCAGATCACCGCCGACGCCCTGGGCGTCGACGTCGCCGACGTCGACGTGCGGATCGGCGACACCCGCTACCCGGTCGCCTCGGTCGCCGGCGGCTCCTCGGGCACCAACACCTGGGGCTCGGCGCTGGTGGTGGCGGCCCGCGAGTTCCGCACCAAGTTCGGCGCCGACCCGAGGGACGGCGACGAGGCCAGCGGGGACGTCGACCAGGCCGGGCAGGACGACACCCACGCCCCGTACGCGTTCGGCGCCCAGTTCGTCGAGGCCCGGGTCAACGCCGACACCGGGGAGGTCCGGGTGCCCCGGCTGCTCGGCGTCTTCGGCGTCGGCCGGGTGATCAACCCGCGGACCGCGCGCTCGCAGCTGATCGGCGGGATGACCATGGGGCTGTCGATGGCGCTGCACGAGAACAGCGCCTGGGACCCGCGGGTGGGGCAGGTGGCCAACCACGACCTGGCCGAGTACCACATCACGGTCAACGCCGACGTCGGCGAGGTCGAGGCCCACTGGATCGACGAGCACGACCCGTACGTGAACGCCATGGGGTCCAAGGGGATCGGCGAGATCGGCATCGTCGGCACGGCGGCGGCGGTGGTCAACGCCGTCCACGCCGCCACGGGCGTGCGCGTCCGGCACCTGCCGGTCACCCTGGACAAGCTGCTGACCGCCCTGCCGTGACCGATCCCGCGGGTCGGCGGCGCTGCGGCAGGACAGCGGCTGCCGACCCCACCGTCCCGGGAGGACCTCCTGCCTGCTCAGCCCGTGCGCACCGACCCCGGTGCCCCGGAAGGCGCCGATCCGCGGCGGTGGCACGCCCTCTGGGTGACGCTCGTCGTCGGCTTCATGACGCTGCTGGACGTCAGCATCGTCTCGGTCGCCCTGCCGTCCCTGCGGTCGGACCTCGGTGCCACGCCCGCGACGGTGCAGTGGGTGGTCTCCGGTTACGCGCTGGCCTTCGGCCTGGCGCTGGTGCCGGCCGGCCGGCTCGGTGACGCCTACGGCCGCCGCCGGATGTTCCTCATCGGCCTGGTCGCCTTCGTGCTGTGCAGCGCGGCTGCGGGGGCGGCGCCGTCCATCGAGCTGCTCGTCGCGGCCCGGCTCGCCCAGGGCCTCGCGGCCGGCTGCCTGGCCCCGCAGAACTCCGCACTGATCCAGCAGCTCTTCCGGGGCGCCGAGCGGGGCCGGGCGTTCGGGTTCTTCGGCGCGACGGTCGGGATCTCCACCGCCGTCGGGCCGGTGCTGGGCGGGGTGATCCTGGCGCTCGCGTCCGGCCCGGGCGGCTGGCGGTGGATCTTCTACGTCAACGTGCCGATCGGCGTGCTGGCCTTCGTGCTGGCCGTCCGGCTGATCCCGGGGCGCCCGCCGGGGGAGGAGCACGGCCGGATCGACGTCCCGGGGATGCTGCTGCTCGGTGGCGGGGCGTTCGCGCTGCTGCTGCCGCTGGTGCAGGCGGAGTCGGGCGGCCTGGCGCGGCTGTGGTGGTGCTTCCCGGTCGGGATCGCGCTGCTCGTCGCGTTCGTCGGCTGGGAACAGCGCATCGTCCGGGCCGGCAAGGACCCGGTCTTCGACCCGCGGCTGGTCACCGCCACCCGCGGCTACGGGCCCGGAGTGGCGCTGGGCACGGTGTACTTCCTCGGGTTCAGCGGCATCTGGCTGACCTTCGCGCTGTACTTCCAGACCGGGCTGGGCTGGTCGCCGCTGCAGTCCGGGTTGGCCGTCACGCCGTTCGCGGTCGGCTCGGCGACCGCGGCGGTGGTCGCCGGTCGGCTGGTCGAGCGGTACGGCCGGGCGCTGACCGTGGCCGGCCTCAGCGGTGTCGTGCTCGGCCTGGCCGCCACGGCGATCGTGATCGCCACCGTGCCGACTCAGGTCACCGGCTGGGCGATCGTCCCCACCCTGCTGCTGGCCGGCGTCGGCGGCGGCTTCGTCATCTCGCCGAACATCACGCTCGCGCTGCGGAACGTGCCGGTGGCGATGGCCGGCTCGGCCGGTGGCGCCCTGCAGACCTTCCAGCGGTTCGGCGGGGCGATCGGCACCGCGGCGCTGCCGGCGTTGTTCTACCTCGTGCTCGGTGCCACCGACCAGCAGTACCCGCTGGCCGCCGCGGCGGCGCTGTCCGTGGCCGTGGTCGCGTCGCTCGCGGCCCTGGTCATCGGGGCGTTCGACTGGCGGCACGACCGCCGGATCGACCGCGCCGAGGCCGAGGACCAGGGCGAGGACCAGGGCGAGGACCAGGGCGAGGACCAGGGCGAGGACCAGGGCGAGGACCAGGGCGAGGACCAGGGCGAGAGCCAGGGTCGGGATCGCGACGACGACCGCCCCGAGCCCGACCCCGATCACCGGCACAGCCACGACCACGCGGCTCGGACGGGCTGAGCAGCTTTTCGGTGTGCCACGTCACATCGGGCGGCGCCCGATCTGCGGCCGTGGTCGCGCACGGTGCTCGCCGCGCCGGCACCGGGTCCGTCGCCGGGGGGCGGCATGGACGGCGATGCGCGGCGCCCCCTGGGATGAGCCCGACGCCGCCCCCCTGCCTTGGAGTCCCGTTGCCCGGAGTCGTCGTGCCCTCCTCGTCCCGGCGGGTGCGTCGGCACCCGGCCGGCCGCCGTCCGGCCACCCGTCGTCCGGTCGTGGTCGGCCGCGCCACCGTGCTCGCCGTGGTCGGCGTCTGCGGGGTGTTCGTCCCGGCAGCACGGGCGGACGGCGCCGAGCCCGCCGCGCCGGTCCCTGCACCGCCGGTCGTCGAGCAGCCGGCGCCCTACGTCGGCCAGACGGTCTGCGACCCGGCGGCCAAGCCCGGCACCGCGGATCTCGCCGCACTGGTCCTCGCCGCCTACGCCGCCGGGGCCAACGGGGGCATCAGCCGCGACTGCGCGGTCGGCGGCACGAGCGAGCACAAGGAGGGGCGTGCCTGGGACTGGATGCTGCGGGCCGACGTCCCCGAGGAGCGCGCTGCCGCCGACCGCTTCCTCGGCTGGCTGACCGCCGACGGCCCGAGCGGGGAGTCGGCCTACCAGGCCCGGCGGCTCGGGGTCATGTACGTCGTCTGGGACCGCCGGATCTGGTCGGCCGACAACGCGGCCGCCGGCTGGCTGCCCTACACCGGGACCGATCCGCACACCGGGCACGTGCACTTGTCGCAGTCCTGGAGCGGTGCGCTGGGCCAGACGTCGTGGTGGACGGGGGTGGCCTCCCGGGTCGACCACCGCAGCTGCGCGGAGGTCGTCGAGGGCCTCGCCGATCCGGGGGCGCTCGCCACCGTCTGCGCGCCGATCCCGGTCCCCGAGCCGGTGGCACCGGCACCGGCGCCGGCGGTGACCGGCAACCACACGGTGGTGCCCGGGGACACGCTCGGGCAGATCGCGCTGGACCAGGGGACGACGGTCGCCGAGCTGATGGCCATCAACGGGCTGACCAGCACCGTGATCGGTGTCGGTCAGGTGCTGGCCGTGCCCGGTCCGCCGGCCGCCGCGCCGGCGCCGCAACCGGCGCCTGAGCCGGCACCCGTGGTGGCGCCGACGACCCACACCGTCGTCCCGGGGGACACGCTCGGGCAGATCGCGCTGGACCAGGGGACGACGGTGACCGAGCTGATGGCCGCCAACGGGCTGACCAGCACCGTGATCCTGGTCGGCCAGGTGCTCGTCGTGCCCTCGCCGTCCTGAGGAGGGCAGCGCCGTCGCCTGCCTCGCTCAGGCAGGCGACGGCGCCCGCGGCTCAGGGGGCGATGACCGCCTTGGTCCAGCCGCTCTCGCGGTGGTCGAAGGTCTCGTAGGCCTGCAGGACGGACGGCATGTCCTGGACCTGGGTGAGCACCGTGGACGGGTCGATGGCGCCGGTGCGCACCAGGTCCAGCAGGTGCGGGATGTAGCGCCGGTGGTTGCAGTTGCCCATCTTGACGCTCAGGTTCTTGTTCATCGCAGCGCCGATGGGGAAGGAGGTCATCTGCGGCGGGTAGACGCCGACGATGCCGATGCTGCCGGCCTTGGCCACCGCCTCCACGGCCCACTGCAGCGACTGGCTCGGCGCGTCGCCGGTCACCTCGCTGCCGGGTGCGGCGGCTCAGCCGAGAGTGCCGTCGCCGGTCAGCGCGGTCACCAGGCCGGCGCCGAGCCCGACCGCCAGCACCCCGAGCGCACCGGCCAGCGCGGCCCCGTGCGCCCAGCCGGCGGTGGGTGCGGGTTCGCCGGGGCGGAACGCCTCGACCAGCCAGCGCAGGTAGTAGAAGAGGCTGACCAGGGTGTTCAGCGCAGCGACCACGACCAGCCAGGCGAGCCCGCCGTCCCAGGCGGCGGTGAAAACGGTCAGCTTGCCGAGGAAGACCGCCGTCGGCGGGGTGCCGACCAGGCTGAGCAGGCTGATCCCCAGCGCGGCCGCCAGCCAGGGCCGCTGCCGGGCGAGGCCGCGGAAGTCGGTGAGCGACCGGGCGCCGGGCACCGCGGCGAGCACGGCGAAGGCGGTCAGGTTGGTGACCGCGTAGCCGGCCAGGTAGACCAGCAGCGCCGGGGTGGCGGCGGAGGTGCTGGTCACCACGGCGACCGGCATGAGCAGGTAGCCGACCTGGCTGACCGTCGACCAGCCCAGCAGCCGGCGGGCGTCGGTCTGGGCCAGCGCCGCCAGGTTGGCCAGCGTCATGGTGGCGGCGGCGAGCAGGCCCACCAGCAGCGGCCAGGACAGGGCGCCCGGCAGCACGTCGACCAGCCGCGCGGCGGCGACCAGCGCACCGACCTTCGGCACGGTGGTGAGGAACGCCGCCGCGGCGGTGCCGGCACCCTGGGTGGCGTCGGGCACCCACTGGTGCAGCGGCACCCCGCCGGCCTCGAACAGCAGCCCGGCCAGCACGGCCAGCGCCCCGACGGCCACCGCGGCGGCCGGCGCCGCCGCGAGCCCGGTGGCCAGGTCGACGTAGGCGGTGCCGCCGGCGATGCCGGACAGCACCGTGGCCCCGAGCAGCAGCAAGATGCCGGACAGCGCCCCGAGCAGGTAGGTCTTCAGCGCCGCCTCGGCCGCGCCCGGACTGCGGACCATCCCGACCAGGGCGTACACCGGGATGCTGGCCAGCAGGAAGGCGACGGCGAGCACCAGAAGGTCGTCGGTGGCGGCCAGCACGATCGCGCCCAGCCCGCCGAGCAGCAGCAGCGCGTAGGTCTCGCTCTCCCGCGCCGTCCCGGCCAGCTCGTCGACCCCCAGGCCGATCACCAGCAGCACCGCCGCGACGACCACCAGCCGGGTGACCCCGGTCGCGGTGTCCAGCACGAACGCCCCGAACACCGTCTCCGCCGGGGGGCCAAAATCGCGACTTCGGCCCCCCGGGAAGGCGAGGGCGGCGGAGACGGCGGCGGCGAGGAGGGCGGTGACCGCGATCAGCCGGGCCACCCACTGCCGCTGTCGGGGCAGGAAGGAGCCGGCCAGCAGGGTGGCCACCGCGCCCGCGAGGAGGCAGAGCTCGGGGAGCAGCGCCAGCGGCGACTGCTCCATCATCATCGCCGGCTCCATCACCTGCCCACCAGGTCGACCAGGACGGCGGACGCGGGGGTGATCAGGTCCAGCAACAGCCAGGGCAGGACGCCGATCGCCAGGGACAGCAGCAGCAGCCCGGTCACCGGCACCGCCTCGACCGCCCGCACGTCGGAGAAGCTGATCGACCGCCCACCGGGCAGCCCGGTGACCAGCAGCTGCAGCGCCCGCAGGAACAGCGCCGCGGTGATCAGGATCCCGGGCAGCGCGATCGCCGCCCAGGCGGTGGTGCCGATGCTCCCGGCGAAGACCTGGAACTCGGCGATGAAGCCGCTGAACGCCGGGATCCCCAGTGAACCGAACGCCGCCACCGCGAACAGCCCCGACCACAGCGGAGCGGTGCGGGCCAGGCCGCCGTAGTCGCGCATCGCGTAGCTGCCCGTGCGGTCGTGCAGCACCCCGGCCAGCAGGAACAGTGCGCCGGTGAGCAGGCCGTGGCTGACCATCTGGGTGACGGCGCCGGTCACTGCGAGCTCGCGGGCCGCCGTCCCGCCGCCGAGCAGACCGGCCGCGCCGACTGCCATGACCACGTACCCCATGTGGTTGATCGAGGTGTAGGCGATCATCCGCTTGACGTCGGTCTGGGCCAGGGCGACCAGCGCGCCGTAGAGCACCGAGGCGATCCCGACGGCGAGCACCACCCAGGCGGCCCCGCGCCAGGCGTCGGGCAGCGCGGGCATGGCGATCCGGACGAAGCCGTAGGTGCCCATCTTCAGCAGCACCGCGGCCAGCACCGCCGAGCCGATGGCCGAGGCGTCGGTGTGCGCCGGGGGCAGCCAGGTGTGGAAGGGGATCGTCGGCGTCTTGACGGCCAGACCGACGAGCAGCGCGGCCAGCACGAACCCGCCGGCGACCGGGTGGTCCTGCAGCGGCGCCGCGGCGATCAGCTCCGGGATGTCGAAGGTGTGCGGGTCGGCGGCGAGGTAGAGGCCGATGAAGCCCAGCAGCAGCGCGAGGCTGCCCAGGAAGGTGTAGAGGAAGAACTGCAGCGCCGAGCGCCCGGCCTCACGCCCGTGCCCCCAGCCGGCGATCGCGGCGTACATCCCGACGATCGACAGGTCGAAGAAGAGGAAGAACACGATCAGGTCCTGGGCGGCGAAGAGCCCCAGGCAGGTGGTCTGCAGCGCGAGGAAGAGGGCGGCGTGCTGGCGCGGGCGCCGGTCCTCGCGCAGCCCGTAGACCGCGCAGGCGCAGAAGACCACCGCGGTCAGCGCCAGCAGCGGCACCGACAGCCCGTCGACCCCGACGTGCCAGCTGCTGTTGACCGACGGGATCCACCGGGCGCGCTCCTCGAACGCGAGGCCGCCGTCCGCGGGCGTCTCGTACCTCGCGATCAGCACGCCGACCAGCGCGAGGTCGGCGGTGGTGACCGCGATCCAGGTCCAGCGGGCGACCCGGTCGGGCACCCGGAGCACGGCCAGCAGGGCCGCGGCGACCAGGGGCAGGAAGATGATCGAACTGAGCACGGAGCTACCTCACTGCCAGCAGGAGGGCCAGCGCGGCGGCGAGCACCACGGCGGCCGAGACGTAGTACTGGTGCAGCTGGCCGGTCTGGGTGCGCCGGGCCCAGCCCCCCAGCCAGCGGGTGCCGGCGGCCAGCGACCGCACGGCGGCGTCCGGCCCGGCCAGGTCGGCCCGGCCGGTGGCGTCGGCCAGCCGCACGCCTGCGGTGGCCGAGCCGGCGACGGCCCGGTCGAGCACTCCGTCGTCGAAGCGGGCCGCGGCGCGTGCCGTCCGCAGCGCGCCCCGGCCGGCGCCGGTCACCGCGCGGGCGAGCACCCGGTCGTCGAACCGGGCCAGCGCCTCGGCCGTGTGCAGCACCGGCCGGACGACGACCACGTCGGTCGCCCGGGCCAGCCCCAGCCAGCCCTCGAGCCAGCCGGGCAGCGGCTGCAGCGGCCGGACCCGCACGAGGAGCAGCACCACCACCGCGACGACCGCGGAGACGGCCAGCTCCACCAGCCCCGGGGTCGGGCCGCTGCCGTCGAGGGCCTGGCGCAGCGTGTCGCCGACCGGAGGGAGGGCCAGCAGCCCGAGGACGGCGGCGCCCGCGGCCAGCACGACCAGCGGCGCCTGCTGCAGCGCCCGCACCTGACGGGTGCCCTCCTCCTCGGTGTCGTAGCCCGCCTCGGCGTCCGCGGGCAGCCGCTGCCAGACCAGCCACAGCACCTTGCCGGCGTAGCCCGCCGACAGCGCGGCGGCGGCCAGCCCGACCAGGTAGAGGGCCAGGGACTCCTCGTGGGCCCCGGCGAGGACGGCGTCCTTGGTCGCCCACAGCGACAGCGGCGCCACCCCGGCCAGGGCCAGTGCCCCCACCGCGGCGCAGACGCCGACCAGCGGCCAGCGCCGGGCGGCGCCGCGCAGCGCCGGCAGCTGCTTGGTGCCCAGCGCGGTCAGCCAGGCCCCGGCGGCCAGGAAGAGCAGCGCCTTGGTGGCCGCGTGCGCGACCAGGTGCGCGGTGCCGCCGGCGACGGCCGCGACCCCGGCGCCCAGCACCACGAATCCGAGCTGCGCCGCGGTCGAGGCGGCCAGCAGCTGCTTGAGGTCGCGCTGGGCGAGCGCCACTGCGCCGAGCAGCAACGCGGTCAGCGCGCCCACCCAGGCCGCGGTCGGCCCGGCCCAGCTGGTCGCGCCCAGCAGCGGGGAGACCCGCAGCAGCAGGTAGCCGCCCATCGCGACCATCGCCGCGGAGTGCAGCAGCGCGCTGACCGGGCTGGGGCCCTGCATCGCCGCGGAGAGCCAGGCGGTGAACGGCAGCTGGGCGGCCTTGCCGAGGGCGGCGACGAGCAGCCCGGCGGCGGCGACGTCCCGCCAGGGCGCCGGCAGCCCGGGCAGGTCGGCCAGCGCCAGCCCCGATCCACCGGCCAGGGCCGCCCCGGCGGCCAGGTACAGCCCGAGGTCGGCGGTGCGGGTGGTGAGGAAGGCGGTCAGCCCGGCGCCGACCCGGTGCGGCTCCTGCCAGCGGAAGCCGATCAGCGCGTACGACGTCGCGCCCATCACCTCCCAGGCGAACAGCAGCGCCGGCAGCGTGGTGGCGCAGACGGTGACCACCACGGCCGCGGCGAACAGCAGCAGCAGGCCGGTGTAGCGGGCCCGGGCACCGGAGACGTCGGCGGCGGAGAAGACCAGCACGAGCAGGGTGACGGCGGCGACCGCGGGCAGCACCACGGCCGCCAGGGCGTCGACCGCCAGCCCGAACACCGCGCCGGGCAGGAAGGGCGCCGAGGTGGCCGGCCGGCCCAGCGCCACGGCGACCGACAGCGCCAGGACGACGCCCGCCGTGACGATCCCGACGGCCGGCGCCACCCGGTCCGCGCGCCGCCCGGAGACGCACAGCCCCGCACCGACGACCGCCGGCACCGTGGCGCAGGCCCACAGCAGCCCGGTCACCGGGACAGGTCCGTGGCCATGTCGGTCATGTCCGACTGCCGGGAGCGGTGCAGCAGGGTGGCCACGGCGAAGCCCATCGCCATCTCCACCGTCATCGCGGTGATCACCACGAGCAGCAGCACCTGGCCGTCGGGGGTGGGGGAGAGGAACCACCAGAAGGCCGCGGCGGCGAGGATGACGCCGTTGAGCATCAGCTCCAGGCCCATCATCACCATGACCACGACCTGCTGGGAGATGGCCCCGTAGAGCCCCACGCTGAACAGCGCGGCCGCCACCAGCAACATCGTCTGCAGCGTCATCGCGGGGCCTTCCCCGCGCGCAGGTCGTCGCCGAGCCGGTCGTAGCGACCCCGCGGCAGCGCGAGGACGAGGGCGGCGACGATCGTGGCGAAGAGGACCGGCGAGACGGTCATCATCACCAGCATCTTCGACTCCATGATCGCCTCGCCCAGCGAGGTGACCAGGTCGGCGGCGGGTGCGCCCCGGCGGGTGGGCCACGGCACGAGCAGCGCGCCGGCGGCCAGGACGACGAACGTGCCGATCGCGACCGCCAGCGCCGGGCGCTTGCCGTGCACCATGTCCATCGGCATCAGCGCCGGGTTCATCCCCATGAACATGATCATGTAGATGCCCATCACGGCCATCTCCATGGTCATCATCAGCACGGTGATGACGCCGAGGAACTCCAGGTCGACCAGCAGCAGCACCAGGCCGACGGCGATGAAGGACGCGGCCAGCGCGTAGGTCGCCCGGGCCATCGAGTCGGCCCGGAAGACGGCGACGCCGGCGGCGACCGCCACCACGGCGAGCACCCAGAACACGATCCCGGTGAGCACGGTCTCCCCCTCCTCAGGCCTGGACCACGACGACGACGGACACGACGAGCACCTGCAGCAGCACCAGCGGCAGCGCGACCAGCCAGGCAGGGGCGGCCAGCTGCTCCGGGCGGATCACCGGGAGCCGGCGGCGCAGCGCGACGAGGACGGCGAGCAGTGCGGCGGTCTTGACCAGCAGCCACAGCCACGCCGGTAGCAGCGGCCCGTGCCCCCCGCCGAGGAAGGCGGTCGCCCCGAAGGCGGCCCCGGCGGTGAGCAGGGCGTACCGCCCGGCGGAGAGCAGCCAGCGGTCCACGCCGGCCGCCTCGACGAGCACCCCGCCGGCCGTGGTCGCCCCGGCGGGCGCGCCGAGGGGCCCCCAGACGGAGAACCCGGCGACCGCCGCGCAGAAGACGGCGAACGCCACCGGCATCCAGACGACGAACCACAGCCCGGACTGCGCGGCCACCACGTCGCCCAGCCGGAGGCTGCCGGCGGCGACCGCCGGTGCGGTCAGCGCGAACATCAGCGGCAGCTCGTAGGACAGCGCCTGGGCCAGGAAGCGGTACCCGCCGACCAGGGCGTGGGCGCTGTTGGGGCCCCAGCCGGCCAGCCAGACCGCCGCCCACACCAGCACGTCCATCGCGTTGAACCAGACGACGCCGACCGTCAGGTCGGCGACGGTCCACCGGCCGAACGGGACGACGGCGACCATCAGCAGCGCCGCGGTGAGCAGCCCGGCGATGCCGATCCGCTGCAACGGGAGGTCCGCGGCCACGGTGGTCCGGCGGCGCTGACCGAACAGCCGCGCGGTCTCGGCCACCGGGGTGAGCAGGCCACTCCCCAGCGGCTGCCCGGCGGACCGCGCGGCCAGCGCGCCCTCCAGGCTCGCCGCGGCGGCCGCGACGGCGAGGAGCAGGGCGGCCGCGAGCGGCACCCAGCCGGCCGACACCTCGGTCACGGTCACGAGCCCGCCTCCACCGGCACGGTCACCCGGTCGGCGGTGTCCAGGTCCAGCGAGGCGACCACCAGCCGGGCGCTGGCCAGGTCCAGCCCGGTGACCAGGTCGGCCACCGCGGAGAGCTCGGTCGACCGGCGCTGCTCGGTGCCCGCCAGCCAGTGCCGCAGCCGGTCGTGCGCATCGCCCTCCGGCAGCCGGCCCAGGCCACGCAGCGACCAGCGGAGCAGCCGGGAGCGGGTGATCCGGCGGGCCAGCCGGTCGGCCTCGGGCGGCTGCCCGCCGGCCAGCAGCTCGTCGCGGACCCGCGCAGCCCGGACCGCGGCGTCGTCCCAGCCGGCCAGGGCGAGCAGGGTGGCCACCGCGTCCCAGCGGCCGGCCGCGGTGCCGTGCACCGGCGGGTCGGTGGGGGAGCCGTCGGCCGGCAGCAGCACCTCGGCCCGGGCGGCGACGACCAGGTCGCCCTGGAGCGTGGTGTGCAGCAGCAGGCCGGCCGGCCAGTGCGGGAGCACCGGGCCGAGGGGGACGTGCAGCACGTCGAGGTCGAGGCTGTCGGGGTCGGCGAGCTGGTCGTCGCCACCGCCGCCGGCCAGGCCGATCCCGCCCGGCATCGGCATGTCCATGTCCATGTCGCCGTGGTCCATGTCGCCGTGGTCCATGTCGCCGTGGTCCATGTCGCCGTGGTCCATGTCGCCGTGGTCCATGTCCCCGGAGTCGTCGTCCATGTCCATGTCCATGTCCATGTCCATGTCGCCGTCGCCGTCGCCGTCGTCGCCGGTGGCGGTGGCGGTGGTCCCGGGGTCGGGCTCGGCCGGCCGGCCGTCGGCGTCTCGCCGCTGGGCCGCGCCGTCGGCGAGCTCGGCCGTGGCCCGGTCCAGGGCGGCCGGCACGGCCTCGGCGGTGGTCACCTCCGCCCGGGCACGGGGGCCGGGCAGCTGACCCCAGACGTGCTCGACGGCGGCGGTCAGCCGGGCCCCGGGGCGGCCGCAGACGACCAGCAGGTCGGCGTCGGCGGGGGAGTCGGCCAGCCGCCAGCCCCGGGTCCGGACGTGCTGCTCGAGCGCGCAGCGGGTGCGGCCCCAACCGGGCACCTCGACCGCGAGCACCGCGGTGCGCCGCGCCGCCAGTGACCTCAGGTCCACCGCAGCGCACCCTCGCGCCAGGCCCACAGCACGCCGGTCATCAGCACACCGAGCAGCACGAACATCTCGACGATCGCCGATGTCCCGATCGAGGCGACGACGGTCGCCCACGGGTACATGTAGAGCATCTCCACGTCGAAGGCGAGGAACAGCAGCGTCATCGGGTAGTACCGCGCCTCGAACCGGGACAACGCGTGCTCCTCGGGCCGCCAGCCGGAGAGGAAGGGGAGGCTCGCGACCGCCCCCGGTGCCACCGCCGTCCGGCGGTGCAGCAGGTACGCCAGCAGCACACCGCCCACGGCGATGCCCAGCATCGCGGCGAGGCTCAGGTAGGCCGACACCCGTTCCCTCCCCGTCCGCGTCGCCTGAGGCCGTGTCTGACCGGAGCCGCGCATACCCGTGTGGTCGTGCGGGTAACCGTGCTGACCGTGGCAGATCATCCACATCCGGTCGACCCGGTACGCGTGGCCGCGGCGAGGGCCCGGGTGCCCACGCGCGAGGACGCGGCGAGCCTCTCGACGATGCTGAGCCTGCTGGCCGACGGGACGCGGGCCCGGGTGCTCTACGCCCTCGACGTCGTCGACGAGCTCTGCGTGGGCGACCTGGCGATGGCGCTGGAGGCGACCGAGGACGCCGTCGGCTACGCCCTGCGGCTGCTCCGCACCGCCGGCTTCGTCACCAGCCGCAAGGAGGGCCGGGTCGTGTACTACCGGCTCGCCGAGGGCTTCCCCCAGCCGTTGCGCGAGGACTGCCTCCGGGGCCTGATCGAGCTGTCCCGGCGCCCCACCCACGCCGACGGCTGACCCGGCTGCGAGCCGGGGCCCGCCGGGTCAGCCGGCCGCGGAGCCGGCCAGCGCCGCCCGGACCTCGTCGTCGGTGGTCGGGCGGAAGTCCCGGTAGCCCTGGCCGACGGCGGAGAACGACTCGGGCGCCCAGAGGCAGACGACCTCGTCGACCTCGTCGGCCAGCTGGGCGCACACCCGCGGCGAGGCCACCGGGACGGCGACGGTGAGCCGGCTCGGTCCCTGCCGGCGGACCGCCGTGAGGGCTGCCCGCATGGTGGACCCGGTGGCCAGGCCGTCGTCCACCACGAGCACCGGGCGGCCGGCCAGCGGCGTGACCGGGCGGCCCTGCCGGTAGGCGGCCTCGCGGCGGCGCAGCTCGACGACCTCCCGTTCCCGGGCCCGGGCGAAGGTCTCCTCGTCGACGTCCACGTGGGCCAGGACGCGCTGGTCGTGCACCGTCTCGACGTCGGAGTCGACCGCGGCGATGGCGCCCATGGCGAGCTCCGGTTGCCAGGGCACCCCGATCTTGCGGACCACGACGACGTCGAGGGCCCCGCCGAGGGCACGCGCGACCTCCCCGGCGACCACCACCCCGCCCCGCGGCAGTCCGAGCACCACGAGGGCGGGATCGGCGTGCCCGGGGAGGCGGGCAGCCAGGGCCCGGCCTGCCTCGACACGGTCGGCGAACGGCTCGGTGGTCGCGGACATCGCTCCTCCTCGGTGGTGGTCCCGTCGATCGACCCGCTGTCCCTTACCCGTTCTGCGCGGCGGTGCATCGCCCGGGTGCCGGTCGGGTAGGCACGACCACGCCGGTGGCCGCCGAGTCGAGGCGCCCGGCCGGCCCGGCCCGGAGTCGGTCCGCCGTCCGGGCCCGGACGGGAGGGCCGCGGTGCGGCCCACGACGTCACGGAGACGTGGATGACCGGATCGGCACGTGACCCACAGGTGCGGGAGCTGGCCCGGCCGTTGCGGGACCCGGGCGACCTCGACCCGCTGCTCGAGCGGATCGGGTCGGCGCGCATCGTGCTGCTCGGTGAGGCCTCGCACGGCACGCACGAGTACTACGCCTGGCGCGCGGCGCTGACCCGCCGGCTGGTGACCGAGGCCGGCTTCTCCTTCGTCGCCGTGGAGGGGGACTGGCCGGACTGCCACCGGGTGAACTGCTCGGTGACGCTCGCCTCCGGGCCCGAGGACCCCCGCGAGGTGCTGCAGGGGTACGCCCGCTGGCCGACGTGGATGTGGGCCAACGAGGAGGTCGCCGACCTGACCCGCTGGTTGCGCGAGCACAACGCCGGCCGGCCGCGCGCCGAACGGGTCGGGTTCCACGGGCTGGACGTCTACAGCCTCTGGGAGTCGCTGCAGGCGGTGCTGGACCACCTGCGGGAGCACGACCCCGAGCACGTGGCGACGGCGCTGGCCGCCTTCCGGTGCTTCGAGCCCTACGCCGAGGACCCGCAGGCCTACGCGCGGGCCACCCGGCTGGTCCCGACCAGCTGCGAGGACGAGGTGGTGGCCCTGCTCGGCGACCTCCGTGCCCGCACGGCCACCGACGGGCGCTGGGAGCGGGACGCCGCCTTCGACGCCGAGCAGAACGCGCGGGCCGCGGCCGGCGCCGAGGCCTACTACCGGGCGATGGTCCGCGGCGGGCCGGCGTCCTGGAACGTGCGCGACGTGCACATGGCCGACACCCTCGACCGGCTGCTGGAGCACCACGGTCCCGGCTCCCGCGCGGTGGTGTGGGAGCACAACACCCACGTCGGGGACGCCCGGTACACCGACATGGCAGATGCCGGCATGGTCAACGTCGGGCAGCTCGCGCGGGAGCGCCACGGCGCGGACGACGTCGTCATCGTCGGCTTCGGCAGCCACCACGGCAGCGTGATCGCCGCGGACGAGTGGGGTGCAGCGATGGAGCGGATGCCGCTGCCGCCCGCCCGGCCGGGGAGCGTGGAGGCGTTGCTGCACGACTCCCTGGCGGAGCACAGCGCGCTGTTCGTCGTGCCGCCCGAGCTGCCCGGCTGGCTGGCCGCCGAGCGCGCCCACCGGGCGGTCGGGGTGGTGTACCACCCTGGTGCCGAGCGCTGGGGCAACTACGTGCCGACGGTGCTGGGCCGCCGCTACGACGCCTTCTGCTGGTTCGACGAGTCCCGGGCGCTGACCCCGCTGCACGACGTCCGTGCCTCGGGTGGCGAGCAGGAGACGTGGCCCGATGCCGTCTGACCGCCGCACCGTGCAGCTGGACGCCGCGGGGGTGCTGCTGACCGGGGACCTGGTCGTCCCGGCCGCAGCCCAGGGGATGGTGCTGTTCGCGCACGGCAGCGGCAGCAGCCGGCACAGCCCGCGCAACCGGCAGGTCGCCCAGGCGCTGGAGGCGGCCGGCTTCGGCACCCTGCTGCTGGACCTGCTCACCGAGGACGAGGAGCGGGTCGACGAACGCACCCGGGAGCACCGCTTCGACATCCCGCTGCTCGCCGCGCGGCTGACCGCCGCCGCCGACCGGCTCAGCGAGGGGGAGGAGACCGCACAGCTGCCGGTGGCGACCTTCGGCGCCAGCACCGGGGCCGCGGCCGCGCTGATCACCGCGGCCGACCGGCCGGACCGGGTCCGGGCGGTGGTCTCCCGCGGCGGGCGGCCCGACCTCGCCGGCGCCGCGCTCTCCCGGGTCCGGGCGCCGACGCTGCTGCTGGTCGGCGGGGCCGACGAGCAGGTGCTCGGGCTGAACCGGGACGCCGCCGCGCAGCTGCCGGGTGAGCACGAGGTCAGCGTGGTCCCGGGCGCGACGCACCTGTTCCCGGAGCCCGGGGCCCTCGACCAGGTGGTCGAGCGGTCGATCGCCTGGCTGCGGCGCTGGCTGCCCGGCGGGGTTGGCGCGCCGGGCGCCGGGTAGCGGGGCCGTGATCACGGTGCCCGGACCGCCGGGTGAGGCACGTGCAGCACGAGAGGGGAGCTCATGAGCGAGGTCGTCGTCGTCACCGGTGCCAGCGCCGGGATCGGCCGGGCCACTGCGGTGGCCTTCGCCCGCCGGGGTGACCGGGTCGCGTTGCTCGCCCGGGGCGAGAAGGGGCTGGCGGCCGCCGCCGAGGAGGTGCGCGCCGCCGGGGGGACCCCTCTGGTGATCCGGGTCGACGTCGCCGATGCCGCTGCCGTCGATGCCGCCGCCGATCGGGTCGAGGCCGAGCTCGGGCCGATCGACGTCTGGTGCAACTGCGCGTTCTCCACGGTCTTCGCCCGGTTCGCCGACATCACCCCCGAGGAGTACGAACGGGCCACCGCCGTCACCTACCTGGGCTTCGTCAACGGCACCCGGTCGGCCCTGCAGCGGATGCGGCCGCGCGACCGCGGGGTGATCGTGCAGACCGGGTGGGCACTGGCCCACCGCGGCATCCCGCTGCAGAGCGTCTACTGCGGCGCCAAGCACGCGATCAAGGGGTTCACCGAGTCCCTGCTCACCGAGCTGGAGGACGAGGGGAGCGGCGTGCTCCTCACCGTGGTCAACGCCCCCGGCGTGAACACCCCGCAGTTCGACTGGGTGCTCAACCGGCTGCCCAAGCGACCGCAGCCGGTCGCGCCCCTCTACGCACCGGAGGTGGTGGCCGGGGCGATGGTGCACGCGGCCGAGCACCCGCAACGCCGGGCCTGGTACGTGGGGGTCCCCACCGTGCACACCATCCTCGGGGCGAAGGTCTGGCCGCAGTTCATGGACCGGTACCTCGCCCGCAACGGGGTGCAGGGCCAGCAGACCAGCCGGGACACCCGGCCCGACGACCCGGTCAACCTGTGGGAGCCCGCCGATGGACCCGACGGCCAGGACTTCGGCCCGCGGAGCCGGTTCGGCGAGCAGGCCTGGACCCGGGACCCGCAGATCTGGGCCAGCCGGCACCACGGGGCGGTCGCCGGGCTCAGCGCCGCCGTCCTGGCCGGGGCCGTGACCCTGCGGCGCCGGCGGTGAGCCGGACCGTGCACCGGGGGAGGGCCCGCCGCCGGGTGCTGCCGCTCCTGGTCTCCACCGCGTGCGTCGGCTGGGGAGCCGCGCAGCTCCTCCGGCCGGAGGAGGTCGCCCGCGCCGTCTGCGCCGGCCGGCGGCAACCGCCGACCTGGGTGACGCAGGTGCTCGGCGCCCGGCTGGTGGGCCAGTACGTCGCTGTGCTCGTCCGGCCCACCCGCGGGATGGTGCTCACCGGCGCCGCCGTCGACGTCCTGCACGCGCTCAGCATGGTGCCGGTCGCGGTCTGGTGGCCGGCGTACCGACGGGCGGCGGTGGTCAGCGGCGGGACGTCGGCCGCCGCTGCCGTCCTGGGCGCGGCCGCCGCTGCCCGGTCCGAGCGGTGAGCGGGTGCGGGCGACGACCGCGGTCCGTCCGCTGATCGCCGACGGCAGGCCCGCGCCGTGCAGCTGAGCGGCGCCGTCGTCCTGGTGACCGGGGCGAGCGGCGGGATCGGCGCCGCCACCGCCGAGCTGCTGGCCGCCCGGGGCGCCCGGGTGGTCTGCGCCGGGCGGGACGAGACCGCGCTGACCGTGGTCGCCGCCCGGTGCGGCGGCAGCGTGCTGACCGCGGACCTCCGTGCGCCGGGTGCCGCCGACGCGCTGGTCGAGGAGGCGCTGACCCGGTACGGCCGGCTCGACGCCGTGGTCGCCAACGCGGGCGCCGGGCACGCCGGCGCGGTGGCGGCGATGACCGCGGAGCAGGTGACGTCGCTGGTCGACCTGAACGTCCGGTCGACCATGCTGCTCGGGCGCGCGGCCGCGGCCGCGCTCACCGCCCAGCCGCCGGCGGACCGGGCGGTCTGCTTCGTCACCTCGATCGCGGGGGCCGTCGGGGTGCCGGGGGAGAGCGTCTACTCCGCCACGAAGGCCGCCGTCGAGGTGTTCGCGCTGCTGCTCGGCGAGGAGCTGCGCGACCGGCGGGTGCACGTGGGCACGGTGCTGCCCGGGGTCGTGGACACCGCGTTCTTCGACCGCCGCGGCGCCCCCTACGACCGGCGGGTGCCCCGCCCGGTGCCGCCGTCCCTCGTGGCCCGCGCGGTGGTCGACGTGCTGACCGGGCGCCGCCGGCGCGCCGTCGTGCCGCGCTGGCTCGCCCTCCCCGCCTGGCTGGCCGGCGCCGTCCCCGGCCCCTACCGCGCCCTGGCCCGCCGCTTCGGCTGACGGCCCACCTGCGCCGGGCCGAGCGCGGTCAGCACCCGGTGCACCACGCCGTCGACGTCCAGGCCGGCCGTGGCCAGCAGCTCCGCGCGGTCGCCGTGGTCCAGGAACCGCTGACCCAGACCGAGCGTCTGCGCCGGGGTGGTCACGCCGCCGGCCCGCAGCTCCCGGCAGAACGCGTCGCCGTAGCCGCCGGCCACGCCGTTGTCCTCCAGCGTGACCACCAGCTGGTGGGCACCGGCCGCGGCCACCAGCGCCGGGTCGACCGGCAGCAGCCAGCGCGGGTCGACGACGGTCGTCGGCACCCCCGCGGTCGCCAGTCGCTCGGCGGCGGCCACCGCGGTGGCCGCCAGCGGCCCGGTCCCGACCAGGAGCACCCGGGACGGCGCCCCGGCCGGGCGGTGCAGCACGTCGGCGGTGCCCAGCCGAGCCAGCGCCGGGAGCTCCGGGCCGACCGTGCCCTTCGGGAAGCGCAGCGCGGTGGGCCCGTCGCCGTCGGCCACCGCCTCGGCCAGCAGCTCGGCCAGCGTGCCGGCGTCCCGCGGTGCGGCCACCCGCATGCCCGGCACCATGCCCAGCAGCGACAGGTCCCACATCCCGTTGTGGCTGGCGCCGTCGCTCCCGGTGACCCCGGCCCGGTCGAGCACCAGGGTGACCGGCAGCCGGTGCAGCGCCACGTCCATCAGCAGCTGGTCGAAGGCCCGGTTCAAGAAGGTGGCGTAGACGGCGACCACCGGGTGCAGCCCGGCCATCGCCATGCCGGCCGCCGAGGTCAGCGCGTGCTGCTCGGCGATGCCGACGTCGCGCACCCGGTGGGGGTCGGTGCCGGCCAG
This sequence comes from Modestobacter sp. VKM Ac-2982, assembly GCF_026967935.1. Classification (GTDB taxonomy): domain Bacteria; phylum Actinomycetota; class Actinomycetes; order Mycobacteriales; family Geodermatophilaceae; genus Modestobacter. The sequence goes on from NZ_JAPVBL010000002.1 coordinate 208,729, forward strand.
CGGGGTCAGCCCGGTGGGGTCCAGCATCGCGGCGGTCAGCGCGACCACCTCGGGCCGGGCGGCGGCGACCTGCTGCAGGGCGGCGGAGAAGACCCCGGTCCACGACGGCCGCGGGGTGGCGGTGACCGACGCCGGGGCCTTCGCCGGGGCGACGGCGTGCATCCGGTCCGTCTCGTGGAGCTCGGCCGGCCGGTACCCGCGGCCCTTCTCGGTGACGCAGTGCACCACGGTCGGCGTGCGCCGGTCCCGCGCCTCGGTCAGCGCCGCCTCGACCGCGGCGACGTCGTGGCCGTCGACCGGCCCCAGGTAGCCCAGCCCCAGCTGCCCGAACACCGTGGCCCCGGTGCCGGGGCGCTGGCGCAGCTCGCGCAGGTGCGCGCCCAGCCCGCCGACGGTGGGCGCGTAGGAGCGGCCGTTGTCGTTGAGCACCACGACGACCGGGCGGCCGGCCGCGGCGCCCAGGTTGTTCAGCGCCTCCCAGCTGAGCCCGCCGGTCAACGCACCGTCGCCGACCACCGCGACCACGTGCCGGTCGTGCTCCCCGCGCAGCGCCAGCCCGGCGGCGAGCCCGTCGGCGTAGGCCAGCGCGGTGGAGGCGTGCGAGTTCTCCACCAGGTCGTGCACGCTCTCGGCTCGGGACGGGTAGCCGGACAGCCCCCCGGTGCGGCGCAGGGTGTCGAACTCCGCGGCGCGGCCGGTGAGCAGCTTGTGCACGTAGGTCTGGTGGCCGGTGTCCCAGAACACCGCGTCCCGCGGGGAGTCGAACACCCGGTGCACGGCCAGGGTCAGCTCCACCACGCCCAGGTTCGGCCCCAGGTGCCCGCCGGTGCGGCAGACCGACGCGATGAGCACCGCCCGGATCTCCGCGGCCAACGCGGCCAGCTCGGCCGGGCCGAGGCCGCGCAGGTCGGCCGGGCCGGTGACGTCGGCCAGCCGGTGGACCGCCGGCGGGTCGGCGAGGGTGCCGGTCACAACGACGTCGCTGCGCGCAACGACTCCCTCAGCGAGCCCATCGTGGCGAAGACCGCCGAGGGCTCGTACCCGCAATGGGCCATGCAGTTGTCGCAGCGCGGGTCCTTGCCGCGGCCGTAGGCGTCCCAGTCGGTGGTCTCCAGCAGCTCCTGGTAGCTGCTCACGTAGCCGTCGCTCATCAGGTAGCACGGCTTCTGCCAGCCCTTGAGCGAGTAGGAGGGGATGGCCCATGCCGTGCAGGCGAGGTCGACCTTGCCCTCCAGGAAGTCCAGGAAGACCGGCGAGTGGTTGAGCCGCCACTTCTTCCGCCGGTCGTCGCCGAACGCCTTCCTGAACAGCTCCCGGGTCTGCTCCACCCCCAGCCAGTGCTCCTGGTCCGGGGCCTTCTCGTAGGCGAAGCCGGGGGAGATCTGCATGTTGTCGATCCCGAGGTCGTCGTTGAGGTAGTCGAGCACCTCGATCACGTCCTGCGGGGTGTCGGTGTCGAAGAAGGTGGTGTTGGTCATCACCCGGAACCCGGCCGCCTGGGCCTGCTTGATCGCGTCGACCGCCTGGTCGAAGACGCCGTCCTTGCAGACCGACGCGTCGTGCCGCTGGCGCAGCCCGTCGATGTGCACCATCCAGGAGAAGTTCTTGTGCGGGGCGAACTTGTGCAGGTGCTTGGGCATCAGCACCGCGTTGGTGCACAGGAAGACGATCTTGTCCAGGTCCAGCAGCTGCCGGACGATCTCGTCGATCTCCTTGTGCATCAGCGGCTCACCGCCGGCGATGGAGACCATCGGGGCGCCCGACTCGACGACGGCGCCGACCGCCTCCTCCACCGGCATCCGCCGCTTGAGCATGGAGGCCGGCTCCTGGATCTTGCCGCAGCCGGCGCAGGAGAGGTTGCAGGCGAACAGCGGCTCGAGCTCGACCAGCAGCGCGAACTTGTCCTTGCGCAGCACCTTCTGCTTGAGCAGGTAGGAGCCCAGACGAGCGGTCTGGCGGAAGGGCATGGCCATGTCAGGAGACCTCCGGGGGGAGCGTGAACGTGACGTCCTCGTCGGTGACGTGCACGTCGTGCACGTGCACCGGACCGAGGCCGGACAGGCAGGTGACGAGGTCGTCGACCAGGTGGGGTGGGGCGGACGCCCCGGCGGACAGGCCGATCCGCCCGGCGCCGGCGAGCCAGCGCAGGTCGACCTGGGCGGCGTCCTCGACCAGGTGGGCGGGGCAGCCGGCGCGGTGGGCCACCTCGACCAACCGCACCGAGTTGGAGGAGTTCGCCGAGCCGACCACCAGCACCAGGTCGGCCTGCGCGGCCAGCGCGCGGACGGCCTGCTGGCGGTTGGTGGTGGCGTAGCAGATGTCGTCGCGCCGGGGTGCCCGCAGTGCCGGGAAGCGGTCCCGCAGGACGGCGGCCACCGCCTCGGCCTCGTCGACGGCCAGGGTGGTCTGCACCGCGTAGCTCACCCGCGCGGGGTCGCGGACGGCGACGGCGCGGGCCTCGTCCACGTCGGCGACGACGACCACGTCGTCCGGGGCCTCACCGACGGTGCCCTCGACCTCCTCGTGCTCGCGGTGCCCGATGAGCAGCACCGTCTCCCCGCGGCGGGCGGCCCGGCGCACCTCGGCGTGCACCTTGCTCACCAGCGGGCAGGTGGCGTCGACCACGGCCAGCCCGCGGTCGGTGGCCGCGGCGTGCACCGCCGGGGCCACCCCGTGCGCGGCGAGCACCAGCGGCGACCCGGCCGGGACGTCGTCGACCTCCTCGACGAACACCGCCCCGCGCTGCTCCAGGCTGCGGACGACGTGGGCGTTGTGCACGATCTGCCGGCGCACGTACACCGGGCCCTGGTGCCGCGCCAGTTCCCGCTCCACGGTGTCGATGGCCCGGGTGACCCCGGCGCAGAACGAGCGCGGGCTGGCCAGCAACACCTCGCGCGGGCCCAGCGCGGCGAGCCACTCGGCCATCGCCGGGGCGGCTGCCCGGAGGGCGCGCAGCGCCGTCAGCCCGCGGCCCGGCGTGCCGGGGTGGAGCAGGGGAGCGGTGGGGGTGTCCACCACCGCGCGGAGGGCGGCGAACGGCGCACCTCCGGCAGCCGACGCGAGCGGCAGCGTCTCGGTGTCCACGGCCAGCGCGCCGGTGGCGGCCAGGGCGGTGCGCGCGGCGCCGGTGACCACCGAGGGGCTGGTGGCCAGGGTGCCGACGTGCACCGGGAGCCCCCGGCGGGTCAGCGCGCCGGCCAGCAGCGGCGCGGCGGGGGAGGGGACCGTCGTCGTCCCGTCGGTGACCTGGTCGGCGACCACCAGGTCCCCGGGGCGCAGGTCGGGGGAGAGCGCGCCGGCGACGCCGGCGACCAGCACCGGCCCGGCCGCACGGTCCCGGGCCCAGGTCGTCGACCGGGCCCCGCGGCCGGTGTGCACCACCGGGGTGCCGCGCAGCGCGGGCGCGACCGCCGCGTGCTCCGTGCGCAGCGGGGTCGCGACCACCGGGGCAGCCGCGCGGTCGGCCGCCCCGCTCACCGGGACGCCTCCAGGTAGCGGCCCAGCGCCGAGACCGGGAAGACCAGCCGGTAGAGGTGGTAGTTGATGTAGAAGAAGCCGGGGAAGCCGACCCCGGTGAACTGCGGCTCGTCCCAGGTGCCGTCGGCCCGCTGGTGCTCCACCAGCCAGCGCACCCCGCGCTCGACGACCGGGCCGGTCTCGCCGGCGGCCAGCAGCGCCAGCAGCGCCCAGGCGGTCTGGGAGGCGGTCGGCTCGCCCCGGCCGATCCAGGCGGGGTCGGTGTAGGAGCGCAGGTCCTCGCCCCACCCGCCGTCGGCCTGCTGGTGGGCGGCCAGCCAGGCCACCGCCCGGCGGACGGCCGGTGCCTGGGTCGGGGTGCCGGTGGCGACCAGGGCCGGGACGACGGCGCCGGTGCCGTAGAGGTGGTTGGCGCCCCAGCGGCCGTACCAGGAGCCGTCGGCCTCCTGGTGGTCCAGCAGCCACTGCACCCCGCGACGGCACTCGGGCGAGCCGGCGCGGCCCTCCGCGGCCAGCATCTCCACCACGTGCGCGGTCACGTCGGCCGACGGCGGGTCGGTGAGGTTGCCGAAGTCGCAGAACGGCAGCCGGGCCGGCATGGCGCCGGTGTTGTCGGCGTCGAAGGCGCCCCAGCCGCCGTCCCGGCTCTGCATGCCGACCGTCCACGCGACGCCCCGGTCCAGCGCGGCGCGCAGCCGGGCCGGGTCGGGGACGGCGACGCGGCGGAGCGCCAGCACGACCTCGGCGGTGTCGTCGGTGTCGGGGTAGACGTCGTTGGCGAACTCGAACGCCCAGCCACCGGGTGCCAGGTCCGGACGGCGCACGGCCCAGTCGCCGCGGACCCGCACCTCCTCGCCGAGCAGCCAGTCGGCGGCCCGCAGGACCGCGGGGTCGTCGGCCGGCGTCCCGGCGTCCCGGAGCGCGGTCACCGCCAGCCCGGTGTCCCACACCGGGGACTGGCAGGCCTCCAGCCGGCGGACGACGCCGTCGGGGGTCTCCTCCCGCACGACGAAGCCCTCCAGCCCCGCCAACCCGGCGCGCATCGCCGGGTGGTCCAGGGCGTAGCCCTGCACGTGCAGGGCCAGCAGCGAGTACACCCACGGGGGCTGGATGCCGCCCCAGCCGCCGTCGGCCTCCTGGCGGGCCAGCACCCACTCGACCGCCTTGGCGGTCGCGGTCCGCCGGAGCCAGCCCACCGGGTGCCGGCCGTAGGCGGCCAGCACCCGGTCCAGCCGCTGGAACGCACCGGCCCAGGTCCACGGCCGGTCGAACGGTTCCGGCTCCGCGCCGCTGCGCAGCTCGTCGATGCCGAACGGCACCGGGTGCACCGGCCGGGCGCTGCCCACGACGGTCAGCGGCACCACCGTGCCGCGCGCCCAGCAGCCCCAGTCGTAGACGTTCAGCGGCACCGAGGGTGGCAGCAGCACCAGCTCCGGCGGCATCACCGGCAGCTCGTCCCAGGACCAGAGCCCGACCAGCGCCAGCCAGATCCGGGTGAACACCCGGCTGCGTTCCACCCCGCCCAGCGCGTGGACCACCTCGGCGGCCCGGGCCAGGTGCGGGTCGGTCGGGGCGTCACCGGCCAGCCGCAGCGCGACCCAGGCCTCCACCGTGGTGGACAGGTCGGCCGGGCCGCCGGCGAACGTCGCCCAGCTGCCGTCGGTGCGCTGCTGGGAGCGGATCCAGCGGGCCGCCTCGGCGGTCTCCTGCGCGGTGCGGATGCCCAGGAACTCCCGCATCAGCAGGTCCTCGGCGTCCATGGTGACGTTGGTCTGCAGCTCGCCCTTCCACCAGCCGTCGGGGTGCTGTCGGCCGCGCAGGTGCGCCACGGCGCGGTCCAGCGCCATCGCCGGGTCGACGGCAGCGGCCGCCGGGCGCTCGGTGGTGACGGTCATCAGCACTCCCTCCGGGTGAGCCAGTGGCCCAGTTCCAGCAGGTCGGCGTGGGGGGCGGGGGGCAGGGGCAGGTCCTCCAGCACCGCGGCCGCCCGGTCCAGCTGCTCCTCGGCGGTGGCCTCCGCCCAGGCCCGGGCGCCGGTGGCCGCCACCAGGTCGGCGGCCCGGTGCAGGTCCGGCTCGGTGTCACCGGCCGGGTCGGTGGCGTACCACCGGCCCAGCTCGGCGGCGGCCGGGCCGTCGGCGGCGAGCGCGCGGGTGACCGGCAGCGACTTCTTCCGCGCCCGGAGGTCGGCCAGCACCGGCTTGCCGGTGGTGGCCGGGTCGCCCCAGATGCCCAGCAGGTCGTCCACCAGTTGGAAGGCCGTGCCCAGGTGCCGTCCGTGGGCGTCCAGCGCGGCGATCAGCTCCGGTGGTGCACCGGCGAGCACCGCGCCGATGGCGCAGCTGGCGCCCAGCAGGGACCCGGTCTTCCCGGCGACCATGCCGAAGCACTCGTCCAGGGTGATCGAGGCCCGCCGCTCGAAGGCCAGGTCGGCGACCTGGCCGCGGATCAGCTCGGCGGTGGCGGCGGTCAGGCACCGGGCGGCGGCCGCGGCGTGCGGTGACCCGCTGTCCAGCACGACCTCCTGGGCCAGCCCCTGCAGCGCGTCGCCGGTGAGGATCGCGCAGGGCACGCCCCACAGCGACCAGACCGTGCGCCGGTGCCGCCGCTCGTGGTCGTGGTCCATCACGTCGTCGTGCAGCAGGGAGAAGTTGTGCACCAGCTCCACCGCGACGGCTCCGGGCATCCCGACGCTGCAGTCGGCGCCGGCCAGCTCGGCAGAGAGGACGGCGAGCGCCGGGCGCACCGCCTTGCCGCCGCCGGCGGCCCGCGGGGTGCCGTCCGCCTCGGTCCAGCCCAGGTGGTAGGAGGTGACCTCCCGGGTGACCGGGTCCAGCCGGTCCACCGCGGCGCGCAGCTGCGGCTGAACCTGCGCCCGGCAGCGCCCCAGGGTCTCGGGGGACAGGACGGCGGTCATGCCGCACCCACCACGTCGGTCCGGTCCTGCTGCGCACCGGCGCGCTCGTCGAGCACGCGGGCTGCTGTCTCACCACTGCGCACGGCACCCTCCATCGTCGATGGCCACCCGGTGGCGGTCCAGGCGCCGGCCAGCACCAACCCGGGTCGCGTGGTCACCGCCGCCGGACGGCGGTCGGCCTGGCCCGGGGAGGGGTCGACGGTCGCCGCCGGCTCCCGGGTGACGAAGCCGTCCAGCACCCGCGCCGAACGGGCGGCCGGGAGCAGGTCGGCCAGCGCGGCCTGCATCTGCGCGGTCAGGGCAGCGGCCCGGGTCCGGACCGTCTCCTGCGCCGCGGACAGCGAGATGACCAGGTACTGGCCCGCGCGCACCCCGGCCGAGGTGGTCCGGTCGAACACCCACTGCACCGGACTGCCCACCGCGGCCAGGAACGGCACGTCGAGCACCGGCCGGTCGTAGTGCAGGTGGACGTTCACGATCGGCACCGCCCCCAGCCGCCCGGCCCAGCCCGGGGCCAGCGGTACCGCCCCGACGGGCAGGAGGTCCTCCACCACCGCGGGCGGCGCGGCAAGCACGACGGCGTCGACCTCGTGCTCGGTCCCGCCGCGCTCGGTGACCACCCACCCGGCCCCGGCCGCACGCAGGGCCTGCACCCGGGCGCCGGTGCGCACCTGGCAGCCGGCCTCCTCCAGCGCCCGCCGGGCCGCGGTGCCGTGCAGGTCGCCCAGCGGCGCCTCCGCCCAGCCGATGTCCGCGCCGGCCGGGTCCTCCAGCAGCGCCGTCCGGAAGACCGTCCCGGCCAGCGCCAGGGAGGCCCCGGTCGCCGGGGCGTTGAGCGCCGCCACCCCGATCAGGTCCCACAGCGCCGCGACCGTGCGGTCGTTCTGCCCGTGGGCGGTGAGCCAGTCGGCGAAGGTCTGCGCGTCGGCGGCGGGGTCCGCGGGGTCCAGCTGCCGCAGGGCCAGCCCCGCCCGGGCGGCGCGCACCCGGTCGGCCGGGGAGAGCAGCCGGTGGCCGGCGAGCATCCGGCCCAGCGCCAGCGGAGCGGGACCCGCCGTCCGGCGCAGCGTGGCCCGCGCCGCCCCGCCCGACGGCCCGGGCCGCAGCACGGGGATGGACATCCTGTCCTGCAGGACCACCCGGTCGGCCACGCCCAACCGGTCCAGCAGCGCCCGGTAGGAGGTGCAGCAGCGCAGGAACACGTGCTGGCCGGAGTCGACCGGACGGTCGCCGCGGGAGAACGAGCCGGCCAGCCCGCCGAGCCGCGGCCGGCTCTCCAGCAGGGTGACCCGGTCGCCGCGGTCGGCCCGGGCGAGCGCGGCCGCGGTGCCGGCCAGGCCGCCACCGACCACCGCCGTCCGGCGCCCGTTCATGTCCGTCCTGCCAGCGCGCGGCCGGCGACCAGCGCCTTCTCCCGGCCGGACAGCGCCAGCCGCCGGTCGAACACCGTCTCCGGCCGCTCGGCGATCCGCTCGGTGAGCCGCCGGTAGATCCCGGACATGGCCAGGCAGCAGGCAGCGCTGCGCCGGTCCAGCAGCGGGACCAGCCGGAGCCCGTCGTCGTACCAGGTGGTCGCCCGGCCGCAGGCGAACCGGAGCAGCGCGGAGAGCGCACCGTCGTCGTCGACCAGGTCGCCGGACTCGTCCAGCCGGAGGTCGACCCCGAACCGGTCCAGGTCCTCCTGCGGCAGGTACACCCGCCCGTTGAGCAGGTCCTCGCGGACGTCCCGCAGCACGTTGGTCTGCTGCAGCCCGATGCCCAGCTGGTCGGCGTAGCCGGGGGCGCGCGGGTCGGGCCGGCTGCCGAAGACGCCCAGGCACAGCCGCCCGACCGAGCCGGCCACGCACCGGCAGTAGCCGACCAGGTCGGTGAAGGTCGCGTACCGCAGCCCGGCGGTGTCCATCGCGACGTCCTTCTCCACTCCGTCGACCAGTTCACCGAAGGCGTCCAACGGGATGGGGTAGCGCCGGGCGGCGTCCGACAGCGCGAGCAGCACCGGATCGGCGAGGTCCCGGCCCGCGGCCAGCTGGTCGACCGCGGCGCGCACGGCCGCCAGCCGGGCGGCCTTCTCCGCCGGCGGCAGGTCGCCGTCCCCGATGTCGTCGATCCGCCGGGCCAGGGCGTAGACCGCGCACAGCACGGCCCGCTTGTCCGGCGGCAGCAGCCGGATGCCGTAGTGGAAGTTGCGGGCCTGGTCCCGGGTGATCTCCTCGCAGGCGGTGTATGCCTCGGTCAGCGTCGGGTTCATCGCCGCCCCCCGGCCAGCGCGCGCACCAGGTGCGCCAGCACGTCCCGGCGCCGGGTCCGGGCCGGCTGCCCCAGCACGTCGCCGTCCACCCGGCGGACGGCGTCCACCGCCGCCCGGCCACCGGCGAGGTAGCCGGCGACGGCCGGCCGGGCCCAGCCGTGCAGCGACGCGACCAGGGGGCCGCCGGCGTCCAGCAGGTCGTCGACCCGGTCGGCCTCGTGCAGCACCAGCCGGCGCAGCGCAGGCGAGGCGGTCCCGGCGTCGAGGTCGTCCTCGTGCACGCCGAAGGCGGCCAGGTCCTCCGTCGGCAGGTAGACCCGGCCGGCCCGCCGGTCCTCGCCCACGTCCTGCAGGTGCTCCACGACCTGCAGACCGGCGCAGACCCGGTCGGAGAGCCGTCGGCGCTCCGGGTCCACGGCGTCGAACAGGTGCAGGACCAGGGCGCCGATGGGCGCCGCGGACAGCCGGCAGTAGTCCAGCAGGTCCGCGAAGCTCGCGTACCGGCTCACCCGCTGGTCCTGCAGGTTCGCCTGGACCAGCTGCTGGAACGGCTCGGGTGGCAGCGCCCGGCGGCGCACGACCGGGACCAGCCGGCCCAGCACCGCCCGGTCCGGCGTCCCCGTGGTCCAGACCGTCGCCAGGTCGTCGGCGAAGTCCAGCAGCGCGGTCGTGCGGCCGCCCTCGGTCGTCAGCGGCAGCTCGTCGCCGAGGTCGTCGATCGTGCGGACGACGTCGTAGACCGCCTGCAGGTCCTGCCGCAGCGTGGCCGGCAGCAACCGCAGCGCCACCGGGAAGTTCTCGGCGCGTTCGAGGTCGCGCAGGTCGCCGCGGACCGTCCCGGACGGGGCGACCGCGGGAGACCGGGTCCGAGGCGATGACATGGACCGAGGATCCGTCCGGATCCGGTCCGGTGTCTGCTCACCGGGAGGCGGAATCGGCGCGGACGAGTTGTCGCCCGGTGACAAGACCGGTGTACTGGACCCAGGTCGGAGCCAACGATCCAGCTGCCACTCCCGGGAGCAGGATGACCTCTCTCAAGGCCGAGTCGCCCCTCCTGCGGCTGCTGCCCGCGCTCCTCGCCGGGGTCCCCGACATGTTGGACGGGGTCACCCGTGCGCTGGCCGAGGTCGACCAGGGGTACGCGGACTTCCTGGCCCGCGGCCGTGCCCAGGCGATCGCCCCGGCGGAGCTGGCGATCCGCCGGCTGGTCTGGGGGGCGGAGCAGGCCTCGCGGCCCGACCGCCCCGGGACGACGGCGCCGCAGGCCGGAGGCCGCCGGGCGGACGGGCCCCCGGGGGACCAGGAGATCTGGTCCCTGTTCGGCGAGCTCGGGCGGGAGCAGCGGCGCTGCGACCTGCCGGTCGGCGACCTGCTGTCGGCCTACCAGGCCGGGGGGCGTGCGGCCTGGCGGCACATCGCCGCCACCGCGGTGGCCGGACGGGTGCCGGCCGCAGCCCTCGCTGCGCTCGCGGAGGAGCTGTTCTCCCTCGTCGACCACCTGGGGGCGGTGACCATCGCCGGCTACGTCGCCGAGCAGGTCGGTGCGGCGGAGCTGCGCGAGGAACTGCGTGACGCGCTGGCCGAACGCCTGCTGTCCGACCGCTCGGACGGCGGAGCGGTCGAGGTCGCGGCCCGGCGGGCGAGCTGGCCGCTGCCCTCCGGAGCGGCCGTGGTGTTCGTCCAGCCGGACGACCAGGCCGGGAGGCAGTCCCTCGCCCGGCTGGGCAGCGACTGCCTCCAGCTCCGCCACACCCCGCTGCCCGGTGCGATCGTCCCGGACCTCGCCGCCCCCGGGCGGCGGAAGCGCCTCGAGGCAGCGCTGCGTGGCTGCACCGCGCTGGTCGGGCCGGTGGTGGAGCTGCGCCGGCTGCCGGAGAGCGCCCGGCTCGCCGAGGCCGCCGTCCGGACGCTGCCGCCCCGGCGGCCGGAGGACGGCCCGGTCTTCGTGGACGAGCACCTGGACACGTTGATCGTCCACCGCGACCCGGAGCTCCTCGAGGCGCTGCGGCAGCAGGTCCTGCGCCCGCTGGCCGACGCTGCGCCGGCGAGCCAGGAGGCGTTGCGGCAGACGCTGCGCTCCTGGCTGACCCACATGGGCAACCGGCGCGCGGTCGCCGACGAGCTCGGCGTCCACCCCCAGACGGTGCGGTACCGGCTGGGGCGGCTGCAGGAGCTGTTCGGCCCCGCCCTGGAGGACCCGGCCGGCCGGTTGCAGCTGCTGCTGGCGCTGGCCTGGGAGCCGGCGTCACCGCGCGCCCGCCGGCGGTCGGCGCCGCCGGCCGGGGTGCCGCGCCGGACCGCTGCGGCCCGCAGGACACGGCCGTTGCCCGCCGGTGACCCCCCGGTCGTCCCGGTGCTGCACAACGGACGGACGACGCCCGACGCACGTCCCGCCGCCGCCCCCACGGCGCCCCGCCGGGCCGGCTCCGCCCGGTGACCCTGCCGGCTCAGCCGCCCCGGCGCTCGGCGGCCACCGAACGGCGCTGCGTCTCCGCCCGGGTGCGCAGCTCCGCGGCCTCGGCGGCGAGCCGGCGGTCACGGGCCCGGGCCTCCTCCTCGTAGCGCGCCAGGGTGGCCGCCAGTTCCTCCCGGACCTGCCGTCGCGCCGGCGTGGCCGAGCCACTGCGCACGCCGTCGCCGGCCGGCTGCTCGGGCAGCGGCGTGCCCGCCTGTTCGGCCGCCTGTTCCGCGGACTCCACCGCGGCCTGCCCCCCGGCGTCGGCCAGCCGCTCCAGTGCCGCGTCGAGCCGGGGGACCAGTTCGTCGAGGCGCTGCAGCCGGCGGTCGACGGCCGCCTGTCCCGGTCGCCGGGTCCGGGTGCGGCACTCCTCCAGCCAGGACACCGTGCCGGCCAGGTCGTGCAGCAGACCCTCGACCTCGCGTTCGCGCTCCGCGACCTCCTCCTCCGCGGCCTTCCGGGCGATGACCTCCGACTGCCCGGTGACCAGCGGCGAGGTGGCCAGCAGGTAGATGCCGACGGTCATCACGGCCAGGGCGACCAGGAAACCGGCGAGCGGGAGCACGCCCACGGCCAGCGCGGTGCCCAGCACGACGACGCTGATCCCGATGGCGGCCAGCGGCTCGGTGGCGGCCAGCGCCGGGTAGGACGCCGCCAGCGGGGCCATCTCGTAGGCGCTCTGCGCCAGCAGGGTCCCCGCGACGGCGGTGACGGCGACGGCGTACGTGGTCCAGGAGCTCAGCAGCCCACCGATGCCGTCGTCCAGGAAGGCGCTCACGGCCACGTGGGTGAACGCCGACTGGAGCGCGAACAGCATGCCGGCGCCGGCCCCGAGCATCGGCGCCTCCCGGGCGGGGGCGAGCTTCCGCGCGGTGGCCACCAGCCCGCCCACCAGGGAGCCGATCACCGCGAGCACGACCAGCCACTGCCACAGCGGCGGCTCGACGTCCGCCCCCTCCTCCGGGCGGGCGATGACCAGGAAGCCGGCCAGGCCGCCGGCGGTGGCCAGCATGCCCAGCCAGTCGCGTCGCGTCAGTCGCTGGCGCGCCCAGACCGCCGAGATCGGGAGGGCGAACAGCAGGCGGGCCACCAGCAGCGGTTGCACGAGCGCGACCGAGCCCATGCCCAGCGCCGCCCCGCTGAACAGGTTGCCGACGACGGCGGTGCCCACCCCGATCAGCCAGGGCGGCTGGCGCACCAGCCACCACAGCAGGCTGAGCCGCAGCGTCTTGCCGGGCGGGGCGGTGAAGGCGACCCGTTGCTGCACCACCGATCCGATGCCGAACAGCAGGGCGGCGCCGAGTGCCAGCAGGTAGACGGTCACGGCAGCGGGGTACCCCGCTCGCCGGTGGGGTAAGGCAGCGCCGGCAGCTTCCGGGGGCCTCGTGTCCCGCTGCCCCCGCCGGTTCCCCCAGGAGGCCTCGTGCTGATCGCCGTCATCGCCGCCATCGCGGCGGGGGCCTGTTTCGCGGCCGCCGGGGTCCTGCAGCAGCGCGCGGCCAGCAGGCTGGACTCCGACGAGTCGCTGTCCCCGGCGCTGCTCCGTGACCTGGCCCGGCAGCGGCTGTGGGTGATCGGGATCAGCCTGGCGGTGCTGTCCTACGGCTTCCAGGGCCTCGCGCTGGCGAACGGCCCGCTCTCGCTCGTCCAGCCGTTGATCGTCATGGAGGTCGTCTTCGCGCTGCCGGTCGCCGCCCGGCTGCACGGCATGCGGATGCAGGCCCGGGACTGGCTGGGCGCCCTGATGGTCACCGCCGGGCTCGCCGTGGGCCTCGCCGCCGCGTCACCCTCGGAGGGGACGACCGAGGCACCGCTCGACGACTGGCTGTTCCTGCTGCTGGCGGTGGGCGTTCTCGTGGTCGCGGCGCTGGCCGTCGGCCGGCGGCGGAAGGGGCCGCTGCGGGCCACGATGTTCGCGCTGGCCGGGGCGTCGGTGATGGGGACCCAGTCCGCGCTGTTCGACGCCACCATCGACCGGTTCAGCGACGGCTTCGCCGCGGTCTTCACCGCCTGGCAGACCTACCTGCTGGTGGTCGCCAGCATCGGCGGGCTGTTGCTGATCCAGAGTGCGTTCAACAGCGGGCCGCTGGTCGCCAGCATGCCGGTGATCGACGCTGTCGAGCCCGCCGTGGCCGTCACGATCGGCGTGATGCTCTTCGGGGAGTCACTGGCCCCCGGGGTGGGCCGGCACCTGCTTGCCGCGTGCGGTGCAGCGGTCGCGCTGGCCGGCATCGTCGTCCTGGACACCTCGCCCCTCACCAAGCGGTTGCACCAGTCGGAGGAGGACGACAAGGGCGACGGCGACCACGAGGGCGAGGGCGAGGGCGAGGGCGAGGGCGAGGGCGAGGGCGAGCGGGCGCCCACCGCGGTGGCCAGCGTGATCCGGCCGTCGCCGACCGCAGACGTGACCACCGCGGGGTCCGGCGCCACCCGGCCCCGCCAGCTGCGGGCGCCGTCCCGGCGCGGGTGGGTCAGGCGCTGAGCCGGGGGGCGGCCGAGCCGGCGGACGCCGCGGCGCGCCACACCGGCAGGAGGTCCTCGCGGACGACGTCGGACCACCGCGGCACGGTGCCCTCGACGGTCCGCCGGGCGGCCTCGCCGATCCGGGCCCGGCGTGCGCCGTCGGTCAGCAGCGGGCGCAGCGCCGCTGCCCAGGCGTCCGGGTCGTCCCCGCTGACCAGCACGCCGTCCTCCCCGGGCGCGGTCAGCCACTGGGCGGTGCGCTCCCCGGCGGGCAGCACCACCGGCAGCCCGGCGGCCATCGCCTCGAGGACCACGTTGCCGGCGGTCTCGCTGCGGGAGGGGAAGGCGAAGACGTCGCACCCGGCGTAGACCCGGGCCAGCTCGGCCTGGGGCAGGTGCCCCAGGTGCGTCACCACGGGGCCCAGCAGCCGGCGGACCGGGGCCACCGCCGCCCCGTCACCGGCCAGCACCAGCTGGACGGGGACCCCGGCGCGGTGCAGCCGGTGCACCGCCTCGGCCAGCAGCGGTGCGCCCTTGGAGACGTCGACCCGGCCGGCGAAGAGCACCAGCGGGCTGGTGGGGGACAGGCCGTACGCGTCGCTGAGCCACTGCCGGTCGCCGTCCCCGCGGGAGAACAACCGCGTGTCCAGGCCCCGGCGCAGCCGGGACACCGTGGTGTCCGGGGCCGCGGCGGCGAACTCCGCGGCGTCGTCCGGGCTGGAGGCGAGCACGTGGCTGCACGCGCGCAGCAGCCGGTCGCGCCGGCGCCGGGCGAGCCGGGCCACCACCGCCTCGGGACCGAGGCGGTCCAGTTGGTCGACCACGGCCGCCGGCAGCCGCCCGAGCACCTGCCGGGTGTAGAGCGCGGCCAGCGCCGGGACGTCGGTGTGCACCGACCCCACCAGCGCGGGCCGGTACCGGGCCTGCAACCGCAGCGCGGTGGCGGTGAACGCGAAGGAGTGGGTGGCGTGCCAGATCTGGTGCCGCGGCAGCCGCCGGGCCAGGCCGGGGTGGAACGGGGTCAGGTCGGAGCCGTCGACGCCACCGACCAGGCCCTGCACGGAGGAGCTCGTCAGCATCGGGCGCAGCGCGACGAACCGGACGTTGTCGGCGATCGGATCGGTGCCGGGCGGGGCGCCGAGCACGTACACCGTCAGGTCCACCCCGGGCATCCCCGCGACCGCACCGGCCAGCCGCTCCCAGCACTTCACGTGTCCACCGGACGCCGGCCCGCGGACCAGTTCGACCAGCACGGCGACCGAGAGCGGGGCGGCAGGCACGGGGTGTTCCTATCCCGCCGACGGCCACCCGACCACCCGGACGCATCCGTTGCCCGGCCCCGGAGGGACGTGCTTCGATGGCCCGGTCCGGCGGTTCGTGCTGAGCACAGGCAGTCATGCCGCCCGACCAGCACAGGGAGCCCCCATGGGTGCCAACGCGCGCGTCGCACTGCTCAGCCTCGCCTCAGCCAGCCTGGTCGCCGTCATGATCGACTTCATGCTGAAAGAGCTCGGACGGTCTTCGGCCAAGTGACGCAGCACCCGGCGCGGGGGACCGGGCAGGACCAGGTCGGTCCGCCGACGTCGGAGCCCGGGTCGTCCCGGGTCCCGGTGGCCGACCCCGGTCCCGCGCGCCGGGTGCTCTGCGTCTTCCCGCGTTACGCGAAGTCGTTCGGGACCCTGGACCACGCCTTCCCGCTGGTCGGGGCCACGGCCTTCATGCCACCCCAGGGGATCCTCACGATCGCGGCGTACCTGCCGGCCGGCTGGTCGGTGCGCTTCGTCGACGAGAACGTCCGCCCGGTGGCCGACGCGGACCTGGCCTGGGCCGAGGTCGTGTTCCTCACCGGCATGCACGTGCAGCGGGCCCGGGTGGAGGAGCTCATCGACCGGGCGCACCAGGCCGGTGCCCTCGTCGCGCTGGGCGGTCCGTCCGTCTCCGCCTGCCCGGAGCTCTACCCCGGTCCCGACCTGCTGCACGTCGGCGAGCTGGGTGACGCCACCGCGGCGCTGATCGCCCGGCTGACGGACGACGTGAGCCGCCCGGCCGCCCAGGAGGCATACCGGACCGAGGAGCGGCTGGAACTGGCGGACTGCCCGCCACCGGCCTACCACCTCATCGACCTGGACGACTACCTGCTCGCCAGCGTGCAGTTCTCCAGTGGCTGCCCGTTCCGGTGCGAGTTCTGCGACATCCCGGCGCTGTACGGCCGCCGGCCACGGATGAAGACGGTCGGGCAGGTGACCGCGGAGCTCGACGCGATGCTCGCCGTGGGCGACCCGGGCACGGTGTACTTCGTCGACGACAACTTCATCGCCGACCCGCACGCCGCCCTGTCCCTGCTGCACGGGTTGGTCGACTGGCAGCGCAGCCGCGGCTACCCGCTGTCGTTCGCCTGCGAGGCGACGATGAACCTGGCCCAGCGCACCGACGTGCTCGAGCTGATGCGCGAGGCGTCCTTCGTCCAGGTGTTCCTGGGTGTGGAGTCACCGAGCACGTCGGCGCTGCAGCTGATCAAGAAGCAGCAGAACCTGCGCCGCCCGGTGCTGGACGCGATCGGCACCATCAACGACCACGGGCTGGAGGTGGTCGCCGGGATCATCCTGGGCCTGGACACCGACGACGCGGCGACCGTCCCCGACCTGCTGGCCTTCGTCGCGGCGTCGCAGGTGCCGATGCTGACGATCAACCTGCTGCACGCGCTGCCCCGCACCGCACTGTGGGACCGGCTGGTGGCCGAGGGGCGGCTGCTCGACGACCCGGGCGACCGGGAGTCCAACGTCGACTTCCTCCGGCCCTACGACGAGGTGGTGGCCGGCTGGCGGGACGTGGTGCTCGAGGTGTTCACCCCGGACGCCCTCTACGCCCGGTTCGCCCACCAGCTGGAGCGCACCTACCCGAACCGTCGCCCGCGGCCGCAGCGCCCGGTCACCCGGGCCGACCTCCGCCGCGGGCTGTCGGTGCTGACCCGGATCGGCTGGCACGTCGGCGTCCGCAGCGACTACCGCCGGGCCTTCTGGCGGATGGCGCTGCCGTTGCTGCGGCAGGGCAGGGTGGAGAAGGTCGTCCACTTCGCCACGGTCACCCACCACCTGGTGACCTTCGCCCGTGAGGTGGCCGCGGGCACGGCGGACAAGTGCTTCTACAACCCGGCTGGTGCGCGTCCGCTCACCGGCGGTCTGCCGGTCGTCCCCGGCTGAGGGCGCTCAGGTCCCCCCGGCGCCGAGGGCCTCCCCGGCCCCGAGGGCGATGGTCAGCTGCAGCACCGTCTGCGGGTCCTCGAGCCGGTCGCCGTACAGGTCGCGCAGCTGACCCATCCGGTACCGCACGGTCTGTGGGTGCACGAACAGCTCGGCGGCGACCTGCTCGCGCCGGCCGTGGTGCAGCAGCCACGAGCGCAGGGTCTCCGCCAGCTTCTCCCGGGTGGCCGGGGTCAGCCCGTCCAGCGGTGCCAGCGCCGCGGCCCGCAGGTCGGCCAGCGCGTCCTCGTCGGCCCGCAGCACCAGCTCCGGCAGCCGCTGCTCGGTGTCCAGTGGCGCCGACCCGGTGGCGCGCAGGCCGAGCCGCAGGGCGCGCAGCGCGCGGGCGTAGGAGCCGGCGACCGCGGACCAGGGCCGGGCCGGGCCGACCACCGCCGTCCGCCCCTCGAGGGCGCGCAGCAGGGCGGTCCGGGCGCCGTCCCCGGCGTCGGGCACCAGCAGCACGCTGAGCTCCAGGGCCGGGTCCAGGCCCGGCGGGTCGTCGTCCAGCTGGAGGGTGCGGGAGTCCAGCAGCGCGACGGCGCCGCGCGCCCGCACCTCCGGCAGCAGCACGGCGGTGAGCGTCCGCGGCGGCGGCCAGCCGGCCCGCTCCGCGGCCGGGGTGAGGTCGTGCAGCGGGCGGCCGGCCAGCAGCAGCGCGCCCAGCCGCTCGCGGTGGTGCCGGCGGACCCGCCCGGTCGTCTCCAGCTCGTCGGTGTGCCCGGCCACGCTGGCCGCGGACAGCTGGTCGATGTAGGCGAACACCAGCTCGGCGAAGCGGGCCAGCGACCCCACCGAGAGGCCGGCGCCCACGGCGGTGTCGCTCATGTGCCGCCAGGACACCCGGGCGCCGACCCGGTAGGCGGCCAGCAGGGCGTCCATCGACCGTCCGCTGCGCGCCTCGCCCCGGCCCAGTGAGTACGCGCCCTCCAGCGCCGGGCCGATCGGCCGGCTCGCATCGGCGCCCCCGGCGGTGGTGGCCAGCTCCAGGAAGCCGCCGAGGGCGAGCTGGACGGCGTTGGAGATGGCCCGGCCCATCTCCCCGGAGAACGCACCGGCGTAGCTGGGCACCTCGACCACGATGCTGGCCACGGTCTGCTCGGCGACGGCGGGGAGCTGAGCCCGCATCGCCGTGACCACCGGTGGCGGGAAGGTGACCTGGTCGCTCATCGTCCACACCTCCTCTTTGTTCGCGGAGAACAGAACCTACCGCCCGATTCACGTCACGAGCACAGTTCTTCGCCCCCCGTGCGGGTAAGACTCAATGCATGACCGCCACCGTTCCGCGTCCGTCGCCGGTTCGCCCCGTGCTGACCACGCTGCGCGACCGGGTGCTCAAGGTGGCCGAGCTGGTCACCACCCCGCTGCTGCCCGCCGACTACCTGGACCTGGTCGATCCGCTGCGCTCCGGCGCCGCGCTGCGCGGCCGGATCGAGGCGGTGCACCGCGAGACCCGCGACGCCGCCAGCATCGTGATCCGCCCCGGCCGCGACTGGCTCCCGCACACCCCGGGCCAGTACGTCCGGATCGGCATCGACATCGACGGGGTGCGCCTGTGGCGCGCGTACTCGATCACCTCGGTGCTCGGCCGCGCCGACGGCCGGTTCACCATCACCGTCAAGGCGATCCCCGACGGCAAGGTCAGCAACCACCTGGTGCACCGGGCCCAGCCCGGTACGGTCGTACAGCTGGACCAGGCGACCGGTGACTTCGTGCTCCCCGAGCAGCGGCCGGCCAAGGCGCTGTTCGTGACGGCGGGCTCGGGCATCACACCGGTCATGGGCATCCTGCGCAACCTGGGCGAGGACGCCGGGTGCGACGTCGTCCTGGTCCACTCCGCACCGACCGTCGAGGACGTCATCTTCGGTGCCGAGCTCCGCGAGCTGGCCGCAGCCGGCCGGATCCGGCTGGTCGAGCACCACACCCAGGACGCCGGGCTGCTGGATGCCCCGGCGATCGCCGACCTGGTGCCCGACCTGGCCGAGCGGGCCACCTGGGCCTGCGGCCCGGTCGGGCTGCTCGAGGCGCTGGAGGAGCACTGGGCCGACCAGGGCATCGCCGACCGGCTCTACACCGAGCGCTTCCGCCCCCGGGTGCTGGTCACCGGCGAGGGCGGCACCGTCACCTTCGCGAAGTCCGAGCGGGTGCTGGAGGTCGATGGTGCGACCCCGATCCTGGACGCCGCCGAGGAGGCCGGGCTGCTCATGCCCAGCGGCTGCCGGATGGGCATCTGCTACGGCTGCGTGCTGCCGCTGCGCGAGGGCGCCGTCCGTGACCTGCGCAACGGGGAGCTGACCACCGCCGCCCCCGGTGACGGCGTCCTGATCCAGACCTGCGTCAGCGCTGCCGCTGACGCCTGCGACATCGACCACTGATCCAGAACCGCTGTCCCACCAGCTGAGGAGCTGCACATGACCGTCCTGCAGAAGAAGTCCGACAACCCGATCGCCCACCTGTCCGAGGCCGACGTCGAGGCCATCGGCCGCGAGCTCGACGCCATCCGGCAGACCGTGGTGGACAGCCGGGGCGAGGACGACGCCGCCTACATCCGCCGGGTCATCGACGTGCAGCGCAAGATGGAGCTGGCCAGCCGGGCCGTCCTGCTGTTCTCCAGGTTCCCGCCGGCCTGGGTGCTGGGCACCGCGGGGCTCTCGGTCGCCAAGATCCTGGAGAACATGGAGATCGGGCACAACATCCTGCACGGCCAGTGGGACTGGATGCGCGACCCGAAGATCCACTCCACGACCTGGGAGTGGGACATGGCCAGCCCGTCGGAGCAGTGGAAGCACTCGCACAACGTGCTGCACCACACCTACACGAACGTGATCGGCAAGGACAACGACCTCGGCTACGGCATCATGCGCGTCGACGAGGACCAGAAGTGGGTCCCGCTGTACCTGTTCCAGCCGGTGTGGAACTTCGTCAACGCCTGCTTCTTCGAGTACGGGATCGCCGCCTACGACCTGGAGCTGGGCAAGAACCTGGCGACCAAGGAGCGCCGCGCCGACCCCGGCTTCCGCGCCCGCGGCAAGCAGGTGCTGAAGAAGATCGGCAAGCAGATGACGAAGGACTACGTCGTCCACCCGGCGCTGTCGGGTCCGTCGTTCCTGCCCACCCTGGCGGCCAACTTCACCGCCAACGTGGTGCGCAACGTGTGGTCGCACTCGGTGATCATGTGCGGGCACTTCCCGGAGGGCGTGGAGACCTTCGAGAAGAAGTCCATCGACGGGGAGACCCGCGGTGAGTGGTACCTGCGCCAGATGCTCGGCTCGGCCAACATCTCCGGCAGCAAGGCCATGCACATCATGACCGGGAACCTGTCCCACCAGGTCGAGCACCACCTGTTCCCGGACCTGCCGAGCAACCGGTACGCCGAGATCGCCCCGCAGATCCGTGACCTGTTCGCCCGCTACGGGCTGCGGTACCACTCCGCGTCGCTGCCGCGGCAGGTCGGGTCCGCCTGGCACAAGGTCATCCGGCTCTCGCTGCCCAACGGCTGGCTGGCCCAGACCACGCCGGCCAACGCCCCGGCCCAGGTCGTCAAGCTCTACAAGATGACCACCGGTGGCCCGAAGGTGCGCCGGGCGCTCCAGGCCGCCGCCTGACAGACCGGCCCCGCACACAGCACGAGGCCCGCCAGGAGATTCTCCTGGCGGGCCTCGTGCCGTCCCGGGTGGGTCAGCCGGCGGTGGGGTGCGGCTTGACCGCGAGGACCGGCCGGTCGGCGTCCAGCAGGATCCGCTGGGCGCTGCTGCCCATCAGCAGCTTGCCGACGGGGGAGCGGCGGCGCAGGCCGATCACGATCACCGACGCGTCGACGGAGTCGGCCACCCGGAGCAGCTCGTCGGCCAGGTCGCCGGTGTGCGGGGTCTGCCGCAGCTCCAGGGCGATGCCGTCGGTCTCGGCGCGGGAGGTCAGCGACCGGACGAGCTCCGGTGGTGCGACGTCGGCGCTGACCGGTGCTCCGCCCCGCGGGGTGTTGAGCACCAGCAGCCCCTCCTGGCGGCGGCGGGCCTCGGCGAGACCGGCCGTGAAGGCCGCCTCGCCCTCGGGCGTGGGGACGAAACCGACGAGGACGGTCACACGAGCTCCTT
Organism: Modestobacter sp. VKM Ac-2982; assembly: GCF_026967935.1. Classification (GTDB taxonomy): domain Bacteria; phylum Actinomycetota; class Actinomycetes; order Mycobacteriales; family Geodermatophilaceae; genus Modestobacter. The sequence continues at coordinate 229,625 of NZ_JAPVBL010000002.1, forward strand.
GGTGTTCGGGTCGGAGGTGTCCTGCGCCTGCTCCTGCCGCCGGCGGTTCCGCAGGGTCGCCACGAAGGGGTACACGGCCACGAGCAGGAACACGACGAGCAGGGTGCCGGAGATGGGACGGGTGAAGAAGCCGGTCGCGTCGCCGTCGAAGATCAACAGCGAACGGCGCAACCCGTCCTCCAGCAGAGCACCCAGCACGAAGGCCAGCAACAGCGGGCCGGGATCGAAGCCGGCCTTCTTCATCAGGTAGCCGAGCACGCCGAAGACGATGACCAGCACGATGTCGAAGACGCTGTTGTTGACCGTGTAGACGCCGATCAACGTGATGAGCACGGTGATCGGCGCCAGGATGGCCGGCCGCACCCGGAGGATCTTCACGAACAGCCCGACCAGCGGGATGCTCATGATCAGCAACAGGATGTTGCCGATGTACATCGAGTTGACGACCCCCCAGAACAGCTCCGGCTCCTCGGTGACCAGCTGCGGGCCGGGGGTGACCCCCACCACCAGCAGGGCGCCGAAGATCACCGCCATGGTCGCGTTGGCGGGGATGCCCAGCGTGAGCAACGGGATGAAGGACGACGTCGCGGCGGCGTTGTTCGCCGTCTCGGGCCCGGCCACGCCCTCGACCGCCCCCTTGCCGAAGCGCTCCGGCGTCTTGGAGCGCCGCTTCTCCACCGCGTAGGCGGCGAGCGAGGAGAGGGTCGCACCACCCCCGGGGAGGATGCCGAGGAAGAAGCCGATCACCGACCCGCGGCCGATCGCGCCGGAGGACTGGCGCAGGTCCTGCCGGGAGGGCCAGACGTTGGCGACCGTGGTCGGCGCCTGGGTGGCGTTGTGCCGCTGCTCCAGGTTGTAGAGGATCTCGCCGAGACCGAAGAGGCCCATCGCGATCGGCACGAAGTCCAGGCCGTCGGCCAGGTTCAGGTTGCCGAAGGTGAACCGCTCGGTGGCGGTGAAGCCGTCGCGGCCGACCGTGGCGAGCAGCAGGCCGACACCGGCCGCGACGACGGCCTTGAGCCGGCTGCCACTGCTGACGGTGGCGACCAGCAGGATGCCGAGCAGCGCCAGGGCGGTGTACTCCGGCGGCCCGAAGTCCAGCGCGAAGCTGGCCACGAGGGGAGCGAGGAAGGACAGCGCGACGATCGAGATCGTGCCGCCGGCGAACGAGCCGATCGCAGCGATCCCGAGCGCGGTCCCCGCCCGGCCCTGGCGGGCCATGGCGTAGCCGTCGAAGACCGTGACCACCGACGACGCCTCGCCCGGGAGCTTGAGCAGGACGGAGGTGATCGTGCCGCCGTACTGGGCGCCGTAGAAGATGCCGGCCAGCATGATGATCGCGGTCACCGGCTCGATGCCGATGGTGATCGGCAGCAGGATCGCGATGGTGGCGGCGGGGCCGAGGCCCGGCAGCACGCCGACGAGCATGCCGACGACGACGCCGATCAGGCAGTAGAGCAGATTGGTCGGTTCCAGGACGACGGCGAAGCCGTCGAGCACCGGGGCGAGGTCCAACGGACTCTCCTCAGAAGAGGTGCGGGACGGGGACCGAGAGGGCCGCGACGAAGACGAGGTAGAAGGCGACCACGACGGCGACGCTGACGATCGCGGACGTCCGCCAGCTCTCGCCGCCCAGGAAGCGGAGCCAGACGAAGGCCAGCAGCACGGCAGGGATCTCGAAGCCGATGGTGCCGATGAGGGCGACGAAGACGAGCATCGTGGCCAGCCCGGCGAGGACCAGCCAGGAGGACCTCGAGAACTGCTCGGTGTCGGTGGTCCGGCGGGCGGTGGCCGCCAGTGCCAGGCCCAGCACGACCAGCAGCACGCCGAGGAGCAAGGGCCAGAGTCCCGGTCCGGGTGTGCGTGCGGTGCCGGCGCCGAGCGCCAGGGCGCCGACGGCCGCGGCTGCCCCCAGCGCGACCACGAGCGCCGCGATCACCAGGTTCGCGGCCGGGCCGGCCGGTGGCGGCCGGTGTTCGGCGTCGTCCTCGACCTCCTGTGCCAGGTCCTCGAGGTCGTGCAGCGTCGAGGGGGTGTCGGTGGCCGCCGGTGCGGTGTCGTCCGGGTGGGGGGCCACGTTCCCCTGGGGGGTGGCCCCGGCGGCCGTGCGGCCGCCGGGGCTCCCCGGGGTGTGCGCCCCGTCGCGCGCAGAGCTCACGAGTTCTCCTCGCTCCTGCTCGGGGTCATCGGGACGCGGGTCGCGCCCCGGGCCATCGTGGACCCGAGGGTCACGCATCTCCACCGAGGTCGATGCCGTACTCCTCGACCACGGCCCGGTAGTTGTCCAGGTTCTCGGTCCACCGCTCCCGGATCTCCTCACCGTCGACCTCGAGGGGGGTGAGCAGGTTGTCCTCGTTCAGCTGCTGGTAGCCCTCCGTCTCGAAGGCGGCCTGGAACCCGTCGCGCAGCGCCTGCATGACGTCGTCCGGCACGCCTTCGGGGGCGAACACGGCGCGCGACTGCTGCACCGGCACGTCGTAGCCGGCCTCGACCGCGGTCGGGGTGTCGGGCAGGTAGCTCGGGCGCTCCTCGGCGAAGGTCACGATCGGGGTGAGGCCGCCGGACTCGATCTGCTCGATGGCCTCACCGAGCTGGACGGAGCCGACGTCCACCTGCCCGCCGAGCACGGCGGTCAGCGTGGGGGAACCGCCGTCGAACGGGACGGCGGTGGCGTCGATGTCGGCCTGGGCGAACAGCAGCTCCTGGGACAGCTGGCTGCCGGTGCCGACCCCGGTGGTGCCGAAGGTGATCGGGCGACCGGCCGCGGCCAGGTCCTCGACCGAGCTGAAGCCCGAACCCGGCGCGGTCACCAGGACGTAGTCGTCCAGAGAGAGGCCCGTGACGATGTCGAAGTCGGCGATGTCGGGGGCCTCGCCCTCGCCCACCGCGAGCGGGGTGATGTAGGCCAGGCTGCCGTTGTAGACCATGAGGGTGTGGCCGTCCGGGTCCTCGCCGGCCAGCTGCTGGGCGGCCAGTGCACCGTTGGCGCCGGGCCGGTTCTCCACGGTCACCGGGACGCCGAGCTCGTCGGAGAGGCCTTCGGCCGCCGCGCGGGCGATCAGGTCCGTGCTGCCGCCGGGGTCCTGCCCGACCAGCATCGTGATCGGGTCGCCGCCGGGGAACTCCTCCTCGGAGTCCGACCCGCCGCCGACGTTCCCCCCGCAGGCGGTGAGGGAGAGGGCCAGGGTGAGTCCGGCTCCGGACAGTGCCCAGCGACGGGCGCGGTGGTTCGTGGTCATGGTGGTTCTCCTCTTCGAGAAGCCGTCGGTCCGGCCTGGGGGTGCTGTGAGTGCCGTCACGAACGCGGGGACGATCGAAGAGTAGGAACGGCCGCTCATGCCTGTCCAAATCCATTGCGGCATTGATTGATACCTTGGGTGCATGGCGTTCACCTTGGAGCAGCTCCGCGGTTTCGTCGCCGTCGCCGAGGAGCTCCACTTCGGTCGCGCGGCGGAGCGGCTCTCGATGACGCAGCCGCCGCTCAGCCGGCAGATCCAGAAGCTGGAGCGGGTGGTCGGCGCCCAGCTGCTCGAGCGGGACAACCGGCGGGTCGAGCTCACCGCCGCCGGTGAGGTCTTCCTGGTCGAGGCCCGCCGGCTGCTCACCCTGGCCGACGGCGCGCCGGAGCTGGCGCGCCGGGTCTCCTCCGGGTCCAGTGGTGTGCTGCGGATCGGCTTCACCGCGGCGTCCGCCTACGGCGTGCTCGGCCGGCTGCTCGACGACCTGGGCGCCGCGCTGCCCGACGTGGACGTCGACCTCGCCGAGATGGTGACCCGCGAACAGGTGGCCGGCCTGCTGGCGGAGGAGATCGACCTCGGGCTGGCCCGGCCGCCGTTCGACGCCGAGCGGTTCGGTTCCCGGCTGCTGCACCGCGAGTCCCTGCTGGTCGCCGCCCCGCTGGGGCACCGGCTGCTCGCACTGGACCGGCCGGTGACGGCGACCGACCTGGCCGGTGAGCCGGTGGTGATGCACTCACCGACCAAGGCGCGGTACTTCTACGACCTGGTGGTCGGGGTCGTGCCGGCGGCCTCGGAGAACACGGTGCACACCGTCAGCCAGGTGCTCACCATGCTCTGGCTCGTCGCCGCCGGCCGGGGGGTCGCGTTCGTCCCGGAGTCGGCCGCCGGGCTGACCATCGCGGGGGTCGGGCTGGTGCGCCTGGAGACCCCGGTGCCCGAGCCGGTCGAGCTGCACCTGCTGTGGGCCCGGGAGTCCAAGAACCCGGCCCTGTGGCGGGCGCTGGACGCCCTGGCGAGCGGGCAAGCGCTTTCATGATGCTCAGCGTGCATCGAGTGATGCGGAACTGCTCTTGGACAGGCATCGCGGGCCGTTCCTAGGGTGACGTCGACCACCGCCCACGACCTCCGGTCGACCAGTGCGCGGACCCGTCGAACCCAAGGACACGAGCTGTGACGTTGCTGCCCCCGGATGCTCTCGCTGACCGGCTGAAGTCCGGTCTGCTCTCGTTCCCGGTCACCCACTTCGACGGCGAGCTGCAGTTCGACGAACCCCGCTACCGAGAGCACCTGGCCTGGCAGTCGAGCTTCGACGTGGCCGGCCTGTTCGCCGCCGGCGGCACCGGGGAGGGCTTCTCGCTCACCCCCGCCGAGATCGACCGGGTGGTCCGGGTGGCCGTCGACGAGATCGCCGGCCGGGTGCCCGTCATCGCCCCGGCCACCGGCGGCACCGCCGTCTCCGTGGCCCAGGCCCAGGCCGCCCAGGCGGCCGGCGCCGACGGCCTGCTGCTCTTCCCGCCCTACCTCACCGAGGCCAGCCAGGCCGGTCTGGTCGAGCACGTCAGCGCCGTCTGCCGGGCCACCGACCTCGGCGTGGTCGTCTACAGCCGGGCCAACGCCGTGCTCACCGACGGCGCCGTCGCCGAGCTCGCCGACCGGAACCCCAACCTCATCGGGCTCAAGGACGGCGTCGGCGACATCGAGCAGATGACCCGCACCTACGCCAAGGTCGGCGACCGGCTCATCTACGTCGGTGGCCTCCCCACCGCCGAGACGTTCGCGCTCCCGCTGCTGCAGCTGGGGGTGAGCACGTACTCCTCGGCGCTGTACAACTTCGTGCCCGAGTTCGCGCTCCGGTTCTACGCCGCCGTCCGCGCCCAGGACCGCGTGGCGGTGTACGGGATGCTCAACGACTTCGTCCTCCCGTACCTCGACATCCGCGACCGGGCCCGCGGCTACGCGGTCTCGATCGTGAAGGCCGGTCTCACCGCGGTGGGCCGGGACGGCGGCCGGGTGCGCCCGCCGCTCACCGACCTGACCGAGGCCGAGCTCGGCGAGCTGACCACGCTGGTCTCCAAGGTCTCCTGAACCAGGTCTTGCTGGACCCGCTGCCCGCCGTCTGCTGAGAGGAACCCGATGACCGGCACCACGCCGACCGTCGCCCGCGTCGAGGTGGTGCCCGTCGCGGGGCACGACAGCATGCTGCTGAACCTCAGCGGCGCGCACGGCCCCTTCTTCACCCGCAACATCGTGATCGTCACCGACAGCGCGGGCCGCGAGGGCGTGGGGGAGGTGCCCGGCGGTGAGGAGATCCGGCGGACGGTCGCCGACGCGGGCCCGCTGCTCGTCGGGCAGCCGGTGGCCGCCTTCGGCCGGCTGCTGCGCTCGGTCGCGGACACCTTCGCCGACCGGGACGCCGGCGGCCGAGGTCTGCAGACCTTCGACCTCCGGACGACGATCCACGCGGTGACCGGGCTGGAGTCCGCGCTGCTGGACCTGCTCGGGCAGCACCTGGGGGTCCCGGTCGCCGAGCTGCTGGGCGACGGGCAGCAGCGCGACGCCGTGCCGATGCTGGGCTACCTCTTCTACATCGGGGACCGGACGGCGACCGACCTGCCCTACGTCGCCGAGCCGAACCCGGCCGACGACTGGGAGCGGCTCCGCCGGGAGCCCGCGCTCACGCCCGAGGCGGTCGTCGCCCTGGCCGAGGCGGCCCAGGCCCGCTACGGCTTCACCGACTTCAAGCTCAAGGGCGGCGTGCTCGCCGGCGAGCAGGAGGTCGCCGCCGTCCGGGCACTCGCGCAGCGGTTCCCCGACGCCCGGATCACGCTGGACCCCAACGGGGGCTGGCTGCTCGCCGACGCCGTCCGGCTGCTCGGCGACCTGCACGGGGTGCTCGCCTACGCCGAGGACCCGGTCGGGGCCGAGGGCGGCTTCTCCGGGCGGGAGGTCATGGCGGAGTTCCGGCAGACCACGGGGCTGCCGACGGCCACCAACATGATCGCCACCGACTGGCGGCAGATGGCCCACGCCGTCCGGTCGCACGCCGTGGACATCCCGCTGGCCGACCCGCACTTCTGGACCATGCGCGGTTCGGTGCGGGTGGCCCAGCTGTGCGCCGACTTCGGCCTGACCTGGGGATCGCACTCCAACAACCACTTCGACATCTCGCTGGCGATGTTCACCCAGGTGGGGGCCGCCGCGCCGGGGGAGATCACCGCGCTGGACACCCACTGGATCTGGCAGGACGGCCAGGCGCTCACCCGGTCGTCGTTGCAGATCCGGGACGGGGCGATCGCCGTCCCCACAGCGCCGGGGCTCGGTGTCGAGCTGGACCGGGACGCCCTGGCCGCGGCGCACGAGCTCTACCGCGAGCACGGGCTCGGCGCCCGGGACGACGCGGTCGCCATGCAGTACCTCGTGCCCGACTGGGGCTTCGACCCCAAGCGTCCCTGCCTGGTGCGCTGACCCCGATGCCTGGAGCTGCCATGACGACGACCGCCGCCCCGACCACCACAGCCCCGGCCGTCCTGGACCGGATCGAGTCGATCTCGCTCTCCTCGGTCACGCTGCCGCTGCCCAACCCGATCAGCGACGCGAAGGTGTTCACCGGCCGGCAGCGGCCGATGACCGAGGTCGCGTTCCTCTTCGCCGAGATCCGCACCGAGGCCGGGCTCGAGGGGGTCGGCTTCAGCTACTCCAAGCGCGCCGGCGGGCCCGCGCAGTTCGCGCACGCCCGGGAGATCGCCCCCGACCTGATCGGCGAGGACCCCAACGACATCGCCCGGCTGTGGACCAAGCTCGTGTGGGCCGGGGCGTCCGTCGGCCGCAGCGGTGCCTCCACCCAGGCCATCGCCGCCTTCGACGTCGCGCTCTGGGACCTCAAGGCGAAGCGCGCCGGGCTGCCGCTGGCGAAGCTGCTGGGCGCGCACCGCGACTCGGTGCGCTGCTACAACACCTCCGGCGGCTTCCTGCACGAGTCGGTGGAGCAGGTGCAGGACAACGCCACTCGCACCCTGGAGAGCGGCGTCGGCGGCATCAAGATCAAGGTCGGGCTGCCGGATTCCGCGGAGGACCTGCGCCGGGTGCGCGCCGTCCGCGAGCACCTCGGTGACGGGGTGCCGTTCATGGTCGACGCCAACCAGCAGTGGGACCGGCCGACGGCCATGCGGGTCAGCCGCCGGCTGGAGGAGTTCGACCTGGTGTGGATCGAGGAGCCGCTGGACGCCTACGACGCCGAGGGCCACGCCCAGCTCGCCCGCTCGCTGGACACGGCGATCGCCACCGGCGAGATGCTCACCAGCGTCGCCGAGCACCGCGAGCTCATCCGGGCCGGCTCGGTCGACATCCTGCAGCCCGACGCCCCGAGGATCGGCGGCATCACCCAGTTCCTGAAGCTGGCGGCGCTCGCCGACGACGCCAACCTGCAGATCGCCCCGCACTTCGCCATGGAGATCCACGTGCACCTCGCCGCGGCCTATCCGCACGAGCCGTGGGTCGAACACTTCGACTGGCTGTACCCGCTCTTCAACGAGCGGCTGGAGACCCGCGACGGCCGGATGCACCTGTCCGACCGCCCCGGTCTCGGTGTCACCCTGACCGAGCAGGCGCGCGCCTGGACCGTGGACCGCGTCCACGTCGACGCGCCCCGCTGAACCCGTCCCGCTGAACCCGTCCTGCGAAGAGGAGCACCCCCGACATGAGCGACGTCGTCAGCATCGACCCCCGTACCGGACAGACCGCCGAGGTCGTCGCCCAGGAGACCAGCCCCGAGGAGGTGGCCCGGCTCTGCGAGGCGGCGCTGGCGGCCGCTCCGGCCCTGGAGGAACTGGGCCGGACCGGCCGCGCCACGTTGCTGCGCAGCCTGGCCGACGCGCTGGAGGCCCGCCGGGACGACGTCGTCGCCGTGGCCGACCGGGAGACCGCGCTGGGCTCGGGTCGGCTGAACGGTGAGCTGACCCGCACCTGCTACCAGCTGCGGCTGTTCGCCGAGGTCCTCGAGGAGGGCAGCTATCTCGAGGCGACGATCGACCACGCCGGCGACAGCCCGATGGGCCCCCGCCCGGACCTGCGCCGGATGCTGCTGCCGATCGGGCCGATCGCGGTGTTCGGCGCCAGCAACTTCCCGCTGGCGTTCTCGGTGCCCGGCGGTGACACCGCCTCCGCGCTGGCCGCCGGCTGCCCGGTCGTCGTCAAGGCGCACGGCTCGCACCCGGCGACGTCCCAGCTCTGCTTCGAGGTGCTCACGGCGGCCGCCCGCGACGCCGGCGCCCCCGAGGGGACCCTCGGCCTGGTGCACGGCCTGCAGGCCGGTGCCGACCTGGTCGCCCACCCGGCCATCCGCGCCGTCGGCTTCACCGGTTCGGTCAACGGCGGCCGTGCGCTGCTGCAGATCATCGAGCAGCGCCCCGACCCGATCCCGTTCTTCGGCGAGCTGAGCAGCCTGAACCCGGTGGTGGTCACCCCGCAGGCCGCCGCCGAGCGCGGGACCCAGCTCGGGGGCGAGCTGGTCGGCTCCTTCACCCTGGGCGCCGGGCAGTTCTGCACCAAGCCCGGCCTGGTGCTGGTGCCCACCGGTGCCGCCGGTGACGAGGTCGTGGACGCGATGGCCGAGGCGGTGCGCGGCAGCAGCCCGCAGGTCCTGCTCAACGAGGGCATCGCGGCGTCCTTCGGGAAGCTGTCCGCCGCCATCGCCGGCGCACCCGGCGTCACCGCTGTCGCCCGCGGCACCGAGGCCGACGGCGCCGGCTTCACCGCGACGCCGCTGCTGCTCACCACCCCGGCCGCCCAGCTGCCCGAGCAGGTCACCGAGGAGGTCTTCGGCCCGGTGACCGTGGTGGTCCGCTACGACGGCGAGCCGGAGCTCTTCGCCGCGCTGGGGAAGATGCCGTCCTCGCTCACCGCCACCGTGCTCCGGGGCGCGGGGGAGACCCAGCTGCCGCTGGCGGTCTCCCAGGAGCTGCGCACCCGGGCCGGCCGGCTGGTCTACGACGCCTACCCGACCGGGGTGGCGGTCTCCTGGGCCCAGCACCACGGTGGCCCGTGGCCGTCCACCAACTCCCAGCACACCTCGGTCGGCACGTCCGCGATCCGCCGCTTCCTGCGCCCGGTCACCTGGCAGGGTGCACCGGCCGAGCTGCTGCCCGCCGAGCTGACCGACCAGGGCACCGGCATCCCGCGGCGGGTGGACGGCGTCCTGCAGCTGCCGGCGTGAGCGCCCGGGTCGCGCTGGTCAGCAGCGAGCGGGGGCTGCGGGTCGACCCGGACCTGCCGATCGCCGCCTCGGCGCTGCACGGCGCCGGCCTGGCCGTCGAGCTGGTCCGCTGGGACGACGGGGACGTCGACTGGGCCGGCTTCGACCTGGCCGTCGTCCGGTCCTGCTGGGACTACGCCTGGCGGCGGGCGGAGTTCCTCGCCTGGGCGGCCGCCGTGCCCCGGCTGCGCAACCCGGCAGCGGTGCTGGCCTGGAACACCGACAAGACCCACCTGCGCGACGTGGCCGCCGCCGGGCTGCCCGTCGTGCCCACCGTCTGGGGTCCGACCAGCGCCGACGAGCTGCCGGACGCCGGGGAGTGGGTGGTCAAGCCGTCGATCTCGGCCGGCTCCCGGGACACCGCCCGCTGGACCGATCCGGCGGCGGCGCTCGGGCACGTCGCCGAGCTCACCGCCGCCGGCCGGACGGCGATGGTGCAGCCCTACCTGGCCAGCGTGGACGACGCCGGGGAGACCGCGATGCTCTTCCTCGGCGGCCGGTTCTCCCACGCCGTGCGCAAGGGCCCGCTGCTGCAGCGTGGGGAGGGCGTGCGCCAGGACCGGGACAGCCGTGGTGACCTGCGCGCGGTCGACCCGACGCCGGCGCAGCGGGCGGTCGCCCAGGCCGTCTTCGACTCGGTGCCGGACCTGGTGCCGGGGGCCGAGCCGCCGCTGTACGCCCGGATCGACCTGGTGGCCGACGACGCAGGCCGCCCGGTGCTGCTCGAGCTGGAGCTCACCGAGCCCAGCCTCTTCCTGCCGCAGGCGCCGGAGACGGCGCTGGCGCAGTGGGTGACCGCGGTGACGGCCGCGACCCGGTGACGGGTGCACCGGTGCCACCGGCGACGACGTGACGGCGGTGCTGGGCGGGTTCGCCGCCCTCGCCGCGGTCATCGGCGTCGGCTGGGTCACCGCCCGCACCGGGGTGCTGGGGGCAGGTGCGACCGGTGTGCTCTCCCGGCTGTCCTACTACGTGGCCACCCCGGCGCTGCTGCTGCTCACCCTGGCCGATGCCGACCCGGCCGCGCTGCTGACCTCGGCGCTGGTGGCCACCGGCGGCAGCGCGGTGTGCGCCGCGCTGGTCTACCTCGGACTGGCCCGGTGGTGGTGGCGGTTGCGCCCGGCCCAGCTCACCACCGGGGCCCTGGCGTCCTCCTACGTCAACGCGGGCAACCTCGGCGTGCCGATTGCCGTCTACGTGCTGGGCGACGCCTCCTACGTGGCCCCCGTGCTGCTGTTCCAAGTGCTGGTGCTGGCCCCGATCGGGCTGTCCGTGCTGGCCGGGTCGCAGGGCACCGCCGAGGACGCGCCGTCGCGGTGGCGGGTGGTCAGCCAGCCGGTGCGCACGCCGGTGGTGCTCGGCTGCGTGCTCGGGCTGCTGCTGGCCGAGACGGGGCTGCGGCTGCCGTCGCTGGTGCTGCAGCCGATCGAGCTGCTGGCCGCCCTCGCCGTCCCGGCCGCGCTGCTCGCCTTCGGCTCCGGGCTGCTGGGAGCACCGCGGCCGGCCTCCGGGGACGGCGGGGGCCAGGTCTGGCTGGCGGTCGCGCTGAAGACGCTGGTGCAGCCCGCGGTGGCCTACGCGCTCGGCCGGTGGGTGGTCGACCTGTCCGGCGTGCCGCTGCTCGCGGTCACCCTCACCTCCGCGCTGCCGACCGCGCAGAACGTCTTCGTCTACGCCACCGCCTACGACCGCGGCACCGCGCTGGCCCGGGACGTCGTCCTGGTCACGACCGTGCTCTCGGTGCCGGTCCTGGTCGGGGTGGCGGTGGTCCTGGGATGACGGGGACGGGGACGACGGGCACGAGCGCACGGGGACGAGAGGAGCTGTCATGACGAGCACGGCACCGGAGGAACGGGACGTCGTCCTGATCGGCGGCGGGGTGATGAGCGCGACCCTCGGGGTGCTGCTCAGCGAGCTCGAGCCGGGCTGGACCATCACCGTGGTCGAACGGCTGGACGCGGCTGGGCTGGAGAGCTCCAGTGCGTGGAACAACGCCGGCACCGGGCACGCCGGGCTCTGCGAGTTCAACTACACGCCGCGCCGGTCCGACGGCACGGTGGACGTGACCAGCGCGGTGCAGATCGGCGAGCAGTTCCTCACCTCGCTGCACCTGTGGGCCGGGCTGGTCGAGCGCGGCCTGCTGGGGGAGCCGCAGGACTTCATCCGGTCGGTGCCGCACATGGGCTTCGGCCGCGGCGCCGACGGCGTGGCCTACCTGCGCGCCCGCTGGGAGGCGCTGCGCGACCACCCGCTCTTCACCGGTCAGGAGTTCTCCGCGGACCGTGCGGTGCTCCAGCGGTGGCTGCCGCTGGTGTTCGACCAACGGCCGGCCGGTGAGCCGGTGGCGGCCACCCGATCGGTGCAGGGCACCGACGTGGACTTCGGGGTGCTGACCCGCCGGCTGCTGTCCGCGCTGGCGGAGCGCGGTGCCGACGTGCGGTTCGGGCAGGAGGTGCGCTCGTTGCGCCGCCGCGGTGACCGGTGGCACCTCGACGTCCGCGACCGCGGCACCGGTGCACGCCGGCAGCTGCGGACGCCGTACGTCTTCGTCGGCGCCGGCGGGGGCACGCTGCCGCTGCTGCAGTCCGCCCGGGTGCCCGAGGTGCGCAGTCACGGGGTCTTCCCGATCAGCGGCCAGTTCCTGCGCACCGACCGCCCGGAGCTGGTGGCCGCGCACGCGGCCAAGCTCTACGGCCACGCGGCGCCGGGTGCGCCGCCGATCTCGGTGCCGCACCTGGACCGCCGGGTGGTCGACGGGCGTGAGCACCTGCTGTTCGGCCCGTTCGCCGCCTTCTCCCCGCGCTTCCTGACCCAGGGCCGGCTCACCGACCTGGTGCGATCGGTGCGGCGGGGCAACCTGCCGACCCTGCTGGCAGCCGCCCGGGACAACCGCAGCCTGATGGCCTACCTGGTGCGGCAGGTGACCCAGACCGCGGCGGCGCGGACGGCCGCCCTGGCCGAGTTCGTGCCGTCGGTGCGCGCCGAGGACTGGGAGCTGATCACCGCCGGCCAGCGGGTCCAGGTCCTGAAGACCGCCGACGGCCGCGGGACCATGGTCGGCTTCGGCACCGAGCTGCTCACCTCCGCCGGCGGTTCGCTGGCCGCGCTGCTCGGCGCCTCCCCGGGGGCGTCCACGGCGGCGGCGACGATGGTCGACGTGCTGGCCGCCAGCTTCCCGCAGCGCATGCCGGGGTGGGCGCCGCAGCTGCGGCAGCTGGCCCCGACGGGCGACGTCGTCCGCGGCTGGGACACCGCCGAGCTGACCGCGACCCTGACGCACGCCCGGCGCGTGCTGCAGCTGACGCCGATCGACCCCGGGAAGGGCTCCGCGTGACCGCACTCCACGGCTCGCTGCTCACCGCGCTGCGGGAGGCCGTCGGGCCGGCCGGCGTGGTCACCGACGCCGACCAGCTGCGCAGCCACCTGACCGACTGGCGGGGCGCGTACTCCGGCGCCGCCGCCGCGGTCCTGCGCCCGGGCAGCACCGACGAGGTCGCCGCGGTGGTCCGGCTGTGCCGGGACGCCGGGGTGTCCGTCGTCCCGCAGGGCGGCAACACCGGCCTCTGCGGCGGGGCGGTCCCCGACTCCACCGGCCGGCAGGTGGTGCTCTCGCTCAGCCGGATGCGGCGGGTGCGGGAGCTCGACCCGGCCAACCAGACGATCACCGTGGAGGCCGGCGCCGTCCTGCAGTCGGTGCAGGAGGCGGCGGCCGCCGCGGGCCGGCTGTTCCCGCTGTCGCTGGGCGCGGAGGGCAGCTGCACCATCGGCGGCAACCTGGCCACCAACGCCGGCGGCACGGCCGTGCTGCGCTACGGGACGATGCGCGACCTGGTGCTCGGCCTGGAGGTCGTGCTGCCCGACGGCCGCGTCTGGCACGGGCTGCGCGGCCTGCGCAAGGACAACACCGGCTACGACCTCAAGCACCTGTTCGTCGGCGCGGAGGGCACCCTCGGGGTCATCACCGCCGCGGTGCTCAAGCTGTTCCCCGCCGTCCGCAGCCGGGCCACCGCCTGGGTGGCGTTGCCCGACCCGGCGGCGGCCGTCGCGCTGATCGAGGTGGTGCGCGCGCTGGCCGGCGACCGGCTCACCGGCTTCGAGGTGATGAGCCGGCAGAGCGTCGAGTTCGTGCTCGCGCACGCCGCCGGTGTCCGCGACCCGTTGACCGAGACGCACCCCTGGTACGCGCTGGTCGAGCTCAGCGACACCCTGCCCGACGCCGGGCTGGCCGAGGTGGTGGAGACCGCGCTGGGCGAGGCGTTCGAGCAGGACCTGGTGCTCGACGCCGTCCTCGCGTCCGGCTCGGCGCAGGTCGCGTCGCTGTGGGCGCTGCGAGAGGGCATCTCGGAGGCGCAGAACCGGGAGGGCCCGAGCCTCAAGCACGACATCACGGTGCCGGTCAGCCGCATCCCGGCGTTCGTCGAGCAGACCGACCGGGCGCTGGCCGCCGCCGTCCCGGGCATCCGGGTCGTCGCCTACGGGCACGTCGGCGACGGCAACCTGCACTACAACCTGAGCAAGCCGGTGGGCAGCGACGACGCGGCCTTCCGGGCCCGGGCCGATGAGCTGGCCCGGGTCGTCTACGACTCGACCGCCTCCTTCGCCGGCAGCATCAGCGCCGAGCACGGCGTCGGGGTGGCCAAGCGGGACCTCCTCGCCGACTACGAGGACCCGCTGGAGCTGGAGCTGATGCGCGGGGTCAAGGCCCTGCTCGACCCGGCCGGGCTGATGAACCCGGGCAAGGTCCTGCCGGCGGGTTGAGCCGGCGACCCGCTGGACACCGGAGCGAGGGTGACGACGCGGCTGCGGTTCGACGGCTGGATCCTCGGGACCGGCACCACCTCCGGCACCCGGCTGGTCCTGGGGCACTGGCCGTCCTCGCCGCTGGGCGCGTTCTCCGACGTCATGGTGCAACGGCCGGACGGGCACCGGGTGCTGCTCGCCCCGACCGCGGAGGTGGCCGGGTTCGTCGGGTCGACCTACACCTTCGACGAGGTGCAGCTGACCGACGTCGCGGTGACCCGCCCGGACGACGCGACCTGGGCGGTGCAGGCCGGCCCGCTGGCGCTGTCGGTGCGCGTCGGCCGCCGTCCCGCGCTGGGCTGGGCGCTGCGCGCCGTGCCGGCGCCGCTGGCCCGCCACCCCGGGTGGGTGGGGCTGTTGGACCGGCCGGCCCGCCTGCTCACCGGGCTGCGCACCACGGGATCGGCCGGCAACGGGCGCACCGAGTGGTACGGCGTGCAGGACCTGCACGCGCTGGTCTCGGTCGAGGCGTCCTGGGACGGCGAGCCGCTGGGCACGGCCACCCCGGTGCGGCCGCCGGTCACCTTCGGGTTCGGCTCGGTCCCCCCGCGGCCGTCGGTGGTCCGGGTGACGACGACGGTGCAGGTGCCCTGACCAGGCCCCCAGCCGCCCGGCCCCGGGGGCGCGGGACCGGACGGCGGGTGGTCAGCGGCGGCCGCCGCGCGCGGTGATCGACGCCAGGGCCGGGTCGACCTGCAGGTCCTCGTCCACCCGGATGACGACGTGCTCGTTGTCGTCGGGCACACCGGCGGTCCGCCCGGCCGAGCCCGGGTAGTTGTTGTCGTTGCCGACGACGATGTGGTGGTCGTCGAGCACGGCGATCTGCTCGATGGTCACGAACGGGAAGGTCGCGAACCCGCCCGCCGGGCCGGCCACGCCCTGCGGGTCGGGCATGGCCATCAGGTTCACCAGCAGCCGCTTGTCGGCGTAGCCGTCCCGGTCCTTGTCCCGGGTGTCGATCAGGTAGACGGCCTTGAGCTGCGAGGCCGGGCCCTGCGCGTTGTCCCGCTCCAGGATGAGGAAGCGGTTCTGGTCCAGCGCGACCATGTCGCCGAGGGCGTCGCCCGGGACCTCGAACCGCACCTTGGCCTTCAGCCCGGTGAACGCGCCGCGCCGGGTGTCGAAGCCGTAGATCCGGCGGGTGGCCGGGTCGTCGCCGGCGACGGCCCCCTCGAGCATCGGGTAGAGGGTGTGGCCGTCGACGCCGAGGGCCATGCCCTCGAAGCCCTTGCTGCCGCCCAGCGTCGGGGCCGCGCCGCCCAGGTCCCACGCCTCGGGGGCGCGGACGCCGTCGGGCTGCACCGGTGCCGACAGCACCCGGCCCTGCCCGTCGACGTGCACCAGGCTGGGGCCGAACTCCTCACCGATCCAGAAGGTGCCGTCGGGCATCCGCTGGAACGACTCCGGGTCGAGGTCCGCACCGGTGAGCCGGCGGTCGCTGCGGGTCAGCGGGAACGGCAGCTTGCGGTCCGGGTCGGAGAGGCTGAACCCGCCCTCGAGGACCGTCGTCTGCTGGGTGGTGGTGTCGATGTGCACGCGGATGACGCGCAGCAGGAAGTCGCCGCTGTTGGCCTTGGTGCCGTAGCCGTTGTCCTCCAGGACCAGCCAGTCGTCGCCGTCCGCCAGCAGTCCGGAGAAGCCCTGGATCGGCTGGGCGGCGAACGGCGGGGTGACGCCGTTGGCGGGGGCGGCCAGCGCGCCGGAGGGGACCTGCTCACCGAAGGTGGCCGACGGCAAGACCGAGCGGCCGACCAGCTCGGCCTGCTGCGTGCCGTTGCCCTGGGGCACGGTGGGGGCGGGGCCGGCGAGAGCCGGTACGGCGACGGCGGCGAGCAGGCCGGCGGCGGTGACGGTCACGGCGGCACGGCGGGATGGACGGCGCACGGGTGGCTCTCCCTGGGTCGGGCGGCGGAGCGGGGCCCGCTGACCGTGCCGTGGCGAGACGGACGGCACCCGGCATCCCTGTGACCGTTCTGTGAGGGCCGCGTGAACGGCTCAGCCGCCGACGACCACGGCCCACTCCCGCACGGTCCAGCCGGTCACCAGGCCCTGCACCACGTACGGGTCGGCGGCGACGAAGCGCTCCACCACCTCCCGCGGTGCGGTCCAGACCAGCAGTGCCCGGTCGTAGGGGTCGGGCAGTGCCCCGGCGAGCAGCACCTCACCGCGTTCGTGGGCGGCGCGGACCAGCCCGAGGTGGTCCTCGCGCAGCGCCGCGCGGCGCTCCAGGTAGTCGTCGGCCAGGGCGTACTCGAGCACCAGGTACATGCCTGCACCCTCACACACCGGTGCGGCCGGCGGCGATTGCCGGCGCCACGCGCGGGGCACCACGGGCGGACGAGCCGCTCCAGGAGGCACCATGCGCGCGATGACGTACCGAGGCCCGTACAAACTGCGGGTCGAGGAGAAGGACCGGCCCCGGGTCGAGCACCCCAACGACGCGATCGTCCGGGTGACGCTGGCCGCGATCTGCGGCTCTGACCTGCACCTCTACCACGGGCTGATGCCGGACACCCGGATCGGGCACACCTTCGGCCACGAGTTCATCGGCGTCGTCGACGAGGTGGGCCCGTCGGTCCAGCACCTGCAGGTCGGTGACCGGGTGATGGTGCCGTTCAACATCTTCTGCGGCTCCTGCTGGTTCTGCGCCCGCGGCCTGTACTCCAACTGCCACAACGTCAACCCCAACGCCACGGCGGTCGGCGGCATCTACGGCTACTCGCACACCACCGGCGGGTACGACGGCGGGCAGGCCGAGTACGTGCGGGTGCCCTTCGCCGACGTCGGGCCGGTGAAGATCCCCGACTGGATGCACGACGAGGACGCCGTGCTGCTCACCGACGCGGCCGCGACCGGGTACTTCGGGGCACAGCTCGGCGAGATCGCCGAGGGCGACACGGTCGTGGTCCTGGGCGCGGGGCCGGTCGGGCTGATCGCCGCGCAGTCGTCCTGGCTGATGGGCGCCGGTCGGGTGATCGTCGTCGACCACCTCGCCGAGCGGTTGGCGAAGGCCCGGGAGATGGCGTACGCGGAGACCCTCGACTACGACGAGCACGACGACGTGGTGGTGGAGCTGAAGAAGCAGACCGACTTCCTGGGCGCCGACGTGGTGATCGAGGCGGTCGGCGCGGAGGCCGACGGCAACCTCGCCCAGCAGCTCACCGGGCCGAAGCTCAAGCTGCAGGGCGGGTCGGCGACCGCGCTGAACTGGGCGATCGACGCCGCGCGCAAGGGCGGCACGGTCTCGGTGGTGGGCGCCTACGGCCCGGTGCCCAACGCGGTGAAGTTCGGCGACGCGATGAACAAGGGCCTGACCCTGCGGATGAACCAGACGCCGGTGAAGCGGCAGTGGCCGCGGATGTTCGAGCACGTCCGCAACGGTCACCTGACCCCGCGGCAGATGGTCACCCACCGGTTCCCGCTGGAGGACATCGCCGAGGCGTACCACGTCTTCTCCGCCAAGCTCGACGGCTGCATCAAGCCGCTCGTCGTGCCGGGCGCGAACTGAGGGAGGGACCACCATGACCGAGCCCGACGTCCCCAGCGCCTACGTCCGCGACAAGCGCACCGCACCGCCCAGCCGGGAGGAGCTGCGGGCCCGCATCCCCGGGTGGGGGGCCGACCTCGACCCCGCCGACCGGCCGTCCCACCCGAAGCTCCAGTACCCCGCCGACACGGGTGCGCACTGGCACTTCCCCGACCGGCAGCCCGGGTCCGCGGGGCGGGAACGCTCGATCGAGCACGCCTTCGTCACCCCGGTGTTCGGCACCGCCCAGCCGCTGCACGGCCTGTCCGGGTCGATCCGGCGGCTGGCCTACGACCGGTTCGGCGAGGGGCGGCTGGCGCACTGGCTGCTGCTCATCGCCGGTGACCGGGTCGACGCCTGGGAGAGCCACCTCCGGTCGCTGGTCACCGGCCACCCGGACCAGCCGGTCACCGAGACGGGGGTGCGCACCGAGCGGACGCACGGTGGCCTGCGCTCGCGGACCGGCCGCTCGGACCGGCGTCACCAGGTGCTCGACCCGGTGCTGGTGGCCGGTCCCTGGGTCGCCGGCGCCGGGGCCGGCGCACTCGCCGTGCGCCGGCTCGCGCGGCTGCTGCGCCGCTGATCAGCGGGCCGTCCGGGCCCGGTCAGCGATCGGTTGCGAGAGTGCAACCACCCTGTGAGGGTGAGGTCCGGAGCTGCCTGGGCCGCCCCTCGGGGTGGAGCACGGGCAGGACGCGCTGAGCAGTGGCGCGCGGACGTCGTCCGAGTCCGACCGTGGCGTCGGCACCCCACCGGGGGCCGCTTGCCGCAGATCGGTCAGGACCGGACGACGAGCACCGCAGAGGGCTGACTCGATCGGGAGACATGGCATGCAGATCGACCGCATCGCAGAACCGTGGGGCACCCGGACGCCGTACGGACCGGGGGAGGACTGGCCCACCCGGGTCGACACCCACCTGACCGACGGGGTGGCCGCCGAGGACGTGGACCGCTGGGTCCAGTCGGCGACGATCCTGCACTCCAACGGCGACGGCCTGGACATCGCCGTCAAGGACGGCGAGATCGTCGGCGTCCGGGGCCGCGCCGAGGACCGGGTCAACCACGGCCGGCTCGGGCCCAAGGACCTCTTCGGCTGGCAGGCGAACAAGTCGCCGGACCGGTTGACGAAGCCGCTGATCCGGCGCAACGGGGAGCTGGTGGAGACCGACTGGGACACCGCGATGGACGCGGTCGCCGGCCGGGCCAAGGAGCTGCTGGCCGAGCAGGGCCCCAGCGCGATCAGCTTCTACACCACCGGGCAGCTGTTCCTGGAGGAGTACTACACCCTCGGGCTGATCGCCCACGGCGGCATCGGCACCAATCACGTCGACGGCAACACCCGGCTGTGCACGGCGACCGCGGCCGCGGCGCTCAAGGAGTCCTTCGGCTGCGACGGGCAGCCCGGTTCCTACACCGACATCGACCACGCCGACGTGATCGCGCTCTTCGGGCACAACATGGCCGAGACGCAGACCGTGCTGTGGACCCGGGTCCTGGACCGGCTGGCCGGCCCCAACCCGCCCCAGGTCATCTGCGTGGACCCGCGGGAGACCCCCGTCGCCCGGGCGGCGACGGTGCACCTCGCCCCGCGCCCGGGCACCAACGTCATGCTGATGAACGCCCTGCTGCACGAGGTGATCGCCAACGGCTGGGTCGACGAGGAGTACGTGCAGGCGCACGCCGTCGGGTTCGCCGAGCTGCAGCAGCGGGTGGCCGACTACCCGCCGGAGCTCGCCGCGCAGATCTGCGACGTCCCGGTCGAGCAGATCCGGGAGGCGGCCCGCATCGTCGGCACCGCCGAGCGGCTGATGTCCAGCGTCCTGCAGGGCTTCTACCAGTCGCACCAGGCCACCGCGGCCGCCGTGCAGGTCAACAACCTGCACATCATCCGCGGCATGCTCGGCAAGCCCGGCTGCGGGCTGCTGCAGATGAACGGCCAGCCCACCGCGCAGAACACCCGCGAGTGCGGCGCCGACGGCGACCTGCCCGCCTTCCGCAACTGGTCCAACGAGCAGCACGTGAAGGACCTCGCGAAGGTCTGGAACCTCGACCCGATGCAGATCCCGCACTGGTCGCCGCCCACGCACGCCATGGAGATGTTCCGGTACGCCGAAGAGGGCTCCATCAGGTTCATGTGGGTGCAGGCCACCAACCCGGCGGTCTCCCTGCCCGAGCTGGGCCGGATCCGGGAGGTCCTCGCCCAGGAACGGCTGTTCCTCGTGGTGCAGGACATCTTCCTGTCCGAGACGGCGCAGCTCGCCGACGTCGTGCTGCCGGCGGCCACCTGGGGGGAGAAGACCGGCACGTTCACCAACGTCGACCGCACCGTGCACATCTCGGACAAGGCGGTCGAGCCCCCGGGGGAGGCCCGACCCGACCTGGACATCTTCATCGACTTCTCGCGTCGCATGGACCTGCAGGACAAGGACGGCCAGCCACTGGTGAAGTGGTCGACGCCCGAGGAGGCCTTCGAGGGCTGGAAGGAGTGCACCCGCGGGCGGCCCTGCGACTACACCGGCCTGAGCTACGAGAAGCTGCGCGGGGGCAGCGGCATCCAGTGGCCGTGCAACGAGGAGAACCCCGACGGAACCGAGCACATCTACGTCGACGGTCAGTTCTGGTCAGCGCCCGACTACTGCGAGAGCTACGGCCGGGACCTGGTGACCGGCGCGCCGGTGTCACCGGTCGAGTACAAGGCGCTGAACCCCACCGGCAAGGCGGTCCTGAAGGCGGTCGAGTACCTCCCGCCGCACGAGGTCGTCAGCCAGGACTTCCCCTTCCAGCTGATCACCGGCCGCACGCTCTACCACTTCCACACCCGGACGAAGACCGCCCGGGCGCCGCAGCTGCAGAAGGCAGCACCGGAGGTGTGGGTGGAGCTGTCGGCCAGTGACGCCGCCGACCGTGGCTTCACCGAGGGCGACCTGCTGGAGATCAGCACCCCCCGGGGCCGGGTGGAGGCCCGGCTGCGGATCAGCGGGATCCGTCCTGGCGTGGCCTTCCTGCCGTTCCACTACGGGTACTGGGACGAGCCCTCGGGCCACGAACCAGACGGGAAGCGGGGCCGGGCGGCCAACGAGCTGACGCTCACCGACTGGGACCCGGCGTCCAAGCAGCCGATCTTCAAGACCGCCGCCGCCCGGGTGGAGCGCCTGGAGAAGAGCACCGGGCAGCCGTCGGCCGCGCCCACCACCACCGCGTCCCGGCCGGTCAGCGGGGACGTCCCGCCGACGGTGGGCGGCCCTGCCGCCTCGGCCACCGAAGAGCTCACGACCGTTTCCGGAGGCACGCGATGAAGCTCGGACTGGCCATCGAGGAACTGCACCGTTCGGAGAACCACCTGGCGCGGGCGCTGCTGGCCGCCTCCGACCGGCACAAGACCGACCACGAGGTCTTCTACGTCGCACGCGACATCGCCCGGTGGTCGCAGGACCACGTGCAGGCGCTCGCCGCGATCGGCGCCGACTACGGGGTCGAACTCGACGCGGAACCCGAGGACGACCCGGGCATGCTGGCCGGCCTGCGGCAGAAGGCGGCCGAGGCCGTGGGGCGCCGGCCCGAGCCGGGGATGCTCATGCTCGCCGACCTGCGGCACATCCACCGCGAGGCGGCCGGCGTCTCGCTGGACTGGGAGCTGCTCGCCCAGGCCGCCCAGGGAGCCAAGCAGAAGAAGCTCCTGGAGCTGGCGCAGCGCTGCCACCCGGAGACCCTCCGGCAGATGCGCTGGGCGAACGGCAAGTTGAAGGCGTCGTCGACCCAGGTGCTGGTGAGCTGATGGCGGAGGGAGGTCCGGCGGCTCGGGTCGTCCTTCGTCCCCTGGCCACCCCCCTGCCGCTGGGCTTCCTGGCGTTGGCGCTGGCCACGACGGTGTTCAGCGCCGCCCAACTCGGCTGGGTCTCACCGGACCAGGCCAGGATCGCGGCGATCACCGCCCTGGCCGCGACGGTCCCGTTGCAGTTCCTGGCCGCGGTGTTCGGGTTCCTCACCCGGGACCCGGTCGCGGCGACCGGGATGGGGATCCTCAGCGGCACCTGGGCGGTGGCCGGGGTCGCCACGCTCACCCTCCCGGCAGGCGGGACCAGCCCCGGGCTCGGTGTGCTGCTGGTGGTCGCCGGCATCGCGATGACGGTGCCGGCTGCGGCGGCGATCAGCAGCAAGGTGATGCCCGCGCTGGTGATGGTCGTCGCGGGCAGCCGGTTCGTCACGACGGGGGTCTACGAGATGACCGCCTCCGCGGACTGGAAGGCGGTGGCCGGCTGGGTCGGGATCGCGCTGGCCGTGGTCGCCTTCTACACCGCGCTGGCCCTGGAGCTCGAGGGCGCGCAGGAGAACACGGTGCTGCCGGTCGGGCGGCGCGGCCCGGGCCGGGCCGCGATGGACGGCGAGGGACCGCTCGGGCCGGGCTCCCTGGCGGAGGAGGCCGGTGTCCGGCCGCAGCTGTGACGCCGCTGCGCGGTCAGGACGTCGGCGAGGCGGAGGCGGTCAGCAGCTGCTCGTAGTCGGCGGCCGAGAGGGGCTGCGACGTCAGCTCGCCCGAGGGCAGTGGTGCCTCCACCGGCTGCCCGGCCCGGGTGAGCAGCACCGCCTCCACCTCCGGGAGGCTGGTGGCGGTCAACACGATCTGGGCGACCGCGCGGCGGCTCTCCTGACCCGCCGGTGCCTCGGCGGCCCCGCCCAGGTCGATCGTCACCGTCCCGTCGGACAGCTCGTCCACCGCCAGTGACGTCTCCGGCCGCAGCGCGGTGGACAGCCGGTCGGTCAGCTCGCTGGCCGTCGGGCCGGTCGCCAGGTCGTCGAGCAGCTGGTCGAGCTGGTCGATCAGCGCATCGGAGCGCAGCGACCGGCCGCGGGGGACGAGGGCGCCGTCCTCGGCCACCAGGTAGACGCGCGGCTCGTCCAGGCGTGCGGCGGCGGAGGGGGCCCCGGTGGCGGTCGGGCTGGGGGACCCGAGGTCGTAGGGCACCTGGGAGGTGGGGATCGGCTCGGGTGCGCCGCCGGTCGGGACGCCGCAGCCGGCGAGGGCAGCGGACAGCACCAGCCCCCCGGTCCAGCGCCTCGCGTGGAGCCGGCTCACCGCGGTGCGCCGGGGAGGGAGAGGGTGAAGCGCGCCCCGCCGAACGGGCTCTCGGAACACCAGGCACCGCCGCCGTGCCCGGTCGCGGTCTCCTCCACGATCGCCAGCCCCAGGCCGGCGCCGGGCAGCGACCCGCGGGCGGCCCGCGGGCCCCGGGCGAACCGCTCGAACACCCGCTCCCGCTCGACGAGGGGGACGCCGGGACCGGCGTCGTCGACCATCACGACCACCGAGCCCTCCCGGCGTTCCACCCGCACCGCCGCGGCCCCGGTCGCGTGCCGGTCGGCGTTGTCGAGCAGGTTGGTCACCGCCCGCTCCAGCCGGTTCTTGTCGCCCTGCACGACCGTCTCCTCGTCGGGGTCGGCGGAGAGCAGCACCTCCGGGCCGCCGCGGTGGGCCAGAACCTCGCGGACCAGCGCGGCCAGCGAGACGGGCTCGCCCACCGCCGTCACGGGATCGCCGTCCACCCGGGCCAGCTCCAGCAGGTCGTCGAGCATCCGGCGGAACCGGCCGAGCTCGCCCTGGATGAGCGCCAGCGCCTGCTGGCCGCGGGGCGAGAGCTCCTCACGGCGGGCGCCCAGCACCTCGACACTGGTGACCAGGCTGGTCAGCGGACTGCGCAGCTCGTGGCTGACGTCGCCGACGAACCGGGTGTCCCGCTCGATCCGGGAGGCGAGCGCGTCAACCATGCTGTTGAAGCTCGCGACGATCGCCAGCAGGTCGGGGTCCTCGGTGGGCGGCAGCCGGATGTCCAGCTCGCCCCCGGCGATCCGGGTCGCGGCCCCGGCCACCTGCTCCAGCGGCTGGACGACGCGCCGGCTCGCCCAGGACCCGAACAGCGCGCCGGCGAGGGTGGCGGTCAGCGCACCGGCGCCGAGCACCGCGGCCAGCGTGCGCAGCGCGGTCTGCAGCTCGACCAGCGGGGCGACCTCGTAGAACTCGACGCCCGCCGCGGCGATCGGGATGCCGATCACCAGGTGCGGGCCGGTCGGGCTGCTGACCCGGGCGGTGCCGGCCTGGCCGGAGGCCACCAGCTCCTGCAGCGCGCCCGGGACGTCGCGGGCGCCGACGTCCAACCGGGAGGAGTACCAGGCGCCGTCACTGCGCACCACGACGTCCGCGCCACCGGAGGGCACCAGGTCGTCGAGCTCCTCGCCGACCTCGCTGCCCGCCGTGGAGAGCCGGCTGGCCAGGACGTTCGCGTCGGTGAACGCCTGCCGGGTGGCGGCGCTCTCCCGCTGGTCCAGCAGGTAGCTCCGGGCGAGCCCGAAGGTGGTGGTCACCAGGACGGCGGAGACGAGCAGCGCGCCGACGGCGAAGGCGAGCACGATGCGCGCCCGCAGCCGTCTCGGCGCGAGCGCCAGCCTCACTGAGGATCCAGCCGGTAGCCCAGGCCCCGCACGGTCACCACCAGCGTCGGGGCGCCCGGGTCCCGCTCGACCTTGGTGCGCAGCCGGCGCACGTGCACGTCCACGAGCCGCTCGTCGCCGAAGAAGCCGTGCTCCCAGACCCGCTCCAGCAGCGCCTGCCGGCTGAGCACGCGGCCGGGGGAGGCGGCGAGCTCGCACAGCAACCGGAACTCCGTGAGGGTCAGGTGCAGCTGGTCGGTGCCGCGGTGCACGGTGCCCCGGTCGGGCCGGAGCACCAGCGGCGCCGCCGGGTCGCCGTCGAGGACGAGTTCCTGCGGTCGCTCGTCGCCGCCGGAGCTCGCGCCGACCCGGCGACGCAGGGCGCGCAGCCGGGCGGTGATCTCCTTGACCTGGAACGGCTTGGTCACGTAGTCGTCGGCGCCGGCCTCGAGCGCGGCGACGATGTCGTGGGTGTCGGCCCGGGCGCTGACCACGACGATCGGCAGGTCGTTGGCGCGGCGGACCTCCCGGATGACGGCGTAGCCGTCCATGGCCCCCAGCATCAGGTCGACGATCATCAGGTCGGGTGCGGCGATCGCCACCTGCCGGCAGGCGTCCTCACCGCTGGCGGCCTCGGCGACCTCGTAGCCCTCGTCCTCGAGGGCCCAGCGCAGGGGCATGCGGATGTGGTCGTCGTCCTCGACCAGCAGCAGACGCGGCGACACGCGGCCCATGCTGCCATCGCTCCGCTGCGCCCTCCGCGCCGGTCGTCCAGCCGTCACAGGATCGCAAACCAACGAGCGAGGGATCGCAAGGTGCGGCACCCATCCTCGGAGGGGTCCACCCGACCACGCAGAGCCGCGGGGAGCACTGCCGATGACCGTCACCGCCGTCCACCGTCCACCGACGGGCACGGAGGCCGACCAGGCCGCCCCCGTGACATCGGCGGTCCCGGCCCGGCCCGGCCGGGACGGGCAGGTGGTCGTGCACCTGTCCGACGAGCTGCTCGCGGACGGGCTGGCGGACCTGCGCTGGCTGCTGCACGACGCCCTGCTGTCCGGCGCACGCCGGCTGGTGGTGGACCTCAGCGACGTCCGGCAGCTCTCCAGCACCGCGGTGGCCAGTTTCCTGTGGGCACACCGCACCTGCCGGGCCCGTGGCGGCGCCGTGGTCCTGCGCGGGGTGAACCGGCGCACCGAGGACCTCTTGCACCGCACCGGTCTGTGGCGGGTCATGCAGCTGGAGGACCCGGCTCACCCGACGGAGGGCTGACCGGCCCGCCGCACCGCCGCGGCACAGGCCGGTGGGCGACACTCCCGGCATGTCCAATCCCGACTCCCACCGCGGCGGGCTGCTGAGCCGGCTGGTCGGCATGGTCCGGGGCAGCCTGTGGCCGATCCCGGCGCTGGGTGTGATGCTGGCCGTCGCCCTCGGCGTCCTGCTGCCGGAGCTGGACCAGCACTGGGCCACCCGCGAGCACCCGCTGACCTTCGCCTTCGGCGGCGGGGCGTCCGCGGCGCGCGACCTGCTGGCCGCGATCGCCGGCTCGCTGATCTCGGTCACGGGCGTGACCTTCTCGCTCACCGTCGTCGCGCTGCAGCTGAGCAGCAGCCAGTTCACGCCCCGGCTGCTCCAGACGTTCTCCACCGACCGCACGGTGCAGCTGACCCTGGCCCAGCTCGTGCTCACCTTCGTCTACGCGCTCACCGTGCTGCGGACGGTGCGCACCGAGAGCGCCACGGAAGACGAGAGCGCCTTCGTGCCGCGGCTGTCGATCACGGTGGCCTACCTGCTGGCGCTGGGCAGCGTGCTGGCGCTCGTCCTCTTCCTGGGGCACCTCTCGCGGCTGCTGCGGGTGGAGACGATGTTGCGCGACGTCCACGACGAGGCCACCCAGACCGTCGCGCGGGAGCTCGACGAGCCGGACGGTGGGGCCCGCGACACGGTGGGGCACCACGCCGCCGGGCCGCCGGTGCCGCTGGTGGCCCGGTCCAGCGGCTTCCTCGTCGGGGTGGACGAGCGGGCGGCCGTCGCCGCCGCGCGCGAGGCCGGCGTGGTCGTCACCCTGGCCGTGCGGATCGGCGACTCCGTCGTCGAGGGGACGCCGGTGGCCCACGCCCGGTCGCTCGCGCCCGGCGGCAGCCCGGACACCGAGACGCTGGAGGAGGCGCTGGACTCGAGCTTCCAGCTGCACTACGAGCGGACTCCCGACCGGGACCTCGCCTACGGGCTGCGCAAGGTCGTGGACATCTGCGTCCGCGCGCTGTCCCCGGGCACCAACGACCCGACGACGGCGGTGCACGCCCTCTCGCACGCCTCCGCGATGCTCGGGCGGTTCGCCGAGTGCCCTGTGGAGCCCCGCGCCTGCCGCGACGAGGAGCAGCGGGTCCGGCTGGTCGTGCCGCCGTGGGAGCTGCCGGAGCTGCTGCAGCTGACGATCGAGGAGCCGCTGCAGTTCGCCGAGGGGCAGCCCACCGTGCTCCGCCGGCTGGCGGGGCTGCTGCGAGAGTTCGCCTGGCGTGCGCAGGGCCGCTCCGTCGACGACCTGGTGTGCCGCTACGTCGACGCGGTCGCCGATCAGGCGCTGGCCTCCACCGGGATCACCGAGTCCGAGACCCGGGCGTGGCGGCAGAAGGTCCGCCAGGCGCTGGCCGGGAGCTGGCCGGCCGAGGTCGGCTGATCGTTCGTCGTCGCCGGTGCGTTTCCCGCCGGAGCGCGTTGGCTACGGGGAGCGGGACCCACCGGACGCAGCTGGTGCGTTCCTGCTGACCCGGCGCCAGGAGGGGAGCGGGCGAGCGGGCGAGCAGAACAGAGGAGAGCGCGTCGATGTGGTTTGACTCGTGGGCCGACCTGGGCCGGATCCTCGCGGTGGGGGCGGCGGCCTACGTCACCGTCGTCGTCGTCCTCCGCTTCTCCGGGAAGCGGACGCTGGCCAAGCTGAACGCCTACGACCTGGTCGTCACGGTGGCGCTCGGCTCGACCCTGGCCACCATCCTGATGAGCTCGGACGTCTCCTGGGCCGAGGGGGCGGTGGCGCTGGTCCTGTTGGCCGGGCTCCAGGCGCTGGTCGCCTGGGTGTCGGCGCACCGGTCCGGGGCGCGCAACGTCGTGACGTCGCGGCCGACGCTGCTGTTCCGGGAGGGACAGCCGCTGCCGCAGGCCCTGAGAGAGCAGCGGATGACCCTCGGCGAGATCCGGCAGGCCGTGCGCGCCACCGGCTCCGGTGACCTGGCCGACATCGCCGCCGTGGTGCTGGAGAGCGACGGCACGCTCAGCGTCATCCCGCGCAGCAAGATCGGGGACTGGTCGGCGTTCGAGGGCGTGGCCGGGGCGGAGCAGGGCACCGCGGGCGACTGGGCGACCTGACCGCCGCAGCCGGTCCGGCGCCGCCGTCTTTTGCGATCCTGTGACGCTTCCCGGACACGCAGGCGGGGCTCTACCGCCGGGCGGCCTGGTCACTCAGGGTGTGCGCATGGTCTCCGTCTGGATCCAGTCCTTGCACAACCTCCACTGCCCCGAGTGCGACACCCGGCTGATCGAGCGCGCCGGCCGGTTCGAGGTGCCCGGACGCCCGCGCCCGGTGCTCGTCGGCGAGGTCGGCACGCTGTGCTGTCGGGGCGGGCACCCCCTGCCCAGCCGGCAGGATCTCTACGAACACCGCGAGCAGCGCGGCCACGCCCGGACGGCGGCCGTCCGGGAGGTCGCGCCCCCGACGTCCACCGATGTCCAGCTCGTGGCCGCCGGTGCACCGCTGGCCGACGCGTGAACCGGCGATGACCCTCTCGATCGCACCGACGAGCAGGACCGCCGCGTACCACCCCCCGGGCGGTTCGCGGCGGCGTGCCCGGCGGGTCAGCCCAGGGAGCTGATCAGCTCGCGGCAGGCCTGCTCGCACCGCCGGCAGGCCTCCGCGCAGACCCGGCAGTGCTCGTGCATCTCGGCGTGCCCGCTGCACTCGTCACCGCACGCCTTGCAGGCGGCCGCGCAGGCCTCGAGCACGGCCCGGACCACATCGGCGTCGGGCTGGGTGCGCCGCGACAGGACCCGCCCGGTGGTCTCGCAGACGTCGGCGCAGTCCAGGTTGTTCCGGATACAGGCCCGCAGGTCGGTCACCATCTCCTCGGCCAGACAGGCGTCGGCGCACGCGGTGCAGGCCTGCGCGCACTCCAGGCACGCCTCGATGCAGGCGACCAGCTTCTCCCGGTCGATGCCCGCGAGGTCCTGCGGGTGGGTGTCCAGCATCTGGGTGACGACGGTCATCTCTGCTCCTCCACGTCGGCGGGGCGGCCGGCTGCCGCATCTCCTGCGGGCTGCCCTACCCACCCGGTCGTCGGGGGCACGCACGACATGGCGTCGCCATCTGGGCGCGGTGGCAGCGCAGTGGTGCGGGGCGGGACCTTGGTCCTGCACCGGCCCTCGGTCCGGCCGCCTAGATTCGCTGCCGGAGGCGTGCGTCGGAGCGCGCCGGCAACGACGACCCAGCCGTGTCGCCACGGCACGGCGGAGAGCACGAGGTACCGCGTGACCACGGACGCTGCGTCCGGCCCCATCCGGGTGTTCCTGCTCGACGACCACGAGATCGTCCGGCGCGGTGTCGCCGAGGTGCTGGAGACCGACCCGGGCATCACGGTCGTCGGTGAGGCGAAGAACGCCGCCGAGGCGCTGGCCCGGGTGCCGGCGCTGCGCCCGGACGTCGCCGTCCTGGACGTGCGGCTGCCCGACGGTGACGGCGTCTCGGTCTGCCGGGAACTGCGGTCGCGGCTGCCGGACCTGAAGGCCGTGATGCTGACCAGCTACAGCGACGACGAGGCGCTGTTCGAGGCGATCATGGCCGGCGCCTCGGGCTACCTGCTGAAGCAGATCCTGGGCCAGGACCTGGTCAGTGCCGTGCGCACGGTGGCCGGCGGTGGGTCGCTGCTCGACCCGGCCGCGGCGGCCGCGGTCATGCAGCGGATGCGCCGGGCCGCCGAGCCCAGCGGCCCGCTGGCCAAGCTCAGCGACCAGGAGCGCACGGTGCTGGAGCTGATCGGGGAGGGGCTGACCAACCGGCAGATCGGCGAGCGGATGTTCCTGGCCGAGAAGACGATCAAGAACTACGTGTCCCACCTGCTGGCCAAGCTGGGGCTGGAGCGGCGGACCCAGGCCGCGATCCTGGCCACCGAGCTCCGGCGCCCGGGCCCGGCGGCGTCCCACGGCTGACCCGGGGGCGCGCCAGGTGTCGTGACGGTCAGGGCAGCGGGGCGTGCCAGCGGACGAGCGTGCCGCCCTCGGGCAGCGGCTGGACCACCGACTCCCCGCCCCGCCGCCGGGCCCGTTCGGCCAGGTTGCGCAGGCCGCTGCACGCCACGGTCGGGTCGATGCCACGGCCGTCGTCCCGGACCTCGACGACGACGGCGTCGGCGACGTCCAGGGTGACCGTGACGTGCCGGGCGCCGGCGTGCCGGGCGGCGTTGCTCACCCCCTCGCGGACGACCGCGGCCACGTCGACGGCCAGGTCGCCGGTCACCAGGCTGTCGACCGCGCCGGACATCCGGACGGTGGACTCCAGGTGCTCGCCGGCGGTCTCGGTCACGATGTCCAGCACCTGCCGGCGCAGGCTCTCGGAGTGGTCGGCGCCGTCGGTGGTGTGCAGGTCGAAGATCGTGGTGCGGATGTCGCGGACGGTCTCGTCGAGCTGGTGGACCACCTGGCGCAGCCGTTGCCCGACGACGTCGTCCGGCACGCGGGTGGCCGCCGCCTGCAGGCTGAGACCGGCGGCGAACAGCCGCTGGATGACGTGGTCGTGCAGGTCGCGGGCGATCCGGTCCCGGTCCTCGTACACGTCCAGCCGCCGGGCGACCTGCTGACGGGCCGCCATGTCGAGGGCGAGCGCCACCTGGTCGGCGAACTCGCCGATCAACGGCCCGATGGTGGGGTCGAAGCCGGGGCGGCCGCCGCGGCGGGCGGCGATCACCACCGCGGCCTGGGCGTCGGTGCTCGGCAACGGCACACCGATCGCGGGGCCCCAGGGGGCGGCGTCGGGACCGTCGAGCGGGACGCCGGCCAGGTCGACGGGGGTGAGCCTGCGCGGGCCGGCGGCCGGCTGCCGGGTGGGCGGCTCCCCGAGGTGCACGCGGCGCCCGATGACGTCGGTGAGCCCCCCGCCGGACTGCGCCTGCACCTCGTAGCTGCCGTCGACCGGGTCGGGGCCGGACATCAGCCAGGCGCCGTCGGCCGCGGTCAGGTCGGCGACCCGGTCGACGACCAGCTGCAGCGCCTGCTCCGGTGCCAGCCCACTCAGCAGCGTGGAGCGGATGTCGGCGACCGCGGTGAGCCAGCGCCGGCGGACCTCGCCCTCCGCGTAGAGCCGGGCGTTGTCGATCGCGATGCCGGCGGCTCCGGCGAGGGCCACCAGCACCGCCTGGTCCTCGTGGGTGAAGTGGCCGCCGCCGTGCTTCTCGGTCATGTAGAGGTTGCCGAACACCGTGCCGCGGACCAGCACGGGCACGCCGAGGAAGGTGCGCATCGGGGGGTGCCCGGGTGGGAAGCCGACCGAGGACGGGTGGTCGCCGAGGTCGACGATGCGCAGCGCGTGCGGGTCGGTGATCAGCTGGCCCAGCACGCCCTTCCCCTCGGGCAGGTGACCCATCCGGGCGCGCGTCTCCTCGTCGATGCCGACGGTGATGAACTGGCCCAGACCGCCCTCCGGGCGCAGCACGCCGAGGGCGCCGTACTCGGCGTCGACCAGCCGGGCGGCCGCCTCGACGATCTGGCGGAGCGTGGTGTCGAGGTCCAGGCCGGCCGAGACGCTGAGGAAGGCGTCCAGGAGGTCCTGCACCCGGGCCTGGGTGCGGGCCACCGTGGACAGCCGGTCCTGCACCTCCTCGAGCAGCTCGGTGAGCCGCATCGCCGCCAGCGGGGAGGTGGCGTCGGTGCCGCGCGGTGCGCTGGGGGACCGCGGTGTCGTTCCGTGCTCGCTCATCCTCCTCAGCTTGGCAGCCCCGCCCCGGCAGAGGACAGGCCCGGCGTGCCCTCTGCCGTCGCCGGGCGGTGCCCGATCCACCGGCCGCGCACCAGCCGGACCTGGACCCCGACGTAGCAGTGCGCGCCCGAGGGGACCCACGGGCCGATCCCGAGCCCGTCGAGGCGCCGGACCTCGGCCGGGTCCGTGATCAGCCGGGACGGGCCCACCACGGTGACGTTCCAGCCGGTGCGGGCGCCGACGTCGACCTCGTCGACCTCGAACGCCACCACGGCGCCCCGGCTGGCCACGGCCACGGCGCTGCCCTGGTGGGTGGGGACGTAGATCTCCCGGTCGCCCCGGGTGAAGGTGACCGGCTGGACGGCGGGCAGCGCACCCTCGGTGAAGGCGATCCTGCCGATCGGTGCCGTGTCCAGGAGGCGCAGGCACTCGGCCTCGTCCAGGGGCTGCACGTCGCGGTCGTCGTCCAGGGTGTCCACCGGGCCTCCTCGGGGTCCGTGCTGAGGCCGGTGTGCGGGCCTGCCGTCCTCGCCCATCGTCCGGCGTCGAGCCGATCGCTGCCGATGTCCTTGGTCCTCTCCTGGCCGCCGTCGGGCCCTCGGGGCGCCGGTGCTTGTGATCGGCACCACAAGGTGGCTAGCCTGTGGCGGATTTCGTACGGAGCGCTCGATATCCGAGCTGCGGTCAAAGGAGACCTCATGGGACGAAGGACCGCGACGACGCGTGCCGCCGCAGTGCTGGCGGCGATGACCCTCAGCCTGGCGGCTTGCGCCGAGTCCGAGGAGGGCGGTGGCGGCGGTGGCGGCGCCAGCGCCGACGAGACGGGCCCGATCAAGATCGGCGCCGTGCTGGACATCACCGGCGCCGGGGCGTCGCTGGGCGTGCCGGAGCGCCAGGCCCTCGAGCTGCTCGCCGGGCAGCTGGAGGAGGAGGGTGGCATCGACGGCCGCGAGGTCGAGCTGATCATCGAGGACAACCAGTCCACCGAGGACGGCGCCGCCAAGGCGATGAACAAGCTGGTCAACGAGGACGAGGTCGACATCGTCCTCGGCGCCAGCCGCACCGGCCCCAGCCTGGCGATGCGGCCGATCGCGGAGTCCACCGAGACGCCGATGATCTCCCTGGCCGCGAACCAGGCGATCGTCGAGGACTCGGAGTGGGTCTTCAAGACCGCCCAGAACGACCGGGTCGTCATCGAGCGCATGATCGACTACATGGCCGAGCAGGGCTGGAGCACCGTCGGCCTGGCCCGGGACGCCTCCGGCTTCGGCGAGGGCGTGCAGGAGATGTTCGACGAGATCGGTGCAGAGCAGGGCATCTCCGTCGTGGCCACGGAGAAGTTCGCCCCGGACGCCACCGACTTCACCGCGCAGATGGTGAACCTGCGCGACGCCGGCGCCGACGTGAACGTCATCTGGGGCATCCCGCCGGCCGCCGGGCTGGCGCAGCGGGCGTACGACCAGCTGGGCATCGAGACGCCGGTGATGCAGAGCCACGGCATCGGCAACCAGGTCTTCCTGGACACCGCCGGGGAGGCTGCCGAGGGCATGGTGGCACCGCTGGGCCGTCTCGTCGTCGCCGAGCAGCTGCCCGAGGACGACCCGCAGAAGGAGATCATCACCTCCTTCATCGAGGACTACACCGCTGAGTACGGGGCCGGGCCCTCCACGTTCTCCGGGCACGCCTACGACGCCTGGCAGCTCGCCGTCGACGCCCTGAGCGAGGAGGGCACCGACCCCCAGGCCATCCGCGACCACCTGGAGAGCGTCACCGACTTCACCGGCATCAGCGGGGTCTTCACGATGACCCCGGAGGACCACGCGGGGCTGTCGAAGGAGGCCCTCGCGCTGGTCACCGTGGAGAACGGTCAGTGGCAGCTGGTCCCGGACCAGGGCGACTGACGCCCGCCGTGAGCGTCGTCGCCAGGTCGTGCAGGGGGCTGTTGCCCCCGGTCCCGCCGGTCGGCGGGTGCCCTGCGGACAGCGGTGAGGTGGTGGGTCGGTGACCGACCTGCTGCAGCTGCTGTTCGCCGGGCTCAGCCAGGGTGCGGTCTACGCACTCGTCGCCATCGGCTTCGTGGCGATCTTCACCGTCAGCGGGGTCATCAACCTGGCCCAGGGCGAGTTCGCCGCCCTGGCCGGGCTGGTGGCCATCTCCGCGGTGGGCAGCGGTCTCCCGCTGCTCGCCGCGGTGGTGCTCGCCGTGGTGTCGGTCGCCCTGGTGGCCGTGATCATGGAGCGGCTGGTCATCTTCCCGGTCAAGCGGATGACGACGCTGGTGTCGCTGATCCTCACCCTGGGTGTCTCCACCGGCCTCAAGGCCCTGATGCTGCTGGTCTACGGCCCGAACGCGGAGGGGCTGACGCCGCTGACCCCCGGCGGGTTCTCCCTGGGTGGGGTGAGCATCCGCTACCAGGAGCTGTGGATCCTGCTGATCGCCGGGGTGGTCTCGCTGGCGGTCTACTGGTTCTACGAGCGGACCCTGGCCGGCAAGTCGCTGCGCGCCTGCGCCGAGCAACCGGTGGCCGCCCGACTCGTCGGCATCTCGCTGACCAAGGCCTCGCTGCTGAGCTTCCTGATCGCCGGGACCGTCGGGGCGATCGCCGGCGTGCTGGCCAGCCCGCTCTACTTCACGTCCTGGGAGTCCGGGCTCACCCTCGGGCTCAAGGGCTTCGTCGCCGCCACCCTGGGCGGGCTGATCTCGGTGCGGGGAGCCGTGCTCGGTGGGCTCCTGCTGGGCGTGCTCGAGACGCTCACCGCCGGCTACATCAGCACCGGCTTGCGGGACGCGGTGGCCTTCCTGCTGCTCATCATCGTGCTCGTCGCCCGGCCCGCCGGGATCTTCGGGCGTACCGCGGAAGCGAGGGTCTGACCCGTGACCCGTCGACTGCCCCGCATCGGGGCCCACCGCCGCCGCAGCCGGCGCGGCGACGTCATCGGCATCGCCGTCGTCGCGCTGCTCATGCTGGCGCTCCCGCTCGTCGCCTCCTCCAGTGTCATCAACGTCGGCGTCTACGCGCTCATCTACGCCCTGGCCGCACTCGGGCTGTCGCTGCTGATGGGGCTGGCCGGCCAGGTCAGCCTCGGGCAGGCCGGCTTCTTCGCGATCGGGGCCTACACGCAGGCGGTGCTCGTCACCAAGTACGAGTGGAGCGGGCTGCCGGCCTCGGTGCTGGCGGTGGCGGTGACGATGACGGCGGCGCTGCTCGTCGGGCTGCCGCTGCTGCGGCTGCGAGGCCACTACCTCGCCCTGGCCACCCTCGGCTTCGGCGTGATCGTCACCGTGCTGGCCACCGAGTCCGACTTCCTCGGCGCCACCTCGGGCATCTTCGGCATCACCAAGCCGGAGATGAACGGCCGCACGTACAACTCACCGACCGAGTACTACCTGCTGCTGGTCCCGGTCGTGCTGCTCGGCCTGTGGCTGGCCCGCAACATCGTGGAGAGCCGGATCGGCCGCGCGCTCGGCGCGGTCAACGACTCCGAGGTCGCCGCCGAGTCCCTCGGCGTGGACACCTTCCGGCTGCGGGTGCAGGTCTTCGTGCTCTCGGCCGCCTACGCCAGCGTCGCCGGGACGGCGTTCGCCCACTGGCTCGGGGTGATCAACCCGAACGCGGCGAACTTCCCGCTGTCGGTGAAGTTCCTGCTGATGGCGGTGCTCGGCGGGGTGGGCAGCGTCTACGGCGCGGTCGTCGGGGCCTTCGCCGTCGAGGGGCTGGACGACGGGCTGCGCCGGCTGATCCCGGAGCTGCTGCCCGGCGCGGTCGGTGAGGTGCAGCTGATCGGCTTCGGCATCCTGCTCACCACGATCATGATCTTCCTGCCCGGTGGTCTGCACCAGCTGTGGACCGGGGCCCGACGACGGATGGCCGGCAGTGCGCCCGAGCCCGACGACGACGAGGAGGAGATCCACCTGGAGCCGGTGGCCGACGACGTCCCGCTGCTCGCGCGGGAGGGCCGGCCGGCCCCGGGCACGCCGTTGCTGGAGGTGCGCGGGCTGACCAAGCGCTTCGGCGGGGTCACCGCCGTCGACGACTTCGACCTCACGGTGGCGGCCGGGGAGATCGTGGCGCTGATCGGGCCCAACGGCGCCGGCAAGACCACCGCCTTCAACATGATCAGCGGGGCGGTGACCCCGACCGCGGGCGAGGTCACGATGGCCGGCACCCGGGTGGAGGGGCGCAAGCCGCACGTGTTCGCCCGGGCCGGGGCCACCCGCACGTTCCAGAACCTGCAGATCTTCGCCTCGGCGACGGTGCTGGGGAACGTGATGGTCGGCCGCCACCTGCGCAGCCGTTCCGGGATGCTCGGGGCCGCGCTGGTGCTGCCGGCCCGGCGCGAGGAGCGCGCCGTCGAGGAGTCCGCACGCGAACTGCTGGACCTGC
Source organism: Modestobacter sp. VKM Ac-2982 (assembly GCF_026967935.1). Taxonomy (GTDB): domain Bacteria; phylum Actinomycetota; class Actinomycetes; order Mycobacteriales; family Geodermatophilaceae; genus Modestobacter. Next base: position 265,208 of record NZ_JAPVBL010000002.1, read on the forward strand.
TCGGGCTGGGGGAGGACGCCGACCGGCTGGCGGTCGACCTGCCCTTCGGTCGGCAGCGGCTGGTCGAGATCGCCCGGGCACTGGCCCTGGACCCCGACCTGCTGCTGCTGGACGAGCCGATGGCCGGCCTGTCGGGCACCGAGCGGCGCGAGCTGGCCCGGTTGCTGCGCCGGCTGCGCGCCGGCGGCATGGCGATCGTCCTGGTCGAGCACGACGTGGAGGCGGTGCTCGCGCTCGCCGACCGGGTCGCCGTGCTGGAGGACGGCGTCCGGATCGCGCTGGGCACACCGGACGAGGTGCGGCACGACCCGGCGGTGCTGGCGGCCTACCTGGGCGTCGAGCCGGAGGACGAGGCCGCGACCGCGGGCGCCGAGGCGGGCACCCCGTGAGCCGGCCGGGCACGGACGGACCGGCCCGCCCGGTCCCCGAGGAGGGACGGTCATGAGCCTGGGGGTCCGGGGACTGCACGCCGGGTACGGCCGGCTGGCCGTGCTGCACGGCATCGACCTGACCGCGGGGGAGGGCGAGCTGGTCGCCGTCATCGGCGCGAACGGTGCGGGCAAGTCGACGCTGCTGCGGGCGCTGTCCGGGCTGCTGCCGCTCACCTCCGGGACGGTGCACCTGGCCGGCACCGACGTGACCGGGTACGGGCCGGAGAAGCTGGCCCGCACCGGGCTGGCGCACGTGCCGGAGAACCGGCTGGTGTTCCCGTCGCTGAGCGTCGCCGACAACCTGGTGCTGGGTGGCTACACCCGGCGGCGGGGGCCGGCGGCCGCCCGGAAGGAGGCCCGCGACCGGGCGATGGCGCTGTTCCCGCGACTGGAGCCGCGACTGGAGCAGGCGGCCGGCACGCTGTCCGGCGGCGAGCAGCAGATGCTGGCGATCGCCCGCGGGCTGATGGCCCAGCCGCGGGTGCTCGTGCTGGACGAGCCGAGCGTCGGGCTGGCACCGCGGCTGGTGGGGGAGATCTTCTCCGCCCTCGGCCAGCTGCGCGACGACGGGCTGACCCTCGTGGTCGTGGAGCAGAACGCCCGGGCCGCCTTCGCCGTCGCCGACCGGGTCTCGGTGATGGACCGCGGACGGGTCGTCCTGGAGGGCGACCCGGCGGCGCTGTCGACCGACCCGCGGGTGGCCGGCGGCTTCCTCGGCGGCGGCTTCGCCGCGGACGCCGACGCCGGTGCCGACGCGGCCGGGGCGGCCACTCCGGGGGTGGCGAGCGGAGCGACCCGCGCGACCGAGCGGACGTGAGCCCGGCGGAGATGGTCGCGCTGCTCCGCGTCCAGCGGCCGGAGCTGGACGGCGACCGGCGTCGGCTGGCCCGCTGCCACACGGTCGCGGACCTGCGGACGACGGCCCGCCGGCGGCTGCCGCGCGCGGTCTTCGACTACGTCGACGGCGCCGCCGAGGACGAGGTCACGATGCGCCGCAACCGCACCGCCTTCGACGAGTGGGAGCTGGTGCCCTCGGTGCTCTGCGACGTCGGGGAGGTCGAGCTCGGCAGCGAGGTGCTCGGTGCCCGCTCGGCCCTGCCGCTGGTGCTGGGCCCGACCGGGTTCACCCGGATGGTCCACCCGGACGGCGAGCTGGCGGTGGCCCGGGCGGCCGCGGCCCGCGGCATCCCCTACACCGCCGCCACCCTGGGCACGACGTCGCTGGAGGACATCGCCGCAGCCGGGGGCAGCCCGCCGCAGTGGTTCCAGCTGTACGTCTGGCGTGACCGGGGACTGTGCAAGGAGCTGATCAGCCGGGCCCGGGAGGCCGGGTACCGCGCGCTGGTGCTGACCGTGGACACCCCGGTGCCCGGCGCGCGGGAGCGCGACCTGCGCAACGGGCTGACCATCCCGCCGGAGCTCGGGCTGCGCACGCTGGCCGACGGTGCCCGGCGGCCGCACTGGTGGTGGGGGCTGCTGCGCTCGGAGGCGGTCACCTTCGCCAACGTGCGGCACGTGGCCGGTGGGCCGCAGGCGGTGATGGAGTTCGTGGGCCGGCAGTTCGACCCGACCGTGACCTGGGACGACATCGGCTGGATGGTCGAGGCGTGGGGCGGGCCGTTCGTGGTCAAGGGCGTGCTGACCGCCGCTGACGCCCGGCGGGCCGCGGAGGTCGGGGTGGACGCCGTCGTGGTGTCCAACCACGGGGGGCGCCAGCTGGACCACGTGGGGGCGACGCTCACCGCGCTGACCGAGGTGGTGGACGCCGTCGGCGACGACCTCGAGGTGCTCGTCGACTCCGGCTTCCGGCGGGGCACCGACATCGCCACGGCGCTGGCCCTGGGCGCCCGCGCGGTGCTGCTGGGCCGGCCGCAGCTGTACGGGCTGGCCGTCGCGGGTCAGGCCGGCGTCGAGCGGGCGGTCGACCTGCTGGCCGCCGAGCTGCGCCGGGCGCTGCAGCTGCTCGGGGTCACCGACGTCGCGCAGCTCGACCGCTCGGTGCTGCGCCGCCGCTGAGCCGGGGCGCAGCACCGAGGGGCAGTTCAGCGGGGTTGGGCTGCCCCGTCCCGGGCCGACCGCGCGGCCGGGCCGATCCGCTGCTCCAGCAGCTCCTCGGGCATCACCACCTGCACCGTCGTCCCGCGGCCGAGCTCCCGGCCCTGGGCGTCGGTGGCCGTGCAGGCGCAGGTCAGCCGGTTGCCCGAGACCTCCGTGCAGCGGGCCACCACCGTGACGGTGTCGCCGACCCAGCTGGGCCCCAGGTGCTCGACCGCCACCGACCGGCCGATCCCCGCCGAGCCGGGTTCGAGGTACTGGAGCAGCAGCTTGCGGCCGGCCTCCTCGAAGTGCTTGGCCATGCTGTAGGTCGCGTAGACCGGGTGCACCGGGCCGAGTTCGTCGAAGTGCACGGTGAGCTCGGGGGTGACGACGACGTCCAGCGTCGCGGTCGCCCCCACGGGGACGGTGAGCACGGGGCCCTCCTCGGGCGGCGGGGCCGGCAGGGACCCGGGGGTCCCCGCCGGCCGGGTGGGCAGCGGTCGGCCGGTCACAGCCGGGGGATGGCCGACGCCGGGTCCTCGATCGCGTCGGCCACCGCCCGGATGAACCCCGACGCGGTGCCGCCGTCGCAGACCCGGTGGTCGAAGACGAACGACATCTGGGTGATCTTCCGGACGACGATCTCCCCGTCGACCACCCACGGCCGGTCCAGGATGCGGCCGAAGCCCAGGATCGCCACCTGCGGGTGGTTGATGATCGCCGCGCTGCCGTCGACCCGGAAGCCGCCGTAGTTGTTCAGCGTGAAGGTGCCGGCGTTCAGCTCCTCCGCGCTCGCCTTTCCCTCGCGCGCCCGGGCGGTGAGCGCGCGGATCTCCCGGTCCAGCTGCTCGGTGGTCATCGTGTCGGCCCCCAGCACCGCCGGGACGACGAGCCCGCGGTCGCTCTGCACGGCCAGGCCCAGGTTGACCCGGTCGTGCTCCACGATCTCCTGGCGCTCGGTGTCCAGCCGGGAGTTGAGCACCGGGTACTGACGCAGACCGGCGACGACGAACCGGGCGAGGTAGGCCAGCAGCCCCGGCCCGGGGTCGGTCGCGGTGCGCGCGCTCTCCCGCAGCTCCACCAGCGGGGTGGCGTCCACGTCGACCCAGACGGTCGCCTCGGGGATCTCCGACCGGCTGCGGGACAGCGCGGCCGAGACGGCCCGGCGGAACCCGTTGAGCGGGATCCGCCGCTCGCCGCCCTCGGGTGCGGCCGGTGCCGGGTCGGCGGCGGCGGGAGCGGCCGGCGCAGCCGGTTCGGCGGGGGTCGGCTCGGCGGAGGCCAGCTCGACGTGGGCCCGGGTGATCACCCCGCCGCCGTTGGCCGCGGCCAGCTCGTGCAGGTCCACCCCCTTCTCCCGCGCCAACTTGCGGACCAGCGGGGAGACGACCTGCGGCACCCCACGGGGACCTCCGGACCCCTCAGCAGCGACGGCAACGGGGTCCGGAGCCGGGTCGGGCACCGGGGCGGCGGCCGCTGGTGCGGCGGCGGGCTGCCCCGACGACCGGGGGCGGCGCCGTCGTCCCGACCCCGTGCTGGCCGTCGTGCCGTAGCCGATCAGCACGTTGCCCGAGCCGGCCTGCTCCTCCTCCCGGTACGCCTCTGCCTCGGGGGAGTCGGCGGCGTCCGGCTGGACCGGTGCGGCGACCGGCGACGGCGCGGACTCCGCCGCGGCCACGGTGATCAGCGGCCGGCCGGTCAGCACGGTCTCGCCCTCGGCGGCGTGCAGCGTGGCCACCCGCCCGGCGAAGGGGGTGGGGACGTCGACCACCGACTTCGCCGTCTCGACCTCCACCACGATCTGGTCGACGGCGACGACGTCGCCCTCGGCCACCAGCCAGCGGACCACCTCGACGTCGGTCAGGCCCTCGCCCAGGTCGGGGAGCAGGAAGGTCTCCTCGCTCACGACAGGTCCCACTGCAGGTCGTCGACGGCGTCGAGCACCCGGTCCACCCCGGGCAGCTGCACGTGTTCGAGCTTGGGGGCGGGGAAGGGGATGTCGAAGCCGACCGCCCGGCGGACCGGCGCGGCGAGGGAGTGGAAGCACCGCTCGGTGACCCGGGCGACGATCTCGGAGGCGACGCTGGCGAAGCCGGGGGCCTCGGCGACCACCACGGCCCGCCCGGTGGAGCGCACCGCGGCGCAGACCGTCTCGTCGTCGAACGGCACGATCGACCGCAGGTCGACCACCTGCAGGCTGCGCCCCTCCTGGGCGGCGACCTCGGCGGCCTCCAGGGCGACCGGGACGGACGGGCCGTAGGCGATCAGCGTGGCGTCGGTGCCCTCGCGGCGGATCATCGCCCGCCCGATGCCGGGCAGCTCGGCGCCGAGGTCGACCTCCTCCTTGGTCCAGTAGAGCTTCTTGGGCTCCATGAAGACGACCGGGTCCGGCGAGGCGATCGCCGCCCGCAGCAGCCGGTGGGCGTCCGCGGCGTTGGCCGGGGTGACGACGTGCAGGCCGGGGGTGTGCGCGTAGTAGGCCTCGGAGGAGTCGCAGTGGTGCTCGACCCCGCCGATCCCGCCGGCGTAGGGGATCCGGATGACCATCGGCAAGGACACCTTGCCCCGGGTCCGGTTGCGCATCTTCGCCACGTGGCTGGTGATCTGCTCGAACGCCGGGTAGGCGAAGGCGTCGAACTGCATCTCCACCACCGGCCGCATGCCGTTCATCGCCATCCCGACGGCCATGCCGACGATGCCGGACTCGGCCAGCGGCGTGTCGAAGCAGCGGGTGTCGCCGAACTCGGCGGTGAGCCCGTCGGTGATCCGGAAGACGCCGCCCAGCGCGCCGACGTCCTCCCCGAAGACGACCACCGAGTCGTCGGCGGCCATCGACTCCCGCAGGGCGCGGTTCAGCGCCTGCGCCATGGTGAGCTTCTCGTGCCCCGTCGTCGCAGTGCTGGTCATCGGTGCGCGTCCTCTCGGCTCAGCTCGTCGGCCACCACGGCGGCCTGCTCGACCAGCTGGGGTGTCGGGGTGGCGTACACGTGCGCGAACAGCTCGGCGGGCTCCGGGGTGGCGTCCCCGGCCAGCTCGGTGCGCATCCGCGCGGCGAGCTGGTCGGCGTCGGCGGTGACCGCGGCCAGCCGGGCGTCGTCGAGCAGGTCGTGCTGGCGCAGCCAGGTCTCCAGCCGGGCCAGCGGGTCGCGCTCCGCCCAGCCCGCGACCTCGTCGTCCTTGCGGTAGCGCCGGGAGTCGTCGGCGTTGGTGTGCGGCTGCATCCGGTAGGTGTGCGCCTCGACGAGCTGCGGGCCCTCGCCGGCCCGGGCCCGGGCCATGGCGGTGCCCAGCACGGCGAGCAGCGCGGCCACGTCGTTGCCGTCGACCCGCTCGCCCGGGACCCCGTAGCCGATGCCCTTGTGTGCCAGCGACGGGGCGACCGACTGCCGGGCCAGCGGGACCGAGATGGCGTACTGGTTGTTCTGCACCAGGAACACCACCGGCGCCCGGAACACCGCGGCGAAGTTCAGCGCCTCGTGGAAGTCGCCCTCGCTGGTGGCGCCGTCGCCGCACAGCGCGAGCGCGACGGTCGGCTCGCCGCGCAGCCGAGCGGCGTGGGCCACGCCCACCGCGTGCAGCAGCTGGGTGGCCAGCGGGGTCGCCTGGGGGGCGGTCTTGTGCTCGTGCGGGTCGTAGCCGGAGTGCCAGGCACCTTGCAGCGGCAGGAACGCCTCGGCCACGTCGACGCCGCGCATCACCACGGCCGCGGTGTCCCGGTAGGTGGGGAAGAGCCAGTCGTCGTCGGTGAGCACCTGGGCGGCGGCCACCTGGCACGCCTCCTGCCCGTGCGAGGAGGGGTAGACGGCGAGCCGGCCCTGGCGGGCGAGGGCGGAGGCCTGGTCGTTGATCCGGCGGGCGGTGGTCAGCCCGGCGAAGGCGCGCAGCAGCGCGGCGTCGTCCGGCAGCTCGCGCGTCGCCTCGGCCACGGTCTGACCGGTCGGGTCGATCAGCTCGACGGGGTGAGGTGACGGCAGGAGGAGATCCAGGTCACGTGTCATGGTGGGATCGTCGTTGAGGCGTCATCTGCACGCCAGGACCTGGCCAGATGTGAGATGTTGTCGCGCCGGACCGGGCACCATCGAGCCAGGTGTCCAGCGCGGAACAGCGAAACGCACGGAGGAGAAGACACGTGGCCAGTGGCCTGGACGACATCGACCGCCGCATCCTCGACGAGCTGACCGCCGACGGCCGGATGCCCATGCGGGCGCTGGCCGAGAAGCTGCACATCTCCCGCGCCAACGCCTACGCCCGGGTGGAGCGGCTGCGGACCACCGGGGTGATCCGTGGCTTCTGCGCCGACGTGGACCCGGTCGCGGCCGGGCTGGGCACGTCGGCCTACGTCACGCTGAACACCCGGCAGGCCGACTGGCGGCACGTCCGGGAACGGCTGCGCGCCCTGCCGGGCATCGCGCACATCGGCCTGGTCGGGGGCGAGTTCGACGTGATCCTGCTGGTGCGGGCGCGGGACAACGCCGACCTGCGGCGGCTGGTGCTCGACGAGATCCAGGGCATGCCCGGGGTGCTGAGCAGCCGCACGCTCCTGGTGTTCGAGGAGCCCCCGCCGCTGGCCTGCACCCGGGTCTGACGGACTGGCAGTCCAGCAGCGGTCGGTGGCGTTCCTGCCGCTGGCACTCCGGCGTCGGTGGGGTCATCGTGGGGACACGACGCCACACCCGAGGCGCCGGTCTGGGAGACGGGGGAGCCTGGTGGAGCTGTTCCTGTTCCTGGCCCTCGGGGTGCTGGTGTTCCGCACCCTGGGCCGGAGCTCCCGGCCGGAGTCCCCGCGGGCCCGCCCGCGCACCGACACCTGGCTGGACGGCGTGGTCGACCCCGTCGTCCGACTGGCCGGTGACGTCGCCCGCGGGGTGCGCATGCTCACCCGGCTGGACGCCGCCAACCGGGAACGGAAGGGCCGGTCGCCCTGGAGCTGACCGGCCCGCCCGCCCTCAGGCCAGCACGCCGAGCAGCAGCGTCACCGTGCCGAACACCAGGCCCGAGGCGATCAGCGTGACCGTCGTGTATCCGAGGATGTCGCGCATCTTCAGCCCGGCGATCGCCAGCACCGGGAGCGCCCAGAACGGCTGGATCATGTTCGTCCACTGGTCGCCGTAGGCGATGGCCATGATCGCGACCGCCGGGTCGACACCCAGGCTCTGCGCGGCGTCGATCATGACCGGCCCCTGGACGGCGAACTGACCGCCGCCGGAGGGGACGAAGAAGTTGACGACGCCGGCGGAGAGGAAGGCGAGCAGCCCGAACGTCGCCGGGGAGGCGATGTCGACGACGGCGTCGGAGAAGACGGCGATCAGGCCCGTCGTCGACATGATCCCCATGATCCCGGCGTACAGGGGGAACTGGAGCAGGATCTCCCCGACGTTGGCGGCGGCGTTCTTCACCAGCGCGATCAGCTCGAACGGGTTGCGGACGAGCAGGAAGATCAGTGCCAGGAACGTCCAGTTGACGATGTCCAGGCTCGCGGTGCCGCCGTCGACGTAGTGGTGCACCAGGTAGGCGACCAGCGCCAGCCCGACCAGGGTGGTGACCAGCCGGCTGCCGTCGACCCGGTCGGCCGGGGTGACCACCTCGTCGTCCAGCGCGACCCCCTCGGCGTCGCGCACGTCGGCCGGCAGCTCGATCACCCGGTCACCGCCGCGGGGTGCGACCGCGGCCAGCGCGAGGCCGACGACCAGGATCGTGGCCACGGCCGCGGTGATGTTCCACCAGGTGAAGATGGTCTCGCTGATCGGGATGGTGCCGCCCAGCGCCTCGGCGAGGAAGGAGTCCTCGGTCGCGGCGGTGAGCGGGCCGGAGCCCGAGTAGCCCATGTGCCAGATGACGTAGCCGGAGTACCCGGCGGCCACCAGCAGCGGGAAGTGCAGCCGCTGGCCCCGCTCCCGGCCCTGGACGGCCAGCTCCCGGGCCAGCAGCGCGCCGACGACCAGGCCCAGGCCCCAGGTGATCAGCGAGGCGAGGGCCGCGATGACGAAGACGTAGAGGTAGGCCTGCAGCGCCGTGCGGGGCACGGCGGCCAGCCGGGTGAGCAGCCGCCGCACCGGCCCGGTGTTGGCCAGGGTGTGCCCGAGCAGCAGGATCAGCGCCATCTGGGTCATGAACGCCAGCAGCCCCGACAGCCCGTCGCCCCAGCCGTCCAGGACGTCGATCGGGCCGGCGTCGGTCAGCAGCAGCGCGAGCGCGGCGACGACGAAGGTCAGCACCACGGCGAAGACGAGCGCGCTGGGGATGTAGCGCTCGACGACGGCGTTGACCGGCCGCATCAGCGCGGAGAGCCCGCTCGACCGTCCGGCCTCGCTCTCGGGCTGTGGGGTCGGCGTCCGTGGGGTCCTGGTCATCGCAGGCTCGCTCTCGGGAAGGCCGGGTGGCTGGGCCACGCCGGGATCGGCGGTCGGGGCACCGGCTGCACGGCGAGGGGTCCGACGACGGCAGCGGCGACCCAGGGATCCTGGCACCCGCAGGGGCCGCCGCGCGCGAGCGGTGAGACGGCAGACTGATCGGGTGCCGGTCGGTGAGCGTGCAGATGGTGGTGGGCCGGTGGGCCCGGGTGGCGTTGGTGCCCTGCGGGCCCGGTGGGCGGCCGGGGAGGCCTGTCACGGGATCTGGAGCCAGCTGCCCGGCGCGGTGACCGCGGAGCTGCTGGCCGGCACCGGCGCGGACTTCGTCGTGCTGGACCTGCAGCACGGGGCGCTCGCCGAGGCAGAGCTGCCCGGGGTGACGGCGGCGGTGACCCTGGCCGGCGCGGTGCCGCTGGTGCGCACCCGCAGCGCGCACTTCACCGACGTCGGCCGGCCGCTGGACCTGGGCGCCCACGGCGTCCTGGTGCCGACCGTGTTCGGCGCCGACCACGTCCGGGAGGTCGTCGCCGCCTGCCGCTACGCGCCGCGGGGCAACCGCTCGGCCGGGCGGCTGTCCGGCGGGGCGGACGAGCCGCTGGTGCTCGTGGTCCTGGAGACGGCCGAGGCGCTGGCGGAGCTGGACGCCGTCCTGGCCGTCGACGGCCTCGACGGGGTCTACGTCGGTCCGGTCGACCTGGCCGCTTCCCTGGGGCTGGCCGGGGACGTCGAGCGGCTGCAGGAGGTGCTGTCCTCGGTCCTCACCCGGGCCCGGGCCGCCGGGGTGCCGGTGGGCGTGCACGCGTTCGAGGGGGCCGGCGCGGCGGCCCACGCGGCGGCAGGGGCGACGATCGTCACCGCGGCGATGGACACCACCGCGCTCCGGACGGCGCTGGCCGAGCAGCTGCGGCTGGCCCGCGGCGCCTGAGGTCGTCAGCACGCTGGATCAGGCCGCCCGACCTGCGGGGCGGGCCGTGCAGTGATGGGGTGGTCCCCGTCATCGAGGACAGGAGCAACGCGTGAACACCGACGTGTCAGAGGTCGTCGAGCAGATCTACCAGGACGTCCTGCGACGGAACCCCGGGGAGACCGAGTTCCACCAGGCGGTGCGGGAGGTGCTGGACTCGCTGGCGGTCGTCCTGGCCCGGCACCGCGAGTACACCGAGATGAAGACGATCGAGCGGATCTGCGAGCCGGAGCGGCAGGTCATCTTCCGGGTGCCGTGGCAGGACGACCGGGGCGAGGTGTGGATCAACCGTGGCTTCCGGGTGGAGTTCAACTCGGCGCTGGGGCCCTACAAGGGCGGGTTGCGGTTCCACCCGTCGGTGAACCTGGGCATCGTGAAGTTCCTGGGCTTCGAGCAGATCTTCAAGAACGCGCTCACCGGCATGCCCATCGGCGGCGGCAAGGGTGGTTCGGACTTCGACCCCAAGGGCCGGTCGGACGCCGAGGTGATGCGGTTCTGCCAGTCGTTCATGACCGAGCTCTACCGGCACCTGGGCGAGTACACCGACGTCCCGGCCGGGGACATCGGGGTCGGCGGGCGGGAGATCGGCTTCCTGTTCGGCCAGTACAAGCGGATCACCAACCGGTACGAGTCCGGGGTGCTCACCGGCAAGGGGCTGGGCTGGGGCGGTGCGCAGGTGCGGACGGAGGCGACCGGCTACGGCGCGGCCTTCTTCGCCGCGGCGATGATGGAGGTGCGCGGTGACTCCTTCGACGGCAAGCGGGTGACCGTCTCCGGCTCGGGCAACGTGGCGGTCTACGCGATCGAGAAGGTGCACCAGCTCGGCGGCACGGTGGTGGCCTGCTCGGACTCGGCCGGCTACGTGGTCGACGAGAAGGGCATCGACCTCGACGTGCTCAAGCAGGTCAAGGAGGTCGAGCGGGCGCGGATCAGTGGCTACGCCGACCGGGTGTCCTCGGCCCGCTTCGTCGAGGGCGGCAGCATCTGGGACGTCCCGTGCGACGTCGCGATCCCCAGCGCCACGCAGAACGAGCTGGACGCCGACGCGGCCCGCGCGCTGATCGGCAACGGGTGCGGCTACGTGGTCGAGGGCGCCAACATGCCGACCACGCCGGACGCCGTACGGGAACTCCGCGGGGGCGAGGTGGCGTTCGCGCCGGGGAAGGCGGCCAACGCCGGCGGGGTGGCCACCTCCGCGCTGGAGATGCAGCAGAACGCCTCCCGCGACCGCTGGACCTTCGAGCACAGCGAGCAGCGGCTGGAGGAGATCATGCGGGGGATCCACGCCCGCTGCCACGAGACGGCCGAGGAGTACGGCGCCCCCGGCGACCTGGTGCTGGGCGCGAACGTGGCCGGCTTCCTGCAGGTCGCCGACGCCGTCCACGCCCACGGCCTCGTCTGATCGACGCTCCGCGGCCGGCCAGGCCGCGGGGCGTCGATCAGCTCAGGAGGAGGGGCGGGATGCCGGGACGGCCCCGGCCGGCTCGGTGTCGTCGGCGGTCGCGTTGGCGGCGAAGGCCACGTCCGGCCGACCGCGCTCCAGCTGCTGGGGCCGGGTGCCGCGCGGCGGCGTGGGGAGCGCGCCCGGATGGGCCCGTCCCCACTCGGTCTCCACGTCGCTGAGCAGCGCCTCGAGGTAGGAGCGGAGCTGCACCCGGCAGGCCTGGCTGAAGGCCTTGAGGTAGGCGACCTGCTCCTGCAGCTCCTCGGACTCCGGCTGGCCACCGCTGACCACCGGGACGCCGTTGCCCCGGATGGCGGCACCGGCCTCCTGCGCCGCCTGGATGATCGCGCCGGCCTTCTCCCGTGCGGCGGTGAGCTGCTCCTCGTACTGGGCGCGCGCCTCGCTGGTCATCTGCCGGCTGAAGTCCTCCGCCTCGGCGACGTACTCGTCGGCGGTGAGCTGGGCGGTGGCCAGGATGCCGACGGCCTGGTCGCTGGGGGAGGGGCGGGCCGCCACGGCGTCCACCTGCTCCTGCAGCTCCTGGACCTGCGCGCGCAGCCGGGCGTTCTCCTCGGCGAGCTGGACGTTCTCCCGCGCGAGCCGGCCGTTCTCGTCGCTGAGCTGGGCGAGCCCGTCGGCCGCCCGGGCCAGAACGGCGTCGACCTCCCGGTCGGTGTAGCCGGGGTGCAGCATGCTCGCCGGGGTGAAGTGGACGGCGCGGAGGTCGTCGGCCGTGGGCGGCCCTGCCTCGTAGCCGGAGCCGGTGTCGCTGGTGGTCATTCGGTCACCTTCCCGTCGAGAGTCGGGCTCGGTCGGCTGGGGGCGAACACCTCGGTGCGGATGCGCGCCATGGGCACCCCGGAGTGGATCAGACGGGTCACGGTGTCCTCGATCATGGCCGGGTTCCCGGCGACGTACACGTCCCGGCTGTTCCAGGGGCCGTGCCGCAGGACGACGTCACCGATGTCCCCGTGCTCGGCCGGCGAGCCCTTCTCCTGGGAGACCGCCGGCGTCACCGTCAGCCACGGGTGCTCCTGCTCCAGCCGGCGCAGGTCGGCCCGGTCGTAGAACGCGTCCTCGGTCCGGGCGCCCACGAAGAGGTCGACCCGCCGGGCCGGTCCGTGCCGGGCGACCTGGTCGACCAGGGCCTTGAGCGGGGCGAGCCCGGTGCCGCCGGCGACGAGCAGCAGGTCGCGGTCGGACTCGGTGTCCAGGGTCAGGTGCCCGACCGGTGGCCCGAGCCGCATGACGTCGCCCACCTGGGTCAGCCGGACCAGCGCGGAGCTGACCGGGCCGCCGTCCCGGGCCTTGACGTGCAGCTCCAGGACGCCGTCGGGTCGAGGGGCGTTGGCGGGGGAGTACCACCGCCAGAGCCGCGGGCGCTGGTCGATCTCCAGGGAGACCGCCTGCCCCGGCAGGTGCTCCAGGGGCGTCCGCGGGCGCACCTGCAGGACGGCGACGTCCAGGGTGCGGCGCTCGTGCGCGACGACCTCGGCCTCCCACCAGGCGGGCTGGTCGGCGGCCTCGTCAGCCGCGCCGATCATCACGTCGGCGATCAGGCCGTACGCCTCGGTCCAGGAGGCGGCCAGTTCGTCGTCCCACTCCTCGTCGAAGTGCTCGAGCGTGGCGAGCAGGCTGGCCCCGACCGCCGGGTAGTGGGCGGCGAGCGCGCCGAACTTGCGGTGGTCCCGCCCGAGCTGCTGCAGGATCGGCACCAGGGCGTCGAGGTCGTCGACCCGGGACATCACCTCGCCCAGGGCGGCGAACAGCCGGTCCCGCTGCGTCGCCATGGAGACCGGGAACATCTCCCGGGTCTCCGGGTGGGTCAGGAACAGGTGGGAGTAGAACCACAGCGGGACCTGGTCTCCGTGGGCGGCCGCCTTGGCGAAGCTCGCCCGCATCGCGGGGATGTCCACTCGCTCGGTCCTCCTCCTGGTCGGCGTTCGGTGCGCCCCTCAGCGCCGGCGCTGGCTGCCGGTGCTCACCGCCGGTAGCCGAAGGGCCACGGACACGACGGCGAGTCTGGTCGCTCCGCGCGGGCGGTGCCAGTCGTGGATCACCAGGTGGACCGGGCGGTGGGCGACTCGGTGGAGCCCCACCGACCGGCACCGGAGCCGGGCCGTGGTCAGCGGTCTCCGGCCGGTCCGGTGGAGCCTGCGGGGTAGGACTGCAGCGGGGGCTCGCCGGCGGCCCAGGCCTGCAGCACCGGGTCGACGAACCGCCAGGCCTCCTCGGCCTCCGCCGCGCTGACCGCGGTCCGGGTGCCGCCGGACAGCAGGTCGGTGAGCACCGCGCTGTAGGCGGTGCGCTCACCCGGTGCGCGCACCGCCACCCCGGCAGTGTCCTGCTCGGCGCCATCGAGCGGGATCTCCAGCCGGTCGTCGGCGACCCGGGTGACCCCCGGGGGAAGGGCGCTGGGTGCGGGCGCGCGCAGGTGTAGCACCACCCGCTTGCGGTCGGCCGCCAACGCCTTGCCGGTCCGCAGCACGAACCGGGTGCCGGCCCAGCGGGGCGTGTCGACCACGAACCCCAGCTCGGCGAAGGTCTCGGTGCACCGCGCCGGGTCGACGCCGTCCTCCTCGACGTAGGCCCGGGTGGCCGGGCCGGCGGTGTAGTGCGCCCGTCGGGTGGCCGTCACCTCGGGCACCCGCACCGACCGGAGGAGGTCCAGCCGGGCCCGGTGCAGGTCGTCCTCGGCCGTCGTCCCGGGCAGCTCCATCGCCAGCACGGTCAGCACCTGGACCAGGTGGTTCTGCAGCACGTCGCGCACCGCGCCGGTCCGGTCGTAGAAGCCGGCCCGGCCGCCGACGTCCAGCGTCTCCTCCCAGACGACGTCGACCCGGGCGAGGTGCTCGCCGCTCCACCGCCCGGCCAGGGCGCCGCCCGGCCGGCGGAGCCCGAGCAGCTCGGCCACGGCCGGCATGCCCAGGAAGTGGTCGACCCGGAAGGCCGCCTGCCCGTCGTCGCCGGTCGCCTGCGCCAGCAGCGCGTTCAGCGCCTGCGCGTCGGCCAGGTCCCGGCCGAAGGGCTTCTCCACCGCGATCCGGCTGCCCCGCGGGAGTCCGGCTGCGCCCAGCGCGCGGACGGTCGCTGGGAACAGCACGGGCGGCAGGGCCAGGTAGGCGGCGACCGGGCCGCTGCCGGTGAAGGCGGAGACCGCGGTCGCCACGGAGCCCGGCTCGGTCAGGTCGACCCGGCGGTAGCGGGCGGCGTCCACCAGCGCCTGCCGGGCAGCTGCGGGCAGGTCGCCGGCGTGCTCCCGCAGCCGGGTGGCGACGTGCTCGGCGAACCGGGCGTCGTCCCAGTCCTGCTCGGCGGCGCCGACCAGCTGCAGGTCCGCCGGGAGCCGCCCCGCGGCGAGCACCCCGGCCAGGGCGGGCAGCAGGAAGCGGCCGGCGAGGTCGCCGGTGGCGCCGAGCAGGAGGAGCCGGGTGATCACCGGCCCACGGAGTCGCGCCAGGAGTGCTCGGGGGCGAACCCGAGCACCCGGCGGGCCTTGTCGATCGACAGCAGGGTGTCGTGGGTGCCGAGGTCCCGGTGGTGCGGGACGTCGGGGAACTGGGCCGCCAGCAGCTCGGCGTTCGGCCGGGCGGAGACCGTGTCGGCGTTGGCGACGATGAACACGTCGGCCCCGGGCTCGCCGTGCTCCAGGCCGCGCCGCACCGCCTGGGCGCCGTCGCGGGCGTCGATGTAGCCCCACAGGTTCCAGCGCCGCAGGGCCGGGTCGGCGTCGTAGCCGGCGAACGCGGCGTAGTCCTCGGGGTACATCACGTTGCTGAACCGCAGCCCGGTCATCGACAGGTCCGGGTGCCACCGGCACAGCTGCCGGGCCAGCTCCTCCTCCAGCGTCTTGACCAGCGAGTAGGTGGTCGTCGGCCGGGGCGCGTACTCCTCGTCGACCGGGACGTAGGGCGGGTCCTCGTCGAAGGGCAGCCCGAGCACCGTCTCGCTGGAGGCCCAGACGATCTTCCGGACGCCGGCCCGCAGCGCGGCGCTGTACACGTTGTACGAGGCGGTCACGTTGTTGGCGAACGTGGCCGAGTCGGGCATCAGGCCCGGGGCCGGGACGGCGGCCAGGTGCACCAGTGCGTCGATCGGCGTGCGGTGCTCGTCGAACCCGGCCAGCGCCTCGATCGCCTGGCCGGCGTCGGTGAGGTCGACGACCGCGGACTCCACGTCGGCCCGGGGGCTGGGCGTCCGGTCCAGCGCCAGGACGTCCCAGCCGTGCTCGAGCAGATGGGTGACCACCGCCCGGCCGAGCTTCCCGCTGCTGCCGGTGACCGCTGCCCGCGCCATGGTTCTCCTCTGTCCGTCGACCGATGTGCCCGGGACAGCCTGGCCCGTGGTCGGCGTGCCCGCACACCGGGGGGCGGGACACTGGACGTCATGACCGAGCCCGAGACCGGTGCCGGCCGGCCCAAGCCGGTGCCCGACCTGATCGCCCCGGGGCTGGACGTGCTGTTCTGCGGGATCAACCCGTCGCTGCGCTCGGCCGAGACCGGCACCCACTTCGCCCGGCCGGGCAACCGGTTCTGGCCCGCCCTGCACCTGGCCGGTCTCACCCCGCGCCGGCTGACCCCGGCGGAGGGGCAGGAGCTGCTGCGCTGCGGGATCGGGGTGACCAACGTCGTCGACCGGCCGACCCGGACGGCGGCCGAGCTCGACCCGGCCGAGCTGCGCGCCGGCGCAGCGCAGCTCGAGGCGCTGGTGGCCCGGTACCGGCCGCGGGTGCTCGCCGTCCTGGGGGTCACCGCCTGGCGGCTGGCGTTCGACCGGCCGCGGGCCACGCTGGGGCGCCAGCCCGAGCGGATCGGCGGGGTCACCACCTGGGTGGCGCCCAACCCCAGCGGGCTCAACGCCCACCACCAGCTGCCCGACCTGGCCCGGCTCTACCGGGAGCTGCGCGATGCGCCGTCGGAGGTCAGCGGCTGAGGTCGCCGAGCACCCCGCGGGCCTGCCGGTCCAGCACGATCTCCTCGTCGGCGGGGACGACCAGCGTGCGCACCGTGGCCCCGGCACCCGACAGGTCGCCCGGGCTGGGCGCCGCGGCGTCCAGGACGACGCCGAGGTGGGCCAGCCGGGCGGTGACCGCGGCCCGCACCGTCGCCGAGTGCTCGCCCACGCCGCCGGTGAACACCAGGGTGTCCAGGCCGCCGAGCACCGCGGTGTACCCGGCGACGGTCACCGCCACCGACCGGGCCAGGACGTCGAGGGCCAGCCGGCTGTCGGCGTCCCCGGCGTCGGCTCGGGCGGTGATCTCCCGGACGTCGGTGGAGCCGGCGATCCCGGCCAGCCCCGAGCGGTGGTCGACCAGGTCGCGGAGCTGCTCGACCGACCAGCCCCGGTCGGCCAGGAACAGCAGCGCGTCGGGGTCCAGGTCGCCGCTGCGGCTCGCCGACGGGATCCCGCCGGTCGGGGAGAAGCTCATCGTGGTGGCCACCGAGCGCCCCTCCGCCACCGCGGTGACGCTGCAGCCGCCGCCGAGGTGGGCGACGACGGCCCGGCCGAGGTCGGGCACCGTGTCGACCACGTGCTCGAGGTTGAGCCCGTGGAAGCCGTAGCGCCGCACCCCGAGTGCGTCGACCTCGGCCGGCAGCGGCAGCCGCCGGGCCTCCTCGGGCAGGCCGGCGTGGAAGGCGGTGTCGAAGCAGGCGACCTGCGGCAGGCCGGGCCACTGCGCCCGGGCGGCCTCCATCTCCGCGACGTCCCCGTGCAGGTGCAGCGGGGCGAAGGGCGCCAGCGCCCGCAGCGAGGCCAGCAGCTCGTCGTCCACCGGTGTCGGGCGGACGTGCTCCGGCCCGCCGTGCACCACCCGGTGGGCGACGGCGACGAGCTCGATGCCCTCGGCGGCCACCCGGTCGGCCAGCTCGGCGACCGCGGCGCGGGCGTCGTCGACCGGCCGGGTGACGTGCACGTCGAGCAGCCGCTGCCCGGCCGCGTCGTGCACGGCGGCCTTGAGCGATCGGGAGCCGGGGTTGATCGCCAGGACGGCGGCGGTCACCGGCGCCCCGCCCCCCACGTCCAGTCCCGGACCTCCGGCATGTCCTCCAGGTGCTCGCGGACGTACCCGTGGTGCCGGTCGAGCTGGTCGTGGCAGAACCGGACCAGCTCCGCGCCCCGCTCCGGTGCCCGCCGGGAACGGCGCAGCGCCTCGATCACCAGGTGGTACCGGCTCATCCGGTTGAGCACCACCATGTCGAAGGGGGTGGTCGTCGTCCCCTGCTCCTCGAAGCCGCGCACGTGGAAGCGGCCCGGGTCGGGCCGGCCGTGCAGCAGCTGGTGCACCGCGCGCGGGTAGCCGTGGAAGGCGAAGACGACGTCGGTGTCGGCGGTGAACAGCTGGTCGAAGTGCTTCTCGGAGAACCCATGCGGGTGGTCGTCCGGGGGGAGCAGGCCCATCAGGTCGATCACGTTGACCATCCGGACCCGCAGCGCGGGCACCCACTCCCGCAGCAGCTCGGCCGCGGCCAGGGTCTCCATCGTCGGCACGTCGCCGGCGGCAGCGAGGACGACGTCCGGTTCCGCCTGCCCGTCGTCCTCGGTGCCGGCCCAGTCCCACACCGACGCCCCGGCCGCCGCGTGGGCGTGCGCCTGCTCCAGCGTCAGGTACTGCAGGTGCGGCTGCTTGTCGGCGATCAGCAGGTTGACGTGGTCGGTGCTCTGCAGGCAGTGCTCGGCGACCGACAGCAGGGTGTTGGCGTCCGGCGGCAGCCACACCCGCACCACCTGCGGGGACAGCGGGATCACCGTGTCCAGCAGGCCGGGGCCCTGGTGGCTGAAGCCGTTGTGGTCGTTGCGCCAGCAGGTGCTGGTCAGCAGGATCGTGAGCGAGGAGACCGGCGCCCGCCAGGGCAGCGTGGCGGCGTGCTGCAGCCACTTCACGTGCTGGATCACCATCGAGGCGCTCACCATGGCGAAGGCCTCGTAGGTGGCGAAGAGGCCGTGCCGGCCGGACAGCAGGTAGCCCTCCAACCAGCCCTGGCACAGGTGCTCCGACAGCACCTCCATCACCCGGCCGTGCGGGGAGAGGTGGTCGTCGGTGGGCAGCACCTCGGCCTGCAGGCAGCGGTCGGTCACCTCGAACACCGACTGGAGCCGGTTGCTGGCGGTCTCGTCCGGACAGAACAGCCGGAAGGTCCCGCCGCCGTCCTCGGTCGTGGTGCGGGCGTAGACGTCGCGCAGCAGCTCACCGAGCGGGTGGGTGGTCTGCGCGAAGGTGGTCCCCGGCGCGGGGACGTCGACGGCGTAGGGCTCCAGCGGGGGCAGGTCCAGCGGGGTGCGCCGGCGCCCGCCGTTCGCGTGGGGCGTCGCGCCCATCCGCAGGTCGCCCTCGGGGGCCAGCGCCGCCAGCTCGGGCACCAGCGCGCCCCCGGCGGTGAAGAGGGTGTCGGGGGAGTAGGAGCGCATCCACTCCTCCAGCTGGGCCAGGTGCGCCCCGTCGGTCTGCACGCCCGACAGCGGCACCTGGTGGGCGCGGAAGGTGCCCTCGACCTGCACGCCGTCGACCTGCGCCGGGCCGGTCCAGCCCTTGGGGGTGCGCAGCACGATCGCCGGCCAGCCCGGGCGCACGTCCTCCGCCCCGCCGCGGGCGGCGGCCTGGATCTCCCGGATCCGGTCGTGCGAGGTGCGCACCGCGGCCTCCAGGTCCCGGAACACCGCGCGCGGGTCGTCGCCGGCCACGAACACCGGTGCCCAGCCCTGGCTGCTCAGGTAGCCGCTGATCTCCTCGTCCGACGAGCGGCCCCACACCGTCGGGCTGTTGATCTTGTACCCGTTCAGGTGCAGCACCGGCAGGACGGCGCCGTCCCGGCGGGCGTCCAGGAAGGCGGGGATCTTCCAGGAGCCCGACAGCGGGCCGGTCTCTGCCTCGCCGTCCCCGACCACGCACGCCACCAGCAGGTCGGGGGAGTCGAAGGCGGCACCGGCGGCGTGCACCAGCGCGTAGCCGAGCTCACCGCCCTCGTGGATGCTGCCCGGGGTCTGCACGCTCACGTGGCTGGGGACGCCGCCGGGGGTGGAGAACTGCCGGAACAGCCGGTGCACCCCCTCGGCGTCGCCGCTCACCTGCGGGTAGACCTCGCTGTAGCTGCCCTCCAGGTAGGTGGCGGCCACGAGCGCCGGGCCGCCGTGGCCCGGCCCGGCGACGTAGAGGCAGGGCGTGCCGGTGCGCCGGATCAGCCGGTTGAGCTGCACGTACAGCGCCGACAGGCCGGGGCTGGTGCCCCAGTGGCCGAGCAGTCGCGGCTTGACGTCGGTGTGCGCGAGCGGCCGGCGGAGCAGCGCGTTGTCCCGCAGGTAGATCTGGCCGACGGTGAGGTAGTTGGCCGCGGCCCACCACCGCAGGTCCAGTTCGAGCTCGTCGTCGGGGTAGTCCGCCGTCGTTCCCTGCTCCGTCATGGGCTCCACACTGTCGGTCGCGGGTGAACGCCGGGGGTCCGGCACCGGTTGCGATCGTGTGCGGACCAGGCCACCGGGCGCACGGGTCGAAGGTCCCGTCAGCCCAGCAGGTCGGCCAGCTCCAGGACGCCGCCGGCCGCCTCGAACTCCGCCTTCGCCGCGGCGAGCACCGCCGGGTCGGCCAGCGCGTCGAGCGCGGTGAGCGCCAGGCCCACCGCGCCGTCCAGCACGGCGCGGTCACCGGCCGGGGAGGCGGCGGCCGCGGCGAAGCCGGTCGTGTGCATCGAGGTCTCCGGCCCGGCGATGGCGATCATCGGGTGGATCGAGGGCACCCGGACGCTGACGTTGCCCAGGTCGGTCGACCCGGCCAGCGACGCCGGGGTCACCCCGGGCGGCAGGGCGGTGCGGCCACGGCGGGCCTGGTGCCGGGTCCACCGGGCGGCGAGCTCCAGGTTGGCCCGGATCGGCAGGTAGGCCGGCAGCTCGTCCCAGAACAGCTCGTACCCGCAACCGGTCATCGCCGCCGCGCCGGCCATGACCGCCTCCATCCGGCGGCTCAGGTCGGCCAGCGTCTCCGGCGTCGCGGAGCGCACGTAGTACAGCGCCTCGGCGGTCTCCGGGACGACGTTGGGCCGCTGCCCGCCGTCGGTGATCACCCCGTGCACCCGGTCGGTGTCCGGGACGTGCTGGCGCAGCATCGCCACGCCGTTGTAGCCGGCGACCACGGCGTCCAGGGCGTTGCGGCCCATGAACGGCTGGGCCGAGGCGTGCGCGGCGATGCCGGTGTACACGACCCGCAGCTGGCGGCGGCCGAGGAAGGGCTGGACCGCGGCGTCGTAGGAGAACGGGTGCAGCATCACCACGGCGTCGACGCCGTCGAAGGCACCGGCGCGGGCCATCAGCTCCTTGCCGCCGCCGCCCTCCTCGGCCGGGGTGCCCAGCAGCAGCACGGTGCCCTCGACCCCGCCGTCGGCCAGCACGGCGGCCAGCCCGAGGAACGCCCCCACGGCGGACGCGCAGATGACGTTGTGGCCGCAGCCGTGGCCGATGCCGGGCAGCGCGTCGTACTCGGCCAGCACCGCCACCGTCGGACCGCCGCTGCCGATGCTGGCCCGCAGCGCCGTCTCCAGCCCGAAGACGCCGACCTCCGCCTCGATGCCGGAGCGCGCGAGCAGGTCGGCCACCGCCTGGGCGGACCGGTGCTCCTCGTACCCCTCCTCGGGATGGGCGTGCAGGTCGTGGCTGAGCGCCAGCAGGTCCGCCGACGCCGACTCGATCGCCTGCTCGGTGCGGGCCAGCAGCTCCTCGGGCGCACCGGCGTGCGGGGAGGAGAGCGGTTCGGCGGTGGCGGCCGCGCGGTCGGTGGCCGCCCGCAGCTCGTCCAGGTGGGCGGGGTCCGCCGGGCGGGGGAGCCGGGCGTCGACGGGGTCGGTCATGTGCCGTGTCTACCCGGTCGGGTGGCGCCGCGGAGACCGGCCGGGAACGATCTCGGTCGGAAAGTGGTTGAGCGCTTGACGGACGCCGGCCCCTCGTCGTCCGCTATCCCCTCTGGAGGACCCCATGCACCTCGGCGTCGACAGCTTCGTCTCCGCAGTGACCGACCCGACCACCGAGCGCCTCGTCGGGCCGGAGGAGCGGATGGCGGACCTGCTCGAGGAGATCGAGCTCGCCGACCGGGTGGGGCTGTACTCCTTCGGCATCGGTGAGCACCACCGCAGCGAGTACTACGACTCGGCGCCGGCGATCATCCTCGCGGCGGCCGCGGCGCGGACCTCCCGGATCCGGCTGGGCAGCGCGGTGACCGTGCTCAGCGCCGCCGACCCGGTGCGGGTCTTCCAGCAGTTCGCCACCCTCGACCTGATCGCCAAGGGCCGGATCGACCTGGTCGTGGGGCGCGGTTCGTTCACCGAGGCGTTCCCGCTGTTCGGGCTCTCGCTGGGCGACTACGACACGCTGTTCAGCGAGAAGCTCGACCTGTTGCTGAAGATCCGCGACTCCGAGCAGGTCACCTGGTCCGGCCGGCACCGCCCGGCGCTGACCGGTCAGGGCGTCTACCCGCGGCCGCTGCAGGACCCGCTGCCGGTCTGGGTCGGCGTCGGCGGCAGCCCGGAGTCCTTCGCCCGGGCCGGGCTGCTGGGCCTGCCGCTCATGGTGGCGATCATCGGCGGCGAGCCCCGCCAGTTCGCCCCGCTCATCGACCTCTACCGCCGCGCCGGTGCGCAGGCCGGGCACGCGCCCGAGAAGCTCCAGGTGGGGCTGCACGTGTTCGGCTTCGTCGCCGACAGCACCCAGGCCGCAGCGGACACGATCTACCCGGGGTGGCACGAGATGTTCGCCAAGATCTCCCGCGAGCGCGGCTTCTCCCAGCCGTCCCGGGCTCAGTTCGACGCCACGAGCGGCCCGAACGGCGCCTTCTTCATGGGCGACCCGGACACCGTGGCCGAGAAGCTGGTCCGCATCTCCGGGCAGCTCGGCGGCGTCGACCGGATCTCGCTGCAGATGACCAACCCGCGGCTGGCGCACGCCGACCTCCTGCGCGGCATCGAGCTGCTGGGCACCGAGGTCGCCCCGAAGGTCGCCTGAGGCGCCTCTTCTGGCCCTCGACTCATGTGAGCCCTCGCTCTAGCGTCGTCGACGTGCACGCGTCGACGTCCTCGGCGACCCGGTCCGCCGGCCGTGCGCGCACGACACCACGGGGGCCAGGCGTCGCCGTCCCAGGAGGGGACGGCGGCCGACACCGAGGAGTGCGCATGAGGAACGTCCTGGACGAGTTGGCGGCGGCGGAGCGGGTGGTCACCCGGCGGGAGTCCGACGGGACCGAACTGGTCTCCGTGCTGGTCCGGCGCAGCTACGAAGCGGCCGTGCCGGACGTCTGGGGTGCCGTGACCGATCCCGAGCGGCTGGCCCGCTGGTTCGCCCCGGTCAGCGGGGACCTCCGCCTCGGGGGAGCGTTCGCCGTCCAGGGGAACGCCGAGGGCGAGATCCAGGGCTGTGAGCCGCCGCGCCGGCTCACCCTCACCTGGGGCGGGCCGGTCAGCATCGTGGAGCTACGGCTGTCCGAGCGCGGCGGTGGCACCCTCCTGGAGCTCGAGCACACCGTGCCGGTCGAGTTCGTCGGCAGCGGGGCCGGGGCGCTGTACGTCGGCCCGGGCTGGGACGTCGCCGTCCTCGGGCTGGCCGGCTTCCTCCGCGAGGAGGTCGTCGACGACCCGGCCGCCTGGGAGAACACGCTGGAGGGGCAGCAGGCCGCCGCCCGGTCGATCGACGCCTGGGCCGACGCGGTACGCGGCGGCGGCACCGCGACCGAGGAGGAGATCGATGCGGGGACCGCGGCCGCGCGAGCCCAGTTCACCCCGGACCTGGTCGGCGAGGCCTGACCGGCGGCGGGAGCCAACCCGACCCGGACGACCCGCCGCCCCTCGGAGCCGGCGAGGAGAGGTCGGGAAAGGCGGCGCCGGCGGCCCGTGACCGCGGGCACACTTCCGGTCGAGCGCGGTCGGAACCCGACCCTGCTGTGCGCCCGGCCCGGGCCGACGGCGAACATGTGCAGGTGAACGGAGGAGGAGTGTCGGGGGCGCCGCAGGCGCAAGACCCGCCCTCTGGGGCCTCCCCGACCGGCCGCCGGAGCGCTCGCCGGCGGGTGCGGAACATCGTGCTGCGGGCCGTCCTGCTCGTGGCAGTCGGTGCCGGGATCGTCGTCTTCCGGGACCGGATCGCCGAGTGGTGGGACGGCCTGGTCGGCATCGCCTGGTCATGGGTCGCCCTCGCCGCTCTGACCCAGTTCCTCTCCCTGCACTTCCTGGTCCTGCAGCAGCTCGTGCTGGTGCGCGCGGGCGGCGGCAACGTCCCGCTGCGGCACGCCACGACCACCATCTACGCGGGCAACACCATCGCCTCGACGGTGCCGGTGGCCGGAGCCCCGGCGAGCGCGGCGTACACCTACCGCCGGCTGCACGCGCTCGGCAACAGCCCTGCGCTGGTGGGCTGGGCGCTGGCTGTCTCCGGGATCGCAGCAACGGCCACGTTGGCGGTCGTCCTGGCTGTGGGGTCCGCGGCGACCGGGTCACTGTGGGGTGCACTCGGCGCCTTCTTGGCCACCGCGGCCGGGGTCGTCCCAGTGCTGGGCCTCGTGCTGGTGGTGCGGCACGAGCGGTCGCGCACCGTCGTCGTCCGGCTCGCCACGCGCGTCGTCACCGCGCTGGCCCGATGGATCCGGTCGCTGCGCGGACGGGACGTCGCGCGGCGGATCGACGAACTGCTGACCTCACTGGGCGCCTTCCGGCTGTCCTTCGGTACCGCGACGGCCGCCGGCCTGTTCGCGTTGGCCAACTGGGTGTTGGACGTCGCTGCCCTGGCCCTGGCCCTGGTGGCCGTGGGCGCGCCGATCCCGTGGCAGGGCCTGCTGCTCGCCTGGGCCGCCGGCGCACTGGCCTCCTCGGCGCGGCTGACCCCCGGTGGCATCGGGGTCGTGGAGGCGGCACTGGCCTCCGCGCTGATCGCCGTCGCCGGCCTGCCGGCCAGCGAGGCGGTGCCGGCCGTGCTGGTCTACCGGCTGGTCAGCCTGTGGCTGCCCGTCGGCATCGGGGCGCTCCTCCTCCTGGCGGACCCGGGCTCGACGGCGCGCGGAGGCCGCCGCCGGCACGCCAGCACCCCCGCGAGCTGACCGCCACCACCACCGGGGGCACCGTCCGCGGACGCCCTCCCGTTTCGCCCGGTCCCTGGCGGGCACACCGGCTGCGTGCCTGACCTCCCCGAGCACTCCTCGTCCGGCCCGGCCACCTCACGCAGCGACCGGGCACCCGGCGTCCCACCCACGTTCGTCGACGGCACCCGGCTCTGGGTCGACGCCCGCCTGCGCGCTCTGGTCCAGGCTCGCATCGAGGCCCGGCTGCTGCTCCGGCTCGGCGGGCCGGTGCCCGGCGGTCGGGTGCTGGAACTCGGCACCGGCCGGCGCGGCACCGGCCTGCGGTCGGCGCTGGACACCTTCGGGGCCGCGCACGCCGACGGGGTGGAGCTGTTCCCCGCCAGCGTGGCGGACTGCCGGGCCGCGGTGCGCGACCTCGGCGACCGGGTGCAGGTCAGCGAGGGCGATGCGACCCGGCTGAGCGCAGCCGACGCCTCCTACGACGCGGTGTTCGGCTGGCACGTGCTGCACCACACCGACGACTGGCGGGCCGTGGTGGCCGAGGCGGCGCGGGTGTTGCGCCCCGGCGGCCGGCTCTACTCCTGCGAGATGACCGCCCGGTTCATCGACAGCCGGGTCCTCCGTGCGGTCGCCGCGCACCCGGCCGACGGCGACCGCCCCACTCCGGCGGCCATGGCGGAGGCGTGCCGCGCCGCCGGGCTGACGGTCACCGCCCAGGAGACCCGGCTGGCCGGCTGCTGGACGGCGCTCGTCGCCACCAGGTCGTGAGCGAGGGCAGCCCAGCGCAGGGAACGGTCGGCACGCTCGGCACGGCGCTCCGGCTGCTGCGCCGGCACGCCCCGGCCGCCTTCCTCGCCGCCGCGGCCGCCGCCGCGGTCAACGCCGTCCCCGACGTGCTGCGGCACGTCCTTGTCTGGGACGACCCCCGGCTCTGGACCGCGCTGGCCGTCGACGTCGTCGGGTTCCTGACCGGTCTGGTCGCCCAGCTGTGGGTGACCGGGGCGGTCGCCGGCCTGCTCGACGGCGGGCGGCTCACCCCCTCCGGTGCGCTGCGGCGCGGGGTCGCGCTCGCGGTGCGGGCCGTGCGGCGCGCCCCCGGAACGGTGCTGGCCGGGGTGGTCACCGGGGGAGCGGTGTCCGCGCTGCTGACCCTGCCGGCGTCCGTGGCGGCGCTGGGCTTCGACCGGGTGCTGGGGCCACTGGACTCACCCGACGTCGGGGCCTTCGCCGTCGCCACCGTGAGCGACTTCGTGGCCAGCACGGCCACGCTGCCGTATCTCGCGTTCGTGCTCGTCCTGGTGGCGACCGGTTGGCGGGCCGGGCAGCCGGGCACCAGCCGGTCATGACGTTGAACTGGGACGTGACCCGCAAGAGCATCGGGACGTTGTCGATCTGGCTCGGCACCGGCGCGCTGTTCGCCCCCCGGGCGATGACCCGGGTGCTGGGGGTCGACGAGCGCGCCAGCAGCACCGACGTCGCCCTCCCGCTGCTGGTCCGGCTGATCGCGGCGCGGAACATCGCGATGGGCGCGGCCCTGCTGGTGACCCCCGTGCCCCAGGCCCGGCGCACCACGGAGGTCACCCTGCTGCTCACCGCGCTGGACGGAGCCGCCGTCCTGGTGGGCCGGCGCGGCGGCGACGTGGCCGACCGGAGCGTCGGCCTGTCGATGACCGTCCTCGGGCTGGCCGCCGCCGGCGCCGCCCACTGGCACCGCCGCTGACCGGCCCCGGTCAGTCGGCCGTCGGCCCACCGGCGAGCAGGGCACGCACCGCGTCGATCGTGTCGGCCTCGGCCGGGGTCTTGTCCGGGCGGTAGCGCAGCACCCGGGCGAACCGCAGGGCCACCCCGCCGGGGTAGCGGGTGCTGCGCTGGGCGCCGTCCACGCCGATCTCCACCACCAGCTCGGGGCGCAGCAGCACGCCCCAGTCCGGCTGCTCGGCGGCGTGCTCCGGGAACGTCCGGGTCTGCCAGGCCAGCAGCTCGTCGGTCATCCCCTTGAACGTCTTGCCGACCATCACCGGCTCGCCGCCGTCGGGGTCGCGGGCCCCGAGGTGGATGTTGGAGAGGGAACCCGCGCGCCGCCCGTACCCCCACTCCGCGCCGAGCACGACCAGGTCGAGGGTGTGCACCGGCTTGACCTTCTGCCACGCCTTGCCGCGGCGGCCGGCGGCGTAGGGCGCGTCCAGCGCCTTCACCACCACGCCCTCGTGGCCGGCGGTCAGCGCGTCGTCCAGCACGCCGGCGGCCTGCTCCGGGGTGGGCCGGCGCGCCCCGGGCATCCGCAGCGCCGCGTGCGCGTCGTCGGCCAGCAGCCCGGCCAGCGCGTCCAGCCGCACCGCCAGCGGCTCGTCGAGCAGGTCCCGGCCGTCCAGGTGCAGCACGTCGAAGAGGAAGGGGCTGAGCAGCACGCCGGCGTCCGCGCTGTCGCTGCCGAAGCGGCTCATCGTGTCCTGGAAGGCGCGCGGCCGGCCGTCGTCGTCCAGCGCGAGGGTCTCCCCGTCGAGCACGGCGGTCTCGCACGGCAGCGCCCGGATCCGCTCCACCAGCTCCGGCACGCCGTCGGTCACCTCCCGCAGCGACCGGGTCCACACCCGGACGACGTCGCCGTCCCGGTGCACCTGGATCCGGGCGCCGTCGAGCTTGAACTCGACGGTCACCTCAGCGCCGAGGTCGGCGAGCGCCGCGTCCAGCGAGGACCCGGGGCTGGCCAGCATCGGCCGCACCGGGCGGCCCACCTCCAGCCGCACCGCCGACAGCGCCGCCACCCCACCGGACAGCGCCAGCGCGGCGGTCTCCGGCAGCCGGCCGGACAGCATGAAGGCCCGGCGGACGACGGCGGCCGGCACCTCGGCCGCAGCGGCGACCGCGTCCAGCACGACGCCCTCCAGTGCGCCCTGGCGGAGTTCGCCGGTGAGCAGCCGGACCAGGAAGTGGTGCTCCTCCGGGGTGGCCGCGGCCAGCAGCCCGCCGAGGACGGCGTCGCGCCGCGCCGCCGACCCGGCACCGGTCGTCCCGGCCAGCTCGGTCAGCGCCGCGTCGACCTCCGGGACGGTCAGCGTCGGTGCGTCCGCGGCACCCCCGCCCAGCCGGGACAGCGTGCGCCAGCCGACCCCGAGCCGCCCCTGGCGCGGTTCCCCGGCCAGCCACCCGGTGACCGGCAGGACCTCCTCGGGGTCCGAGGCCCGCAGCAGCGTGGCGATGGCCGCGGCCTTGGCCGTGCGGGACCGGGTGGCCGTGACCGCGGTGGACGCAGCGAGGACGTCGGTGAGCAGCACCCGATCATGTTCCCAGTCCGCCCGGCCGCAGGACTCCCGTTCCGTGCTCGCGCAGGCCAGGATGCGCCCATGGACGTCGACGCACGGCTCCGCGAACTGGGCCTGGAGCTGCCCACCCCGATGGCGCCGGGCGGCAACTACCTGCCCGTCATGGCCGCCGGGGACCTGCTGTTCCTCTCCGGGATGGGCCCGGTCCGACCCGACGGCACGCTGATCACCGGCAAGGTCGGCGACGGGGGCCTGGACCTGGACACCGCCCGGGAGGCCGCCCGGCTCACCGGGCTGCAGCTGCTCGCCGCCCTGCGTGCCGAGCTGGGAGACCTCGGCCGGGTGCGCCAGGTGGTCAAGCTCTTCGGCATGGTCAACTGCCGGCCCGGCTTCAACCGCACGCCCGCCGTGATCGACGGCTGCTCGGACCTCTTCGTCGACGTGCTCGGGGACGCCGGTCGGGGCGCCCGGTCCGCGGTCGGCATGGCCGAGCTCCCGTTCGACATCGCCGTGGAGATCGAGGCCGTCGTCCGCATCACCACGTGAGCCCGTGCCCCGACGAGACCCCACAGGAGACGACGTGCTGCTCGAGACGATGACCTACGAAGAGGTGCAGGCCGCGCTCGCGGACGGACGGTGCGACGTCATCGTGCCGTGCGGCGCGGTGGAACAGCACGGCCCGCACCTGCCGCTGGACGTGGACGCGGTGCACGCCGACCGGCTGGCGGTGGAGCTGGCCCAGCGGCTGGGGACGGCGCTGGTCGCACCCACCATCCGGGTGGGCGTCTCGCCGCACCACATGGGCTTCGCCGGCACGATCAGCCTGCGCCCGGAGACCTTCGAGGCCGTCTACACCGACTACTGCCAGAGCCTCGCCGCGCACGGTTTCCGGTCGATCCTCTGCTTCTCCGCCCACGGCGGGAACTTCGCGCCGTTGGCCGAGATGGCCGAGCGGCTGGACGCCGCCGTGGGGCCGGACTGCCGGGTGGTCGTCTGGTCCGACCTCCTCGGCCTGGTCGACATCTGGCGGTCCGCCGTCGCCGACGCCGGTGGGGACCCCGCGGGGGTCGGCGGTCACGCGGACGTCGCGGAGTCCTCCGTCTACGCCGTCCTCCGGCCCGGGCAGGTGCGCACCGAGCGGCTGGTCCGCGGGTACACCGGCCCGGTCGACGACGCCTTCCTGCAGCGCATGTTCACCGGCGGCGTCCGGGCGATCTCCGACACCGGGATCATGGGCGACCCGCACGGGCTGTCCACCGCCATCGGGGAGCTGTGCGTGGAGCGGGTCGCCGACGCGCTCGCCGCCCACTTCACCCAGCAGCTGGAGGCCGTGCGGACCCTGCCCTGAGCGGGGGAGGATGCCGGGATGCCGCGCCTGCTGGTCGTCCACCACACGCCCTCGCCGGCCCTGCAGGCGGTGTTGACCGCCGTCCGCGAGGGCGTCGCGCTGGTCGAGGACGTCGAGCTGACCGTGCGGCCGGCCCTGTCGGCGGGGGCGGCGGACGTGCTCGCCGCCGACGGCGTCCTGCTCGGGACGCCGGCCAACATCGGCTACATGTCCGGTGCGCTCAAGCACTTCTTCGACACGGTCTTCTACCCGTGCCTGGACGCCACGGCGGGGCTGCCGTACGGGGTGTACGTGCACGGCAACGACGACACGGCCGGAGCCCTGACCAGCGTGCAGCGGATCACCGGGGCACTGGGCTGGCGACAGGTGGCGGCGCCGCTGAGCCTGACCGGGCCGCCGGGTGCCGAGGACCTGGAGGCGTGCCGGGAGCTGGCGGCGACGGTCGCGGTCGGGCTGTGACAGCGCGCGCACGATGACCGCCGCCGGGTCACCGCCGCGCGTGCCACCATGACGACGTGGCTTCCACCTCTGCCTCGGCCAGCGCGCTGCTGCACCACGTGCGCACCGGGCGGGCGCGGAGCCGCGCCGAACTCGTCGCGCTGACCGGCTCGTCCCGCAACACGGTCAGCGCCCGGGTCGACCAGCTGATCGCCGCGAACCTCCTCGAGGAGGGCGGCCGCGGCTGGAGCACCGGCGGGCGCCCGCCGACGCTGCTGCGCTTCAACAGCCAGGCCGGCTGCGTGCTCGCCGTCGACCTGGGCGTGACGAGCGTCGACGTCGCCGTCACCGACCTGTCCGCGGAGGTCCTGGCCACGGTGGGCCACCCCATCGACATCGCCGAGGGGCCCGGCCCCGTGCTGGCCGAGGTCGACCGGCTGGCCCAGCGGGTGCTGGCCGAGGCCGGCCTGACCCCGGCCGACGTCTGCGCCGTCGGCGTCGGCGTCCCCGGGCCGGTGGAGTTCTCGACCGGCCGGCCGGTCCACCCCCCGATCATGCCGGGCTGGCACGACCACCCGATCCCGAGCGCCTTCGGCCGGTACGACTGCCCGGTCTTCGCCGACAACGACGTGAACGTGATGGCGCTGGGCGAGATGGGCATCGCCGGGTCGACCGAGGACGTGCTGGTGATCAAGGTCGGCACCGGCATCGGCTGCGGCATCGTCGTCGACGGGCAGGTCTACCGCGGCGCCCAGGGCAGCGCCGGCGACATCGGGCACATCTCCGTCCCGCCCCCGCAGGGCCGGCCGGTGCTCTGCCGGTGCGGCAACGAGAACTGTCTCGAGGCGATCGCCGGTGGCGGCGCCCTGCTCCGCGACGCGCTGGCGGCGGGGCTGCCGGTGACGACGACGCGCGAGCTGGTGCAGCTGGCCGCCCAGGGTGACGGGCCGGCCCTGGAGCTGGTCCGCAACGCCGGCCGGACCATCGGCACCGTGCTGGCCAGCCTGGTCAACTTCTTCAACCCGCACCGGATCGTGATGACCGGGGGCGTGGCGCAGGCCGGGCCGCCGCTGCTGGCCGGCATCCGGGAGGCCGTCTACGGGCGCTCACTGCCGCTGGCCGCCCGCGCGCTGGACATCTCCGTGAGCGCGGCCCCGGACCTCTCCGGGCGGCTGGGCGCCGCGCTGATGGCGATCGAGGGCTTCCTGGAGGAGGACTCGGTCTACCAGGTGGCGCAGGACGCCGGCTCCGCCGAGGCGCCCACCGCCCGCTGATCGCGGGCTCCACCTCTCCTCGGCCGCGGCCACCTGCCGGGCCCGGCCCCCGGTCGGCTCCCGGCCCGGTGCGGCCTGCTCCGGTTGCGGTTCGGTAACGCCGCAGCGGTGTCTTGACCCAGATGTGATGCCAGACATAGTGTCCCGCCTGACGTACTTCTGTTCAGTGCTGAGCATAAGTCTGGAGTTGGTGGCATGTCCGGCGTCCTGCCCGCCCGGCGCGGAGAGCGCGCGTGACCGCGTCCTCGTCGACGCCGCTGCTGGAGATGCACGGCATCGTCAAGCAGTTCCCCGGCGTCCGGGCCCTCGACGGCGTCGACCTCGACGTCCGGGCCGGTGAGGTGCACTGCCTGCTCGGCCAGAACGGCGCGGGCAAGTCCACCCTGATCAAGGTCCTCGCCGGCGCGCACCAGCCCGACGAGGGCCATATCAGCTGGGACGGCGCCCCGGTCACCCTGGGCGACCCGCAGGCAGCGATGTCCCTGGGCATCGCCACCATCTACCAGGAGCTCGACCTGGTCGCCGGGCTGACCGTCGCGGACAACGTCTTCCTGGGCCGGGAGCGGTCCCACCTGGGGATCACCCGGCCGGCGCAGGCGAACCGGGCCGCCGGGGAGCTGCTGTCCCGGCTGGGACACCCGGAGATCCGGCCCACCGCCGAGGTCGGCTCGCTGTCGGCGGCCGCCCAGCAGATGGTCAGCATGGCCCGGGCGCTGTCCCAGGACGCCCGGCTGATCGTCATGGACGAGCCCTCCGCGGTGCTCGACAGCGAGGAGGTCGAGCACCTCTTCCAGGTCATCCGCGACCTCACCGACTCCGGCGTCGCCGTCGTCTACATCTCCCACCGGCTGGAGGAGATCCGCGAAGTCGGTGACCGGATCACCGTGCTCAAGGACGGCCGGACGGTCGCCACCGGCCTGCCGGCGGCTGACACCTCCACCCGGGAGGTCATCACCCTGATGACCGGCCGGACGATCGAGTACGTCTTCCCGGAGCGCCGCGAGTTCCCCGGCCAGGCCGCCGAGCCGGTGCTGCAGGTCCGGGACCTCTCGCTGGTCGGCAAGTTCAGCGACGTCTCCTTCGACGTCCGGCCGGGGGAGGTGCTGGGCCTCGCGGGGCTCGTCGGTTCCGGCCGGTCGGAGATCCTCGAGACCGTCTACGGCGCCCGGCGGGCCTCCACCGGCACGGTTCAGGTCGCCGGGCGCAGGCTCCGGCCCGGCGACGTGGCCGCGGCCGTCGGCGCGGGCGTCGGGCTGGCACCCGAGGAGCGCAAGAGCCAGGGCCTGCTGCTGGGTGAGCCGATCTACCGCAACATCACGCTGGCCAGCCTGGCCCGGTTCGCCCGCGGGGGCCTGTTGTCCGGGGGAGCGGAGAAGCAGGCCGCCCGGGACCAGGCCGAGGCGCTGGACCTCCGGCCCGTGGACGTCGAGCGTGAGGTCCGCACCCTCTCCGGCGGCAACCAGCAGAAGGTCGTGCTGGCCCGCTGGCTGCTCCGCGACTGCACGGTGCTGCTGCTCGACGAGCCCACCCGCGGCGTCGACGTCGGCGCCCGCTCGGAGATCTACGCGCTGATCCGCAAGCTGGCCGACCGCGGGGTCGCCGTGGTCGTCGTCTCCAGCGAGATCCCGGAGGTGCTCGGCCTGGCCGACCACGTGCTGGTCGTGGCCGACGGCGCCGTCATCGCCCGCGGCCCCGCCGACGAGCTCGACGAGCACCGGGTGCTCGACCTGGTCATGGAAGGAGCGGCCCCGACAGCGGGCGCCGCCCGCGAAGGAGACGTGGCATGAGCGAGACCACCACCGCGACACCGCCGGCGGACAGCAGGACCGGCTCCGCCGACGGCGACGGCAAGGGACCCGGTCTGCTGGCCGGCCCGCTGGGCCGCAACCTCGGGCTCGTCGTGGCCCTGCTGGTGCTCTGCGTGGTCGGCGCCATCACCGCGCCCGGCCGCTTCGTCGACGTGGACAACGTCCTGACGATCCTGCGGCTGGCCGCCGTCGTCGGCGTGGTCAGCGTCGGGATGACCTTCGTGATCATCGGTGGCGGCATCGACCTGTCGGTGGGTGCGCTGGTCGCGCTCTCCTCGGTCTGGGCGACCACGCTGGCCACCCAGGCGATGGCGGCGGACTTCCACTGGATCGTCATGGTGTTCACCGCGATCGCGGTCGGCGCCGGGGCGGGGTTGATCAACGGGATCGTCATCGCCTACGGGAAACTGGTCGCCTTCATCGCCACCCTGGCGATGCTCGCGGCCGCCAGGGGGCTGGCGGAGATCATCGCCAACCGGCGGACCCAGATCGTCCAGGACCGGGGCTTCATCGAGTTCTTCGGCGGCGACGTCCTCGGCATCCCCACCCTGGTGATCATGTTCGCGCTGGTCGCCGGAGCCGGCTGGGTGCTGCTCAACCGCACCACCTTCGGCCGCCGCACCTTCGCCGTCGGCGGCAACGCCGAGGCCGCCCGGCTGGCCGGCATCCGGGTGCAGCGGCACACGGTGTGGCTGTACGTGCTGTCCGGGGTCACCTGCGGGATCGCCGCGGTGATGCTGATGGCCCGGACGACGACCGGCAGCTCCACCCACGGCACCCTGCTGGAGCTGGACGCGATCGCCGCCGTCGTCATCGGCGGGACGCTGCTGGTCGGCGGGCGCGGCACCATCGTCGGCACCGTGCTGGGCGTGCTGATCTTCACCACGCTCGGCAACGTCTTCACGCTGAACAACCTGTCCAGCTCGGCGCAGGCCGTCGCCCGCGGCGTGATCATCGTGCTCGCCGTGCTGCTGCAGCAGCGGCTGGCCGCCGGCGGCGCCCGCCCCCGCAAGAAGGCCCGCGGCGGCGGCGGCGCGGCGCGCCCGGGGAACCCGGCCGGGTCCCTGCCCGGCGGCTCGGCCGCCCCCGGCGGACCGGCCGGAGCCCGCCCCGGCGACTCCCACAGTCGCCCCCCGACCTGAACCCGCCGTCGCGGTCACCCGCGGCCCCCGACCTCCGGCCGGCCACCCCGGCCCGCCGGCGCACCACCCCGACTCCTGGCGGCGCAGCCAGGGCGGCGATCTGCGAGGAGAGAACATGTCTGCAACGAGGCAGCGTCCGTACGGTCGCCTGCTGACCACCGCCGTCTGTGTGGTCGGAGCCGGTGCCCTGGTGGCCGGCTGCACCAGCAACACCCCGGAGACCTCCGGGTCCGACGAGGGCGGTGGCGACGTCGTCGCCAGCTCCAACGACGAGACCGGTGAGACGGTGCGGATCGGCTTCTCCGCGCCGGCCGCCGACCACGGCTGGATGGCCGGCATCAGCAACGCCGCCCAGGCCGAGGCCGAACGGCACGAGGACGTCGAGCTGGTCATCGCCGAGGGCACCAACGACCCCAGCACCCAGATCTCCCAGGTCGAGACCTTCATCAACGAGGGCGTCGACGCGATCGTGCTGCTGCCCTTCGACGGGGCCGCGCTCACCCCGGTGGCGCTGCGGGCGATGGAGGCCGGCATCCCGGTGATCAACGTCGACCGGGAGTTCTCCAGCCCGTTCGCCGCCCGGGCCACCATCCTCGGCGACAACTACGGCATGGGCGTCTCCGCCGGCACGTACATCTGCTCCCGGCTGGGCGACCAGCCCGACGCCGTCGTGGCCGAGATCGCCGGCATCGACTCGCTCCCGCTGACCCAGGAGCGCAGCCAGGGCTTCGCCGACGCACTGGCCGACTGCGGCCTGGACGTCGACAACCGGGTGGCCGCGGAGTTCACCGTCGAGTCCGGTGAGGAGGCGGCGGCCAACCTGCTGCAGGCCGCACCGCAGATCGACGCGCTGTGGAACCACGACGACGACCAGGGCGTCGGCGTGCTGGCCGCGATCAACAACGCCGGCCGCGACGAGTTCTTCATGGTCGGCGGGGCCGGCTCGGCCAACGCCATGCGGGACATCCAGTCCGGTGACTCCGTGCTGGAGGCGACCGTCATCTACCCGGCGACCCAGGCCGCCGACGGCATCGCGCTGGCCCGGCTGATCGCCCAGGGCAAGAGCATGTCCGACCTGGTGTCCCAGGAGGTGCCGCGGGAGATCGTGCTCAACGCGCCGGTGGTCACGGAAGAGAACGTCGACCAGTACATCGACGACGCGTTCGAGTCCTGATCCTCCCGTCGGGGTGCCGCCGGTGACCACGACCGGTCACCGGCGGCACCGGTCCCACTCCTGGAGCATGTGATGACCCACCCTGCCCGGCCGGCGCTGCGCGTCGGCCTGATCGGCCACGCCTTCATGGGCGCGGCGCACTCCCACGCCTGGCGCACCGCGCCGCGCTTCTTCGACCTGCCCCTCACCCCGGAGCTGACCGTGCTGGCCGGCCGGAACCCGGAGGGGGTCGCCGCCGCGGCCGGCCGGCTCGGCTGGGCCGACACCGAGACCGACTGGCGCCGCGTGCTGGAGCGGGACGACGTCGACCTCGTCGACATCTGCACCCCCGGGCACACCCACGCCGAGATGGCGATCGCGGCGCTGGCGGCCGGCAAGCACGTCCTCTGCGAGAAGCCGCTGGCCAACTCCGTCGCCGAGGCCGAGGCCATGGCCGAGGCGGCCGAACGGGCCGCCGGCTCCGGGGTGCGGGCGATGGTCGGCTTCACCTACCGGCGGGTCCCGGCCATCACCCTCGCCCGGCAGCTGGTCGCCGAGGGGCGGCTGGGCCAGATCCGGCACGTCCGGGCGCAGTACCTGCAGGACTGGATCGCCGACCCCGCGTCGCCGATGTCCTGGCGGCTGGAGAAGGACAAGGCCGGGTCCGGCGCGCTGGGCGACATCGGTGCGCACATCGTCGACCTCACCCAGTTCATCACCGGTCAGACGCTCACCGGCGTCAGCGCGATCCTTGAGACGTTCGTGGCCAAGCGGCCGCTGCCGGCCAGCAGTGGGAAGCTCGGCGGGGTCGGTGGCGAGGGGATGGGCGAGGTCACCGTCGACGACGCCGCCGTCTTCCTGGGTCGCTTCACCGGGGGAGCGCTGGGCACCTTCGAGGCCACCCGCTTCGCCCTCGGCCGGAAGAACGCGATCCGGATCGAGGTGAACGGCTCGGCCGGCAGCCTGGCCTTCGACTTCGAGGACATGAACGTCCTGCAGTTCTTCGACGGCGGGGAACCGGCCACGACCGCCGGCTTCCGCCGCATCGTGGTCACCGAGCCCGAGCACCCCTACGTCGGTGCCTGGTGGCCGGCCGGTCACGGGCTGGGCTACGAGCACGGCTTCACCCACCAGGTCGTCGACCTGGTCACCGCGCTGGCCGCCGGCGAGCAGCCCACCCCGTCGTTCGCCGACGGCCTGCAGGTGCAGCGGGTGCTCGACGCCGTGGAGCGCAGCGCCGCCGACAACTCCGCCTTCACCGAGATCTGAGGAGACCGCTGATGCCCCGCCCCGTCACGTTGTTCACCGGCCAGTGGGCCGACCTGCCGTTCGAGGAGGTGTGCCGGCTGGCCTCCGGGTGGGGCTACGACGGCCTGGAGATCGCCTGCTGGGGCGACCACCTCGACGTCGTCCGGGCCGCTGAGGACCCCGGCTACGTCAAGGAGCGGCTCGAGCTGCTCGACCGGCACGGCCTGTCGGTGTTCGCCATCTCCAACCACCTCAACGGCCAGGCCGTCTGCGACGACCCCATCGACGAGCGGCACCGCGGCATGGTGAACGCCCGGGTGTGGGGGGACGGCGACCCCGAGGGGGTCCGGCAGCGGGCCGCGGAGGAGATGAAGGCCACCGCGCGGGCCGCCCGGGCGCTGGGCGTCGACGTCGTCGTCGGGTTCACCGGGTCGAAGATCTGGAAGACCGTGGCGATGTTCCCGCCGGTGCCCGAGTCGATGATCGAGGAGGGCTACGCCGACTTCGCCGCCCGCTGGAACCCTGTCCTCGACGTGTTCGACGAGGTGGGCGTGAAGTTCGCGCACGAGGTGCACCCGTCGGAGATCGCCTACGACTACTGGACGACGGTGCGCGCTCTGGAGGCGATCGGCCACCGGGAGGCGTTCGGGCTGAACTGGGACCCCAGCCACTTCGTCTGGCAGGACCTGGACCCGGTCGGCTTCCTCTGGGACTTCAAGGACCGGATCTACCACGTCGACTGCAAGGACGCGAAGAAGCAGGTGGGCAACGGGCGCAACGGCCGGATGGGGTCGCACCTGCCCTGGGCCGACCCGCGCCGCGGCTGGGACTTCGTCTCCACCGGGCACGGCGACGTCCCGTGGGAGGCCTGCTTCCGGATGCTCAACACCATCGGCTACACCGGGCCGATCTCGGTGGAGTGGGAGGACGCCGGGATGGACCGGCTGATCGGCGCGCCCGAGGCGCTGGAGTTCGTGCGTCGCCTGGCGTTCGACCCGCCGTCCGCGGCCTTCGACTCGGCCTTCTCCAGCGGCAACTGACGGCAGCACCTCGCCGGTGCCCGCGCACGGGGGCGGGCACCGGATGGGGCGTTCGCCCGATGTGCCGGCCGATCCTCGGCGAGCACCCTCGGTCGCACCACGACCGAGGGAGGACCCGATGACCGCCACCGTCAGCGACACCGAGCTCAAGGCACGCCACCGCGCCATGTGGGCCACCGGGGACTACCCCCGGATGGTCGACACCTTCCTGACCCCGCTCGGGCCCCGGTTGGTCGACGCCTGTCAGCTGACCGACCGGGACCGGGTGCTCGACGTCGCCGCCGGCACCGGCAACGCCTCCCTGCCCGCGGCCGCCCGTGGTGCCCGGGTCACCGCCAGCGACCTCACCCCCGAGCTGCTCGACGACGGACGCCGGCGGGCCGAGGCCGCCGGGCTGCACCTGGAGTGGACCGAGGCCGACGCCGAGCACCTGCCCTTCGACGACGCCTCCTACGACGTCGTGATGTCCGCGATCGGCGTCATGTTCGCTCCGCACCACCAGGAGTCGGCCGACGAGCTCCTCCGCGTCTGCCGGCCCGGCGGCCGCATCGGCCTGCTCTGCTGGACGCCCGACGGCATGCTCGGCGCGCTGTTCGCCACCATGAAGCCGTTCATGCCGCCCCCGCCGCCCGGCGCCCAGCCGCCGCCGTTGTGGGGGAGTGAGGAGCACCTGCGCGGGCTGTTCGGCGGCCGGGTCGAGTGGACGACGCTGGACCGGGACACCCTGGAGGTCACCGCGTTCCCGGAGGCGCACGGGTACGGCCGGCACTTCACCAGCTGCTACGGCCCCACGATCGCGGCGCGGGCCAACGCGGCCAGGAACGGGCTGGAGCGGGAGTTCGACGCCGCGCTGGACGCCTTCTGCGAGGAGTGGGACCGCGGCGCACCGGGCGCGGCCCGCTACGAGATGCAGTACCTGCTCGCCGTCGGTACCCGGCACTGAGCACGCAGAGGGTCCTCACCGGGCCCCGCACGTGGGACGCTCGTCGCGTGCCGGGGTCCGGCGGGGCTGCGCTGCTGGGAGCAGGCAGGCAGGCGCTGGAACGAGCGGACTGGGAGTCCGCCCGCTCCGCGTTCGCCGCTGCCCTCACCGCGGGCGGCGGGGCCGACGCCCGCGACGGGCTGGCCCAGGCCCAGTGGTTCCTCGGCCGGGTCACCGAGGCGATCGCGCTGCGCGAGCAGGCGTTCGAGGAGCACCTGCGGGCCGGGCGCTGCGCCGAGGCCGCCCGCAGTGCGGTCTGGGTGGCGCACCAGCACCTGCTGAGCGGCCGCGGCTCTGCGGCGCGCGGCTGGCTGGCCCGGTCCGAGCGGGTCATGGCCGGCCAGCCGCTCTGCGCCGGGCACGGCTGGGTGGCGGTCGAGTCCGCCCGGCAGGCGGCGACGGTGGGCGAGCAGGCCACGGCCGCGGCGCAGGCCCTGGAGGTCGCCCGGGCCGTCGGGGACGGCGACCTCGAGGTGCTGGCGATCAGCCTGCTCGGGTGTGCCGAGGTGCGAGCCGGGCGCTGGGCGCCCGGGCTGCGGCTGCTCGAAGAGGCCATGGCGGCCGCGACGGCCGGCCGGGTGACGGACCTGCACACGCTGGGCGAGGCCTACTGCAACCTGGTGCTCGGCTGCTCTTGCGCGGGGGAGTGGACTCAGGCCGCTGAGTGGTGCGAGCACGTGGCGTCCTTCGCCCGCGGCTCGGCGATCGCGCCGCTGTTCGGTGCCTGCCGCACGGTGCACGCCGACCTGCTGATCGCCGGCGGCCGGTGGTCCGACGCGGAGGCGGCCCTGCAGGAGGCGCTGGCGGTGCACGCCGAGCAGCTGCCGGGGGTGAGCGCACCGACGGTCGCCTCGCTGGCCGAGCTGCGGGTGCAGCAGGGGCGGCTGCGCGAGGCCGCGCAGCTGCTCGCCGG
The DNA here is from genome assembly GCF_026967935.1 of Modestobacter sp. VKM Ac-2982. Classification (GTDB taxonomy): domain Bacteria; phylum Actinomycetota; class Actinomycetes; order Mycobacteriales; family Geodermatophilaceae; genus Modestobacter. The sequence continues at coordinate 304,085 of NZ_JAPVBL010000002.1, forward strand.
CCGGGAGGAGTACCCGGCGGTACTGCGCGCGCGGGCGCTGCTGCGGCTGGCCGACGGGCACCCCGGGCAGGCCACGGCCCTGCTGGAGCGGGGCCTGCGGGCGGCTCCGGACGACGCGGTGGCCGCCGGTGGCCTGCTGTCCCCGCTGGTGCACGCCCGGCTCGCCCTCGGCGACGTGCCGGGTGCCCGGACGGCGGCCGACGAGCTCGCGGCGCTGGGTGCGGCGACCGGCATCCGGCTGCTGGCGGCCCGGGCCGCGCTGGCCGCAGCCGCCGTCGAGCTCGCCGCCGGGCGGACGGGGGAGGCGGCGGAACCGGCCCGTCGTGCACTCCGTGGGTTCAGCGGGCTGCTCATGCCCTTCGACGCCGCGCTCGCGCGGCTGGTGCTGGCCCGGGCCGTGGCCCACGACGACCCGGGCACCGCGGCCGACGAGGCCGGTGCTGCCCTGGCCGCCCTCGAGGGGCTGGGCGCCGCACCGGCGGTGGGTGCGGCCACGGCGCTGCTCCGCGAGCTCCGGGAGCCCGCGCGCCGCTCGGTCCGGGGCGCCGGCGAGCTGTCCGCCCGGGAGGAGGAGGTGCTGGCCCTGATCGCCCGGGGGCTGTCGAACGCCGCCATCGGCCGGACCCTGGTCATCAGCGAGAAGACCGCCGGGCACCACGTCAGCCACATCCTGACCAAGCTGGGGGTGCGCAACCGGGCGGAGGCGGCCGCCCACGCCGTCCGCCGCGGCACGCCGGCCGGCTGAGCCGGACTCGCGACTGGCCACGTCCGCCGCGGCCGGGTGCACGCCGCTTGCCGCCGGGCGATCGGCGCGTGATGCTCGTCACATGGTCAGCGCACCGGGTCCTACGTCGTCGGTCGAGGAGATGCCGGAGTCCACCGGCAAGGTCGACGACAAGTTCTACGAGCAGGAGTTGTCCCGGCTGCAGACGGAGCTGGTGAAGCAGCAGGAGCACGTCCGCGCGCGGGGTCTGCGGGTCGTCGTCCTCTTCGAGGGCCGCGACGCCGCCGGCAAGGGCGGTGCGATCCAGCGCATCACCGAGAGCCTCAACCCGCGGCATGCGCACGTCGTCGCGCTCCCGGCCCCGACCGAGCGGGAGAAGGGGCAGTGGTACTTCCAGCGGTACGTGGCGCACCTTCCCGGCCCGGGGGAGATGGTGCTGTTCGACCGGTCTTGGTACAACCGCGCCGGCGTCGAGCGGGTCATGGGCTTCTGCACCGACGAGGAGTACGAGGAGTTCCTCCGCTCGTGCCCGGAGTTCGAGCGGATGCTGGTGCGCAGCGGGATCACGGTCGTGAAGTACTGGTTCTCCGTCAGCGACACCGAGCAGGAGAAGCGCTTCCAGAAGCGGCTGAAGGACCCGACCAAGCGCTGGAAGCTGAGCCCGATGGACCTCGAGGCGCGAAACCGCTGGGTCGACTTCTCCCGGGCCAAGGACGCGATGTTCGCTGCCACCGACATCCCCGAGGCGCCCTGGTGGGTGGTCGAGGCCGAGGTGAAGAAGCGCGCCCGGCTCAACGTGATGGCCCACCTGCTGACCCAGGTGCCCTACGAGGACCTCACCCCGCCGGCCCCGGAGCTGCCGCCCCGGCCACCGGTGGAGGAGGACTACCTCCGGCCGCCCAAGGAGAGCCAGCACATCGTGCCCGACCTCGTGCCCTGAGCCGGCTGGACGAGCTGGTGCCGCCGTCCGGCGACGGCGTCCCTGAAGGCCTGTGAGACAGCCCCTGTTTCGGTAGACCACTCCTCCATCTCCAAGAGCACGTCCGCCACTGCTCCTGCTGACCGCGGACGTACCGACATGGACAGAATGACGCCATGGACCGCCGCCCCATCCGCCGCCTGCGCCCCGATCCTGGGGCCACGCCGATCGCCGACGGGCTCTGGCCGGCCACCGTGCCGGCCGTGGCGCACGTCCTGCGCAAGGGCATCGAACTACAGGCGGGCGTGACGGTGCTGGTCGGCGAGAACGGGTCGGGCAAGTCGACGCTGGTCGAGGTCATCGCGGCCGCCGTGGGGCTCAACGCGGAGGGCGGGTCGGGAGGTGCCCAGCACCGCACGCGCGCGAGCGAGCCAGGATCGCTGGGCCTGATCGTCGAGCGCGGCCCAGGCGCACCCCGTTGGGCCTACCTGCTACGCGACGAGACCTTGCACGGGCTGTACAGCTACTTGGAGGAGAACCGCTCCTGGCACCGCGTTGAGCCGCGATTCCATGAGCTCTCCCACGGCGAGGCCTTCCTGAGCATCTTCCACGACCGGGCCACCCAACCGGGCCTGTACCTCTTGGACGAGCCCGACGCCGCCCTGTCGTTCACCGCCACGCTCTCACTCCTGGCCGCCCTGAAAGACCTCGCCGCCGACGGCGCTCAGGTCGTCATCGCCACCCACTCACCGGTGCTGGCCGCCCTGCCGGGCGCGCACCTACTGGAGGTGGGTCCGTGGGGCATCCGGGCGGCGGCCTGGGACGAGCTCGAGCTGACCGCGAACTGGCGCCAGTTCCTCCGCGCGCCAGAGTCGTTTCTCAGACATCTGGGCTGAGGGCGGCGCGACTGTTGGCGGCAGCTCGAGCGGGAGGCCAGCTGCGCGTTACCAACGCTCGCTCCCCAGCGGCACGGGCGGCGGGCGGCAGCGCGAGGCCGGGGTCGCTCTGAGGTGCCGTACGAGGACCTCACCCCGCCGGCGCCGGAGCTGCCGCCCCGGCCGCCGGTGGAGGAGGACCACCTCCGGCCGCCCAAGGAGAGCCAGCACATCGTGCCCGACCTCGTGCCCTGAGGCCCGGGCGGTGCGTGCCCGGCGCCGGTGGCTGCCGACGCCGGGCCCGGGGTCACTGCCCGGCGCCGGCGACCTCCGGCTGCCGGTCCCGGCCGACGAGCGAGGCGTAGCAGGCCGTCTCGAACTCCAGGTAGCTGCCGAAGGACGTCGCATCGCCGAAGGGCAGGATCTGCGTCGCCCAGAAGCCGGCGTACCCGTTGTCGCGGTCGATCCAGTAGAAGAGGTTGGCCAACCCGGCCCAGCTGAGTGCGCCGGCGGGCCGTCCCGTCGGTGCCTGCTCGTCGTTGATCATGAACGGCAGCGACCAGGACTTCGGCATGCCGGGGAAGAACTCCGCGTCGTTGGACAGCGACGGGATCACCCCGGGGAGCCCGGTCACCTTGAGGTCGCCGAGGTGGTTCTGCACCGCCATCTGCACCGTCTCGGGCCGGAGGACGACGCCGTGCTCACCCCGGCCGTCGTTGAGCCACATCCGGAGGAAGCGCAGGTAGTCACCGACCGTGCCGTAGAGGCCGTGCCCGCCCATGTCGACCTCCGGGGGCGAGGGCAGCTCGAAGTCCATCGGCGTCAGCGACCCGTCCGCGCCGCGGGCGTGCATCGAGGCCAGCCGGCTGCGCAGCCGGTCGTCCAGCACGAAGGACGCGTCGGTCATGCCCAGGGGCTGGAACACCCGCTCGGCGACCACCTCGCCGAGGCGCTTCCCGGTGATGCCCTCCACCACCTGCCCGACCCAGTCCAGGTTGCTGCCGTACTCCCACCGCTCGCCCGGGTCGAACAGCAGCGGGGTGGTCAGCGCGGCCTTCGTGGCGGTGATGACGCTGGGCTGGCCCTGCTCCTGGGCCAGCCGGTTGTAGTGCTCGTTGAAGAAGTCGTACCCGAAGCCGCCGGTGTGCGTCAGCAGCATCCGGGTGGTCACCTCCCGCCGCGGGTCGCGCAGCCGTGGGGTGCCGTCCTCGCCGAATCCGTCGAGCACCTTCAGCTCACCGATGGCGGGGGCGTGGGTGCGGGCCGGGGCGTCGAGGTCCAGCCGCCCCTCCTCGACCAGCTGCAGCGCCGCCGTGGCGGTGACGGCCTTGGTGGTCGAGAACAGGGCGAAGACGGTGTCGGGGGTCATCGGCTGGTCCCCGCCGAGGCGTCGGGCGCCGGCCGCGCCGGAGTAGACGGTCTCCGAACGGTCGGTGACCATCGCGACGACCCCGGCGACGGGGGCCTCCGCCCGGGTGGCGCGGTCGAGGATCGCGTCGGCGGCGGCGCTGAACGGGTGGGTCATGGCAGTCCTCCAGGTGGGTGCGGCTGAGTGCGGGGTCAGCTGGTGCGGGTCAGCGGATGTCGAAGCCGGGGTAGCCGGCCGAGGCCGACTCGGCGCACAGGTCTCGGTAGGCGCCGACGCCGCCGGTGTAGGACAGGACGCGGCGGGGCTTGCCCGGCACGTTCGCCCCGAGGTACCAGGACGACGTCCGGGAGATGAGGTTCACGCCGGCCGTCTCGTCGTGGTGCGCGACCCAGGCGTCCTCGACGTCCTTCGTCGGCTCGATGACCGACTTCCCTCCGGCCCGCAGGTGGGCGATCAGGTCGCTGATCCACTCCGTCTGCTGCTGCAGGCAGGTGGTCATGTTGCACAGCGCCGCCGACGGCGCCAGCGGGACGGCGGTGGTCAGCAGGTTCGGGTACCCGTGGACCATCAGCCCCATCGTGGTGCGGATGTCCCGGCCCCAGTCCTCGGTCAGGGAGCGGCCGCCGCGCCCGCGGATGTCGATGCGGGTCAGCGCCCCGGTCCCGGCGTCGAAGCCGGTGGCCAGGATCAGCACGTCCAGCTCGTGCACCGTCCCGTCGGCCAGCACCAGCCCCTCGGGGACGACGTGGGAGATGGCGTTGTCCCGCACGCCGACCAGCTCGACGTCCGGGCGGTGGTAGACCTCGAGGTAGTCGGTCTCCAGCGGGACCCGGTGGGTGCCGAAGCCGTAGTCGGTGGGGATCAGGACGTCGCAGAGCTGCGGGTCCCGCAGCCGCTCGCGCATCTTCTCCCGGACGAACTCCGAGATCTCCTCGTTGACCTCCTCATCGAAGAACATCTCCGCGAACGAGGCGAGCCACAGCTTCAGCGATCCGTTGGCGTGGATCTCCTCCAGCTCCTCCCGCCGCTGCTCGGGGGTCAGCTCGGCCCAGGTGTGCGCCCACTCGTACTCGAAGCCGGTGAACGTGCGGGGGAGGGTGTCGCGCAGTTCGGGGAACCGCTCCTTGTAGCCGGCGACGTCGTCCGGGCCGAAGTGCGGGTTCTTCATCGGCAGCACGTACTGGGGGGTGCGGGCGAAGACGGTCAGGTGCCCGACGTGGCCGGCGATCGTCTGGATCACCTGGATCCCGGTGGCGCCGATGCCGACCACACCCACCCTCTTGCCGTCGAGCTCGACGCCCTCGGCCGGCCAGCGCGAGGTGTGCACGACCGTGCCCCGGAAGGTGTCCTGACCGGGGAAGACCTCGGCCAGCGGCGCCGACAGCATCCCGGCGCAGGTGACGAGGAACCGGGTGTCGATCGTCTCGCCGCGGTCGGTCGTGACCGTCCACCGTCCGCGTTCCTCGTCGAACCGGGCGGCGGTGACCGTGGCCCCGAACTCGATGTCCCGGCGCAGGTCCAGGCGGTCGGTGACGTAGTGCATCCACCGCTCGATCTCGGGCTGGTCGGGGAACCGCTGGCTCCAGCTCCAGTCCTTGTACAGGTCCTCGTCGAAGAGGTACTGGTAGATGTAGGCCTCGGAGTCGAACCGAGCACCGGGGTAGCGGTTCCAGAACCAGGTGCCGCCGACGTCGTTGGCGGCGTCGTAGGCGCGGACCTGCAGCCCCTGCTCACGCAGCTGGTGGAGCTGGTAGAGGCCGGCCACCCCGGCGCCGATGATCACGGCGTCGAGCTCGCGGGTCGCAGGTGCGCGGTCGGTGCCGGTGTCCGCGGCTGCCTGCACGGTCATCTGATGCCCTACCCTTCGATGTGGTCTGGATCACGTCTGTGATCACATCGTCGGGGTTCTGGGGCCCGGCGGACCGTCCCAGATTGGGACAGTGCGCGGCCGGTCGTGGCTCGGGCGGACGCGTCCGGGCGGGGGGACACCGTGGAGGTGACCGTGCACCAAGGGCGGGACGCTCTTCGGCACGTGGCCGCTGCCCGGGCCGAGTTCCTGGAGCGTGGCGTGGCCGGGGCGACCGGGGTCCGCGACCTGGTCGCGGCCTCCTGGCGGCGCAGCCGCTCGGCCGGCGTCGACGCCGCCGAGTACCGGACCAGCTACCACGAGGACGTCGACCTGGACTCCCGCCTGGTCCGCAGCGCACGTCCGGTGATCGACCGGCTGGCCGTCGAGATGGTCGACGTGCCGGTCGCGATCGCCCTGTCCGACGCGCAGGCGCGCATCGTGCACCGGCTGGACTGCTCGACCGCGGTCGGCCGCCAGCTCGACCGGGTCGACTTCAACGCCGGCTTCGACTTCGGGGAGGGCGGCGTGGGCACCAACGGGATCGGGACCGTCTTCGAGACCGGGGCATCGGTCAGCGTCGTCGGGGCGGAGCACTTCACCGAGGCGCTCGTGCGGTTCGCCTGCACCGGGGCTCCGATCATCGACCCGGTGACGGGCCGGGTCGACGGGGTGCTCGACGTCAGCTCGCTCGCCGAGACCTGGACGCCGCTGATGCACACCCTCGTCCGGCGCGCGGCCGTGGACATCGGCCGCAACCTGCTGCTGGACCGCAGCCAGGCCAAGCGGGCGCTCTTCGAGACGTTCCTCCGAGCCGATGCCCGGCCCCGGCAGGCCGTCATGGCCGTGGGCGACTCGCTCACCGTCAACCGGCGGGCCCAGCAGCTCTACTCGGCCGCCGAGCAGAGGGCGGTCCACCAGCACGCGCTGTTCCTGATGAGCCGGCGGGACCGGGTCACGGACTCCGTCACGCTGGACTCCGGTCGCACCGTCCGGCTGCGGGCTACACGCATCCTGGTGGGCGAGGAGGTCGCCGGCATCGTGCTGGTGCTGGACGACGAGCCCAGCGTGCCGCGGCCCGACGTCGCGTCGTCGGCGGCCCGCCCTCGGTCGCCCGCGGGCACGGACGGGCCGGCGCCGCCGGCCCCGGCACCGAGTGGCCGGTCACCGGCGTGGACGGCGGCGTGCGCGCAGGTCCGAGCCGGCCTCGATCGGGGCGACCGGCTGCTCGTCCTGGGCGAGCCGGGCGCGGGCCGGCGCACGATCGTCGCAGAGCTCTTCGGCGGCCTGCACCCCGCGGGAGCGGTGGTGGCGGGCGAGGTGGAGCAGGTGGTCGCGGAGGGTGTGCCGGCCGGGGCAGGGCCCACCCTCGTCGTCCTGCGGCACCTCGACCGGATCGGTCGGGACACGGCTGAACGGCTCCCCGCCTTCCTCGCCTCGCTGGACCGGGACCAGTACGCAGTCGCCGCGACGCTGGACGACGCACGTACCGGTGCGGACCTGCCGTTCCGGGCCGTGCTGCGGGAGTTCGCGCAGGCGGTCCGGTTGCCACCCCTGCGCCACCGCACCGACGACCTGCCACAGGTCGTCGAGCGGCTGCTCACCGAGCTGGCCCCCGACCGCGGGGTGCGGCTGCACCCCGCGGCGAGCCGGCTCATCGAGCGGCACCCCTGGCCGGGGAACCTCGTCCAGCTGCGGGAGGCCCTGGCGGCCGCCCTGCAGCGGCGGCCGGTGGGCGAGCTCCGCCCCGACGACCTGCCGGCCTGGTGCCGGACGGGCGGCAGCAGCCGCACCCTGACCCCGCTCGAGTCGGCCGAGCGGGAGGCGATCGTCACCGTGCTGCAGGAGTGCCGGGGCAACCGGGTGCACGCCGCGGCCTCGCTCGGGATGGCCCGCAGCTCCCTCTACCGCAAGATCAAGAGCTACGCGATCACCGACGCGTGAGCGGTCAGCCCACGTCGAGGACGTGCCGCTGCAGCCAGTCGTTGCGGAAGGCGCCGCGCGGGTCGAGCCGGTCGACCAGGGCGACGAAGTCAGCGTGGCGCGGGTACCGGGGGGCGAGGGTGGCCGCGTCGGCGAGGAAGAGCTTGCCCCAGTGCGGGCGGGCACCCAGCGGGAGCAGCCGGGCCTCCAGCTCGACCAGCAGCTCCTCGACCTCGGCCTGGGCGGGCAGCCAGGTGAAGTGCAGGCCGAGGGTGTCCTCGCCGTAGGCGGTGCTCATCCACAGCTGGTCGGCGGCGATCGTGCGGATCTCGCAGATCTGCAGCAGCGGCCGGATCCGGTCGCCCAGCCCGCGCAGCGCCTCCAGCGCCTGCACCCCCGCAGCGCGCGGCACCAGGTACTCGGACTGGATCTCGTTGCCGTTGCTCGGGGTGAAGCCCATCCGGAAGTGCGGCAGCCGGTCGGACCAGAGCCCGGGGCTGGCCAGCTGCGCGGTGGTGGGCGCAGGGTCGATGCCGGGCAGCGGGTGCAGCTCGGTGGTGGCCTCGACGGCGCCGAACAGGTCACCGGCGGGGGAGCCGGCGGCGTCCGTGCGGGACTTCACCCAGACCATGTCCACGCTCGGTCCCAGCCCCGTGAACAGGCTGACGCTGTAGCCACCGGACAGCACCTCGTCGAGGTTGTCGTAGAGGGACGTCCAGGCCAGCCGCTCGAACACCCGCTGCTGCACGTCGAAGGCGGGCTCGACGTCCAGGGTCACCCGGGTGACCGCCCCGAGGGCGCCCAGCCCGACCACCATGCCGTCGAAGTCGGCGTCGCCGCGCGCACACCGGACCAGCTCCCCGCTGGAGGTCACCAGCTCCAACCCGGCGACCGCCGTCGCCAGGTTGCCGTTGCCGACACCGGAACCGTGGGTCGCCGTGGCCACCGCACCGGCGATCGAGATGTGCGGCAGCGAGGCCAGGTTGTGCAGCGCCAGGCCCTCCCGGTGCAGGACGGCGGCCAGCTCGCCGTACCGCAAGCCAGCGTCGACGGTGACCGTGCGCCGGTCGCTGCTCACGTCGACCCGGTCGGAGGTCATCGCCTCCAGCGAGACCAGCTCGGCGCTGTCGCCGATGGCGGTGAAGGAGTGCCGTGAGCCCAGCACCCGCACCTGCCGGGCGTTCGCGATCGTCTCCTGCAGCTGGGCCAGCGACTCCGGCCGGTGCAGCTGCGTCGCGCGATAGGTGTGGTTGCCTGCCCAGTTCGTGGTCGCCAGTGCGACGGGTGCCTCGGTCACGCCCCAGTGTCCCGCACCACGGCCGCTCCCGTCGGTGGGCCCTCCGCTCAGAGCAGTCGGTCGAGGTCGTCGGGTCCCGGCCCGGTGCCACCGGAGTCGCGGACGGGAGAGGACTCGGGCACGTCGTCGTCGGGTGGCTCGTCGGCCACTGGGCCCTCGGCGTAGAGGGTGCTGGGGTCCTTGGGGTCCATCTCACGCACGACGGGTGCGTACCCCGGTCCAGCGGGCCGAACCGCGGCGCCGGCTCACCAGAAGCCCTCACCGCCACCGAGGTACACCGTGATGAACAACCAGCCGAAGATCACCAGCAGGATCAGGACCTCGAGGGCGTACAGCTGCCAGCCGCCGTTGGCGAGCTGCTCCCGGAGGCCGGGGGCGTCCGAGTTCCCGGAGTCGGGCTCGTCGGTCATCGGTCTCTCCTCCCAGGACGGGAGCCCACACCGCGGCGCGCTCGTGGACCAGGTCCACGCCGGGCCGCCGGAGGGGCTCGGTCTCCGGGCTCGGCTCGCCCGGGTCGCCATGCACCATGCCCAGCCCGGTCGCGGTCCAGACCTGGATCTCGCGGCCCGTGCCGGGACCTCGGGGGGACCGCGCTCCCCGACCTCCCATTGACACCCCTCCACCGGCGTCCCTACGGTCGGCCCCGTTCCACCGGAGTGATCGAGGGCACATCCCGTTCGCCGTCCATGATGTCGACGGGGTGGCCCGCACCACCGTGCGATGACGCCGGTGGACCACCACGGACACCGGAGTCCCGCCATGCCTGGACACGTCACCCCGCCCTCCTCCGCTCGGCCGGCCGCAGCAGCGACCCGACGGCGCCGACGGCGCCACTGGCCCCTGGTGGCCACGATCAGCACCGGGCTCCTCGTCGGCAGCGCAGCGGCGCCGGCGGCGGCGACCGAGGACCGGCCCGGGCGGGGAGGCGGCTCCGACGGCGGCTCCGCGAGCACGACCGTCGAGCCCTTCGGCACCGCGCCCGACGGCACCCCGGTCGAGCGCTGGACGCTGAGCAACGGCGACATGACGGTCCGGGTGCTCACCTACGGCGGTGTCATCCAGACCCTGGAGGTGCCCGACGAGGACGGGGACGTGGAGAACGTCGTCCTGGGCTTCCCCGACGTGGCCGGCTACGCCTCCGACGCCGACCCGTACTTCGGGTCGCTCATCGGCCGCTACGGCAACCGCATCGCCGGCGGCACCTTCGACATCGAGGACGAGACCTACCAGCTGCCGCTCAACGACGGCCCGAACACGCTGCACGGCGGACCCGACGGGTTCGACGACCGGGTGTGGACGGCGACCCCGGTCGGCAACGAGCGCGTGGCGGCGCTGCGGCTGGAGCTGGTCAGTCCGGCCGGCGACCAGGGCTTCCCCGGCACCCTCACCACCGCGGTCACCTACGCCATGGACGCGAACAACCGGCTGGCCGTCCGCTACGAGGCCACCACCGACGCACCGACGGTCGTGAACCTCACCCAGCACACCTACTGGAACCTCGGCGGCGAGGGGTCCGGCACCATCTACGACCACGAGCTGAAGATCGACGCAGACGCGTACACCCCGGTCGACGAGACGCTCATCCCCACCGGGGAGATCGCGCCGGTCGAGGGCACGCCGTTCGACTTCCGTGAGCCCACCGCGATCGGGGAGCGGATCCGGGTGGCCGACCAGCAGATCCTGTACGGCCAGGGCTACGACCACAACTGGGTGCTCGACCGCGAGGACGACGGCGCGCGCGAGGGCTCGGACAGCGAGGACGCGCTGGAGAAGGCGGCCGTGCTGCACGACCCGGACAGTGGCCGGACCCTGACGATCGCCACCACCGAGCCGGGCCTGCAGTTCTACTCGGGCAACTTCCTCGACGGCACGATCGTGGGCACCGGCGGGAGCGTCTACCGGCAGGGTGACGGGCTGGCGCTGGAGACCCAGCACTTCCCGGACTCCCCGAACCAGCCCGAGTTCCCCTCCACCGAGCTGCAGCCGGGCGAGGAGTACCAGAGCACCACGGTGTTCATGCTCTCCAACTGAAGTGGTGCGGCCGGCTGCGGACGGGCTCCCCCCGTCCGCAGCCGGGCGCCTCAGGCGTCGTAGTCGACGGTGACCTCATCGGTCAGCGGAAGCGACTGGCAGGTGAGCACGTACCCGGCGTCCACCTCGCCGGGGTCCAGTGCGTAGTTGCGGCGCATCTCCACCTCGCCGTCGGTCACCCGGGCCCGGCAGGTACCGCACACCCCGCCCTTGCAGGCGAACGGCAGGTCCCCGCGCACCTGCTGCGCCGAGTCGAGCACCGGCACCCCGCGCGGCAGCGTCAGCGTGGTGGTGCGCCCGTCCAGCACGATCGTCACCGAGCTGCTGGGGCCCTCGACGGTCTGGTCGTCGCCGCGGACCGGCTCCGGCGGCAGGTCGTCGACGTAGAACAGCTCCTGGTGCACCCGCTCGGTCGGCACGCCCAGCTCGGTGAGCAGCTCCCGGGCGTCGGTGACCATGCCGTGCGGTCCGCACAGCCACCAGTGGTCGACGTGCTGGGCATCGGTGAAGGCGTCGACCAGGGTGCGCAGCCGGTCGCCGTCCAGCCGGCCGCTGGTCAGGTCGGCGTCCCGGGGCTCGCGGGAGAGCACGTGCACCAGCTGCAGCCGGGTGCCGTAGCGGTCCTTCAGGTCGGCGAGCTCATCGGCGAACATCACCGTGTTGGTGCGGCGGTTGCCGTAGAAGACGGTGACCGTCGACTCGCCGTCCCGCAGCACGGTGGCGGCCAGCGAGAGCACCGGCGTGACCCCGGAACCGGCGACGACGAAGACGTGGTCACCGGGCACCGACAGGTCGGCGGTGAACGTGCCCGACGGGGGGAGCACCTCGATCTCGTCGCCCGGCCGCACCTCGTTGACCAGGTAGGCGGAGAAGAAGCCGCCGGGCACCTCGCGGACCCCGACCCGGGGAGCCGCGCCGACCGGGGCGCAGATGGAGTACGAGCGCCGCTCGTCGCGGTCGCCGTCCACCCGGCGGAGGGTCAGCGCCTGGCCGGGGCGGAACGAGTAGTCCTCGGCCAGCTCAGGTGGGACGTCGAAGGTCACCGCCACGGCGTCGTCGGTGAGCCGCTCGACCTTCGCGACCCGCAGCGGGTGGAACTGCGGTCTGCGGCGGGTGCTCGCCGTCATCAGATCTCCTTGAGGTGCTCGAAGGGCTCCCGGCAGACCCGGCAACGGCGCATCGCCTTGCACGCGGTCCCGCTGAACTCGCTGATCTCCTCGGTGTCCGGCGACCCGCACTGCGGGCAGGTCGCCGTCCGCCGGGACGGGCCGAGCTGCAGGGGCACCGGGCCGGAGCGGCGCACCGGCGCGTCCCCGGGCGGTGCGATCCCGCCGGCGGCCAGCTTGCTGCGGCCCGCTGCGCTGATCCAGTCGGTGCTCCAGGCGGGGGAGAGGACGGTGCGGACGTCGACGTCGGCGAACCCGGCCCGGTGCAGCGCGTGCACCAGGTCGGCGCGCATGACGCCCATCGCCGGGCAGCCCGAGTAGGTCGGGGTGATCTCCACGACCACCGTGCCGTCCTCGTCCCGGACGTCCCGCAGCACTCCGAGGTCGGCCAGCGTCAGCATCGGCAGCTCGGGGTCGGTGACCGTCTCCGCCACCGCCCGCGCGTCGGAGGGGCCAAGATCGCGACTTTGGCCCCTTGGGGTCGAGGTCATCGCGGTCACCAGGTCGCGGCCGGGTGCTCGCGGGCGGTGGACTGCAGCTCGGTGAGCAGCGCGGTGAACTCGGCGCTGTGCTCGCCGGCGCGGCCGCGGCTGGGCTGCGGGGTGGGCCACTCGGGCACGGTGAGGGTGGCCCGCTCGAGCACGAGGGTGAGCACGTCGCGCACCTCGTCGACGAGCTCGGCCGGGTCGGCGGCCACCCCGGCGGCGGTCAGCCGGGTCTCCACGTCGGTGGCGGTGAACAGGTCGGCGAGCAGCGGCCAGACGGCGTCGACCCCGGCCTGGGTGCGGCGGTGCGACTCCGGCGTCCCGTCGCCGAGCCGGAGCACCCAGCGGGCAGCGTGGTCGCGGTGGTAGGTCAGTTCGGGGACGCCCTTGGCCGCGATCGCGGCGAGGACCGGGTCCCGGGACTCCCGCAGCCGGGTGAGGAGCGCCAGCCGCCAGGCGGAGGCGGCCAGCAGCCGGACGACGGTCTGCCCGAAGTCGCCGTTGGGGGCCTCGACCAGCCCGGAGTGGCGGAACTCGTCGGGGTCGCGGAAGTAGGCGAGTGCGTCCTCGTCCGGGATGCTCGCCGTCGCCCGCTCGCGGCTGCGGCCGAGCACGCCGACCGACCCCGCCCGGGCCAGCAGCAGCCGGGCCTGGCCGAGCAGGTCCAGCCCGCAGTTGGCCAGGGCGACCTCCTCCTCCAGCTCGGGGGCGTTGGTCACCCACTGGGTGAGCCGCTGGCACAGCACCAGCGCGTCGTCGCCGAGCATCAGGCAGTAGGCGCCCAGGTCAGCGGGGTCGATGCCCTCGGGCACGGTGGTGTCGACCCCGGCCAGCGGCTCGTCGAAGCCGGTGCCGAACGCCCACTGCCCCTCGCCCCCGTGCGCATGGTCCAACGCCTCGTACACGGTCTCTTCGTGCGCCAACGAGGTGCTCCCTTCCCGTCGAGGTCAGCCCGCCGCATCCGGAACGGATGCGCCGTCTTGCGGCCCCCTCGCAGGGGCCCGCTCGCCGAGGAACGAGGCGAGTGGGGGGCGAGGGGGTCCTTCACATGTGGGGGACGTTCTCCGGGATCTCGTAGAACGTCGGGTGCCGGTAGACCTTGTCGCCGCTGGGGGCGAACAGCGGGTCCTTCTCGTCCGGGCTGGAGGCGGTGATGTCGCTGGCCCGCACGACCCAGATGCTCACGCCCTCGTTGCGCCGGGTGTAGAGGTCGCGGGCGGCGTGCACGGCCATCTCGTCGTCCGGGGCGTGCAGCGAGCCGACGTGCACGTGGTTCAGCCCGCGCTTGCCGCGGACGAACACCTCGTACAGCGGCCAGTCGCGCTTGCTGACCGTCGGCTGATCGGCCACCGGCACGCCCGGCCCGGTGGGGACGGCGCCGTGCCCACCCTCGGCGGTGACGTCGCCCATCGACCCGCCGGCAGCTGCGTCGCTCATCAGGCGCTCACGGCCGCGTGCTTGTCGGCGTAGGCGGTGGCGGCCTCGGTGACCCACGCGTTGTCATCGCGGGCGGCCCGGCGGCGGGCGATCCGCTCGTCGTTGCACGGGCCGTTGCCGGCCAGCACCTGCTTGAACTCCGACCAGTCGATGGCGCCGAAGCGATAGCGGCCGGTCTCGGGGTCCAGGGCGAGCTCGGGGTCGGGCAGGGTCACGCCCAGCACCTCGGCCTGCGGCACGCTCATGTCGACGAAGCGCTGGCGCAGCTCGTCGTTGGTGTGCCGCTTCACGCCCCACGCCATCGACTGGGCCGAGTTGGGGCTGTCGTCGTCCGGCGGGCCGAACATCATCAGCGAGGGCCACCACCAGCGGTCGACGGAGTCCTGCACCATGGCGCGCTGGGCGTCGGTGCCGCGCATCATCGTCATCAGCAGCTCGTAGCCCTGCCGCTGGTGGAAGGACTCCTCCTTGCAGACCCGGATCATCGCGCGGGCGTAGGGGCCATAGCTCGACCGGCACAGCGGCACCTGGTTGCAGATCGCCGCGCCGTCGACGAGCCAGCCGATGACGCCGACGTCGGCGTAGGTGAGCGTCGGGTAGTTGAAGATCGAGCTGTACTTCTGCTTGCGCTCGATGAGCTTGTCGGTGAGGTCGGCGCGGTCGGCACCGAGGGTCTCGGCGGCCGAGTAGAGGTACAGCCCGTGGCCGGCCTCGTCCTGCACCTTGGCCAGCAGGATCGCCTTGCGCCGCAGGCTGGGGGCGGCGAGCAGCCAGTCGCCCTCGGGCTGCATCCCGATGATCTCCGAGTGGGCGTGCTGGGCGATCTGCCGGATCAGGCCCTTGCGGTAGCCCTCGGGCATCCAGTCGCGCGGCTCGATGCGGTGGTCGGCCGCGATCGTGGCGTCGAACTGCTGCTGCAGCGCGGTCTCGTCAGGAACAGGGCGGTCCAGCGTCGGCGCAGACATGTCGTCCCCTCGTCGGGCGATCATTTACTGACCATGTGGTCGGTATTCAGTGTCCACCCTGACCCGGCGCGGCACAAGCCGTCCCCACCGGACGGCGCGGCGCGGGTTGACAGCCGTCCCGGCGAGGAGTTGGTTACTGACCACCTGGACGGTATTTGGGTGCCCCATGCGCCCTGCCGGCCGGCCGGCAACGACGCTCGGCGACCGCGGAGGACACAGCGCATGACCACAGCGACCGGGACCACGGGCACGAACGAGAGCTCCCGCCGGCTGGGCTCGGCGCCCGACCCCGCCCAGCTCGACCCGGCGGAGCGGATGGGCGTCGACGAGCTGCGTGCCCTCCAGCTGGAGCGCCTGCAGTGGACCTTGCACCACGTCTACGCGAACGTCCCGCACTACCGGGCGGCGTTCGACGCCGCCGGCGTGCACCCTGACGACTGCCGGGAGCTGGCCGACCTGGCACGCTTCCCGACCACGAGCAAGGCCGACCTGCGGGAGAACTACCCGTTCGGGATGTTCGCCGTCCCGCAGGAGGAGGTCCGCCGGGTGCACGCCTCCTCCGGCACGACCGGGCGGCCGACCGTCGTCGGCTACACCGAGGCCGACATCGACACCTGGGCCACCGTCATGGCCCGGTCCATCCGCGCGGCCGGCGGTCGCCCGGGGGACAAGCTGCACAACGCCTACGGCTACGGGCTGTTCACCGGCGGGCTCGGGGCGCACTACGGCGCGGAGAAGCTCGGCTGCACCGTCATCCCGGTCTCCGGCGGCATGACGCCCCGCCAGGTGCAGCTGATCCAGGACTTCCAGCCGCGGGTGATCATGGTGACGCCGTCCTACCTGCTCACGATCATCGACGAGTTCGAGAAGCAGGGCCTCGACCCGCGCGCCTGCTCCCTGCAGATCGGCATCTTCGGCGCCGAGCCGTGGACCGAGGAGATGCGCCGGGAGATGGAGGAGCGCCTGGACATCGAGGCGATCGACATCTACGGGCTGTCGGAGGTCATGGGCCCCGGCATCGCCCAGGAGTGCGTCGAGACCAAGGACGGCCTGCACATCTGGGAGGACCACTTCTACCCGGAGGTCATCGACCCGGACACCGGCGCGGTGCTTCCGGAGGGCGAGCAGGGCGAGCTGGTGTTCACCTCGCTGACCAAGCAGGCGATGCCGGTCATCCGCTACCGCACCCGCGACCTCACCCGGCTGCTGCCGGGCACCGCCCGGCCGGGCATGCGCCGGATGGAGAAGGTGACCGGCCGGACCGACGACATGATCATCCTGCGCGGGGTCAACGTCTTCCCGACCCAGATCGAGGAGGTGGTGCTCCGGACGCCGGGGCTCTCGCCGCACTTCTCCCTCGAGCTGACCAGCCGCGGCCGGATGGACCACCTGACCGTGCACGTGGAGGCCCGGCCGGACTGCCCGGCCGACCGGCGCGCCGCTGCGGGCCGGGAGGTCGGCGCGGCGGTGAAGGACACCATCGGGGTCACCGTCGACGTGTCGGTCGTCGACCCGGAGACGCTGGCCCGCTCGGTCGGCAAGCTGCAGCGGCTCACGGATCGCCGGGAGCGCTGATGACCGTGATCCCGGCGCGGCGGGGGAGGCCCGGGCACTCGCTGGACTCGTTGCTGGACACCGCGGTGGCCGTGTTCATCGAGCGCGGGTACGAGGCGACGAGCATGGACGAGCTGGCGGCCCGGCTCGGCGTCACCAAGTCGGCGATCTACCACCACGTGCCGAGCAAGGTGGAGCTGCTCCGGCTCGCCCTGGACCGCGCGCTCAATGCGCTGTTCGCCGTCCTCGACGAGCCGGGGGCGCTCGACGGCCCCGCCATCGACCGGTTGGAGCACGTCGTCCGCGGGTCGGTGCGGGTGCTGACCACCCACCTGCCGTTCGTCACCCTGCTGCTGCGGGTGCGCGGGAACTCCGCGGTCGAGTCCGAGGCGCTGGAGCGGCGCCGTGAGTTCGACCGGATCGTCACCGACCTGGTCCGCGCGGCCGAGTCCGACGGCGACGTGCGGCCCGACGTCGACCCCGCGGTGACCAGCCGGCTGCTGTTCGGCACCGTCAACTCCCTCACCGAGTGGTACCGACCCGGTCGCGGCCTGGACGCCGAGGCGCTGGCCGACGCGCTCGTCACGACCACCTTCAGCGGCCTGCGCACGGCGGCCGTCCCCGTCACCCCGGAGGCACTCCGATGACCGCACCGCTGCTGCCGAGCTACGTCGCCGGCCGCTGGTACACCGCCCCCGACGAGGGGACGCCGATCGCCGACGCCGTCACCGGCGAGACCGTCGTCCGGATGTCCAGCACCGGGCTCGACGTGCCGGCGATGCTCGACCACGCCCGCTCGGTGGGCGGCCCGGCGCTGCGCGAGCTGACCTTCCACCAGCGTGCGGCGCTGCTCAAGCAGCTGGGCCTGCGGCTGATGGCGGAGAAGGACGCGTTCTACGCGCTGTCCCGGCGCACCGGCTGCACCGACCGGGACACCGCCGTGGACGTCGACGGCGGCTTCGGCACGCTGCTGTCCTACGCCAGCAAGGCGCGCCGGGAGCTGCCCGACGACACCGTCGTCCTGGACGGCGCCCCCGAGCCGCTGGGCCGGGGCGGCACCTTCCTGGGCCAGCACCTGTACACCCCGATGCGCGGGGTCGCGGTCCAGGTCAACGCCTTCAACTTCCCGGTCTGGGGCTTCCTGGAGAAGTTCGCCCCCGCCTTCATCGCCGGCGTCCCGACCGTGGTGAAGCCGGGCAGCCAGACCGCCTACCTGACCGAGGCCGTCGTCCGCTCGATCGTGGACAGCGGCCTGCTGCCGGAGGGCAGCGTGCAGCTGCTGGCCGGCAGCGCTGCCGGCGTCCTGGACGGGCTGGCCGGGCAGGACCTGGTCTTCTTCACCGGCTCGGCGTCCACCGCCCGCAAGCTGCGCAGCCACCCGGCGGTGGTGGCGAACTCCGTCCGGTTCAACGCCGAGGCCGACTCGCTCAACTGCGCGGTGCTCGGCCCCGACGCCGGCCCGGACACCCCCGAGTTCGGCCTGTTCGTCGACCAGCTGGTCACCGAGATGACGGTCAAGGCGGGGCAGAAGTGCACCGCCATCCGCCGGGCGCTGGTGCCCCGCGACCTGGTGGACGACGTCGTCGAGGCGACCCGCGCGAAGCTGGCCGACGTCGTGGTCGGTGCGCCGGGCGCCGAGGGCGTCGCGATGGGCCCGCTGGCCAGCCTGGACCAGCGGCAGGAGGTGCTCCGCGCGGTGAAGGCGCTGCGCGGGGTCGCCGACCTGGTCGCCGGTGACCCGGACGACTTCTCCGTGGTCGGTGCCGACCGTGACCGGGGCGCCTTCCTGCCCCCGATGCTGCTGCGCTGCGACGACCTGTCCGCCGGCGAGCCGCACGACGTCGAGGCGTTCGGGCCGGTGAGCACCGTGCTGCCCTACGACGGCGTCGAGCAGGCGGTCGAACTGGCCGCCCGCGGGCAGGGCAGCCTGGTCGGCTCGGTCGTCACCCACGACCAGGGGTTCGCCCGCGCCTTCGTGCGGGGTGCGGCGCACTCGCACGGTCGCATCCTGGTGCTGGACCGGGACGACGCGAAGGAGAACACCGGGCACGGCTCGCCGCTGCCGGTGCTGGTGCACGGTGGCCCGGGCCGGGCCGGTGGTGGGGAGGAGCTCGGCGGCATCCGCGGGGTGCTGCACCACATGCAGCGCACCGCCGTGCAGGGCTCGCCGGACATGCTCACCACGATCGGCGGGCGCTGGGTGACCGGCGCCCAGCGGCGTGAGGACGACGTCCACCCCTTCCGCAAGTCGCTGGCCGAGCTGCGGATCGGGGACTCGGTGACCGCCGGGCCCCGGGCGGTCACCCTCGCCGACATCGAGCACTTCGCCGAGTTCACCGGCGACACCTTCTACGCCCACATGGACGAGGCGGCCGCCGCGGCCAACCCGCTGTTCGGCGGGCGGGTCGCGCACGGCTACCTGATCGTCTCCTGGGCCGCCGGGCTGTTCGTCGACCCCGACCCGGGCCCGGTGCTGGCCAACTACGGGGTGGACGCCCTGCGGTTCCTCACCCCGGTGAAGCCGGGGGCGGAGCTCACCGTGACGCTCACCTGCAAGCAGATCACCCCCCGGGGTGGCGCCGAACACGGCGAGGTGCGCTGGGATGCGGTCGTCGTCGACGGCGACGGGCAGCCGGTGGCCACCTACGACGTGCTCACCATGGTGGCCAAGACCTGGCCGCCGGCGGCCGACCCGAGCTGAGCGGCGACCAGCGACGGACCGGGGTCAGCCGGCGGCGGTCGAGTCGTCCGGCCGGCGGGCGACCTCGACGTGCGGCCGGGTCTGCCACAGCGCCCACTCGGCGCTGACGTCCCCGGCGGTGCGCAGCAGCCGGGGGAGGTGCTCGGTGAGCAGCTGGTCGGTCGAGGTCTCCGCGGCGTGCACGGTCACGTTCATCGCGGCGCGCACGGCGCCGGCCCCGTCCCGGACGGGCACGGCGACCGAGCGGACGCCGGGGGCGAGCTCCTCGTCGGCCAGCGCCCAGCCGCGGGCGCGCACCTCGGTCAGCTCGGCCTGCAGCTGGTCGGCGGAGCGGCCGATGTAGGCCGGGAGCCCGGCGCGGCTCGGCTGGGCCAGCGTGGCGTCCAGCTCGGCGGGGGAGAGGGCGGCGAGCAACACCTTGCCCTGCGAGGTCTGCACGGCGGGGAACCGCGTGCCGATCTCCACCCGCAGCGTGATCAGCTTCGGCACGGCCACCCGGGCGACGTAGACGATGTCCGAGCCGTCGAGCTGGGCCATCGAGGAGGACTCACCGGTCTGCACGACCAGCGCCTCCAGGTGCGGGCGCGCGATCTCCCACAGCCCCAGGGCCCCGACGTAGGCCATGCCGAGAGTGAGCACCTTCGGGGTGAGCCGGAAGGCGCCGGTGGACGAGCGGACGAACCCGAGCTCCTCCAGGGTGAGCAGCAGCCGACGCGCGGTCGGCCGGGCCAGTCCGGCGGCGGCGGCGACGTCGCTGAGCGACATGACCGGATGGTCGGCGTCGAAGCAGGCCAGCACGTCCAGACCGCGTGCCAGCGCCTCCACGAAGTCGGGCCCCGTGCCCCGTCCTGCCACCGTGCGCCACCTTCCGTCCGATTGCTGCTGGTGCGTCGCACCGCGCCGGGCCGGCGCGGTGCGACGGGTGCTCAGTGTGAGGTGTGCTGGTCGAGCGAGGGCTCGCCGAACACGTTGCCCCGGGCTCCGTGGGTGGAGTGGGACTTGTACTCGGTGTAGGTGTACGGGTTGTCCAGCACGTCGTCGTCCGGCAGCGCCGGGTTCATGCCGGCTGCCCATGCCTCCGGGCCGAGGGTCGACTGCAGGTGCTCGACCGTCGCGTCGACGGTCCGCCGCACTGCGGCCAGGTCGGCGCCGACCAGCTGGTGCTCGTGCTTCACCACGCGGCCGCCGACGAGCACGGTGTGCACGTCGCCGCGCTGGGCCTGGAAGGCCACGTGCCCGTAGGGGTTCAGCAGCGGGAAGGAGACCGGCGACCGGTCGTTCTTGATCAGCACGACGTCGCCCTGCTTGCCCGGCTCCAGGCTGCCCAGGTCGTCGCGGCCCAGTGCCTGCGCGCCGCCGCGGGTGGCCCAGTCGACGACCTGCTCGGCCCGCAGGTGCACCTGGGTGACCGTCTGCCCCTGGGAGTGCGCCTCCAGGTGCTCCCGCGACCGGTCGGCGCCCAGCGTGCTGCGCATCGCGGAGAACAGGTCGCTGCTCCACCACACGCTGGTGTCCATCGACAACGAGACCGGGATGCCGTGCTTGCGCACCTGCCAGGTGGGCGGGTAGCCCTGCCCGGCGCTCTGCTCGGACTCCGTGGACACCGAGATGGAGCCGCCGGTCGCGGCGATCCGGTGGTAGGAGTCGGTGGTCAGCGTGGCGGCGTGCACGTACACCGTCTCAGGGGTCATGAAGCCGTTCTCGTGCATCAGCCGGATGCCCTCGTCGCCGGTGGCCCCCCAGACGCCGGCGTGCGTGGTGACCGGCAGGCCGAGCTCGCGCGCCACCTCGAAGGCCGGCTTCTCCGGGAACGCCGGGTCACCGGTGACGTCGAAGGCCAGTTGCAGGCCGAGCTTGCCCTCGTCCTGGCGACGCTTCAGGAACGCCTGCACGGCCGGGTCGGTGGCCCACTCCCACGGGCCGGCCTGGATGTTGCCGTAGGCCAGCAGGAACCGGCCGGGCACCGCGAGCAGGGCGTCGGCGGCGGCCTCGGCGTGGTCGACGGTCTGCAGCCCGTGCGACCAGTCGACGGTGGTGGTCACCCCGGCCTCGACCGCGTCCCAGGCCGAGAGCAGGTTGCCGGCGTAGACGTCGTCGGGACGGAACGCCTTGCCGTGCTCCAGGTAGTACCAGACGAAGTACTGGGTGAGCGTCCAGTCGGCGCCGTAGCCGCGCATCGCGGTCTGCCACATGTGCCGGTGGGTGTCGATCATGCCGGGCATCACGACGCCGCCCTGTGCGTCGATCTCCAGGGTCCCGGCCGGGACGTCGAGCTGCCGGCCGACGGCGGCGATCTTCCCGTCCACGACGAGGACGTCGGCGTCGGGCAGCACGGTGTGTGCGTCGTCCATGGTCAGCACGGTGCCGTTGCGCAGCACGACCGGGCGGTCGGTCGCCTGCCCCGCGACGTGGGTGTCGGGCTGGGACATCGTCTTCCTCCAGGCCGTCACCGGGACTGTTGCGGACGATTGTCCGCAGAACGGTCAGCCTGGCGACCGTCCCACTCTCGGGGTGATCGCGGCCACATGTCAAGGCGGGCCTCGGAGGCTCGCTTGTAGTTGACAGTGACGCTGCGCGGTGGTGAGACTCGACGCAGTTCCGGACGCCCGTCCGCTTGACGGCGAAACACCGCTCGAGGGGCCACACCCGATGACCGAACACCCACTGCCGCCCGGCAGCTCGCCGGGCCGGGGGCCGCTCTCCGGCCTGCTGGTGGCCGACTTCTCCCGGGTCCTCGCCGGGCCCTACGCCAGCATGCTGCTGGCCGACATGGGGGCCGAGGTGGTCAAGGTGGAGAGCCCCGCCGGCGACGACACCCGCAGCTGGCAGCCGCCGGTGCGCGAGGGCGTCTCGACCTACTACCTGGGCGTGAACCGCAACAAGCGGTCCATCGCCCTGGACCTCAAGGACCCCGACGACGCCGCCGCGGCCCAGGAGCTGGCCCGGCGCGCCGACATCGTCATCGAGAACTTCAAGACCGGCGGGCTGGGCCGCTTCGGCCTGGACTACGCGACGGTCAGCGCGACGAACCCCGGCGTCGTCTACGCGTCGATCACCGGCTTCGGCAGCGGGCCGGCCGGAGCGCCGCTCCCGGGGTACGACCTGATCGTGCAGGCGATCTCCGGCCTGATGAGCCTCACCGGCGACCCCGAGGGCGAGCCGTTCCGGGCCGGCATCTCCGTCTTCGACGTCATGGCCGGCCTGCACGCCACCATCGGCGTGCTCTCGGCGCTGAACGTCCGGCACGAGACCGGTCGCGGCCAGCACGTCGAGGTCAACCTGCTGTCCTCCGCCCTGTCCGGGCTGGTCAACCACGCCAGCGCCGTCGTCGCCGGTGGCGTCGTCCCGTTCCGGATGGGCAACAGCCACCCGAGCCTGTTCCCCTACGAGCCGCTCCCGTGCGCCGACGGCGACCTGATCATCACCGCCGGCAACAACGGCCAGTTCCGCCGGCTGGTCGAGGTGCTCGGCGTGCCCGAGCTCGCCGACGACCCGCGGTTCGCCCGCAACGAGGACCGCACGGCCAACCGGGACGAGCTGCGCCCGCTGCTGGTCGAGCGGCTCAGCACCCGGTCCAAGCGGGACTGGTTCGACGACATCATCGCCGCGGGCGTGCCCTGCGGGCCGATCAACACCGTCGACCAGGGGGTGGCCTTCGCCGAGTCGATCGGCCTGGACCCGGTGGTGACCGTGGGGGAGGGCGAGGCGGCAGTCCCCTCGGTCCGCCACCCGATCACCTTCTCCGAGACCCCGGCCGACTACCGGCTGCCGCCGCCGGCCCTGGACGAGCACGGTGCCGAGCTGCGACGGTGGCTGGCCACCGAGGAGGACGCGTGACCACCCCCGAGTACCCGACCGCGCTGGGCGCCTCCAGCCGCGAGTCGATCACGCTGCTGGGCACCGACCTGGCCCGCGACGTCATGGGCACCGTCGGCTTCGGCGAGCTGGCCTTCTGGCTGGCCACCCAGCGGCGGCCCACGCCGGGGGAGACCCGGGTCTTCGAGGCGGTGCTGGCCGCGCTCGCCGACCACGGCTTCACCCCGACCGCGATCGTCACCCGGCTCACCTACCTGTCGGCACCGGACTCGGTGCAGGGGGCGCTCGCCGCCGGCCTGCTCGGCGGTGGCTCCCGGTTCCTCGGCGTCACCGAGGACTCCGGCCGCTTCCTGGACGACGTGCTGAAGGGCGTGGACGGCGCGCTGCCGACCGACGACGCGGGCTGGGACGGCCTGGCCCTGGAGACGGTGACCGCCCAGCGGGCGGCGCGGCGCTTCGTCCCCGGGCTCGGCCACCACGTGCACAAGGACGGCGACCCGCGCACCCCCCGGCTGTTCGAGATCGCGACCGAGGAGGGGCTGTTCGGCCCGCACCTGTCGCTGTTCGCCGCGATCGGCCGGGTCCACCCCCAGGTGCTCGGCAAGACCCTGCCGCTCAACGGGGCCGGGGTGTGCGGTGCGGCGCTGGCCGACCTGGGCCTGCCGCTGGAGCTGCTCCGCGGCTTCGCCCTGCTCGCCCGCACGGCCGGGCTGATCGGGCAGCTGGCCGAGGAGCTGCGGCACCCGGTCGCCAACGACGTCTTCCTGTCCGTGGACCTCAACAACCGGTCCGTCGCCCCCGACCCGTACGTCCCTGACCTCAACGGAGACAGTCATGGCTGAACTGGCCGCGGTCATCGCGTCCACCCACCACCCCTTCTACTACCGGGCGAGCACGGCCACCGGTGCGGACCGGCCGCCGTTCGCCGACGAGTGGGTGGCGAAGATCGAGGCGTTCCGGGAGACGCTCACCCGCGCGGAGCCCGACGTCCTGGTGATGGTCGGCAGCGACCACTTCCACCAGCTGTGGCTGGACAACATGCCGCAGTTCCTGGTGGGCAAGGCGCCGTTCTTCGACGCCAACTTCCACAACGAGG
Organism: Modestobacter sp. VKM Ac-2982; assembly: GCF_026967935.1. Taxonomy (GTDB): domain Bacteria; phylum Actinomycetota; class Actinomycetes; order Mycobacteriales; family Geodermatophilaceae; genus Modestobacter. Next base: position 328,289 of record NZ_JAPVBL010000002.1, read on the forward strand.
AGCGGGAGTTCGGGCTGCCGAAGATGACGTTGCGCGGTGAGGAGGACCTGGCGGCGCACCTGCTGCGGGACGGGCTGGACCGGGACTTCGACCTGGCGTTCAGCAACGAGCTGCGGATCGACCACAGCATCACCTGCCCGATCATCACGCTGCGCCCGCAGGCGGACCTGCCGATCGTGCCGATCTACACCAACATCTTCGCCCCGCCGCTGCCGCAGCCCAAGCGGTTCGTGCAGCTGGGCCGGGCGATCCGGGAGATGGTCGAGTCCTGGGAGAGCGACAAGCGGGTGGCGGTGATCGGCACCGGGCACCTGTCCCTGGAACTCGGCGGGCCGCGGCAGTTCGGTGAGCACGGGCCGGACCCGGAGTTCGACCGCAAGGCCGTCGAGTGGATCGCCAGCGGTGACATCGAGGGCTGCCTGGCCGAGGTCTCCCTGGAGTCCCTGCACCACCCGGGCAACGCCACCCACGGGTTCATGGACTTCATGCTGATGATGGGCGTGGCCGGGGAGGGCGCGAAGGCCGACCACGTGGACACCCTGGACCTGTTCCACACCATGGAGGCCTACTTCACCTGGTACCCCAACGGGGTCCCGAGCGGCAGCGGGGTGTCGGCATGAGCAAGTACCTGCTGGACAAGTTCCTCTACACCGTGGACCGGGACCCGGAGCTGACCGAGCGCTACCGGGAGGACCCGGCCGGCACGGTCACCTGGTGGGAGGCCGAGATGGCCAACACCGTCCTGAACTGCATCCCGGCGGAGAAGACCACCTGGCTGGCCTTCACCGACGCCGAACGGCGGGCGCTGGCCGAGCACGACCACGTCGCACTGTTCGAGATGGGCGCGCACCCGTTCCTGACGCTCACCCTCTTCATCGCGCTCTTCGAGCGCGACCACGGGCCGATGGAGTACCAGCGCGCCTACGGCAAGGCGATGGAGCACATCTCCATGCCCTACCCCGACATCGCGACCTGAGCCGGTGCGCGCCGCCGTCCTGACCCGGCCGGGCGAGACACCGGCCCTCGCGGAGCACCCGGACCCGGTGCCCGGCGAGGGCCGGACCCTGGTCCGGGTGACCGCCGCACCGATCGTGCCGCTGGACCTGCTCTGCGCCTCCGGGACGTCGTACTTCGGCCGCCCGGCCGTCCCCTACGTGCCCGGCGTGCAGGGGGTGGGGGTCGTGGTGTCGTCGGCGGTGCTGGCGCCCGGCACCCGGGTCTGGTTCGCCACCTCCGCGGGCATGAGCCCGGGCGATGGCAGCCTGGGCGAGCTCTGCGGCGTGCCGGACGCCGACGTCGTCCCGCTCGCCGGGGACCTGCCCGACCCGGTCGTGGCAGCGCTGGGGCTGTCGGCCGTCGCCGGCTGGATGGCGTTGACCTGGCGCGGCCGGTTGCAGCCGGGGGAGCGGGTGCTGGTGCTCGGTGCCGGGGGTGCAGTCGGCCAGGCCGCGCTGGGGGCCGCCCGCGCGCTGGGGGCCGGGCGGGTGGTCGGGGTCTGCCGCTCGCCGTCCGCAGCGGACCGTGCCCGCCAGGCCGGCGCCGAGGACGTCGTCCTCACCGGGGACGGCGGCGACCTGGCTGCCCGTATCCGGCAGACGGTCGGCTCGGACGTCGACCTCGTCGTCGACCCGGTGTTCGGTGCCGTGGCCGCGGCGGCGTGCTCGGTGCTGGCGCCCGGTGGGCGGCTGGTCAACCTGGGTGGCGCGGCCGGGGACGCCGCCGAGTTCTCCTCCGCCGTGCTGCGCAGCCGGAGCATCGACGTGCTCGGCTACACCAACAACGCGCTCACCGGCGAGCAGCGGGCCGCCGCGCTGACCGCGGTGCTGCGGCACGCCGCGGCCGGGCAGCTCCGCGTGGAGCACGCCGTCCTCCCGCTGGCGCGGGTCGAGGAGGCCTGGGCGGCCACCGCGGCCGGGGGCGGGAGCCGGTCCGTCGTCGAGCTGCCGGTGCCTTGACCGAGGACCGCCGGTGGTGACGGATGGGACGGGTGTGTCCGGAGAGTGACGCGACCACCGTCACCCGATGAAATGCGGGCGACGGATTGTCACGACTACATAACGCCGTTAGGTTTGCCGGGTCCAGTCGGTCGCCACGTCCCCACCCGGGGAGCCCGACCGGACGCCGCCGAGTCGCCCTCCGGGGCGAGCCGGGGACCCACCGCACCACTGGGGTGAATCCCGCGCCCGGACGAGGAGTCCGGGCAGGGTAGGGCTGCTTCCCGCCCGAACCCGTCAGCTGACCTGGTAGGCGGCCATCGGAAGACACCTGTACGGAGCACTCCTGCCCATGCGCGCCCGCACCACCACCTCCAGCTCCACCAGCCGCCGGCGTCCGCCGGCCGGCGTCCGCCGGCCCGGGCTCTACCTCGCCGTCGCGGCGGCCGGTGCCGTCCTGGTCAACGTCGTCGTGGGCGCCGGCCCGGCGGCCCAGGCCGACCCCGTGGCCTCGGAGCCGGTGAGCGTCGCCGCGCAGCTGGGGCTGGCCGCCGAGTCCGGCGCCGTCGACGGGACCGAGGACCTCCGGCCGCTCGAGGAGCTGGCAGCCAGCCGGGCCACCCGGGAGGCCGAGCAGACCGCCGCCCAGCAGGCCCAGGCCGCGGCCGACCAGGCCGTGCTCGACCAGCAGGCAGCGGAGGCGGAGGCAGCACGCCTCGCCGCCGAGGCCGCGGCCGCCGCTGAGGCCGAGGCCGCTCGGGTCGCCGCCGAGGCCGCCGCTGCTGAGGCCGAGGCGCAGTCAGCCGCCGCCGCTCCGGCCCGGGCCGGGACCGCGGCCAAGCCCTCCGCCGCGGCGCCCTCGAGCTCCGGCACCGCGGTGACCGCGACCGCGAAGATCAGCAACTCCGCCGGACCGATCAAGCCGCAGGCGCAGGCCGCCGCGAACGCCGTGGTCAGCAACGTGCCCGGCGCCGGCTCGATCACCCTGGGCGGCACCCGGCCCAGCGCTGCCGACCCGCACGGTCACCCGTCGGGGCTGGCGGTGGACTACATGGTCATGTCCAACGCCGCCCTCGGTGACGCGATCGTCGCCTACCACGTGGCCAACTGGGCCGCGCTCGGCGTCGACTACATCATCTGGGAGCAGCGGATGCTCTCCTCGCCCGGCGGCTCCTGGAAGCAGATGGAGGACCGGGGCAGCGTGACGGCGAACCACTTCGACCACCCGCACGTCAACTACCGCTAGACGGCGCTGGCCCGGCCGCCGGCAGCGCGCCACCATGGGGTGGTGCTGCGGTCGGTGCTCCGGGCCGCGTTGATCGGTGCGATCGTGCTGGTCGTGGTGGTCGGCCTGCTGTGGACGTTCCAACGCCGGCTGGTGTACCTGCCCGACGACGGCCCGGTGCCGGCCGCCGCTGACGTCCTCCCCGGTGGCCGGGACGTCGAGCTGACCACTGCGGACGGGCTGACCCTCGGCGCGTGGTTCGTGCCCGGCGCCACGGCCGACGCCCCGGCCGTGCTCGTGGCCAACGGCAACGGCGGTCACCGCGGGGTGCGGGCCCCGCTGGCCCGGGCGCTGTCGGACGCGGGGCTGGGGGTGCTCCTGTTCGACTACCGCGGGTACGGCGGCAACCCGGGCAGCCCGAGCGAGGCCGGGTTGGCCCTGGACGTCCGCGCGGCGCGCGACTGGCTGCTGACCGACGGCGGGGTCCCCGCCGAGCGGCTCCTCTACTACGGGGAGAGCCTGGGCGCCGGCGTCGTCACCGAGCTGGCCGTCGCGCACCCGCCGGCCGGGCTGGTGCTGCGCTCACCGTTCGTCGACCTGGCCGCCGTCGGCAGCGAGCACTACCCGTTCCTGCCGGTCCGGTTGCTGCTGCGGGACCGCTACCCGGTGGAAGAGCTGGTCTCCCGGGTCGAGGAGCCCACCACCGTCGTCCTCGGCACCGCCGACTCGATCGTGCCGCCGGAGCAGAGCAGAGCGGTGGCCGCTGCCGCCGGGCAGCTGCACCGCACGGTCGAGGTGCCCGGCGCCGACCACAACGACGCCGTCCTGCTGGACGGCGACCAGCTGGTCGCCGCCGTCGTCGAACTGGCCCGCCTGACCACCGACCCCTGACCCACCAAAATGGCCATTCTGGTGGTTGGGACGGCCGGGCTCGACCACCACAATGGCCATTTTGGTGGTGCTGGGTCAGGTGCCGCAGAAGGTCTGGTAGGTGGCGCCGAAGTCGGCGGGGGCGGGGGTGGCGTACCGCTCCAGGCCCGGGCGCTCGGCGTACGGGTGGGTCACGGCGTCGAGCAGGGGACCGAGCGGGGCGAGGTCGCCTGCGGTCGCCGCGGTGAGCGCCTCCTCGACGAGGTGGTTGCGCGGGATGTAGAGCGGGTTGACCCGGTCCATGGCGTCGGCGTCCGGGGCCAGTGCGCGCCAGCGCTCCGACCACGCGTCGAACGAGGCCAGGTCCAGGGAGAGGTTGCGGACCGGGTCGACGTCGCCGCGGGCGGCGGCGCCGAGCAGCCGAAACGCCGACGTGTGGTCGACGTGGCCGGCCTGGAGCAGGCCGAGGAACTCCTCGACCAGCGGCGCGGCCACCGCGTCGTCCAGCCCGTCGGGCAGGCCCAGCTTGGCCCGCATCCCGGCCGACCAGGCTGCGTCGTACTGCGGCCGGAACTCGCCCAGAGCCGCCACCGCCAGCTCGATCGCGCGCTCCTGGTCCTCGGCGAACAGCGGCAGCAGGGCCTCGGCGAGCCGGGCGAGGTCCCACTCGGCGACGATCGGCTGGTTGCCGTAGGCGTAGCGCCCGCCGGTGTCGATCGAGCTGTACACCGTGGCCGGGTCGTGGGCCTCCAGGAAGGCGCACGGCCCGTAGTCGATCGTCTCGCCGGAGATGGTCACGTTGTCGGTGTTCATCACGCCGTGCACGAACCCGACCTGCATCCACCGGGCCACCAGCTCGGCCTGGGCGGTGACCACCGCGGCGAAGAGCGCGAGGTACGGGTTCTCGGCCTGCGCGGCGTCCGGGTGGTGCCGGCTGATCGCGTGGTCGGCGAGCCGGCGCAGCAGCTCGGCGTCCCCGCTGACCCGGGCGTACTGGAAGCTGCCCACCCGCAGGTGGCTGCTCGCCACCCGGGCCAGGACGGCGCCGGGCAGCAGCGTCTCCCGGCGCACCGAGCGCCCGGTCGCGACCACGGCCAGGGAACGCGTGGTGGGGATGCCGAGGGCGTGCATCGCCTCGCTGATCACGTACTCGCGCAGCATCGGGCCGACCGCGGCCAGCCCGTCGCCGCCGCGGGCGAACGGGGTGCGCCCCGAGCCCTTGAGGTGCAGGTCGCGCAGCCGGCCCGCCACGTCGGTCAGCTCGCCGAGCAGCAGCGCCCGGCCGTCGCCCAGCCGCGGGACGAAGCCACCGAACTGGTGCCCGGCGTAGCCCTGGGCGACGGGGGTGGCCCCGGCCGGGACGGCGGTGCCGACCAGCAGGCGCAGCCCCTCGGCGGTCCGCAGCGTGGCGGGGTCGAGCCCGAGCTCGGCGGCCAACGGCTCGTTGAGCAGGAGCAGCCGGGGATCCGGGGCGTCGTCGGCCTGCCAGGCGACGGCCAGCTCCGGCAGCTCCCGGGCGAAGCGATGGTCCAGGCTGAGGGTCGGTGCCGGTGCGAGACTCACCCCACCGAGGCTACGTCCGATCCCGGGAGCTGCCAGTCGCAGCAGCGTCGGCTCAGAGGTGCGGCGCCAGCTGCTCGACGGCCCAGGAGCGCAGCGTGGTCGGCGTCGTGGTGAGCACCGAACGGGGATCAGCCGGCATGAAGTCCTCCCGCAAGCCGCGGCCCATCCCGACGAACCCCTCGACCTGGGCCTCGGACAGCCCCGCCGCCCGGAGGCCGGCGCGCAGGTCGTCGTCGCCGATCTGCTCCGCCCGGACCCGCCGGCCGGTGACCGCAGCCACGATGCCGGCCACGGTCTCGAAGGTGAGGTCTGTCGGCCCGTGCACGGCGAGCACCCGCCGGCCGGACCAGCCCGGGGACAGCAGGTTGGCCACCGCCACCTCCCCGATGTCCCGGGGGTCGACCCAGGGCATCGGCCGGTCGATCGGCATGGTGGTGCGCAGCACGCCCTCCCGCAGCCCGTCGAGGTCGGACAGCAGGTTGGTGAAGAAGTACCCGCAGCGCAGGTGGAGCACCGGGGCGCCGGTCTCCTCCAGCTGCTCCTCGGTGCGCGCGAGCCCGTCGATCTGCCCCACGCCGTGCCGCTTCTCGGCGCCGACGCTGCTCTGGAACACGACCCGGGACACCTGGTTCTCCCGCACCGCGTGTGCGGCGACCGCGCCCATCCGGGTGGACGTGGCGACCGGGTCGTCGTCCAGCGTCGGTGGATCGACCCAGTAGAGGGCGTCCGCGCCCTCGGTCGCCCGCAGCACGGTGTCCAGGTCGTCCTGGTCACCGACCACGAGGTCGACCAGCTCCCGCGTCTGCGGGTCGAGCTTCTCCGGGGAGCGCAGCAGCAGGGTGGGCCGCCGCCCGGCCTGCAGGAGCAGCCGGACCACGCGGGAGCCCACGTGCCCGGTCGGGGTGGTGACGACGATCCTCATCGACAGCCTCCGGTGGATGCGTGTGTGCTGTGGCGTACCCGGCCATGCCAGCAGGGGGTGCCGACAGTTCTCCGACGGCCCGGCCGCGCCTCGTGCCCGGACCTCCCGGACGTCCGGGAGACTCCGCACAACGGCGGTCGACGAGGACGGTGCGACATGAGCGCGGACGGACGGCGGACAGCGGCCGGGGTGGCCGGGCTGGTGTTCCCGGCCCTGCTGCTGGCGGGGTGCACGGACGACGGCGAGGCCGAGGCCATCCGCTCCTACGAGGTCGACCTGGTGGCCGACGCCGACGGCTCGCTGGAGGTCGAGGAGACGATCGCCTACGACTTCGGCGACGAGGAGCGGCACGGGATCGAGCGGCTGATCCCCGAGCGCGCGCCCTACGAGCAGACCCGCGACCGGCTCTACCCGATCAGCGACGTCGTCGTGCAGAGCCCCACGGGCGCCCCCGCGGACACCGAGGTCACCAGCGAGGACGGCGTGCTGACCGTCCGGGTCGGGGACGAGGACACCGAGGTCACCGGCGAGCACACCTACGTGCTCCGCTACCGGGTCGCCGGCGTCGCCGACCCGGGGGACGACGGCGACCGGGTGGCCTGGAACGCCGTCGGCACCGGCTGGGAGGTGCCGATCGAGCAGGTCGACGTCCGGCTGACCGGCCCGGCGGGCGCAGCGCCGGTCGCGGGGGACTGCGTGGTCGGCACGGACGACGCCCTGATCGCCTGCCCCATGGACGTCGAGGCCGTCGGTGCGGTGCGCGGGGAGGCCGGCGGGCTCGACCCGGGGGAGGGCGTGACGGTGAGCGCCACCTACCCGGCGGGCACCTTCGCCGGCGCGGAGCCGGTGCTCGAGGAGACGTTCAGCCCGGCGCAGGCATTCCGCCTCAGCCCGGCGACCGCGGGGCTGGCCGTCGGCGGGCTGCTGCTCCTCGTCGTCCCGCCGCTGCTGCGGGCCCGGCGGAGCCGCCCGGCCAGATCGGGTCCGCGGGCGCCGCAGCTCACCCCGCCACACGACGCCCGGCCGGCCCAGCTGGGCACCGTGCTCGACGGTCGCGCCCAGCGGCACGAGGTCCTCGCCACCCTCCTGGACCTGGCCGTCCGCGGGCAGCTCCGGATCGAGGAGGTCGCCGTGGAGCCCGCTGACGACGAGCCGGACACCGACGTCCCCCCGGACTGGCGGCTGGTCCGCACGCCGGCCGACCCGCGAGGGCTCCGCCCCTACGAGCAGCAGCTCCTCGACGACGTCTTCGCCGACGGTGAGGTCGTGCTGCTGTCGGACCTGCAGTCGCGGTTCGCGGCCGTGGAGAGCCGGGCGTGCGCGGCGATGTACCGGGACGTGGTGGAGCTGGGCTGGTTCCGCGCCGACCCCGCCGCGGTCCGGCGACGTTGGTACGCCCTCGGCACCGGGGTGCTCGTCGCCGGCGTCGTGCTGACCGTCGTCCTGGCCGTCACCAGCACCTGGGCGCTGGCCGGCACCGGCGTCGTCCTGGCCGGGCTGGTCCTGCTGGGGCTGGCCGGGCGGATGCCGCAGCGCACCCCGGAGGGCGCCCAGGTGCACGAGCGGGCGGCCGCGTTCCGCGACCAGCTCGCCACCTCCGACGGGCCGTGGTCCGCCGACGCGGACCAGCTGGCCGACCTCGCCGGTGCGGCGCGCACCGACCTCCGGGTCCGGTACCTGCCGCACGCGGTGGCCCTGGGGGTGGCGGAGGAGTGGACCACCGCGGTGCAGGCGGCCGGCCCCGGCGCCACCCCCGCCTGGTACGTGCCCGCGCACGGTGCCGGGTACATCGGCGTGTGGCCGGCGCTGCTGGCGTTCTCCGCCCCGGACAACCCGGCGCTCTCCCCGCCGGCGACCGCGGGCAGCGGGACCGGCTCGACCTACGTGGGCGGCGCGGCCGGGGGAGGGGGCGGCGGCAGCTGGTGAGCCGGCGTCACACCGGCTCGACGACCGCGCCCTCCGCGGGGACGCCCAGCGGGACGACGACCGGCGGGCCCCCGTCGCGGGGCCAGGACCGGTGGTCGCGGAAGGCCAGCGGCAGCCCGCGCGCGGTGAACGGGTCGGCTGCGTCCATCGCCTGGACGTGCACGTGCGGCTGGGTGGAGTTGCCCGAGTTGCCGCACTCGGCCAGCTGCTGCCCGGCCGTCACCAGATCGCCGGGGCGCACCTGCAGCGACCCCTCGCGCAGGTGGGCCAGCACGACGTGGGCGCCCCCGGGTTCCAGCTCGAGCACCACGTGGTTGCCGGCCAGGGCGCCGCCGCGGGCCCGGCTCGCCTGGGTCAGGGCGTAGGGCACCCGGGCGGCCTGCGAGCGGCGCGCCACGCCGTCCGACTCGCCGTCGTGCACCGACACCACCCGCCCGGTCGCCGGGGCCAGCACCGGCTGCCCGAAGCCGACGAACCGGTCCACCGGCTCCGTGCCCAGCAGCGACCGCCAGTCGCGGGTGGTCGCCGTCCGCCGTCCCCGCACGGCGGTGAAGTCGATGGCGTACGTGGTGGCGAACAGGTGCGTGCCGTGGCTCGGCACCCGCCGCGCCGGGCTGTTCTCCACCCGCCAGGTGCCCCGGAACGGCAGCGCCAGGACGACCGCGCGGAGGTCGGCCATCAGAGGTCGCGGCGGACGAAGGACATCGCGGCCAGCGCCCACACCATGACCACCCACAGCACCGCCCAGCCCAGGTAGGTGGCGGTCAGCGGCGCCGTGCTGAGGAACGGGAACGCCCCGGCGCCCTCGTCGGCGCCGCCGAACTGGAGGATCGCCGACGGGTCCTGGAAGGCGTTCATCGCCCCGCGCCAGAGCCCGTCGGTGGGCAGCAGCACCCGCGACACGCTCCCCACCCGGCCGACGGCGTCGTTGCCCAGGGCCTCGCCGATCGCACCCACCACCCCGGCCACCCAGGTCGTGCAGAACAGGCCGACCGCCACCACGCCCGAGGCCATCGGCGAGATGACGGTCGCCAGCAGCACGGTGAGGGTCAGCAGCACCACGGTCTGGGCGGCGAGCAGCGCCAGCGCGGTCGCCGGCGCCGGCGGCCAGTAGTCGACCGTCACCCGGACGACGAGGACCTGCGCCAGCCCGGCGAGCACGACGAAGCCGCTGCCGAACGCCACCAGCCCCAGCCACTTGCCCAGCAGGAAGGCCGAGCGGCGGATCGGCCGGGCGAGCATGGACAGCGCGATGCCCGACTCGGTCTCCCCGGACAGCGTCGGGCCGGCCAGGAAGGCGGTGCCCAGCGCGGCGACCAGGCTGTAGCCGAACATCACCAGGTTGAGCAGGATCGAGGCGGTCAGCCGGGCCTCGCCGCTGGTCAGCGACTCGGCCGCCAGCCGGGAGAAGCCCCAGCTGCTCAGCGCCAGCAGCCCGACGGTGAGGGCGACGAGCGCGAACAGCACCCGCCGGCGGGAGGCCTCGCGCAGGGTGAGCGCGGCGATGGTCAGCACCGTCCGGGCCGTGCTCACGACGGGCCCGCCGCACGGCTCGCGGCGCCGTCCCGCAGGATGCCGAGCAGGCGCTCCTCCAGGCTGATCCGCACCGGCTCGACCGCGTGCACCCGCACCCCGAGGGAGACCAGGTCACGCACCAGGTCGGGCACCGCCGTCCCGTCGTCGTCGGCCAAGGCGACGGTGGACCACTCGCCCTCCCGGTCGACCCGGCCGAGGGCGGCGAGCCGCTGTTGCGCGGCGGGGGAGAGGTCGGTCAGGTGCAGCCGCACCTCCCGCTGGCCGAGCAGTTCGGCGAGGGTGCCGGAGGCGGCGACCCGGCCGCGGTCCAGGACGACGACCCGGTCGCAGACCCGCTCGACCTCACCGATCAGGTGCGAGTTGAGCAGCACCGCGACACCCCGGGACCGCAGGTCCAGCACGATGTCGCGCACGTCGGCGCGGCCCAGCGGGTCCAGGGCGCTGGTCGGCTCGTCCAGCACCACGAACTCCGGCCGGCCCACCAGCGCGACCGCCAGGCCCAGCCGCTGCTGCATGCCCTTGGAGAACCCGCCCACCCGGTCGTCGCCCCGGCCGGACAGGCCGACCAGCGCCAGGCACTCCCGCTGCTCGGCGGCGGGCACCCCGGCGCCGGAGAGCCGGGCGTGCAGCGCCAGCACCTCGGCCGCGGTGAGCCAGGGCTGGTAGCGGAAGAGCTCCGGCAGGTAGCCCACCCGGGCGCGGGCGGCCGGGTCGGCGGAGCGCTGCCCGAGCAGCATCGCCTCGCCGGCGTCCGGGCGGACCAGGCCGAGCAGCATCTTGATCACGGTGGTCTTGCCCGCGCCGTTGGGCCCGAGCAGCCCGACGATCTCGCCCCGGCCCACCTGCAGCGACACGTCCTCGACGGCCAGGTGCTTGCGGTACTGCTTGCGCAGCCCGGTGCACCAGGCCGCCGGTGCCGGGGGCAGGCCGGCCACCAGGTCGGCGGCGGCCTGCACCCCGGCACCGCTGTCCACGGTGCTCACGCTCAGCCCAGGTCCCGGGCGACCGACAGCAGCTCGTCGGGGTCCAGCGAACCGGCCACGGCGGTCACCACGCCGTCGGACACCCACACCACGGCCGCCATCGCGCCGTCCCGGCCGGTCAGCACCGTGGCCTCGGCGCCGTCGACGTCCGCCGTCGAGCTGGTGGCCAGGTCGGCGGGGACGGGGATCGGCAGGGTCGAGCCGTCGGCGGTGAAGCTCCGCAGCTGTGCAGCGACGTCCTCGGGGAGGCCGGGCAGCGACAGCAGGTGGTCGCGCACCGTCTCGAACGGGACGCCGGAGGAGTACGCCGACGGCGCGACGGCGCGGCCCACGACCAGCGCGGGGAGCCCGCTCTCGGAGGACCAGACCTGGGCCACGCCCGGGCCGGCGACCAGCCGCACCGAGCTCCCGTCCAGCCCCGGCGGGGGCGGGGGCAGCGTCTCCCCGGCCGCGGCGGCGGCCTGCGCGGTGCGGTCGGCCGAGTAGGTGAAGGTGGCGCTGAGCTGGCCGCCCACCGAGATCGTCGGCTCGCCGGCGACACCGCGGGGCAGGTCCGCCACCTCGGGCACGTCCAGCCCGGACTCCTCGGCGGCGGTGGCCGCGTCCGGGACCTCGTGCACGTCCGGGTCGCCGGTGAGCTCCACGTCGCCGTAGGCGCTCAGGTCGGGGAGCGCGACCAGGTCGCTGGTGGTGAGGCTGAGCGGGGCGATCTCCTCGGTGCGGAACACCTGCAGCCAGTCGTTGGCGGCCGCGGTCCCGGCGCCGGCCAGGACGACGCCGAACGCGAGGACGGCGGCGGCCGGTCGCCGGAACCCGCGGGACCGGCTCGGGCGGATGCGCTCGGGACGGGCGGCCGGTGCGGCAGTGGGCAGCGAGGCGGTCAGCCGCCGCCAGCCGGCGTCGACGTCGGAGGTGCCCTCGGTCGCCAGCGCGGCGCCGACGAGGTCGGCGTCCCGGCGGGTGGCGGCCAGTGTGGCCAGGCACTGCGAGCACTCGGCGACGTGCGCCCGGTCGGGGTCGGGGACGCCGGCCGGCTCGTCGAGCAGGCGGCGCAGCGTGCCTTCAGTCGGATGACGCATGACGGGTCAGCTCCTTGCGCAGGGCGGATTCGGCGCGTCGGACGGTGGTGCCGACGCTGCCGGGGGACATGTCGAGCGCCGCGGCGACCTCGGCGTAGCTGAGGCCGCTGTGCCGGAGCACGAGGGCGACGGCCTGCGTGCGGGGCAGCTCGCCGAGCGCGGCCCGGACGCGGCTGCGGTCCTCGCGGGTGAGCACCGCCTCGGCGACGTCGGGGGCGGTGACGTCGCCGAGGCGGTGCACGGTCTCCTCCCGGGCCGCGCGGCGGCGCCCGGAGCGGATCAGGTTCAGTGCGGTGTGCACGGCGGCGACGCTGAGCCAGCCCGGCGCCTCGGCGGCCGGCACGGTGGACCGCCCGAAGGCCAGGAAGACCTCCTGAGCGACGTCCTCGGCCTCGTCCCGCGAGCCGAGCACCCGGGCAGCCACGGCCACGACCTGCGGGTAGTCGCGGCGGAACACCTCACCGAGGTCGGCCCGCACGGCACCGTTCCCGGCACCCGCCACCGTCCCGCCCTTCCTCTCGACCCGGCCCGCTGTGCGACCCGGCACCGGCAGCTGGAGCGCAGCCGGGGGTCCGTACCGAACGAGGTCCATGCACCTACAGCACCGCCGCGGCCGCGGATGTGACATCCCGCTGCCACGAGCATGCCCGGTTCAGCCGGCGACCCAGCGGATGGGCAGGCGCTTCACCCCTCGCTGGAAGCTGGACCGGAGCAGCGCGGGCGGCCCGTCGAGCTGCAGCACGCTGGTGCGGCGCAGCAGTTCGGCGAACAGCGACCGCATCTGCACCCGGGCCAGCTGGGCGCCCAGGCAGAAGTGCGGCCCGTGGCCGAAGGACAGCTGCGGGTTGGGCGCCCGGCGGACGTCGAAGCGGTCCGGCTCGGGGAACACCCGCTCGTCCCGGTTGGCCGAGGTGAAGGAGACGACCACCTTGTCCCCGGCCCGCACCCGGGCGTCGCCGATGGTCACGTCGCGGGTCGCCGTCCGGCGGAAGACCATCACCGGCGTCCACCAGCGCAACATCTCCTCGACCGCGCCGGGCAGGAGGCCCGGGTCGGCCCGCAGCCGGGCCAGCTCCTCGGGGTGGGACAGCAGCGCGATGAGCCCGCCGGGCAGCCCGTTGCGCAGCGTCTCGTTGCCGGCCACCGCGAACAGCCAGAACATGTTCTCGAACTCGGCGTCACTGACGGGTGCGTCGTCCCCGTCGGTCTGGGCCAGCAGGATCGACATGACGTCCCGGCCGGGTGCGCGGCGCTTCTCCTCGGCCAGCAGCCGGGCGTAGGCGTAGAGGTCGGGCATGCCGGCGCGGGTGCGCGGGTCCGGCAGCCGCCCCTCGGCATCCGGCAGCGGGCGCAGCGCCACCGCCTGCCGGGCCAGGTCGGTGCCCCGGCTGGCGTCGAACGCCGCGGAGGAGGCGTAGTCCGGGTCCTGCCAGCCGATCACCCGGTTCGACCAGTCGAACATCAGCCAGCGGTCCTCGGCCGGGACGCCGAGCACGTCGGCCAGGGTGACCAGCGGCAGGTCGGCGGCGACGTCCTTGGCGAAGTCGCAGCGGCCCTCCCCAGCGCCAGCGATCATCCGGTCGACCAGCCCTGCCGCGGTCGCCTCGATCGAGGCGGTCAGCGCGGCCACCGCGCGCGGGGTGAACGACCGGGTCAGCAGGCGGCGCAGCCGGGAGTGGTCCGGCGGGTCCTGGTTGAGCATCATCTGGCGGACCCAGGGCAGGTCCCCGGCGTCACGGACCTGGGTGGCCCCGAGCCAGGAGGAGAAGGTGGCGGGGTCCTTCAGCACCCGCTCGACCTCGGCGTGCCGGAGGACCAGCCAGCAGCCGGGACCGTCGGGTTCGTCGACCCAGGTGACCGGGCCGGCGGCGCGGAGTCGGGCCAGCTCCGCCAGCGGCGGGCCCGTCTCGTAGGTGGCCGGGTCCAGGAGGGCCGCGGTGTCCTGCGGCTGGGTCACAGGCCGTCCAGGAAGTGCTCCACGGTGGTCAGCAGCGCCACGGGCGTCTCGATCATCGCGTAGTGGCCGGCGTTGGGCAGCACCTCCAGCGAGGCGTTCGGGTACTGCTGCAGGAAGGTCTGCTCCATCACCGCGGCGCTCAGCGCCGGGTCGTGCTCGCCCACCACGACCCGGACCGGGACCGGGTTGCCCTGCACCTCGGCGGAGAAGTCGGTGCCCGCCCAGGCGTCCAGGTACGCGCCGAAGGCCGCCGGGTCGGACTGGTCGAGGGAGAACTGCACCATCCGCTCCAGCCAGGTGCGGCTCAGCCGGTTGCCGGTGGTCAGGTCGAGGATCGCGTAGCGGTTGCCGCGGTCCGCCGCGGCCCCGCGGAAGAGCTGCTCCGCCTGCTCGTCGAAGGGGACGCCGGTGGAGGGGACCGGACTCACGCCGAGCAGCCCGTCCACCCGGCCGCCGGCGTCGACGAGCACCCGCTGCATCGCGCTGCCGCCCATCGAGTGCCCGACCACGGCGAAGGAGGACCACCCCTGGCCGTCGACGGCGGCGAGGGCGTCCGCGGAGATCTCGGCCAGCGTGTGCTCGCCGGCTTCCCCGCGCCGGGCGCCGTAGCCCCGGTAGTCGAGGAACAGCCAGCTGTACCGGTCGCCGTCGAGCAGGTCGGGGAGGTGACCCCAGCCGGCCGCTGAGCCGAACCAGCCGTGCAGGGCCAGGACCTTCCGGGGGCCGGTGCCGATCACGAGGGGTGCGTTCGCCATCCCGGGAGTGTCGTGGGCCACACGGTGGGGAGGCAAGGCCGTCAGTCGCGGCGCCGGAGCTCCAGCCACAGCCAGCCGGCCAGGGCGACCGGGACGGCCAGGAACGCGGTCATCGCCGGGACCGTGCCGAACGTCGAGCCCAGCCAGGCCAGCAGCAGCGGGGTGCCGAACCCGGCGTAGGCGAAGGCGTAGAAGGCGCTGTTCATCGCCCCCCGCGCGTGCGGGGGAGCCAGCCGGGCGGTGAGCGTCAGCCCGGCGGTGAGGCAGAGCCCGCCCGCGCCGCCGAGCAGCGCCGCCGCGGGCAGCAGCAGCGCCTCGGACTCGGTGACGATCGCTGCGACGCCGAGGGCGTGCCCGACTGCGGCGAACACCATCCCCAGCGGTGCGGCGCCCCGCTCCGCCCGCCGGCCCAGCCGGGCGGCGACCGCACTCGCGCCCAGCGCCAGCCCGGCGACCAGCCCGGCGTAGGCGACGCCGACCCCGTCGGGGACCACCAGCAGCGGCAGCAGGGTCGCGGCGATCGTCGGGAAGGCGAACACCCCGACGGCGGTGGGCGCGAGCACCGCCCAGAACGGGCGGCGGGCCTCCGGGGGCAGCCCCAGCGTCATCAGCGGGCCGCCGTGCCGGGCCTGCACGGTCTCCGGCACGGTGACGAGCGCGCCCAGCCCGACGACCAGGACGGCGACGTGCACCAGGTACGGCAGCGTCGTCGGGGCCGGGCCGTACTGGGCGAGCAGCCCGCTCATCGCCGGCGCGACCGCGAAGCCCAGCGACGTCGACACCGCGCCCCGGGTGGCCGCCGACTGCTGGCCCTCCGGCCCGGCGAGCTCCTGCAGCCAGGCGTTGGCCACCGAGAACACCACGCCGGAGACGACGCCCTGCAGCAGCCGCCCGGCGTAGAGCAGCGGCAGGTGGTCGACGGCGGGCAGGAACAGCAGCGAGACCAGGCCGGCGAGGACGGCGAACGGCAGCACCAGGGCCCGCCGGCCGAACCGGTCCGAGGCCGGCCCGGACAGCGTCAGCGCAGCGATGAGGCCGATGGCGTAGCAGCCGAAGACGGCGGTGACGTCGGCATCCGAGAGGCCCAGGGTGCGCCGGTAGACCAGCAGCAGCGGCGTGGGGATGTTCGTGCCCAGCGCGACGGTGAACAGCCCGAAGGTGAGCGCGTCGAGCCTCCGCCGCGCAGGGTCGCGCTGGAGCGTGGCCGCCGGCATCCTCGGGACGCTACCGGGATGCGGCGAGTCGATTGACTTTCGATAGCTGGACATCGAGGATCGATCCATGACACCCGACGAGCGCGCGGACGTGCTGGTCGTCGGCGCCGGCCTGGCCGGTCTGCACACCGCCACCCTGCTCGCCCGGCGCGGCCACGACGTGCTGCTCGCCGAGCGGCGCCCCGGCCTCACCGGCGCCATCCGCACGACCGGGATCTTCGTGCGCAAGACCCTCGACGACTTCCCGCTGCCGCCGGACCGGCTGGGGCCGCCGATCCGGCGGGTGGTGCTCTACCCGCCGTCGCTGCACCGGCCGGTGACGCTGGACAGCGCCCGCGACGAGTACCGGGTGGGGGACATGGCCGGGTTGTACCTGGCCGCCGCCCGCGCCGCGACCGACGCCGGCGTGCGGCTGGCCCTGGCCACCCGGTACCGCGGTCGGGCAGCGGGCCACGCGCTGCTGACCGGCCCGGACGGCCCGGTGCGGGTGCGCGCCCGGTTCGTCGTCGGTGCCGACGGCGCCCGCTCCGGGGTCGCGCGGGACCTGGGGCTGGACCGCAACCGGCACCTGCTGGTCGGGGGCGAGGAGGTCTTCGCCGTGCCCGGCAGCGCGGACCCGCCGGCCTTCCACTGCGTGCTCGACCCCTCCCTGGCGCCGGGCTACCTGGCCTGGGTGGTCAACGACGGGCAGCACGCCCACGTGGGCGTGGCCGGCTACCCCGATCGCTTCCCCGACGGCCTGCGCCGGGCGGTGCGGCGGTTCGGCGCTCGTGCACCCGGGCTGTCCGGCGTGGTCCGGCCCGACGACGTCGAGCTGCGCGGGGGGCCCATCCCGGTCGGGGGTCTGCTGCGCCGGATCGGCTGCCCGGACGGGCTGCTCGTCGGTGACGCCGCGGGCGCGGTCTCCCCGCTCACCGCCGGCGGGCTCGACCCCTGCCTGCGACTGTCCGAGCACGCCGCCGACGTGCTGGACGAGGCCCTGCGCACCGGGCGGCCCGGGGCGCTGGACCGGTACGACGGCGCTGCGCTGCGCCGGAGCTTCCGCGGGCGGCTGCTGTTGCGCCGCGGGCTGGCCCAGGTGCGCACCCCGGCCATGGCGGCCGCGGCGTTCACTGCGCTGCACACCCCGCCCGGCCGGGCGCTGGCGCGGCACGTCCTCTTCGGCGACCGGTCCTTCCCGGCCCCCGGCTGACCCGCCCGGTGCTCAGACGGCGGTGCTCAGACGGCGGTGCTCAGACGGCGACGGCGGTGACGAACACGCAGACGCCTTCGCCGTCCGCGGGGTGCGCCCGCAGCCCGACGAGCCGGAGCAGCGCGAGCTCCGCGCGGTGGACCAGGCGGCGGAGCCCGTGGTACTCCATCGAGCCGGCCGTCCGGACCTCCAACTGGTCGAACCCCGCCTGCCGGACGTGCTCGGTCAGCATCCAGTCGGGGAGCAGCGTGATGTGCCCGGGCTGGTAGTAGTGCCCGGGTCCGAAGAACACCGGGGCGCCCCGCAGCACCGTCTTCAGCAGCGAGTGCGGGTGGGTGACGTTCGGGGTGCTGACCAGCAGACGGTCCCCGGCCCGCAGCATCGACCGGATCGACCGCAGCACCTGCCGCGGGTTCTCCACGTGCTCCAGCGTCTCGACGCAGACGACGATGTCGAAGGGGCCCCGGGTCTCCTCCGTCAGCTCGGGGTGGTCCAGGTCCAGCCGGGTGATCCAGTCGTGCGGCGGCTCGAGGTCGGTCGGCACCACGTCGAAGCCGGCGTCCTTCAGCCGCAGCGCCAGCGCACCGCACCCGGCCCCGACCTCCAGCACCCGACCGCCCTGCGGGAGGGCGGCCTGCACCAGGGTCACCGCGTACTCGTGGACCCCCGGTGCGGCGTGCACGGAGTGGCCGGCGTAGGACCGCACGCTCGCGGTCCGCTGGACGGTCTCGCGCTCGACCCGGGTCACCGGGACAGGGTGACAGGACACCGCCCGGACGGCGATCCGGGGATCGACCCCGTCCGCGGGGGGTCCCAGCTGCCGTGCCGCCGCCCGCGGGAGGTGCGGGCGATACGTTGGGCCCATGTCGAACAGGTCGTCGCGCGATGTGCCCGGGAGCACCGTCCGCGAGCTGGGCCTGCCCGCCCGGGCGGTGTCCGCGCTGAACCGGGCGGGGGTCGACAGCGTGGCCGACCTGGCGGCGCTCACCCGGTCGGAGCTGGCCGGGATCGCCGGGCTGGGTCCCGGGTCGATCGCCGCGATCCGCGCCGTCGTCCCCGAACCGTCCACCGGCTCCGGCCGCGCCGCCCAGGAGCAGGTCCAGCCCCCGCCCGAGCCGGTCGAGGAGGAGTCGCCGGATGCGCCGGCGATCCCGTCGTTCGACTCGCTGCGGGACCCGCGGCGGCGGACGGCGTTCGACCTGCTCGTCCCCGAGCAGCCGGCTGCCCCGGCGCCCGCACCGCCTCCCGCTGCCGCCCCCGCGTCGTCCCCTGCACCCCCGCCTGCGCCGACCCGGCACGCGCCCCCGGCCGAGTACGGCGACCTGCTGCGGTGGGCTGCCCACCTGGCCGCTGCGGCGGTGGTCGTCCCGCTGCGGGTGGCCCGGTGGTCGGTCCGGGCATCCGTGCGCCGACTGCTGGGCGACTGACCGGCGCCCGACGCCGTCCGGCGGGAGCGCCGCGGCTCAGAACTGGAAGACGATGCGGGCGGGGACGTGCCCGGAGAGCACGTCGGCCATCGCCTCGTTGACGTCGTCGAGCTTGCGGTCGGCGGTGACGACCCTCGTGCGGCCGGCGGCGTGCAGGGCGAACACGTCGGCGAGGTCGTTGCGGGTGCCGACGATCGAGCCGATGACGGACTTGCCGGCCAGCACGGTGTCGAAGATCGGCAGCTGCATGGCGCCGTCCGCCGGCAACGCCACGCAGACCAGCCGACCACCGCGGCGCAGGGAGCGGTAGGCCTGGTCGAAGGAGGCCGGTGCGGCGGCGAGCGCGACGGCGACGTCGGCGCCACCGAGGGCCTGGATCGCGGCGACGGGGTCGGTCGTGGCCGCGTTGACCACCTCGTCGGCGCCGAGCTCGCGGGCCATCTGCAGCTTGTCGTCCTGGACGTCGACGGCGATGACGAAGCCGCCGGCGATCCGGGCGTACTGCAGCGCCAGGTGCCCGAGTCCGCCGATGCCGAAGACGGCGACGGTCTCGGCCGGGGCGACCCGGGCCACCTTGATCGCCTTGTAGGTGGTGACCCCGGCGCAGGTCAGCGGGGCGGCGTCGAGGCTGGAGACCCCCTCGGGGACGGGGGTGGCGAAGTCGGCGGCGACGACGGCGTACTCGGCCAGCGCCCCGTCGACGGAGTAGCCGGAGTTCTGCTGGGACTCACACAGGGTCTCCCAGCCGCCGATGCAGTGCCGGCAGTGCCCGCAGGCGGAGCCCAGCCAGGCGATCGCCACCCGGTCACCGACCGCCCGGGAGGTCACGCCCTCGCCGAGCTCCTCGACGATGCCGATGCCCTCGTGCCCGGGGATGAACGGGGGAGTGGGCTTGACCGGCCAGTCCCCGCGCGCGGCGTGGATGTCGGTGTGGCAGAGCCCGCTGGCCTCCATCCGGACCAGGACCTGCCTCGGCCCCGGTTGCGGGACGGGCACGTCCTGCACCTGGAGGGGGGCACCGAGCTCGGTGACGACGGCGGCCTTCATGGCGTTCTCCGTTTCGACGGTGGGGCGCTGTGGCGTCGACGATCACGGCCCGCAGCGCCGCCGGGCAGGGGCCAACGTCCCTGACCGGCAGGACGACGGCCTCCTGCGCCGGGTGCGCGGCGCGGCGACCGTGGGAGGTGCGGGCGCCGGTCCCGCCGTCCGGAGCGAGCCGCGCCCGGCGCACCGCACCGGGACCTCACCGCACGCCGAACGGAGCACCTCCTGGACACCGTCGCCTACGTCGCCGTCGTCATCGCACTCTGGGTCCTCACCGGCCTCGCCGCCGTGGTGGTGCTGCTCGCCCGGCAGGGCTACCGCGCCGGGGGGTGGTACCTGATGGGCGCCGTCCTGGGCCCGCTGTTCATCCCGATCGCCGCCGAACGCGCCCGGCGGGACGTCGCGGTGCTGGAGCGCGGCGAGGGCGGGCGCCCGGACGGCGACCCGGGCCGGCTGACCGTCGTCGTCGGGGTGGACGGCTCGGCGGAGTCCGACCAGGCGGTCCGGGCGGCCGGGCGGCTGTTCGCCGGCGGCGGGGCGGCGTTCGTCCTGGTGAACGTGCTGGACCCGGACGAGGGCGAGTTCCCCGACGACCCCCGGCGCCGGGCCGCGCACGACCTGCTCGCCGACCGGGCGGGCTGGCTGCCCGAGGGGGCTGTGCTGGAGATCGGCTGCGGGCAGCCCGCCCGGGTGCTGCAGGAGATCGCCTCCACCGAGGCCGCCGACGTCCTCGTGCTCGGCCGTCGCGGGCGCGGCTTCTCCCGCCGGCTGATGGGCAGCGTCGCCGCACGGCTGGCGCACGAGGCCGCCGTCCCGGTGGTGGTCGCGCCCGACGCGGCCGTCCGGGAGGGGGAGAGGCGAGCCGCCGGCCGGACGGAGCGGCCGGCCCGCCGCTCCTGACCGGCCGCGGGTCAGGCCCGGGGGGCGGGGGACCGGCCTGCCACCAGGCCGGCCAGCTCCTCGGCGATCTCCTCGGCCCACGCCTGCACGGCCGCCCAATCCCGGAAGTCGCCGACTGGGGCACGCATGGCGGTGACCATCGCCCGCTCGCCGATCCCCAGGAGGTGCGGGTCCAGGCGCCCCGGGAACACCCGGTGCCCCCGGGCGCCGACGGACGACCGGATCGGGTCGGCGTCGTGCGGCTCGTCCGGCGGGAAGGGCGGTGCGCCGATGGGCCCGCTGCTCAGCAGCCAGACCGGCCGGCCCCGCAGCGCCGTGGCGTGTGCGGCGGCGTAGTGCCGGGCGGGCTCCAGCCACCGGCCGGCGTAGACCCCGCTGCCCAGCACGACCGCGTCGTAGCCGGACGGGTCGGGGTCGCGCTCCACCGGGACGGCGACCGCGGTGAGCCCGCAGCGCCGACCGGCCGTGGACGCCTCCAGGTCACGGGCGACCGCGCCGGCGATCTCGGCGGTGGAGCCGTGCCGGCTGGCGGCGGTCACCAGCAGCCGCGGTGCGTGTGTGCTCATCGTCGTCCCTCTCGGCGTCGCGACCTGACCGGTGTGCTCCGGTCAGCGTCGGCGCACCCGGGTGCTGCGCGCCGGGGTCCCGGGTCCCGCCGGCCCGGGACCTTCGGCCCCAGCGCGGGCAGGCGGCCCGGTGGTCACCGTGGTGCGGCGCTGCCCGGGGGACCGGGGACGTCGGTGAGCACGCGCGCGGCCACGATGCCGGGCACGGTGCGGGCGAGCGTCGCCACGGCGGACTCCACGGCCTCCCGGTCCCCGGCGTCGACGGTGACCCCGCCGGCCCGTTGGACGGTTGCGACGCCATCGAAGACCTGGACGTCCCAGCCGCCGGGCTCCTGGGTGTAGCCCTCCACCAGGCGCAGCACGTCGGCCCGGATCTCCGCGTCGGGGCGGACCAGGGTGCGCAGCAGGTCCCGGCGACTGACGATGCCGGCCAGCCGCTCCCCGTCCAGCACGGGCGCGCTGCGCAACCGTTCGTCCACGAACAGCCGGGCGACGTCGGCCACGTCCGCGGCCACCGGCACCGTGCGGACCGACGTCGTCATCACGCCGCGGACCAGCAGGGCCGGTGGCGCATCGGGCACCGGCGTCCGGCGCAGGTGCAGCCGGGGATCGGCCGGCAGCCGGTCCCGCAGCACGTCGGCCTCGGCGACGATCCCGATCAGCACGCCGTCCTCGTCGACCACCGGCAGGGCGGCGAACCCCTGCTCGGCCATGACCTCGGCGGCGTACTTGGCCGAGGTGTCCGGCCCCACGGTGACCACCTCGCGCGTCATCACGTCCCTGACCTGCACGGCCCCTCCTCGTCCTCGGCGGTGCCCCCGACGGTAGAGCCGCGGCCGGGGTCGCGGCAGGGTCCGGTGCGGGTGCCGGTCGGGACCTTGGGCCCCGCAGCCGGGGACGTGCGCCCGTCCCCGTGGCCACCGGCACCGGGTGATCGTCGGGTCGAGCCCGGCAGAGCCGCCGGACCGGACGACGCGAGGAGGCCGCGGTGGAGCAGGCAACGGAGCAGGTCGGGGGCGGGCGCCGGCCGCGGGTGGTGGTCGGCGTCGACGGGTCGGCGGGGTCGCGGGAGGCGCTGGCCTGGGCGCTCGCGGCGGCCGGTCGCCGGGGCGCGGTGCTCGAGGTCGTGTCCGTGTTCCCGGTGGACCTGTGGTGGGCCGACGCCCAGGTGGCCGACCCGACCCGGGTCGACGCGCTGCGGGCGGACGCCGACGCCCGGACGCGCGCCCTGGTCGAGGAGGTCCGGCCGGACCCGGGGACCGGCGCCGACGTCCCGATCGAGGTGGTCGTCGTCCCGGGTCCGCCGGCCGAGCACCTGGTCCAGGTGGCCGAGGGGGCGAGCCTGCTCGTCGTCGGCAGCCGGGGCCGGGGCGCCGTGCGCAGCACGCTGCTCGGGTCGGTGGCGCTGCACTGCTCGGCCCATGCGTCGTGCCCGGTCGTCGTCGTCCACCCGCAGGAACCGGCGGGCCCTGCCCACGTGGTGGTGGGGCTGGACGGGTCGGCGCCGTCCCGGGCCGCCCTGGTGCACGCCGCCGCCATGGCGGCCGAGCTGGGCGCCGAGGTCGAGGGCGTCGCGGCCTGGCGGATGCCGACCTACTGGAGTTACGGCGCCGTGCTGCAGATGGAGTCGGCGACCGACCTCCGGGACGCGGCAGCGCGCAGGGCGCAGGAGATGGTCACGGAGGCGCTCGGCCCGGAGCCGCGGCTGCCCGTCTCGATCATGACCGTGCAGGGCACGGCGGGTGACGCGCTCGTCGAGCGCGCGGCCGGCGCAGCACTCCTGGTGGTCGGCAGCCGGAGCCGCAGCCGGCTGTCGGGGATGCTGCTCGGCTCGGTCGCCCTGCACTGCGTGGTGCACGGCCGCTGTCCGGTGCTGGTCGTGCACCCGGGGGACGAGGCGGCGGTGCCGCAGCCGCCGCTGGCGGACGCCCGGAGCTGAGCGGCGCGCCAGGCCGCCCTTGCCGAAACATGTGAAGCCTGCTTCACTGGTCCTCGTCGTGGAGGGGAGTACCCCAGCGCCAGCTCGTCGTCAGCACGGCCCTCGTGGCCCGGCGGGGTGGGGCTCTCGGGCTGGTGTCCGGGAGCGGGGGAGACCTCCGGTCGCAACCTGACCGGGAGGTGCCCTGTGAACGTCCCCCTGTGGATCTGGCTGGCCGTGCTGGCGGTCATCCTCGTCATGCTCGCCGTCGACCTGTTCGCCCACCGGCACGCACACGTGATCGGCGTGCGGGAGGCGGCCGGTTGGTCGGCGGTCTGGGTCGTGCTCGGCGTCGCGTTCGGCGCCGTCGTCTGGTGGCAGGCCGGCAGCGAGTACGGCCAGCAGTACTTCGCCGGCTACCTGATCGAGAAGTCCCTGGCCGTGGACAACGTGTTCGTCTGGGCGATCGTGCTGACGTACTTCGCCGTACCGCGGGAGTACCAGCACCGGGTCCTGTTCCTCGGCGTCCTCGGGGCGCTGGTCTTCCGCGGCATCTTCATCGCCGCCGGGTCGGTGCTCATCGCCAGCTTCAGCTGGGTGCTGTACCTGTTCGCCGCGTTCCTGCTCGTCACCGGTGTGCGGATGGCCCGGCAGCGCAACGAGCACCTGGACCCGGAGCGGTCGCGGGCGCTGCGCGCCTTCCGCCGCTTCGTGCCGATGACCGACGCCTACCACGGCCAGCGCCTCGTGGTGCGGATGGGCGGGCGACTGGTCGCCACGCCGCTGCTGGCCGTGCTGGTGGTCATCGAGGTCACCGACGTCGTCTTCGCGGTCGACTCGATCCCGGCCATCTTCGCGGTCACCGACGAGCCGTTCTTGGTGTTCACCGCCAACGCGTTCGCCGTCCTAGGCCTGCGCGCGATGTACTTCCTGCTCGCCGACCTGATGCACCGGTTCGTGTACCTCAAGGCCGGCCTGGCGCTGGTGCTGGTCTGGGTCGGGGTCAAGATGATGCTGAAGGTCGACCTGTTCTACGTGCCGACGACGATCTCGTTGGCCGTCGTCGCCACGATCATCGGGGTCTCGGTCGTGGCCAGCCTGCGGGCGACGCGCGGCCAGGGCCGGGCGCCGGTGGCCGCGGGCGCCGCAGCGCCCTTCCGGGTCGCCTCGGCCGAGGAGACCGCGGCGCTGGAGCCGACCTGGCGGCGGCAGCGGCAGCCGGTCGGGACGACGGGAGAGGGGCGCGACGAGCGATGACCGGTGAGCGGCGGTGGACGTTCCTGACCAACCACGGGCACGTCCTGCTGGCCGTCGCCGGCGCCCCCGACCTGCGGGTCGCGGAGATCGCCGCGCAGGTGGGCATCTCGTCCCGCGCTGCACTGGCGATCCTCCGCGACCTGGAGGACGACGGGTACGTCCTGCGGACACGGGTCGGGCGGCGCACCCACTACGCCGTGCAGCCGCACCAGCCGTTCCGGCACCCCGCGACGGAGGCGCACGAGGTGGACGAGCTGCTGGCGATCTTCGGCCGCCCACCGTCAGGCCGAGCCGGGAGCGCGGCCGAACAGTGACGTGCACCACTCCCGCCCCGTAGGCTGCGCGCATTCCTGACCGATCGGTCGGGAACCACCGGGGAGGAGTGACCGGCGCCCGGGAGGCCCCCGGACCGGCCGCACCGTCCCTGCTCGGAGAGGAGCACCTGTGCCCGTCACCACCCGCGTCTCGCTCGTCCGCAAGGCCCCCGGCACCTACGAGACGGCCACCGTCGAGCTCGACGACCCGCGCCAGGGGGAGGTGACGGTCAAGCTCGCCGCTTCGGGCCTGTGTCACTCCGACGACCACGTCGCCACCGGGGACGTGCCGGTCGCGGTCTACCCCTACGTGGGTGGGCACGAGGGCGCCGGCGTCGTCACCGCCGTCGGGCCGAACACCCCGGGCTACGAGGTCGGCGACCACGTGGTCTTCTCGTTCCTGCCCGCCTGTGGGCACTGCGAGTCGTGCGCCCAGGGGCAGAGCAACCTCTGCGACCTCGGGGCCTCCCTGCTCACCGGCGCCCGGGCCGAGGACCCGACCAGCTTCCGGATGACCGAGGACGGCAACCCCGTCGGTCAGCAGTGCGGCATCTCCACCTTCAGCGAGTACACGACCGCCTCGGTCGACTCGGTGGTGAAGATCAGCAAGGACGTGCCGCTCAAGGCCGCTGCGCTGGTGGGCTGCGGGGTGCCCACCGGCTGGGGGTCAGCGGTCCGCTCGGCCAACATCAAGCCGGGGGCGACGGTGATCGTGATGGGCATCGGCGGCATCGGGGCGAACGCGCTGCAGGGGGCGGTGCACGCCGGGGCCAGCACGGTCATCGCGGTGGACCCGGCACCGTTCAAGCAGGAGAAGGCCAAGGAGTTCGGGGCCACGCACGTCTTCCCCGGCATCGAGGAGGCGACCGAGTACGCCCGGTCGATCACCAACGGGCAGGGCGCCGACGCCGTCATCATCACCGTCGGCGTGGTGCAGGGCGAGCACGTGGCCCAGGCGCTGGCCGCGATCCGCAAGGCCGGCACCGTCGTGCTGACCGGGCTCGGTGACGTCACCGCCACCGGCGCCCCGATCGCCCTCGGCGACCTCACGCTCATGCAGAAGCGGCTGCAGGGATCGCTGTTCGGCGAGTCCAACCCGCGGCACGACATCCCGGCCCTGCTGCGGATGTACCAGGCCGGCCAGCTGAAGCTCGACGAGCTCGTCACCCGGGAGTACACGCTGGACCAGGTCGCCGAGGCCTACGAGGACATGCACGCCGGGAAGAACATCCGCGGCGTCATCGTCTTCGACTGACCGCACCGCCCACCACGCCCCAGCACCCCGCGCAGGTGCTGGGGCGTGGTGGTTCAGGACGACGCCGGGCGGCCGATGGTGGTGAGGAAGTCCTCGAGGAGGGCCGTCTGGCGTTCGGGTGTGTTGTGGCGTGGGGAGAAGCAGGCGTTGATCTGCAACCCCATCGTCAGGGCGAGCACCGCGTCGACGATCAGGTCGTGCGAGCGGCCCGGTGCCAGCTCGCCGGCGACCTGGGCCTGGCCCAGGTACATCCGCATCTCCGCGCGCCAGGTCTCCATGGCGTTGTCGTAGAACGCCACGAGCTCCGGCTGGCCGGCGGCGTAGTCCCAGAAGCCGATGACCACCCGGGCCTCGGCGAGCCGGACCTCGTCCAGCGGCATGATCTCCAGGCACAGCAGCCGGAACGCGGTGAGCCCGCCGCGGTCGCCGATCGCGGCGCGGGCCCGCTCGTTCGTGGCGTCGAAGGCCCGCTGGAACGCCGCCCGCAGCACGGCGTCCTTGTCCGGGAAGTAGCGGGCCAGGGCACCGTTGGCGTACCCCGCCTCCGCGGCCAGCTCCCGCATGGTGACCGCGATGAAGCCCTTGCGGACGATCAGCGACCACACCGCCTCGATGATCTCGGTGCGGCGGGCGGCGTGGTCGACGATCTTGGGCACGGGGCTCCTCGGGCGACGGGGGTGCTCAGGTGAGCATCGCGGTCATCCCCGACAGCATCACCAGCCCCCCGGTGAACCGCAGGGCACCCAGCGCCCGGCCCGCGCGATCGGGCCGCTCCGGGACGGCGTCGTCCCGGCCGGCGCGGTGGTCGCGCGGCCCGCCCTGGCGGGTGACGTGCCGCACGGCGAGCCAGACCACCAGGACGGCGACGGCGTAGGGGAGCGTGCCCTCGGCGCCGGTGTGGTGGGCACCGTGGACACCGCCCGCCGCCGTCCCGCCGCCGACCCCGGCGAGCGCGATGAGCGCGGCCATCGCCGCGGTGTCGACCGCACCGGACCAGCGGGCGGCCGGCGTCCGCACGCGGCGCAGCTGCCAGGCCAGGAGCGCCGCCAGCGCGAGCAGCGCCAGCGGCTCTCCCAGCGGGCGGGCGGCGGGCAGCCAGGCCACCACCATCGCCACCAGCCCCAGGGCGTGCGGCACCCACAGCGGCGGCCGGTGCGGGAAGTGCCCGATCATCGCCAGTCCGGCGCCCGCGCCGCAGACCACCAGATGAGCGGTCACGGCTCAGCCTACGACGTCGCGCAGCGCCGGTCGCTGGTCGGCGTTCCGCGAGAGCACCGTGCCGACCACCAGCCCGACCAGGAACAGCACGAAGGGCAGCAGCACCAGCGTCCAGCCGGTGGCGCTGAGCTGCCAGGCCGTCACGGTCGGGTCGACGCCCTCGGGGACGGTGCCGGCCAGCAGGCCGAACCGGCCGATCAGCAGGTAGAGCCCGGTGGCCAGGCCGAGGGCGGCGAGCACCGGTGCGGCCAGCGTCGACCACCAGTGGCCCCCGCGCCGTGTTCCCCGGAAGTGCACCAGGACGGCCACGCAGACGAGGATCTCCACCAGCACGACGGAGATGACCGCCATGCCGGACGACCAGTAGAAGAGGTTGAGCACCGGGTCCAGGCCGGCCAGGGCGAAGACCACGATCACCGTGCCGGTGAGGACGCTGGTCACGATCGCCCCGATGCCGGGGGCGCCGTGCCGGTTGGTGTTCTGCAGCGCCCCGGGGAAGACCCCGGCGCGGCCCAGGGAGAAGAAGTAGCGGGCGCTGCAGTTCTGGAAGGCCAGCAGCCCGGCGAACAGGCTGGAGAGCACGAGCCAGCTCATCACCGTGGCCAGCCAGTCGCCGACGTAGGTGGCGGCGACGGAGAACAGCACCGCCGCGGGATCGGCCAGCGGCACGCCGTCGACCGAGGACTCCTCGAGCACCCGGGCGACGACGTCGTCGGTGCCCAGTCCGCTCACCACGGCCCAGGAGGCCGCCGCGAAGATGACGGTGATCAGGCCCACCGCGGCGTAGGTGGCCCGCGGCACGGTGCGCTCGGGGTCCTTGCTCTCCTCGCCGTAGATCGCGGTGGCCTCGAAGCCGATGTAGGAGGCGAACGCGAAGGCCAGCGCGATGCCGGCCGAGCCGGCCAGGCCGCCGACGAAGACGTTCTGCGGAGCGAAGGACTCGACCAGGTTCGCCCCGTCGGGGCCGCCGCCCTCGAGCATGACGGCGACGGCGACGACGGCGAGGCTGAGCAGCTCGAGCACCATGAGCGTGCCGAGGACCTTGGCGCCGACGTCGACGCTGACCACCGAGAGGGCGAGCACCAGCGCCCAGGCGGCGAGCGTCCACAGCCACCACGGGGCGTCGATGCCGAAGGTGGCCTCCATCTGCCCGGCCATCAGACCGCCGAAGAACCCGTAGACCGCCAGCTGGATGGTCAGGTAGGCGAACACGGAGACGAACGCCGAGCCGACGCCGGCGGACAGGCCCAGGCCGCGGCCGACGTAGGCGAAGAACGCCCCGGTGTTGGTCACCACCCGGCTCATCGCCGAGAAGGCGGAGGCGAACACCATGAGGACGATCCCGACGGCGACGTAGGCGCCCGGGGCGCCGGCGCCGTTGCCGGCCGCGATGGCCACCGGCACGGCGCCGGTCATGCCGACCAGCGGGGCCGCGGCGGCGACGACGAAGAAGACGATGCCGAGGACGCCGAGCCGGCCGGACCTCAGCTGCTCGCCGTCGCTGCGGCCGGCCGGCGCGCCGGGGGAGGTCAGCGCGGTCGCGCCGGTCGAGGTGGTCGGGCGCTCACTCACCGGAGGCCTCCGTGGTCGTGCAGGAGGCGGCGCCGCCCGCGCAGTGCGCGGAGGTCGAGGCCGGCACGTCGAGGGTGGGGTTGCGGTCGAAGAAGCCGAACGGCTTCAGCCGGAACCCGGTGTAGTCCACCGGCATGATCGGCCAGTCCTCCGGCCGGGGCACGTGGGTGAGCCCGAAGGTGTGCCACACCACCAGGTCCTGGCCGTCGATGTCCCGGTCGGCCGCGGCGTACTCGGGCAGCCCGGAGCCCCCGCTGTGCTGGTTGACGAAGTCCCCGGCCGAGTAACGCTCGGCGGGGTCGTAGCGGGTCACCCACAGGTGCCGGGTGGCGAACGCCGCCCGCTGGGCGATCGAGGACCCCGGGTCCGACAGCAGGGTCGGCAGCCCCTCCGGGTACAGGGCGTAGCCGACGGGCTGGCCGACGTGGTTGAGCCGCTCGGGGTTGACGATGTGCCAGACCCGGTCGGTGGCCGGGGAGGCGTCGCGCTGGGCCGCGGACTCGGTGGCCAGGGTGGTGCAGGAGGTGGTGAACGCGTTGCCGCGCTGGTTCTCCGGCCCCATCGGGACCCGCACGACCTCCACCTCGTCGACCCGGTTGGCGACGCCGTCGACCGTCATGTCCAGGCGGGCGCTGAACAGGTGCTGGTGCAGCGGGGCGCCCAGCCCCGGGGCGATCTGGGAGGCGTAGGGGTACTCGCCGCCGGCGTGGGCGGAGGTGAAGACGACGCCGGTGGCCTTGGCCTCGAACTCGATCGTGCCGTCGAGGTAGAGGTACCAGTAGAAGCCGTAGTCGTAGTTGCCCACGGTGGTGAAGAAGGAGATCACCAGCCGCCGCTGCCGGCGGGTCTGCTGCGAGCCGCTCCACAGGTCGGTGTGCTTCCAGAGGATCCCGAAGTCCTCCTCGTGGATGCAGACCGCGTTGGGCAGCGTGCGGGGGTCGCCCTGCTCGTCGGCGATGACGGCGTCCAGGTAGGTGATGTCGCCGAGGCAGTCGCAGCCGAGCTCCAGGGCGTTGGCGTAGCGGCCGACCAGGTACTCGCCGGTGTCGAAGTAGTTCTGCCAGGAGCGCACCGGGTTCGGGTCGGCGTAGGGGACGACCATCTCGGCGATCGAGGCGCGGTAGACGATCGGCCGCACGCCGGCGCCCTCGTCGAACCCGATCTGGTGCAGCACGAGGCCCTCCCGGGTGTCGAAGCCGACCCGCAGCGACCACTTCTCCCAGGTGAGCACGTTGCCCTCCAGGGACAGGCTCGACCCCTGGGGCTGGGTGATCTCGATCGGCTTCTGGGTGGTCCGCGGCGGGCCGCTGACCGCCGGGTCGTCGTAGTTGCCCGAGCCGGTGGGCACCGGGACGGCGCCGGTGTCGATGACCTGGTCGACGACCCGGTTGATCGTGTCGACGTAGGCGACCAGGCCGTCGATCGGGTGTGCCCAGGCGGAGTCCGTCGGCGTCTCCTGCCAGAAGGCCAGCCCGCGCAGGACGCGGCGCCCCGCCTCGTCCGGGTACTCCTCGTACGCGCCGGCCGACAGGGGGGCCACCCGGACCTGGGCGACGTCCAGGTCGCGGGCGGCCAGGGCGGCCAGCCACCGCTCGTCGGTGGACAGCAGCTGCTCGACGAGCTCGAACTCCTCGTCCAGCACCGGGAGCTGACCGGAGGTGGCGGTGTCCAGCTCGACCGCCGTGACGACCTCACCGGCGGTGGCGTCGACCACGACGTCCCGGGAGACCTGCGAGGCCAGGTCCAGCAGCAGGACCCGGAAGCACCGGGTGACCGGCTGCCCGGGGCGGTGGGCCAGCACCTCGGCCTTCGGCGGCTCCTGGAGGCCGACGTAGACGAAGCGGGTGCTGTCGACGACCAGGCCGGCCGCGGTGGTGATCCGCCGGACCTCCTCGATCTCCGCGGCCTGGATGGGGTCCAGGGGATGGGTCAGCTGTAGCTGGGTGGTGGTCATGGCTGCACCTCGGAACGTCTACGGATGTTGACGAATGCGGGTGCGCGGCGAAGGGGTCGTCCGCGCGGTGTGCCGGACAGGGTGCCCCACGTCACGTTTCAGCGGAAGACCCTCGTGTGACGTTCAGGTCAATTCCTCTGAAGGCATGGCCCACGGGGCGGCTCTCCGCGCTGCGGGCGGGCGGTCAGCCGCCGTCCGGACGGTGGGCGCGCGGTGTCCGGGGCATCGGCGCGTTCCAGCCGAAACGGACGCTGAGCATCCGGATCGTGAAGCACACGGCCGCCGCGCCGACGGCCGTGGCCACCCCGTAGGCGTCCAGCTGGGCGGCCACCACGGTGACGGTCGCACCGATCAGCGCCGGGATCGCGTACAGGCCGCTGCGGAAGACGGACGGGACCTGCCCGATCAGGACGTCGCGCAACGTGCCCCCACCCACCCCGGTGAGCGCGCCGAGCAGCACCGCCTGCGTCGGGCCCAGCCCGAGGGCGAGCGCCTTGCTGGCGCCGGTGACCGCGAACAGGCTCAGCCCCGCGGCGTCGAGCACCGTGATCGGGGTGTTCAGCCGGTCCAGCCCGGGCCCGAGGACGAAGGCGACCAGCCCACCGCCGGCGGCCACCGCCAGGTAGCGCCAGTCGCTGAACGTCGCCGGCGGCAGGGCGCCGAGCAGGACGTCCCGGATGATCCCGCCGCCGAGGGCCGTGGTCATCCCCAGCGTGATGACGCCGACGATGTCGAGCCGGGTCACCCGCAGCGCGGTCAGCGCACCGTTCAGCGCGAAGGCGAACGTGCCGACGAGGTCGAGGGTGAGCAACAGCGTCGCCTCGGTGCTCACCGGTCGGTTCTACCAGCGGGCTCCCCGGCGACCGCACCGGCCGGGCGCCCGTGCGCGACGGGCCTCCCGCGGTCGAGGTGCGCCCTAGGCTCTCGCACGTGGCCGGTGGACCCGTCTCGGAGCAGCGTCTGGCCGACCTGGTGCTGCTGCGCCGGGTGCGGGACCGGATCGACCGCGAGTACGCCCAGCCGCTCGACGTCGCCGCGCTGGCCCGTGGGGTGCACGTGTCGGCCGGGCACCTGAGCCGGGAGTTCAAGCGGGCCTACGGGGAGTCGCCGTACGCCTACCTGATGACCCGGCGGATCGAGCGCGCCATGACGCTGTTGCGGCGGGGGGACCTCAGCGTGACCGACGTCTGCTTCGCCGTCGGCTGCGGTTCGCTGGGCACGTTCAGCACCCGCTTCACCGAACTGGTCGGGATGCCGCCGAGCGTCTACCGCGAGCAGGCCGCCCGGGGGAGTGCGGGGATTCCGCCGTGCCTGGCCAAGCAGGCGACCAGACCGGTCAGGAATCGAGAAGCCCGGACGTCCCTGCCGCCCCTAGCGTGGCCGACATGACCTTGATCATCCACTACGCGTTCCTGCCGCACACCGACCCGGAGGCCTCGGTGGCCTTCTACCGCGACGTCCTCGGTTTCGAGGTCCGCAAGGACGTCGGCTACGAGGACATGCGCTGGGTCACCGTGGGCCCACCCGACCAGCCGCAGACCTCCATCGTCCTGCACCCGCCGGCCGTCGACCCGACCATCACCGACGAGGAGCGCCGCACCGTCCTCGAGCTGATCGCCAAGGGCAACTACGCCGCGATCACCCTGGCCACCGACGACCTCGACGGCACCTTCGGCAAGATCGCGGCCAGTGGCGCCGAGGTGCTCCAGGAGCCGACGGACCAGGACTACGGTGTCCGCGACTGCGCGTTCCGCGACCCGACGGGCAACCTGATCCGGATCAACCAGCTGACCTGACCCCGCCGGGGCCCTACGGTGCGGTGGCATGGTGCCCCGCTCCACACTCGTCGCCGTGTCGGCGGCCCAGTTGGCCGCTCAGCTGGCCGGTCACGTCGTCGCCCTGCGGCGCCGCCGGCACTTCGACGTCCCCTTCCTCGTGGGGAGCCCGGACCACGTCGTCCGTGACTGGCTCTGGTTCGGCACGGCCTTCAGTGCACCGCCGTACCTGCTCGGGCCGCAGGTCTGGGCGACCGCCCGGCTGCTCCGCGGGCCGGACGACCGGGCCCGCTGGGTGCTCCGGTGGCTCGGCACCGGGCTGACGTTCGGCTACCTGAGCGAGCGCTGCACCCGCCTCCGGGTCAGCCCCGGCGGGTTCGACCCGGTCGAGACCCCGGTGGTGGCGACCGGGTGGGGGTGCGCGGTGGCCCTGGCCGTCCTCGCCCGCCGCTGACGACCGGTCAGCCGAGCAGCGGGGCACCGGCGAGTCACCGGGCTCGACGCGACCGCCGAACGACGGATCGCCGAGGTCGTCCGGCCCGCCGCAGGCTGACCCCGGCGGCGACAGGGAGCCGTGCGGTCACCCGTCGGCGTGGTGGTCGAGCACCTCGGCCTCGCGCCGGAGCCGGCCGGCGGCCTCGTGCTGCCCGAGGCCGTCGTAACGGTCGGCCTCGGTCCGGCGGTCCGTGGTCTCTGCGCGCAGGAGGGCGCGGACATCGCCGATCGACAGGGCGCGGCGGTCCGCCTCGGTGGAACCGACCCCGGTCCGGGTGCCGGCGAGGTGTGCGTTCGTGGCTCCGGTCGCGGTCTCCGGCGCGACGACGGCCTCGGCGTTGTCGATCGCCGCCAGGGCGCTGCGGAGCGCGGCGACGGCGTCGGCCCGGCGCGACCTCATCGCGGCGACGAGCTCCGTGCGCAGCGCCGCACGCAGCGACCGCGCGTCGTCGGTGGAGTCGGTGTTCCCGTCCATCCGTCCTCCCTGCCTCTGCCGGTGTGGTCCACGGTCCCGCCGCAGCCGGTCGGGTCTGGTCGAGAGCACCCTCCCAGCCGCCGGGCCGATCATCAGCTGAGTTCTGTCGCTGGGGGACGGCGGCGCTGCCCGGCCGTGTCCCCGGTTCGAGGGAGTCGGTCCTTGGTGCCGTGCCGGACGACGGGCACACTCCCGACGTGATGGACGACGGCCAGGCGACGACCGACCCCGACACCGACCCTGGCGTCGGGCTCCCCGCCTCCCGTGACGGAGGTGCCGTCCCGCCGGAGGCGGGTGCGCGCATGTTGATCCCGGGGGAGACCTGCTGGCGGATCGAGCGGGCCGACCGCTTCGCCGTCTTCGTCGACGCGGCCGAGTACTTCGCCACCCTCAAGCGTGCCGTGCTGAGCGCCGAACGGCGGGTGCTGTTCATCGGCTGGGACTTCGACCCGCGCATCCGGCTGGACCCCCTCGCCGGCGGCCGGCCGAAGGACGACCGGCTCGGCGCCGTGCTGGAACGGGCGGTGGCGCAGAACCCGCAGCTGGAGATCGGCGTCCTCCAGTGGGACCTCGGCATGCTCCGCGCGCTCGGCCGGGGACTGCAGCCCATCGTGCTGCTGGACCGGCGCACCTCCGACCGCCTCACCCTGGCCATCGACACCCACCACCCGGTCGGCGGGGCACACCACCAGAAGATCGTGGTCATCGACGACTGCCTGGCCTTCACCGGCGGCATCGACGTCACCGCCGACCGGTGGGACACCCCCGACCACGCCGACGTCAACCCGCACCGGCGTTCCCCGGCCCCCGGCCGGGCCGAGGGGCGGCTGGCCGGACCGTGGCACGACGCGACGAGCATGCTGACCGGGCCCGCTGCCCGCGCCGTCGCCGAGCTCGCCCGCACCCGGTGGGAGAGCGGCACCGGGGAGCGTCTGGAGCCGCTGACCGAGGAGCGGACGTGCTGGCCCGAGGAGGTCGAGCCGCTGCTCACCGACGTCGACGTCGCCATCGCCCGCACCCGGCCCGAACACGACGGCGCGGAGCTGGTGCACGAGATCGAGCTGCTGTGGCTCGCCGGCATCGCCGCCGCCCGACGGTCGATCTACGTGGAGAGCCAGTACTTCGCCAGCCGCCGGATCGCCGAGGCGATCGCCGAGCGGCTGCGTGAGCCCGACGGCCCGGAGGTCGTCGTGCTCAACCCGTGGACCGCCGACGGCTGGCTGTCGGAGAAGGCGATGGGCACCGCGCGCGCCCTGGTGCTGGAGATCGTCCGCGAGGCCGACGTCCACGACCGGTTCCGGCTCTACTGTCCGGTGACCGAGCAGCGCGAGCCGATCTACGTGCACGCCAAGGTGGCCGTCGTCGACGACCGCCTGCTCCGGCTGGGCTCCAGCAACCTGAACAACCGGTCGATGGGCCTGGACACCGAGTGCGACCTGGCGATCGAGGCGGTCGAGGGCCGGGCGGGCGCCGACCGGGTGGCCGCGACCATCCTCGCCTTCCGTGACCGGCTGCTCGCCGAGCACCTCGGGTGCACGCCGGACGACGTCGCCGCCGCTGTCGCCGACACCGGCTCGCTGGTGCAGGGCATCGAGCGGCTGCGCCGGCCGACCGGTCGTTCCGTGGTGCTCTTCGAGCCGCCGGAGCTCGGTCCGGTCGACCGGGCGCTCGCCGAGTCCGAGGTGCTGGACCGCGAGAAGACCCCCAACCGCTGGCGTCGGGTCGAACGGTGGTTCGCCGGCGGTCGGCGACCGCGGAACCGGGTCCGCCCCTGACCTCGCGGCTGCGCCGGCTCGTACATGGACTGCGCAGTCCCTGGGTATGGCCTGGTCCAACCGACCCGGAGGAGGAATCGACATGGGGATCGTGTCCGGACTGATCAAGGCCAACCTGCTCAAGAAGCTGCTCAGCCGCCTCACCGGCAGCCGTCGCAGCAACTGAGCCACCCCGACCGGCGGCGCCGGTCGGAGCCGGTGCCTGCAGGCACCGGGCACCAGCCCCCGCGGCGTGACGCCGCGGGGGCTGGTCCGTGTCCGGGGGCCGCAGTCACCCGGGGACGTGGGGCGGCCGACGTCAGCGCGGGGCCGTCAGGGACGGTCCAGAGTCGGCCAGGAACGCCTCCAACGACCGCGCCGGCCGTCGGGTCACGTGCTGGACGGCGTCGGTCACGACGGCGAAGCTGCCGGCCTGCACGCGCTCGAACGTCACCTCGGTGATCTCCCGCTCGAAGCCCTCGGTCCCGGCCAGCGCCTCGGCGATGGTGATCTCCCGGTGGGCCATGGAGCGACCGGTGGCCCGGGAGATCAGCTCCGCGGTGCGGGGCAGTGAGAGCGCCGCCGGACCGGTGAGCTCGTACACCTGGCCGGCGTGCCCCTCCTCGAGCAGCGCACGCTCGGCCACTGCGGCGATGTCCCGGGCATCGATCCACGCGAGGCTCGCGCCCCCACTGGCGAACGGCAGCTCGCCGGTGCCGGTGAGCTGGTCGAGGTAGAAGCGTGGGTCGGTGAGCACCTGCATGAACCAGCTCGGCCGCAGCACCGTCCAGCTGTGGCTGCCGGTGCGCACCGCGCGTTCGGCCCGCGGCGCCCACCCGGCCGGACCGGTGTGGTCGGCGTCCTGTTCGGACAGCAGGACGACGTGCGCCCGGGGTGGCGTCACCTCGAGGAGCGCCCCGATCAGCTCCGGCGCGTCCGCACGATCGGACCGGACGACGAAGAGCGCGTCGGCGCCGCTGGTCGCCGCGGGCCAGCCGGCCGGCCGGTCCCAGGAGAACTCGATCGGCCGGACCCCGGCCACGGCCACCGACTCCGGGTTGCTGCTGCCGCCGAGCACCTCGACGCCCGGCCGGGCGACGAGCAGCTCCGCCAGCGGGGCGCCGGTCTTGCCGCGCACCCCGGTGACCAGGACGCGGGTGATCGCCGTGCTCCCGTGTTCGACCGCCATCTGGATCTCCTCCGATTGATTGAGTCACTCAAGTTCTTGCTGTCATGGTGGCACGACTACTTCAGTCCATCAAGTAACCTCGGCGCCGTGGCAGAGGACGCGAGCGCGCTGCAGCAGCAGGTGTGGGACTTCGTGTACGCCTACGACGCGGCGTACGACCGCGCGGCGCAGGCGGTCGGGTTGAGCGCTGCCCAGGCCTGCCTGCTCGGCCAGCTCACCGTGGGGGAGCGGGCGATGGGGGAGCTCGCCGTCGAGCTGCTCTGCGACCCGTCGAACGTCACCCAGCTCGTCGCCCGGCTGGAGGCCCGCGGGCTGGTGACCCGGGTGCCCGACCCGGCGGACCGGCGGGTCAAGCGCGTCTCGATCACCCCGGCCGGGCGGCGCGAGCACCACGCCGTCCGGCGTGCCTTCGACTTCCCCGACGACCGGCTCGGCCGTCTGGACGAGGGGGAGCAGCTGCAGTTGTCCTCGCTGCTGGCGAAGCTGTTGGATCGTCCCGGCCAAGATGCGGCGGGAGAGTGAGAGCCCACCGCCCCGGATCGGGGAAACCGCTCGTGACGGGGTCGTGACCGAAGGGATCGACCAGTTCGGCAGCGCCGCTCGGCGTCGGTGCCGTGGCGGCCACGTCCGGGGTGGCTCCGCGTCCTCGGGGTGACGCTCTCCACAGCCGGGAGGGAGTCACGAGGCGTTCGGCGTCGGAGGGCAATCCGGTTCACGCCCGAGGCCGAGTCACAGACCGTCTTCGCAGCGGTCGGGCGACCTGGTCACCGCGGACGAGGGCGACCTGGCCAGAGCCCAGCGGGGCCGGGGTGGAGCGCCGTCGCGCCGGAGGGGCCGGTCCCTTTCGCGTCCGGGGCCACCGACAGGCCGCCCCTCACCGCCGACGGCGAGGTGCCCCGGCGGACGCAGTGGCGAGGGAACCGGAGGTCGCGCCGCCGGTCGACCGCTCTCAGAGCAGCGACGCGCGCGCTTCCGCGCGCGCCTTCACCGGGCGGTGCTGAGCGGATCTGTCGGGGGAGCTGTGCTCGGAGGCGCTCTTCACCGTCGCACGGGAGGCCTGCCCAGGAGGAGGACAGCCCGGCAGGCGCCGGGGACGGCGGTGCGGGCCGTGCACGCGGAGGGGCGCTCCGGCCCGAGCAGGCGGGAAGAGTCCCGTGCAGCAGTGTCCGGCGGTCAGGGCGTGCCGGCGTCCACCCGTGTCTCGGCACGGCCCGCACGACCGCGCCGGCGGCGCCTGGCAGCAACGGTGAGGTAGCCGCTGACCGCCAGGTAGTACACCAGGTAGGCGAGTGAGACGGTCACCAAGATCGGGTCCACGGACGGGAACTGGAGGAGGAGCAGCGCATACGTGCCGATCCAGATCGCGGTGAGCACCAGGCTGAGGGGTCTGAACGTCTGAGTGCGTGAGGGGTACAGGTAGCGCACCGGCACGAACACCAGGATCGAGCAGACGACCAGGATGGTCGCGACGGTGACCCGGTCGAGTTCGAGCACGATGACGTAGAAGGCGACGACGTTCCAGTAGCTGGGGAACCCGAGGAACGTGTGGTCCTCGGTCTTCGCGTCCACCCGGCAGAACTGGTAGCTGGAGGAGAGCAGCGGCAGGGCGGCCAGCACCCACCCGGACGCTCCATCCGGCAGGGCCCCGGTCGTCCAGAGGAGGACCACGGGGGCGAAGACGTAGGTCAGGTAGTCGACGATGTCGTCGAGGCGGGCGCCGTCGAACCAGGGGATGGTCTCCTTCACCCGCGCGCCGCGGGCGAGCATCCCGTCCGTGCCATCGACGACGAGTGCGACCAGGCCGATCCAGAGGGCCATGACCACGTGACCGTCGAACGCAGCCAGCACGATGAGCAGCGCGAGCACGGAGCCGCTCGCTGTGTACACGTGCACGAGTGCGCCTGCCAGGCGCCGACTCAGGGAGAACAACTGCGGCCAACCGCCTCTGGGTCCGGGGACGGAGCGGAGCCGGTGACCCCGTCCGGGTGGCGTGTCCTGCTACGGGGACCTTTCCATGCCCGCGGCTCGTCGGCCGGATGACCGTGTCGCGCAGGCCGGATCGTCCGCTCTCGCTGGGGCGGCGGGTGCTGAATCGGCGCCAGCATGGCCCAGACCGGGCCCCTCCCACTCGCGATCCACGTCATGACTCCGTCCGCTCCGCGTGCGCCGGTTCCGGCAGGGCCCGCGCGAGTTCCCCGAGGACCGGCTGGGCAACCTGACGGGGGAGGAGCAACGGCAGCTGTCCGCGCTGTTGGCGAAGGTGCTGGCTCCCGGCTCCGGCACTCCCGGAGGGAGTGGGTCCACCGCCCCGGGCGCCGAACGCCCCTCATGATGGGGGCGTGGTCGACGGGCGATCGACCGGTTCGACAGCACCGCTGGGCGTAGGAGCCGCGGCCGCCCGACTGGGCGTGGCCCCCGAGACGCTGCGCAGCTGGGGCCGTCGCTACGGGCTGGCGCCCAGCGGGCGCACCGCCGGGGGGCACCGGAGGTACGACGACGAGGACATGGCCCGGCTGGTCCTCATGCAAGGGCTCGTCGCCTCCGGTACGGCCCCCGCCGAGGCGGCCCGCCAGGTCCTCGCGGGTGACTCCCAGCCGCTGGGTGGCGGTGAGCGCGGCGCTCGCCGTCCTGGTGGCGCTTACCTTCCCGCACGTCCTGACCGTCCAGGCGCTGGACCGCTGGGCCGCCGAGCAGGGCCGCACCGGCCCCTGACCGGTGGGACCGCGTCCCCGCGGCCCTTGGCAGGCGGTGTGCGACAGCGGATCATCCGTCGCAGCGGCGGGAGGTGTGGTGATCCAGTCCCCGGAACCGGTCGAGCTCCGCCCGGGTCTCCTCGTGACCCCGGTGCAGCGGCAGGTCGAGGAGGCGCTCGTCCCGGCGGCGGCGGAGCACCGCGTCCTGGTGAACGTGGGCCGGCCCTACCGCCTGCTGGAGACCCTGGACTCCCGGGAGCGCGCCACCGCAGGCCTGCCCGGGGACGTCGCCGTCGTGCCGGCCGGGTTCGACCTGGCGGCCCGGTCGCGGGACGGCACCCCGCAGGGCGTCTCCACCGTCGTGGTCGCCGTGGCCCCGCAGGTGCTGGACGAGGCGCTGAGCGCGGCCGGGAGCCACCGGACGCCGGGCCTCACTCCGGTCGTGGGCGCACGCTCCCCGGCCGTCGCACCCCTGACGCGGCTCCTGCAGGCCGGGCTGGACGACACCTCCGGTCTCGGCCGGCTGGCGCTGGAGTCGACGGGGCTGGCGCTGGTCGCCGCCCTCGCGCGGGACCACACCTCGGCCCGGACGCCGACCACCCCAGCGCCGGCCGGGCTCTCCCGGGGTCAGCTGGAGCGGGTGGTCCGGCACGTCGAGGAGGACCTGGCGGGGCCGCTGTCCGTCGCCGAGCTGGCCGCACTGGCCGCCGTGAGCGAGTTCCACTTCAGCCGGCAGTTCCGCGCCGCGACCGGGGCGAGCCCGCACCAGTACGTGCTCAGCCGGCGGTTGGCCCGGGCCCGCCAGCTGCTGACCTCGACCGACCTCCCGATCGCGGCCGTCGCCGCGCGGTGCGGGTTCGCCGACCAGAGCCACCTGACCCGGCACCTGCGGCGGGCGGGCGGTGCCACCCCGGCCGCGGTGCGTGCGGCCGGCCGCGGTCGCTGAGCAGGAACGTCCCAGGACCGAGCAGGAACGTGCACGCCCTGCCGCGGCCGTCGGCGGGACCGTGGTCCCACCGACAGAGCGGAGGAGGGCGACGATGCAACAGGCAGAGCAGGACCTGACGCTGGTGCGTGAGGTGTACACGGCGTTCGAACGGGCGGACGTCCCGCGGATCATGGCGCTGTTCGCCGACGACGGGACGGTGACCCAGTCCCCGGAGCTGCCCTGGGGCGGCGTCCACGTCGGGCACGAGGGGCTCGGGCACTTCCTCGCCACGCTGACCGGTCACCTCGACTCGCACCCGGAGACCGAGCGGTTGTTCGCCGCCGGCTCCGGCCACGTGGTCCAGGTCGGGCGGACCCGCGGTGTGGTGCGGGCGACCGGCGCACCGTTCGACGTGCCCGAGGTGCACGTCTTCACCGTCTCCGGCGGCCGGGTGCAGCGCTTCGAGGCCTACCTGGACACCGCGGCCATGCGCGCGGCGCTGGCCGCCCCGGTCCGCGTCCCCGCCGGGACCTGACCGGCGCCGCCGCGGTCGTCGGGCACCATCCGGCGGCAGTGGTGCGCTGCCTCAGTGGTGCGTTGCCTCAGTGGTGCGTTGCCTCAGCGGGACGGGGGACGGACGTCGGCGCTGGCCGAGGAGGGCGGTGGCGCAGCGGACGGGGGAGGCAGCAGGGGCGTCACCGGTGGGGCGGTGAGCTCCTGGTAGGCGGCGGTGTGCGCGCGCAGCGCGGTGACCGCGTCGGCGACGTCGGCCGTCGTCCGGCTGGTCGGGGCGACGGCCCGCTCCGCCTGGAGCACCGCGTCGCAGACGTCGGCGACCGTGTCCAGGTACGCCCGGGCCTCCGGTCCCGGGTCGTCCCGGTCCATCGGCTCCGGGGCCAGGGCCCGCTGCCGCAGGCGCTGCTCGAGCCGGCCGCCCTCGGCCTCCAGCGACGGGAGCAGGTCCGGCACCTCGCCGAGGTGGGCCCCGGCGGCCTGCGCGGCAGCCA
Source organism: Modestobacter sp. VKM Ac-2982 (assembly GCF_026967935.1). Taxonomy (GTDB): domain Bacteria; phylum Actinomycetota; class Actinomycetes; order Mycobacteriales; family Geodermatophilaceae; genus Modestobacter. Next base: position 369,186 of record NZ_JAPVBL010000002.1, read on the forward strand.
CCTGGCGGCGCAGCCGGTCACGGGCGCGGGCGACCTCGAGCTGGAGCTCCGCGGCCGTGCGCCGCCGGCCCGGCGGCAGGCGGCGGGCAGCGACCGCGGTGGCGCCCTGCGCGCCGAGCTCGCGGCCGCGTGAGGCGAGTTCCCGGCTCCGGGCCACGAGGGGGCTCCGCCGCACCCGTCGGACGACCAGCCACCCGGCGAGCAGGGCCACCAGCAGGAAGGTCACGAGCACGCCCCCGAGGACGGCGAGCACCGTGCTGTCGAGTGAGAGCAGCCAGGACAGCTCGTCGTCGGCCCGCACGTCCAGTGCGCCGGCCGGGCTGGTCGGCAGCGGGGTGGTCATGGTGCTCCTCGGAGGGACGACGGGCCCGTCGTCCAGACGACGATCGGCTGCCGGGCCAACGTCCCGGCGGCCTCCAGGGGTTCCCGGCCGTGCCGGGTGCCCCCGACGACGGCTGACCGGGCCCCCCGCAGCGCGGCTGGTGCCGTGCGGCCGCCTCGGTTTCGTCGCAGTGGGTGCGGGCACGGTCTCGGGAACGGCGGACGCCGGCGGGTGTGGTGGGCATGCCCGAGGGAACGGGAGGGGACCCGGGATGGACATCGCCGAGCGGTTCGCCGAGGCGCTGGCCGCCGAACTGCCCGACCGCGCCGGCGACCTGGACCACCTGCCGATGCGACTCGTCCGCGCCGCCGCGGCAGTGCTGGAGGTGGACGGAGCCGGGGTGGGCATCCACGGTCGCCCCCACCAGCGGACACCGCTGGCGGCCAGCGACGCGACCGCGGCGCTGGTGGAGGAGCTGCAGTTCACCATGGGCGCCGGCCCGTGTCTGCAGGCCGTGGAGTGCGGTGCCCCGGTGCGGGCCGTGGAGGCGCGCCTGGTGAGCGAGTGGCCGGCGTTCCACGACCAGCTGGTCGCCCGCACCCCGATCCGCAGCATGCTGGCCCTGCCTCTGCCCGGTTCGCTGACGGGGCTGGGCTGCTTCTCCCTGTACTGGGTCGACCCCGTCGGTGCGGACACAGCAGCAGAGTGCGCGGCCGAGCGGGTCGCTGCCCTCATCGCCCAGCAGCTGGAACAGGCCGCCGCGTGGAGCCCGTGGCTGGCCCCCGAGGTCCCGGATGCGCCCGCCAGGCCGGAGGCGCGCCGCCGAGGCCGGCTGTGGATGGCAGTCGGCATGGTCATGCTGGCTCGACGGCTGGAGGCCACGGACGCCCTGGCGCTGCTGCGGGCCCAGGCCTACGCCGGCGACCGGACCGTCGACGACCTGGCGGACGACCTCGTGGAGCGACGCGTCCACCCCGACTGCTCGGCCGGTGACGACCCCATCGGCTCCTGAGCGTTCCTCGAGCCCAGGGCGGAGGAGTCCGGGTCCGGTCGTCGGGCCACGTCCTCGGCTGCCGATCACTGCATCCGCGGTGTCGGGGGTGGGCGAAGAGCCAGGTGTTCGTGATCGAGCAGAGGCACGAGGCCGCAATCCCGCAGGAGACCGCGTGAACGTCGAGAACACCTTCACCTACGACTTCTTCCAGTACACGATCGTGTCCCACGTCTTCACCGTCGGCTACGCCGCGATGGCGGCCGGGCTGGTGTACTTCGTGCTCACCAGCAAGAACTCCCTGCCGAGGTACCAGCTCTCCTCGACCCTGTCCGCGGTCGTGATGGTGTCGGCGTTCCTGGAGCTGTTGGTCATCTCCCAGAAGTGGGAGAGCTCCTTCCGCTGGGACGGCGAGGCCTTCAGCCAGGCGGACGCGTTGTTCTCCAACGGCTACCGGTACATGAACTGGTCGATCGACGTCCCGGTGCTGCTCCTGCAGATGCTGATCGTGCTCGGGGTGACCGGCGCCGCCTTCCGTCGCGGCTGGATCGTCTTCACCGTCGCCGGGCTGGGGATGGTCTACACCGGCTACGTCGGCCAGTTCTACGAGGTCGAGCGCAGCGCCCCCTTCTGGGTCTGGGGGTCGATCAGCACGGTCTTCTTCCTGGTCATCCTGGCGCTGGTGTACCGCACCGTGTACGGCAACGTCGGCCGGCTGCCGGCTGAGGTGCGCCCGCTGGTCAAGGCCGTGTGGTGGCTGCTGCTGGTCTCCTGGATGCTCTACCCCGGCGCCTACCTGATGCCGGCGATCTGGGACTCCGCCGACGGCGTGGTCGCCCGGCAGATCACCTACACGGTCGCCGACGTCACCTCCAAGGTGGTCTACGGGATCCTGCTGGCGGTCATCGCCCGCAAGGTGAGCAAGCACGAGGGCCACGACGAGGCCGTCGCCTCCGACGTCACCATGCCCCGCGGTGGCATCACCGAGGTGGCTGCTCGCGGCCGAGCCGCCTGATCCGGAGGACGGCGTCGTGACCGGGGGCGCACCGCGGGTGACCGCGCTGACGACCCGGCTGTCGGTCGGGGTCGTCGGCGCGGCCGTTGCGGCGGCCGTGCTGCTGCCTGAGCAGGTCTCCGGGTGGGCGCTCGGGATCCTGGCCGCCGGGGTGCTGCTCGGGTTGCCGCACGGTGCGGTCGACCACCTGGTCCCGGACTGGGTGGCCGGCTGCCCGGGGCGGATGCTGCGGCCGGGGGTGCTCGCCGGCTACGCCGCCACGGCACTGCTGGCGCTGGGTGCCCTCCTCGTGGCGCCGGTGGTGAGCCTGCTGCTGCTGTTCGCCGTCTCCGCGGTGCACTTCGGCATGGGGGAGGTGGCGTTCGAGGCCGAACGGTCCGGAGACCCGTGGCGGCCGGGTCTGCGGGACGTCGCGCCGGTGGTGGGCCTGGGCGGGCTGCCCGTCGCCGTCCCGCTCGCGTGGTGGCCCGCCGAGGCCGACCGGGTGCTGGCGGCGCTGGCTCCGGAGCTGCCGGCCCTGCTGACCCCCGGGGTCCGGCAGGTCGCGCTCGCGGTCGTCGGCGTGACCCTGCTCGGCTCCGTGCTCGACGCGCTGGCGCGTGGCCGGCCGGGATGGGCGGCCGAGGCCGGCCTGCTGGCTGCGCTGTTCACCCTCGCGCCACCGGCCGCCGCGTTCGGGGTGTACTTCGGTGGCTGGCACGCGGTACGGCACATCGGGCGCCTGCTGGTGCTCGACCCGCGCAACGGGGACGACCTCGCCGCCGGCCGGCTCGGGGCCCCGCTGTGTCGCTACGCCGTCGCGGCTGCGGCTCCCACCGCGGTGGCTCTCACCGGGATCGTGTTCCTGGTCCTCAGCGCGCAGCGGCCCGACTGGACGGCGGGCGCCCTGGCCGTCCTGCTGGGTCTCACCGTGCCGCACATGGCCGTGGTCACGCTGCTCGACCGGCGGACGGGCCGGCCACGCGCCGGCCAGCGGGCGGCGGCCGCGGGATGAGCGCCCAGCCGCCGCCCGTGTCCGGCCACCCGGGTGGCTCAGGAGTGCGCGCAGCGGTCGCGCAGCACGGGCACGCCGGGGCCGGTCAGGTCCTCGCAGAACGCCGCGCGTCCGGCCATGGCCATCGTCAGCGCCAGGGTCGTGCCGGTGACCAGCGGACCCGCACCCGCGGCGAAGGGCCCGTCGTCGGCCTGCAGCCGCAGGCCGTCGGCGGCGGTGCGGCTGTTCACGGCGAAGTCCCGCGCGGCGTAGAAGCGGGCGACCTCGGTGACCACGGGAACCGGGGGTCGGCCGGGCAGACCGAGCGGGCGGCGGACGTCCTGGGCGTGGACGACGACCTCACCGAGCCAGGCGGCGGTGTGCCCGCTGGGGGCGGTGGTGCTGTCGCCGACCGCGCGGAAGCGCTGCAGCGTCTCGGTGGGCGTGCCGCCGCGGTGCTCGACCAGGCGGCGGTCGTTGTGCACGTCGGCGTCGAAGCGCGCGCCCATCATGCTCACCAGCCAGCGCGCCCGCCCGGTGCTGGCCGCTGCGCTCAGGTGGGCCACGACCTCCTCGACGTTCCACCGCCCGCACAGCGACGGCTCGGCCCACTGCGCGTCGTCCAGCTCCGCCAGGTCGCCGGCCAGGGCGGCACGTTCGGCGTGGGCCGCCGCCCACAGGGCCTGCCGGGTGGTGTCGGGCACGAGGGCCTCCAGTCGCATCGGTCGCTGTCAGCTCTTCGACTCGGTGGCTCCGCGGAACTCATCGCTCACCGCAGTGCAGCCCTCGTCGGCGCGCCCCGTGGGATGGGCGGCCGGTGCTCGCCGATGGGGTGGCGCGAGGAGCTCCGGAGGTGTCCGATGTGTCCCTGCGCATCGATGACGCCCGAGGAGTCTCCATGTCGCGTCCACGTACCACCCTGGTTGCCCTGACCGCGCTGACCGCCGGTGCCTTCGCGGCCGCAGGCCCGGCCGGCGCCGTTCCGCCCGAGCCCGTGACGGAGAAACGTGCACTGGCGGTCGGTACCGGCGGTGCGGTCGCCACCGTCGACCCCGACGCCACCCGGGTGGGCCTGGAGGTGCTGGCCGCCGGCGGCAACGCCGCGGACGCCGCCGTGGCCACGGCCGCCGCGCTGGGCGTGACGGAGCCCTACTCGGCCGGGATCGGCGGTGGCGGGTTCTTCCTCTACTACGACGCCGACACGGGCGCGGTCACCACGATCGACGGCCGGGAGACCGCGCCGCTCGCGATGGGCGCCGACGCCTTCCTCGACGAGGCAGGCGAACCCCTCCCGTTCGCCGAGGCGGTGCAGAGCGGGCTGTCGGTGGGCACGCCGGGGACGCCGCGCACCTGGGCGACGGCGCTGGAGGAGTTCGGCACCTGGTCCCTGTCGGAGGCGCTGCAGGGGGCGATCGAGCTGGCCGACGAGGGCTTCGTCGTCGACGAGACGTTCCAGCAGCAGACCGCGGAGAACGAGGAGAAGTTCCGCCGCTTCGAGCCGACCGCCGAGCTGTTCCTGCCGGACGGCGCCCTGCCCGAGGTGGGGTCCACCTTCACCAACCCCGACCTCGCGGAGACCTACCGCCTCCTCGCAGACGACGGCGTGGACCCGTTCTACGACGGCGAGCTGGCCGAGGACGTCGTGCAGACCGTCCAGGACCCGCCCGAGGCAGCGGGCGCGGGCGAGGTCCGCCCGGGTCTGCTCGAGGCGGTCGACCTCGCGCTGTACGAGGCCCCGCTGCGCGAGCCCACCCGGATCGACTACCGGGGGCTCGAGGTCTACGGCATGGCCCCGCCGTCCAGCGGTGGCTCGACCGTCGCGGAGGCGCTGAACATCCTGGAGCAGTACCCCCTCGGCTCGCTGCCCGCCGTGCCGGTGCTGCACCACTACCTCGAGGCCAGCGCGCTGGCCTTCGCCGACCGCAACGCCTACGTCGGCGACCCGGCGTACAGCCAGGTGCCGCTCGCCGAGCTGCTCTCGGACGGCTTCGCCGGTGAGCGGGCGTGCGCGATCGACCCGGCGGTGGCCCTGGCGAAGCCGACGACCGCCGGGGACCCGGACGGCGAGTACGGCCCGTGCCCGGTGGAGGGGGAGCCCACGGTGGCGGAGGGCCCCGAGGGCCCGTCCACCACGCACCTCACGGTCGGCGACGCCGAGGGGAACATCGCCAGCTACACGCTGACCATCGAGCAGACCGGCGGCAGCGGGATCACGGTGCCCGGCCGCGGGTTCATCCTGAACAACGAGCTCACCGACTTCACCTTCGCGGCGGCCGATCCCACCCAGCCGGAGCCGAACCTGCCGGCCCCGGGCAAGCGGCCGCGCAGCAGCATGGCGCCGACGATCGTGCTGCACGACGGCGAACCGGTGCTCGGCCTCGGCTCGCCGGGCGGCAGCACGATCATCACGACGGTGCTGCAGACCCTGGTGAACCGCATCGACCGCGACATGGACCTCGCCGAGGCGATCGCCGCCCCCCGGGCGAGCCAGCGGAACACCACCGCGGTGAGCGCCGAGCCGGCGTTCATCGAGGCCTACGGGCCGCCCCTGGAGGCGCTCGGGCACGAGTTCACCGTCGTGGAGGAGCTCGGTGCGGCCACCGGCATCGAGTACCTGCCGGGCGGTCTGATGCTGGCCGCCGCGGAGGTGGAACGGCGCGGCGGGGGCAGCGCGGGCGTGGTGCACGACGTCCTCGGCCGCCCGGAGGGACCAGGCGCGGACGACCCCGGCCTCGCCCCCCGGCGCGGGGACGGATGACGGTCGGCCGGACAGCCGGGACGACAGGAGGAGGAGCGCTGTGACCAACCCCGATGCACCGGACCCCGACGCCGGCCGGCCGGCTGCCGGCCCGACACCGGAGAAGGACGCGCCCGGCGTGGAGCTGGGCCTGTCGGAGGAGGCCGGCGGCACGTTCGAGCCCGAGGAGGACCCGGACGACGCCGACGGCCCGCCCGCCTGACCCGAACCGACCTACGAGGCGTCCCGGCGCAGCAGCGACCAGCCGCCCGCCACCAGCGCCGCGACGGACCAGCCGACCAGCAGCGCCGCCGCCTGGGCTGCCGTCATGTCCGGCTCACCCAGCAGGGTCCAGACGGCGCCCGTGCCCGGCAGCAGCTCACCGAGGTCGGCCATCCACTCGACGCCGAACCCGGGGAGCAGGGCGGGCAGGACCAGCTGGAGCAGGAAGACCGTGGCCAGCGCGCCCGCCGTGCTGCGCAGCAGCAGGCCGACCCCGACGGCCAGCACGCTGCCGGCGACCAGCACCGCCGCGACCCGACCCAGGCTGCCGGCCAGCTCGCCGGCCGACAGGGTCAGCTCCGGCGCGATCAGCCAGGCGGCGACGTCGGCGACGAGCGCCAGGAGCACCCCGGCCACCGTCGCGACCACGACCGGGACGGCGACCCGTGCGGCCAGCAGCACCCCGCGGCGCGGCGTCCACTGCAGGGTCGGTCCGATCGAACCGCTGGCGTGCTCCTGCGTGACGGCGACCAGGGCGAGCACCAGCAACCCGAACTGGCCGAGCAGCACACCGAACTCACCGGCGATCGTCGCCGGCAGGGCCGCGGTCGTGGCGGCCGGCTCGGTGGCCTCGTCGAAGGCCGCGGTCGCGCCGATGCCCACGACGGTCACCGCGGCGGCGAGCAGGCACCACCACGTCGACCGCACCGTGCGCAGCCGCAGCCACTCGGCAGCGGCGGTGCGGGCGAGGAGGGTCGCCGTCCCCGGCTCCGGGCCCGCCGCCGTCGTCGCCGTCCGGTCGGCGGTCTGTGCGGCGGTCATCGCCGCACCAGTTCGGCCGGCTCGGGCGCACTGGCGACCCGGTACTGGACGGTGTCACCGGTGAGGTCGAGGTAGACCTGCTCGAGCGAGGCATGCTCCTCGGTCAGCCGGTGCACCGCCACGCCCAGCTGGAGCGCGACATCGCCGACGGTCTCGGCCGTCGCGCCTTCGACCAGCAGGTCGCCCTCGTCGGTGGGGTGCACCTGCAGCCGACGGCGCCGCAGGGCGCCGGCGAGGTCGCCGGGGGAGGGGGTCCGGACCCGGACCTGCCGCTGCGCGTCCTCCCGGCGCATCACCTCCTGCATCGAGGCGTCGGCGATCAGCCGGCCACGGCCGATGATCACCAGGTGGTCGGCCGTCTGCTCCATCTCGCTCATCAGGTGGCTGGACAGCAGGACGGTCCGCCCCTCGTCGGCCAGCCCGCGCACCAGCCGGCGGACCCACCGGACGCCGTCGAGGTCCAGGCCGTTCATCGGCTCGTCGAACAGCAGGACGGCGGGGTCCCCGATCAGCGCGGTGGCGATGCCGAGCCGCTGGCGCATTCCGAGGGAGTAGCCGCGCACCCGCCGCCGGGCCGCCGGGCCGAGCCCCACCTGGTCGATGACGTCGTCCACCCGGCGCAGCGGGATGCCGTGCGTGCGGGCCGCGACCCGCAGGTGGTCGCGGCCGCTGCGCCCGGGGTGCACCGCGCCGGCGTCGAGCAGTGCACCGGCCACCCGCAGCGGCTCGGCCAGCTCGCCGAAGCGGCGGCCGGTCACCAGCGCGGAGCCGGCGGTGGGCCGGTCGAGGCCGAGGACCATGCGCATCGTCGTCGACTTGCCCGCGCCGTTCGGACCGAGGAAGCCGGTCACCTTCCCCGGCTGGACGTCGAAGGTCAGGTCGTCGACGGCCCGGACCACGCCGGCCCCACGCAGCGTGGACCCGGTGCCGTACTCCTTGGTGAGGCCGCGCACCTGGATCATGTTCGCGGCCCGTCGGGGGTGTGCCGGCGTCGCCGCCACGGGAGGGGTGCAGTCATGACACGGAGCGTGTCGGTCCGGCCGGCCCGGGCGGATCACCCCGCGGTGCCGACCGGGTTCCCCCGCGTGGGGGAGGGGAGCGGGGCGCCGAAGGGGGAGTCGCCGGGCGCGGCGGTGGGCCAGGATCGAGCCGTGCCCCCGACGACCTCCCCGCACTCGGCGATCGGGATCGCCACCCGACTGCGGGAGCTGCTGATCGCCGCCCGCCCGGGGTGGCGCGGCCGGGCCCTCTACGCGTTGGCGAGCGTGCCCCTGGGTGCGCTCTACCTGGCGCTGTACCTGGGGCTCATCGGTTCGGTCGTGGCCCTGGTCTACGGCGTCGGCGTGCTGCTCATCCTGCTGGTGCTGGCGGTGACCCGTGGGCTGGCCGGCATGGAGCGCCGGCTGGCCCGACGCCTGCTCGGGGTCGACATCCCCGAGGGTGAGCGGGTCCGCGACCAGCGCGGCGTCGTCCGCAAGCTCCGGCGGCTGGTGCTCGCGCCCGACACCTGGCGTGCCCTGGGCTGGCTCGGGGCACGCCTGCTCTTCGGCGTCGCCACGTCCGCCGCCCTCCTCTTCGGTGCCGCCCTCTTCGCTGTGATCGGCTGGGACCCCGAGTGGAACCCGATCAACGCGCTCCCGCTGCTCGCGCTGATGGTGCTGGACGTCGTGCTCACCCTGGCCGTGGTCGACCTGCTGGTGCGGCTGTCGGCATCCGTGGTGCCCCGGCTGCTCGGCACCGCGCCCGAGCAGCGGATCGCCGCGCTGCAGCAGCGCACCCGACGGCTGGCCGACCGGAACAAGCTGGCCCGCGACCTGCACGACACCATCGGCCACGCGCTGACCGCCAGCCTGCTGCAGGCCACCGCCGCCCGCCGGACGCTGACCCCGGCAGGCGACCGGCCGCTGGAGCCGGACTTCGCGCGGCAGGCGCTCGGGCACATCGAGACCAACACCCGGGCCGCGCTCGCGGAGCTCGACCGGGTGCTCACCGTGCTCCGGGCGGAGGACGGGGGCCGGGACCCCGTCCCGTTCGCCGCGCCGTCGCTCGACGACCTCGAGGACCTGCTCGCCGGCCTCCGCGACGGCGGCCTGCCCGTCGCGCTCGTGGTCGACGGCGACGTCGACGACGTGCCCGCCGAGCTCCAGGAACTGGCCTACCGGGTGGTCCAGGAGGGGACGACGAACGTGCTGCGGCACGCGGGCACGCCGCTGACGGTCGCCCAGGTCGTCCGCAGCGAGGGCACGCTCGTCGTCCGGGTGTGCAACGAGGGGGTCGTCCAGCTCGACGGCCGCCCGGGCCCCGGCGGCGGACGCGGGCTGGCGGGCCTCCGGGAGCGGGCGGTCGCCGCCGGCGGGACGCTCAGCGCCGAGCACACGCCCTCCAGCGGGTTCGAGCTGTGCGTCACCCTGCCGCTGTCGGGCGCCGCGTGAGCGCCGTGCGGCTGCTGCTCGTGGACGACGACGTGCTCGTCCGTTCCGGGCTGCGGGTCATCCTGGAGAGCGAGCCGGACATGACCGTGGTGGGCGACGCCGGCACCGGTCGGGAGGCGCTGGCCGTCGCCGCCGACACCGACCCGGACGTCGTCCTCATGGACGTCCGCATGCCCGACATGGACGGCATCGCGGCGACCGCGGAGCTGGTCGCCCGGGACGCGCAGCGCCCCCGTGTGCTGGTCCTGACCACCTTCGAGGACGACGACTACCTGTTCCGCTCGCTGCAGGCCGGGGCGAGCGGGTTCGCGCTGAAGCGGTCGGACCCCGAGGAGCTCGTCGACGCCATCCGGGTCGTCGCCCGGGGGACGTCACTGGTGCTCCCGGACCTGACCAGGCAGTTGATCGCCTCGCACGCACCGTCCCGCGTACGGGGGTCGGCCGCCCTGCCTGAGCTGACCGGCCGTGAGGCCGACGTGCTCCGGCTGGTGGCGGGCGGCCTGTCCAACGCGGAGATCGCCACCGAGCTGTTCCTCAGCCGCGAGACGGTGAAGACCCACGTCAGCAGCGTGTTGCTCAAGCTCCGGGCGCGCGACCGCACCCAGGCGGTCATCGCCGCCTACGAGAGCGGCTTCATGACCGGCTGATCAGCGCCGGCACCCGGCGGGGAGCCGGCCCCCTCGCTGGAGCTCGGCGCACCGGACGTCCCCGTTCCGGCCGATCCGGGCGTACGGTCGCGGACAGCCGGCGACGCTCCAGAACAGCGGGCCCGCGGTCAGGCTCCATCGGTTGAGCCCTGCCGGTGGGGCCGCCCGCCTTGCGGGCCCCTTCCTGGCCGGCCTTCGCTGCGTTGCTGAGCGGCAGTGCCCGCCTGAGCAGCGGGGGCACGTGGCCACCCGTGGCGGTACCGTCGGAGCGTCTCGGGAGCGCGTCCCGACGGCCCGGGTGCGTCAGACATCGGCGCACCTCAGCCGGACACCCGCGGGTGTCGACGCCGGGGGACTGGCCCTCGGCGACGACCGGGAGCGCCCACTGTGCCCGACACCGGCGAGTCGTTGTCCTCAGGGACCGACTCCGCTCTGCACGGGATCAACTCGTTGCTCCTGGCCGAGCACTCCATGAACTCGCTGTTGCAGGCGGTCGTCGACGCCACGAAGGCCACTCTGCCCGGGTACGTGGACGCGTCGATCTCGGTCCTGATCGGCACTCGCCCGGCCACCGCCGTGTACTCCGGACAGCTCGCCCTCGACCTGGACGAGACCCAGTACGCGCGGGGCCACGGGCCCTGCCTGCACGCCGCCGTCAGCGGCGAACTCGTCGAGATCACCGACGCCCGGAGCGACACCCGATGGCCGGACTACATGGCCCGGGCAGTGCAGCGGGGGAGCCTCAGCTCCTTGTCGCTGCCGCTGCCGATGGACGGGCTGCACGGGGGGATGAACGTCTACGCCACCGAGGCGGGCGCCTTCGACGAGGACGCCCGGACGGCCGCCGCCAGGTTCACCCGCAGTGCGGCGCTCGCGATCAGCAACATGCACGCCTACCAGACCGCTCGCGACATCGCGGACAACCTGGACGCGGCGCTCCGGTCCCGGTCCGTCATCGACCAGGCCAAGGGCATCCTCATGGAGCGGCAGCAGCTGACCGCGGACCAGGCCTTCCAGTACCTGGCCCACGCCTCGCAGGCGACGAACCGGAAGCTGCGCGACGTCGCCGAGCACCTCGTCCGGACCGGGGAGGTCCTGCAGCCGAGGCGCCGCCGCTGAGTCCGCCCCGGCGGATGCGTGACCCGACGCACCCGCCGGCTCGGCGACGCCGGCGTCAGGTGGCCAGCGAGCCGGCGAAGACCTGCCAGGCGAGCACGCTCTTGGCCACCAGGCTCAGCACCAGGTAGGCCTTCTCGCCGTGGGCGTAGCTGCGCCACGGGCCGATCTCCCGGTACTGCAGCCACTGGTTGACCGCGAAGCTCATGAAGAAGACGAACAGCGACACGAAGATCCCGATGACGAAGCCCGGGAGCTGGGCGGCGCCGACGATGTTGGCGGTGATCGCCACCCAGGGCGCCGCCCCGGCGATGCACCCGAACCAGAACGGCAGCATCGTCGTCCGGGTGCGGCCGGGCGGGTTCATCCGCTCCTGCAGCCAGCCGAACAGGATCATCGCGACGTTCGCACCGGCGATGCCGATCAGTGCGCTCAGCCCGGTGATGCCGGTGTAGGTGCAGATCAGCAGCACCATGATGGTCGAGCTGATCGAGTACTCCGACCAGCGGAACCGGTTGATGCCGCCGCGCAGGTCGTCCTCGTACCGACGGCGGAGCACGGTGCCGGTCAGCAGGTGGTCCACCGCGGCGAGGGCGAGGAAGACCGCGATGGCCGCCCCCACGCCGATGTCGACCAGGGGTTCCGGCGCCGGCACCGCCGTCCCGGGCGGACCGGCCGGGAAGGACGTCGTCACCGTGATGGCGAAGCTGCTCGCCAGCAGCAGGACGGCGACGGCCTGGGCGGCGTGCAACACGGTCAGCGCCAGGTTCCAGCGCCGGAGGCCGGCCAGCCGCGCGTCGTCCACCCCGGTCGCGACCGGTGCCGATCCTGGACTGTCGGGCTCGCTCACGACGACCTCCTGGTAGGGGGGAGGGCCGGACCGCTGTGCGCGGTGGCCCGAGCATCAGTCTCCTGATGCTCGACGGTAGCGCGCCGACCAGGGTGGCGACGGCGGCCCCGGCGATCCGGTGGTGACGGTCACCCGGCGGGCAGCCGGGCAGCGCCGTCGTCCGGTCGCTGGCAGGGTGCACGGCATGGTCACGTCCTCTCCCGTCGTCGTGGTGACCGGTGCCAACGGACTGGTGGGCACCGCCGTGTGCCGGGCGCTCGTCGAGCGGTCGGCGCAGGTGCGCGCGGTCGTCCGCCGGGCCGGCAGCGCGCCCGTGCTCGACGGGGTCGCCGAGCTCGTCGGCGACTTCGCCGACCAGCAGCTCGCCCGCGAGGTGACCCAGGGCGCTGACGCGGTCGTCACGACGGTCCACCCGATGGGCTCGCCCCGAGAGGTCCAGCACCGGGTGGGCGTCGAGGGCACGCCCGTGATCGCTCGGGCGGCGCGGGACGCCGGCGTGACCCGGCTCGTGCACATGTCCACGGCCGGGGTCTACGACCGTTCGGCCGGCGTCGGGGACGTGGCCGAGGACGGCGCCCTCCTGCCCGAGGGCAGCGGCGACTACCCGGACACCAAGCGGGCCACCGACGCGGCGCTGGAGCAGGTCGGTGGGCTCACGACCGTGCTGGTCCGCCCGCCGGCGATCATGGGCGCCGGCGACACGTCGGTCTGGAACACGCTGCGACCGCAGGCGATGCGCGACGGAGATCGCCGGGCGAACCCGGCGAAGACGTTCGCGTGGGTGCACGTGGACGACCTGGCGGCCTTGATAGCCGACCTCGCCACCGGCGCCGTCGCGACCGCCGACGACCCCGATCGGGGCCCCGTGGCCGGGGGGACGACGCCGGTCGTCGTCGCGGGTGACCCCGGGACGTGGCGCGACTACCTCGGCACGGTGACCGACGCGTGGGGGATCGCGCCGGAGTGGACCGACGAACCGGTCTGGACCGGACAGCTGCGCACCGACCGCGCACGGGCGTGGGGCTGGGCGCCGCGGGTGGGCCTGGAGCAGGCGATGGACGAGCTGCGGCGGGTCTTCTGCGCCGCGCGTGACCGCGCTGCGGTCCCCTGATGTCCCCGGGTCTCGAAACAACAGGGGCCGACGACCCTGCCGCTGCGCCCTGAGGTGCGGCATGCTCGGGCGGTCGGACTCCCGTGTTCCTCTTCGCCCCGAGTCGCGCCTCCGCCGACCCGGATGACCTCCTCCCGACCCGATCCGAGGAACCCCATGACCAGCTCAGCACCGCGACCGGCCGAGACCGAGCGCCTGGACGTGCACAACCCGAGCATCGACTCGTCGGCCGCGGACGCCGGCCACTGCGGCATGACGGACCTGCACACCGGTCGCGTCTGCCAGGAGCCGCAGGACCACGCCGGGAGCTGTGTCTTCGTCGCGCCGTCCTCCTGACCGGCTGCCGCGACGCACGCTCGGCCGGTCGGTGCCCGAGAGGGACACGCTCACCGACCGGTCCCGCCGGATCAGCTGGGCCCGCCACCGCCACGGGGTGAGCGGCTCAGGAAGTCGTCGGCGATCTGGTCGAAGGTCGCCCAGCGGACGCCCTCGTGCCCGTTGATGTGCTCGATGAGCCGTTCCAGCATGAGCAGCACCTGCGGGCGTCCAGAGACGTCGGGGTGGATGGTCATGGTGAAGGCCGCGCGGTCCATCTCGCGGTGCACCCAGTCGAACTGGTCACGCCACATCTGCTCGATGTCCCGCGGGTTGACGAAGCCGTGGCTGTTCGGGCTGGACTTGACGAACATCATCGGCGGCAGGTCGTCGAGGTACCAGTTGGCCGGGATCTCGACCAGGTCGGTCTCCTCCCCGCGGACCAACGGCTCCATCCAGCTCTCCGCCGACGCCGAGTAGTCGATCTTCGTCCAGGAGTCGCCCACCCGGACGTGGTACGGCTCGAAGTCCCGGTGCATCAGCGAGTGGTCGTACTTGATGCCGCGCTCGAGCAGCAGTTCGTTGGTGACGCCGCTGAACTCCCACCAGGGGGCGACGTAGCCGGTGGGCCGGCGCCCGGTCCGCTCCTCGATCAGCGCGATGCAGCGGTCGAGCACCGCCTGCTCCTGCTCCCGGCTCATCGCGATCGGGTTCTCGTGGCTGTAGCCGTGCACGCCGATCTCGTGCCCGGCGGCGACGCAGGCGTCGAACTGCTCCGGGAACGTCTCGATCGAGTGCCCGGGCCAGAAGAACGTCTGGGTCAGGCCGTATCGCCGGAACATCTCGAGGATGCGCGGGACACCGACCTCGCCGGCGAACACGCCCCGGGAGATGTCGTCCGGGGAGTCCTCCCCGCCGTACGACCCCAGCCAGCCGCCGACGGCGTCGATGTCGACGCCGAAGGCCACGAGGATCTCCTTGCTCATGGTCGTCGCGCTCCTTCGGGTAGGTCGCCCCGCGGGCCGGGGCGGTGCTCTCAGACGGCGAGGTGCTGGGCCAGCACCCGCAGTGGGTCGTCGGGGGCGACGGCGAGGGCCGCAGCCAGCAGCAGCCGCCCCTGCCAGGGGCTGAGGTCACCGGCGAACACGGCCCCGCCCCGGGCCAGCCGGGCTCCGCCGGCGGCATAGATCGGTGCCACGGGACCGGACGGCACCCGGGAGCAGACGAGGACGGGGATCCCGCCGGCGACCAGGTCCTCGGTCGCCTCGGCGACCGCCGGGGGGACGTTCCCGGCGCCGAGGCCCTGCAGGACCAGCCCGGCGGCGCCGGCCGCGACGGCGGCGCGCACCAGTGCCGCGTCCACGCCCAGGTGGCAGGCGATGACGTCGACCCGGGGCAGTTCCGCCCGCAGGTCCAGCGGGAGCGGCGCGGGCCGCTCGGGTCTGGCCAGCGGCCGGACCGACTCCCCGGCCAGCCGGAGCACCGGCCCCCGCCCGGGAGCCCCGAAGGCACCACTGCGCAGGGTGTCGACCTTGCGCACCCCGCGGGCGGCGAAGGCGAGGCCGTCGAAGCACACCAGGACACCGAGGTTGCGGGCGGCGGGTGCGGCGGCGACCCGCAGGGCGTCGGCGAGGTTGGCGGGACCGTCGGGAGCCGGGCTGTCGAACGGGCGTTGCGCGCCGGTGAAGACGATCGGGCGCGGGTCGTCGTGCACCAGGTCGGCGAGGTAGGCGGACTCCTCCAGGGTGTCGGTGCCGTGGGTGACGACGACGCCGTCCACGCCCTCGCCCAGGCAGCCGCGGGCGGCGGCCACCAGCTCCCGCAGGTCGGCGGTGGTGAGGGCGAAGCTCGCGACGGTGCCGAGGTCGCTGGTCGTCACGGTCAGCCCGGCCGGGGAATCGGCGGCGGCGAGCAGCTCGGCGGCGGGGGTGACCGCCGCGAGCCCGTCCGGCCCCTGCCGGCTGGCGATGGTGCCGCCGGTGGCGAGCAGGTGGACCCGGTGCACGGGACCTCCGTCCGGGGTCTGGCGCGGCCATGGGGGTGCGGACGTGCCCCACGTTCCTCCGCTGCTGGCCCGTCGGCGACCGGAGGTGCCCCGGCGTCCGCGGGACGGTCTCGTACCCTCCTCCGGCATGCAGCCCCCTGGAGCGGTCGACTCGGCCCGGGCCTGGGTGATGGTCGCCGCGGCGTTCGCCGGGATGTTCGTCTCCTTCGGGATCGCCTACTCCTTCGGCGCGTTCCTCGAGCCGATGGCCGAGGAGTTCGGCTCCAGTCGCGGCACCACGTCGGCCTTCTTCGCCCTGACCTCGCTCACCTACTTCGGCCTGGGCGCCCTCAGCGGCGTCGCGGTGGACCGTTACGGCCCTCGCCGGGTGCTGCTCGTGGGTGGCGTCGCCCTGGGCGTCGGGCTGGCCGCGACGTCCCAGGCCGGTGAGCTGTGGATCGGTCTGGTCACCTACGGCCTGGGGGTCGGCATCGCCGTGGCCTGTGCCTACGTGCCGATGGTGGCGGTCGTCAGCGGGTGGTTCGAGCGACGGCGCACGCTCGCGATCGGGGTGGCAGTGACCGGGATCGGCCTGGGCACCCTCACCGTCGCGCCACTGGCCGCCGCGCTGATCGGCGAGCTGGGGTGGCGGGACACGCACCTGGTGCTCGGCTCGGCCGGTGCGGTGGTCCTGGTGGTCTGCGCGTTGGTGGTCACCCGCCCGCCGGTGCAGGCCGGGCCGGCGGCGCTGACGCTCCGTCAGGCGGTGCGGGACCGCGACTACCGGCGGCTGTACCTGGCCTCGGGGCTGATGGCCGTGGCGCTCTTCGTGCCGTTCGTGCACCTGCCCGGGTACGCCCAGGAGGCCGGGGTGGACCCGGTCGCGGCCGCGGCGCTGGTCGGGGTGATCGGCGCGGCCAGCACCGCCGGCCGGCTGCTGCTCGGGCTGGTCGCGGCGAGGACGGGTGCGCTGCGCGCCTTCCAGGGCTGCTTCCTGACCATGGCCGCGAGCTTCCTGCTGTGGGGTGCCGGTGGTGGTTACGGCGTGCTGATCGCCTTCGCCGTCGTGCTGGGCGTCGGTTACGGGGGATTCGTCGCGATCGGTCCCGCGGTCGTCGCCGAGCGCTTCGGCACGACGCGGCTCGGTGGGCTGCTGGGGGTGCTCTACACCAGCGCGGGGATCGGCTCGGCGGTGGGCGCTCCGCTCGCCGGTGCGGCCGTCGATGCCTCCGGTACCTACACCCTGGTCATCGCCGGCTGTCTCGTCCTCGGGCTGGCCGGCTACCTGGCCGTGCTCAGGGTCGGTCGCTCCTGAGCGCCGCGAGGCGCCGGGATGCCCCCTCGTGCGGCCAGGGGTGCTGCTCGGCGCAGCGCGGCGACCGCGGGTGAGCCGTCGGCCGCCCGGGTGCACAGTGACATCTGGCACGGCTCGACGCCGGTGACGGCGACGAACGCGACCTCGGGATGCCGGTACCTGTCGGGGACGAAGCCCCCCGTCATCGCAATGGCCTGGCCGGCCGCGACGACCTCCAGCAGCTCGTCGAGGGTGTGCACCGAGGGGCCGTAGCGGACGGGCGCGCCGCTGGGGCGCGGATCGGCGGCCCACCAGTGCACCCACGCGGGGTCGGCCTGGTCGTCGGTGACGTGGGGGTCGTCGTCGAGCTCGTCGATGTGCACCGAGGCACGGTCGGCGAGCCGGTGGGCGGCTGACAGCGCCACCACGCGCGGCTCCAGCAGCACCGGTTCGAAACGCAGGCCCGTCGTGTCGGTCACCGGCGGCCGTACCAGCGACGCGTCGACGATGCCGTCTCGCACGGCCGAGGCCTGCTGTGGCCAGGCCAGCTCCACCAGGTGCACGGCCGCGTCGGGCACCTCCTGACGCAGGTGGTCGAGCACCAGTCGCAGGGGTGGCCGGGTCCAGGGGGCGATGAAGCCCACCCGGAGGGCGGTGACCTGTTCGCGGCGGTGCGCGGACACGGTGGCCACGGCACGGTCTGCCGCGGCGAGCGCTTCGCGCGCCTCGGCCAGGAAGCGCTCCCCGGCCGGCGTGGGCCGCACCGGGTGGGCGGAGCGGTCGACCAGCGTGACGCCGAGCATCCGCTCCAGCTTGCGCACCTGCTGACTCAACGCCGGGGCGCTGATGAACAGCCGTTGCGCTGCCCGGCCGAAGTGCCCCTCGTCGACGACCGTCGTGAGCTGGCGGACGAGATGGAGGTTGAGGTCCACGACAACTCCTTCCGGTGCCGACCGCGACGCCTGTCGCGCACGGCGGGCCGGGCAGCGAAGTGAAGCAATCGGTTCATGCACCTGTCCAGATGCGACATGGCCTCCTGTGACCCAGGCCACCACCATGGCAGCGGCCCACCGAACTCGACGAGGAGACCCCATGAGCCGCTACGACGACGCGATCGGCGCGCATGCCCGCGAACTGGAGAAGGTGATCGGGGACATGGACGACCCGCGTCACCGCGCGATCCTGGCGAACTACCGCATGCACGGCCTCTTGGAGGTCTCCGGTCGCTACCGGGAGCTGCTCGCTCCGGAGATGACCGTGGAGCACCCGCACTACCGCCTCCACGAGGGCGGGCAGTCGATCATCCTCGACGGGATGGCCCAGGTCACGGCGTTCTACGAGTCCCTGGCGGCGGCGAACGCGCTCGTCATGTGGGTGGGGGACAACGACCTGGCCGTGAACGACCACGGGTTCTCCGGCGAGGTCGAGTTCTACGGGTTCATGCCCGCCCCCATGCTGGCCGGGGAGAGTGCCTTCGCGAACGTGCAGGCCGGGGACGACCCCGATGAGATCTACCTGCTCAAGCGCACCCTGGCCTTCGTCTGGCCCTACGACGAGCGCGGCCGGATGATCGGCGAGCACGTGTACGAGGACGGAGCCTCCCGGGAGATCATCGAGCCGGACCCCTCCGACGTCATCACCGCCGCGCGGGCCAAGGAGCTGCTCGCTCCGGAGATCGACAAGGTGCTCCCCTGAACAGTCGGGGCCTCCTAGAGGACGGCGCGCGCAGGCGGGTCCCACTGCGCGCCGGCGGGTACGGTCGGACCCTCCGTCGAAGGGCCGTCCGATGCCCGTCTTCATGATCGAGCGCCGGTACGCCGACGACCTGGAACTCAGCGTCGACGAGGTGGACGGCGTCAACCGGATCAACGCCGATGAGGGCGTCGAGTGGCTGTACTCCTTCCTGTCCGCCGACAAGCGCAAGACGTACTGCCTCTACGAGGCCCCCTCGGCCGAGGCGATCCGGCGCGCCGCCGTCCGCGCCGGGCTCCCGGCCGACGTGATCGTCGAGATGGCGGCGACGATTCGGCCCGACGGCACGACCGCGCCGCTGTGACCGCCCCTGTTGCGTCACTCACCTCTGGTCGAGCAGCCCGTGGGCGGCGGCGAACATGGCTGCCTGCGTCCGGTTCCCGGAGTGGGTCTTCGCCAGGATGCTGCGCACGTGGTTGGCGGCGGTGTTCTCGCTGATCACCAGCCGCTGGGCGATCTCCCGGTTGAGCAGGCCCTCGCCGAGCAGTCGGAGCACTTCGGTCTCCCGCGGTGTCAGGTCACCGGGACATCGCGTCGGTCCAGGTGACCCCGGTCCGCCGAGGAGCCGCAGCGCCCGGCGGAGTCCGAGCGGCCCGGCCAGCTGCCGGGCCCGTCCGGTGAGCTCCGCCAGCTGCTGGGGGTCCGCGGCGGACCGGCGGGCGTGCTCCACCAGCGCCACGAGGGTGTGCACCTCGTGCACGGTCGCGCCCATCCGGACGTCCATCCCCAGCGCCGAGGCCAGCAGGTCCGCCGCTCCCGCCTCGCCCAGCAACGAGTCCAGGGCACCGAGGTAGCGGTCGGCGCTGCCGAACACGGCGACGAACTGCCCGGCGACGAGGTTCGTGCCGGTGTACTCGGCCAGCAACGGCCGCAGCGTCCGCGCGGCCCCCTCGTCCTCCAGGAACAGCGCCGCCTCGGTCGCGTAGACCAGGACGCAGGGCCACTGGGCGGAGTCTTGGTGCCGGGCCAGGCGGCCGTCGAGCAGCCAGGCGAGCAGGCGCGCCGCAGGCCTGGCCAGCTCCAGCTCCGTGTAGAGGGCCAGCAGGCCGGGCGCCCAGTGGTCCTCCGGACGCTCGTCACCGGTGATCAGCGCACGCACCCGCTCGACGGCCCCGCTCTCCCTGCGGACCATGTAGCTCTGCACCGCACACGGGCCCTCGGTGTCATCGCTGCCGAACGAGGTGCCCAGGTCCAGCAGGACGTCGCAGGTGCGCTGTGCCGCGGCGAAGTCCCCCGCGACGAACTGCCGCGCGTAGCTCATGCACCCGGCCATGTAGTCGAAGAAGGTCTGCCCCGTGGCCCGGGCCATCCGGGTCAGGTCGTCATGGGCCTCCGCGAGGGCGACCGGCTCACCCTGCAGATAGGAGATGACCCCCCGGTAGTAGGCCGCCGGGCCCAGGTGTCCCATCGCCCCTGTCCGGTGGGCCAGCCGGGACAGCTCCCCTGCGCGGTCGAACTTGTCCGGTGCGTCCTGCGGGCGCAGCCCGTTCCAGAGGCTGGCCTGCAGCGCATCGGCGAGCAGCTCGTCGTCCCCGAGGGCCCGTGCCAGCGCGATCGCGCGCCGGCCGAGGGAACCAGCCTGTTCCGTGGCGCCGGTGAACGCCAGGGCCCGGCCGAGACTGGCCAGGCCCCGGACGTACCCGGGATCGGCCGGGTCCGGCTCGATCCCGGCCAGGGCGTCGGCCAGCAGCTGCACCGCCCGGTGCCCGGGCAGGCCGGGCCGCCAGGAGGCGTCCTCGAAGAGAACGGCACCGTTCAGCCGTGCGTCGGCGTCCACCTCGCCGGCGGCCACCTGTTCGGCGAGAGCCCGGGCGCGGGCGAAGTCCCCGGCCAGGAGGTGGCTGTCGGCGGCCGCCAGCACCAGCCGGCTGCGCTCGGGGCCGTCGGCGACGAGTCCGGCGGCCTGTTCGAACCAGCCAGCGGCGTCCTCGTGGGCCAGGCTCCGCGCAGCGGCACGGGCGGCCGCGGTGAGGTACTGCACCGCCTTCCCGGCGTGGCCGAGGGCCTGCGACTGCGCATAGTGGAAGGCCAGCTGCTGGGTCCGCCGCTCGGAACCGGGCGCCGTGCACTCGACCGCGCGCGCGACCTCCGCGTGCAGGTTGAGACGGCGGGAGGCCGGCATCAGGTCCAGCACGGCCTGGCGGGACAGCGCGTGCGGGAACCTGAGCACGTCGTCCGTCGGGGGCACGGGCTCGAGCAGTCCGAACGCGACGGCCTGGTCCAGCGCCGCCAGCGTGGTCTCCCGGCCCCACTCTGCTGCCGCGAGCACCGTCGCGACGTCGACGTCCTCGCCCACGACGGCGGCCAGCTCGACGGTCTGGCGCTCGGGTGCCGTCAGCTGCTCCAGCCGGTCGAGGATCGTGTCGCGGACCGAGGCCGGCGCCTTCCTCGCCGCCGTGCCGGGGAGGAGGGCGCCTCGCGTGGAGTGGTCGCGCACCAGCTCACGGAGGAAGAACGGGTTCCCACCGGTCTGGTCGCGCAGCACCGTCGCGGCCCGCCGTGCCGCGCGCGGGGAGAGCCGGCCTTCCGCCACCAGGTACTCGGCGATGTCCTCGGCGGCCAGGCCGGCCAGGTCCAGTCGGCGGACGCCGTCGAGCCGGTGCAGCTGCGCGACGGTGCGGACCAGGCCGGCGGAACGGTCCGGCGCCGTCGTGCGGTGGGTGGCGAGCACGAGCATCGGGCAGTCCGCGGTCTGCTCGATGAGGTGGGCGAGCAGCTGCAGCGCGGACGGGCCGGCAAGGTGGAGGTCCTCCAGCGCCAGGACCAGCGGCTGGCGGGCGGTGACGTCGCAGACCGCGTCCACCGCCGCGTCGTACAGCGTCCGCCGGTGCTCGTGGGAGGGCGCGTCGGCGTCGCCTGGCGGGCCCCGCCCGGCCAGGGTCGACAGCCGCTCGGCGTGGCGGGGCTCGGTCCGCGTGCCCAGCAGCGCCTCGAGCGGTGCGCCGAAGGGCTGGTAGGGCGGCCCGAACTCCGCCGCGCACGTGCCGACCAGCACGGCCGCCCCGTGTCCGTGCAGCGTCGTCGCCACCTCGGCCAGGAGCCGGGACTTCCCGGCACCCGGCTCCCCACCCACGAAGACCACCTGCCGGCTCCCGGCACGGACCGCCGACCAGACCTCCTCGAAGGCGCTGAGCTCGGCCCACCGGCCGACGAAGGGCGGGCGCGCGGGTGCGGACCAGCGCGCCGGGAGGGGTGGTGGCGCCCAGCCGGACACGGGGCCGACGCTAGCCCTGCCCGGTCCCGGCGTCGATGACCAGAACTGATCATGCGCGGCCTGCGGACACGTCACGCACATCTGGTCATGTGCGACCCACCCGGCCGCTCCTAGCGTCGGGTGCACACCGCGAGTCCGCGGCGCACCGGCATCCACGCCCCGAGGGGGAACCATGGCCATGCCAGCACTCGACAGCCTGATGACACAGGTCGACGGAACCGTCGTCCGGCCGGGGGACGAGGCCTACGAGGAGGCCCGGCACGTCTACAACGCGATGATCGACGCGCACCCGGCCGGGGTGGTCCGCTGCGCAGGCACCGCCGACGTGGTGGCGACCGTCCGCTGTGCAGCCGAGAGCGGCAGTCCGCTGGCCGTACGCGGCGGGGGGCACAGCGTGCCCGGTTTCGGCACGGCGGACGACGCAGTCGTGGCGGACCTGTCGGGCATGCAGGCGGTGGACGTCGACGACGAGAGGCGCACGGCCACCGTCGGGGGCGGCGCCACCTGGGGCCGGTTCAACGACGTCACCGCCGCGCACGGCCTTGCGACGACCGGCGGGATCGTCTCCACCACCGGCGTCGGCGGCCTGACCCTCGGCGGCGGCATCGGCTACCTGGCACGCGGATACGGGCTCTCCTGCGACAACCTGCTCTCGGCGGAGGTGGTGACCGCCGATGGGACGGTCGTGACCGCGAGCGCCTCGGAGCACCCCGACCTGTTCTGGGCGCTCCAGGGCGGTGGCGGGAACTTCGGCGTGGTCACCCGGTTCACCTTCCGGCTGCACCCGGTGACCACCGTCCTCGGCGGGCCGATGTTCTTCGAGCTGGCCGACGGGCCGGCGGCCCTGGCCCACTTCCGGGACTTCATCCGGACGGCGCCGCGGGAGTACGGCGGCTTCCCGGCCTTCCAGATCGCGCCGCCGTTGCCGTTCGTGCCGGAGGACCGGGTGGGGGAGCCGTTCGTCGCCGTCGTGTCCTGCTGGACCGGCTCAGCGGCGGAGGGGGAGCAGGTCCTCGACGGTCTCCGGCAGGTCGCCCGTCCGGTGGCCGAGCACGTCGGCCCCATGCCCTACGCCGCGCTGAACAGTGCTTTCGACGGCCTGGTGCCTGCGGGGCTGCAGCACTACTGGAAGGCCGCCTTCGTCCGCGAACTGACCGACGACGCGATCGCCGCGCACATGGAGCACGGGCCGAAGGTGCCCACCGTGAACTCGACCGTGCACCTCTACCCGATCAACGGCGCCGTCCACGACGTGGCGGCCGAAGCCACGGCGTTCGGGCACCGCGATGCCTCGTTCGCGCCGGTGATCGCCGGCATGTGGCCCGATCCCGCGGACAACGAGCGCAACACCGCCTGGGTCCGCGAGTACCACGCGGCGATCGCGCCGCACTCCGAGGAGGGCGGCTACGTCAACTTCGCGTCCGCCGACGACCAGCCGCGCGCCGGTGCCAACTACGGCGCCAACCACGGGCGCCTGCGGGAGGTGAAGCGGCGCTACGACCCCGACAACCTGTTCCACCTCAACCAGAACATCCAGCCCTGACCCGGTGCCGCCGCGGCACCCCGACCGAGGAGACGAGATGCGCATCATCGACCGCACGGACCTGCCCATGGCCATCGAGGGCGGAGGTGTGGAGTTCCGGACCGACCGGGCCGGGGAGAACAACGTCGCCTGGGTCCGGCTGCCGGCCGGAGCAGACCTCCGGCCGGGCCTGGCCGGCCTCCCGGGCGACCTCTGCCCCTGCCCGCACTGGGGGTACATGATCTCCGGCCGGCTGGTCATGCACACCGCGGACGGCGACTCGACCTACGAGGCAGGGCAGGCCTTCTACTGGGCACCCGGGCACGCCCCGGAGGCGCTCGAGGACTGCGAGTACCTCGACGTGTCGCCGACCAGCCAGCTCGAAGAGGTCGTCCGCCACCTGCAGGGCGGTCAGTCGGCGTAGAGCTCGTCGATCACCGCCTTGGCGAGCTCGACGGCGGGGTCGATGCCGTCGGGTGCAGGCGCGGTGGAGGTCCAGGTGACGACGGTGATGTCCCGGTCGGGGTCGTGGCCCATGAAGGAGTTGGTCCCGGGCAGTTCCCCGGTGTGCCCGTACAACGGGCCGAAGCGGGCGAGGGCGAGTCCGTAGCCGGCGCTGGCCGGGTCGTCTGGGTCCACCGGCTGGACGCTGTCGAGCCGCTGCTGCTGCAGCTGCGGGCTGAGCAGGCACCCGTCGACCAGTTCCTCCACGTAGTCGGCGAGGTCGCGGGCGGTGGAGATCCCGGCGCCGGCGGTCCACGCCCAGGAGGGGTTGGTGTCGGTGGTGTCGATCGGCTCGAGGGTGCCGGCGCGGGCTGCGGCCTGGACCTCCGGCGGGAGCACGAGACTGTCGATGGTCTCCACGTTGGTGCCGAACGTGTACATCTGCGGGTGCGGCTCGGGGATCGAGGCGTCGGTCAGGGCCGGGAAGGAGGTCTCGTCCAGCCGCAGCGGGTCGAAGATCCGGTCCTGGAAGGCCTGCTCCACCGGGAGCCCGGTGAGCTGTTCGATGATCAGGCCCAGCAGCACGTAGTTGGTGTTGGAGTACAGGAACCCCTCGCCCGGAGGGAAGGCGGGCGGCATGGCGAGCCCGATGGCGAGCAGCTCCTCCGGGTCCCACACCCGGCCGGGGTTGCTGTCCAGCTGCTCGTTCAGCCCGAGGTCGGTGGTGTAGTTGGCCAGCCCGCTGCTCATGTCCAGCAGCTGGGCGATGGTGATGTGGTCCCCGTTGGGCACGTCCGGCCGGTACGTCGAGACGGGGTCGTCGAGGCTGATCCGGCCCTCGTCGACCAGCTGCAGGACCACCGTCCCGGTCCAGGTCTTGGTGTTGCTGCCGATCCGGACGTGGTCGGCGAGGGTGACCGGCTCGGTGCCGTGCCAGGTCCGGGTGCCCATCGTGGTGGTCCAGTCGCCGAGCTCGGGGGACCGCACGAGGACGGCGGCGCCGGTGACCGCCAGGTCCCGCATGAGCTGGCGGAGTTCGGGCTGGACCGCCGCGGCGTAGGCCGGGTCCTCCGCCTGCCACCACGCCCAGCGCGGTGACGCATGGGCCTGGGCGGGAGCCACGACCAGCAACGCGACCGCCGTCGTCGTCGCGATCGAGGTGGCCAGTGCACCGGGTGACCGGTGGCGACGCGACCCGCACGAGCGCTCTGCAGCTGTCATGGTCGACCTTCCGAGGGGTGTCCGGTCCGGGGTGGACGGGTGGCTGTGGCGTGGATCGGGGGTCGTGTATCGGGCGGCGGACCGGCGGCTTGCGCAGCCGGTGTCACAGCGCCTGCTGGAACGCGGCGGCGACGGCCGCGACGTCCTCGTTCGCCTGGTGCAGACCGGTGGGCAGGTCGGCGTAGGTGGCCCCGCTCATGGACAGCGAGAACACCAGCCGCTCGCCCCGCTCGGTCGTGAGGTACCCGGCGAGGCTCTGCACCTCGTAGTAGATCCGGCCCGTGGTGGGGTCGACGTCGACGCTGGTCCCCGTCTTGGCCGCGACCTGGCCCGCGGCGGGACCGCCCTGACCGGTGCTCGCCAGCGTCCCGCTCACCCCGAGGACGGGCTGGCCGGTGGCGAGCTCCTCGCCCCAGGGCTGGGTCTGTGCCCACCTCAGCCAGGTGACCATCTGGTCGGGGGTCGTCGAGGCCGGGTCGGCGCCCTGTCCGTCGAACAGCACCACGTCATCGGTGTCGACGCCGGCCAGCGCGAGCTGGTGGTGCACCGCGGCCAGCCCGTCGATGCAGTCCGTCGAGCCGCCGTGCACCGCGAGCAGGCACATCAGGGCGTTGGCCCCGGTGTTGTAGCTGGTCTCCAGGATCATCCGGCCGAGGGCCGACAGCGGCGGGGAGGTCAGGGCGGCCACCCGCTGCCCGGCCGGGTACGGACCCGCGGGCGGCAACGCGGCCTGGTCGTTGGGTCCGACGGCGGGGGTGGTGACCGTGACCCCGGCGCGACCGAGCGCCTCGACGAACAGGGTGCGCGCCCAGGAGGCGGCGTCGGGGACCCGGTGGATGGTCAGCTGGGACTCACCGGCCGCGATCGTGCCGCTGACCGTGACCGAGGTGGGGTCGCCCGGGTCGGCGGTGACGGTGAGCGCCGTCGGCGTCGCCGCGTCGGTGGTGGTCACCGTCGACTCCACGGTGACGGCCCGGGTCTGCGGCCGGAGGTCGAGGACGGCGGGCTGACCGATCCCGGCCGCCGTCACGGTGATGTCCAGGATGTTGTCGTTGACGTAGATGGACGGGGCCGGTCCCTCCTGGCCGTCGAAGGTCTCCCACAGCCGGGTGTCGACGACCACGTCGCCGGCGACGTCGGTGACGCCGGTGGCGGCGACCTGCCGGGCGAGGTCGTCCAGGCCGGCCAGCGGGTCGTCGGGGACGAGGGCCGCGTTCGGGGCGATGTCGCCGTAGACGTGGTCGATCGTGTCGGCGGTGAACGTGTGGTCCACGCGGCCGCTCATGGCGCCGCGACCGCCCATGGTGAGGTCGCCGGACGCCACCAGCACCAGGTCCCCGGCGACGACGCCACCCACCGGCTCGGCCGTCGCGTACACCGGCGTGGTGAGCGTGGTGTCGGTGCCCAGCGTCGCGTACGCGGTGCCGACGGTGAAGTTCTTCGCCGTCGACGCGGTGAAGACGAACTCCCCGGCGCGGCCGGCCAGCACCACTCGACCCGTGTCCGCCTCGGCGACGGAGTACAGCCACCGCGCCGTGTCGTACTCCGGCCGGGACATGATCGCGACGGCGGCCGCGGGGAGCTCGCCGACCTGCGCTCCGATGCCTGGCCCGCCGCCCGGCCGGGTGGCGGACCCGGCCGACGAGGGGGACGCGACCAGCACGGCGGCCGACACGAACAGGGGGAGGGCAGCCACCCGGCGCTTCATGCAGGCGACCCTGGCGACGCCGTGACCGCCGGGCAATGCACCTGGGTGCCCCCGCCCACGTGTACTTGGGTACAGGGGGCCCGCGGGCGTCGCGGCCGGTGCGATGCCGCACCGAGGCTGCCCCGCCGGTGCCATGCTGGCCCGATGCCGCCTGGGGGAGAGGTGCGGTCGTCGCTGACGCTGAGCCTCGCGCTGATCGGCACGTCCGGTGCCCTGGTCGCCGGCGTCGAGATGGCGCTCTTCGCCGACCAGCGGGTGGCCCCGTGGTGGCTGCTCGCGTCGTTCCCGGCCGGGGGTCTCGTCCACCTGGCCGCGGGTCTGGTGGCGTGGCGGCGCAGGCCGGGCAACCGGACCGGACCGATCATGGTCATCGGGGGCCTGTCGTGGTTCGCGGCCGCGCTGGCCAACACCGCGGCGCCCGCCCTGGTGGCGGTGGGTGTCGTGCTGGCCACCACCCCGCTCGCCGTGGCGGTGTGGCTGCTGCACGCCTTCCCGTCCGGTCGCCTCCGCTCGCGCACCTCCCGCCTGACGGTGGTGGGGGCCTTCGTGGTCTCGCTCGTCCTCGAGGCCCCGCGCTACCTCTTCGACCCGGGCGCCAGCCCGGACGGGGTGCTCGCCGTCGGCCATCGGGCGGACCTCCTCCAGGCCGGCACCTGGCTCCAGAGCGGCGCGGGGATGCTCGTCATGCTGGTGACCGCTGGTGTGCTCGTCGACCGGCTGCGCACCGCCGAGCCCGGCCACCGCGGGGTCCTGCTGCCGCTGTACGGCTACGGGACGCTGGCCGTCCTGGCGACCCCGCTCGGTCCGCTGCTGGGTCCAGCCGCCGGGCTCTCGGTCGCCCAGGTGGTCGGGCTGCAGATCGTCCTGCTGGCCGGGGTGCCCATCGCCTTCGCGGCGGCGATGCTGCGCGGCGGGTTCGCGCGGACGGCCGACGTCCAGGAGCTCAGCGCCTGGCTGGCGTCGTCCGCCGCCACCCCGGCGCTGCTCGCCGATGCCCTCGGCCGCACCCTCGGGGACGCGTCCCTGCAGGTCGTCTATGCATCGCGGGACGGGCGCGCCCTCCTGGACGGCGACGGCGCCGCCGTCGACACCTCGGCGCTGGGCGAGCACCGCGCCCTGGTCGACATCGAGCTCGGGTCGCGACGGATCGGCGCGATCGTCTACGACGCGACGGTCGTGGACGACGCCGAGTCGGTCCGCCGGGTGGGGCAGCTGGCTGCCCTCGCCATCGACCACGACCGGCTGACCGCCGAGCTGCGGGCCAGCCATGCCGACCTGCAGCGGTCGCGCGCCCGGCTCGTGGACGCCGGCGACCGGGCGCGGCAGCGGATCGCCCAGGACCTGCACGACGGTCTGCAGGTGGAGCTCGTCCTGCTGGCCCTGGAGGCACAACAGCTGGCCCGCGTGGAGCAGGCGGCCCATCTCCCCGACGCGGCGACGCACCTCCGGCTCGGCATCGACGGTGCCGCCCGGGAACTCCGGGGGATCGTCCACGCCCTGATGCCGGCCGCCCTCGTCGAGCGGGGCCTGACCGCGGCGATCGAGGACCTGGTCGACCGGATGCCGCTGCCCACCCGGCTGGCGGTGGCCGAGGTCGACGGGCGTCTGCCGGCGACGGTCGAGCGGACGGCCTACTTCGTGGTCGCCGAGGCGCTGACGAACGCGGTCAAGCACGCCGCGGCCGACACGTTGACCGTGACGCTCGAGCACGTGCCGAGGCGGCTGGTCATCGGCGTGATCGACGACGGGGTGGGCGGTGCCACCCAGCAGGCCGGGGCCGGGCTGCACGGGCTCGCCGATCGGGTCGACGCCCTCGGCGGCCGGTTCAGCATCCACAGCCCGGCCGGCGGAGGCACCCACCTGCGGGTGGAGCTGCCGTGCGGGTCGTGATCGGTGAGGACGAGGCGCTGCTGCGGACCGGTCTCACGCACGTGCTGCAGGCAGCCGGGTTCGACGTCGTCGCTGCGGTCGGTGATGCACGGGAGCTGGTCCGCAGCGCGGCGGAGCACGTGCCCGACCTCGTCGTCACCGACATCCGGATGCCGCCCGATCACCAGGACGCGGGTCTGCAGGCGGCGCTGGAGATCCGCCGGGCGCACCCCGGGATCGCCGTCCTCGTGCTGTCGCAGCACCTCCAGCGGGCCTACGCCGTGGAGCTGCTGGGCGATCGTGCGTCGGGCGTCGGGTACCTCCTCAAGCAACGGATCGCCGACGTCGACACGTTCACCGACGACCTCCACCGGATCGCCGCCGGCGGCACCGTCCTCGACCCCGAGGTCGTGGGCCTCATGGTCGCCCGCGCCCGGGGGCAGCACGATGCGCTCGACCGGCTGACCCCACGCCAGCAGCAGGTGCTGGCCCTGATGTCCCAGGGGCGGACCAACGCGTCGATCGCCCGCACCCTGTCGATCAGCGAACGGGCGGTCGTCCAGCACACGTCGCACATCTACGACCAGCTCGACCTGGCGCTCAGCGACGACGACCACCGCCGGGTGCTGGCGGTGATCCGGTACCTCTCGTCGTGAACGGCGCACCGAGCTCCGGTGACGCTCCGGTGACGCTGCCGCTGCGAGTCTCGCCGCAACGGTGACGCCCGGTCGGCCCGAGGCAGTCCGGGGAGGTCGGGATGTCCGAGGGGCGACCGTCGTTCTGGACCACTCTGCCGGGGATCCTGACCGGCCTCGCGGCGCTCGTCACGGCGCTGGTCGCGGCCGGTGCGCTGTTCCTCGGCCAGGACCGGGACGGCGGCGAGGAGGCGGTGGCCGACAGCGGTGCCACGGAGGCCGGCCGTGCCGGGGACGGCGACCCGGACCAGGAACCGACGTCCTCCGGCGAGAGCTCCTCCGGCCCGGACGAGGCGGCCCCGGCCGACGGCCGCACAGCAGACAGCTCGCCGGTCCGGCTGCTGCCCGGGGACCACCTCGACGTCGACGCCGGCATCCAGGGCGACAGCGGGCTCACCGGGTCGGACCTGGTGTGGAACAACGTGGTGAGCCTCAACGGGACCCGGAACGCGATCGTCCCGGCGGAGACCGACGAGGCCGGCTGCACGGCGGCGCTGCAGACCAGGTCCGACCGCCTGGTGACCGCCGACCAGCTCTCACGCGGGGCGGTCGTCTGCCTGACCACCGACGCCGGCGCCCTCGTGCTCGCGAGCTTCGCGCCCCCCGACGTCGACGGCAGTCTCGGCGTGACGCTGACCGTCTGGCGCTGACCGGCCGGCGCTGCCCGATCCGACCAGGTCACGGCACCCGGTGGGCGCCGTTCCTGTGCTCGCGCCCCGGGCGTCCGGCTCAGGGCGCCCTGCCCTCTCGGGCCGGGGACGGCGGCACGGGCGGCACCGCGGCGAACAGGTCGACCAGCGCGTCCCAGTGGTTGCGCCGGCCCGGCGGGAACCGGCGACGCGAGCGGGCCGCCCGGCGGCCGCCCGGCCGGTACCGACGGCGCGCCCAGGGGCTGGCCGGCCGCGCCAGGCGCACGGACGCGACGGCAGCGACGAGCGGCACGAACACGCCCACGACGCCCAGCACCACCCGGCCCTTCAGGATCGCGACGACGGCGAAGCAGAGGTTGACCAGGACGGTCAGGGTCAGGACGCCCTCACCCCGCGACCCGTCGGCGTCGAACGGGTTGGCGCCGATGAGGAGCAGCACACCGACGACGGCGGCGATCAGCACGGCGTCCACCGAACTGCGGCCCTCCCTCGACCAGTACACGTCCTGCAGGTGCAGCCACAGCGCGAACTCGTCCAGGGTGAGCGCCGCCCCGGCACCGAAGAGGACGGCGAGCAGGTCGCCCCACGCTCCGGCCGGGCGATAGGCGAACTCCACCGTCCCGGTGAGCAGCAGCAGGAAGATCCCGTACACCTGGTGGTGGACGTGCACGCCGCCCACGCTGGCGTCGCGGAAGGGGCCCCGGCCGCTGCGGATCGCGTGCGTGACGAAGCGGGTGAGCAGGAAGGTGGCCAGGAACCCGAGCACCAGCCACGCGACGAGCTCGCGCCGCCCGGTGAGCGCCGGCAGCAGCTCCGGTTCCCAGATCACGGACCGACCGGGTCGCCGGCCGGCTCGACCGGCCGGCGTCCCAGCACCACCGCCAGGGCCGGCAGCACCAGGACGGTGACCACCCCGGCCCCGACGAGGGCGGCGGCGATCTCGGTGAGCGCGACCAGGACCGGCAGGGCGGTGGCGCTGACCAGGGCCGTCTGCCAGCGCGCACGACGGGGGAGGACCCCGCGGTACACCAGCAGCACCGGCCCCCCGCGGACGACCAGCATCAGGACGAGGAACAGCAGCAGCTGCAGCGGCGCGGAGGCGATCGCGGCCAGGTCCAGGCCCATCCCCGAGTAGACGAAGAACAGCGGCACGAAGAACCCGTAGCCGACGGCGTCCAGCTTCGACTCCAGGACGGGCGCGGCGGTGCCCACCCACTGCCGGAGCACCAGGCCGGCGAGGAACGCACCGAGGACGGCGTCGAGGTGGAACCGGTCGGTGACCGCGACCAGCACGAGCAGCAGCAGCAGCGTGGCGCGCAGGGTGATCTGGGCGGTCTCGTGCTGACCGGCCCGGACCACGTCGGCCAGTCGGCTGCCCTCCCGGATCCCGTGCCGCAGCAACCCGAGCGCGACCGCGAGGACGGCGACGCCGAGGAGCGCGGCGAGCGCTGCGCCCCGCCCCTGGCTGCCCAGGAAGACCGCGATGACCAGCACCGGCAGCAGTTCGCCGACCCCACCGGTCGCCAGCAGGTGCCGGCCCAGGCGACCGCGGAGCAGCCCGGCCTCACGGAGCACGGGCAGCAGCGTCCCCAGGGCCGTGGTGGTCAGCCCCAGGGCCACCGGCAGCAGCGCCTCGACGAGCCCCGCGGCACGGAGCACCGCCACCACGCCGGCGGCCAGACCGAAGGAGACCGCCCACGAGGCGAGCGCACGCCGGCCGGCGTCCTCCCGGAACAGGCGCAGGTCGATCTCGTAGCCGGCCAGCAGGAAGACGAACCCCAGGCCGACGTCGGCGAGCACGCGCACGTCGGCGGCCGACCCGAGGCCCAGGACGTCCGGGCCGAGGACGACGCCGCCGGCCAGCAGCAGCACCACCTGGGGAACGGGCAGCCGGGGCAGCAGCCCCACCAGCACGGCCGCGAGCAGGGCGACAGCGGCCACGGCGGCGAGCGTGTCGATCGACACGGCGTCGTCCACCGGCTCCTCCCCTCAGCTCCACGGCCGGGGCCGTGGTCCCCGGCCGATGGTGGCGGCGGCTCCTCCAACTGCACTCCGACCGGCCGCCTGCGGGCGCGGCCGGGGGTGCAGGGTGCACCGAGGCCGAGAATCGTCCCTCGAGTGTCTGGGGTGGCCGGTGGACGGCAGCGTGGGCGGCACGTGGGCTCACGGCAGCGGACGGCGAGGGCCATGGCTCGTTGCGGCGCCGTGCCACACCCGGCGCGGAGCGTTACGCCCTCGGGCGGTCCCTGCGCAAGCAGGTGCCCCGGTCCGAGCTCGGGCGGTGGACCCCGCCGGACGACCGGCCCGACGTCGTCGACCAGATCCGGGAGTCCCACGTCGGGCGCGTGGAGCGGCTCGTCCCCGTGCGGGTGGCCCGGATGGCCGCCTCGCCCTACGGTTTCCTCCGGGGCACGGCGGTGGTCATGGCCGCCGACCTCGCCGGCCTCCCGGCCACCGGGATCCGGCCGATGATCTGCGAGGACGCCCACCTGGGCAGCGTCGGCTCCTACGCCTCTCGTGGTCCCGAAGTGGGAGCGCGACAGCTCGAGCACGTTCACCGGTACCACCGCCCTGGAGGCCGGAGATGCGGCGGCTTCACGGGTGCGGCCCCCGAGGTGGCTCAGCCTGGCACGTCCAGGTTCCCCCAGCAGCCGGGGCGGCCTGGCGTCCCGCACCGACCGCGTCCAGTCGGAGCGATGACGCGGCGCCTGCACCCGCGCGGGCCGACCCACGGCGCGAGTCCCGTGAGCGCGGGCCGGCTCGGGTGGTCCGGACCGGGGACCCGCCCTCGGGCTGCCGGCCCCGTTCCCCAGCACCCCGCCGGCCAGAGTCGCGCACGGACGCGGATGGATCGGCGCCGGACCTCCACCCAGTGCGGACGCCGCCGGCGCCGGCCCCCGACGGGACCGGCGCCGGCGGCCGACGGATGGACGAGGTTCCCCTGGGGGCCGGGTCAGCGCAGCACGCCGCACGCCGCCGGATCGGTCGCCTCGGCCGGCAGCGAGGGGTCGAGTTCGCTGGCGCCGGCGGAGGCGAAGTCGTACCGGCCGTTGTGGTTGTAGTCCACGCCGTGGATCACGACGACGCCCTCCCCGTCCCGGATGGCGTCGGCGATCTGCTTGGCAGTGCCGGTGCCGCCGGCCCCCGGGTAACCGGTGCCGGCGACGTCGGTGAACTCGATCTTGTCGCGGCTGTAGTGCAGGGCGCCGTCCGTCGAGACCGGGAAGCGGCTCACCGCCAGCGCCGATGCCGGGCTCGTGTCGCCCGTCGTGGTCAGGGAGACGACGATCGGGCCGTACGCCGGCAGGCCGTCGACGGTGCTGAGCCGCGAGGTGCCGGCCTCCCCGCGGGTGTTGGTGGCATCGGCCGTGGTCGGGCACTCGTTGCGTGCATCGTCGCCGTAGTGGATGTGCATGGCGTGCGGCGCGTCCGGGCTCAGGCCCTGGGCCTGGACCTCGATCGAGCGGATCAGCTGGTTCCGCACGACCGCACTCGCGGTACCGGTCGCGCCCGAGTCGTTGAGCTCGTGGAGCGAGGCGTCGAGCTGCACCGTCTTGGCCTGCCCGGGCGGGCTCGACGGGTGGGCGCTGGCGGCCGGGAGGCCGAGCAGCATGCTGCCCCCGAGCAGCCCGGCGGTGGTGGCGGTGATGAGCAGTCGCTTGTTCATGAGGAGCTCCCTGGTGGTGGTGTGGTGCTACAGGGCGTTCGTGGACCGGACCGCCACGGATGGGAAAAATGTGATGCAGGTCGCAAGTTGGTGACTCTGCCGGCGCGTTGCACCTCTGCGTGAGGAGATGCGGACAGGAATGGTGGCCGAGGTCGGTGCGGCCGGCCGACACGGTCGCCCGGTGACGCACGCGCCCGGACGAATCCCCGGGCGGCGCACATCCGGTGTGGCCCAGACGGGGTCGGCTGGTGGTGGGCGAGGAAGGCCCTGAGCGTTCGTGCCGGGCGGCCGGTCACACGTTGGACCGTGTTGGTCACGACGGAAGCAGGCCCTGACGGTCGTCCGCACTGGGAGGAGGATGCACCGGGGGCCGAGGACGGCCCGTCGAGTGTCTGGGGTGGCCGGTGGACGGTGAACGAGAGAACGGGCACGTCGTGCTCACGGCAGCGGACGGCGAGGGCTACGGCTCGTTGCGGCGCCGCGCCACACCCCGTGCGGAGCGGTACGCCCTCGGGCGGTCCCTGCGCAAGCAGGTGCCCCGGTCCGAGCTCGGGCGGTGGACCCCGCCGGACGACCGGCCCGACGTCGTCGACCAGATCCGGGAGTCCCACGTCGGGCGCGTGGAGCGGCTCGTCCCCGTGCGGGTGGCCCGGATGGCCGCCTCGCCCTACGGTTTCCTCCGGGGCACGGCGGTGGTCATGGCCGCCGACCTCGCCGGCCTCCCGGCCACCGGGATCCGGCCGGTCATCTGCGGGGACGCCCACCTGGGCAACTTCGGCTTCTACGCCTCTCCGGAGCGTGACCTGGTCATCGACCTCAACGACTTCGACGAGGCGCACCCGGGCGGCTGGGAGTGGGACCTCCGCCGGCTGGCCGCGAGCGTCTGGGTCGCGGGGCGGCAGAACTCGGCCACCGAGGAGCAGTGCCAGGACGCGGTGGCGTCGATGGCGCGCCGCTACCGGGAGCACGTGCGCCGGCTGGCCGGGGAACCGCTGCTGGCGCGGTCGTTCGAGCGGTTGGACGTCACCCGGCTGCACACCACGGTGGAGGACGGGTCGCTGCGGAAGGAGATCAAGCGCGCCTCGCGGCGCGCCCGCAAGCGGGTGAGCGACCGGGCGCTGCCCCGGTTCACCGAGGAGCGGGAAGAGGGGCGGCGGATCGTCGAGGAGCCCCCGTTGATCACCCGGCTCGACGAGGACGAGGCCGCCGCGGTGGCCGACGGGCTGGACGGCTACATCGACACGCTGCCCTCCCACTGGCGACGGGTCCTCAGCGGCTACACGCTCGTCGACGTCGCCCACAAGGTGGTCGGGGTGGGCAGCGTCGGGCTGCGCGCCTACGTGGCGCTGTGCGAGGGGAGCAGCCCCGACGACGTGGTGTTCCTGCAGCTGAAGCAGGCCCGCCGGTCGGTCGTGGCCGAGCACGTCCACGGCGAGTCGGCGTGGCACGCCCACCAGGGGCAGCGGGTCGTGGAGTACCAGCAGGCGCTGCAGACGGTCAGCGATCCGCTGCTGGGCTGGACGACGATCGGGTCCCGGCAGTACTACGTCCGCCAGTTCAGGAACATGAAGGGCACCATCGCGATCGACTCCCTCGACGCCGCCGCGCTGAGCGACTACGCGGGGGTCTGCGGCCGGCTGCTGGCCAAGGGGCACGCCCGGACCAGCGGCGCCTCGATGATCGCCGGCTACCTGGGCCACTCCGACAAGGTCGACGTGGCGCTGTGCCGGTTCGCCCGCGCGTACGCCGATCAGACGGAGCGGGACCACGAGACGCTCGTCCAGGCGGTCGCCCGCGGCGCCCTGCCCGCCGAGCCGGGGGCGTGACCAGCGGGCCCAGCATCGAGAGTATCGAGCCGTGGAACCGCCCCTGCTGGTCACGCGTTGACCACTGGGCACAGCCGGACACCGCTGGACACCGGAGGCTCCCGTGTCTCGTCGCCGCATCCGCCACCTGCTGTTCGCCCTCGTGGCGGTCCTGGGCACGATCGCGACGCTCACCCTCCTCGATCGCCCGCAGGCCGTCCGGGCCGCACCGGCGGGACCTCCTCCCGACGCGGCTGTGCAGGTCGAGGGGGTCGGCACGGCCACGGGCACACCCGACGTCCTGCGGGTCACCGTCGGCGTCGAGGCGACGGCCGAGACGGTGCAGGAGGCCCTCGACCAGGCGGACGCCGCGGTGCTGCGCGTCTTCGAGGCGCTGCGCGCCGAGGAGGTGCCCGAGCGCGACGTCCAGACGGTGGGCCTGTCCATCGATCAGGCCTACGCCGAGGACGGGCGGGAACCGACCGGGTACACCGCGCGGCAGGACCTCGGGGTCACACTGCGCGACGTCCAGGAGGCAGGGGAGACGATCGGGGCGTTGGTGGACGCCGGCGGTGACGCTGCCCGACTGCGGGGTGTCTCCTACGCGCTGGAGGACGACGCGGGGCTGGAGGCGGAGGCCCGTGCGGAGGCACTGGCCGCTGCCCGGCAGAAGGCCGAGCACTACGCGGAGCTGACGGGCCGGGAACTCGGGGAGGTCGTGGAGATCCGGGAGCAGGTGTCGTCGCCCGGCCCCATGCCGTTCGCGGGCGCCGACGCGGCGATGGCCGAGGCGGTGCCGTTGGCTCCCGGGTCGTCGACCGTGACGGTCACGGCTCAGGTCCGCTGGTCGCTGCGCTGACCGGCCTCGGTGCATCAGGCGGTCTGATCGGCCGCGGCGGAGGTGGTCCGCCAGGACCAGGGGCCCACGTCGATCGGTCCGGGAGTGATCGTGTCGACGCGCAGTCCCACGGTCACGGTGGGTCGACGGCGTGCTGGTCCCGCGGGCGTCGGTGGGCAGCGGCGGGCGTGGCGGAGAGACGCGACTCCCCGACTCGCGGAGCGGCTCGGGATCCTGGGGCCGTGCCGTCCGCTCCCGCTGCTGTCCACCATCCGGTCTTCGCCCGTGTCTTCGGCCGGCTCGCCGCGGCGGGGGAGCGGTCCGGGTTGGCCGAGGTCCGGGGGAGGGTGCTCGCCGACGCGGCCGGCCGGGTGCTCGAGGTCGGGGCGGGATCCGGCACCAACTTCGCGCACTACCCGCCCGCGGTCACCGAGGTGGTCGCCGTCGAGCCGGAGCGGTACCTGCGCGGGCTGGCAGAGCAGGCCGCTGGACGAGCACCCGTGCCGGTGCGCGTGGTGGACGGCACGGCGGAGGCGCTGCCCGCAGGCGACGGCGAGTTCGACACCGCCGTCAGCACGCTGGTCCTCTGCAGCGTGGCCGACCAGTCGCGCGCGTTGTCGGAGCTGCACCGGGTGCTGCGTCCCGGCGGGCGGCTGGTCTTCTGGGAGCACGTCCGGGCCGAGGGGCAGCCGCTGACGGTCGTGCAGGACGCCCTCGACCGCACCGTGTGGCCGCTGTTCGCCGGCGGGTGCCACGTCGGACGCGACACCGCCGCGGCGATCACCGCGGCCGGCTTCACCGTGGAGCGCATGCAGCGCTGCCGCATGCCGGACACCCGGGTGCCGCTGCCCATGGCACCGCACGTCATCGGCACCGCCCGGCGGGCGTAGCCGGAGCCCCGGTCGCTCGTCCCCGTCGGTCAGGCCGTCTCCGGGGAGCCTCGAGCAGCGCGGCGGCGTGGCTCGCGCCCTGGGCGCGGCCGGGATCGGGCGCGGCCGGGATCGGGCGCGGCCGGCCAAGAGCCGTGCGCGCATCTCCATGTCCGTCCCCGTGCGGACCAGCACGCTCGACCGATGTCCCCGCCCGGGTGCTGGGGAGCACGTCCCCGCACCGCGGCGCTCACTCCACACCGTCCCGGACCTCGACGTCGAGCTCCGGGGAGAAGGGAAGCGGAATGGCCACGCCCACCTCCGGCTCCACCTCACGACTCGCCCCCGACCAGCTCGGCGTGCCCGGGGTCGTGTTCCTCGTGCTCGCCGCGGTCGCGCCCCTCACCGGGGCCATCGTCGTCATGGCGCTGGCGATCGCGCTCGGCAACGGGAGCGGCCTCGTCGTCGCCGTGCTCGCCGTCGCCGCGATCCTGCTGCTCTTCGCGGTGGGGTACGCGCAGATGTCCCGCGAGCTGGTCAACGCCGGCGGCTTCTACGCCTTCGTCGTCAAGGGGATCGGCAGGCCCGGGGGGCTGGTCGCGGGCTTCATCGCGACCATGGGCTACAACTTCTTCGTCGCCGGCGCCGTGGGCACCACCGGGTTCTTCACGTCGATCATCGTCGCCGACCTGGTCGGGGTGGAGCTCAACTGGTTCCTGGCCGGCGCCGTCCTGATGGCCCTGTCCTTCCTCCTGGCCCGGGGCGGGATCGACATCAGCGCCAAGGTGCTCGGCGTCGCGCTCGTCCTGGAGACCCTCACCCTGCTGGCCTTCTGCGTCGCGGTGCTGGTCGACACCGGGCTGAGCATGGAGGTGTTCACCGCGGACGTGGTGTTCGGCGGGTCCGTCGGTGTCGCCCTGCTCCTGGCCGCGACGGCGTTCCTGGGCTTCGAGGCGACCTCGTTGTTCAGCGAGGAGTCACGCGATCCGCAGCGCACCGTGCCGCGGGCGACGTACACCGCGATCATCCTCATCGGCCTCGTCCACGCGCTGACGGTCTGGGCCATCGTGAGCGCCGCCGGGGTGAGCGAGGCGCAGCAGGTCGCGCTGGACCGGCTCGAGACCGGTGACCTCCTCTTCGTGCTGTTCGAGGAGCACCTCGGCGCCACGATGCTCGTGGTGGCACAGGTGCTGCTGATCGTGAGCCTGTTCGCCGCCCTGCTGGCCTTCCACAACATGGCCGCTCGGTACCTGTACTCCCTGGGCAGGGTGGGCATCCTCCCGGGCGGCCTGGCCCGGATGCGAGCCAACGGCGTGCCGCAGACCGCACTGGTGACCAACCTGGTCTTCGCCCTGGTGGTGGCCGGGTTCTTCGCGGTCCTGGGGCTCGACCCGATCACGAGCCTGGTGCCCGTCATGATCGGCTTCGGCACGCTGTGCGTCCTCGTGCTGCAGCTGCTGGCCGCCTTCTCCATCGTCGTGCACTTCCGGCGTCGTCGGGACGGGCGCTGGTGGACGACGTTCGTGGCCCCCGGGCTGGGGATGCTGGGGCTGCTGGCGATGTGCGTCCTGGCGCTCGGCAACTTCCCGCTGCTGGCTGGCTCCGACGCCGGCTACGTGCGGCTCCTGCCCTGGTTGCTCGTCGTCGCCCTGGTCGGTGGCCTGCTCTACGCACCGGTCCTGCGCAGCCGCCGCCCGGAGGTCTACCGGCTGCTGGAGACCGACCTCGAACGCCTCGACCCCTCGCCGGCGCCGCCGGCAGCGGACGTGGCAGCCCGGGAGTGACAGCGGGGCAGGCGGCGCCGTGCCGAGCGCGCCGCCTGCCCCTACGAGATGCTGGACGTCACGCGCGGCCGCTGTGCTGCCGGGACATCAGCTCCTCGTTGGCGCGGCAGCAACACCCGGCGCCCTTCGTGCTGCACGCCACCGACGACTGGTGCCGGTAGGCGGCGACCTTCGCGGCGCCGGCGCGCATGCCCGGCGCCGTCGACGTGGTGGCGTCGTACACCACCTGGCCCCCGAACACCGTGCCGATGACCTGGTGCCCGGTGATCTCCTCCGCGGTCCTCGCCTGGAGGAGGTCGCCGTCCAGGATCGCCACGTCGCCGGCGAAGCCGGGCCGCAACTGGCCCTTCCAGCGCTCGGCGTGGTCCTGCCAGGCGGGGGTGCTGGTGTAGGAGCGCAGCGACTCCTCGATGGAGATGGCCTGCTCGATGCCGCCCAGCTTGCCGTCGAAGCCGAGACGGGTGACCGCGCCGGCGACACCGATGAGCCAGTCGGGGGTCACGACGGCAGCGTCGGACGCGCTCGACGCCTTGACGCCGGCGTCGAGGGCCGACCGGAAGGGCCACTGGTAGTCGACGCGCTCGGGCCCGATGGTGGAGTCGAAGAAGCGGCTGTAGACCTGCTTGATCGTCGGGTTGAAGCTGACCCCGATGTCGTTCGCGGCCATCAGCTCCAGCGTCTTCAGCGGCGTGAGGTCGCCGTGGATCACGTAGTGGCGCAGCGCGTTGGTCCTCGTGGCGAGGTACCCCGCGACGACCGCGTCGATGGCCGCGTCCCCGGTGGCGTGGGTGCCGACCTGGAAGCCGTTCGCCGCGGCGACCGCGATGATGGCCCGCAGGGACTCCAGACGCTCGGCGTCGTCCTCCCCGGCGCTGAGCAGGTGGCCGTTGCGCCCGTCGAGGAACGGCTCGTACAGCCACGAGGTCGCGGCGTCGGTGGGCACGCCGTCCGCCAGCACCTTGACCTCGCGGACGCGCAGCATGCGCGGGTCGTCGTCCCGCGTCGACGTGAGGCCGCTCAGGGTCTCCTGGAGCGCGGCGGCCGTCTGGCCCGCCCGGAGCATGAGGTTGAAGCGCAGCTTCAGCGAGCCGTCCCTGATCTTGCCGCGGTAGAGCTCCACCTGGTCGAGGCTGACGCCCGGGTCCGTGAGGCTGGTGATGCCCAGCGAGTGCAGGACCGAGGCGGCGAAGTCCATCGCCTCGGAGATCTCGGCCGGTGTGTACGGGGGGACGGCGGCGGCCACGAGACCGCTGGCGGACTCGCGGAAGATGCCGGTGGGCTCACCGGCGGCGTCCTTCTCGATGGTGCCGCCGGAGGGGGTGGGGGTGTCCCGCGTGATGCCCGCGAGCTGCATCGCCTTGGAGTTGGCGGCCAGCGCGTGGTGGGAGATGTCGGACATGTAGACCGGGTGGTCGCCGGACACGGCATCGAGGACGTCGCGGGTCGGCAGCC
Organism: Modestobacter sp. VKM Ac-2982; assembly: GCF_026967935.1. Classification (GTDB taxonomy): domain Bacteria; phylum Actinomycetota; class Actinomycetes; order Mycobacteriales; family Geodermatophilaceae; genus Modestobacter. The sequence goes on from NZ_JAPVBL010000002.1 coordinate 409,507, forward strand.
GGTCCAGCCGGGTGCCGTCCCAGCCGCTGGCCCGGATCCACGAGTCCGGCGTCGGCGCCTCGGCGACGGCCTGGGCGATGACCGCCGCGATCTCCGCGACCGTCGGCTTGGCGACGTCGTAGCTGTAGATCTTCGGGCCCGCGAACCCGAAGTTGCTGGCCTCGAAGCCGAACCCGTTGAAGTGGAGGTGGCCGTCGTTGATGCCCGGCAGGACGGTGCCCCCGCCGGCGTCGACCACGTTCGTGCCGCGGTGCACGAGCCTGGCCATCTCCCGGTTGCTGCCGACCGCGACGATGAGCCCGTCCTTCATCGCCACCGCTTCGGCGCACTCGCGCCCGCGGTGCATGGTCAGCACCTTGCCGTTCATGACCACGGTGTCGGCTCCCCGGCGGGACCGGGGACCGGCGTGTGCCGCGGTGGGGCTCGCGACGGCGAAGCCCGTTGCCGCGGCGACGCTGGCGGCGACCTTGAGTGCGTTGCGGCGGGTGATCTGGTGTTCGTCCATGGATCGCTCTCATCCGTCGAGTTGGCCGATGTGCCTCGTGCGCCCACTGCGATCCCGATCGAACGGCTAGGTTCGCGCTGCGAGGTGTCCAAGTTCATACGGGGGAGAGACGACCCCGGGGTCAGACCGTGCCGCCCCGGACGAGGGCAGTGCCGCCGGGGTCAAGGTCGCTGGAGGTCATCGACAGCATGGGCCGAGGACGACGACCGGTGCGGGTGCTCGAGGGCTACCTCGACACCGGCCGGGGAGACCACCGAGCGCGCGACGCCGTCGTCGTGCAGTGCGACACCGACGTCCGGGTCGCCAGGCAGTGGCGGATGCGGGACGTCGACTGCTGTCTTCTCGAGGGCAGCGTCGTCGACGTGGCCCCGTACCGGCACGAGCCCGCCGAGGCGGTCGTCGCCGAGAACCCCGGGTTCGTCTTCGGCTACGTCGTCGCCGGGGCGATGCGGATCACCCAGGACCGTCGGGCGGTGGAGCTGGGCAGCGGGCAGGTCGCCCTGTACGACGGGGTGACCCCGTTCGCCCTGCACTCCGAGGCGCCACACCGGTACCTGGTCGCGCACGTCCGCGACCACGCGCTGCGCATCCACCGGGACGACCGCGACGCACTCGTGGCTCGCGACCTGTCGGCCTTCGCCGGCGCTGCGGCGCTCGGTGCGCTGCTCGCGACGATGGTCGACGCGGACCGGCCTCCACCGCCGGCGGCCGGGCAGCACCTGGGCGACGCCGTGCTCGCGTGTCTGTCCGCGATCGTCGCCGAGTCCCGGGGAACGGCGGTCGGGGAGCGCTCCACGATGCTGTTCGGCGAGCTCACGGACTGGCTGGACGTCCGGCTGGCCGACCACCTGCTGACCACCGAGTCCCTGGCAGCCGCCCACTTCCTGTCGACGCGCTACATCCGGAAGCTCTTCGCCGACCACGGGACGACGGTCACGGGGTACGTCCGGACCAGGCGGCTCGAACGCATCCGCGAGGACCTGCTCCACCCGAGGAACGTCGACGTCCCGGTGTCGGCCATCGCGGGGCGGTGGGGCTTCCGGGACCCGAGCGTGTTCTCGCGGGCGTTCGCCCGTGAGTTCGGGCAGGCACCGCAGACGTTCCGCAGGACGGCGCTCCAGCACGGCCAGGCCCCTCTGTCGACGGGGGACCCCCGGCCCTGACCCGCTCGGACCGGTGCCCGGTTCAGCGAGCGGACGTCGTGCGCAGGTCGCCGACGGGACCGACGGCGGCCCGCTCGCGGTGCTCCCGAGGGCTCAGGCCGTAGCGGGTCCGGAACGCCTTGCTGAGGTGGGACGCATCGACGATCCCCCAACGGCGGGCGATCGCGGCCACCGGCTCTCCCCGCCGGGCAGGGTCCCCGAGGTCACGGCGCACCAGGTCCAGCCGCCGGGCGCGGACGTGACCGGCGACGGTGAGGGCGTGCCGGCTGGAGACCTTGTGCAGCTGCCGGGTGGAGACGTGGTGTGCGGCGGCGATCGTGCCGGGGGAGAGGGCCGGGTCGCCCAGCCGGTCGTCGATCCACCGCAGGACGGCCTCGAACAGCTCGTCGTGGTGACCGCCGCCTCGCCACGCCGCCCGGACGTGCCCCGCCAGCAGTCCGGTCACCGCGTCTGCGGTCATCAGGCGCTGCTGGGCCGACAGCCCGGCGAACTGGTCGGGGAGCTGGGCCAGCAGCCCGGCCAGCACCCGGGCCGAAGGAGATGCGGCCAGCGCGTCATCGGCAGCGGCCGCGTGCAGCACCTCCCGGCCGACGCCCAGCACCGACGGGGTCACCTCGAGGACGAGGTACCGGTAGGGACCGCGGACCCGCAGCCGGAACGGCCGGTTGCGGGAGTAGAGCACCACCCGGTCCGGGCCCAGCAGCACCGTCCGGTCCACGCCGTCCGGCCCGCACTGCTGCAGCGTCCCCTCGCCCTCGAGCAGCACGCCCAGACAGTGGCCGGGGAGGCGGCGGGTGGCGGGGACCGGGGTCACGACCACGTCGGCGCGGTCCCGGAAGTCGCAGGCCGGGAGCCGGCCCAGGTGCCAGGAGCGTGCGCTCAGCCCTGTCCACCGGGCCGGGCCGTGCAGGAGGACGGCGTCCGGCGCCACCGATCCTGCTGCCTCGCACAGGTAGCCCTGGACGACGGTGCCGCGCGGTCCCCTCAGCTGCTCCACGGACACCCCCGTCTCACGGCGTCTCCTCGACCTCGGCGGATGTCCGGGTGTGGACGCCGTCCGGGCCGGTGAGGTGGCCGGCTTCCCGGCCGGCCCGTCGACCTGCACAGATGGCAGCACACCGGCCCGTGCGGGACCTTGTCCGTGGCGGCCCGGCGGTTGACCCTGATGGCCCACTTGCCCTGGAGGCCCACTTGCCCTGGAGGCCCACGGTCGTGGACACGATGAGGCGGACACAGGCCGGGTCACCGCGGTCCGGTCGGTGACCAGGGAGCGAGACCGTCCTCCCACGGGGCGAGCGGGTTAACCGACGCGAAACGCCTGGGGTCGAACCGCGAAACGACCCGCTCCTAGCTTTCGGTCGAACCCCATGCCGGACGGCACCCCCCACCCCGCTGCGGGTGTGGCTGAGAGACGGAGCACCCCATGACCTTCCGCCACCGCGCCGTGCGCGCCGGAGCACTGCTCACCGCCGCTGCCCTCGTGCTCACCGCCTGCGGGTCCGACGACGAGACCGCAGCCGCCGCCAGCGGCGGGGAGGGCGACCTCGGCGACCTCACGCTCCAGTTGTCGTGGATCAAGAACGCCGAGTTCGCCGGTGAGTTCTTCGCCGACAGCCAGGGCTACTACCAGGACGCCGGGTTCGGCTCGGTGACGATGGACCCCGGTCCGGGGGCCATCGAGACGCTCGTCGCCACCGAGGACGCCGACTTCGGTCTCAGCAACGCCGTCTCCGCCGCCCAGGTGATCGCCGAGGAGGACGCGCCGCTCAAGATCGTGGGCACCAAGTTCCAGAAGAACCCGTTCACGATCCTCTCGCTTGCGGACGGCGGGAACATCGCGACGCCCCAGGACCTGGTCGGCAAGACGATCGGCGTGCAGGCCGGCGGCAACGAGACGCTCTTCGACGCGCTGCTCGAGGTCAACGGCATCGACCCGGCCGACGTGACGAAGGTGCCCGTGGAGTACGACCCGGCACCGCTCGTCGACGGCGAGGTCGACGGCTTCCTGGCCTACCTGACCAACGAGTCGATCACCGTCCAGTCGCTGGGCATCGAGGTGACCAACCTGCCCTTCGCCGACAACGGGCTGCCCTTCGTCGCCGAGTCGGTCATCACCACCGACCGCATGATCGCGGAGGAGCCGGAGAAGGTGAAGGCGTTCCTCGAGGCGGAGATCCGCGGCTGGCAGGACGCGCTCGCCGACCCCGCCGAGGGCGCGCGGATGGCGGTCGAGGAGTACGGCAGCGACCTGCAGCTGGACATCGAGAAGGAGCTCGAGCAGTCGGAGGTGCAGGCCGGCCTGATCGTCACACCCGACGTCGAGGCGAACGGCCTGTTCACCATCTCCGACGAGCTGATCGAGCAGAACATGACCACCCTCGAGGCGGCCGGCATCGACCTCGAGGCCGCCGATCTCTTCGACCTGTCGCTGCTCGAGGAGCTGCTCGAGGAGAAGCCCGAGCTCACCGAGCTGCCCTCCTGACCCGGCCGGACGCGACGGAGAGGTTCGACATGGCCCAGGTCGCAGAGGCGTCGACGAGCGCCGGTACCGGGGGAGCGGCTCCCTCGATCGGCACCGGCGTGCGGATCGACCACCTGAGCAAGACCTTCCGGGTCGGCCGCCGTACCGTCGCCGCTCTGGAGGACGCCACCCTGTGGACGGACAAGGGCAGCTTCCTGTCGCTGCTCGGTCCGTCGGGCTGCGGCAAGTCCACGATCCTGCGGATCCTCGCGGGGCTGGAGGAGCCGACGTCCGGCTCCGCGCTCGTGGAGGGCCGGACGCCGCTGCAGCTCCGCCGCGGCAACGAACTGGGGATCGCCTTCCAGGACTCCGCCCTGCTGCCGTGGCGGTCGGTGCTGTCCAACATCCGGCTGCCCTTCGAGGTCTCGGGGCAGAAGCCGGACGACGCGCTGGTGGCCGAGCTGATCGAGCTGGTCGGCCTCCAGGGCTTCGAGAAGGCGAAGCCGGCCCAGCTGTCGGGCGGCATGCGCCAGCGCGTGTCGATCGCCCGGGCCCTCGTCGTCACCCCGTCGGTCCTGCTGCTCGACGAGCCCTTCGGCGCGCTGGACGACATGACGCGGCAGCGGCTCAACGTGGAGTTGCTGCGGATCTGGACGGAGAAGCCGGCGACCACCCTGATGGTCACCCACAGCATCTCGGAGGCGGTCTTCCTCTCCGACCAGGTCGCCGTGATGAGCGCGCGCCCCGGGCGGGTGCAGGAGGTCCTGCAGGTCGACCTGCCCCGACCGCGGACCCCCGACCTGATGCGGACACCGGAGTTCCACGCCCTGCACGACCGGGCCTCGGAACTGCTGTTCGGCGGGGCGTCCGCCGTGCCGGGTGAGGACTGAGCGTGCGCCTCTCCCGTGAGTCGATCCGCTCTCTGCGCACGGGCGCGGTCGGCATCCTCGCGCTGGTCGCCGGGTGGTGGCTTGCCGCGCTCACCGTGCTGTCCGGCGCTCGGGTGCCGACCCCGGACGGCGTGCTCACCACCGCGGTCGAGGCCGGCTGGGGCTTCTGGTCGCTGCACTTCGGGATGACGCTCCAGGAGGCCTCGGTCGGCTTCCTCTACGGCACCCTGGCCGGCCTCGTCGTCGCCTCCCTGGTGCTGCTGCTCCCCGTCGCCGAGCCGGTCCTCATGCAGGTGGCGGTGATGAGCTACTGCGTGCCTCTGGTCGCCATCGCACCGGTGCTGTTCATCGTCATCGGCAATCCGGACGAGGGCGAGCGCTCGGGCACGGCCACCGCGCTCGCCGCCCTGGCGGTCTTCTTCACCACCGTCGTCGGCACCGTGCTCGGGCTCCGCTCCGCCGATCGGGCCAGCCTCGACGTGGTGCGGGTCTTCGGTGGTGGCAGGGTCCGGCAGCTGCAGAAGGTGCAGCTGGTCTCGGCCCTGCCCTCGATCCTCGCCGCCATGCGGATCGGCGCGCCGGCTGCCTTCCTCGGCGCGATCCTCGGCGAGTACGTCGGCGGGGTGCAGCGCGGCGTCGCGCTCATCCTCAAGATCGCCCAGCAGAACGTCGACGTCGAGCAGGCGTGGGCGGTCGGGATCGGCTGCGCGCTGATGGCCGGGACGGTCTACGCCGTGCTGGGGCTGGTCGGCCGGGTGGTCACGCCGTGGTCGAAGGGCGCGGCGTCGTGAGCACGATGCTGCCCGGTACCGACCGGGTCACCGGCGGGACCGGGTCGCTGCTGCGGTCCGTGCTCCGTCAGGTGGCCACCACCGCCCTCGTGCTGGGCGTGGTGGTGCTCCTCTGGATCGTCGCGCTGCGGGTCTGGGACGTCTCGACGTACGTCGGCAAGACCCCGGCGGAGGTGTGGACCAGCCTCTTCGGGGACGCGGACTCGGCCGAGCTCCGCGCGGAGATCTGGACGCTGCTGCAGCAGACGTTGATCGACGCCGCCGTCGGGTTCGCCGCCGGCATGCTGACCGCGATCGTGCTGGCGGCGGTCGTCGTCCGGTACCAGCTGCTGGAGGGGGCGGTGATGCCGGCCGCGGTGGTGCTGCAGACCGTCCCGCTCATCGCGCTGGCGCCCATCCTGATCCTGCTCGTCGGCCGCGGCTACGCCGTCGTCGCGCTCATGAGCGCCATCGTCGTCCTCTTCCCGGCCCTGGTGAACATCGTGGCCGGGCTGCGTTCGGTCACCCCGCAGATGCGGGACCTCGTGCTCGTCTACGGCGGGTCGCCGTCGACCGTGCTGCTCAAGGTGGGCTTCCCCTCCGCGCTGCCGGCCCTCTTCGCCTCCGTGCGGATCGCGGTGCCCGGTGCCCTGACCGGCGCACTGCTCGCCGAGTGGCTGGCGACCGGGAAGGGGGTCGGGTACGCCGTCGTGTCCGCCGCCAACCGGTCGCAGAACACGCGCGTCTGGGCGCTGGTCGTGGCCATCACCCTGACCGCGCTGCTGCTCTACCTCCTCGCCCAGCTGCTGGAGACGGCCGTGCTCAGCCGGTTCGGGCGCGCGGTGGGGCAGCGGTGAGCCTCGCGACCGGGGTGCACTCCACGCCCGCGCCGGCGGACCCGGCCATCGACGCGATGGTCGCTGCGCTGCCGAAGATCAGCCTGCACTGCCACCTCATCGGCAGCGTGGCACCGCAGACCGTGCTCGACCTCGCCCGGAAGCACGGCGTCGCGCTCGGCCGGTCCGCCGCAGAGCTGTACGACCACCACAGCTACGCCGACCTCGGAGAGTTCCTCCGCGTGCTGGACGTGGTCGGCTCGCTGATCCGCGACGTCGACGACTTCCACCGGGTCACCTACGAGTCGCTGACCACCGGTGGAGCCGACCACGGGGTGCTCTACCGGGAGGTGCACCTGAGCCCGCCGGGCCACCCCGGCGTGCCGTACCCCCGGATCCTGGAGGGCGTCCTCGCCGGGGCCCGGGACGCGGAGGCCGACACCGGCGTCCGGGCCGCCTTCCTCGTCGGCCTCTGCCGGGAGCGCAGCGGCGCCGCCGCCGTCGAGCTGGTCGAGCAGGTGGTGGAGCACCGCGCCGACGAGGTGCTCGGCATCGGGCTGGACTACGCCGAGGTCGACGGGCCGCCGGGCCGTTTCGTCGAGGCCTACCGGCTGGCGGCGCGGCACGGGCTGCAGCGGACGGCGCACTCGGAGTCCGGCCCGCCGCAGCACGTCGAGGTCCTGCTCGACCAGCTCGGCTGCAGCCGGGTCGACCACGGCTATCACGTGGTGGACGACCCGGTCCTCACCGCGCGGTGCGTGGCCGAGCGCGTGCCGTTCACCTGCACCCCGGTCAGCTCCGACATCGGTCGCTACTCCGGCAGCGGGGACGGCAGCCACCGCCGGATCGCGGAGATGGTCGACGCCGGGCTCTGCGTGACCATCGACAGCGACGACCCACCGATGTTCGGCACCGACCCGACCCACGACCTCCGCGTGCTCGCGCACGCGCTCGGCTACCGCCGCGACCAGCTCGCCGCGTTCACCCGCAACGCCGTCGAGGCCTGCTGGCTCGACGAGACGGACAAGGCCGGCCTGCTCGCCCGGGTCGAGGCCGCGGTGGCCACCACCCCCGACGCACCCCCACCCGTCCAGGAAGGCCGAGCATGATCCCCGCGTTCCACGTCCCGACCGTCGACATCTCCTCCTACGTCGGCCCCGGCACCCCGGAGGAACGCGCAGCCACGGCGGCGGCCTTCGACGAGGCAGCCCGCACCGTGGGCTTCGTCCAGGTGCTCGGCCACGGCGTCCCGACCGTTGTCACCGACGCGTTCGCGGCCGCCCTCGACGAGTTCTTCCTCCTGCCGCTGGAGGTCAAGGAGCAGTACCGGACGCCGCCGGAGATCAACCGGGGCTACGCACCTCCCAAGACGGAGTCGCTCAGCCTCAGCCTCGGGCTCGCGCCGTCCAACCGGATGCACGACTTCTTCGAGGCGTACAACGTCGGGGCCGCGGTGTCGGACTTCCCGGGGCTCGACCTGCCCGCGGCCGACTACCCGGAGAACGTGTGGCCGGCCGAGGCCTCGTCGTTCCGCGGCGCCGTCTCGGCCTACTCCGCCGAGGCCTCCCGCGTGGCCCGGACCCTGACCTCGGTGTTCGCCGACGCACTGGGCCTGCCGGCCGGCTTCTTCGAGCAGTACACCGACCACAGCCTCGACGTGCTGAGGATGAACAACTACGCCCTCGAACCCGGCGAGCTGGAGCTCGACGGCGATCTGACCGGCATGGGGGAGCACACCGACTACGGCATCGTCACCGTGCTCTGGGCCGACCAGGTCGCGGGGCTCCAGGTGCTGGGGCGCGACGGGGGCTGGCACGACGTCCAGCCGGCCGACGGCGCACTGCTGATCAACCTGGGCGACCTGATGGCGCGGTGGACCAACGAGCGCTGGATGTCGACCCTGCACCGGGTCAAGCCGCCGATCGTGGACGGCAGCATCCAGCGGCGGCGCAGCGCGGCGTTCTTCCACGACGGCAACATCGACGCCGTCATCGAGACCCTGCCGACCTGCGTGGGCGGCGGGTCGCCGTACTCGCCGATCACCGTCGGCGAGCACATCCGCGCCAAGCTCGCCGGCTCCCGGGCGGGGGTGGCCAACACCGAGGCCGAACGCGAGGCCGCCCGGGTGCTGGCAGCGCAGGGCAGCGCCTGAGGGCCGGACGGGCGGTCAGCCGCGACCGCTGGCTACGGGGTCGGAGAGCCCGGGGACCTGCGGTGCGACAGGAGGTGAGCGCTCAGCAGCACCACCGCGAAGACGCCCATCACCACGAGCGCGGTCGCCCCGGACCACGGCAGCGTGTTCCCCGGAGCCTCCTCGTTCGCCGTGTTCACGTCCGTCGCCGTGTCGGCGCCGGACGCTGTGCCCGTCCCGGTCGGTGCATCCGAGCCGGACGCCGTCCCAGCGCCCGTCGGCGCCGCGGCGAGGGACCGGAGCTGTTCGCTCAGCGTGACGAGCGCGTCGGTCCACTCTCGCGCCGCCAGGTCCGGGCTCACCTCGCTGGTCAGCACGGCGTCGACGTCTGCCACGGGCAGCGGGAACCCCTCGGCCACCCACCACCCGTACTCGTAGGTGCCCCCTCCGACGGCCACGGCGAGGAGGAGGTCGGAGTTCCCGAGCCCGGACAGCTCGGCGGTCCGTTGCGCCCACTCACCGGCCGGCACGGCGTCGAAGTCGGAGACGAGGACGGCGTGGAGCCGGACGTCGCGTTCCGCCCGCAACCGGTCCACGGCCTGCTGCACGAGCTGTCGGCCGGCCGCGCCGATCACGACGCTGTCGTCCGTGAGCTGCCCCGACACCTGCCTCGGCGGGCCGGCCGACGCCGGCCCGGCAGCGAGGAGCACGAGCACCAGTGCACCGAGGACCGTCCATGTCCTGCGCATCCCACCAACTCCGGGGTCCAGGCGACGTGAGAACCGATCACGGGTCGGATGACCCGTGCAGGGTTCGGCGCGGCCGTCGTCTCCGGATGGGTCGTCGTCCTCACCGGACTGCCTCTGGGACATCCACTGGGTGACCGCGCTGCGAACGCTCTCCGTGCGCGGGACGACGACTCGGTCCTGGCACCGAGTCAGGATGCCCAGCCATGCGGAGAGTGAGCCAATGTCATCGTCACGCGACATCGGGCCGGTGCAGCCGGCGAGGCCGGGATCGACGGTGACCGCGGCGCCGGCGGTGGTGCCGTCCGTCGGGGACGTCCAGGGGCTCCCGCACGCGTGCGACCCGGTCCCGCCGGGCGACGTGTCCGGGACGCCGTCGAGCACTGCGGAGGCGGTGCGGTCGACGCCCCGACTGGTCGGCATCGACGCTGCCCGTGGCATCGCCCTGGTCGGGATGATCGCGGTGCACCAGTTCGACGCGACCGACGCGGACGGGACGGCGTCCCTGGCCTGGACCCTGTCGGCAGGCACGTCGGCGGCGCTGTTCGCCCTGCTGGCCGGGGTGGGCATCGCCTTCACCAGCGGTGGCCGTCGGCGACGGCCGACGGGACGGACGTGGACGGCCCAGGCGGCGGCACTGCTGGTCCGCGCCCTGATCATCGGCGCGGTGGGGCTGGCCCTCGGCCACCTGGTCCCGACGGACGACGCCGCGGTGATCCTCCCGTACTACGCCGTCCTGTTCGTGCTGGCCGTCCCGCTGCTGTCTCTGTCCAGCCGTGCCCTGGTGGCGCTGGCGACGGTGGTCGTGCTCGCCGTGCCCGGGCTCAGCCATCTGCTCCGAGCCGGCACGGAACCGGTGGTCGTCCCCAACATGACCGTCACCGACCTGGTCGACCACCCACTGCAGGCGCTGATCGAGCTGACCGTCACCGGCCAGTACCCGGCGCTGGCGTGGCTGGCCTACCTGTGCGTCGGACTCGCCGTCGGCCGCGTCGCGCTCTCCAGCCGGGCGGTCGTGGGGGCGGTGATCCTGGTCGGTGCCGCACTGGTCGCCGTCTCGATGACCGTGTCCTGGCTGTTGCTCGACGTGTTCGGTGGCCGGTCGCGGCTCGAGCAGGTGGCCCTGCAGTCGATGACGCCGCAGGAGTACGCCGACGTCACGACGTCCGGGTGGAACGGGACGACCCCGACGGACACCGGCTGGTGGCTGGCCACGATGGCGCCGCACTCCAGCACGTCGCTGGACCTCGCGTACACGATCGGCGTCGCGCTGGTGGTGCTCGGCGCCTGCATCCTGCTCGGGCGCATGACGACCACGCTGCTGCGACCCCTGGCCGCAGCCGGGAGCATGACGCTGACCCTCTACTGCATGCACCTGGTGATGCTCAGCGCGCCGGCCGTCCCCGGTGGGCCGACCGGCTTCCTGGTGCAGGTCGCGGTCGTGGTGGCGTTCGCGCTCCTCTGGAGCCGCGCCCACGCCCGGGGCCCGTTCGAGGAGCTCGTCGCCGAGGCTGCCGGCGTCGTCCGCAGGAAGGTCCTGGCCGCACCGACGACGAGACGCCGTGGCGCCCACCGCAAGGGCTGAGCCAGGGGGGACGGGTTCGTGCTCCGGACCTCCCGTGCCTCAGGCGTGCTCGTCGGCGTCGGCGGACACGACGGCTTCCTCGCGACTGGGGAACGGCCCTGCGGTGCGGCCGTCCGCGCGGCAGGTCCACCGGTAGCCGCCCGGGGTCTGTTCGATGAGGTAGCCCTCCGGGTCGGCGGGGCCGTGGCCCGGGCGTTCCTGCGGGTCGGTCATGTGAACACCACGTTCCTGAATCGGACCCCGGCGAACGCGCTGCCGAGGTGGACGACGGGCACGGGTCGGTGGGCGGCGTCCGCCACGGTCAGGGCCTCGGCGATGGTGTCCGAGCGTGCGAAGGAGAGCCCCGCGGGCGTGACGGTGATCCGCAGCTGGACGTAGGTGTCCGGCGTCGGCGCCGTTCCTCCCGTCGAGGACGCCAGCGTGGTGGCGACGCCCTCGACGACCCGATGGACGTCCAGGTCGCCGTCTCCGCGCAGCAGGAAGCGGTAGCCGTTGGCGCCGGGGGACGAGCCGGACGCCGGTCGGTACCGGTGGTCGTCGGTGCTCAGGAAGACGAACGCACCGCTCCGGCAGCTGTCCTCCCACGTCTGGTCCACGCGCACGTCGAGGCGGAGCGTGAACGCCTCGGGGTCCGGCGGTGCGAGGAAGCCCATGAGCGTGGAGTGGACGGTGTCGGAGACGTCGAGGCCCCAGGACGAGTCGTCCGGGTGGAACCGGCCGCGGCTGGTGTCCGGCAGCATCCCGGGCAGCCAGGTCTGATCCGCGAACAGGTCCGATGTGCGACGACACGCGTCCCCGGCGATGTAGCGGGGGTCGTCGGAGAAGATCGCGTCCACGCCGGCCGCGACGACGGCGTCCCGCTGGTGTCGCCGGTTCACCGTGTAGGTCGCCACCTCGACTCCTGCCGCGTGTGCCGCCGTGCAGACCGCCGGGGTGATGCGGCCCGCTGCCGGGCCGATCCAGCCGATGCCCTCCGCGGCGGCCCGGGCGACGTCGGTGTTGCCGAGCCAGATGACCGGCCATCCCCGCGAGCACGCCAGCCGACAGTCGGCGAGGGCGAAGGACTGGAGCAGCATGGACTCCGGGCTGACCCCGTGTTGCTCGAGCGCGTCGATCATCGGCCCCATCGCGTCGCTGCTCTTGGCCTCGGCGCAGAGGAGGACGCGGTTGCCGAACTCGGTGAGCACCTCCTCGAACAGCGGCGGGCGGAGCCCGTCGGGCCAGCCTCCGCCGAGGATGACCGAGGCGTCGATGTGGAGCTGCCGCCACGACACCGAGGTGTGGTCGGCGACGTTGCCGGTGGAGGTGGTCATGCGGTCCACGGTTCCGTCGTGCATGACGGCGAGGCCGCCGTCGGCGAGCCTCGACACGTCCTGCTCGATGACCTCGAGGCCCTGGTCCACGGCGAACCGGTAGCCCTCCATCGTGTGCTCGGGCACCTGCAGCGACCCGCCGCGGTGCGCGATGACGAACGGCCGGCTCAGGTCGGCGAAGTCCACGCGCGACCTTAAGCCTGCCCCTGGGGCTGCGCGCCGGCGGGCACGACCACCGCCGCCCTGCTGTTCTCCCCTACGGCGCCGGGAGGCGTTGTCCCAAGGGGGGCGCAGGGGTGATGCTGGTGCATGGCGTCGCAACCGTCGTACGAGCAGTCGAAGCAGGTCGCCGAGTCCAGCCGCGAGACCGAGTGGACCCAGCCGTCGTTCGGCAAGCAGTTGTTCCTCGGCAACTTCCGGCTCGACCTGGTCCACCCCCAACCGGAGCTCGACGTGGCCGCGGTGGAGAAGGGCGAGGCGTTCCTCGAACGCCTCCGCACGTTCCTCACCGAGCGCGTCGACCGGCAGCGGATCGAGCGCGAGGCGAAGATCCCCGACGACGTCCTCCGGGGCCTCGGGGAGCTGGGTGCGCTCGGCATGAAGATCCCCGAGGAGTACGGGGGCCTCGGGCTGAGCCAGGTGTACTACAACCGGGCGCTGGCCATGGCCGGCACGTGGCACTCGTCGATCTCGACGCTGCTGTCGGCACACCAGTCGATCGGCCTGCCCGAGCCGCTACGGCTGTTCGGCTCCGAGGAGCAGAAGCGCCACTGGCTGCCCAGGTTGGCCAGGGACCACATCTCGGCGTTCCTGCTCACCGAGCCGGACGTCGGCTCGGACCCGGCGCGGATGAGCACGACCGCCGTCCCGAGCGCCGACGGCACCGGCTACCGGATCAACGGCACGAAGCTGTGGGCGACCAACGGCGCCATCGCCGACGTCGTCGTGGTCATGGCCGTCGTCCCGAGGTCGGACGGCCATCGAGGCGGCATCACCGCGTTCCTCTGCCCGTGCGACCGCGCGGGCATCACGGTCGAGCACCGCAACGAGTTCATGGGGCTCAAGGGCATCGAGAACTCGGTGACGCGCTTCGACGATGTCCTCGTCCCCACCGAGGACGTCATCGGCGGCGAGGGCAGGGGCCTGCGGATCGCCCTCACCACGCTCAACACCGGCCGCCTGTCACTGCCGGCGTTCTGTTCCTCGGCGGTGACGTACTCGCTGAAGATCGCTCGCGAGTGGTCGTCCGAACGGAGGCAGTGGGGGCGGCCGATCGGTGAGCACGACCCGGTCGCGCAGAAGCTCGCCTGGCTGGCGGGGACGGCGTTCGGCCTCGAGGCGGTGCTCGACGTGTCCAGTCGCCTGGCCGACGACAAGCGCAACGACATCCGCATCGAAGCTGCTCTGGCCAAGCTGTACTCGTCCGAGCTCGGCTGGACCGCCGTCGACGAGATGGTCCAGATCCGCGGCGGTCGCGCCTACGAGACCGCCGAGTCGCTCGCGCGGCGCGGCGAGAAACCGGTGCCGGCCGAGCAGTTGCTGCGGGACATGCGCATCAACCGGATCTTCGAGGGGTCCACGGAGATCATGCACCTGCTGATCGCCCGGGAGGCCGTCGACGAGCACCTGAGGGTGGCGGGGGACCTGGTGCTCGGGGACGCCAGCCCAGTCGACAAGGCCAAGGCCGCCGCGAAGGCGGGGACCTTCTACGCCCGGTGGCTCCCCACGCTGGCCACCGGCGCCGGGCAGCGCCCAGGCTCCTACGCCGAGTTCGGGGAGCTGGCCAGGCACCTGCGCTACGTCGAACGCCATTCCCGCAAGCTCGCCCGCTCGACCTTCTACGCGATGGGCCGACACCAGGCCCGCCTCGAGCAGAAGGGCCACCTGCTCGGCCGGATCGTCGACATCGGCGCCGAGCTGTACGCCATCTCGTGCGCCTGCGTGTACGCGGACACCATCGGGAGCGAGCAGCCCGCCCGCCGGCAGGAGGCCGCAGAACTGGCCGACCTGTTCTGCCGTCAGGCCCGTCGCCGGGCCGATCGGCTGTTCGCGGAGCTGTGGGACAACGACGACCGAGATCAGTACCGGGCCGCCAAGCAGGTGCTCTCCGGCCGGTACGCGTGGTTCGAGGAGGACGTGCTCGACCCGGCCGGTGACGGCCCGATGATGCCGACACACGAGCCACCGGCAGCCGAGCAGTTCGACGAGCCTGCGCCCACGGTGCCGGCCGCGCCCGCCTCGTAGCGCGCTGCGGGAGCGGAGACCGATGAGCTGGGCGGGCCCGCGCCGTCTGGACTCTCGTCACGCAGCGCACGGGCGGCGTGTCGAGCGTCGTGCTGCGTCGCAGGACCCGGTCAGGCGTTCGGCTGGGCGTCGAAGACGGTGATCGGTGGCGCAGCCGGTGTGCTGAGCGAGGAACCGGCGACGACCTGACGTGCCGACTTCCCGATCATGGTCAGTCCTCCGCGGGCGCAGTGGTGCGCGAAGGCGAGCAGCTGCTGGTGGTCGTGCGCGGCCTCCTGCACCAGGGTGCGCTCGCCGAGGCCGTCCGCCGGGAAGGTGATCTCGAGCCGACGGGGGAGGGTGCCGGTGACGACGCCGACCTCGACACCGGACTGCTGCCGGACGCGTTCGGCGACGTGTCTCCGGCCGGCAGCAGACAGGTCGGTGGAGCAGGGGCGGGCGATCACCATGGCTGCCTGCTGGGCAGCTGTCGGGCCGGTGGTCTCGGGGACTGCTGTCCAACGGAGCATCGCTGGGGCCAGGCCCAGGTCGGTCAGGGCTTCCTCGAACGCGGCGTCGACCGCGGGCAGGACGAGCGCTTGTGCACCGAACACCTCGATGCGCTCCTGGGCCTCGCCGGGGACCGGGAACCCGTACGAGACACCCGCCCAGGGCATGGGTTCGGCCGGCGTGCTCTGCGCAGCCAGGCGTGCGGGATCGGAGCGGCTGATCTCCTCGGCCACGTCGAGGAAGAAGTCCTCCATCGCCCGGCGCAGGGCCAGCTCCTGCCGTCGTTCGACGAAAGGGTAGTCGGCCCATCGCGTCAGTTCGGTCACCGGCACGCCCGCCCGGCGGAGGAGGTCCACCGTGATGCCCTGGCGCAACTGCGCGGGGGAGTAGCTGCGGTAGTTGGTCTGCGGGTCGACGGCGTCGGGGGAGAGGACCCCTCGCTCCCCGTACAGCCGGAGGGCCTTGGCCGACAAGCCGGTCAGCGCGGTGAACTCACCGGCGCTCAGATGGGTGTGCACGGTTCTCCTGGCCTGGGTCGGGACTGTCCTCAGCACAGCGTGGGCCCGGCCCCTGGGGCAAGGTCAACCACTGTGCCGTCGGAACCCGGCAGGTGGTGGACACCCCGGTCGCCAGCCGCGACGATGACCCCAGGTCGGGAGCGATGCGGCGGAGGGGTGCCCGTGGGGCTGCGGAAGAACGCGGAGAACCTGACGCCGGCGGAGCTGGTCGACCTGCGCGAGGCGTTCCAGGCGTTCTACGAGATCGACGACGACCGCGGCTTCGGGTTCTTCGCCGGGATCCACGGCCTGCCGCTCCCGGTCTACTGCGAACACGGGACCGCGCTCTTCCTGCCGTGGCACCGGGCGTACCTGTACCACGTCGAACGGGCGCTCACCGCCGCCCTGCGCCGAGCGCGTGGTGACGACACGGTCGAGGTGGCTCTCCCGTGGTGGGACTGGTCGTCGGCGGTCTCCCACGACCGAGGGCTGCCCACTTCGTTCAGCTCGTCCACGGAGGGCTCGACGAACCCGCTGAGCGCCGGGCCGGTCGTGCTCGGCCCCGACGATCTCGAACTCGTGCGGGAGAACCTGCCCGGCGCGATCAGTGAGGGCCCGGACCCCATCACGTTGCGCGACCCGGAGGAGCCCGACGAACTGCCGCGGGACCCGACCGTGCAGCGGGCGCTGCGCGCCACGACCTTCACCGACTTCAGCCGGATCCTGGAGGGCATCCACAACGGCGTCCACGGCTGGGTCGGCGGCGCGATGTCCGCAGCGCCCACCGCGGCCTTCGACCCGGTCTTCTGGGCGCACCACTCGATGATCGACCGGCTGTGGTACCTCTGGCAGCTCTCCCCGCGCAACGGCGCTCCACCGGCCAGGGTGCTCGACCGCGCGCTGCCACCGTTCCCCACGACGGTGCGCGAGACCCTGGACATCTCCAGCCTGGGTTACGAGTACGCCGCCCAGGTCATCGGCTGAGGAGGCTGCGATGGCGACCCTCGAGCAGGCACGCACCGGACGGGACGACCAGACCCGCGTCATCGACCTCGTCTTCCCCGGCGACGTCCCACCGGCGCCCTTCAGCCGCGCCGACCTGGTCGTCACCGGCGTCGACCACTCGAGCACGTCGTACGAGGTCCGGGTCTTCCTCAACGACCCCGACGCCACGGCCAGCACACCGCGCACGGCCGAGCAGCGCTACGCCGGCCGCTACACCGTCTTCGGCCACGGCGGGTGCTACGGCGGCGAAGGGCACTGCGACGCCCCGGCCCTCGGCGAGGACCTCCGGCTCGCGCCACCGCTGACCTCCTTCGACACCTACGTCACCATCACCGAGGCCCTGCAGCGCCTCCTCGCCGACGGCGATGCGTTGCAGACGATCACCCTGGTGCCGGTGTCCCTGCCCCCTCGCCGCGCCGACCGCAGGCCTGCCCCGGAGCTCCTGCACTTCGACGAGGTGACCCTGCAGACCTACCTCACGGCGACCGACGCCGACCAGATCACCACCTGATCCCGCCCACGACCGTGCCCGCCAACGGACCGCCCGGGCGTGGCGTGACCCGCCTACTGCGTGGCGCCGTAGGCGGCACGGCCCTGGACGGCGGACGTCCCCAGGTCGCTGCTCGTGAGGGCCGCACCCCGCTCGACGGCACTGCTCCACGTCGCGGTGGTGGCGACGGCGGCGAAGTTGGAGTTCAGCACCGCCATGAGGGTCTCGTGGACCTGCTGGGCCGAGGCGCTGCCGGCGTCGTTCACGATGTCGATCGCGCCGGTGGCGTCGGAGAGCACCTCGACGGCGATGCCGAGATCCTCGGCGGCGGCTGCGGTGCCGATGACGCAGTTGTTGGTCATGTACCCGACCAGGGTGATGCAGTCGACCTCGTTGGCCGCCAGCCACGAGGCGACGTCGGTGTCGGAGAAGACGCTGGCGTTGCTCTTGGTCACCTGCTTGCACGTGTCCGTCGTGCGCTTCTCGACGTCCGGGTGCAGCGCCTGCCCGGCCGAGCCGGCCGCGAAGACCGGCGCCCCCTCAGGGAGCTCGTGCCGGACCACGACGACCGGGAGCTCGTGCTCAGCGGCGACGTCCATGGCGCTCACGATGCGGGCGAGGGAGTCCTCCCGCGGCGGGTACTGGATCTCCAGCGGCCCGTCGAAGTAGTCGTTCTGCACGTCGATGACGACGAGGGCACGGCGGGGCGTGGACATGGCTCGTTCTCCCTGACTGGACTGCGTTGACGCCCACCAGGCTGCCCGCCGAGCCGGGGGTACCGTGAGTGGCAGGCCAGACGACGATCGATGAGATCAGGACGAGCGTGGAGATCGCGGTGCATGCCTTCGACGGCATGACGATGTTCCACCTGGCGACACCTCTGCTCGTGTTCGGCGAGGTCTCCAGGCTCGGCCTCGCGCCCGGCTGGCGGACCTCCGTGTGGACGCAGGACGGGCGCGGCATCCGCACGGCTGAGGGCCTGCGGGTCGAGGACGTCGCGGGACCAGAGGTCGTCCCGGGGTCCGACATCGTGGTGCTGCCATCCTGGCCCGCGGATCTCCGGCCGGCCGGTGACGACCTGGTCGAACTGGTCACGCGTGCGCACCTCGACGGCTCGACCGTCGTCGGACTGTGTCTGGGTGCGTTCCCCGTGGCCGACAGCGAGCTCCTCGACGGCCGGGGCGCTGTCACGCACTGGGCGGCGGCACCGCTGTTGCAGCAGCGGCGGACCGCGGTGCAGGTGAACGCCGCTGCCCTGTACCTCGACCACGGCGACGTCCTCACGTCAGCCGGCACCGCCTCGGGCCTGGACGCCTGTCTGCACGTGGTCCGCACCCGTCTCGGGAGCGCTGCGGCCAACACGCTGGCCCGGCACCTCGTGGTGGCACCGCACCGCGACGGAGACCAGGCCCAGTTCGTCCAACGGCCCGTGCCCGAGCCGGGCGGGGGAGGCCCGATCGGCGCGACCATGGAATGGGCGCTGGCCAACCTCGACCGGGACCTGACGGTCGACCAGCTGGCCGGCCACGCCCGGATGAGCGGGCGCAACTTCACCCGCCGGTTCACCGAAGCGGTCGGGACCACCCCTGCCCGCTGGGTCCTGACCCAGCGGCTCGAGGAGGTCCGGCGGCTGCTGGAGACCACGACCTGGTCGATCGAGCGGACAGCGCGCGCGTGCGGCTTCCGCAGCGCCGTGACCCTCCGCCAGAACTTCACCGCGGCCTACGCCACCACTCCCACGTCCTACCGGCAGCGGTTCCGCATCTCAGACGGCGCGTGACGCCCGTCAGGTGGCCGCGATGTCATCTCGCGCGTCGCACGCTCCGCACGCCGACGACCACCGCACCGATGACGAGCGCGGCCCCCAGCCCCTGGAGTCCCGGTGAGTCGTCGGCCCCGCCGAGTACGACACCGGCGATCCCGAGGGCGATGACGAGGAGGACGGCGGCGGCGAGCACGGGCTTCACGGCACCATCCTCCCGGACGTCGTGCGCATCAACGGGCCAGGAAGTGCACGCCGAGCCAGAGCCAGGTGAGCAGGACGACTGCGCGGCCGGGCGTCGTCCGCATGGCGGCGCCCAGGGCTCGGCCCGCGGTGGCCGGACCCAGTCCGAGCCGGGCACAGACCTCGATCGCCACACCGACGACGAGCAGCCCCAGGAAGCCGGCAGCGCTCAGCAGGACGCCGGTGGTCATCGCTGTGGCCGGCGCCGCGGGTGATCGAGCAGCCAGGCCCCGACGGCCAGCCAGCACACGGTGGCGGCGCCGCGCAGCAGCGGTTCGGCGAGAAGGGGATCCGCGAGATCGCTCGCCGTCGGCAGCTCGTCGTCGGCGAGCGTCACGAGTTCCCAGGACACGGCGGCGGTCACGAGGGCGAGCCACGGCAGCCCTCGTCGCCCCACTGGTGGGGCGGTCTCGCCCGACTGCCGGACCAACGCCACCACGACGACGGCGGTCCCGGCGGTGCCGATCACGACGAGCGCCTCCACCGACAGTTCGCCCCAGATCATCACAGCAGCGACGCAGGGCAGCGCCGCGGCCGCGAAGGTGAGCCGGCGCGCAAACGGGGAAGACCTCACGCGTGCATGTTCGCCCAGCAGGCCGCCGGGGCGCGCTCCTGTTCGCCGCCTCCGTCGCCGTGCTCCTCGCCGCCTGGAACAACGTCGTCATCACCCGGACGCCGGGCTACCCGCAGTCCTACGTCCCGGTCAATCTGGCGGCGACCGGCCTGCTCCTCGTGGGGGCTCGGTCCGTCGGCTTCACCTGGAAGGAACTGGGACTCGATCCGCGGAGGGCTCGGGCCGGACTGCGATGGGGCGGAGCCTGCTCGGCCGTGGTCGCCGCTGGCTACGCGGCCGGCCTCGCGGTCCAGGGGGTCCGTCCCCTCCTGGCGGATGCACGGCTCGCCGGCGCCAGCTCCGCCGAGGTCGCCTACCAGGCGCTGGTCCGGATCCCGTTGGGCACCGTCGTGTGGGAGGAGACAGCCTTCCGTGGCGTGCTGCTGGCGGCACTCATGCGGACGGTCCCGCCGCGTGCGGCCATCGCGGTCTCGGCGGCCCTCTTCGGGATCTGGCACATCCGTCCCACGCTGAGCGCGGCCACGGCCAACACCCTGACCGACGGGTCCGCGGGACTCGTCGTCGCCGTGCTGCTGGGATGTGCGTTCACGGCGGCGGCGGGGGTCCTCTTCGCCTGGCTGCGCCTCCGGAGCGGCAGCCTGCTGGCCCCCGCCCTCCTGCACCTGGCGACGAACAGTCTGGGTGCGCTGGCCGCAACCGCCGCCCACCGTCTGGGATGAGCCGCCGCGCACACGCCCCGGGTCAGCTCGGTACCTGTGAGCGCCAGCCGTCGTCGCGGCTGGGCATCAGCAGGTCGGCTCGTTGAGCTCGCCGGCAGGGCTGATCTCGACCCCGCACTCGCCGAAGTCGGTGCGGGAGAGACTCCGGACCATGTCCAGCGCTTGCTGGGCGGGATCCACCTCCGGCACTCCGGGGTCGACCATCACGGTGCCGACCAGGTGCCCGGCGTCCCAGGACCCGTCCGGGGCCAGGCGCAGCGTGAGGACTCCGCCGACGCCCGCCGGGCCGTCGTTCGAGAGGCTGGCGTAGCCGGTGAAGTTGCCCATGCTGTAGGCGATCAGCCGACCCCGGTACCACTCCATCCCCCTCAGCACGTGGGGACCGGCACCCAGCACCGCGTCCGCCCCGGCGTCGATGACCGCGCGGGAGAAGGCCATGGGGTCTCCGCGGTCCTCGCCGAGGAACATCTCGGTGCCGGGGCGGACGTGGCTCTGGTCCCGACCTTCCCCGCCGGCGTGGATGGTGACCAGGACGAGATCGGCGTCCTGGGCGGCCCGGCTGACGAGCTGCCGGGCGGCGGGGATGTCCAGCAGGCTCTGTGTCCAGCCGTAGGGTGCGAAGCCGATGATCGCCACCCGCAGCGCGCCCACCTGCTGCAGCGTGATCTGCCCGGGCATGCCGGTGTACTCCAGGCCCGCATCGGTCAGCGCCGCTCGGGTGTCCCGCAGACCCGCCTCGCCGAAGTCGCGTGAGTGGTTGTTGGCCAGGTTGATGACGGTGAACCCGGCGGCACTCAACGCCTCCGCGTACGACGGCGGGGTCCGGAAGGCGTAGCAGCGAGCGCTGTCCGCCCCGCACTTGGTCGATGTCGCCAGGTCGGTGAGCGCCTGGTCCAGGTTCGCCAGCACGACGTCCCCGGTGAGCCGGTCGGCGACCGCGTCGAACAGGTGGCGACCGTCGTCGGGCGGCAGCTCCGGTGCAGCGCCCATGACGATGTCCCCGACGGCGGTGATCTCCACGCTCGTCCCGCCCGTCGCGGGAGTGGCCGCGGACTCTGTCGGGGAACTGGCTGGGGGTTCTTGCCCGGTGGCTGGGTCGGCGGCAGCGCCGGCGGAACAGGCCGTCGCCGCGCAGGTGGCCAGAGCGGCCAGCAGGTACGTCGCCGGTCGGACCCGGGCCGGCAGTCGGCGCAGCCACGTCCTCACCGGGTCATCGTTCTCCGACCTCGATGCCCGATGACGCATGGCGGCGACAGTGGCCGAACACGGGGGCGTCGTCGGACAGGACGCCGTCGCGGCGCACGGCCGAGAGGCACTGCCCCGCGTGGCCAGCACGGTCCGCTACTGGTCGGAACACCAGACGGTGCGATGGACCGGGTGCCGCCCCGGCACCGAAGGCGCGTCGTCCTCAGGCCTGCAGGCCGAGGACCACAGGCAGGGACTCGTAGCCACGCAGGACGACGGTTCCGCGACGGCGCGCGGAGCCCGCGGGCCGCAGGCCGGGGAAGCGCTCGAACAGCGCTCGCAGCGCGACCTCGCCCTCCATCCGGGCGAGCGCGGCGCCGAGGCAGAAGTGGATGCCGCTGGCGAAGGCCAGGTGATCGCGGGCGTTCGCGCGCGCGACGTCGAAGACGTGCGGATCGGGGAACACCCGCGAGTCCCGGTTGGCCGCGGCGAGCAGGAGGACCAGCCACTCGCCCTCGGCGACGGGGACCCCGTGGACGGTGGTGTGCTCCCTGGCCCGGCGGCCGGTCCGCTGCACGGGGGGATCGAAGCGGAGCACCTCGTCGACCGCGTTCGGCCACAGCGACGGGTCCTCGGCCAGCCGCCGGCGCTGGTCGGGATGGGCGAACAAGAGGGCGGCCCCGTTGCCGATGAGGTTGACGGTGGTCTCGAAGCCGGCGCCGACGACCAACGCGGCGGTGGCCCGCAGCTCTGTCTCGGTGAGGCCGCCACCGTCGTCGTCGACCATGGTGACCAGGCTGGAGAGCATGTCAGTGCCTGGGTTCCGGCGCAGTGACTGCAGGTGCCCCCGCCACCACACGTCGAGCTCGACGAGGCTGCGCTCGACCTCGCGGTGGGTCGACCAGTCCAGGCCCATGTCCAGGACCGGCGCGGCGCGGTCGCCCCAGGCCAGGAACTGTTCCCGCATCCCCACCGGGACGCCGAGCATCTCGGAGATGACGGTGACCGGGAGGAGGCTGGCGTAGCGGGAGACGAGGTCCACCTGCCCGCCGTGCGCCGCGGCCTCGTCCTCGAGCCCGTCGAGGAGTGCGTCGGCGATCTCACGGGTGCGCTCGCGCAACCCCGCGACGGCCCGGGCGCTGAACGCCCGGCTGACCAGCCGCCGGTAGCGGGTGTGCGCGGGCGGGTCGACGGCGACCATCGACGGCTGGTCGATGGGGCTCACCCCCGGTCGGGTGCCGGCCAGCCGGAGCGCCAGCCGGAACACCGACGGCAGCCTCTCGGTCTGGAACCCGCCGATCTGCCCGAAGTCCTCGCTGCGCAGCACGTCGCTGCAGACGTCGTGGTGGACGCTGATGCGGGCGAGGGCGCCGTCGGTGAACGGGGCCGCCGTCCGCAGCCGTTCGTGGTGCGGGTACGGGTCCGCGCGGAGGGCCGGGGCGACGAGCACCTGGGCGTCGCAGTTGCCTCCGCGGGCCCGTGCCCGGAGCGCCAGCCGCATCGCTCCGTGGGTGGCGCCCCAGCGGACCCCGCTGCGCACCAGTTCCTCCATGGTCCCTCGCCCGTCCCCTCCGCAGTCGAGTCCTGTTCGCGGCCGGCGTGCCCCTCATCCTCGCGGGCACTGCCCACCCGATCCAGGGTCGACGGCGCCTGGATCGGTCACCGCAGCGTCGTGCACTGCGGCGCGCGGCCGTGATCGCCACCTGCTGGTCCAGGCCGGTCGCGACACCGCGAACGGAGCTCGCAGGCTGCCCGCCGACTCGCCGCTGCCGCCCGGGAGCGAGCAGCTCCCCGCTGCCCTACTGCTGACCGGCCGGCTCACGGCCGGGGTCGGCGACCACCGGGACTCCGGGTGACGTGGGCCGTGGTCCGCTCGCGTGCGGCATGTCGTGGAGGTGGGCGACGACGGCCCGCCGGACCTGCGGGTCCAGCGTCGAGGTGTAGGGCTCCCGCCGGAGCTCGCGGACCAGGTTGACGCAGATGGCGATGAGCACGATGACGAAGGGCGTGGCCACCAGGATGGTGGCCGACTGGATGACCTGGAGACCTCCGGCGAGGGTGAGCGCGGAGGCGACGGCCGCGATGCACACGCCCCAGAGGATGACCACCGCGCGGGCGGGGGAGGTCGTGCCCCGCTGCGAGAGCATGCCGAGGACCATGGAGGCCGAGTCGGCGCTGCTGACGAAGAACAGCGTGATGAGCACCATCACGAGCAGCACGGTGAGCGTGACCAGCGGGAACTCGCCGAGCAGGGCGAACAGTGCGCCCTCGGTGCCGTCGTCGAGCAGGGCCTGGCTGAGCTCGGCCTGGTCGGTGAGCTCGAGGTGGGTGGCGGTGCCGCCCAGCACGCCGAACCACACGATGCTGACCATGGTCGGGATGATCATCACGAACGTGACGAACTGCCGGATCGTCCGGCCGCGGGAGATGCGGGCGATGAACGTCCCCACGAACGGCGTCCAGGACATCCACCACGCCCAGTAGAACAGCGTCCACCCGGCGAGCCACTCCTGGCCGCCCCAGGCCCCCGAGGCCAGGCTCATGGCGGGGAGGGCGGTCAGGTAGTCCCCGGTGGCGTCGGTGATGGTGTTGAAGACGTGCGTGGTCGGGCCCAGCACGAAGATGAAGGCCACGAGCACCGCGGCCAGCACCACGTTCGTGTTGCTGATCAGCTTGATGCCCTTGTGCACGCCGCTGACCGCGGACAGGACGTAGAGCAGTGCCAGGCCGGCGATGATGGCCACGGCCACGCCGTTGTTGCGCGGGACGCCGTAATTGGCTGCCAGCCCGCTGTTGACCTGCAGTGCGCCGAGACCGAGCGAGGTGGCCGCGCCGAACACCGTGGTGAAGATGGCGAGGACGTCGACGGCACGGCGGACGCCCGAACGCTTCTCGTTCACCAGCGGGACGACCGCGGAGCTCACCAGGCTCGGCCGGCCCTTGCGGAAGACGCCGTAGGCGAGGGCCATCGCCATGACGGCGTACATCGCCCAGGGGTGCAGGCCCCAGTGGAAGATCGTGTACTGCAGCCCCAGCCGGGCGGCCTCCGGGGTCCCGCCCTCCTCGAGGCCGAGCGGGGCGGCGGCGAGGTGGGAGAGCGGCTCGGCGACGCCCCAGAAGAGCAGCCCGATGCCCATGCCGGCCGCGAAGAGCATGGAGATCCACGAGCCCGTGCTGAACTCCGGACGCTCGTCGTCCTTCCCCAGCCGGATGCGCCCGTAGCGGGACAGCGCGAGGAACGCCGCGAGGGCGACGAACCCCGAGCTGGTCACGACGAAGACCCAGCCGGCGTTGGTGATGACCGTCTCGAACGCGATGCCCACCGCGTTCGAGAGGTTGTCGCTGGCGAGGACCCCCCAGAGCGCGAACCCCAGCACCAGCGCCAGGGAGACGCCGAAGACGACCCGGTCGGTCTGCGGCGGGGCCGAGGGCTCCCGGGCGACGGTCGACGCGGCGCCGGTCGCAGGGTCACCCGTCGGCCCGGCACTCGGAGAGCTGGAGGGTGCGGCCTGCTCGGGACCCGGGTGTTCCATGGCTTTCTCCTCGTGTTGCGTACTACGAGACCAGGTGCGCATGAGGGAACCAGACGGCCCACCGTGGAACAAGAGACAAAAGTGACCTGGAGCACAAGTGTTGCGCGAGTGGACCCAGCGTGCGGGGGCGGTGACGAACCGGCGAGGGTCCTCGCGAGGACATCTCCCCGGCGGCTCCACTCGATGGGCGCCCACAGGTCCGGGCAGGGCGGCGCTGCCGACGGACCGACCGGGGTCAGGAGTGCGTGAGAACGGCGGCACGCAGCTGTCGGCGCCAGCGGGTGAACAGGCGGGGCTGGTTCATCCCGAGGACGGCGACGGGGTGCCCGTGGCGCTCGTAGACCGCCAGGAAGCTGCGGTCGGCGCAACTGCCCTCCAGTACGCGGACGACGTCGTCCTCGCGGCGCGACCCCGCGAACTGGATGCGTGCGCCGTACTGGTCCGACCAGAAGTAGGGCACGGGCGTCTGCGCCGGTCCGCCGGTGCCCAGCAGGGTGGCGACCGCGGTGGCCGGCCGTTCGAACGCGTGGGTCCAGTGCTCGGTGCGGACGTGCCGCTCCCCGGAGGCCGACCACGCCGCCGCGCAGTCACCGACGGCGACCACGCCCGGGACGTCGGTGGCGCAGTGCGCGTCGGTGAGGACGCCGTTGCCCAGGGCCAGGCCGGAGTCGGCGAGCCACTCGGTGTTCGGTGTGGCGCCGATCCCCACGACCACCACATCGGCGGGCAGGCGAGTGCCGTCGGTCAGCTCGACTGCCTGGACCCTGCCGGTGCCGACCAGGCCGGCGACACCGGTACCGACCAGCAGGCGGGTGCCGTGATCGGCGTGCAACTGGGCGCACACGGCACCCATGTGCTCCCCCAGCGGGCCGGCGAGCGGGACGGGCTGGGTCTCGACGACGGTGACCTCCAGCCCCAGCGTGCGGGCTGTGGAGGCGACCTCGGCACCGATGAACCCCGCGCCGATCACCACGAGACGTCCGGCCGTGGCCAGGTCCTCGCGCAGGGCGACCGCGTCGTCCAGCGACCGCAGCACGTGCACCCCGGCCAGTCCCTCGCTGCCGGGCAGGCGTCGGGCGCGGGCTCCGGTGGCGAGGACGACGCCGTCGGCCCGCACCTCGCTGCCGTCGTCCAGCAGCACCGAGCGGCCCAGGCGGTCGAGCCCGACCGCCGTCGTGCCCAGCCGCCAGTCGAGGTCGAGGCCCGCGTCATCCGGCGCGCCCAGTGCGATGTCCTCCAGCGACGCCGCTCCCGCCAGGAACCCCTTGGACAGGGGTGGCCGGTCGTAGGGGGCGTGCGCCTCGTCGCCGATGACCACGATGCGGCCGTCGTAGCACTGCTCGCGGAGCGCTCGGGCCGCCGAGAGGCCGGCCAGGGAGGCTCCGACCACGGCGACCGTGCGGCTCATGCGGCACCGTCCGCGGCGGTGTCCGGCTGCACGTAGATGGTCCCGCCGTGCACGACGACCCGGTGGGTGCGGACCGGGGTCTTCGCCGGCGGGCCGGACACCTTCCCGGTGCGCAGGTCGAAGCACGAGGCGTGCAGGGGGCACTCCACCGCACAGCCGTCCAGCCAGCCGTCGGCCAGCGAGGCGTCCTGGTGCGTGCACGTGTCGTCGATCGCGTAGAAGTCGCCGTCGACGTTGAAGACCGCGATGGGCTGAGCGGCCTCCACGCGAATCGCCTCGCCGGGTGACAACGCTGTCGTGGGGCAGACCGGGATCATGGGAACTCCAGGCGGACGTGTTGTTGCGATCACCGCAACGCTGCGCTGATAGCGCAACAGCATGCGCGGGCTTCGCGCCATCGTCAAGCGCAGCCGAAAGGGTGCTCCACGGTCGTCCACCTAGGCTGGGTCCATGAGCGAGCCGCAGGACGAAACTGCAGATCGCGGCCCGGTCGCTGGCGTCCAGTCCGTCGACCGTGCGCTGAGCGTCCTCGAGATCCTCGCGGCCGCGGGCGAGGCCGGCGTCACGGAGGTGGCTGCCGAACTCGGGGTGCACAAGTCCACGGCCTTCCGGCTCGTGGCGACGCTGGAGAGCCGGGGCTTCGTCGAGCAACTGGCTGATCGGGGCAAGTACCGCTTGGGCTTCGGGGTCGTGCGCCTGGCCGGCGCGGCCGTTGCGCAGCTGGATATCGCCCGAGAGGGGTGGCCGATCTGCGAGGCGCTGGCCGCCGACCTCGGGGAGACGGTCAACATCGCCATCCTGGACGGCGATCGTGCGGTGAACGTGACCCAGGCCCGCGGGCCGGCGGCGCTCAGTGCGCACAACTGGGTGGGTCACGGCACCCCTCTCCATGCGACGTCGAGCGGCAAGGTGCTCCTGGCCCACGCTCCCGACGCCGTCCGCAAGGACCTGCTCTCCCGGGGGATGCAGAGCTTCACCCCGGCGACGATCACCGACCCCGAGGCGCTGCGCCAGAACCTGGACCGGATCGTCGAGCAGGGCTGGGGCTGCACCGTCGAGGAGCTCGAGGTGGGGCTGAGTGCTGTGGCCGCGCCTGTCCGGGGCGCCGACGGGGAGGTCATCGCCGCCCTCAGCGTCTCGGGGCCGGCCTTCCGCATGGACGAGGAGGACCATCCCGCGCTCGCCCGGCGGGTGATGGCGGGCGCGGACGAGCTGAGCCGGAGGTTGGGCTTCTACGGTCTGCCTCGCTGACCCGGGGAGCTCGTCCGGCCGCGAGGTCGACACGCCGGTCCGACCTCGTCGCCGCTCCACCCGTCGTCCTCGAGGCCTGCACCTGAGGCGGATGGGCGCCGGGGCACTGCTGCACGCCCTCAGGATGTTGTTGCGTACAGCGAGACTGAATGTGTAATGTGAAACACACCGGTTCTCGTGAACTCGCCGACGGGGTGACGACCGTGGCTGGTCGCAGGGCCCTGTGTTGTCCGACTTCCGGCGTTCCCTCCGGGTCGCCGACGCCATCCGAGGTGCCGCATGACCACCACCGAGCAGCCCGCGAGCCTCATCTCCACGTTGCCGGGCCACTACTACACCGACCCCGCCGTCTTCTCGCTGGAGCAGTCGCACGTCTTCGAGGACATGTGGTTCTGCGCCGTGCGGTCGAGCGACCTGCCGACACCCGGCTCCTTCGAGAAGGTCCAGGTGGGGAGGGAGAGCGTCCTCGTGGTCCGCAGCCGGGACGGGCAGCTGCGGGCCTTCCTCAACATCTGCCGGCACCGCGGTGCGCAGATCTGCACGGAGGACTCCGGCACGGTGAAGCGGGCCTTCCAGTGCCCGTACCACGCCTGGACCTACGACCTCGAGGGCAAGCTGATCGCGGCCCCCAACCTGACCAAGATGCCCGACGTCGACCGGGTCGAGTACGGCCTGGTCCCGGTGGCGCTGCACGAGTGGCTGGGCTACGCGTGGGTGTGCCTGGCGAAGGAGCCCCCGTCCTTCGAGGACGACGTGGTGGGCGCCGTCGTCGAGCGCCTCGGGAGCGTGGAGGTGATCGACAGCTACGACGTCGACTCGCTGTCCGTGGGGCGCCGCATCACCTACGACGTCAAGGCGAACTGGAAGCTCATCATCGAGAACTTCATGGAGTGCTACCACTGCGCGACGATCCACCCGGAGCTCACCGAGGTGCTCCCCGAGTTCGCCGACGGGTACGCGGCACAGTTCTTCGTCGGGCACGGCGCGGAGTTCGGGGACGACGTCAAGGGCTTCACCGTCGACGGCAGCGAGGGGTTCGACCGGCTCCCGGGCGTCGACGAGGACCAGGACCGCCGCTACTACGCCATCACGGTCCGGCCGACGGTCTTCGTCAACCTGACACCGGACCACGTCATCTTCCACCGCATGTTCCCGGTCTCGGCCGACCGGACGATCGTGCAGTGCGACTGGCTGTACACGCGCGACGTGGTCGAGTCGGGCAGGGACGTGTCGCGGTCGGTGGAGCTGTTCCACCGGGTCAACCAGCAGGACTTCGACGCCTGCGAGCGGACCCAGCCGGCCATGTCCTCCCGGGCCTACGTCAACGGCGGCGTCCTCGTGCCCTCCGAGCACCACATCGGCGCCTTCCACGAGTGGCTGACGCAGCGCCTGTCGGGCTGAGCGGGCACCGACCGCGCCACGCAGGTCGTCCAGGGCCTCCTGGACGTCGTCCAGACCGATGGCCTCGAGTCCCGACGGCCACGTCCGTGACGCCGGCGCCGATCGCGGAGACGACGCCGACCGCTCCGTGCCCCAGCAGGAACGGGCAGGACGTCGCTGCCACAGATCCCTTGACCCCGCTCGACGTCGACCCTACTGTGGTGAACGACTGATATACCAGTCGTCGATCTCCATTCCTGACAGGAGGAGCCGGATGGTGGCGCAGGCCGAAGGCGCTCTGCGGGCCGTGGCCGTCCCGGACCCCGTGCTCGACCGTTCACTGGCGGACACCGACCCGGAGGTCCACCGCGCGATCTCGGCCGAACTGACCCGGCAGCAGGAGACGCTGGAGATGATCGCCAGTGAGAACTTCGCGCCGGTGGCCGTCATGCAGGCCCAGGGCTCGGTGCTGACCAACAAGTACGCCGAGGGCTACCCGGGGCGGCGCTACTACGGCGGGTGCGAGCACGTCGACGTGATCGAGCAGCTGGCCATCGACCGGCTGAAGGGGCTGTTCGGCGCGGAGTACGCGAACGTGCAGCCGCACTCGGGTGCGCAGGCCAACGCCGCGGCCATGTCGGCCCTGCTGGACCCGGGCGACACCATCCTGGGCCTGGACCTGGCGCACGGGGGTCATCTCACCCACGGAATGCGGCTCAACTTCTCCGGCAAGCTCTACGACGTCGCCGCCTACCACGTCCGACCCGATGACCACCTCGTGGACATGGCCGAGGTCGAGCGGCTGGCCCACGAGCGGCGGCCCCGGCTCATCGTGGCGGGCTGGTCGGCCTACCCCAGGCAGCTCGACTTCGCCGAGTTCCGGCGGATCGCCGACGAGGTCGGGGCCCAGCTGATGGTCGACATGGCGCACTTCGCGGGGCTGGTCGCCGCCGGGCTGCACCCGTCGCCCGTCCCGCACGCGCACGTGGTCACCTCGACCACCCACAAGACGCTCGGCGGGCCGCGCGGCGGCGTCATCCTCGCCACGGGGGAGCTGGCCAAGAAGCTCAACTCCGCCGTCTTCCCCGGTCAGCAGGGCGGCCCGCTCGAGCACGTGATCGCCGCCAAGGCCGTCGCCTTCAAGCTCGCCGGCGAGCCGGCGTTCCGGGAGCGCCAGGAACGCACGCTGGCCGGCGCCCGGCTGCTGGCCGAGCGGCTGCTCGCTCCGGACTCCCGCGAGGCCGGCATCGACGTGGTCAGCGGCGGCACCGACGTCCACCTCGTGCTGGTGGACCTGCGGCACTCGGAGCTGGACGGCCGGCAGGCCGAGGACCGGCTGCACTCGATCGGCATCACCGTCAACCGCAACGCGGTGCCCTTCGACCCCCGACCGCCGATGGTCAGCTCCGGCGTCCGCATCGGCACCCCTGCCCTGGCGGCGCGCGGCTTCGACCTCGACGACTTCGCCGAGGTCGCCGACGTGATCGCCGCCGCGCTGCGGCCCTCGGTGGGCGAGGAGCAGCTCGAGGGGCTCCGCGCGCGGGTCACCCGGCTGGCCGGCCGGCACCCGCTCTACCCCGACCTGACGGAGGTCCCCCGATGAACCCCGGTCCCTCCCACGCCCCACGCACCCCCGGCGCGGACCTGCCCGAGCACCCCGACTTCCTCTGGCGTGACCCGGAGCCGAAGCGGTCCTACGACGTGGTGATCGTGGGCGGCGGCGGGCACGGCCTGGCCACCGCGCACTACCTGGCGAAGAACCACGGGATCACGAACGTCGCCGTCCTGGAGAAGGGCTGGCTGGGCGGCGGCAACATGGCCCGCAACACCACGATCATCCGCTCCAACTACCTCTGGGACGAGAGCTCGGCCATCTACGAGCAGTCGCTGAAGTTGTGGGAGGGGCTGGAGGAGGACCTCGGCTACCCGATCCTCTTCAGCCAGCGCGGCGTGCTCAACCTGGCCCACACCCTGCAGGACGTCCGGGACAGCGTGCGGCGGGTCGAGGCCAACAAGCTCAACGGTGTCGACGCGGAGTGGCTGGAGCCCGACGAGGTCCGCAAGGTCTGCCCGATCGTCAACACCTCCACCGACATCCGCTATCCCGTCCTGGGGGCCACCTACCAGCCCCGGGCCGGCATCGCCAAGCACGACTACGTCGCCTGGGGCTTCGCCCGCCGCGCCCACGAGGCCGGCATCGACCTCATCCAGGACTGCGAGGTCACCGGCTTCGCCACCGACGGCAACCGGGTCACCGGTGTGCAGACCACGCGCGGCACCATCGCCGCCGGCACGGTCGCCCTCTGCGCGGCCGGCCACACCTCGGTGCTCACCGACATGCTGGGCATCAGGGTGCCGGTGCAGAGCCACCCGCTGCAGGCGCTGGTCTCCGAACTGCTCGAGCCCGTGCACCCCACGGTGGTCATGTCCAACGCCGTGCACGTGTACGTCTCCCAGGCGCACAAAGGCGAGCTGGTCATGGGCGCCGGCGTCGACTCCTACAACGGCTACGGACAGCGCGGCGCCTTCCACGTCATCGAGCGTCAGATGGCCGCCGCGGTCGAGCTCTTCCCGGTGTTCGCCCGCGCCCACCTGCTGCGCACCTGGGCCGGGATCGTCGACACCAGCCCCGACGCCTCGCCGATCGTGGGCCGGACCCCCTACGACAACGTCTACCTGAACTGCGGCTGGGGCACCGGCGGGTTCAAGGCCACCCCCGGCGTCGGCTGGGCCCTGGCGCACACCATCGCCCACGGCGAGCCCCACGCGAACGTGGCGCCGTTCACCCTCGACCGCTTCGTCACCGGCGCGCTGGTCGACGAGCACGGCGCCGCCGCCGTGGCCCACTGACCCAGGGAGTCCCCGTGCAGCTCATCGAATGCCCGTGGTGCGGCCCCCGCGAGGAGGTCGAGTTCCACTACGGCGGCCAGGCCCACGTCCCGTACCCCGACGCCCCCGCCGAGGTCTCCGACGAGGAGTGGGCGCACTACGTCTTCTTCCGCGACAACACCAAGGGCCGCTTCGCCGAGCGCTGGTGCCACAGCGCCGGCTGCCGGCGCTGGTTCAACGCGATCCGCGACACCGCCACCTACCGCTTCGAGAGCGTCCACCGCCTCGACGCCCCCCAGCCGCACGCGACCGAGCTCGCGAGGTCACGCAGGAGCACAGCCCCATGACCAGCCCCTTCCGCACCGCCGAGGGCGGCCGCATCGACCGCGCCACCACCCTCGAGTTCACCTTCGACGGGCAGACCCACACCGGCCATCCCGGTGACACGCTCGCCTCGGCCCTGCTCGCCGCCGGCCGGCACCAGATCGCCACGAGCATCAAGCTGGGCCGACCCCGCGGCATCGCCGCGGCCTGGGCCGAGGACCCGGGTGGCCTGGTGCAGATCGAGGAGCCCTTCCCCGAGCCCATGCTGCTGGCCACCACGGTGGAACTCCACGACGGGCTGGTCGCCCACGGTCTGCCGGGGCAGGGCCGCCTCGCCGAGATCTCCGACTCCGCCCGGTACGACGCCGTCCACCACCACGTCGACGTGCTCGTGGTGGGTGCCGGGCCGGCGGGCCTGGCCGCCGCGCTCACCGCCGCCCGCTCCGGTGCCCGCGTCGCCCTCGTCGACGACCAGTCCGAGGCGGGCGGCTCGCTGCTGGCCGGCACCGACCGCCTCGACGGCGCCCCGGCGCCGGAGTGGGTCGCCGCGGCGGTCGCCGAGCTCGCCGGCCACCCCGAGGTCCTGCACCTGCAGCGCACCACCGCCTTCGGCAGCTACGACGACGGCTTCGTCCTGGCACTGGAGCGGCGCACCGACCACCTCGGGACGGCGGCGCCCAAGCACGTCTCCCGCCAGCGGGTGTGGCGGCTCCGGGCCCGCTCCGTCGTCGTCGCGACCGGAGCCCACGAGCGACCGGTGGTCTTCAGCGACAACGACCGCCCGGGCACCATGCTCGCCGGCGCCGCGCGCACGTTCCTGCACCGCTACGGCGTGCTGCCCGGCCGCGAGGCCGTCGTGTTCACCACGAACGACAGCGCCTACGACGCCGCCCTGGACCTGCACCGCGCGGGCGTGCGCGTCCAGGCCGTGGTCGACGCCCGGCCGGTGGGCTCGCCGCGCCGGGAGGAGTGCGAGCGCGCCGGGATCCGGGTCCTGTCCGGGGCTGTCGTGACGGGGACGCAGGGCGTCGAGCGGGTCACGCACGCCCTCGTCGCCCGGTTCGCGGACGGCGAGGTCGGCGCCGGCAGCGCGATCGCCTGCGACCTGCTGCTGGTCAGCGGTGGCTGGAACCCGGCGGTGCACCTGTTCAGCCAGGCCCGCGGCCGGCTGCGCTACGACGAGGTCCTGGGGGCGTTCCTCCCCGCGGAGGAGCTCGAAGGCCTGTCGGTGACCGGCGCGGCGGCGGGTGTGTTCGACCTGGCCGGGTGCCTGGCGGACGGGCAGCGCGTGGCCCGCGCCGCCCTGACCGCGCTGGCGGTCCGGCCGCCGGGGGAGGACCGGCTGCCCACGGCACCGGAGCCGGTCACGCCAGCGGCGCCCCTGGTGCTGTGGCGGGTGCCGGACACCTCCGGCGCCGGCGGGCACACCTCGTTCGTCGACCTGCAGCGCGACGCCACGGTCGCCGACATCGAACGGGCGGTCGGCGCCGGCCTGCGCTCCATCGAGCACATCAAGCGCTACACGACGATCGGGACCGCGCACGACCAGGGCAAGACCTCCGGCGTCCTCACCTCGGGGATCACCGCCGAGCTGCTCGGGATCCCGGTGCAGGCCACCGGGACCACCACGTTCCGGCCGCCCTACACGCCGGTGGCCTTCGCTGCCCTCGCCGGCCGCGACCGCGGTCGGCTCTTCGACCCCGAGCGGGTCACGTCGCTGCACGACTGGCACGTGGCGGCCGGCGCGGTCTTCGAGGACGTCGGTCAGTGGAAGCGTCCCCGCTTCTACCCGCGCCCCGGCGAGGGCATGGAGGCGGCGGTCCTCCGCGAGTGCGTCGCCGCCCGCACCGGCGTCGGGATCCTCGACGGCTCGACGCTGGGCAAGATCGACGTCCAGGGTCCCGACGCCGCCGTCCTGCTCGACCGGCTGTACACGAACATGATCAGCAGCCTGAAGGTCGGCTCCGTCCGCTACGGCGTCATGTGCGGCGTCGACGGCATGGTGATCGACGACGGCACCGTGCTGCGCCTGGCCGAGGACCGCTTCCTGCTGCTCACCACCACCGGCGGTGCGGCGAAGGTCCTCGACTGGATGGAGGAGTGGGCCCAGACGGAGTGGCCGGACCTGCGGGTGCACTGCACCTCGGTCACCGAGCAGTGGAACACGTTCCCCGTCGTCGGCCCCCGCTCCCGCGACGTCATCGGCGCCGTCTTCCCCCAGGTGGACGTCGCCAACGAGGCGTTCCCGTTCATGACCTGGCGGGACACCACCCTCGACGGGGTGCCGGTCCGGCTGGCCCGGATCAGCTTCTCCGGCGAGCTCGCCTTCGAGGTCTACGTCAACCCCTGGTACGGGGTCGCGGTGTGGGAACGCCTGCTCGGGGCCGGCCGCCCGTGCGGCATCACGCCGTACGGCACCGAGACCATGCACGTCCTCCGGGCGGAGAAGGGGTACCCGATCATCGGGCAGGACACCGACGGCACCGTCACCCCGCACGACCTGGGCATGGCGTGGGCGGTGTCGAAGAAGAAGCCCGACTTCGTCGGCAAGCGCTCCTTCGCCCGCCAGGCCAACCAGGACCCGCTGCGCAAGCAGCTGGTCGGGCTCCTGCCCGTCGACCGGCGGACGGTGCTGCCGGAGGGCTCGCAGATCGTGGAGCTCCACCCCGACGGCCAGCTGCCACCACCGCCGGTGCCCATGCTCGGCCACGTCACCTCCAGTTACCGCAGCGCCGAGCTGGCGCGTCCCTTCGCCCTCGCCCTGGTCAAGGGAGGCCGGTCGCGCATCGGTGACACCGTCCACGTCCCCGTCGACGGCACCCTCGTCCCGGTCGAGGTCACCGGCTCGGTGCTGGTCGACCCCGAAGGAGCCCGTCGCGATGGCTGAGCTGCTGCGCACCCACCCGCTCCAGGCGTGGAGCACCGCCCTGGAGCGGCTGCCCGACACCGTCGGCATCACCGCCGAACCGTTCGTGGCGATGGCCGTCGTCCGGCTCGGCGCCGCGGCGTCGGAGGCGCTGGACGCCGCCCTGCCGACGGTGCCCAACACCTGGGCGCAGCACGGCACGGGGCGAGCGGTCTGGCTCGGTCCGGACGAGTGGCTGCTGAGCAGCACCACGGAGACCCCGGAGCAGCTCGAGGCGCGGATCCGTGCCGCGGTCGTCCCGCTGGGCGGGTCGGTGACCGACGTCTCCGCCCAGCGGATCGGCCTGCGGCTGACCGGCGCGCGGGTGCGTGACGTGCTCGCCAAGGGCTGCTCGATCGACCTGCACCCGCGGGTCTTCGGCCGGGGGAACAGTGCGCAGACGTTGCTGGGTCAGGCCGGCGTCGTGCTGCTGGCCCTCTCCGACGTCGGCGACGACTTCTTGGTCCTCGTCCGCGCGTCCTTCGCCGGCTACCTCGCCGACTGGCTGCTGGACGCGGCCCTCGAGTTCACCCCCACCCACGACAGCTGAACGACCCTCGTCGTCCGTCCCCGGATCCACCGGCACGTCAGGAGCGAAAGCCATGTTCAGCACCCCACGTGTGGTCGTCATCGGAGCGGGGATCGTCGGCGCCAACCTGGCCGACGAGCTGACCGCCCGTGGCTGGGACCGCGTCACCGTGGTCGATCAGGGACCCCTCCCGCTGACCGGGGGCTCCACCTCGCACGCGCCCGGGCTGGTCTTCCAGACCAACGCGTCCAAGACGATGACGGCGCTGGCCAGCTACACCGTGGAGAAGTTCTCGAGCATCGACGTCGACGGCGCCTGGTGCTTCAACCAGGTCGGCGGGCTCGAGGTCGCGACCACGCCGGAGCGGCTGGCTGACCTGTACCGCAAGCAGGGCTGGGCCACGTCCTGGGGGGTCGAGGCACAGGTGGTCGACGTGGACGAGTGCGTGCGGCTGCACCCGCTGGTCGACCGCGACCGGATCCTCGGCGGCCTGCACATCCCCAGCGACGGCCTGGCGAAGGCGTCCCGGGCGGTCGTCGCGCTGGCCCGACGCGCGGAGGCCCGCGGAGCCCGCTTCCAGGGGTCGACCCGCGTGACCGGTGTCGAGCAGACCGGCGGCCGGGTGACCGGCGTCCGGACCCCGGACGGCGTCATCCCCGCCGACATCGTGGTGTCCTGCGCCGGCTTCTGGGGGGTGGAGCTCGGCGCCATGGTCGGGATGGACGTGCCGCTGCTGCCGCTCGCCCACCAGTTCGCCTGGACCGGGCAGGTGCCGGAACTGGTCGGCCGCAACGACGAGCTGAGCGAGGCGAGCCTGCCGATCCTGCGCCACCAGGACCAGGACCTCTACTTCCGCGAGCGCGGGGACTGCCTCGGCATCGGCTCCTACGCCCACCGGCCGATGCCGGTCGACCTGCGCGAGCTGCCGCAGGGGGACGGTGTGCGTGAGTCGTCGATGCCCTCCATGCTGCCGTTCACCGAGGAGGACTTCGCCCCGGTCTGGGAGGAGAGCCAGCTCCTCCTGCCCTCCCTCCGCTCGTCGAAGATCGACACCGGCTTCAACGGGGTCTTCTCCTTCACCCCGGACGGCGGCCCGCTGGTCGGCGAGTCCCGCGACGTCAGGGGCTTCTTCATCGCGGAGGCGGTCTGGGTCACCCACTCGGCGGGGGTGGCCAGGGCGGTGGCCCAGCTGCTCGTCGACGGGCGGTCGGAGGTCGGCCTGCACGGGTGCGACGTCCACCGGTTCGAGGAGGTCCAGCTCGCGCCGGAGTACGTGAGCGAGACCTCGCAGCAGAACTTCGTGGAGGTCTACGACGTGCTGCACCCGCTGCAGCCACGGCTGTCCCCGCGCGACCTGCGGGTCAGCCCCTTCCACGCCCGGCAGCGGGAGCTCGGCGCCGTCTTCCTCGAGGGGGCCGGCTGGGAGCGTCCGCACTGGTACGAGGCCAATGCGGCGCTGCTGGCGGAGCTGCCGCCGGAGTGGACCCCGCCGGCGCGTGACCCCTGGAGCGCGCAGTTCCACTCGCCCATCGCGGCGGCCGAGGCGTGGCGCACGCGCACGGCCGTGGCGATGTACGACATGACGCCGCTCAAGCGGCTCGAGGTCAGCGGTCCCGGCGCCCTCGGCCTCCTGCAGCGGCTCACGACGGGGGAGATGGACAAGTCGGTCGGGGCGGTCACCTACACCCTCGTCCTGGACGAGGCCGGCGGTGTCCGGAGCGACCTCACCGTCGCCCGGCTGGGCGAGCAGCTGTTCCAGATCGGGGCCAACGGCCCCCTCGACCACGACCACCTGCACCGCCAGGCGCCGGACGACGGCACGGTCCAGATCCGGGACATCACCGGCGGCACGTGCTGCATCGGCCTGTGGGGCCCGCGGGCCCGGGACCTGGTCCAGCGGGTCAGCGCCGACGACTTCACCAACGACGGGCTGAAGTACTTCCGCGCCAAGCCGGCCCGGATCGGGGGAGTGCCGGTCACGGCGATGCGGCTGTCCTACGTCGGCGAGCTCGGCTGGGAGATCTACACCAGCGCCGACAACGGTCAGCGGTTGTGGGACGTGCTGTGGCGGGCCGGCCAGGACCTCGGCGTCGTCGCCGCCGGCCGGGCCGCGTTCAACAGCCTCCGGCTGGAGAAGGGCTACCGCGCCTGGGGCCACGACATGACCACCGAGCACGACCCGTACGAGGCCGGTCTCGGCTTCGCCGTCCGCACGCAGAAGAAGACCGACTTCGTGGGGCGCCAGGCCGTCGAGGGGCTCAGCGCGGACACGGTGAGCCGCCGGCTGTCCTGCCTGACCATCGACGACGGACGCAGCGTCGTCCTCGGCCACGAGCCGGTGTTCGTCGACGGGCGTCCGGCCGGCTACGTGACGAGCGCGGCCTTCGGGCACACCGTCGGCCGGCCGATCGCCTACGCCTGGCTCCCGGCCTCGGCGACCGTCGGCACCGCCGTCGAGATCGAGTACTTCGGCAGTCGCATCCGGGCGACGATCGCCGCCGAACCGCTGGTGGACCCGGAGATGTCCCGGATCCGCGGCTGAGACCGCACCCCCTCCTCGGCATGCCGCCGGACGGCGTGCCGGGGGACAGACAGATCGGACGACGTCATGGCCCTGGCGCACGCTGTGCCCGGTCTGGCGGCGGGCGGTGCCGGCTCGCCGCAGTCCCTCGGCGGGGCTCTCGCGGCGGGGCGGCCGTTGGTCTGCGGCATCCTCAACGTCACTCCCGACTCCTTCTCCGACGTGGGGCGGTGTCCCACCGTCGCCGCAGCCGTGGAGCACGGGTGCACGCTCGCCGACGAGGGGGCGGACCTCATCGACGTCGGCGGGGAGTCCACCCGGCCCGGTTCCCGACCGCCGACCCTCGCCGAGGAACTGGACCGCGTCGTCCCGGTGGTCGAGGCACTGGTGCGGCGGGTCGCGGTGCCGCTGTCCGTGGACACCTCGCGGCCCGAGGTGATGCGGGCGGCCGTCGCCGCCGGCGCGAGCATGATCAACGACGTCCGGGCACTCCGGTCACCGGGTGCGCTGGAGGCCGCCGCGGAGTCGGGGGTGCCGGTGTGCCTGATGCACATGCAGGGCTCGCCGGACACCATGCAGCGCGCGCCCGGCTACGAGGCGGTCGTGCCCGAGGTGCGCGCCTTCCTCGCCGAACGACTGCGTGTCTGCCTCGAGGCCGGCATCCGGCCGGAGCACCTGGTGGTCGATCCGGGCTTCGGGTTCGGCAAGGACCTGTCGGACAACCTCGCACTCCTGGCGTCCCTCGACAGTCTCAGCAGCCTCGGTGTGCCGATCATGGCCGGGCTGTCCCGCAAGTCCATGCTCGGCCAGCTCACCGGTCGGGCCGTGGGGGAGCGGCTGCCCGCCTCCCTGGCCGCGGCCGTCCTCGCCGCCCAGCGGGGTGCTGCGGTGCTGCGCGTGCACGACGTGGCGGCCACGCGGGACGTCCTCGCCGTCCTGGCGGCCGTCGAGACGGTCTGACGGAGCGCGGCGGCGGTCAGATCACCGCACGGATGGCCCGCTCGAAGCCCAGCACGTGCTCACGGGCGAGGTCGCTGGCCCGGTCGGGCTCACCGGCCGCGATCGCCCGGAGCAGGTCCACGTGTTCCCCGACGTGCTCGTCCACCCTCGGCAGGCGGTCCAGGAACAGGCAGAAGATGCGCGTCGCCAGGTTGTCGTAGCGGATCAGCACGTCCTCGAGGTGCGGGTTGCCGGCGGCCCGGTAGATGGTCCGGTGCACGGCCAGGTCCCAGCGCATCAGCTCCGTCCGGTCGAGCTGGCCCACGTCGAGGTGCTCGATGCGCAGGGCCAGCTCCTCGAGCTCGGCCGGCCCGGTGCGGGAGGCACGGTCCGCGGCGCGGCGGGCCGCCAGTGGCTCCAGCTGGGCGCGGATGTCGGAGATGTCGGCCAGATCGGAGATGTCCATGCCGGTCGCGAACGTGCCGCGTCGTGGGTACGACACGACCAGACGGTCGACCTCCAGTCGCTTCAGCGCCTCGCGGACCGGGGTCCGGCCCACGCCGAGGTCCTGTGCGAGTGCGTCGTCGTCGATGGGATCGCCCGGGCTGATGGCCAGCATGATCAGCCGGTCCCGGATCGCCACGTAGGCCTTGTCCGCCAGGGACGTGACGGCAGACGGGTCCAGGTCCAGCGGTACGGCGGTCACGCCCTGATCGTAGGGGCTGACGATCGCCGAGGCTTGCCTCCATGTAGTGAAAGACATACGCTCATCCTACAACTGGTATATCAACCAGTGATCGCGATCGCTCCGGCCGCCGGTGCTGCGAGGAGCCTGCATGACCATCAGCGCCTTCGACCTGTTCAAGGTGGGGATCGGCCCGTCGAGCTCGCACACCGTCGGCCCCATGCGTGCGGCCTGCTCCTTCGCGTCCCGGCTCCGTGACGAGGCACTGCTGACGCGTGTCGCCGGCGTGCGTTGCGAGCTCTTCGGGTCCCTCGGTGCCACCGGACACGGACACGGCAGCGTCAAGGCGGTCGTCCTGGGCCTCGAGGGCGAACGACCCGACCTCGTCGACCCGGTGGCCGCCCAACCCCGGGTCGACGCCGTTCGTACCGAGGGGGAGCTCCGGCTGGCGGGAGAGCACCTCATCGCCTTCTCCATCGACGACGACGTCGTGCTCCACCGGCGCAAGCGCCTGGACTTCCACAGCAACGGCATGCTCTTCCGGGCGCTGGACGCGCAGGGCGAGGAGATCAGCCGTCGGGAGTACTACTCGGTGGGCGGCGGGTTCGTCCTCGACGAGGACGACGCGGGCAACCCGGCCATCGTCGAGGACCCGACACCGGTGCGGTACCCGTTCCACACCGGTGACGAGCTGCTGGCCCGGACGCGGGAGACGGGTCTGCGGATCAGCGACGTGATGCTGGCCAACGAGCTGGCCTGGCGCACCGAGGCGGAGGTCCGCGCCGGACTGCTGCACATCTGGTCGGTGATGCAGGAGTGCGTGGACCGCGGCACCCAGGTCTCCGGCGTCCTGCCCGGGGGGCTCAAGGTGCGCCGGCGCGCCGCCGCACTCCGCACCCAGCTGGAAGAGCACCCGGACGAGTCCGACCCGCTCCGGGCGATGGAGTGGGTGACGCTCTACGCCCTCTCGGTGAACGAGGAGAACGCGGCCGGCGGACAGGTGGTCACCGCTCCCACGAACGGCGCCGCCGGCATCGTGCCCGCCGTCCTGCACTACTACCGCGACTTCGTCGACTCCTGCTCCGAGGACGGGGTGGTGCGCTTCCTGCTCACCGCCGCGGCGATCGGGCTGCTGTTCAAGGAGAACGCGTCCATCTCGGGTGCGGAGGTGGGCTGCCAGGGGGAGGTCGGCTCCGCCTGCTCCATGGCCGCCGCAGGCCTCGCCGAGGTCATCGGGGGGACCCCGGAACAGGTGGAGAACGCCGCCGAGATCGGCATCGAGCACAACCTCGGCCTCACCTGCGACCCCGTCGGCGGGCTCGTGCAGATCCCGTGCATCGAGCGCAACGCCGTCGGCTCGATCAAGGCCATCACCGCGGCCCGCATGGCCGTCCGGGGCGACGGCCGGCACCACGTCTCCCTGGACAAGGCGATCAAGACCATGCGCGAGACCGGCGCGGACATGAAGGACAAGTACAAGGAGACCGCCCGTGGCGGGCTGGCGCTCAACATCGTCGAGTGCTGAGGAGGCACCCGTGTCCCACCCCTTCACCCTCACGCTCAGTTGCGCCGAGCGCCCGGGCATCGTGCACGCCGTCAGCTCGTTCCTGTTCGAGCAGGGCTGCGACATCGTCGAGCACCAGCAGTTCGACGACCCGCTCCGCGGGCAGTTGTTCCTGCGCACGGCGTTCGTCTGCGCGGAGGACAACGACGTCGACCGCTTGTCCCGGGCATTCCGCGCGGTGGCCGACCAGTTCGGGATGTCGTACCGGGTCGCCGGCGATCAGCCGGAGCGGATCCTCGTGATGGTCTCCAAGCTCGGGCACTGCCTGAACGACCTCATCTTCCGGTGGCGGGCGGGCAACCTCGGCGGAGAGCTGGTCGCGGTGGTCTCCAACCACGAGGACCTGCGGCCGATGGCGGAAGCCGCCGGCCTGTCCTTCGAGCACGTGCCCGTGACCCCGACCACGAAGCGCGACGCCGAGGCCAGGCTGCTCGAACTGGTCGACGCCTACCGCGTCGACCTCGTGGTGCTCGCCCGGTATATGCAGGTCCTCTCCGACGAGACGTGCGCGGCGCTGTACGGACGGGCGATCAACATCCACCACTCGTTCCTGCCGGGATTCAAGGGCGCCAAGCCCTACCACCAGGCGTTCGACCGCGGCGTCAAGCTGGTGGGGGCGACCGCCCACTACGTGACACCCGAGCTGGACGAGGGCCCGATCATCGAGCAGGAGGTCATCCGGATCGACCACACCCACGACCCCCGCGCCCTGGCCACGGTGGGCCAGGACGCCGAGGCGCTCGCACTCTCCCGGGCCGTGCGCTGGCACAGCGAGCGGCGGGTGCTGCTCAACGGTCACAGCACGGTCGTCTTCCGCTGATCCCGGGTCGGCCGGGGGTGGGGCGGTGCTCGCTCACGCACGCGACCCCACGGCGTCGTCGGACGACGGCGTGCGATGGCCGTTCCGTCGGGACCCGCTCAGCACGTGCCAGAGGAGCTGCGGGCGCATCAGTCGTTGCGGGCGGTCGAGCATCCCGATGACCCTGATGACCGCCGTCGCCACCACCGGGTCGTGATGGGCGACGGGCAGCAGGCGTTGCAGGTAGGCGGTGGTGAGTCGCCACGACGGTGGCCGCGGCCCCTCGACCTCGGGGTGGGCGAGGTCGCCGCCCGCCGCGAGGTCCCAGGCATCCTGCACGGCCCACTGCGCTGACGACAGCACCCTCGGACCGATGCGGTCCAGGCCGTGAGCCTCCAGGACGCGGCGCAACTCCAGGGCCTCGATGATCGCCACGGTCATGCCCTGACCGAAGCGCGGATCGAAGGAGCAGACCGCGTCGCCGGCGACGAGGTACCTCCCGGGCATGCGCCGCAGCCGGTCGTAGCGGTGGCGGGAGAAGGAGGGGAAGGCAGCCCGGACCGCGTCCCCGATCGGCGTCCCGCCCGAGACGACCTCGTGGACGTCGCCGTTCCAGAGCCCGGCGGCGTAGTCGGTGAAGCCGGTCAGGTCCGCGGGTGGACGCTCGCCGAGCATCCCGATGAGCGTGACGAGCCAGCGCCCCTCCTCGATCGCCAGGGCCACGCCACCACGGCGTCCGTCGGGCGGGACGTCCACCAGTACGTTGCGGCTGCCGCCCAGATCGCCGGGACTCCTGCGGAACAGGCGCGTGGTGTAGTGGACGTCGACCTTCAGGCGCTCCTCGGCCGGCGGCGCGTACCCCAGGTCCGCCAGCCAGCGCGGTGACCGGGAGCCCCGGCCCGTGGTGTCGGCGACCAGGTCGGCCTCCAGGGTGCGCTCGTCGGCCGGATCAGCCTCCGATCGCAGCCGCACGCCGGTGACGCGGCTCCGGTCGTCGGTCGTCAGCAGCTCGCGGGCAGTCCAGCCGTCGAGCACCTCGACACCACCGAGCGCCAGCACCCGGGCGCGGACGACGTCCTCGATCAGGGGGCGCGTCGCCCCGGTGATGCGGAAGTCCGAGCCCCGCAGAGCCAGCCGGCCCCCGCCCATGTGGAATCGCCACTCCGGCGACCCGATGAGCTCGGCCCCGTGGCCGGACAGGTCGTCGACCACCCCAGGGAGCAGTGCCTCCAGGCGGGCCAGCCCTCCGGGCACGAGCAGGTGGATGTGCTGCCCCTGCGGCACGCCGCGCCGGGCCTTGGCCCGGTCGGGCAGGGGATCCCGCTCGACCAGCGTTACTCGGTCGAAGTGCTCGGCCAGCGGTACGGCGTGCGCGAGCCCGGCCATGCCGGCGCCGAGCACGACTGCGTGGTCTCCCAGGCGGTGGTTCACGGCCCCTCCTCGCGTCGGCGGTGCTGTGTCCACCCACGCTAGGAACCGCCCGGCCTGCGCCGCGTCGGCCGATCGGTGCAACTGTGCGTCGGTTGCGGCTACACCGTCCTGTCCATGCGGCCCTGCACCAGGTGGTGCTCGTAGGCGTAGGCCGTGGCCGCTGCCCGGTTCGGGAGGTCCAGCTTGGTGAAGGCGTTGTGCAGGTGGCGGGCGACCGTCTTGTCGCTGATGACCAGCTGCTCGGCGATCTCACGGTTGGTTCGCCCTGCGGCCACCAGCCGGATGACGTCGAGCTCCCGGGGCGTCAGCTGAGTCGCAGGACCGCCGGCCGGCGGGGCGGGCAGACGCTCGAGATCGGGAGCGGCACCGACCGCCTCGAAGACCCGTCTCGCCGCCGCGTCCTCCATCGATGCGGTCCCCTCGTCGCCGAGCGCGCGCAGGGCCCGGGCGAGCAGGACGCGCGTCCGGGCCAGCTCGTAGGGGGCCTGCAGGTGCGTCCAGTCCGCGCGGGCATCGGTCAACGCCCGGAGTGCCGATGCGTACCGCCCCTCGTCCAGCTCCACCATTCCGCGGGCACGGGCGGAGATGGCCCGGAGAGCGCCGGTGCGGGGGACGTCGGCGTCCCCGTCCAGGTCCCCGCAGGCGGTGCGGGCCGCCGCGACGTCCCCGGCCGCGAGCATGACCTCCACCTGCGCGGCCAGCAGCAGCGAACGCGGCCGGGGTGCGCGGAGCTCGCTCACGACGCCCGGGTGAGCGGGAGAGGTCCCTTCGACGGCGCAGCGCATCGCGCCCGCTGCCGCCTCCGTGCGGCCCTGGGCCAACCACAGCAGGGCGAGGCCGGGGTGCGGGTCGTGGCCGAGGGCGAGGGCCTCCTCGTAGGACGCCTCGGCGAGCGCGTGCTCTCCTCTCATGCGGTGGAGTTCGGCGCGCTGGTAGTGGGCCATCCCGGCCGCCGGATCCGACGCGTCGGCCAGCCACCGGCAGGCGAGGTCGGCCTCG
This sequence comes from Modestobacter sp. VKM Ac-2982, assembly GCF_026967935.1. GTDB lineage: Bacteria > Actinomycetota > Actinomycetes > Mycobacteriales > Geodermatophilaceae > Modestobacter. Next base: position 454,212 of record NZ_JAPVBL010000002.1, read on the forward strand.
ATGACTGCCTGATCCCAGTCGCCCCGCCACTGGGCCAGTTCGGACCGGTGGACCAGGCACTGGCCCCGGAAGGGAACGAGATCGGGATGCGCGTCGCACCAGTCGTCCAGCGCCGCCGTCCACTCCTGGGCCCGCCGCAGGTCGAAGACCTGCTGGCACGCGATGATGGCGGCGCAGTGGACGATGCCGACCGCGATCGGCGACGCGCGCCCGGCCCCGACGGTCACGATGGCCTCGTCGAGGTGGGCCAGCCCGGATGCCGTCTCGCCGGTGCGGATCAGCGACTGCCCCTGCCCGAGGCGACCGAGGGTGGACAGGTCCGCGTCGCCGAAGCGCTCGCCGATGGCAGCCGCCTCCGAGAATGCGCGGAGCGCGCCGTGCGGATCGCCGCCGTCCAGGTCCCGGAGGGCCACCGGGAGGAGGAGGTACCCCCGCTCGGCGCAGTCCTCGGGCCCCCGTTCACGGAGGACCCTGTGCGCTCGGGCGAACCAGCCGCTCCCGCGTGCCTCGTCGCCTCGGGCGGCGCTCAGCACGAGGCCCAGCCAGAACGCGCACCGGACGGCCGGCAGCACCTCTCCCCGGTCGAGGAAGGCCCCGTACGCCCGCTCCCAGCCGGCGTCGGCCACTTCGTCCCGGCCGGTGAGAGACGCGCTCAGCGCCAGCCGCTGCAGGTCCTCCGGTTCAGCGAGCCCGCCTTGGTCGTCCACGGCGACGAGCAGCGTGCGGGCGACGTCCCAGGCCTGGACGTCCATGGCCGCGCGGGCCTGCTCGAGCGCTTCCACCACGCTCCCCATGGTGCGGCGGCGTGGCCGTCAGCGGTACCGGATCGTGCGGCCCGAAGACGCCAGGACCCACGATCAGCGACCGTGGGCTCTCTGCTGGTGTCCGAGGGGGGAGTTGGACACTCAGAAGTGGGAGCCGTCCCACCTGCTGTCTCCGCGGGGCCGGGGGCGGGGGAGCGCGGGCCGCGCCGCGGAGCCGTGATGTGTTCTTGCGCGGGATTCGCAGGAGATCGTGCACGTGCCCACTGCTTGCAGCAGGCTCGCCATCCGCTTGCCGCGCCCGGCCCGCCCGAACGGGCCGACTGACGTCGCCCGGCGTTCAGGCGCCCGGCTCGACGAGCCCCGCCTCGTAGGCGAACACCACCACCTGGGCGCGGTCGCGCAGGCCGAGCTTGGTGAGCACGCTCGACACGTGCGACTTCACCGTCGCCGCGCCGATGTACAGCTCGCGCGCGATCTCGGCGTTGCTCCGCCCCCTCGCGACGGCGGTGACGACGTCGCGCTCGCGGGTGGTCAGGCTCTCCAGCCGTCCGGCGAGGGCGGTGTCGGGCGCGCGCTGCGCCGCGAACCGCTCGATCAGCCGCCGGGTGATCGACGGCGCCAGCAGCGCGCCGCCGTCGGCCACCGTGCGGACGGCGACGACGAGCTGCTCGGGCGGGAGGTCCTTGAGGACGAAGCCGCTCGCTCCTGCGCGCAGCGCCCGGTAGACGTACTCATCCGGCTCGAACGTCGTGAGGACGAGCACCCGCACCGCGTCGCCGAGCTCGGCGACGATGCGCGCCGTGGCCTCCAGGCCGTCCATCTCCGGCATGCGGATGTCCATCAGCACGACGTCGGGCCGGTGCCGGCGGGCGACGTCGATCGCCTGGACGCCGGTGCCGGCCTCCGCGACGACCTCGATGTCCGGCTGGTGGTTCAACACCATCGCGAACGCGCCACGCACGAGCGCCTGGTCGTCGACGACGGCCACCCGGATCGTCATGCCGCCCCGCCGTCGAGCGGCAGTCGGGCCCGGGCGGCGAACCCGCCGTCCGGACGCGGGCCGACGTCGAGGGAGCCGCCGAGCAGCTGCGCGCGCTCGCGCATGCCGAGGATGCCGTGCCCAGCGCCGGGCAGCGTCGTGGCTCCGCTGCCGTCGTCGCGCACCTCGACGACGAGCTCCCGTCCCTCGGTCGTGAGCCGGACGCCGGTGCGCGCGCCGGGACCCGCGTGCTTCACCACGTTCGTCAGGCACTCCTGCACGATGCGGTACGCCGACAGCTCCACCCGCGCGGGCAGCCCGCAGGTCACGCCGTCGATGTCCAGGTCGACGTCCATGCCCGCCTCGCGCATCCGCGCCACCAGCGCGGGGAGGTCGGCCAGACCCGGTTGCGGCTCGGTGTCCCCCGATCCGGTCGAGGGACGCAGCACGCCGAGCAGGTGACGCAGCTCGTCCAGCGCCTGCCGGCCGGCCTCCTCGACCGCGCCCATCGCACGCGCCGCCGCCTCGGGGTCGGCTGACGCGACGGTCTTCGCCGCCCCGGCCTGGACGGTCATCAGGCTCACCCGGTGCGCGACGACGTCGTGCAGCTCGCGCGCGATCCGGGACCGCTCCTCGGCCACGATGCGACGCTCCCGCTCCCTCAGCTCGCGCTCCTGCAGCACGGCGCGCTCAGAGCGCAGCCGCACCCGACGTCCGACGTACCAGACCGCGAAGAAGATGACGACGCCGAACCCGACCCCGCTCCACGGGACGTCGCCGGTGACCCCGTCGAGCACGAGCACGACGAGCGCGACGTCCACCCCGACGTGTCCCCACCGCTCGACCGACCCGTAGCGCCCGAGGGCGTACAGGGCGAAGAGGGCATGGCCGCCGAGGTCGGCGTGGCCGCTGCCGAGGGTCAGCGCCCACGCGGCGAGGACGACGGCGAGGACGACGACAGGTGCGTGGCGGCGCCAGTACAGCGCGCCGCTGCCGACGGCGAACAGCAGCACGACCCAGGGCGGGACGTCGCCGAGGTCGCGCAGCACCCACGAGTCGTCCGGCCCGGTCGTGAAGAACAGCGTGAGCACGAACAGCACCGCGGCCAGGACGGCGTCGGCCGCCCGCGGCCAGCGCGTGAACGGGCCGGGTCGCATGCGCTGAACGTAGGCGCGCCCGGCGCTGCTGTCGCCGGTCGGGAGACGGGCACCGGTCTCCTCCTCCAGGGGGAGACGGCGCCGCTCCGAGCCCGTCCCGCGCCGGGCGACGGCAGCGCGGCTCGCGCGGACAGTCCGAGGTGACCGCCTCCTCCCGACTCCCTGGAGCGACCATGAACGGCTGGATCCGACGGATCGGCACCGCGAGCGCCCGCCGCCCGAAGCGGACGATCTGCGCCTGGGCCCTGCTCGCTGCGCTCGTCGTCGCGCTCTCGAGCACGCTCGGCGGCGCCTACCTCGACGACTTGACCGTGCGTGGCAGCGACAGCGCCGCCGCCACCGAGCTGCTCGAGCAGGGCTTCCCCGAGGCGGCCGTCGGCTCCGCCGTCGCGGTGTTCGCCGCACCCGAGGGCGAGCTCCTCACCGCCTACCGGGACGACGTCGAGGCGACGCTCGTCCAGCTGCGCGCGGTGGAGCGCGTCACCGCGGTGACCGAGCCCTTCGCGAGCGACGCAGTCTCGCCCGACGGGCGGATCGGCTTCGCCGACATCGTCCTGGACGCGCCGTCCGGAGAGCTCGGGCCGGAGCCGGCCGAGGCGCTCGCCGCGGCCCTCGCCCCAGCGCGCGACGCCGGGCTCACCGCTGAGGTCGGCGGTGAGGTGGTGTTCCTCAACACCGAGCCGGAGCCGTCGGGCGCCGAGGCGGTCGGCGTCCTCGTCGCGCTGGTCGTCCTCGTCGTCGCGTTCGGCACGGTGGTGGCCGCGCTCGTGCCGATCGCGTTGGCGCTGGTCGCGGTGGCCGCCGGGCTCAGCGGCATCACCTTGCTCGCCGGAGCGATGGACGTCTCCACATCGGGGCCCGTGATCGCCGCGATGGTCGGGCTCGGCGTCGGCATCGACTACGCGCTGTTCCTGGTGTCCCGCTACCGCGAGAACCGGATCGCCGGCCAGGACAACGCGACGGCCCTGTCCGCCGCGATGGGCACCTCCGGCACCGCGGTGTTCTTCGCCGGCGTCACCGTGGTCCTCGCCATGGCAGCCCTCGTGCTGACCGGCATGGGCGTGCTCGCGTCGATCGGCCTCGCGACATCGCTCGTCGTGCTGTTCGCCGTGGCGACGGCGCTCACTCTGCTCCCCGCGCTGCTGTCGCTGCTCGGCGACCGCATCGACGCCGGTCGGGTGGTCGGACGGCGGCGTCCCGCGCGTTCCGTCGAGGCGACCGTCTGGTGGCGGCTGTCCCACCGCATCTCCGCGCGGCCCTGGCCGTACCTGGTCGTGGCGGCGACGCTGCTCCTGACGCTGGCCGCGCCCGCGCTGTCGATGAAGACCGGGTTCCCCGACGCCGGCGACGCGCCGGTGGGCACCACGCACCGGCAGGCGCACGACCTGCTCGCCGAGGGCTTCGGGCCCGGCATGAACGCGCCGCTGCTCGTCGTCGCCGACCTCTCGGGCTCCGGCCCGGGCGTGGACGACGTCCCGCTGCTCGCCGAGCGCATTGCGGCCGACCCCGGCATCGGCTCGGTCGCCGAGGCTCGGCTCTCCACGGACGGCGACACCGCCGTGCTGACGGCGCTGCCGACCACCGCGCCGGCCGACCCGGCCACAGCGCAGACGCTGGAGCGGATCCGGTCCGGCGCGCCCGACGGCGTGCACGTGACCGGCCCGGCCGCCCTCGCGATCGACCTGGACACCTCGCTCAGCTCGACCCTGCCGCTGCTCCTGGGGTCGGTCCTGGTCGCGTCCTTCCTGCTGCTGGTCGTGGTGTTCCGGTCGGTCACGGTCGCCCTCAAGGCCGTGGTCATGAACCTGCTGTCGATCGGCGCGGCCTACGGCGTCGTGGTCGCGGTCTTCCAGTGGGGCTGGCTCGGCGGCCTGATCGGGCTCGAGGGCACCTACCTCATCGCCTCACCGCTGCCGGCCATCTTCTTCGCCGTGCTGTTCGGCCTGTCGATGGACTACGAGGTCTTCCTCGTCTCGCGCATCCGCGAGGCCTACGACGCCACCGGGGACAACGTCGAGGCGGTCGCGCGCGGGCTGGCGTCCAGCGCCCGCGTCATCACCTGCGGGGCGCTGATCATGACGGCGGTGTTCCTGTCGTTCGTCGCGACCCCGGAACCCTTCGTCAAGATGATCGGCCTGGGGCTGGCCGTCGCCATCGCGCTCGACGCGACGCTGGTGCGCATGGTGCTCGTGCCGGCGACGATGGCGCTGCTGGGCAAGGCCAACTGGTGGTTGCCGGGGTGGCTCGACCGGCTGCTCCCCGTGGTGCGGGTGGAGGGCGAGGTCGAGGCGACTCCCGCGCGCGTGGTCCAGCGCGGTGTCGACGATCATGTGCACCTGGCCACCGACCAGTCCCGGCCGACCTCGACGCACGCGTGACCGATTCGAGGTGCGACCCAGCGGAGTGAGGACGGCCGGCGGGCCGTGAGTTCGCGCAGGCCCGCGTGACCGACCCACCGACGACCCAGTCCTGGGGATCTGGCGAGGGGCTCGCTGCCTCCATGGCCCATAAGCTCCCGGCATGGCTTCCAACCGCAAGCCACTCGACGACCTGCGTGAGACCGTCGGTCGGCTGGGAGATCAACTCCCGCGGTCCGGTAGGCGGGGCGTGGACGACCTGGTGAGCGACCTCTTCGGCGGCCGCCCCGTACCCGCTCGGCCGCTGGTGGCGATCCAGGCGGAGCTCGATGGGCTCATCGGGCTCGACGTGGTGAAGGAGCAGGTGCGGGCGCTCGTCGCCTTCCTGCAGGTGCAGGCGCGCCGCAAGGTGCACGGCCTGCCCGAGGCGGCGACGTCCCAGCACCTGGTCTTCCTCGGGAACCCGGGTACGGGCAAGACCACGGTGGCGCGGCTCCTGGCCGAGACGTATCGGGCGGTCGGCTTGCTGCAGAAGGGCCACCTGGTGGAGGTCGATCGGGCTGCCCTGGTCGGGCAGTACGTCGGAGCGACCGCGATCAAGACCGACCGCGTGGTCCGCCGGGCACTCGACGGTGTCCTCTTCATCGACGAGGCATACTCGCTGGCCCCGGAGGGCGACGGCCGGCTGGACTTCGGGCCGGAGGCGGTCGAGGTGCTGCTCAAGCGCATGGAGGACCACCGCCATCGCCTGGTGGTGATCGTGGCCGGCTATCCCCGGCTCATGGAGTCGTTCCTGCGCTCGAACCCCGGCCTCCGCTCGCGGTTCGCTCGCGAGATCGAGTTCCCCGACTACTCGACGGAGGAACTCGAAGCGATCTTCATCAGCATCGTGGCCCAGCACGAGTACCTGCTGGAGCCCGGTGCTGAGGTGACGCTCCGCCGCACCCTCGCTGGCCTGAGTTCCGATGAGGAGTCCGGCAACGCGCGCTTCGCACGCACGCTGTTCGAGCAGGCGCTCAACCGCCAGGCGCTGCGGCTGACGCGGGACGAGGGCCGGAGCGTGGACGCGCTCGACCGTGCCGACGTGTCGACGCTCACCGCGAGCGACATCGCCGAGGCTGTCCGCACGCTGGGCGAGTAGCCGACGTGTGGAGCCGAACTCTCCGGTGACGACGCTGGCTCGGTGGGCGACACCTCGGCGGTCCCGCCGGTGGCGGCCCGGCTTGCCGGTCGGTGTGCCCCGATGAGGGTTCAGCGCTGGTCGCGGCGCAGCGGGTGGTCGTCGGGGACCTCGACCACGGCGATCCGGACGCCGTCGGGGTCCTCGATCCACATCTCGACCAGTCCCCAGGGTTCTGCTCGAGGCGGTCGCGTGATCGTGACACCGGCGTCCGCCAGCCGCCCGTGTTCCCGGGCGACGTCCCGTACCTGCAACCAGAGGCCCAGCCCCACGGGTGGCTGCTCGGCATGACCGGAGACCTCCAGCAGGCCGTTGCCCAGGAAGTAGACGACGCCGCGATGCTCCGGTGGGCCGAACTCCCGGTAGACGGCCAGGCCGAGGACGTCGCCGTAGAACGCGTGTGACCGCGTCGGCTCGGTCGGTCGCAGCAGGATGCGGCTGCTCAACACCTCCATCGCAACATCCTCCGTCAGGCGTGCGGTCGCTCCGCGGAAGGCCGCGCCGCGGGCCAGCTCACGCATCGGACGAGCAGCCCCGCGGGGTGACGAGCTGACCGGCAGTGCAGCCAGGTCACCGGCGAGCGGCGATGACCTCCCGGCCGCGGTCGGAGGCGGGGAACCGATCGATCATCGCGCGCAGCTGCTCGGCGTCGACGTCGGCGCCGAAGGGCTCGGTTCGCGGCTCGAGGCGCACGCCGTGCGCGAGAGGGCCGGCGACGACCGCGTCGAAACCCAGGTCGGAGACGATCCGAGCAACGGTGTCGAGGTCGGCGATCTCGTCCCCGGCAATCGCGATCGCTTTCCGGCCGGGATCGCCGACGCGGCGGGTCTCGCCTTCCAAGTCGTGGTAACCCATGTGGTTGAACGCCTTCACCACCCGGGACTCCGGCAGGAAGACCTGCACGATCTCGCTGGTGGAGGTGCGCGGATCGGTGAGGTCGTCGCGGACGCCATCGACCTCCCACCAGTAGTTCATCGCGTCGATGACCAGTTTCCCGGCCAGTGCATCGACCGGCAGAGTGCGGTACTTGCCCAGCGGCAGGGCCAGGACGACGACATCCGCCTTGAGTGCGGCATCAGCCGCGGTCGTCGTGGTCGCCCCCGGGGCGAGCACCTCCACGGTCAACGCGATCTTCGCTGGGTCGCCCGAGCCGGCGACCAGCACGTCGTACCCGTTCGCGATCGCGAGACGGGCCAGCACGGTGCCCACCTTGCCGGCGCCGAGGATGCCCAGCGTGGTCATGCCTGCACCTCCGGCGTGGCGGCCGATACGCCGTCGCCAGCGGCGAGGAGCTCGCGCACCCGGGGGAGGAGATGGGTGCCGTAGAGCTGCGTGGTCATGGATGAGCCCTCCTGTCGCCATGAAGTTGAGCGTTCACCTGCTTGCAACGGCTCGACGCTCCCGGTGTTCCAGCCGGCCAAGGCCGGGTGACCGCGCCGGGCCCATCAGGAGTCCGCGAACCGCCGCGCAGGCCCGACGTCGGCTCGTCGAGCAGGTGGAGGGGGTCAGTAGTCCCCGCGAGGGTTCAGGTGGCGACGATGACCGTGCCGCCGTGCGTCACTTGAGCACTCGGTGCTCGAAGCCTTCGCCGTCCTGCCAGATCACGTCGAGACCCAGGTCCATCGACGCGGCGCATGAGAGATCATCTCGGGACGGTTCACCGGGCAGCAGCACGGCCACCCGGTCGACGAGAGTCCGGTCGGCGGCGAGGTTCATGAGGTAGCGGTACCGGTGCACCTGCCCGATTGCCGGGAACAGTCCGTTGACGGTGGCCTTTGCCTCGATGATCAGGCGGCGACGCTCGTCGTAGACGTCCGCGAAGAGGCCGGAGTCCCCGTCCCTCCTGATCGGGTGCTCGAGCCTCGGCTTGTAGCCGAGCGTCGCGACGTAGGCGTCGACGAGGTGGGCCTCGAGCTTCCTCTCGTCGGCGAGCGCCTGCGCGACCGTGGTGGTCGGGTCCGCGAGCCGTGTGGCCGCGAGCGCCAGCTCGCCGCGGGCGCGCCAGCACTTCATGGCGTACAGCTCGAGCTCGCGCCCCTTGAGCCGCTCGTGCATCGCCCGGTAGACATCGGCGTGCCGGTACTCGCCGCGGAGCGCTTTGAAGGTCTGATGGATCGTCCGGTGCCCGCCGTCGGCCTTGGTCGGCCGGCCGAGGGTGAGCACGGCCTCGGCGACCTCGGCGAGCGGCGCCCCCTGCGGGTCGGTCGGTAGAGGCCGCCGGTACCTCTCCGTCGCGAGGTCGTGCGCGAGCGCCCCGGTCGACTCGAGGTCGATCACTGCCCGCAGGACGGGCTCGATGGTGAGCGACGGCGAGATGCCGAGGGTCTTCGCGAGGTGCTCCCGGGTGTCCTCCCAGGTGGCGGTGCCTGCGGTGCCGAGCTGCTGCTCGATGTAGCGGGTCGCACGGCCCACCCGGTGCTCGAGGGTCGGGCCGAGCGGGGACGTCACGGTGCGACCGCCCCGACGGCCTCCAGCAGCGACGGGACCGTGCGGGCGACCTGGGCCTCGGTCGTGACCTGCACGATGTCGGGGCGCGGTGCGGGCCGAGCAGGGGCGCGGGCGGTGAGCGTGGCGCACGGTGGCGCGGCAGGCGACGTCATGACCGCGACCGTGCCATGCACCAGGCGCTACGCGCAGGGCAGGAGCTTCGGGACTGCCCGTCCGCCTGGCGGTCCAGGACGAAGCCGTGACGGGCCCACAGTCAGCGTCGTTCATGCATGCCGCGGACCTGACCTGCGGCGATGCCGTCACGTCGGAGCATCTGGTGAACACGATCTCGGTCCGGGGCCACTGTCTCTCGATCAGGGATCACCCCGCAGGCCGGTGACCTGTGACCATGCGGTGGGCGGGTGGGGCCGGAACCCGCGACCCTCGTAGCCGGGAGGGATTGTTGCCGGGCGGGGGCGGGCCACGCTGTCCGCATGCGTGTCCTCCTGGTGGCGTCGCCGATGATCGGGCACGTCCTTCCCCATGTGCCTGTGGCGCTGGCGCTGCAGGCCGCTGGACATGGCGGGCTCCTGGCCACCGCCGCCGATGGCGTCGGGGCCGCTCGGAGGGCCGGGGTGCCCGCCCATGACGTCGCACCCGGGCTCAGCATGAGCCCGGTCATGATCCGCTCGCTTCTCCGGCATCCCGTCCGGATCGGCCGGATGGTCCGGGGCGACGAGGGGACGGACGGGGTCGGGTTGCTGTTCGCCGCGGTCAGCAAGGCCATGACGCCCGGCACCGTGCAGCTCGCCGAGGAGTGGCAGCCGCATCTGGTCCTGCACGAAGGACTGGCCGCCGCCGGCGCGATCGTCGCAGGCCGGCGAGAGGTGCCGGGTGTCCTGGTCGACGCCCTGTTGTTCGATGCCCGTGACCTCTTCCATGCCGTCGCGAGGAGCCTGGGCAGGACCCCGCTGAGTCACGCCGACGACGCCCTCCCCGAACCTGTCGACGCATTGGTCGCCGTTCCCGCGAGCCTCCACGAGCGTGCCCGGATCGGGCGGCCGATGAGGTACGTGGTCGCTGCTGGACACGGGGACGTACCGGAGCAGTTCACGCGACGTGGCACCCGGCCGATCCTGCTGGTGTCACGCTCGACGGTCGATGACCCGCGACCGGATCGGCTGATGACCCGGGTGGTCGATGCCGCGAGGGACGCGGACCTCGACGTCGTCCTGGTCCGGCCCGATCGGGCGGTCGCCCGCCGGACTCTGCCGCCGAACGTGACGACGACGGACTGGCTGCCCTTCGCAGACGTCCTCCCTCACGTCGCTGGCGTCGTCCACCACGGTGGCGCGGGCACCCTGATGAGCGCGCTGGCCGCTGGGGTGCCCCAGATCGTCGTCCCGGGCGCCGGAGACCGTACGAAGCACTCCCGCCTCGTCGCAGCACGGGGTGCGGGCCTGGCCGTGCCGCTCGACGAGCTGACGTCCGCCACGCTGGAGCGGCTCGCGACGGACCCGGAGCTGCGGGCGACGGCCGGCGAGGGGGCCGCCGAGATCGCCACCATGCCTGATCCGTCGGAGGTCGTCGGTGACCTGGAGGCTCTGGTGCGGTGATGGCGCATGGGTCCACTGGGCGGCATGTGCCCGGACCGTGCGGCACCGTGTCGACCGGTGCAGGATGATCGGCGGCAGGGCGGTTGCTGCTGCGCCGGACCCCGCCGGGGGTGCACGATGCCGCCGGGACACGCTCCGCGGCGGCGCGCGGCGGCCCCGGTCGGCGATGAGGGGGCGGGGTGAACCTCGAGAAGGTCGTGTTCGGGTTCTTCGTCGTGCTCGCCGCCACCCTGAACTTCGGGTTCTTCCTCGGCGACATCGACGACCCGACGATGCACAACCGGTACGAGCTGTTCGCCGCGGTCGTCGTCAACCTCATCGCGACCGTGCTCAAGTTCGGCGACCGCACGCAGCTCGGCGCGGTGCACCTGGCCACGAGTCTCGTCGCCGACCTCCAGCTCATCGCCGCCGCCCTCGTGCTCGGCTACGCGGCCTACGTCTCCACCGCCGGTCTCACCGCCGCCACGACGGCGAGCATCGTGTCGCTGTCCGGTGGCGCGTTGTTGGCGAACCTGGTCTCGGTCGTGCTGCTGGTCGTGGAGACGGCGTCGTTCCACCGCGGGTGATCGGAGGGCGTTGTGGGCAACCCCCTGCTGCTGATGTGGTGGCGCCTGCTCGCGTGGGACGACGACGGCCGGCGGGCCGGCGGACCCCCGCCGCCTGAGGTCGCCGTACCGCACGCCGAGGCGTCGGCCCCGGTGTTCCTCGTGCTGCGGCGGATGCGCGCCCCTTTGATCGTGCTCATCGTCGTGTTCGCGGTGAGCGTGCTGGGGCTGACGCTGGTCCCCGGCGAGGACGCGGCCGGCCGGCCGTGGCGGATGGGCTTCTTCGACGCCTTCTACTTCATGAGCTACACCGCGACGACGATCGGCTTCGGCGAGATCCCGTACCCGTTCACCCCCGCCCAGCGGATGTGGGCGATGGTGTCGATCTACCTGAGCGTGATCGGCTGGGCGTACGCCATCGGGTCGCTGCTGGCCCTGCTGCAGGACCGCGCCTTCCGCGCCGCCCTGGCCCTCCAGCACGTCACCCGCAAGGTCGGCCGGTTGGGGGAGCCGTTCCTGCTGCTGGCGGGCTACGGGCGCGCCGGGGAGCTGCTCGGGCACGCGCTCGACGGGCTCGGTCGCCGTTTCGTGGTGCTCGACCGGGCCAACGAGCGGATCGACGACCTGGAACTGGACTCCTTCCACGCCGACATCCCCGCCCTGGTCGGTGACGCCCGGGACCCCGGCCACCTCGCCGTCATGGGTCTGGGCTCCCCGTCGTGCGAGGCGGTCGTGGCCCTCACCGACGATGACGAGGCCAACCTCGCCGTGGTCATGGCCGCGGCCCTGCTCCGTCCTGAGCTGCCGGTCATCGCCCGGGCCACGACCGTGGCGATGGCCGAGCGGATGCAGGCCTTCGGCTCCCCCTCCGTGGTCAACCCCTTCGACCGCTACGGCGACCACCTGTGCCTGGCCGCGCGCGCACCGGCCACCTATCGACTGCTGACCTGGCTCGAGCGCGGGCCGGGCGCGGAGTTGCCCGCCCTCAGCCACCCACCGCGGGAGGGCCGCTGGGTGGTCTGCGGGTACGGCCGGCTCGGCCGGTCGCTGGCCGCGGACCTGCGCGCGGAGGGCCTCGCGGTGACCGTCGTCGACCCGGGATCGGGCGGGGCCGATGAGGACGCCGGTGACGACCTCGTGGTGGGGGACGGCGTCGACCCGGACGTGCTGGCCCGCGCGGGAGTGGCGACCGCGGTGGGGTTCGTCGCGGGTACGGACAACGACATCACCAACCTCTCCCTCGTGGCCGCCGCCCGCCGGGCCAACCCCGGCCTGTTCGTCGGCGCCCGGCAGAACCGGCCGGCCAACGCCCCGCTGTTCGCGGCGATGGAGATCGACACCCTGCTCGTCCCCGCCGAGGTGGTCGCCCGGGATGTGTACGCCCAGCTGGCCACGCCCCTGCTGTGGCGTTTCATCCAGGAGATGCCCCGGCAGGGCGACGCCTGGGCGGCGGAGCTGGTGGAGCGCCTCACCGCGTTGTGCGGCCGGCACCTGGAGGGGCTGTGGACGCTCCCGCTGACCCCTCGGGCGGCACCGGCGCTCGGGAGCTGGCTCGCCGGCGGTGACGCGCGCCTGGGCGACCTGCTGCGCAACCCCGACGACCGCGACCGGCAGCTGCACGCACTGGTGCTGTTGGTTGTGCGCGAGGGGCAGGCGACGCCGACCCCCGGTGCGGACTTCCTGCTGGCCCCGGGGGACGAGCTGCTGCTGACCGGGTGGGCCGCTGCCCGCCGCGCGCTCGCGACCACGCTGACGGTGGATTCCGTCCGGGAGTACGTGGTCTCCGGGAACTTGGTGCCGGCTGGCTGGGTGTGGCGCCGGCTGAGCCGGGACACCCGCGCGCCGGAGCCGGTCGCCGGGCGCCGGCCGGGCTGAGCTCGCCGGTGAAGGTGGTCTCGGAGCGCCTGGGCCACGCCAGCGCCACCATCGCGCTCAGCGTCCACCAGCACGTGCGCCCGGGCGTGGGCAGCGAGGCAGCCGACCGATTCACTGCGCTGCCCGAGGGCTGACCCGAGGCGCGAAGTACCACGCGGGAATCACATGGTCCTCCCGATTCCTGACACGGCAACGCCCCGGGGCTCCTGAACTGCAGAAGCGCCGGGGCGAAAGAGTGTCCGAGGGGCGACACGGTACTTCCGCACACGCCTTGGAGACGTCGGCTGACGTCCGGTCCTCGCCAGGCGGGACCGACAGTCGTAGGCGTCAGCCGGTGCGAGATGCGCAAGACCCGTACGAGCACTTCGTCGTCGCGGATGGAGTAGACGACGCGGTACTGACGTCTGCGGGCGGGCCAGTGATCGGCGATGCGCCCACGTCTCACGTCCTGGTGCGTCACGTTCTGCACACGCTTCGCCCGCCGATGCCGAGGGGCGGGCAGCCAGTGCCTACTGTGACTCGCGTAACCGGCCGACCGCCTCGGTCGGCCCACGACGTCCGGGCGGCACGGGCACGCCCGGCCGCCCCGGGGGACGCGCGGTCGCCTCGTCGGGGCCGACGTGGTCGTCGTGCTCGACAAGGGAGAGACATGCGCACCAAGCTCCACACCGTTGCCGCGGCCGGCGCCGCGGTCGTCGTCCTCGCCTCCTGCTCCTCCGGCGGCGACGGCGGGGACTCCACCGCCTCCGGGGGGCTGACCGGCGAGGGCAGCGGCGAATCGTGCACCATCGAGGGCGAGGTGCCCATCGGGGCGGTGCTCAGCCTCACCGGCGCAGCGGCCAGCTACGGCGAGTCCCAGCAGCGCGGCCTGGAGCTGGCCGCCGCGGAGCTCGCCGAGCAGGACGGCGTCACCTACGACCTCACGATCGAGGACGACCAGACCGACCCCCGGCAGGCCATCACTCTCTTCGACCAGTTCGTCTCCGACGACTCGAGTCTGATCATCGGGCCGACGCTGTCCAACGCCGCCGTCCAGGCCGACCCGATCGCCCAGGACGCCGGCGTCCCGGTGCTGGGCATCTCCAACACCGCCGCGGGCGTCACCGAGATCGGTGACTACATCTTCCGCGACTCCCTCACCGAGCAAGCGGTCATCCCGCAGACGATCGCCCAGGCGACCGAACAGTTCGGGCTGGAGGACGTCGTCGTCATGTACAGCAACGACGACGCGTTCACCGAGTCCGGGTACGAGGCGTTCACCGCCGCCCTCGAGGACGAGGGCGTGAACGTCAGCGAGACGATCACCTTCTCCAAGTCGGACACCGACTTCCGCGCCCTGCTGACCCAGGCCCAGGAGAGCGACCCGGATGCGCTGGTCGTCTCGGGGCTGATCGAGGCCGCGGTACCGCTGGTGACCCAGGCCCGTGAGCTCGGGATCGATGTGCCGATCATCGGCGGCAACGGGTTCAACAACCCACAGCTGATGGCCGACGCCGGCGAGGCAGCCGAGGGCGTCGTCGTCGGCGCCGCCTGGAACTCCTCGTCCGACAACCCCGAGAACCAGGCGTTCCTCGAGGCCTACGAGGCCGAGTACGGCGCGCAGCCCGACCAGTTCGCCGCTCAGGCCTACACCGGGCTCAAGCTGGTCGACCACGCCGTCCGCGCCAACTGCTCCGCGGAGCGGGACGACATCCAGGAGGCGCTGGGGCAGATCGAGGACCTGCCCACCGTCCTCGGTGAGTTCTCCATCGACGAGAACCGGGACGCCAACCACCCGGCTGTCGTGCAGGTGGTCCAGAACGGCGAGTTCACCGTTCTCGAATGACCCGGCGCGTGGCGCCGGTCGGCTGACCGGCCGGCGCCGCGCTGCGACCCCGCCGGGGCCCCGGTCCTCGGACCGGGGCCCCGGGCGCGCGTGTCGGCTACCGTGCCCGGGCACCCACGACGAGAACAGGCAACGCTGTGCAGCAGCTCCTCAACGGCATCTTCATCGGCTCGATCTACGCGTTGTTCGCCATCGGCTTCACGCTGGTCTTCGGCATCCTCGACCGGCTGAACCTGGCGCACCCCGCGGTCTTCGCCGCTTCCGCCTTCGTCGGCATCGAACTGGTCGAGCGGGGTGGGCTGTCCCTCTGGGCCGCCCTGCCGATCGTGTTCGTCTTCGGTGCCGTGTTGGGCCTGGTCATCGAGCGCGTGGCGTTCCGGCCGCTCAAAGGCCGGGCCGACGCGCACTTCGCCGGGCTGATCTCCTCCATCGCGCTCGCCGGCATGTTGGTCGCGCTGCTGCAGTGGCGCTACGGCCCGGACACCCGCCGCTTCCCGCCGGGCTCTTTCCCCGACACCCGGTTCGAGTTCGCCGGTGCCCAGGTGACCCTCGTGCAGGTGGTGATCCTCGCGATCTCCCTCGCCCTCATGGTGGGCCTCACGTACATGGTCACCCGGACGCGGCTGGGTCGGGGGATGCGCGCGGTCGCGGAGAACCCGACGGCGGCGCGGGTGCTCGGCGTGGACGTCGACCGGGTCACCGCGGTCACCTTCGCGATCTCCTCGGCGCTCGGCGCGGTCGCCGGCGTGCTGTTCGCCATCAACGTGAACACCGCCCAGCTGGGCATGGGCTCGGCGATCGAGCTCAAGGGCCTGGCCGTCATCATCGTCGGCGGCATGGGCTCGCTGCCCGGCGCGCTCATCGGCGGGCTGCTGCTGGGCCTGGCCGAGGTGTTCGCCGTCCAGTACATCGGCTCGTCCTGGAGAGACGTCATCGCCTTCGGCCTGCTGTTCGTGATCCTGCTGCTGCGCCCGCAGGGGCTGCTCGGCGCGCGGAAGGTCCGGGAGGTCTGATGCTTGACCAGTACGCCACCACCCTGACCTTCATCGCGCTGGGCGCGATCTTCGCCTACTCCTTCTACGCCGTCCTCATCGCCGGGCAGCTCAGCCTCGGCCAGGCCGGCTTTGCCTCGCTGGCGGCGTTCTCCGGGGCCTCCCTGGCACCCAGCGGGGCCGACGTCGGCGAGATCCCTGCGCTGCTGATCGCCGTGGTGATCGGCATGTCGGTCGGCGCGCTCGCCGCCGTCGTCCTCGGCCTGCCGACCATGCACCTGCGCGGGGTCTTCCTGGCGATCGCCACCCTCGGGTTCGCCGAGGCGGTGCGGGTGGTGCTGCTCAACCAGGAGTGGACCGGTGGTGCCCAGGGCCTCGGGGTGCCCCGCATCCTCACCGTCGGCATGGCCTGGACGGCGCTCGCGCTGGTGGCCTACTGGTTCTGGCGGATGGGCCGTTCCCGGTACGGCCGTGCCCTGGAGGCCATCCGCGAGGACGAACTGGCCGCCCGCTCCATGGGCATCGACGTGGGTCGCCACCGGCTCGCCGCCTTCGTCACGGCAGGGGCGGTCGCCGGGCTGTACGGCGTCCTCTACGCCTACTACGTCCGGCTCATCGCCCCCGGCGACTTCGACTTCATCGCGGCCGTCGAAGGGCTGGTCACCGCGGTGGTCGGTGGTTCCACGATGTTCCTGGGGCCGCTGCTGGGCAGCGGGTTCCAGACGATGGTCCCGGAGATCCAGCGGGCGGTCGGGGTGGAGGCCGGCTGGATCCGGCCGTTCCTCGCCGGCCTGCTGCTGCTGGTCGTCATCCTGTTCCTGCCCGGTGGTCTGGCGAGCCTCATCCCGCGCCGGACGCGCTTGCCGTCCGAGGACGACGACGCCGCCGGCTTGGCCGGTCGTCGTCACCCGGCGGCCGGCGAACCGGTGGTCACCCTCGCCGGGCTGGGCAAGGAGTACGGCGGGGTGCACGCCGTCCGTGGCGTGGATCTGGAGATCCGGGCCGGGGAGGTGGTCGGCCTGATCGGCCCCAACGGGGCCGGCAAGACGACCCTGGTCAACATGATCAGCGGCTTGGTCCCGCCCAGCACCGGCAGCGCGACGGTGCTCGGGACGGCGATCGGCAGCACGCCGGTGCACCGGATCGCGGCGGCGGGGGTGAGCCGCACGTTCCAGCACTCGAAGCTGTTCAACCGGCTGTCGGCGCTGGAGAACGTGCTGGTCGGCGCCCACCTCGTCAGCCGGCCGACCTTCCTGCGGCGGCTGCTCTGGCTGCCGTCGGCGCGCCGGGACGAGCGGACGGCGCTGCGGCAGGCGGCCCGCTGCCTGGAGCGGGTCGGGCTGACCTCGCTCGCCGCCACCCGCGCCGAGGCCCTGTCCTACGGCGACCAGCGCAGGCTGGAGATCGCCCGCGCGCTGGCCTCCGACCCGTCCCTGCTGATCCTGGACGAGCCGGCCGCCGGGATGAACCACGTCGAGGCTGCCCGGCTGTCGCAGCTGATCAGGTCCCTGGCGCAGGACGGGCTGACCATCCTGTTCATCGAGCACAACGTCGGCATGGTCCTGCAGACCTGCAGCCGGGTCGTCGTCCTCAACTTCGGCGAGGTCATCGCCAGCGGTGCGCCGGAGGCGATCGCTGCCGACCCCGCGGTCATCGAGGCCTATCTGGGCTCGGCCGACGACGACGTGGACGGCGGCCTGCTCGCCGAGGGAAGCCGCGCGGACGGGGCCCCGGCCGAGGATGCGCCACCGGATGCGGTCATGAACCTGCGGACCGGTGACGCCGGCACCCTGGACACACCGGACACCGGCCCGAGGGAGGCGACATGAGCGACCCCATCCTCACCGTGGAGGGCCTGCGGGTGACCTACGGACGGGTGGAGGCGGTCCGGGACGTCTCGTTCCGGGCGCAGCAGGGCTCGCTGGTGACGCTGGTCGGGGCGAACGGGGCGGGCAAGTCCTCGGTCATCAACGCCGTTTCCGGCATGCTGCGGCCGGCGGGCGGGCGGATCACCTTCGAAGGTCAGGACATCACCCGGACGCCGGCCCACAAACTGGTGGGCCGCGGGCTGGTGCAGGTGCCGGAGGGGCGTCAGATCCTCGCCACGCTCACCGTCGAGGAGAACCTCCAGATGGGAACCTGGCACTCAGGGACCGGCGGGGCGCGCTCCGTCGACGCCATGTACGACCGGTTCCCGGTGCTGGCCGACCGGCGGGCGCTGCCGGCCGGTGCCCTGTCCGGTGGCGAACAGCAGATGCTGGCCATCGCCCGCGCCCTGATCGCCGGGCCGAAGGTCATGCTCATGGACGAGCCGTCGATGGGGCTGGCGCCCAAGATCGTCGCCGAGGTTTTCCGTGTCATCGAGGAGATCCGTGCCTCGGGGACCACGGTGGTGCTCGTGGAACAGAATGCCCGCCGGGCGCTCCGCGCCGCCGACCACGGGTACGTGCTGCAGAGCGGGGAGGTCGTGCACTCTGGCCCGGCCGGTGAGCTGCTCGCCGACGAGCGCATCGTGCAGGCGTACCTGGGGGTCGAGAGCGGCGGTTGACGGCCGGCGGCCCGTCGTCCCAGCACGTGCAGCCGCTGTGCTGCGACGCCGCTCGCACGCTGGCGCGGGCGGCGAGGGCCTGCCGCCGGGATCGGTGGAGAACGTCCGATGATCCGAGGAATGCAGGCTGCCCCCGCTCGACCGCCGGCCCCACCCCGCCCATGACCAGCCCGGTCGGCCCGCGCCGTCGCCCCGGTGGCGCGAGCTGCGCCCGATGCTCCCGCCCGTCCCCACCCTGCCGACGACCACCACGAGGCTCGCGCAGGCCGCCGACATCGGCGATCTGCGGCTGCTCGCCCGTCGGCGCGCGCCCCGGATGGTCTTCGACTACGTCGATGTCGCTACCGAGAGCGAGCGCTCATTCCGGGCGTCCGTCGAGGCATTCCACCGGGTCACCTTCCGACCGCGCGTCCTCCGCGACGTCGGCACCGTGTTCACCAGCACGGACGTGCTCGGGCGCAGCATCGCTCTCCCGCTCGTGCTGGGCCCGATGGGCTTCACCCGGATGACGCACCGCGCCGGCGAGTCGGCCGTTGCCTCGCGCCGCTGCAGCGGCCGGAATCCCCTACACGCTGTCGACGATGGGGACCACGACCGCCACCGACGTCCGCTGCGGGCCCGGGCTGCCGTCGCCCCGCCACGCTCTCGGCAGGCCCCTTCAGGAAGCGGCGCTCGCGGCGGCCCAGGCCGAGCGGACCTCAGGGCAGAGGCACGCCGACTGCTCGGGTCACGGTGGTGATGCGATCGTCGATGCCGGTAGCCGCTGGAAGCGTCGCTCCAGCGGCCACCGCGGCTCGCCACTCTCTCTCACGTGCGTCGACTGCCTGCGTCGCCACCAGCACGTCCGCGGCCCGGGTGCGGGGGATCACGATGACGCCACTGGCGTCTGCACGGACGACGTCACCGGGCTGCACTAGAACCCCGCCGCACTGTATCGGCACGTTGATCGACCCAGGTCCCTCATTGGAGCCGGTGGCCGGGTGAGCGTTGCGTCCGAAGACCGGCAGCCCGACCGCGTCGATGCCGTCGATGTCACGGACGGCTCCGTCGACGATGACGCCGCGACAGCCCAGGGAAGCGAGCGCGGAGGCGACGATGTCACCGATGACCGCGGCGTCCTCACGGCCGCCACCATCAATGACGAGAACGTCACCCTCCCGGACCAGATCCGGAGCCTTGAGCACGAACAGGATGTCGCCCGGCTTGGTCCACACGGTGACAGCCGTGCCGCAGACCTCCGGGCCGCCGGCGAGCCGCCGAATCGGAGGAGCCACCACACCAACCGGACCGCCGGAATCGGCGATCTGGGTCGTGGGACATCGGGACAGTTCCGCGACGAGTTCCCGGTCGGCGCGCTCGACGCTCGTCTCGATGGTCCATTGACGGGGATGGGACTTGCTCATCGGATGCCCTTCCTTCTCGGCGGTCACCGGCCGGCGGTCGTGAGCCGCTGCATGGCTCAGTGCGGGGAGATCATCGTGCGTACTCGCGGCGGGCCGCGGAAAGGAGCAGCGGGGCGAAGACGCCGATGGCGATGATGATCAGGATGCCGAGCGACAGTGGTCGGTCGACGAAGACGGTCCAGTCGCCGTCGGCGATCAGCAGCGCGCGGCGGAGGTTGAGCTCCAGCAGCGGTAGGAGCACGGCGGCCAGGATGGCCGGGGTCAAGGGGAAGCCGTTCTCCTGCATGAGGTAGCCGATCAGGCCGATCGCGACCAGCAGCATCAGGGAGAAGAAACTGAACGTCAGGGCGTAGGCGCCGAGCATGACGAAGGCGATCACCCCGCCGTAGAGGAGCGGCGGCGGGACCTTCAGCAGGTTGATGAACAGCCGCACCATCGGCAGGTTCAAGACCAGCAGCATGGCGTTGCCAACGAGCATCGACGCGACGATGGTCCACACCAGCGGGCCGTCGTTCTGGAAGAGCTGCGGGCCGGGCTGGAGCCCGTACATCTGGAACACGACGAGCAGCAGGGCCGTCGTGGCAGAGCCGGGGATGGCGAGGGCCAGCATGGGGACCATCGCACCGCCCACTCCCGCGTTGTTCGCGGTCTCCGGGCCCGCGACGCCCTCGATCGCCCCCCTGCCGAACAGGGCCCGGCGTGCGCCCTTGGCGATGCGGCGCTCCAACGAGTAGGAGGCGAAGGACCCCAAGGTCGGCCCGAGACCGGGCATCACCCCGGCGACAAAGCCGACCACGGAGCCCCGGGCGTAGGGCCCGAGGGACCGACGCAGGTCCTCCTTGTTCATCCACGCCCGCTGCACCTTGATCGCGGCGGCTGTGGTGCGCTCACCCCGCGACAGGTGGCGCAGTGCCTCGGGGACAGCGAACAGCGCCATGGCCAGCAGAGCGATGTCGACGCCGTCGGAGAGCTCGATGGAGCCGAAGGTCCACCGCGGCACGGACTCCTGTGCGTCCAAACCGATGGTGCCGATGCACATGCCGACCAGCACCGCGATCAAGGCCTTGATCTTCGACCCGGTCATCAGGGACGTGGTCAGCGCCAGCGCGCCGGCCAGCAGCACCGCGTACTCCGCGGCTCCGATCGAGGTGGACAGGTCCACGAGGACCGGGGACAGGAAGACCAACCCCAACACGGCGAGCGAGCCGCCGATGAAGGAGCCCACCGCGGCGGTGGCCAGGGCGGGCCCGGCCTGTCCGTTCTTGGCCATCTGGTGACCGTCGAGGGCGGTGACCGCCGAGGCCACCTCGCCGGGGGTGCGGATGAGGATCGAGGTGATCGACCCGCCGTACATGGCCCCGTAGTACACGCCGCTGAGCAGGATCAGCCCAGAGGTGGCCTCGAGGCCGAAGGAGAGCGGGATCAGCAGGGCGATGGCGGTGATCGGCCCGAGCCCGGGCAGCACTCCTACGATGGTGCCGATCAGCACCCCGAGGAAGACGAACACCAGGTTCGTCGGGGTCAGTGCTCCGGCGAGCCCGGTGAGCAGTCCCTCTAGTGCCTCCATACCAGTCCTCCCGGTTCAACCCAGTACGCCGGCCGGCAACTGCACGTTCAGCAGCTCGGTGAACGCGTAGTAGACGACCACGGCGAAGATCACCGCGAAGACCAGGTTGCGTCTCCACCGCGGCCGGTCGATGACCGTGACCATGACGCTCAGGTACAGCGCGGTGGCGAGCATGTAGCCCAGCGGGATGAAGACGAGTGCGTAGCCGATGAAGAGCGCAACCACCACGGCGAGCCGTCGCCAGGACACTGGTGGCTCGCCGGGGAAGGCGAGCGCCTCGATCCCACCGGGCTCGCCGTCGGGCGTCGTGCCGGCGTGCTCGGCCGGCGCGTGCCGGTGCCGCATCCCGGTCAGGGCCAGCGCGAGACCGGAGAGGACCAGCAGGACACTCAGCGCCGTCGGCAGCGTGGCGGCACCCACCTCGGGGACCCTCCCGCTGGCCTGCTCGATGCCCCGGGCGCTGAGCAGCAAGAGCCCCCCAGCCCCGGCGACGACCAGGCCGGCGATCACGTCGGCCCTTCCTGAGCGCCGCACCGGGGCTGGGGTGTCCGTCCGTGGAGACGGACTCACTGCTGGCCGATCTTCTCGAAGGCCGCCGTCACCTGCTCGTTCGTCTCCTCGAGGTAGGTGTCCAGCTCGTCTCCCACCATGAAGGTGGTGACCCACTGGTTCTGCTCAGCTGCCTCGTCCCAGGACTGTGACTCGACGGCCTGCTGGAGGGCGTCCTGCCAGTACGTCACCGCGTCCTCGGGCATGTCGGGCGGGCCGTAGATGCCGCGCCAGTTGGAGATCGTCACGTCGTAGCCCTCCTCCACCGCGGTCGGCACGTCGGGCAGGCCGTCGAGCCGGTCGTCGCCGACGACGGCCAGGGCCCGCAGCTCACCGGACTCGATCAGCGGCAGGAACTCGCTGGCGCCACCGATGGCCACCTTGATGTCCCCGGACAGCAGTGCCGCGCTCTGCTCGCCGCCCCCGTCGTAGGCCACGAACTGGATCTGTGAGGCGTCGCCACCGGCAGCGTCGACCAGCAGGGCGAATGGCAACTGGTCGTCGGATGCTGCGCCGACCGGGACCGCGCCCGGGTCCGCGACGACCGCCTCCAGGACAGACTCCAGGTCCTGGTACGGCGAGTCGGCAGCGGTCACCACGACGTAGTACTCCGACAGCAGCCGAGCGATCATGGTGACGTCGTCGACGTTGAAGTCCGACTGTCCACGGGCGTTGTTCGTCATCATCACCAGTGAGGTGACCGACACCTGGTCCTCGGCTCCGGCGTGCCGCTCGACCATCTGCTCGGTCCAGACCGCCGAGGCCCCGCCCGGGTGGTTCTCGATCGGCATGGCGACGTCGACGATCTCCTCCTTCTTGAGGACGTCGACGAGCGTGCGCATGGTGAGGTCGAAACCGCTTCCCGGGTCGGCCCCGACACTCATGGTGACCGGGCCGCTCGGGTACTCCTCCGAACTCCCGGACTCCGACCCGGCATCGCCGGAACATCCGGCCGCAGACACGCCGACGACGACGGCCATGGCCAGCAAGGGCATTCTCTTCATGAGTTGCTTCCTTCAGCGAGGGGAGGGACAGCTGACGTACGTCTGCGAGGGCGGGCCCGGGGCCGGGTGGATCTGCTCAGCCGTCCCCTCCGCTCCGCTGGTGCCGGCGCACCACGTGGGTGTTCCGCACCCCCTCGACGCGGGTCCTGGGCAACCCCGTCACGTCCCCGCCGGTTGCGGCAGCACTTGCTGGGCGGGCGGGTCGTGCAGCACCCAAGACGGGTCGGCCTTGCCGAACGAGGACTCCAGCGGGTGGCCAACGGCTGCCCGGACCGGCCCGCGCGCGATTCGGATGAGTGCGTCGAGGTCGACGCCGGTGTCGACCCCCAGCAGGGACAGCAGGTGCACCAGTTCCTCGGTGGCGATGTTGCCGGTGGCGCCCGGGGCATAGGGGCAGCCGCCGAGGCCGCCGATCGAGGAGTCGTAGTGGGTGACGCCTGCTGCGAGGCCCGCTAGCACGTTGGCCATTCCCAGGCCGCGGGTGTTGTGCAGGTGCAAGGTGATCGTGGTCTGCGGGAACGCGTCCGCCAGGCGGCGGCACATGTCGTAGACGTAGGCCGGGTCGGCCAACCCGGCCGTGTCGGCGAGGGTGACGTGCCCGACCCCGGCGTCGGCGTAGAGCCCGGTCACCCAAGCGACCCGATCGAAACCGGTGCGACCCTCGAACGGGCATCCCAGGGATGTCGCCATCGCACCGACCAGCCGGACGTCGTTTGCCAGGCCCAGCTCGATGGCGGGACGGAGGAGTTCGAACGCCGCCTCGGTGGGGCGGTTGGCGTTGGCGATGCTGTGCGCATCGGTCGACGACAGCATCAGCTCCCAGACGTCGGCGTCGCACTCCATGGCTCGCTGGGCGCCTTTGAGGTTCGGGACGAGCACCGAGTACTCCACGCCGGGGACCTTGGTGCACCCGGCCATCACGTCCGCGGCGTCGGAGAGCTGCGGTACCGCGTCCGGTCGCACGAAGGAGGTCAGTTGCAGCGCCGGGATCCCGGTTGCGGCCAGCGCGTCGATGATGTTGATCTTGTCGGCGGTCCCGATCACAGCGGGCTCGAGCTGAAAGCCGTCCCGTGGGCCCACCTCCTGGATGCGCACGCTGGCGGGAAGGTCGAAGGGCAGGCCGCCCATCCCGGCGGCGTAGCCCTGGGCGGTCTCGAGCGTCGTCATCAGATGATCCCCTCCTCGCGGAGACCGGTGATCTCCTCCGGTGTCATCCCGAGTCCGGTGAGGACGTCGTCGGTGTGCTCACCCAGGGCCGGGCCGGCGTTGCGGACGGCGCCCGGGTTCCTGCTGAACTTGGGCACCACTCCGGGCAGGGTCACGGTTCCCAGCTGCGGGTGGGCCACTTCCACGAGCATCTCTCGGGCGGCGTAGTGCTCGTCGGCGAAGATGTCCTCTGCGCTGTACACCACGGAGTGCGGCACGCTGAAGTCGTCGAGCCGGGTCTCGAGCTCACTGCGGGTGCGTTGGCCTGCCCAGTCCGCCAACATCTGGTTCATCTCCTCGCGCCGCTCGAGCCGAGCCCGATTGGTGCAGTACCGGGGGTCGGTCAGCAGATCCTCGCGGTCCATGGCGGCAGCGAGCCGGGCGAACGTGCGCTCCGTGCTGGTCACGATGACCATCCACTGCCCGTCCTTGGACTCGTAGATCCCGGCTGGCGATGAGGCGGCCAGCTCATTCCCGGTCCGCTGCCGCACCGTGCCCAGCACCGCGTACTCGGCCACCACCACCTCGAGCATGCGGAAGATCGACTCGTACAGCGCGACGTCGACCTCCTCCACGGGCCCGCCGGTGACCTTCAGCTGGTAGATGGCAGCCAGGGCTCCCATCGCGGCGTACATCCCGGTGAGGTAGTCCACCAGGGAGACCGAGGGCAGCACGGGGGGTCGGTCGGGGAAGCCGCTGATGTGGGCGTACCCGCTGTACGCCGTTGCGGGCGTGCCGAATCCCGCCTTGCCCTTGTTCGGGCCCGTCTGCCCGTACCCGCTGACCCGGACGATGATCAGATCGGGGTTGGCCTCCCGGAGCCGCTCGGCACCCAGTCCCCACCGGTCAAGGGTGCCCGGCCGGAAGTTCTCGATCAGCACGTCCTGGTCGGCCAGCAGCCGCAGAAGCACCTCCTGCCCCTGTGGAGACTGCAGATCGAGTGTCATGCTGCGCTTGTTGCGGGCCGACGCCGCCCAGGTCAGCGACGTCTCGCCCTTGAAGGGGCCGAGCGCACGCAGTGGGTCGCCCACTCCGGGCATCTCGACCTTCAGTACGTCGGCGCCCATGTCCCCGAGCAGGGCGGCGGCGAAGGGGCCGGCGAAGACCGTGGCGATGTCGAGGACACGAAGGCCGGACAGCGGACCACTCATGCGATCGACTCCTGTGGGGTCGGCGAGCTGGCGTCGCAGCCCAGCTCGGCGGAGATGACGGTGGCTGCGGTGCGTGCCCGTTCGATGACGACCGAGCGGTGCGCCTGGTCGGCCAGTCGAGTGGCGGTGCCGGACACCACGAGCGCGGCGATGACGTCGTCGTGGCGGTCGCGGATCGGTACGGACACCGCGGAAGACTCCGGATCGCGCTCGCGGGCGCTGAACTCCCAGCCCTGCGCACGGACGAGGCGCAGGAGATGGCGGTAGGTGTCCGGATCCCAGGATGTGCCGGGGTGGTCGGCGGCGCTGCGCGCAGCGAGCGCCAGAGCGGTGGACTCGTCGAGCCAGGCAAGCAGCACCCGACTGCTGGCGCCGAGGTGGGTGGGCAGGGGAACCCCGATCTGGCCCGCTGTCCGGACCGTGCGAAGGCCGACGACCATCTCCACGGGGACACGAGTGTGGCCGACGAGAACCTGCAGCTCGACCGTCTCGCCGGTCGCGTCGCGCAGCTCCTTCATCAGCGGCAGGGCGATGCCTCGCACCTCGACACCGTCGGAGGCCCGCGCGCCGAGCTGCAGCAGTCGGGAGCCGAGCCGAAAGCCGCGGCCCTCGGTACCCAGCAGCCGGTGCTCGGCCATCGCCCCCATGAGCCGGTACGCGGTGGGCGCGCTGATCCCGATCCGGGCAGCTACCTGCGGCGGCTCCAGGCGGTCGGTCCCGTCCCCGAAGGCGTCGAGGATCGCCATCACCTTGTCGAGAACACCGACACTGGACATGGGCTCTCCAACATGTGGACGGGCGGTTCATTTGTTGGACCGCAACGTACACGACTGCTGTGATGCAGCCCACGTTACCGTCCAGTAACTTGGGGTCCTCAGTCGCTAGTTGCACGTCCATTCCGATCGTCAGCTCGGCGTGCACCCGGCGGACCCGTAGGTGCCCCCCGAGGCAGGTGCACCTCCCGGGTTCAAGGCCGAGCTGGTCCGCAACAAGGGCCCATGGAAGAGCATCGACTGATCCCACCCGCCGAGCACGAGGAGGACTTCTACCGGCACAACACCGCGGCGACTACCGTCGTCGCGTCAGTTCCGAGCCTCCACTGAACCCGGGGCGGGACACCGGCACGAGGACCACGGCCAGCGGGTTGTGCGATGAAGTCCTTCAGGCATCCAGCGGACGTGCCGACACCAGAAGCAGCAGAACCCCCACCGGCCTGATGACCGTGGGGGTTCAACTCGGTGTCCGAGGGGCGACACAGTACTTCCGCACACGCCTGCGCCGGCCACGACCTGGCGGTCAGCGGTAGGCGTCGGCGCGGTGCGAGATGCGCACGACCCGGACCAGGATCTCGTGGTCGTGGATGGAGTAGATGACGCGGTACTGGCCTCGTCGTGCGGACCAGTAGCCATCGAGTTCGGAGCGCAGCGGCGTGCCGACGCGGTGGGGATCCGTGGCGAGCGGTCCGTAGAGGAAGTCGACGACCGCTACTGCGACCGGCTCGGGGAGGTCGAGTTCGATGGCCCGCTTGGCGGCTGCCGACAGGACGACGGTGTATGTCTGGGGCCCGGTCACCGGCGGCGGGCTGCCAGTGCGGCCCGCACCTGGGCCTCGTCGTAGACCTCGCCGCCGGCCATCTCGTTCTCGGCCTGCCGGATGTCGGCTCTGGCCTCGGGATCCGAGAGGATCTCCAGCGTCTCCATCAGGGACTCGTAGTCCTCGACAGCGAGAAGTACGGCGACCGGGCTGCCGTTCTTGGTGATCGTCACTCGTTCATGGGTGCCGGACACCTCGTCGATGACCTGGCTGAAATGAGCCTTGACCGCGGCGAGCGACTGCGTCGTCATGACCATTATTGTGGTCATCATTCCCGGTGTCGTTCGAGGTGTGCCGCCGAGATCGGTGTGGGCCGGCCAGTGCCCGGCGACCGCGCACGCGCTACGGCAGGCCGTGAGCGCAGCCGCAGGCGCGCGGCAGGTGACGTGGCTGCGCGAGGGCGGGCTCAGGACCGAGTGTCGCGGAGATCAGCCTCCTCCTCGCCATCGCGCGCGGCGACTGGACCCGGCAACGACGCCCCGTCCGCTGACGGCACTCTCCGAGGACCGGGCCGAAATCGTCCGCGCGTGGAAGCCCGAGACTCCTGCAGGAAAGCGCGGTACCACAGACAGATCGGTGTGCAGCAACCGGTGTGAGGGGCGACTTGCCACATGCGCACACGGCTTCGGTCATGAGGGCGGCCATCTGTCTCGGTCCGGGACTGCGCCGCGGCGCAGATCGGGGTGGTTCGCAGATCAGTCGGTCACGCCGGCCGCGGCGGCGTCATCGGTCTTGCGCACGCCGACCTGCCAGTCCTGGAAGAGCAGCTGGTGCTCATCGCGGATGAGCGGGAGGAAGGCCCGGATCGCTGGCCCCGCCGACATCCCGAACTCGTCGGGGAAGAGCGTGTGCTCGTAGTCGTCGAACACGATGACGCCACCGGGCCTCAGCAGTTGCCAGCACATCGCGGCGTCCTGGAGGACGTCGAGGACCAGGTGCGACCCGTCCACGTAGATGAAGTCGAATGATCTCTCGGCGAGGAACGGCAGGACCTGGTGCGACCGACCTCGTAGCTTCAGGACCTTGTGGTGACCAGCTGCGAGACCGATGTTGTGGTCGAAGTTCCGTTCCTGGCCCTCGTACTGCTCGAACGGGTCGACGCACACGAGCCGGCTGCCTTCTCCCGTGAGCAGGTTCTGGATCAGCCAGGACGCCGAGCGGCCCTCGTAGGAGCCGACTTCGACCGCTTGCAGGCCCGGCCTTCCGGCCAGGTGCCCGAAGTGCTGCATCCAGTGGTCCTCGTGGTGGGAGAACCAGTCCTGGGTGTAGCGACCGGCGCCGTCCAGCAGGCGCGGCTGCAAGGAGGCGGCGACCAGGCGGCGGAGTTCTGTCTTCGTGGTCGTGGACATGGCGCGCTGTCCGATCACGCGTTCCAACAGGCCGCGGATCTGCTCCCGGCCATAGGCGAAGCCGGCTTCGGAGATCCTGTCGGCGCGGTACCGGTCCTGCAGGGCCGCCAACTCCCCGACAGCCGCATCCCGGATCGCCGGCACCTCTGTGTCGTCGACGGCCTGCAGCCGCAGGCGCCTGAACCACTCGAGATACTGGGCCTGGAACGGCTCACTCAGCACTGCCATCCGTTGCCGTATCTCGGCCACCCGGTCTGGGGCGGTGGTGGGCGGTGGGGCTCCCGTGCTCATCCCCGACGGTGACGGACGGTCGGCGAGCGTCATCCTCGGTCATCTCCTCGACGGTCCGCGACTGGGAGACCATTGACCATAGGCCCCGAGGGCCCCGGCGGTGTGCGTCTCGGTGACCCGGAGCCGGACGGGGAGGCACTCGCTGTGGGGGACTGCCCAGACTCCCGGGCAGACCCGCCCGGGGTGGCGGCTGGTGTTGGCCCGAACGGCCGCTGGCTCCGGGATCTGGGCCGAGACCCTGGCGCGGGCGAGGAGCTCACGACCCAACGGCGCGGACCGGAGGCCACCGCCACCTCCGGCCAGTGCCGGGGCGGCTCAGGTTGAGGGGGCCAGCGGCTCCCGGCACTCGACCTCGGCGATGAAGTCACGGAGGACGGGGTAGACCTCTGCCTCCCAACGGGAGCCACTGAACACCCCGTAGTGGCCGACCCCAGGCTGCAGGTGCTGGTGCTTGCGGTGGTCCGGGAGCCCGGTGCAGAGGCCGTGCGCGGCCAGGGTCTGGCCGGGCGAGCAGATGTCGTCCCGGGCACCTTCGATGGTGAGCAGGTCGGTGCTGGTGATGGCCCCCGGATCGACCGGGACGTCCCGCCAGGTGAGCCGCCCGGTGGCCAGCCGGTTCTCCTGGAAGATGCGGCCGACCGTCTCGAGGTAGAACTCCGCAGGGACGTCCATCACCGCGCCGTACTCGTCGTAGAAGGCGCGGGTCGTGGCCGCCCGTTCGTCTTCGCCGGTCACCAGGTCGAGGTAGAGCCGGAGGTGGGCCCCCAGGTGCCGCTTGGGGTTCATCGACATGAACGCCGTCAGTTGGACGACGCCCGGGTACACGCGGCGGCCGGCGCCGGCGTACCGCGCCGGCACGGTGTCGATGAGTCTGCGTTCGAAGGAGGCCAGCGGCTTGGTCGCGGCCATCGTGTTGATCCGGTTGGGGTTCACCCGGGTGTCGACCGGTCCGGCCATCAGCGTCAGGCTGCTCGGCTGGGCCACGTCGCCCTCGGCGGCGAGCAGTGCGACAGCCGCCAGGACGGGGACGGCGGGCTGGCACACCGCGACGACGTGGGTGTCCGGACCGAGGTGACGGAGCGCCTGCATGACGTGCTCGATGTACTCGTCGAGCCCGAACGTGCCGTCCGCGACGGGGATGTCCCGGGCGTTGTGCCAGTCCAGGACGTGCACGTCATGGTCACCCAGCAGGGTCTGGATGGTGGGCCGGATCAGCGTCGTGAAGTGTCCCGACATCGGCCCGACGACGAGCACGCGTGGCTGCCCGGTCACCGACGGCTTCTGGAAGTGGATGAGCGTGGCGAACGGCGTCTGGAGCGTCGGGTGCTCTGTCACGACGGCCATCTCGGTGCCTACCGGGACGGCGTCGATCCCGAACGGCGGACGGTCGTGGGTGGGGCGGGCATGGGCGAGGATGTCGCAGGCTGCCCGGGCGTGACGGACGCCCAACCCGGCGAGCGGGGCCGGCACCGCGTTCAGCGCCCGTGCGGTCCGCTCCGACGCGGTCACCAGCGGAGAGGCGATGCGGCGCTGGAGGTCGTAGGCGGTGTAGAGCATGCGGTCCTGTCCTCACGACGAAGTGGGCGCGGGGTGACGCACCTCACGTACCGGTCACTGTATCCGTAGCCCGGAGGCAGGTCGCGTCGACTCGTCCGTCTCGCGTTGACGGCCTTGCCAGGCCGGGGCCATGCTCGCCCGTGCCCGGAGCTGCGCAGGTGGAGCCATGGGGGCTCCAGCTCCGAGGAGTCGCGGGTGCGCCGCGACCGAGGGGGACGCGATGACAGCGACACAGGAGAGCGGCACCAGGACGGGCGACAAGCTCCTGGGCAAGGTGGCCTTCGTGACCGGCGGGACCCGCGGGATCGGCGCGGCCATCTGCCGCAGTCTGGCCGCCCAGGGCGCCGACGTCGCCGCCGGCTACAGCGGCAACCAGGAGGCGGCGGAGAAGTTCGCCCAGGGCTTCGGCGACACCTTCCCCGACCGGCAGGTCACCATGCACCGCGGTGACATCGGCTCCGCGGACGACTGCCGCCGGTGTGTCGCCGAGGTGGTCGAGCAGCACGGCCGGCTGGACATCCTGGTCAACAACGCCGGCATCACCGTCGACCGGACCGTGGCGAAGATGGTCGACGACGACTGGCGACGGGTGATCGACGTCAACCTGTCCGGGGCCTTCTACCTGTCCCAGGCCGCGCTGGCGCACATGCTCGAGCGGGGGAGCGGGCGGATCGTGATGATCTCCTCGGTGATCGGCGAGACGGGTGGGATCGGGCAGGTCAACTACGCCTCGGCCAAGTCGGGGCTGTTCGGGCTCACGAAGACCCTCGCCCGGGAGGCGGCGATGCAGCTGCAGCGCGCCGGTCACACCGACGGCATCGGCATCACCGTCAACGCCGTGACGCCGGGGTACACCGCGACCGAGATGCTCGACGCCGTTCCGGAGAAGGTGGTCGCCGGTCTCCGGGCGAAGATCCCGCTGGGTCGGCTCGGACAGCCGGAGGAGGTCGCCCGCGTCGTGCACTTCCTGGCCGCCGACGCCTCGTCCTACATCACCGGCCAGGTGTGGGGGGTCAACGGCGGGCTCGACATGTGAGCCCGTTTCAGCGGTGCGACCTCGGCCCTGCGCCGATGACCTGACCGATCCGTCGACGGGGGAGGGGTGTGCGGGTGTTCCACCGCATCGCAGTGGTCAACCGGGGCGAGCCCGCTCTGCGGCTCATCCGGGCCGTGCGCGAGATCAACGCCGAGCACGGCACCGCGATCCGCGTGATCGCGCTGCACACCGAGGCCGAGCGCCGGGCCTCCTTCGTCCGCGCTGCCGACGAGGCCGTCGTCCTCCGCGAGACCGGTGGGGGGACCCCTTACCTGGACCACGGAGAACTCGGCCGGGCGCTGCAGGCGAGCCGAGCTGACGCCGCGTGGGTCGGCTGGGGCTTCGTCGCGGAGGACCCCGCGTTCGCCGAGCTGTGCGCCGACCTCGACGTGACCTTCATCGGGCCGCCACCGGGGGCCATGCGGCTGCTGGGCGCCAAGATCGAGGCCAAGGTCCTCGCCGAGCAGACCGGCGTCCCCGTCGCGCCGTGGAGCGGCGGCCCGGTCGAGACCGTCGAGGACGGTCACCGGCACGCCGCCGTCATCGGCTACCCGCTCATCGTCAAGGCCAGGAGCGGCGGTGGCGGGCGGGGGATCCGGGTGGTCCGCACCGAGGGTGAGCTGGCGGAGGCCCTCACCCGCACGCAGGCCGAGGCGGCGCGGACCTTCGGGGACCCGATCGTGTTCATGGAGCGACTGGTGGAGGGCGGCCGGCACGTCGAGGTGCAGGTGATCGCCGACCAGCACGGGGCGGTGTGGGCACCCGGGGTACGGGACTGCTCGGTGCAGCGGCGCAACCAGAAGGTGCTGGAGGAGTCCAGCTCGCCGGTCCTGAGCCGCGAGCAGGACACCGCGTTGCGGGAGTCGTCGATCGCGCTGGTCCGGGCCGCGGGCTACGTCGGTGCCGGCACGGTCGAGTTCCTGTACCAGCCCACCGAGCAGCTGTTCACCTTCCTCGAGGTCAACACCCGGCTGCAGGTCGAGCACCCGGTGACCGAGGTGACGACCGGGCTCGACCTCGTGAAGCTCCAGCTGCACGTCGCCGCCGGCGGCCGGCTCGTCGGGGACCCGCCAGCGGAGTCCGGGCACGCCGTCGAGGTGCGGCTCAACGCCGAGGACGCCGAGCAGGGGTTCGCCCCGGCACCCGGCCGGGTCGAGCTGATGCGGCTGCCCACCGGCCCGGGCGTCCGCGTGGACACCGGCATCGGCGTCGGGGACGTCGTCCCGCCGCTCTACGACTCGATGGTCGCCAAGGTCATCGCCTGGGGGCGGGACCGCCCCGAGGCGCTCGCGCGCCTGCGGTGCGCGCTGCGCGAG
Organism: Modestobacter sp. VKM Ac-2982; assembly: GCF_026967935.1. GTDB lineage: Bacteria > Actinomycetota > Actinomycetes > Mycobacteriales > Geodermatophilaceae > Modestobacter. The sequence continues at coordinate 486,499 of NZ_JAPVBL010000002.1, forward strand.
ACGACCGTCGTGCTGCGGGGCGGCACCACCACGAAGTCCTTCCTGCTCGACCTGCTGGACCGGCCGGAGGTCGTGGCGGGCACCGCCGACACCGGCTGGTTGGACCGCACGGGCAGCGAGCAGGCGGAGACCACGCTCAACGGCTTCGTCGCCCTCCTCCAGGTGGCCGTCGACGTCTCCGACTCCGAGGAGGCCCGGGAACGCGCGGCCTTCCTGGCGTCCGCCCGGGGCGGACGACCGCGCGCGCCGCACGAGGTGGGGCGCACGGTCGAGCTCGGCCACCGGGGGCAGGTCTACCGGCTGACCGCCGCCAAGGTCAGCCGCGACCGTCACCGCGTCGAGCTCGACGGCCGGTCCGTCGACGTGGACGTCGACCGGCTGAGCCCGCTGGAGAGCCGTCTCACGGTCGACGGTCGGCGCTTCTCCGTCGTCGCGGTGACGGCCGCCGGCTCGCACCTGGTCGAGGTCGACGGCGTGTCCCACCGGGTCACCCGCGACGCCGGCGGCCTGGTGCGCGCGCCCGCCCCGTCGGTCGTCGTCGCCCTCCGGGTCCAGGCCGGACAGGAGGTCGAGGCCGGCCAGACGGTCGCCGTGCTGGAGAGCATGAAGATGGAGACCGCCGTGCGGGCGCCGTTCGCCGGCCGGGTCCGCCAGGTGCTGGTCGGGCCGAACGTGCAGGTCGATGCCGGCGTCGCGCTGCTCGACCTGGAACGGACCGGTGGGGACGTCGAGGAGGCCTCGGGCGAGCGGATCGTGCTCCCGCGCCCCGCAGACGCGCAGCCCGACCCGTGCGAGACGGCGGCGCCGCTGCTGGCCGAGCTGGAGGCGCTGATCACCGGTTGGGACGTCAGCGCCGACCACGCCCGGGCGTTGGTCGCCGAGTACTGCACGGGCCGCAGCGAGCTGCCGGTGGACGACCCGGAACTGCTGCGCGGCGAGCTCGCCGTGCTCACCACGTTCGCCGACCTCTGCGAGCTGGCCCGCAACCGTCCGGCGAGCGAGGAGGAGGAAGCCGACCAACAGGTGCACAGCCCGCGGGAGTACTTCCACGCCTACCTGCACTCCCTGGACGTCGAGCGGGAGGCGCTGCCGGAGAGCTTCCGCGCTCGGCTCTCCCGGGCGCTGCTGCACTACGACGTCCGCGACCTCGAACCGGGCCCGGCGCTGGAGGAGGCGGTGCACCGCATCTTCCTCGCCCAGCAGCGCATCGCCGACCAGCTCCCCGCGGTCCAGGCGCTGCTGGAGCGCTGGCTCGACGCCGGCAGCCCTCTTCCCGGGCCGTCGCGGGCGGAGGTGGGGGAGGTGCTCGACCGGCTCGTCACCGCGACCCAGTTGCGCTACCCGACCGTCGGTGACCTGGCCCGCGCCGTGCGCTTCCGCTGGTTCGAGGAGCCGGTGCTGCAGCGGGCCCGACAGGAGGTGCTCGACGAGGCCGACCGGCTGCTGACCGAGCTCGACGAGGCCGGCGCGCGCGGCGACACCGGCGCCGGCATGGCCCGGATCGAGACGCTGGTGGCGAGCCCCGAGCCCCTGATCCGGCTGCTGGGCCAGCGTGCCGGACGGCCGACGACGGAGCCCGATCCCGTGCTGGAGGTGCTGACCCGCCGCTACTACCGCAGCCGCGACCTGCAGCACGTGCGGACCTCCCTGCTCGGCGGTCACTCGTGCGTCTCGGCGGACTACGAGCTGAACGGGTCCCGGCTGCACCTGGTGGCCGTGATGGCCGAGCGGGAGGCCCTCCCCGCCGCACTGTCCGCGCTCGCGCGGGCGGCCGAGGACGTCGCCGACCCCCCGCACCTGCTGGTGGACCTCTACCTGTCCTGGCCGGACCGCCCGGCGGACGTCGACACGATGGCGGCGGAACTGCGCGACCTGCTGGACGCCGTGGCGCCGCTGCGGACGGCCCGCCGGGTGACGGTGACGGTCTCCACCCCCGACGGTGACGTGGAGACCGTGACCTTCCGGCCGGCGCCGGACGGCCCAGGAGCGGACGGCGCAGAAGCGGACGGCCGGGACGCGGGCGGGCTCGTGGAGGACCGGATCATCCGTGGACTCCACCCGCTGACCGCGCAGCGACTCAACCTGTGGCGCCTGAAGAACTTCGACGGTGTGCGCCTGCCGTCGGCCGAGGACACGTACCTGTTCCACATCGGCGCGAAGGAGAACCCGAACGACGAACGGTTCATCGCGATGGCGGAGGTCCGCGACCTGACCCCCGTCCGGGACGACGCGGGCGAGGTCGTCGCGTACCCGACGGTCGAGCGGCAGCTCACGGCCTGTCTCGACGGGCTGCGCCGGGCGCAGTCCCAGCGCAGGTCGCGCCGTCCCCTGGACCACAACCGGGTGTTCCTCTACGCCTGGCCGTCCATCGAGGTCCCGCTGGCGGAACTCGCGAGCCTCGCCCGGGCGTCGGCGCCGCTCACCGCGGGAGCGGGGCTGGAGGAGATCATCCTGCTGGCCCGGCTGCAGGAGGAGGGTTCCGCGACGCCCCGCGAGGTGGCGCTGCGCTTCGCCTACGCACCCGGCACCGGCGTGAGCATGCGGGTCACCGACCGGCCGACCGAGCCGATGCGGCCGCTGGACGACTACACCCAGAAGGTGCTGCGCTCGCGCGCCCGCGGCACCGTGTACCCCTACGAGCTCGCGCCGCTGCTCGCCGGTCCGGGCGGCACCTTCGTCGAGCACGACCTGGACGACGCCGGCCGGCTGGTGCCGGTCGAGCGCCCACCCGGCCGCAACCGCGCCGGCATCGTGGTCGGCGTGGTGACCACGCCGACCACGCGGCACCCCGAGGGCATGACCCGGGTGGTGCTCTTCGGCGACCCCACGAAGGCCCTGGGCACCGTCGCCGTCCCCGAGTGCGCCCTCGTCGTCGCCGCGATCGACCTCGCCGAGGAGCGCGGCATCCCGGTCGAGTGGTTCGCGCTGTCGTCCGGGGCCAAGATCTCGATGGACAGCGGCACGGAGAACATGGACGGGGTGGCGCGGGCGCTGCGCCGGTTGATCACGTTCACCCAGGCCGGCGGCGAGGTCAACGTCGTCGTGGCCGGCATCAACGTGGGTGCGCAGCCGTACTGGAACGCCGAGGCCACGATGCTGCTGCACACCAAGGGCATCCTGGTCATGACCCCGGACAGCGCGATGGTGCTCACCGGCAAGCACTCCCTGGACTACTCCGGGGGCGTGTCGGCCGAGGACAACTTCGGGATCGGCGGCTACGACCGGGTGATGGGACCCAACGGTCAGGCGCAGTACTGGGCGCCGAACCTGACCGCGGCCGTCGAGCTGCTCTTCCAGCACTACGAGTACGCCTACGTCACCCCCGGCGAGCGCTGGGCCCGACGTTCCGACAGCGGCGACCCGGTCGACCGTGACGTGCGCTCGTTCCCGCACCAGCACCCGTCCAGCGAGTTCACCACGGTCGGTGACATCTTCTCGGCCGAGACCAACCCGGACCGGAAGAAGGCCTTCGACATCCGGACGGTCATGCGGGCCGTCACCGACCAGGACCACCCGGTGCTCGAGCGCTGGGCGGGCATGGCGGAGGCCGACACCACCGTCGTCCAGGACGCGCATCTCGGCGGCCACCCCGTCACGGTCCTGGGGATCGAGTCGCGGCCGATCCCGCGGCGCGGCAGCTTCCCGGCGGACGGCCCCGACCAGTGGACCGCCGGCACGCTGTTCCCGAAGTCGTCGAAGAAGGCCGCGCGGGCGATCAACGCGTGCAGCGGCAACCGGCCACTGGTGGTGCTGGCGAACCTGTCGGGCTTCGACGGCTCGCCGGAGTCGTTGCGCAACGTGCAGCTGGAGAACGGGGCCGAGATCGGCCGGGCGATCGTCAACTTCGACGGCCCGATCGTCTTCTGCGTCGTCTCCCGGTACCACGGCGGCGCCTTCGTGGTCTTCTCCGGCGCCCTGAACGACAACATGGAGGTGCTGGCCGTCGAGGGCTCCTACGCCTCGGTCCTGGGCGGGGCGCCCGCGGCCGCGGTCGTGTTCACCGGCGAGGTCGACAAGCGCACCGCCGCCGATCCCCGGGTGCGCGACCTGGAGGCCTCGGTGGCCGCGGCCGACGGGGTGGAGCAGGCCCGGCTCCGGGTGGAGCTCGCCACCCTCCGCAGCACGGTCCGTTCGGAGAAGCTGGGCGAGGTCGGGGCCGAGTTCGAGGCGGTGCACGACATCGAGCGGGCCCGCCGGATGGGTTCCGTGCACGCCATCATCCCCGCTGCCGAGCTGCGCCCCCGCCTCATCGACGCCGTGAAGCGAGGGATGCAGCGCGCTACGCAGGACCCGTCGCACGCACTCCAGGAGGAGTCGACATGAACGCGTTCGCCCTCAACAAGCACGGTCGTCTGGTACTGCCCACGAACATCTTCCCGCAGCTGGACTTCTCCACCATGGAGTCCCTGGAGCAGCTCGACAGCGTCATCCGCCGGGACTTCGAGACCAAGGCCCCCAGCGGCACCGACATCCTGGACAAGGTCCGGGTCGGCGGCTACGAGAGCCGGTACGCCCTGATGCGCGACCTCGCGCTGAACCTGTTCTGGGCCAACCGCTTCGCGATGACCATGTACGACAAGCGGCCGACGCGCTGGGCCGACGTGCCGCGGACCCGGACCGACGTTTTCCTGCCCGTGTTGGAGCCGTGGGAGGGCGGCGACACCAAGATCGCCGCCGTCCAGGCGGCCTACCCGACGTTGCCGGCCCAGTGGGACGAGCCCGTCGAGGACCGGATCTTCGGCATCCTGTTCGACGTCTTCGGCAACCGCAGGAACCACGCGACCACGCTGCCGGCCGTCAAGCCCACGGTCGCCCAGTTCCTGGAGACGCCGGCCAACCTCACCTTCCGGCTGCCGGACTACGACCCGGACTACCCGGTCTACGACTACACCGACATCCTCGACTGCGACGAGGAGGTGCCCGAGCTCGAGGCGCTGCTGCGGTGGGCGATGGTGCTGCACAACCAGTACCCGTGGGACCGGTCGCAGGTGGAGCTGGTCGAGGCCGGCCAGCTGGCCGACGACGACTACGTGGTGACCTTCCACCCGCGCGACGCCGAGGTGCGGGCCTTCCTGCGGCGCCTGGACGCCGGCGTCCGGAGCCGTCCCGCGGCGCCGGCGCGGGAGAGCCGGCCACCGGTGCGCCCGTTCCGGGAGATCGACGTTCGCCGGCAGTTCGCCGTGCTGCCCCGCCTGGAGTCGCTGGCCGCCGTGCACGGCGACCAGGTGTGCAGCAACGAGGACCTGATCCGCAACTCCGCCTACAACTGGTCGCCGATGGGCGCCGACGAGATCGGCGCCAAGACCGGCATCCGGCAGCGCGAGTACAGCTCGCTGAGCCTGGAGGAGCTCGCCCTGCAGGCTGCGCAGGCGGCGCTGGCGAAGGCGGGGCGGGAGCCGGAGGAGATCGGCGGCGTCCTGGTGTGCACCTGCACGAGTTCCCGGCTGATCCCCTCGCTGGCCACGTACATCTGCGGTCAGCTCGGGATCCACCAGACCCACGCCGCCTACGACCTCGTCGCCGCCTGCGCCGGGATGCCGTATGGCCTGGCCGAGGCGACCCGGCTGCTGCAGGAGGTCGACCGGCCGGTCCTCGTGGTGTGCGTCGAGAAGTTCTCGGACAAGATCGGCAACGTCCGCACCTCCCGGATGATCTTCGGGGACGGCGCGGCGGCGATGGTCGTGGGGCCGGCGCCGGACGGCGCGGCGCCCGACTTCCACTACCTGCAGACCTACGCCAGCGGCCCGGCCAGCGAGGTCAACTCGATCATCTGGCCCAACCCGGTGTTCGACAACAACATCACCGTCTTCGGCCCGCACGTGAAGGCGCTGGCGGGCCGCTACCTCGCGCAGATGATCGAGGAGATCACGGCCCTGCCCGACCCCGACGGCCGGGCGGGTTCCCTGCTCGAGAGCATCGACCTGATCGTCCCGCACCAGGCCAACAAGACCATGGTGCTGCAGCTGGCCGAGCAGGCCGGGCTCACGCCCGATCAGCTCTACTTCAACATCGAGGAGGTCGGCAACACCTCGTCCGCGAGCATCCCGCTGGCCATCCACGACGCGGTGCGGGACGGCGTGATCACCGCACCGGTGCGCATCTTCGCGCCGGGCTTCGGCGCCGGAGCCGTGGCCGGCTACACCGTCCTGACGCTGGACCCCGCGGTCGTCGCCGTACAGGAGGGGGCCGCCCCGGACCTCGATCGCGCCGAGCCGGCCCTCCCGGCGTCGGACGGGGCCTCGCCGGCCTCGGAGGACATGCGGGTGGCCTTCGGGTGACGGCGCGCGCCGGCGGTCCACGCCTGTGAGCAGGCCCGCGTGAGCAGGCCGCCATGAGCACCCGCGAGGTGCGTGGCGCGGACGGGACCGCCCTCCGCGCCTGGTGCAACGACGGCACGGGCATCCCGGTGCTGCTGTGCAACGGGCTGGGCGCTCCGCCCGCGGCCTGGCCGCGGATCGTCGCCCCGGACAGCGGTTACCGGGTGGTCAGCTGGTCCCAGCGCGGCCTCGGCGGTTCGGAGCGCCCGGCCGACCGGAGCCGGGTGCGGATCGAGGACCACGCCGACGACGCACGCGCCGTGCTCGACGCCTACGGGATGCGCTCGGCGATGGTGGTGGGCTGGTCGCTCGGGGTCAACGTGGCGTTCGAACTGGCTCTGGAGGACCCGGCCCGGGTGAGCGCCGTGCTCGCCGTCGCCGGCGTCCCCGGGGGCAGCTACGCCGCCCTGTTCGGCACCTACGGCGTGCCCCGACGGCTGCGGTCGCCGATGGGCCGGTTGGGCAGCCGGCTGTTGCCGGTCATGGGGCCCCTGCTGCCGCTGGTGTCGGCCAGCTTGCCGCCCTGGCAGGAGCTGCTGTCTTTGGCGGCGCTGCGCGGACCCGCGCAGGAGGCGGCCCACCCGGGCCTGTTGCGCGCGGTGCTGCGCGAGTTCGCCGGGAACGACTGGTCCTGGTTCCGGTACCTCGCGGACGCCACCGCCCAGCACGCGCCACTCGACGTCACCCGGGTGGCCTGCCCGGTCACCTTCGTGGCGGGCCGCTACGACTCCCTGGTCGACGTTGCCGACGTGCACAGGGCAGCTCGGTCGGTGCCCGGGGCCCGGCTCCGTGAGATGGCCGGCACGCACTTCCTGCCGTTGCAGTACCCGGAGGTGATGGCCGAGGAGCTTCGGCGGCTGTCCGGCCGTACCCCCCGCCGTGGCTGACCATCGAGGGATGATGCGGTCCGGGGCGCACCAGCTGGCCTCGCGCGCCGCGAGGCCACCGGGAACTGTGGGCAGCGTCATTGTCAGGGCTGCCCGCGCCGCGGCCGACCAAGAGCTGGCCAGGTGTCGTGACCGGACAGGTTGTTCACGCGGGGGACTGCCCCGGTTCAGTTGACCGTTGCCTGTGAGGCGACTACGGGCTCCCGAGAAGCAAGATCAGCCAGCCGGCCTACGTGGTCCTTCAGGCATCGAGTTGACGTGCCGACAGCAGGAACGGAAGAACCCCCACAGGCCTGATGACCATGGGGGTTCAACTCGGTGTCTGAGGGGGGACTCTGTCACCCCTTCCCACCCAGGTTCCCACCGATGTGGGACGGCGTCCCAGGGGGCGTGGGACGCACTTCGGCCGGAGGGGGCCGGACGGAACGGCGCTGGACATTGGACCCTCCTGCGTTGCGGGCTACCGGGGACGCCGGGCGGCGCCCCCGGATTGCTCGAGACTTGGCTCTCAGGGGCTGCTTCGCTTCAGGACGGGACGCCCGTGCTCTCTCCGGAGCAGGTCGACCAGCCTGTCCGCGTCATCGTTGAGCAGGTCCATATTGCCCCGCGCGTCCTCCTGAGAGCCGATGTGGTGCAGGAGGATCCGATGTCGGGCACGCTGTCCAGGAGCTGCTCGGCGGCGGTGCTGACGTCCTCGCTGCAGGTCAGCTGCAGCTCCTTGAGCAGGTACCGCAGTCGTCGGTAGGCCCGCAGGTGCCGGGGCGCGAGGCCGGCCAGTTGCAGCCAAGCGGCGGGGCTGAGTCGGTCGGGCGCTGGGTTGTCCGGCAAGGGCAGGCCCGGCTCGGCCCACCAGTGCTCCACGGTGTCCTCGGTGTTGGCGGGGAGTAACGAGGCGATCTGTTCGTGCAGCGGTTCTAGCTCTCGCAGCTCCCGCAGCAGGGAGCGTGTGGCCTCCAGCTGCAGCCGCGCGGTGATGTCAGGGGCCGTCGTCATGGCAGGTGCCTCCCGTGGACGGCGAGGCGCTCGGCGACGGCCGGCAAGTTGATGGGTCGAAAGCCGCGTGGTGACGAGGAGCGTTCAGAGGTCCGAAGAGGCGTTCCACGGCCTGGCACAGCTCCGTGAACTGCGGGTGCAGGTAGTGCCGTGTGGCTCCGGGCTCGATGTGGCCAGCAAACGTCGCGAGCACCTGGGGGCTGGACACGCTGCGCAGCCAGTCGAGCGTGGTGTGCCGCAGCGAGTGCGGGCCACAGTCGTCCTTGAGCCTCGCCCGCGGGGTGCCTCCCCGGCAGTCCGGTAGCTGTCCGAAGCACTGCTGACCGAAGAGACTGAGCAAGTCACATTGCATTCGCCGTAGAGCCGCTAGCGGAAGGGTCGGCGGTCTGCCACGCGCCGGGCGACACGCCGATTCGCCATATTGCCGCGCCTGCCCCCCTTGACGCATCTCCTCGGCCCCGCCACAGTTCCCTCCACGCTACGGGGGGACAGGCCATGGGAACCGCTCTTGTGATCGTTTACTGGGGCGGTTTCTTCATTACTTGGTTCGCCCTGTATCGACGCGTCGGGTTTCCTGACATTGCACCCGACTGGCGCGAGTTTATCCTGGCGCATCCCACCGGCTTTGGGGGCTGGGCGTTGGCCACGACTGCCAAAGTGCTGTTCTGGCCCATCACGCTCGCCGCCTGGATTGCTACTGGGCGGCCCGCGTCTCGATGGAGGGCAGTGGATCAGATTGACGGTCATGAGACGCGTCGCATCCTCCGCGTTTGACGAACAAGACAGGAGTCGCGGGTCCCGCCCCACGGGAGTGTAGGTAGGAGCCACGATCGATGCATCGGTTCCCAGAGGCAAGGACCTGGCATGGGGCTCTTTAGCCGTCGCAACGCTCGGATCTCGGCATCCACCGCGAGGGGGCCTCGGCCCGTCGCGTCTGGTAGACGCCTTTCTTCTGCGCTCGGGTTGCAAGACAGTGTCTCGGCATTGGATTCGGCCGCCCGACTGCTCAACGCACCCCCGTACGAGCACATGCCGGCGCTCGCGCCTGCTGGCTACACGTGGCTTGGCGATGGCGCCGAGCCAGACCGTGTCGTGACCTTCTCGGATGGCGACGGAAGTCCAATAATAGCCACGTTCTGGGAGCGCGGCGACGCGACTGAGGCGGGTTTGTTCCCGCTCGGGAGTGGTGATGACCGGCTTCAGCGGTTGCCCATCATTGGGCATTGGAAGCAGCAGGATCGGTCGCTTTCATCTACCGGGGTACTGCCTGACGGTCTGCTCCGGTACGACGTCCCTGAGTTGCCAGCAGATTACGTTGCCGACATCCTCATGACAGGTTCTTACCCAATATCGAATCATAATCAACGGATCATGCTTACTCAGGTGGCGATCATGTTCAAGCTGAAGGCTTACCAGCTCATCTCGTCACAGGATCAGCTGCTGGGCAGTCGCTTCATCGAGGAGCACGACGGGGCCTCGCCTCAGCAGGTTCTTGAGGATCTAGGATCCTGGGACCATGACGTCGTGCCCTATATACAGGACATTCCCGGCCGCATAAAGGGACTACTTCTGGAAAACACCGCGGAGGGCAACGCTTGGAAAGATCTCGAGCGCTACTGATTCCGCAGGCGGAGGTGGCATTTCCACGCGGCAGGGCGTAATGGGCTCGTACATCCTAGGTGAGCTGAGTCCAATACAGCGCACGCGTCGCTTGACCGACCAAACTCGCCCCCCAGACTCCCGCTAATCGGAACTCTTTAGATTGCCGCCCACAATGGATCGTTCATAGGAGGACGTCATGGCGTGTGCATGCACGAAGGCCGGCAAGTCTAAATGCGCCTGGTGTAAGGAGGCTGAGGCCCACAGGATCCCCACCTCTCGCCACAACTGCCAGTACGGACGGTGTTCCTGAGGCCCCCCGTTTGATCGACTTGGCCGATGACCGGCCAGCCACCGGAACAGGAAGCGCTCGCGGGGGATTCCCTTTTCGGTCCCGCATGCGTCACTCGCCGGACCGCGTAGCGCCGAACTCAAGCAGGCAGCGGTCCGGCTCCGCGCCGGCTGTCCCGCTGCTCCTTCACGGCGGACGTTGCTAACGCAGCACCAGCTGGTCCACCAAGGGACACGGACCGATCGCTCTTCCATGCTTTGCAGTTGCTGTCCAGCTCCGATCGCTTTGAGCGACTGGTTTGGACCTCCCTGCGACGCTGACAGCGGGGCCGAAGCAAGCCAATCGATCAGTGGTCGCGCTCATCGAGCTGGCCGCGCAAGCTCCCAAGCGTCTGCCCGGTCTGCACTTTCCAAAAGCGCCAGCCGTTGACGTTGCTGCCAGTGATCGCAACTGCCGCGGCGGTCGGACTGGGGTAGTCCCTTCCGCTCAGGGACAGGTGTCCATCGGCTGTGACGGTGGCCCGGTACTCCGTGCCCTTGTAGCGGACGGTGAGGACGTCACCGACGGACAACGCTGAGGCTTGCAGAAGAGTCAACAGATCTACTGTGCCTCGGTCTGCAGGAAGCGCCTCGGGACGCTCAGCGTCTGTCCGCTGGTCGGGATTTGCGGATGACGCCAAGGAGGTAGCCGCCTCCGGCGCAAAGTCGTGTTGGGCGCTGGGGCCTCGCAGGGAAGTCATGGGCACAAGTTCGCCGCTTCCCGATAGCAGCCCCCAGAACTCCCAGCCGTTGACGCTGTGTCCCGTAATCGCCTTGCCCGCCGAGGACAGCGACGCGTGCGGTTGGCCGTGAACGGTCAGGGTTCCGTCGGCCATGACCGTGGCGCTGCCCTCGTACGACGACGTCGTCGGATGGAGGACGCTGCCATCACTGATCAGTCCCGCCTGCAAGAGGTCCGTCAGGTTGGCCTCGTGTCGTGCCCGCGGCGTTGCTGGCTTGGGGTCCAGCTGTGGTGCCTGCTGATCCGGGGTGTCCGGGTCGAGACCCAACGCCCGGAGCACGCCGAGGACGGGGCCGATGATGGCCTCCAGTTGTTGGCGCTGCCAGGGGGCGAGCGTCTCGTCACTCGGTCGATTGCCATTCCCCGGGGCGATCCGGGCCGCCGAGTTCAGCACGTCGTAGAGACGTCCCTCCAGCCAGCCGACCTCTGCGCTGTTGAAGCCCTGGTACGGCCTGCGGATGAGTAGCGCGCGCCGCCATTCCTCCCGCACCCGAACGTGCTGCCTTATCCGGGTAGTGAGTCCACCTGGTGCCTTGCCCACGTAGACCCCGGTCCGGCCGCTGGCGTCAGTTGGGTCCAGCAAGACGTAGGTCCCTGGCACGCTCCAGGACTCGTCCAGGCCGCCGAGGCTCTCGCGAGTGATCACGGCGAAGTCGAGGTTCGCGCCGGGCAGGTCGATCAGCAGTGGCTCGCCGCTGATGGAAGGCACGAACCACGTTGCCCCTGTACCGCGCTGCCGAGGATCCGTCGTGTTCACGCCCGGCAGTCTGCCTGCGCCCACGCCACGACGGCCTCGACACCCCCGGCAGACATGCCCCTGCGTGGGTAGTGGCTCGTCCATCCGCGAGATAGCCGGCGCAGTTTGAGACTCTTGCGGCCGGGCTTCTCGCCCGGTCAGAGGACTGCGCTTGCTTGCGTTGGTAGCCCGACAACTAGTGCCGCGTCAGGCAACGTTCGCCCTGAAGGGCGGCCTCAGAGACACTCCCACGTCGCCTCGGCCGCCGACACCGGACCCTGTCGGTCGCCTGCCTCCGGTTCTGCGGGATTCGAGGGTGGTGGCAGGTACACCAGGCGGTGCGCACACCGGCCGCAGCCGCATACCCGCTTTCGCGCGCCACTCATCGTCCGACCTCGACGACACCAGGAGCGTTCACCGGCGGCACGGCCACGGGCCTCGGTCCGTCCACTAGGCGCAGGATCATCGGCGGTCCACCACCCGGACCGTCTGCTGCGGGCAGGTCGACGATTACCCGACTGCCGGCCGGCACCTGCAGGACCAGGCAGCGCTCCCCGTCGGAGTGTCGATCGGAGGGTGGACCCGACGGCGCCACGGCGGTCGTGGCGCCGCCGGCGTGGGTTGGAGTCGGCTCGCCGGTGCCCGCTGCCGGTCGCCGAACCGGCCGTTGTCGCCGCGTGAAACCAGCCCGGTCAGGGGGAAGCCCGGGATACCGGCGGGGACGCCCGGGGCGGGATCCCCCACGACGGCGCCTGCCTCCTCGAGCCGGGCAGGCTCGTCAGCCCCGCGAGTGACAGCGTCTAGCGAGATGGGGGACGTGGCGTCCCCGCAGTGGTCCCAACTTCCCTGGGACGGGAACTGGGACAGGGTGTCCGAGGGGCGACATGCCACATACGCACACGGCTTCCGTCCTGGGACTGAGAGGTCGGTGACCGCGTCGGCCGGTACTGACCCCGACGCGCCGACCAGTAGCTCCTGGAGCTGTATGTGAAGGGCTTGCCTACCCGGTACGGATCCTCGGCGAGCGGGCCGTACAGGAAGTCGGCTACGGCGAAGGCAAGGAACTCGGGGAGGTCCCGTTCGATCGCGCGTTGGGCGCGAGGCGGGGAGAACGACCTTGGACCGGGTCTGGCTCACGCGTGACGATCGGCCAGCGCCGCGCGCACCTGCTCCTCACTGAACGCCTGGCCGCCGGCCATCCGCTGCTCGGCCTCGCGGATCTCGGCAACGGCCGACCTGTCGGAGAGGATCTGGAGGGTCTCCATCAGCAACTCGTAGTCATCGACGGCCATGAATGATGGCGACCGGACTTCCGTTTCCGGTGACAACTACTCGCTCGTGGGTTGCCGCCACCTCGTCGAGGACCTTGCTGAACTGCGCCTTCACCGCGGCGAGAGACTGCGTCGTCATGACTCGAACTACGGTCAGGAAGACACGTGGGGGAAACGGCGGCGCCGAACATCTCGACACCCATGCCTGCGCGTCGGAAGCTCCAGCTCGCGCGCTCTGTCATCGCCGTGACGCGCGCGCCGGCGGCCACGGGAAAGCTCTACGACTCCTCGATCCGGTCCTCGAGTTCTACTCCGAGGATCTCGGCCCATTCGTCGTCGGCCTGACTGGGGCGGTCAGCATGCTGGTGTCAGGCGGCTGGACCCCGGCGGTTCCCCGGAGATCACTCCGGGGATCGAAGCTACCGTGCAGCTAGCCGAGCGTCTTGAGATCGTGTCGCCGAGGCGCTGACCCCGGGGGGATGCCGATGCTGACGTTCAACGACCTGCTGTCCCTCGAGGGTGTCGACCCGGCGAAGGTCCGCCTGGTCCGACACCAGGACAACCGGGTGAAGGCCGGCCGGCTCTACGAGGCCTGGCGCAACGACAGATCAACGTTCGAGCGGTACCAGAGCGTCCAGCAGCGCAGCCTGTTCGACGTGGGCGACCTGCTCGCCAGCTTCATCGTGACCGAGGCCCGCAAGACCGTGTTCGTCGGCCTCTACGAGGTCGCCGGCAGCAACACTTGCCCGGCCGGCAACGTGGACGCTCTGACCGGCGTCGACGTGTCCGGCTACCAGAGCTACGACCTGCGGCTGCTCGAGCAACTCGGCGGCTACACCGACAAGATCGTCATCGACTGGGGGGCCGGCACTCGGAGCTGGGTCCAGCGAGCCGCCAATCAGCCGAAGCCGGTCCTCGAAATTGCCGAGCAGTACGAACCCCGTTTCCCCGGCTTCCGCGAGTTCGTCCGACCGGTCGACGACATCCCCGCCCTCCCGCACGGCTGGCAGCAGGTTCTGCGCGCCGTGAAGGGCGTCTACCTGCTGGTCGACGTCGAGTCCGGACAGCAGTACGTCGGCTCGGCGAAGGGTGCCTACAGCCTGCTCGGCCGCTGGCTGGAGTACGCCAACGGCGGTGACGGCGGCGACGTCCGGCTCAAGGCCGTCGCCCGCCACGGCCGCCGGCACTACCAGGTGTCAGTGCTCGAGGTCGTCGACGGCAACACCCCCGACGACACGATCGAGCAGATCGAGTCGTACTGGAAGTCCAAGCTGCTCACCCGGCGGTTCGGTCTCAACGCCAACTAGTCAGCAGCGAGGTGCACCCCTGTGCGCCGGGAAGCACTTCAGCGGTCGAAGCCGGTGTCCGGGACTGCCCCCGGTTCGGTTCACCGTAGACCCATGCGGAAATAGCCGGGCGGCTGAGGATGTCGACCAGCTGGCCGGCTCCGGTCCTTCAGGGATCGAGCCAACGTGCCGACGTCAGAAGCAGGAGAACCCCCACCGGCCTGATGACCGCGGGGGTTCAACTCGGTGTCCGAGGGGGACACCCTACATACGCACACGCCTCCGGCTCTGAGACGCAGGCCCTGACCTGTCACCTGTTCGTGCAGCACTGCCCTGCCCGCCGACGACGCCGACGGACTCCGCCTGCGCTGACCCGCATCGCCTGAGGCGCTGGTTAGCCGTGAGACCAATGTGGCGGCTTCCTAGCCGAGCGTGCGGTGGACCGCCCGTATGCGGTGGAGACTCCGCTCCGTGACCCGGAGGGGGAGAGCATGGCCAGCTCGACGCACGGCCCGCAACAGTGGCAACAGCCACCGGTGCACCAGATCAGCTCGTGGCAGGACGCCGAGATCAACGCCGCCAGCTGGATGCGCCACTGGGGCCATTCGGACGCCGCGGTGACCAACGGCGGTGCCGACGGGGGGATCGACGTGCGGTCTGAGCGCGCACTGGCTCAGGTCAAGTACTTGGCCGCGGCGGTCGGCCGGCCGGACCTGCAGCGCTTGGGCGGGGTGGGGCTCGGGGAACCGGGCAAGCAGCTGTTCTTCTTCAGCGGCACGGACTACACGGCGACGGCGTTGGAGTACGCGGACGCCACGGGGATGGCGTTGTTCACGTACCGACTGGATGGGTCGATGGCGCCGGCGAGTTCAGCGGCCCGCCACGTCATGCGGGTGTCGCCTCATCCACAGTCTGTTGCACGTGCGGCTCCGGCAGGAACGGCAGCTCCGGCGCGCATACCCCTGCCGGTCCGGGAACCGTTGGGCTGGAAGGAGCGCTGGAAGGCAGGCGGCTGGTACCTGGGGGTGCCCATCCTCAGCGCTGGCGTGTTCGCCGCCGTGCCGTTCTGGCACGCTCAGGCGCGGCTGAACCGCCCCGAGTTGAGGTCTTTGGCGGTCGCCTATTCCGTCGCCGGAGTTGCGATCATGGCGGTACACGGGGTCACACCCAAGGACGCCCAGGGCGATCCGGTCGGTGCTCTCGGCGGCATCCTGCAGACGATCGCTGTGCTGTTTGCGTTGGTCGTGGTCATCGCTGCCTGCGTCAAGCTCACCCAGGTTCGCCGGGAGATCTTCCAGCGACCCGGCTGGGAGAGCCCCGTAGTCGACCTGCACGCGGACCAGGTGACGCAGGCACGGGCTCGTCGGGCCCAGGCTCGGTCACTGTGGGTGAACGACCCTGCGGCGGCACGCGAGCTGGGGATTGGCCGCCCCGACCTCGGCCGGGGCTATGACGACGGCGGCCTCGTCGACCTGAACACCGCACCGGCGGTGGTCATCGCATCGGTGTGCGGGGTGGATCCGGTGCTCGCCGACGCGATCGTTGCCGCGCGTACCCGCCGGAGCGGTGTCTTCTATGGCCTTGGGGAAGTGCTCATCGACGTCGCGGTTCCGTCGTCAGTGGAGGGCGAGCTTCGCGAGCGCACCGTCCTCTGAGATCCGCCGGGCTCTGGCATTCCCGGGTGCTTCCAGCTGTTGGCTGACCGAGAGCCTGGCCTCAGGGGCAGCAGCGCAGACGGTGTTCCTTCGCGTTCGACGGAACGGAACGGGACTGCCCCCCAGGTGCAGTTGACCGTTGCCCTGAAAGCACCCGAGAAGCAAGGCCAACCGGGCCGGCGGAGGCGGTCCTGCGCGCATCGAGCGAACGTGCCGATACCAGGGAGAGAAGAATCCTACCGCCAGTGAGGCTGTGGGGGCTCAACTTGGTGCCCGATGAGGGACAGGATAGATGCGCCCACGATTCGATTCGCCTCAAGAGGGTGCCGCGCCGTCGCCCACTAATGGCCCCACGTGGGAATGCCAAGATCGCATGAAGCTTCGGGAGGAAACGCTGTGACCGACGTGCCATCAGATGACGCCTTCAAGGCATGTGACGATGACGCAGCCGCCAAGGAAGTCGTCGAGAGTCAGCGCGACGAGCTGCGCGAGTTCGTCAAGACGCTCAGCCCAGACGACATCCGGTCTGGCAACTGGTTCACCAAGCTGCTCACGCACTCGCTTGATGCCTATACCCAGAAGGTCAACTGGGCGTACTTCGAGGACAAGTACGCCGGCGTCCCGGCGGACGTCATCGTCGACCAGCGCGTCAAGATGGCCGCGAGGTATGCCGCGATCGAGGGTGGACTCTCCGCCAGCGCTTACACCGCCGCCATCGCCGCGACGCTGGGAAGCGTCGGGGGAGCGAGTCCTCTAACTGTCCCGGCCGCGCTCGCCACGGGCATGGTCGACGTCGCGTTCGTGACCCAGCTCCAGCTTCGCCTGGCCTATGACATCGCGGTCCTCTACCGAGTGCCTCTGAACACCTCCGACCCTGAAGACCTCTGGAAGCTCATTCGGGTAGCGCTCACCATCCGCAGCGGCGAAGCCGTTCAGGAGGGAGTCCTCAAGGTGGTGCCGGCACTGGTGCGGCAGGTGATCAAGAAGTACTACAAGGGACCAGTTCTTGCCGCTGGCAGGGGGCTTCCCTTCGTCGGCAGGCACCTGCTCCAGCGCAACGTCATCAAGATAGGGATTCCCCTTGTCGGCGTCCCGCTCGCTGTAGTCGTGAACCGCTACACGACTCTCATAGCTGGTCGGCACGCGCAATCCGTTTTCCGTAACGAAGCTCGGGTGATCGAAGTTGCCGATAGGTTGAGTCAGCGCAGCGACCACCCCCATCTGATGCTGTGGATCGCCTGGCTCGTTGTCATGTCGGACAACAAGATCTCCGACGATGAGGCGCTGTTGATGCGCCACCTAGTGAGACTGACTCGCCAGCATCATCAGGTCATGGACGAGCAGCTCGCGAGGCTCGTCGAAGTCGACCCGGCCGACGTCTGGGCACGCGTCGAAACCGAAACTGGAGACCTCAGCGACGTCCTTGAGGCCGCGACCCGCGTGGCCGAGATCGACCACCCGAGAAACTCGCAAGAGCAGGCCGTCATCGACGAGCTACGACGGCGATGCTCGCCTGTCTGAGGACTCCGAGATCCCGAAGTCTCGAACGCCTGGAAGATCGATGCCTCGCTCTTGCGGGCCAGGACGATTAGGCCAAGACGGAACTCCGCCGGGAACGGCGTGGGAGCCATGCCGATCCCCCCCAGCGGGGCCAAGGTCTAACAGGCGAGAAGTCAAACGAACCGGGGGAAGGCCCAGACACGCGCCTACCGCGGCCTGGGCGATCAATCCGGCGAGTCAACTGAATTCGGGCGGTCCGGCCGCCTCGCGGTGTCGCTGGGGTTGGGCGGTCTCAAGCGACCGGAGGGGCCCGAAAAACCTCGGCTCAGGCAGATCAGACTCAAATGGTCGGTGGCCCGACCTATTGTCCCTGCCGATGACTCACACCTTGAACGAGCGGCGGCGTGCGGCCGCTTGGAAGATCCACACGGACGTATTGCCCGTCAATGCCAAGATCCCGGCGCCCTACGTCGGAAAGGACGGCGGGGCGCTCGGTACCGCGTTGCCCTTCTGCCTTCCCAGCAAGTTCGCCGACCACAACTTGCTGCCCGCGGTCCGCGAGGCGGCGCTGGCCCTGTTCGCGGAGCTGGAAG
Organism: Modestobacter sp. VKM Ac-2982; assembly: GCF_026967935.1. GTDB lineage: Bacteria > Actinomycetota > Actinomycetes > Mycobacteriales > Geodermatophilaceae > Modestobacter. The sequence goes on from NZ_JAPVBL010000002.1 coordinate 504,408, forward strand.
TCCCGTGGCATGCCGGGATCGCCGGGGGGCCTGGTAACCACCTGCTCTCCTCCCAGGTGCAGTGCGTCAATGCCTTGATGCCAATGGTGAACGACCCGTCTCGTGTCGCTGTGGCCTTCGGGGCGGTGGTGGACGTCGGCGAGGTGTTGGAGACAGAGCCCGGGAGGTTCCTGACGTTCGAGTACATCGGACCCGAGGACTTCTTCGGTGAGGCGCCTGGAAGGGAGCGGATCCGCGGCGCGCACTGCACCAGCGTCGATGCGGCGTTCCTGCACTGTGCAGCTGATGGCGCCGGTGAGCTGGTGCTGGTCGAGTGGAAGTACACCGAGTCCTACCGTGTCCGGAAAGCGGATTCGCCGCGGGACGAAGTTCGCCGTGCTCGCTACGCCGCTGCGGTCAACGACCCGACGGGGCCAGTGCGTGGCGATCTGCTCGCCTTCGAGCACCTGCTGGACGAGCCGTTCTACCAGCTCACCCGACAGCAGCTCCTGGCCCACGCGCTGGAGCAGTCAGGCGTCGCCGACCGGGTGAGGGTCGTCCTCGTCCTCCCGCCGGCGAACGATGCCTACCAGCAGTCGCTGGCCCGCCCGGAGCATCGCGACTTGGGTGCCACCGTCTCCGAGGTGTGGCATCGACTGCTCCGCTCACCGGACCGATTCGCGACGCTCGATTCAGCGGTCTTCTTGGATCCTGGTGTCACCAGCGTGGAGTACCGGCTGCGCTACGCACCCGACGTCGTGTGGAACCAGACCAGCCTGCTTGAGCTTCTCCAGGTCGACGACGCGGATGCCGTCGGCGACGTGCTGGACTGGCCTTGGGACGTCGAACTGCACGAGGGCGGTGTCGACCTTCGCCAGGGCATGTCCGGCACTGGGCTCGCCTACCCGTTCCGGCTTCAGGAACTGATGGCCCTGGCTGCTGAACTAGAGGCCGAGTCCGAGGCCGAGCCCGACTCCCCCCACTTCGAGGACGTCGTCGAAGGCAAGGGTCAGGTGAGGATCGACCACGCTGGCCTGCTCGAAGCGCTCGCCGTGTGGGGAGCCCGAGACGTGGACGACAGTCCCGACTACGTGAACTCGGTCTCCGGCGTCGTGATCCGGTGTGTCTACGAGGGACGCCGCACGGTTGCAGTCGGCAGCGATGCGACGACCGAGCAGTGCATCGGTGCGGTCCTCGACCTCCTCGACGTGCACCTGCACGAGGGCAGCACATACCGGGGCGCGCCGGTCGATGGGGACAGGGTGTCCGTCGTCCTGGGCGAGCGGTCCAACAGCGAGGCGCTGGACGCGATCGGCACCCTGCTCCACGCCATGCGCGGTGGGCCGTCGATCGAGGTGCTGGTGACCGGCGCGGGGGAGAAGCCACTGCCCCTACCTCTTGCCGCGGCCGACTTCAGTGGCAGCGCCAAAGCGCAGCAGTACCTGGAGCTGATGGAAGCCCTGGCGCCCCAGCCACCGGCACTTCTCACCACCGTTCGACAAGGCGTCGGCAGGGAAGAGCTCAGGGCCTATCCGATGCTGACGGCCAACCCCTGGTGGTCCCTACGACTGGAAGGCCTGGAGGTCGGCCGGTTCCGGGACAACTACGGCTGGCTCGACGTGGGCGCGGTCGGGAAGACCGGCAAGATCGGAAAGGCCCGCAGCGCCTGGGTCGAGGCCGTCGCCGATCCGACCCGTGTCCACGTCACCGAGGACTCATCGTCGATCGCGGCCGCCATCGAGGCCCTGACAGCGTTCGCCGGCGTCTGGCTCGGGCCGGTCGGAGCAGCGCGGCAGGAGCCGGACAAGCAGAACGAGCACGCCTTGGAGTCCCGCATCCTGCGAGGTGACTGTCTGGTCACGGTGAACGGCAGGCGGCTCGAGCTGCTGCAGAGGGACCCGGTCGTCAACTGGGGCAGCCAGTTCCCGACCCGCTGGGGTCACACGAAGGGGAACGCAGCCCGGTACCTCGACGCGCTCCTGAGAGACGGCGACGTCCCGTGGGCTGTCGAGATGAAGGTCCGGGGGTCCGGCGGCGTCGGCGGCTACTACCGGCACGCCGTCGCCCAGGCCGTGCTCTACCGACACTTCATCCGCAGCGCCGAGGCGTTGCAGCCTTGGTTCGCCGCCCACGGCCTGGACCAGGGAGCCTGTCGCACCGCCGTCGTCGTTCCCGATCTTGACAGGCAGCCGACCTGGCGTCACCGCCTTCGGGCAGTGTGCCGCCTCGTGGACGTCGAACTCGTCGAGGTGTCCCACCACTACGCAGCTCTTAGGTGACTGCAGCTGGGCCTACCCGTAGCCGAGCAGACGCTCTGCTTGGACTCCAGTGGCAGGCTTCCTTACGGGGCCCGCAGATCCGGCGCGGAGGCTGGTTTGTCCACTCGGTCGGTGCCGCCCATGCTGTGCACTCGGTCGGAGTATGGAGCAGCCAAGGCCGCATCCGGGCTGGCGTCGTCGGCGGGCAGTGACGAGGGGGAGCCATGCGGGTGCAGTGCGTCTTCGAGACTCGGGCGACGCCTGATCAGGTCTTCCGCGCCTTCACCGACTTCACCCCCCGTCGACTCGAGACCTGGCGGGACACCCTCAAACCGGAGAACTACAGCCTCCACTCGAGCGGTGCCTCGTGGGCTGTCGTTCGGGAGGGCAGTCTGCGGATGGGCGTCGTCCTTCCATACGAGTGGCCCGAGCCGTACACCGTGCGTTGGACGATCCTGGAGAGCAACTTCTGCGCCTGCGCCCACGGCACTGGGGTCCTCACCGTTCAGGCGGCCGCCGACGGTGGTGCGCAGGTGGACATCGTGATCGAAGAGCGCGGGGGGAAGGGAGTCCTCGGCCCGTTCGTCCTCGGCCTCAAGAGTCTCGTCGGACCAGCGGTACTGCGCGCGGCCTCGAAGCACACACTCGATCGCATCGCGGACGAGCATCGGCCCTTCGGCCGAGACCAGATGGCGAGCCCCGTACCAGGCCGTGCCCTCGGTGAGTGGCACGTTGGGGACTGCCGCCGGCTCAGTTGACTTTCGCCTGTGCGGGACGACCAAGGGGTGTCTGAGCATCAAGGCCAGCCGACCGAGGTGGTCCTTCAGGCATCGGGCGAAGTGTCGAGACAGACACCGAAGAACCCACAACGGCCTGACGGCGCTGGGGGTTGAACTCGGTGTCCGAGGGCCGACACGCTACACAAACACACGGCCCCCTGGCTGGTCATCGAAACCCGACTGTCGGCCAGTAAGCAGACCGCCTCGCCATACGTAGTCCACCTCAGCCATGTCGATCACCCCCGTTGGGGACGCGCCCCTAAGGCCACAGGACATACCGTGCCGCCGTACCGCCGCACGGCGGCCGCGGCGAAGTCCCACTGAGCCGAGCTATGCGAGAGATGGGAGACACAGTCATGGGCCTGATCCGCAAAATGATGTCGGTGTCCTCTATGGGTGTAGTCGACTTCCGGTCAGATAAGGAACGGACCGCCTCGTACACGAAGGCTGCGATGAAGGAGGCAAAGAAGCAGACTGAGCTCCAGCGGCAACAGGCTGCTCAGCAGGCCCAGCACCTATACCTGGCGCAGCGGGACGCTGCACACCCGGCGCATCAGACCGCCGTCGAGCAAGGCGAGTTCAGCGTCATACTCGTGGCTGGCGGCGTGAGGACTATCCAGGTGATCAAGGAGGTCCGCGCCCTCACCTCGCTCGGGCTAGGAGAGGCCAAAGACCTGGTCGAGGCCGCGCCCGTGGCTGTCCTGGAGAAGGTCACTAAGGACACCGCGGAGAAGGCCAGGGTCGTACTCGAGCGCGCGGGTGCTGCTGTCACGGTCAGCGCCGCGCCCATACCCCCAGTCGAGGCGGGCACGGTCCACCCGAGCGCAATGGACGAATTGGGCAAGCTCGCCGAGCTCCGAGCCGCCGGCGTCGTGTCCCAGCAGGAGTTCGATGACGCGAAGGCTCGGCTTCTCGGCTCTCTCTAGCCAGGTTCGGTCTACTGGCCGGGCCGGTTGGTCAAGCGCGTGATCGGTGGGCGGTTGCCGATCGCGGGATGGGGGCGCTGGTTGTACTCGTTCAGCCAGGCCGCAGGGGCGAACTGTTCGCAGTCGACTGCCGACGTTGCAGGCCGTCGTGTAAGTGGGTAGTTGCGTGCGAGGGGTGACCGCGGGACGAGTCGTGCCGAGAACGTCGGCGTCTGCCGAATAGATCGAGTCGGCCGAGGGCCGTTCGCCTCACGGACGGCCGGTGTCAGGTCGAGCGGACGCCGTCGGCTCGGTCAGCAGTTCGCTGGTGCGGATCATCTCGTCCAACAGTTCCGTGACTGTCGCGCGGATGGCAGCGACCTCGTCGGCCATGTTTGCGAGACCGCGGTCGGCGGGGCCGTGGCCGTGTGCGACCTCTACGGCGAGGCCATCGATCTGCGCGGTGATTGCGGCCACGCGTTCGAGGTCGGTGAGATTCCGCAGTTCGTCGGAGAGCCGGGCGGCCTGATGGCGATAGCGAATCAGCGCATCGGCGCGTCGTCCGAGCTGACGAGCGGCTCGCTCCCAGGTGAGGCGTTGGCGCTCCCGGAGCTGGGCGGCGGAGCCAACAGGCCGTGAACCGAGCGACATACGGGCCCGGTGGATGCGCAATGCCATGCCGATGATCTGGTCGACCTCGGCCTGACCGTCGAAGGTAGCCCGGCTGCTCGCCAGGTACGGCGAGTGCCAGGAAGGTTCGCGCACTGTCTCCATCCATGCCCGGCTAGCCGCGCCGGCGACCCGAGCCCCCGTGGAATCAGTCCTGGCCAACAATTGCTCCGGAGGCGGCTGCGCCGGCACCACCGGCATGCCGGTCTGGTAGCCGGCCAGGAGCAGAAGGGCACCGAAGGGTCCCAGCACGCACACCGACACGACGCCGGCGACGTCCTCAGAGATGAGCCGGAACGGAGCTCCGAGGAGCGTGGCGAGGAAAAAGACGGCGACCCAGGTTCCCCACTTCTGACGGCTCGTCAGCTCACGCCAGACCAACCCGACCCGGAGCAGAACCTCTGCCATCCACGCGCGGCCTGGTGCGTGCCCGCCCGCGGGTGATGACCAACTGTCCATCGGTGAGGCAGCGCTGCGGCCAGAGAGGATCTCCACCGGCGTCCTGGTGCCCGATCATGCCGCGCTCCCGGCGTGCTTTTCGGCGGGCGGATGCTCGAGTTCCGATGAGGTTTGTCTGCTCTGCCTCGTCCGCGATGTCCTTATCGTCCGAACTGGCCTTGCGCAGACGCTGAGAGCCCTCCTGGGGGCCGAACATGGCTCCGACTACGCCATCGGCTGTCAGAGGCCACCTATAACGATCATGAGTTCTGTCGGCTTCCCAATGCTGGACATCCCTGCATCCGAGGAGCTCGCTGGGCCGGCCCCCATGAACGCCCCGATCGTGGGGCTCGGACGGGTCGAAGCGGGACCTGGCGTTGACCGACTTGATGAACTGAGACCGATGGATCGTCAGTCCCGAACGACCGCTATTCACGTGTCGGATCACCCATGCCTGCGTCTTTCCGTTCCACGAGCCGTTCATCATTGATCGCGTCGAACAGAGCGCGGCCCATCTCCAAAGCCTCCTCGCGGCTAGGCGGGCGACCTTCCGGTCCGGCGACGTAGTGCCTGGCACGCGGCATGTCGGACGCAACGTCGAGTCCCGGAGGCCAAATGGTCGGAGCGCTGCCCTTCAATGACTCGGCACCCTCTCGCGTCATCCGACAAACCCCCAGCTGCATGAGCCGCAGGGCTTCCTCCTCGCTGATGAGATGCTTGCCTGGTTCCCCCCAGTAGACCCAGTCGGCTGCGGAGGGAATGTCGGCGAGGCCAATTCCTGGCACGAACATGCGAGGTAGACCGTCATCAGCGACGGCGAGGACACCGTAAGGCTCCGGATCGTCTCGATCCTGGAGCGCCCAGTACCTAATCGTCATCCACCTCTCCGCGGTCACAAGTTAGAAATCTCCCCGCACAGTGTTGTGCGCTTTTCGGACTGGAACCGGGCCGGCCTGAGTGCGCCATGCATCTACAATTCGCCGCGCGCGTCCAACTCCAGCCAGCGGTCCCACTCGGGGTCGTAGGGCTCGCCGTTCTGGTCGGCCGTGCGCTTGTAGTAGGCGACCTGCTCGATCAGATCCTGGCCCGTCGGCAGCTGAGTTTCCTCAGGTCCCGTGTACGGATCGAGGGGCTTCCAGGTCATGCTCCACCTCCGACGGTCATTCAGGCGACGACTTGCAGCGCTTCCGGTGAGGCACCAAAGAGCGGCTTTGCCTTCGTTTTCCACATCAAGTCCCACCTCTGCGCCGCTCGTTCGTGGCCGCCCGACTGGCGTCACGCCGAGGACGGTAACGAGTGAGACCGGCCTCCGAGCCTCCAGCCGGAAGTCTCGGCGACCATCGATTCAAGGGCACAACCCGTTCAGGTGAAGCGCCGCGGCGCTCGCGCGCGTACCGGCCGCTGAGCCTCGGGTGAGCTCGGGGCGAGCTGTCAACTTTGCGAGCACCGGCCCGCGAAGCCAGCGGGCGCTTCGGCCTCGTCCGAACCTTTTGGCCGTCATCGGTGGGTGGCGCTCGCGGCCGGTACCTCGTTGGCCTGCGGCAGGTGCCTGGGACAACGGCAGATCGACGGAACGTCGGGAAGTGTGACTCGGTCGAAGGCGGAGGCCACGATCAACTCGTCAACGGCTCGGTGGAGGGCGTCAACGATGGTGTGGCCGCCCAGGCGGTCGGCGACCGCAGCCTCGACGGCCGTGTAGTACCAGAGCAGATCCAGCGAGGGCGCATTGAAGGTCGACCAGAACTGGGGTCCGTAGGTGCGCAGGTCCCGCGTGATGGACCCAGCGTTGTGGATCTTGTCGGCGGCAGTGACGACCAGCGCCTCGTCGGACTTGGCCTCGGCATTCCGCAAGCCGACAACGTAAGCGAGTTTGCGGTCCCGCCAGCAGGGCTTGCCGCGCTCGTCGTCATTGACCGTGTCGCTGCAGGCCTCGACCATTTGGCGCACCGACTCCCCGAACTGCTGACCGATAGCCTGCAAGACTTCTGGTCCCTGTCCTTCCGCGGCGTCTTCCACGGCGTCGTGCAGCAGCGCCGCAATAGCCTGGTCCTCGCTTGCGCCGTGCTCGAGCGCCAAGGAGGATACGCTCATCAGGTGGGAGAGGTAGGGGACTCGGGACCCCTTGCGGAAATGGAACCGGTGGCGCTCGAACGCAAACTGCATTGCGTCGTCGAACTTCTTCGTCAGGGCTCCTGCACCTAGGCGCTCCCGGGTGTTGAGGCTGAGGTGAATCGTCGTCATCGAGCTCCTTCGGTGCAGGGTCGCTGTCGCCTTATTCATACCGACCCCGTCTGACATTCCACCGGCTCGGCTGCGGATCGGGGAACGATCTCGGGCATCCCGCCCGGTCCGCCGAAATCAGAAGACGTGCACGGTGGAAAGCCCCGTCTCGCGAAGCAGCCGCTCGAGTTGATACGACCCCGCACCGCTCCACCGTGCCGCTAACTCCTCGATTACGCCTGCGGCCGGGTCTGCGCCCAGGATCTGGAGCAACTCCGGCAGCTTGTCGGCGGCAACGACCTGCACCCACTCGTACTCGCCGTCCGAGCTGACGGGCGCGGTGGCCGGGCCGTAGTCCTCTCCCTCGAGCACCAAGTCGCCCGACTCGTTGAGCTGCGCCCGCAGGTACCGCGAGTCGTCACCGTTGCGCTCTGACCGCAAGACCACCATCCGGTTCGTCACTCCCTTCGTGCCGATGCGGGTTTCGTGTCACGTAGCGATTCGCCTCCGATCGGCTCTCAAGGCCGCGGGATCGATGCCGAGCGTCCCGCCTCAACGGAGGAACCGCTGGCACTGCGGACAGGCCCACTGCGGGGTGGGGCCGCGCTCCATCAGACAGCCGGCGAGAACAACCTCCCCCCGCTCCGCCGCCGCGTAGGCCTCCCCGGACGGGAGGCCGTAGACGAGGGGAAGTCCCCGGGGTGCTTCCGGACAATCCGGGCAGTGTGGGGCGGCGCGACGGTTCATAACGACCACGCTATGGGCGATCGCCAGCAGAACCACGGCCTTTCGCCCGCTTGAGGGAGGCCAAGGGGGGCGTGGACCGAGCGACTGCCTGGCTCAGGAGCCAAACACGACCGCCGGTCAAGCCGTGGGCAGAGGACAGGTGACGAGCGCCGGCGGCGGCTCGACGGCCGGTCGTCGAGCCAGCCCGTGACCTCCTGGATGTGCCAGCGGAAGTCGGGTGCCAGGGCGCGCAGCTACCGACCCGGCGCTGCTCAACAACGAAGTCGCAGCCGAGCTCAGCAGGAGCGACCAATTCAGGCTCGACGCGGACATGTGTGACGTGGTCAATGCGCTGCTGACAGCGAAGGCAACGGCCGACCGACTTCTAGCGCAACCTGCCACCCCGCCTCACCTGCCACCCCGCCTCACCTGCCACCCCGCCTCACCTGCCACCCCGCCTCACCTGCCACCCCGCCTCACCTGCCAC
>NZ_JAPVBL010000002.1:512968-824154 GCF_026967935.1 Modestobacter sp. VKM Ac-2982
CCCGCCTCACCTACCACCCCGCCTCACCTACCACCATGACACCGGCGGGTGGCGCCCAGGTCAGCGCGGCTCAGCGGTCTGCTTCCTATGGTGTCCGGGGGCGGACTGGCTACATAGCCCAACGAATTTCCTCTGCAGCGCCATTTAGCCCGTATTCGGCAACGTTTCAGGTCAGTATGGATCTGTCTCACTTCCAGAGCCCGCGCGGTTTGCCCCCGCCCGATTGGCGTCGGGTGGTGTCGTAGCGAATTGGCCGCAAGCCGCTCGGCGTCCATCCGACGGACGAAGCCGGCTCGGAAGGTGAGGCGCGGCCTCAATTGCGCGAACGATTCGGTTCCTCCTCCGCATCGTTGTGACCTACCGTTGGCCAGCTCCACCACGGTTCACAGGTGCGGGGCGGAGCAGGGATCGGCGTCGTGACGGCGGGCCGTAGGGCGGGGGCAGCGGTGACCGGACAAAGATCAAAGACAACCGGGGCGAGAGAAGCCGGATCAGAGATCCCGAGCGGAGGTCCGGATCTGGCGGCTCAGGCACCCGCCGGCCTCCGCCTGTTACTCGGCGGGGTAGTCGTCGCGTCGCTGGTGATCGTTGCGGTCATGCTCGGCGGGTCGTTGTCCCAGATGACCCCGACCGCGGATGTCGAGAACGAGCAGGGGTCGAGGGCGGCAGACGGCGTCGGTGGCCACGAAGGCTCGACCCCGGGGCTCCCGTCGCCGGACGGGGGCATCGACGGCGTTGCACCCGTGCCAGGCGAAGTCTCCGCACTGGAGACGGCGAACGGCGACTTGGGGCTGGAGGTGCCGATCTCCTCTCCTGCGTGCGACGGCACCTGGATCGTCTTCCTGGGCGCGGCGATCGACGCCGCCACCTATGAGAGCGACATCAGCCGACTACTCGCCGGCCAACCGGACGCGAAGTACCTGCTGACCGAGGGTGGCTGCTCCTCGATGCGGCAGCGGCTGCCTGACGGAAGCCTCATCTACTCGGCGTACATCGGCCCGTATCCCGACCAAGCTGCCGCGTGCGCGGCGAGGGCTGCGGTCGGCGGCGGCGCCTACGTAAAGCGGATGGACAACGTGACGTCGGCCGAGCAGCTATGGGAGTGCTGAACCGCTCGGGAGCGGCTCGCGTGAGGTTCCAGTGAGCGAGGCTCCGAGGGGCCTGAGTCGGCGTGCGTTCATCCGGCGCTGCTCCGCGGCCGCTCTGGCGATTCCGCTGTCGTTCGCGCTGGCGGACGCGGCCGTGGCCGAGCCGCCTTCGCTCCCGGGTGTCGAGGTCCGCCCCCGGTCGGCGTGGGCGCAGGGCCTGCCAACCCCCGGGCCGCTCGAGCAGGAGCAACCAACCGACGTCCGCTTCCTGATCGTGCACCACTCCGCGTCGCCGAACGGCTATGCGCCGGGTGAGGTCCCGGCAGTGCTCCGCGGTTTCCACGCCTTTCACACAGGTCCGGACAAGGGCTGGTCGGACGTCGCGTACAACTTCTTCATCGACCGATACGGCGCCGTGTGGGAGGGCCGGGCCGGCAGCATTGCCGGGCCGATCAAGCCTGACGCGACGGGCGGCAGCCAGGGCTTCTCGCAGATCTGCTGCTTCATCGGTGATCACACGGTCGAGCCGCCCACACTCGAGGCCCGCCAGGCGATGACGTTACTGCTGGCCGGGCTCGCCGACCGGTACGTCCTTGATCCGTTGGCGACGACCACGTTCATTTCGCGCGGGTCCAATAGGTGGCCCGCCGGCACGTCGGTTAACACTCGCACGATCGCCGGCCACCGAGATATGTCCATGACTACTTGCCCGGGTGATGCGGCGTATCCGCTGGTCCGAGATGATTTTCCCGGCGACGTGGCCGCGATCCTGGCAACGCGCTCAGCCCAGAGCGCGAGCAGTCCACCGGAGCCGACGGCCGGGCCCCCGGTGCCGCCGACGGCCGACGGTGCACCGCCGAGTACCCCGTCATCGACCTCCGAGTCCCTGACCGCCGGCGGCGGCACCCCGGGGGAAGGGGAAGGTGTCCAGCCGATCGCCGTGGCGCTGGTCGCAGCCGGGGTTGTCGCGGCCGGTACGACGTTGGGCTTGGTGCAGCACGTCCGGCACCGGCAGGCGTCGGTCAAGAAGGTCGAGGGCACCGTCTCGGGCACCCGGCCGACTCCGGGTTCGGACGACGCCGGCAATGGGCCGGGTGGCCCCTGACGACCGGGGGCTGAGACTGCCGGCGCGGCCTCGGCCAAAAGGGGCCCGTCCATCGGGAGCACCAAGCCGTCGTCGACGCGACTACCGTCGCGCCGTCCAGCTGGTGTTCATCGGCTCGGTGGCTGCGCACGGCGTCGGCCGATCTACGACCAGCTCCCGTTCCGAGACGGCTTCACATCGATGAATGCCTAACGCTATTGACAGGCCCCTAGCCAGGCGATGGACTGTGCCGCCCCGGGAACGATTCCGGGATGAACGGGGGGAGGGTGCGGGATAACGCTGTGTTCGCGCGCACGCTCTCCGCAGCCGACGACTCAAGTGTGTGCACCTGCTCGCATCCGGGGGGGAGTCATCGAGTGCTGACGCAGTCTTGGCTTGCTCCGCCTCCCGTCGGCACAGCCAGCATCTCCACGGGCTAAACGACCGCGCCCCGAGAGGTCGCAGCCGCAGATGTACCGGACTCCTCTTTCACGCGGACGCATCGAGGCAGGTATGACTGAATACACCGTTCGCGCCGACGCCGCGCAGATCGAGCCGGACGAGGCGCTGGCAGCCGCCGCGCGCGCGTCAGTTCACGACAGCGGAGCCGTGGCCCCAGTCGGGCGCGAAGCGGCACCGAGCGAGACCCTGGACGGCTCCACCTCACCAGCAGGTGAGCCCCGACAGGCTTTCGCACTGAGCCTCGAGGCTCAGACGGCGGAACTGCGTGATCTGCGCCTTCAGGTGCAGCGATTCCACGACCGCTCGCGGGCGCAGGAGGACGTCATCGAGCGCATGCAGACGCGGATCGAGAATCTGCAGGCGGACCAAGTGCGTGCGCTGCTAGGGCCGGTGGCGACCGAGTTGGCGACCCTGCACGGGGAGCTGTCCGAGATCGCCTCGCGCGACCCCGACACCCTGACCGTGGAGCGGGTCACCAAGGAGATTGCCTTGCTGGTCCAGCGCGTCGAGTCCGGCCTGGAACTGCTCGGCATGGAGCCGGTCGGCGCGGCACCCGGCGTCACGTTCGACCGACGGTGGCACAGCGCCACGGGGCGCGTGCCGACCGACGACCCCGACCGGGACCAGACGATTGCATCGGTGGTGAGACAGGGGTTCGGCGCCGAGGGCGCCGCCCGGGCCACCGTCATGGCACGCGTCGCCGTCTACCAGTACGACCCGCAACTCGCCGCGCCGCAGGACAGCCGGCCGGACCCCGCTGCCGACGGCCCCGCTCCGCCCGTCGAGTCCCCGTTCGCCGAGTCCCTGCCCGTCGAGCAGGCGGCCGTTGTTGCCCCGCCAGAGACCGTCGACGTGGCCGCGCCATCCCGGCCGGCGCCCAGTCCCCCCGACGTCCCTCGTCCGCCCACACCGCCCGGTTACGACGAAAGCTGAGCAGAGCATGAGCAATCCCGTCTTCGGCATCGACCTCGGCACCACCTACTCGGCGATCGCCTACATCAACGACTACGGCCGGCCCGAGGTCATCCGGAACAGCGAGGGTGCCGAGACGACCCCGTCGGTCGTCTTCTTCGAGAGCGAGTCGAACTACGTGGTCGGCAAGGAGGCGAAGAACGGTGCTCTCGTCTATCGCGACCAGACCGTCTCGCTGATCAAGCGACAAATGGGCACGGCGACGAAGCTCGAGTTCTTCGGGCAGCCGTTCTTCCCCGAGACCGTCTCCGCGCTCATCCTCAAGGACCTGGTCGCCGGGGCACGCGACATCACGGGGATCGACACCAACGACGTGGTCATCACGGTGCCGGCCTACTTCGGTCTCGCCGAGAAGGAGGCCACCCGCCAGGCCGGGGAGATCGCCGGGCTGAACGTCGTCGGCATCATCACCGAGCCGGTCGCCGCCGCGCTCTCGGCGGGCCTGCGGCACGAGGAGAGCAAGTCGCTGCTCGTGTACGACCTCGGTGGCGGGACGTTCGACTGCACGATCATGCGGGTCTCGCCCGAGGGCGTGGAGGTGCTGGTGACCGACGGCAACCGGCTGCTCGGCGGCGCCGACTGGGACTCTGTGCTCTTCGACGTGGTGGCCGAGAAGTTCAAGGTCCAGGCCGGCCTGGACGAGGACCCGGTGGACGACGAGGACTTCGCGCAGCGCCTGATCACCGAGGTGGAGGCCTGCAAGATGACGCTGAGCCGCAAGGAGAAGGCCAGCATCAAGTGCAGCTTCGGCAGCGCGATCGAGATGGTCGAGGTCACCCGCGCCGAGTTCGAGGCGGCGACCCGACACCTGGTGGATCAGACGCTGGAGATCGTCGCCCGCGCGATGGAGGCGGCGCAGGAGAAGAGCCCCGGCCTTGGCTACGACGAGGTGCTGCTCGTCGGCGGATCCGCGCGCATGCCGATGATCGAGGCCTCGTTGCGGGAGCGGTTCGGCTGGTCGCTGACCAAGACGGAGTTCGACCTCGCGGTAGCCAAGGGCGCGGCCATCTACGGCCAGGGCGCGGCCGACTGGGTCGACTCGATCCCGGCGCGCGGTTCCGCCACGTCGCCGGAGGCGGCGGTCGCCCAGGACGACGCCCAGGGGCGGCCGCTGATGATCGGCGGGCGGAAGATGACCATCGCCAACGTGCTGTCCCGCAGCATCGGCGTGCAGTTCGTCCGTGACGGCGCGAACGGCCAGGTGGAGGAGTACATCGGCTTCCTGGCGCATGCCCAGGACTCGCTGCCGCTGGACATCCGCGAGACGCCGGTGACCTACAGCGACGACACCACAGAGCTGATGATCCGCATCTTCGAGCAGAGCGGGGAGAAGGAATCCGACGTCGTCGCGGACAACCGGGAGATCACGCCGGACTCCGGGGCCACCTTCACCGGCCTGCCACGGCTGCCGAAGGGGTCACCCGTCGAGGTGAACCTGGCGATCGATGCCGAGGGCCTGGCGACCCTCTCGGCGGTCGAACCGCGCAGCGGCCAGCAATTGACGGTCACCGCAACCCTGTCGGTCATGCAGAAGGAGCAACTCGAGGCGGCCACGAAGATCGTCGCGGGCATGCAGCGAGCCGAGTGACATGGCCTTCTCCCCTGAGGATGCCGCGGAGTACCGCAAGCGTGTCTTGACGCCCTTCAAGAACCAGCGTCTCCCCGAGCTCCAGGCCGGCCTCCGGGAGCTGAAGAACGACCCGAAGGTCAAGGTCCCATCAGCGCTGGACATCGTCGACCTCTACGACGTCTTCACGGTCGGTTCGGACGCGGCGGCGGCCGCACAGGTCGCCGGTGTGTCCGACGTCTTCAACAAGAGCCATACGAACAAGAGCTTCAACAAGATTGGCCCCACGCTGACCGACCTGCACCAGTTGCTGGCCGAGCGCAACCCCGATCTGAGCACCGCCGCCTTCTGGCAGGCGCGGCTCGGTGAACGATCTTCCCGCGGCCGTCAGCGGCTGACCGAGTTTGTGGAGGTGGTCAGAGCCGAGGCGGGGGTGCTCGGGCTCGTCACGAAGCCCAAGCTCGAAGAGCTGGCCCGAGGGGTCGGGATCGGCGGGTCCGTACCGCTGGAGGAGATCGAGGCGGCCGTGCAGGCGGCCGGCATCGACGTCGTCGCGCCAGTGACGCCGCCGCCGACGGCGGTGCCGGCGGCAGTGCTCAAGGAGCTCGGCACCACCTCGTGCGCCAGCATCGTCGATGCGATCTTCCTGCAGGCGCCGCCGGCCGGCTTCCGGGTGCTCGACGGGTTCGCCGGCGCGGGCGGCGAGCGGCTCTCCCTGGCCATGGTGGTGGCCAGCCGGGAGATCACCGAGAAGCGTTCGTCCAACGACAACGAGAACGGCGCGATCAAGAAAGCACTGGGCGTCCTCGGCGCACTGTCGGACGACCGCACCCTCGAGCAAGTCGTTCAGGCGTGGTTCATCGAGGTTGGCCGGCAGGCCGCGCAGATCGAGCCGGCGCTGGCCCTCGCACTGAAGCGCCTGACCGACACCCGCCTCGACAGGCGCGACGCGGCGCGGATCCTCACGCTCTTCGCCGGCGGTCAGAGCAAGGCGGGGTTCCCCGAAGTCCAGCAGCGGGTGGCCGCCGGAGAGCTCAAGGACGCCCGGCGACTGTTCGAAGCGCTGTGCGACGCGGCCGGCGGCTCGGTCACCGACGTGCGTACCGAGGCGCAGAAGACGCTGGAAGGGGCCGAGCGGCGGGTCGCCGAGTTGCGCACCCGCGCGCAGACGGCGGTCGAGACCGGCGATCTCGCGACCGCGGCGCAGGCACTCAACGAGGCCCTCACCATCTGCACGGACGACGATTCCCTCGCGGAGATGCAGGCCGCGCTGCCCCCGGCCGCCCCCCTGAACCTCGTCGTGACGACCGCTGAGGACGGCCGGACCGTGCAGGTCACGTGGGAGCCAGGCTTCGGCAGCACGGCTGACGTGCACTACGTCGTCGTGTGCCGGGCCGGAACCGCACCCAAGAACGCGCACGACGGCACCGTCGTCGCCAAGGACGTCGCTGCCACCCGGTTCGACCACCGCAGCCCTGAGCTGGCCACGCAGCTGTACTACGGCGTTGCCGCGACACGAGGAGCCGGGTTCTCGCCGGTTGTGTCCCGGACGATCACGGTGCTGCCGCCGGTGCGCGATGTCCGGGTCGACGCCGACCCGGACAGCGTCGCCCTCAGCTGGAATCCGCCGGCCGGGGCACGCGCCGTGCGCGTCGTGCAGGTCGGCCCCGACGGACGGCAGACCGAGCTGAAGCCCAACTCCCACGGCTCGGTGTCATCGGTGGGGCTGACGACCGGGGCCACCTACACATACCTGCTCACGGCGCTGTACGCGACGGCCGCCGGTGAGCTGGCCGCCCAGCCGTGCCGGGTCACCGGCACGCCGCGGGGTCAGGTGAAACCGGTGCCGTTCGTCAACGTCCGCCTGCGGTCGGCGAGCTCGGGGGACACGGAGCTCGAGGTCACCTGGGCGCCGGTGACGGGGTTCGACGTCGAGATTTGGCACACCGCCGGCAAGCCACGCTGGTCCTACGGCTCCCGCGTCCCGATGGACGAGATCGCCGCGGAGGCGGTGCGGTTGACCGGCGCCTCCGCCGGAGGCGGCCGACGCGAGGGCGTGCGAGGCGTGGTCGCGCCGGGACTGCGCCACTACGTCGCCGTAACGCGTGACGGCGACAGCGGGGTGATCGGTCAGAGCAACGAAGTCGGGGTCTGCCCCCGGCTCAGCGACGTGACGGCGGAGCGCTTCCACGACGTGGTGCTCCTCAGCTGGCCCTGGCCCGGTGAGGCGTTCGACGTCCAGGCCTCCTGGGAGGGCCCGCGGCCCGGCGAGCGGCGCATCAGCCGCCCGCAGTACGCCGCCGAGGGTGGCCTGCGGATCGCCACGGGGACCGGTCGCACCCGCGTCCGGTTGCAGACGGTGCCCGCTTCGGGTGAGGAGATCTGGTCGTCCCCCGAGACGGTCGTGGAGGTCGACGGTGCGGCGCCCGGCGTGCGCTACACGACCTCCTGGCACAAGCGGCTCCTGCGTCCGCCGGGCGCGGTCACCTTGACGTTCGCGTGCGAGGAACGGCCGTCGGCCGTGCCCGTCGTGGTGGTCGGGCAGGCCGGGCAGATCATGCCGTACGCGAAGGACAGCGGCGTCGTGCTGGCCGAGGAGACGCTGGACCTCTCCACCGGGACGGCGTCGCTGACCGTCGAGCTCCGGGGACTCGGCCCCGCCTTCTGGGTGCGGGCGTTCTCGCAGCGCCCCTCCGAGCACCGACTCATCGACCCCCCGACCCGAGACCTGCGAGGAGCCTGATGCTCAACGGCAAGCGGCTGGCCCCCTGCCCCTACTGCTACGAGGGGGTGGACACCGCGATGCCGGCCTTCCGTTGCACCGGGCGCCCCGCCCCCGGTCGCAACCCGTGCGAGAAGCAGCAGGACGACGTCCGCGTGAAAGTCCTCGACGACGCGACGCCGGTGTTCCCGGCGTTCCGGCCGGACCGCGGACGGCGGATCGGCCCGGAGGTGGAGGCAGAGTGCCCGCACTGCTTCGGGCGGACCGGCATCCGGCTCTGCCCGAACTGCCACTCGATCCTGCCGGCCAACTTCACCGCCAGCAGCCCGATGTTCGGACTCGTCGGCGTTCGTGGCAGCGGCAAGACCGTGCTGCTCTCGGTGCTCTCCAAGGAGCTGACCAGCAGCGTCGCCCGTCGCTTCGGGGCCTCGATCGACACCGTGGGCAGCTCGGCGCTGCTCGCCCGCCTCGACGGATACCGGAAGGACCTGGCGCCCGGGGGCAGCGGGATCCTTCCTCCGCAGACCGCGGCGTTCCGCAAGGCGGAGACGGTGCCGGCGGTGTTCGAGTGGCAGATGACGAAGCAGCGCTGGGGGCTCGGGGCCGGGACGGCCTCGACGATCCTGTCGTTCTACGACACCTCCGGTGAGGATCTGAGCACCCTCGACAAGGCCCGGGAGCAGCACTACCTGGCGGCGACCGACGGGCTGATCCTGCTGCTCGACCCGTTCGGCCTGCCCGCCAACCGTGATTCCGCGCTGGCCCGCGGCGTGGATCCCAAGAACCTGACCGACACGCCAATGCAAGTGCTCACGGCGGTCACCGGGATGCTCCGCGAGGCGGACCGGCTCGGACCCAGCAAGAAGATTAAGCGCCCGTTGGCCATCGTCCTCGCCAAGATCGACGCCTTCTTCTCCGAGGTGGGGCCCGACGACCCGATCCGCAAGCAGCCGGCCGGCCGTCCGGTGTTCGACGAGCAGGAATCCCTGGACCTGCATCACCACGTCGAGGCGCTGGTCGACCGGTGGGGCGGTGACGATCTGCTGCGCCACCTGCAGCACAACTACAAGAACTACCGGTTCTTCGTCGCCTCGGCGCTGGGCGCCGAGCCGCAGTACGCGTCCGGCCGGGTCGACAGCAAGGGCCTGCGCCCGCACCGGGTGGCCGAGCCGCTGCTGTGGCTCATGGCCGACCGCGGCTTCCTGTCCAAGGAGAAGTGACCCGGCATGTTCGAGGTGCTGACCTACACCGACTGCGCGGCCGAGGAGTCGGTCAACGGCCGGAGCGGTTTCCAGTTCCAGGCGGAGTCCGAGGGGGCCACCCCGACCGATGAGGACCGGATCAGCAGTGGCCTGCTCCACGTCGTCCCGCCCGGCCTGGACCCGGAGCGACCCGAGGTCCACCCGCCCACCTGTGCGTACACCGCCGTGGACGGGCGCTACTACCTGTCTCGCGGCCGTTCGACCGGCCGGACGCTCAGCGGGCGGCCGGGCAACCAGGTCACCCAGGCGATCGTGACCGGGACGGCGACCGACATCCTGCCGCTGCGCCCGGCGCAGCTGTACTCGTCGTCGGCGTGGTCCCTCGAGCCCGCGGTCAGCAGGGAGATTCCCGGCTGGGAGGCGCCGCTCGAGATCAACCCCGCTTTCGAGACGGCCGGCCTGCACGAGATGGTGACGTCGGACCCGTGGGCGCGAGACCTGCTCCCGGGGTTCCTGACCATGGTCGAGCAGGCCACCGCCGAACGCCGGGTCAGGCTCATCGTCGTACACCCCGAGCAGGACGTCGTCATGCGCTGGATCGCGCTGGCCTCGCTGTTCGAGGACGGCGGGCAGGCGCTGAGGCTTACGTTCCGGGTCTACTCGCCGAACCCGGTGAGCGAGTCCGCGCACATTGTGGGGGCGCATCCGTCGATATCCCCCGATCTAACTGCGGCCGGAGGGGCCGGGTACAACCTCGTCGACCTCGACCGCCACATGATCACCTCGGTGGAGGTGTCGCCGTCCGCGGCGCTGCACGCCGCCTGGTTCCTCGAGCACGACCCGTACGAGGCGCTCGACGCCGTCGAGACGAGCCGGCGCTGGGCCGCCGTCCTGCCGGCCGGCTCGGCGGCGCAGGCCGCGGCGGTGGCCTGTCTGGACGGTGCCGAAGTCGCCGCCGACCGGACGGCGTTCGACGCGGTTCTCGGCGCATTGGCGGCTCTGGCGGACGCCGGGCAGGGCGACGAGCTCGAGGCGTACGGGGACGCGCTGCTCGACGCGGTCGTCGCCCGGCCCCCCCGACCCGACGACGACATCGAACTGCTGACGGCGGCGGTGTGGCGTCTGCACGGCGCCGGCGAGGACGCCCTGGCGGCCGGTCTGACGCTCGCCGGCCTCGAGTGGGCCGTGCGGCTTCCCGAAGCCGCGGGCGGATGGGCCGCCTCGCATACCGTTCCGCGAACCGCCTCTGAGGACCGGCGGCTCAGCTGGCCGGACGCCGAGGCAGCGGCGCACGCCGCGGACCTCGTCGGGCGGGCGCTCGCCGCCGCAACCGACAAACAGCTCCCGGCGTGGTTCTCCCTCGCCCGCTCGCTGGGAACCGGGCTGGCTGCGGACCGGATCGCTCCGGAGATCCAGCGGCTGGCACGCCAGTGGGGGCGTCGGCCGGAGCTGACGGCGTCGGCCTTCTCGTGGCTGCACATCGACCGCGTCACGGCCGGTCTCCAAGAGGAACTGTGCGCCCGGTTCGGGGCCGGGGATCCGGCGGCGATCGCTGCGCTGCAGGCGGGGGAGTGGGACTGGATGGTCGGCCGCGACTTCGTCGTGGAGCCTCGCGAGCGGCCGCTCTCGACGTGGCTCGCCAGCCGCACTCTCTCGACCGCGTCCCCGGAGCAGCGGCTGGCCACCCTCCGGCAGGTGGCCCCGCTGCTGCCCGACTGGGCCTCCGCCGTCTTCCTGGAAGCGAGGGGGGACCGGGTGGAGGTCGACGAGGTGGTGACTTGGTTGCACAGCCACCGCATTGTGTCGCCCGGCCTCGCCGCCGTCATCGAGGGGATCGTGCGGGTCCACTTCCGTGCCGGCCACCCCCGACTGCTGCAGCGGCTGGCGCATGCACTGCGGGGCGAGGGCATCACCGGGCTCCCGCCGTCGCTGCTGAACTTCCTCGCCGATCACGAGCGAATGGTGGCTGGGCTGCGGGAGGCGGAGCAGAAGGCAGCGGCCCCACGCAACGTCGCGCTCCGGGAAGTCGCGACGTTCCCTGGGGCGTGGCTCCGGTTGTACGCCGACGACCTGGCCGAAGTTCTGCTGTCGGTCTCGGACGAGGCCGCGATGCTCACGGTGTCGGAGGCAGCGGCGGGGACTCTGGACCAGGCCGTCGAACAGGCTGTCCTCCGGCTCGCCCGTCGTCCCGACGTCCGCGCGCTCGTCGGCACGCTGCGGCTGCTCTCGGTCGACCCGGGGCGTCTCGGCCGCGCGGGTCGCCGAGGGCTGACCGCGATCTGGGAGAACCCCCAGGAGGCGCCGGTGCGAGACCGGCTGCTCGAGCTGCTGCCCCCGAGGTGGGAGCCACTCATGCAGGACTTCGAGGCGTCGCTCGGCAAGGGGCGGCGATCCCGGATGGTGGTGCGCGGCGCCCGCCGCATTCTCGACACGAGGGGGCGGGACTGATGCACTGGGTCTTCATTATCGCCGCCGCCATAGGGCTCGCTCTATTGGTGGCCTGGATTATCGTTGCGCTGGTCGCCCGAGCCGTCTCCTTACTCGTCCTCTACTGGATGGTGAGCTTCACCCTCGCAGTGGTGGCCGGGCTGCTTTACGGCGTGACCGTTCCACTGAGGGTGCTCCGCGGTAAGGGGCGGGCGCCCTTCCGGCAGCTGTCTCCGCAAGATGTGGTCGACGGCACGGCGTTCCGGGCGAGAGCGCGAGGCGAGGCGAGGCACTACGGGTGGGACCGCGCATGGCCCACCTACTTCCCCTACCAGGCCCGCCAAGACGCGGACGGCGTGCGTGCCGAGTGCCGCGACCTCACAAACTTTGCCTGGCGGTGGGTGGCCGAACGATGCGAGATCGGCAAGGGCGCGTCGACCGGGAGCAGCCGTGGCACCGTCAGCGGGAAGGTCACCGCGGCCGCTCAGGGGAGCGCGCAGGTGGTCCCCGGTGTCGTGATGGGGGCACTCTTGCTCTCTCCGTTCGCGGGTTTCTACCTCGGCATCTGGACGTCGGTGCTCGCCTGGCTGCTCCTGATGTCTGTGGTCGGCGCGGTGGTGGTCGCGGCCCAGCGGGTGGGGCTGTTCCTCTACCGCTGGTCGGACGTGCTGCTCCGCCGGCGAGGGCGTGCGGAGCTGGCCTGCCCGGAGTGCTACACGCTCAGCACCCTGCCGAGCTACCGGTGCAGCAACTCCGACTGCTCGGAGGTCCACCGTGACCTGCTGCCCGGGCCGCTCGGGCTGCACAGCCGGCGCTGCGCCTGCGGGACGAAGCTGCCGAACACGGTCCGCGGGGCGGCTACCCGGCTCACGCCGGTGTGCCCCGTCTGCAACCGGGAACTGCCGGAGGGCAGCGGAAACCGCCAGACGATCCAGGTTCCCGTGATCGGCTCCGTTGGCGCCGGGAAGACCCGGCTCCTGGCCGCGGCCGCCGTGCAGCTCGAGCAGCGGCTGACGGAGGTCTCGGGATCGGTCCAGGGCCTGACGTCCGAGGCCACGACCTACCTCGAGGTCGCCCGGAACGTCGTCAGGCAGCATGCGAACACGACGAAGACGGCAGCGCTCCGGCCCGCCGGCATCCCCCTGCTGCTCACGGCGCGTGGGAAGTCAGTGGAGATTCAGTTGATGGACGCTGCGGGCGAGAACTTCCAGGACTGGAGCGAGACGGCCGGTCTGCGGTACCTGGACCAGGCGCGCGCGCTGATCTTCGTGCTGGATCCGCTGCCGTTCCCCGCGATCAGCCGCGAACTGGCGTTGCAGGGGCTGGCCCACAGCGTCCTCACCGCCTCCGGTGAGCAGGAGGAGTCCTACGCCTCAGCGATCGATCGGATGAGGTCGGAGAACGTGCGGCTGGAGGACCGGCAGCTCGCCTTCGTGGTGACGAAGGCCGACGTCCTCCTCCGCCTGCCGGCCGGCCGGCGGCTCGCCGGACACGACAGCGACTCCGTGCGCAACTGGCTGATGGACAACGACTTCGATCTGCTCGTGCACCGGTGCGAGAAGGACTTCCAGAAGGTCACCTTCTTCCTGACCGACTCGATGAACTCCACCGACTTGCGCGCCCGGACCAGCCCGATCCGGGTTCTGGAGTGGGTGCTCATTGCGTGCCGGAGCGCGGTGGGGGCCGCTATCGCAGCCGCCCCGGAACCCGTGGGAGCGGGACCGGTGGGAGACGGCGCCCCGACGGAGGTAGCGTCGTGAAGAACGGTGTGCCCCCCGCGTACCAGGCGTATCGCGGGCTCTGGAGCGTCTTGCACGTCGCCCTGCTGCTGTGGGTGACCTTCCTCCTCGGCAGCTGGTGGTTCACCGACACGAACGGCGGTGACCTCGTGGCCGGGTGGTGGGACTGGGCCAGCGGCGTGCAGCAGGCTCTCTTCCACTGGATCCCCTTCCCGTGGGACTCGTTGTGACGGCGTGTCCTCGGGACGGCAAGAAGCTCCGTAACGGTGTCTGCTTGGTCTGCGGGTACACCGCGCCGAACGCCACGATGTCGGCCAAACGACCGCCTGCCGGCACCGCGGGCAGCGGCAGCAGTGGCTGGCGGGGGCGCGCCGCTACCACCGTCTCGACGCCGAAGCCGGTCGGGGGCAGCGCGTGGGTGCCCCCCGTGTCGGCCCCGCCGCCGTCCTCGTCCTCTCCTTCCTCCGCCGGGTCCCCACCGCCGGGTCCGCCGCCGCACACTCCGCCCCCTCTGCAGGCGACGCAGGCGTCGCCGGCGCCACGGCCGACCAGTGGCCGTGTCGTGGTGTCCGGAACCGTCGTCGATGTCAGCCCGGAGCGCTACGACACTGTCCGGCTCGGCATGAACAACGCGCTCGCCGGTACCACGGTCGGTCTGCTCACGATGATCCCCAAGGCGATCGGGATGGCCGTCGCCATCGTCCTGAGCCTCTTCGCGCCCCGGCTCGGGGGTGCCGCCATGGGTATGCGGGGGCGCGGCGGGCGTCGTTACCAGGACGACCGCCCCGACGAGCTCCGCGTGCCGGGGACACCGTTCGTCCTCGACGGCGACGATGGGACGAGCTTCGACTGCTACCTGCGCGGTGAGATGCGCGGCGGCGCCATCCGCTTGGGCGACCGGGTCGAGGTGCGCGGCCGGATCGACCCCCGCAGCCGGGTGCTCCAGGTGGGCGAGCTGGTCAACGCTCGCACCGGGGCGACCACCCGGGGCTACGTCGACCCGTCGGCGCGGATGCCCGGCGTGCGCCTGGCGGTGCAGGCCGTCGTCCTGCTGGTCCTCGTCCTTGCGCTGCTCACGATGTGCGGAATGGTCTGAGGGAGAGGCGGGGATGACGCGTCTGGAAGGCCCCACGTCCGAGGCGAGCTCGGCGGGCGAGCCGCAGGATTGGCGTCCCGGGCAGGAGATCCGGCTGGGGAACACCGAGGGGCGGGAGCTGCGGGAGGCGCCGGGCGACGGCCAGGGCTACAAAGACGTCCCCTGCCGCGAGTTCCGTCAGCAGTACGAGGGCGAGTACGTCGAGCCCATGAGCCGGACCCGGCCGATCGAGCCGTTCGCCGATCCCCGCGAGACGGTCGACGCCGTCAACCCGGAGTTCGACCCGACTAGTAGCGGCGGCTACGAGAATAACTGCGCCGACTGCGCGCGCTGTTTCGAGCGCACCTGGCGCGGCGATCAGGAGGAGGCGGCAGGCCGGGCCGAGACGCCGGACGCCGACGGCAACATGGCGGTGCGTGGCGAAGCTCCCGAGCGCATCGAGGCGTGGGCGGGAGAGAAGTTCACCCGTACCGACGACGTGGCGGAGATCCGCCGTCGGCTGGAGGACGGCGGTCACGGCACCAGCGCCATCGTCGGGTCGCAGTGGGAGAACGACGGCGGGGCGCGCGGTGGCCACGCCTACAACGTGGTGAACCACCACGGGGGGATCCAGGTGGTGGACGCCCAGCACCACGAGGTGCTGCCGTTCGACGACGCCACCATCCATCCGTTCTTCGACAGGGCCCACGGCCACCAGATCATGATGTGGAACGACGAGGGGAAGCGGATCTTCTGATGGCGATCTCCATGGAGCAGGCGCGGACGGTCCTGGCGGCGGCCAAGAGCGAAGCGGCTGACGCCGAGCACTTCACCGGCGAGCGCCTGGACGGCGGGTGGGTCTTCACCTGGTCCGCCGACGGCGACGTGCCGCTGGGCACCACCACCTGGGTGGTGGCCGACAACGGCGCGGTCCGGCCGTTGGGCTTCCGGGACACCCCGCAATCCGCCCTGGCTGCCCTCGGCGCTGGCTGACCGCGGGCCCGGTGGACGTTCTCTCCGTCCTCGGCGTACCGACCGCCGCGGCCGCTGCCCGCTATGCGCCTGCCGAAGTGCTCGCGTGCCTCGGCGCCGGTCCCCACCGGGCCGGACGCTGCGCGCCCCCGGTACTCCCGCCCGGGGTGCGGTGGCTGCACGTGTCCGCTCTCCCCACAAGTCGGCCGGATGCGGCACAGCCGTTCGAGTCGCTCCTGACCACACTCGGCGGCGGCAGCGGCGCCAGCGTGCACGTTCTCGTCGTCCACGACGACTACGCGGGCCTGCGCCTGTACCTGGGCTCGGCCGACGCCGACACCCTGGCGCTGGCGCGCACCTCGCTCGCGCCGGCCTGCGACGTCGTCCCGTCCCCCGGTGCGGCCATGCCGACCGGAGGCGTGGCGGTGGGTGTCGCATACCGCCTGCTACCCGACCTCCGGCGGGACGGCGATGTCAGCCGGGGCCCCGTGCTTCTGGAGAAACTGGCGCTGCAGCCGGGCACCTGGGCGGTCCTGCTGACCCTGGAGGCGGCCGGACACGTCGACGTGGGCGTCGCCGAGTCGCAGTCGGTCGAGTTGGCGCACCTGGCGGCCGAGAACCTCACCTCCACCCGGCAGCGCACGGCGACGCAGTCGGTCGCCACGGTGTCGGCGCACTGGTCGCGGGTGCAGGAATGGCTGGGTGTCCTGCAGGGCTATCTCGCCCAGGGAAGCGCCTTCGGCATGTGGCTGGTCACCTGCTGGGCGATGGCCGAGGACGACCGGTGCGCCGCGCGGGTGCTCGCGTGTCTGCACGGCGCGGTGGCCGAGGACCAGGGCCGCCGGTTCCGGGCGCTCGACCTCGACCTGGACGAAACCGGTGCAGCGCTGCCGCCGCTGTCGGTGCTGACCTCCACCGACGTGGCCGGCCTGCTGGCCACGCCCGCGGCCGCGGCGCCCGGCCTGGCGGTGCGGAAGTCGCCGCCGGCTCACCGCCGGCCGAACCGGTCCGGCGACGCACTGACCCTGGGCACGTACTGGTCCACCGAACTCGAGGCAGCGATCAGCCTCACCGACTTGGAAGGGCACGCGTTCGTCACCGGCACGACCGGATCGGGCAAGACGACGACGCTGCACCGGCTGCTCGCCGAGGTCTGGAACCGCCACGGGGTGCCGTTCCTCGTCATCGACCCGGTCAAGGACGAGTACTCCTCCGCCGCGTCGCTGTTCCGAGGGGGCCTGACGGTCGTCACCGGCTCCGAGTTGCGGATGAACCTTATGCAGCCGTGGCCGGGGGAGGACCCGATCGCGCACGTCACCCGGGTGTCGCAGGCCTTCCGCGGGGCGTTCACGATGCCTCCGCCGACCCCGTACGTGGTCACCCAGCTCTTCGACGCCGTCGCCATGCAGCCGGGTGGTCCGGAGGGCACGGAGCTCTACGACGTCCGAGACCGGCTCGAAGGGCTGGTGTCGGGGCTTGGCTACGCGCCCGAGGCGCACAGCAACATTCTGGCCTCGCTGACCACCCGGCTGGCCGTGCTGCTGGGGCCGGTGCGCGCGCACCGCTTCGCCTGGCCGGACTCCGCCATGATCGACCGGCTGCTGGACCGGCCGAGCGTTGTCACCCTCGCCGATCTGGTCGACGACGAGGAGCGCGCCTTCGTGGTCCTGCTGCTCGCCATGGCCACGCAGGCGCGGGCCCGCGCACGGCACCGTCCGAAGCCGGTGGAGCACGTCCTGGTCCTCGAGGAGGCCCACCGGGTGATCCCGGAGGTGCCGGCGGCGCAGGAGGACGGGGCCTCCGGGAGCGCCCGGCGCATCTCGGCCGAGCTGCTCTCCTCGCTGCTCGCGGAGGTGCGCAGCTTCGGCGAGCAGGTGATCGTCGTCGACCAGAGCCCGGCCAAAGTCGCCAGCGACGTGCTGCGCAACACCAACGTCAAGATCGCCCACCGGGTGGTGCACCCGGAGGACCAGGCCTCCCTGGCCGGGGCCCTGGGTCTGCCTACGGAGGACGCCGACCTGCTCGGCGGACTCGCCCGCGGCCAGGCCATCGTGTCCACCCGGCGCGAGCCCAGCCCACAGACCGTGCACATCGCCCTCGCCGGGCCGTTCGCTCCGCCCGGTACGGCACGGACCGGGCCCTCCGCGCGGACGCCGTGGCCCTGCTGCGAGGACCACCCGGTCGAGCACTTCCGGGCGTGGCAGTCCGCGTCGCTGGGGGACGCCGCGATGGCGCTGTTCGTCGTCGCCACTCGCGTCGGGGACGGTGACGGGCGGGCGGTACGGAAGCAGGCCTACGAGGCACTCACCCAGGCGGGATCGACGGCGAACCTGCGCACTTCCTGCCTCGCCTGGTCTGCGCTGCGCCGGTCGCTGACCCGTGAACGGGGCGTGGCGGTGTTCCTGTCCGCCGCCGCGGTGGATGCGGCCCTCGCCGCGATGTACGAGCTGTGGCTGGCCGGAGTGCCGGTCACCGCCCAGACGGCCCTGGACTACGCCGTGCCCGCCCCGGTGCGCCGTACCTGCCCCGACTGCGGCGCGCGCTGCGGCGTCCGGCTGCCCGCCTGGACGATGCTCCGGGACGCGCCCCGGACGGGGCCGGCCAGCCTGGCGGGCCCGGCGTGGCGGCAGGACCTGCCCGACGTCGCCGACTACCTCAAGGACGACGTGGCCCGCCTGACCGGCCTGCTTGGGGAGGACGGCGCCCGCACCGTTGTCCGCTGCCAGGTGCACCAGGCCGTGGCGCGCAGCCGGCTGCCGCGCGACGTGACCACCAAGCTGCTGACCCGGGCCGGGATCAGCTGACGTGCCGGAGCGACGACTGGAGCAGCATCGGTGATCCCCATCGGCATCGACCTCGGCACCACATACTCGGTGATCGGGCACGTCCGCGACGACGGCGCGATCGACGTAATCCGCAACGACGAGGGGGAGCTGCTGACGCCGTCGGCGGTCTTCTTCGATGACGACGGCTCGGTCGTCGTCGGACGGGAGGCGAAGAACGGGGCGCCCATCTACCCCGACCGCACCGCGCTCGCCATCAAGCGGCAGATGGGGCGGGACCACCACCTGGTCTTCGGGGAGCACTCCTACCGTCCCGAGGGGGTCTCCGCGATCATCCTGCGCGCCCTGGTCGCGGCGGCGAGCGAGCACCTCGGCGTTCCCCCGGAGCAGATCGCCGCCGTCATCAGCGTGCCCGCCTACTTCGGTGTCGCCGAACGCGAGGCGACGGCCGCCGCGGCGCAGATCGCCGGTCTACAGTGCCTGGACCTCGTCGCCGAGCCGGTGGCGGCCGCCCTGGCCTACGGGATCAGCTCGGGGGAGACCGGCACCGTGCTGGTCTACGACCTCGGCGGCGGCACCTTCGACGCGACGATCGTGCAGGTGACCGACACCGGGCCGACCGTGGTCGCCGTCGACGGCTCGGAAGCGCTGGGCGGGCTGAACTTCGACGACCGGCTCACCGACCTGCTGCTCGAGCGCTACGTGCTGGCTTCGTCCGACGAGGAGGCAGCGGACGATGAGGATTTCGTCGCCCGGCTCGCTGGCGAAGCAGAGCACGTCAAAAAGGCGCTCACCCAGAAGAGCACCGCATCGGCCAAGGCCAGCCGGAACGGCAGCCGGTCCATGATCACCGTGACCCGCGAAGAGTTCGACAAGGCGTGCAGCGACCTGCTCGACGAGACCCTGACCGTCGCTGAGCGCGCGATCGCCGCGGCGGTCCGGGCCGGCGCACCGCGTCCGTCACGGGTGGTTCTCGTGGGCGGGTCGACCCGCATGCCGATGATCGCCGAGGGGCTGGCCCGGCGGTTCGGTCTACCCGTGCAGGTGAGCGATCCCGACCTGGCCGTCGGGAAGGGAGCCGCCGTGCACGCGCGGTCCCTGAGCGGCCGGCCGCTGCAGCTGGCCTCCGGTGCCGTCGTGCCGGAGAGCGCGCGACGGCTGCAGGCCAGCCGGCCGATCAGCTCCGTGGTCCCGCGTGCGCTCGGCATCAAGATCCTTGACAGCAACGACCCGAGCGGTGAGCGGATCATCGTCGAGCACCTGATCCCGGCCAATGCCCCGCTGCCGGTGCCCGGCGTGCAGGCGACCTTCGCCACGATCATGCCCGACCAGGACCGCGTCCGGGTCGAGCTCATGGAGCAGGCCGGCGCCGTCGCCTCGCCCGAGGCGGCCTACAACCGGCGGGTGCTCGACGGCGAGATCGTCGACATCCCGGCTGGGCTACCGGCCGGCTCGCAGATCGACATCACGCTGTCAGTCGGCTTGGACGGTCGGCTGCGTTGTGCGGCGACGGAGCCGAGGAGCGGTCGGACCCTGCTCCTTGAGTCCTACGTCGAGGGGGTGTCCGACAGCTCGGACGTCGAGACCCAGCGCGCCGTTGTGTCCGGTCTGCGGCTGGCCCGGTGAGGCGGCCGTGACCACGTGGATTAGGCGTTCTTTCGACGCACCGGGGCTCACGCAGTACCCCACCGGCCGGCATCTGGAGGCGGTCCAGAGCCAATTCAGTGGTTCTGTCGTCCTGTGCCTGGACGTCAGCGGCTCGATGAGCGGTTCTCCGCTGAGCCAGGCGGTGCAGGGCTGTCGCCGCTTCGTCGACGAGGCGCTGCAGGCCCTCTACGAGGTGGCCGTGCTCTTTTGGGACCACGGTGTCGTCGGGTACACGCTGCTGACCCGGGACCAGGGCAGGCTGCACGCTTTCCTCGACCGTGCGTCCATACACGGCGGCACCAACGTCGTACCGGCCCTGCACGAGGCCCATGCCCTGCTGACGGGCCAGAAGGGTGATCGAGTGGTCGCAATCTTCGGTGACGGCGATCTGGGGGATGCGGCCGGAGCGCGCCGCAAGTCCGATGCGATGCGGGCGGACAACATCCGCATCATCACCTGCGGGCTAGGGCTGGCGAGTGCGGAAAGCCTGGATGTCATCTCCACCGAGACCACCGCTGCCGGGCCGCGGGTGGCGGACGTGAACGACATCGCCGACTCCATCGCCGGCATGGCCGGCGGCCTGCGTCGGACGGGACGCCGCTGACGTGGCCGGCTGGCTGCGGAGGACGTACGACGCTCCTGGGCTCACGCAGTATCCGACGGGCCGGCACCTGGCGGCCGTTCAGGCGCGGTTGGGCGGCGCGGTGGTGGTCTGTCTGGACGTGAGCGGCTCGATGTACGGGTACCCGCTGTCCCAGGCGGTCCTGGGCTGCGAGCGGTTCGTCGACGAGGCGCTCGAGGGGCACTATGCGGTGGCGATGCTGTTTTGGCACCACGCGGTCGCCGGCAGCACCGGCCTGACCAGGGACCGCGGCGAGCTGGTCCGCTTTCTCCGGACGGCGACGGCGGGTGGGGGCAACAACATCGTGCCGACCCTCGACCGCTCCCGGGCCCTGTTGCAGGACCTCGCGGGGGACCGGGTGATCGCGATCTTCGGTGACGGCGATCTCGGCGATCCCGGTGCCGCGACGGCGCGAGCCGCACAGCTGCAGGCGGAGAACATCCGGATCATCACCTGCGGTCTCGGGCAGGCGAGCGCGGAGAGCCTCGACGTCATCTCGACCGAGTCGGGCGGCGCGGGGCCGCGGGTGGCCGCCGTCGACGACATCGCCGACTCGATCGCCGGCATGTCTAGCGGGCTCCGTCGGCGCGGGCGGAGCTGACATCGTCGGTCCCAGGCGACTCCTCCGCGGACGCGGGCCCGCAAATTGAGCCCTGGTAGTTCTCCCCGTCGGGGGACGCTAACTCAGTGCTGGCGCATTTCTCATGGGCCAGAGGTCGTGGTGACGTGCCGCTGGGGCGAGCCGCGGTGTACGTGGCGAGCTCACACTCCGAGTCGGAACAGGTCGGGGAGGCGCTGCGCTTCGCGGCTTCGGCGGTCGGCGCCGGCGTCGCGATGGTCACCGGTGCTCTACTCGGAGCCCTACACGGGGTCGATGTGCTGCCGGTGGAGGTGGTCAGTCGTCTGGAGCTGGCGTGGGCCACCGACACGCTGGCCCGAGACCTGGTCGCCGAGCTCTCGGGGGCGCCCGGTGGGCGCGAGACGCTGACGGAGATGTGTCGCAGGGGGGCAACCGGTACCTTTGCTGCAATCTGGCCTGGTCCTGGCGGTGACCGGTTGCACCGCCTCCAGTTCAGCGGATCCCTTGACATTGACTGGATGACCAAGACGCGTCCGAGCTCCACGCCAGCCGGTCGTTCGATGCAGTCCTTCAGACATCCAGCGGACGTGCCGACGTGAGAAGCAGAAGAACCCCCGCCAGCCTGAAGGCTGTGGGGGTTCAACTCGGTGTCCGAGGGGTCTTTTGGACCCCACCGGGATGGCTTGACGTGTCCAAGCGCTACGGGAGCACCTTACGACGGCTCGGTCCGTCAGCGGACCTGGGTCACCTGATCAGGTGGACGTCGCAGAAAGCGCCGGGGGCTGTTGCCCTGACGTGCCAGCACCGTCCCCGTGTCGGACAGCCGCCAGGTCGACGCCACGACCCGGTCGTCGCGTAACCACTCCTCACGGACGACGGGACGGCGAAGCTGCCGCAGGAGCCACTCCGCCGCCCAAGTGGCGTGCTGCTCCGGGCTGGCGTCCACCCCGATGACGGTGAGGCACTCCGGGTCGTTGCCGTCGTGGTCGTCGAGAGGGTGGTCGTCACCCCAGACGCCCTGCAGGACGTACCCGCTGGAACGTCCCGCCCAAGGTCCGCCGGTCCAGAAGCCGACCTGCAGAGGCCGACGAAGTTCGGACAGTCCAGGCACGTCGATGTCGACGTAGAGGGGAAGGCCGATGTCGGCCGCCCATGTGTCGCCCGGTGAGAGCCCATCGACGGTCCAGCCGCCGGCTTCCTGACGCAGCCGGGCCAGGAACGCGGTCTCAGCCTCGTTACGCCCCGGTTCTCCGCCGAACCACTGCGTCCCGCTGGTCACGCTAGCTCTCCAGCTTGCGGAGGCCCCTGACCGCCGACTGCCTCGTCGAGCGCCCGGCGGTACTGGCCCTCGTCGAATACGAAGGGACCGAACTCGGTGTAGTCCCGGCGCGGGCGGTGCGGCTGCTCGAAGCGATCCCAGACGACCCGGCCTGCAGCGCGGCGAATGCGGGCCCGCAGGGGCCAGCACCCCGGGAAGCCGCAGTCGCACTCCAGGAGCGAGACGGACCGAGCAGGCCACGGCCGCTCTCGTCCCAGGAACCGCTGTGCGTCACCCAGGTCGGCAAGGACGGCACGGTCGTATCCGCCCACGACGTCGAACGACCGGGCGCCCTCGTAGGCGGTCACCAGCTCGGTCAGCGGGACGTCGTCCACGTACGGCATGACCTCCCAGGCCCCGTCGTGGAAAGCAACTGCGAAGCGCACGGACGCTTCGCTCGCTCCACTGAGGTCCGCCACGCAGGCAGGGTAATCGGGGCTAAGGCGCAAGCTGCTGCAAGACGCGAACGACCAGAACGGTGGCCTGGGCGGCTGCGTAGGCGTCGACCCGGTCGATGTCCCCGTGCGTCACCTTCTGAGCCAGGTCCCACGCCACGGGGACGAACGCCCGTAGCTCTCGGTGCGTCCGCCCGGGCGCACGGGCAGCCAAGAATTGGTCAAGCCACGCCTTCGCGTCGGCGGCCTTCGGCGCCTCCGTGCCCTCGGGCACCAGGTCCGGGTCGGCGAGCAGCTTCGCGGCGTCGATGAGGACCTCACGGCATCGTCGCCCGACGTCCTGCAGGTCGTCCCGGCTCTGGGCCCCGGCCAGTTCGGCCACGATGCCCGTCACCCGCTGGTCGAGCTCCGCCCAGCTGGGCAAGCCTTCAGCACCCGGGTCCGAGACCTGCGCGCCGGTCAGCAGCGCCTCCAGGGCTTCACGAGCTGAGTGGGACAGCTCCGCCACTCGCTGCCGCCGGCTCTGGTACGTCCCCAGGCCCTGCGCCTGCCAGTAGCCCCGCCACGCCCACAAGTCTTCGAAGGGGAAGGGAACCGGCACACCCCGGTTGCGCAGAGCGCTGTCGAGCAGCCGACGGCGGCGCGTGTACCGGGCGTTGACGTCGTCGATACGCGACCCGCCTGTTGCGACATCGACCAGCAACGCGACCTGGGCGTCGAGCAGGTCCAGCAGACCCCCCAGAGTCGACGTGTCGGGGTCCGACTCAGGCTCGTGCCCTGGCGGGAAGAGGTCCCAGCTGCTCACAGGGGGCATGGTGCCCCACGGCTGGCTGCGCCCCCTGACACTTCGGCCGGAGACCGGACGGTCAAGCCCCATGACCACGACACCGCCGTCCTTCAGCCCCTTCGCCTACAACCGAGCCATTCGGGATTCCGACCTACCGGCGCTCGCCCGACACGTCGCGATGACCCTGGTCACCTATGCCGGGAAGCGTGGCGAGGGCTATCCCAGCCAGCAGACGCTCGAGCGGGGCACAGGCTGGTCCCGGCGGAGCGTCAACCACGCACTGGCTGCCCTTGAGTTGGGGGGCTGGCTCACCCGGGTGGAGAAGGGGCACAAGGGCAAGGCGACCTCCTATGTGCTGCACGTCCCGGGCAGTCCGAGCCACAGCGCAGCGCAGGCGCTCAAGGCGGCTCGGCTCGCAGCGACGAAGTCCGCCGGGGAGGCACGAGCGGACGCCACAGGAGTCGCCGATGTGTGCACCTCGGGCCCCGATGGAGTGCAGGACGCGGCCGACAGGGCCGGCGCCACATGCACACCAACACCCCCAGGCAGAGGAACAGCACATAGAACACCCACGGGAGGCGCACTGGCGCAGCCCGACGACGTCCCGGACGAGCTGTGGCAGGCCGCAGAACCGGTCCTGGCCCTGCTGCTGGCCAGCGTGACAGGGGCAGAGGCGGAGATGTTCGAGGCCACGTGGCCGCTGAAGAAGGCGCGGGACTTCTGCTGGCGCCTCACCGACCTTGCTGGGTGCAACCCCTTGAGCCGGCCACGCGAGGACGGCGTCCGGACGGCGGCTGACCTGGTTGCAGAGCTGACCGCCATCCCGCTCAACGGGGCGCTCGCTGGACCGAGGCTCTACAAGCGTCTCCTGCGCCTGGACGAGGGCCGGGAGGCAGTGCCTCCAGCACATGACCCCCGGGCCCGGCCCAGAGAGGCCTACGTGCTGCCGAAGGGCGAAGTCGGCGACATCGTCGGCGAACTGGCCAAGACCCTCGGCATGAGCATGCGCAACGTCTCATGAGGCCGCCGACAGGTACCGGGCGATTCGCGCAGGCGGGCGGACGGTCGATGGCATGACACTGAACACCTGGACCACCCCGCCCGAGCCGTCGAGCGCCGACCCGGTCGACGATGAGCTGCGCCGACTGGCCGCCGCCGTCCGCACACTTCGAGACGTCGCCGGACCGACCACAGCACTGGAGGGCCTGAGGGTCACCGTCGTGTGGCTCGTGCAGGAAGCCGCCGCTTTGACGGCGTCGCAGCGCCGTCGTGCAGCCGCCTATCTCGCCGAAGGGCTGACGATCGCCGAAGCCCTGTCCGTCGCTGCCCTCGACATCCCGGAGGCCGACCAGTGACGCGCCCAGACGCAAGCACCGCCGCTGCGCGACGCCAGGGCCCGTTGCCCTGGACCCGCCCCTTGCCCGCTGACGCGGCCGCATCGGGGGCAGGCCCCCGACACCCCCGGCGGCTCCCCGCTGCGCGTGGAGGTAGTCGGCCCCTCCTCGAAGAACATGCGACGGAGGGGCCGACTACCTCCACGCGGATTGTTCTGTGCCCCTCGCTGGCGCTCGGGACGGCACTGTCCGCAGTGGAGCCGCCTCGACCACCGGCACCGTCCCACCCCCACGACTGCGCTCCTGCTTCGCGACGGAGCCCAGCCGCCGGGGACCCCTGGCCCACCCCGGCGACCGACCAGGGGCATGCCCCTGGACCCCGGCGCCTCACTCGCCACCCGGCTCCCCCAACCGCCAGGAGCGGGCGGCTGGGGACCCCTACCGGTCGGCTCTCGCGGCGCTTGAGGGACGCCTGCGGCGTCCGGGAGGTGGCCCCGTGACAGACGTCGCCCCTGACCTGGACGCCTTGGTCCAGGCGGCCCGTGTCGCCCATGCCCAGCGGCGCAGCATGGACGCCGCCGCCGCTGAGGTCCTCCGCCTCCTCGCCGAGGCGGACGGCGCCCTGCCGCTCGACGGGCTCCTGGCCGCAGGTGCTCCCCGGGACGTCGTCGCCTACCTCGTCGCCGAGGACCCGGCGGACAAGAGGCGGAAGCAGCGGGCCCGACTCGGCTTCGTCGGCGGAGCACCCGTCGTGTGGCTCACCTCGACCGGCTGGCAGGCGACTGGCAGGGCCAGTGGTCGAGAGGTCGTCCCTTCCGCTGACAGCGTCGCCCACGCCACCGCACCGGCGGCCATCGGCCGATGGCTCCAGCAACGAGCGGCGACTCTGGGCGGCCACGGCATCACGGTTCGGGCTACCCAGGGAGCCGCCTGCCGGCGGTGGTCCGCAGAGGTGACCGCTCGGGCGTGGGCGGCGCTCCGCACCACCGGCGACGCCGACGGAGCCATCGGCAGCCTTACCGGCGGACTCCTCCCGGACGGCCTCATCATGGAGTCGTTCCCGCTCGGGAAGGCGGGAGCTGCGCTTCACGCTCGCCTCCGGGGCGGAACACCCGTTGATGACGACGACCTCGCTGAGACCACCTACACGCTGGAGGTGGAGTCGTCCTCGAAGGGAAGCTCCCCCCTCCGCTCGAAGGTGGACCGTAACCAGGCTGCTTGCGAACAGCTCCACGCCGCCCGAGCCGTCCTCTGGGTTGTCAACACGCGCGCCGTCGCAGACCGCCTGCGGGACCTCGGAGTTGACGACCCACGACGGCCCTCCCAGATCCTCGTGCCCGCACGGGACGTCGGGCTGGACGGAGAGGACCTCGGACCGGTCCGGCGGCCGTGGTGGGTGACGCGGGTGCCTCCGGACGAGGACCAGTCGGCGGCCTGAGGACCTGGGTCCCGTGTCCAGCCGCTACGACACCGCGGCGAACGCCGTACCGGACGCTGCCGGAGCAGCAACAGAGCCCGCACAGGGGTGCGGCTCGCCCCAGAGGCGGGAAAAGGCGGCTGCCACCTCCGGCAGACCGACCTTCACGTACGACGCCGTCGCCCCACGCACCAGGCGATGGCCGGCGAAGGCCGCCGCTGTCGCATAGCCGGCGACCTGCTCGACACTCGTGATGGCGTAGTGCCGCATCCAGTGACTCGATACCCCGAGGTCCTCGGCCCACGGGACCTGTCGTCGCACCCGAGCCCACACCCCGTCCATCTGTCGGCGAGTGAGGCCGTACAGCGGGCAATCGTCGGCCAGGAGGGCGAGTGTCATGGCTCTGCTGACCGGCTGCTCGCGTCGGGCGCTGTTCTTCTCGTCGAGCATGACGGTCTGTCGAGCGGGGCGGACATGCTCGGGGGCGAGGTTCAGGATGCCCTCGCGGCGACATCCGGTCTCCACGAGGAATCGCAGGATGACCGTGTCCTCGTCTCGCTCACACGACTCGAACAACTCCCGGACCTGGGCGTGCGACAGCGCGTGCCGGGTGACATCGGGCCGCTTGGGCTTCTCCACCTGGAGAGCGGGGTTGCGGGTGGCGTAGCCCTCGTCGATCGCCCAACGGAAGAGTGCTCGCGCCGCAGCGATCAGGTGTTCCTGGGCGTAGATGCCGTTCTGGTGGTTCCTTCTCCGTCCGCCCGCCTGCTGGTCACGAGCGATCTTGGACAGGATCCGGATGTGGCCCGGCGTGATGTCGTCCAGTTCCTTGTCGCCGTGGTACTTGAGCATGAGCTTCCAGTACGGCTCGTAGAGCCGGTCGGTCGCGGGGGAGTTGGTCATGGCGAAGCCGAAGAGGAAGTAGTCCTTGAGCTTCACGGGGCCACCACCGTGACGCGGACCCGCACGCCGGGCCGCAGGGGGAGTGCCTCGGTGAGGTGCCCGGAAGCGTCGACGACCGCCTCGAACACCTGACCTCGCATAGGAGGTAGGAAGAGGGGCTCGTACGACGCCACAGGGGTGGGCGGCTCAGATGCCGCCGGGACGGGGGCGGAGAACCTCATGCGGTTTCCTTCGGTTCGTATCCAAGGTGTCTTTACGACCACTTGGACACGAACCGACTTTTTCGAGTGTCCGAGGGGGGACTTGAACACCTAGAAGTGGGAGCCGTCCCACCGGCGTCTCCCGCTGGGGGAGTGGAGCGCGGTGTGCGCGGCTTCGTGGTCATTGTCGGAACGTAGCGCGCCGGTCGGACAAGATCACAGATCGTCGGCGAGTGGGGTCCTATCCCACGACGAGGCGCCCGACTCCGGTGGCTCACATCGAGATGCTGGCTGGAGGCACCGGGACCACTATGTCGTCTCCGTCTCGTCGGTTTGATCTATCGCCAGCCTGGCTTGTAGCGGGCACCGTCCTCCGTTCGCTCGCGGCCGCTTTCGTCGAAGGCGATGAAGTGGTAAGTCAGATTCCGATCGTCGTGGCGGAGCAGCACGGATACCTCCTTCCTTGTTAGCTGCCCTGACGAAGTAGCGCGGGCACGATTGCCGTGTCGCTATCGCAGTAGACGGCGTAGATGAGTCCCAGCGGATTGCCGTGCTCGACCAGGAACGAGCGGCGCAACCCCAGGACGACGTCGCCCACCGGCTTGCCGTCGAGGAAGTGGTCGAAGAAGCGGCGGGCCCACTCCGTGGCGAACACGGCTGGGATCTTCGACTCGGTGCCCACTACGCCTCGAGCACCCTTGCTCATGAAGTACGGCAGGAACCCGTCATAGAACAGCGGGGAAAGGCCGGCCGATTCGCAGGCGTTGACGAACACCAGCGGGTTGCCCGCCAGGGGCACACCGGGGGGCGCCTCGAGGTAGAGGTCCCCGAGCGTCAGCCGACCGTCGGTGAGCTCTAGCGAGGACGCGTCGATCCCACCAGGGTCCCGTGACCCGCTGGCTGTCGCATGGCAGTAGAGGTAGAAGATCTGGTCCGCGCAGTCGGTGTCCGCGAGCGCACTGAGGACCTCCTCTCGGCGGCTGCGTGGGATGACCTGCATCCGTGGCCGCCGCGACGAGGACTGCGACCACCAAGCCTTCTGGCAGGCGACGTAGTCGCCGTCCAGCTCCTGGTCGATGGCGGTGTTGAGATTCAGCCCGACGGAAAGCTGTGGATCGCTCGGGATTTCGGTGCCGATGTCCGGGAATCCGCTGCGGAAGGGGATGCACTCGACTACGTGACGCATGCCCAGGAAGAGGTCCCAGCTAAGGGGCTGCCGGACGTCACCCAGGTAAAGCAGTTGCCACGGCACCGGAAAAGACCGGGACACGACCTGTAGCTGAAGCGGTCGACCCGCC
The DNA here is from genome assembly GCF_026967935.1 of Modestobacter sp. VKM Ac-2982. Lineage (GTDB taxonomy): Bacteria > Actinomycetota > Actinomycetes > Mycobacteriales > Geodermatophilaceae > Modestobacter. The sequence goes on from NZ_JAPVBL010000002.1 coordinate 541,563, forward strand.
TCGCTAGTCAGCTGCCGCAGCACGTCCCCCAACCGCCGGGCGTCCTCGCCCCCAGCAGGATGCCGGAACACCTGTTGGAACATCCGCGCTCCGGCCCGCGCCAGCGTTTCCAGGGCGAAGTCCTCAGCGGGCCGTGGGATGTCGACGCCGTCGCTGAATGGGAGTCCGACACCGTCGCTGTATTCGACGACGGCGGTGATGGCGGCGCGAACGGTCTCGATCGCGCCCGCCAACTGCGACTCGGTGATCGGCATGTGCGCGTGGTCGGCCGTCGGCCCGATCACCAAGCAGTCGTAGCCTCCGCCAGGATTCGGCTTCACCACGAAGCTGCGGTCGCGGTCGCGGTGCCGCTCGGCAGCAGCGACGGGTCGTCCGATCGAGGTGAACTTGGCGGTGGTGCGGGTTTCTGCCCCGACCGGCAGTTCGAGCTGCAGTTGGTGAATGAAGTTGCCCCCACGATGCAAAGTGGCGGTGAGTGTTCCGCGGCCCTCGCGCAGGGGCACGATGTCGAAGCGCGCCTTGTTGTGGGAGACGCCCGAGCGTGGCACCCGTAGCAGCCGGGCGCGTTCGGACATCTCGAAGTCGTCGCTGTCAACCTGAACAGTGAGCTCCGTGACCGGCTCCTCGAGGTCGGTCGCGGTGACCAGGGCCATGGCTACCACACCGCTGGCGACGGCTTGGGGGCGCGGAGCCAGGTCGATGCTGAAGGCGACGGTGTACCTCTCCCCGACCTCGAGCGGCTCGCCCGAATCGTGTTCCTCGACCTCGGCGTTGAACGTTCGGCTTTCGGCGCTGAGGACTGGATGCTCCTCGGCTTGCCCGGCCGATTTCGTCGCGGCATCAAACTCGCGCAGCAAACGACTACGGTCCGGATCGTCGACGGCTTTGGCGGCTCGCCTGATCGCGCTGATGTTGCGCAGCGTTTCCGCGGCGATCGCGCTGCGCGCCTCCAGCTCGGCCCGGCTCAGGGCCTGGCGGTCGCGCTCGGCTTCGATCCTCAGCCGCTGCAGTTCGAGCTCGAGCTGTGCCGCAGCCAGGGTCAACTCGTGCTGCTGCCGCAGCTTCACCAGCTCGGGGTTGTTGTCGTCTGGAAGCGGCAGGCCACGCGCCTCCGCATCGGAGTGGGACTGAGCGTCCTCCGCGACGTCGACCCTGCGGGCCTGCACCGCCGAGCGTTGCTGGCCGTACTGCGGGTCGGCAGCGGCATGCTCGACGTGCACGCTGTCGACAACGAACAGGCCGCGCAGCAAGACTTCGCTCGCACCGAAGCCCGCAGGCGTCGGAGCGGCGAGCACCTCGGCGTGAGTGCGCGGTGCGAACAGGCGGCGCACGAATGCGCTGATCTCGGCCTCGAGTTCCGCGGTGAGGGCGGCCATGAACTGCAGCCCGCGCTCCTCGATCCGCGCCCGAAGGAGCGCGTATCCGTTGGCCGGGTTGAGCGCCACGAACGTCTGGACTCGGACCTCTGGCAACAGCCAGCCGTCCTGAAGGGCGACACCTTGCACGAATGCGTCGATCCTGATCTCGCGTGAGATGCGCGCGTAGGTCAGCCTGCCCGGTCGGTAGCGCAGCCATAGGGCGCGTGCCCGATCGCCGGGCGCGTAGATGGTCTGGAGCCTGCCGTCGCGGAAGACCGCGATGAGCTCGTCGTTCCTGGGCTCAACTCGCCCTGGGAGTGGTAGCTCCTCGCTGATGAGGCTCGGTACGTCCATGTGTCCCCCGCATGAGCTGACAGCAGCAGGCTTCGCCCAGCAACGGCTGGTGGATACGACCGGCGCTCGGTACCAGTCCGCTCCGAAACTACTGCCAGAGTGGTCGCAGCCGCCGCCCACGGCTGAGCGCGAAGTGGGCTGGTGCGTCGCGCATACAACGACAACGGCCGCCCGGTCACGTGGACCAGACAGCCGCTGCAGTTGGAGTACCGGCCCGACCGTCGCCTCTCGGCGAGTGGCCGCTCGTGGCGGCAAAGGAATGGAGCCCGGGGACTGTCACCGGGCCGGCACTGGTATCAACGGGCGCGGGCGCGGGCGCGGGGCATTCCCACGGTCAACTCGCGGGCCGCGGCACCGCTGGCAGGGGCCAGCCGGGCAAGGACGGCTCCAACCACGCCGGCTGCGCCCCCACTCCCATCCGCTCGCAGACGAGGTCGACCGCACGCTGGCCGCGCAGGTAGCGGGCGAGCGAGGCCAGGCTCATCGCCACCGTACGGGCCTCCTCGACCTGCCCGCGCAGCGTTGCGACCAGATCGGCGAGCGCGGCCGGCGCCGACCCCGGGTCGCGGTGCAGGCACGGCTCCTCGCCCAACGGCAGCAGGCAGGTGCTGCCGTCCAGCAGGAGCGCCGGGCACAGAGGCAGGGCGCCGTTGGCGGGCTCAGTCATGCGCGGGTTCTACCGCGGGGCACCGACACGACCAGGCCGTTCGCCGCCAAACAGGGTGTCCGCATCGGGGGGCCACGGCTGGCGTGGCCTGTGACCGATAGATCGGGCTGTCCGTGACGCAAGCAGGGGGCATGCAGAGCCTGCGGTTGAACGAAGTCGTGCCCATTCCGAAGGTCCCGTTTCGCGCCGGCAGGCGTGTCGGTCTGGAAGGCTGACGACGGGTCCTGCTGGCAGGGGGAGCGCATGGACGGCGAGATCGCGGCGGGGGCAGCGCAACGCGGGGGCGCACCGATACGGGTGTTCATCTCCTACGCGCACGAGTCAGCGGAGCACGAGGACCTGGTTCGGAGGTTCGCGATCTTTCTGCGCCACAACGGGGTGGATGCGAAGATCGATGTACCAGCGGCCGAAGAGCGGCAGGACTGGCCAGCCTGGATGAGTCGTCAGGTGCGTGCGGCCGACTGGGTGCTGGTGATTGCTTCCCCATCATCTGCCGGGAAGGCCCCGTCGTCTGCCGGGAAGGCGGAGAGCCGTCCCTCCGCCAGAGTTGGGCTGGGCTCGCGCTGGGAGAGCACATTTCTGCGCGAGACCCTGTATCAAGATGATGCGCCCGCTTTGCAAAGAGTAGTGCCGGTGGTACTGCCAGGCGGTCACCCCGAAGACCTGCCGAGCTGGGTGCATCCCACATCGACCACGGTGTACGCAATCAGCGACTTCACGGTCGCGGGCGCGGAGAAGCTGCTGCGGCTGCTAACGCATCAGACATCCGAGGTGGTCCCTGAACTCGGCTCGGCGCCGATGCTGGCGGCCCGGGCTGCGCCGAATGTGCAGCTGGCTGCCGCACGGGGTGTCGTCCAGCATGCACTGGCCAACTGGATGACCGACCGGAGTCTGGCAAGCACGCGTCGCGAGCAGCTCAGCGAGCTCCTGCGAAAGCCGGTCGGCGACCGAAGTACCCGGACGGACCTGGACGGGCGGATCGACGCGCTAGTCCGAAGCGTTGATGCGGAACTGGAGTGGCTCGTCCGGTTGGAGTTTTCGCGGCTCGCCCCAAATGAACGCTCGGCTGCGCTGGCACTCGTCGTCGACATCCTCGGCCGCGCGGATCTCTCCGCCGAAGAGCTGTTCGCCGTTGACTTCGATTCTTCGCGCCTGGCGAACCGGCTGCGTACCGACTCCGCAGCTCTCATCCGGTCAGCCTCGCTGAGCGAGGCGGCCAGTGTGCTGTTCGACCGAGTGCTGGAGCGTAGCTGCGAGCTCTACGTTCGGGTGCTCCGGCAGATGCCCGCATTCGGAGCGAGGGGCCAAGAGGAAACGCTCTCGCGGCTCTCCGAGCTCGCGGAGCGCGCGTCCCAGTCATTGCCGCTGTCGGCCGGTTCGCAGCGTGACCAGCCGGAGTACTGGGCGACTGTCCGGGAGGTGCAGGTTCGCACCCCGAGGCTGATCGAACGGCAGGCGGAGCTGGCGGAAATCGCTGAGTTCGCGACCGGGCCGCCGGGCTACCGGTGGCTCGTTGGCGGTCCCTGGGCAGGCAAGACGGCGCTTCTCGCGGAGGCGGTGGTCGCCGCGCTCCCGGCTGAGGTAGACGTGGTGGTGTACTTCGCGTCGCGACGCGAGGCTGACGCCGACGCCCACCGCTTCCTTGCCGCTGTGGTGCCGCAGCTAGAGCAGTTGCTCGATGAGGAGCCGGCGGCTCCGGACGTCCATCGGATGCGACGACTGTGGGAGCGTGCTGTGCAGCGCGCGGCGTCGGTGGACCGCGACCTGCTACTAGTTGTTGACGGCCTCGATGAGGACCTACAGCCGCCGAGCGTCCCGAGCATCGCCAGCCTGCTGCCTGCACGCCTGGGTGCCCGCGGGCACGTGTTGGTGGCGAGCCGCCTGCATCCGAGCCTGCCGGCTGACGTTGACCTCGCACATCCGCTCCGGGCGACAACGCCAGTAGTACTGCGCCCATGGGGAGAAGCCGAGCACTTGGCTACCCTGTCGCAGGCTGAGCTCGAAACGCTTGGGTCCTTGGAGCAAGAGTTCGACGTTCTGCTTCGCGGGGAACGGGCCGGCCACTCCGAGGCTGAGGTCACCCGTGGGCTTCTGGAGCTTCAGCGGGAGCGACTGCGGCTTGAGCAGTCCCGGCGCGGACTGACTGCCGCCGCGGCCGCTGGCCACCTCAATGCCCAAGTCGGCCTCGGGCTGCTTCTGGCGACTCAGTGGGATCCGCCGCAACTCGCCGAAGCGCGCTGGTGGTTGGAGGCAGCCGCCCGAGCCGGAAACACAGAGGCTCAGGTCGGCCTTGAGCAACTCTCACGGCGGATGGAAAATCGGCCAGCCGCGGATCCGGACCCCGGGAACCCCGGGCGCTTGCCTCCCGACCAGGACCCGGAGGCGGTTCCGGCTGGCGGGGTACCTCCCGGCGGTCTGTCACCTCCTCCGGTGCCGCCTGGGCACAGCCCGCTCAGCCTGGATGAGCAGCCCCAGGATCGGCGGGTATTCAGCGCCGAGCTTGAGGACCACACACCAGATGCCCCGCTGCAAGTCGGTGCGGGGTACACGCTTGCGTTCGGGATCTACCCCAAACCCCGAGCGCAGGCGATCGCACAGGCGTTGGTCCTGGATAGCCTGCTCCACTCGCCTGACTCCGACGAGTCAGTCACCGAGCTCACTGTTCAGGTCGACACCGATGACTTCCGGGTCTTCGATAGAAGCCGGCCGCTCTTCGTACCGAGATCTGGGCGCTCGCTGAACAAGGCGCGCTTCGACTTTGTGCCCTTGCGGAATGGGCCCGCAACCCTCACCGCGATCGTGCACCGCGAGGGCAACTTCATCCACCAGTTGAGAATCGTGCTGCCGGTGGGAGCGCCGGGCGCGATCGAGGTCAAGTCGACAGGGCGGTCCCTGGGAGCCGCCGAAAAGCTCACGCGGCGGGATCTCATGCTCGTACTCGAACCAGGAGTGAACGGCACCTACGAATGTCGCGTGATTGGGCCGGTCGCAGGACATGCGACGCTCCCCGTCACTCGGGAGCAGCTTGCAGATGCCATCGAGTCGGCGCGTGCGGCTATCGGCCAGGTGGTGGAGCAAACCGAGGGGGACACGTACCCGTTCAGCGACGGCCTGGACATCCCCAAGGTTGCTGAGCGCTCGGCCCTCCAGGTCCTGGCACGTGCGGGCGCGAGGCTGTTTCAGAAAATCTTCTCTGCGCCTCGGGGCGGAGAGGACGCCCGGGTCATCGGTGAAGGACTGCAGAGGATGGCCACCGATGGTAGGCATCAGCTACAGATACAGGTCGTATCGCACGACTTCCCGGTGCCGTGGCCGCTGCTGTATCTCGGGGACGTACGACCCGGGGCAGACTTGAGCTGGGATCTGTTCCTCGGCATGCGTCATGTGATCGAGTGCATCCCGTCGCGACACGGTTTTCCCGCGTTGGACGTCGAGATCGCGAGCCACCCGCAACTGTCGGTGGGCGTCAACCTCAATACGGCTATCGACAAGGAACTGAACGGCGACTACGTCGCTTGCCAGCAGACCTGGTGGTCGGAGACTGCGCTTAGTCGCCCGCGGGTTCACGTCATTCCGCGCAGCCTGCGAGATGAGGTGCTGACAGCGCTGGCCGACAACGAGTGCGCGGACCAGATCTTCTATCTCTACTGCCACGCGAGGGCGAAAGGACGTGGGGACCCTGGTGGGATCGATGCGTCGGCGCTCGAGCTGACCGATGGGTTCCTGACGCTCGAACAGCTGAACCTAGATGCCCCCACGAACGCTCGCCTTCCCGGGAATCCCCTGATCTTTCTCAACGCCTGCGAGTCCGCAGAGCTGTCCCCCTTGTTCTACGACGGCTTCGTTCCCTACTTCATGAGCAAGGGAGCGAGAGGCGTGATCGGCACCGAGTGCCGCATCCCGGCGCGATTCGCAACCGAGTGGGCTCAGCAGTTCTTCGACCGCTTCCTCGACGGGGTACCGCTCGGTGAAGCGGTCCTAGGGCTGCGCCGCTCCTTCCTTGAGGAGCACCGCAACCCGCTGGGCTTGATTTACGCCGTGCACTGTGACAGCGACACGGTGATCGCCCCCGCATTGCCCCGGCACGCCGGCCACTCCCAGGAGTGGACATGACGCTGCGCCTTGTCCGCGGCGGGGAGTTGTCCTATCACCTGCTGGCGTTCGACGAGGACGGCCGCCCGCGCAGGGAGACCGCGCCGTCTTCCGCCGGTGGGGAGGTCTGCGAAGCCGCGGCCGATCCCAAGAAGCCCATCACTGACGTCTTCATATTCAGCCACGGGTGGCTGGGTGATGTTCGGGCGGCCGTTCGGCAGTACGACTCCTGGCTGACGGCGATGGACCACCCGCGAGACCTAACTGCGGCCCAGCGGTCCCGCCCGGATTTCAGGCCGTTGATGGTCGGCCTGCACTGGCCAAGCCTGCCCTGGGGCGATGAGCGACTGCACCGCGGGCCTGCTCTGCTGTCCGGAGACGACGGCGCGAGCAACGAGTTCGCCTCCGAGAACGCCACTGATGTGGACACCCTCATCGACGCGTACGCGCGGCGAATCGCTGACACTCCGGCAGGGAGAACGGCGCTGCGAACCATCCTGTCCGCCCGCCCAACTGCGCACGTGCTGCTCCCGCAGCAGGTCGAGGACGCATACCGCGTCCTCTTTGCCGAGTCCGGTCTCGCTTGTGATGGGATGTCCGGCGCACCGGGCGCCGACCAGGACAGCTTCGATCCGGGGGAGACGCTCGCCCAGAGCGAGGAGCTCGACCGCGGGACAGGCCCGGCACTGCTTGGCGGAAGCGTTGACCGCTCCCTGAACCTCCTGCGCATGCCGCTTCGGCAGCTGTCCTTCTGGAAGATGAAGGACCGCGCGCGCAGGTTCGGTGAAGGCGGTGCCCACAGGCTGTTGCGCGAGCTCCAAGAGGCGGCGCCCGGCGCGCGCTTTCATCTGATGGGACACAGCTTTGGTTGCATCGTTGTCAGCGGTGCCGTGTCCGGCCCTCCCGACAGCTCAGAGCGACCTCGCCCGGTCGCGACGCTCTTCCTCGTACAGGGTGCCCTGTCGCTGTGGGCCTACGCCGACCATGACGGAAATCCCTACCAGCGGGCAACGCCCGGATACTTCCGGCGACTGCTCGCCGATCGGCTTGTACTAGGTCCGGTGGTCACCACCCGCTCCACCTTCGATACCGCGGTCGGCTGCTTCTACCCCGTGGGCGCGCGGCTGGCCCGCCAGAAGGTCCTTGGAGCCGCCCTGCCCAAGTACGGCAGCATCGGCTCGTTCGGTATTCAGGGTGTGCGGGGCACCGTCGACATCGAGATGGTCAACGACCGCCAGTACTACGACTACGCACCCGGTCGTGTCTACAACCTCGAGGCGAGCAGGGTCATCCGCCAAGGCCGGGGCCCTGCGGGTGCACACAGCGACATTGCCCACGCCGCGGTCGCCCACGCGTTCTGGCAGGCCGCCGCACGCACCGAATGACAATGCGCGGTGTTTCGCCGGGCGGGCGGCCTTGGTGGTCGGGGCTAGCCGGCTCCGGCAACCGTGGCTATCCCGCCCTCACCCCTCGGGACGCCGGGGGGACTTGAACACCGGAAAGTGGGAGCCGTCCCACCAGCGGCCCCCGCAGTGGGGGAGGGGCGCGGTGCACGCGGCTTCGTGGTCATTGTCGGAACGTAGCGTGCCCGTCGGACAAGATCGTCGGGCTGCCTGAGACGACTTCTCGCCGCCGCGAGGACGGTCCAGTCCAGATGCTGGTTCAGCCGCTGCGGAATCGACCAGCATGAGCCAGCCGGGGGAAGCGCTGACCACACCTCCTAGCGTCCGACCGGCCGCCGACCATACCCGCGTCGATGCCGCGTCCTCAGCCGGAACCATCGCGACGACGCCCAGGCCGAGGGCATGACCCGACTCCACCCTCCTGGCCACCTCGTCGAAGTCGTCGACTTCGGCAAGACGGTTGCCGACCACCAGTCCGAGCGCCTCCGACCTCCGCACCGCGTCGTACCAGGGCGCCTGCGCACTGTCGAAGCGGCCGAAAACCAAGTCGCAAGAGCTACCGTCGGCCGCCAGCGCAAGCACTCGGGCCCCGGTAGTAGACCAGCCCGGCGAGTACGAGGCTCATCAGCAGCGCTGTCTCGCGCGGGCCGGCGAACTCGCGGGCGAGTACGACCGTCGGCCGGGACAGGACAGCGGCCCAGTCGACGGCGGCGGCCGGGCTCCCCATGAGCACGAACCCAGGCTGCCGTCAGTGAGCAGCTCCAGGCGGTTGACGAGCGCCGCCTCGATCTCGCCCTTGGTGCGATCGGAGTAGTCGGAGTGCCGCACCATGTCGCGCACCGTGGCGTACAGGCGGAGCAGGGTCGGTGCCGGTTCGCCCAGCACCGGGTGGTCGGCACGGGCAAACACGGTGCCCGCGGCGGGGAAGCCGGTGCTCAGAGGTGAGACTGAGGATCGCGTGCATCGGCGCAAGACAACTCGCGCCTAGCTAGCCCCCGCCCTCGGAGTGCCAGCGGGGCAAAGACCGTTGTGCGCATCCGCCAGCCGTCTGGTGCAGCGCCGACAGGTGGGCCGCCTCGCCGATAAGTGCGGCACCGTCGTTCCTGTTATGGCCAAGCGCCGCAGGTCCAGGCATTCTGTCCCATGCCGTCCGACGAGCCCGGCGACAGAACTCCCTGCAACGAGGCGGCGCTGTGCTGGTGCGGATGTCCCATGCCTTGGGGGGCCACATGAGGGTTCGTAGGGGAGGCACACATTCGTCGGTTCGCCGCGTCCCTTTGCCTCACCCGGGCGGCTGGCTGGTTGCGACACTGTTCGCGGCCGCAGGAGGGCTCGCGGTGCTTCGCTTCTTACGTGGCACCTGGTCCCCCTTCCTGGCCGCTCTCTGCGGAATCGCGGCGATCTACGCCTATCGGCGCATGCGCTTCTCTTGGCTCGCCCGCCGACCAGGTCCCGTCGAAGTCAAGCCCTTCGTCGACACCACCGACCATAAGATCTGCGTTGACGACGTAATGTCGGAGGTTCGCACTGCTCTGGATCGCCTGAACCTCCAACTGCCATCAGCGGGGGCGATTGGAAGCAACTCGGTCAAGATGTTGGACGTCGTCCGATCCACTGCGAACGAAGCGAAAACTCCACTCGCCGCGACCGCTGGCCTGCTGCAGGCCCTGGTCGTTGTTCATGCCTATGAGGTGAAGTGCACCGTTCGTCTCCGCGGTGGTGCCGATCCGCTGGGACTCAGCGTTCAGGTGGCTGTGCTGCCCTCTGTCCATTCCCGAAACCAAACGTACTGGGGATCGGACTGGTCGCGCGTTGCGGAGCAGGCCGCAGCCTTTGTGGGCGCCTTCGTACTTCCCCGGTCGCGACTGTGCCGCAAGCCGCCGTGGGAGGAGTGGTACGGGCTCACCCTCCCCGTCGATCTCTTCGACTCGTACCTGCAAGCCACCCGTTTGCGGGATGCGAACCGCCTCGAGGAGGCCCTCGATCGATTTCACGGCGCGTTGCGCCTCGACCCGCTAAACCCTCACCTGCGGTTCGCCATCGGAGGAATCCAGAAGCGACTGTCCCTACACCTCGACGCGCTCGCGACCTATGTCGGGGTGGTGGCGTTGGAGGCATGGTCGGATCGGCGATTCTTCCGCCGCTTCCAGTCGGTCCTAACGCCGAACATCGACGTGCTTCCACCACGGAGGCTCGCGCTCCGTCCCCACCGGCGTGCCCTAATGGTGGCTAGATACAACTTTGCTGAGGAGTTCGGGACCGGCGAACTGCTCACACGGCAGTGGACGGACACGCACGCGCATCGTAGCGGCGGTACAGCCCGGGATCGTGAGCGGCAACGCTTACGTCTCCTGCTCGAACCCTGGGTTGAGCACTACATCGTCGGCTTTGTTCGATGGCTAGGAGATCCGCAGCTTGCCAAAGCAGAAGCTAGCCAGTCGGCAGCTACGACGCTGAGTCACCTTGAACGTGACATCCCGAAGCTGCAACTACTCTTCCAGTACATTGCCTGGGTAGAGCACGTGTCAATGGCGAGGGACTACTCGTGGCGCGGAGGACGAATCCGCTCCCGTCTTCCAGTGTCGCAGGCGTCCTTGCGAGTCATGCTCCTCTGGGCTGTGCTACGAATGGCATGGACCTGGCACGAGACACTGGCCCCTGAAGCGCGGGCTCGAGCGGTCGGTCCCCGGAGTGACCATTCCGCGATGGCCAGCGAGCTCAGATCGGTGTTCGCCCCCGAGTCGTGGCCGCCCGAGGCCGGCTGGCTACGAGCGAGAGTCAAGGAGAGCATCAAGCCAGCGTGGTACCGACAACCTACCTACGCCGACTATTACAACGCGGCAGCAGCAGTATCCATCTGCCTGCTCCCGAAGTCTGCCGCTGCACCGGATCCGACTCCGACGCGACGGCTTGACCGCGAAGTGCGAAAGCAGCGCAAAGATGAACGCAGGCGGCTGGACGTGAGGCGAGCCGAACGTGCGCCAAGCATCGCGTCCCTCGCCGTGCACTACCTCGAGCTCGCGATGCATCAGACGCAGAGCGGTTGGCTCGCGAATCGTTGGGAGTGGGTGACCACAGGAGACCCGGATCTCGCTGGATTGCGGCCAGAAGACGCATTCGTCCGCTTTGAGACGGATTACCTGCCGACCTACGGGCCCGCTCTTCGACGTCCGACCGAAGTTCTGCGGCTGCAGCTTGCTCATCATAACATTAGGACAGTCATTGCCTACGCATCGCTGAGGGCAGAGTTCTGGCGACTAAAGGCAGCTGAATCGCCGTTCTCTGGAGATTCTCAAATTGATGGTTTGATCTTTCAGGAACGGCGCGCTTGGGAACTCCTGTGCCGCACAGCAGCTGAGGTGAGACATTGGCCTGCGCGACTGGAGCTTATCAACGCTGCCGCCGAACTTGCCGTCGAGACGGGCAGTCAGTTCCGGTCTCCAGCCTTCCCGGCCTTCCAGGACGACCCTATCGCGGACGCGCTGCGGGAGAACGAGGACGAAAAGGATTGGATTCGTAAGGCGATCCACCAGCGAAACGCTGCACTAGTCGAACTGAACAACAGGCTCGTCGCGGCGCCTTGGCCGACTAGCGCTAATGGACAAGGGGCACCGGACGGGAACCGTTCCTTTGCGCTCTCTTCGCAGGCGTTCCGTTCCAACAGTGCAAGCACGTGTCAGCTTCAGGCGAACCAATGGGATTCTGTGGTCAACTGGCTGCAGGCCGTGCTTCGGGACGCGGACCCGGACGCGGCTCACGGCCGGTTTGTTGAAAGCACCCGCAACCTCTGGACGGCGGCCGGCCTCGCGCTCGAACTGCGATCGGAAACCCTGGGTCGACGCCAGTCTGGTACAGCAGGATCTGTACCGCTACGGGCAACCTCTGTTGATGGCCACAGAAAGGAGGCGCGAAGCCCGACGAGGCGTCGCGGCAAACGAAACCGGTGATCCATCGCGGCATCCAGGCCGGAGCATGACAGGCAAGGCGGCTCGGAGGGCCGCCACGGCGCCTGGCGGGCGACGTCATTTCGGTGACGCTTCGTCTCCGTCAGTCCGAGACGAAACGAAAAGGGGTGGTTGGGCAATCCAATGGGCCCCGTCCGTCCTCGGAAGGGGCGCAATCAGGGCCACGTATGGACTGCCCCCGCTGCCCGCAAACGGGTGCTCGCCGGGGGCTTGGGCACCGCGAAGTGGGAGCCGTCCCACCGGCTTTTCCCGCTGGGGGAGTGGAGCGCGGTGTGCGCGGCTTCGTGGACATGGTCGGAACCTAGCGCGACTGTCGGACAAGATCATTCCGATGCTCTCGCGAATGCGCTGACTGAGCAGGTGACGCGCGGGCGGTGGCGAGCGATGCACAGCTCGCCTCGCCCGTCCGCCCGTAGTAGCGGCGCGTGGCGTGCGAAGTCCGGCTACGTCGCGACCGGGGAGCGGCCGTCCATCGGCGGACAGGCCGAGGTGCCCGACCACAGGGCGCAACCCTTGCGGCGCACCATGACCGACTGACTCAAGGTGGCCACGCAGTACACCGTCCCGGTGTAGCGCACACGCGTCACGTTTTGCTTCCGCACGTCCGAGTCGACCGGAACCCCGGGATCGCTGACCATGAACGTGGCGCGCCGGCGCGTGAACGCCCGGCCGGTGGTGCTCATGACGCTCGCACTGCCGGCCTCGGCCATGACCCGCACCTTCCGGCCGCGACCCACCTTGCACAGCACCTCGTGCAGGTCGTTGGCGAGCTGCAGGCTGCTGGTGATGTAGCGACGGCTGTCCTCGTGAGTGTGGACGGCCCCGTCGCCCCGTCCAAAGGCGTCGAGGAACACGTCGATCATGTCCGCGCCGGCCTCCTTGATGGAGACGGGAATCCGCTTGTGCCCCGACCCGACGCCGCAGTGCTCCTGCAGCCACAGGGACAGGCCCTTGTGGTGGAACTTGAGCGCCAGCGCGCCCCGGTAGTAGCGAATGCCCATCCGCCCGAGCAGGTCAGCGATCTGCTCGTATTTCACCCCGGGCTTCTGGGCGATACCGATGGACCAGGAGCCGCGGGCCTCGGTGTGGGTCCAGCCCTCTGCGACGTACCAGCCCAGAAACTCCGCCCAGTCGTCGAAGGCGAAGGTCAGGGTCCGCTGATAGCCGGGCGTCCTGGGTGGAGTGGCAAAAGTGATCTGGTCTGGGTGGCTCCCTGCCCAGATGTTGGTGCGGCGCACCTTGAAGTGCTCGGGCAGGTCCATGTAGGGACGCAGCTGCCAGCGCGGGGCGTCCAAGGCGCCGGCGCGCAGTTTCCCGTCGCGGCGGCCATGCGCGACGTCGCCGATGGTTCCCACGCTGACGCCGTACCGAGCGGCGAGGACCGCCTGGGGGACGCCGCGCCGGCGGGCCTCCTTGATCGCCTCGCCGTCCTCGACGGTCAGGCGGGAGTGCCTGCGGTAGGTGGTCTCCCGACCGCGGACCAGCAGCCGGTGGCTGTCGGTGACGGCGAAGTTGACCCGGTCGCCGTCGTGGAGATTGAGGTAGCCGTCGAACGCGTGCCGCCACAGCCCGGTGATCGGCGCCCACTCGGCGACGTCCTCGTTCAGGGTCAGCGCCCGTTCCTCACCGGTGACCTGGGGGAGTGCCTTCCAGCTCTGATCGGTCAGCAGTTCGGTCTGGTCGTCGAAGCCGTGGACCTGCGCGGCGGGCATCGATGTTGACGACCCGGAAGATGACGGCACGCCGGCGACCGTAGGGGACGCCACTGACACAACGACCGGGCGCGACTGGCTCGGTGTCCGGGAGTCCTGCGGCCCATCTGGGTGGCACTCGGGTGCTCACTCGAGCTGCGGTTCGCGCACCTGCAGCAGGTCGTAGACGTTCCCGAAGGGTGTCTCCCTCACCTGGCGGAGCGTCGCTCCGCGCCCTTTCGCGTGTCGAAGGCTGCCAGTGAGCCGGGACGGCCTCGGGCAGCGCCAGCAGGTCGGGCCGCCGTCGACGTCGCTCGCGGTCGTCACAGCGATGTGGCTCATGTGCGGGGGCTGCCCGGCCGTGGGCTCACGCCTGCGAGCCACCGGACCGCTCGACTGGGTCAGCCCGCCCGTCGTTCAAGGCAGGCGTCCTCGGAGCGAAGGTGTCCACATCGAGGCCGGCTGCTCGGTAGCGGTCGAACGGGTCGCGCCCGTCCCATCCGGCTGGCATGGACCGCGACAGGCCGGCTGTGCCGAGCCGGACGTCCTCCTTCGCGGTGATGACGGCGACGACGAGCCGGTTGGCGACGATGCGGGCGTAGGCCTCGATCGTCGGTTCAGCTGCCAGCAGCTCCTTGGACAGCAGGTTGAGCGGGAAGACGTGCTCGGAGCGCAGGGGCGCGCCTGCGACGTTCGGAAACGCTCGGGCGGCCGCGGACCACAGCACGTCGGACGGGCGCCACTCGCCGGGGCGCCGAGGCGTGAACCAGTAGTCGAGCGAGCGCATGGCGCCCTGCCGCGTCACACGGACGAACTCCATGAGTGGGGCGTCCGCGGTCAACTGCGCCTCGCTCTCGATGCCGGGTCCGGCGACCGTCAGCGCGCGCAGGAGGGCTGAAAGCACGTTGAGGACGTGGCTCGCCTCGGACGAGCACCCACGAGGAAGGCTCAGCTTGGGCGGTGTCGTCACGATCGGACGGTACGGGTTCGTTGTGGCGCCAGTTGGTCGGCAGGTGCTCCAGGCGGAGGTCCACGGCCTCGCGATTGTTGCCCCGTGGCCTACAGCGGACGTCCTCGACCTGGACCGCGATCCCGGAATGCTTCGTAGGCCGAACCGACGAGGTCGGCGACGCGGTCAGTGACCTTCTGGCTCATGAGCTCGAGAAGCCTCTGATCGTCGTAGCGCTCCGTCAGCGGGTTCTCAGACAGGTGGCGGACTGCCTCGTTGCCTCGGACCGACGCCTCCTCTGCCATCAGCCGCCAAGTTTCTGTCGTCGAGAGGCCGTGGTGCTTCGCGAACGCGTAGACGAGCCGGTCGGCCCTCACGTAGCCGGCGATGAGCTCGTTCTCCGCCGCGTCGTACAGGTCGGCGAGGTCATCCTCCATCTGCGAGTCCATGTGGGCAGCGTGCCATCGCGGGCATCGCCCGGCGGGCACCTCGACAGTTCGCGCGGGATGCCGGTGACGGCGTGGCTGACGCCGAGGGCGGCAAGCAGGTGACGCCGGGCCAGGAGTAGCTGGCGCGATCGATGTGTCCGCACCGGCGGGCGGGGACGCCTGGCGGGCTTCGTTGTTCCGTGGTGCTGCACGCAGAGGCAGAGGCCGAGGCGGTGGGTGATGAACCGTCGGCAGGCCGAAAGCAGGACCAGATGACCGCAGCGCAGATCGCCACGCTAGACGCGCTCGGATTCGTCTGGGGTACCTCGCGCAAGGCCGGGCAGTTCTGGCTCAGAAGTCCAGTATTCCCGGGTCCCCTCATCGGCGATGGTCTGATGTGGCTCGGAGGCGTTGCCGATAGGGGCTCGGCTTCGGCCGTGTCGATGGTGCGCTCCGCCTGGCCGCTACGGCACGCGGTGACCGTACGGGAGCCGGCCCGGCCGCGATGATGTGTGCTACGCCGTGCCGGGCTGCCGGCTCTTCCACTCGCGGTACTCAGCCCGCATGCAGTTGCCGCACGGCCGGTAGCCGGCGGCGATCGCGGTGGCCTTGTCGGCGAAGAAGACGCGGATCTCCTCGTAGCCCCTGCCGAGGGCATTGCCGGCGGTCCCGCAGGTCAGCTTCCCGTAAAGCTTGTCCTTCGAGTTGCCGCCGAACTCTCCGGGACTGGGGCTTTGGAAGGAACGGCCGTCGGCGCCGAGGAGGGTGTACACGGGTCGATCCTGCGGCACGGGTCATGCCGCGTCGTGGAAGACGAGGCCGAGGGTGCCGGACGCCGGAGCGGATCGTCCTGCCCCCGTGCCGCATCGGTGCCCTCCGCAGCCTCGTCCCCGATCCCACACTCACGGCTGTGTCGTCATTGGCCGCGGCGACATCGGCGACCGGCTCTTTGGGCGGCCGCGTCCGGCTGCCTGGAGGGCGACGCTCGCGATAGCAGGCGCACCGGCCTGACGGCGCACCGCATGATCTGGAGCGCCCTGGCCGCGTGAGCGTGGATGTCGAGCGCGGCTCCGGGGTGACCCGGCTGGACGCCGGATCATCCCTGGAGTGAGGGCTTGGAATCCCCGGCACTGGCTCGGCAGGTGTAGTAGCAGGCGATGATCCCATTTCACCCCGCGGGGGTGAGAGCGGTTTCGAGGTTCGCGTCCCGTTGACGGTTGCGGGCCAGCTTGGTACGCGAGTGGGCGGCGTTGACCCGGGGCTGGTTGCCGTGCTCCTGACAGCCGTGCCAGAGCAGCCGCGGACCTCGACGGCCGTGCGGGGCCCGCGTGAAGGCGATGTCCACGGTCCTGCGCGCACCGGGCACGGGGTGGATGCCTGGGCACTGGCCAGACCGCCTACCGACACTCGACGGTCTGCGCCGATAGTCCTGCCGGGGCACGCGCCCCAACTACGATCAAAGCCCGGAACTGTCGCCGCAGTCAGGCACAGTGGACTCGTGCCCGAAGCGACTATCACCCCCGCGAAGTTGTCGAAGCTGGCTGACGCGCCGTATGCCTTCCCCTACCAGGGCAGCAAGCGCGCGCTTGCCCACGCCATCGTGCCGCTCATCCCTACCGGCACCCCCCGGCTCATCGAGCCCTTCGCCGGGTCGGCTGCCGTTGCCATCGGCGCACTGCACTCGGGGGCGGTTCAAGCTGCCCACATTCGCGACCTGAACGCCCCACTCATGGCCCTCTGGGACGCCGTCCTCGCGACCCCCGCGCAGCTGGCAGACGAGTACGAACACTTGTGGAAGCTGGGCCACGACGATGCCGCCGGGACGTTCAGACTCGCTCGCGACCGGTTCAACATCTCACACCGGCCAGCGGACCTCCTGTACCTGCTGAACCGAATCGTCAAGGCTGCTATCCGCTACAACGCGAAGGGGGAGTTCAACCAAGGCGCTGACAATCGCCGTCTGGGCGCGAAGCCCAAGGTCACACGAGATCGCATCATGCGCACGGCGAAGTGCCTTGGCGACCGGACCACAACATCCACCGGCGACTACGCCGAGTTGCTTCACATGGCCGGGCCAGGCGACGTCGTGTACATGGATCCGCCTTATCAGGGCACGAGTGGATCCCGCGATAGTCGGTACGTCTCCGGCCTACCCCGAGAAGCGTTCGCCCGTGAGCTTGCCCGGGCGGTCGATACAGGCGTGAGCTTCCTAATCTCTTACGATGGCACGACAGGAGGCCGCAGCTACGGCGCTAACCTGCCAGATGAACTCGGATTGCTGCACTTGCACCTTCGCGCGGGCACTTCGTCGCAGTCGACACTTCAAGGCGGAAGCGAAGAGACAATCGAGTCCTTGTATGTGTCGCCAGCCCTGGTTGCGCGGCTCGGGGGTATCGACGGTGCGCTGAATCGGCTCAGGCCGACGCTCGGGGAGCTGCAGCTTCCCGCCTGATGGGCAGGGCGGCACGTATGGTCCCCGCGTGGACCCCGCAGACCTGCCCGGTGAGTACGTGAAGCGGTTGCGAGCCGTCGAAGCGAAGCGGCCCCGGACCGTCATCGAAGAGATCTTGAAGCACGGGTACGTGACAACCGAGAGGCTTGGGGAGCTGGGCTACAACCATCCACCTCGCGCAGCGCGGGACGTACGCGAGCTCGGCTTCCCACTTGAGACAACGCGGGTCACGAGCAGCGATGGCCGGAGCATCGGCGCGTACGTATTCGCGGATCCAGCCACGATCAAGCGGGGGACTCTGGATGGTCGGAAGGTCTGGCCGAAGGAGCTGAAGACTGCCCTGGTACAGCGCGACGATTGCCGATGCAACGTATGCCTGGAGCCTTATGAGGACAGGTACTTGCAGATTGACCACCGCATTCCCTTCGAGGTCAGCGGTGACGACGGCAGCATGGACCCGACGCACTTCCAGCTTTTATGTGCCTCCTGCAATCGGTCGAAGTCCTGGAGTTGCGAGCACTGTCCCAACTTTGTCCAGAGAGATGACACGGTGTGCGAAACGTGCTATTGGGCAGACTCGCAGGTCTACGAACACGTGGCGACGCGGCCAGAACGGCGCGCCACGGTCGTCTGGTCGGGCGACGAGGAAGTTCGCGCATTCGACGAAGCCCGCGCCCGGGCCGAGGCGGCAGGGATTGGGGTAGTGGCGTGGCTCAAGCGCCGGCGCCGATGACCTGCTGGTCATAGGCCCGGGAAATCGTCTTCCAATCCGCTTCAGGAACGTGAGTGACCGCGTTGAAGAAATGGAATCGCCAGGCACCCTTATTCGTGATGAAGTCCAACTCGTCGACCAACGGCGCCACGCGGAGCCCTTCGCCCGGTTTCACGATGTGTTCGAAGTCTAAGGGAATCTGGTAGGCGACGTCGCGATACGATACTTCGACAGGTTCTGCGACAGCGGAGCCCGCGACGCGCCCGATCGCGAAAATTTGCGCTTGCCCATCCGGGGAGACGCGGGTCGACGCGTAGAGGGCTATTGGATCCCCGGGTTCGATGAGCCGCGCAGTCTTTGATCGGCTCGCACCGAGACCCATGCGGCGGTTCGCAACGACCCAATCGAGGGCATTCGACTCGCCGAGGACGAAAACCCATGCCATGTGAAGATTCCTCGCTGTCGCTCGTGCGGAGTCCCTTGGAAGGATCGTAAGGGCCGTACGCCTAGGCAAGAAGGTTGGCCTGCGTACAGGCGCATGGTGCTGGGTGCGTTCGTCCCTCCTGCCCCGAGAGGTGATGCCCTGTTGGCCGCGCAGCCGGTGACGGCGCCGAACGTGCGGGCGCCGGTCAGTACAGCTAGCAACCAACTGACCGTCGGCTGCACCCGCTGTCCCGGCTCGGCTCGACATGTCGGTGTCTCGTGGTGGGGGAGCAATCGCGACGACACTGGACTCAAGGTCGCGTCGCAGGGTGCCGATACGAGACAACAGCGTCTGGTCGCCATCCCCGGTGATCGACTACTTCCGCTCCTGACCTCGATCGTGGATGGTGCCTCGTTGTCCGAACTCTCTGCGGTGGCCTGCTACGGGCCCGCGCGCCGAAACACTGGAGCCCCGAAGTCCCTCGACCTCGTCGGCGAGCTTCTCGTCGGCGGTAGTGGACTGTGGATCTTCCGCCAGCAGACCGGAGAGCGGACCGAAGTGCGAATGCGCTCGAATGCTGCGTTCGCAGACGAGGTCAAGGCCGGCTTCGCGCTGTCGGGGCTGTACGCCGAGGTCACGCCGGACGTCGAGCGGCTCCTTGGGGTGGACTGGCCCCAGCGCGAGGTGGACGTCCAGCCCTCCGTCGTTCGACAGCTCGCCGAGCTGGTCGTCGACGTCCCCGTGGCCGTAGTACTCACCGAGCTCGGCTCTGGGCAGTCGTCCTATGACCCAGCGGCCTGGGAGAACACGAGCTGGTCGGTGACCGTCACCGTTCCGGCTGAGCGGCGCCTGCTCACGCAGTGGAGCTAATCGTTCCGGCGGCTCATTCGTGGCCGTCCGCTCGGGCAGGATTGCACATTCACCGATCGGAAAGCGGGCAAGCGTTGGTGGAGGCGCTCGCCCGGGTCCTTGCGGATCCGCCTGATGATCCGTTCGAGCGAGACATCGTCGCGGTTCCAGCGCGCGGAGTCGAGCGGTGGATAACCCAGCAGCTGTCGGCGCATCTGGGCGCTGCTGAAGCGCAGGACGGCGTGTGCGCTCGCGTGGAGTTCCCGTTCCCAAGCGACCTGCTGTTAGGCGCCGTTGCGGCTGCTAGCCCCGGGCACTCGGCGGCGGTCGATGCGTGGCGTCCCGATCGTGCCGTCTGGTCCATGATCGACGTCTTGGATGAAGTCCTGAGCCAGCCTCCCGACGGCAAGCCGGACTGGTGCGCTCCGCTGCGCCAGCACCTGATGACGGAGGACGGTGCGCCCAGCGACCGGCGCTACGGTCTCGCCCGCCGGCTCACCGATCTGTTCACCGCATACGGGTCGGCGCGTCCGCACCTCCTGCGCTCCTGGGCCGCAGGGAGCGATGAGGCTCCCGCTGACCTGGGTTGGCAACCGGAGCTGTGGCGCTGCCTTCGAAGCCGGATCGGCGTGCCAGCCCCCGCTCAGCTGCTGGACGAGGCCTGCACGGCCCTGCGGGCGCGACCGGAAGTCGCAGATCTCCCGGCGAGGCTGAGCATCTTTGGCGCCAGCCGCCTGGACGCCGTGGACCTGCAGGTGCTGTCAGCGCTCGCGGCAGACCGCGAGGTGCACCTGTGGATCAACTCAGCCAGTCCCGTGCTGTGGGAGTTCCTAGCCCGCATGGAGGCGGTCAGGGAGCGTCGCGCTGACCTCCGAGTTCCAGTCACGCACCCCTTGCTGGCTTCGCTCTCCCGCGATGTGCGGGAACTGCAGTTGAGGCTCCGAGAGCTACCCATCGAGAGCGACACCCACCATGCCCCCGCCGGGCAAACGGATCCGCGAACCCTGCTCGAGCACGTGCAAGCCGACGTGCGGAGTGACTGGCTGCTCCGGGACAAGCACAAGCTCGCCGCCAATGACCGCTCCGTCCAGGTCCACGCCTGCCACGGCCGGGCACGTCAAGTTGAGGTACTGCGCGAGGTGGTAGTTGGCCTGCTGCAGGACGACCCGACGCTGGAACCACGCGATGTCCTCATCATGTGCCCCGACATCGAGGCCTACGCACCGCTGATCAGCTCGGTCTTCGGTGCCGACAGGCACCCGGGCACCAGGCTGCGCCTCACGACGGCGGACCGGTCTCCGCGACGGGTCAACCCACTGCTCCAGATCGCCGCCGAGCTGTTGGACCTCGCCGGCGGCCGAGTGACGGCCACGCAGGTTCTAGCTCTGGCCGGTGCAGAGCCGGTCCGACTCCGGTTCGGCTTCGATGAGGACGGCCTCGAGCGGCTGCGTGGCTGGGCAGTGTCCGCCGGCGTGAAGTGGGGGCTGAGCGCCGAGCACCGCGACCGGTGGCAGATGGGGCACCTTGACAGCGGCACCTGGCGCTCGGGCATCGACCGACTACTTGCCGGGGTGGCCTTCGAACAGGACGACGTACTGCTCGGCACCGCGCTGCCGGTCGATGACGTCGACTCGGCTGCGGTGGATCTGGCCGGCCGTTTCGCCGAGTTCGTCGACCGACTGGACAGCGCACTCACCCGACTCGGCGACCGGCAGACCATCACCGACTGGCTGGACGTGCTGCAGACCTCGATCGAGGTTCTGACCGCCGTTCCTGCCAAGGAGGCCTGGCAGTCGGCGGGCCTGCGTCGCGAAGTTGGGCACCTCGCAGAGGCCTCCGCCGGATCCACGGCAGAGATCGGGTTGGTCGAGATGACTTCGCTCATGGCGGGGCGGCTGGAGGCACGGCCGACCTCCTCCGGCTTCCGGACGGGGGGCGTGACCGTGTGCACCCTTACGCCGATGCGGTCAGTGCCGCACCGGGTCATCTGCCTCCTAGGCATGGATGACGGTGCCTTTCCGCGACAGCCCCACGTCGACGGGGACAACCTTCTACTCCGCGATCCCTGCCTCGGCGAGCGCGATGCCCGGAGTGAAGACCGGCAACTGTTCTTGGATGCGCTGGCCGCTGCTGGGGAGCACCTTGTCGTCATCTATGGCGGAGCGGACATCCGGACCGGGGCCCAGCTTCCTCCTGCGGTCCCTGTTGCGGAGCTGCTCGACGCGCTGGACAGCATCGCCGTGACCGCTGACGGCCTTCCGGCGCGGAGTTCGGTCGTGATCAATCACCCCCTGCAACCGTTCGACCGGCGCAACTTCCTCCCGGGGGCGCTGGGACGGCCGGGGCCGTTCTCGTTCGATGCGAGCGCTCTCGCCGGAGCGGTAGCTGCAGCCGGCCCCCGTGTCGGCGCCCCTCCATTCCTCAGCGTTCCGCTGCCACCGATTTCGGAAGCTGTCGTTGGGCTGACCCAGTTGGTGTCCTTCTGGCAGAACCCATCCAAGGAGTTCCTCCGCCAGCGGCTGGGGGTCGTACTACCGGCGCCCAGCGAGGAGCTCGATCACGCCCTGCCAGCCGAAGCTGATGGACTTGCGCTCTGGGCAGTGGGCGACCGGGTCCTCCAGGCCCGCCTACGGGGTGTGGACGGTGAGGCGGTTCGGGCACTTGAGCGCGCCCGGGGTGTACTACCGCCGTCCCCGCTCGGGGACCGGACTTTGGATGACGTCTGCGGTGAGGTCGACCGGCTGCTCATCGAGAGCGCGGTCCATCGCAGCGTCCCGGCGGAAAGCCTCGTCATAGACGCCGTTCTGTCCGACCATCGACGCGTACTCGGCTCTGTGCATGGTGTCCGGGACGATGTGCTGCTCAGCGTCACGTACTCAAAGGTGCAGGCGAAGCAGCGGCTGCGGGCCTGGATCGAGCTCCTCGCGCTCAGTACGACTCACCCCGACCGGCAGTGGCAAGGCGTCGTTGTGGGCCGGGCAGACGACGGCCAGATCGCCATCCACAGCCTCGGTCCGGTCGGGGTCGGCGCCGCCCGCGAAGCGTTGGCCGGGCTTCTGCGACTGCGCGACTTCGGCTGCTGCGCGCCCCTGCCGCTGCCGATCGCTGCGGGCGAGGCCTACGCCGCGGCGCGTGCGCGCGGCCAGGACCGGGATGTCGCATGGTCGCGGGCTGCGGGCAGTTGGACCTCGGCACACCGGAGGCCGGGTGAGGACGTCGATCCGGCCCACGCCATGCTGTGGGGAAAGGGGGCACCGATGGCGGTGCTGGAAGAATGGACTGCACCGGCCGGTGTCCTCGGGCCAGATGCTCCGGACGAGCCCACCGACTTCGGCCGGCTGGCACGCACCGTTTGGCAGCCCCTCCTCGCCCTAGAAGGCCGGGTGCTTCGGTGATGGGAGTTGCCGCCCCGGACGTCGTTCCGGTCGATCTTGCTGGCCGCCTGCCCGAGGGCACAACCGTCCTCGATGCCAGTGCCGGGACCGGGAAGACCTACACCATCGCCGGTCTGGTCACCCGCTACGTCGCCGAGGGCCATGCCCGCCTGGATCAGCTGCTAGTGGTCACGTTCGGACGCGCGGCGACCGGTGAGTTGCGCACCCGCGTACGGGAGCGGCTGTTCAACACTTGCGCCGCGCTGGCCGACCTGGGGGCGGCCTCGGAGTCAGCTGACCCGGTCGTCGCCTGGCTAGCCCGCGGTTCCGCAGACGAGGTCGCCGAACGGCGGGCCAGGCTCACCGAGGCGTTGGCAGACTTCGACGCAGCCACCGTCGCTACGATCCACCAGTTCTGCCAGGAGGTCCTCCGCGGCCTCGGTTCGGCGGCCGACCTGGACCCCGGTACCGAACTCGTCGAGACCCTCGACGACCTGGTGAGCGAGGTCTGTGACGACCTCTACCTCCGGTTCCACTGCCGCCCCGGCGCCCCGGCGCCCCAGTTCACGCACGAGCGGGCCCGCGCGGTCGCACGTGCGGCGATCGAGGACCCGCACGCGCATTTGGTCCCCTCGGACGCAATCCGCGACTCGGCCGCCGACGTGCGCGTGCGGTTCGCCGTCGCGGTGCGCGCCGAGACCGAGCGGCGTAAGCGAGCGCGCCGCATTCAGGGCTTCGACGACCTTCTGGGACGGGTCCGTGACGCCCTCGCTCACCCCGTCACGGGCGACATCGCCCGTACCCGGCTGCAGGACCGCTACCAGGTCGTCCTGGTCGACGAGTTCCAGGACACCGACCCCGTCCAGTGGGACGTGTTCCGGCTTGCCTTCCATGGCAGCCGCACCCTCGTTCTCATCGGGGATCCAAAGCAGTCGATCTATGCCTTCCGTGGGGCGGACATCCGCGCTTACCTGTCGGCCGCGGCCGCGGCAGGCACTCGCGCCACCCTGGACACCAACTGGCGCAGCGATCCCCGGATTCTCGACGGCCTGCAGACGATCTTTCGAGGCGCCGCGCTCGGCGACCCGGCAATCGTCGTCCGCCCCGTGCGGGCCGGACACCGCCGGAGCGCGTTTGAACCGCTGGCCCCCGAGCCGGTGCAGCTGCGCATGCTGCCGCGGGCCGGGTTGCCGCTGGTGCAGAACGGAACGATCCGGGTTCCCGCCGCCCGCGAGGCGGTAGCTGCGGACGTTGCTGCGCAGGTACGCGCCGTCCTCTACGGCGGACACACCATCGCTCCACGCTCCGACGGCAGACCTCGCGCGCTGACATGTGCGGACATGGCGGTCCTCGTGCGTACCGGTGCCCAAGCTGGCCTGGTGCGCGACGCCCTCCTGGCCCAGGGAGTGCCCTCGGTGCTGACCGGCGCGTCCAGCGTCTTCGCCACCAGCGGCGCAGAGGACTGGCTCCGGCTCCTGGAGGCGCTAGGTCAGCCGCACCGTCGTGGGTTGGTCCGACGGCTCGCACTCACTCCGTGGATCGGCTGGTCCGCCGCCGAGCTCGACGCGCGCGGGGACGCAGCCACCGACGAGCTGGTCGACGCCCTCCGGGACTGGGAGGAGGTCTTCTCCCGTCGCGGCGTGGGAGGGCTCTTCACCGCCGTGGCCGACAGCCGAGGTCTCTCAGCCCGCTTGCTTCAGCGCCCGGACGGTGAGCGGTTGCTCACCGACCGGCGGCACATTGCGGAGGCACTGCACGCGGAGGCTGCAGATTCTCGGCTTGGCGTGAGCGGCCTGGTGGCCTGGCTGCGCGACCGGCTGACGGAGTCCGGCGGCGATCAGGATCAAGAGCGTTCCCGGCGACTCGACACCGACGACGCCGCGGTCCAAGTCGTCACTGTGCACGCCAGCAAGGGCCTGGAGTTCCCGGTGGTGTTCGTCCCGTTCGCCTGGGATACCAGCGGCGGGGGGTCCCAGGAGCGGCTGCCCCGAATCTACGACGACTCCGGTCGGCGGATTCGGCACGTCGGCGGCAGCAACGGGCCAGGCTACGCGCAGGCATGTAGGGCCGAAGCCCGTGACAGCGCGGGGGAGGAGCTGCGGCTCCTCTACGTGGCGGCGACCCGGGCGGTCTGCCGGCTCGTGCTGTGGTGGGCGGGCTCCAGCAAGACGGCCACGAGTCCGCTGCACCGGGTGCTGTTCAGTGCCGACCCCGCCGTGGAGGTGCCACTGAGGGTGCCGGTCCCTGCTGACGACGACGCGGAGGCCCGGCTGCGGATGCTCTCCGGGGCCGCTCCGGGTGGTGTCGATGTTGCCGTGGTCGCCAGCACGGCCACCGGAGGCATCGCCGCCCCGAGCCCCGCGGCGGCCGACGCAAGTCGGCTGGCCGCCGACGAGCTGCGGCGCACCCTCGACACGGGGTGGCGGCGAACTTCCTACACCCGGCTCACCCGGGACGCGCACGAGGCACCAGCTGCGGTCGTCGCTGAGCCGGAAACCGACGGCCAGGACGACGAGATTGACGAACTTTTGGCGGACGACGACGCCGACGGTTCACCCGCGCTGCAGCGCCTCCGGCAGATCCCCTCGCCGATGGCCGACCTCGCCGGAGGAACGATCTTCGGAACACTCGCGCACGCGGTGCTCGAGAAAGCGCTGGGCGGCCAGGGGGACCCGTTGAATCGGCTGCGCGCCGCCGCGCACCACCAGCTGCTGGGTCATGGGGGCGGACCGAGCGCCGAAGAGCTGGCCACCGCCTTAGAAACCGCGGTGTCGACGCCCCTCGGCGTGCTCGCTGACGGGCGGCGGTTGACGGACATCGCTTCGCGCGACATTCTCACCGAGCTGGACTTCGAGCTCCCGCTGGCCGGCGGAGACGTACCACTGGGTGACGTGCGGCTCGGGGCGGTGGCTGATCTCCTACGCAGGTACCTGCCCGCGGCCGACCGGATGGTCGCCTACCCCGATGCTTTGGGGATACCGGAGCTGGCCGATCAGCCGCTGCGCGGATTTCTCACCGGCTCCTTGGACGCTGTCATTCGGCTGGGGGAAGCAGAGGAGCCGCGGTACGTCGTCGTCGACTACAAGACCAATCGGCTGGCCCCCCCGACCGTGCCGCTGACCGCGTGGCACTACCGGGCCTCTGCTCTCGACGCGGCCGTGATTCGCGCGCACTACCCGCTGCAGGCCCTGCTCTACCAGGTCGCCCTTCACCGCTTCCTGCGCTGGCGACAGCCGGGCTACCTGCCCGACCGGCACCTCGGCGGGGTGCTCTATCTATTCCTGCGCGGCATGTGCGGTGCCAGGGTCGGGGCTGCGCCAGAGGACGAGATCCCCGGCGTCTGGTCCTGGTGCCCGCCGGCGTCCCTCGTAGTTGCCCTGTCGGACCTGCTCGCGGGAGATGCACGATGACGGACGCACCGGACCCTCAGCTCGCATTGCGTGCGGAGGGGCTCCTAGCGGACTTCAACCGGGCGGGTGTGCTCCAGGCTGCTGATGTGCACGTGGCGCAACGATTGGGACGGCTGAGCTCGGAGGTAGACGACCGCGTCCTGCTGGCGGCGGCGCTCGTTGTCCGCAGCACTCGGCAGGGATCGGTGATGCTGTCACTCGCCGACGCGCCGAGGATGGCTGCCGCGCTCGACGCACCGGTGGGGGACCGGGAGCCGCCGACGCTGCCGTGGCCTGATCCGGCTGACTGGCTGGACGCCGTTGCTGGCAGCCCGCTCGTAAGCCGCCACGACAGCGACGGCCGGCGCCCGCTGCGCCTACACGAGGGGGCGCTGTGGCTGGACCGGTACTGGCGGCAGGAGGTTGGCGTGGCCGAGGATCTGCTTCGGCGGGCGTCTTCGGCGCCTGTCATCGATACCGAGCAGCTCCGGACTGTGCTGGCGCGACTCTGGCCGGGGTCCACAGCGGATGATCAGCGACTTGCGGCCGCCGTGTGCGTGCTGTCCCGGGTGGCCGTGCTGGCCGGGGGGCCGGGCACCGGCAAGACGACCACCGTGGCCCGTCTCGTCGCCACGTTGCATGCACTCGCCGAGCCCGGAGCGCCGCTGCGGCTTGCGCTGGCCGCCCCCACGGGCAAGGCCGCGGCCCGTATGAAAGAGGCGATGCAGCAAGCCGCCGAGACAGACAGCGTGCTGGTCCCCGCTGACCGAGAGTTGCTGCGGGGGACGACTGCATCGACCCTGCACCGGCTGTTGGGTGTGCGCCGCGGTTCCACACGGTTCTGGCACGACCGGCACAATCCGCTGCCGCTCGACGTGCTCGTCGTCGACGAGGCCTCAATGGTGTCTCTGACGCTGTTCGCCCGGCTCCTGGAGGCGCTGCCCCCGACGGCTCGGCTGGTGATCGTCGGAGATCCCGGCCAGTTGGCCGCTGTGGAGGCCGGTGCTGTCCTGGCCGACCTGACCGCGGACGCCGTTAGCGGTGGGCGTACCGCCGTCCGCACAGCACAGCTGCGGGCCGCGGTTCCGCACGATCTCGCCGCGACTGTGTCCGTGGAGGAGGATTCCCCGGCGCAACGAGTCCGTGACGGCATTACCTTCCTGCGGACGGTCTATCGCTACGACGGGGACGGTCGCATCGCGGCCCTGGCGGACGGGATCCGGGACGGCGACGGAGAACGAGTGCTCGCGGTCCTACGGGGCCGAGGCGATGCGGTTGCGTTCCACGAGGTGGCCGACGACGGGCCGTTGTCCGGCTCAACCGTGACGGCGCTTCGTGCGGAGCTCGTCGACCACGCAAATAGCGTTGTGGAGGCATCCCGGGCGGGCGACGCACCAGCGGCCCTCGAGGCTCTGGACCGGCACCGACTGATGTGCGCTCACCGTCGAGGACCGCGGGGCGTGGCGGTGTGGGAACAGCTCGCCGAGCGGTGGATAGCTGAGGACGTGGGCGTGGTGGCCAGGCGCGACGGTCGCTATGCGGGTCTACCACTCATCGTGCTCGCCAACGACTACGACAACGGGCTGTTCAACGGGGACACCGGCGTCATCGTGATGCGCGGGAACGACTTTGTCGCGGCGTTCGGGACCCCCGACGCGCCGGTCGAGGTACCGCTCGGGCGGCTGGGCTCCGTCGCACCCCTGCGAGCGCTCACGGTGCATCGCAGCCAGGGGTCACAGTTCGACCACGTGACCGTGCTGCTCCCGGCGCCGTCGTCCCCCCTGTTGAGCCGAGAGATGCTCTACACGGCGGTGACCCGTGCCCGGGGAGCGGTGACCGTCGTGGGGTCGGCCGCGGCCGTATCCAGCGCGGTCATGCAGCCGGTCGCCAGGGCGACTGGTCTCCAGCGCCGCCTCGCTGGCCTCCAGGGAACATCGGCGGACTGCCCTTCGGCCGACTGCACTCAGTGGAACGAATAGAGCCGACAGCCGCCGGCCGGGCTCAATGCGGCGGGTGTCGCTGCCGAAAGCAACAGCGGTCGCCGAAGCTAGGACGGCACCGACGCAACCGACGAAGGGTGACTAGTGACCGAGGTAGTGGGGTGGGCCGCCAATGAGGACCGAGTGAGGTCGAAGATCCTCGATCGGGCTGACGCCTCGGAACTGACCGAGCCAGCGAAACTGTTCATTCTCGCGGCGTACGAGAGCGATGAGCAGCTGACGTCGGCGCTTGAGGGCGCTGCCCGCGGCGAGCGTCCGGCCATCGCGGCTCCGGTGGCGGTCGACGTCCCCAGCACCTACCTGACGAACATCACGGTCACCGGCTTCCGGGGTATCGGGCCGCAGGCATCACTGGACCTTGAGGCCAAGCCGGGGCTGACCCTGGTGGTTGGCCGCAACGGTTCCGGCAAGTCGAGCTTCGCCGAGGCCGCCGAGATCGCGCTGACAGGGGCCAACGCTCGCTGGGAGAACCGTGGCACGGTCTGGCGTGACGGCTGGCGCAACCTGCACTGGGGAGACTCGGCCCCGACGGTGAGTGTCCATCTGGACGTGGACGGCGAGGGCGTCACTGTCGCGCGCACCTGGCACGGCGAAGACGTGGCCGATTCGTCGGTCTGGACGCAACGACGCGGCGCCCGGCGTGAATACGCGGACCTGGGCTGGAGGCACGCGCTGGCGGCCTACCGGCCCTTCCTGTCTTACTCCGAGCTGGGCGCCATGTTGCAGGGCAAACCCTCGGAGCTGTACGACTCCCTGTATTCGATCTTGGGGCTCGAGCAGGTGGCAATTGCGCAGCAGCGACTGGCCGGCGCCTTCCGCGAGCTGGACGGAGAGGTCAAGGAGACTGCCGCCGACAAGAAGCGGTTGATCATCGAGCTGGCGGGGGTGGACGACGACCGAGCCCGTCGGGCGGCCGCGGCGCTGAGCGGCCGGGCGGCAAACCTCGATGCGGCAGACGAGGTCCTGCGCTCAACGACGGAACCGGAGGGTGATCTCGCGGCACTGCGGTCCTGGATGACCCTGACTCCACCCGACCCGCAGGCCGCGGCGGCTGCCGCCGACGCCGTCGAGGCAGCGGTGGCCGCGATGGCCAAGATTTCCGGCGGTGACAGCGACCAAGCGCGCCGGCTCGCCGCACTGTTGGAACAGGCTCTCGAACACGCTCATACAACGCACGACGCGGCCTGCCCAGTCTGCGGCGCGACCGACCGCCTCGACGACGCTTGGCGTACTGCTACGGCAACGCAGGTCGCCCGGCTGAAGGAGACCGCCGCCGAGGCGGACCGGACCCGGGCTGGCCTGCGCGCCGCGCGCACCGCCGCCGCGGCAACCGCTGCGGCCCCGCCGGCCTTTGCAGAAACGGTGCCCGTGGGTATCGCCGCGGACGGGTTGTTTGAGCGCTGGCGGGCCTGGGCAGAGGACGCCCGGTCGGAGGACGCGCCCACGGTGGTCGCGGCCCTGCGAGACGCCACTGCGCGCCTCGCCGAGGACATAGCGGAGGCAGCGGAGGCGGCGCGCGCGGAAGTCGGTCGCCGCGAGGACGTGTGGCAGCCGGTCGCTCGGCACCTGCAGACCTACGTCGAGCGGGCCCGTGGCGTCGGCGCTCGGGCGGAGGTCCGTGTCGACCTCAAGGCCGCTTGCGACTGGCTCAAGGGCCAGGCTGGCGTGCTGCGCGACGAGGGCCTGGCGCCGATCGCGGCCAAGGCGGCCGAGGTGTGGCGCAGTCTGCGCCGGGAAAGCAGCGTCGATCTCGGACCCGTGCGTCTGGAAGGTTCTAACACCAAGAGGCGCGTCGCCCTCGACGTCACGGTCGATGGCGTGAGCGGCACCGCGCTCGGCGTCATGAGTCAGGGCGAGTTGCACGCCCTCTCGCTTGCCCTGTTCCTTCCACGAGCCATGCTTGACCAGAGCCCGTTTCGCTTCCTCGTCATCGACGACCCGGTCCAGGCGATGGACCCGGCGAAGGTCGAGGGGCTAGCCAACGTCCTGGCCGAGGTTGCCCGCACCCACCAGGTCGTGGTGTTCACGCACGACGACCGGCTGCCGGAGGCCGTCCGCCGACTGCAGATTCAGGCCCCCATCCAGGAGGTTCACCGCAAGGAACGCAGCGTCGTCGAACTGACCTTGTCGGCCGATCCAGTGTCCCGGTACCTGGAAGACGCCCGGGCGGTCGCGTCGACCTCGGGACTGCCCGACGACATCAGGCAGCAGGTCGTCGCCGGGTTCTGCCGAAATGCGCTAGAGGCGGCCTGTCACGAGGTCATCCGCCGGAAGCGGCTAGGGCGGGGGGAGCGGCACGCCGATGTCGAGTCGGCGATCGCTGGCGCGACGACCCTGACCGCCACGACGGCGCTTGCCCTCTTCGACGACGCCCAGCGAGGCGGCGAGGTGCTGTCCCACTACAACGCCCGCCAAGGGCAGTGGGCTGGCGATGTCCATCAGATGTGCAACAAGGGTGTGCATGGTGGCCGGGCGGTCGAGTCGCTGAAGCTGGCGCGCGACACCTATCGGTTGACCGAGTGGCTCCGGGGCCGCACGCCAGTGCGAGCATCCCGGTGACCGGGTCGGCCGAGTTGCTCGCCGAGGCGGACCGGCTGCTCCGAGCGCAGACCTCCGACGCTGGGGGATGGTGGCCGCGCACCGTTGCATTCATCGTCCGCGCGGCTCTCGAGCAGGAACTCCGGTCCTACTGGGACCGTACGGCGCCTGGCACAGACCACGTATCCATGCGGGCGCAGTTGCTTGTTCTCCGGAGCAAGGCCAGCGGCGACGTGGCCCGCGAAGCCGCGGCCGCGTGGCATGGGTTGAGCCGTGCGTGCCACCACCATGCCTACGAACTGGCGCCAACGGCGGCCGAACTCCGCGGGTGGCTCGAGGCCGTGCGCGACCTTGCCCCGGCCCTGCGTGGCACGCACGCTGCTGTCGCCAGTACCTGACACCTTCCATCGAGAGCACCAGAGGGACAACTCCGTGACAGGCGATCTTAGAAACGCGACAGGAATGCAAGTCGTGACGGCTCCCCACCTGCACGCCGTCCCCGCGCACGCGACCCGCGCGGCCCTTTTCGCGGTCACGAGTGCCGGTGGCACCAGCACGGACGAACAGCTTGCGGCCATGCGTGCGTGCGCAGCCAGCCACGGCTGGACGGTCGCGGACGAGGTGGT
This sequence comes from Modestobacter sp. VKM Ac-2982, assembly GCF_026967935.1. Classification (GTDB taxonomy): domain Bacteria; phylum Actinomycetota; class Actinomycetes; order Mycobacteriales; family Geodermatophilaceae; genus Modestobacter. The sequence continues at coordinate 572,834 of NZ_JAPVBL010000002.1, forward strand.
GTTCATCGGCGATGAGCTGTTCTTGCAGGTAAATCTGTTTGAAGCTTTGCAGCAGCACCGAGGGCAGTTCGATGTCGTCGTGATTGCGTCGCTTGAACGCCCCGACGGCCGACCACGCAGCCTGCTGACCCTGGTGGCTTCGGGGCTCTGTGGCGGCGGGCTGCACGTCGCTGCCGATCACCGCACTTTCACCGCCGATGGAGGGGAGTTCCTCAGCGCGGCAGCCCCGTAGCCGTAGGTTCAGGCTTCCCTTCACTACGGCGCAGGCGCCTGATCGTGGCCGGGGACTGGCTCCTGTACGACTCAATCCACCTGCGTGAACCGGTCAGGTGACCGTCCCGGTGAGCACCCGGCCCGGGCGCTGCGGTAGAAGAATGGCATGGAGCTCGACAGCAAGGGACTGGGCCGACCGTCGCCGCAGAGGCTTCCGGCGCCTCGGACGACACCACGCCAATGTGAAGTCGCTGAACCGGGCAGGAGCCCGGGTAGCGGCCTAATCGGCAAAGCATCTCGGTGGGCCTCGACAGTCCCCGTTCTGGTGTCATCATCTCAGGATGAGCGCACCCGTCGACCCGGACCGAAGTAGGGAGGGAAGCGTGGGGTCCGGCGACCTGGCTCGGTGTTGTCGAACCTCGAGCGGTCGTGCTTGGACAGACTGACGCCGGCGGGTAGCCGATGGCCGCACGAGGCTGAAACTCGGGGGACTTCAGCACACCCGGTAGACTGCCTGCCATAACGTCAAGCCGCCTGGCGGTCGCGCCGAACGGGTCTCGCGTACTCCCAAAACCAGCCGGGAAGCGCCTCGAGCCGGGTGACCATCTGGGGCGTCATCGCACGGGCACCAGCACGGTAGTAGGCTTTCTGGTTCATTATCCAGCTTCGAAGTGCCGGGTCCAGTCCAACGTTGCGCGACTTGAGTGGCCCGAATGCGTCGGTCCACTCTTTCAGCTCGGTGTACCGGCGCTCCCATCTTTCTTCTCGGCTACTGGCAATGGCCACGCGCTCCGCGTTGGTGCTGAGCATGGTCCTAATGGCGGAGCTACTCCAGGTGATTGGACCAGAGGCGCTTTCGACGCCCTCGGTCGCGAAGTGATTAGCGATGGCTCTGAGGGACATGCCGGAGTCGTGCATGGCCCTCGCGCGGGACCTCAGTTCTCCGCTGATGCGCGGCGACTGCCAAAGCCAACCAGGAAGTGATTCGAGAGCCGCTATGTCCTCCGGGCTCATGTAGCCGTGGTTCCGACGATTGCGCTGGGTCTTTATGAACTGGTGCAGCTCCCGCGACGCGCTCGGCCTTGGGAGGTCGCCGTGCGCGGTGATGTAGTCGGCGAGCAGTTGCAGCTTCTCCCAGAAGGGTCTCGTCGTCTGCGCCAGTAGGCGCGTGCACAGGGCTGTATGAAAGTCGCTATCGAGCCGGTCTGGGAGGTCCGCGATGACCTTGCCCGGAAGCGACGGCATCATCGTTCGTGTGCCGACCTGCCCTCGGGCGGCGTCCAGCGCAGCACCGAACGCCGGGTCGTGGTCGCGCAGCGCTTGCAGCACGGTGCACACGTCCTCGAAAGCCGACGAGGACAGGACTGTTTCGGGGTCTTCGGCAGCACTGAGGTAGACGGGCAACAGGATGGTGCCGATTGTCTTGCCGGGTGCCGTCCGCAGCACTCGGCCAACCGCCTGGACGATGTCGACGTAGGAGCTACGCGGGTCGATGAAGGCGACGCCGTCGATGGCCGGCACGTCGACGCCTTCCGTAAGGCAGCGGGCGTTGGTAAGTACGCGCCGATGGCCGGACGGCAGAGTGCGCAGGCTGTCCAGCAGTGCCGTGCGCTCGCCGGCGGACATCCCGCCGTTGACGTGCCCGGTGGACAGTTGGACAGCGCGCTCGGGCGAAAGGAGCGCCGAGGCGATGCCGGGCAATGCGGTCGCGAAGCGCTCCGCGCGGCTCACATCACCGTGAAAGGTGACCATTCGGGTGATGCCGTAGTCCTCCATCGCCTTGAGGACGGCAACGGATGCGGCAGCCTCACGGCCGGTCAGCACGTGATTACCGACGAAGAGCTCGGCGCCCTCCTCCAGTTGCTGCCGGATGGACTCGTCCGTGACGCCTACGACGACGACCTGGTAGTCGCACAGCAGTCCAGCCTCGATGGCCTGAGCGAAGTTGAACCGAAACATAACTGGCCCGTAAAGCGTCTCGTCGTCCATCGACGTTGCGGACCGCGCCCGAGTGAGCCGCGGAGTGGCGGTCATGAAGACCCGCTTCCGCGCCCGAATGCGGTCGGCATCCAGGATGAGCTGGAACGCTGGGGCGGCGTGCCCGGCGGTGCGGTGTGCCTCGTCGGCGAGTGCCAGGTCGAAGGTGGGCGCGCCCATCGCCTGCGCTTCGGCGACTACGGCAGCGGAGTGGTAGGTGGCGAATACGACCGTCCGGCCACCACGCCGTCGGCTGGTCAGGTGCCCAGCGACAACTTCCGGCTGGGTGCTGACCGGTGCCGGGATGTCGGCGACAGAGACCGACGTCTCGACGTCGGTGACCGTGTCATCGGAGCAGACCGCGATTGCGGAGAACCAGCTTAGTGAGTGCTGACGCCATTCTCGCAAGGTTTGCGCGAGCAGGGAGAGGCTAGGCACCAGGACGAGGACCAGTTCGGTTTCCAGCGCCTCAGCCAGCCGCAGGGCGGTCAGGGTCTTGCCTGTACCGCAGGCCATGTGCAACTGCCCGCGATCGTGGTGGGAGAGGGTCTTGGTGGCGGCTGAGATGGCCGCGAGCTGGTGTGGACGAAGTTGAATGCACGCATTGACGTCGAGGGCAGTCTCCGAGAGCTCGGGGTCGACGTTCGTCGGTACAGAGGTGTTGGTCAACGAATGCTCCAGGGGCTTGTGGGTCTTGGCTCCCTGGAAGGTGCGGGGCTGCGCGGAGAGCGCAGTCAACTACTGGTGATTTGTGCCACATCCGGTCGTTCGCTGAGTGGCGTCTACCGAGGTGGTGTGCCAACGGGCCGGGTGAGGGCGTCGGCGTAGAGGTGTAGGTGGCCACCGCGTGATTCTTCGGACTGAGTTCCCACTCAAGATCGAGGAGTTCCACGCGATGACCGCTGCCCCCTTGATCGACCCTGCCCGCTTCCTGCACGAGCAGTTGGAGCAGGCCAGTCCCGACTTGCTGCGTTCGATGCTGACCACGTACATCGACGCGGTGACGAGCGCCGAGGCCGACGCTGTCTGCCGCGCCGAGTACGGCGCCCGCTCGGCCGAGCGGGCCAACGTCCGCAAGGGCTACCGGCACCGGGACTTCGACACTCGCGCCGGCACCCTGGACGCCGCGATCCCCAAGCTGCGTTCGGCAGCTACTTCCCGGACTGGCTGCTGGAGCGGCGCCGCCGGGCGGAGCGCGCGCTGACCACTGTGGTCGCGACCTGCTATCTGCTGGGCGTCTCGACCCGGCGGATGGAGAAGCTGGTCGAGAGCTTGGGGATCACCCGCCCGTCGAAGTCCCAGGTCAGCGGGATGGCCAGGGACCTGGACACGCAGGTCGCCGACTTTCGCCACCGCCCCCTCGACGAGGGGCCTTGCGCGTTCCTGGCTGCCGACGCGCTCGTGCTCAAGGTCCGCGGGGGCGGCCGCGTGGTCAACGTGCACGCTCTGGTCGCCTCGGGGTGAACGCCGACGGGCCTTCCGTGGACGCACGTGAGCGGACCGTTTCGTCGACGACACGCATCGACGAAACCTAAGTTGGGCGGGGGCTCAGGCGCGGGGCAGCCAAGTCCATAAGGCGACGTCGAGCACGCGCAACGGCACCGCGTCGCAGCGCACCCTGTGCGTGGTCTGCACCTGCTCGGTGAGCTCATCGAGCCGATGAAGAATGTCCGGCTCCCCGATCAGGAACGCGAACACCTGCCAGTCGACCCGGCGGGTTCCGTACCGCCGGAGTGGGGTGCCGTACAGGCCCAGTCCCTTGCAGACCACGCGGTCACGCACCGGGAACAACCGAGGGCGCTTGCGGGTGCACAGCTTGGCCGAAGTCACCCACGGATTGGGTGCGGCCACCCACGGGTCGCAGCACCCGGCATGGATGGCCTGCGCCAGTGCCTCCATCGCTTCGAATGTCGAGCGGTCCGCGGCGGCGAGGTCGGCATCGGTCGGTAGCCCGGCCAGGGCCTCGTCGATGCCCGCCCGGATGGCGGAGTCGGACAGCAACCGGCGGGTGATCAGCGCCCCCACGGGCGCATTGAGCACCGTCAGCGCGTGCAGGTCAGCTGCGGTGATGGTGGACGGGGCGACCGGGGGCAGTTCGAGGAACGTCGTGCCAGCGCCCCGCCTGGCCGGGTCGTAGTGCCCCGCGAGCCGCTCGGTGGCCGGGCGGGCGGTGTCATCGGAGAGCGCTTCGGTGGCCACCCGCCGCGCGTCCTCCAGCTCACTGGGTTCCGGCCGCGGCCAGTCTTCGGGAACCTCGGGTGGGGGAGGGGTGGTCACGGCGCTGGACCGTAGCGGGCCCACCACGATGGTCCTGGTATGCGGGGCGGTCGGGGCGTCGGGGGGAGGGCAGGTGCGGCCGGTGTTGGACGATGCTGCGGTGATCGACTGGCCGGGGGTCTGGGCTGCGGTGGCGGCGCGGGTAGCGGCGCATCGGGCGGCCGGCCGCGGACACCTGCTGACCGAGGACACTGTGCGGCTGGAGACGGTGCTGGTGCTTGAGCAGTTCGGTGTCGCACCGGGCCGGCTGGCCGCCGAGGTGCCCGCGCCGGAGCTCGCCGGCGGCAAGCTCGACCTGGCCGTGGACTTCCCCGGCGGCGCCGTCGTGGAGCTGAAGTACCCGCGGGACAGTCGCACCGGCTTCTCTCCGGACACGATGACCTTCGGCGAGCTGCTGCGTGACTTCCTGCGCGTGGCCGCCGTGCCGGCCGGTGACCGGTGGGTGGTGCAGCTGCTCAACGACCGGCTCGTCCGCTACGTGGCCAGCGCCGGCCTCCGGCACGGGCTCGGCTGGGCCGAGTCCGTGGGCGGCACGGTGACGCTGCCCGCCGCGGCGCTGTCCGCGCTGCCGGTGACGGCCGCCCGCGCGATCGGTACCGCCGCGGTTCCCGGCACCGTGACGGCCACCTGCGCCGTCCTCGAGCCGGTCGGTGACGGGCTGAGCCTGTACGCGTTCCGGGTCGACGCGCTGCCCGTCAGCGTCTCGCCCGTCGACGCGCCGAGCACCGGCGCCGGGGGCACCGTGCCGCCGCCTGCCGAGGCGGTGTCCGTCGATGCTGCACCGAGCCGCGCGACGCGGGACGGGGCGCGCGTGGAGATCCTCGCCTCCGCCCGCGCCGTCGTCGCGCGCAGCGGGCAGGAGGCCTTCACGATGCCGGAGGTCATCGCGGAGATGCGTCGCCGCGGCACCGGCTACGCCGACAGCACCATCCGCACGATGATCGCTGCGCACCTGTGCGCCGATGCCACCGGCGAGGGCGTTGCAAGCTACGCCGACTTCACTCGAGCCGGCCGGGGGCAGTACCGCTTCAACTGAACTCACGGGCGTGATGTCGGTGGTCGCTCGTAGCCTGCCCCCGTGACCGTCGAGCCGACCTCAGACGACGCCGAGCTCGCTCGGCGCATCGCTGACACTGAGACGCTGATGCGCGCCGCCGGTCTCGTCCCCGAGGCGTTCTGGCCCGTCGAGGATGACCACGAGCAGGAGCAGCGGTGACAACACCGCGTAGGCCAGCCGGTCATGACATCTTCACCGGCGTCATCGACGGCCTCACCGCCACGCTGCGCGAGCTCACCGCCGCGGACGGCGACCGCCAGCATCTGCTGGAGCAGTGACTCGCTGCCGTGGCCGAGCTGCAGCGGCAGCTACGCGCGACAGCAGCGTCGCTGCACACCGCTGAGGAGGTCGTAGCTCGGTAGAAGGCGCTGCTGGAGACGGCTACGGAGATGATCGAGGAGGCCCGCCGCTGGGCGCGGTCGCTGTGGGACGACGGGCCGGCGTCGGAGGAGCCGACGGTGCTGAACCAGCCGGAGTTCGCGCCGGCGTGGCTGACCGCCGACGGCGCCCGGCACACCGCGCGCCCCGCCGCGCACTCCGGGAGGCCTCCAACCGGCCGTGGCAGCGCGTGAGCTGCGGCTGGCGGCGCTCGACCGGTTGATAGGTGAGGTCGAGGACGAATGGGGTCCGCTCACTGCGGAGGAGATGGCCGCCGCTGTCCGGCGGTTGCGGCCCTAGGCCGTCGATCGAAGGGCGGTACCGGCGGGGCCGCCGGTGTGTGCGGTGCACCATCTTGCCGCTCCTACCTGGACTCGCCGGCGGCTACGGCTACCTTCGGCCCATGCGGGGGAGAGGGCTGCTTGCGGTGGCGGCCGTCTTGGTCGTCGTCGGGGCCTGCAACGACGACGCCGACGACTCCGAGCCAGCGGCCGAGGTGCGTTCGGCCTCGTCCACTTCGGCCCCGTCGGAGTCGCCGTCCGCAAGCTCAGCGCCGTCGCGCTCGCCCTCCGCATCGGCCGCTCCGAGCCCCTCGGCCGCACCGAAGCCTTCGACACCACCGCCTCCGCCACCGGTGACCGTGCAGCCCTTCGCGTTCGTGACCGATGTCGAAGACGAACCGCTTCAGGCCCCGCTGCCCGACCTGCCAACTACACCCGGCGCTTCCGCAACGCTGACCATCAGCGCCGGCTGGGCCGGTGGTCTGCAGACGTCGGAACCGCAGGCCGCTCCGTTCGTCCGGTGCCAGGTCATCCATGCGACTCCACGGATGGGCGGTGACCGCCTCTGGTACGAGGTCAGCTCCAACGGCGAGTTCTCGCAGTTCGTCGACGTCGGCGAGTACTACGTCAGCATCGTCCGCCGCGCCGGCAGCGGGGACCGGCCGATCGAGACCGAGGTCAAGCTCTGGAGTAGGACGGCCACCGACGAGCACTACGAGATGTGGGACAGCACCGGGGTCGTCGACCTCGACGAGCAGCAGATCTCCGTCGCAGCCTCACCGGACAACCGCATGTTCGCCTTCTCGGCGGTCACGGTTCCGATGACCTACCACTGGACGATCGACCCGGACGCCGCGGTCACCTGGGCCCTCGTGCAAGGGACCGTGGCGTGCCCGGTGTCGCCCGGCGCCATCCCGGGCGTCTAGCCGGGTGGGCTGGGATCCGATGTTCGGCGATGGGACAGATGCCGATGGAGGGTCTGGGGTGAGCTCAGCGGAAGAGACGGCGCAGTGGTTCGTCGACGTCTGGGCTGACGAGGTCCGCGGGCGGGTTCGCGATGTACGGGAGGACCGCAAGCGGTTCGACGACCTCGACCACGCCTACGAACGCGGCGAGTGGACCATCACGGAGAGGGACCTGCTCACGCGCGGGCAGCAGTTGTGGGTAGCGCAGCATCATCTCGTGTGGGCCACGAATCAGCTGGAGCAGTGGGTTCGCCGCCTGGCTCGCGAACGAGGCAAGCCGGAGGCGGAGCCGGACCCGGTGCTCACAGCACTCCGTGATGCCCTTGAGCACCTTGACGACGCGGTCCTCGACGAGGACATCGCATCAGCGGGCCCCGGCAAGGGGAACCGTGCCCTGCGCAGGCTGCCGGGGAGTCAGTTGTACATCGGCACCTTCGGGAGCCATCGCATGTTCGGCCTGGTCGACCCGGAGGACATCGAACGCCGAGCCCTCGCCATCGTCACGACCGCCGACCGTCTTGAGCAGCAGGCCGAGGACTACGTCCACGACCTGATGGCTCGCGGCGAATGGCCGCCGGGGGACGGCGACGTCGACGAGTAGGAGTGACCCATCGGCTGAACGGGCAAGTCAGCGGGTGTCGTCCCAGCGCGCCAGCAGCCTCCTCGCTGCGCCCAGCTCCTCCTCGAGCCTTGCCCGAGCGTGAGGACGCAGCGTGGTTGCGCGGCCCAGCTGCCGCTCGATGCTGACGATCCGCGCTCGCAACCGCCGCACTCCCGACTGCTTGTCCTGAGTGCTCAACCGGCGCGGCGTCGGAGACGTCTGCGCACGGGCCTGCGTTGATGACGTCTTCGGCGCGGCGGCTGGCGGTGCGACGTGCTTGTTCCTTCGCCGACGGTCATCGAGCCGCGCCTTGGCCTGGAGTCCGCGCGACCGGAGCTTGTGCAGGGGACTGCCGGCGGGGACCGGAGTGCTCAGTGGTGGCTGCCCGGCGGCCTTCAGCGCTGCGGCGACCTCGGCTATGATCCGCCAGTCCGGGGCGCAGACCTGGCACAGCTTGCTGCGCCCGCTCTCGGGGACGGCCGCCCTCCGGCCGCAGACCCTGCATTGCTCCCCGGGGCGGGTCGTGTAGTTGATGTCGTCTCCCGGCCGTCGCAGCCGTTCGCTCGCGCCCGACGGTTTGAGACGGACCTGCCCTGGACTGACACCGCCTGCGGTAAGCCTGACGCGCCCCATCCCCGGGATACTGCCTCCTGCCGTCACGCCCTGGCGTCACCTGGAGGGGCGAGATGTGTCAGTTCGTCGGCCCGTGGTCCGGCGAGCTACCACAGGCTGACGTCGACGGTCAGGGGTGCGTGGTCACTGCGCCACTTCGCCGCGGGGGAGACCCACTGCTCGTTCCCCCCCGACGACCACGTCGTCGATGCGCCAGCCGACGGGTACGAAGCAGTAGTCGAGGTGGTGCGGCGAATGCTGTCGGTACAGGTTGTAGTGGGTCGGCTCGGTCTCCTCACCGTGCATCTCGCCGCGGTGGGCGTGGCAAGCGGAGACGTAGCCATGGCCAGACAGCGCCTTCACGGTCGGGGCGAAGTCCGCGTCCCATTCCGCACGTCGAACTTCACGTTCTTGTTGAGGTCGCCGGCCAGCACTGCGTTGCCTCCAGCGAACAGCTCCGCATACCGGGACAGGGCGGTGATGACTGCGTCGGAGGCTTCCGCTTCGGGGTCTCCCTGGCGGCTCATCGTGTACGTGTCGCACGTCGCGAAGAGGGCGAACGCCTCCGGGCCGGTGACCTCCAGTGGCAGCACCCAGTGCAGCCCGGGGAAGTAGGTCTCGGCCACCCGCAGTCGGTAGTCCCCGAACGCGGCCACCAGTAGCCCTCGGTGCTTATCGCTTCCGATCCACTGCGCCTGGTCCGGTAGTGGCACGCCCTTGGCGCGCAGCACCGCTGGGCAGGCAGCCTCTTGGACGACGAGGATGTCGGGCGCCAGGTCGATGACCGGGTCCCACTTGCTGTGGAGCGCCTTTGCGCAGTTCCAGCTGAGCAGCCTCATGAATGGTCTCGTCGACGGCCGGCGCCGGAACGAGTCCGCCTCCGGTGAAGCTGATCAGCCATCGGCTGGGGTTGCCCGCCGCCACCGCACCGGCCGCTCGTCTCGAACGCGCACGAGGTAGTTCAGCTCCTCAAGGCGCTTCAGGATGTTGGTCGCGTTCGACGGCGTGTACTCCAGAGCCTGTGCCACCTCGCTGGCCGCCAGCCCGAGCTCCGCGCCCAGGCCGCTGAGATCGAGGACCGCCATCTGTCGCTCACCGAGCGGTTGGGCCCGCCGGATGTCGACGGGCGCCGGCCCCGGCGGCGCGGCCGCGCGGTCCGCGGCCTGCTCGCCCACGTGAAGTGCGCGCAGCCTCCCCGACAGCCGCATCAGTACGCGCGCGCCCTCGTCCAAAGCGTCCGCGAACGCCGCATCCCGCTCACGGTCAGCCGGCACGGCTTCAGAGTTCACTCTTGCCACACTTGCCAACATGGCCTGCTATCTCGGCAAGTGGAGGCCGCTTGGCAAGAAATGTCACCCGCAAGTCTCGGACTGACACTTGGACGAGTCTCGCCACATCGCCCGCGAGCTGGGTGCCTCCCACCGGACGGTGCGCCGGCTCCTCGACGAGGCAGCCGTCCCGCGTCGTCGGCCGGGGTGGCCGCACACTGGGCAGCCCGGTGCTGCTCCAGGTGCGGGAGCCGTGCGCTGAGCGACTACCGATGTGGGAGACGAGCTCGACCCCTCGACGGACCTCTTCCGGCCGATCTGACCGGTCCCGGGGTGCGGAACCTGTTCGAGGGCCCGGGGCGGCAGCTGATCGACGAGCTCGCCGAGCAGCTGGACGCGGTGGTGCGCCCGGCGGGGTAGGCGTTCACCGGGAGCACCACGACGCACCACGACGGCCGCACCACGTCAGCCGGCCCACTACGGCAGTGCGCCGCACCCCGGCCGGCAGGTCGAGCGCGCACAGTCCGCAAGGTCCCCTACTGCTGGTTAGCCGGTCCTGGTACGGGCCGTTCGTCCGATCGGTCCCCGCCACGCGCACGCGTCTCTCCGCCGCATAGCTCCCTTGGTGTCCGGTCGGCGAGCGCCCCGTCCGTCAGTGCCGTCGGGTAGGCAGACGGCATGACGCACGTGGGCGACCCCGGTGAGAACTTCGACGTCCAGCTGGCGAGTGGCCTCAGCCCCGAGCAGCGCGAGGAGGCGCTGCGCATCTTCGCGGGCCTCCGAGCGACCCGTGCGGCCCGCGACGAGCATGAGGGCGACGCGGGTCGTCCGCTGCCTCTCTGCTCGGTGCCGGTCGATGACATGGGCACTCCCTGCATGCTGCCTCTGCCGCACGAAGCCCACCGTGTGCCCGAGGAGCGCGACGAAGGCTGATGGTCGAGGGCGTTCGTGAAGGACCGCGGCAGGGCAACCGTTGGGTCAGCGCATCGACGACGGGTCCGTCCGGTTTCCGGGCACGAGCATCGCCACCACGTACCTCGGCTGACCCAGCTCAGGATCTTCTCGGGACACGACGTCGAAGGAGAAGTCGAGGCTCGGGGTGGGACCGGTCCGCTTGCGCAGATCGAGTACGGCCATGAAGCCCAGGCGCACGTCCGCACTCTGGTAGCCGGAGGTCTGGGACAGGAAGTTGGACCTCTTGACCAGGTCCATCTTCCGGACGTCCTTCTTGAGCTCGATGTACAGGGTGAAGAGAGGGAACACGCACGCCACGTCGACACGGCCGCCACCGACGTGACGAACCTCGGTCTTGGTCCGACCTGCGTGCGGGGTTCCGTCGAACCACGTCTTCAGGTCCGCGGCGAGCTCCTTCTCGAGCGCGTCCGCTTTGAAGAGGTAGGGCATCTCGGCCTCACCCAGACCGTCGCGCGAGCGCCAGAATCGCAGCAGTAGCAGCAGTATCTCGTCGACGGCGAACTTCACGTCGCCGCGGTACTCGGCGCTGGCCGACAGCTCCCGTCGCACGCGAGCGAACGTCTCGTTGATGACCAGCACGTCGCCAGGCGAGGCCCTGAAGCCGGTCCCCTCATGGCCCTCGGCGATGCGCCGTTCCAGGGCCTGGGCCACATGGGCCGGGATGGAGGTGAGAGCGGCGAGGTCGTGGTCCAGCATCATCTCGAGCAAGGGCAGCTCCGGCTGGCCGTCAGTGGAGACGAAGGCGTCGGCGCCGCCCTTCGCTTTTGGGAAGCGCTCGGCGTTTACCACTTTCTCTCGGGCGGCCGCCAGGAGGGAGCGGGCGGCCTCGAGTTCCACGTCGACAGCTCCCTCGTCCGCCGGCCCCCCGACCCCGGTCCCCACCCCGCCGGACGCCGCGATGCCGGCCTCCAGCGCCCGCACGTGGTCGTCGAGGTGCTTCATGAGACCGGCCCGGACGGCGATGCCATCCTCGATGACGGGCCCGAGGATGGCGGCGACGCCGACCTGGTCCTCACGGCGCAGGACGCGACTACATCGGGACGCCGTGTAGGCGGCGAGGACGTGGGCGAGCATCGCCTCCGCCTGGTACCAGCTCGGTTCCGTCAACGCGGCGCTGGAGCGGACGACGTCGTTGGCGAGCCCAACCCAGGCGACCTCGGCATCGAGGCGGGGGAAGCGCCAGTGCGGCAGCCCAGTGGACCAGAACACGTGCTCTCGCACGTGTTCGTCGAGCCGGACTGCAAGGCCGGGCAGGTCCGTCGAGCTGAGGAGGGCGCGTCCGGTGTCGGTGGGGAGATGTGCTGCCAGCAGACGCGAGACGTCGGCCATGGCGGCGGCGTCGACTCTGCTGGCCGCAGCGACGTCCAGTCGCCGCTCCGCGTCCTGCAGGTGCGTCTCAGTGTCGGTCAGCGTCTGCCCACCGAGGGCCTGGAGCAGGGACGCGCATCCAAGCTCATAGGCGGCATCGGCTGCGACTTCGTGGGACCAGTTCTTGGCGGTTTCGGGGTCGACGGGCGCTGCGACGGGGGAGTTCAGGCCCGCCAGCTGCTCCATCGCGGCGACGAGGGCCTGCTCCCGCCAGCGCTCGTACGCTGCCGCGAGGCAGCGCAGCGCGACACGGGCGAACGAGGGCGGGCTGACGGGCGGCAGCTGCACCAGCTGGGCAAGGACCGCGAAGTGGGAGACCCACTCCCCGAGGGCAATCCGGGTGGCGCCCTCTAGGGCCTTGGCCGCACGTAGCCACTCCTGCAGACCAGCTGAGGGCGCCGGCGGCCGGGCCGCTCGCAGGCACATGTCGGAGAGGCGGACCGCCGACGTCTGGAGGACGGACGGGCTTTCCAGCAACGCGGTGAGGCACTCGATGAAGATGGTGGGGCTGGTGGACTCGCCCACCGCATCGATGACGGCGGAGTGGGCGGCAACGGCCTGGGCCGCGTGCGGGGGTTCGTCGACGAGGAGGATCGTGAGGTCGATGAGACCGGGAGTGTTGGCGAGGCCGGCCACTCGGTCGGCGGGGACGGACCAGTCGCCGGCCACGCTGCTGGCTCTGCGCGCGTTCGGGATGACCTGGGGGCTGGCAGCCGTGCCATCCACGCCGTCGTCCGTCATGCCGCTGCTCCTTCGTCGGGGGCTCTCACCGTCCGTGCGGTCGCTCGCGGGGCCAGCCTGTCGCCGACCACCGACGGAACGGTGGCCCTGGCTACCAGAGGTATTCGTCGGGTCTGGCGACCCGCCGACGGTCCGCCGGGACCAGCTCCTCCAGCATCTCGGTGCGCGTCGTCGCGACGATGACCTGCATGTCCGGTGACTCGGCGGCGGCTTGCTGCAGCGCTTGGAGCATCGCGTCGAGGCTTACCTTCGTGGCCTCCTCCGAACCGGGCGAGTCGACCGTCAGCAGGCCGGGGTGGCGCCCGGTCTGGCTGGCGAACCCGGCGCGAAGTAGGGCGACGGCAGTCGCAACCTTGAGCCGCAGCTGCTCACCCGACGTGCACTTCCCGTAGGACGTGGAAACGCCGCCCTTGTGCACCTTCAGCGTTGCGCCGCCACCGAGCTCGACCGACGAGAGCTGCGGGATGCCGAACTCGCGGGCGAGATCTGTGATGTTCTGCGACAAAGTCGTGAGGACGTCGCGCTGGGCGTCCTTCACCCGGTCCGCCGTGACCGTCTCTGTGGCCTTCAGGACCTTGCGCCGCTGCTCGAGGACGACGCGCTCGGCCTCGTCGGCGGACGACATCGTCGGCTGAAGGGCTTCCAGAGCCCCCTGCGCGCGTGCCAGAGCGAGTTCGGCGGTCCGCCGCCGCTCAAGCAGGCCGCCGGCTTCGCCACCGGACCGAGCGCGGGACGCCGCCTCCTCCCGCTCCCGCTCGACGTCCTGGAGCTGGGCCTCCAGCTGCTGCACCCGCAGGGTGGTGTCTGCGAGAACCCGGCGCAGGGCGTCGTCGCCTTCCGCCGGCGTCTCCTCCGACGGCGCGGAACGGCCGTTGAGCATCGCCGCGCCCGCGAGGGCAGCAGCGCGTTCGGGGGCCGGCGCCGAGGCGGCGACAAGGACCTCCTGCCCCAAGGCCTCCAGGTCGAGCTCCGTGGTGCACACCGAGCACTCGTGTCCCTCGGACTCGTGTGCCCGTCGTTCCTCGGTCACCGGTGCGGAACAGCGCGGGCAGGCGCTCGGGCGCAAGGCGTTGAAGAACCGGCGCCCAAGCGCGTCCTCTAGCAGCGCATGCTTGCGAGCCTCTTCCTCACGAAGTTCGCGCCGGGCCCCGCGCTCGACGTCCCGGAGCGCGTCGAGCTGTAGGCGAAGGGCTGCGACGCGGGAGCCCAGCCGGGTCACGCGCTCCACTGCGGCGTCCACTTCTGCAAGACGGACGCCCCCGTCCGGGACGTCGGCCAGGGCCGCCTGAGCCCTGGAGATCTCCGCCTCGACCGCGGCACGCTTCCCCGCCGTGGCCTCCTCCTGCTGCGTCGCTCTCTGGTTCAGCCGGTCCAGGGCCGCGTCGACTGCCCTCCCCGCGGTCGTGGCCTCGGCCCTGCTGGCGGCCCAGGCGGCCCCGACGAACATCGACAGCAGTCGACTGGCCATCCCCCCGAACGGCACGTCTCCCAGCAGCTGGTCGAGCCCCTTGGAAGAAATCGACAGGGCGCCGGCGTAGGCCACCCAGGCGTGCTCCACCGCCTGGTCCTCCTGCCATGCCGCGATGGGCTGCAGGTGGAGCCGCGTCATCATGATGGAGTCCATCGCCTGTTCGAATCCGCCCTCGTCACCGAAGCGCGCGAGCTCGACCCGGCCGGACCCGGTGGCATCCTGCCGGAACACCGACCCCCGGGGCTGGCTGTCGTAAACGGCGAAGTCGACGACGACGTGCTCCTCGTTGACCTGGAACACGACGTGTACGTGGCGCAGCCACGACCGTACGTCCGGCTGGACCCTGGACCGGCCCCGGAGCGCCCAGCGGATGATCTCCAGCACGCTGCTCTTGCCGTGGAGGTTGTCGTGGCTGCCGACCACGTAGAGCCCTGGTCCGAGGTCCCACGAGAACTCGAACGGCTCCTCGGTGACGTCGCCGTCGGATGTCTCAAGCCGCTTGACGCCGGAGAAGGTGACGTGCAGAACCCTGAGCCGAACCGGGGTCGGCACCGTCGCCGACGTGGTGACCCGAGACTCGCGGAGAATGATCTCGATGTCCTGCTGGGACACCGCGCCCTTCAGCTTCTCCGCGACCGCTCGCGCGAGCTCGCTCACGATGCCGTCCTCTCCTTCAGCCGTGACCGCACCCGGTCGCCGATGGGCCCGATGTGGGTGCCTAGCTCGGTCTCCGCGTAGGAGGCCTGCTGGTACTGCCGGGCCTTCAGCTGCGCACCCGAGTGGTCGCGAGCGACCAAGAGCACGAGCTTGACCTGCCGCGGGTACCAGCTCAGGGCAGAGTCGGCGGCCTCGAGGTCATCACCTGCCGCAACGCCCGCCGGCAGGAGGAAGAACTGGTTCCGATGCCCGCCCGGCATGCGGCGCATGGCCGCGAGGCCGTACGCCTCGAGGTGCGCGAAGGCATCGTCCAGCGGCTCGTAGGCGCCGTAGAGCCACCGCGGCATGGGGTAGTGCCGGAGGGAAGGCTCCGGGTCGTCCAGGAGCGCTGAGGCCACGTCGACGTATGACGCGTCCAGCCGCCCGGCCTCCACCTCGGTGAGCAGCTCGGCGGCCAGGTAGTCAGGGTTGCGCAGCCAGAAGTCCAGGGCCTGCAACCGCAACTCGCTGCGCACCGCGAGCACCGCGTTCTGCGGGTCCCCGGGGGCGCCTGCGGGACCGCCGGCCTGCCGCATCAAGGCAAGGAGGCGGATGGCGTGCTGGACCGGGCTTGCAGACGACGGCACGCGTTCCCTCCCTACGGCTGGGCCGCACCGTACCGGGACCGGCTCGTCCGTTCGCTGTGGCCCAACCCACCGACGGTCGGCCATAGGCCCCGCGGGCCTGAGTGTCGCCCATCGGACGGGCAGTGTCGTTCGGCGAACCGCGGCACGTTCGGTGTCGCTGGCCGGACGCCGCGACACTTTCCCCGGATCTCGCGTCGGGACCCCTGCGCATCGCGCAGTGCTCGGGACGGTCGCGCCGCATGGGAGGAGTGGCGCACGGGCCGGGTGCCAAGACGCGGCAGCTGAAGTACATCCCGAAGGTCATCGAGGACTGGGCTGCATTCGATGCTGCGATCGATGCGTACCTGGGCGAGCAAAGCCGCGCGCCGTCGACGCGCTCCAACCATGAGAAGAACTGGGAGCGGTGGAAGCGTCTGTGCGCTGAGACTGGTGTGCGGTTCCGCGAGACGATCGACCCGTTGCGGGCGCCGTTCCTTGTCTTCGAGGACCTCGCGCTCGAGTGCCGCGAGGACGGCCTTCCGCTTTCGGCCGGGACTATCGGAACCATCGTTGCTGCGGTCGGGTGGCACTACGAGCAGGCCGGGCTTGTCCCAGCGCACAAGCAGCCTCAGTACGTCGGTGACTGGAAGGCCCTAATGAAAGGGCTCAAGCGGCGCGACGGGAAGCGCCGCTCGGCTGGCGACTTCCCGCGGCAGCCGGTCAAGCCGCTCCTCCGCCGAGAGATGGTTCAGTTGCTGGTCGCCGAGCCGGCCCGGACGCCGCGCCTCGACGCTGGTCGGGCCGCGGTGCTCCTGGCCCTGGACACGCGACTGCTCGCGGGACAACTGCACCGGCTCCAGCCCGGCGACGTCACGCTGCGGGGCAACCAGGACGTGCAGGCGCCCGGACCGCTCGAGCTGCGCGGGCCGCACGGCGTGCTCGGTCTACCGTGCAACCACACCGACTACGTCCGCGGCGTGCCGTGGGATTGCACTGCCTGTGCGGTGCGTGCCGTGCTCGCTGAGCATCCGGGCGACGGCCCGCTTCTGTCGGCCGGGCGGCGGGAGCTCCGGGACCAGCTGAAGAGCTTGTGCGCGCGGTGGCCGGGGTTGCGGGCGCCGGAGCCCAGGCGGGTGGGGCTGACTCCGGCCCCGACGCTCACGCGTTGGGAGCGGGCTGGCCTCCGGCGCGGCCTGGTCCTCGCGGTCGGGGTCGAATCGGGCTTCAGGTGGGTGCGGGCGCGAGCGTGGACGGTGACCAGCTGGGTCTGCGGCTTCCGGATGAACTCCGACCTGGTCGGCCTGGACCGAAACGCCGTCACTCCGGACCCGGCGGATCGCTGCTACCGGATCCGGCTCGGCGGCACGAAGGACGACCAGCCCGGCGTGAAGGACGTAGGGCGGCCACTGGAGTGGAGCGCCCCCGGCGGCACGTCGGCGGCTCAGGCGATGGCGGAGTACCTCTGCGTGCGCGACGCCGCCACCGGCGGTCGGGAGGGCGTCCTTCTGGTCAAGTCGCCTAGGGAGGCCTGCGAGCCCATCGACCGGGGGACGACCGGCGACGAGCTCGCCGGCGACGACCTCGCGCTGCTTTGCAGCATCGCTGGGCTGCCCGCCGAGTACTCCAGCTACTCCACCCGCCGCGGCTACGCGCAGCAGGCGCAGCTGGACAACTGGCCCCTCGTGGACATCCAGCGGGGCCTGCGCCATCAGCAGCTGCACACGACGCTGATCTACACCGCCGGCGCCGCCGGCAGCCGTGGCCCGGTGGCAAAGCTGTTGGAGCTCGCATGAGCGGCAGGGGGAAGGCGCGGGACGAGGTCAGTGCCGAGGTCGTCGACCGCCGCGGCAGCGAGAAGCAGCGCCGCGACGACCAGGTGCGGCGTTCGCAGTACCTGCGGTGGTGTGCCGCCAACAGCCAGCCGCCGGAGCCCCCCGAACGGCCCCAGCCGGATTACCCGGGGGCTGACCAGGTTCTGGTGCGGTTCTTGTTCGCTCACCACCACACCGTGGTCGGCGAGGAGGACGCCTGGTCGTGGTCGCACGCGACCACGTTCGCCCGAATCGTCGCCGACGAGCAGCGGCGCAACGGCCACCCCGATCCCCGCGGCCGCCGGGTCAGGCTGTTCCTGAAGACGCTTCGTGCCGAGATCGGCACCCTGAAAGACGTACGTACAGACGCGCTCACGCAAGCGCAAGTCAACGTCGCCGCGGAGCGGGCTGGGGCGAGCCTGCACCCTTTGAGCCCGCTCGCGGTGCGGCTGCGCGGTGTCGTCGCCGCTGCCGAGGCTCTTGGAGTCGACCCGACCTCTACCGGCGGCGGGGTCCAGCGGCTGCCCTGGTCGGCGTTCGACGTCCGTCCGGACGCCGTCGTGATCACCGACGGCAGCGGCGAATATCGGCTCGACGCGGTCCGACAGCCGCAGTTCTACGCGGCCCTGACCGCCGCGCTGGACCTGCCCACGGCAGCGGCCACCGACCGTCCGCTGATGCCTCGCGTAGAGGACCGGACCCAACGGGCGAACCGGCGAACCCCGCCGGCCGTGAGCGCCGACTTGCAGCCGCTGTTCCAGGCCTGGGCTCGGGGGTTCCCGGTGGAGGCCGGGAAGGTCGACGGACGGCTGCGGCCGGCCGCGGAGCTCCGGGCCCAGATCGCGGCCACCTGGGACGGCGACAGGCCCGAGGACCGGATGTGGTGGCTTGAGAACCTCGATCCGTGGCTGGGGCAGCGCCGCCGCGACCTGGCCTATGAGCTCTGCGGGGTGGTGAACGGCCGCCGGCACATCGAGCTGGAGCGGCTGACGGTCGGGAAGCTGCAGCTCACCGGGACGGGCGGCTACGGCTACCAGGTCATTGACGAGAAGAGCTCTGACGCGGCCGCACGTCAGGGCGAGGCCAGGCCTAACGTGCTCGCGCGCTATCTCGACCACCTGGCCGACGACCCCGCCGCCTGCCAGCCTTCCTGCCCCGCCTGCCGGATGCGCGACCATCTGGAGATGCGCCGCCGCAGCGGCGCGGGCGATGACGACCCGCTCTTCATCGGTCGGCGCGGGGAAGCGCTGCGGGGAAACGGTGGGCGCCACGCGATCCGCCGACTGGCGCACACTGTGCAGGACCTCGACGCCGCCGAGGACGGCACGGAACGGAACTACGGCACCCGCACTATGCGGGTGACTGCGGCGACGCTCGCCTACAACGAGGCGAAGATGGAGCCCCAGGAGATCGCCGATGAGGTGACCGGGCACCGCTCGGCGGAGATGGCCATGCGGTACGTCCGCATCAACGACCCGGCCGCGAACCACGACCTCGTACTGCCCCTGGACGGTTGCGAGCGGACTCCAACGCGCCGCAATGCCGCAACCGCGGCCGGCTGAGGCCCATCCGGATGCCGAACTCGGCCTGGGTCAGCTTGGTGCGGGCGCGGAGCTTCTCCAGCTCGAGCACCCGGTTCACCCGGTCGACGTCAGCGCCGATCCGCTCGGCAGCGCCCCGGCGGGCGGCGATCTCGTCGCACGGCTCGTCGAACTTGTTGTTGCTCATCGCTTCCTCCTCGACGCTCGTGGGTTGGCGCGCTTCCGGTTGTCCTACCGGCAGGGCGAGCGGCTGTTCGGCGAGCTGAGGCTGATGCCCGGGCGATCCGGAAGGTCTACGCCGACCGGCTCACCGCCCGCGGTGACGCGTTCCGCCCCCGCGTGCAGGTAGCCACCCTGGACTCGGGGGCGGGGATCCCTTGACCGGCCCAGACCGCCTCCCGCAGAGTGTGACGACCTTCATGGCCACGGGGAGCACTCCGCCATGCACACGCACCACCCATGACCGTCGTCCGGGTTCGCCGGTGGCTTGCGGTCGCCGTCGTCGTCGCGGTCCTCGTCGGCTGCACTGCCACCGCTGAGGAACCCACCGCGGAACCGGCCGTGCCGACGGTCGCTGCCGAGGGGACGACCGATGTCCCCGTCACCGACCAGTGGTCGGTGCAGGTGCCGGCCGCCGCCGCGCCCGCGGGAACCGAGATCTTCATCGACACCGTCGACGGTGCCGCCGACGGGCTGTGGGACCTCGAGGGGGTCTCACTGCTGGCCGCCGCCGACGTCGCCCTTGAGTCTGGGCGGCCGGCCGTACCGGTCACCTTCACCTACCGGCTCGAGGAGCCGCTGCCGGCCGGTGAGGTGCTCTTCCTGGCCGACGACACCGCCACCGCCGAGGAGGTGCTGGCCGCTGCCGCTGGCGACAGCCCGCCTTCGGCCGCCCACGTGCGGGTGGCCGAACTCAACGCCGACCGCACGGTGGCCACCGTCACCACCGATCACCTGAGCTTCAAAAGCTGGCTGCGGGTCGCCGCCGACGCCGTCACCAACACGATCGGCAAGGTCTTCGACCAGCGCACCGACCCGCCGTCGTGCACGAGCCCACCGCCGGCGTGGATGACCGAGGAGCCGACCTTCCTCGACGACATCAACGGGCCGCTGCTGGTGTGCGTGGGCCGCGATCCGAGCAGCCCCGAGGACTCGGTGGTCAAGGTGGTGAACAACCGCGGCGGAGCGATCCTGGTGTCGTCCCCGGTGACCCCGAAGTGGGCGTGGCAGCCGCTGCTGTTCGACGGCGGCGCGGTGGTGGACTGGGCGACCAACCTGACCTCGCGAGTGTTGCCGGTCTTCGCGGTACCCGAGGCCGAACAGTCACGGACCTGGCTGCTGTTCCCCGGGTCGGAGGTGCACATCGGCTTCACCCAGGACATGGTCACCGACGCCGGACCGTTGACCGTTCGTGGCCGGATGCCGGCACTGGGCGCCGCCTACGGTGCCGCACTCAGTGCGACCGGGCTGGTCATGTCGCTGAAGGACCGCAACGAGTCGCTGTCGAAGGCGGCGACCATGCTGAGCCTGGCGCTGCTGGTCGGCTGTGTGCAGACCAGTTCGGCGTCGACCGACGGGACCGCGGCCGGGGTCGGGGAGCTGACCCTGGAACTGGTCGGCTGCGTGGTGAGCAACCCGCAGGCGGTCTTCGACGTGCTAGAGGCCAATGTGCCGGCGCAGGCGTGGAACCGGATGCGCGGCGACGTCACCCGGCTGGCCACCTCGGCCAAGCACCGCGGCGGGCCGCTGCTGGCGATCGGTCAAGCGACGTTCGTGCTCACCGACCTGGCCACGACGATGGCACTGGGCGAGGGCGCGTGGACGGTGACGCTGTGGCCACCGTTGCCCCCACGTGCCGCCGGGTCGGTCGCCCTGGGACTCGGCGGCTCGCTGGGGGACCTGGCGGTCTTCGAGGACGCCGACCGGTCGCTGACCTACCTGCGCGCCGAACTCGGCGCACCCGACGACGACTCCGGCTGGGTGACCCCGACGATGTGCGGGCCGCTGGGCAACAGCGGCGCCCTGTGGCGGCTGGTGCGGTGGGGTGACCTCGAGGTGATGTTCCTGGATCAACCGCAGCCGCAGCCGGACGGGTCGACCACCGACGCGCCGGTGGAGTACCTGGCCGGATGGAGCTACCTGCAGCCGGCCGCAGGCCCGGTGCGGCCGGTGCTGGCGACCGCCGAGGGGCTGACGCTGGGGTCCAGCCGGCAGGACGTGCTCGACGTCTACGGCGACCAGGCGTCGGAGGTGGGGGTCTTCGGCGGATCCGCCGTCGGGGCGCTGGGGGTGTCCTTCGGCGACTTCAGCAACCTGGTCGTCGAGTTCGACACCGGCGGGGATGTGGTGGCGATGTCGTCGGGGCAGGGCTGCAACTGAACCTTCCCGCGACCGACCGGTGGTGGTGACCGCTGGGCGGTCGAAGGGTGCAGGCCCCGGCGGGGTGCTCACCGTTGCTCTAACCAGGAGCGGAGCACCGGCTTGGTGGAGTTCTTACGGTGCCGGTGGTGGGGTAGGTGGCGTCGAAGGCGTCGAGGACTGCGTCTGCGTACTCGGCGGGGTCGACCGCCGTGGTACTGGCGGATTCGTCATCGCGGGACCATGCAACTGGAAGGCCGACCGGCTGAGCACGCCCGTGCCCTCAAGGCGACGGCTCCGCCGCTGTCGTCGTCGGGCTGCTGGGCTTGAGCACCTTCTTTGGGGCTACTTCTGCTTCGTGCGCGCGTCGACGAGGACAGCCGGGACGGATACTGCCGCGGCGACATCGACCGACGAGAGGACCGAGTGGATGACCCAGCCGCCAGGCGGCGCCCTGCCCGGGGAGGGGCGGCCCGCGCCGGGTAGCCCGCACCCACCACCGCCTTGGGCTGCACCGGCCGCGCCAGCGGGCTGGCCGCCGCCGAGCTGGGGTCCGCCGAGCTGGCGTCCGCCGACCGGAGGCCCGCCACCAGGCGTCCCTGCGTCACCGCCGGGGTGGCGACCGCCAACGGGCGCACCGCCACCGGGCTGGGGTCCGCCGCCCGGGCCGCCTGGCGGGCCACCGCCGGGCCGGCCGCAGTACTGGATCCTGGGTGTGATCACCGGCGTCGTGGTGCCGCTCCTCCTCGTCGGTGCGCTCCTTGCCGACCTCCGGTCCTCCGGTGAGCCGTCCCCTGACGCCGATCCCATCGCTGCGGCAGCGCCGGCGGAGTCCGCCGTTCCGGAGACGGCCGAGTCGACCCCGCAGCCACCAGGCTTCGGGGACGGCACGTACCTGGTCGGCACCGACATCTCGCCGGGCCGGTACCGGGCCGACGGTGCGCGCTCCTGCTCCTGGCAGCGGCTCAGCGATCTGACCGGCGACTACGACGCCGTCCTGGCCTGGGAGTTCCCCGACGGGCAGGCCTACGTGGACGTTCTGCCGACCGACGTCGCGTTCGCTACCGATGACTGCGGCCGGTGGACGCCGGCGACGGGCGACGTTCCCGACGTCAGCGGCGCATTCGACGACGGCGCCTACCTGGTCGGCTCCGACATCCAACCGGGAACCTACCGCGCCCTCGGCGGCTCGGGCTGCTCCTGGCAGCGACTCAGCGATCTGACCGGCGACTACGACGCCGTCCTGGCCTGGGAGTTCCCCGACGGACAGGCCTACGTGGACGTTCTGCCGACCGACGTCGCGTTCGCCACCGACGACTGCGGCACCTGGAACCGCACCGGCTGACCACGCAGATGCAACAGAGGCGGGGAACACGGTTCGTCCGTCACTTCAAATGGGCTGCTGGGACAGCTTCGCCGCGAGGGACGCCAGTGCGAGGTCCGGTCCCGGACTCGGTCCCGATTTAGGTGGAGCAAGGGCGGGCTGGTTCCGTACGGTCAAGAACGTGGCCACGGTTGAGCTGTTCGTCGACTGGTCTTTGGTCGGCCAGGCGCGCCGGTTCCGCATCCGCGTGGGAGCGCCGATCCGCCGGCAGCTGCGCGCCGGCGACACCGTGGTGGTGCTCGGCGATGACGTCACCCCGGCCCGTGCCCGCGTGCTGGCCGTCGACGACCCCGAGGTCGAGCTCGAGCTGCTGGACGAGCCGGGCCCGTTAGGAAGGACTCGCGCCGACCGGACCAGGTGCACCGCGGTCGACCTGGATGCGGTCCGCGCCGCAGTGGCCCCGTTCGAGGCCGCGCACCCCGGAATCTGCGCGGGCAACTACCCCGATGCCTTCCGGGGCGCCGACGGCCGGCTCGTGGAGTCCGAGGAGTTCTTCGCCGTCAACGAGCTCTACAGCGTCCTCGAGATCGCCGGTCGGCCAGGCAACGGCGTGGCTCCCCGCGGTGGGCATGCCGGGCCGGGGCCGAGGTCGGAGCAGGCCCGCGCGGAGGACCGGGCCGGGGATGCGGAGTCAGCGGCGCGCAGGCTGACCGCGTTGGATGAGTTGCTCGCCGAGTTCGAAGCGAAGCACGCACCGATCGGCGCAGCAGAGATGGATGCGGTGATGCGGCGGCTCCGCGCCCGCTGCCGCGAACACGGAGGTGCCCGGGAGCGTGCACTGCCGCCGCCGCTGGTGTGGCGACAGATCACGGCCGGCGAGACCGAGGAGATGCACGCCGAACTCCGCGCCTTCGAGCAGCGCTACAGCACGCCCAGCGAGCGGATGCTGGAAGTCGCCGAGTTCCACGACGCCGACGGCCAACTCGTCGAGATCGATGACCTGATGCGGTGGTCGTCGCTGTGGGACCGCTACCGGGCACTGACCGAGCGGGAGGACCCGTAGCTGGGGCGAAGGCGCGGTTCCACGTCGACTTCTACCTGAGCCCGGACGGGGTCCGCGCGCTGGCCTCCCGCGGAAGCATCTCCCCGCCGGTGGAGCTGACGTCCGGTGACGTGGTCGAGGCGACCGACGGCGAGCTCCCGGCGGGTGATCGTCGACTCAGTCGACGGCGACACCGTGTCGCTGATGGTGCGATGGAACGACTCTGGGGCCTGACGCCGAGGAGGAACCAGTGGCCAATCCCAGAGTCCATCTCGATCTTCCCGGCCTAGACGCCTACGCCGCCGCACGTAGGGCCTGAGTGCCCACATAGCGCCCGACCGGCGAGGCTCCGGCACCTTTTGTGTCCGGGTGGGCCTGATGATCGGTACGTGACGGCTCACGAGATCGATCCCGACGAAGTCCTCCTGGGCGTGGCCCACAAGCTCGTCCGGGCCCGAGTGCTGTACGAGGGCCTATTCGAGGAGATCGAGCAGGTCCTGACCTCGCCGACCGAGGGCCGCCCCACGGCAAAGGCTGACGGCACGTTCTCGTCCCACTACTGGCCGACGGCGGAGCCGCACCCCGCAATGAGCCTCATGTTGGGCGAGTTCGCGCACAACGCCCGGAGCGCGCTGGACAACCTCGTCACCGCGCTCGTCGTGCGCAACGGCGGCGCCCCCAGGAGCCACCACAAGTTCCCGTTGACCACCCACGCCAACGAGTGGGCGTGCTCGGTCGCCGCCCCCTGGCCAGCAGACGGGCCGCTGGCCGGTGTGACAGGCGAGGACCTCGACCTGATCCACGACGTGCAGCCACTCCACGCCGACGACCCCGCCCGCGATCCACTCGCGCTGGTGGGGCGGGTGAACAACGCCGACAAGCACCAGATGTTGCACGCCGCCATCGCCTACACCGCCCCGGACGCCGACCAGCGGGTGCTGGAGGTCCTCCCAGCGACGACGCGGGTGGAGATCGTTTGGACACCTCCTCGGAGCACGTTGCTCACCCCCGGCGACGAGGCCACCCGCTACCGGTTCCTTGGCCCCGTGCCCGACGAGTGGCTGGTCAAGCTGAACTGGCCCCTCGCCGTGGTGTTCCGCGACCACAAGGGCCGAGACCTCAACTTCTGCGAGCTGAGCCGGATGTACCAGGCAGCAGCCCTAGCCGCCCGGCCCTGGATCGACCCGGAGTATCAGACGTAGGTGATGTCCTCGGCCGGACCGTCCAGCGCCTCGGCCAGCACGGCACCGAGCCGCGGCAAGTCTCTGCGCCGACTCATCGCCACGGGAATACGTCAGTGCGGTAGGTCACGATGGGCGTGTGCCCCAGAAACCGCCGGTTCGACACCACCTGGTCAACAAGGCATACCTGCGCCGGTTCGCCAGGGACGAGCAGCTCGCCTGCGTCCGCTTGACGGGTCAGCGCCACCTGGTCTCCGTCAACGACGCCACGGTGCAGAAGCACTTCTACAGCACCGAGCTGCCCGACCTAGAGGAAGACGCCTACGAGAAGGCCCTCTCTCAGCTCGAAGGCGACTCCGAGGGCGCCTTCAAGCGGGTGGTCGACCAGGGACTCGTCCCGGCCGACGAGGACCGGGTCCTGATCTGCCAGTGGATCGCCGCGCAGTTCATCCGCACCAAGGCATCACGCCGGGCGTTCGAGGACATCGCGCGATCCATGGGCAAGCTGCAGTTCGGCGTGGAGAGCACCTCAGATGTTCGTGAACGGCTGCGGCTACCGGCCACCACACCAGACGCTGAGGTGGAGGCGAAGCGGGCCGAGATGCTGGCGACCGCCGACACCCGCACGGTGAACTCGCAGGGGCACCTGACCAACATCGCGGCGATGCTGCCCGGGCTGACCAACTTGGCCCTGGGGCGCCCCTGGGTCGTGACCCGGTTCGAGCGCAAGGCGTTGGCGACCAGTGACACCCCCGTCGCACTCATACCAGGTCCGGAGGTGCCCCTGGACGGCGTCGGCTTTGGGTCAGCCGAGCACATCTTCATGCCGCTCTCGCGGCGAGTCGCGCTCATGCTCGGTCCCCTCGGAAATCCGATCGGCATTGAGGAGGGCGCAAGAGTCGGCACCGCCCGTGCGGCACGCCTTTACAACGAGATCACCGCCAGGAACGCACGGGAGTTGCTACTGCACCACCCCGACGACGACCCACTGGCTGGGATCGCGCTTCCAGAACCCTCCGGGGCCGAGATCGACGTCAGCCACGAGCACGTCGAGGCGCTGATCGAGGCGTTCGCCAAGCAGCAAGGTCGGACCTCCGGGCTGCCCGCGCACTCGCCGGTGGACGAGTGAGCACCGCTCCTTCTTGAGCCGCCCTAGACTTTGTCGGTCGACCCCGACGCGCAGCAGCGCCATCACCGTGCGGGCGTGGAAGTCGGGTGCGGCCGTCATAGCTGCTCGGCATGATCCGCGCATTCCCGCCCGCCGGAGCCATCGCCGCCGGACTACTGCGGCGGCTGCGACCTCGATCGGCCGCTGTATCGACTGGAGGGAGCCGCCGGACACCATGTGCACCGCTGCCTCGAGTGCTTACGCTCCGCCTTCGCCGGTGAGCTGATCGATCGGCTGCACCGGGAGCGGAACGAAGCCCGCAACGAGCACGGGAGATGTGGGTGACCAGTGGGCCTCCGTGGCTACGGAGCCGGCCCGAGCTGCAGCCGCCGCCCGGCTGGCTGACAGCTCGAGCGGAGCAGCTGCGACCGATCCGTGGCAACGTCCACGAGGCGATCTTCTCGCCGCCGCTGCCAACGCAGGAGCCGCGGCGAGTCGGCCCGCCGTGACCTCGGCAGGGAGTGTTGGCCTGGGTGCCTAGATCGGGTCAGTCCGGCACAGTGGGAGCCATGACGGTCACCGGTGGAAGTGCGGGTGGGGCCCAGCGGCTGGCCGCGCACCGGGCTCGTCTGCTGGCCACCGAGGTGTTCACCTACGACACCCTGCAGCGGCTGCGCGGTGACCGGCAGGCCTCCAGCACGCGCACCTGGGTCGCGCGCACGTGCGCCGCCCGTGAGCTGTTCACCCTCACTCACGACGGGCAGACGATCGTGCCCGCGTTCCAGTTCGCCGCCGACAAGTCGCTGCGCCCGGAGCTGCGGCCGCTGCTCGAGGCGCTGGCCGTCGGCGGGGTCGACGGCTGGCAGCTGTGGACATGGCTGACCTCGCCGAGCGGCCTGCTCTCCGGTGGGGTGCCCCACGAGGTGGTGCGGACGCAGCCGAAGCGTGCCCTGCGCGCCGCGCAGCGGTTCTCCACCCCGAACGCGGCTTGACCGGTCCGCTGTGGCGGTCGGTGGCCACCGACCGAACCCGTCGTCTGGCTCCTGTCGGTGTGGGTGGGAGGCGAGGTCAGCGCTTGAGGTGGCGGTACACCGAGGGGCGGGCGCAGCCGGCGGCACGGGCCACGTCGGCCAGTGTGTGGCCGGCAGTCGCGGCTTCGCGGATCAGCGTCGACCAGCGGTCGTTCACAGCCCGGTAGCGATCCCAGGCCGCCGGGTGCCCGGCGGACCCGAGCCCGTGCTCAGCGGTTAGGTCAGCGATCCGCCGGCGGGCTGCCCGCCGGGCCGCGGCGGCCTTGCGGAGCTCGGTCAGCAACCGAGGCCGCTGGTCGGCGGCCACGCCCGCACCGTAGCCGCAGTCCATGAGGTGTCGGTCAGTCGAGCGTGCGGAGCCGTGTGCCCGGGTGCCAGCCGAGCTCGGCCCCGTCGAACAACGTTCCGTAGTACATGGTGGCCGGGCCGAGCCAGGCACCCTCCTCTGTCTGCAGTCGGCCCCACAGCCAACCCACGACCTTGTCCTCGGTTGCAAGCGCCACCGGCCGTGGTGGCGACACGTGGGACGCGTGCGGCCGGGCGAGCGCGGCCTGCAGTTGTTCGGCGAGCCGTTCATCTGCCGTCGGCGTCCACACGCTCCGAACCGTAAGTGCGGTCGCCGAGCGACACTGAAGTCGTTCCGTACGTGTGTTCGACGAAGGGGGTGTTGCCGGCTCGGCAGTACTTGCCGTGGCTGGCCCGGAGCATCGGCAACGCCTCTGGGTGAAGTTCGACGTCTGCGCTGTCTGCAGAGGCGGCCGTGACGTCGGCCTCTGACCGTAGGGGGGCGACTGGTGTCGCGCCCTGCTGGCCCCGTGAGCGGGGATTTGCGGCAGAGGATGCGTAGAAGTCGGTCGCGGCTAGTTGTGCCACAGCCCGCGGCACAACCTGTCCAGCACCCCGTTGGACGGGTGCGTTGCGGCCGGGAACTGGCGGCTATCTGACATGTACCGTCGGTGCAGCGACCGCGGCGTCGGGAACCCGTACCTCGCTTCGGGGTGCCCCTGTGGCTAGTTTGACCCGATGGTGGAGCCGGCCAGACGGTATAACGTGCCCTACCGGTACGGAGACGCCGCAGCTATTCAAGCCATGTCGTCGGTTGCGGCTCCATTGCTCGCGAGCGGCGCCCTGGTCTTCATCGGCCTCGTGGTGAAGTCCGTGCGTTATCCGGGGCTGACCCTTTTGATCATGCTGGTCGCCCTGCTTGTACTCGTGACGGCTGTTCAGTGCGGGTTTTGGGCCCGTCAGTTCGCATCCACTCCGCAGGAGATCGAGCAGTGGTGGCCCGACATGCCCACCAAGATGCGCAATGAACGGGCGCGCGCCGACCAGTGGCAGGACCGCGCGAGCCATGACATGTGGGCCAACCGCGCCCGATGGGCGTACGGAGTAGGCATCATCTTGCTGTGGTTCGGCGTCGCGGTGGCCCTCATGCCTGCTGCCGATGCCGCGCAGCCAGCGCTTCGGTGGTTGGCCGCAGCGGTTGGGATCCTGGCAGGTATGGGAGAGGCCTTATGGCTTGCTGGAGCTCACGGCCGCGGACCTCGGTGGCTACTGCGGTGGCTATCCGGCCCAGCGGTGTCTCCGCCGCCTGAACTGCCGGCCACGGACCCACCTCCGGACGCTTCATCCGCTTGACCAGGAACCCATGCTGCGGAGGACGCTCCTGGTCCTTCCCGACCGAGGCTAGGAGTTAGGGCAGCCGGGGAGGTGTTGGGAGCCACGAGTTCCGCAGTGGGGGCATCGTCCCCCTGGCCATCCTGGCGGCCCCGTGGGCTCCGGGGGCGGCGGGCCAGGGGGACGATGGTCAAGAAATGTCGTCATCTCACTTTTCCCTCCGTCGGTTTCAACTTGTCACGTTGCGGCGCCCAGCCATAGAGGTCATCTGTGCAGTCAGCTTGACGACAGGAGCGGCGCCATCTTCCGGACAACACACGACCGTCAATGGCGTCCCTTCGTTCCACACGGACCGATCATCTCCGGAGCCGTCTCCCGAGTAGCAACTTCTGGCCGTTGTGCGTCCTTCCCTGTTGGAATGCGGGTAGTCATCAGGCGTCCGGCGTCGCGAGCAGCCGCAGCTGCAGCCAGCCGCCTTCCACCGCCTCGACTCGGGCGCGTGACCAGGCGGCGCGGCTTGTGCCGGCGAACGCCTCCGCGCCGATGGACGGCACCGTGGCGGGCATCCTCGCCAGGACGACGCCGGCCTCGTCCGACTCGAAGTTCAGATCGGCAGCGATCAGCACGCCCAAGACATCGACGCGTACGCGCCGGTCCGGGTTCTCGCCGGCGATGTCTAGGACGCGGACTACCAGCGGCTCTTCCTCGTCCCCGCCGATCAGTACCGCGTCAGGGAAGACCACCGACGGGTCCGCCGCCTCGTCGAGGAACACCCACGGGCCCACCTCGTCGACCTCCTGGGGGTGTACACCGGGCAGGTCGATGTGCACGGGGGGCGGCGGGCTGTCCACGGACCAAATCCTCACTCACCGCTCTGGCCAATGGTTCGGTATGTGCCGTCGATCCCCGGTGGTCCAGTTGGCGTTCCTATCGGTGGTCAGCCGTACGGTGCGGCCGTGGACCCCACAGGACCGGGCATCAGCGAGACGGGCGCCGAGACAAGACTGACCCGTGAGCAGGTCCGCTGGCTGCTACGCGCGCACCTGGTCGCCGGTCACGTCGTCGCCGACCCTGACGGCACTCGGGCTCTGGCCCGGGAGAACCTGCGCCGGACGCGCGCGGTCGATCCGCGGGCCGCGGTGTGGCTCGACCGGCTCGACCAGTGGGCAGCGCTGCTCGACGGCCCCCTGCTCGACCTGCTTGCCGTGCTGACCTCACCCTCCCCGCGGTCGCGGGAGCTCCGGCAGAACATGCCGTTCGCCGGGGTGCTCTCCGAGGAGGAACGCCAGCGGGTGGAGCGGACGCTGCGCGCGCTCCTGGGCGACCTGCCGCCGCTACCGGAGGTCTGTCACCGCTGGCCGCTCTGCCCATGCGACTGCCCCGCGCCGGGCTGCCGGGACATCAGAGCCTGGCAGGCGAGGCTAACCAAGAGCGACAGCCCGCAGGCGCTGGACGAGGAGCTCGACGCTGAGCTGATCCGGCACAGGGCCGCCTCAGACAACGGACACCGGACCGAGCTCGACGAGGTCATCACCACACTCGGCTACGACCGGGCCCAGCGGGAGGCCGAGGACCCCTTGGCGGGAGCGGCTGTGACCGGGCACGACGACCATCTGACCCGCGATCAGGTCCGCTCGCTACTGCTCGGCTACGGGGTCGCCAGCCGCGTCGCCGCCGACCCCGCGGGTGCGCGGGCATTGGCCTGGGAGAACTTGCGCCGGATGCGGCAAAGCGTGGCACGCGGTACCACGCTGCCCTGGTTCGACGAGTGGGAACGGCTGCTCGACGGCCCGCTGCTCGAGCTGCTCGAGGCGCTGACTTCACCGTCCCCGCTGTCGCGCGAGCTCCGGCAGAACACCCCGTTCGCGGGCGTGCTCTCCGAGCACGAGCGGCAGCGAGTGCGGGAGGTGCTCCGGCACTTGGACGACGCCGGCGACGTCGCGCTGATCCGGGCGAGGGGCACGACCAACTCCGGGCAGCGCGTCGACCTCGACAAGGTCATCACCACACTCGGCTACAACCGGGCCGAACTCGAGGCCGAGCTGGATGCCGAATCCGGCACCGGTGACGCCTCCAGGTCCACAGAGACGGGCGAGCAGTTCGTCGACATCACCGGCGTCCGCGTGCTCGCTGGCTACATGCTCCAGCTGACCTGGGCCGACGGTGCGGTGACGAGGATCAAGGCCGAGCCGTACCTGCACGGCCCCGCCCTTGGGCCGCTGCGGGACCCGGCGGTGTTCGCCACGGTCACCGTCGACCCCGACGCGGGCACCGTGGTCTGGCCGAACGGTGCGGACATTTCACCCGTGGAGCTCCGCCGGGCCGGCCGGCCGGTCAGCGCGGCAACACCGGCCGAGCCGACCGCCAGCCGAGATGAGGTGCTCGCTGCCCGTGACCGACTGCGGCGGCTGGCCGCCGACCACCGGATCAGCCGGCCGCGGGTCGACGTCATCGGCACCGTCGTCGTCACGTTGCCCGCCGACGACCCCGGCTACCGGTCGCTGACCCACTTCGCCGCGGCGGCCGCCGAGGTGGTTGGCGGGTGGGTCAACGTCGTCGCCGACGACGCCCCGGCGGCAGCCACGGACACCACGCCGCTGTGAATGCGAAGGAGCACACCTGATGACCGCCGTCACCCGACTGCACCGGGCCGCCGGTCCGGTGACGCTGGCCGACGCGTCCCGCCGGTTCCCGCGCCGGGACGCGTTCGAGCCGACCACCCGGCTGGCCTACGGCCGCACCCAGTTCGCCGGTAGCGCGCGCTCGGGTACGACGGAGGCCGGCGCAGTACAGCAGCAGCTCGAAACCTTCGTCGTCACCGAGTACCACAGCGGCCGCTCGTTGCGGGAGATCGCTGAACTCGTTGACCGCTCGCAGACGGCGGTTTGTCGAGTGTTGGACAAGCACTCCGTGCCGAGACGGCCCATCGGTGCGTCGCGGCTCTCCGACGTGCCCGACTGACCTCCCACCGACCGGCCCTGCTCGGGCGCTACCGCCGTCTGCAAGAACCCACAGCGGGCGTTGTACAGAGAGAGACCCATCCCGTCCCGGTAGGCGGCCAACGCCCACAGTCGCCCACACCCGCGCCTGTACGGAGAAACTAGCTGTTCTTGCCGAGCAGCAGCTTGCGGGCCGCGTTGTTCTTCGGCGCATTGACCTCCCGCCGGTAGTCCATCAGCACGTTGACCGACTTGTGGTCGGTCACCTCCTGGACCTCGGCGATCGACAGCTTGTCGTTGCGGAGTCCCTCGGTGACGAAGCCGCTGCGGAGGGAGTGCGCGCCGTAGGTGGCCCGCTCGCCCGGCTGCGGCTTGCGCATCAGCCCGGCCGCGATTGCGAGCTTCTGGACGACGTCGTTGATGCTCTCGCCGGAGAGCCTGACTGGCTGGCCGTCCTCGTCCACCTTGAGCGTGCCGGCGCCGGTTAGCGCGACGAACACCGGCTCGTCGTTGCGCGGCTGGCGGCCGAGTGCGGCGCTCAGCTGTGCCTTCCACGCGCGCAGCGCGGTGGCCGGGCAGGCCTTGTCCGAGTCGGGCCCTGCCTCTGGCAGCCACTTGACCCGACCGCGGCCCTCCTGGTCGGTCTTGCTGCGTCGCCAGATGACGGTGCAGCCGTCCTCGCCGTAGTCGGTGACGTCGCCCCAGTTCAGCGCGGAAAGGTTGGACCGGCGCGCGGCGGTGTAGAAGCCAGCGAGCAGTAGCGCCCGGTCGCGGGCGGCCACTAGCGGAGTCATCGGGCACTCCGCGGCCAGCAGTCTGGCGAGCAGCCGGTCGGGGAGGGTGGGCAACGCGTCCCAGCCGCCGGCCGTTGCGGCGGCGCTGTGTACGGCCTGGTGTAGCGCCTGCCGGGTCATCGCGTCGCCGATGCTGCGGCTCGGCGTGCGCGCCGGCTCACCCTTCTTCGGCCGGCGCGAGGTGCGGAGCGCCGGGTGGGAGAACACCCGGTCGAGCTTGACCGACATGGTCCGCAGCTCGCGCAACGCGTGGACCAGGCACAGGTCGGGGTTGCGGTGTGCGGGCAGGACGACAACGGTCGGCTGGCCGTGCCGGTGGGCGGGGGCGAGCACGAGGGTGACCTGCTCAGGCTCCAGAGTGACGTCAGGCCAGCCGAGCCGGGCGAGCTGCCCGGCGGTGGCGCCGGTGCGGGCCCGGGTCAGCACCGCCGCTCGGTTGCGGGTGGCGGTGTATCGGGCACCGTTGGCCGCGGACAGGCAGGCATTCACCCGGTCGAGGTCGAGGGCCGCTTTGCGGTAGGCGGGCGCGACGCGCAGCCGGCGCCGGATGCCGCGGACCAACTCCTGGATCCCTGCGTTGTCGCCGGGGCGCGGGAGACCGATGAACTCGGCGGCCTTGTTGAGGGCGGCGACGCGGAGGCCGATGGTGCCGGCGCTGACCGCGGGCATCGGGCCGCCGTCGGCATCCCGCACGACCTCGCCCTCGTCGTCCCAGACGAACGCGTAGTCGAGCAGGTGGTCTGCCACTCTCTCGGCGTGGAACGGGAGCGCCGAGACGCCCTCGGCCTTGCACCAGTCCCGCCAGGCGCGCACGTGGCCGCCGTAGCTGATCAGCGTGGCGTCGGCCCATGCGCTGGCGCGTAGATCGTCGAGCATCCGAGCCCGGTTGAGCCGCCGAGCGCGTTCCTCGGCGGTGCCGTCGCCGAGGTCGGTGAACTCGGCTGTCCGGGCCGGCACCAGTTTCTTGGTCTTCTCGTCGAGGAACGCGTCGAGGACCCGGTCGACGGTCAGGTCGTCGAACGCCGGCTGTACGACGGCGTCATCGACCAGCTCAGCCTCGACGATCTCGGCGGCGTTCTCGGGCGTGACGTCGGCGGCCTCGGCGTCCTCGCGCAGTAGCAGGGCCAGAGCCCGGGTGGTCGGCGTGGCCGCGGTCGGCAGGGCGCGCGGGGGAGCGGACCGGCTCGGGCGACGGACACGGAACGACTGGGGACTGCTGGACAACGGGACCTCCAGAGGCCGGTCGGGGCGGGTGCCCCGGCGTCGGGCTGACGCTGACGGATCAGTGCCGGCAAGCCCGTGACCTGCACTCGAATCCGTCAGCGTCCAGGCGTAGTCCCGCGAAGAGGAACTATCGGGACTACGGCTGGACAGTCAGAAACCGTCCGTAGCCGGACCTGCGACGCCAGGGTTCGTATCACCCGCCTTGCCTCTCCTGTTCCTTGCGCCGCCCGGCTCTGCCACGCGCCACGTCCGGTGGTCGGATTGCTGGCGGTCGGCGACACGAGGCTCCCTGGAGCGAGCCCGGGGGGACTGATGGGCAGTCGCCACGGTCGGCGTCACATTCCGGTCACGGACCGTCGTGGACGGGCGTGCTCCGTCGATGCCTCTTGTCGACGGAACAGAGACTCCGGACGTGGGTCGGCGGCGGGTGTGTGCGGGGTGCCGGCAGGAGTTGGTGCACTCGGGAACAGGCCGACCGCGGGAGTACTGCGGGCAGCGGTGCAGGCAGGCAACGTGGGCACGACGCCGCCGCGTCGAGCAGCGACGCCAGACGGTGCTCGACCGGTCGCAGTGGTGGACTCCGCCGGAGCTCCGCAAGCGGGTGCTCGACACCTGGGACATCGGGCTGGATGCGGCGGCCTGCCACGAGAGCGCTCTGGTCGACCAGTGGCTCGGTCCGACGAGCCCGGTGGAGGAGTGGCGTGATGCCCGCACGGTGATCTGGGCCGACCTCGTCCAGCCGGGGCAGACGGTGTACTGCAACCCGCCCTATTTCCCATCATCCCTGCTCGGGCAGTTCCTCGAGCGGTGCGTCGACACGGCAGTGCGCGGGATCGGGGTCACCGGGCTGATACCGGCCTCGCCGTGCACCGGCTGGTGGATCCGGTGGGTCGCCGAAGGCGGTGCGGAGGTCGACTTTCTTCCCGGCCGGCTCGCCTACGACGGCCCGTTCAGCTCCGGCGGCGTGGCCCCCTTCGGGGCGGCATTGGTGCACTGGCCCGCACAGACGTGAGTTGAGGGCGATGACATAGGGCCCTGACGACGTCGACGAGGGGCAGTCCGACGGACCGGAACAGATGAGCTGGGCCGGCCAGACACCGATGCTTGATGGACCACGCCGACGCTCTGCGGCCCGCTGGGGTCCAACGGCGAACAGCGGCGGCTGGTGCGGTGGCGCGCGCTCGAGGTCATCTTCGTCGACAGGCCGCTGCCTCAGCCGCCGAACTGGGAGGCCAGTGGATCACCGGTGGAGCATCTGGTGGGCTGGACCTACTTCAGCGATGCCGGGCCGGTGTAGCCGGTACTCCAAACCACGGACGGGCTCACGATCGGGTCGACCCGTCACGACGCTGTCGACGTCTACGGCGACCGCGCACAGGAGGTGCTCGCAGGCCCGGCTGACGGGAGGTCGCTGGGCGTCTTCGACGGCGACTTCGGCGACCTGATCTTCGACTTCGGCACCGAGGACGACGTGGCGGCGATGGTGTCCGGTCTCGTCTGCGACTGACCGCGCCGCGCTACCCGGGCCGTGAGCGGACGACCGCAGCAGCGCGGGACCAGGGACCCCCGGCCGGACGAGGCGAATGCATCGGCTGCGTGACCTGTTGCCGGGCAACCTGCCCGTTGTCGACGGCCCCCTTTCGGCCATCATCGACTACGGCGGCCTCAACGTCGGCGACCCGGCGTGCGACCTACAGCCAGCCTGGAACCTCTTTTCCGGTGCGAGCCGCTGACTCCGGCCAACCAAGGCAGCTGCCTCCCGTCGTACGGCGCTGTTGTGGTCGACTTCAGCGACGTCCAGGCCGGGGTCTTCCCGCGTACCGCGGTCGACCAACTTCCGATGTCGGAGGGCACACCGCGCAACAAGCTCCACCTCGCACTCGACACCGTCACGTTGACCGGCGAGGTCGCGGGCTCGGCGAAGGCGCTTGCAGAGCACGCTCGACGGACTTCTTGACCGGCTACACGCACTAGGCAACGGCCACTGATGGGAGCGACCCCGGCCGACCACCGGCATCGAGGCCAGTCGCCTCACCCGTGCCTAACGGCACTCGCTGCAGGCAGCACACCTGTCGTGCACGAGCTCAGATGTCCCCGGGAGAAGGTCGCCGCCAGCGTGCCGGCCGCTCGCCCGGAAAGCAGAACAAGTACTCCAGTTCCTCGGCGGGGCCCGGATGAAGGTGGGTGCAGAAGCCCTCCAGACAACTCATGAGACATCTGGGGCCGTCTGCGGCCCGGTGCGAGGCTACCGCCGGGCCTGCGGCAGCCTCCGGCCTCGCTGCCGGCGCCGCGCTACTCGGCAAGGTCGGCGGCCTCGAGCGGCTCGACGCCCAGCCCGACGGCGATCTCGCCGAACTGCTTTAGGACTGATCCGCTTGGCTTACGGGTTGGTGTCGCAGTCGATGCTGTTGCACCGGGTGTCACTCGTGCTGCCGTCGGAGTAGGTGTTGCGGCAGCTGATGCCGGTGCAGAAGGAGTTGCTGCTCGTGCCGTCGGAGTACCGCGTGCTGCAGGCGTCGTTGCGGCAGATGGTGCTGCTGCTTGAGCCGTCGGAGTAGCGCGTGCTGCAGGAGCCGTTGTAGCAGGCCGAGCTGCTGTTGCGACCGTCGTCGTACTGGGTCTGGCAGGACCCCGCGCTGTAGCAGCTAGTCCGGCCGGACTCGTGCTCGGCGAGCGACGAGTCCTCTTCCGCCTCGTCGGCGTCGGGCCTCAACCGGTCAGGCGTGCCGCCGGCGTCCTCCTGGCCGGTCTCGTCCGGACCGCCGAGGACGTCGCCGGCCGGCAGGTCGATCGAGGCCCCACCAACGTCCCCGCCCGGCGTGGCGCTGTCTGGTGCTGCGTCCTGGCCGCAACTGGTCAGCAGCAGGCACACCAGTGCCGTCACGATGAGGACAAGGCGGCGGTTCACGGAGGTCTCCCCAGGTCAACTTGTGTGGCGACCGTAGGGGACCGGACGGCGTCTTTCGGGTGGGCCCGCCGATCGCCACCCGGTCGTGGGTTCTCGGGCGGCGGAGCAGGCCGCATGTCAATGCCGGGCGACGAGTGTCGTCCAGTGGCTCGACTGGGAGACATGGAGAGCATCGAGCCCGCGGCGCCCGAAGCCGAGACCGAGCTCGACATCTCGGGCAACCAACGAAGGGCGACGACGGTGGCAGGCAATCGACCTGCCCGCGTTCGAGAAGGCCGGCGGACGTATGCCCCGGGACGCCTTCTACCGCGTGGCGCAGTCGGTCCGGTACGACAACCGCGGCCTGGCCGGCTTCTCCACCGCGCAGGCAGCCCTCGTAGAGGTCGAGCACGGCGAGGGCCGCACCGACACCGGGTACCGGGTGCTGACCGACAAGGGCCGCCGGCGATTGGGAGTGAACCGTCACCTGCTGCCGCCCGAGTGAGACCACCGGGCGGCAGCCCAACCATGAACCCCCGTCCATCGTGACCGTGGACGGGGAGGGTTGGTGTGTACGAGGCCTGCTGCGCAGCAGCTACTCGACGTCGCGTGGGTCGAGGGCGATCTGGTGGAGGCAGTCGCGGCCAAGGACGGCGGCGGCGCGCAGCCGGCCGGTGGTGTCGTAGGCATGCCGGCCGGCCCAGTGGCGGACGGAGTGCGGGGGCGACATTCTCACCGGTGATGCCGGCGGCGTCGAGGACGCGGTTGAGGTTGCCGCCGATGGACGCCTGGGCGTACTTGTCCTCGGGGTCGTTGCGGCCGGTGTAGGCGGCGGGCACGGCGGTGCGCGCTGCAGCTTCCGCAGGACGCAGGCGGCAGCGCGCGGCCCCTGGGGGTGCGCGCGGCGGCGTCGCGGGTGCCGACGAGCTGCACATGGGTCGGTGCGGCCAGGTTGTCGAAGTCGGTGCCGCGCACGCAGGGGATCTCACCGGCGCCAGCGCCGGCCTCGGCGAGCGCCCACGTGATGGTGCCCTGGTCGCGGCTGGCCGGGTTCCAGCCGGCGACGGTGAGCCGGCCGGCGACAATCTCGATCTCGGTGAGCGGCCGGTCGGGCAGCACGTCGGTCGGCTGCGGCTTCTTGCCGGCGCAGCGGGCCTTCGCGGCGCGGGCGCGCTGCAGGTCGGTGAGCCGGAGCAGCTGCGGGGCGGGAACCTCCCCGGCGGGACCGCGGCGGCACTGTGCGGCGGCCATCCATGCCGGGCCGTCGGCGACGTCGGCCGCGCCGGCGGTGGGGATGCCGAGGTGGTCAAAGGTGAGCCAGATGACGATCAGTGTCATCCGCCGCCAGTGCTTGTGCTCACGCGTCGGCTCGCCGTCGAACTTGCCGTTGATGAACCTGTTGGCGCAGGCGGTGTCGACCTCGCGCAGGTCGGCGACCTTGTCGGCGGGCAGCCAGGTGGCGAGGCGGATCAAGGTGGTGACCCCGGCGTGCAGACCGTCCTCGCGCGCGGCGCAGGTCTGGTCCGCCGGGCACCCGACCGCGGCAGTGGCACCGCTAGCCGCGCAAGCCGGCCTGTACGCCGTCATCGTCGCTCGCAACCCGGCCATCGCCCAGCCGGCACTGCGGCTCCCGCTCCGTCGGCGGGGCCGACGGTGAGCGACCTGGGGGACGGACTGTGCGATGCCCCGCCGCACGGGGTCCGTTCTGCACTGACCTCGGCACGAGCTCGGTGCTGAGCCCCGCGGGCAACGGTGCTAGGCAGCAGACAACCACGCCGGTGACGGAGCGCTAGGTGTCCCTTCGGTTGCCACGAGTCGCAACCAGCAGAGCCAGGACCGAGAACGCGGCCTCCCGTCGTACCCGGCTCCGCGAAAGGGCGGCGACGAGGGCGAGCGTGGCGACGAGCGCCAGCACGACTGCAACTAGCCCCCCGAGCACCGCCAGTGCCGCGTTGCCACCATCCCGTGTAGCGGCCGTGATAACTGTTGCAGCGGCCACGGCGGTGGCCGCGCCGCCACTCAGTCGACCGGTACGAGGAGCGCTGGTGTCGGGACGGCTTGTCATCTCGGCTCCCACGGGTTCGCGGCGGCTGTCGCTGTCCACGGTCCTGCCCGCAGGTGCGGGCTGGGTCCGGTCCGGTTGGCCGGACACCGGACGGACACCGGACACGACCCGATCCAGCCGGTACCCTCCCGGTCGTCGGCATGGCCAGCCACTTGGGGGAGGGTGGTACGTGGCGCGCGATCCGATCGCCGAGCTCCGCCGCCAGCTACAGAACCTCTTCAGCGAGTTGAAGGTGCCGCAGGCGCGACTGGTCAAGCTCGCCGAACTGCATGCCCTGCCTCTGCGGAGGACGACCCTCAGCGACCTGCTGCACGGTTCCGGGGAGCCGCAGTGGACCACCGTCGAGGCGTTCGTTTTGGCGTGCGAACTCATGCGGTCCCGCGCGAAGGCGCCCGCGGTCGGGCCGATCCGCGAGGCGCTTCTCGCGCCGTGGCAAGCCGACTACCAGCAAGCCACTGGGCACAGCGGTCCGGCAATCCCGCGCAACGACCGAGTCCCCGCCAAGGCGGCGATCCTCAGCTGGGCATCGTGGCGGCAACTGAATCCGGTGAAGGCACTGGAGGTGCACCCGGCCATCACGGCATCCCGCGGCGAGTCGACTGGCGCACCGAGGGGGGAGATGCCGGCGCTGCCGGCGTACGTATCGCGCGCGCACGACAAGGCGTTGACACAGACCGTGGACGCCGTCGGCTTGCGCAGCCAGTTCGTGGTGCTCGTCGGCGGGTCGTCGACCGGCAAGACCCGCGCCTGCTGGGAGGCGGTCCAGCGCCTACCGGAGGAGTGGCAGCTGTGGCATCCGCTCGCTCCCACCCGCGCCCGGGCGCTCCTCAACGGCCTCCGCAGCCTCTCTGGGGTCCTGGCGCCGCGGACGGTGCTGTGGCTCAACGAGCTACAGGACTACCTCGTCCCGGAGGGAGATCCGGACCTGGGCGAGCAGGCGGCTGCGGAGTTGCGGGAACTGCTGCGGGACCGGAGCCGCGGACCGGTGCTCGCGCTAGGCACGCTGTGGCCGGAGCACTGGCAGCGTCTCACCGCCGTCGACGGTGACAACACGCCTTTGCATCCGCACGCTCGAGAGCTCTTGGTGGGCAACGAACTGCGCCTTCCCGAGACGTTCGCGGGGTACGAGGGACAGGTCGCCGAGGCGGCAGAGCGCGACCCGCGGTGGCGCGCCGCGATGGACTACGGCCGAGGCCGGCCCACGCAGTACCTGGCCGGCGGGGTGTTCCTGCTTGAGCGCTACACCAACGCCACTGCACCGGAGCAGGCGCTGCTGAACGCGGCCGGCGACGCCCGCCGCCTCGGTCACCCTCGGGTTTTACCCGAGGCGTTCCTGCTACAGGCCGCCGAGGACTACCTCGCCGAGCCCGACTGGGTGGCGCTGCCGGGCACCCGTCGCCGCGACTGGGCGAAGCACGCCCTCACCACGCTGCAACCGGGCCGATGGGGCGTCCCCGGTCCGCTCCGACCGGTCCGGGGCACCCCGGGAGCAGTCGAACTCGCCGACTTCGTGGAACAGCATTTGCGACGCACGCGGGCGCGGCTCGCCCCGCCTGCGTCGCTGTGGACCGCAGCAGTCGGTACCGGCGCGGAGGCCGAGACCTGCAACTCACTGGCGCGCAGCGCCGAGGTTCGCGGGCGATACCGGCACGCGGCCGAGCTGTACCAGGCGGCCGCCGACGCCGGCGATCTGGGCGCCTTGATTCGCTTGGCCGAGCTGCGCAAGCGGGCCGGGGATCGGGAGGAGGCCGAGCGTCTGGTGCGGGCGGCCGCCGACGCCGGCTACCCGGACGCCCTGGCCCTGGTGGCCCATGAGCGGGAGCGGGCCGGGGACCGAGCGGAGGCCATACGACTGCTGCGCGCGGCCGCCGACGCCGGCCACCCGGACACCCTGGCTCGCTTCGCCGAGCAGCGAATCTGGGCCAGGGACCGAGCGGAGGCAGAGCGACTGGCGTGGGCGGCCGCCGACGCCGGCCGTCCGCGCGCCCTGGTCGACCTGGCCGAGCTGCGAGAGCGGGCCGGGGATCCGGAGGGGGCCGAGCGACTGGCGCGGGCGGCCGCCGACGCCGGCCACCCGCGCGCCCTGGTCGGCCTGGCCGAGCTGCGGGAGCGGGCCGGGGACCGGGAGGAGGCCGAGCGACTGGTGCGCGCCGCCGCCGACGCCGGCCACCGGAGGGCCTTGGCCTCTCTTGCCTTGTGGCGAGCGCGGGCCGGGAACCGGGAGGAGGCCGAGCGGCTGGTGCGGGCGGCCGCCGAGGCCGGCGATCCGGGCGCCCTGGCCCACTTGGCCGAGCTGCGGGAGCGGGCCGGGGATCGGGAGGAGGCCCAGCGGCTGGTGCGGGCGGCCGCCGAGGCCGGCGATCCGGGCGCCCTGGCCGACCTGGCCCGCCAGCGGGAGTGGGCCGGGGACCGGGAGGAGGCCGAGCGACTGGCGCGGGCGGCCGCCGAGGCCGGCCACCCGGAGGCCCTGGTCCACCTAGCCTGGTGGCGGGAGCGGGCCGGGGACCGAGCGGAGGTCGAGCGACTGTTCCGGGCGGCCGCCGACGCCGGCCACCCGGACGCCCTGGTCAGCCTGGTCTATGAGCGGGAGCTGGACGGGCACCGAGAGAAGGCCGAACAACTGGCGCGGGCAGCCGCCGACGCCGGCCACCCGCAGGCTCTGGTCAGCCTGGCCTATGAGCGGGAGTGGGCCGGGGACCGAGCGGAGGCCCAGCGGCTGGCGCGGGCGGCCGCCGACGCCGGCGACCCGGATGGCCTGACAGCCCTGGCTGAGCTGCGCGAGCGGGCCGGCGATTTGAAAGGGGCGAATCGGCTACGCCGCGTGGGCCTCACCGCAGACGGACAGGAAGCCTGAGCTGCTGGCGTGCCGGCAGCGGCACTGCGCCTTTGGCGGCGGAGAACGCCCGCCCGGGCTCCGCCTCACGCAGCTCGATGACCGCACGCTCCTCGGACTCTTGGCCGACGTGCAAGACCCCTACGAAGCACCCTAGGAACCTCTGGCCAGCGCGCTCGTCGCCGACGCTGGGACACAGTGATCACCGACGACATCCCCTGACCGCACAAGCGCGGCCGCAGCAGCCGCGATCGATGCGTGGAACGGCCGCCCGAGGACTGCGCCGGACGCCGCCGAGGGGCATCGCCGGGCCCTGTAGTCCCGACGCTGCACGAGCTGCTGACCGCGGGGGCCGTCGCCTCCGTCCGTCTCTGGCTGCTGACCGGCATCGCTGGCCCGGAGGAGCACACGGAAGCTGTTCTCGGCCGTCACCGGTGACGTGCTGCCGTGGCCGGCGGTGCAGCGGCTCTGGGACGGGCGACTGGGCGGCGCCGGCGACCGCGCGGCACGGTGCCCGGCCGTACGGGACGACTGGTGGAGGCACGGTCGCTCGCCGGCGCCGCTGCTGCCCGAGCACAGCGGCTGCGTGCTGCACCCGAGCCGGGTGGCATGCCTGCTATCGGCCGCACGGCGCGCCCTGACCATCGCCACGCTGGACTCCGAGCGGATGCGCGAGGGACTCCAGCACGTCGAGGCGCGTGCGAGCACGACACCAGAGACGTCTGCGAGCTGCGCGACGCCGGGCGGGACACCTACACCCCTGCGACGGACGCGCTCGCGCAGCTGCTTCCCGCGGAACACCGGTTCGTCGACGTTCACGCCGGCATGCTGGCCACCGCCGGCGACCGGCTCGACCTCCCGACGGGCGCGGTACCAGTGCCGGCGCACATGCGCCGCTCTCTCATGCGCCAGCGGACAACGTCTGTGCTCTGCAACGGCCCCACCGACTGGCCCCTACTCACTCTGTTCGACAAGTACCAGAGGGCCTGACACGACCGCGGCCAGCGCACCGACCGTTCCCAGTTCCACCTTCACCCAGTGGTCACTTCTGGCCGCGGAGCGGTGACGCGCGAACCGCACGGGGTGGCGGGTCGGTCGGGGCGATGCCGCGGGTAGGAGACCGGAGCGGCTCAGATCCAACTGACACGTCCTCACCGCCTCGCTTCGACACTCGGAGGCGACGATCAACGAGGACGAGCTTGAGTGAGGAGGTGGTCACGGCCAGCTTGGTGCTCGTGCCCTCGGCGCGATTTCCCAGCCGGAAGTCCACCTTCTCGATCTCGGCTGCGCGGAACACCTCGACGAGGTGGCGGACGAACTTGGCCAAGGTGGTCTCGTCCGCGATGGGACGCTCTGCTGGCTGCATGGTCGGATTCCTTCGGCTGTCGGGTGCGAAGGAGCCCCGGAAAGCGAAGGAGCTCCTCCTTGTGGTCGCTCCGGACGGACGTCCTTCGCGAGCCGAGCGCCAGTTGTTGCTTGGCGGGCCATCGCGTGACCACAGATAGGAAGAGCTCGAGCAGGGGCGATGGTAGCGGGAGCTTCACGCGGCGGGAAGTCCCTGCTCTGCCCTCGGGAGTGCTGCGCCGGCCATTGCAGGTGTCCGAAACCACCCGGCGAGCGGGTGACTGAACGATCGCGAACACTGCGACCGTGTCCCTCCTTTCCAGGCTCGCCACGAAGATCGACAAGCTGAGCACCGAGCTGGCCGCCACGGAGGCGCTTGGGCTCATCCTGGCCAGCCCAGCGGCTGCCATGTCAGTGACCGCCGTGCTCCGCGCGGTCGCGCCGAACCTGCCGGCGCCGCTGCGGTACACGACCCAGGCCGGGGACGACGACGGTCGGCCCGACATCATCGGTCGCGACGACCACCGGGAGGTGCTCCACGTTGAGGGGAAGTTCTGGGCCGGCCTGACCGATGCCCAGGCCCGCGGCGGCTACCTCGAGCGCATGCGTCGGCAGCATGCCGAGCACGCTCCCGAGCACCCGCATGTCGGCGCGCTGGTGTTCATCGTGCCCCCGCGGCGCACCGCGACCCTGATGGATGAACTGGAGCGGCGCTACGGCCTCACCACACCCGAGTCGAACGGCGGGTGGTGGTCGGCGCAGACCGTCGACGGGATGACGGTGGCGGTGACGAGCTGGGACGAACTGCTGGGTCGGCTGGCCGGTATGGCGAAGCAGGACGTCGCCGAGGACGCCCGTCAGCTGCTGGACCTCGTGAAGCAGGTGGACCACGGCAGCTTCGTCCCCTGGTCCGCGGAGCAGCTCACCGACCAGGACGGTCCGCGACGTCTTCTGACGCTGGCATCCATGGTCGAGGCGGTCCACAGGAGGCTCCTCAGCACCGACGTCGCGACTTCGGTCTCCACACGGACAACCATCACGCAGGGCGGTCCGCTCTCATTCGGGAAGCGGATGCGACTGGGGGGCGTGGTGGTGACCCTTCGGGTGCACCTTGAGCTGTGGGCGCGGCACGGGCGGTCACCGCTGTGGCTGGCGTTCCGGGCGAGCGGGGCACCGGCCGCGCGGCGCGTCTTCGCCGAGCGGCTCGTCGAGGCCGACTACTGGATCGCGGTGGCCGTCCCGCTGCCCGAGGGGCAGGTCGGGGACGACGTCCGGGAGCACCTCGTGGCTTGGTTGACCGACGCCGGCCGGCAGCTGGAGGCGGCGCTCGAGGCGGGCGTCCCCCTCGGCGATGAGACAGCAGAGGAGGGGGACGAGGACCCCGGCGAGGACGTCGGCGAAGCCCCCGTCTGACGGGCTCTGGCTGCTTGACGCGTGCCCATGGAAGTTGTGCAGCAGGTTTGCGGCCCAACTGCATGTCGTCGCCGACGGCACCATCGCCGCGAGCGTCGCGGTGGTGCTGGTGCTGTTCAGCGCGGTGGTGGTCTACAACCGGCGGCTGTCGACCTTCGAGCGGCTACCCGACGCGTGGCGGTGCCGAGTTCACCTGTAGACAGGCCTGCACCGTCTCCAGCGCCGGGCGGGCGAAGACGGAGTCGTCGGGCACCGCGAGCTGGTAGGGCACCGCAGCCAGGCCCTCACCCTCCGCGCCCTGAGCGGCCCGAACCTCCGGCGGCTGCTGCCGGAGTCGGCCGCCACGTCGTTGGGGCATCGGGTCGTGCACCTCGAGCAAGCCGAACTCAGCCAGCTCGTGCACGGCCTCGTACGCCTCACCGGAGAGCCCGTACCGCCGGTCCCGAGTCGACCGGGGGATGCCGACGCCGGGCTGACCGGGAGCCCGCGGCAGCGTGACAGATGCGTGCCGAGCAACCAGGAGCGTGGCGAGCTCCGCCGTGGACAACACGACGCTCCACCCCCGGCGGACGAAGTCCCCGGGCAGCGTCACGACGTCTGGCCAGGAGTGGGACTTCCCCGGGACCTTGTAGGTGACGCCGCTCCCGTTGTCGGAGAGCAGTGTGAACCCCTCGTACCGGCCCTGCTCCTTGTGCCCGCCCAGCTGAATGAGGTCAGCGCGCGCCAGGTCATCCAGGTCGCGGTTGAGCCGCATCCGTCGCGCTCTGGGGGAGTTCGCCCACCGGCCGGACACGACGGACCAGGGGGCGCGTCCGCCGTTCTTGTTGACGTTGCCC
This sequence comes from Modestobacter sp. VKM Ac-2982, assembly GCF_026967935.1. Lineage (GTDB taxonomy): Bacteria > Actinomycetota > Actinomycetes > Mycobacteriales > Geodermatophilaceae > Modestobacter. The sequence goes on from NZ_JAPVBL010000002.1 coordinate 617,628, forward strand.
CGGCGGTTGGTCCAGCCGGGCTTCACCGCTCCCGGGTCCGCCTGGGTCGCGTAGACCAGGGCGAGGTAGGTCGCCAGAGCGTGCGACTTCCGCATGGCCAGCCGTGTCAACGGTGGGCGCGTGGCCCAGTCGCGGCGCCGGCGTTCCGCGACCGAGATCTCGTCCGGGTCCTCCTGACCGTCGGGCTGCGCAGCGGGCCGAAGGTCAGCGAGGGCGATGAAGGGCGAGCGGAGCCGGAACTCGACGCCGGGGTCGTCGAGCTCCTCGTAGGCGTCGCGCGCGCGGCGCACGGTCTCCTTGGTTTCGTCGCTCTCGAGCCACCGCCGCCGGCGCGTCCGCTCTTCGGTCAGCTTCCGCACCGACTGCGCACGCCACTCCTGTTGCCGCTCGGCGTGAGCGAGGTCCTCGAGCGTCGGGACCGGGATTCTCTCGAACGGGATCTTCATCTTCGACCTTCCGGTCACGGACCCGCCGGGCACGTATGAGCGGTACCCACTAATGGGTAAAAGTGTAGTAGTTGCTATGTCCCGCCGGTACGTGTCCTTTATGCCGCTAAAGCGTGTCCGTGCATGTAGTGGACGGCCTCCCACTTCACGCGGACGCTCGCGTTATGGCCTCATCCGCTCCGCGGCACCGCGCACCGGCCCTAGCCCGCATCAGCGGCGGCAAGGGGCGGACCGTGCGGCTGCTCGGCCTGCTCCTTGCCGCGGTGGTCATCGCCGTCTTCGGCAGTGCCCTCCCGAGCATCGCGGCGATGGTCGTCGTGCTGGTCCTGGCGCCCCACGTGCTCGGGGAGATCGACTACGGCCCACTCACGCGGGCGCTGGCCCAGGTGGCGGACCTCCTGAAGCAGCAGGAGTGACCGCCGGGACCGCGGTGCGACGGGGTGTCGTTCATCGGACGGCGAGTGTCATTCCGCGGACTGGTCGCGCAGGCAGTGTCGCCCGTCGGACGGGCACATTAGTGTCGTTCGCAGGAGCCGCCGAGGCGGAACGGCGACACTCTCGCCGGATCCTGCGCCCGTGTGAAGGCCCGGTGCGAACGTCGCCCTCCAGTGAGCGGGGATTTCAGGCAGCCGGATTGTCAGCGCGCAGCTCGAGAACTGAGGGCAGCGGGTCCACGAGACGGCCGCATGGATGCCGCGATGTCCACACGCGCACCATCGGTGGTGCGCAGTCGTGGGCGGACAACGGCGCCCTTGCCGGCGGTTAGGCAGCGATGCGACGGAACCCGGAGGACCTGGCTCTCGCCGCCTCCAACGCCGGGGTGTAGGGCACCGGGCCGGCATCCCGCAGTGCTCCATCTCGTCCAGCGTGGTCTCGCCGAGGGCGCCGGTTAGGCAGACCAGAGCTCGTGTGTCGGGAGATTCCTCTCGGTTCCGTCCTCGCTGTCGTAGTCCGGAGCGCCGAGCCGCGTGATCAGCATGTCCCTCGCCACCGTTCGGTACTGCTGCGGCGCCGTCTCGGTACGTCCATCGCGTGGTGCCTCCGCTACTGGTTCGGCCCCCAAGCCACGCCACAGAGCGAGGACGGCCTTTTCGGTGGCCACGGCGTCGGTGTGGGTCAGCCCGGTCCACACGGCGACGAGCTGGTATCCGCGGCGGCACAGATTGTCGATGCGGGCCGGCTGGCTGGCGATACCCACCTTCACCGCGCCTGCGCGCGAGTGAACGACGAGGTACAGGCGGTCGAAAGCCACGACGCATTCGCCGCAGGGCCCCTGGCCCTGCTGGAGGCTGCCTGGTGATGGCGCGCACCTGTGCTCGTTCTTACAGATGAGAGGCACCGGTGTGTGGCGGTTGATGTAGGTCGCCCCGGGGGCGAGCTGCGCCCCGAGGGCCGCTACTCGCGCCAGGAACTCGGTCTCGGCGGCCGCGGGATCGTTGCGAGCGCACTTCTGGCACGGGCCCTGGCCTTGCTGCAGGTGGGCCGGACGAGGAGCGCAGTCGTGTCCCTTGGCGCAGATCAACCGCACCGGGGTCAGGGTGCCGACGTAGGAGGCGCCGGGGGCCAGCCGGGCACCGAAGGCCGTCACTCTCTCGAGGAACTCCGTCTTGGCGGCCGAGGGGTCGTTGCGGGCGCACTTCTGGCACGGGCCCTGGCCTTGCTGCAGGTGGGCCGGACGAGGAGCGCAGTCGTGTCCCTCGGCGCAGATCAACCGCACCGGGGTTCGGTTGTTCACGTAGCAGGCGCCGGGGGCCAGCCGGGCACCGAATCGCTTCACGCGCTTGAGGAAGTCGGCCTTGGCGACCTGGGAATCTCTCTGGACGCAGGTCGGGCAGGGCCCTTGGCGCTTGAGGCTGGCCGGCCGGGGGGCGCAGCGGTGGCCCCGCCGGCAGATCAGCTGAACCGGCGTCCGATTGTTGACGTATTTAGCGCCTGGGGCGAGCGTCGCCTTCACCTCGTACACCCGGGCGAGAAACCGGCCCTCGGCGGTCTTCCGGTCCCTGTCAGCGCAGACAGGGCAGGGCCCCTGGCGCTTCAGACTCGGCGGCAGCGGGGCGCAGCGGTGGCCCCGTCGGCAGATCAGCTGGACCGGGGTTCGGCTGTTGACGTAGCGGGCGCCGGGGGCGAGCTTCGCCCCCAACTCGTGCACCCGGGCGAGGAACCGGCCCTCGGCGGTCTTCGGGTCCTTACCGCCGCAGACCACGCAAGGTCCTTGGCGCTTGAGGCTGGCTGGTCGGGGGGCGCACGGATGGCCCAGCTGGCAGATCAGCTTGACCGGGGTGTCGACGTTGATGAAGCGGGCGCCGGGCGCGAGTTCTGCGCCCCACCTGTCCACTAGGGCGAGGAACGCGGCCTCCACCTTCTCGGCCTGTGCAGGTCGGGCACAGGCCCACCGAGGGCAGACGCCGCCGCCGCGCAGCACCCCCTCCGGCAGCGGCGCGCAGTTGTGTCCGTTGCGGCAGGTCAGGGGCACCGGGGTCTTGGTGTTGATGTAGGCCGACCCCGGCTCCGGTACCGCCCCGAGTTCACCGACTCGGGCCCAGAAGGCGGCGGCCGCCTGACGGGCGGAGCGCTTGCGCATGCTCCTCTACACCGCCTTCCGGCTGTCGGACCGGTTGCAGGCCAGGCACGGCCGCTGGCCCTGCTTCAGGCTGACCGGACGCGGCGCGCACTGGTGGCCCTGCTGGCAGATCAGCTGCACGGGGGTGTGGGCGTTGACGTAGCGGGCACCGGGTGCCAACTGCGCGTCGAAGGCGGCGACCCGGGCGAGGAATTTGGCCTCGGCGCTGCGCGGGCTCCTCCGGGCGCAGACCGGGCACAGCCCCTGGCCTTCCTTCAGGTCGATCGGACGCGGAGCGCAGCGGTGGCCCGCACGGCAGATCAGCTGCACCGGGGCGAGCGGGCCGGCCCACGTCGAGTTAGGGGCGGGGCGGGCTCCGAGTGCAGCGACTCGGGTCCAGAACTCCGCGGCCGTAGGGGAACTCGCCATGTCTTGTCTCCTTCTGTGGGGCGTTGGCTGGTGCCGAAGGAGAATGAGACGGCTCGCGGACAGCAGGACGATCTTTTGACGCCGCACGGGCTGACGCCGCGGAAACAGAAACCCGCGTTGACCTGCGGATTCCCAGGGAGGCTCACCCTGTTGGGTAAACATTTTCGGTGCGATCGTCGCGATCGTGAAAAACACCCGACGACATTATCCGGGGGAGGGGGAATGGTTCGGTTGCTGCACGCTCGCCGGACATAAGTCCAGCTTTGGGCAGCAAGGCCGCTGGTACACGCGACTCGTTGGGGTGGCGCCGCTGCCCTGCCCCGGCTGCGGAAGTCACGTCGCCTGTACGGACTCGTGCGGGAAATGTGGCCGAACGGAGGGGGTCCGGCGGTTTCGTCGACGCGCTGCGTCGACGAAACGACTCATCCCTGCGCTGCGTCCTGGGCTTCGAGAGTGACGAAATGATCCCGGGCGGAGGCGCCCCGGGCCGGCCGGTTCTGGGCGGGGAACGTCCGATGTTCGATGGTCGGGAGGACCATGTGGGCTACGTCCGCTACCGGTTCGGCGAACTTGGCGGTGTCGCCACACGTCCTCTCGCGAGGCACCAGACGGTGTAAACGGGCGGGAACGGCCTTATGTGGTGTCGAACTGCCACAGGTAGACAGCCATCCACCGTGGCTGAGCGGTGCGGGCCCGCCACCGCGGCGGGGCAAGCGGAGACGTTCCTCTGGTCGCGGCTGGTGACTTTCGCAGTCTTTGCAGAACCGGCCCTGCGCGTTCTCCACCTGAGTGCTGAGCCAGTCCTCAAAGTGCGCAGATAGCTGTCCGGACGAGTCGTGAAATGTAGAGGTATCGGCGGACGGCTGCGTCCCTGACGGCGATCCTTCGCTCGAGTCCACCCCGCCGGCGAATGATCACAGAGCCCCGGTCATCGCCGAATCCGCGCAGCACCGTGCGCGAACCGTGTGCTGATGTGTTTTCGCCGGCTCGCAATGGCGCGCTGCTGGCGCCGGTTGGCGTATCGAGGGCCCGCGAGAGGGAAACGGGTTTCTGCGAGAACGAGCTCGCGTCAGGCTCCGTGTGCCGCTTCGGGGGGCTCGGCCTCCGTCATCCGTCTTTCCCTGGCGCGGCGGTTCCGCACGTCGAGCTCGTACAGGTGGAGCTCCCGGTCCAACGCGACCAGGAACTCTTCTCCGTCGATGTAGCCCTGGTCGAGCCCTTCCTCGACGATGCGGCGCGCTCGCTGCATGCCGTCGACGACACCATCTTCGAACGCGGCGAGCCCACTCACGCCCTGAGTATGCCGTCACTCGCAGGCGGTGGGTGCTGCCGCGCCGGGGCGGACGGCCCGGTGCCCCTTCCCCCGCCCAACGGCGTGGCTGAACCGGCCGGACTTCTGCGGCGGTGGCGGAGGACAGCGGCGCGGCCGGCGTGCAACAGGCGCGAGATCGCTCGCCTCACCAGCTTTAGGACTCGACGCGGCAGGCGGAGACGACGTTGCTTCGCCACGTAGGTGGGCGTGGGCAGCGTGCGTCGCACGGCAGCCACCGTTGTGGGCGAGAGGCCAACGCGGCGCGCGACTTCGGCGTTAGACAGGTTTGGGTTCAGTGAGAGCGTGCGCGCGGCTTCGGCGCGCCGTTGCGAACGGTCCATCGGATGACGGGAGCCGTCACGACCGATGCGAGCGTCCAGGTGCGGCGGCGCCGCACCTGGACGCTTCTGCTGGGCGCGTGCGCGGCGGATCGTGGCCTCGTGGACGCCGGTCAGCTCTGCGATCCGACGGTTGCTCCACTCCGGGTGGAGCTCGAGAATGCGTCGAGCGGCCCCCGCCCGTTGGCGGGAGGACAGCGGGAGTCCGTGGCTGGCATTGTTCGCCACCGCGCGGAGCCAGCCGCTCGTCTCGTCCTCGGCCCACTCGACGGGCAGTTCCCCTCGGCCTGCCGCCTTCGCGGCTAGCACACGCATGTGCCCATCAAGCACTCGCCTCGTCGGGCGGTGAACCAGAATGGGCGGGACGCGGTCGATGACCGCCGTCAAGATGCGGACGTGCTCTTCACTCGGTCGACGCAGTGCCGCAGACAGGTCGAGGGTGTCGAGCTCGACCGTGGACGTCAGTGACCTTTGGATCATGGCCGGACGGTGCGTAGGCCCGACGTGGAAGCATTCGGCCTGGGCCCACGTCCGACGTCATCGGTTGCGGACGGTGCAGTGCGGCCCACCTGGCGGGTGGCTCGTCGCATGTGAGCCACCGCATGTCCTCAAGAGCCGCTGCCCGCCGGTGCTGTGGGGGCAGTGATGACCGTCCCGTCTCCCGGCGTTGAACGGTTCACGGCGCAGCGGTCGCAGTCACAGTCCCAGCCGTCGATGGACGCGCAGCCGTCGCAGTACACGCCTGGTGTGGCGGAGTGCAGCACCGTCCAGTCCTCGACGCGGCCGCAGTCCTCGCACATGCCGAGGTTCGTGTCGTCGAGGTCGGGGCCGCGAAGCAGGCTGAAGGCGGGTCGGTAGATCCACGGGTCGAGCGCGGCTTGCGTCCGCACGTAGCCCGGGTCGCAGCCGCAAGGCGGGTGACCGAACTGGCCACCAGCGTCGTTCCAACAGTCGTAGCACACGGCCATGGGATGCCAGGTGTCAGCGCCATGCGTGCCGGGGCTCTCGTCGAGGTCCTTCTTGCACACGTCGCAGGTGTGGTCTGCGCCGTCACTGACATAGGGATTCGCTGTTCGGCGGACAATCGGGGACTCAGTAATGGCCGCTGAGTCTTTGCGCGGCGGATGACTGGGGCCTTGAGTGGGGCGGGTGCTCGTTGGTTCTCCACCTTTCTGACGTAAGTGACCGGTCTGGAAGATGCGTGCGGGCCGCATGGAAAGTGACTGATTCGGGCTCGCCGGGAAATGAACTGCGTGAACTGGTCAATCACCATCGGCGACGGCCTTCCTGCTCACGATCCGGGGAGGCGTCTGTCGAATGCGGGGGCGCGGGGTTCGTTCGATACGGACCACGGGTGTGGTCTCGTGAATCTGGGGCAGCTGGCCGTCCGCCTGTGGCCGTAGCTGGACTTGCATCCGGTAGCCGAGGACGGGCTCGGGCCAGCTCAGCAACGCGAAGGGCTGACCGTCTCGTCGCATGTCGGCCCCTTGGTGACGGAGCCGGACCCCGGTCATGGACCGTGGGTCGAACTCGTACACCGCGCCGATGGTGACCACCCGCATCGGCCGTCCTGCGGCGGGTGCGGCTTCAGGCGTCGACGGGAGCTGGCTGTGGGTCAGGCGCGTTGGCTGTGTCCTGGTACTGCGCGCGGCGAGTGCGGCGCGTGCGCCGCGCTGGGGTGGGCGGGATCAGTCATGGTTCTCCTCGGTCGTTGTGTCGGTCGGCGACCTGTGGGCGCTGCCGGCAGCGCCCAGGGGCGGCGGAAATGCGGGTTCTGCCGGATGGCAGGGGTGCAGGGAGGTCGTCTTGTGGGCCGCCGTCGGTGCCGGCCCGTTGGTCTGCGGGCGGCGGCGAGCCATGCCCAGTGCCACCTGCTGCATCGGAGGCCAACGCCAGGGCGTCCTGGCGTCGGCCTCCGACCCTGACCGTCCTATCCGGCGGCGGCCTGTGCTGCCTGTGCCGCCATCAGCAGGTCCTCGTCCGGGAGGCGGATGTCCGCGTCCCACGTCCTGTGCGGCGCGCAGATCGCGGCCAGCACCTGGGCGGCTGCTCGCGTCATCTGTGTGGCCGAGAGGAGCGCTTCCTCCAGCTGCTGGGCCTGGTGCCGGGCTTCCTGAAATGCCGCGGCCTTGGCCGCGGGCGTGCTCAGGCGGGTCATGTCCCGGCGTGTCGTGGCCCAGGAGAGGGTGCCGTCGCGGAGGACGCGGTGGTCGAGAGCCATCATGCGGAAGTCCCGGGCCGTCTTCACGAACACGTCGTAGACCCCGTGGGCGCGGATGAAGTGCACGTTCAGCACTTCCCGCTTGGTCAGCCAGCGATGCTGCTGCCGCTGTTCCCACTGGGTCTGGACGAGCACCCGCAGCTGTTCCGCCAAAGCCTCCTCGCTGGGCTGGGTGGTTGGGTCGGTGCTCCCTGTGGCTTCGTCGGTGGTCATGCCCCCGACGGTGTTGAGCAGCCGGGGGCCGGCATTCGTCCCGGTGACCCTGTCGGGTGAGCTGCGGTGCGGTACCCCACGCACGCCGCCACGACACCGATGGGACTGGGCGCAGCACCGGCCGACGACTACCTGCCCGCCTCGTCGGCGTCGTGGTCGGCGGGCGGGGAGAACAGGTCGCGCTTGAGCTGAGCCAGCTGCTCCATGCGCTCCTTGTAGTAATGCTCGCTGGTCGCGCCGCCGTCGTGGGCGAGTTGGAGCTTGGCCGCGGCCTCGCCGCCGGCTTCGTAGAACAGGCGGCCGCTGGTGTGCCGGATGTCGTGTGGCCGTAGGCCTCGGGCGTCGAAGCCGGGGTGGTAGCGGCGGATTCGAGTGAACAGTGACTCGAACCGCTTGCGGGTCAGGGGCCGCACCCGGCGGCTGACGAAGAAGCCGTCGGCGTCGAAGGTGTCGACCGGCCGGTAGTAGAAGACCGGATCCTCCGGGGAGGGGGCCGGGATGCCGGTGCGGCGCAGCTCCTCGGGGGCGTCTGGCGGGGCGGGGACGCGGGGGCCGCGCTCGAGCGCATGGGCGACCAGCGCGTCGAGGTGCTCCGGGGTCGAAGGTCGGGTGCGGTAAGTGTCGCGCTTCTCGTCCCAGTAGGTGACGGTGCACTCGTCGCGGTTGACCCCGCGGCAGCGCAGAGCGAGCACCCCGCCACGGCGGGTGGCCTGGATGAGCATGTGCCGCAAAATGAGCCCGTCCAGCGCCGGATCGTCCCCGGTCGACGTCGCCAGAGCGTGCAGGGTCAGGAAGTCCGGCACGGCGAGGCTGCGGGCGACGGCCTCCTGGCGGTTGGGCATCCGCACGTCCTTGGCCACGTTCGCCGGCACCACGCCGTCGCGGCGCATCTCTTCCCACAGCCACCGGGTGGCCTGAATCATTGCCTCTTGGGCGCCGCGGCCGTCGTGGTTGTGCAGCGCCCGGCCGGCGGCCGTCCGCTTGGCGTTGCGCACCGCGGTGCGCTGCATCGCGTGCCGGCGAGCCCACCAGGCGGCCTCGCTCAGGTGGTGGCGGGTGATGGACCGCACGTCCTCGCCACCCAGGGTGGTCATGCGGGCGGCGCAGTCGATGTCCGACTCCGGCGCGCAGCCCTCCCCGTGACCGCCGGCGGTGCACGGGCAGGAGCCGGTCGCGCAGGCCAGGCAGACGCACGGGCAGGTGTCGGGCAGCCCCACAGCCAGCCGGTGCAGATACAGCGCCCACGTGCCGTAGGTGCCCTTGTGGTCGCGGCGCAGCGCGGGCAGCCGCAGCTCCAGCTGCTCGGCCAGGGTGAGGCCGGGCGCGGCGCCGAGCAGGCCGGCCACGTCCACGCCGCGGCGGCGGGCCTCGGCGAGCAGCACGGCGAGTTGGTCGGTGAAGTCCTCGGGCGGGCCGGGGTGGCTGAGGGTTTCGGTCATCGTGGGTACCGCCTTCAGTTGATGCCGCGATGCGGCAGTTCGGGAGCCGGGGCGGAGGGTGCGCCCGCGGGGGAGGGGTGCAGTCGTCCGCCGGGCAGGGCGGTGAGAACGGGCCGGTCGTCGGCGGCGGCGGCGGAACCGGCGGGCTGCGGGGCACGCCGGTGCGCGTCGAACAGTTCGTCCAGCTGGTGCTCGACGCGGCTGGCAGCCATCAGCTCCAGCACGCCGCGCGCAGCATCGGCGCGGGCGATGACGGTGGCGTCGGCGGCCAGCCCGAGCTGGGTGCGCAGCGCCGGGCCAAGCAGCAGCCGGCGGCGGGGGTCGACGCGCAACGGCGCGGTGTCATAGCCCGGACGGGGAGCCGCGGCGGCGCCGGGCAGGAAGACGACCAGCACGCCACCGTCACGTTCGGCGGGTAGCTGGGCGTCCAACACCGGGCACAGCGGCAGCGGCAGCCGGCCCTTGGCGTCCAGCTTGGTGACGGTCAGCTCGGTGCGTGCCGGCGCCGGCTCGGCCGCCCGGGCGTGCAACGGGGTGAAGTCGTCGCCGGCCGGGGCACGCTGGTCACGCTCGCCGAGCAGGTCGGTGTTCAGCCAGAGCTCGTTGAGCTCCGCTGCCGAGGGGGCGCTGCCGCCGAACGCCCAGCCGCCGGGCAGGGCCGGGCCGACTGCCGCGCCTCCGAGGGCGGGCACGGTGGCCACATGAAGCGAGGAGCGCGGCGTGCGGGTGGTCTGGCTGTCGCGGCGCCGGGCGAGCGCCGGGGCCGGTGGTGCGGGTCGTGGCATGGCCGTAGCTGTGCCGGGCGTTTTGCCAGGTGCGCTCGGATTCGGCCGATTCGCGGCCTTCTCACCCGAAAGAGGGTGGGACGGCTCCCACGTAGAAGTGTCCGAGGGGGGACTTGAACCCCCACGCCCGATAAAGGGCACTAGCACCTCAAGCTAGCGCGTCTGCCATTCCGCCACCCGGACAAGGTGAGCACTCCGCGGAGCGCCTCGATGAGCATAACCGAGGCCGCTCCCGGTCCGGGACAGGGGCCGGTGGCACCATCGACCGCATGTCGCAGCCCACGCCCCTGGCCGGCGCCCAGTCCGAGGTCGCGGACCTGCTCTCCGACCTCATCCGCATCGACACCACCAACACCGGTGACTCCGCCACCAGCGCGGGGGAGCGGAAGGCCGCCGAGTGGGTCGCCGCCAAGCTCGACGAGGTCGGGATCGGCAGCGTCATCCACGAGTCCGAGCCGGGCCGGGCCAGCCTGGTCGCCCGGATCGAGGGCACGAACCGCGACCGCCCGGCGCTGCTGGTGCACGGCCACCTGGACGTCGTCCCGGCCGACCCGGCCGAGTGGAGCGTCCACCCGTTCAGCGGCGAGCAGCGCGACGGCTACGTGTGGGGCCGCGGCGCGGTCGACATGAAGGACATGGACGCGATGACCCTGGCACTGGTGCGCGACTGGGCCCGCACCGGCGTCAAGCCCGACCGCGACATCGTGCTCGCCTTCGTCGCCGACGAGGAGGCCGGCGGACGCAAGGGCGCGCACTACATGGTCGACCACCACGCCGACCTCTTCGAGGGCTGCACCGAGGCGATCAGCGAGGTCGGCGGCTTCAGCATCACCGTCCGCGACGACCTGCGCCTCTACCTCGTGCAGACCGCCGAAAAGGGCCTGGCCTGGATGAAGCTCACGGCCCAGGGCCGCCCCGGGCACGGCTCCTTCGTGCACGACGACAACGCCGTCACCCGACTGGCCGCGGCGGTCGCCCGGATCGGCACCACCCGGCTCCCCACCGTGATCACCCCGCCGATGCGCGAGTTCCTCGACGCGGTCAGCGACGCCTACGGGGTGGAGATCGACCCGGACCAGCCCGACGAGGCGCTGGCCCGGCTGGGCAGCATCAGCCGGATGATCGGCGCGGCCCTGCGCAACACGGTCAACCCCACGATGCTCGACGCCGGCTACAAGACCAACGTCATCCCCGGCTCCGCCAGCGCGACCATCGACGGCCGCTTCCTGTACGGGCAGGAGGCGGAGTTCGAGAAGCAGCTGGACGAGCTGATCGGCGAGGGCGTCACCCGGGAGTGGATCGCCTACGACCAGGCCGTGGAGACGACGTTCGACGGCCCCTCGGTCGACCTGATGGTCCAGGCACTGCAGGCCGAGGACCCGGGCGCCCGCGCCGTCCCGTTCACCATGAGCGGCGGCACCGACGCCAAGAGCTTCGAGACCCTGGGCATGCGCTGCTTCGGCTTCTCCCCGCTCAAGCTCCCCGCCGAGCTCGACTTCGCCTCGCTGTTCCACGGCATCGACGAGCGCATCTCCATCGACTCGATGCAGTTCGGCATCCGGGTGCTCGACCGGTTCCTGCGCCAGGCGTGATGTGATGCCGGGCGTGACCGACACCGCTCCCGCGCCCGGATCGCCCGCCCCTGGCGATGTCGCCCTCGTCACCGGAGGGACCGGCGGCTTCGGCCGCGCCCTCGCCGCCCAGCTCCGCGAGCGCGGGGTGACCGTCGTCCTCGCCGACCTGGACAGTGCGGCCAACCGCGAGGTCGCCGCGGGCCTGGGGGCGCACTTCGCTGCCCTCGACGTCACCGACCGGGCGGCCAACGCCGCCGTGGTCGCCGCGGTGGAGGCAGAGCACGGCCGGCTGGACGCCGTCTTCCTCAACGCCGGCATCGCCGGGCAGTCCCGGCACGCCTTGGACGTCGACGAGTTCCTCAAGGTCGTCGACGTCGACCTGTTCGGCGTCGTCTATGGCACCGAGGCGGCGCTGCCGGCGCTGCGCCGTGCCGGCGGCGGGTCGATCGTGGTGACCGCCTCGCTGGCCGGCCTGTCGCCGATGGCCACCGACCCCGGCTACAGCGTCGCCAAGGGCGGGGCGGTGGCCTTCGTCCGGTCGATGGCCTCCCGCCTCGTCGACGACGGCATCACCATCTCCGCGATCTGCCCCGGCTTCGCCGACACCGCGATCATCGACCCGCTGCGCGACGAGTTCGCCGCCGCCGACTTCCCGGTGCTGTCGGCCGGCGAGGTGGCCGAGGCGATGGTCGCCGCCTGGGCCGGCGCGGAGCCTGGCGCGGCCTACGTCGTCCAGCCGGGCGTGGGGGCCGTCCCGTACAAGTTCAAGGGGGTGCCGGCCGCCCGGACGACGAGCGGCGAGACCGCCGTCGTCCCGGCCGCGCTGCGGCCGCCCTCGATGCGCTGAGCCGGGTCAGACCTCCAGCGAACCGGTGTGCACGATCTGCTCGGCGACCACCCGGAGCTTCCGGTTGGTGCGCTGACTGGCCTCGATCAGCCACCGGTGGGCCTGTTGCTCGGTCATGCGCCGGCGCGTCATCACCACGCCGATGGCGGTGGCGATGGTGCGGTTGGTGACCAGCGCCGTCTCCAGGTGGGCGACGCGCTCCTCGGCCTCCGCCTGCGCGGCGAGGGCCGACTCGACCACCGCGCGGTCGAGCTCGCGCGCCGCGGCCACGGTGACCAGGTCGGCGGCCGCCCCCAGCACCGCCAGCTCCGCGGCACCGAACTCAGGGCGGGTCCGGGAGCCGACCGACAGGGTGCCGAGCACGGCCGGTCCCGCGGTCAGCGGGAAGCTGGCGTACGCGGTGGCGTCCAGTTCCCGAGCCAGGGCCAGCCGCTCGTCCGGGTCGGCGTCCACCCGGGCGTGCGCCTCCGGGCGGCGCCGTTCGGCGACCATCCCGCAGACGGCGACACCGAGCGGGACCACCGCGAGGTCCGGTCGGTGCTGCTCGGCCACCCCGATGGTGGTGTGCAGGCGCAGTTCGCCGGCCGCCGGGGGCAGCTCGTACCGGATGGAGAAGTCCAGCCCGAACGGCCGGTTCAGGTCGTCGACGAGGCGTTCGACGAGGTCCTGAGACGGGCTGCCGGCAGCCAGGTCGGCGCCCAGCCGGCCCAGCGTCCGCACGGCGACGGGATCGATGGTGGTGCTCACGGGGGTTCGCCCTCCGGTGTCCGGCGACGCCGTCCTCTCGACGCCAACCGTTCCAGAGTACGAGGCGCTCGGTTGTACGCAATGAGTCGTCGGGCCCCGGGTGACCGGCGTCACCGCCACTCTGGCAAGGTGCCGGGCATGCGTGCATGGCGAGTCCACTCCCTGGGGAACCCGGCCGAGGTCATGTCCCTCGACGAGGTCGAGCAGCCCACGCCGGCCGACGGCCAGGTGCTGGTCAAGGTGCGGGCGGCCGGGTTGAACTTCCCCGACGTGCTGATGGCGATGGGGCAGTACCAGGAGCGGCCGCCGCTGCCGTTCACCCCCGGCGTGGAGCTGTGCGGCGAGATCGTCGAGACCGGCCAGCGGGTGCTCGGCTCACCGTCCGGCGGACCCGGCGCCTTCGCCGAGTACGCGCTGATGGACGCCGCCGCGGCCTGGCCCGTGCCCGACGCGATGTCCGACGAGCAGGCCGCCTCGCTGTACCTGACCTACCAGACCGGCTACGTCGGTCTGCACCGTCGCGCGGCGCTGCAGGCGGGGGAGTGGCTGCTGGTGCACGCCGGGGCCGGTGGCGTCGGCACGGCGGCGATCCAGCTCGGCAAGGCCGCCGGCGCAAAGGTGATCGCCACCGCCGGTGGGGAGCGCAAGACCGAGGTCTGCCGCTCACTCGGCGCCGACCACGTCATCGACTACACCGCCGAGGACTTCGTCCCGTTGGTCAAGGAGATCACCGGCGGGCACGGGGCCGACGTCGTCTACGACCCGGTGGGTGGCGAGGTGTTCGACAAGTCCCGCAAGTGCATCGCCTTCGAGGGGCGGCTGGTCGTCGTCGGCTTCACCAGCGGCACGATCCCGCAGGCGCCGGTCAACCACGCGCTGGTCAAGAACTACAGCATCGTCGGGCTGCACTGGGGCCTGTACCGCAAGCACGACCCGGCCCGGATCGGCATGGTGCACGAGGCGCTGTGCGAGCTGTTCGACGACGGCGCCATCGCCCCACTGGTCGGCCAGTCGCTGCCGCTCACCGAGCTGCCGCAGGCGATGGCCGCCATCGCCGACCGCAGCACCGTCGGCAAGGTGGTCCTCACCCCCTGAGGAAGGACCCCGTCCTGCTCAACCCTCGCAAGCTCGGGCCGAGCCTCTGGACGGGGCCGTCAGACCATGGGGCGGGGGAGGTAGGACAGCCGCGCTCGGCGCCGCATGATCACCTTGCGGGTGCCGTCGGCGTGCAGCTGGAGCCGGGCGAGCTCCCAGCCGCCGCTGTCGGACTGCATGCTCATCAGCTGCGCGGCCGCGGAGCGGGAGATGCCCGCCGGGATGCGCAGCGGGGCGTACTCGTACTCGCCGGGTGCTGACACCTCGTCGATTGTGCCTGCCGGACGCCGGTGGGTCATGTGGTGGTCACCACGACGCCACCCGGACCGGGTGTCGCACCGGCGGAGTGCGGGCAGGGGAGGACGGCGCGGCCCGGCACCCGGCCAGGCCCCCGACCAGCGAGGAGCCCCCATGACCGACCCCGAAGCCACCGACGCCGACCGCCTGGAGCAGCAGCGGACCGTCGCCCCGGCCGGCCCGGAGCTCGCCGACGAGGTGAGCCCGCCGGGCGCCGACGTCCCGGAGGCCGACGCCGTCGAGCAGCAGCTCACCGCGACCCCGGGCACCTCGGCCGGCCTGCGGGACGCCGATCCCGAGGCCGATGAGTACGACGTCCTGGAGCAGCAGGCGGCCGTCCCCGATGACGAGGACGAGCAGCGGGGCTGACCCTCGGACGCCCTCGGTGGGCGCCGCCCGACGGCCGGGGCCGGATCGGCCCCGGCCCGGCCCGGCTCAGCGGGAGTAGTACTCCACGACCAGCTGCTCCTCGCAGACCACCGGGACCTCGGCGCGCTGCGGCCGACGCAGGACCACGCAGCGGAGCTCGGAGAGCTGGACCTCCAGGTACGCCGGGGCGGCGGCGTGCGCGCCGGAGGCGGCGACCTGGAAGGGCAGCTTGGCCTTGCTGCGCTCGGCGATCTCGACGACGTCGTAGGGCTGCACCTGGTAGCTCGGCCGGTCGACCCGCTTGCCGTTCACCGTGACGTGCTGGTGGCTGACCGTCTGCCGGGCCTGGTAGATCGTGCGGGCGAACCCCGCGCGCAGCACGGTCGCGTCCAGCCTGGCCTCGAGCTGGTGGGTGATCAGCTCCTCGCCGGTCTTGCCACCGGTGCGCTTGGCCCGGTCGAACGCCGAGCGGAGCTGGGTCTCGCTGATGTCGTACTGCGCGCGCAGCCGCTGCTTCTCCAGCAGCCGGGTCTTGTAGTCGCTGGTGTTCTTGCGCTTGCGGCCGTGCTCACCGGGCGGGTAGGCGCGCCGCTCGAAGTAGCGGACGTCCTTGGGGGTGAGCGGGATGCCCAGCGCACGAGAGCGCCGGACCTTGGGGCGAGAGCTGTTCACACGGTCCTCCGGGTTCGGTTAGGCTCACCTTACCGCGATGTCGAGTCGTCCTGAACCCGGAGTGCCGCATGACACGATCGACCCGCCCCGCTGCCCCGGGGCCCTCGTCCGATGCAGTCCGGCCCACCGGAGCCGAACGGGCCCGCACGGTGGCCGGCCGGCCGGCCGCTGCGGTCTGCGCCGCCGGCATCGACGGGAGCCGCGTGCTCGGGCACGCGATCACCGCCGAGGGCCAGGTGCTGGTGGTGGTGCCGACCGACGGTGAGGTGTGCAGCGCGGTGCGGTCGTCACCCGACGGAGACCTCGCAGCACTGCTGATGGTCACCGACCACGCTCCGGTGCCGCTGCGGGAGCCGGTGCGCGCCCAGGTCTGGCTGTCCGGGTGGCTCACGCCGTTGCTCGAGACCGACCAGCGGGACGCCGCGCTGGCCTTCGCCGACGTCGCCCCGGTGGGGGCGCTGCTGGACGTCGGGCGCAGCGCCACCCTGCTGCGGCTGGACCTGGCCGAGGTCGTGCTGGGGGAGTGCGGCGCGGTCACCGAGATCGACCCCGACGACTTCCTCGCCGCCGTCCCCGACCCGCTGGCCGCGGTGGAGGGGCAGGCGCTGCAGCACCTGGACGTCGCCCACCCCGAGGAACTGGGCCTGCTGTGCTCGCGGGTGCCGGCCGCCTGGGTGGGGAAGGGCGACGTCGTCCGCCCGCTCGGCCTGGACCGCTACGGCTTCCGGCTGCGGATCGAGCAGCGGTCGGGCCACCGGGACGTGCGTGTCCCGTTCGCCGACCCGGTCTCCGGCGCCGACGACCTCGGGCCGGCCGTGCACCGGTTGATCTGCGCCGTGAGACGCGCCTGCCCCGGGCGCTGACCGCGAGGTCTGCGCCCGGGGGCAGGGGAGTCGTGCTGGAGAGCAGGTGCGAGGTCAGTGGACCTTGCGCCGGCCGCCGCTCATGCCCTCGGCGACACCGATCAACAGCACCGCGGCGACGATCGCGACGATGCCGCCGATGATGTTGAGCTCGCCGAAGTCACCGGTGCCCAGGAGGGTGGCGACGACGCCACCGATCAGGGAGCCGACGACACCGAGGGCCAGAGTGGCCAGGATGCTGAGGTTCTGCTTGCCCGGCTTGATCAACCGCGCCAGCGCACCGACGATCAGGCCGAAGACGAGAAATCCGATGATGCCCATGGGCTCGTGTTTTCCCGCAAGATCAACGCGGCAAACGCACGCCGGCTGACGGGTGGGTCACTCCGCCAGCTCGGCGAGCAGGGCCGCCAGCCGGGTCCGCCGCGGCCGGACGTCGACCTCCCGCACCGCGCGGGCCAGGGCGGCGCCGCTGGCGTGCACGATCGACAGGTGCCGCTGGGCCCGGGTGAGCGCGGTGTAGACCAGCGGCCGGGACAGCATCCCGCCGGCCTCCGGTGGCAGCACCACGACGACGCCGGGCCACTCCGAACCCTGAGCGCGGTGCACGGTGATCGCCCAGCCGTGCCGGAGGTCGCCCAGCGCCTTGCCGATCACCGTGACCGGTCCGGAGCTGAAGTCGACGGTGAGCGAGCCCTCGCCGGTGCCGGTGACCACACCGACCTCGCCGTTGGCGAAGCCGATCGGCTCCAGCTCCAGGTGGTTGGCGGTGGCCACCACCCGGTCGCCGACGTCGAACCCGAACACCGTGCCCTCGCCCGGGTTGAGCTGTGCCTTGAGCGCCTTGTTCAGCTCGATGGTGCCGGCCGGTCCGCGGTGCACCGGGGTGACGACCTGCACCGTCGACGGGTCGATGCCCAGCGCGCGGGGGATCGAGTCGGTGACCAGCTGGACGACCCGCTTGGCCGCCTCGGCGCTGCCGGTGGCCGGCACGATGACCACCTCCCGGTCCGGGGACTCCACCTGCACCAGCTCGCCGCCCCGCACGCCGGTGGCCAGCCGGGCGATCGCCCCACCGGCGGCCTGGCGGTGCAGCGTGGTCAGCTCGGTCACCGGCACCACGCCGGAGTCGATCAGGTCACCGAGGACGTGGCCCGGTCCGATCGAGGGCAGCTGCGCCGGGTCGCCCACCAGCAGCAGGTGGGTGCCGTCGGGGCAGGCCTCCAGCAGCGCCGCGGTCAGCTCGACGTCGAGCATCGAGGCCTCGTCGACCACGACGACGTCGGCGTCCAGCGGCCACTCCTCGTTGCGGGCGAACCCGCCCGTCATGCCCTGGGCGCCCAGCAGCCGGTGCACGGTCACCGCCGGGTGGTCGGTCAGCTCCTCCAGCCGCTTCGCCGCCCGGCCGGTCGGCGCCGCCAGGGCGACCTCGGTGCCCTTGGCCTGCAGCAGCTTCACCAGCGAGGCCACGGTCCGGCTCTTCCCGGTGCCCGGCCCGCCGGTCAGCAGCGAGACGCCGGCGCCGAGCACCTGGGCGACGGCCGCCTGCTGTGCCGGGTCCAGGCCCTTGGCCACCGACCGCACCGATGCCGGGTCGGCGATCCGCCCGCTCGTGGCCGCCAGCCGGTGCACGTTCTCCGCCACCGCCTCCTCCGCCATCCCGTACCGGGCCAGTGACAGGGTGCGCAGCGCCGGGTCCGGCTCGGGCAGCTCGTCGGCGTCGTCGGCCGGCTCGACCAGCGGCGGTTCGTGCTCGAGGACCTCGCCGGACTCCACCGCGGCCACCACGGCGGCGGCCGGGTCCGCGATCCCCTCGGCGCGCAGCGCCGCCACCACCAGGTCGGCGGGGAGCACGGTGTGCCCGTCCCGGGTGGCAGTGCGCAGCGTCAGCGCCACGATGGCCCGGCCGCGGCGGGTGTCCTGCCGGTCGGCGCCGGACAGGACGGCGATCGCCAGCCGGTCGGCCTCGGCCAGCGTCACCCCGGTCAGGCCCAGCAGCGCCCAGGGGTCGTCCCGGAGCCGGCGGGCGGCGTCCGGACCGAGCGCGTCTGCTGAGTTGACGGCCAGCCGAGCGTTCAGGCCGGCGCCGACCAACAGCTCGACCACCTCGTAGGTCGACCGCGCGGCGAGGAAGGAGCTGAACAGCCGCTCGGCGCGCTGTCGGCCCACCCGGGGCAGCTTGAGCAGCCGGTCGGCGCTGACGTCGTCCGGGCCGGTGATGCCGGCGGCCGGCAGGTCGGCCGCGGTCCGCTTGCCCAGGCCCGGCCACAGGCCCGCGGTGCAGAAGGCGGCGAAGACGGGGTCGCCGGCGGGTGTGCTCATGACTCAGTGCTCCCGACGCTGCTCGGGATAGGAGAAGTGCGGTGCGGACACGTCGTCCAGCGCGGTCGTGATCGCCGGCGGCAGCCGGACGCCCTCGGCGTCGAGGGCGGCCTGCAGCTGCTGGGCGGTCCGGGCGCCCACGATCGGGGCGACCACGCACGGCCGGTCGCGCAGCCAGGCCAGCGCCACGCCCAACGGCGTGGTGCCCAGCCCCTCGGCCGCGGTGATCACCGCCTCCACCACCCGGTCCGCGGTCGCCGAGCGCAGCCCGTCGATGAACCCCTGCCACTGCGCCGATGCGCCGCGGGAGTCGGCGGGCGCGCTGTGCCGGTACTTGCCGGTGAGCAGCCCCCGGCCCAGCGGCGACCACGGCAGGATGCCCAGCCCCAGCGCCTCCGCGGCCGGCTGTACCTCGCGCTCGACGCCGCGCTGCAGCAGCGAGTACTCGACCTGGGTGCTCACGATCGGGGTGCGCCCGGGCCAGGCGCGCTGCCAGGTGGCCGCCTGGGCGGTCTGCCAGCCGGAGAAGTTGCTCACCCCGACGTAGCGGGCCCGGCCGGAGGAGACGGCCAGGTCGCAGGCGGCCAGCGTCTCCTCCAGGGGGGTGGCGTCGTCCCAGGCGTGCAGCTGCCAGAGGTCGACGTGGTCGATCCCCAGCCGCTCCAGCGACGCGTCCAGCGCCGAGAGCAGGTGCCCGCGGGAGGCACCGCGGCCCATCGGTCCGGGCCCGGTACGGCCCGCCGCCTTCGTGGCGACCAGCACGTCGTCCCGGGGGACGACGTCGGCCAGCAGCCGCCCGAGGGTTCGCTCGCTCTCGCCGTCGGCGTACACGTCGGCGGTGTCGACCAGCGTGCCGCCGGCGTCGACGAAGGCCGTCAGCTGCATCGCGGCCTCGTCCTCGTCGGTGTCGCGGCCCCACGTGAGGGTGCCCAGCCCCAGCCGGGAGACGACGAGCCCACTGCGCCCGAGCGCCCGCTGTTCCACGACGGGTCAACCTACCGTTGCCCACCGACGTCCCCGGCAGCGACGAACGTCTCGTGCCGGGGTGCCGGGCCCCGGTGTCCCGGCCACCTAGGGTGCCTGTCGTGCGCGAGCCCTCGACCTGCCCTGACCACCGCCCGGCCGAGCAGCGGAGGCGCTGACCGTGGGCTGGTTCGAAGCTCTCGTCCTCGGGGTGGTCCAGGGCCTCACCGAGTTCCTGCCGATCTCCTCCAGCGCCCACCTGCGCGTGGTCGGCGAGGCGTTCGGCTGGGGGGACCCCGGGGCGGCGTTCACCGCGATCACCCAGATCGGCACGGAACTCGCCGTGCTCATCTACTTCCGGCACGACATCTGGCGGATCATCACCGCCTGGGTCCGGGGGCTGTTCGACCGCTCGGCCCGCAGCGACCCCGACGCCCGGATGGGCTGGCTGATCATCATCGGCAGCCTGCCGATCGTCGTCCTCGGGCTGCTGTTCCAGGACTCGATCGAGACGACCTTCCGCGACCTGCGGATCATCGCCGTCGCGCTGATCGTCTTCTCGCTCATCCTCTACTGGGCCGACCGGGTGGGCAGCACCGAGCGGGACCTGCCCGACCTGACCGTCAAGCACGGCCTGACCTTCGGCTTCGCCCAGGCGATGGCGCTCATCCCCGGCGTCTCCCGCTCCGGCGGCACCATCACCGCCGGCCGGTTCCTCGGCTACAACCGGGCCGCGGCCGCGCGGTACTCGTTCCTGCTCGCCGTCCCCGCCGTGCTCGGCGCCGGGTTCTTCCAGGCCTACGAGTCCCTGACCGGCGACACCGAGGGCGGAGCACTGTCCTGGGGCCCGACGCTCCTGGCCACGGTCATCGCCTTCGGGATCGGCTACGCGGTCATCGCCTGGCTGCTGCGGTACCTGGCCCACGGCAGCTTCGCCCCGTTCGTGGTCTACCGGATCGCCCTCGGTGCGCTGGTGCTGGCGCTGGTCGGCACCGGCGTCCTCGAGCCGACCTGATGGAGGACCCCGTCCTCCTCACCCCCTCGCGAGCTCGGGGCGAGCCTCTGGACGGGGCCTTAGAGTCGTCTGGTGACCACCGTCGTGCTGCTCCGACACGGCCGGACGACGGCCAACACCGCCGGCGTGCTCGCCGGCTGGACCCCTGGGGTCCAGCTGGACGACGCCGGCCGGGCGCAGGTCCAGGCGGTCGCGCAGCGGCTGTCCGGCGTCCCGCTGGCCGCGGTGGTGAGCAGCCCGCTGGAGCGCTGCCAGCAGACCGCCGGCACGGTCGCCGAGGGCCGGGCCCTGGACGTGCAGACCGACGACCGGTTCGGCGAGGCCCGGTACGGCGACTGGACCGGGCGCCCGATCAAGGAACTGGTCAAGGAGCCGCTCTGGAAGGTCGTGCAGCAGCACCCCTCTGCCGCGGTCTTCCCCGGCCCCGAGGGCGAGGGGCTCGCCCAGACCCAGGCGCGCGCGGTGGCCGCCGTCCGGGAGTGGAACGCGAAGCTCGGCCCCGACGCCGTCTGGCTGGTCTGCAGCCACGGCGACGTGATCAAGTCGATCTTGGCCGACGCCCTCGGGCTGCACCTGGACTCCTTCCAGCGGATCGTCGTCGACCCGGCGTCCCTGTCGGTCGTCACCTACACCGACACCCGGCCCTTCCTGGTCCGGGTGAACGACACTGGCGGGGACGTGTCCGCCCTCATCCCGCCGAAGAAGAAGCGCGGCCGGCGCAAACCCTCCTCCGACGCGGTCGTCGGGGGCGGCGCGGGCTCCGGCGCCGCGTAACCTGATCTCCGTGCCTCGTCAGGTCTTCCTCTTCGACCGTCCCTCCCGGTTCGTCGCCGGCACGGTGGGCCAGCCCGGCGACCGCACCTTCTACCTGCAGGCCTCCGACGAGGCCGGCCGCACGATCAGCGTGGCGCTGGAGAAGACGCAGGTCCAGGTGCTGGCCGACCGCATGAGCGAGCTGCTCGACGAGGTGGCCAACCGCGCCGCCGTCGTCGTCCCGCCCGACGCCGACGTCGACGACCTCGAACCGCTCACCGCCCCCGTCGACGAGGAGTTCCGCGTCGCTGCGATGGGCCTGGCCTGGGACGGCGAGGAGGACGCCGTCGTCGTCGAGGCCGTCGCCGCCGGCGAGGAGCCGATCGAGGAGGACGCGATCCTCTCCGACAGCGACGAGGGCCCCGACGCCCTGCGCGTCACGATCACCCCGGTCGCCGCCCGGGCGTTCGTCGCCCGCGCCCGCCGGGTGATCGCCGCCGGCCGGCCCTCCTGCCCGCTGTGCTCGCTGCCGCTGGACCCGGCCGGTCACGTCTGTCCCCGGCAGAACGGCTACCGCCGCTGACCCGGCGCAGCGATGACGGCGCCTGATCCCCGCGACGACCGGCTGGAGCACCCGCTGACCGACGAGCCCCTCGAGCTGGACGACGAGCTCGACGACGACGAGCTGGACGGCGACGTCGTCGAGCTGGACCTCGCCGGGCTCGACCACGGCGACCGCCGGCCACCCAGCGGCGCCGACGAGGTCGCCACCCTGCTCCGCGAGGGTGCGCTGGACATGGAGGGCCGGCTGCTCGACGCCAGCAACGTCACCCTCATCGGGGCGATCCGCACCGAGGAGCTGGCCGCCACCTGCGTGTACAAGCCGGTGGCGGGGGAGCGGCCGCTGTGGGACTTCCCCGACGGCACGCTCGCCGGCCGGGAGATCAGCGCGCACCTGGTGTCGGAGGCCACCGGCTGGTCGATCGTGCCGCCCACCGTCCTGCGCGAGGGCCCGTTCGGCCCCGGCATGGTCCAGCTCTGGATGGACGCCGACCCCACCGTCGAGCTCACCGAGTTCGTCCGGCTCGACGTCCCCGAGCTCCGCCGGATGGCCGTCTTCGACGCCGTGGTGAACAACGCCGACCGCAAGGGCGGCCACATCATCCCGATGCCCGGCGGCCACGTGTACGGCGTCGACCACGGCATCTGCTTCTCCGCCGAGCCCAAGCTGCGCACCCTGCTGTGGCGCTGGGCCGGCAAGCCGCTCACCGCCGAGGCGGTCACCGTCCTGCACGAGCTGGACGACCAGCTGCGCGGTGAGCTGGGCGACCAGCTGCACGAGCACCTCACCCGGCGCGAGGTGCGGCGCACCCAGCAACGGGTGGCCGAGCTGCTCCGCACCGGCGTGCACCCCCAGCCCAGCGGGGAGTGGCCCGCGCTGCCCTGGCCGCCGTTCTGAGCTGCGCGGGCAGCTGATCGGCTGACTTCTCGGGACCGGGGTGCCAGGGTGGGGGAGTGCCTCATCGGAGCCGACTCGCGATCCTGTTGATCGACCTGCCGCCGCACCTGCACGACCGGGGCCAGGCGTTCTGGTCCGCCGCGACGGGCCACCCCGTGGAGCCCGACACCATCGACGACGCGTGGTCCTCGCTCGGTTCCTTCGCCGACGGCTTCCACCTGGAGGTCCAGCGCACCGGGGTGGGCACCCCGCCGCGCTGGCACGTGGACATCGAGACCGACGACGTGCACGCCGAGGTGGCCCGGCTGGAGGCCCTCGGGGCGATCCGGATGGTCGACATGGGCGGGTTCTGGCAGATGAAGGACCCCGCCGGGCTGCTGTTCTGCGTGGTCGGCATCCAGACCGGGGAGGAGTTCGAGCGGCACGCCACCACCTGGCCGTGATGGCCCGGCCGGCCCGGTAACGGCGGGCGGCGTGCCGCCCTGTCGGTGGCCGGATCTAGGCTCCTGCCGTGCTCTCCTGGCCTGCCCCGCTGCTCCCCACCCTGCCCGGGTCCGGCCCCGCCCTGCGGCTGTACGACACCGCCCGCGGCGAGGTGGTCGACACCTCCCCGGGCCGCACGGCCCGGATGTACGTCTGCGGCATCACGCCCTACGACGCCACCCACCTCGGCCACGCCGCCACCTACCTGGCCTTCGACCTGGTCAACCGGGTCTGGCGCGATGCCCGGCACGCCGTGCACTACGTGCAGAACGTCACCGACGTCGACGACCCGCTGTTCGAGCGGGCCGACCGCGACGGCGAGGACTGGATCGTCCTGGGTATGCGCGAGACGGCGCTCTTCCGCGAGGACATGACCGCGCTGCGGGTGCTGCCGCCGGAGGACTTCGTCGGCGCCGTCGAGTCGATCCCGCGGATCGCCGCCCACGTGGAGACCCTGTGGGACGCCGGCCTGGCCTACCAGCTGGACGACGGCACCGGCGACGTGTACCACGACGTCGCCCAGGCGCCCGGGTTCGGCTCCGAGTCCGGCTACGACGAGGAGACCATGCTCCGGCTGTCCGCCGAGCGGGGCGGCGACCCCGACCGGGCGGGCAAGCGGCACGCACTCGACCCGCTGCTGTGGCGGGGCGCTCGCGAGGGTGAACCGTCCTGGCCCGGGCCGCGCGGCGTCGAGGGCCGCCCGGGCTGGCACGTCGAGTGCGCGACGATCGCACTCGACAAGATCGGCATGGGCTTCGACGTCCAAGGGGGCGGGAGCGACCTGGTCTTCCCGCACCACGAGTACTCCGCCGTCCACGCCGAGGCGCTCACCGGCAGCAAGCCCTTCGCCCGGGCCTACGTGCACGCCGCGATGATCGGGCTGGACGGCGAGAAGATGAGCAAGAGCCGGGGCAACCTGGTCTTCGTCTCCCGGCTCCGCGGCGACCGCACCGACCCGATGGCGATCCGGCTGGCCCTGCTGTCCGGGCACTACCGCACCGACCGGGCCTGGACCCCGGACCTGCTGGCGCAGGCACAGCGGCGCTTGGACACCTGGCGGCGCGCGGCCGAGCTGCCCGTGGGCGCCCCGGCCGGCCCGGTGCTGGCCGCCGTCCGGGAGCGGCTGGCCGACGACCTCGACACCCCCGGCGCGATCGCCGCCGTCGACCGCTGGGCCGCCGCGAGCCTCGCCGAGGCAGCCTCCGGTCCGGGCCTGCCCGCCGCGCAGGCGAGCGACGACTGGGACGAGCAGTCCCCGGCCGTCGTCCGCGACCTCGTCGACGCGCTGCTCGGCGTGGCCCTGGCGCCGTGACCGGGCCGCCGTCGGCGTTCCGGCTCGCCGACCGGGGCACCCGGGAACGAGCCGAGGAGCTGCTGGCCCCCGGCGCGGCCCGGTCGGTCGCCACCCGCGGCCGGGCCCGGCCCGAGCCCGAGGACGCGCTCCGGACGGCGTACGAGCGCGACCGCGACCGGATCCTGCACGCCAAGGCGTTTCGGCGGCTCAAGCACAAGACGCAGGTGTTCCTGCACCCCGACGGCGACCACTTCGTCACCCGGTTGACCCACACCCTCCAGGTCACCCAGGTCGCCCGCTCACTGGCCGCGGCCCTGTCGCTCAACGAGCCGCTCGCCGAGGCGATCGCACTGGCCCACGACGTCGGCCACTCGCCCTTCGGCCACATCGGCGAGGAGGCGCTGGAGCCCTACGTCGAGGGCGGCTGGCACCACGCCGCCCAGGGGGTCCGGATCGTCGAGGTGCTCGAGGACCTCAACCTCACCTGGGAGGTCCGGGACGGCGTCCGGGCGCACAGCTGGAAGATCAGCCCGCCGCCGGCCACCCACGAGGCCGAGTGCGTGCGGTACGCCGACCGGATCGGGTACCTGTCCCACGACGCGCTGGACGCCGTGCGGGCCGGTGTCCTGCGGGCCGGTGACCTGCCCGCCCGCACCCGCAGCACGTTCGGCGCACCGGGCAGCGCGATGGTCGGGGCGATGATCGAGGCGGTGGTCGAGGGCACCCTGTCGGCGGCCAACACCACCGGCGCCGTCGTCATGGCCCCCGACGCGCTGGAGGCCATGCAGGAGCTGCGGGCCTTCATGTTCGCCCGGGTGTACGAGTCCGACACCGCCGCCGGGCAGAAGCACGTGGCCATCGAGGTGATCCGCCGGCTCGTCGACCACCACCTGGCCCACCCCGAGCTGATCCCGGCGAGCTACCGGGACACCGAGGCCGACCCGGTCACCCAGGTCGTCGACTACGTGACCGGGATGACCGACCGGTTCGCCCTCACCACCTATGACCGGCTCTTCGACGACACCGCCACCATCCGGATGCGCCCGCTGCTCGTCACCCCCTGAGCGGGAGGGCCACCACGAGAACGGGCTGAGGGTCGTCATCCCGTGGAGATGACGACCCTCAGCCCGCGCTGATCATGAAGCGGCCGGGCTCAGCTCGTGCCGCCGCGGCGGCGCAAGTACCTCTCGAACTCGCGGGCGATCTGGTCGCCGTTGGCCTGGGACAGGTCGGTCGCGGTCTGCCGCTCCTCGAGCGAGCGCACGTACTCCACGACCTCCTCGTCCTCCTGGGCCATCTCGTCGACGGTCTTCACCCACTCGTCGGCCTGCTCGGGCAGGGTGCCGAGCGGGACGGTGACCTCCAGGACCTCCTCGACCCGGGTCAGCAGCGCCATCGTCGCCCGGGGGGCGGGGGGCTGGGAGACGTAGTGCGGCACGGCTGCCCAGAAGCTCACCGCCGGCAGGCCGGCCTGCACGCAGGCATCGGCGAAGACGCCCAGGATGCCGGTCGGGCCCTGGTAGGTGGACGTCTCCACGCCCCACTGGCGCGCCGACTCCGCGTCGTAGGCCGACCCCGTCACCGGGGTGGGACGGGTGTGCGGCGTGTCGGCCAGCAGCGCTCCGAGCGCGACCACCGTCTGGGCGCCGAGCTCCTGGCACAGCTCGATCAGCTCGTCGCAGAAGCTGCGCCAGCGCATGTTCGGCTCGATGCCGCGGATGAGGACGACGTGCCGCTCACTGCCCGGCGGCTTGGCCACCGAGAGGCGGGTGGTGGGCCACTCGACCCGGCGGCTGACGCCGTCGACCAGGGAGACCGTCGGCCGGTTGACCTGGAAGTCGTAGTAGTCCTCGGGGTCCAGCGCGGCGAGCGGGGTGGCGTCCCAGATCAGTTCCAGGTGCTCCACGGCGCCGGTGGCGGCGTCCCCGGCGTCGTTCCATCCCTCGAACGCGACCACGACCACGGGGTCGTCCAGCTCGGGCAGGTCGTCAGCGTCGGACTTCGGATCGATCACCCTTCGAGCCTACGTCGATCCCGCCAGCCGGCCCGGCCGCGCGTGGGGTGGCTGGGGCGCCCGGACCCCCGAGGTGCACGCGGGCAGGGGAGCGGAGTGAGACGATGGGGGCGCTGTTCGAGGACGACGAGGTCGCTCGCCCGTCGGAGTTGCCAGGGCCCTGGCGCCGGACGCCTCCGTGACCGTGCCCGATCGACGACCGAGGACTGCCCGTGCCTGTCTCCCCGCACGTCCGCCCCGACGCCACGTCCGCGCTCACCACGCTGCTCACGCAGCGGATCCTGGTGCTCGACGGGGCGATGGGCACGGCCATCCAGCGGGACCGGCCGGACGAGGCGGGGTATCGGGGCGAGCGGTTCGCCGACTGGCCCAGCGACGTCCAGGGCAACAACGACCTGCTCAGCATCACCGCGCCGGAGCTCATCAGCGGCATCCACCGGGAGTACCTCGAAGCCGGCGCCGACCTGATCGAGACCAACACCTTCAACGCGACCCGGATCTCGCTGCTCGACTACGGGATGTCCGACCTCGCCTACGAGCTGAACGTCGCCTCCGCCCAGCTCGCCCGGGCCGCCTGCGACGCGATGACCGAGCAGACCCCGGACCGGCCGCGCTACGTCGTCGGCGCGCTGGGCCCGACCAGCCGGACGGCGTCCATCTCACCCGACGTCAACGACCCCGGCGCCCGCAACGTCAGCTACGACGAGCTGGTCGAGGCCTACCTGGAGCAGGCCAACGGGCTGGTCGACGGCGGGTCGGACGTGCTGCTGATCGAGACGATCTTCGACACCCTGAACGCCAAGGCGGCGGTCTACGCGCTGGAGACGCTGTTCGAGGAGCGCGGGCGCCGCTGGCCGGTGATGATCTCCGGCACGATCACCGACGCCTCCGGGCGCACCCTCTCCGGGCAGGTCACCGAGGCCTTCTGGCACTCCATCCGGCACGTCAGGCCGCTGCTCGTGGGGCTGAACTGCGCGCTGGGCGCCGCGGAGATGCGGCCCTACATCGCCGAGATCTCCCGGATCGCGGACACCTTCGTCTCCTGCTATCCCAACGCCGGGCTGCCCAACGCCTTCGGCGAGTACGACGAGTCGCCGGAGGAGACCGCGGCGGTCGTCGGCGAGTTCGCCGAGAGCGGCTTCGTCAACGTCGTCGGCGGCTGCTGCGGCACCACGCCCGCGCACATCGCCGCCATCGCCGGCGCGGTCGCCGGCCGGCCGCCGCGGACGCCGGTCCAGGTCGCCCCGGCGCTCCGGCTGTCCGGGCTGGAACCGCTGACGGTCACCGGGGACAGCCTGTTCGTCAACGTCGGCGAGCGGACCAACATCACCGGCTCGGCCCGCTTCCGCAACCTCATCAAGGCCGGCGACTACCCGGCCGCGCTCGCCGTCGCCCGCCAGCAGGTGGAGGCCGGTGCCCAGGTCATCGACGTCAACATGGACGAGGGCATGATCGACGGGGTCGCGGCGATGGACCGCTTCCTGAAGCTGGTCGCCACCGAGCCGGACATCTGCCGGGTGCCCACGATGATCGACTCCTCGAAGTGGGAGGTCATCGAGGCCGGGCTCAAGTGCGTCCAGGGCAAGGCGATCGTCAACTCCATCTCGCTGAAGAACGGCGAGGAGGAGTTCGTCACTCAGGCCCGGCTGTGCCGCAAGTACGGGGCCGCGGTCGTGGTGATGGCCTTCGACGAGGACGGCCAGGCCGACAGCCTGCAGCGCCGCCAGGAGATCTGCCGGCGCGCCTACGACGTCCTCACGGGTGAGGTGGGCTTCCCGGCCGAGGACATCATCTTCGACCCCAACGTCTTCGCCGTGGCCACCGGCATCGAGGAGCACGCGACCTACGGGGTCGACTTCATCGAGGCCACCCGGTGGATCAAGCAGAACCTGCCCGGCGCGCTGGTCTCCGGTGGCGTCTCGAACGTCTCGTTCTCCTTCCGCGGCAACAACCCGGTGCGCGAGGCGATCCACGCCGTCTTCCTGTTCCACGCCATCGCCGCCGGCATGGACATGGGGATCGTCAACGCCGGCGCCCTGGAGGTCTACGACGAGGTGCCGGCGCTGCTGCGCGAGCGGATCGAGGACGTCGTCCTCAACCGCCGCCCGGACTCGACCGAGCGGCTGCTGGAGATCGCGGCCGACTTCGCCGGCGACGGGGTGGCCAAGGAGGTCGCCACCGAGGAGTGGCGGTCCCTGCCGGTGGGGGAGCGGATCACCCACGCCCTGGTGAAGGGGATGGACGAGTTCGTCGAGGACGACACCGAGGAGCTGCGCGCGGAGATCAGCGCCCGCGGCGGCCGGCCCATCGAGGTGATCGAGGGGCCGCTGATGGCCGGCATGAACGTCGTCGGCGACCTGTTCGGGCAGGGGAAGATGTTCCTGCCGCAGGTGGTGAAGTCCGCGCGGGTGATGAAGAAGGCCGTCGCCTACCTGATCCCGTTCATCGAGGCGGAGAAGCAGCCCGGCGACGTCGAGCGCAGCAACGGCAAGGTCGTGATGGCCACCGTGAAGGGCGACGTCCACGACATCGGGAAGAACATCGTCGGCGTCGTCCTGCAGTGCAACAACTACGACGTCGTCGACCTGGGCGTGATGGTGCCGGGCCAGCGGATCCTGGACGCCGCCAAGGCCGAGGGCGCCGACGTCATCGGGCTCTCCGGGCTGATCACCCCCTCGCTGGACGAGATGGTGAACCTGGCCACCGAGATGGAGCGGCAGGGGTTCACCATCCCGCTGCTGATCGGCGGGGCCACCACCTCCCGCGCGCACACCGCGGTGAAGGTGGCGCAGAAGTACTCCGGCCCGGTGATCTGGGTGAAGGACGCCTCCCGGTCGGTGCCGGTGGTCGCCGCTCTGCTGTCGGACGAGCAGCGCCCGGCCCTGCTCGCCCAGACCGACGCCGACTACGCCGCGCTGCGGGAACGGCACGCCGCCCGGACCGACACCCGGAAGCTGCTCCCGCTGGCCACCGCCCGCGCGGCGGCGACCCCGATCGACTGGAGCGCCCACCACCCGCCGCGGCCCCGGATGCTGCTGCAGCAGACCAAGGACGTCTGCGCCGGGCCGAGCTGCGACCACCGGCACGGGGTGGCCACCCAGTTCGTGCGGAGCTTCGCCGACTACCCGCTCGCCGAGCTGCGCGAGTACATCGACTGGCAGCCGTTCTTCAACGCCTGGGAGATGCGCGGCCGGTTCCCCGACATCCTGCACAACCCGACCACCGGCGAGGCGGCCCGGCGGCTGTACGAGGACGCCCAGTCGATGCTCGACCAGATCGTCGCCGAGCGCTGGCTGCGCGCCAGCGGCGTGTTCGGGCTGTTCCCGGCCAGCCAGGTGGGCGGCGACTCCATCGAGGTCTACACCGACGAGTCGCGCACCGCCGTCCGGGCGACGCTGCACCAGTTGCGGCAGCAGACCGAGGGCCGGGACGGGTCGCCGCGCAAGTCGCTGGCCGACTTCGTCGCGCCCAGGGCGACCGGGCTCCGCGACCACGTGGGCGCGTTCGCCGTCACCGCCGGGCTGGGGTCGGCGGAGAAGGTGACCGAGTTCAAGAAGGCGAACGACGACTACAGCGCGATCCTGCTGGAGTCGCTGGCCGACCGGCTGGCTGAGGCGTTCGCCGAGCGGCTGCACGAGCGGGTGCGCACCGAGTTCTGGGCCTACGCCCCCGACGAGCACATGGACGCCGACGGGCTGATCGCGGAGAAGTACGCCGGCATCCGCCCCGCCCCGGGCTACCCGGCCTGCCCCGAGCACACCGAGAAGCAGACGATCTGGGAGCTCCTCGACGTCGAGGCGGCCACCGGCATCCAGCTCACCGAGAGCATGGCGATGTGGCCGGGGGCGGCGGTCAGCGGCCTGTACTTCGCCCATCCGGAGTCGCGGTACTTCGTGCTGGGCCGGATCGGCCGGGACCAGGTCGAGGACTACGCCCGGCGCAAGGGCTGGACCGTGGCCGAGGCGGAGCGGTGGCTCTCACCCAACCTCGGCTACCGCACCGAGGACGAATAAAGGACCCTGGGCCCCCTCACCCTTCGCAGGCTCAGGGCGAGCCTCTGGACCAGGGCCGACGGTGGAGCTCCGCGCAGGTTCACGGGGTCACTCGACGACGAGGACGTCGGTGTGCGTCGCCGAGTGGGCGCTGCTGAACCGGTACTGACCCGGCTGGTCGGGTGCGGGGAAGGTCAGCAGCGTCCCGGCGGCGACGTCGACGTCGAACGAGCCGTCGTCCGCGGTGATCGTCACCGGCTGACCGCTGGCGTTGTGCACGGTCACCCGCGCCCCGGCGGCGACCGGGCCGGCCACGTGGAAGCGGTCCTCGTCGACCAGCACGCCGACCGAGAGCTCGCCGTGGTCGTGCCCGGCCATCGGGTCCGCGGCCGCCGCGGGACCCGCCGGGGCGGCCGTGGCTGATCCGACCTCGGCTGCGACCGGGGGCGGTGAGGCCGCCAGGGCCACCGCCAGGGCGACCGTCGCCAGCAGCACGGCCGTCTCCACGACGGCCAGCCGCCGGAAGGCGCCCGGCTGCCCCGCCCGCAGCTGCGGCAGGGTCCTGCGCCGGTGCTGCCAGCCCAGCAGGCCCACAACGGTCAGCCCGAGCGTCTTGCCGAGCAGCAGCACGCCGTAGCCGGTGCCCAAGGCGGCGACCACGGCCTCGGCGCCGCCCAGGACGACCCCCGCCGCCAGCACCCCGGACACCGCGGTGGCCCCGAAGCACCACAGCGCGACCCCGCTGTACCGCCCGGCGGCCGCCGGTGCGGCCTGGCCGTACCGCAGGAGCGCGCCCAGCCCGCCGACCCACAGGCTGGCCGCGATGACGTGCACGGCGAGGGTGGTCACCGCGACCAGGTGGTCCTCGGCGGCGGAGGAGTGCCCGCTGAGCACCACCGGGACGACCAGTGCGGCCAGCGCACCGGCCAGCAGCAGCCGCGCACCCCCGCGGCCGGTGCCGGCGCGGGCCGCCACCGCGAGCGCTGCGGTGAGCGCAGCGACGAGCAGCACGGCACGACCGGCGCCGGTGTCGAGGAGGAACACCCGGACCGAGTACCCGTCCAGCGCGGTCGGGGCCACGCCCACCAGCCGGCTCACGGTGAGCAGGCCGCCGAGCAGGGTCGCCACCGACCAGGCCAGCGCCCATGCCGACGCCGACGCCACGGCGCGCCTGGCCTGCGGGGCCGGCTGCCCGGCGCCCGCCGGCAGCAGGACGGCGGCGAACAACAAGGTGCCCACCGTGCCGATCGCCGCGATCCGGCCCGCCAGCGTGACCACCGGCGCTCCCCACTCCACCAGCAGGCCTGCCTCGCGCAGCCCGGAGGCCGCGGGAGCCGCCGAGCCGCTGCCCACGGCGATCGCCCAGCCCAGGACCGCGAGCAGACCGACAACCGCGGCTGCGGCCGCCGGCACCTGCCACCCGGGCCGCTCCGGCGCGCGCTGTTCCTGGTCCGGGCGGATCACGGTGCTGGTCACCGCCGGCTGCGCAGCCGGCCGAGGACCAACGCAGCCGCCGCGCCGAGCGCCAGGACGCCACCGACCAGCCAGCCGACCGGGAGCGCGGGGTCGGCCGCCGCGGCCGCAACCGACAGGGGCGCCGCGTCCGGGGCCGGCGTGCTCCCCGCCGCGACGGTGAAGTCCCAGGAGCCGGTCAGCGGGTGTCCGTCGGAGGAGGTGCTGCGCCACTGCACGGTGTAGCTGCCCGCGGGGAGCCCCGCCGACAGCGGCTGGACGACGGTCGTGTCCTGGATCGCGGCGGCGCCGGTCGACACCACGGCGCCGTCCGGGCCGAGCACCAGCACCTCGGTGCCCAGCGGCAGCGGCGTCCCGCTGAAGTCCAGCTCCACCGAAGACGGGGCCGTGGGCACCGCGGCACCGGCTGACGGGCTGCTGCGCACGAGCGCGTCGTGCGCCCGGGCCGGAGGCGCCCCGATGCCCAGGAGCAGCACGGCGAGCAACCCCACCAGCAGCACCGGCCCGGGGCGCGGACCGGCGATCGGGAGGGCGCGCAGAACAGTCATGCCCGTTCTTCGTCCGCGACCGCTGTTCCGGTTGGTCCGGCCCCGGCCGGACGGCACCCGCTGATCGTCGTCCCCGCCCGTACGAGGCCGGACTCCCACCCGGTGCACAGCCCGGGATCAGGAATTACTGAGGGGGCAGTGAACCGATCCGGCACCACCTGCCGAATGCAGGGTGGTCAGCGCGGCAGCGGGGTGATCCCCGCTGGGGGATCCGCCGGCTGTCCGGGGTCGCCAGACCTGTTCCGCGGCGGGGGCAACGATGCGCCCGCCGACCGACCGGACGAGCGGTGTCAGCCGCCGTCCGCTGCTCCCACCTCACGGTGGGAGCGGCACTCCGATCACGAGGAGCACACCTTGCGCAAGGCACACGCACTCCCGGCCATCGCCATCGCCGCCGCAGCGTTCCCGCTGCTCACCATGAGCACCGCGTTCGCCCACGAGGGGGCCACCAGCTACCAGGCCGACCTCGGTGCGGTGAACCAGTCCGGCGTCAGCGGCACCGGCATGGTCACGCTGGACGGCAACACCGCCACGGTGATGGTCGAGGCGTCCGGGCTGCTCGCCGGCTCGCCGCACGCCCAGCACTTCCACATCGGCGCTCTGGGCGAGTGCCCGACCAACGACCTCGCGGACGACGCGGACGGCGACGGCTTCGTGAGCGTCACCGAGGCCGCCAAGTACTACGGCGCCATCGGCTCCTCGCTGACCACCACCGGCGACACCAGCCCGGACAGCGGCCTGGCCATCGACCGCTTCCCGACCGCGGACGACGGCACGATCAGCTACGAGCGGACCTTCGAGGTCACCGACGACGTCCACGCGGCGTTCGAGGCGGGCACGGCCGTCCTGGTCGTGCACGGCATCGACAAGGACGGCTCGGGTGCCTACGACGGTGACGTCATGAGCGACCTCGACCCGTCGCTGCCGATGGAGGCCACCGCCCCCGCCGCCTGTGGCGCGCTCGAGGTGGCGCAGATGGGTGCCACGCCGGCCGGTGGCGCCGAGACCGGTGCCGGCAGCACCTCCGGTACCGAGAACACCGCCGTGATCGGCGTCGGCGTCCTGGCCGCGGCCGGTGCCGCGGGTGCCGGTGCGATCGCCTACCGCCGTCGTCAGGCCGAGCAGGCCTGATCCGGCTCCGGGTCGCGCGGGGAGGGCTGACCTCCCCGCGCGACCCGGCCCCCTCCCACACTCTTGGAAGGACCCCCTGTGAGCGAGCAGAGCAGCCGTCGGCCCGGCCCTCGGGCGTGGACGGCGCTGGCCGTCGCGCTCGTCGTGGTGGCCGTCGTCGCCGTCGTGGTGGCGGTGACCGGACAGCAGCAGGCCCCGCAGCCGGCGGCCGCTCCCAGCCAGGGGGAGAGCTCGACGGCCACGGCGGCACCCACCCCGTCGACGCCCGGTGCTGCGCCTGCACCTGCTGAGCCGGCGGTCCCGGCCTCGGGCGAGCAGGTGGCTCAGCCGGTGTCGGTCAGCATCCCGAGCATCGAGGTGAGCAGCGACCTGCTGCGCCTGGGTCTCAACGACGACGGCACCGTCGAGGTCCCGCCGCTGGGCCCGGACGACCAGGCCGGCTGGTACGAGCGTGGCCCGGCTCCCGGCGCCACCGGCCCGGCGGTCCTCCTCGGGCACGTCGACTCGGCCGAGCACGGGCCCGGAGTCTTCTTCGACCTCGGTGCGCTGCAGCCCGGCGACGAGGTCGAGGTGGCCCGCGTCGACGGCACGGTCGCCGTGTTCGCCGTCGACCGGGTGGAGCGCCACCCCAAGGACGACTTCCCGACCATCGCCGCCTACGGGAACACCCCCGACGCGCAGCTGCGGCTGATCACCTGCGGTGGCGACTTCGACTCCTCGGCCCGCAGCTACGAGGACAACGTCATCGCCTTCGCGACCCTGGTCCGCACCGAGCCGGCCTGATCGGCCCCGACGGCCTCCCTAGACTCGAGGGGTGTCGGTGACCTCGGTGGGCAACCCGTCGGACTCGATGCAGTCGCTGCAGGCGGTGCTGTTCGACATGGACGGCACGCTGGTGGAGACCGAGGAGCTGTGGGGCGAGGCGATGGCCGCCCTCGCCGGCCAGCTGGGCGGTGTGTTCTCCGCCGCGGCGCGGGAGCAGACCGTCGGCACCTCGATGCGGGTCGCCATGGGCGTGCTCTACGCCGACCTGGGCATCGAGCGCAGCGAGGAGCAGCGCCGCGTCGACGCCGGCTGGGTCGAGGAGCAGACCGCCGTGCTGATGACCAGCCGCGGGATGCCGTGGCGGCCCGGCGCCCGGGACCTGCTCGTCGCGGTACGGGACGCCGGCCTGGCCACTGCACTGGTCACGACGACGCCCCGCCGGATCGCCACCCTGGTGATCGACCAGATCGCCGGGGACCTGGGGGGCTCGCCGTTCGACCTGACCGTCTGCGGCGACGAGGTGCCCGCCCGCAAGCCCGACCCCGCGCCCTACTTGCAGGCGATGCGGTCGCTGGGCGTGGACCCGGCGGGTTCGGTCGTCATCGAGGACTCCCAGGTCGGGGTCACCGCCGGGCTGGCCTCCGGGGCCACGGTGCTCGGCGTGCCGTCGTTGCAGTCACTGGAACCACTGCCGGGACTGACCCTGCGGTCGTCCCTCGTCGACCTCACCGTGGCCGAGCTGCGTCGGCTGGTCGAGCAGCGCGAACTGGCGCCTACGACGGCCTGACCTGGTGCGACGCCGCCGTTACAGCGACTGCATCGAGCTGCAGCGGGACGCTCGGTCAGTCGCCGGCGAGCGGCAGGGCGGTGCGCCAGCCCGCTGCGGCCGCGGCGTCGGCCGGGAAGGGCGGGGGAGTGCCACCGAAGGCCGGGCAGAGCGCCTGGTGGTCGCACCAGCTGCACAGCCGGCTCTTGTTCGCCCGGAAGTCACCGGTCGCGACCGCCCGCTCGATCGCGGCCCAGATCGCCTGCAGGGTGCGCTCGAAACGCAGCAGCTCCGCCTCGTCGGGGGCGTAGGTGAGCGCGTCGCCGTCCTTCAGGTACAGCAGCTTGAGCTGGGCGGCGACGACGCCCCGGGTGCGCCAGAGGACCAGCGCGTAGAACTTCATCTGGAACAGCGCCTTGGCCTCGAAGGCCTCCCGCGGCATCCCGCCGGTCTTGTAGTCGACGACCCGCAGTGCACCGGTGGGGGCGACGTCGAGCCGGTCGACGTAGCCGCGCAGCAGCAGCCCGTCGGGCAAGGTGACCTCGACCAGCTCCTCGCGGCCGTGCGGCTGGATGCGGGTCGGGTCCTCGAGCCGGAAGTAGGTCTCCACCAGCTCACCGGCCGAGGCGAGCCACGCCTCCAGGCTCTGCTTCTCCGCCGGCTGCCCCTCCGCTGCGGCCTCGAACAGCTCGGCGACGCCCGGCTCCTCCCGCAGCTCGTCCCAGGCCGGCGCCACCAGCGTCTGGGCGGCTGCGACGGTGCGCTCGGCGGCGGGCAGGTCGTAGAGCTTCTCGAGCACCGTGTGCACCAAGGTGCCCCGGACCGCGGCCCGGGACTTCTTCTCCGGCAGCCGGTCGATGGTGCGGAAGCGGTACAGCAACGGGCAGGACTTGAAGTCCGCGGCCCGGGAGGGCGAGAGGGACGGCCGCCGGGGGGCGGAGTCCGCGGCCGTCGTCCGTGCTGGTGCGGCACCCGGGGTGGCCTCGGCGGACTCGTCCGTCGCGCGGGCTGCCTTCTCGGCCGTCAGTGACATGGCCCCGAGGTTAGGTCGTGCCCCCGACAGTTCCGAGTGCGCGCGCCGAGGGCGCCCGCCGCCGTCCGTACCCTCGTCCCACGTGGACGTACAGCAGCAGCAACCCGCCGACGAGACCCCGACCGCGACCGAGGTGCTCGCCGACGTGCCGCTCGAGCCGGTGGTGGTCGAGGGCGAGCCGGCCCCGACCGAGGCGCCCGAGCCGGTGGACGGCGCCTTCCGGGTCGGGGACCGGGTGCAGCTGACCGACCCCAAGGGCCGGCACCACACCGTCGTCCTCGAGCCGGGCAAGGAGTTCCACACCCACCGCGGTGCCATCAGCCACGACGAGCTGATCGGTGCGCCCGAGGGGTCCGTCGTCCACTCCTCGGCGAACACCGGGTACCTGGCGCTGCGCCCGCTGCTGGCCGACTTCGTCCTCTCCATGCCGCGCGGCGCCCAGGTGATCTACCCCAAGGACGCCGCCCAGATCGTCGGCTTCGGCGACGTCGGCCCCGGGATGCGCGTGCTGGAGGCCGGCGCCGGCTCCGGCGCGCTGACCTGCTCGCTGCTGCGCGCCGTCGGGTCGACCGGCAGCCTCACCAGCTACGAGCGGCGCGAGGACTTCGCCGACGTCGCCCGCGGCAACGTGGGTGCGTTCTTCGGCGAGGTGCCCGAGAACTGGTCGCTTCGGCTGGGCGACCTGGCCGACCACCCGGCCGCGGAGGTCGTGGACCGCGTCGTCCTGGACATGCTCGAGCCGTGGGCCGTGCTGCCCACCGTCGCCGCCGCCCTGCGCCCCGGCGGCGTGCTGATCGGCTACGTGGCCACGACCACCCAGCTGTCGACCTACGTGGAGGCGCTGCGCGCCCAGGGCGTGTGGACCGAGCCCCACGCCTGGGAGACCATGCTGCGGCCCTGGCACGCCGAGGGCCTGGCGGTCCGCCCGGAGCACCGGATGGTCGCCCACACCGCCTTCCTGGTCACCGCCCGCCGGCTGGCCGAGGGGGCCGTCGCGCCGATGCGGCAGCGGCGCAAGAAGCTCGCCTGACGCCTCGGCCGACGCGGCCGACACGTGTCGGGGGGATGACGTCCGGGCGCACCGCGCGCACCCGTTCCGAGCGTGCGGCGCCGTCAGCTCCCGCGTGTATAGATTGGCGTCCTGGCTCCCCCCGATGTGTGTGGAGGTGCGCGATGGGCCCCGGTACTGGCACTGGCCCCGACGAGTTCCGAGCGCGGCGTGAGCGTGACGTCGCCTCCCTGGTCAAGCAGATCTCCTACCTCGAGGAGGAGATCAGCCTCCTTCGACGGAAGGTCACCGACAGCCCGCGCCAGGTGCGCGCGCTGGAGGAACGGCTCGCCGAGGCGGAGGGCCGCGCGGCCTTCCTGTCCGAGCGCAACGACAAGCTGGCCGGCACGCTGCGCGACGCGCGCGAGCAGCTGGTCACGCTCAAGGAGGAGGTCGAGCGGCTGGGGCAGCCCCCGTCCGGCTACGGCGTATTCCTGGAGCGGTTCGAGGACGGCACCGTCGACGTGTTCACCAGCGGCCGCAAGCTGCGGGTGTCGGTGTCACCGGCCGTCGAGGTCACCGAGCTGCAGCACGGCCAGGAGGTCATGCTCAACGAGGCGATGAACGTCGTCGCCGCCCGCGGGTTCGAGCGCGCCGGTGACGTGGTGATGCTCAAGGAGCTGCTGGAGCCCGTGCCCGGGTTCCCGCGCCGCGCCCTGGTCATCGGGCACACCGACGAGGAGCGGGTGGTCCACCTCGCCGACTCGCTGGAGGGGCAGCCGCTGCGCAGCGGTGACTCCCTGCTGCTGGAGTCCCGCTCGGGCTACGTCTACGAGCGGATCCCGAAGAGCGAGGTCGAGGAGCTCATCCTCGAAGAGGTCCCCGACATCGACTACTCCGACATCGGTGGGCTCTCCCGGCAGATCGAGCAGATCCGGGACGCCGTCGAGCTGCCGTTCCTGCACGCCGACCTGTTCCGCGAGTACGAGCTGCGGCCGCCGAAGGGCATCCTGCTGTACGGCCCGCCCGGCTGCGGGAAGACGCTGATCGCCAAGGCGGTGGCCAACTCGCTGGCCAAGAAGGTCGCCGAGCTCAACGGCGACTCCGACCGGAGCCAGGGGAAGTCGTTCTTCCTCAACATCAAGGGCCCCGAGCTGCTGAACAAGTACGTGGGGGAGACCGAGCGGCACATCCGGCTGGTGTTCCAGCGGGCCCGGGAGAAGGCCAGCGAGGGCACGCCGGTCATCGTCTTCTTCGACGAGATGGACTCGATCTTCCGCACCCGCGGGTCCGGCGTCTCCTCCGACGTGGAGAGCACGATCGTGCCCCAGCTGCTCAGCGAGATCGACGGCGTGGAAGGGCTGGAGAACGTCATCGTCATCGGCGCCTCCAACCGCGAGGACATGATCGACCCGGCGATCCTCCGCCCGGGGCGCCTGGACGTGAAGATCAAGATCGAGCGGCCGGACGCCGAGGCCGCGCGGGACATCTTCACCAAGTACCTGACGACGACGCTGCCCATCCACGCCGACGACCTGGCCGAGCACGGCGGCAGCCGCGAGGCGACCATCGCCGGGATGATCCAGAGCACCGTCGAGCGGATGTACACCGAGACCGAGGAGAACCGCTTCCTGGAGGTCACCTACGCCAACGGTGACAAGGAGGTCCTGTACTTCAAGGACTTCAACTCCGGGGCGATGCTGCAGAACATCGTCGACCGGGCGAAGAAGATGGCGATCAAGGACCGCCTGGAGACCGGCGTCGGCGGCCTGCGGGTCGGGCACCTGATGAACGCCTGCGTCGACGAGTTCAAGGAGAACGAGGACCTGCCCAACACGACCAACCCCGACGACTGGGCGCGGATCTCGGGCAAGAAGGGCGAGCGGATCGTCTACATCCGCACGCTCATCAGCGGCAAGGGCGCCGACAGCGGCCGCGCGATCGACACCGCGACCAACACCGGCCAGTACCTGTAGCCACACCTGGCTCCGACCGGCCCCTGCTGCGCTGCGGTACGGGCCGGTCGGCGTCCAGGCGCCGCCCACCGGCTGTTCCGCTCGGCCACCTAACCTGACGGCATGAGCGTGCGACGGGTGATGGGCACGGAGCTCGAGTACGGCATCTCGGTGCCGGGGCAGCCAGGGGCGAACCCGACGACGCTGTCGAGCCAGGTGGTGAACGCCTGGGCCGTCGCCGAGGCGCCGACGCCGCGCCGGCCGCGCTGGGACTTCGAGGAGGAGTCGCCGCTGCGTGATGCCCGCGGCTTCGACCTGTCCCCGGCGCAGGCACTGGACCACAACGACCTGGACGACGACTCGGGGATGGCCAACGTCATCCTCACCAACGGGGCCCGGCTCTACGTCGACCACGCCCACCCGGAGTACTCCACGCCAGAGGTCACCAGCCCGCGCGACATCGTGCTGTGGGACAAGGCGGGGGAGCAGGTGATGGCCGAGGCGGCGCGCCGTGCCGCCCGCGTGCCGGGCACCCAGCCCATCCAGCTCTACAAGAACAACACCGACGGCAAGGGCGCGTCCTACGGGGCGCACGAGAACTACCTGATGAGCCGGTCGACGCCGTTCATCGACATCATCCGCGGACTGATCCCGTTCTTCGTGACCCGCCAGGTGTTCGCCGGCGCCGGCCGGGTGGGGATCGGCCCCGAGGGCCGCACCGACGGCTTCCAGCTGTCCCAGCGCGCCGACTTCTTCGAGGTCGAGGTGGGCCTGGAGACGACGCTCAAGCGGCCGATCATCAACACCCGGGACGAGCCGCACGCCAACCCCGAGGACTACCGCCGGCTGCACGTGATCATCGGCGACGCGAACCTCGCCGAGCTGTCGACCTACCTCAAGGTCGGGACGACGTCACTCGTCCTGGCCATGATCGAGGCGAAGGCGCTCAGCCAGGACCTCACCATCGAGGAGCCGGTCGAGGCCCTGCAGGCGATCAGCCACGACCCGTCGCTGACCCATCGGGTGCGGCTGCGCGACGGCCGCCGGCTGACCGCGATCGAGGTGCAGCGGGAGTACCTGTCCCAGGCACAGAAGTTCGTGGCAGACAACGGGGACGACGACGAGCAGACCGCCGACGTGCTCGCCCGGTGGGCCGAGGTGCTCGACGAGCTGGCCGTCGACCCGATGCGGCTGGCCGACCGGCTGGACTGGCCGGCCAAGCTCCGGCTGCTGGAGGGGTACCGGCAGCGCGACGGTCTCAGCTGGGGCGACGCCCGGCTCAAGCTGGTCGACCTGCAGTACTCCGACGTCCGCCCGGACAAGGGGCTCTACCACCGGCTGGTGGCCCGCGGCTCGATGCAGCGGCTGCTCACCGACGCCGAAGTGACCGAGGCGATGACCCGCCCCCCGTCGGACACCCGGGCCTATTTCCGCGGCGAGTGCCTGCGCCGCTACCCGGGGCAGGTCGCCGCGGCATCGTGGGACTCGGTGGTCTTCGACGTCGGCCGGGAGAACCTGGTGCGCATCCCGACCATGGAGCCGCTGCGGGGCACCCGAGAGCACGTCGGTGCGCTGTTCGACTCCACCTCGACCGCCGCCGAGCTGGTCGACCGGATCACCGCCCGCTGACCACCCGCGCCACCGGCTCGCGTGTGCGGCGGACTGTCGCACCTCGCGGGTAGCTTCTGCCTCAGCACGACCCAGCAGCGAGCTCTGGAGGGTGAGATGGCCACGAGGGACACCGGCGGGCAGCAGAAGGCCACGCGCACGCGCGAGGAGACCGAGGAGGTCGAGGCGTCGGTCGACACCGAGGCCGCCGAGCGGCGCCAGGAGATGACCGACGACGTCGACTCGATTCTCGACGAGATCGACGGCGTCCTCGAGGAGAATGCCGAGGAGTTCGTGCGCTCCTATGTACAAAAAGGGGGGGAGTGAACAAGATCATCTTTTTATCTTTGTTCGATGGAGACGAAGTTCTGTCGCGATTGCGGCACCCATCGGCCAGTCGCTGAATTCACCCGGAACAAGCGCGCCCGGGACGGTCTGGCGTTCTACTGCCGAGAGCACCTGGCGGAGCGGTCAGCCCGAAGCCGGGAGGCACGGAGAACGGCCCCTCGGCGACACAGGTCACTGCCCAAGGGCCTCGTCGTGCCCGCCGGTCACAAGTGGTGTCCTGACTGTGGCGGGGTGCTGTCGCTGGAGGCGTTCCCGCGTTCGCGAGCGAACTCCAACGGACGCGGTAGCTACTGCCTGGCCTGCCACAACGAACGGGGCCGCAAGTCGCTTGCCGAGCGAGGCGGCAGTCGCACGTATCACCTGTCCCGGCGCTACGGCATCTCGGCTGAGGAGGCCGACCTGATGCTGGTCGACCAGAGCGGTCTCTGTGCGATCTGCGCCAAGGCTCCGGCGGCGCACGTCGACCACGACCACGACAGCGGCGCTGTCCGGTCCCTCCTGTGTTTCAACTGCAACGGCGGGCTGGGGCAGTTCAAGGACGACCCCGCGCTGCTCCGGGTGGCCGCCCGGTACGTCGAGTCGCATCGCGCCGGCCAGCTCGTCGGCCCGCCCCCGGGCCAGCAGTGGTGGCCGACCGACTGACCGCCCCGCCGGTAGGGTCGGCGGGGCGTCGGCCCGGCAGCTCCGCGGCCGCCCGGCGCAGCAGAGGCAGCAGCACGGACCGCCGTCGGACGACGGCAGGAGAGGCGGATGGGTGACCGAGACGTCAGCTGGTCGGAGCGGGTTCCCGCCCGCGTACCTGGACCGGGTGGGCTCCTCGTTCACCGACTTCCTGGGCACCACCGCCCCCGACCTGCTGCCCGGCCGGCGCACCGTCCCGACGATGTCCGTGGCTGACCTGGCGCCGCACGCCACCACGATCGTCGCCGCCACGTTCGACGGCGGTGTGCTGATGGGCGGCGACCGCCGGGCGACCATGGGCAACCTGATCTCCAGCCGGGACATCGAGAAGGTCTACGCCGCCGACTCCTGGTCGGTGATCGGCATCGCCGGCGCTGCGGGCATCGCGATCGAGATGGTCCGGCTCTACCAGGTCGAGCTCGAGCACTACGAGAAGATCGAGGGGATGACGATGTCCCTCGACGGCAAGGCCAACCGCCTCGCCGCGATGATCCGGGGCAACCTCGGCGCCGCCATGCAGGGCCTCGCCGTCGTCCCGCTGTTCGCCGGCTACGACCTCGACGCAGCCGAGGGGGTCAGCCCGGGCCGGATCTTCAGCTACGACGTCACCGGCGGGAACTACGAAGAGCGCGGCTATTCCTCGGTCGGCTCCGGCTCGCTGTTCGCCCGCAACTCGCTGAAGAAGACCTGGCGCCCCGGCCTCGCCGCCGACGCCGCCACCCGCACCCTCGTCGAGGCGCTCTACGACGCCGCCGACGACGACTCCGCCACCGGCGGGCCCGACACCGTGCGCCGGCTGTACCCGATCGTCTACCGGGTCGACGCCGAGGGCGCCGTCCGGCTCCCGGACGACGAGGTCGCCGCCATCGCCACCACCATCGTCGCCGAGCGCTCCGCCGCAGACGGGCAGGGCTGAGCCATGACCATGCCGTACTACGCCTCGGCCGAGCAGGTCATGCGCGACCGCTCGGAGTACGCCCGCAAGGGCATCTCCCGCGGTCGCAGCGTCGCCGTCCTCACCTACGCCGACGGCGTGCTCTTCATCGCCGAGAACCCCAGCGCCACGCTGCACAAGGTCAGCGAGCTCTACGACCGGATCGGCTTCGCCGCCGTCGGCCGCTACTCCGAGTTCGAGAGCCTGCGGGTGGCCGGCATCCGGCTCGCCGACGTCCGTGGCTACTCCTACAACCGGCGCGACGTCACCGGCCGGGTCATCGCCAACGCCTACGCCCAGACCCTGGGCGCGGTCTTCACCGAGCAGATGAAGCCCTTCGAGGTCGAGCTCTGCGTGGCCGAGGTGGGCGAGGACTCCGCCTCCGACCAGCTCTACCGGCTGACCTTCGACGGGTCGATCGTCGACGAGGCCTCCTTCGTCGTCATGGGCGGGCAGGCCGAGGCGGTCAGCAACCACTTGCGCGAGCACTTCACCGCCGGCATGAGCCTGGAGCAGGCCCTGCGGGTCGGTGTCCGCGCGCTGTCCGCGGTCAGCCCGGTCACTGCGGCCAACGGCGGCGCGCACGACCAGCTGCCCGCCGAGCAGCTCGAGGTGGCGGTCCTCGACCGGCGGCGTCCCAAGCGGGCGTTCCGCCGCGTCGTCGGTGCCGCGCTCACCAACCTGCTCTCCGACCAGCAGACGGCCACCGAGCCCACCGAGAGCCCGGCCGAGGCCGCCGCCACCCACGCGCCCAGCGCGCCGGCGCCGGGCACCCCCGCCGGCCTGGGCGACCCTGCGGCCGTCGACACCGCCGGCGGGACCGAGCAGGCCTCCGCCCAGCCCAGCACGCAGGACGGCGTGGGCGGCGGCACCGACGGCGAGACTCCGGACAGCGAGCAGTGAGCGGCGCGGCGCACTCGGGACACGAGCCGAGTGCGCCGCGGACGCCTACGCTCGGCGAGGTGGAACGACGGATCTTCGGCATCGAGACCGAGTACGGCGTCACGTGCACCTTCAAGGGGCAGCGCCGCCTGTCACCTGACGAGGTCGCCCGCTACCTGTTCCGCCGGGTGGTCTCGTGGGGCCGCAGCTCGAACGTCTTCCTGCGCAACGGCTCCCGGCTCTACCTCGACGTGGGCAGCCACCCCGAGTACGCCACCGCCGAGTGCGACGACGTCACCGAGCTCGTCGTCCACGACAAGGCGGGGGAGCGGATCCTCGAGGGGCTGCTGATCGACGCGGAGCAGCGCCTGAACGAAGAGGGCGTCACCGGCGACATCTACCTGTTCAAGAACAACACCGACTCGGCCGGCAACAGCTACGGCTGCCACGAGAACTACCTGGTCGGCCGGCACGGTGAGTTCAGCCGGATGGCCGACGTGCTGATCCCGTTCCTGGTCAGCCGGCAAATGGTGGTCGGCGCGGGCAAGGTGCTGCAGACCCCGCGTGGAGCGGTGTACTGCGTCAGCCAGCGGGCCGAGCACATCTGGGAGGGCGTCTCCAGCGCCACCACCCGGTCGCGGCCGATCATCAACACCCGCGACGAGCCGCACGCCGACGCCGAGAAG
This sequence comes from Modestobacter sp. VKM Ac-2982, assembly GCF_026967935.1. Lineage (GTDB taxonomy): Bacteria > Actinomycetota > Actinomycetes > Mycobacteriales > Geodermatophilaceae > Modestobacter. Next base: position 661,925 of record NZ_JAPVBL010000002.1, read on the forward strand.
TACCGCCGGCTGCACGTCATCGTCGGCGACTCGAACATGAGCGAGACGACGACGCTGCTCAAGGTCACCATCACCGACCTGGTGCTGCGGATGATCGAGCAGGGCGTGGTGCTGCGGGACATGACCCTGGAGAACCCGATCCGGGCCATCCGGGAGATCAGCCACGACCTGACCGGCCGGCGCAAGGTCCGGCTCGCCAACGGCCGGGAGATGTCGGCCCTGGAGATCCAGCAGGAGTACCACGACCGGGCCGCCGAGTTCGTCGACCGCGAGGGCTACGGCCCGGTGCACCGGCAGATGCTCGAGCTGTGGGGGCGCACGCTCAAGGCCGTCGACAGCGGGGACCTCTCCTTGATCGACCGGGAGATCGACTGGGCCATCAAGCACCAGCTGCTCCAGCGGTACATGGCCAAGCGCGACCTGTCGCTGTCCAGCTCCCGGGTCGCCCAGATGGACCTCGCCTACCACGACATCCGCCGCAACCGCGGTCTGTACTACCTGCTGGAGAAGGCCGGCCAGGTCGAGCGGGTCGCCCACGACCCGGCGATCTTCGAGGCGAAGAACGTCCCCCCGCAGACCACTCGGGCGAAGCTGCGGGGTGAGTTCATCCGCCGCGCCCAGGACAAGCGCCGCGACTTCACCGTCGACTGGGTGCACCTCAAGCTCAACGACCAGGCGCAGCGCACCGTCCTGTGCAAGGACCCGTTCAAGTCCGTCGACGAGCGCGTGGAGAAGCTGATCGCCAGCATGTAGGCCGTTGGGCAGACTGCGCGGGTGACCGACCGCGCTGACGCCCTGCTGTCCGGGCCCCGCGGCCGTCGGCTGTGCGCCGAGCTGTTGGCAACCCCGGAGGGACGGTCCGTTCCGCTGTGGCGCTGGCAGTCCCGGGCGGCTCCGCTCGCCCATCCGGATGAGCGAGCCCGGGCGCGGGACGACGTGCGAGCCGCGCTGGCGACCACGGACCTGACCGCGGTCGGGTCGCCCGGGGAGCTGGTGCGCGCCCTCCAGGCCACGGTCGACACCGCGCGGTACTGGCAGGAGCCCGACGTCGTCGACGAGGTGCTCGCCGACGACGAGGTCGCCGCGCTGCTGCGTCCGGTGGCCGCCGCCGTCGTCGCGGCTCCGGCGTCCCGGTGGTGGGCCACGTCCCTCGACCCGGCGGACCAGCAGACGGTGGTCTGGGAGCCGGCGGACACCCTCCCGCGGCTGACCGGCTCCCGGCCGGCGCTGCACCGCTGGCGGGAGCACACCGAAGAGGACGAGCGCCGGGCCGCGCGCGAGCGCCCGACCGATCCCCGGGCCGCGTGGTCCGGCGAGTGGTGGTCGACACCGATCACGGCAGACCTGGTCGTCACCACCCGGACGCTGCCCGGTCTCACCACGCAGGCCGGGCAGGCGGCCGTCCGGTTGGTGCTGGCCGAGGACGAGCTGGGTTGGCAGACGGCCGCCACCTGGCCGGTGCCGGTGCCCGACTGGGCCCGCGTCCTGGAGATCACCGGACCGCAGGACTGGTCCGACCTGGTGCGGCGCCACCCCCTGTGGGTCACCGCGTCGCGGCGGCACGACTGGTGGCGGGTCACCGGTTCGGACGGCCCCTGGCTCGTCCCTGACTGGTCCGCCGTCGTCGCGGAGTTCGACGCGGTGCACCTGACGGTCGACGGCTACCTCAGCACCGCCGGCCGCGCCCTCCCAGTGGAGCTGCCGGGCGCACCGGCGTACACGGTGCTCAGCGGCTGGGACCCGGACGCCGCCTGGTGGGTCACCGACCTGTTCGACCTCGGCGAGCCGACGTACTGGCGGCGCCGGGACGACGACCCGCCACGCTGGGCACCTGCCTGAGCAATCCGGTCGACGGGCGCCCGACCGGTCCGCAGACTGCGCGCATGGGCACCGTCCTCGTCACCGGCGTCAGTCGCCGCAGCTCCATCGGCTTCGCGGTCGCCCGGCGGCTGCTGGACCGCGGGGACCGGGTCGTCGTCCAGTCGTGGGCACCGCACGACGCGGAGCAGCCCTGGGGCGGCGACGACCTGGCCGCCGTCCTGGCCGAGCTGGGGGACCCGCCGCACGTCGTCGCGGACCTGGCCGACCCGGCTGCCCCTGCCCAGCTGGTCGCGGCCGCCCGGGACGCCGTCGGCCCGCTGAGCACGCTGGTCGCCGCGCACGCCCGCAGCGCGAACGGCCGGCTCGCGGAGGTGACCGCCGCCGAGGTCGACCTCTGCTTCGCCGTCAACGCCCGCGGCAGCCTGCTGCTCACCCAGGCCTTCGCCGCCCAGTACGAGCCGGCCGCCGGCCCGGGGGCCGTCGTCCTGTTCACCTCCGGCCAGCACCGGGGACCGATGTCCCGTGAGCTGCCCTACGCGATCAGCAAGGGGGCGATCCAGCAGATGACGCTGTCCCTCGCCGACGAGCTCATCGACGCCGACGTCACCGTCAACTGCCTGAACCCCGGCCCGACGGACACCGGCTGGGCCGACCCGGCCGAGCAGGGGACCGTGACCCGGCTGATGCCCCGGGGACGCTGGAACCGCGCGGCGGAGGCGGCCGCCGTCGTCGCCTGGCTGACCGGCCCGGACGCCCGCTCGGTCACGGGCCAGACCATCGACGCCGAGGGCGGCTTCCGCCGCTGGCGTTGACCCGGTCACCGTCGGCGGTGACCGGGTGGGTCACTCTCGTCATGTGACCGTTATCCCCAACTCACGGCCGAAGTTGCCGGCCGACTGCCACTGCCAGCGCCGAGGACGGGGCCTCTCGACGTGAGTGCGCTCAGGCCGGAGGCGGCCCGAACAGCGTGAGCTGGGCGGCGAACCGCCCGGCCGCGGCCGCGGCCAGGAAGTAGGCGCGGTCCTCGGCCAGGCCGCGGCCCATCGTCGACAGCCGAACCGGTGAGGCGGCCAGGGCGTCCTCCAGGCCGACCGCGTCCACCCACTCCACCGGGTTCCGCTCCGGCTGCCCGGCCAGGTCCTCCTCGACCTGGGTGCCCAGGTCCGAGCCGAGGCCGCGGGGCGCGACGAGGGTGACCCCGCCCATGGCGACCCGGCCGAAGGCCGTCAGCGAGTGGTGCGAGACGCCGCGGTGCCGGGGGCGCGGGTCGGCGTCGGAGATGCGCAGCGCACCGACGGCCCGCCCGCCGAGCACGTGGACCGCGTTGCAGGCCTCGCCCGCGGCGACGCCGGAGAAGCCCCAGGGCGTCCCGGTGCCCAGGTTGCCCGGGCCCTGGGTGACGATCGTGACGTCGGCCCGCAGCACGTGCCGGGCGGCCAGCAGCCCGGTGTGCACGGTGACCGCCTCCACGTCGCCGCCGAACGCCTGCCCCACGGTGACCACCCCGGCCAGCGAGCCGGCCAGGGTGTCCAGGGTCCGGGAGAACGCTGCGGGGAGCGCGCCCCCGTCGGTCATCACGTAGGCCACCCGCAGCGCCGGGTCGGTGACGTGCACACCGGCCAGCACCGCGGGCAGAGCGGAGTGCAGGTCGGCGACGACCACCGGCATGCCGTCGAGGTCCTCGGCGCCGGCGATCGTCTCGTGGTGCGGGGTCTCCTGCTCGTCGACGCCCTGCACGGTCACCTGCAGCGGCGTGTACCGGCCCTTGACCAGGTGTCCGGGGCCGGTGGGGTCCGGCGGCAGCCGGTCGGGGACGGCGACGACGAGCGCGTACCCGCCGGTGCCCAGCCGCTGCGCCCAGGCGGTGGTGTTCAGCAGCACCTCGTCGCCCACCTGGGGCAGCCCGACGAGGGAGGGGTGCGCCAGCGCCCGCAGCGTGCCGTCCTCGGGCACCTCGACGGTCAGCTCCTGCGCGTCCCGCCACGACCGGCCGAGTTCGGTGACCCGGCCGCGGCGCCAGCGGATCCGGGAGCCAGGGGCGGGAGACGGTGCATCGGTCACCGGGGGAGGCTAACCAGCGAGGCCGCCGGCCGCTGTGCACTGAGGCCCCTGGCCGCTGAGCACTAGCCTGGTCCCGTGGCAGCCAAGCGGGCAGAACGACTGGTCAACCTGGTCATCGCCCTGCTCGGGACCAGGCAGTACGTCTCGGCGGCGAAGATCCGCTCGATCGTGCCCGGCTACGAGCCCGACGACGGCACCGATCGCGCCGACGAGGCGTTCAAGCGGATGTTCGAGCGGGACAAGGCCGAGCTGCGGGAGATCGGCGTCCCCCTGGAGACCGGGCGGACCAGCGCCTTCGACACCGAGGACGGCTACCGCATCGCCCGGGCCGACTACGAGCTGCCCGAGATCACCCTGACCGCGGAGGAGGCCGCCGCCGTCGGGCTGGCCCTGCGGCTGTGGCAGTCCGCGCAGCTCGCCGGCGCCGCGCAGAGCGCCCTGGTGAAGCTGCGCGCCGCCGGGGTGGAGGTCGACCAGTCCCGGGGCCTGTCCATCCAGCCGCGACTGGACGCCGGTGAGCCGGCCTTCGAGCCCTGCTACGCGGCGGCGCGCGACCGCCGGGCGCTCGCCTTCGACTACCGCCGTCCCGACGAGCAGACCGCCAGTCGCCGCCGGGTGCAGCCGTGGGGCCTGGTGGCCTGGCACGGCCGCTGGTACCTGGTCGGCCACGACCTGGACCGGCAGGCGGCCCGGGTGTTCCGGCTGTCCCGGGTCACCGGGACGCCGCGGGCCAGCGGACCGGTCGGTGCGTTCGAGCCGCCGGCCGACCTCGACCTCGCCTCGGTGGTGGCCGGCTCGGAGCGGCGGGAGGAGCAGCTCGTCGTCGTCCGGGCCCGGCCGGGCACCGCGATCGGCCTGCGCCGGCACGCCACGTCGCTCGGGCCCGCGGACGACGGGGACGACCGGCTGGAGCTGCGCACCACCGCGCCCTGGGCGCTGGCCGACCAGCTGGCCGCCTACGGCCCGGACGTGCTCGTCGAGGCTCCGCAGCGGATGCGCGAGGCGGTCGTCGAACGGCTCAGCCGGCTCGCCGCCGCGGGGGAGCGGGCATGACGGCCCCCAGCACGGCCGAGCGGATGACCCGGCTGCTCGCGCTGGTGCCCTACCTGACCGCCCGCCCCGACGGGGTCCGGCTGGCCGACGCGGCCGCCGACTTCGGGGTCACCGAGGCCCAGCTGCGCCGCGACCTGGACCTGCTCTGGGTCTGCGGCCTCCCCGGGCACGGCCCGGGCGACCTCATCGACCTGGCCTTCGAGGGCGACCGGGTGCGGATCACCTTCACCGCCGGGATGGTCCGCCCGCTGCGGTTGTCCACCGACGAGGCGGTCGCGCTGATCGTCGCGCTGCGCACCCTGCTGGAGCTGCCCGGGCTGGCCGAGGGGGAGGCGGTGAGCCGGGCACTGGCCAAGGTGTCGGCCGCGGCCGGGCACCCGGCGGAGGTGCGGGCGCCGGTGGCGGTCAGCGTCGACGCCCGTGCGCAGTCCCTCGCCGTCGTCCGCGACGGGCTGGAGCGGCACCGCGCCCTGCACCTGCACTACTACGTGCCCAGCCGGGACGAACGCACCGAGCGCACCGTCGACCCGATGCGCCTGCTGCTGGTCGACGGCCACTGGTACCTGGAGGCGTGGTGCCGGAACGCCGAGGGCGTCCGGCTGTTCCGGCTGGACCGGATCGACGACGTCGCCGTGCTCGACGAGGCGGCCGCGCCGCCGCCCCAGGCGCACGAGCGCGACCTGGCCGACGGGCTCTACCAGCCCGGCGCGGCGGAGCCGCTGGTCCGGTTGCGGCTGGCCCGCACGGCCCGCTGGGTCGCCGACTACTACCCGGTGGAGGAGCAGACCGAGGTGACCGACCCGCCGGGTGGGCTGGCGGTCACGGTGCGCACGTCGGACCTCGGCTGGGCCCGCCGACTGGTGGCCTCGCTGGGCGGGGCGGCCACGGTGGACGAGCCGGTCGAGCTCGCCACCCAGGTCGCCGAGGAGGCCCGCGCCGCGCTGGCCCGGTACACGGACTGACCCGCAGCTCACCGGGGCCCGGGAGAGCTGCGCCGGTTAGGCTCCGCCCCGTGCTGCTGATCGTGTGGATCGTCGTCCCCGTGCTGGCCCTGCTGGTGCTCGGCGTGCTCGGGTACGGGTTGTTCGGTGCCGCCGGGCGGCTCGACGGCGAGCTGCGGGCGCTCGAACGTGACGTCCGCCCCGTGCTGGCCGAGGTCCAGGCCGCCGCGGAGAAGGCCGCCGCCCAGCGCGCGGACCGCTCGGGGACCGACGACTGAACCGGAGGTGGACGGCGTGGGTACAGCCGTCCGCAGGCCTGGACCCACGGAGTTCCGGGCGTAGAGTCAGCCTGGCACGCCCCCCACGACTCGGAGGAGTCCGATGAACCTCGGCCCCATGGAGATCGGCCTCATCATCCTGGCCGTCCTGCTGCTCTTCGGCTACAAGAAGCTGCCCGACGCCTCCCGCTCGATGGGCCGGTCGATGCGCATCTTCAAGAGCGAGATGAAGGGCATGAAGGACGACGACGTGCGCGCCAAGGACGAGGCCCGCACCTCCCCGGTCACCGGCGAGATCGTGGCCCCCGCGGTGAACCCGGGCGCCGTCGACTACGAGGCCGAGGCCGCCGCCGCCGAGACCCGGGCCGCCGAGATGCGGGCGCGCGCGGAGCAGGTGCGTTCGTCGGCAGCCGCCGACGGCACGCGCTGACCCCAACCACCGACCACTGCCGCCCGTGACCCTGGCAGGGCGAGTGCGTGACCGTCGACCGCGGCGTCCCGAACGGGACGCCGCGGCGACGATGAGCCTCATCAGCCACCTCCGCGAGTTCCGCAACCGCGTGGGCATCGCGCTGCTGTTCGTGCTGATCGGCACGGCAGTGGCCTTCTGGTGGTACGAGCAGGGCCTGGGGGAGTTCATCCGGGCGCCGTACTGCGGCCTGGACACCGACCTGCGCGCGCTCGGCACCGGCGGCGACGGCGACTGCGAGCTGCTGATCACCGACGTATTCGGGGGCGCGCTGATCCGGCTGAAGATCGCCTTCCTCGTCGGTGTGGTGATCTCCGCGCCGTTCTGGCTGTACCAGGTGTGGGCGTTCATCACCCCGGGGCTGAAGCGGAACGAGAAGCGGTACGGCCTGTCCTTCGTGGCGGTGTCCAGCAGCCTGTTCGCGCTGGGGGCCGCGCTGGCCTACATCGCGCTGTCCAAGGGCCTGGAGCTGCTGCTCGGCCTGGCCGGCGACGGCGTGGCGATCGCGCTGACCGCGCAGGACTACCTCGGCTTCGTCATCTCGCTGCTGATCGCCTTCGGGGTGAGCTTCGAGCTGCCGCTGGTCGCCGTCGTGCTCAACCTGGTCGGCGTCCTCTCCTACGAGGCGCTGTCGAAGAGCCGGCGCTGGCTGTACTTCCTGACCATCGTCTTCGCCGCGTTCATCACGCCCACCCAGGACCCGTTCACGATGCTGCTGATGGCGGCACCGATGTGCGTGCTTTTCGAGATCGCGATCCAGATCGCCCGGGTCGTCGACAAGCGGCGGGCCAAGCGGGCCGAGGCCGAGGGCCTGGCCGGGCTGGACGACGACGACGCCTCGCCGGGCATCGAGGCGGCCAGCCCGCTGGACACCACCCCGAGCCCGATCGACGAGCCGGAACACCTCCGACGCTGAGCCGGCCGGTCACGGCGTGACGCGGCCTGAGGTCGCCGTCCTGGTCAACGCCGCGGCCGGTCGGGGGCGCGCCGCCCGGGCGACGGCGGCGGTCATCGCTGCGCTCACCGACGGCGGGGTGCGCCCGCGGGTCCTGGCGGCCGCCACCCGGACCGCGGCGGAACAGCAGGTCGCTGCGGCGGTGGCCGACGGGGTCGCCGCGGTCGCCGCCCTCGGTGGCGACGGCGCCGCGCACGCCGCCCTCCAGGCGGTGGCCGGCACCGCCACCCCGCTGGCCCTGCTGCCCGCCGGGAGCGGCAACGACCTGGCCACGGCCCTGGGCGTGCCGGCCGACCCGGTGCAGGCCGCCCACGCGCTCACCGCGGACCTGCACGCCGGCCGCAGCCGGCAGATCGACGCCGCCCGCACCGGCGAGCGGTGGTGGGGCACCGTGCTGTGCTGCGGCTTCGACTCGGCGGTCACCGACCGGGCCAACCGGCTGCGCTGGCCCCGCGGCCCCCGCCGCTACGACCTGGCGATCCTGCTGGAGCTGGCCCAGCTGCGGCCCCGCGCGGTCACGATCACCGTCGACGGCGCCGTCCGCGAACGGGAGGTCACCCTGGTCGCGGTCGGCAACACCCCCTGGTACGGCGGCGGGCTGAAGATCGCGCCCGGCGCCGACCCGGCCGACGGGCTGCTGGAGGTCGTCGTCATCGGGCCGGTCAGCCGTCGGGAGCTGGTGCGCACCCGCCCCCGGCTGGCCGCCGGCAGCCACGTCGGCCACCCCGCCGTGAGCGTGCTCCGCGGCCGCGAGGTCGGCCTCGCCGGTACCGGCCTGACCACCTGGGCCGACGGCGAGCCGATCGGCGCGCTCCCGGCCACGACGGTCTGCGTGCCCGGCGCCGTCACCGTCCTCGGCACCACCCCCTCCTGACCGCCTACCACCAAAATGGCCATTTCGGTGGTGGAGGGGGACGGCCGGTGGCACGTGGGAAGAGCGCCTAACGTGGGGGCATGTCGAGCCCGGCTGAGCGTTACGCGGCTGCCCGCCGGCGGAACGCACACCCCACCCTCTCGGACTTCACCGCCGACCTCGGCTTCTCCCTGGACCCGTTCCAGGTGGAGGCGTGCGAGGCGCTGGAGGAGGGCTCGGGCGTGCTGGTCTGCGCCCCGACCGGCGCCGGCAAGACGGTGGTGGGGGAGTTCGCGGTCCACAAGGCGCTGCAGGAGGGCCGCAAGGCCTTCTACACGACGCCGATCAAGGCGCTCAGCAACCAGAAGTACCGCGACCTCTGCGACCGGTACGGGTCGGCGAAGGTCGGGCTGCTCACCGGGGACAACGCCATCAACGGCGACGCCCCCGTGGTCGTGATGACCACCGAGGTGCTGCGCAACATGCTCTACGTCGACTCCCCGGCGTTGACCGACCTCGGCTACGTCGTGATGGACGAGGTCCACTACCTGGCCGACCGGTTCCGCGGCGCGGTCTGGGAAGAGGTGATCATCCACCTCCCCGAGCACGTCCGGCTGGTCTCGCTGTCGGCCACGGTCAGCAACGCCGAGGAGTTCGCCGACTGGCTGGTCACCGTCCGCGGGGACACCCGGGTCGTGGTCAGCGAGGTGCGGCCGATCCCGCTCTGGCAGCACATGCTGGTCGGCGGGCGGGTGTTCGACCTGTTCGCGCTGCGGCCAGCGGCGCACGCGGCGGAGTGGGAGCAGACCCCGCGCGGTCTGTCCACCCGCGAGCGCGGCCGCGCCGTCGTCGACCCGGAGCTGGTCCGCTACGTGCACGAGCAGGAGAGGCGCTTCGACAGCTGGTCCGGTGGTGGGGGCGGCACCCGGGGCGGGTTCAGCCACAAGCCCCGCTACCGGCCGCCGTCCCGGCCGGAGGTGATCGAGCGACTCGACCGCGCCGGGCTGCTCCCGGCGATCACCTTCGTGTTCAGCCGCAACGGCTGCGACGCCGCGGTGCACCAGTGCCTGGGCTCGGGGATGCGGCTGACCGACGAGACCGAGCGCCGGGCGATCGCCGAGATCATCGACCGGCGCACCGGTTCCCTGCCCGAGGAGGACCTGCACGTCCTGGGCTTCTGGGAGTGGCGGGAGGGCCTGCTCGCCGGGTTCGCCGCCCACCACGCCGGGCTGGTTCCGGCGTTCAAGGAGACCGTCGAGGAGTGCTTCGTCCGCGGCCTGGTCAAGGCGGTGTTCGCCACCGAGACCCTCGCGCTGGGCATCAACATGCCGGCGCGCACCGTCGTCCTCGAGCGGCTGGTGAAGTGGAACGGCGAGGCCCACGCGGACGTGACCCCGGGGGAGTACACCCAGCTGACCGGCCGGGCCGGCCGGCGCGGCATCGACATCGAGGGGCACGCCGTCGTCGTGTGGGCGCCCGGCGTCGACCCGGCGGCCGTCGCCGGGCTGGCCAGCACCCGCACCTACCCGCTGCGGTCCTCCTTCCGGCCCAGCTACAACATGGCCGTGAACCTGGTCGGTGCCTTCGGCCGGGATCGCGCCCGTGAGCTGCTCGCCTCCTCCTTCGCGCAGTTCCAGGCCGACCGGTCGGTGGTCGGCCTGGCCCGTTCGGCCGCCCGGCACGAGGAGGACGCCACCCGGCTGCTCAAGGAGATGAACGCGGGGCTGAGCGCCGCCGTGCTGGACGTCGCCGGGTACGCCCGGCTGCGGATGGAGATCTCCGAGCGGGAGAAGGCGCTGTCCCGTGACACCCAGGCCAAGCGCCGGATGGAGGCCGCCGAGTCGCTGGCCGCGCTGCGGGCCGGGGACGTCATCCGGGTGCCGAGCGGACGACGCCAGGGGCTGGCCGTGGTGCTCGACCCGGGGGTCACCGAGCTCACCGACCCCCGGCCCCTGGTGCTGACCGAGGACAAGTGGGCCGGTCGGCTGGCCTCGGGCGACTTCCCGTCCCCGGTGAGCGCCCTGGCCCGGGTGAAGGTGCCGAAGAACTTCAACCACCGCAGCCCGCACGCCCGTCGGGACCTCGCCTCGACGCTGCGCAACGCCCGCGCCGAGAACGGCCTGGGCGCCCGGCGCACCAAGGGCAGGTCCGCGGCCGACGACGACCCGGTGCTCGCCGACCTCCGGCACGCGCTGCGCGTCCACCCGGTGCACGGGCTGCCCGACCGGGAGGACCGGGTGCGCGCCGCCGACCGCTGGCTGCGTGAGCTGCGCGACGCCGAGCGGCTGCGCAGGCAGATCGCCGACCGCACCAACTCGCTGACCCAGCAGTTCGACCGCACCTGTGACGTCCTCACCGAACTGGGCTACCTGCAGCCGGTGGCGGCGCTGGACGCCGAGGGTGCCGCCCCGGGCTCGGCCGTGGTGACCGAGGCCGGCCGCCGGCTGGGCCGGATCTGGTCGGAGACCGACCTGCTGACCGCGGAGTGCCTGCGCGCCGGGGCGTTCCGCGGGCTCACCCCGGCCGAGCTCGCCGGCTGCGTCTCCGCGCTGGTGTTCGAGGCCCGCCGGGACAGCGCCGCCCAGCCCTCCGTGCCCGCCGGGAAGGTCGCCGGGGCCCTCGCCGAGATGCGCAGGGTGCACACGGCGCTGTCCGACGTGGAGCGGGAGCACGCCGTCCCGGTGACCCGCGACCTGGACCTGGGCTTCGTCTGGGCCGCCTACCGGTGGGCCGACGGCCAGAGCCTCGACCGGGTGCTGGCCGGGGCGGAACAGGCCGGGACCGAGCTCTCCGGCGGCGACTTCGTCCGCTGGGCCCGGCAGCTGATCGACCTGCTCGACCAGCTCGCCAAGGTCGCCGACGACCCGCTGGCCGGGGTGGCGCGCGCCGCCGTCGGCCGGGTGCGCCGCGGGGTGGTGGCGGTCGCCGTCACCGACTGAGCCGCGGCCGGCGGGCCGGTGGGACACAATCGGCCCGCCCCGGGTGCCGGGCCCGATCGAGGAGCGACGATGAGCCAGCCGCCACAGGGCGAGGACCCGCAGTCCCGGTGGGTGCGCCCGACGGGTGCCTCGCCCGGCTCCTGGCCGGCGGCACCCGGAGGCAGCGGCGCGCAGGGCGATGGGGGGCCGCCCTCCACCGCACCGGGAGGGCCCGCGGAGCAGCGGGGCTGGGGCGGGTCTCCCCGGCACAGCCAGCCGGGCCCGTACGGCTCATCCCCGTACGGGCCTCCACCTCAGTACGGTCCACCACCCCGGTACGGCCAGCCGGATCAGTACGGGCAGTCCGGCGGCTGGGGTCCGCCGACCGGCGGGCCCGGTCGGTCGGGCGGCTGGGGCCCGCCGTCGGGGCAGTTCCCCGACCAGCAGGGGTTCCCCGGCGGCTGGGGTCCGCCCGCGCCCCCGGCCCGGACCCCGTCCCGGCGGCCGCGGCGGCTGGGCCTGCTGCTGCTCGCGGTCCTGCTGGTGGCTGCCGCGCTCACGCTGCCGTCCCCGTTCGGCTCCACCCGGCTCGACCCGGCGGCGGTCGAGCGCGCCGTCGCCGGCCAGTTCGAGGACCGGGAGGGGATCGCGCTGGACCTCAGCTGCGCCGAGGAGCTCCCGGTGCGCGCCGGCGCCACCTACTCCTGCGCCGGCCGCACCACCGACGGCGAACCGGTCACCGTCACGATCACGCTCCGCGGTGAGGACGGCGACTACACCTGGGACGCGGGCTGACGGGGCGGTTCAGCCCTGGCCCCACCCCAGCGCCGACCCCAGCCGGCGGACCGAGGACTCAAGCCCGTGCTCCTCGGCCAGCGCCGCGAGCGCCTCGGCGTCGGCCGGCTCGCGGGGCAGTGCGCCGTCCACCGGTGGCAGGTCGATGGCGGTGACGACGGCGACCACCTCGGGGGCGGCGTCGAGGTAGTCCGCGGCCGCGTGCAGCTTCTTCAGCACTGCCGCGGTCAGCGGCGCCTTCGGGACGGCGGTGCGGGCGGCCGCCGCCCGGATGCCGGCCAGGGAGCCGAACTCGTTGATCAGCGCGGCGGCCGTCTTCGCGCCGACGCCGGACACCCCGGGGAGCCCGTCGCTGGGGTCGCCGCGGAGGACCGCGAAGTCGGCGTAGGAGCGGCCCGGGATGCCGTACTTGGCCGCCACCGCCGCCTCGTCGACGAACTCCAGGTCGTTGATGCCGCGGTTGGTGTACAGCACCCGGACGTCGCGGGCGTCGTCGACCAACTGGAAGAGGTCCCGGTCGCCGGTGACCACGTCGACCGGCCCGCGGGCCCGGGTGGCGAGGGTCCCGATCACGTCGTCGGCCTCGTAACCGGGGGCGCCCACCCGGGTCAGCCCTGCGGCGGCGAGCACGTCGGCCAGCACCGGCACCTGCGGCCCGAGCTCGTCGGGCACCTCCTCACCGCCCGCCGGCGCCACCCGGTGCGCCTTGTAGCTGGGCAGGGCCGCGACCCGGAACGCCGGGCGCCAGTCGTCGTCCCAGCAGGCGACCAGCCGTTGCGGCCGGTGGGCGACGACCAGCCGGGCGGTCATGTCCAGGAACCCGCGGACGGCGTTGACCGGCCGGCCGTGCGGCCCGGTCACGCTGGTCGGCACCCCGTAGAAGGCGCGGAAGTACAGGCTCGCCGCGTCCAGCAGCATCGTCGTCACGCCGGGCACGGTAACGGTGCGATGACGACGGTCGGACCTGTCGTGCTCCGTGGATAGTCTGCGCACGTGGTCGCCGTCTCTCCTCCTCCCTCCTCCCCGCTGGTGTCCATCGACCGGGTGCACGCGGCCCGCGCCGTCGCCGACGAGCTGGGCATCGACGTCGTCGTCGTCACGCCCGGCTCCGACCTGCGCTACCTCTGCGGCTACGACGCGCACGCCATGGAGCGGCTGACCGCCCTGGCCGTGCCCCGCCGGGGCGAGCCGCTGCTGGTGGTGCCGCGGCTGGAGGCGCCGATGATCGTCGCCTCCCCGGCCGGTTCGCTGGGGCTGGAGGTGCTGGCCTGGGACGAGACCGACGACTCCTTCGCCCGGCTGGCCGAGGCGGTCACGGCCCGGCTGGGCAAGGCGCCGGCCCGGGTGGCCGTCGGCTCGCGCACCTGGGCCGAGCACGCGCTGGGCATCCAGCGGGCGCTGCCCGGTTCCGCGCTGGAGCTGGCCAGCCCGGTCATCGACCGGCTGCGGATGGTGAAGACGCCGGCCGAGATCGAGGAGCTGGCCATCGCCGGTTCGGCGATCGACCGGGTGCACGCCCGGATGGGGGAGTGGCTGCGGGTCGGGCGGACGGAGGCCGAGGTCGGGGCCGACGTCGCCGCGGCGATCCTGGCCGAGGGCCACGTCGGCGTCGACTTCACCATCATCGGCTCGGGCCCCAACGGCGCCAGCCCGCACCACGAGGTCTCCGACCGCGTGGTCGAGGCCGGCGACGTGGTCGTCGTGGACATCGGCGGGGAGACCGCGACCGGCTACCGCTCCGACTGCACCCGCACCTACCTGGTCGGCGGGTACGCCGCGCGCGGTCTGGTCGAGTGGTTCTCCGTCCTGCAGCGGGCGCAGGCGGCGGCCGTCGCCGCGGTGCGCCCCGGTGTCACCTGCGCCCAGGTCGACGCCGTGGCCCGCGACGTCATCACCAAGGCCGGCTTCGGTGAGCACTTCATCCACCGCACCGGGCACGGCATCGGGCTGGACACCCACGAGGCGCCCTACGTCGTCGCCGGCAACGACCTGCCGCTGGAGCCGGGGATGGCCTTCTCGGTCGAGCCGGGCATCTACCTGCCCGGCCGCTACGGCGCCCGGATCGAGGACATCGTCGTCTGCACCGACGACGGGGTCCGCAACCTCAACAACGGTCCCCGTGAGCTCGTCGAACTCCCCGGCTGAGCCGGGCGGGCCCGCGGCGGCCCAGGACGTCGACCGCGAACTGCTGAGCGCCCTGGCCCGCGACGGGCGGGCCAGCTTCACCGACCTGGCCGAGCGGGTCGGGCTGTCGGTGTCCGCGGTGCACCAGCGGGTCCGCCGGCTGGAACAGCGTGGGCTGATCACCGGCTACGCGGCACAGCTGGACGCCAAGGGGCTCGGGCTGCCGCTGACCGCGTTCGTCTCCATCACCCCGATCGAGGCCGCACAGCCCGACGACGCGCCGACCCGGCTGGCGCACCTGTCGGCCATCGAGGCCTGCCACTCGGTGGCGGGGGTGGAGAGCTACATCCTCAAGGTCCGGGTGGCCTCACCCGATGCGCTCGAGGCGCTGTTGCACGAGATCCGGTCGGCGGCCAACGTGACCACCCGGACCACCGTCGTCCTCTCCACCTTCTACGAGGACCGCCCGCCGGTCTGACCGGGCGGCGGGCACGGGACCGGACCGGACGACGTCGGCCGGCGCTACGTTGGCCCATGGACCTCGACCCGATCAGCAGCAACCCCGACAGCTACCGCGTGGTCTTCGAGAACGCCCGCGTCCGGGTGCTCGAGTACGAGGACGCGCCGGGCCACCGCACCACCCCGCACCGGCACCCGGACAGCGTGATGATCACGCTCAGCTCGTTCCGGCGGCGGCTGTCCACCGGCGGTCGGGAGGTCGACGTGGAGCTCCCCGCCGGAGCCGCCCGGTGGCTCCCGGCGCAGGAGCACGCCGGGGAGAACATCGGCGCGACGCCGACGCACACCGTCTTCGTCGAACTCAAGGACGGGGACGCCACCACACCGTCCGGGAGGCTCGGACCGGACTGACCTGAGGTGGCTCGACAGCCGGTCGAACATGTGTTCGGATGGGCGGCATGCGGTGGGACGCCCAGCGGCTGGACTTCGACGAACCGACCACCCTGCCCGGGCTGCCCGACGTCCGTGGCCTGCTGCGCAGCGTGCAGGTGCCGGAGTTCCCGGGCCTGACGTTCCACGAGGTGCGGGCCAAGAGCGCACTGAACGCGGTACCGAAGGGCTCCGCGATGCCGTTCGGCCACACGATCAACCCCTACCGGGGCTGCTCCCATGCGTGCGTGTACTGCCTGTCGGGCGACACCCAGGTGCTGATGGCGGACGGCTCCCAGCGGGCCATTGCCGACCTGGTGGTGGGGGACCGGATCATCGGGACGGAGAAGAGAGACCGGTATCGCCGGTATCTCGAGACCGAGGTGCTGGCGCACTGGTCGACCGTCAAGCCCGCCCACCGGGTGACGCTCGCGGATGGCACGACGATCATCGCGAGCGGTGACCATCGATTCCTGACCGGGCGTGGTTGGAAGCACGTCACCGGCGCCAGCTGCGGAGCGGGTCAGCGCCCTCACCTGACGACCAACGACGAACTGCTCGGCTTCGGCCGGTCAGCTCCGACGGTCGACGTCTGCGAGGACTACCGACGGGGCTACCTGACCGGCATGGTGCGCGGCGACGCCCACCTCAAGGTGTACCGCTACCAGCGAGCCGGGCGGGTCCATGGCGACCTGCACCGGTTCCGACTGGCGTTGGCCGACCTGGACGGCCTACGGCGATCTCAGGCCTACCTGACGCAGGCGGGGATCTCGACCGATTGGTTCGAGTTCTCCGCTGTCACCCCCGAGCGCCGCGCGATGAGCGCCATCAGGACGTCGTCAGCCGCCTCCGTGTCCCGGATCTTCGAACTCATCGCCTGGCCGGAACAGCCGTCAGATGCCTGGCAGCGGGGTTTCCTGGCCGGCGTCTTCGACGCCGAGGGCAGCCGGAGCCAGCACGTCCTCAGGATCACCAACGCCGATGACGAGATGCTCGAACGGACGAGTGCCGCCTTCACCGCATTGGGCTTCGACAGCGTCCTGGAGGACAGGCGCCTGGCGAACCGGGTACGGACGGTCCGCCTGCGCGGCGGGCTGAAAGAGCACCTGCGCTTCATCCACCTCGTCGACCCGGCGATCCGCCGCAAGTGCCAGGTACAGGGCACAGCCATCAAGAGCACGGCTGATCTACGAGTGACCGAGGTCCGGGACCTCGGTCTGGAGATGCCGATGTACGACATCACCACCGGCACGGGGGACTTCATCGCGAACGGCGTCGTGAGCCACAACTGCTTCGCCCGGGGGACGCACGAGTGGCTGGAGCTGGACAGCGGCGCCGACTTCGACCAGCAGATCGTGGTCAAGACCAACGTCGTCGACGTGCTGCGACGTGAGCTGGCCCGGCCGTCCTGGCAGCGGGAACACGTCGCCCTGGGCACCAACACCGACCCGTACCAGCGGGCCGAGGGCCGCTACCGGCTGATGCCCGGGATCATCGACGCGCTGGCCCGGTCGGGCACCCCGTTCTCGGTGCTGACCAAGGGCACGCTGGCCCGTCGCGACGTCCCCCGACTCGCTGCCGCATCGCGCGACGTCCCGGTGGGGATGGGCGTGTCGATGGCCATCTGGGACGACGACCTGCACGCCGCCCTGGAACCCGGCGCCCCCACGCCCCGGGCGCGGCTGGACCTGGTGCGGGCGATCACCGACGCCGGGCTGCCCTGCGGGGTCTTCCTGGCCCCGGTGCTGCCCGGCCTCACCGACCGGATGGACCACCTGGAGGCAGCGATCGGTGCCATCGCCGCGGCCGGGGCCACCGGGGTGACCGTGTTGCCGCTGCACCTGCGCCCGGGTGCCCGGGAGTGGTTCACCGCCTGGCTGTCCCGGGAGCACCCCGGGCTGGTCGGCCGGTACCGCCAGCTCTACGGCCGCGGCGCCTACGTGCCGGCCGAGTACCGCACGTGGCTCGCCGGCCGGGTGGCCCCGGTGCTCGCGCGGTACGGCCTGGACCGGCAGAGCGGGGGAGTGGCACGGGGCGTCGACACCGGCAGCGGCCTCGGGCTGCCCGGGGACGAGTCGGCGGGCTTCCCCGCCGGCAGCCTCCCCTCCCGTCGGCCGGCGCCGACAGTGGTCGAGGAGACCCCCGAGCAGCTCTCGTTGTGCTGAGCGGGAGCTGGGTGTCGCTCAGCCGGCCAGCCGGGCGCGACGACCGACGGTCCGCAGTGCCCGCACCGCTCCGCGCGGGCCCACCGGCGGCGCCCCGCCGGCCAGCGCCAGCCGACGGTAGGAGTCGTAGGAGAGCGTGAGGTAGTCGGCCGCCAGCTCCTCGACCTGCTCCCGGCGGCTCGGCGGGGCCGTTGCGCGCATGGCGGTGGCGGTACGGACGGCGTGCTTGGCGAACGTCACCTGCAGGGCCTGGGTGGAGAGCTGCCCACCGACGTGCGAGCTCGGGCCAGGCCCACGCCGCAGGGCCGGCAGCACCCAGGGGCTCGCGGCGAGGCCGGGGAACCGGCTGCGGACGGCCTCCCAGGCGTGCCAGGCGGTGAGCGCACCGGGCACGGACCACTCACCGTCCTCTGTGCACACGTGGAGACGGCGGGTCGTCGCGTGCACCTGGTCGCGGCGCAAGGCCCGGAACTGCCCCACCGTCCCCGGCCAGCCCAGGGCGAGCGCACACCAGGCGACCGAGCGCAGGTGCTCCGGCGCCTCGCCGCGCACCCGGGTCAGTTCCCGCAGGTCGAGGGTGACCGGGTCGGGCTCGGGCGTGGTGGCCCGGGGGACTCCGATCCCGCCGTAGCGGGCCACCTTGCTGTACAGGGCGATGGTGGCCGGCTTCCACTCGCGAGCCTCGGCCAGCGGCTCGAGCCCGGTCTCGGCCAGGGCATCGGGCCCCAGCCCCAGCTCCAGAGCCGCTTCGACCAGCCGCCGCCACTGCGGCTCGTACCCGGGCGGCACGGGCAGCCGGGCCCAGGCGCGCACTGGGGGTGGAGCCGGCATGTGCGGCAGCGGCGGCTGCCATGCACCTGACATGGCAGGACACTACCGTTATCCCCAACAATGTCGCAACTTGTCGTTGTCGTCATCTGACATGGACACCAGACGCGCCCTCCGGGCGCGCATCAGCAACCACGCTGATCTGGACTGCAATCCGTCCGGCCCAGCCAGCAGGGTCACCCCGGTCCCGGTGACCATGGGTCGGTGCGCACCGTGGGAGTCGAGGAAGAGCTGCTCGTCGTGGACCCGGCGGGCACGCCCGTGCCACTGGCTCCGGAGGCCCTCGAGGTGGCCGCCCGCCGCGGCGAGGGGGAGACGGTCCAGGAGCACGACCGGGCCGAGCAGTCGGACGCGCCGCCCGACCCCGGCGGCGCCTCGGGTGGTCCGCGGCTGGTGCCCGAGTTGAAGGAGCAGCAGATCGAGCTGGGCACCCGGGTCTGCCACGGGCTCGACGAGGTGGCCGCGGAGCTGCGGCACTGGCGTTCCCGTGCCGATGCGGCCGCTGCGACGGTGGGCGCCCGGGTGGCGGCCCTGGCCAGCTCGCCGGTGGCGGTGGAGCCGGAGACGACGCCGGGGGAGCGGTACGCGGAGATGGTCGAGGTGTTCGGCCTGACCGCCGCGGAGGTCCTCACCTGCGGCTGCCACGTGCACGTCTCCGTGGACGGCGACGAGGAGGGGGTCGCCGTCCTCGACCGGATCCGGGTGTGGCTCCCGGTGCTCACCGCGCTGACCACCAACTCACCGTTCTGGTCCGGGCGGGAGACCGGCTACGCGAGTTTCCGCTCCCAGGTCTGGAACCGCTGGCCCTCGGCCGGCCCGAACGCCGTGTTCGGCACCCCGGCGCGGTACCACCAGCTGATCGCCGACCTGGTCGCCACCGACACGGTGCTCGACGAGGGGATGGTCTACTTCGACGCCCGCCTCTCGGCGACCTGGCCGACGGTGGAGGTCCGGGTGTCCGACGTGGCACTGCGGGTCGAGGACGCCGTCCTGCTGGCCGGGCTGGTGCGCGGTCTGGTGGAGACGGCGGCCCGGGAGTGGCGGGCCGGCGTCGCGGCCCCCGAGGTCCGGACCGAGGTGCTCCGTGTCGCCGGCTGGCGGGCCGGCCGCTCAGGCCTCACCGGGGACCTGGTCGACCCGCGGACCGGCCAGCCCGCCCCGGCGGCCGAGGTGGTGGCCGCCCTGGTCGAGCACGTCCGCACGGCCCTGCGCGACAGCGGGGACGCCGAGCGGGTGGAGGAGGGCGTCGCCGCCGTGCTGCGCCGCGGCACCGGGGCGACCCTGCAGCGTGCGGTCCTCGGCGAGACCGGTGACCCGGCCGCCGTCGTCCGGGCCGCGGTCGCCGCCACCCACGGCGACTGAGACCGCAGCGCCGCTCTCGGATCCGGGTTGGTTAGGGTCCGCTCATGTACACGGCCAGCTGGGGCGACGTCGCCCGCCGGGACCTGTTCGGGCCGAAGCCGGACCCCCGGGACCGCCCGTACCGGTTGGTCATCCGGGTGGTCCTCATCGTCTTCCGGCTGTTCCGCTTCCGCTTCGACCTCCGCGGGCAGGAGCACGTGCCGGCCACCGGTGGGGCGGTCATCTGCAGCAACCACGTCTCCTACTTCGACTTCACCTACCTCGGGCTCGCGGCGCTGCCGCAGCACCGGCTGGTGCGGTTCATGGCGAAGGCGGCCATCTTCGGGCACTGGTTCGCCGGGCCGTTCATGCGCGCCATGCACCACATCCCGGTCGACCGCAAGGCCGGGGCCTCGGCCTTCGACGCCGCCGTCCTCGCGCTGAAGGAGGGCAACGTCGTCGGGATCTTTCCTGAGGCGACGATCAGCACGTCGTTCACCGTCAAGGACGTCAAGGCGGGCGCGGCCCGGATGGCGGTCGAGGCCGGGGTGCCGGTGCTCCCCGCCGCGGTGTGGGGTGGGCACCGCGTCGCCACGAAGGCGCACAAGTTCGTGCTGCGCCGTGACGTGCCGGTGACGGTGATCATCGGTGAGCCGCTGTACCCGGAGCCGGGGGAGAAGCCGCAGGCCCTGCTGCGCCGGATCAAGGCGGCGATGGTGGACCTGCTGGACGAGGCGCAGCGCACCTACCCGGACCAGCCGGCCGGGGACGACGACCGCTGGTGGCAGCCGGTCCACCTGGGGGGCACCGCGCCGACCCCGGAGATCGCCGCCGTCAACGACGCCGACTACGCCGCAGGCAACCGGACGAAGGTCAAGGCCCCGCACCCGCTGGCCCGCGCCAAGCAGCTGCTCGCCCGCGCCCGCCGCTGACCCTCAGCGCACCCGCGTGGCGACGTCGGCGGCGGTGAGCGGGGCGACCATCTCCCGTTCGTACGTGCGGTGCCACCAGGCACCCGTCTCCCGCCGCTCCTCCCGGGTGGTGAACCGGTAGCGGTAGACCAGGACGCGCACGGCGGCCGGGCGATCGGTGCCGAAGGGCGCCGACCGCAGCAGCCGCAACGTGGCCCGGTCGGCGGCCAGCAGCTTGGCCAGGAACGGCAACAGCCAGGCCCGGCCGTAGGCGGGGGAGAGGGCCACGAACCACATCAGCCAGTCCAGCCGCAGGTGGTAGGGCGCCCACTGGGGCGGACGGCGGTGGACGTCGCCGGGCTTGCCGCGGAACTCGTACTC
Source organism: Modestobacter sp. VKM Ac-2982 (assembly GCF_026967935.1). Taxonomy (GTDB): domain Bacteria; phylum Actinomycetota; class Actinomycetes; order Mycobacteriales; family Geodermatophilaceae; genus Modestobacter. The sequence continues at coordinate 682,707 of NZ_JAPVBL010000002.1, forward strand.
CCGCCACACCGCGTCGGGCCCGGGGTCGTCGGTGGCCTCCACGACCAGCTCCCGGCGCACCTTGGTCACCGAGCCGAAGGCGCCGTAGCTGTTCACCAGCCGGAGCGGGTCGAAGCTGGTGTTCATCCGCTGCGCGGGGGACAGCAGGTTGCGCACCGGCGCCACGCTGAGGGCGGCGACCAGCACCGCAAGCCCGAGCACCACCGCGACGAACCAGGTGGGGGAGGAGAGCTGGTCGGGACGGTCGACCGGCAGGACGGCGGCCAGCCAGCGCCCGTCGACCACCGACAGGGCCAGCACCAGGGTGAGCGCGTTGAGCCAGGCGAAGTTGCCGCTGACCAGCAAGTACCCCTGGGTGACCACGATGACCAGCGCCGCCACCCCGGCGATCGGCTGCGGCGCGAGCAGGCCGAACACGACGACCAGCTGGGTGACGTGGTTGGCCAGCGTCTCCACCCGGTGCAGCCGCGGGCTCAGCCGGTGGAACCACCAGCTCAACGGGTTGGGCATCGGCTGGGTCTCGTGGTGCCAGGACAGGCAGGTGAGGTCGCGCCAGCACTGGTCGCCGCGCATCTTGATCAGCCCGGCCCCGAACTCCAGCCGGAACAGCAGCCAGCGCAGCAGCCACATGCCCAGCGTGGGCGGGGCGACGTGCGCGGGGCCGAGGAAGACGGCGAGGAACCCGGCCTCCAGCAGCAGTGACTCCCAGCCGAAGCCGTACCAGATCTGGCCGACGTTCACGATCGACAGGTAGAGCGCCCAGAGCACCCCCCACAACGCCATCCAGCCCGCCAGGGGCAGGCGGTCGGCCAGCCCACCGAGGGCGGCGAGCGAGAGCACGATGCCGGTCCAGCAGCAGCCGGCGAAGAACCGGTCGGACCAGTGCAGGTGGAACAGGCTCGGCGCCCGTTTCCAGGAGGCCCACTCCAGGTACCGGGGGACCGGGGTCAGGCCGTCGGTGCCCAGCAGCGCCCGCCCCTGGCGCAGCGCGGCGACGAACGCGATCAGGTAGACGAGCGCGAGTCCCCGGGTGAAGACCCAGCGGCCCGCCCAGGCGCCAGGGTCGGCGAACCAGTCCACGCCCATCCTCGGCTCACTCCGCCGGCGCCTCGAGCCGGAAGGCCTCCAGCTCGGTGCCGTACCAGCGGGTGGTGCGGCCCAGCGGCTGCATGCCCAGCTTCTCGCAGACCCGCAGCGAGGCCTCGTTGCCCGGCCGGACGACGGCGTAGACCTCCAGCAGCCCGTCGTCGAACGCCCGGTCGACGACCGCCCGGGCCGCCTCGGTGGCGTAGCCGCGCCGCCAGCTGTCGGGGTGCAGGTGCCAGCCGACCTCCACCTCACCGACCCCGTGGGGGAGCGGTTTGAGCAGCACCGTCCCCGCCGGTGGCCCCCCGCTCCGGGGCTCGATGGCCCAGCACCCGTGCGCCGGGTCCAGCTCGTGCACCAGCCGCCAGCGCTCGACCAGCTCGGCGGGCGGCACCGTCAGTGCCCCGCCCAGCCAGCAGGTCACCTCGTCCCGGCTGTACAGGTCGGCGAGGCGAGCGAGGTCGGCGTCGCCCGTCGTCCAGGCCCGCAGCCGCAGCCGGTCGGTGCACAGCAGTTCCACCCACGGGGAGCTACCGCCGTCCGCCGCGGAGGAAACGCCTCAGCGGGGTCGCCGTCCTCGCGGTACGGGTGCGGACCGCACGCCCCAGGGTGAGGTCCGCACCCCGCACGTGAGGCTCGCGGGCAGCGGGGTCCTTCAGCAGCCGACGGGGGTCAGCCGGCGGTCGCGCTGGGCGGCCCACCAGGCGCGGCCCTCGGCGGGCAGGCCGGCGATCGGGTCGTAGTAGGCGTACCGCCGGTCGAGGGCGTCGGCGTCGGTGCGCTCGATGCCGGTGCGGTAGTTCTTCGTCCAGTAGGAGATGCCCCGCTCCCGGTCGTACTCGGCGACCTGGTGCACCCAGCGCTTGCCGACGTAGGGCACGTCGCAGACGATCCGCGGCGTCGCGAACCCGGGCAGGTAGCCCATGACGTCGTGCTGCAGGGTCTGCGCGGTGGCCAGCGAGACCCGCCAGTGCTCGGCGCTGGGGATCATGTCGCACATGTAGAAGTAGTAGGGCGTGATCGAGGCGCCGTCGAGGAGGGCGAAGCACAGGTCCAGCAGCTGCCCGGCGGTGTCGTTCACCCCGGCCAGCAGCACGCCCTGGTTGCGCACGTCGCGCACGCCGGCCGCCAGCAGCGCCCGGGTGGCCTCGGCGACCAGCGGGGTCACCGACTGGGCGGCGTTGACGTGGGTGTGCACCGCCAGCGAGACGCCCCGTTCCCGGGCGGTGGCGGCCAGCCGGCCCATCCCGTCGACGACCTCGGGCTGCAGCCAGTGCTGGGGGAGGCCCATCAGCGCCTTGGACGCGAGCCGGACGTCCCGGATCGAGTCGATCTCCAGCAGCCCCTCGACGAAGGCGGCGAGGTTCTTGAAGGGCAGGTTGGCGACGTCCCCGCCGGAGACGACGACGTCCCGCACCCCGGGGGTGCGCCGCAGGTAGGCCAGCATCTCGCCCTGCCGGTCGACCGGCTTGAGGTCGAAGCGCAGCTTGTCCACCGCCGGGGTGGAGTTGCCGACCAGGTCCATCCGGGTGCAGTGCCCGCAGTACTGCGGGCAGGTGGACAGCAGCTCGGCCAGCACCTTGGTGGGGTAGCGGTGGGTGAGGCCCTCGACCGCCCACATCTCGTGCTCGTGGAGGGAGTCCCGGGCTGCGTGCGGGTGGCTGGCCTCGTCGCCGGGCAGCCGGTCGGAGGCGACCGGGAGCATGTAGCGACGCACCGGGTCGGCCAGCATGGCGGCAGCGTCGGGGACGCCGCCGGGCACCATCGTGTTGAGCATCTGCGGCGGCAGCAGCAGCGACATCGTGGCCCGGCCGGCCTGGTCGGCCTCGACGTCGGCGTAGAACGACTCGTCCAGCAGGTCGCCGTAGACCCCGCGCAGCTGGCGGAGGTTCTTCACGCAGTGCGCGCGCTGCCACTGGGCGCTCCGCCAGTCCTCCTCGGTGACCCCGGCGAAGCCGGGCAGGCGCCGCCAGTCGGGCTCGACGAGCTCGCGGGCGGTGTACTCGTAGGGCTGCTCCAGCACCGGAACTCCTGTCCGCGCGGTGTCTCCAACTCCGACACCGCGACCCTACGGGAAGAAGTTCGGCATCTGGAAGGAATGGCGATAGCTTCTCCGGTGTCGCGCCGGGGACGACGAAAGGACGACGGTGGTGATGGACGTGCTGCACCGCAGCCTCGGCGTGCACCGGGTGCTCGAACCGGCCGGCGTGCTGCCCCAGGCCGCCCTCCGGCTGGACGCGGACCCACGGATCGGCCCGGACGAGGTGCGCATCGCCGTCCACCGGCTCAACCTCGACGCCGCCTCCTACCGGCAGCTGGCCGAGGAGCACGGCGGGGACGGCGACCGGGTGCGCGCCGCGGTGCTCGGGATCGTCGAGCGCCGGGGCAAGATGCACAACCCGGTCACCGGCTCGGGCGGGATGCTCATCGGCGTCGTCGACGAGGTGGGCGACGACTCCCCGCTCGGCCTGGAACCCGGCCAGCGGGTCGCCACCCTGGTCTCCCTCACGCTCACCCCGCTGCGGATCACCGACGGGCTGGCGCGGTGGGACGGCCGCAGCGAGCAGGTGCCGGCCGCCGGGACGGCGGTGTTGTTCTCCCGCTCGATCGCCGCCGTTCTGCCCGACGACCTGCCGCAGGAGGTGGCGCTGGCGGTGCTGGACGTCTGTGGCGCCCCGGCGGCCACCGAGCGGGTCGTGCACCGGTCGGGCCACCGGCCCTCGGTCGCCGTCCTGGGTGCGGCCGGCAAGTCCGGCTGCCTGAGCCTGGCCGCCGCCCGCGACGCCCGCGCAGGCCGGCTGGTCGGCGTGGTGCGGGACGAGCGGGAGGCCGCCGCGCTGCGGGCGGCCCGGCTGGCCGACGAGGTGGTGGTGGCCGACGCCACCGACCCGCTCGCCGTCGCGGCCGCGGTCGGGGCGCCGGTCGACGTCACCGTCGTCTGCGTCGACACCCCCGGCGCCGAGCACGGGGCGGTCCTCGCGACGGCCGACGGCGGCACCGTGGTCTTCTTCTCCATGGCCACGTCCTTCTCGGCGGCGGCCCTGGGAGCTGAGGGGATGGCGGCGGACGTGACGATGCTCGTGGGCAACGGCTACACGCCGGGGCACGCGGCCCTGGCGATGGACCTCTACCGGCACTCGCCGGGGGTGCGGTCCCTGATCGAGCCGCGGGTCCGCGCCTCATGAGCGAGCTGCTCATCCGGGACGTGACGGTCGGGGACCGGCCCGGCCGGGCGGTGCACGTCGTCGCCGGGCGGATCGCCTGGCTGGGCGCAGCGGCCGACGCACCCCGGGCCGGCCGGGTGCTGGACGGCGGGGGAGCGCTGCTGACCCCCGCGTTCGTCGACGCCCACGTGCACGCCACCGCCACCGGCCTGGCGCTCACCGGCCTGGACCTGCACGGCGCCGACAGCCTGCGCTCCGCCTTGACCGGCGTCACCGCCCAGACCACCGCCGCGCCCACCGGCACGGTGCTCGGAACGGGCTGGGACGAGACCGGCTGGCCCGAGGGCCGCGGGCTCACCCGGCACGACCTGGACGCAGTGGTGGGGGAGCGGCCGGCCTACCTGGCCCGGGTCGACGTGCACTCGGCCACCGTCTCCACCGCGCTGCTGGACCGGGTGCCTGGGATCACCGCCCTGCCCGGGTACAGCCCCGACGGCCGGCTCCGGCTCGACGCCCACCACGCCGCCCGGCAGGCCGCCTACGGTTCGGTGCCGCCCGATCAGCGGCGCAGCGCGCAGCGGGCCACGTTGGACGCCGCGGCCGCGCTGGGGATCGGCAGCGTGCACGAGATGGCCGGTCCGGAGGTGTCCAGCGCCGAGGACCTCGCCGGGCTGCTCGCGCTGGCCGCCGAGGCGCCCGGGCCGCGGGTGGTCGGGTACTGGGGCGAGCTCTCCGAGCGCGGCGGGCTGGACGTCGTCCGGGAGCTCCGGCTGGCCGGCGCCGGTGGTGACCTGTTCTGCGACGGTGCGTTCGGCTCGCACACCGCGGCGCTGAGCAGCCCCTACGCCGACCGGCCGGAGACCACCGGTGCGCTGCGCTTCGAGACCGCGGCCCTCGTCGAGCACGTCCGCGCCTGCACCGTCGCCGGGCTGCAGGCCGGGTTCCACTGCATCGGGGACGCCGCCGTCGACCAGGTGCTGGCCGCGGTCGGGGCGGTCGTCGCAGAGCTGGGCCGGGACGCCGTCCGGGCCTGCCGGCACCGGCTGGAGCACGTGGAGATGGTCGGCGACGAGGCGATCGCCCTGCTGCGCCAGTGGGGGATGGTCGCCAGCGTCCAGCCCGCCTTCGACGCCGCCTGGGGCGGGCCGGCCGGCATGTACGCCGAGCGGCTGGGCGTCGAGCGGGCAGCCGGCTGCAACCCGCTCGCCGACCTCGTCGACGCCGACGTGACCGTCGCCATCGGCAGCGATGCCCCGGTCACCCCACTGGACCCGTGGGGCGGCGTGCACGCCGCGATCGACCACACCACCCCCGGCTCCGGCCTGCGCCCCTTCGACGCCTTCGACGCCGCGACCCACGGCGGCTGGGTGGCAGCCCGCGCCGAGCACCCGGAGGGCCCGCTGGCCGTGGGCGCGCCGGCGGACCTCGCGCTCTGGGCGACCGAGCTGACGCTCTCCGCCGCCCTGGCCGGCCGCGCCCGCCCCACCTGCCGCCAGCTCATCGTCGCGGGACGACCGTGCTGACCAGCACCCGCCGGGCGAGATCGCGGAGCCGTCTCGCCGGCTGCGGCGGAAGACGACCGGCACCGGCGCCGGCACGGGACGAAGGAGCTCGGTGATGAGCAGGCTGCAGCTGGACCAGGCGCTGGTGGCGCGGGCGCGGGAGCTCGCCGCCCGGGCGGCGGCGCCGGTGGTCGACCTGGCCGCCACGCACACCACGATCTCGGTGGAGCGGGCCCAGCTGCGGCTGGCCGGGCTGACCGGCACCGACCCGGTCCTCGGCGACGGTGAGGTGCCCTGGGTCAACCGGGTGGTGGACGCCGTCCGTGACCAGGTCGGCCTGCAGCACGGGGTGGCGCTGCCGGTCTGGCACGCGCTGAGCTCCGGCGGCACGCTGGCCGACCTCGCCGAGCAGGTCGGCGCCGGCACCGCCCGGTTCACCGTGCCCGAGGGGGCCGCCGCCGACCAGGCCCGGGAGGCCGCCCGCACCGCCGTCGGTGCCGGGATCGCCCGGATCGACGCGAACCGGGCCCGCCGGGACGAGCTGGTCGCCACGCACGGCGACCCGCCCCGCCGTCCGTGGATCTACCTGATCGTGGCCACGGGCGACATCCACGAGGACATCCCGCAGGCCCAGGCCGCCGCCCGCGCCGGCGCCGACGTCATCGCCGTCATCCGCTCCACCGGGCAGTCGCTGCTGGACTACGTGCCCGAGGGCGCCACCCGCACCGGGTACGCCGGCACGTACGCCACCCAGGAGAACTTCCGGCTGATGCGGGCCGCCCTGGACGACGTCAGCGCCGAACTCGGGCGCTACGTCCGGCTGACCAACTACGCCTCCGGGCTGTGCATGCCGGAGATCGCCGTCCTGGCCGGGCTGGAGCGGCTGGACATGATGCTCAACGACGCGATGTACGGGATCCTCTTCCGCGACATCAACCCGATCCGGACCTTCGTCGACCAGCGGTTCAGCCGGATGGTGCACGCCCGCGCCGGGATCATCATCAACACCGGCGAGGACAACTACCTCACCACCGCCGACGCCGTCGACGAGGCGCACACCGTCACCGTCAGCCAGCTGCTCAACGAGCGGCTGGCGCACGAGGCCGGGCTCGCGGACTGGCAGCTGGGCCTGGGGCACGCCTTCGAGATCGACCCGGGCGTCCCCGAGTCCTTCCGGCTGGAGCTGGCGCACGCACTGCTGGCCCGCGGGCTCTTCCCGGACGCGCCGCTGAAGTGGATGCCGCCGACCAAGCACATGACCGGCGACGTGTTCCGCGGCTACCTGCTCGACGGCTTCTTCAACCTGGCCGGGGCGCTCACCGGCCAGGGGATCCTGCTGGTCGGGATGATGACCGAGGCGGTGGTCACCCCGTGGCTCTCCGACCGGGACCTGGCGCTGCGCAACGTCCGCTACGTGCTCGAGGCCGCCGGGAACCTCCACGAGGACTTCGCGCCCCAGCCCGGTGGGTTCATCGATCGCCGGGCGCACACCGTGCTGACCGAGGCCGTCGACCTGCTGGAGCGGATCGCCGACCACCCCCAGGGCCTGATCCAGGCGGTCGCCGACGGCACCTTCGGCATCACCAAGCGGGCCCCGGACGGCGGCAAGGGCCTGGACGGCGTCGTCCGCAAGGCCGCCGACCACTTCGACCCGGCCACCGAACTGCTGGAGCGCATCCATGCCTGAGACCCGCCAGAATGGCCATCTTGGTGGAACCGGGGCCGGGAGCGTGGTGCGGCCGTACGGGGACACCACCGGTGACGGGATGGTGCAGACGTCGTTCACGTTGCCCGTCCCGCCCGGGCCGAGGGCCGAGGGCGCCGCGCTGCAGCTGGCCCAGAAGATGGGCATCGAGCCGGCGATGGTGGTGCACAGCGCCGGTATCGGAGAGGGGTTCACCTTCTTCGTCGTCTACGGCAGCGTGCGGCACCTGGTGGACCTGGACGCCGTGCAGGTCGAGGAGCGGGCCTATCCGCTGCTGTCGCCCGGTGAGGTCAACGCCGCGGTGAAGACCCGGCTCCGGCGCAGCCTCGTCGTCCTGGGGGCCTGCATCGGCACCGATGCGCACACCGTGGGCATCGACGCGATCCTCAACCTCAAGGGCTTCGCGGGGGAGAAGGGCCTGGAGTACTACCGGGAGCTGCAGGTGGCCAACCTCGGCGCCCAGGTCAGCGTGCCGGAGCTGGTGCACGCCGCCCGCGCGCGCAAGGCCGACGCCGTCCTGGTCTCCCAGGTGGTGACCCAGAAGGACGCCCACCTGCGCAACACCCGCGAGCTGGCCGCCGCGTTCCGCGAGGCGATGGGGGAGTCCCGGCCGCTGCTGGTGGTCGGCGGCCCCCGCTTCGACCCGGCGATGGCCGCCGACCTCGGGGTGGACAAGGTCTTCGGCCGGGGGACGACGCCCGGCGAGGTCGCCAGCTACCTGGTGCACGCACTCGTCCCCGCGGAGGAGCCCGCATGACCGACCCGCGCCCGACCGACCCGCGCCTGGGGCTGGTCGTCACCCACCGCCGCTACGTGCCGTACGCCCACGCCCACTACGGCGGCGCGCTCGTCGACGGGGCGTACACGCTGGGCCTGTTCGGCGACGTCGCGACGGAGGTGGCGATCCGCAGCGACGGCGACGAGGGGCTGCTCGCCGGGTACTCGGAGGTCTCCTTCCTCGCCCCGGTGCAGGCCGGCGACGTGCTGGAGGCCTCCTGCGAGGTGGTCCGGGTGGGCCGCCGCAGCCGGGAGCTGCGCTGCTGGGCCGACGTCGTGGCCCGCGCCGACCCCTCCCGCGGTGCGTCGGCCGCCCAGCTGCTCGACCCGCCGCTGCGGGTGGTCGAGGCGGTGGCGACGCTCGTCGTCCCCACCCCCGACTCCCCGGGCTGACGCCGGCGGGTGTCCGTCCCGTCATCGCCACGCCACCGGGTGTTCCGCTCCGGTGACGCTCCGAACCACCGGTCCCAAAGGGTTCCCCGGCGTCCGATCGGTGCCTAGGGTCGGGGTCGCCCCATCCCGGGAGACCGGGGTGTGCTTCCCCCTCGGCACAGTCGCGCGCTCGTCCCTCGGTGACGCAGTCCGGTGACGCACCTCGCGTCGCTGCCTGCGCACACCGCCAGGCCGAGGGGGGACCGCGGACCCGAGGGTGCACGTCCCACTCCCGACGTCCGCTCCGGCGGGGCCCCGCGTCACCAGACAACGGAACGGCGACCGCAGCCAGCGGCCGCTGTCCCGGCCCGAAGGCGCGGGGTGCCCCGGTGCGGACGCCGGTCAGGTGCAGCTGCGGCGGTCGCCCAGCCGGGAGTGGGATGCTGGGAGCTGGTCACGGCATCAGCGCCACGACCGGGTCCGGGCGGTACGCCGGGCCCTGGGTGTCCCGGGCAGCGACCCGGGCCAGCGCGGAGGGCGGCGGTGCCGGCAGTGGTGGCGACCGGCACGGTGGAGTCAGCCACCCCGAGCACCCCGGCGGAGCCCCCGGCCCCGCGCCGCCGCTGGCCCTGGCGCACCGTCCTGGCGGCCGCAGGGGGCCTGGCGCTGTACCTGGCCTTCCCCGGGCACGACCTGTCCGTGCTCGCCGTGCTGGGCCCCGCGGCCCTCGCGCTCGCCGTCCGCGGCGAGCGGGTCCGCGGCGGGGTGTGGCTGGGGTTGGTGCTGGGCCTGGTCTTCCTGCTGCCCCTGCTGTCCTGGACCGGGATCTACGTCGGCTCCTTTCCGTGGCTGGTGCTGGCCGTGGTCGAGGCGCTGTACTTCGCGGTCCTCGGGGGTGCTCTGGCCGTCACCTCGCGGCTGCCCGGCTGGCCGCTGTGGTCCGCCGCGCTCTGGGTGGGCGCCGAGGCGCTGCGCGGACGCTGGCCGCTGGGCGGGTTCCCGTGGGGCCGGCTGGGGTTCAGCCAGGCCGACGGGCCGTTCACGTCGCTGGCCGCCTACGGCGGCGTTCCCCTGGTGAGCTTCGCCGTCGCGCTGACCGGCACGCTGCTGGCCGCCGGCGTCGTCGGCCTGCACCGGGCTCGGCGCAAGCGGGGCGGACGGCGAGCGGCCGCCCTCACTCTCGTGGGTGCGCTCGCCGTCCCCCTGGTGGGCCTGCTGGCGGAGCTGCCGCTGGCCGGGTCGTCGCTGACCGAGGGCGGCCCCACCCGCACGGTGGCGGTCATCCAGGGCAACGTGCCCCGGGCCGGGTTGGACTTCAACGCCCAGCGGCGGGCCGTGCTGGACAACCACGCCGAGCAGACCCGCGAGCTGGCCGCGGCCGTCGCGCGAGGTGACGCCGCGCAGCCGGACCTGGTCATCTGGCCGGAGAACAGCTCCGACATCGACCCCTACATCAACGCCGACGCCGCCCGGGTGATCACCCGCGCGGCGGTCGCGATCGACGCGCCGATCCTGGTCGGCGCCGTGGTGCAGGCCCCGGGCGACTTCGTCGCGAACACCGCCATCGTCTGGGACCCGGTGACCGGCCCCGGCGACACCTACGTCAAACGGCACCCCGTGCCGCTGGCGGAGTACGTGCCGGCCCGGCCCTTCTTCCGCTTCTTCAGCCCGCTGGTCGACCGGGTGACCGACTTCGTGCACGGCACCGAGGTCGGCGTCCTGGACGTCGGCGGGGCCCGCGTCGGTGACGTCATCTGCTTCGAGGTGGCCTACGACGGACTGGTCGCCGACGTCGTCGACGCCGGCGCCGGGATGATCGTGGTGCAGACCAACAACGCGACGTTCGGGTACACCGACGAGAGCGCGCAGCAGCTGGCGATGAGCCGGCTGCGGGCCGTCGAGTACGGCCGCACCGTGGTGGTCGCGGCGACCAGCGGGATCAGCGCCGTCGTCGCCCCGGACGGCTCGCTGGTGCAGCGCTCCGAGCTGTTCACCGCCGACACCTTCGTCGAGGAGATCGCCCAGCGGGACTCCTCGACCGTCGCCGAGCGGCTGGGCGCGGCCCCGGAGTGGGTGCTGACGGCGCTGGGCGTGGGCGCCGTCCTGGCCGCGGCGTCCCCGGCACTGGCCCGGCGACGGGCGGTCGGCCGGTGACCGGCCCGGAGGTCCCCGGGCCGGTCCTGGTGGTCATCCCGACGTACGAGGAGGTCGGGAACCTGGCGGCGGTGCTGGACCGGCTGCACGCGGCGGTGCCGACGGCGCACGCCCTGGTCGTCGACGACGCCTCACCCGACGGCACCGGCGAGCTCGCCGATGCCCGGGCAGTGGCCGACGAGCGCGTGCACGTGCTGCACCGCGCCGCCAAGGCGGGGTTGGGGCCGGCCTACGTCGCCGGCTTCCGGTGGGCCGCGCAGCACGGCTACGGCGTGGTGGTCGAGATGGACGCCGACGGCTCGCACCCGCCCGAACGGCTCCCGGCGCTGCTGGCCGCCCTCGCCGACGCCGACCTGGTGCTGGGGTCCCGGTACGTGCCCGGGGGAGAGGTGCTCGACTGGCCGCCGCACCGGCTGGCGCTGTCGCGGCTGGGCAACCTCTACACCCGCTGGGCGCTGCGGCTGCCGCTGGCCGATGCCACGGGCGGGTTCCGGGCGGCGCGGATGGAACTCGTCACCCGGCTGCCCTTCGACTCGGTCGCCAGCCAGGGCTACTGCTTCCAGGTCGACTGGGCCTGGCGGGCGGTCCGATCCGGCGCCCAGGTGGTCGAGGTGCCGATCGCCTTCAGCGAACGCACGGCCGGGCGGAGCAAGATGAGCGGTTCGATCGTTGGAGAAGCACTGGTACGGGTGAGCTGGTGGGGCATCCTGGACCGGCTGGCCGATCGGCTGCCGGGCCGGGTGACCCGTCCCGTGCCAGGACGAGCCCGGGACGGGCGGCGGCCCAGGGTCCTCCGGTAGGGAGGACCCACCGCCCCGCGGGCGGAAGGAGAACGCATGGCCACCAGCCACACCGCCCCACGACGCACGTCGAAGCTGCGGATGGCGATCGGGCTGGGAGCGCTGGCCGAGGTCGTCGTCTACGTCCTGGTCGCCTCCTGGATCGGCCTGGGCTGGACGATCCTCGCCACCCTGGCCACCAGCGCCCTGGGCTGGGCGCTGCTGGCCCGGCAGGGCACCAAGGCCCTCGGGGAGCTCCGGATGCGCGCCGAGGAGCATCGGGCCCCGGGCCGCGCCCTGGGCGATGCCGGCCTGGTCGCGCTGGGTGGGCTGCTGATGGTGCTGCCCGGCTTCCTGGGCGACCTGCTCGGGTTGCTCTGCCTGCTGCCGGTCACCCGCGCGCTGCCCCGCGCCCTGATCACCCGCGGGCTGCTCCGGCGGCTGCCGGACCGGCTGCGCGGGCCGGTGTACGTGCGCTCGACCCGCACCGAGCCGGTCACCGGCGCCGACCAGCCGTTCCGGGCCGGGCCGGCCACCCGCGGAGAGCACCCGGTGATCGAGGGTGAGGTCGCCGCGGAGCGCACGGACCCCTGACCAGCTGGCCCGGGTCGCGCCCAGGACACGGAACGGCCCCGGTGGGGAGTCCCACCGAGGCCGTTCCGTGTCCAGGTCAGCTGAGGCGTCTCAGCTGGAGGAGCTCAGGACGCGCGAGTGCGGCGACCGCGGAGCACCTCGAGGCGCTCGGCGAGGACCTCTTCGAGGTCGTCGACCGAGCGACGCTCCAGCAGCATGTCCCAGTGCGTGCGCGGGGGCTTGACCTTCTTGGGGGCCGGCTCCGCGCCCCCGACCAGCTTGGCGGCCGAACCGTCGTACTTGCACTCCCAGGTGTCGGGGAGCTCGGCGTCATCGGCGAAGGGCACCGTGACGAGGTGCCCCTGGGCACACCGGTACTCGGCGTACTGCCGCTCGATGGGCGCGGTGTTGCGCTCGGTCTCATAGCTCACGCTGCCCAGTCGGCTTCCGCGTAGCGAACGCTCGCCCATGGCACACCGTCCTCTCGTGCTGATGTCGGTCAGATCTGGACTGCCCGGGCAGCCGCATGCTCACGCATCCGGTGCGGGGTGTCTCAGACGTCAACGACAGATGAAGGAAATGGATTCCACGTCGTCAGCAACACATCATCGCACGGGGTGATGTATCAGCGCTCAACCACCCTGACGGGTGAGCCCGGCGGCCCGTTCAGCGCAGGGCCAGCTGCCCCGGCCCGGTCGGCGTCGGCCCCAGCTGACCGCGGGAGAAGTGCCGCCGGCAGAGCACCTGGTACCGGACGGTGGCCTCCCCGGCAGCGGGCGCGGCCGCCGGCTGCAACGCCGGCGCGGTGTCGGCGACGACCACGGTGGCCCCCTCGCGCACCACGGCATCGCCGACGACCCGGGCGTTGAGCAGACCGGGCAGGCCGCACCAGCAGAGCACCTCGACCTGCACCCGCTGCACGTCGTCGGCCAGCTCGAACAGCCGCTGGGTGCCGGGGAACAGCCGGGTGCGGAAGTCGGTGGTCAGCCCGAACGCGTAGACGTCGACGTGCGACTCGTCGACCAGCTCGGCCAGCTGCTCGGCCTGCTCGCCGGTGAGGAACTGCGCCTCGTCGACGATCAGGTAGTCGACCCGGTGCCCGGCGGCCCAGCGGTCGCGGACCAGCAGCCGGACGTCGGTGTCGGCGTCCAGCTCGATCGCCGCCCGCTGCAGCCCGACGCGGGAGCTGATCTGCGGGGTGCCGGACCGGTCGTCCTGGGTCAGCAGCAACCCGTGGCGGCCCTGCCGGCTCTGGTTGTGGTCGACCTGGAGGGCGAGGGTGGACTTCCCGCAGTCCATCGGACCGTGGAAGAAGACCAGGTGGGCCGGGGCCGGGTGCCGGCGGCGGTCACCGGCGGCCGGGACGACGCCCAACGAGGCGTCGAGGGCGGCGAGCTGGCCGGCAGGGGGAGTGGGGGTCACAGACGCTCCGGGGGTGTGTTGCCGGCTTCCACGATCGCGCGGCGCATGTCCAGCCGCGCCAGCAGCCAGCCGCCGGCGACGAAGAAGAAGACGAGGCTGAAGATCGCGTACCGGTAGGACTCGGTGAGCTGGTAGGTCAGGGCGAACAGGAACGGGCCGAGCCAGCTGGTCCCACGATCGCTGATCTCGTAGAAGCCGAAGTACTCGGCCTCCTTGCCCGGCGGGATCAGCTGGCTGAACAGCGAGCGCGAGAGCGCCTGGGTGCCCCCGAGCACGAAGCCGATGCAGACGGCCAGCAGGTAGAACTGGACGGCGGCGCCCGACTGCACGAAGTAGGCAGCCACCAGGACGCCCACCCACAGCACCAGGCTGCCCAGCACCGTCCGCTTGGCCCCGATCGCCATGGCGATCCTGCCCATCGCGATCGCACCGAAGAAGGCGACCACCTGCACCAGCAGGATGGCCGAGATCAACGTCGACTGGTCCAGGTCGAGCTCCTCGGCGCCGTACTGCGCCGACACCCCGATGATCGTCTGCACGCCGTCGTTGAACAGCAGGTAGGCGCCGAGGAACCACAGGGTCAGCCGGTACCGCCGCAGGTCGCGCAGCGTCGCGGCGAGCTGACGGAAACCGCCGGCGAGCGCCCCCTGCCGGGGCCCGACCACCACGGCGGACTCCCGCGGCTGCCGGTTGCGCAGCAGCGACACGCTGACCAGGGTGAACCCGGCCCACCAGAGGCCGGCCGAGGCCAGGCAGATCCGCACCGCCTCGCCCTCGGTCAGACCCAGCGACTCGTACTGGGAGAACAGCGCCAGGTTGCCGGCCAGCAGCAGCGCCCCGCCCAGGTAGCCGCAGGCCCAGCCGCGGCTGGACACGGCGTCCCGCTCGTCCGGGCCGGCCAGGTCGGGCAGCCAGGAGTAGTAGACGACGGTCGCCGCACCGAAGGAGAGGTTCGCCGCGATGAACAGCACCGCGCCCAGGAGGTAGCGCTCGCCGGCGACGAAGAACAGCGACATGGTGCACAGCGAGCCGACGGCGGCGAAGGTGGCCAGCAGCTGCCGCTTGGCGCCGCTGCGGTCGGCGATGGCCCCGGTGATCGGCAGCACCAGCACCTGGAGCACGACCGACAGCGACAGCACGTACCCGAACCAGCTGCCGGTCGGGACGCTGATGCCCAGCGGGTGGATCCGGCCGTCGGCGTCGGCGGCCGCCTCGGCGATCGAGGTCAGGTACGGGGCGAGGAAGACGGTCGTCACAGAGGTGTTGAAGACCGACATCGCCCAGTCGTAGGAGTACCAACCGGCGCGCTCCCGGCGCAGCGCCCGGTCGGGCGGCGGCGGTGCGGGGTCGACCTGCGGGGCGGCGCTCACCGGCGCAGGGTGCCAGTCTCCGGGGCGGCGGTCCAGCACCGGCCCGGCTGCCCGGCCGCGCCGTTCACCGTCGGCCCGGGTGGAGCCGCGGGGCGAGCGTGCTCACGCGCCCGTCCACTGCCCCCGGGACACCAGCAGGTCGCGGAGCATCGACGGACGGTCGGTCATCACGCCGTCGACGCCCAGGTCGAGCATCTCGGCGGCCTCGGCCTCGTTGTCGACGGTCCAGACGTGCACCTGCAGGCTGCGGGCGTGGGCGGCGGCGATGAACCGCTCGTCCACCAACGGACGGCCCCCCAGGGCCAGCGGCACCTGCGCGCAGCCGGCCTGGATCCGCACCAGCCCCGCAGCGCGCGGCGAGTAGGAGGAGCGCCGGAGCGCGGCGACGCCCTTGGGCCCCAGGGAGGTGCAGACATCGGGGCCGAAGAGGCGCCGCGCCGCGGCGATCCGGGCGTCGGAGAACGAGCCGAGGCAGATCCGGTCCTCGACGTTCAGCCGACGGATGGAACGCACCAGGGGCGCCAGCACGCCGGCGGCCTTGATGTCGAGGTTGAACCGGACGTCGGGCCAGGCGCCCAGCAGGTCCTCCAGCCGCATGATCGGTTCGCGGCCGCCGATCAGCGCCGTGCGGACGTCCCGCCAGTGCATGGTGTCGACCCGCCCGGTCCGGTCGGTGACCCGGTCCAGCGTCGGGTCGTGGAAGACCACCAGCTCGCCGTCATAGGTGACCCGGACGTCGGTTTCGATGTACCGGTAGCCCAGCGCCACGCACGCCTCAAAGGCCGGCTGGGTGTTCTCCAGGTGCTCGATCGCCCCACCCCGGTGGGCCATCGCCACCGGGGTCGGCCCATCGAGGAAGGCGTAACGCGAGCCCGGCACGCCCCCACGCTAGTGCGGTGCACCACGGCCCGTCCGAGGAGGTCCTGGTCACGGGGCAGTTGCTCTCGCGCACCGGCTCGGGCGTGTCCGCGGCGGGCGGCCGGACCGGGCGTCTACCGTCCGTGCCGTGGCGGTAGAGCAGGGCGTCGAGGCCCCTCCGGTCCCTCGGTCACGGCGGGCCGAGGGTGAGGAGCGACGTTGCGGTTGGTGCCGCAACGTCCTGCCGGCGCAGGAGTCGGTGGGCCGACCTCGGCTCTACTGCGGCCAGGCCTGCCGCCAGCGGGCGTACGAGCAACGGTCGGCGACGGCCAAGGCGGGTCTGTCCGCGGACGTCGTCCTGGTGACCCGGGCAGAGCTCGACGGCCTGCAGGACCGGCTGTACCAGCTGCGCTGCGCCATCGAGGACGTCCAGACGCTGCTGACCGAGAAGCCCACCAAGGCCGAGCTCGAGCGATCCCTGGCCGACCTGGTCCGGTCGACCGGTCGGCTCGACCGGCTCTGGCTGAGCGGCAAGGCCGCCGGCTGAGCCACCGGTCGGCCGACACCACGTGCTGGCCGCGGATGCGTCACTGTGACGCATCTCACCCTGGGCCGGTGGACCACAGGGGAGCGGCTCGGGATAGCCGGCCCTCGTCCCGGCCGGTGATCACCTCGAACCACTCCGGCGAACGCCCGTCGCCCACAAAGGTGCTCACACCCCGACCTGGCGCCGGCCGCACGCGACACGGGCTTGCGCACGGGTGACCGCGGCCGCCCGAACCCCGCACAGAGGCGTCATTTCGTCATCGTGACGTTTTCGGGACGGTGCAGGGAGACCGGGGGGAGTCGGGCAGGGTGATCGATCGAGGGCTGCGGAGGAGTGACCTGCGATGAGCAGCGGCCGTCGGTCATCGATCGGCCACCGCGGCGGGCCAGCAAGATCGTCCGTCGATGGTCAGGTCGAGATGAACGACGCCGGTCGCCATGATCATCGCCGGGTCACGTCGCCGCGGTGCGCTGGGCGCGCGCCGGACGGAACGGCTCGTCGAACGCGCCGTGGAACGACTCGCAGTCACAGCCGACTCGGCGGGCGCACCGACGTGCCACGACCTGGGATGCGACGGCCGACGCACACGTCGTCGAGCGGCGGTCCATCGATGGCCAAAAGCGGCTCCGACCAGCTCCATCCGTTGCGCCGATAATCGACATTATGTCAAGTAGTGGAGATCTGACCCGCTCCTGTTCGACTCACGACGCCACCCGGGCACCGGCCGTCCGGGTTCACTGCACCGCGTCTCGCCCGAGGAAGGTCACCAGCCGCTCGACCGGCGAGGCGTCCGCCCCGGGATCGACCCGGGCGGCGAACGACGCCCGCGGGACGCGTCGTCGAGCAGCTCGCTCGCCAGGGTCAGCACGTCCTCGGCCAGGTCCGGCGGCAGCTGGCACGCCCGGCCTCGTGCTGCGGCGACGTCCCAGCCGTGGACGGTGAACTCGATGGCGGCCGCCTGCGCCGCAGGGGCCGCCCCGTCCGCCTGGAGGTCGTGACTCCCCCGCCGGCCGGCCGCCTGCAACTGCTCGAGCAGGTCCTGGACCCGCTCGCAGGTCCGGGCGACCGGTTCGCCGACGGGCGACCCCGGTGGCCCGGGGAGGTTCAGCTGAGCGGTGGCGAGCAGGCCGGTGAGGGCGTCGACGACGTCTGCCAGGTGCGTCACCACGGACGCCACGTCCCAGTCGGTGCAGGGAGTCGGCCGGTCGAGGTCGCCGACGACGAGGCCGCCGAGCTCGTCCAGGGCGTACCGCCCGGCTCGGCCGGCCAGGGCGACGGCAGCTGCGAGCCCGTCCTCACCGGAGTCGGTCACGTCGGCGACTCAGACGTCGGCGTGGGCGCGGCCGCCACGCACGGGCGCCATGCCCCAGGGCTCGGCCGGCAGCACCTGGCCGGTCTCCAGGAGCGACTTGAGGTTGGCCAGCACGGCCGGCCAGCCGTGCGAGACGCCGTCGTGGCTGGCCTGGTCGGCCAGGCGCTCATGCGTGACGGTGAGCCGCACGATGTCCTCGTGCGGTTCGACCAGGAACGTCACGACCGACGGCTCCCCCGCCGGCTCGGCATCCGGATCGGCCGTCGGCTCCTGGAACGTGATCACCAGACGGGTCGGCGGAGACGACTCCAGCACTCGCCCGGCGACGTCCACCTGCCCCGAACCGTCGGTGCGCCGGTGCTCCCAGGTCGACCCGGTCTGCCAGTCGGAGACGTTGGCGTGCCCCCAGTAGCGAGCCGTCAGATCGGCGTCGGTGAGCGCGTGCCACACCTGATCGGCGCTCGCGCGGATGTAGGTGACGTACACGTAGTCGGGGACGCGTGCGGTGCTCGTGGCCATGGCCTGCTCCTCTGCCTGCTGCGTGATCGCGCTGATGGCGGAAAGCCGGGGCCGGTCGAAGGCCGAGATCCAGCGCTCCTGGATCTGGTGGATCGGCACCGGGTTGAGGTGGTGCAGCCGTTCTCGTCCCCGCCGGACGACGGTGACGAGATTGGCGCGGCGCAGGACGTCGAGGTGCTGGGTCGCCGACTGCCGGGCCATCTCCAGGTGTGCACAGAGCTCACCGAGGGTCTGCCCGTCCCGCTCCCGCAGCTGGTCGAGCAGCAGCCGCCGGGTCGGGTCGGCGAGCGCCTTGAAGACCGGGTCCATCCCGCTCGCCTCGGCGTCCACGAGCAGAATCATGCAGGCGTTTGCCTGCATGTGTCAACGGGTCAGCCGGGGCAGCTCATCCGCGGAAGGACACGTCCGTGGTCTCCACGACGCCGGCGGTGCGACCCGGCGCGGCCTGGAACTGCCAGTAGAGGTTCGTGTGCGCGATGACCTGCTCGACCGGTGGCGCACCCCAGGCTGTCTTGTCGCCGGCGGTGTGCGCATCGCCGACGAGCGTGACGTCGTAGCCGCGGGTGAAGGCCCCGTGGATGGTCGACCGGATGCACGCATCGGACTCCGCCCCGGCCACGACCAGCCGGCCCACGGCGAGGTCGGCCAGCACGTCCGAGAGGTCGGTGCCCTCGAAGGAGTCGCCGTAGGACTTGTGCACGAGCGGCTCTGACTGCTGGCGGACGAGTTCGGGGACGTACTGCCAGGCGTCACTCCCCTGCACCAACTCCTCGTCGGAGTGCTGCACCCAGACGACCGGGACGCCCGCACCGCGGGCCCTCTCGACCAAGGCGCTGATGTTGCCGACCACCTCGTCGCGTCCGGGCGCCTCGCCCACCACGCCCTGCTGGACGTCGATGACGACGAGGGCGGTGTTCGGTCGGTCAGGGAGCGTGCTCATGGCGGTCTCCTGCGGTCAGCGGCCGGTGCGACAGCGAGGACGGTAGGCCGGACCCCCGACAAGATGACCCGTGCCGATCGCGTGCGGCCAGGCGTTCAGCGCTTCGCTGCCTTCGCGGCGGTCCGCTCGGCGTTGTGCTCCAGGACGGCGTCCATCCAGAACTGCAGGTCGCCGTCGTCCGTGAGCGCCTCGTCGTCGACGGCGATCCAGCCCTCGCCCATGGACCGGCCCGTGCCCATCTCGGCACGGCGGGTCCCGGCCACCGCGAGGTACTCGGCATCCCGACTGCGCGCCACCCGTACCAGCAGCGCTCCCCCACCGGCCGAGACGCAGGCGATCATCTCGTCGTCGACCATGAACGCGAGGCCACCGAACATCCTCACCTCCCGAACGGTCCTCTCCCCCGGGACAGCCCTGCGGACACGGTCGGCGAGTTCGGCGTCGTAGGCCACGGACCGTCGCCTTCCTGACGAGCTGAGCGGCGTGGAGCCGCCGGTCGTTCCTAGCACCGTCCACGGCCATCCGGCCCCCCTCCCCCGTTGCTTGCGCTGTTGTTCCGTTCTTCCTTTTCTCGATGTGAGCCGAGTGTTGGGGATAACGGATGATCATCACCCAGTCGTGGGGTTTGCCAGGCGGAGCAGGACGGTAGGGCCTGCTGGGCGCCTTCGTGCCATGACGCGGCCCAGCCCCGGCCGACCCACTCGAGAGGAACCGCCCGTGCCCAGCAGGATCGAAGACTACGGACTGATCGGGGACCTGCAGACCGCTGCGCTGGTCGGCAAGGACGGCTCGATCGACTGGCTGTGCCTGCCGTCCTTCGACTCCGCTGCCTGCTTCGCCGCCCTGCTCGGCGACGAGCGCAACGGTCGGTGGCGGCTCGCCCCGGCCGACGGGAGCAGCTGCACCAGCCGGCGCTACCGGGGTGACTCACTGGTGCTGGAGACCGAGTGGAAGACCCCGACCGGCACCGTCCGGGTCATCGACTTCATGCCACCACGAGGTGAGAGCCCGGACGTCGTCCGGATCGTCGAAGGCGTGTCCGGGCGGGTGCCGATGCGGCTGGACCTGGTGCTCCGGTTCGACTACGGCCACCTGGTGCCCTGGGTGCGCTCGGTGGACGGCGACCTGGTCGCCGTCGCCGGCCCCGACGCGGTCTCGCTGGCCACGCCGGTGCAGCTGCACGGGGAGGACCACACCACCTCCGCCGAGTTCGAGGTGGCCGCCGGCGAGCGCATCCCGTTCGTGCTCACCCACCACGCCTCGCACCTCCCCCGGCCCGACCCGGTGGAGGCCGAGGAGGCGCTGGTCAGCACGGAGGCGTTCTGGGCCGAGTGGATCGGCCACTGCACCTACGACGGCGAGTGGGGTCCGGCGGTCCGCCGTTCGCTGATCACCCTCAAGGCGCTCACCTACCGGCCCACCGGCGGGATCGTCGCCGCGGCGACCACCTCCCTGCCCGAGGAGCTCGGCGGCAGCCGGAACTGGGACTACCGGTACTGCTGGCTGCGCGACGCGGCGTTCACCCTGCAGGCCCTGCTGGGCACGGGCTACCTGGAGGAGGCCCGCGCCTGGCGGGAGTGGCTGCTGCGCGCCGTCGCCGGTGACCCCGCCGACCTGCGGATCATGTACGCGCTGGACGGGTCCCGGCGGATCCCGGAGTACGAGCTGCCGTGGCTGCCCGGGTACGAGGGCTCGGCCCCGGTGCGGGTGGGCAACGCCGCCGCCGGGCAGTTCCAGCTCGACGTCTGGGGTGAGCTGCTCGACGGCCTGCACCTGGCCCGCGAGTCCGGCCTCTCCCCCACCGCGGACGCCTGGGCCGTGCAGAAGGAGCTGCTGGCCTACCTGGAGGAGATCTGGGAGACCCCGGACAGCAGCCTCTGGGAGGTCCGCGGCAAGCCCCGGCACTTCGTGCACTCCAAGGTGCTGGCCTGGGCCGGGGTCAACGGCGCGATCGAGGCGGTGGAGCGGCACGGGTTGGACGGACCGGTCGAGCGCTGGCGGGAGCTGCGCCAGCGGATCCACGACGACGTGTGCGCCCGCGGCTACGACCCCGAGCGCCGCACCTTCACCCAGTTCTACGGCTCGGAGGGGCTGGACGCCGCGCTCCTGCTCATCCCCCAGGTCGGCTTCCTGCCCTGGGACGACGAGCGGGTCGTGGGCACCGTGGAGGCCGTGCAGCGCGAGCTCACCTCCGACGGCTTCCTGCTCCGCTACCACACCTCCGCCGACGGCCGGGTCGACGGCCTGCCGGGCGACGAGGCCCCGTTCCTGCTGTGCAGCTTCTGGCTCGCCGACGCCCTCAACGGCATCGGCCGCACCGCCGAGGCCCGCGAGCTCTTCGAGCGGCTCCTCGGCCTGGGCAACGACCTCGGGCTGATGAGCGAGGAGTACGACCCGCGCACCGGCCGGCACCTGGGCAACACCCCGCAGGCGTTCAGCCACGTCGGGCTGGTCAACACCGCCCGGCACCTCAGCGGGGCGCTGCGGGTCCCCGGCGAGCACGCCTGAGCCGGTCGGCGGCGGGAGTCCCCCCGCCGCCGACCGTCGGGTCAGGCGATCTCGGACCGCTGGATGCGCACCCAGCCGAGCAGCATCGGCAACGCCACCCACAGCCCCACCGAGGTGCCGAACTGCAGCCACCCCTGCGCGTCCACCCCGTCCTCGAACAGCGGCATCGAAGTGGTCGACAGGTCCAGCCAGTCGCGCACCCAGTCCAGCGCCGAGATCAGGCTGACGAGGATGGTGAACACCGTCGGCAGCACGAAGTACAGGACGATCGCCAGGGGTGAGCTGAGCAGCAGCATGCCGAACGCGACACCGGCCAGCACGCTCACCACCTGGACGACGAGCACCTGACCCACCAGCGCGGCGGTGATGTCCCAGTCCCGCTCCGCGTCGGAGAAGACCGGGGTCAGCACCGTCGCGAGCACGGAGGCCAGGGCCGCGACGGCCACGCCGAGCACGGCCAGCACGGTGGCTGCGAGCACCTTGGCGACGAGCACCCGGGACCGGCGGGGCACCAGGGTGAACGTCGTCATCGCGGTGCGCTGGGACCACTCGCTGGTCACCAACAAGATGCCCAGGACCGGCAGCAGGATGCTGATCGGCAGCTGGGTGATCCCGAAGTGATCGGTGAACCGCTTGGGCGCGTCCTCGACGAACAGGGAGATCGCCACGACGGCGAGCACGGCCAGGCCGATCACGATCAGCAGCCAGCGTCCGGCGCGGGTGTCGTAGGACTTGCGCAACTCCACCCGCACCAGCCGGAGCAGGGACGGCGCGGTCGGGGCGGTGCCGGTGGGGGCCCGGCCGGCGTCCAGGGTCGCGGTGCTCATGCCTGCACCTCCTGGACCTGGTGGGAAGAGCCGGTGAGGGAGCGGAAGAGATCCTCCAGTCCCGCTCCCCCGGCGGCCCGCAGCTCGGTGAGGACGACGCCGGCCGCCGCCACGGCCTGCCCGACGGCGAGGGCGTCGGCGTCGGCCACCAGCGCGTCGTCCGGACCGGACGAGACGCTGATGCCCGCCGCGTCCAGCGCCTTGGCCAGCAGCGCCCGGTCCGGTCCGCGCACCAGCGTGCCGCCGGTGCCGGCGAGCAGCTCGGACTTGCTGCCCTGTGCCGCGATCCGGCCACCGGCGATGACCACCAACTGGTCGGCGACCGCCTCGACCTCGTGCAGCAGGTGCGAGGAGAGCAGCACCGTGCCGCCGCGGTCGGCGAAGCCGCGCAGCAGGCCACGCATCCAGAAGATGCCCTCGGGGTCCAGCCCGTTGGCCGGTTCGTCGAGCACCAGCACCTGCGGGTCGCCGAGCAGCGCCGTCGCCAGGCCGAGCCGCTGGCGCATCCCCAGGGAGTAGTTGCCCAGCCGCTTGCCCGCCGGCCGACCGGCGAGGCCGACCAGGCCGAGCACCTCGTCGACCCGCTGGTGTCCCACCCCGAGCACCATCGCGGCGAGGGTGAGGGTCTCCCGGCCGGTCCGACCCGCGTGCTGGGCGCCTGCGTCGAGCAGCACCCCGACCTGGCGGCCGGCGTTGGGCAGCTCGCGGTAGTGCTTGCCGTCGAAGGTCGCGGTGCCGCTGGTCGGGCTGGCCAGCCCGACCAGCGCACGCATCGTGGTGGACTTGCCGGCACCGTTGGGGCCGAGGAAGCCGGTGACCGTGCCCGGCTGGCAGGCGAAGGAGACGTCGGAGACGGCGACCTGTGCGCCGTACCTCTTCGTCAGATGCTCGATCGTGATCATGACCCCAGCCTGCCCGGGCCACCCGGCCGCGCACATCGGCCGGAAGTAGGTGATCACCTCCGCGGTCCGACCGACGGCGACGGCGAGGTAGACCTTGGTCGGTTCCAGCGGCAGTCTCCCGTCCGTAACCTCCGGTGGGTGACAGTGTCCTTCCGCCCGGGGGCGGCCGCGGACGACGGCGTCGAGCACCCCTCGCTGGTGCCGGCCCAACTGTTGGCCGACCTGGGTGCCGCACCCGAGCGGGGCCCGGACACCTCCACGAGCACCGGCCGGCGGCGCCGGGTCCGCCGCTCGGTCCGTGACTGGGTCGTCGACGTCACGGCCTTCGTCGCCTCGGTGCTGCTCGGGCTGGTGCTCGTGGGCGTCGCGCTCAGCCAGCCCGTCCCGCCGCCGGACGGCCTGCTGATCGCCGACGTGGTGCTGGGCTCGGTGGGCTGCGCCGCCCTGTGGCTGCGGCGCCGCTGGCCGGTCGGCGTCGCGGTCGGCCTTTCCCTGCTCGCGTCCTTCTCCGACATGGTCGCGATCGCCTGCCTGTTCAGCCTCTTCGCCGTGGCCGTACACCGCCGGTGGCCGACTGTCACCGCGGTCACCGCGGTCAGCCTCGCCTCCTTCGCCGTGTACATCGTCGTCCGACCCGACCCGGAGCTGCCGGCCTGGGTGTTCGCCGTGCTGGGTGTCGTGTGCACCGCCGCCGCCGTCGCCTGGGGCATGTTCGTCCGCGCACGTCGCCAGCTGGTGCTCTCGCTCCGCGAGCGTGCGGTGCGCGCCGAGAGCGAGCAGCAATTGCGGGTCGAGCAGGCCCGGCACACGGAGCGCACCCGGATCGCCCGCGAGATGCACGACGTGCTGGCGCACCGGCTGTCGCTGCTGAGCATGCACGCCGGCGCACTGGAGTTCCGCCCGGACGCCCCGGCGGCCGAGGTCGCGCAGGCCGCGGGGATCGTCCGGTCGAGCGCCCGGCAGGCACTGGAGGACCTGCGGGAGGTGATCGGGGTGCTGCGCCACGGTGGGGACGGCGGCGGTGACCCGGGCACCCGCCCGCAGCCCACGCTCGCGGACGTCCCGGCGCTGGTCGAGGAGAGCCGGAGAGCCGGCGTCCGGGTGCGGGTGCGCTATCGGGTGCCCGAGCTCGCCACCGTTCCCAGCGGCGCCGGCCGCAGCGCCTACCGCGTGCTGCAGGAGGGGCTGACCAACGTGCGCAAGCACGCGCCCGGCACGGTCGCCAGCGTCCTGGTCGAGGGCGGTCCGGGCGCCGGGCTGG
The DNA here is from genome assembly GCF_026967935.1 of Modestobacter sp. VKM Ac-2982. Taxonomy (GTDB): domain Bacteria; phylum Actinomycetota; class Actinomycetes; order Mycobacteriales; family Geodermatophilaceae; genus Modestobacter. The sequence continues at coordinate 707,285 of NZ_JAPVBL010000002.1, forward strand.
TGGTGGAGCTGCGCAATCCCACACCGGCCGGCGGCGAGATCGTGCCCGCGCTGCCCGGTGGCGGCACCGGCCTGGTCGGCCTGCTGGAGCGGGTCAGCCTGAGCGGCGGCCACCTGGAGCACGGCTGGACCCCCGACGGGGAGTTCCGGCTGCGCGCCGAGCTGCCCTGGCCGGGGTCCGCGTGAGGGAGCCGGTCCGGGTGCTCGTGGTGGACGACGACCCGCTGGTGCGCGCGGCCCTGGCGATGGTGCTCGGCGGGGTCGTGGACCTGGAGCTCGTCGGCGAGGCCACCGACGGCGACGAGGTGCCGGCGGCCGTCGCGGCCAGCGCCCCCGACGTCGTCCTGATGGACATCCGGATGCCGCGCACCGACGGGCTGACCGCCACCGAGCTGCTGCAGGCGCGGCCGGACGCCCCCGAGGTCATCGTGCTGACCACCTTCGACACCGACGATCAGGTGCTCCGGGCACTCCGGGCCGGCGCCAGCGGCTTCCTGCTCAAGGACACCCCGCCGGCTGCGATCCTGGAGGCCGTGCGCCGGGTCGCCGCCGGGGAGCCGATGCTCTCCCCCACCGTGACCCGCCAGCTCATCGCGCACGTCTCGGCGGACCGGCCGGCCGGACCGGGCGAGGATCGGCAGACCCGTGCCCGGGCTCGGCTCGACCTGCTCAGCGACCGGGAGCGGGAGGTGGCGCTCGCCGTCGGGCGAGGGTTGTCGAACGCCCAGATCGGCGCCGAGCTGTACCTCAGCGTGGCCACCGTCAAAGCGCACGTCTCCCGGCTGCTGGACAAGCTCGAGCTGGCCAACCGGGTGCAGATCGCCCTGCTCACCCACGACGCCGACCTGGTGTGACGCCCGTCAGCGGTCGCGCCAGTTCGGCCCCGTCCGGAGGCTCGCCCCGAGCTTGCGAGGGGTGAGGGGGACGGGGTCCTTCCGGAGCCACCACCCCAACCGCCGGGTCATCCAGGGCAGCAGCAGGTAGGTCATCACCGGGGTGAGGGTCAGCGTCATCACCGCCACCCGGAGGACGACGTGGGCCTCGGTCAGCAGCGCGCCCAGGGTGACCGTGGCCAGCAGGTTGAGCGGGAAGAAGACCAGCCAGATGGTGACCGCCTGCTTCCACCGCGGAGGTGCGGTGGACGCGGGCAGCTCCGTCGCGGCGTCCAGCGGTGCGTCGAACCAGCCCTCGATGCCGGTGCGCCGCTCGGTGCGGGTCACCTCGGCCAGCCCCTGGGCCGACCCGAGCCACCAGCGTCGCTCCGGACTGGCCTCCCAGGCCGTCATCGTCGCCGGTGAGTCGAAGCGGCACAGCATGTGCCACTCGTGGGCGTCGTGGCGGGGGCGGACCCAGCCACCGCCGAGGAACCCGGGGAAGGCCTCGGCCATCGTCAGTCCCGCCCGGATCCAGGCGGTCATCTCCACCGCGTGGGCCGGGTCGGCCCGCCGGGTGAAGGAGACGGTCACCGGCAGCTGCGGGGTCTCCGCGAGCGCCGGCACCGGGACAGTGCTCTCCATGGCCCCAGCATCCCTGGCGCGGATGTCGCGGGGATGTCGGGTCTGTCACCGGCGTCCAGCGGCGTGGCGCTGACCTCGTGCACAGGTCCACTGGCGACGATGCCTGGGTGGACGTCGTCAGCTCGCTCTGGGAACAGGTCTCCGCGACCTCTCCCCCGCTGCCGCTCTGGCTGCTCGTCCTGACCGCGGCGCTCGCCGCTGCCCTGGTCCTCTCCCCCACCCTGTGGCAGCGGGCCCGGCACTCGGTGACGATCGCGCACGAGGGGGCGCACGGCCTGGCCGCCCTGGTCACCGGCCGGCGGCTGGCCGGCATCCGCCTGCACTCCGACACCTCCGGCGTCACGGTGTCGGCCGGCCGGCCCAGCGGCCCCGGCATGGTGCTGACCGCGGCCGCGGGCTACACCGGCCCGGCCCTGTTCGGGCTGGGCGCGGCGGCGCTGCTGGCCGCCGGGTTCGCGATCGGCCTGCTGTGGGCCCTGCTCCTGTTGCTGGCCCTGCTGCTGGTGCAGATCCGCAACTGGTACGGCCTCTGGTCGGTGCTCGTCACCGGCACCCTGGTCTTCGCCGCCACCTGGTGGCTGCCCGCGGCGGGCCAGTCGGCGTTCGCGGCCGGCGTCACCTGGTTCCTGCTGCTGGCGGCGCCGAAGACCGTCCTGGAGCTCCAGGCCAAGCGCCGCTCGGGCACGGCCCGGGACTCCGACGCCGACCAACTGGCCCGGCTCACCGGGCTGCCGGGGATCGTGTGGGTCGCCGCCTTCCTGCTCGTCGACGGTGGCGCCCTGCTGCTCGGCGGCTGGTGGCTCCTCCGCGACACCGCCCTCCTCTGACCCCGTGACCACCAGAATGGCCATTCTGGTGGGCACGGGGTCAGTCGCCCCGGCCCCTCGCAGGGGCCCGGGCTGAGCTGACGAGGTCCGGGGGGGCGAGGGGGTCCTTCTTCAGTCGCTGGTGGGGCGGTTGCGGCGGCGGGGGGCGGCGTGCGGCGGCTGGCGCACCGGCTCCACCTCGGGGGCAGGCGGGATCTCCCACTCCACCGTCTCGCCGGTGACCACGATCGGCTTCCCGTGGTGCGCGATCTCCAATGACCCCTCGCCGTAGACCAGCCGGTAGCTGGCCTTCTCCTGGGTCACCGTGACCGACAGGCACTTCCCCTGGAACACCACCCGGAAGCGCAGCCGGCGGATCCGGCCGGGCAGCCGCGGGGCGAAGGTCAGCCGGCCACCGTGGTCGCGCATCCCGCCGAAGCCGGCGACCGCGACCGTCCAGCCGCCGGCCAGCGAGGCGATGTGGAGCCCGTGCCCGCTGTTGCCGTGCAGGTTCTGCAGGTCGGTCAGCGCGGCTTCGGCCCAGTAGTCGTGCGCGAGGTCCAGGTGCCCGGTCTCGGCGGCCATCACCGCCTGCACCGACGCCGAGAGAGAGGAGTCACGCACCGTCCGGGCCTCGTAGTAGGCGAAGTCGGCGATCTTCTCCTCGAGGGTGAAGGCGTCCCCCCGCAGGTGCAGGGCCATCACCAGGTCGGCCTGCTTGATGACCTGCTTGCGGTAGATGTCGAAGTAGGGGAAGTGCAGCAACAGCGGGTACTGGTCGGGCCGGGTGCCCTCGAAGTCCCACTCCTCGTGGTGGGTGAACCCCTCCGACTGCTCGTGCACCCCGAGGTCGGCGTTGAACGGCACCCGCATGGCGTCCGCGGCGCGGGACCACAGCTCGAGCTCGTCCTCGCCCACCTGCAGCCGCGCGGCGGTGTCGGGCTGGCGGCGGGCGGCCTCGACCGCCTCGCGCAGGTTCCGCTGCGCCATCAGGTTCGTGTAGACGTTGTTGTCCACGACGGCGGTGTACTCGTCGGGCCCCGTGACGCCGTCGATCCGGAAGCCCTGGCCGTCGTCGAAGTGGCCGAGCGAGGCCCAGAGCCGGGCCGTCTCGACGAGCAGCTCGGTGCCGTGGTCGCGGTCGAAGTCGTCGTCCAGGGTGGCGGCGGTGTAGCGGGCGACGGCGTCGGCGATGTCGGCGTTGATGTGGAAGGCCGCCGTCCCGGCCGGCCAGTAGCCCGACGTCTCCTCCCCGCGGATGGTCCGCCACGGGAACGCCGCACCGGCGTGACCCAGCACCCGGGCCCGCTCGCGGGCCAGGTCCAGCGTCGAGTGCCGCCACATCAGCGCGTCGCGCACGGCTGCGGGAGCGGTGTAGGTGAGCACCGGCAGCACGTAGGTCTCGGTGTCCCAGAACGTGTGGCCGTCGTACCCGTCACCGGTCAGGCCCTTGGCCGGGATCGGCTGCCGCTCGGCGCGCAGGCCGGCCTGCAGGACGTGGAACATGCCGACCCGCACCGCCTGCTGCAGCTCGTCGTCGCCCTCGACCTCGACGTCGGCCTCGTCCCAGTGCCGGTCCAGCAGCTCGCGCTGCTCCCGGACCAGCCGGTTCCAGCCGGCGAGCTTCGCGGTGGCCAGCGCCCCCTCCACCTGGTCCCGGACGGCGGCCGACGAGCGGCGGCTGGACCAGCCGTAGGCCAGGTACTTCACCAACCGCAGCTTGGAGCCGGCCGGCAGCCGGGCGGCCAGCGTGTAGCGGGCCAGGTCCGGGGAGACCTCCAGGTCCTCGGTGGCCGAGTCCGGGATGTCGACCTCGTGGTCCATCCCGGCGGCCATCCGCAGCCGGCTGCCGGGGGTCTGGTGCACCAGGACGGCGTGCCGGCCGCGGCCCACGTGCAGCTCCGACTGCAGCGGCCGGGTCATCGCCGAGGCCGCGCGCGGGTCGTCGGACTGGGTCGTGATCACGAACTCGTTGGCCAGCAGGTCCGACTGCAGCGCGATGTAGAGGTCGCCCTGGTCGTCGGTGCACTCCACGGTGTACTCGATCGCGGCGATCGAGCGCCGGGTCAGCGAGACCAGCCGGGTGCTGGTGACCCGGACCTGACGGCCGCTGGGCCCCCGCCACTCGGTCGCGCGGCGGAGCACGCCGTTGCGCAGGTCCAGGGTGCGGCGGTGGTCGATGACGTCGCCGTACTGCAGGTCCAGCGGGGTGTCGCCGACCAGCAGCCGGATCAGCTTGCCGTCGGTCACGTTGACCACGGTCTGGCCCTGCTCCGGGAAGCCGTACCCGGCCTCCGCGTAGGGCATCGGCCGCTCCTCGAAGAAGCCGTTCAGGTAGGTGCCGGGGACGACGACCGGCTCCCCCTCGTCGAGCGTGCCGCGCATCCCGATGTGCCCGTTGGCCAGGGCGAACACCGACTCGTTGACCGCCAGGGAGGCCAGGTCGACGCCGACCTCGGTCAGCGACCAGGGCTCGACCAGGAAGTGCGCGCGCCCCTGGGTCACGGGGCCTCCTCCAGCAGCTGGTCCAGGTCGGTGACGACGACGTCCGCGCCGCGCTCGCGCAGCCCGTCGGCCTGGCCCACCCGGTCGACCCCCACGACGTAGCCGAAGTCACCGGCCCGTCCGGCGGCGACCCCGGACAGCGCGTCCTCGAACACGGCGGCCTGGCCCGGCTCGACGCCGAGGGCCCGCGCACCGGCCAGGAAGGTGTCCGGGGCCGGCTTGCCGCGCAGCCCCTGGGCGGCCGCGACCACCCCGTCGATCCGGGCGTCGATCAGGTCGGCGAACCCGGCGACGGCGACCACGTGCTCCCCGTTCGCCGACGCCGTGACGACGGCGGTGGCCAGGCCGGCGTCCCGCGCCGCCCGCAGGTACCGCATCGAGCCCTCGTAGACCTGCACGCCGTGCTCGTCCAGCTCGGCCATGATGAGCTCGTTCTTCCGGGTCGCGACGCCGGCGACGGTGACCACGTCGGCGAGGTCGTCGTCGCTGCCCTCGTCCAGGGTGATCCCCCGGCTGGCCAGGAAGTCCCGGACGCCGTCCTTGCGCGGCTTGCCGTCGACGAACTCGTTGTAGTCGGCGAGGCTGAACTCCGCCGCCCCGGGGTCCCGGTTCCGCAGGAACTCGTCGAAGGTGCGTTTCCAGGCAGCCTGGTGCACCTTGGCCGTCTGCGTCAGGACCCCGTCGAGGTCGAACAGGCAGGCCCGGATGTCTTCGGGGAGTCCCAGCACGCCCGACACGCTACGGCGAGACGACCGCCGGGACCTCTCGGGACCCCCTCCCCTCGCTGATCCGCACCCGCAGGGTGCGGTCGGTGGCCACGCGGGCGGTCGGTCGAGCGGGCGGTGTTGGGGATAACGGTCAACTGACTGGGAACGACCACGCGACCAGGCGCCCGTGCGCGCGGCTGCCTAGGGTCGGCGGCGGGCACGCCGCCCCGGCGCCACCGCCGAGGCCCCACCACCCGAGGAGGACCCGCATGGCCGCTCGACCCACCGCGCCCGACCCCTACGACTCCCTGCCCCCCGTCCCCGCGTTCCAGGTGACCAGCACCGACCTCACCGACGGCGAGCCGATGCCCCAGCCGCAGGTGAGCGGCAAGATGGGCCTCCCGGGGGGCGAGGACCGCTCACCGCAGCTCAGCTGGTCCGGGTTCCCGGACGGGACCCGCGGCTTCGCGGTCACCGTCTACGACCCCGACGCCCCGACGGCCAGCGGCTTCTGGCACTGGGCGGTCACCGGCCTGCCGGCCTCGGTGACCGAGCTGCCCACCGGCGCCGCCGACGGCGGGCTGCCCACCGGCGCGGTGCAGCTGCGCAACGACGCGGGGTTCGCCGGCTACGTGGGTGCGGCACCGCCGGCCGGGCACGGCCCGCACCGCTACTTCGTCGTGGTCCACGCACTCGACACCGACGACCTCGGCGTGCCGGCCGAGGCGACCCCGGCCTACCTCGGCTTCAACCTGTTCAGCCACACCCTCGCCCGGGCCACGCTGGTCGCGACGTACGAGGTGCAGTGACCTGTCGTCCGGCGGAGGCGGCGGGTCCCCGCCCGCCTCGGCCGGACGGCCGCGCGGTGTCTCAGCCGGAGGGCCGTCCGGTCCGTCAGCCGGGAGGGCGCTCGGCGACGCAGCTGGTGGCCACCCGGGCGAAGCCGGCGCGTTCGTAGACCCGGGCGACGTCGTCGTCGCCGGCGGAGAGGAACACCAGGTCGGCGGTCTGCCGGGCGTGCTCGACCAGGGCCGAGGTGAGCCCGGCTCCCAGGCCGCGCCCGCGGAACCGGGGCAGGGTGGCAACGCCCACGACCTCGCTGACCTCGATGCCGTCGACCTGCAGCGGCTGGTGCGACCCGATCGCGACCGGCTCGCCGTCGTCGACGGCCACCATCATCACCGTCGAGCCCGAGGCCACCCGGTCGCGCAGCACCTCGGTCGGCGGCACCTCGGCGGGACCGGGGTCGTCCTGGGCCACCTCCGGGCCGCTGTGCGACCCCTGGTCGGCGGGTGCCGGACCGGGCGAGGCGAACGCGAGAGCGGCCAGCCGCTGGTACAGGCCCAGCCGGGGGTCATCGGCGCCCACCAGGTACAACCGCACCTCGCTGGGGAGCAGGACCGCGACCGGGTCGTCGGCGACCAGCAGCGGCAGCTCGTCGACCACCAGCCCGGCCGTCCGCGCAACGGTGGCCAGGCCGTGGCAGCGGTCCTCCAGCCACTCCAGCGCCGCCGGCAGCCCGGCCTGCTCCTGCAGCGCGATCGCGGCCCGGACGTCGTCCAGCGCGATGTCCCCCTCGAACCCCGGCCGCGGCCGGGCCGGGTAGGGCCACTCCACCCGGCCGATGGGCACCTGCAGCGCACCGATGGAGTGCACCCGGGCATCGGCCAGCGGGGCAAGGGCGAAGTAGCGCTCGATCCGGTCGAGCAGCCCGGGCGACGACACCCCCGGACCCTAACGGCCGACGGGGGTCAGGCGCTCCGGCAGCCGCCCGGTACCCACCCGGCCGGGGGGCGCGCGGCGGGCAGACGGCACCATGGGCGCCGTGACGGCCGGTCAGCGAGCGCAGGTCTCGCCCTTCACCGCGTTCGACCGCCAGTCCTGGCGGGCGTTGGCCGCGGGCGGTGAACTGCCGCTGGACGACGCCGACGTCCGGCAGCTGGCCACCCTGGGCGACCGGATCGACCTGGACGAGGTGTCCACCGTCTACCTGCCGCTGGCCCGGCTGCTGCACCTGCACGTCACCGCCAGCCGGCGGCTGTGGGCCGCCCAGACCCAGTTCCTCGGCGCCCGCACGGAGAAGGTGCCCTTCGTCATCGCCGTGGCCGGCAGCGTCGCCGTCGGCAAGAGCACCACCGCCCGGCTGCTGCAGGCGCTCCTGGCCGCCGCCCCCGACACCCCGCGGGTCGATCTGGTCACCACCGACGGCTTCCTGCTGCCCAACGCGGTCCTGGAGTCCCGGGGCCTGCTGGGCCGCAAGGGCTTCCCGGAGAGCTACGACCGGCGGGCACTGCTGCGTTTCCTGGCCGACGTCAAGTCCGGCAAGCCGGCGGTCAGCGCCCCGCTGTACTCCCACCAGTCCTACGACGTGCTGCCCGACGAGCGCCAGGTCGTCGACTCCCCCGACGTGCTGGTGCTGGAGGGGCTCAACGTGCTGCAGGCCGGCGCCCGGAACGACGGCCGGGTACCCGAGGTCTTTCTCTCGGACTTCTTCGACTTCTCCGTCTACGTCGACGCCACCGAGCACGACATCTCCCAGTGGTACGTGGAGCGCTTCCTCGCCCTGCGCCGCACGGCGTTCCAGGACACCGGCGCCTACTTCCACCGCTTCGCCGACCTCACCGACGAGCAGGCCACGTCGACGGCCCGCGGGATCTGGGAAGCGGTCAACGAGCCCAACCTGCGGCTCAACATCGCCCCCACCCGGTCCCGCGCGCGCCTGGTGCTGCAGAAGGCCGCCGACCACTCGGTCCGCCGGGTGCTGCTGCGCAAGCTCTGACCCACCGCGCGCTGGCAGAAGGTGGCCACCGCGGACGACCGCGTGCTGGCGGTGCCGGTCAGCCGCCGTTCCGAGCGGGGGTCGACGCTGCAGTGCGCGGCGTGATCCTGTTCGACGGCGACGGCGGGCTGCGCCCCGACGGGCCGGTCGTGCTGCCCCGGCGCCGGGGCGGTCGTCGACACCGCGGTCACGCGGGCCGGGCGGTTCCCTCAGCCGAGGCCGGCTGCGTCGGCGGCCTGGGTCAGCAGGGTGGCGAACGCCGCCTGGTCCAGCGCGGCGTCGTCGGTGCCGGTCTGGGACAGCATCACCGCCCGCGGGCCGTCGGTGACGACCCCGACCAGCATCGAGACGGTGCCGGCCGGGTGGGTCATCGTGACCGCCAGCCCAGCGGCGGAGTCCCCGCGGTCCGGCACGTCCAGCGCCGACACCCCGAAGCCGACCTCCATGCCCCAGGGCGCGTCGACGGTGGCGTCGGCGCACGCCTCGACGAGCTGGTCGACCGGCAGCTCCAGCCCTTCGACGGCCGGTCCCTCGGAGACCACCTGGAAGATGCGGACCTGATCAGAGGCGGCCACCTGGGCCGCGACCGCCGGCATCTCCTCGTCCTCGAGCGTCGGCAGGGCGGCCAGCGCGTCCGCGCAGGCGGCCGGCTCGACCGACGGCTCCGCGACCGTGCCGTCCTCACCGGTGCCGTCGTCCTCGGTCGCGTCCTCGTCGGTGCCGTCCGCGTCGGTCCACCAGTGGTGACCACCCCACCCGCGGTGGTCACCCCACCCGCGGTGCCCCGCCCAGCCGTGGGGGTCACCCCACGACTCGCCCCCCGCCCACCATCCCGACCAGGGGCCGACCCACTCCGCCGGGAGCTGGTGGACCGTGGCGTCGGGGCCGAACGCGGACTCCGGCAGCAGCGCACCGGCCAGGTCCTCCGCCGCGGCCTCCTCGGCCGCCGGGTCGGCGCTGCCCGTGGCCGCCGCCTCGCTCACCGCGGTCGGACCGGTGGCGTCGAACTGGCTCGCGCAGGAGCTCAGCACGGCCGTCCCGACGATCACTACCACACCGACCGACGAGCGACGCACCAGGGTCCCCATGCATGGGGATGGTCCACCTTCCGGACCGCGCCGTCGACCCCTTCCCGGCGTGTCAGGACCGGGCTCCCACCACGTCCTTCGTCGTCCCCAGGTCGTCGGGGGCCCCTTCGGCGCGACCGGGCTCGGTCGCGACCGGCGCGCGCGGCACGGCCGGCTCCTCGAACGCCTCCGGCGACGGGCAGGAGCAGACCAGGTTCCGGTCGCCGTAGGCACCGTCGATGCGCCGCACCGGCGCCAGGTAGCCACGCCCGACCAGTCCCGGCACGGGGTACACGGCCACCTCGCGGGAGTAGGGGCGGTCCCACTCCCCCGCCAGCATCTTCAGCGTGTGCGGCGCGTTGCGCAGCGGGTTGTCCGTCCGGTCGTACTCGCCGGTGGCGACCTTCTCGATCTCCCCGCGGATGTGCACCATCGCCTCGACGAACCGGTCCAGTTCGGCCTTGTCCTCGCTCTCGGTCGGCTCGACCATCAGCGTGCCGGCCACCGGGAAGCTCATAGTCGGGGCGTGGAAGCCCAGGTCGATCAGCCGCTTGGCGATGTCGTCGTTGGTCACGCCGGTGGCCTTGGTGAGCGGCCGGATGTCCAGGATGCACTCGTGCGCCACGAGGCCGGTGGCGCCGGTGTAGAGCACCGGGTAGTGCGGCCGCAGCCGCTCGGCGACGTAGTTGGCCGCCAGGATCGCCTGCTCGGTGGCCTGGAGCAGCCCGTCGGGCCCCATCAGCCGCAGGTAGGCCCAGGAGATCGGCAGGATGCCCGCCGAACCCCACGGCGCACCGGACACCGGCGCGCCGGTGCCGCCGGTCTCCACCAGGGGGTGGCCGGGCAGGAAGGGCACCAGGTGCTCCCGGACACCGATCGGGCCCACTCCCGGCCCGCCGCCGCCGTGCGGGATGCAGAAGGTCTTGTGCAGGTTGAGGTGGCTGACGTCGGAACCGAAGCGGCCCGGCTTCGCCAGCCCGACCAGGGCGTTGAGGTTCGCGCCGTCGACGTAGACCTGGCCGCCGGCGTCGTGCACCGCCGCGCAGATCTCCTGCACCTCCACCTCGAACACCCCGTGGGTCGAGGGGTAGGTGATCATGATCGCGGCGAGCCGGTCGGCATGGGCGTCGACCTTGCCGCGCAGGTCCGCGAGGTCGACGTTGCCGGCCTCGTCGCAGGCCACCACGACCACCCGCATGCCGGCCATCACCGCGCTGGCGGCGTTGGTGCCGTGCGCCGAGGACGGGATGAGGCAGACGTCGCGCTGCACGTCGTCCCGGCTGTGGTGGTAGGCGCGGATCGCCATCAGGCCGGCGAACTCGCCCTGCGACCCGGCGTTGGGCTGCACGCTCACCGCCGCGTACCCGGTGATCTCGGCCAGCCCGTCGCACAGCTCACCGATCAGCCGGGCGTACCCGCGGGCCTGCTCGGCCGGGGCGAAGGGGTGCAGGCCGGCGAACTCCGGCCAGGTGACCGCGGCCATCTCGGTGGCGGCGTTGAGCTTCATCGTGCACGAGCCCAGCGGGATCATCGTGCGGTCCAGCGCCAGGTCCTTGTCCGACAGCCGGCGCAGGTAGCGCAGCATCGCCGTCTCCGAGCGGTGCTCGGAGAAGACCGGGTGGGTGAGGAACGGGGTGCGCCGGTGCAGCGCGGCCGGGAACGCGGCCGGGCCGGCGTCGTCCAGGGCGGCGTCGTCGGTGCCGACGCCGAACGCCTCGGCGACCAGCCGGAGGACGGCGGGCGTCGTCGTCTCGTCGCAGGCGACCGCCACGGTGTCGGCGTCGACCAGGCGCAGGTTCACCCGGCGCGCGGCTGCGGCGGCCACCACGTCGGCGGCCCGGCCGGGAACGGCGACGGTCACGGTGTCGAAGAAGTGCTCGTGCACGACGGTGAGCCCACCGGCGCGCAGCCAGCCGGCCAGCAGCTGGGCGCTGCGGTGCACCCGGGCGGCGATCGCGGTGAGCCCCTCGGGCCCGTGGTACACGGCGTAGGCGCCGGCCATGACCGCGAGCAGCACCTGCGCGGTGCAGATGTTGCTGGTCGCCTTCTCCCGACGGATGTGCTGTTCCCGGGTCTGCAGCGCCAGCCGGTAGGCCACGTCGCCGTCGGCGTCGACCGAGACCCCCACGAGCCGGCCCGGGAGCTGGCGGGCCAGGCCCTCGCGCACCGCGAGGTAGCCGGCGTGCGGGCCGCCGTAGCCCATCGGGACGCCGAAGCGCTGGGTGGTCCCGCAGGCGACGTCGGCGCCCCACTCCCCCGGCGCCTCCAGCAGGGTGAGGGCGAGCAGGTCGGCGGCGACCACGACGGCGGACCCGGCCTCGTGCGCGGCCGCGGCCAGCGCCCGGTGGTCCCGCACGGCACCGCTGGCGCCCGGGTGGGCCAGCAGCACGCCGAAGGCGCCCGCCTCGGGGAGGTCGGTGGGCCAGCCGGCGGAGAGGTCGGCGACGTGCAGGCCGATGCCCAGCGGCTCGGCGCGGGTACGGAGCACGGCGAGGGTCTGCGGCAGGGTGTCGGCGTCGACGACGAAGACCGCATCGGTCTTCGCCCGCCCGGCCCGGCGGACCAGCGTCATCGCCTCCGCCGCGGCGGTCGCCTCGTCCAGCATCGACGCGCCGGCGACCGGCAGCCCGGTGAGGTCGGCGACCATCGTCTGGAAGTTGATCAGCGCCTCGAGCCGGCCCTGGCTGATCTCCGGCTGGTAGGGCGTGTAGGCGGTGTACCAGGCCGGGTTCTCCAGGATGTTCCGCTGGATCACCGCCGGGGTGATCGTGTCGCTGTAACCCAGCCCGATCATCGAGGTGAACACCTCGTTGGCCGAGGCCCGCTCACGCAGCTGCGCCAGCACGGTCGCCTCGTCGGCTGCCGGCGGGAGGTCCAGCGGGGTGCGGTCGCGCACCCCCTCGGGCACGCAGGCGTCGGCCAGCGAGGCCAGCGAGGAGTGCCCGACGACCTCGAGCATCGCCGCGGTGTCCGCGGGGCGGGGGCCGATGTGCCGGGCCGCGAACGACCCGTTCGTCGACAGCGCGGAGAGCGCGGGGAGCGACCCGGTCAGGGGTGCGGGATCAGAACCAGGAGTCCGGTCGGCCACTGCTGGGACGGTACCAGCGTGTCGTCACCGTCCCGGTCCTCCAGGCGACCCAGGAGCCGGGGGTGTCCTAGGCCGAGGCGGCGCGGCGACGGCGGCGGGCGGACAGCTCGTCGTCGGCGGCGGAACCGCTGCCGTCCAGCCGCTCGGCCGGCAGCTCCGCCAGCTCACCGGAGAGCTCGCGGAGGGCGCCGGAGACCGCGATCCCGAAGACGCCCTGCCCACCGGCGAGCAGGTCGACGACCTCCTCGGCCGAGGTGCACTCGTACACGGTGGCGCCGTCGGAGAGCAGCGTGATGTTCGCGAGGTCCTTGACCCCGCGGGTGCGCAGGTGGTCGACGGCCTTGCGGATGTTCTGCAGCGAGACCCCGGTGTCCAGCAGCCGCTTCACGACCTTGAGCACCAGGATGTCGCGGAAGGAGTAGAGCCGCTGCGTGCCCGACCCGGTGGCGGTCCGCACCGACGGCGCGACCAGCCCGGTGCGGGCCCAGTAGTCCAGCTGCCGGTAGGTGATGCCGGCCGCGGCGCACGCCGTGGGGCCGCGGTAGCCGACGACGTCGGTGTCGACCTCGTCGTAGGACGGAACACCCACCGCCGCGTCGCTGAACAGTTGACCCTGTGAACCGTTGTCCTGGTCGCTCACGGGCACTCCTCGCTGGCACTGGTCTGCCGCGGTCGCGGCGCTGCTGGGTTCGTGCCGTCGCTCGCGGGCCCGCTCACTCCAGCGCCTCCTCGACTCCGGCACCCAGCACCTGGGCCGTTCCCGCGCTGTCGCCGGGAGCGGTCACGGGCGCGACTCAGGGACTTCCACGCACGTGATTCGCTGAAGGTAGGCCGGGGCCGCGACAGGGTCAACCGAGGGACGCGGCGTGTCGCTGCGCTCACCCGTGCGGGTGGGCCCGGTACCACGCAGAGCCGGTGGCTCAGCTGCCGCTGGAGCCGGAACCGGCGCCGAAGTCCTCGGGGCTGATGTTGTCCAGGAACTCGCGGAACTTCTCCACCTCGTCCTCCTGCTCGTCGGGGATCTCGATCCCGACCTCGTCGAGCAGGGCCTCGGCGCCGTAGATGGGGGCGCCGGTGCGGACGGCGAGGGCGACGGCGTCGGACGGCCGGGCGCTCACCGTGCGCTCGTCGCCGAACTGCAGCTCGGCGAGGTAGATGCCGTCGCGCATCTCGGTGATGTGCACCGCCTCGAGGGTGGCGCCCAGGGCCGTGACCACCTCACGCAGCAGGTCGTGGGTCATCGGCCGGGCCGGCCGGACGCCCTGCTGCTCGAAGGCGATCGCCGCGGCCTCGGTCGCGCCGATCCAGATCGGCAGGTACCGCTCCCCCTGGGTCTCCTTGAGCAGCAGGATGGGCTGGTTGCCGGGCAGCTCCACCCGGACGCCGACGACTCTGAGCTCCTGCACGTCTGGCTCCCCTCCGCTGAGTTCCCCGTGGCCGCCCCACTGGTCTGCCGACCGCCCACCGCGAGGCGGCCGACCGGTGTGCCGGGGCGCCCGCACCCCCGCAACGGTACGCCAGCGATCAGCCGCCGAGGACGTCGCGCAGCCGCGTCTCCAACAGCCCACCGTGCAGCTGTGCGGAGAGCTCGGCCAGCTCCTGGAGCTGCTCACCGGCCCGGGTGCGCGCCTCCTCGGAGCGGGCCAGTAGGACTGGGGCCACCAGCTGCTCCAGCAGGGCGGCCTCCCGCTCCACCGCCGTCCGGTACACCCGCAGGTGGCGCGGTTCGATGCCGTGCCGGGCCAGCCCCGCCACGGCCCGGCCCACGGGCAGGTCGGTGACCCGGTGCCGGCCCTGGGAGTCGGCGTTGAGCAGCCCGAACTGCACGCAGTCGGCCAGCTGGGCCGCCGACAGGCCGGCGGCCTCGGCGAACTCGCCGGCCGGCAGGGGCGCGCTGGGGACCGGCCCGCCGGCCACCCCGCCGGCGGGGTGGCCGCCAGGGGGCCGCTCGCGACGATCGAGGGCGTCCAGGTGTTCCTTGATGACCCGCAACGGCAGGTACTGGTCCCGCTGGGCGGCCAGCACGTACCGCAGCCGGTCGACGTCGGCCACGGAGAACTTCCGGTAGCCCGACGGCGTCCGCTGCGGGTGGACCAGCTCCTCGGACTCGAGGTAACGGATCTTGCTGATCGTCACGTCCGGGAAGTCGCCGCGCAGGGCGGACAGCACCTCACCGATGGTGAACCGGGGCGTGGTCTCAGCGGTGTCCCGGTCAGCGCTGGGGCTGGGCTGGGGCACCGCCGTCATGACCGGCGTCCGCTCTCGGCCCGCTCCTCGGTGCCCGACGCGGCGTTCATGCGCCGGCCGGCTCGCCCGTCCGCGGCCCGGTCAGGTAGACCAGGCGGAACTTGCCGATCTGGACCTCGTCGCCACCGGCGAGCGAGGCCACGTCGACCGGCTCGCGGTTGACGTAGGTGCCGTTCAGGCTGCCCACGTCGTGCACGGTGAACCCGCCGCCCTCGCGGTGGAACTCCACGTGCCGGCGGCTGACCGTCACGTCGTCGAGGAAGATGTCGCTGTCGGGGTGCCGACCGGCGGTGGTGACCTCCTGGTCGAGCAGGAAGCGGCTGCCCGCGTTGGGGCCCCGCTTCACGACCAGCAGGGCGGACCCGGCCGGCAGCGACTCGACGGCACCGGCGTGCGCGTCCGCGGTCGACTCGGCGACCTCGGCCTGCTCGCCGGAGTCCTCGCCGCCGACCTTGGGGATGATGCTGGTCGACTCGCCGACCCGCTCGGGGCTCAGCGCGGCCCCGCACTGCGCGCAGAAGCGGCTGCCCTCTGGGTTCTGGTGGCCACATCGAGTGCAGAGCACGTCGGTCTCCTCCGGTGCAGGCGGCACCGCCGCGGGCCTGGTGGTACGGGCCGCGGTCGGCCGGCGGACGACGGACCGGTCGGCCCGTCGTAGGTCGGCCGCCGCAGGATCACGGTCGGGCCGGGGGTCATGGAACCAGCGGCCGACCCGAGGGTCAACCGCACGTACAGGGTGAGGGTCGGACGCCGTCGTGGAGCTCACGGCCCGACCGTCGCAGTGATGATAGTGATCGTCGACCACCCCGGCGGGACGGTGGGGGGCCTGCTCCGCGACTCAGGACGTCTGGACGATCGCCTCGTAGGCCGCGGCGTCCAGCAGTGCCGCGGTGGGGTCGCCGTCCTGCCCGGTCACCTGGACCTCGACCAGCCAGCCGGCGCCGTAGGGGTCGCTGTTGACCGTCTCCGGCGCGTCGGCCAGGGCCTCGTTCACGGCCGAGACGACACCGGCCACCGGCGAGTAGACGTCGGAGACGGACTTGGTCGACTCGACCTCACCGATCGCGTTGCCGGGGGCCACCTGCGCACCGACCTCGGGCAGCTGGACGAACACGATGTCGCCCAGGGCGTCCTGGGCGTGGTCGGTGATCCCGACGCGGACCACCGCGGCGGCACCCTCGGTGCCCTGGACCAGCGCCCACTCGTGCTGGGCGGTGTAGCGGCGGTCATCGGGCGTGGCCATGCGGCATCTCCAGGGATCGGGGTCGGTTCGGTGGCTGCAGTGGTGGCCGTGGCCTCGGTGCAGGGGCCCGGGCCGAGCGCCAGCGAGGTCTGGGGGCACCGAGGTCCTTCCTCAGTCCCCGTCGTCCGGCTCAGCGTATTGAGGCGTGTCCAGTGGCCGCAACGCGTCCACGACGACGTCCTGCGAGGGCGCGATCACCACCTCGCCCCGGCGCTGGTTGACGGTCGCGGAGACCCCGCCGGGGATGTTCAGGGCGGTGGCCATGTCCTGGGGCGAGCCGATCACCCGGATGACGTAGGGGGCCTCCACGGGCTCCCCGTCGATCTCCAGGGCGCCCGGCTCGCCGGTGATGGCGCTGCTCACGCCGATCCGGACGTCGTCGATCTGCATCGTCTCCGCTCCCGCCCCGCGCAGCTCCTGGACGGCGTTCAGCACGACGCCGGCGGTGACCCGGTCGGCGGGGTCGCGGATGACCACCTCGAGCCCGGGACCGCGGGCGGCGACGGTGCCGTTGAGGACGCCCAGCGCCTCGGCCCGCTGCTCGGCCTCCGCGAGGGCAGCGGCCGCGGCGCTGTCGGAGCTGCCCAGTTGGGACAGCGCCGCCCGCTGGTCGCTGATCTCCTGGCGGAGCCGGTCCTCCCGGGCGGAGAGGTCGTCGAGGATGCGCACGAGGTCCTCTTCGCGCAGGCCGGCCAGCTGGGCGTCGGTGTCGGTGCTGCGCACCTGCACCGCGAAGGCGAAGCCCAGCAGCAGGGTGAGCACGCCGATGAGGAGCGCCGCCACCGGATCGCGCCGCCGTCGTCCGCCGGCCGGCGTCGCCCCGCCGCCGTCCCCGGCGGACGGCGGGTCGGCCGCCTCTGGCTCCCTCACGCCGTCCGCACCGGCGGGGTCGGCCTGGGGGCCCGGGGTCTGGGGGCCCGGGGTCTGGGGGTCCGGGGTCTGGTGGTCCGGGGTCTGGTGGTCCGGGGTCTGGTGGTCCGGGGTCTGGTGGTCCGGGGTCTGGTGGTCCGGGGTCTGGGTGTCCGGGGTGTCCCCCTCCGGCGGCTCGGGGTCGGACCGACGACCCACGGTCGGGTCCTCGGTCATGCGCGGAACAGGTGCCGGCGGATCGCCGCGGCGTTGCCGAAGATGCGGATGCCGAGCACCACCACCACGGCGGTCGACAGCTGCGCGCCGACCCCGAGCTGGTCACCGAGGAAGACGATCAGCGCGGCGACGACGACGTTGGAGACGAAGGAGACCACGAAGACCTTGGCGTCGAAGATCCGGTCGAAGCGTGCCCGCACCCCGCCGAACACCGCGTCCAGCGCTGCGACCACCGCGATCGGCAGGTAGGGCTGCAGCCAGAGCGGGACGTTGGGGTCCAGCAGCAGCCCCAGCACCACGCCGACCGCCAGTCCGATGATCGGGATCACGCGTCAGCCTCCATCGGTGGGTGGTTCGGGGGTGGCGGGTGGCAGCGCCTCACCCTGCTCGTCGGTGGCGGCCAGCGGATCGGCGAACAGCAGCTCCGCGTTGCTGCCGGCCGGCAGCTCGAGCTCATCGGCCCGGGCGAAGTCGAAGACCACGCCGAAGTCCTTCGTCAGCTCGGCCAGGTCGTTGGCCTCCGGGGTGCTCAGGAAGGCCCGGGCCAGGTCGTCGGGGTCGCCGACGGCGGAGATCTCGTAGGGGTTCATCACCGGGCGGAAGTCGACCAGGATCGCGTCACCGGCCTGGCGGATGGCGGTGGTCGGGCCCACCCGCTGGCCGTTGATGCTGACCGCCTCGGCGCCGGAGGCCCACAGCGCGTTGACGGCCAGCTGCAGGTCGCCGTCCTGCACCCGTCCGGCCAGCGCGATCTGGTCGGACCCACCGACCGGGTCGCTGTCGGCGGCCGGCGGGGCGTTGCCGAGCGTCACGCGCAGCCCCGGCCCGGTCACCGCGACCGCTGCCGCGCCGTGCTGGGCCTGCGCGAGCTGGTTCAGCGCGCGCTGCCCGACCACGCTGGTGTCCAGCGCCTGCTGCCGGGTCTGCGCCACCTCCGCGGTCAGCGCCTCCAGCTGGGCGGCCAGCTCGTCGCCGACCGCCGACTCCTGGACGATGTCCTCGCGCAGCGCCTCCCGGGCCGCCTCGCGCCCCTGCGCTCCGGCCGCCGCCTCCTGGTAGGTCACCGCGGCCAGCAGCCCGCCCAGCAGCAGCGCGGCGGCGACGAGCAGCTGTCCCCGGTTCCGCTGCAGCCAGGTCGGCCGGGCGGCCGGACCGGTGCCCGCGGTCGCGGCCTGCTCCTCGGCGGCCCGGGCAGCCCTCGCCGCAGCCACCTGGGCGTAGGCCGGGTCCAGGGTGTCGGCCAGCACCTGGTCCAGCAGGGAGGCACCCAGCGATCGTGGCCGGCCGGGTGCGGGCGCGCTCACGCCTCCACTCCGGCCCGGTGGCTCCCGGACAGCAGCTGGACGGCCTGGACCACGTAGAGGACCCCCGCGAGCAGGTAGAGCGCCGCACCCCAGACGGTGAGCGCGTAGGCGACCGGCTGGACCACCGCGGCCGCCGGCCCCGCGCCGTCGGCCAGCAGCAGGAGGGGGAAGGCGTAGAGCAACAGGAAGGTGGCCGCCTTGCCCAGGTAGTGGACCTGCAGCGGTGGCCAGCCCGCGCGCCGGAGCACCAGCAGGGTCCCGGCCAGCACCACCTCGCGCAGCAGCAGGACGACCACCACCCACAGCGGCACGACGTCGCGGATGACGAAGGCGATCAGCGTCGCGACGATGTAGAGCCGGTCGGCGGCCGGGTCGAGCAGCGCGCCGAGCCGGCTGGACTGCCCCAGCGCCCGGGCCAGCTTGCCGTCGAGCCAGTCGGTGGCGCCGGAGACGGCGAGCACCACGATCGCCCAGCCGTCGGCGTGCGGGCCCAGCAGCAGCCACAGGAACAGCGGCACGCCCAGCAGCCGGACGACGGAGAGCAGGTTGGGCAGCGTGAACACGCGGTCGCCGAGCTCGTCCCGGTTCGGCAGCGCACGGCGACGCCTCGCCGGACCGTCGGCCGGACCGTCGGCCGGGACGCCGGCCGACCGGTCGTCCGCCGTCGTCATCGCAGCTCCACCTCGCCGTCCACCGGGGGTCAGGCTAGTGCCCGACGTCCATGGTGCCCCGGGCGACCGGCCGGTCGCCCGGCCCGTGGCGACGGGGGCCGCCGAAGACCTTGACGACGGGGGTCCCGGTGCCGTCAGGTTCTCCGATGACCACCGGACCCCTCGCCGGGCTGCGCGTCGTGGAGCTCACCGGTCTGGGCCCGGCGCCGTTCGCGGCGATGCTGCTGGCCGACCTGGGCGCCGACGTGCTGCGGGTCGACCGCCCCGGAGCCCGGCCCCCCACGCCGGCCGCCGAGCACGACCTGCTGGCCCGGGGCCGGCGGTCGGTGGCCGTCGACCTCAAGGACCCGGACGGCGCGGAGCTGGTCCGGCGCCTCGCCGAGCGCGCCGACGTGCTGCTGGAGGGCTTCCGGCCCGGGGTCACCGAGCGGCTGGGCCTCGGGCCGCAGGAGTGCCTCGCCCGCAACCCCCGCCTGGTCTACGGCCGGATGACCGGGTGGGGCCAGGACGGCCCGCTGGCGGCGACGGCCGGGCACGACCTCGGCTACATCGCGGTCACCGGCGTCCTGCACGCCATCGGCCGGGCGGGCGGGCCGCCGCAGGTCCCGCTGAACCTGGTCGGCGACTTCGGCGGCGGCGCGATGTACCTGGTGGTCGGGGTGCTCGCCGCGCTGCTGGAGGCCCGCGCGAGCGGCCGGGGCCAGGTCGTGGACGCCGCGATCGTCGACGGCACCGCGCACCTGGCGACGATGGTCCTCGGCATGCTGGCCGGCGGGGTCTGGCGGGACACCCGGGGGGTGAACCTGCTGGACTCCGGCGTCCCCTGGTACGACGTCCACGAGACCGCCGACGGCCGACACCTGGCCGTCGCGGCGCTGGAGCCGCAGTTCTACGCCGAGCTGGTCGACCGGCTCGGCCTGGCCGATCGCGCGCCCGACCGGGCCGACGCGGACCCCGAGGTGCTGCGTGGCCTGCTCGCCGACGCGATCCGCCGGCGCACCCGGGACGAGTGGGTCGAGGTGTTCGCCGGCAGCGACGCCTGCGTGGCCCCGGTGCTGTCCTTCGCCGAGGCCCGCGACCACCCACAGCTGGCGGCGCGGCAGACCTACGTCGAGCGGGACGGCGTCGTCCAGCCGGCGCCCGCGCCGCGGTTCTCCCGGACGCCGGCCACCCTCGACCGGCCGCCGTCCCGCGCCGGAGAGCACACCCGCGCGGCGCTGTCGGACTGGGGCATCGCCGACGTCGACGCGCTGCTGACCGCCGGCACGGTCGTCCAGGCCCCGACTCGCCACAGCTGACGGTCGACCGGGAGGAGAACACTCCCGGAACACCTCTCGTCGT
Source organism: Modestobacter sp. VKM Ac-2982 (assembly GCF_026967935.1). Classification (GTDB taxonomy): domain Bacteria; phylum Actinomycetota; class Actinomycetes; order Mycobacteriales; family Geodermatophilaceae; genus Modestobacter. The sequence continues at coordinate 727,645 of NZ_JAPVBL010000002.1, forward strand.
TGTGCAGCGGGTCACACATGGCCTAGCGTTCCCCTCTTACCGGACATGTCGTTCGCTTATCGAGCAGAACGAGGGAGCTCATGGTCACGACGCCCTGCACCTCCGCGGCCGCCCGGGCGGCCTCCGCAGCCGGCTGGCCCGACGCGGCGAGCGACCCGGCCGACCGGGCCCGTCCCGTCCCGCTGGACGCGGAGACGGCCCTCGGCTCCTTCGAGGCGGCGGTGTCCTCCGCGTGCGCACCGGTCCGGGTGCGGCCGGTCGAGGGCGTCGCGTTCCGCGGTCGGCTGCGCAGCGCCACCGCCGACGGGCTGCTGGTCACCGCACTGCGGACCAGCCCCAACTCGGTGTCCCGCACCGGGCGCCTGCTCAGCTCCACCGACCCGGAGTTCGTGAAGCTGATCTGGCAGCGCCAGGGCGTCAGCCGGCTCAGCCAGGACGGCCGCCGGGGCGAGGTGCGCCCCAACGACCTGGTGGTCTACGAGACGACCCGGGCCTACCAGCTGGACAGCGCGGGCCCGGACTGGGCGGCGGTCGTCGTCGCCGTGCCGCGGGACCGGCTCCAGCCGCACCTGCGGCCGTTCAGCGAGCGCACCGCGGTGCCGGTGCCCGCGACGGGCGGCCCGGCCCGGGCACTGGCGTTGATGCTGGCGGAGCTGGCCAGGTGCGAGGACGCCGGGATGGGCGACTCCCCCGCTGCCTGCCACCTGGGCGATGCCCTGGTGTCGATGATGCTCGCCGTCTACGCCGGCCTCCCCGCGCTGCCCGGCGGCAGCGGACCGACCCTCGCCGACCGGGTGCGCTCCTACGCGCAGGCGCACCTCGGCGACCCCGACCTCGGCGTCGAGTCGATCGCGGTGGCGCTGGGCGTCTCGGTGCGCCAGGTGCACAAGATGTGCGCCCAGGAGGGGTTCACCGCCGCGGCCTGGATCCGGCGCCGTCGGCTGGAGCGGATCCGCCGCGACCTGCTGGACCCCACGCTCGCCGGCCGCAGCACGGCGTCGATCGCCGCCCGCTGGGGGATCCTCGACGTCACCCATCTCGCCCGGCAGTTCCGCGCGGCCTTCGGCGAGTCCCCCGCCGAGCTCCGCCGTCGGCAGACGACCGCGGCCTGACCCGCCGTGGTCCCCCGGCGCCGTGCACGAAATGGCGGCCGGGCGTGCGCGGGATGGTCGACCCCGGCCGGCGCGGTGTCGTGGACTGGCCGGTGTCGGCACGGCCGGTCGCCGGTCGGCCGGTCCATGCCCGCTCGGCAGGCCGTCCACCCCGTGGCCCCGGGCGTCGCACGTCCCCAGCCGCCCACGCCCGCCCGGAGGCCCGATGTCCCCCACCCCGCTCCCCGCTGACCTCCTCGTCACCGGAGGCCGCATCTGGACGTCGGACCCGGCGCGCCCATGGGCCGAGGCGCTGGCGGTCCGCGACGGGGTGCTGCTGGCGGTCGGCACGGTCGAGGAGGTCGCGCCGCACCGCGGGCCGGACACCGAGGTGCACGACCTGGCCGGGTCGCTGGTGCTGCCGGGGCTGGTCGACGGGCACGTGCACCTGAACCTCGCCGGCGCCCAGGCGGCCTTCGAGCTGCCGCTGCTGCCGAGCGACTCGCTGGCCGAGGTGCTGGCGAAGGTGCGCGCCTGGGCCGACCGGCTGGAGCCGGACGCCTGGGTCGTCGGCGGGATCCTCGGCAGCACGCTGGTCGGGCAGCTGGCCGAGGAGCGTCACCGGCTCACCCTCGACGAGGCCAGCGGCGGGCGGCCGGTGCTGCTGCGCGACGACACGATGCACAACCGCTGGGTCAGCTCCCGGGCGCTCGAGCTGATGGGCGTGGGCCCGGACACCCCGGACGTCGAGGGCGGCCGCTACGTCCGGGACGACGCCGGCCGGCTCACCGGCGTGCTGCACGAGCTGGCCTCGGCGCGGGCGGAGTCGGCCTTCGCCGCCTCGGTCGCCGACCCGCAGGCCCGCATCCGGGAGGCGGTCGCCACCGCGGTCCGGGTGCTGAACTCCTACGGCATCACCGCCGTGCAGGAGGCCGCGACCATGGGCGCGCCCCTGGCTGCGCTCCGCGAGCTCGAGGCGGAGGGCGGGCTGACGCTGCGCGTGGTCGCCTCCCTCCCGGTGCGGCCCTTCCTCGAGGACGGCCCGGTGGGCGGGGAGCTGATCGCCGAGGCGCGGGCGCAGCGCAGCGACCTGATCCGGCCGGACTTCGTGAAGATCGTGCTGGACGGGGTCCCGATGACCCGGACGACGGCGCTGCTGGAGCCCTACCTGTGCCGGCACGGCGAGCCGGCCACGACCGGCGACCTCTACTACGACCTGCCGGACCTGGTCGCCGAGGTCGAGCGGTGCCACGACCTCGGCCTGGGCGCGAAGTTCCACGCGACCGGGGACGCCTCCGTGCGGCTCGTGTTGGACGCCGTGGAGCAGGTGCGCTCCCGCCGCGGGCCCGGGCCGCGGTTTCAGATCGCGCACGCCGAGTACGTGCACCCCGACGACCTGCGCCGCTTCGCCGCGCTCGACGTGGTCGCCGACGCGTCTCCCTACATCTGGTTCCCCGGGGTGATCCAGGACAGCATCGCCGCTCACGTGCCCGAGGAGGTCGTCGCCGCCTCCTGGCCGTTCCGTGACTTCGTCGACTCGGGCGCGCTGGTCGCCGCCGGGTCGGACTGGCCGTGCGCCGCGCCCACGCCGGACCCGTGGACCGGGCTGGAGGCGATGGTCACCCGGCGCAACCCCGACCCCGCGGTGCCCGGTGCGCTCAACCCCGGGCAGGCGCTGACCGTGCAGGAGGCGGTCACCGCCTTCACCACGCACCCGGCCGAGGCGATGGGCCTCGGTGAGGTGACCGGGCGGCTCACCCCGGGCCGGTCGGCGGACTTCATCGTCCTGGACCGCGACGTCTTCACCGTGGACCCGGCGCAGGTGCACGCCACCCAGGTGCTGCGCACCTGGTTCGCCGGCCGGCTGGTGCACACCGCCGACGCCCCGGCCGCGCAGGCATGACCCGCGCGACGGGCCCGGGCGCGCCGCCGGCCCGCACCCCGTGACGTCCGGCCCGGTCACGCTGGTGACCGGCGGCGGCGCCGGCATCGGCGCGGCGACCGCCCGAACGCTGGCGCGCGCCGGGTCCCGCGTCGCCGTCTGCGGTCGCCGGCCCGAGCCGCTGCAGCGGACGGCGCAGGAGACCGGTGGGCTCGCCGTGACCGGTGACGTCGCCGACCCGGCCGACGCCGCCCGGGTCGTCGAACGCACCGTCGAGCACTTCGGCCGGCTCGACGGCCTGGTGCTCAACGCCGGGGTGATGCACCCCGGGGCGCTGCTGGACGTCTCCCCCGAGGCGTTCGAGGCGACGCTGCGGGTCAACGTCGGCGGTCTCTTCCACGTGCTCCGGGCGGCGCTGCCGCACCTGCTGGCGGCCCGGGGGGCGGTGGTCACCGTCGCCTCGGTGGCCGGCCTGCGGGCCAGCGCCGAGATGTCGGTCTACGCCGCCTCGAAGGCGGCCGCCACCGCGCTCACCCAGTCCCTGGCCGTCGACTACGGACCCCAGGGGCTGCGGGCGAACGTCGTCTGCCCCGGCTGGACGGCGACCGAGATGGCGGACGCGGAGATGGCCGAGTTCGGCGGTCCCCGCGGCCTCGACGGCGACGCCGCCTACGGGCTGGTGACCTCGCTGGTCCCCGCCCGCCGGCCGGCCGGCGCCGAAGAGGTCGCCGCGTGCATCGCCTGGCTGCTGTCGGACCAGGCGCGCTACGTCAACGCGGCGGTCGTCCCGGTCGACGGCGGGCAGGTGGCCGTGGACGTGGGCACGGTGCCCTTCGACCCGCGGGTGTCCGTCGACCGGTCCTGACCCGGCCTCGCCGCGCGACACCGGCCGGTGACCCGGCCGAGGGCACCCGCCCCCGGCCGGGTCGCCGGCCTCAGCCGGCCTCAGCCGGCGGTGGCCGGCTCGTCGGGCCGGTGGGCCTCCCGGGCCTGCATCCTCCCGCGGACGACGTGGGTGCCGGCGGCGATGGCGATCGCCGCGACCAACGCGAGGCCGCTGGCGACGTTCTGCCAGAAGGTGGTGACGCCCAGCAGCGTGAGGCCGTTGCGCAGCAGCCCCATGAACAGCACCCCGACCAGGACGTCGACCATGCTGCCCTCACCGCCGGTGAGCGCGATGCCGCCGAGCAGCACGGCGGTGATCACCGACAGCTCGAAGCCGGCGCCGAGCTGCCCGGCCGGGGCGCTGTTGAGCCGGGCGACGGTGATCGCGCCGGCCAGCCCGGCGGCGGCCCCGCTGGTGACGAACAGCAGGAACGGGATGCGCCGCACGTCGACCCCGGACAGGTAGGCGGCCTCCCGGTTCACCCCGATCGCGTAGACGTGCCGCCCGGCGGGCGTGCGGGTCAGGAACACCCCGGCGGCCAGCAGCACGGCCACGGCCAGCAGCGCCGGCAGCGGGATCCCGGCGATGTTGCCGATGCCCAGGAAGCCGAAGGCCTCCCCGAAGTTGCTCAGCGGCAACGGGCTGACCAGCTGGGCGACGCCGCGGACGGCGGTGAGCATGCCCAAGGTCACGATGAAGGAGGAGAGCCCGAACACCGTGGCCAGCACGGCGTTGACCACCCCGACCGCGGCACCGGCCAGCAGCGCACACCCGACGGCGACCAGCGGGGACCCGCCGGACTGCACCACCTTGCCGGCCACCACGCCGCCCAGGGCGAGGGTCGACCCGACCGACAGGTCGATGTAGCCGGCGATCACCAGCATCGCGACCGGGGCGGCGACGATCGCGATGACCGCCGCGTCCAGGAAGACCCCGCGCAGGTTGCCCCAGCCCAGCTGTGACCCGGTGGCCAGCTGCACGCCGGCCACCATCACCACCAGCAGCACGAGCAGCGGGTTCTTCACCAGCCAGCCCGCGGCGGCGGCGACCGGGGAGGGTGCGGCGGCGCGCCCGGTGGACGGGGTGCGACGGTCGGCACCGTCGACGGTGGGAGGTGAGGCGGTCGTCATCAGGAGGGCTCCAGCTCGGTGTGGATGAGGTCGAGCAGCTGCTCTTCGCCGGTGTGGCGCATGTCGAGGTCGTCGACGACCCGGCCCTGGCGCATCACCAGGCACCGCTGGGCCAGCGCGACCACCTCGTCGGGGTCGTTGCTGGCGAACAGCACCGCCAGGCCACGCTCGGCGGCCACCTGCCGCAGCACCTCGTAGATCTCGGCCCGGGCGCCGACGTCGACGCCCTGGGTCGGGTCGTCCAGCAGGAGCACCCGGGTACCGGCCCGGTCGTTGACCCAGCGGGCGATGAGCACCTTCTGCTGGTTGCCGCCGGACAGCCGGGACACCGGCACCTCGGGGTCGGCCGGGCGCAGCCCGAAGGCGGCCGCGGTGCTCCGGAAGACCTCCTGCTCCGCGCGGGGGCGGCGCCACCCCGCGCGCGCGGTGAGCGACATGACCCGCAGCACGGTGTTCTCCCCGGAGGACAGGGAGCCGAAGAGCCCCTGCCGGAGCCGGTCACCGGGGACGAGCGCCAGCCCGGCGCGGAGCGCGTCGTCGGGACGGCGGACCCGCACCGTGCGCCCGTCCACGGCGACCGTGCCGGAGGTGACCGGCCGGCGACCGAAGAGGGTCTCCAGCAGCCGCGACCGGCCGGACCCGACCAGCCCGTAGAGGCCGACGATCTCCCCGGGGCGGACCACCAGGGAGACGTCGTGCAGGCCCGGTGCCTGCAGGTGGTCGACGGTCAGCGCCGGGGGCGTGTCCGGGTCCACCGGCCGCGGCGCCACGGCCGCCCCGTGCGCGCGGCCGCTCACCGCGGTCACCAGGTCGGTCTTGCTGACCCCGGCCATCGGCTGGGACCACACGACCCGCCCGTCCCGCATGACCGTGGTGCGGTCGGCGAGCTCGACGACCTCGTTGAGCAGGTGGGTCACGTACAGGACGGCGATCCCCTCGGCCTTGAGCAGCCGCACCAGGTCGGCCAGCCGGCGTGACTCCACCGGGGACAGCGCGGCGCTCGGCTCGTCCAGGACGAGCAGCCGTGCCTCCCGGCTCAGCGCCTTCGCGATCTCGACCAGCTGCCGCTGGCCGATGGTCAGCTGCCGGACCGGGGTGTCCGGGGAGACGTCCAGGCCCACCCGCTCGAGCAGGCGCACCGCACGTGCCCGCTGGTCGGCGCGGCGCAGGAAGACCCCCGCCGTCGTCGTCTCCTGGCCGAGGAAGAGGTTCTCGGTGACGTCGAGCCGGTCGATGAGGCTCAGGTGCTGGTAGATCACCGCGATCCCCGCGGCGATGGAGGACCGGGGGTCCAGTGCGTCGTGCGTCGTCCCGCCGATCGTGATCGAGCCGGCGCTGGGTGCGGTGCCACCGCCGAGGCACTTGATCACGGTGGACTTGCCGGCGCCGTTGTGGCCGAGCAGGGCGTGCACCTCACCGGCGGCGATGTCCAGGTCGACGTGGTCGAGGGCCAGGGTCGGGCCGTACCTCTTGGTGAGGCCACGGATGGAGACGGTCATGCGGGGTCCTGTCATCCGGGGTGCAGGGGCGCCGTCGCGCAGCGGGCAGTGGCCGGGAGCGGCGGGCAGGGGGCCGACCGCCGCTCCCGGCGGCTCAGCCGCCGAAGGCGGTGATGTACTCCTGCAGGTCGGGGCTGTCCGGGGTGACCAGGTACACCGGGACGTCGGTCTCCGGCTCCTCACCGCGGCCCAGGGCCAGCGGGATGTCGATCGTCGCCTTCACGATGTCCTCGGACTTGACGGTGACGACGCCGCGCACGAAGTTCCCCTTCTGCATCTCCTGGAAGAGCGAGAGGTTGCCGTCCAGGCCCCCGACGTAGGTCTCCGGGTCGTCCGCGGCCCGGCCGGAGGACAGCAGGGCCTGGTAGGCGCCCTGGGCGGCGTCACCGACGGCGGCCAGCACCATGTCCACGTCGGGGTTCGAGGCCAGCACCGAGTTGGTGACCGTGAGCGCCTCCTGCGGGGTGACCGCCTGCTGCTGGGCGACGATCTCGGCGTCCGGCGCGGCGGCGCGCAGCCCCTCGAGGATCCCGTTGGTCCGCTCCTGCCCGATCTGGGTCAGCTGGTCCTCCAGCACCAGCACCGTGGGGGCCTCACCGAGGTTCTCCTGCGCCCACTGACCGGCGTCCTCACCGAGCATCCGCCCGGACTCGGTGAAGCTGAACTGCAGCGTGCTGCTCTGGTTCTCCAGGTCGCCGCCGTAGGTGACCCAGTACTTGCCGGCGTCCATGTACTGCTGCGCGATGGAGTCGACGCTGGCCGGGTCCATCGGGAAGGACACCACCGCGTCGACGTCGCTGTTGAGGTAGGTGGTCAGGTTCGACACCTGCGTCGACAGGTCGCTGTTGTCGTTGGTGAACTCGACGGTCACGCCCTGTTCCGCGGCGTAGTCCTGCATCTGCTGGCTCAGCACCGCGTAGATCGGCAGGGACGTGAAGGGGAAGTCGAAGAGGATCGTGTCGACCTCGGTGTCGCCACCGTCGGGAGCGGCCGCGGCGCTGCCGCTCTCGGTCGTCGTGCTGCAGCCGGTGAGGGCCAGGGTCACCGCGAGCGGGGCGACGACGACGGCGGTGGCTCGATGACGGCGTGCGGACATGGGGGCCTCGTTCTCTCCAGCGCGGGACGGGGGCAGGCCCCGGTCTCGACGGGCGAGCCGGGTCCGGTAGACCCTCGGGCCGGGCGGCACCGGTCGAGGACCATCGCGCGCACCCGATCTCGCCCTTTCACGCACCGTGGCCGCTCCGCCCGGCGGCGCGCACGCCACGGCCGGCCGCCCGGGGACCGGTCCCCGAGCGTGCTGTTCCCGCACGTCCGCCTCAGCTCAGGGACGCGCCGACCGTCCCCGGCTGCTCAGTGGGCCGTGGTCGCCTGCCGGCGCACCCGCCGGTCGAAGCGGTCGCGCCGGGCGCCCAGCGGCCGGCCGAAGAACCTGCCCAGCACGACGCCGGCGGCGAGCGCCAGCCCGATCGCCGCGGCCCCGACGAGTCCGTTCACCCCACGGCCGACGTCTCCCTCGACGACGACCGCGAAGAGCCCCCGGTAGATGGTCAGCCCGGGCAGCAGCGGGACGATGCTGCAGATCGCGAGCAGCAGGGGCGGGATCCGGAGCCGATCGGTCAGCGACTCCCCGCAGAACCCGGCGACCACGGCCGCCGCCGCACTCGCCACCGCGGGACCGGCTCCGAACGCGGCGGTCGCCGACGCCGTCGTCCAGGCCAGCGCGCCGGCCGCCGTGGCGACCCCGATGGCCGCCGGGCGGGCGTGCGAGGCCAGTGCCCAGGCCCCGGCCATCCCGGCGGCCGCGGCCAGCGTCACGGCGAACGGGACGCCGGACGTGCCCGGGTCGAGCACGGCCAGCGGGACCTGCGCCCGCTGCGCCAGGTCCAGGACCGCGGCGATGCCGACGACGATCCCGGTCGTCAGCGTCAGCACCTCGAAGCCCCGTGCCGCGGCGGTGACCGGGAAGCCGCTGATCGCGTCCTCGGCGGCGCCCACGAAGGAGAGGCCCGCCAGGAGCACCACGATCCCGGCGGCGACGACCAGCGAGGTGCGGACCTCGACCTCCCAGACGACGAGCAGGACGGCCGACGCCGTGGCCACCGCCGCACCGGCCACCTGCTGGAAGAACATCGGGAGCCCGCGCCGGTCGAGTGCGCGGATGGTCTGCTCGATCGCAGCCGTGGTCACCGCTGCGACCAGGGCCACCAGCCAGCCACCCCCGAGCAGGAAGGCGACGCAGCCCGCCACCCCCGACCAGCCGAGGGCGTGGATCGACCGGCGGTAGGGGTGCGGTGCGGCCAGGACCTGGTCCAGCTGGCGGTGCGCGTCCTCCAGCGCCAGGCCCTCGGCCTTGATCGCCGCCGCCAGGTCGGTGATCCCCTGCAGCCGGGTGTAGTCCAGCCCCCGGGGTCGGACGATGCGCATCAGCATCAGCGGCGGGACGTCGTCCGGGTCCCAGCTGATGGTCAGCGAGGTGAAGGTGATGTCGACCTGGCAGTCGGTCAACCCGTAGGCCGCCGCCACCCGGAGCACCGTGGCGGTCACGTCGGCCGCCGAGGCCCCGACCGCCATCATCGACTCCCCGATGCGGAGGGCCAGACCCAGCGCCGAGCGGGCGGTGCCCGCGTCGACCGGGCTGGGCCGGGCACGCAGCGCGAAGGGCGCCGTCGGCGGCCCGGATCCCGAGATCGCCTTCCGCGCGCGGTCCGGCAGGCGGGTCAGGTGCCGCTGGCGGCCGGGGCTCGTGGAGGGCACTCCACCAGGCTACGGATCACCGACGGCACGCACCGCTGACAGCGAAGGGCCGGCTCGTGGCCTTCCCCACAGCGACCGGAGACCATCGGCGACGGCCTCGTCCGGACCGACTCGCCACCGGGCACCACTTCCGACCCCCGGTCGGCGCGCCGTCGGCGGCGCGCCGAGAGGGTGAGACGCGTCACGAGGACAGTCCGGTCTCTTTTCCATAACGTGCCCGTCGCGCCGACTCAGTGGGCGTGACGCCGGCCCGCCCAACCCTGCCTGCCGACCGTCATCCGCAACTCGTCAAGGCAGGGGTGGGGGAACCACCGCACACGACGCGCCGACGACCAGTCGGCTCGTCTCGGGGTGAAGCCGGCATCGCCGGCCGGGCACCGATCGCCCGAACCCGACAGCTAACCCCTCAGGCGGTGATCGGAGATCACCATGCCCAAGCACTCTGCACCTCGTCTCGTCCGTCCCCTCGTCGTGGCCGGCGTCTCCGCCGTCACGCTCGGGCTGCTGGCCTTCCCGGCACAGGCCCACACCACCACCGCGCCACCCGCAGCAGCCGCTGCACCCGCCGCCGTCCCGGCAGACCAGGAGACCGTCGAGCGGCGCGCCGCGATCGCCGCGCTCCTGGAGGCCAACGGCGGGTCCTGGCGGGCGCTCTACGAGCGCAACCGCGACCTCCACGGCGGGCGTGACGACTCCCGCTCCGAAGGGCAGCTGCGGTTCGCCCTCGGCCTGGAGGACGGCGCACCGGCACCCGAGGCGGCTGTGACACCCGCCCTCGAAGCCGCCCCGGCCCCGGCTCCCGAGGTGGCCCCGGCCCCGGCTCCCGCCCCGGCCCCGGCTCCCGCCCCGGCAGTGGCTCCGGCCCCGGCACCCGCGCCGGCAGTGGCTCCCGCCCCGGCCCCGGCTCCCGAGGCGGCTCCGGCCCCCGCTCCGGCACCGGCCCCCGCTCCGGCGGTGGTCCCGGTCCCGGCGGTGGCGGTGGCCGCTGCCTCCCCGTCCACGGTCGCCCAGATCAGCAACAGCGCCGGTCCCGTGCAGCCGCGTGCGCAGGCCGCCGCGGACGCCGTCGTGACCGACGTGCCGGGCGCCGCGGGCATCACCATCGGTGGGACGCGGGCCAGCGCCGCCGACCCCAACGGCCACCCCTCCGGGCTCGCCCTGGACTACATGGTGATGTCCGACGCCGCTCTCGGGGACGCGATCGTCGCCTACCACATCGCCCAATGGGACCAGCTCGGCGTGGACTACATCATCTGGCAGCAGCGGATCCTCACCTCGCCGAACGGCTCCTGGAAGCCCATGGAGGACCGCGGCAGCGTGACGGCGAACCACTTCGACCACCCGCACGTGAACTACCAGGCAGGCTGACCCGCCCGGGTCCCGCCACCAGGGTCCAGACCGTGCCCTCCTGCCCGCGCTGCGGGCAGGAGGGCACGTCCGCTCTCCCCACCGGCACGACCCCTCGGCCACGCCCGAGGCCCGCCGACCACCTCCGAGCCCGGGCGTGGGAGGGTCGGGTGGAACCAGCTGTTGTGGGGTGGCGTGCCCAGCCGCGGGCACCGTCGAGATCGACCGCCTGCGACCCGTGAGCCGATCGAGGGTCCCCGACCCGTGGCCCGGGAGGCGCAGCGCAGTCAGCACTCGGCGTCGGCCGGGTGGCGCTCGCCGGTGGGCCCGATGCGCTCGTCGCCGCACCGGTGCCCCGACGACGACGAGGGATCCATGTCCACGATCGACTTCTCACCACGCAGGCCCGGGCGTCGCCGCCTGCGTCGGACCGCCGCGCCCACCGACCGCCCGGCGATGCGCGGGTCGAGCCGGCGACCGCGCCGCCAGCGCAGGGCCCGGGCCCTGGCCCAGGCCTGGCTGGGACGCCTCGTGGAGCGGCGGATCCGGCGGAAGGGCATCGACCTCACCGAGCTGACCTTCTTCCCGGAGGTCGCCCGGCTGCCCCTGCTGCGGAACGGCGTGGACCCCGTGCCGGAACTCGCGGAGCAGCGCGCCCGGTGTCCGGTGGCGCGGTTGGACCTGCCGATGGGGTTGGCCGTGCACCTCGTGACCGGCTACGAGCAGGCTCGCGCCGTCCTGACCGACCGCGACTCCTACAGCAACGACATCCGGCACCTGTTCCGTGACGCCGGACCGGGGTCGACAGCCGACGTCGGCGGCCTCGGCTTCACCGACCCGCCGGTGCACACCCGGCTGCGCAAGCTGGTCGCGCCGGAGTTCACCCGGCGCCGGCTGGACCGGCTGGAGCCCACGGTCCAGGCGATCGTCGACCGCCGGCTGGACGAGCTCGCGGCCGCGGGATCGCCGGCGGACCTGGCCGAGTACGTCTCCTGGCGGGTCCCCATGGACGTGATCTGCGGGCTGCTGGGCCTGGACGACGCCGACCACGAGGCCTTCGTCCGACTGGGCACCCAGCGGTTCGACGCCACCGGCGGCGCCGCGGCGGCGCTCGGCGCGGTGTCCGAGCAGAAGCGGATCCTCCTCGACGTGGTGGCCCGGCAGCGGCTGGCACCCGGGGACGGCCTGATCGGGCGGATCCTCCGGGCCGAGGGCGACGGGATCTCCGACGACGACCTCGCGGGCCTGGTCGACGGCATCGTCACCGGCGGGTACGAGACGACCGCCAGCTCCATCTCCCTGGGCACCATGGTGCTGCTGCGGGACCCCGCGCACGCCGCCCTCGTCCGGGACGGTTCGCCGGCCGACGTCGACGGCCTGGTGGAGGAGCTGCTGCGCCACCTGTCGGTGGTCCAGGTGGCCTTCCCGCGGTTCGCCAAGCAGGACCTGGAACTGTCCGGCTGCCCGGTCCGGCAGGGCGACCTCGTCGCCGTCTCCCTCAGTGGGGCCGACCGCGACCCGGACTGGGCGGGCCCGGAGCCCGACCGGTTCCGGCCGGGGCGGTCGACCGACGGAGGGCACCTGGCGTTCGGCCACGGGATGCACCGCTGCGTCGGTGCCGAGCTCGCCCGCATGGAGCTCCGGATCGTGCTCCCCGCGCTGTTCCGCCGGTTCCCCGACCTGGCCGTCGCCGTCCCGGAGGAGCAGCTCCCCTGGCGCGAGCTGTCCTTCGTGTACGGCGTCGAGCAGCTGCCGGTCACCTTCTGACCGCCCCGGACGGGGCGCTGGGGAGTCTGCGCCGTGTCCGCGTCGGAGCCGGTCGACCGGGGTAGCAAGGCCCCGTGTTCGATCCGGCGGACCCGGTGTTCCGGCTCTCCCCCTACGGCTACCGGTGGCTGCGCGGCCGGGTGGCCGGCAGCGAGGTGGCGCTGTGACCGCCCCCGTTCCGGTGAGCCGGGACCGGCCGCCCCGGAGACGGCGCCGTGGTGGCGCACCGCCGTCGTCTACCAGCTCTGCCCGCGGTCCTTCGCCGACGCCTCCGGGGACGGCATCGGGGACCTGGAGGGGATCCGGGCGCACCTGGACCACCTCAGCTGGCTCGGCGTCGACGCGCTGTGGCTGTCACCGATCCACCCCTCCCCCATGGCCGACGCCGGCTACGACGTCAGCGACCACCGCGACGTCGACCCGGTGTTCGGCGACCTGGAGGCCTTCGACCGGCTGCTCGCCGAGGTCCGCGCCCGGGGGAAGCGGCTGATGCTGGACTGGGTGCCGAACCACACCAGCGACCAGCACCCGTGGTTCCTGGACTGCCGCAGCTCCCGGGACTCCCCCCGCCGGAGCTGGTACCTGTGGCACGCCGGACGCGCCGCCGAACAACTGGCTTGCCCAGTTCACCGGCGGCCCGGCCTGGACCTGGGACGAGCACACCGGCCAGTGGTACCTGCACCTGTTCCTGCCCGAGCAACCGGACCTCGACTGGAGCGAGCCGGCGGTCCGGGAGGCGATGCACGAGGTGCTGCGCTTCTGGCTGCGCCGCGGGGTCGACGGTTTCCGCGCCGACGTCGTCCACCTCATCGGCAAGGACCCCGCCCTGCCCGACCACCCGCCGGAGCTGGTCGGGACGAACATCGTGCACGACCACGACCTGCCGGTCACCCACGAACTGCTCCGCGGCATCCGCGCGGTGCTCGACGAGTTCCCCGGGGACCGTGCGATGGTCGGCGAGGTCAACCTGCGCTCACCGGGCCTGGTCGCCCCGTACCACGGGGCCGGCGACGAGCTGCACCTCGCGTTCAACTTCCTGCCCATGCTCGGGCCGTGGGACTCGGACTTCTGGCGGTCCACGATCTCCGAGACGCTCGCGGCGCTGACCGCCGTCGGGGCCTGGCCGACCTGGGTGCTGTCCAACCACGACAACCCCCGGCACCGCACCCGGTACGGCGGGTCGGAGCAGCGGGCGCGCGCCGCCGCGGTGCTGCTGCTCACCCTCCCCGGGACCCCGTTCCTGTACGCGGGTGAGGAGCTGGGCCTGGAGGACGCCGTCGTCACCCCGGACCAGCGGGTGGACCCCGGCGGGCGCGACGGGTGCCGGGCACCGGTGCCGTGGACGCCGGACGCCGGCCACGGCTGGCCCACCCAGCCGTGGCTGTTCTTCCCCCCGGACGCCGCGGCCCGCAGCGCCGCAGCCAGCGCGCGGACCCGACGTCGGTGCTCGCCCTCTACCGGCGGCTGCTGTCCGCCCGCCGCGGCTCACCGGCGCTGCACCAGGGCTCGTGGACGGCGGTGCCCGCCCCGGACGGCGTCCTGGCCTACGAGCGTCGCGCGGACGGCGACCGCCGGATCGTCGCGGTCAACTTCCGGGACGCACCCGCCGACCTGCCGCTGGCCGAGCCGGCGACGGTGCAGGTCGCCTAGACGGGCCGGGACGAGGGCGCAGCGTGGTCGGGGACCCTGCTGCCGTCGGAGGCGGTCGTTCTCGTCCCGACGCCGACCTGACCGCTCCCCCGACGTCGAGGCGACGGCAGCGTCAGCGCCGCTGCTGCCGGCGGGCGACGACGACCAGACCGCCGAGCACCACCGCGATGGGCAGCCAGGGCGGCAGCCCGAACGGGCCCAGCAGCAGTGACGCCACGAACAGCAGCAGCTGGAAGGCCACGAAGAAGCCGACCAGCACGACAGCGAAGAAGACGACCGGCCGCTCGATCTGCAGGCGGCGCAAGTGCTCCATGACCCATCCCCTCGTCGGTGTGCGTCCCGCAGGGGACACCAGCCACATCGGCAGACCCGGCCAGAAGTCGAGCCGACCCCGGCCCCGGCCCCGGCCTCGATGTCGCCGGAGCAGGACCTGTCGGGCTCACCGGACCTGAACACGCGCCCCATCGACCCGCATTCCTGCCCGGGTCCACCGCGGCCGTGATCCGGGCTGCTCTCGTCAGCCCGCACCACGTCCCAGCAGCGGCAGGGAGCGCGGCGGGCCGCAGGACGACCGATGCGGTCCGTCGTCGGCGGAGGCAAGGAACGATGAACAGATCCGGGCATGCCAGTCGGAGGAACCCGCGTGGGTGGTGAGCGACGCGGCCGTTGGCCGCTGGCCATCGCCGTCGGTGCGCTGTTGGCGACCGTCGCCTTCACGGCCAGCGGGGTCGGCACCGCGGCCGCCGGCGACGACGACCGCGGCCAGGGGTGCCATGGCCCAGAACGCCATCCTGTTCATCGGCGACGGCATGGGCGTGGCCGCGCGCGATCCCGGGGCGCTCACCACCGTCGGCCTCGCAGCATCACCACCGTGCGCGAGACGACTTCTTCCACGATCGGGAGGTCGTCAGCCTCGGCGACACGCGCCACCTCGAGTCGTGATGCTCCTGCACGAATGCTGGTGGAGGCCACCGCCGTCCGGCCGGAACCAGAGGAGCTCCCGAACGCGCGGGGTGGCGACGCCCCGTCCGTCGAGGCCGGCGGGCGCGCTCGGGCTACCCCGTGCCCACGAGGCGCACGTGCACCACCTTGTTGCCGCCGGCGCTCTGCACCTCCCGGAGCTCGATGTTGGGCTGCGCAGACATCAGCAATCCAAGGCGGGCGTAACCGTAGTTCCTCGAGTCGAAGGCCGGATGGTTGGCGACGAGCTGGAACCCGACGTTGGACAACAGCGCCCACCCGTCGTCCTCGAGTCGCGCCGACACTGCCGATTCCAGCATGTCAGCCAGCTCCGGCACGTCTCCTGCAGATGGCCCGGCTTCCGCTGCCCCGAGGCCCAGAACGGGTTGAGCGTCTCCAGGTGGAGGAGCGGCTGCGACTTCCTCCATCGCCTGCTCCTCGTCAACGCTGTCGGCGCCCGCGAGCACCTCGAGGAAGGTGAAGCGATCACACGCGTTGCTGAAGGCACCCGAAGCGCTCTTCGCGCCGATGCCCACGACTCGCGTGCCCGCTTCGCGGAGCCTCATGGCCAATCTGGTGTAGTCGCTGTCATTGGCGACCAGACAGAAGGTGTCCACCTGACCGGAGTACAACAGGTCCATCGCGTCGATGACCAACGCGATGTCGGTGGCCCCCTTTCCGTACGAATATGCTATCTGCTGGACCGGTTGGATCGCGAGGCTGGGCAGCACCGATCGCCATCCCTTCAGATATGAACTCCCCCAATCGCCGTACCCGCGCTTCACCCCCAGCACCCCATGAGTCGTTGCTTCAGCGATGATGGCGGCAGCCCGCTGCCACGAGACATTGTCACAGTCGATGAGCAATGCGACCCGCGCTGGACGCCGCTGCGCTTGCTCAGCGCTCATTCATCCTCCTGGGCATTCAGGTACTAGGTCGATGTCGCGAACCTAGCAGGGCCATTTCTTCTGCGGAAGGTCACCGAGCGGCTGCGACGGAATGCAACTCAGCCGGCAGCAACTGGTCCGTTCATGCTGATCCGCGTCCCGCAGGGAGTCCCGTTCGGGCCGCGGTGACTCCAGCCGCCGACGGCAGTGGACCGGAACCACGGTCACAGCACGGGGCTCGCCCGGCGGTCGATGCCGAGGGTGGCGACGAGGTCCTCGTGGAGCTCGAACCAGACCCGGTGGCAGGAGTCGACGTCAGTGCGGTCCACCCATGCCACCTCATCCGCCCGAGCCCGCGCCGGTGCGGCGCTGAAGCGGCTGTCGTGGTCGCGGAACCGGCTGAGGACGGCGGCGAGTCGCTCGATCAGCGGCGCGAGGTCCTCGTCGACGGCTTCGAGGACCGGCAGGACGTGGTCGTCCCAGGCGGGGTCGGTGTGGTCGTTGGGCGCCAACCGATCACCGGGGGCGGGTCGGAGCTGCCAGTCGGTACAGGCCTGCAGCACACGACCGTTCAGCGACAGAAAGCCGTCGTAGGCGTCGCGGACCTCCTCGGCCCGGCCGGTACGGGCGAGCTCGGCGGCCAACTGGCGCTCGTTCTCGCGGCGCCCGCGGTCGGTCAGGGACCAGCCGGCCGTGCCGGCGAAGGCGGTGTGGGCGACCCACCCGTTGGCCTCGGCGTCGAGCAGGTGCTCGCCCGTCCCGGCCTGGTCGAGCTCGAATCGTCGAGCGACCGCAGCGCTGTCAGCGAACCCGACGACACGTACGGCGTGGAGCACCAGCAGCTCCGTTGGCGAGGTCTGGGTCACGTGTCGCGGTCCTGCCGCGCCGCCAGGCGGGTGTGGTGCTGCTGACAGGCCTGCGGCGACCTGAGCCCCATCGCCGTCGCCATCTGCGCCCAGGTCAACCCAGCTGCTCTGGCGGTGAACAGCAGACCGGCCTCGAGCTGGTCGACCTCGGCGTGGGCGGCGGGGACCAACGTCAGTGCGCACAGCAGGTCGTCTGGCTGCAGGTCTGCGGAGCGCCAGAGGGCGACGTGCAGGAGGTCGACGGCAGCCGGCGGCACCGACGCCGGCCGCCACGGACGCTCGGTCACCGCCCCCGAGGCGAGCTCGGTCAGGCGCGCCTGGGCCTGCTGCTCACGCGCCGTGCCGCAACGATGAACTGCGCCCGTCCCTGCTCGATGGAGGTGATGAAGCCATAGATGCCGCGCAGCGTCATGAACGGAAGCTCGGTGCCGAGGAAGTCGGCGAGAAGCACCGGCAGGGAGGTCAGTGCGACCAGCGCTCAGACCAGCGCCGCCCAACTGCCGCGCGCACCCAGGAGTAGGCAGTGGGGCTGCGGACATTGTCACCTGGCACGAAGACAGCGGCACCGAGCAGGCAGCCGACAACGACCACCGCTGCGCCGTCGGAGACCAGCCGCAGGGTGGGCACCAGCCAGGTCACCAGTGCACAGGGCATGGGAATTCCCGGCAGTGGTTCGGGATCCAGGGCGCCAGCGGCCCAGATGGTCACCGCGCAGGTTGCAAGGGCGACCAACGCGGCACCGGCAAGAAGGACACGGCGTCGTGGTGGCGTGACCGGTGCCTTGGAGACCTGTGCGGGCGGATCACCCATGTGCCCGTCTCCGCCGGAGGTGGGCAAGCGCGGCGCAGGATCGCCGCGGCCGAGTCCCGGTGACGTGGGCCCCGGGCCAGCGGGTCGCTGCCCAGGACCCTTCCTCGATCCTCGATCGGGGTCACCGGCGACGGTCATGGTCACGCCTCACCGAACGTGTCCCGCACACGATCGTCTCGCATACCCCAGGGGGGTAAGGGTATGGTCAGGTGTGGCGACATGGCCCCTCCCGGCCAAGCCTCCTGATCACCGCCCCACGGACCTCGACATCCCGAGACGTCTGCATGAAACAAGAGAGCAAAGGTAAAGACTCATGAGCATGTCCACCTACACGGTCGTCGGCATGACCTGCGCGCACTGCGTCAACTCGGTGACTCAGGAGGTGAGTCAGGTTGCGGGTGTGAGCGACGTCAGCGTCGACCTGCCCACGGGCGGCCTGACCGTGACCACCGCCACCGACGTCGACGAGTCGGCGGTCCGCGCCGCCGTCGAGCAGGCGGGCTACCAGGTCATCGAGCCCGTCAGCAGCGTGGCGACGTCAAGCCTCCCCTTGCTGATGGCCAACGGACGAGGTTCGGGCTGCGGCTGCGGTTGCAGCTGAGTTCGACCAGCCCTGCTCGGTTGCACTGACACGGCCATCGGCTCGGTCGACGTCCAGCCAAAGCAGCCTTGACGCGTGGACGCCACGCCCATCGCACCGACTCCTGACACAGCCCGCGCAACTCGCCCCAGGCCGCGCAGCGTCACTCCATCAGGGCCGGGTGGAGAGACGCTGCGCTGCGGGCTGCGGGAACTCGGTGACCCCCCGGCGTTCGCTGCTTCGAACTCCGTGTGCGTCAGCCGGCACGACCTCGCCGATGCCCGGCCGGCCCGCCCCACCGCCGTCGTCGTCAGCGAGGGCGCCGCGCGGGATTGCCCCCCACGTATGGGCAGTCGTCGCAGCGCGGATCGGAACGGCAGCACTTCTCTGGCTCGGCAGAGTCCGCCGGCGCCGACAGACGACCAAACACCTGACAGAGCGTGTCGACGACCAGCCCTCTTGACCACTCTGCCGGGATCCACCGACAGCAGATGCGCCGTGGCAGGACCATCGGGAGTCGTGTTGGAGACCATTGGGAGCAGGGAACCAGTGACAGCCGTTCGCATTCGCCTCGTCCCCGACGCCCCAGCCAACAAATGCCGTCAGGCGAAGCCCGCAGGTGTTCTGCGCCGGCCCGCTGATCATCCGGAAAGGCCGAAGCCCCAGCTCGACCGCATCTTCGGCGGGCGACCTCCCATGCGATCACACGCGACGATGGCGTGCGGCAGTCCGGTCTCTGTCACCGAAGGAAGACCCTCGCGTCGGCAGGCGGCAGCAGGTGCTCAAGTTGCATAACCGTGATCGGCCGCGTAGCGGCCGAGGCTCTCCTCCAGGTCCTCGCCGGCCTCGACCAACTGCTGCGTCAGAACGGTCACGTAGTCGTGGAGCGCACCATCCAGCACAGCCGCGGCGAGTCGTACGTCAGCGCGGGCGGATCTGCTGGCGGCCCTTGTCAGATCGAGGACATAAGGGAGCTTGGCTGGTAGGGACGACACGACGTCGGCCTCGCGGAAGTAGTACGTCTCGGAGTACTGCGTGAGATCGACGCGCACCTGAGCGAGTTGCTCTGCCAACGAGTGCAGGAGTGTGGACGCTGCCGATGAGTCCAACGTCGAGAGGGCCCCGGCGGTGCCGGCCTTCTCCAGGAGGGACAGCCGGATGGCCAGCACCCGTCGCCGAGCCAGGGCGGGATAGACCTGGAGCACCCATGAGACTGCGGCCGTCAACAACGCGAAGCCGATGAAGGCCTCAACCGGTGCCAGCATTCGGAGCCAACCGTAGATCGGGACGATGTCGCCGTATCCGAGCGTGGCAAGCGTCACCAGAGACACGTAGAGGGAGTCTGCGAAGTCTCCCCGCTGCGCGGGGTTCAGGCTGGAACCGAACGAGAATCCCTCGGCCATGTGCGGCCAGTAGATGAGGGTCCACCCGAACAAGATGAGAAGGGCCCACGTCAGGATCACGGCCAACAGGGCAGCAGGCCCGATCACCGATGTCTGCTCACTCCGACTCTTCAGCAGCCGGGTACCTCGCCACACGGCCTGCAGGACCAGGCGGCTGATGGTGCCCTGACCACTCGGGTGCCAGATCCGGTGGAACATGTCCCGCAAAGAAAGCAGCACCAAGATGGCGCCTGCCACGGAGATGAGCCAGCCCACGCGTCGTTCCCCTGTCGTTTCGTTCGTTCTTGTGGTCATTGCCCGGCCCGTGCACCACAGCTTCCCCCTGCTGCTGACCGGTTGGTGGGGTGCACTGATGATCTGGCTGCGGGCCTGGCCAGGAGCCACCGGGCTCGGTGTCTCTGTCCTCTGAGCGACAAGTACAGCCGGTCCTGCATGCCGGTCAGCAGGTTCGGCTCAACGCGCTGGTGGCGGCCCAGCTTGAACGACGGGGGTGATGAACAGCGAGTCCCGCGCCCCGTCAACGACCCTGGGGCTGAGTCGCCTGAACGGCTGGGCAGGCCGATTGTCGTGCCTCTGCCCCGCCTCCAGCGGTGCCGTCGTCGGCCTCCATCGGCAGCTCAACCAGCACTGCGACCGACGTCGGTCTGGCGCGACTACGGCTTTGGTAGCACCGCCTCGCTCAGGCTGCTTGGGAGAATGGGCGGAGCTGTTGGCCACTCGAGACCCTGGCCCACTGCGTGCAACGGACGGCGGTGCCGCCGGTCAGCCAGTGGCCGGTGCCCAGACCTCTACGTACGGTCTTCCCACTCAGCCTGTCGTCGAACGACGGCGTGGCCTGCCCGGAGCAACTGCCCCGCGGCGTGGACTGCCCAGGGGGGCCACCCGGTGGAGATTGAGTGGCCCCGTCGAGGTCAGCCGCAGCCACCGCCCAGCGGCATGCCGCGCGAGGCCAGCCACGGAACCGGATTGCTGCGGTTCTGGTAGAGCCCGCCCTGGTGAACCTCGAAGTGCAGGTGCGGGCCGGTGGACTGACCCGTGTTGCCCACCAGCGCGATCTGCTGGCCAGCGGACACCTGCTGTCCCGCGTCGACCGAGTAGCTGTCGATGTGCCCGTAGAGGGTGATCGAGCCGTCCTCATGCTCCAGGTAGACGGCCAGCCCAAAGCCGGATGCGGGGCCGGCCTGGAGCACCACGCCGGCTTCGGGCGCGTAGATGGGTGTGCCGATCGGGGCGGCGATGTCCACGCCGTAGTGCATGGTCCCCCAGCGGGCGCCATAACAGGAGGTCACCCGCCCCGACGTCGGAATGCCAGCGCCGGAAGCAGCTCGCTCACCTCCCCGGGAAGCCGCACCATCCAGCCGTTCCGCCACAAGTGGATCGACATCTCCGCTGCTCTGTTGCTCCGTCGGTACCGCAGCGGCGTCGCCGCCGGCCTGCTGTCCCATCGGCCCCGCAGCAGCATCGCCTCCGAGGGTGACCACCCGCTCCCGCGCCTCCTGCAACTGCTGCTCCACCGCGGCCCTGTCCCTCACGGCGACGTCGTAGGTCTGCTGCGCCGCAGCGAGCTCGTCGTTGGCGACCCGTTCGGCCTCGGCGGCGGATGCGGCGGCCGTATCGCGGGCACCCACGGCGGCTTTCGCTGCCTCCGTAGCCGCCTGCTGCTGGCGCTGGACGACCTCGAGCTCGTCCAGTTGCTCGCCCCGGTCATCACCCAGGATCTCCAGCGTGGCGGCTCGTTGGAGGACTTCCTCGGGGCTGCCTGCAGCGAAGAAGGCCGACGCACTGCCGTAGGCGTCGGCACCCATGTAGCTCTGCCGGGCCAGCGCGACGACGTCGGCTTGCGCCTGCCCGACTGCTACCTGCGCAGCCGCCAGCTCGGCCACCCGGGCGTCGGCCTCCTGCCGGGCTGCGAGCAGCTCGGCCTGGGCGACCAGGCTCCGATCGGCGACCGCCTCAGCCTCCACCGTCAGGCGCTGCAGGGTCTCCTCTGCCGTGACCACCGACTTCTCGATGCTGGCAAGCGCAGCCTCGGCCTCGGCGAGTCCGGGTTGGCCTGCCGGGGCCGGCGGGGGCCCATGTGCGGCGTGGGCTGCCGGACCGGTGAGGACCAGCAGCAGGGCAGCACCGGCGGCCAGCGTCGGCGCGGTGAACGCGGCGCGCCACCGGGGGCGGCGGCGTGAGTGGACATGGTGCCGCAAGACGGTGTCGTGCGATGTCGCCAACGTGGCGAGCTCCGTTCTCCCTCACCGTCTACCGAGTTAGCTGACGGGTTCGGGCCGGAGACAGCCCTACTCGCGGCGGCCCACTGGCCAGGCGAGACTCACCCCAAGGGAACGATGGGTCCCCGGTCTGCCACCGCGTGAGCGGCAGCAGTTCGACGGGGTCCGCGCGAGGACCTCTGGGCGAGATCGGGGCTCGGGTGGACCGGCCGAGACGCTACAACGAATCCCGATGGTCGTCACAATCCCGTAACGCCAGCCAACCATCGTGGCCAGCCGCACCTCTGCGGGCCAGTGCGTGTGCGCAGGCGGCCGATCAGGCGGATGCCGGACCGGACTCGATGCGCCTGAGCAGATCAGCAGCCCAAAGGCATGGACGGCAGGGTCGCGAGCCACCTGCCCGCGACCGACCGGGCCACCCTGCAGGCAGTTGCCGACGACGCCGGCGTGCCCCACCGGACCCTGTCCCGGTTCCTGATCACCTCGGCTGCCGTGACCGCCCTAGCACCAGCGCACTCCTGGGCCCGGTTGTCGACACTTCGAGCACACGCCCGCCTGCAGTGGCGTGCTCCTGCTTGTCGGAACTGTTCAGGCGGCTCTTCCCCTCGGGAACCCCAGTCGGTCATGCCCGGACGTTGGGACGAGCCAACGCTGCGGCCGGCACCCTGAGGTGCGGTGTTGCCGATGCTCCCAATCCCAATCCCGATCGCAGGAGCGGAGGACCTCTGACTCCCGGCAACGCGCAGTGGCCCGCTACCGCATGGACGCCGAGCGGATCCCGTCCTCGTCGTCCCGGCCTTCAGCTCGGTCTCGGAGGTTCAGGAGCATCTTGCGGATCATCCAGAAGTCCGCGACCTCAAGGAGTACCGAGAAGGCAATGGACATGGGAAACAGCCGGATCCGAGATCGGATCCGGGTGAGCACGCGCGTCGTCCCGTCCGGGCGTGGCTCCAGCTGCCAGACCCAGGTGGTGTCGCCCGGCGTGCCCCAGACCATCGTGCGGGGCGGATCCATGGCGTGGACCCGCAGCCCCTGCCGGCCGTCCGGGCTCATCGGCACGACGTCGCCGGGCGCGAGGTTCTGGAGTTCGGGGACGACGCGCCGGGCGCTGGGGCGACCGAGGTTGTCCAGGAGGTCATAGCTGTACCAGCCGGCGCGTGTCACTCCGACCTGGACGAGCCATGGCCAGATCTCTTCGGGCGGTGCGGCTACTGAGATCGCCCGGGTGGCAAGGAACGTCGGACAGGCGACCAGGTCGTCTCCCGGAAGCGGACGCGAGACTTCATCGGCGGTCGCGCCCCAGGTCAGCTGTCGCGGTCGCACCACCGCGAGATGGATCGCTGCCCCGGCGAGGCCGAACAGGACCAGGAGTCCGCGCCACGGCCCCACGGCCATGAGCGCCGCTCGCCTCCCGCACGGCGCGGTCATGAGCGGGTCCAGCGGCGATAGCCCTGTGCGTCGTTGGAGGTGATGCGCTCCCACTTCGACGTCATGGTGGGGATCGAGCCCAACTGCACGACCGCCCGCCAGCGACAGGTCGTGGGCCACCGGCGGAAGACCGGCACGACGCTGATCACCACACGCATCAGCCGCGACAGGCGTCCTCGCCGCCACCTCTCCGTCACCCGCCACCTCTCCGTCACGTCGAGGGCGAGCATCACCTGGTCGTCGTTGCGCTCTACCGACCACGCGCCACCGGTCAGCCGGACGTCGTCCACCGCGACATACCAGTGCCCTTCCTCGACGGTGCCGTCGGGGAAGGCGCGGATGTCGGGCAGCGCGGGATCGAGGTCCAGCCGAGCGCAGTGCCCGCCTTGCTCGGCGGCGATGACTTCGATCGCGGACCGGTCTGGCGTGAACTCCAGGTGCACCCCCGCGACCACGGCAGACAAGGGCCCGTGCTGGGTGCGATTTGCCTCGACGGCGCACAGTGGTGCGGCGTACTCGGTCAGATGCCGCCGGTGCAGGCGGGCACCCGGCAGGCGTCCGGTGGAGACCTCGCGGCCGCCGATGCTGATCGTGGGGCGTGTGCTGGTGACGCGCCGACGCTCCCCTGCCGGGAGCCGGACCAGCCGGAACGAGTTCCTTGCGCCGGGGCGGTTCCTCGAGCCATCAGCGTGGACCAGCACCTCAACCCTGACCGGCACTCCACTTGGCCAGCCGCCGCTCCGACTCCTCGGGGCTGACCTCCTCGACCTTGGTCATGATCGCCCAGCGGTGACCGAACGGGTCGTAGATCGAGGCGAACCGGTCGCCGGTCACGAAGGTGCTCGGCTTCTCGCGCACTGTGGCGCCACGATCCACCGCCCTCGCGAACACCGCGTCGACCTCGGGGACGTAGACGCACGTCGAGCGGCTGACCGTGTCGCCGTCGAGGATCGGTGCGCCCAGCCCGAACCCGTCGTTGGGGTCGGAGAGCTGCAGCCGTCCCGCACCGAAGTCCATCTCCGCGTGCATGACCGAGCCGTCGGGGCCGTCCATCCGGCTCACGAGGGTCGCTCCGAATACCGCTCCGTAGAAATCGATGGCGGCAGCGGCCGGGGAGCACACCAGGAAGGGGGTCAGCGCGGTGTAGCCCTCGGGCCGTCCATTCGTGATCGTCATGTGCCTGAGCCTGGTTACGCTCCAGACGTGGCGTCTTGGAAGAACGCGACAACCACCGAGCCGACGACGCGCGGCGTGCTGCGTCCGGCCGAGACCGAGGCCACGGCTCACTTGCGGCGTGACGCCGACGTCCATCCCATGCTGGCGCCGTTCGTGGAGCGCTACTGGTCGGTGCGCTGGGATCGCACCGGCCGCCCGCCCTTCCGCTCCGAGGTGCTGAGCCATCCCAGCGTCAACCTGTCAGTGGAGTCCGGCGACGGGACGCGCTTCGGACTCGCGCTGCCCGCCGTCCTGGTGCACGGAGTGGTCACCCGCCGGTTCACCGTCGACCTGGTGGGCGTCGGTCGGGTGACGGCGGTCAAGTTCCGCCCGGGCGGGTTCCGGGCGTTCACCGGTGTGCTGCCGGCCCGCAACGCTGTTGCACCGCTCGGCAGCGAGCTGGGGATCGATTCGGATCGGTTGCGCGTGACGGTCCTGGCCGCGGAGGACGACGCCGACCGGGCCGCCGTCCTGGACGCTGTCCTCGCCCCGCGCGCGCCGAACCCGGAGCCCGCGTACCTCGACCTGCTCGCGGTGCTCGACCGGATGATCGGCGACCGCTCGCTGGTGCGGGTCGAGCAGGTCGCCGCCTTGGCCGGCCTGAGCATCCGGTCCCTGCAGCGGCTGTTCGCCGGCTACGTCGGCGTCAGCCCCAAGGCGGTGATGGCCCGGTACCGGTTGCAGGACGCCGCAGCGCTCATCGACACCGCGGAGGTCGATGACCTCGCGGGCCTGGCGGCGTCTCTGGGCTGGTTCGACCAGGCCCACTTCAGCCGCGACTTCCGCTCCGTCGTCGGGATGCCTCCGGCGGCCTACCTACGACGGGCGCGTCAGGACAACCAGCCGGTGACCCCGCCTGATGCCCAGCCACGGCATCCCGCTCAAGGTGGTGTCCGACATCTCGGTCACTCCTCCATCGCGGCTACTGCCCCGTCGACGGCCACGTCTCCCCCGACGCCGTGGCCACCCTGGGCGCCGTCCTGACCGACTTAGGGTCGGCTAATGGTGGTCAAAATGGTGGTCAATCCATCCGAAAGAGCAACAGGGGCCGTTCCCGGTCTCCCGGAAACGGCCCCTGACCTGTGACTTCTTCTGTCGGGCTGACAGGATTGGAACCTGCGACCCCTTGACCCCCAGTTTCCTGAGCGGGGTCCGCCGCCGTCCACCCTGATCAGAGTTCCCCTGGTCAGCGCGTCACCACGTCCGACCGCCCAGCGGCAGGGGGTGCCAGGACTTGTCTCCGTGCCACCCCGTCCCGGACCCGGCCCGGGCTGGACGGCGGATCGCCGTCCAGCCCGTCGTCCTCAGCGCACCCCGGCGCTCTCGAGCCGGTCGGCATCGGTGCGGTCGGTCCCGTCCCGGTCGGCGTCCTCGTTCGCCGCCCCGGGAGGCGAGGGGCGGCCGTCCGGCCCGGGGACGCCGGTCCCGTCCTCCCGGCGCCGCAGCCACCGGTCCACGACGAGGTTGAGCAGCAGTCCGATGACGCCCCATACGGCGATGACCAGGAGGTCCCGGCCGACCCCGGCACCGTCGAAGTAGACCAGCGACCTCGCCGCGTCCACCGCCGCGGGCAGCGGCAGCACCTCCGACAGGCCGCGGAAGACCTCGGGGACCATGTACAGCGACAGTCCGCCCCCCGAGGCCGGGACGCCGGCCAGCATCAGCACGACCATCACCGGCACGATCGCGGCCAGCCCCAGCGTCCGGGTGAAGGCGCCGGTCACCACCGCCATGGCGAAGATGGTCGCCGCCCCGAAGCCGATCATCTGCCAGGCGTTCCCGTTGACCGCACCGATGACCACGTCGAAGAGCAGCCACAGCCAGACGGCCATGCCGACCGACCAACCGGCGAGGTGCGGCACGAACTGGCGGAAGCGCTTCAGCTCGGGAGCACCACCGCGGAAGACGGCCATGATCAGGAAGCCGGCCATGATCCAGGCCATGCCGACGTACATGCTGTTGCTGCCCATGGTGTCGGAGTCGCGCAGCGGCGTCAGGTCGGTCTCTGTGAGTGGCACCTGCTGCCCGGCAGCGACCTGACCGAACACCGCGCGCACCACGCTCTGCTGGCTGACGCCGGCGCCCGCGGAGGTGTAGAGGGTGGCGTCCTCACCTGGGCCGGCGGGGAGCACGTAGGCGGCGACGACCTCCCCGTCGACGACGGCGTCGGTCGCGGCGTCCACCGACCCGGCCACCTGGACGTCGACCATCGACCCCAGGCTCGACTGGAGACCGTCGGCCACCTGCGACGCCTGCTGCTCCGTCGACCCGACCACGGCCACCGGGAGCTCACGCACCGTCGGCTCGTGCATGGCGAAGCTCATCAGGCCGACCACCATGACCAGGATGGACAGCGGGAACGCCGCTGCGGTCACGTAGCGGAACCGCAGGGACCGCAGCGGGCCGCCGGCCAACGCCGGGAGTGGCGCGTCCGGGTCGGTGACCGGTGGGGCGCCGGGAACCGCCAGGCCGCTCGCGCGCTCCTTGAGCAGCGACAGCCCCAGCGCGACCACGACCCAGACGGTGAGCGTGAGCAGGTGCCTGCCGAGCCGCTCACCGTCGAAGTAGACGAGCGAGCGCAGCGCCTCCCCCGCGGCCGGGAGCGGCAGCACGCCGTGCAGAAAGGAGAAGAAGCCCGGCATGACGTCGACCGACAGCGCCAAGCCCGAGGCCGGCATGCCCAGCACGACGTAGAGCAGCATGCCGATGAGGACGGCGAGGGGGCCCATCAGCTTGGTGAACAGCAACTGGGCCGCCCCGACCGCGCCGATGGCCAGCATGCCGACGCCGAAGAAGCCGAGGAAGTGCCCGTCCACGGCACCCACGATCGGCCCGAGGATGAGCCAGATGAGCGCGCTCGTCCCGGCCGCCCAGCCCAGGAGCACCGGAACGAACCGCCGGACCGCCAGCAGCTGCGGCAGGCCCAGCAGGATCACGCTGAGCGGGACGTACCCGGCCAGCATCATCCCCATGGCGGCGAAGAGCACCGCCGTGCCGGAGGAGTCACCCGGGTTCAGCGGGGCGACGTCCTCGGACTCGATGGTCCAGCCCTGCTGGACGGCGACCGGCGCGAGCAGCTGCTGGACGGTCGTGGCCTGTGAGGGCCCGGCCGCGTTCGCGGTGTAGAGGGTCGCCGCGTCGGTGCCCGGCTGCGGGACACGCAGCGCGCCGACGACCTCACGGCTCTCCAGCAGCTCGACAGCCTCGTCCGCCGAGCGGACCAGACGCGGCTCCACGGCGTCGTCCGGGACGGCGGCGAGCGAGTCGACGACCGCTTCGGCCTGCGCGCCGACGCCCACCACCGCAACCGGCATGTCCCGCGGGTGCGGCGCGTGCATGGTCCCGACGTACGTCGCGTACATCATCGTGACCATCAGGAAGGGGATGAGGAACAGGAAGACGTAGCGCGCGATGCGGGTCCGGCGGTCCTCGATCGGTGGGCCGACCACGGGAGGACCGGCAGCGGACGATGCGGCAGTGAGGGGCTCCATGCGACTGCTCCTGACGAGGGCGGGCGAGCATCGGTGAGGTGACCGACTCCGGCTGCGGCGGCGGAGCGGGACGCGTGCGCCCGGGCTGAGACGATCAAAATGTAAGTCATGTGACTTACAAAGTCAGCAACCGGCTAGCTTGACGCGGGTCACAACAGAGGAAGCCAGCCGAGGAGGCACCCAGGTGGCACGGTCCGACGCTGCCCGCACGGCTCTGCTGGACGCGGCCGAGCGCCTGTTCGCCGAGGCCGGCATCGCCCAGGTCTCCGACCGGAAGGTCGCCGAGAGCGCGGGCAACACCAACCACTCCGCCGTGCGGTACTACTTCGGCGGCCGGGAAGGGCTGCTCCAGGCGCTGATCACCCGCCACCTCGTCGCGCTGGAGCCCCCCCGGCGGGCGATGTTCGCCGGCTCCGACTCGCTCCTGGAGGACGTCCGCAGCCTGGTGGTCCCGTTCACCGACGCGTTGGGGGCGTTGCCGCAGCCCAGCAGCCGGGCCCGCTTCCTCGCCCAGGCGCTGCACGACCCGATGGCCGCGGGCCTGCTGGGCGATTCGACGGACCTGGCACCATCCGCTTCCGCGATCACCCATTCCGTGGTGGCTCGTCTCGACCACCTGGACCGGGACGTCGTCGTGGGGCGAGCGAGGCTGATGACCCGGATCGTCTCGACGACGTGCGCGGACGTCGAGCGGCTGTCCGACCACGACGGCGCGGCCCCCTCCTGGCAGGCGGTGGGCGACTTCCTCGCCGACGCGATCGCCGGGATGCTGTCGGCTCCTGTCACCCACCGGCCCGGCGTCCCGCTGGACGTGACCGACCACCCGGCCGCCCTGGTGCTGTGACGCACCAGGGCCGCGCCGGGCCGGCGGCAGACATGGCCGCCGACCGCAGGCCCTGTCGATCTCGATGACCCGGGCGCCGACATGTGGCCAGACCGGCCGACCCGAAGCCAGCCGAGATCCCCGATGTCGTGATGGGCGCGCCCGAACACGTCGAAGGCGGGCCGACCTGGTGGTCGACCCGCCCCTGACCTGCAACTGCTTCTGTCGGGCTGACAGGATTCGAACCTGCGACCCCTTGACCCCCAGTTTCCTGCGTGGGGTCCGCCGCCGTTCACCCCGATACGGTTTTCCCTGGTCAGCGCGTCACCACGTCCGCGGTCGTCCACCGCCGTTCGGACCGCGTTGCTGTACCGGTTGCTGTACTTCTTCCCCTGCGCTGGGCATGCCTTCTCTGCAGCGGGCAGGGAAGAACCCGACGCGGCGGCCGGGCTGTGCGTGGCCCTGGTCAGTGCCTACGACGGCGACACGTACCGGCTGCTGATCGACCTGGCTGGCCTGCTCGAAGCGAGCGTGGCGTACGTCGATCGACTCACCGTCGAAGCCCACCTGGAACGGTTGCTGTCCGACCCCGAATGGTCGGCCATCACCTCCAGAAGCACCGCACTGGCCTTCGACGAGCACATCGGGAACGCCGGCACGATTCGCACCGACTGGATGACGACGTACTGCTCCAAGCCGGCCTCCCGGTCAGACCCCAGGCAACAGCCTCCCGCCGCCCTCACCCCCGCATCAGCGCTGGCGATGAGGACCACCCAGACCTGCTCGAGCTGCGGTCACACCGCCGACTACGCCAGCGCGCCGCTGGCCGATACGCACGATTCCCGACACTCCTGCGTCAAGCACCTGCTGGCTCTGGAACGGGCCGCTCGTCGCGCCATGCAGGACCCAGCACGTCCACGGCACCAGGGCCGCCTACGTCAAAGACCGGTGCCGCTGCACCGCGTGCACCGTACGGAATGTCGACTACGACGGCTCGTGACGGCCGATTGCGGAAGAGCGCGAGCGCCACGCCGACCCCAGCTCCGGTCCGGACTCGACGATCTGGAACCGGAGGCCGCGCCGCGCCGGGTGACAGCCGATCGACAGACCGGCCTGACCTCCGCCGACGACCAGCACGTCCAACGCCGGCCGGACCGGTCCGGCCGTCATCGGACTGGCTCCGAGCGACGGGCCACGTTGAAGCTGAACATCATGCCGCTCTCGGCATGTTCGGCGATGTGGCAGTGCGTCATCCACAGTCCCGGGTTGCTGACGTCGAGCAGGACGTCGATCGTCTGACCGGCCCGCAGCAGCACGGTGTCCTTCCACACGAGGTTCGGCTCCGGTGCACCGTCCCGGGACAGGACGAGGAAGCGCCCGGCCCCGTGAACATGCCAGGGATGGTGCATCGGGTGATCCTGGTGAATCTCGTTGACCAGCCGGATCTTCACCCGGTCCCCGACGGTGAACGCCCAATCGATCGCCTGGTTGACGGCGCCGGACTCCCGGTCGACGAGCTGCCAGATCATGTTGTCCGGATTCGATGCACGGTTGATGTCGGGCATCAGGTCCTGCCATTCGAGACCGTCTCCGCCGCCGTGGGCGTGGAACTCCCCGGCCGCATGTGAGGCAGCAGGTACCGCGTCCGACGGCACGAGCTCCATCCCGCACTCGGGGCAGGTCGACGGTTTCGCCGCGGTGACATGGGGGTGCATCGGGCAGACGTAGGACGACGCAACTGGAGCGTCCTCGTCGTACAGCAGCGGCATCTTCGACACGAAAGCCAGTACCTTGTCGGGCTCACGGTCGAGGTGGTGCTCGATCATCCGGCGCTCGGCGGTCAGTTCCGGGTCGGTCCGCAGCGTGGCGAACGCCCCGGCCGCGGCGCCGCCGCCGTTGGCTGCCGGTGCGACGGTGAACGCGCCCAGGTCGTAGGTCTGGTCCGGGGTCCGGTGCTCCAGCCGTACCTCCCCCGGGGCGTCGAAGAGCACGTCGACGACGGCCCGCTCCGATGGCGCCAGCAGAACGTCTTTGATGAACGTCTCCCGCT
This sequence comes from Modestobacter sp. VKM Ac-2982, assembly GCF_026967935.1. GTDB lineage: Bacteria > Actinomycetota > Actinomycetes > Mycobacteriales > Geodermatophilaceae > Modestobacter. The sequence goes on from NZ_JAPVBL010000002.1 coordinate 758,383, forward strand.
CGTAGCGGCCGCTGTCCCCGCCGACCAACTTCATCCGGGCTCCGCGCAGCGCGAAGTCGAACAGCCGGGTGTTGGCGGTGTTGACCAGGTACAGGCGCACGACCTCGCCGGCTGTTGCCGTCCCCGCGAAGGCCGTCTCGCCGTTGATCAGCAGCACGTTGCCGAACCGGCCCATCGCGGTGAAGTTCGGCCCGACCCGCGAGAACGCGGCGATGTGCCCGTCCTCGACGAGCAGGTCGTCGAGGGTGAACGTCAGCTCCCGGTCGACCTCCGGCCAGTACTCGGGGTCGGTCGGGTCAACGACGAGCGTTCCGTAGAGGCCCATCTCCTGCGCGAAGTCCTCGCGGACGTGCGGGTGGTACCAGTAGAAGCCGGCGTCGGGGAACTGCACCTGGCAGCTGTAGCCGCCGCCCACCGGGATCGGCTCCTGGGTCTCGTGCGGGACGCCGTCGAAGCGGTTCTCCAGCCGGAGCCCGTGCCAATGCACCGTGGTCTCCACGTCGCCGTGATTACGGATGTCCACGGTGATCTCGGCTCCCTGTGGGACGCGGAGCGTCGGGCCGGGAATCGAGCCGTTGTAGGCCAACATCCGCAACTCAGCGACCGAGCCTGCATCGCCGATGTCCTTCCCTTCCAGGTCCTTGCGCACCGCGCCGATCGACAGGCCGAATCGGCTTCCGTCGGCCAGCCGCACGGTCTGCGGCCGGGAGACCTGAGCCAGCCCGACCGTGTCTGTCGAGAACAGGTCGTGGTCAGTGGTCATGGTGCGTTCCTTCCGACGTCGAGCCGAGGACGAGCGGGGCCGGGCGCTCAAGGGGAGCCGGTGCAGCTGAGACAGGCCTACTGGTGGCCGTCGAGGGAGATCAGCTGTGCGGGTGGTGCGGACGCGGGGCACGCTTCGGAGGCTGCCCGGTCATGACGCGACCGGCCCGTCCGCGCAAGCGACGCGGGACTGCGCTCGGTCCCGGAGGAGCCGGTGGTGGGCGACGGGGCCGTCCTCGGCGATGCGTTCACCGAACTCGGCGGGCACGCGTGTGCTGGCCATCGCTTCTCTCCGATCTGATGAGCTGGAGAGGGGGGACGGCTGGCGCGGCCGCAGGAGTGACCGCGCCAGCCGGGTCGTGCGCAGGCCGTGCGGTGGTGTCAGGCGGCGATGGGCTCACTGTCGGTGCTGTTGGCGGCCGGGCTGTCGGCGGGCTTCTTCAGCAGCACGGAGGTGAGGACAGCACCGACGGCGGCGATGCCGGCGGCGCCGAGCAGAGCGGCCGAGAACCCGTCGGTGAGGCCGGACGGGTTGCCGATCTGGTCGGCACCGAACGCAGCCGCGACCGCGGTCATCGCCGCCAGGCCCAGCGCGGAGCCGATCTGGTAGCTGGTGTTGACGATCCCGGCGGCCAGGCCGCCCTCCTGGGGCGCCGCAGACGACAGCGCGGTGCCGAGCGAGGGGATGAAGGCCATCGCCATGCCTGCGGCGGTCACCAGCGACGCGGGCAGGATGTCGACGATGAAGCTGCCGTTGGCGTCGATGAACGACAGCCACACCAGGCCAGCGGCCAGCGTGGTGAGACCCGAGATGGTCATCGCGTTCGGGCCGAAGCGGGCGATGAGCTTGGGGGCGACCGCGACCATCCCGATCATGATCGTGATCGTCAGCGGCAGGAGCGCGGCGCCGGACGCGAACGCACCCAGGCCGAGGATCTGCTGCAGGTAGAGGTTCACGAAGAAGAACATCGGAATCCAGGCGGCGCCGAGCAGGAGTTGCGCGACGTTGGCTGCAGCGAGGTTCGGTGCGCGGAAGATGCCCAGGCGCATCAGCGGCTGACGGAGCTTGGCCTGCAGTGCGACGAACACACCGAGGAACGCGAGGCCGCCGAGGCCGGCGAGCAGGGTGCCGCCGGAGGTCCAGCCGGCTTCAGGGGCGCGGACGATCGCGAAGACGACGGCGCCGAGGCCGAGCGTGGCGGTGGTTGCGCCGGCGAGGTCGAGCGAGCCGCGGCCGGTCATCCCGGCCGGCATGACCGAGCGGGTGAGCAGCAGCACGACGGCGGCCACCGGCAGGTTGATGAAGAACACCCACGGCCAGGACGCGTACTCGGTCAGGACTCCGCCGAGGAAGACGCCGGCGGTGCCGCCGGCAGGTGCGGCCGCGCCGTACAGGGCGAGGGCCTTCGGGAGCTCGCTGGTGCCGCCGAACACCTGGAACAGCAGGGTGAGCGCGGCCGGGGCGATGAGGGCTGAGCCGGCGCCCTGGATCGCGCGGCCGGTCAGTTCGACGGCGACCCCGTTGGCCAGGCCGGCGACGATCGAGCCGACGGCGAGGACCACCCAGCCAGTGGTGAAGACGCGGCGGGCGCCGAACAGGTCGGACAGCCGTCCACCGAGCAGCAGCAGCCCGCCGAAGGCGATGACGTAGGCGTTGAAGACCCAGCTGAGGTCCTGCGGGTCGAAGCCGAGGTCGGCCTGCATCTTCGGCAAGGCGACGCCGATGATCGAGGTGTCCATGATGACCATGAACTGAGCGGCGGCGATGAGCGCGAGCGCCAGCCGGCGCCGGCTGCTCGTCGAACTCGCCGCGGGTGCGGTGGTTGTCATGACGGTTCCTGTCTTCTGCGAAGGACAGCCGGCGGTGGCTGTCAAGAACGCAGGTTCGCGAAGCCCTCTGTCCTGCCGCTGTCCTCGCTCTGTCGTCCTCGCCACCGCACGTCGGCGACAGCTGCGGTCGTCGAGGTCCGTACCGGTCCTGTCAGGTTGCGTCCGTCGCCGTGGCACGTCTTCCGCTGCCCGTACTGTCGCCGCACTCGTGTGCGAGGCCTCAGGCGCCGTCGGCGCAGACGTCAACGACACCCCGTCGTGTCCCCCGTTGGGTTCTCCACCCATGGCAGGCACGGCGTGTCGTCCTCTGTCGCGTATCTGCCGCTGGACAGCGCGCTTTGCCCTGCCGTTCGGACCCCGAGGCCGTGCTGACCGCACGTCTTGACGATCAGCGACTCGTCGACGTCAGCAGAGCCTGCGTGGACGCCCGGCTCCGGGAGCCACCGCTGGCGGCTGCGCCGGCCGGCACGACGACGAACACCAGGCCAGACCGCTCGCCGTCTCCCCCCGATGGCGCGCCGTGGCGATGCGCAACGTCCGCGTCCAGCTCGTCGACGGCGGGTGGTCCGGTCTCACCGTGCCGCCCGGTGTCTGGTCTACGCCAGGTGGCACGTGAGTCCAGCGGTGGCCACATCGGCGTTCCGCGGCGTGCCATCGGGTGCGAACAGGGCCGGCGAGCTCTGCTCGCACTGGCGCCAGCGACGCTGCTGATCAGCCAGCAGGCCGACCAGCACTAGAACAGCCAGAACGACACCGACCACAGCGGTCGCCGGCAGGGTCAGCGGTGAGGCCGTGTCGACCGCCAGGCCACCGAGCACACCGGCGATGACCGCGGTCAACGCAGCGACGGCCGTCGCCTGGTGCGTCCAGTGGTGCCAGCCAGTGAGCCGCTGACCGGCGTGCCGCATGACAACGTGCTGGTCATCGCCTGCGCCCAGCAGCCAGTACTTGCGGGCCTCCGGCCCGGCGACGTCGAAGTAGAAGCTGCGGATCCGGCCGATCGCGCGGGCGTAGTACGCGTCGTGGACGGCCAGGTCGGCCAGGCGCGCGTAGCTCATGACGCCGAGCATCAGCAGCGCTGGCAAGACGGAGAACGCGAACACCAGGAAGGTGTCGCCGAACCGGTCGAGCTGGGCGACCAGCGCCAGGGCGACCAGTGCGCCGCTGACGGCGGACAGGAACAGCGAGCTGCGTCCGTTTGCCTCGATGACCGTCGACGAGCGTGAGGCCTGCAGCGTGTAGTGCTCGGTCGTCAGCGCAGACATCAGCGCGCTGCTCGGCACCGTCTCGCCGGACGGGCGCAGACCTTGCCCGCGCGGTTCGGGGATGTTCATGGCGGACTCCGGGGCTGATGGTTCTGGGACGCGACAGGGCTTGCGAGTCAGGTGGCACGTGGCTCGTCGGGCAGGTCGATGACGATCGCGGCGGAGGGCACGTCGAAGGTCAGCTGGCAACCGTCGCAGATGATGCGGAGCGTCGTGGTGGTCATCCCCGCTCCCGGGCCTCGTGTCGCTACTGGGTTGCGATGCACACGGTCGACCGAGGCGCTGTCCCTGCCCTGTCCCACTTCTGTCACCGGAACGGACCATCTGGTCCCGGGCGCCGTCCCCGAGCGCGTCGGTGGACAGCGGACGGACAGCGCCGCGAGGCACCGTAGGTGGCGTCAGAAGAACGCCCGCTGGACGAAGGTGAGCGCGATGCCCGAGGTCAGGCTCTCGGTCGGCTCGATGCAGTGCAGGCACTGTGTGCGCGAGGTGACCGGCTGGCTCCGTGACGTCGGCGGCGTCGAGACGATCATGGCCGACGCGAAGACCGGCACGGTGGTCCTCGGCGGCACGATGACCATCGCCGACGTCCTGACCGTGTTCGCCGGCTCCGACTACACCCCGCAGGTCGTGGACGCAGCGCCGGCTACCGAGACGTGAACTGCCCGGACCTCGCGACGTCCATCGAAGCTCGAGGCGCACCCAGCCGGACGGCCGCCCCGGCTACTTCGTCGACCTGACCCCACAGGTCGTCGAGCTCGGCCTGCTCCTGCGGCGGTGCCGGGCGCGCCGACGCCTGCCGAACCTCGACGGCCTCGTTCAGCCGCACCTGCGCCTCGTCCCGCTGACCCATCGAGGCCGCCACGCGCGCCAGACCTTCCAGGCCGGTCGCGAGCAAGGTCGGTTCGCTGTACTGCTGCCCGGCAGTGTGTACCTGCGTGTACCGCTCGGCGGCGTCGTCCAGCAGCCCGTCGCGCCAGTCGCACCATGCGACACCGGCGAGTGCGTGCCCGCCCCACAGAGGGGTGCCCAGTTGGGTCAGGCCGCGCACCGCCTCCTCGAACAGCGGCCGGGCCGTCGCCACATTCCCATCGATCTGCGCGATCTGCGCCCGTCCCAGGCCGGCGAGGACCACACCTGCGGCGTCACCGACCTCCTCGGACGCAGACGCAGCTCGGTCGAACGCGGCCGAGGCCGCCTCGCGCTCGCCGAGACCCAGCAGCGCGACCCCGAGGTCGGACAGCGCCCACTGGGCGGTGTTGAACACCCCTGCCGAGCTCGACACCTCGATCGCCTGCTCGAGGACGGGTATCGCCTCGGCGTACCGGCCGAACTCCTTCAGCCCCCAGCCCAGGTGGTAGAGCACAGCTGACAGGCCCCAGGCGTCATCGAGCCGCCGGAACGCCTCCGACGCGGTCCGGCCCATCGCCCGCGACCGCGGCTCGTCGCCTCGGCGCATGAAGTTCTGTAGGCGGACGAACGCGACGACCGCGTGACCCCAGTGGTCCGCCTGGGCGGAGAACTGCTCCTCCGCCTCGGCGAGCAGCTGTACGAAGCGGCCGGGGTCCGAGCCGTTGAGCAGCTCGACTGCGAGCAGCACCTTCGACAGGGCAGCGCGATGCGCATCACCCTCGGCCTCGAACAGCTGCAAGCTCTCGAGCGCCGTCTCCGCACAGCGCGGGCTCGGATGCACCAGGCAGGCCCGTGGACGCTCGACGATCGACACCGCCTGCAGCGCCCGGGCTCGTGCCTGCTGGCTCCCGCCGGGAGTGGCGATGAGCTTCGACAACACCTCGCGGCCTTCGACGTGCCGTCCCAGGTGCCAGAACAGCGCGAGCGAACCGGCTAGTCGAAGCCCGTCTTCGACCCGGCTCGGGTCGGCCGACAGCCTCGCCAACGCTGCACGCAGGTTGGGGTGCTCGTTGCGCAGCCGCTGCAGCGCCGCCCGCTGTCCGTGACCGCGCAGGCTCTGCTCGGCCTGCTCAGCGACGTGCCGGAAGAACGTCGCGTGCAGGGCTGCTGTGTCGTCTCGCTCTCCGGAGGCGTCGAGTTCCTCGACTGCGTACTGCCGCAGCGTCTCGAGCATGCGGTACCGCGACGGCGAGCCGGGCTCGAGCACGACCATCGACCGGTTGACCAGGTGGTCGAGCACGTCGAACACCTCACCGGCGGGGATGTCCTCGCCCGCGACGACGGTTTCGGCTGCCTCGAGCGTCCAGCCGCCGTGGAAGACGGCCAGGCGCCGGAACGCCTGCTGCTCGGGCTGCGACAGCAGCGCGTGGCTCCACTCGACGGTCGCGCGCAAGGTCCGCTGCCGGGCCTCTGCGGTGCGCCGTCCGCTGGTGAGCAGGCCGAAGCGGTCCCCCAGTCGGCCTGCCAGGTCCGGCAGCGACAGCGACGACATGCGTGCCGCAGCGAGTTCGAGCGCGAGCGGCAACCCATCAAGCTGCCGGCACACCTGCGCCAGCGCCAGCAGGTCCGGCTCCGACAGAGGCAGGCTCGCGCGGACAGCCGACGCCCGCTCGACGAACAGGACAGCAGCTGGGAACTGCAGCACCTGCCCGGCGGGCGTCCCCTCGGGCGGCACCGCAAGCGGCGCGACGCTGAGCTGCACCTCGCCGGGAACGGCGAGGGCTTCCCGGCTGGTCGCGAGCACGGTGACGTGCGCGGCCGCGCCGAGGATGGAGTCCACGAGCGTCGCGACCGCGTCGATGACGTGCTCGCAGTTGTCCAGCACGAGCATCAGCCGCCGGTTCGCGAGGTAGGCAAGGAGGCGGGCGCGTACCGCCGCATTCGGGTCGGCACCGTCGAGCGGCACGCCGAGCGCGTCCGCCACCGCCAGCGGCACGTCAGCCGGGTTGCTCACCGCCGCCAGCCGGGCCAGATGGACATGCTGCTCGAAGTGGTCGGCGAGCTGGTGCGCAGACGCCATGGCCAGTGACGTCTTCCCGGCGCCGCCCGGGCCGACCAAGGTGACGAGGCGCTGACGGGTGAGCGCGTCGCTCAGCTGCGCGAGCTCGTCGTCGCGTCCGATCATCCGCAGAGCAGGGATCGGCAGGGTCCGCTTCGGTCCGGTGTCGGCTTCCTGGCCGACCGCCGGGGTCTGCGCTGCTGACGCGGCCGGTCCGGCCTCGGCACCAGCCGAACCAGCCGTACCGGGCTGTGCAGGCACGGCTGCGAGCGCATCGTCCTGCTCGAGGATGCGCTGGTGCAGCGTGCGAAGCGCAGCGGAGGGCTGCAGCCCGAGCTCGTCGTCGAGGTGACGGCGGGTGCGGGCGAACACATCGAGCGCGTCCGCCTGCCGCCCGGCCCGGTACAGGGCAGTCATCAGCAGACCAGCGATCGCCTCCTGCCCGGGGTCCCTCGCGACGGTCGGCTCGAGGTCGGCGGCGACCTCGACGTGCCGGCCCGCCACCAGGGCCGCCTCGGCCCGCTCGGTCAGCGCAGCCCGGTGCAGCTGATCCAACCGGGCGGCCTCTACGGTCGCCCAGCCCTCGCCGGCGAAGTCAGCGAGCGGATCATCACGCCACAGCGCCAGCGCCTCGTCGTACAAGGCCAGCGCGTCACCTGCAGCGGTTCTACGCGCGGCGGTGCGCGCGGCCTGTACCAAGCTCACGAATCGGTGCAGGTCCACGCGGTCGCGGTCGACGTCGGCGCGGTATCCGGATGCCTCCCGAACGATGACGTCGACGCCGTGCGCGGCGAGTGCTCGACGCAACTTCGACACCCGCAGCTGCAGGGCGTTCAGCGGGTCGGCCGGCAGGGCGGACTCCGACCACAGCCGGTCGATGAGCGAGCTGGCGGCGACGGTCCGGCCCGGTGAGAGCAGCAGCAGGGCGAGCAAGCCGCGCTCGGCCGCCCCGGGCAGCTTCGCTGGCTCATCGTCGACGCGCAGCTGCATGGCGCCGAGCAGGCGGAACTCGATCTCGGTCACGGCGCACTCCCTACTGGGCGTCCGCAGTCTGCACCCACGCGAGCCACTCCTACAGGAAATGGGGCACCGCTGTCCGGACGCTGTCCACGACCGTGGCATCCGGCCGGCGCCGGACAGCGCGGCGACAGCCCCGGCCGCGACTGTGACGCCCGGCCGGCACGCCGCCGGCACCAGATGAAGGAGGACCTCATGAGCATCGAGACCTACACCGTCACCGGGATGACCTGTGATCACTGCAGCAGCTCGGTCAGCGCCGAGGTCAGGGGGGTCGCCGGCGTCACCGCAGTAGACGTCGATCTGGCGACCGGCACGGTCACCGTCACCAGTGAGCAGCCCGTCAGCACCGACAAGATCAGTGAAGCGGTCGAGGAGGCCGGCTACACCCTCGCGTCCTGAAAGCCGCGCTCCGGCGGAGCCCAGACCCCTGCTCCGCCGGAGCGCGGACATCAGCCGGCACCCCACCCGCCCAGCCACGTCCGCCCAGCGCATCGCACCCTCGTGCCGGATCCATCGACTCCCCCGGCCACGCAGGCCTCACCGCACCCGGCCCCGCCGCGCTCGCCTGCCGACCAGCGATGCGCACCGGCGTCGAAGCCAGGGACGTCTTCGGAGGCGTGCTGCGGCGCAGGTTCACCACCGGGTCGAGCACCACCGCCCCGGCCGGCGTCCACGACCACACCCAGCCCGGGCGTGACCTCATCCCTGTCCGGGTCCCGCCGCATCCGCTGACCCGCGACCCGCCACCTGCCACCTGCCAGCACCTGACCGAGTCCAGTCAGCACAACACCATCCGGACAGCGCCCGGACAGCGACGCTGAGCAGCCTCACCACCGACCCACCCGCACCGGGAGCGCGCCCGACCAAGCCAGGAGCAGCCATGACCACCACCGCCGAGCCCACCCAAACCGCCGGGTACAGCGACGACGCGCCGACGGTCGTGCGCCAGCTGGAGATCACCGGCATGACGTGCGCCAGTTGCGTCGGCCGCATCGAGAAGAGCCTCAACAAGGTCGACGGCGTCGCAGTCGCCCAGGTCAACCTCGCCACCGACGTCGCCACCGTCACCTACGACCCGAGCACGGTCGATCTCGGCGACCTCATCGGTGCTGTCACCGCCGCCGGGTACGGCGCCACCCCCAAGCAGGAGGCGAAGAATGGCGGGCCAGCTGCGCCCACGACGGCGACGGGCGGAGACGACACCGCTGAGCGCGACCGCGAGCTGAACCGCATCAAGCGCAAGTGGCAGATCGCGCTGGCCACCGGCCTCGGCCTCATGGGCTTGATGTACTGGCCTGTCCACATCGACACGATGGACTGGCTCATGCCGGCGATCTTCGTCGTCGCCACCGTCGTCCAGTACTGGGCCGGCAAGAGCATCTACGCCAGCGCCTGGCAGGCCGCCAAGCACCGCAGCACCAACATGACCACGCTCGTCGCGCTCGGCACCGGTGTTGCGTGGACGTACAGCACCTTCGTCACCCTGTGGCCCGCGCAGGCTGAAGAGCTCGGGCTGCCACTGCACGTCTACTACGAGACGTCCCTGATCATCGTTGCGCTCGTGCTCGCCGGGAAGTGGATGGAAGCCCGCGCGAAGAAGGCGACCGCTGCGGCCGTCACCGCCCTCGTCGGCCTCGCCCCGAAGACTGCCCGGGTCGTGCGGGACGGGCTGGAAGTCGACATCCCCGTCGAGCAGGTCGCCGTCGGGGACATCGTCCGCATCCGACCTGGCGAGAAGATCCCCGTCGACGGCGTCGTCGCGACCGGCACCACCACCGTGGACGAGAGCATGCTGACCGGCGAGAGCCTCCCGGTGGACAAGGCCGAAGGCGACCAGCTCATCGGCGCGACCATCAACACCACCGGCACCGTCCTCATGCGCACCACGGCCGTCGGCGACGACACCGCCCTCGCGCAGATCGTCCGGCTCGTCGAGGACGCGCAGGGCAGCAAGGTCCCGATGCAGCGCCTGGCGGACAAGGTGTCGTCCGTGTTCGTCCCGGCCGTCATCCTGACCGCGCTGCTCACCGCACTGGCATGGGCGGTGTTCGGCCCCGACGGCGAGAGCATGACGATGGCGATCACCACCTCGATCGCCGTGCTGATCATCGCCTGCCCGTGCGCCCTAGGCCTCGCGACACCCACCGCCGTCATGGTCGGCACCGGCCGTGCGGCCGAGCTCGGCATCCTGATCAGCAATGGCGAAGCGCTCGAGCAGGCACGCCGGCTGACCGCCGTCGTCCTCGACAAGACCGGCACCATCACCCAGGGCAAGCCGGCGCTGACCGACGTCACCGTCGTCGACGGCTGGACCTCCGACGAGCTGCTTCGCCTGGTCGCAGCCGCTGAGACGGGCAGCGAGCATCCGGTCGCGCAGGCGATCGTCACCGCCGCCCGGGACCGTGGCCTCACGCTGCCGCCCGTCGACGGCTTCGACTCCATCCCAGGGCACGGCCTCGTCGCGACCGTCGACGGCCACCGGCTCCGTGTTGGCAACGCCGCCCTGATGGAGCACGCCAGCGTCGACGTCAGCCACTTGGGGGCGGCCGCGCTCGCGCGGGCCGAGCAGGGCGACACCCCGATGTACGTCGCCGTCGACGAGCGCGCCGCCGGTCTGGTCACCGTCGCCGACACCGTCAAGACCGAGAGCCCCGAGGCGATCGCCCAGCTCATGGCCCTCGGTCTGGAGGTGTGGATGATCACCGGCGACAACGCCGCTACGGCCCACGCCGTCGCCCGTCAGGTCGGCATCGACAACGTCCTCGCCGACGTGCTTCCTGCCGACAAGGCCGCCAAGGTCGCCGACCTGCAGGCGCAGGGTCACGTCGTCGCCATGTCCGGCGACGGCGTCAACGACGCCGCCGCGCTCGCCCAGGCCGACCTCGGCATCGCCGTCGGCACCGGCGCCGACGTCGCCATCGCCGCCTCGGACATCACTCTCGTCGGCGGCGACCTGCGCAGCATCGTCTCGGCGATCGCCCTGTCCCGCCGGACCGTCAGCGTCATGCGGCAGGGGCTGGCGTTCGCCTTCGCCTACAACGTGCTGCTCATCCCGGTCGCCGCCGGCGCCCTGTACTGGTTCGACGAGCTGCTGCTCGACCCGGTGCTCGCGTCCGCGGCGATGGCGATGAGCTCGGTCAGCGTGCTCACCAACGCGCTGCGGCTGCGGCGGTTCCGCCGGCCGGAGACGGTGCACGAGATCGAGCACCCGCCGGTGCGGCAGCGGATCGGGCAGTACGCCTACCTGACCGGCATCGCCGTCGTCGCCGTCGCGATCGGCACTGCACTGACCGCCGTCTCCCGGATGGAGTTCGCTGAGCGCGGCATGAACGGCACGCTCGCCTGGATGCAGACCACCGGCATGCCGATGCGGCCGGCGATGAGCGTCATGATGACCGCCGAGGTCGACCCGGCGTCGGCCGACGACGCCGGCGTGAACGTGCAGCTCGACGTGCCCGACAGCCCCCGCCTGGGCGTGCCGACCCGAGTCACGGCCACGGTCGTCGACGCCCAGACCGGCGAGCCGATCGAGGACATCACCCACAGCCACGAGGCGTGGATGCACCTCATCGCCACCCGCGATGACCTCGGGACGTTCGCGCACGTCCACCCGGAACCCACGGGCGAGGCGGGCGAGCTCGCTGTCGACCTCACCTTCCCGACCGCTGGGCGGTACATCGTCAACACCGAGTTCCGGCAGCAGGGCCAGATGAGCGATGTCCACCAGCGCCAGTACGTCACCGTCACCGGCGACGCCCCGGCGCCGGTGGTGCTGACCGAGAGCCCGCGGGAGATCGTGGTCGACGGCGTCCGCGTCGAGCTCGGCGGTGATGCCGTCGTCGGTGAGCCCAGCGACCTGCACTTCGAGTTCACCGACGCGACCAGCGGCGAGCCGATCGACAACCTGCGGCCGTTCCTCGCGGCTGCCGGACACGTCGTCGTCATGCGGGCCGACGGAACGACCTTCGCCCACGAGCACGCCGAGACCGAGGACGGCAGCGGCCGGCCCGTGTTCGCCACGCCGGGCACCACGTTCGGGCCGGAGCTGAAGGTGCACGCGCAGTTCGACACCGTCGGCACCTACCAGCTGTGGGGCCAGTTCCGCACCGCGGACGGCGACGTGCTCACGGTGCCGTTCACCGTCGACGCCCGCTGACCCACCCCGCAAGCTGCCGGCGGCCGGCCGCATCCCCACCGGTCGGCCGCCGGGCCACCACCCACCCGTCACCACTGACCGCTGGGCATCGCCATGCCCGAGTACAACGGCATCATCATCGGCGCCGGCCAGTCCGGACTCGCCGCCGGTCACGCCCTCCACACCACCGGCGTCACCTTCACGCCGCCCGAGGCCGGCGAGCAGCCCCGTGGGTCGCGGCCGCCGAGCAGGGAGCGCCCGAGCTGCGCGCACACGAGCGCGACGGGTGGTTCTGCGTGCTGGCCGGTCGGGTGCGCCTGCTCCTCGCCGGTCACCGGGTGATGCGATCCCCCGTCACCGCAACTCTCCGCACGCTTGGTGCCGTGCGCCGACCGCTGCCGGGACCGAATCGGAACGAGGAGACGGCAATGACCATCACGGCGTCGCTTCTCACGCGGGCAACCGGTGGGTCCGCCGTCCTGTCCGGCCTGCGGTACGTCGTCATCCAGCCCATCAATCCGCAGGAGAACGTCGCCACGGTCACCGGCACCGCCTGGTGGTCGCGCAGAAGCAAGAGCAACGAGGTCCACGTCCGATACCGCCTCGGATTCGGCACCGGCATCCCCAGCTGACGGCGTCCCCTGCGTCGCCGCCGCTTCAGACGACGATGACGACCTTGCCGCGTGCGCGGCCGGCACGGAGGTGACGGATCGCCTCCGGGACCTCGTCGAGGGTGAACGTCCGATCTATGACGGGTACCACGCGGCCGTCTGCGAGCATGGCCGCGAGGAGCTCGAGGTCGGTGCGGCGCGGGCTGGAGAAGACGACGCCGAGTCGCTGCCGGACGAACGGCGACAGCGCGATCGCTTGCAGCTGCCGGGACAGGCCCAGCACCTGACCGCCCCCTTCTCCCCCGACGATCACCAGGGTCCCCGTGGGGGCGAGCGCCGCGCGCAGCTGGGCGACGCTCCGGTCCCCTCCCGTGTCGATGACGACGTCGTAGCGGCAGAGCCGATCAGCGATGTCCTCGCGGGAGTAGTCGATGACGTCGTGGGCACCGATGGACCGGACCAGGTCGACCTTGGAGGTGCTGCACACACCGGTCACCGTGGCCCCGAACGCTGCCGCCAACTGGACCGCGAACGTGCCGACCCCGCCTCCGGCGCCGATGACGAGCACCCGCTGGTCGGCTTTGACGCGGCCGACGCCGCAGAGGGCCTGTAGGGCCGCCGTCGCGGACGACGGGGTGGCGGCGGCTTCCTCATAGGTCGCGTTGGGCGGCTTGACCACGAGGCTGCTCTCCGGGGCGGTGGCGTACGCCGCGTACCCCCCGGTGCCTGTGCCGAACACAGGGTCCCCGATCTGGAAGCGCGTCACGTCCCGACCGATGGCCGCCACGGTTCCGGCGACGTCGAGCCCGGGCACGGGGTTCTTCGGTGCGCGCAGGCCGAACCCTGCTGCCCGGATCCCGTAGGGCAGGCCGGTGACCGTGTGCCACACACCCTGGTCGAGTCCTGCGGCGCGCACCCGGACCAGTACGTCACCGTCCCCGACGGCCGGACGGTCGACGGTCTCGACGGCCAAGAGGTCGGGGGAGCCGTACGTGCGGCCCACGACGGCCCGCATGGTCGTGGCTGGAAGTGCCGGGCCGCTGCTCGGGCTCCGAGTCCCGATCGGGCTGGTGCGCATGGAGGACTTCTTCACGCGTGGCTGGGACAGCGTGCGGGATGGTCGGCCGGACGGGTTGCGGGTCATGCGTCGACCAGGGCGCGGTCGGCCGGCAGCCGGTTCAGCACGCCCTTGGCGAGCAGGAACACGAGCATCGAGACCTCGGCGAGGACGAACAAGGTCACGAGTGCGGGGTTGACGACGTCGGCGACGGCGGGTGCGAGGAACTGCAGCAGGACGTCGACGAGATAGGCCGAGGACGCTGCGACCAGGAGGACGGGGATGAAGCGCGGGAACATCCCCGAGCGCCAGGCGAGCAGGCCGAGGGGGAAGAGCCACAGGCCGAAGAAGATCTGGGCGATGAGGTAGCCGTGGTGCTGCAGGTCCAGCAGGAGCATCACCAGCGCGTCGGCGCCGTCGACGCCGAAGGCCGCGGCGTAGGACGGATCGGTCGCGACGAGCAGCGCACCCAGCTGGTTCACCATGTTGAGCGTGGTGATGGCCACGGCGATCACGACGAAGAGGACCATCGCCCGCGCCACCCGGGTGTCGACCTGGTGCAGGAGCCGGTGGAGCGTCAGGACGACGAAGACGAGGAACGTCGCCTGCACCAGGTCGGCGACGAGGCTGTACCTGACGAGATCGGCGTTCTCCAGCACTCTGGCGGCCGTGGTCATCGCATCCCCGGGCACGTAGACCTGGCCGCGGACGATGTGCGCGAAGGCGCCGAGGACGGCGACGACGAGGTAGTACAGACCTGCCGTGCGGGCGAGCCGCTGGGTGGGCTTCATGAGGTGCTCCTGTGATCGGGGTGGGCCGTGCTGTCCTCCGACCGTGGCAGCCACGGGTTGAGCCCGAGTCGTGCCGCGGTTGAGCGCACCCAGCACCAGCCGAAGCCGTGCGAGGATCGGCTCGCGACCAGGAGGGACGTGCCGTGGTTCGGATCCGGCTCTTCGGTCAGGTCGGCGCCACCGACGACCGAGGTCGGCCGCTCGACCTCGGTCCCGCGAAGTGTCAGGCGGTCCTCGCGGTCCTCGCCCTGGCGCCTCGGTCGGCGATACCGGTCTCCCGCATCGCGGAGGCCGTCTGGGGTGAGGCCCCGCCGCGGACCGCGGACAAGACCCTGCAGTCCTACGTCACGCGGCTGCGCAAGGCCCTCGGCAACGACTCGATCGTCCGCGCCGGTGCGGCCTACCGCCTCGACCTGCCCGGCGAGGCGGTCGACGTGGTGCGCTTCCGCAAGCACCTGGACGCCGGGGACGTCGAGGCGGCGTTGGCGGAGTGGACCGGGACCCCGCTCGCCGGCCTGGACGTCCCGGGCCTCACCGCCACGGTCGAAGGCCTGCTCGAGCAGCGACTCGCCGCCGTGGAGACGTCGCTCGGGCGCCAGGTGGACGACGATGCCGCCGCCGCCATCGGCACCCTGACGGAGCTCACGGCGGACCACCCGTTCCGCGAGGGCTTCTGGGCGCTCCTGATGACCGCGCTCTACCGACTGGGCAGGCAGGCGGACGCCCTGGCCGCGTTCCAGCGGGTCCGGAACCACCTCGTCGACGAGCTCGGCGTCGAGCCCGGCCTGCGGCTGTGTGAGCTCGAGACCCGCATCCTCGACCAGAGCCCGTCCCTCGGCGATGTGCAGAGATCGCCCTCAGAGCGGGACGACACCGCGCGACGCGGGAACCTGCCGGCGCGGCTCGACCGCCTGATCGGCCGCGCGTCCCTCCTGCAAACCCTCGCGGCCACGTTGTCGACCTCGGCGGTCGTGACGCTCGTCGGACCGGGGGGAATCGGCAAGACGCGCCTGGGCCTGGCCGGGGCGCAGGCCTGGGGTGACGGCTGGGGTGAGGCCTGGTTCGTCGAGCTGGCCGGCCTCGCCTCATCCGCGGACGTGCCGCATGCCGTCGCCGAGGTCCTCGGGGTCGCCGAGGGCCCAGGCAGGACGACGACGCAGGCCGTCGTCGCGGCACTGCGTCCCCGACGGGCGCTGGTGGTGCTCGACAACTGCGAGCACCTGCTCGACGGCGCGGCCACGATGGCCACGGCGCTCGCCGAGGGCTGTCCCGACCTCCGCGTCGTTGCCACCTCGCGCGAGAGGCTCGGCGCACGCGGTGAACAGCTCCTGGCGGTGCCTCCGCTGGACACCGCCGGACCGGCCGCCGAGCTGTTCACCGAGCGGGCTCGCGCGGTGTCTCGAACGGTCGACGTCGAAGACCACGGCGCCGAGATCAAGCAGATCTGCCGCGCCCTCGACGGGGTGCCGCTCGCGATCGAACTCGCGGCCGCCCGCACCACGACGCTCACCGTCCCGGAGATCGTCGGACGACTGGACGACCGGCTCCGGCTCCTGACGCGTGGTCCACGGTCGAACGCGGACCGCCACCGGACCCTGCGAGCGACCATCCAGTGGTCGGTCGACCTCCTCACCCCGGAGCTCCGCACGTTCTTCGCTCGGCTCTCCGTCTTCGCGGGCGGGTTCGACCTCCCGGCGGTGCACCGGGTCTGTGCCGAAACAGGCCTCGACGAGGCGCAGGTCGAGGACCTGCTGGAGGACCTCGTCGACCAGTCGATGCTGGGCGTCGAGGCAGGTCCGACCGGGCGTCGCTTCCGGCTGCTCGAGACCCTGCGGGAGTTCGGAGCGGCCGACCTCGCCGCCGCCGGCGCGACGGACCAGGTCGAGCGACGCCACGCCGAGTGGTGCCTGGAGGAGGTCCACGACATTCACCACCGGCTGATCGGCCGAGCCGAAGTGGAGGGAGTCGCACAGCTCGGTGCCCTGTGGCCCAACCTACGGGCGGCCGTCGACCGCGCCTGCCGGACCGGGGACCACCTCCTCGCCGACGCGCTCGTCCGGCCACTCGCCGCCGAGGTGACGCTGCGCCGTCAGGGGGAGATCAGCGAATGGGCCGAGCGGATCCTCACCGTCGTCCCCGCCGACGACGTGGACCGGGTCGTGTTCTGGCTCACCTGGGCGGCACACCGCTACATGCACAGCGGTGACCGGCAAGGCTACGAGCTGGTCGTCGGACGTCACGGCCACCGCGACCATCCGCTGATCACCTACACACGCGCCTACCTCTACGAGGACAGCAACGAGCTGAGCGGCGTCTCACCCGCGGCGGTCGCAGAGCTGCAACGGATGGGCGAGCCGCACCTCGCATCGCTCATCGAGCTGGCCGGGGTGGCGTCCGGGCTGATGGCCACCGGACAGCTGGCCGCCTTCGACACGTTCGTGGCGCCCCGGGCGGCCCGGTACCGGGCGGACGGCCCACCGTCGATGCTCCACCTGACGCTCCTGGGCCTGGGGTACTCGGCGCTCTTCCAGGGCAGGACGCAGGACGCGGACGACATCTTCGACCAGATGTCCCACATCGATCTGCCTGAGCGGACCTTCACGGTGAACCGGCCCGTCGAGGCGCGTGCGGTGTTCCGACGCGGCGACCGGTCGCGCGCCTACGCCATCCTGCGGGACCACGTCGACGACCTGCTCGAGACCGACGTCATGGACACCGCCCGGCTCGCAGCCCTGGAGTTCGTGACGATGCTGTCGGCGCTGGACCGGGCAGGTGACGCAAGGCCGGCCCAGCGATACCTCGAAACGACCGGTGGCTTCGGTGAACTGGCCGCCCTCGCCGTCACGGCCGATGCTGACCATCTCGCGATGGCTCCGGCCGAAGCGGCGATCCCGCCGCCGGAGAGCACGGACACGGACGCGCGCGGCACGCTCGAGCACATCCGTGGCGTACTCACGTCCCTGCTGACCAGCTGACGGTGGATGTTCCAGCCGATCAGGCTGCGACTGACGCCGACGATTGACACGTGGACCAGGTGCGGGCGGCCGTTCGCGACCCGCGCAGCGCACTGCAGGCTTCAAGGTCGCGGCCGCAAGAGCCGTGCTAGTGCCGCGTCCAGCAACGTTCGCCCTGCAGGCGGCTCCCAAGACAGCGGCGCGGGTCGCGACCCGCCCCACCGAGGGAGGGTTCCGGCAGCCTGCTAACCGTCGCCGCCACCGCCGTCCCCTGAGTCACCGACGCCAGTGCTCCAGTCAGGCGGGGGTTCCGCCAGCCCGGTCGGGTGAAGCGCGATCGTCTCTTCGAGCGCGACAGGCTCCGGCAAGTGCTGATAGCCGGGGCTGCCGCTGTCAGGCCAGCGTGTACCAGCATCGTCTGGTGTTGTCATGACCATCACCTTCCGCCCTCTGGAGTGCGGCATCGACAGCCCGCGCCGCATCGGCAAGGCGAACGTTGGCCGCCCGGGCACTACCCGACACCGGGCTCTACGCCCTCAGACACTTAGCAGCCGGCGCCGTGCTCAGCCAAGGCGTACCGCTCAAGGTGGTCTCCGAGATCCTCGGCCACTCCTCCATCGCCATCACCGGCGACGTCTACGGCCACGTCTCCCCCGACGTCTCACGAGACGCCGTCGCCACCCTGGGCAGCGTCCTGAGCGACTCAGGGTCGGCTGACGGTGGTCAAACCACCCGGAACAGCAGCAAAGGCCGTTCCCGGACTCCCGGAAACGGCCTCTGACCTGCGATTTATTCTGTCGGGCTGACAGGATTTGAACCTGCGACCCCTTGACCCCCAGTCAAGTGCGCTACCAAGCTGCGCTACAGCCCGAGCCCCAGGTGCCTCACGGCCCCGGATGCTGCCCGAGAAGGTTACCGCACCTGGTCCGCTGCCCCGTCGGCCGGGTCAGCCCTTGCGCTCGCGCGCCTTGCTCTCCCGGACCTTGATCGACACGTCGATCGGCGTGCCGTGGAAGCCGAACTGCTCGCGCAGCTTGCGCTCCAGGAACCGGCGGTACCCGGCCTCCAGGAAGCCGGTGGAGAAGACCACGAACCGGGGCGGCCGGACGTCGGCCTGGGTGACGTACTTGATCTTCGGGGCGCGGCCACCGCGGGCCGGCGGCGGGGTCTCCTGCACCAGCGCCCGGATGAACGTGTTGAGCTCCGCCGTGGGCACCCGGGTCTCCCAGCCGGCCAGCGCCGTCTTCAGGTGACCGGCCAGCTTGTTCACCCCGCGACCGGTGGTCGCCGAGATGTTGACCCGGGTGGCCCACTTGATCCGGGCCAGGTCGCGGTCGATCTCCTTCTCCAGCTGGGCGTGCCGGTCCTCGTCGACGTTGTCCCACTTGTTGAAGGCGATGACCAGCGCCCGCCCGGCCTCGATCACCTGGGTGATCACCCGCTGGTCCTGCTCGCTGATCACCTCGTCGGCGGCCAGCAGCACGACGGCGACCTCGGCGGCCTCGATGGCGGCCTCGGTGCGCAAGCTGGCGTAGTACTCGGTGCCGCTGGCGGTGTTGACCTTGCGGCGCAGCCCGGCGGTGTCGACGAACCGCCACTGCTCACCGCCCAGGGTGACCAGGGAGTCGACCGGGTCGACCGTGGTGCCGGCCACCGAGTCGACGACCGAGCGCTCCTCCTTGGACAGCCGGTTGATCAGGCTGGACTTGCCGACGTTCGGCCGGCCGACCAACGCCACCCGGCGGGGACCGCCCAGGTCCTCCTGCTCGCGAGGCGCCTCCGGCATCGCGTCCAGCACCAGGTCCAGCAGGTCACCGCTCCCCCGGCCGTGCAGCGCGCTGACGGTGAACGGCTCGCCGAGGCCCAAGGACCACAGCTCCGCGGCCCCGGCCTCGCCGCGCTCGTCGTCGACCTTGTTGGCCACCAGGATCACCGGCTGCTTGCTGCGGCGCAGCACCCGGGCGGCGGCCAGGTCGGTCTCGGTCGCCCCGACGGAGGCGTCCACGACCAGCACGATCACGTCGGCGGTCTTCATCGCGTACTCGGCCTGCCGGGCGATGGACGCCGCCATGCCGGTCGCCTTGGGCTCCCAGCCGCCGGTGTCCACGACGGTGAAGCTCCGGCCGTTCCACAGCGCCTGGTACGGGATCCGGTCGCGGGTGACTCCCGGGATGTCCTGCACCACCGCGGCGCGGCGGCCCAGGAAGCGGTTGACCAGCGTCGACTTGCCGACGTTGGGGCGGCCCACGACGGCCACCACCGGCAGCGGGCCGGTGTGCTCCCCGCCGGGGAGGTCGGTGTCGGTGCTCATGCGGGCTCTCCTACTGCTGTGCGAGCCAGGTCGAGCACACGCTCGACCACGGCATCACGGTCCAGCCCGGTGCTGTCGACGACCACGGCGTCGACAGCTGGGCGCAGCGGGCTGTCTGCCCGGCTGCTGTCGTACTCGTCCCGGCGCCGCAGGTCGGCGGCGATCTCGGCGATCTTGGTGGGGTCGGTGACCCCGAGCTGACCGGCCCGCCGCTGGGCGCGAGCCTCGGGCGCGGCGGTCAGGTACACCTTCACGGTGGCGTCCGGCAGGACGACGGTGCCGATGTCCCGGCCCTCGACGACGACCGCATCGGCCTCGGCGACCAGCGCGCGCTGCCGGTCCACCAGCATCCGGCGCACCGCGGGGACGGCGGAGACCGGCGAGACCGTGCGCGTCACCTCGGCACCCCGGATCCGCGCGGCGACGTCGACGCCGTCGACCAGGACCAGCTCTGCGCCGGCCGTCGTCCCCACCTGGATGTCGGCGGAGGCGACCGCGCGGGTCACGGCGTCGGGGTCGGTCAGGTCGACCCCGGCGTCCAGCACGGCGACGGTCGCCGCCCGGTACATGGCGCCGGTGTCCAGGTAGGCCGCGCCCAGGCGGGCGGCGACGTCCCGGGCGACGCTGGACTTCCCCGTGCCCGACGGCCCGTCGAGGGTCACCTGGCCCCGGAACCCGCTCACTGTGCGATGTCCCGGCGCAGCGCGACGGCGCCCCGCAGGTACACGTGCTGCACCTCGGCGCGGCTCCGCCCCGTCTCCACGTGCGCCATCAGCCGCAGCACCCGCGGCAGGGCGTGCGGCACGGCGATCTCGGTGGCGCACATCAGCGGGACGTCGCCCAGCCCCAGCTCCCGCGCGGCCAGCGCCGGGAACTCCGACACGAGGTCGGGGGTGGCGGTGAACAGGATGCTGATCAGGTCAGCGGGGTCCAGCTCGTTGCGGGTCAGCACGGTGCTCACCAGCTCCCGGGTGGCGTCCAGCACCTCGTCCCGGTCGTCGGCGGCCACCTGGGTCGCACCGCGGATGGCTCGGACGGCCACAACACTCTCCTCGATCGATGCGGTGCGCGGGTCGCCGTGCACCTCGATCGAGTCTACGGAGCCCGCGCCACCTCTCCCGCCGCACGGCGGGAGAGGTGGTCGAACGGCTCAGCCCAGGGGCGTGAGGCCCCAGGTCCCGGTGGTGGACTCCCCCGGCTCCAGGCGGATCACCGACTCCCCGGTGGCGAAGGCGTTCGGCGGGCAGGTCATCGGCTCGACCGCCAGCCCCTGCCGGCGGCGCGGTTCGGGCACCACGTCGCCGGTGAACAGCTGCAGGTGGCTGTAGGACGGGTCCAGCCAGAGCGCAGCGCCGCGCCCGTCCGGGCCGGTGAACCGCACCCAGGCCAGCCCGTCGACGTCCCGCTCGAGGTCGGTGAAGCAGTGGTCGATGCGCAGCTCACCGATCGGCCGGCCCGCACGCAGGTCGTAGGGCGTGCCGTCGACCTCCTTCGCGCCGGTGGGCAGCGCGCGCTCATCGGTCTCCAGCCGGGTCGCCCCGGGGGCGACCAGCGTGCAGTCGTCGACGTGCAGCCCGGCACCGGCAGCGAGGTAGGGGTGGTGGCCCTCGCCGTAGGGCAGCGCTACGTCACTCTCGTTGGTGGCGGTGGTCTGCACGCTGAGCCCGGCCGGCGTCAGTTCATAGCCGATCTGCAGCCGCAGCGTCCACGGGTAGCCCGGCTGCGGGTGGAGCAGGAGCTCCAGTCGCACCGAGTCACTGGTCCGGTCGACCACCCGCCAGGGCAGGAAGCGGACGAGGCCGTGGATCGCGTTGCCGGTCTCGTGCTCCGACACCGGCGTGAGGTGCTCCTCGCCGTCCCAGGTGTAGCGGCCGTCGCGCAGCCGGTTGGGCCACGGCGCCAGGACATGTCCCCGCGCGTTGCCGGCCATCTCCCGCTCGCCGTAGCCGTCGACCACGTCCCGGCCACCCGACCGGTAGCTGCGCAGACCGCCGCCGACCTCGACGACGACCGCCTCCGCGTCGGCGCAGCGCAGCACGTACTGCTCGCCGGTGGGCAGCACCGTCATCCGAGGCGCTCGCCGCTGACGACGTCGAACAGGTGCACGTGGCCCTGCCGCGGGGTCACGTGGATGACCTCGCCCTTGGCCGGGGGACGCCGCCCGTCGACCCGCGCGATGATCTCGCTCTCGCCGTCGCCGACCTTGGTCCGCCCGTACACGTAGGCGTCGGCGCCGAGCTCCTCCACCACGTCGACGTCGATCGGCAGCCCCTGGTCGGAGACCTCGAGGTCCTCCGGGCGCACGCCGACGGTCACCTGGCTGCCGGCGGCGTGGCCGAGCACGTCCCGGCCCACCGGGTAGATCGTGTCGCCGAACGGGACCCCGCCGTCGACCTGGGGCAGCTGGAACAGGTTCATCGCCGGCGAGCCGATGAACCCGGCCACGAACACGTTGCGCGGGAAGTCGTACAGCTCACGCGGCTTGCCGACCTGCATGAGCAGCCCGTCCTTGAGCACCGCCACCCGGTCGCCCATGGTCATCGCCTCGACCTGGTCGTGGGTGACGTAGACGGTGGTCACGCCCAGGCGCCGCTGCAGCGAGGCGATCTGGGTGCGGGTCTGCACGCGGAGCTTGGCGTCCAGGTTCGACAGCGGCTCGTCCATCAGGAACACCTGCGGGGAGCGGACGATCGCCCGGCCCATCGCGACCCGCTGCCGCTGGCCACCCGACAGCGCCTTGGGCTTGCGGTCCAGGTAGGGCTCCAGGTCCAGCAGCTTGGCGGCGTCCTCGACCCGCGAGCGGCGCTCCTCCTTGCCGATGCCGGCCATCTTGAGCGCGAAGCCCATGTTGTCCGCGACGCTCATGTGCGGGTAGAGCGCGTAGTTCTGGAACACCATCGCGATGTCCCGCTCCTTGGCGGCGACGTCGGTGACGTCCTTGCCGCCGATGAGGATCCGCCCCCCGTCGATGTCCTCCAGACCGGCGAGCATCCGCAGTGAGGTCGACTTGCCGCAGCCGGACGGGCCGACCAGGACGAGGAACTCACCGTCCTCGATCTCGAGGCTGAGCGCGTCCACCGCGGGGCGGTCGGCCCCGGCGTACAGGCGGGTCGCGGAGTCGTAGGTGACAGACGCCATGGTGTGGTCCTCCTACCGGCAGGAACGTGCCGGACGATCCGAGTGGGTGGGGTCACGGTGATGCTGTGCTGATCGTGCGGTCTCGCGAGCGTGCTACCTGCTGCGGGTCATGACCGTGGGGCGGTCATGTCCCGCACCTCGGCGTAGCGCTCCCGGACGAACGGGACGGGGTCGGCCTCGAACACCTCGGTGCTGGTGGCCGGCCACACCGGCGGCGTGCTGCCGCCGGCCAGGACCCAGGCCGCCTGGCGGGCGGCGCCGTCAGCGACGTACTCCCCCGGCGGCGGGACGAGCACCGGCACACCGAGGACGGCCGGCGCCAGCCGGCGCACCGCCTCCGAGCGGGCGCCACCGCCGACGAGGAACACCCGCCGGACCGGGTTGCCCAGCGCGGCGATCGCCTCCAGCCCGTCGGCCAGCCCGCAGAGCAGCCCCTCGATCGCCGCCCGGGCCAGGTGCGCCGGGTCGGCCGTGGACAGGGTCAGCCCGTGCACCGCCCCGGTCGAGTGCGGCCGGTCCGGGGTCCGCTCGCCCTCCAGGTAGGGCACGACCACGAGCCCACCGGAGCCGGCGGGCGCGGTGAGCGCCAGCCGGGACAGCTCCTCGTGGTCGACCCCGAGCAGCCGCGCCGTGGCGTCGAGCACCCGTGCGGCGTTCAGGGTGACCACCAGCGGCAGGAAGTTGCCGGTGGCGTCGGCGAAGCCGGCGACGGTGCCCGTCGGGTCGGCGCTGGGCGTGCTGGAGACCGTCGACACCACCCCGGAGGTGCCGATGGAGAGGACGACGTCGCCGGGCTCGGCGCTGATGCCCAGCGCGGCGGCGGCGTTGTCGCCGGTGCCCGGGCCGAGGAGCGCACCACCGGCGGCACCGAGGGCGCCGCCGGCCACGGTGCCGGCCCGCTCGGCCGGTCCCAGCACCCGTGGCAGCACCGGGGTGTGACCGAAGGCCCGCTCCAGCAGGTCGAGCCGGTAGGACTCCTCGGCCGGTGACCAGTAGCCGGTGCCGCTCGCGTCCCCCCGGTCGGTGACCAGGCCGTCGAGCCCCTGGTCACCGCCGGACAGCTGCCAGGTGAGCCAGTCGTGCGGGAGACAGACCGCCGCCGTCCGGGCCGCGTTCTCCGGCTCGTGCTCGGCCAGCCAGCGCAGCTTGGTCACGGTGAACGACGCGACCGGCACCAGGCCGACGGCGTCGGCCCAGGCCTGCCCGCCGCCGAGCTCGGCGGTGAGGTCGGTGGCCGCCTGTGCGGAACGGGTGTCGTTCCACAGCAGCGCCGGGCGGACCACCTCCCCGTCGGAGTCCAGGCACACCATCCCGTGCTGCTGCCCGCCGACGGCGACCGCGGCGACGTCGGCGAGGCCACCGGCCTCCTCGATCGCCGTCCGCAGCGCCGCCGACCAGGCGGCCGGGTCGACCTCGGTGCCGTCGGGGTGCGACGCCCGGCCCTCCCGGACCAGGCGACCGCTCTCGGCGTCCCGCACCACGACCTTGCACGACTGGGTCGACGAGTCGACCCCGGCCACCAGCGTCATGTCAGCGGGCGCCGAGCAGGTGCTCGATCATCAGCTGGTCGACCCGGACGACACCGGCGCCGCGCTTGGCCACGGCGTCGGCGTCGAAGTCCTCGAACGCCGAACGGTCGGCGAGCAGGTCCTCGAAGGTCTCGCCCGCGGCGAGGGTGGGCTGACGCAGCTCGGGCACGCGCGCAGCGGCCAGGGCCTCCTGCACCTCGGGGTCGGCCCGGAACGCCGCCGCGCGCTCCTTGAGCAGCAGGTAGGTGCGGATGTTGGCCGCGGCCGAGCGCCACACGCCGTCCATGTCCTCGGTGCGCAGCGGCTTGTAGTCGAAGTGCCGCGGGCCGGTGTAGGCCGGGGCCCCGTCGGCGCCGCCGTTCTCCAGCAGGTCGACGGTGGAGAAGGCCTGCAGCAGGTCGCCGTGCCCGAAGACCAGGTCCTGGTCGAACTTGGGGCCGTGCTGGCCGTTGAGGTCGATGTGGAAGAGCTTGCCGGCCCACAGCGCCTCGGCGATGCCGTGGGTGAAGTTCAGGTTCGCCATCTGCTCGTGCCCGGTCTCCGGGTTGAGCCCGACCAGGTGCGAGTGCTCGAGCTTGGCGATGAAGCCCAGCGCGTGCCCGATCGTGGGCAGGAAGATGTCGCCGCGGGGCTCGTTCGGCTTCGGCTCCAGGGCGAACTTCAGGCCGTAGCCGCGGGCCTCGGAGTAGGCCGCCAGGGTGTCGATCGACTCGGCGTAGCGGTCCAGCGCGGCGATCAGGTCCTTGGCCATGTCGACCTCGGCGCCCTCACGGCCGCCCCACAGCACGTAGGTCTGCGCCCCCAGCTCGGCGGCCAGGTCCATGTTCCGCATGACCTTGCGCATCGCGTAGCGACGCACCTCGCGGTCGTTGGCGGTGAGCCCGCCCTCCTTGAACACCGGGTGGGTGAACAGGTTGGTCGTCACCATCGGCACGACCAGGCCGGTCTCGTCGATCGCGGCACGGAAGCGCTTGATGTGCGCGTCGCGGGCGCTGGTGTCGCTGCCGAAGGGGATCACGTCGTCGTCGTGGAAGGTGACGCCGTAGGCGCCCATCTCGGCGAGCCGGTGCACCGACTCGACGACGTCCACCGGCGCGCGGGTCGCGGTGCCGAACGGGTCGGCGGCCGGCCAGCCGACGGTCCAGAGACCGAAGGTGAACTTGTCCTCGGGGGTCGGCTTCAGCGTGCTCATCGGGGTGTTCCTCTCGCTGGGTGGCGCGGGCGGGTGCAGGGCGACACCGGGGTACCCGGTCCCTGCGGGTGACGATCTTTTGTTTCGCCTCGAAACATAAGGCAGGAGTTGGCTAACCTCAACCGGTGACGCAGCGACTGGCCGACGTGCCGAGCGGGGCCCGGCAGTCGACCCTGCGCACCACGAACCTGGGCCTGGTGCTGCGCACGGTGTGCGCGTCGGCCGGCCCGCTGTCGCGGTCGGACGTCGCCGCGGCGACCGGGATGACCCGGGCCACGGCCGCCCGCCTGGTGGACGAGCTGCTCGCCGGCGGACTGCTCGACGAGGGTGAGCGCGACCCGCTCCCCCGGCGCGGCCGGCCGGCGACGCCGCTGCTGCCCGGCGCGCGGTTCGCCGCCCTCGGGCTGCAGGTGGACGCCGGTCTGCTGGCGGCGCGGGTGCTCGACCTGCGCGGCCGAGTGGTGGCCGAGCGCGTCGAGCAGGCCGATCTGCGCGGCAGCGAACCCGCCGCCACCTTCGCCCGGCTGGGCGGGCTGACCAGCGGACTGCTGGCCGGCCTGCCCGCCGGGCTGCAGCTGGTCGGCGGCGGCCTGGCGCTGCCCGGGGTGGTGGACGAGCGGGCCGGCGTCCTGCTGCGCGCCCCCAACCTCGGCTGGTCCGACCTCCCCACCGCCGACCTGCTCCGCCGCGTGGTGCCGCCGGGCCTCGCGCTCGACCTCGGCAACGAGGCCGACCTCGCGGCACGCACGGTCGCCCAGGAGGCGCCCGGCCGGGCCGGGCCGCACCGGGACTTCCTCTACCTGTCCGGCCAGATCGGCATCGGCGGCGCCATCGTGCTCGACGGCCGGGTGGTCACCGGCAGCTCCGGCTGGGCCGGCGAGGTGGGCCACGTGTGCGTCCGGCCGGACGGACCGGCCTGCAGCTGCGGCTCCACCGGGTGCCTGGAGCTCTACGCCGGCCGCCACGCGCTGCTGCGCGCCGCCGGGCTGCCGCTGGACGCCTCCCCCGGCGACCTGGCCCGACTCGTCCGCGACGCCGACCCGGCCGCCACGGCCGCCCTCGAGACCGGCGCCTGGGCCCTCGGCGTGGCCCTGGCCGGCGTCGTCAACGTGGTCGGCATCCCGACCGTCGTCCTGGGCGGGCACCTGGCCGAGCTGGCCGACCTGCTGCGCCCCGCGCTGGAGGGACACCTGGCCGGCCGGGTGCTCTCCGCCCGCTGGCGCCGGCCCCGGATCCTGAGCCCCGGCGGCCCGCTGGCCGCCGGGGCGACCGGAGCGGCGCTGCGGGCCCTGGGCGGCGTCCTGGCCGACCCGGCGGACCGGTTGGGCTGATCGCCCGGGGAGCTGGCGCACGACCGGTCCGCTACTTCCCGAAGCCGGCGGTGAGCCCGCTGAGCAGGTACCGGCGACCGACCAGGTAGAGCACGAAGATCGGGACGACCGACAGCGTGACCGCCGCGAGCAGACCCGGGACGTTCGTCCCGAACTGGCCCTGGAAGTCCCAGAGACCGAGGGTGAGCACCCGGGTGCTCTCGGACTGGGTCAGCACCAGCGGGAAGAGGAACCCGTTCCAGGCGTTCAGCGCGGTGAACACCGAGATGGTCGTGATCGCCGGCTTCGCCAGCGGCAGCACCAGGTTGCGCAGGACGCCGAACGGGCCGGCGCCGTCGAGGGTCTGCGCCTCGTACAGCTCCTTGGGGATGTCCCGCAGGCTGTTGGTCATCACCAGCAGCGCCACCGGCAGCGCGAACGCGGCCGTGGGCAGGATGATCGCCAGCAGGGTGTCGTACAGCCGCAGCTGGGTGATCAGCAGGTAGACCGGGATGATCGTCGCCTGCGCCGGGATGGCCAGCCCGATCAGCATGATCGAGAAGAACCGCTGCACCAGCGGACCGGCGTTGCGGGCGACCGCGTAGGCCGCCGGCACGGTCACCGCGACCACGATGGCGACGGTGGCGACGGTGACGATCACGTTGTTGGTCAGGTACGTGAGGAAACCGCCCTCGAAGACGGTCACGTAGTTGTCGATCGTCGGGTCCGTCGGCGGCTTCAGCGGGCTGGTCGACAGGTAGTCCTGCCGGGTCCGGAAGCTCGCCGCGACCAGGTAGTACAGCGGGACGGCGACGATGACCAGCCAGCAGGTGGCCAGGACGCCGGCCAGCCAGTTCGGCCGCTCCCGCCGTCCACTGGTGCTGCCGCCCCGACGACGGCGGACCGGTGGTGCGGCGGTGGCACCGGTGGGGGCCTCCGGGAGAGTCGCGGTCTGCGCCACGGTCACGCCCCTTCCTGCTGGCTGTTCATGTCGCGGAAGCCGGTGGCCTTGGTGACCAGGAGCGACAGGCCGGCACCGAGCGCGAGCAGCAGCACCGCGATGGCGCTGGCGTAGCCGAACTCGAAGGCGCTGAAGCCGGTGATGTACATGTACAGGGGCGCGATGCGGGTCGTCGTCCCGGGCCCACCGCCGGTGAGGATCAGCACGGTGTCGAACGTCGTGAAGGACCCGACCACCATCAGCACCGTCGAGGTGATGATCGTGTACCGCAGCAGCGGCACGGTGATCTGGAAGAACTGCTTGTACCGACCGGCGCCGTCGATCGTGGCCGCCTCGTACAGGCTGGCCGGGATGGTCCGTGCCGCGGCTTGGTAGAGCAGCGTGTGGAACGGCACGTACTGCCAGGTGATCACGAAGATCACCGTGTAGATGACGATGCTGGTGTCGCCCAGGAAGTTGAACTGGCCCAGGAAGGGCAGCGACTGGGTGACCCCGAAGTTCGGGTCGAGCACCGAGCGCCACAGCAGCGCGATGGCCGCGGTGGACAGCAGCAGCGGCAGGAAGAACAGCGAGCTCAGGATCGCCCGGTTGCGCTGCCGGCCGGCGGCCCAGACCCCGATCAGCAGTGCGACCGGGGTCTGGACCAGCCAGGACAGGACCATGAACACGAGGGTGAGCACCAGGGCGTCACGCGCCTCACCGTCTCCGGCCAGGCGGCTCCAGTTGCCCGCCCCGGACGGCTGCGGGAACCCGAAGCCGTCCCAGTCGGTGAAGCTGAGGTAGACGACCAGCAGCATCGGCACCACTGCGAACAGCCCGAAGAACAGGACTGCCGGTGCCGCGTACCACGCGGACGGGCGCTGCTGCCCCGTCTGCGTTGATGACCCTCGTGAGCTCATGACCTTCTCGTCCTCGTTGCGGTGCTGACTCAGCCGGCTCGGCTCAGTCGGACAGGGCGTCGACGAAGCCCTGCGGGGTCTGCTCGCCGAGGAAGAACAGCGAGAGCTGCTCGAGCATCTCGGTCGCCTCGTCGGCCTGCAGGTCCTGGTCCCAGGAGAGCTGGAAGTTCTCCGCGTCCACCGTCTGGTCGTAGATGAAGGTGGTGTACTCGGAGTTCTCGGCCTCCTCGAGCTTCTCCCGCACGCCGGTCACCGGCGGGACGTCACCGGCGGCGATGAGGTCGTCGATGTAGGTCTCGTCGGTCAGCGCGGTGGAGAGGAACTCCTCCGCCGCCTCCTTGTTCTCGGAGTCGGCGGTCAGCGAGTAGAAGTTCGACACGTTGCCCACGAGGTTGGACGGGTCACCCTCGCCACCGGTCACGGCCGGGAAGGGCGCCCAGCCGAGGTCGCCGGCCTCGACGAAGTCCGGGCTCTGGCCGAGCTGGTTGACGAACTCCCAGGAGCCCATCAGGTGGAAGCCGGCGTCGCCCTGGGCGAGGATCGTCGAGGCGCCACCGACGTCGTAGCCGACGGAGGCGAACTCGGTGCCGAAGCCGCCGCGGTCGATGAGCTCCTTGAGCATGGTCATCGCCTCGAGCACCTCGGGCTGGCTCCAGTCGCCCTCCACGCCGTCGCGGATGTTCTGGAAGACCTGCGGGCCACCGACGCGGTCGAGCAGGTACTCGGCCCACATCAGCTCGGTCCACGCCTGGTTGCCGGCGAGGGCGATCGGGGTGACGTTGGCGGCCTTGAGCTGGTCGACCGCGGCGAGCAGGTCGTCCCAGGTCTCGGGGACCTCGACGCCGGCGGCGTCGAGCACCGACTTGTTGTAGAAGAGGACGACCGGCTGCATGCCGCGCATCGGCAGGCCGTAGTTCTTGCCGTCCAGCTCCGCACCGGCGAGGACGCTGGGCAGGAACGCGTCCCGCAGCTCGGGGTTCTCGTCCAGCAGCGGGGTCAGGTCCTCGACCGTGCCGGCGTCGACGTACTCCTTGAGGTTGCCGCCGCCCCAGTTGAAGAAGAGGTCGGGAGCCTGCGGGGAGCCGATCGCGGTGCGCAGCCGCTGCTTGTACGGGTCGTTGCCGAAGGTCGCCAGCTCGAAGTCGCCGGCCTCCGACTGCTCGTTGAAGCGCTCGATCGAGGCTTCCTCGATGGGGTTGAGGGTCGTGTCCTGGAGGGCCCACACCTGTCCGGTGCCGCCCTCACCCCCACCGCCGCCACCGCTGCCGCTGGGGCCCGAGGACCCACACGCAGCGACCGAGGCAAGCAGGACGAGGGTGCTGGCGGACACGCCAACACGGGTCAGACGCTGGGAAGTCATCCCACGCCACCTTTCCTGTTTCGTCGTTGAAAACCGAAAGTTTCGGGCAGTTGCGAGAACGTAAGCCACGTCACCGGCGGGTGTCAACGCCCCCACTGGCCGTTGCACGAGCCGTTGCCGCACCGTTATCGGCGGGTGAACTGGCCGCCTGGCGCAACGCCTGGTGACTATGCAATCTCCGAAAGTTTCGATAACGTCCGGTCACGCCGACAGCGACGCCGGCCTGACCGCTGCCGCGAGGTGGCCAGGCTCCCGTGGGGTCGCTCCGGCACCGAACGAGGACCGGGAGGGCCGAGAGTGGCATCGCAACAGCTGGGCCGACCGACGTTGGCGAGCATCGCCGCGGCGGCCGGCGTCTCCCTGCCCACCGTGTCCAAGGTGGTCAACGGCAAGACCGACGTGGCGCCGGCCACCCGGGCGCACGTCCAGCAGCTGCTGGAGGAGCACAAGTACGTGCCGGTGAGCCGCAAGTCGCCCGAGGACCTCCTGGTCGACGTCGTCTTCACCGCCCTGGACAGCCCCTGGGCCGTGGAGATCCTGCGCGGGGTGACCGAGAGCGGGCTGGAGGTCGTGCTCTCCTCCCAGTCGCGCTCCTCCGACAGCGACTGGGTCGGGGCCCTCATCGCCGGTGGCCGACGGGGTGCCCTCGTGGTCACCTCCCGGCTCACCGCCACCGACCAGCGCCGGCTGGGTCGTTCCAAGCTCCCGGTGGTCGTCATCGACCCGGTCGACATGCCCGGACAGGACGTGCCCAGCGTCGGCGCCACCAACTGGGCCGGCGGGCTCGCCGCCACCGAGCACCTGGTCGAGCTGGGGCACCGGCGGATCGCGGTCATCGGCGGTCCGCAGGACTACCTGTGCAGCCGGGCCCGGATCGACGGCTACCGGGCCGCCCTGGAGCGAGCCGGCATCGCCGTCGACCCGGACCTGGTCCGCCACGGCACCTTCCGCCACCAGGGCGGCTACGACCAGACCCGCGCACTGCTCGCGCTGCCGGAGCCGCCGACCGCGGTCTTCGCCGGCAGCGACGAGCAGGCCTTCGGGGTGATGGAGGCCGCCCGCCAGGCCGGGCTCTCGGTCCCCGAGGACCTGAGCGTGGTCGGCTTCGACGACCTGCCGATGGCCCGCTGGTCCTCCCCGCCCCTGACCACCGTCTGCCAGCCGCTGGCCGACATGGGGCGGCTGGCCGGTCGCATGCTGCACGAGCTGATCGACGGCAGGCAGCTGTCGAGCCAGCGCGTGGAACTGGCCACCCTGCTGGTCACCCGCGCCTCCACCGCCGCGCCCCGCCGCTGACCCTGTCTGCCGGGCACCGCCGCACCCCCGCCCGCTGCCCGACCCACCGCGCCCGACCCCCGCGCCGCCGCCGGCGCGCCGAACCGACCCCAGGAGCCCGTCTCGTGATCGAGCCCCAGTCCCTGCCTGCCCGTGACCCGGCGGCGTCCGCCCCTGCCGTCTGGCAGGACCCGTGCCGCCCCCTGCCGGCCCGGGTCCGCGACCTGATGGCCGAGATGACCCTGGAGGAGAAGGTCGCCCAGCTGTACGGCGTCTGGACGGCGATCTCCGACGGCGAGGAGGTGGCGCCCAACCAGCACGAGTTCTCCGAGCCGCTCCCGCCCTGGGAGGAGCTCACCCGGCCCGGGCTCGGCCAGCTCACCCGGGTGTTCGGCACCGGCCCCGTCGAGCCGGCGGTCGGCGCCAAGGTCCTCGCCCAGACCCAGCGCGGCATCGTCGACGGCTCGCGGCTGGGCATCCCGGCGATCGCCCACGAGGAGTGCCTGACCGGCTTCACCGCCTGGGGGGCCACCGTCTTCCCGACCCCGCTGGCCTGGGGCGCCTCCTTCGACGCCGACACGGTGGAGGCGATGTCCGCCGGGATCGGCGCCCTGATGCGCTCGGTGGGGGTCCACCAGGGCCTCTCCCCCGTCCTGGACGTCAGCTTCGACCACCGCTGGGGCCGCACCGAGGAGACCATCGGTGAGGACCCGTACCTGGTCGCGGTGCTCGGCTCGGCCTACACCCGCGGGCTGGAGAGCACCGGCATCGTCGCCACCCTGAAGCACTTCGCCGGCTACTCGGCCTCCGGCGCCGGGCGCAACCACGCCCCGGTGCGGATGGGGCCGCGGGAGTTCGCCGACGTCGTCCTCCCGCCGTTCGAGATGGCGCTGCGCGAGGGGGGTGCGCGCTCGGTGATGAACTCCTACGCCGCCGTCGACGGCGTGCCCGCCGGCGCGGACCCGGCCCTGCTCACCGACCTGCTGCGCGGCGAGCTCGGCTTCGACGGCGTGGTCGTCGCCGACTACTTCGCCGTCTCCATGCTGGAGACCACCCAGGGCGTCGCCGGCTCCCCCGCCGAGGCTGCGGCGCTCGCGCTCACCGCCGGCATCGACGTGGAGCTGCCGACGGTCCGTTGCTACGGCGAGCCGCTGCTGGACCTGGTCCGCTCCGGGGCGCTGTCGATGGAGGTCATCGACCGAGCGCTGGAGCGGGTGCTGCTGCAGAAGGGCCAGCTGGGCCTGCTGGACGCCGGCTGGGACCCCGAGCCGTCGGCGCTGCGGGACGGCGGCCAGATCGACTTCGACCCGCCGCACATGCGCGCCCTCGCCCGCACGCTGGCCGAGCGCTCCGTCGTCCTGCTGGCCGACCGGGCGCAGGTCCTGCCGCTGCAGAGCCCGGCGTCGGTGGCCGTGGTCGGCCCGTGCGCCGACGACGTGCTGGCGCTGATGGGCTGCTACGCCTTCCCCAACCACGTCGGGGTCGCCCACCCGGACATGCCGCTGGGCATCGACCTGCCGACCCTGCTGGACCAGGTCCGGGCCGAGTTCCCCGCCGCCGAGGTGACCACCGCGCTCGGCTGCCCGGTGCAGGAGCCGGACACCAGCGGCATCGCCGAGGCCGTGCGCGCGGCGCAGGGCGCCGACGTCTGCCTCGCGGTGCTCGGGGACCGGGCCGGCCTGTTCGGCCGCGGCACCTCCGGTGAGGGCTGCGACGCCGACGACCTGCAGCTGCCCGGCTCCCAGGCCCAGCTGCTGCAGGCCCTGCTCGACACCGGTACCCCGGTCGTGGTCGTGCTGCTGACCGGGCGCCCGTACGCGCTGGGCGACGTCGTCGACCGGGCCGCCGCGATCGTGCAGGCGTTCTTCCCCGGCGAGGAGGGGGCCGGCGCGGTCGCCGGCGTGCTCAGCGGGCGGGTCAACCCCTCCGGCCGGCTGCCGGTCCAGGTCCCGCGCACCCCCGGCGGGTCACCGGCGACCTACCTGCACGCGGCCCTGGGCGCGAAGAGCGGCATCAGCGCCGCGGACCCGACGCCGTGCTTCCCGTTCGGGCACGGGCTGTCCTACACCAGCTTCGACTGGTCGCAGCTGGAGGTGGACGGCACCGCCCCCGGGGAGGCGCCCGCGGCGTGGCCGACCGACGGTGAGGTCACCGTCTCGTGCACGGTGCGCAACACCGGCGAGCGGGCCGGCGCCGACGTCGTCCAGCTGTACCTGCACGACCCGGTGGCCTCGGTCACCCGGCCGGTGCGGCAGCTGGTCGGCTTCGCCCGGGTCGAGCTGGCGGCCGGTGCGGCTGCGCGGGTGACCTTCACCGTGCACGCCGACCGGGCGTCCTTCACCGGCCGCGACCTGCGCCGGGTCGTGGAGGGCGGCGACGTCGTCCTGCAGCTGGGCGCCTCCAGCGAGGACCTGCGCCTGGCGGCCGAGCTGCACCTCACCGGGCCCGACCGGGTCGTCGGCGCCGACCGGGTGCTGAGCACCCCGGTGGAGGTCACCCAGCTGTAGCCGCCGGTACCACAGCGGCCGCCGACCCGAGGGGGTCGGCGGCCGCTGGCGTCAGGTGCCCTCGCTCAGAGGCCGACGAGCTCGTGCAGGGCGCCGACCTCGGTGCGGGTGAGCTTGCGGATCGTGCCGCTGCGCATCCGGGCCAGCTCGATCGGGCCGATGGCGGTGCGGGTGAGCCGGTTGACCGGCAGCCCGACCTCGTCGAGCAGCCGGCGCACGACGTGCTTGCGACCCTCGTGCAGCACGACCTCGACCACCGACTGGCCGGCGTGGGTGTCCACGACCTGGAAGGAGTCGACGACGACGGGGCCGTCCTCCAGCTCCACGCCCTTGCGCAGCCGGCGGGTCACGTCCCGCGACACCGAGCCGCTGACCTGCGCGAGGTAGGTCTTCTTCACCTCGTAGGAGGGGTGCGCCAGCCGGTGGGCCAGCTCGCCGTCGGTGGTGAGCAGCAGCAGGCCCTCGGTGTCCTGGTCCAGCCGGCCGACGTGCACGAGCCCGGTGGCCAGGTCGCCCATCATGTCGCCGACGGTGGGCCGCCCGCGGTCGTCGCTCATCGACGTGATGACGCCGAAGGGCTTGTTCATCGCGTAGGTGACCTTGTCGTTGCGGATGTCGATCCGCCGGCCGTCGACGGCGATGACGACGGTGTCCGGGTCGACCCGCTTGCCCTGGACCCGGACGACCTGGCCGTCCACCGAGATCCGGCCCTGGTCGATCATGTCCTCGCACACCCGGCGGGAGCCGACGCCGGCCCGGGCGAGGACCTTCTGCAGTCGTTCGCCGGGGGCGTCGTCGTCGGGCTCGGTGGGCTCGGCGTCCCGGGGGTGCGCCGGGGCGAGCTCCATGTCCTCGGACCAGCCCTCGCCGCCGGAGGTGGTGGGCCTGTCGTCTGCAGTCGTGTCCATCCCCACCAGTCTCCCACCTCCGGGCAGCACCGGTCGCCACCTGCGGTCGGGCGGACCCCGAGCGCCGCCGAACAGGTCGGCGGAGGCGGCCAGGCCCTCGACAGCATCCGCGGTGGGCAGCAGACTGCCGATCAGTGTGAGCAGGCTCACGTCAGCCGCCCGTCGAGGAGGATCCCATGGACCGCATGCGGTTCGGCACGTTCCTGGCCCCGTTCCACCCGGCAGGGGAGAACCCGACGCTGGCCCTCCAGCGCGACCTGGAACTCATCGAGCACCTGGACCGGTGCGGTTACGACGAGGCCTGGATCGGCGAACACCACTCCGCCGGCACCGAGATCATCGCCTCGCCGGAGATCTTCATCGCCGCGGCGGCCGAGCGCACCCGGCACATCAAGCTGGGCACGGGCGTGACCTCGATCGCGTACCACAACCCGCTGTGGGTGGCCGAGCGGATGGTGCTGCTCGACCACCTCACCCGGGGCCGCGCGATGCTCGGCTGCGGGCCGGGCTCGCTGCCCACCGACTCGATGATGCTGGGGCTGAACCCCACCGACACCCGTGAGCTGATGGAGGTCGACCTCGACATCATCATGCGGCTGCTCCACGGCGAGACCGTCACGGCGAAGACCCGGACCCACGACCTGGTCGAAGCCCGGCTGCACCTGCGCCCGTACACCCAGCCGTGCTTCGACATCGCCGTCGCCGCCGTCGCCTCGCCCACCGGGCCGCGGATGGCCGGCCGGCACGGCATCGGGCTGCTCTCCATCGGCGCCACCCTGTCCAAGGACGGGTTCGACGCCCTCGCCCACCACTGGAGCGTCGTGGAGGAGCGGGCCGCGGCGCACGGGCAGACGGCGTCCCGGCAGGACTGGCGGCTCGTCGGGCTGATGCACATCGCCGAGACCCGCGAGCAGGCCTACCGCGACGTCCAGTTCGGCATCGAGACCTGGTTCCGCTACTTCCAGAAGACCGCCGCCTTCCCGCAGATGGCGGTCGAGGGCGGTGACGCCAAGGAGATGATCGACTTCATCAACGAGGCCGGCATCGGCGCCATCGGCACCGTCGAGGACGCCCGGGCCCAGGTGCAGCGGCTGTGGGACCAGTCCGGCGGCTTCGGCTGCATGCTGCTGCTCGGCCACGAGTGGGCGAACCCGGAGGCGACCAAGCGCTCGTGGGAGCTCATCGCCCAGCACGTCATGCCGCACTTCCAGGGCGGCACGATCTCGCACGCCCAGCAGACGCTCGACGCCAAGGCCCGCGCCACCGGCAAGCGCGAGGACTACGCGGCGGCCCAGATGCAGGCGGTGGCCACCATGACCGAGCGGTACGAGCAGGAGAAGGCCGGCGCGAGCTGACCGTTCAGGAGTCGGGGTGCTCGTCCAGCACGGAGGCGGTGTCGGGCAGCAGCGGGGCGAGCTCGGGGAGCTCGTCCAGCCCGGTGAGCCCCAGCCGCTCGAGGAACAGCGGCGTCGTCACGTACAGGCCTCCTCCGGTGTCCGGGTCGGAGCCGGCCTCGCGGATGAGCCCGCGGGAGACCAGCGTGCGGACGACGGCGTCCACCCCAACCCCGCGGATCGCCGACACCCGGGCCCGGGTCACCGGCTGCCGGTAGGCGATGACAGCGAGGGTCTCCAGCGCGGCCTGGGTGAGTCGGCTGCGCTGCCCCTCCAGCAGGTGCCGCTCCACGACCGGTGCGTGCTCCTCCCGGGTGTAGAGGCGCCACCCCTCCCCCACCCGGCGCAGGGTGATGCCGGCCCGCCGGCCGTCGTAGTCGGCGGCCAGTGCCGTCAGCTCCGCCCGGACCCGGGCGACCGGGCAGCGCAGCGCCGCGGCCAGCGAGGCCTCGTCGATCGGGGAGTCGATGACGAACAGCAGGGCCTCCAGCCCGCCCCGCACCGCCGCCGGCTCCAGCTCCTCGGCCATCGGCTCGTCGGTGACCGGACCCGCGGTCACCGACTCCTCGACCGGGGCCTCCCGCTCAGGGACCTCCTCCAGCTGGACCGGGGGCGCCGCCGGTGCCCGGCCCAACGGGGCCGCGTCCGGCCCGCGGCCGGGGACGTCGCCGGGCGGTGGCGCGGCCGGGGCACCGAGGTCGGCGGCCAGCTGGGCGGCCACCTGCTCCCAGCCGGCGACCACGGCCTCCTCGTCGTGCTCCTCCAGAGTCGCGGCGAGCTCGGCGGCGACGGCGTCCCAGGAGAACGGCGGCGCCGCCGCCTGCTCCGTCGCCTCGACACGGTC
This sequence comes from Modestobacter sp. VKM Ac-2982, assembly GCF_026967935.1. Taxonomy (GTDB): domain Bacteria; phylum Actinomycetota; class Actinomycetes; order Mycobacteriales; family Geodermatophilaceae; genus Modestobacter. The sequence continues at coordinate 795,347 of NZ_JAPVBL010000002.1, forward strand.
GGGGTCGACGCCGTCCGGCCGGCCGTCGTCCGGCTGGTCGCTCATCCGTACTCCTCCAGGTGCTCGGCCGTGTCCGCGTCGATGGCGTCCGCGTCGATCTCGTCGGGCAGCCGGCCGCCCACCAGCGCCGGCCCGGTCCAGCGCACGTGCAGCTCCCCCAGCGGCGCGACCTGGTCGAAGGTGACCAGCTGCTGGCGGTACAGCTCCAGCAGCGCCAAGAACCGGGCGACGACCTCCATGGTGTGCGCGCAGTCGCTGCTCAGCGCCCGGAACGTCGCCGTCCCGGCGGTGGCGATCCGTCCGCGGACCAGCAGCAGCTGCTCGGTGACGCTCACCGCGGGGGCGTGCAGGTGGGAGACGCTCACCGTCGGGGGTGGCTTGGGCACCAGCGCCTGGTGCGCGATCGCCGCGAACTGCTCGGGGGTCACGCCCAGCAGCACCTCCGGCAACAGGTCGGCGAACCGCTGCTCCAGGTCCGCGTTGCGGGGGAAGCGGCGGGCCGCCTCCGCCTCGCGGCCGCGGAGGAACTCCGCCGCCCGCTTGTAGGCGCGGTACTGCAGCAGCCGGGCGAACAGCAGGTCCCGGGCCTCCAGGACGGCGAGGTCGTCCTCGTCCTCCACGTCGGCGGCGGGCAGCAGCCGGGCGGCCTTCAGGTCCAGGAGCGTGGCGGCGACGACCAGGAACTCACTCGCCTGGTCCAGGTCCAGCTCGTCCCCGAGGGCCCGCAGATGGGCGATGAACTCGTCGGTGACCGTGGAGAGCGCGATCTCGGTGACGTCGAGCTTGTGCTTGCCGATCAGCTGCAGCAGCAGGTCGAACGGGCCCTCGAAGTTGGTCAGCCGGACGGTGAACCGCCCGTCCGCCTGCCCCGTCGTCACCGGACCAGCCTAGGAGCCCGCCGGGCGCCCGCAGGCCTCCAGACCCAGCCGGCCCTCCTGCCGGGGCCGGCCGCGAGCTCGCGAGTGGTGGAGGGCAGGAGGGTCCTTCCTCAGTGCTTGCGCAGCCGGCGGACGAGGACGGAGTTCTCGCCGTGTACCTCGAGGTCGTCCAGCAGGACGGCGATCGCCTCGCGGACGATCCGGCCGCGGTCGGTGACCACGCCGTGCTGGCCGCGCAGGGTCAGCCGGGCGGTCTCCAGGGCGAGCAGCTCGTCGGCCGAGCAGTAGACGGTGATCTTCTCCTCGTGCCGGGTGCGCCCCTTCTCGGTGCGCGCCCGGGTCTGCTGCGGCCGCAGGGGCGCGGGCGCCGGCATCGTGGCGCGGTGCGAGGCCAGCTCGTCGACGACGATGCGCGGTGCGCCACCGGCCACGTCGGGCACCAGCGCCAGCGGCGGGACCTCCGCCGGGCCCACCGCCGTGGCCGGGGAGTCGCCGTCGGCCCGGCCGTTGGAGCGCAGCGCGGGCGAGGACTGGGCGGCGGCGAGGGTCGACAGCTCGGTGACCGGCGCCGGCTGCGGCGCCGTGTCGGTCATCCGGAACAGCTCCGAGGCACCCGGGAGCACAGGCCGACGCGTCACAGGGCGAGCACCTCCTTGGCCAGGTCGCGGTACGCCGCAGCGCCCGACGAGGTGGGGGCCCACTGGGTGATCGGCTGCCCGGCGACGGTGGTCTCCGGGAAGCGGACCGTGCGGGAGATGACGGTCTGGAAGACGGTGTCGCCGAAGGCCTCGACGACCCGGCTGAACACCTCGCGGCAGTGCACGGTCCGCGTGTCGTACATGGTGGCGAGGATCCCGGAGATCTCCAGGGACGGGTTGAGCCGCTCCTTGACCTTGTCGATCGTGTCGACGAGCAGCGCGACCCCGCGGAGCGAGAAGAACTCGCACTCCAGCGGGATGATCACGCCCGTCGCGGCGGTGAGCGCGTTGACCGTCAGCAGCCCGAGGGAGGGCTGGCAGTCGATGAGCACGTAGTCGTAGTCGGCGCGCACCGCGGCGAGCACCCGCATCAGGGTCTGCTCGCGGGCGACCTCGCTGACCAGCTGCACCTCGGCGGCGGACAGGTCGATGTTGCTGGGCACCAGGTCCAGCCCGGGGATGCCGGTGGCCACCCGGACGTCGGCCAGCGTGGTCGCCGGCTCCATCAGCGCGTTGTAGATGGTGCGGTCCAGCCCCTGCGCCGGGACGCCGAGCCCCACCGACAGCGCGCCCTGCGGGTCCAGGTCGACCAGCAGCACGCGGCGGCCCTGCTCGACGAGTGCGGCACCGAGGTTGATGGTCGACGTCGTCTTGCCGACCCCGCCCTTCTGGTTGCACATCGCGATGATCTGCGCCGGCCCGTGGGAGGTGATCGGCTTCGGGTCGGGCAGCTTCCGCTGCCGGGCCTTCGCGGGGTCGACGCGGCTCGTCGGGACGCCCATCTCGGCGTCGCCCGCCGGGGCCCCTCCGCGCGGGAGCGCGACGGCGGAGGCCGCCGCCTCGGCTCGTCTCGACGACATCGCTTCTGCCTCTTCCCTGGGCTGTCCGGACCGCGGCTCCCGGTCGGGGCGCGGCGGGGAACGCGCACTGCCGGCAGGGGGAAGCCGCCGGTCCGTTCTCCCACCGCTCTTCTCGGCAGCCCCGCGCCCGACCGTGACCACCCCGGAGCAACATGTCGACATCCGCCGCCGAGCCCGGGCTGAGGGCTGCCTCCGCGGTGTCGAGGCAGCCCTCAGCCCGATCTCGGCCCGCGGGCGGGGGTCAGCGCAGGGCGCGGGGGTGGCTGGTGGCGTAGACCTCGCGCAGCCGTTCGACGGTGACCAGCGTGTAGACCTGCGTCGTCGTCACCGAGGCGTGCCCGAGCAGCTCCTGCACGACGCGAACGTCGGCGCCACCGTCGAGCAGGTGGGTGGCGAAGGAGTGCCGCAGCGTGTGCGGGGAGAGCTCGGCGGAGATGCCGGCCCGCTCGGCGGCGTCCCGCAGGATCGACCAGGCGCTCTGCCGGGACAGCGGCCCGCCGCGGGCGTTGAGGAACAACGCTCCCCCGCGGACCCCGGACCGGGCCTTCTCGGCCAGCGCCGGGCGGGCCCGGACCAGGTAGTCCTGCACCGCCGTGACCGCGTAGCTGCCGACCGGGACGATGCGCTCCTTGCCGCCCTTGCCGGCCAGCCGCACCGCCGCCCGGCTGGGGTCGCCGGACAGGTCCAGGTCGTCGACGGCCAGCCCGACCGCCTCGGAGATCCGGGCGCCGGTGCCGTACAGCAGCTCCAGCAGCGCCCGGTCGCGCAGCCCCCGCGGCCCCTCCACCGACGCCGCCGCGTTCAGCAGCGCCTCGACGTCGGTCACCGGGATCGCCTTGGGCAGCCGCCGGGCCGGGGCCGGTGGCCGGACCTCCGCGGCGACGTCGTCGCTGACCAGCCCGTCGAGCAGGGCGAACCGGTGCAGCCCGCGGACGGCGACCACCGCGCGGGCCGCCGAGGTCGCCGACAGCGGCGGGTGGTCGTCGTCCCCGGAGCGCAGGGCGACCAGGAACGCCGCGACGTCGGACTCCCCCACCTCGCCCAGCCCACGGACGCCGCCGGCGGTGAGGAACTCCGCGTACCGGCGCAGGTCGCGGCGGTAGGAGGCGATGGTGTTGGCGGCCAGCCCGCGCTCCACGGTCAGGTGGTCGAGGTAGCCGGTGATGGTGCGCTCGACGGCGGGCCCGGCACTGGTGAGGACCGTCAGGACAGCACCTCCTGCCACGGCACGCTGGGCAGGGCGTGGGCATCGGCGACGCCGGCGTGCACCAGCTGCCCGCCGGCGACGTTCGCCCCGCGGGCCAGCACCGGGTCGGCGGCCAGCGCTGCGGCCGTCCCCTGACCGGCCAGCGCCAGCACGTAGGGCAGCGTGACGTTGGTCAGCGCGTACGTCGAGGTGTGCGGCACCGCGCCGGGCATGTTGGCGACGCAGTAGAAGACCGAGTCGTGCACCCCGAACGTCGGGTCGTCGTGCGTGGTCGGCCGGGTGTCCTCGAAGCAGCCCCCCTGGTCGACGGCGATGTCGACCAGCACCGAGCCCGGTTTCATCCGGGAGACCAGCTCGTTGCTGACCAGGGTGGGCGCCTTGGCCCCGGGCACCAGCACGGCACCGATCACCAGGTCGGCGTCCAGCACGGCCCGCTCGACCTCCAGGGCGTTGGAGGAGACGGTCTGCAGGTGCCCGCGGTAGAGCCGGTCGGCGGCGCGCAGCTTCTCCAGGTCCCGGTCCAGCACGGTGACCTGGGCCTGCATGCCCAGCGCGATGGTGGCCGCGTTCATCCCCGACACCCCGGCGCCCAGGACGACGACCTTGGCTGCGTGCACGCCGGAGACGCCGCCCAGCAGCATCCCGCGGCCGCCGGAGGCCCGCTCCAGCGTGTGTGCGCCCACCTGCGGCGCCATCCGGCCGGCGACCTCCGACATCGGGGCGAGCAGCGGCAGCGCTCCCCCGTCGGTCTGCACCGTCTCGTAGGCGATCGCGGTGGTGCCGGCGGCCAGCAGCGCGTCGGTGCACTCCCGCGACGCGGCCAGGTGCAGGTAGGTGAAGAGGGTCTGGCCGGCGCGCATCCGGCCGAACTCCTCGGCGATCGGCTCCTTGACCTTCAGCAGCAGGTCGGCAGCCGCCCACACGTCGTCGGCGGTGGGCAGGATCTTCGCGCCGGCGGCGGCGAAGTCGGCGTCGGGGATCGACGAGCCCACCCCGGCGTCGGCCTCCACGAGCACCTCGTGCCCGGCGGCGACCAGTTCGGTCACCCCGGAGGGGGTGAGCGCGACCCGGTACTCGTGGTTCTTGACCTCTCGGACGACTCCGACCCGCATCTGCTCTGACTCCCGGTCTCGGCAGCCGACCACCGGGATGTCGGTGGTGCCACCGCGTCTGGGCGGCCCGGTCCGGGCGCGCCTCGCGCGGAGTGTAGGCACGGACGGCGTCCCGGGTGTGGCAACGGACACGTCGGGCCGGTCGCCGGATCTGTCGGCCCGGGCGTCGCACTCCGTCCGCTGGGCGAGGATCAGCTCGGGGACGGCGTCCCGACGGCCGGCCCCGCATCGGCCGGCCGGACGACGTCGTGGCGCACGCAGACGAACTCGCCGTTGCGGGCGCTCTCCCGGACCACCAGCTCGACCCGGCGCGGCAGCAACGGCGCTCCGCCGCCCAGGGTCACCGGGGCGATGGCGACCACCACCTCGTCCAGCAGCCCGCGGTCGGCGAACTGGCCGGCCAGGTCCCCGCCGCCGACGACCCAGACGTCCCGCCCGGCCGCAGCCTCGACCATCGCCGCGTGCACCCGGGCCGGGTCCTCGGCGGTGAACCGGAGGTCGGCGCCCGGCGGTGCCGTGAGGTCGCGGTGGGTGAACACCCAGGCGGGCTTCTCCGGCAGCCAGTCGGGGTCGTGCTCGCGGACCCACAGGTAGGTCGTCGCGCCCATGGCCAGCGCGCCGATCCCGGGGATGAAGCCGTCGTAGCCCATCGGCCCGCCGGCGTCGTTCTCCCGGCTGAGCAGCCAGTCCAGCGAGTGGTCGACGGTGGCGATGAAGCCGTCCAGCGAGGTGGCGGTGTAGTAGACGGTGCGGGTCATGAGCTCCTCCTGGTCAGCCAGTCGATCGGGTCGCCGGCGTCCACCCCGACGCCCGCCGCGCGGAACCAGTGCCGGGCCAGCTGCCGCCGGTGGGCGCCGAAGGTGAGCACGTGGGCGACCACGCTGCCGAGCACGAAGGTCTCCGGCGGGTCGCACAGGGCGTCGACGAGCCGGTCACCCCAGGCGCCCCGCCGGGAGACGTCGCGCACGAAGGCCAGCCACCGCGGCGCGGCCTCGTCGTGCCGGGCCAGCAGGGCGACCGGGTCGTCCGCGGCGCGGTCGGGGTGGTCGGCGCCCTTGACCGAGGCCAGCCACACGTCCGTCGTCCAGACCAGGTGGTCCAGCACCGCGGCCAGCGACTCCTCCGGGCCGTCCCAGGGCAGCACCTCCAGGCCCGGCACCCGGGGCCGCCGGTACTCCTCCTCGGGCAGGCCCCTCGCCAGGTCGAGCAGCGCGCGGGTGTCCTCCAGGGCGTGGTGCACCAGCAGGGCGGTGACCTCGTCGCCCCCGCGGGGCCCCTGCTCGCCGGTCACCCACAGCGAGGTGGGCGGGTGGAAGTGGACGCCGTTGGGGGCGGGCAGCCAGTGACCGTCCCGGGTGTGCGCAGCGCACGGCTGACCCGGAGTCCGGCCGTAGGCGCGCCGGAAGGCTCGGCTGAACCCCTCCACCGACTCGTACCCGGCGGCGAACGCCACCTCGGTCACGCTCGCCCCGCCGGCCAGCTGCCAAGCTGCGCGCTCCAGCTCCACCCGGCGGCGCAGCGCCACCGGCGACTCCCCCGCGCCGCGGGTCACCTGCCGGGTGAAGTGCCAGGGCGAGGCGAACGCGTCCCCGGCCATCTCGGTGAGCGTGCGGTTGTCCTCGTCGAGCACGGCGTCCAGCAGCTCGCGCAGCCGGTCGCGCCCGGCGGGGGCCTGGTCCGACGTCATGGGAGGAGTCTGGCCGTCACCGCGGCGACGGCGCCCGACCGTTCTTGCTCGGATCGCCGTCCCGGCCGCGGTGACGCACCATCCCGGGGACCCCCGCGCCGCGACGACCCGGAGCTGCCCGATGCGCCTGTACGCCGACCACCGCGACCACCGCACCCGGCAGCTCGCCGCCGACCTGGGGCTGGTGGCGTGGGCGGTGCTGTGGGTGCTGGTCGCCCGGTCCGTGCACGGGGCGGTGCTGGTGCTGGCCGAGCCGGGCCTGGCGGTGGCCGACCTCGGCCGGTCGATCTCGGACTCGATGGGGACGGCGGCCGGCGCGGCCGACGGGATGCCCGTGGTCGGCGACGAGCTCGCGGCCCCGTTCGCTGCGCTGAGCGACGCCGGGCAGTCGGTGACCGGTGCCGGCCAGGGCGCCTCGGACGCCGTGCACACCCTGGCCACGGTGCTCGCCGTCGTCCTGGTGCTGCTCCCGGTCGGCTGGCTGCTGCTGCGCTGGCTGCCCTGGCGGCTGGGCTGGCTGCGGGAGGCCCGGGCGACCGACGGGTTGCTGGGCGGCGGGCCGGACCGGGCGCCGGACCTCGAGCTGCTGGCCGCCCGGGCGATGGCCACCGCGCCGCTGCCCCGGCTGGCCCGCCTGCCGGCCGGCACCGGAGCCGGCTGGCGGGCGGGCGACCCGGCCGCGCTGCACGCGCTGGCCGGGCTCGAGCTGGAGCGGCTCGGGCTCCGCCCGCCCGCACGCCCCTCAGCCGGCGGAGATCAGCTGAGGGAGTAGCCGCAGGCCGCGACGGCGGCGGCGCAGACGTCCTCGTCCTGCTGGCCGGTGCCGCCGCTGGCGCCCAGGGCGCCGACCAGCGTGCCGTCGGAGTGCACCGGCACGGCGCCGGTCTGCGGGGTGAACTTCCCGTTGGTCATGGTGGTGATCGCCGAGGCGAAGTTGGGCATCGGCTCCATCTTCGCCTTCTGCGCCGCACTCGGAGCGCCGTAGGCGGCCGCCGTCCACGCCTTGCCCTGGGCGACGTCGGCGGAGATCCACGGCGCGCCGTCCATCCGGACGAAGGCGACGAGGTGGCCGCTGGGGTCCATCACGGCGAAGGACATCGGGACGCCGAGCTTGGTCGACTCCTCCCGCGCGGCCTGGAGCAGGGTCAGGGCCTGGTCATGTGTCAGCACCGGGCCACCTTCGCCCGCGGGTGGGTCCGGGGGCAACCCGGACCCACCCGTCACACCGCGTCGAGCGGGCGGAGCTGCGGCGTGGTGGCCCGGACCTGCGCGGCGGCCAGCACCCCGATGACGGCGAGGGAGTTGCGGATCTTCCCGTCGAACACCCACTGGACGGCCTCGGCCAGCGGCACCCGCTCCACCGTCATGTCCAGCTCCTCGTGCTCGACGGTGAAGCCGTCGGGGCGGGCGACGTCGCTGAGCCCCTCGGCCAGGTAGAGCACCACGAGCTCGTCGCAGAAGCCGGGCGACGGGTGCTGGGTGGTCAGCAGCGACCAGCGCTCGGCCGACAGCTGCACCTCCTCGGCCAGCTCGCGGCGCGCGGTCTCCACCGGCGGCTCCCCGTCGACGTCACGCAGCCCGGCCGGCACCTCCCAGAGGTGCTCCCCGACCGGGTGCCGGTACTGGCGCAGCATCACCACCCGGTCCTGGTCGTCCAGGGCCACGATGCCGACCGCGCCGGGGTGGTGCACGACCTCGCGGCCGCTCTCCCCACCGCCGGGCATCGCCACGGTGTCCTTGCGCAGCGAGATGATCCGGCCGGCGTAGAGCTCCTCGGAGGCCAGCACCTCGTAGGAGTGCGCCATCAGATCCCGACCTGCTCGCCCTCGGGCACCGGCAGCCGGGCGGCGTCCTGGTAACCGGCGGCGGCCTGCACGAAGGCGGCGAACAGCGGGTGCGGCCGGGTGGGCCGGCTCTTCAGCTCCGGGTGCGCCTGGGTGCCGACGAAGAACGGGTGGACGTCGGCGGGCAGCTCGGCGAACTCCACCAGCGTGCCGTCGGGCGAGGTGCCGGAGAAGACCAGCCCGGCCTCGGTCAGCTGGTCCCGGTAGGCGTTGGCCACCTCGTAGCGGTGCCGGTGCCGCTCGGTGATCTCACCCGAGCCATAGGCCGCGGCGACGACCGAGCCCTTCTGCAGCACGGCCGGGTAGCTGCCCAGCCGCATCGTGCCGCCCATGTCGCCCCGGCCGGCCACCACGTCGAGCTGGGTGGCCATGGTGGAGATGACCGCGTCGGGCGTCTCCGGGTCGAACTCGGTGGAGTTGGCGCCGGTGATCCCGGCCAGGTCCCGGGCCACCTCGATGACCATGCACTGCAGGCCCAGGCACAGGCCCAGGGTCGGGATGCCGTTGACCCGGGTGTGCCGGATCGCGCCCAGCTTGCCCTCGATGCCGCGCACCCCGAACCCACCGGGGATGCAGACGCCGTCCACGCCGGCCAGCGCGGCCGCCGCGCCCTCGGGGGTCTCGCAGTCGTCGGAGGGCACCCAGCGGATCTGCACCCGCGAGCGGTGCGCGAAGCCACCGGCCCGCAGGGCCTCGGTGACCGAGAGGTAGGCGTCGGGCAGGTCGATGTACTTGCCGACCAGCGCGACGGTGACGGTCTGCTTCGGGTCGTGGACCCGGTCCAGCAGGTCGCCCCACACCGTCCAGTCGACGTCCCGGAACGGCAGCCCGAGCCGGCGGACGACGAAGGCGTCCAGGCCCTCGCGGTGCAGCACCTTGGGGATGTCGTAGATCGACGGGGCGTCGGGGCAGGAGATGACCCCCTCCGCCTCGGTGTCGCACATCAGGCTGATCTTGCGCTTGAGGCCCTCGCTGATCTCCCGGTCCGAGCGGCAGACCAGGGCGTCGGGCTGGATGCCGATGCTGCGCAGCGCGGCGACCGAGTGCTGGGTCGGCTTGGTCTTCAGCTCACCGGAGGGCGCGATGAAGGGGATCAGCGAGATGTGCAGGAAGAAGCAGTTGTCCCGGCCGATCTCGTGCCGAACCTGGCGGGCGGCCTCCAGGAACGGCAGCGACTCGATGTCGCCCACCGTGCCGCCGACCTCGGTGATGACCACGTCGACGCGCTCGGGACCGTCGGCCACGGCCATGATCCGCGCCTTGATCTCGTTGGTGATGTGCGGGATCACCTGCACCGTGTCGCCCAGGTACTCCCCGCGCCGCTCCTTGGCGATCACGTCGGAGTACACCTGGCCGGTGGTCACGTTGGCCCGGCCGGTGAGGTCGGTGTCCAGGAACCGCTCGTAGTGCCCGATGTCCAGGTCGGTCTCGGCGCCGTCCTCGGTGACGAACACCTCGCCGTGCTGGAAGGGGTTCATCGTCCCCGGGTCCACGTTGAGGTACGGGTCCAGCTTCTGCATCGTGACCCGCAGGCCACGGCTGGAGAGCAACGCCCCCAGAGAACTTGCTGTCAGTCCCTTGCCCAGTGACGACACGACGCCGCCGGTGACGAAGACGAACTTCGTCGGCTGGGAGTTGGGGAGAAGAGGTCCGCGGTCACGAGGTTCTGCCAGTCGACCCACGGACGCCCACGTTAACACGGGTCTCGGGGGCCTCCGGCGCCGAGGCCGGTGCCTGGTCCGGGGACGGCCGCCCGGCCTCCTCATCGCCCGGTGCACCGGCGACCAGCCAGACGAGCAGGGGCACCAGGACGGTGGCGGCGGTCGCCGGGAGGGCGACGCCGCTGTCGTTGACCAGGGCGCCCAGGGTCAGGCTCAGCGCGACCGCGGTGAGCCCGGCCCGCAGCACCCGCACGTCGGCGGCGGGCAGCCCGGCGGCCGGCCGGCCGGGGCGGCTGCGCAGCAGCCCCCCGGGGCGCAGCAGCCAGACCCCGGCGACCAGCGCGACCAGCAGCATCCAGGCCAGCGGGCTGCCCAGCAGGATGTTGAGGTTGGCCTGGGCCTTGCGGCTCACCACCGTCCAGGCCTGGCCGTCCAGGACCTGTCCGACGAAGCGGCCCAGGTGGCTGCGCTCCTCGGCCGGGCCGAGCCAGTCGAACACCGCGACCGTGCCGACGGCCAGCACGGCGACGGCGAGCACCGCCACGAGCCGGACGACGGTGACCCGGATCCGGCCCAGCAGCATGCCCAGCACCAGGAACCCGGGGACGGCGGCCAGCACTCCCCCGAAGTCCCGGCCCAGCGACGGTGCGCCGATCACCACCACGGTGCCCACCCCGGCCACCAGCACCGGCAGCAGCCAGTGCCGGCGGCCGGGCGCCCGCACCCGGCGGGCCACCAGCGCAGCCGCCGCTGCGGTGAGCAGCAGGGAGCTGACCGCCAGCAGCCCGAAGCTGAGGTTGCCGTACCCGGTGAAGCGGCCCGCCACGATGGCGTCGTAGCCGAGCAGTCCGTCGAGCTCGAGGTGGGAGCCGGTGAGCACGTCCGCCACCAGGGTGGCCAGCGTGATGGCCAGGACGGCGATCGCCGGGCCCAGCCGGGTCCGCCGCCACGGCCCCAGCGCGGCGACGGCGGTCACCACGAGGGTGCAGCCGAGCACCGAACCGGCCAGCGCCGCCCGGGGCGCCGAGCTCAGCTCCCAGGGCACCAGGTTGGCCAGGTAGGTGGAGATCGGGACGGCGGCGACGGCGAGCGCGGCGACCCGCAGCGCCGCCGTCCGCCGCGGTCCCGGGGTGCGCCGCTGGAGCCAGCCGTGCACCCGCCCCCGACCGGGCAGCCAGCCGGACGCCCAGCCGCCGAGGCCGAGCAGCCCGAGCACGACCAGCACGCCGTTGAGCAGGACCAGCGCCCAGAAGGTCGTGCTGGTGCTGCGGTAGTGCACGACGGCGCTGGTGTTGATCTGCTCCAGCTCGGCGATCGCGGTCGCCAGGTCCGGGCGGTCGCCGGCCACCCGGAAGGGCTGCCCGTTCATGGAGGCGACCGGATCCAGGTCCAGCGCCCGCAGGATCGTGGGCGCGACGTCGATCAGCTGCACGAAGGGCACCCGGCCGGTGCTGGCGCTGGTCAGCCAGCTCGGCGGCACGCCGGGCCCGCTGGCCAGGCCCACGTGCAGCTGCGGCCGGCCGCCGTTGACCTCCGAGACCCCTTGGAGCAGGAGGAGCGTGTCCCCGGGGAGCTCGGCCACCGCGTCGCGCAGCCGGCCGATGGCCTGGTCGATGACCGCCAGTGCCGCCTCGCGGCGGGAGGGCTGGGTCCCGGTGTCGGTCTCCTCGACGGCCGGCGCGCCGGCATCGGTGAGCTGGTCCAGCGAGACGACGGTCAGCGGGCACTCGGCCAGCAGCGCGGCGAGCTCGGCCGGCTCGGTCGGCAGCCGGTCGCGGACGGTGAAGTCAGCCGTCTCCCCCGCCACGGCCAGCGAACCGGCGCGGCCGACGACCGTGCTGCACCCCACCGCCTCTCCGAGCGCACCGGGCTCGGCGCCGAACCGGGCGGTGGCCTCGTCTGCGGCCACCCGCGCGACGGTCTGCTGCGGCTCGGCGAGGCCGACGTCGGCGACCTGCTCCTCCAGGCCGCACCAGGACAGCCGGGTGTCCAGCTGCACCGCGGCCGGGCCCTCCTCGGCTCCGGCGCCGTCTGGGACCGCGACGTCCTCGTCCGGGATCGGGACGCTGGGCAGGGACACCGGCGGGACCGGTTCGACCGGGCCGGGGTAGCGGGCCCGGTTGCCCGCCCCGAGCGTGGCCCAGCCGTCCAGCAGGCAGGTGGTGGGGCGGGCGGCCCGCACCGACAGCGCGCCGATGGCCGACTCCTCGGCCAGTGCCCAGAGCTCGGGGGTGCGCTCGGGGTCCAGGTCCGACCAGGTCAGGCCGGCGACCCCGACGTCCACCACCCGGGTGGCCGACCACGGCTCCGCCGACGCGGCCGCCGCGGGGCCGGCGGTGCCCACCAGCAGCCCGCCGAGCAGGGCGAGCACGACCAGCGCGGCCGAGAACAGGCGCAGGAAGGCACCCGGTCCGCTCATCACCGCTCCCCGGGGGGTCCGAGCAGCTCCCGGTAGAGGTCGACCAGGGCGGCCGCGGTCGCCGCCTCGTCGGGCCAGGTGGCCGCCTGGCGCGGGCCGGCCGCTCCCAGCCGGGCGATCTCGGCCGGGTCGGTGAGCACCCGGACGACGGTCTCGGCCAGCGCCGCCGCGTCCCCCGCGGGCACCAGCTCCGCCGCGTCCCCGACCAGCTCCGGGATGCCGCCCACGGCGGTGGCGACCAGCGGCGTCCCGGCCCGCAGCGCCTCCTGGGCGGTCAGCGAGCGCGCCTCCCAGACCGAGGGCAGCACGCACGCGTCCGCGGCGCCCAGCAGGTCCGCGACGTCGGTGCGCCGGCCCAGCAGGGTCACCGGCAGCCCCTCGGCGGCGATCCGCCGGGAGAGCTCGTCGGCCAGCGGACCGTCCCCGGCGATGACCACCAGCGGCTCCGGACGCAGCCGCGGGTCCGCCGACCACCGGGTGACGGCGTCCAGCAGCAGGTCGTACCCCTTCTGCGGGTGCAGCCGCCCGATCGCCACGATCAGCGGCCGGCGGTCGTCGTCCAGCCCGAGTCCGCGGCGCACCTCCCGGCGGTCCCGCCGGGCGGGGCCCAGCGGCGGCGCGGACACCGGGGCGACCCGCACGTCCCGGGCGCCGAGCCGGCGGGCGTTGTCGGCCAGGTCCCCGGAGGCGGCCAGGACCACGTCGGCGCCGCGGACGGTGGCCCGCTCGGCGGCCTGCAGCACGCGGCGGCGGAGCCCGCCGCCCTCGGGCAGTGCGTTGTGCAGCGTCAGCACCAGCGGCCGACGACGCCGCCCGGCCAGCGCACGCGCCGCCGCGGCGACCAGCCCGGCCCGCAGCCCGTGGGCGTGGACCAGGTCCGCCCCCGCGGTGGCCCGGCGCAGGGCGAGGACGGCGCGCAGGTCGGCCACCGGGTCCAGACCCGCGGAGATGCCCACCGGGCGGAAGTCCGCGCCGGTGCCGGTGAAGCCGAACAGCTCCTCGGTCGCCCGGGGGCCACAGACCCGCACGGCCGCACCGGAGCTGGCCAGGGCGGACAGCACCGAGCGCAGGTGCGTGCCGACGCCACCGGTGCTGGTGGCCAGCACCTCGGCGATCCGCCGGCCGGTCAGTGGAGGCTGCTCGCTCATCGGTCCCCTCCTGACGCCCCGGCCCCCCGCAGGCCCTGCACGGCCGCGGTCAACGGCCGCCGGGAGGTCCCCATCATGACCGCTGCCGCGACCAGGAGCACGACCCCACCGGCCGCCAGCCCGATGCCGACCGCGGCGAGGACGCCGTCCCCGGGCACCGGGTCGGCACCCAGACCCCGGGCGGTGAGCAGGCCGGCGGCGCCGGCCAGTCCGCCGGCCAGCACCGCCGGACCACCGGTGCGGGCCGCGCCGGCCAGGGCGCCGGCACCGGCCTCCCGGGCCACCACGACCAGCAGCGCGGCCCCGGCCACGGTGACCCCGATGCTGTGCCCGGCGGCCAGCGCGAGCGCGCGGTCGGCCGGTGGCAGCAGCGCGGCCAGCACCAGGTCCGCGGCGACGGCGACCAGCCAGCCGCCGACGACGCAGACCGTCGGCGAGCGCCACGTCCCCCGGGCGTACAGGGCACGCGACAGCAGCGCGACCAGCCCGTACCCCACCAGGCCGGGAGCGAAGGCGGCGATCGTCGACTGGAGCGCGTCCGCCGCCCCGGCGTTCTCCGGGGCGGCCAGGAACACCCGGGCCATCGGACCGGAGACCGCCACCAGCCCGGCCGCCGCCACCGCGCTGGTCACCAGGGTGAGGACGACGGCCGGGGCCAGCGCCCGGCGGTACCCCTCCTCGTCCCCGACGGCGGCCCGCTCGGTGAGGCCCGGGTAGACCGAGGTGGCCAGCGGGACGGCGAGGGCGGCCCAGGGCAGCAGGAAGACGGTCATCCCGGCGAAGTAGGCGACCTGGGTGCCGTCGGGCCCCGCGGCGGCGAGCCGGATCGCGACCAGGGCGACCAGCTGCTGTCCGGCGAGGGTGAGCACCCCGGCCAGGGCCAGCCGGCGCACCCGGGGGGCCGCCCCGACGGGGAAGCGGAGCGCGGGCCGCAGCCCCAGCCGCAGCCCGCGCAGCGGCACCAGCAGGGACGCCGCGAGCGCGAGGACGCCCAGCGTCGTCCCCACCCCGAGCACCAACTCGGCGGTGGTGGACAGCCCGCCCACCGTGCGGCTGCCGTCGAGGCCGGCGAACAGCAGGTAGGCCGACGCCACCACCAGGGTGGACAGCAGCGGCGCCAGCGCGGGCCCCGCGAAGCGGCGGTGCGCCTGGAGCACGCCGGTCAGCACCACGGCGATGCCGTAGAGCACCACCTGCGGGGCGAAGACGAGCAGGAAGCGGGCGGCCAGCTCGACCTCCGCCGCATCGCCCCCGAGCAGCGCCTCGGCGATCGGCCGGGCGAACAGCGCGAGCAGCCCGGCCAGCGGCACCAGCACCAGCAGTGACCAGCCCAGCAGGGCGTTGGCGGTGCGGCGCACCTGCTCCCGGTCCCCGGCGGCGATCCCACCGGCGAGCATCGGGACGACGAGGCTGGCCAGCGCGCCGCCGGCGACCACCTCGAAGACGATGTTCGGCACGTTGTTGGCCGCGACGTAGGTGTCCGCGGTGCTGTCGGCACCGACGGCGTTGGTGAAGACGACGGTGCGCCCGAAGCCGGCCAGCCGCGCCAGCAGGGTGAGCACCGAGATCAGCAGCGCCGCCCCGGCCACGCCCCGCACGGCCCGGCGGCGGGTGGTGCTGGTCATCGCCGGGCTCGCCCGGGAGGGCGCCCCCCGGGGTGCCACACGGCGGTCACGCGCGGCGGCGGCCGAGCCGGTCGAGCTCCCGCAGGCCGGGGGTCGACTCGATGACCCGGGTGAAGCTGACCTTCTCGCTGGCCAGGGTGAGCGCGGTGACCACCCCGAGCAGGCCGGCGCGGGTGCCCCGGCCCTCCAGCGCGGCCAGCCGCAGGCCGAGCAGCGCGCCGACGGCGTTGGCCCCGCAGTCGCCGAGCATGACCCGCTCGCCGAGGTCTGCGGGCAGCACGGCCAGCCCGGCGCCCAGCGGGCCGGCGACCAGCCCACCGGCGGGGCCGCCCACGGTGGCCGCGGACAGCAGCACGGCGACCTTCGCGGCCCGGCCGGGACGCAGGTCCAGCAGGTTGACCAGGTTCGCCGTCCCGGCGACCAGGCCGGTGGTCAGCACGCCGTCGACGACGGCGACGGCCCCGGTCCCCCGGCGGGTCAGCACGGCGGCGACCGCCGCGGCCGCACCGATGCCGGCGACCTTGACCGCCCCTGCCGACACCCGTCCCGCGCGGAGCGCGGCGAGGTGACCGGCCAGGCCCTTGTCCCGGGCCTGCTCCGGCCGGGCGCCGGCCAGGTCGTCGTAGCCGCCGACCACCCCGGCGACGGCACCGACGACGGCGGCTGCCGCCCGCTGACCCGCGGGGGCGCCGAGCACCGCCGACCCGGTCGCGGCGGCGGCCAGCACCGGGCCACCCAGCAGGGTCACCGGGCGCCCGGCGTAGTTGGTGCGCCGCCACGGTGCCCCGGCCGGCCGGCCCGTCAGCGCACCCGCAGCGGCCAGCCCCGCGCGCGCGGCCACGGCGGCCCCGGCGGCCACCGCCGTGCGCCGAGTGGCAGCGCCGCTCACGAGACGGGAGCTGCTCACGAGACGGGCGTGGGCACCGGCTGGGTGCCCTCCCCGATCCCGTACTGGCCGGAGTTGTCCGTCGACTCGGCGACGAGCGCGAGCACGGCGCTGATCCGGCCGGCGGGGGTGTCCACGTTGTCGATGGTCGACAGGCCGTCGGAGAGCGGGCGGTCGGCACGGACCGCACCGACCAGACCGCCGTCCTCCACCGCGGCGAGGTCGCCGGCGACCACGGCACCGGAACCGCGGGCGTCCAGGGCGGTGGCCAGCTGGACCAGGGCGGTGGTGCGCTCCTCGGCGTCGTCACCGGTGGCGGTGCCCGCGGTCAGCAGCACGGCGAAGTCGGCGGCGGCCACGGAGGACGTGTCCCGGCTGAGCACCTCGAGCTCCTCCAGCCCAGCCAGCACCGAGGCGGTCGCCGCGGGATCGGGGACGAGGCCCGCGTCCTCGCTGCCCTGGCCGGGGACCATGAGCACGTCGGCCAGCACATCGGCCAGGAGCTCGCCGGTGTCGTCGGTCTCCGCCGGGGTGGTCCCCGGCGGCAGCCCCGGGCCGGTCAGGTAGCTGCGCAGGCCGGCCTCGTTGGCCGGGTCGCCGAACCCCTCCGGGAGCCGCACGGCACCGGTGACGGTGGCCCCGGCGTCGGCCAGCAGTCCGGTGACCCCCTCGACCACCTCGGCCGGGACCTCGTCGCTGCCGATGACCAGCAGCACGCTGCGGTCGATCAACGTGCCGGCGACCAGGCTGGGCCCGACGGCCTCCTCGAAGCCGCCGACCTGGTCCAGGGCGACCTGCAGCTGCTGGGTCTCGTCCTCCAGCATCCGCTTGTCCTCCTGGAGGGCGGCCACCTGGTTCTGCAGGTTCGTCAGCACCGGCCCGTTCAGCTGGGTGGTGCCGATGACGATCCCCAGGGCCACGGCCAGGAAGACCGCGATCAGGGAGACCAGGTGGTAACGGAAGTCGATCACGAGAAGAGGTTCTCCAACCAGAACACGAAGCTGTCCCATTGGTCGATGAGCAGGTCGAGGTAGACGCGGCCGGCGGTGGACACGGCGAGCGCGGCGGTGATCGACAGCAGGGCGGCGAGCACGAGGAGGACGAGGGCCAGGGTGGAGATCCGGCTGCGGTACAGCCGGCTGACCCCCTTGGCGTCGACGAGCTTCCCGCCCAGCCGCAGCCGGGTGAGGAAGGTCGAGGCCATGCCGCCGCGGCCCTTGTCCAGGAACTCCACGAGCGTGGCGTGGGTGCCGACGGCGACGATCAGCGTGGCGCCCTTCTCGTCGGCCAGCAGCATCGCGATGTCCTCGCTGGTGGCCGCCGCCGGGAAGGTGATGGCCTCGACGCCGAGGTCGGTGACCCGCTGCAGACCCGGAGCCCGGCCGTCGGGGTAGGCGTGCACGACCACCTCGGCGCCGCACCGGAGCACGGAGTCGCTGACCGAGTCCATGTCGCCGATGATCATGTCCGGCTGGTAGCCGGCCTCCTTGAGCGCGTCGGCGCCGCCGTCCACGCCGATGAGCACCGGGCGGTAGTCCCGGATGTAGGGGCGCAGCGCCTGGAGGTCCTCCTTGTAGTCGTACCCCCGGACGACGACCAGCACGTGCCGGCCCTCGATCTGGGTCGTGACGTCGGGGACGCCCACCCCGTCGAGCAGCAGCGCGCGTTCGCGCTTCATGTACTCCATGGTGTTGGCGGCGAAGGCCTCCAACTGCGCCGAGAGGCCGGCCCGCGCCTCCGCCATCGCCGTGGCGATCGTCTCCGGGGTCTGCTCCACGCCCTCGGCCACGACCGTCTCGCCGGCGTACAGCCGGTTGCCCTCCAGCCGGACCTCGGTGCCCTCCTTGAGCTGAGCGAGGACCTCCTTGCCCACGCCGTCGACCAGCGGGATGCCCGCCTCGACGAGGATCCCGGGGCCCAGGTTGGGGTACCGGCCAGAGATGCTCGGCGAGGCGTTGACGACCGCCGCGACCTTGCCGGCCACGAGCGAGTCGGCGCTCACCCGGTCGATGTCCAGGTGGTCGATCACGGCGATCTCGCCCGGCCGCAGCCGCTTGGTCAGGTTCTTGGTCCGCCGGTCGACGCGGACTGTTCCGCTGACGCCGGGAGCCGCGTCCGACGACCGTCCGCGCCGCAGGGTGCCGATGCGCATGGCGTCCATCGTCCCACGGGACAACAGGTGCCCAGCCCCCCGACGCGCGAGCGGGGTCGACCAGTCACGTTGAGTGAGCGACACCAGGTACGGGGCGACTCGCCGTGCTGATGACCGCGCGTCGCTGCCCCGGGACGGGACCGGCTCGTCACTAGCGTGACTGCTGTGACTGCAGGGGCCTCCGCGCGCCGGAGTACAGCGACCGACCTGCTCGCCGACGACGCCGCCGCGCCGGACGTCGAGCCCACGAACACCGTCGCCCGCGGGCCGGCGGGCGCACCCGCCGGAGACGCGGAGCCACCGTCCGCCCGGGTGGTGCCCTTGCCGTCCCGGCCGCCGGTGCCCGCCGCCGTCCTGCCCACCCCCGTCACGGTGCCTCCTGTCACCGCGCCTCCTGTCACCGCACCTCCTGTCAGCGCGCCCACCGGCGCGGCGTCCACCTCAGCGGTGGAGCCGAACACGACGGAACGTCTGCCGGCCGAGCCCACGGCCGAGGTCCCGGCCGACCGGGCCTCGGAGGCAGCCGGTCCGCAGGCAGCTGACGCCGCGGATGCGTCCGGCCCCGGCCGCCGGGCCCGTCGCCGGGAACGGCGGGGCCCCGACCTGCGGGAGCAGCGGCGTTTGCGCACCCGCGAGGCCATCGTCGATGCGGCGGCCGAGCTGTTCGCCGCCCGCGGCTTCGACCACGTCAGCGTGCTGGAGATCGCCCAGCGCGCCGGCGTCGTGGAGAAGACCGTCTTCAACCACTTCCCGGTCAAGGAGGGGCTGGTCTTCGAGGCCGACCCGCCGATGCGCGCCGCGCTGCTGGACGCCGTCCGCCGGCGCCCGGCCGGAGAGTCCGCGGCCACCGCGGCGGGCAGCTTCGTCGTCGCCGCGGTGAGCCAGCTGGGCTCCCCCGCGGCAGCCGAGGGCGTCGCGGAGATGGCCCGCGTCATCCGCGCCAGCCGGACGCTGCAGGCCCGGGAGCGGGAGATCCTCGGTGCGCTGACCGACACGCTGGCCGAGCAGATCACCCTGGAGACCCGCGCCTCCGCCGGGGAGCTCGAGCCGTGGCTGGCCGCGAACGCCGTCATGGGGCTGTACTCGGCGCTGCTGGAACTGGCCCGGGACCGGGTGCTGGCCGGTGCGTCGGGTCAGGAGCTGGTGGCCGAGCTGCGGGCCCGCGGCCGGCGTGGGCTCGCGCTGCTGCAGTTCGGCCTGGCCGGGTACGCCAAGCGCCCCTGAAAGAGGACCCCCTCGCCCCCCACCCCTCGCAGGCTCGCGGCGGTGCCCTACGAGGGGGCCGGAGGTCAGCGGCCGCGTTCGGCTGCCACGGCGAGGAGCTCGCGGGCGTGCGCCTGGCCGGTGTCGCTGTCGGCCAGGCCGGACAGCATCCGGGCCAGTTCCCGGACCCGGTCCTCGTCCCGCACCGCCCGGATGTCGGTGGCGGTGACCCCCAGCGCGGTGTCCGGTGACTTGTCCACCACCAGGTGGGTGTCGGCGAACGCGGCGACCTGCGCCAGGTGGGTGACGACGACGACCTGGTGCTCCCGGGCCAGCCGGGCCAGCCGTCGGCCGATCTCGCCGGCGGCCTGACCGCCCACCCCCGCGTCGACCTCGTCGAAGACCATCACCGGCACCGGGTCGGCGCCGGCGAACACCACCTCGATGGCCAGCATGACCCGGGACAGCTCACCGCCCGAGGCACCCTTGTGCACCGGCCGGGCCGGGGCACCCGGGTGCGGTGACAGCAGCAGGACGACCTCGTCGGCGCCCTCGGGGCCGGGCTGGTCCGGGTCGGTGTCGATCCGGAAGGAGACCTGCGCGTTCTTCATCGCCAGCCCGGCCAGCTCCTCCCCCACCTCGGCGGCGAAGCCCTCCGCCGCGGCCTGGCGGCCCGCGGTGACCCGGGCGGACAGGGCGGCCAGCTCTGCGCGGGCGGCGTCCCGCTCGGCCTCCAGCGTCGCCAGCGCCTCGTCGGAGACGTCGAGCTGGGACAACCGGTCCGCGGCGTCGGCGGACCAGGCCAGCACCCCGGTCAGCCCCTCCCCGGCGTCGGCGTACTTGCGGACCAGCGCGGTGATCGCCGCGCGGCGGTCCAGCACCTCGGCCAGCCGCGCCGGGTCGGCGTCCAGGTCGGCGACGTAGCTGGCCAGCTGCACGCCGACGTCGGAGACCACGGCCACCGCGTCGGCGAGGTCCTGGGCGAGCAGCACCAGGGCCGGGTCGTCGGAGGAGGCCAGCGCCCGCTCCGCGGTGGCCAGCGCGCTGGTGGCGTCCTGCGGGAGGTCGCCGTCCCCGCCGAGGTCGCCGGTGACGTCGCCGACGAGGGCCAGCCGGGCGGTGTCGGCGACCTCCCGCAGCGCGTCGGCGTCCCCGAGCCGCTTGGCCAAGGTGTCGAGGTCGACGTCCTCACCCGGCTCCGGTGCGAGGGCGGCGATCTCCTCCAGGCCGTGCTGCAGCACGTCGGCGGCCTGGGCCAGCTCCCGCGCCTGGCCGCGGCGGCGGTCCAGGTCGTCGGCCAGCCCTCGCCAGGTGGCGTGGGCCGTGCGGTGTTCCTCGACCAGGGCAAGGTGCGCCGCGCCCGCGTACCGGTCCAGCGCCCGCCGCTGCTCGGCCGGGCGGGTGAGCCGCAGCTGATCGGTCTGCCCGTGCACCGCGAGCACGTCCTCGGCCAGCTCGGCGACCACGCCGACCGGCACGCTGCGGCCACCCAGGTGCGCCCGGGAGCGCCCTTCGGCGCTGAACGTGCGGGCCAGGATCAGGCTGCCGTCCTCGTCGGGCTCGGCGCCGGCGTCGGCGGCGCGGGCCCACACCGGAGACTCCGGCGGCAGCACCAGCCGGCCCTCGACGCCGGCCCGGACCCCGGCGCGGATCCGCCCCTGGTCCGCCCGCCCGCCGAAGAGCAGGCTCAGGCCGGTCACCACCATCGTCTTGCCGGCGCCGGTCTCCCCGGTGACCACGGTCAGGCCGGGGCCGAGCTCCAGGGTGACGTCGTCGATGGAGCCCAGCCCGTGGATGTGCAGTTCCGACAGCGCGCCGTTGTTCGACTGCGCGGGCCCCGGCTGCGGAGCCGACCGCTCACGCTTCGCCGTCCGGGTGGCCACCGCCCACCTCCTCCGGGGTCCGCAGGACGCCGTCGCTGGTGTTGACGTCGCCGGTGAGCACGTTGGTGGGCCCCTTCGGCGCCTCGTGGCCGGGGCCGTGTGACCGGGCGTCCCGGAAGCCGCGCACCGGCAGCCCGAACTTGGCGACCAGCCGGTCCCCGAAGGCGGTCGGGTTCATCCGGGCGATCCGCACCGGCCGCTCGGAACGCCGGACCTCGACGCGGCCGCCGTCCGGCACGTCGACGATCCGCCGGCCGTCGGCGGACACCCGGGCCCGCGTGCCGTCGGGCGGGACGGCGATGGTCAGCACCGACGTCGGTGAGGTGACCAGCGGCCGGGCGAACAGGGCGTGGGCGTTCGTCGGCACGAGCAGCAGCGCCTCCACGTCGGGCCAGACCACCGGGCCACCGGCGGAGAACGCGTAGGCGGTCGACCCGGTCGGCGTCGCGCAGAGGATGCCGTCGCAGCCGAAGCTGGTCAGCGGGTGCCCGTCGACCTCGAGGACGACGTCGAGTACCCGGGCCCGTTCGACCTTTTCCACCGAGACCTCGTTGAGCGCCCAGGTGCCCTCGCCCGTGGGCCGACCCTCGGCGTCCAGCACGGTCGCCTCCAGGGTGAGCCGCTCCTCCACGTCGTACTCGCAGCGCTGCACCGCGGCGATCATCTCCTCGACCGCCTCGGGCTCGGTCTCGGCCAGGAAGCCGACCCGGCCGAGGTTCACCCCGGTGATCGCCGCATCGGTGCTGCGCGCCAGCTCGGCGGCGCGCAGGAAGGTGCCGTCACCGCCGAAGACGAGCACGATCTCCACGCCCTCGGCCGCCTCGGGCCCGAAGGGGCAGACCTCCGCGCCGGGGACGGCCATCGCCTCGGCCTCGTCGTCGAGCAGCCGGACCACGATGCCGGCCTCGGCGAGCCGGGCAGCGGCGGACCGGGCGAGACCGACGATGTCGGCGCGTCCGGTGTGCACGGCCAGCAGCACCCGCCGAGGAGCCGGGCAGGCCTCGTCGGGGGTGCCCGCCGGTGCGCCTGGCTGGGGCTCGGTCACTGTGGTCCTTCCTGAACTGCTCGGGCGATGTCTGTCTGGTCCGGTGGGGGTGCATCCCGGCGGAGCCAGAGGAAGAACTCCACGTTGCCGGCCGGGCCGGGCAACGGGCTGGCCACCACCCCCGCGGTGCCCCAGCCGAGCTCGGCGGCGGCTGCCGCCACGGTGGCGACCGCGTCGGCGCGGTGGTCGGGGTCGCGGACGACGCCGCCCGAGCCGAGCCGGTGCCGGCCGACCTCGAACTGCGGCTTGACCATCGGCAGCAGGTCGGCGTCGAGCCCGGCGCAGCCGGTCAGCGCCGGCAGCACCAGGCGCAGGGAGATGAAGGACAGGTCGGCCACGACCAGGTCGGTGACGCCGCCGACCGCCTCGGGTGTCAGCTCGCGGACGTTCGTCCGCTCGTGGACGGCGACCCGCTCGTCGGTGCGCAGGGACCAGGCGAGCTCGCCGTACCCGACGTCGACCGCGACGACCTCCCGGGCACCGCGGCTCAGCAGCACCTCGGTGAAGCCGCCGGTGGAGGCGCCGGCGTCCAGGGCGCGCCGGCCCTCGACGGGGACACCGAATGCGTCGAGGGCACCGATCAGCTTGTGCGCCCCGCGGGAGACCCACCGGGGCTCGTCGGGATCGGTGCGGACGACGACGGGGGTGCCCGCCTCCACGCCGGTGGCCGGCTTGGTGGCGGCCTGCCCCCCGACGGTGACCCGCCCCTCGGCGATCAGGGCGACGGCGTCCTCGCGGGAACGGGCCAGCCCGCGGCGCACGAGCTCGGCGTCGAGCCGGCTGCGGCGGGCCATCAGAGCTGGTCGATGGTGGAGAGTTCGCGCTGCAGCCGCTCGTGCTCGGCCTCGAACACCGCGACGTGCTCGGCCACCGGCCGCCCGGCCAGGTCGGCGAAGGGGGGTGCTCCCGGGCCGCCGGGCGCCGTCGACCCCGCCGTGGCCTCCGGGACCGGGTCGGGGCCGGCCGGAGGGACCGGACAGGGCCGCGCGCCGCCGGGAGGGCTCGGGACCGGGCGTGGCTGGCCGGGCACGCTCACGGGCTCCTCCTCCACCGACGGTTTTCACCGGAGCCGGCAGCTGCCGGTCCCGGGGCGCCGAGGACTCGGCGACCACCTGGCAGGCTACCGGCCGCCACCGACCGGCGACGGCGCACCGGAGGAGTCGGTGGACCCGTCCCCGACCCACGGCCACGGCCTGCCTCCGCGGACCGCCCGGCCGGCGCGACGCCATCGCCGGTAGCGTCCCGCTCCGACCGACCGGCCGGGACGAGCCCGGTCATCGGCTGGAGGAGGCACCACACGTGGCGACGCTCGACGAGTGCATGATCGCCCTGGACGACTTCGTCGGGAAACTGGCCGCGAAGGAGGGCGCGCGGGACCTGGACCGCAGCGTCTCCTGCCGGCTGACCGACCTCGACCACGTGGTCGCCGGCCGGCTGGCCCGCGGCTCGGTGCACGACATGGCCGCCGTGCCGGACGGGCCGTCGGTGCCCAAGGCCGACATCCGGCTGACGATGACCAGCGACGACCTGCTGGCCCTGACGTCGGGGCAGTTGTCCTTCGGGCCGGCCTGGGCGTCGGGCCGGATCAAGCTCGAGGCAGGTCTCCGCGACATGTTGCGGCTGCGCTCGCTCCTCTGACCCGCCGGTCCCGCTGGCCTGCCCGACACTCACCCGCCGGTCAGGCCCCAGCCGGCCAGGACCTCGGCGGCCGCGTCGTCACCGGCGTGCGGCTCCGCCGTCCGCCCGTCTCCGGGGTGCTGCGCCCAGTGCGCGACGGCGAGGGCACGGAGACCGTCCAGCCCGTCGGCCCCCGGTCGCTCCGGCCCGGTGGCGCGCAGCGTGAGCTGTTCCCCGTCGCTGGCGGCCTCCCAGCCGCCGCACCGCCAGGCCCCCGCGGCCTCGACCGGGGTCACGGCCGGGTGCGCGACGAGCAGCCCGGCAGCATCGGCGGAGATGAGGTCCGGCCGGTGCACCGGGCCGGCGGCGAGCAGGTCGGCCGGAGTGGCCACCCCGGAGAACACGAGCAGGCTGGCCGCGTCGGCCCGCCGGGCACCCTCGATGTCGGTGTCCAGCCGGTCGCCGACCACCAGCGGCCGGCGGGCACCGGTCCGGCGGACGCACTCGGCGTGCATGGCCGGGTCGGGCTTGCCGGTGACCAGCGGCTGCTGCCCGGTGACCGCGCTGACGACGCCGACCAGCGCTCCGTTGCCGGGCAGCACGCCGTGCGGTGAGGGGATCGTCGCGTCGGTGTTCGTGGCGACGTGCCGGGCCCCCTGCCGCACCGCCACCACCGCCTCGGCCAGCTGCGCCCAGCCGACCTGCGGCCCGTAGCCCTGAACCACGGCGGCCGGGTCGTCCTCCGCCCGCTCGACCACCGTCAGACCGGCTGCGGACAGGGCGGCCGCGACGCCAGGACCGCCGACCGGCAGCACCCGGGCGCCCGGCCCGACCAGTCCGGCCACGACCGAGGCGGCGGCCTGCGAGCTGGTGATGACGTCGTCGGGCGCAGCCGGGATGCCGAGTTCGGTGAGGTGGGTGGCCACCTGCTCCGGCGTCCGCGCGGCGTTGTTGGTGACGAAGCCCAGCCGCATGCCCTCCTCCCGGGCGGTCTCCAGGGCCGCGGGCACTCCGGGCACGGCGACGGGGCCGACGTAGACGACCCCGTCGAGGTCGAGGAGGGCCACGTCGTAGGCCCGGGTGGGTGGGGTGTCGGTACCTGCGGCCAGGACCGGGCGGGCGTCGGTGGTGCGCGGGCTGGACCCAGCGTCAGAGCTCACGCCGTCATCCTGTCGCAGCGGCCCGGGAGTCGATCCTCAGGGCAGTTCCGTCGCCATCCCCCGCCGGGCCCGGACGCCGCGCAGGGCCCGGGCGTAGTGGCCCTGGTCGGGACGCATCGCCACGGCCAGCGCGAGGTGCTCGGCGGCGAGCTCCAGGTCGCCGGCCCGGCTGGCTGCCAGCCCGAGGCCGAACTGGGCGTAGTCGTCCGCCGGGTCGGCCGCGATCAGCGCGCCGAAGCTCTCGATCGCCTCGCGGTACCGGCCCGCGTCGTACTGGGCCCGGGCGAGCGCCTCCCGGACGCTCCGCGAACCGGGTTCGGCGGCCAGCGCGCGGACGAGCAGGGTCGCGGCCGCATCGGGGTTGCCGTCGCCCAGCAGGTGCAGCCCTCGCTGATACCAGTCGTAGACGCCGCCGTCCGGCTGTCCCGGGTCCACCATCGCAGCTCCTCCCCCGCGCCTCCCCGGCGCTGCACGCCCTGCCGTGTCGGCAGGCACCCCTCCGGTCCCCGGTGAGGGCGCTCCTACGATCGACTCCGTGCCCTCGACGACTCCCTGCCCACGACGTCGGCGGACGCCCCGCCTCCCGACGTGACGGGCCTCGACGTCCGGCCGTTCCGCGCCCTCACCTACCGAGAGCACGACGCCGACCATCTGGCGCGGGTGAGCTCACCGGCCTACGACCTGGTGAACCCGGCAGGGCGGGACCGCCTGGCCGCCGCCGATCCGCACAACATCGTCCGCCTGATCCTGCCCGACGTCGAGCCGCTGCCGGGACCAGAGGTGCCCCGCGCCGAGCGCGACCGTCGGTCCGCGGCCGTCGCCGGGGAGACGCTGCAGGCCTGGCTGGGCGCAGACGTGCTGGTCCGCGACCAGGTCCCCGCGCTGTGGCGGTACGAGATGACCACGCCGGGGACCGACCCCACGGTCGGCTGGCTGGGCGCGGTGACCCTGCCCGCTGCCGGGTCGGTGGCCGTGCTCCCGCACGAGGACACCTTCCCCCCGGCGGTGGCCGGTCGGGCCGCGCTGCTGGCAGCGACCGACACCGACCTGGAGCCGATCGTCCTCGCGCACGACCCTGACCCGGAGGTGGCAGCGCTGACCCGGCAGACCGGGGAGCTCGCGCCCACGCTCCAGGTCGCCGATCCCGACGGGGTGGTGCACCGGCTGTGGCGGGTCACCGACCGAGCGCTCCTGGACCGGCTGACCCGCGCACTGGCCGGGACCGCCGCCGTGATCGCCGACGGACACCACCGCTTCGCCGCCGCCCGCGACCACCAGCGCGGCCAGGCCGGGCACGGCAGCGTGCTGGCGCTGGTCACCCCGATGGGGGCCGGCGGGCTCCGCGTCCGGGCCATCCACCGGGTGGTGCCGGACCTCTCGATGTCGACCGCGCTGGACTCGGCGGCTGCCGGGTTCACGATCCGCGACGTCCCACCGTCCGGCGGCGTCCGGGCAGTGGTCGCGGACTGGCTGGACACCGGAGCAGACGGCACGTTCCTGCTCACCGACGGGCACCGGGTCGCCGAACTGTCCGAACCATCGCCGGCGATGCGGGCGGCCGTGCCGGTCGAGGCGCCCACGGCCTGGCGCCGGCTGGACGTCGTCCTCGCCCACGCCGCGCTGCTGGCCGGTCTCTGGGGGCGGCCGGACGACCCGTCGTCGGTGCTGGTCGCCCATGACGTCGAGGAGGCACTGCGGATGGCCGAGGAGCGGGGCGGGGTGGCCCTGCTGCTGCGTTCACCCTCGCCGGCCGATGTCGCGGCGGTCGCGCGGGCCGGGGCGCGGATGCCTCGCAAGTCGACGCTCTTCGTGCCCAAGCCCCGCACCGGCTTGGTGCTGCGCCCGCACGAGGACTGACCGCCGGCCGACCCGGACGGGCGAGCGAAAACAGCTCACCCCGACTGGGCGGATGGCCGTTGCGCTGCCCGGGCGACCTTGCGGCCGCGCCGGCAGGTGACCTCGTAGGCGACCGCCGTGCCGGTCGGGGTCCGCCAGAACCGACGCTGCAGCGCCCCCTCCACCTCGACCACGTCGTCGGTCGTCCAGGCCGCCGCGTAGCGCTGGAGGGCCGGCAGCAGGCTGACGCAGGTGATCACGTCGGACTTCGGCCCCCGCGGCCGCGGGCTGTCCCGGCGGACGACGAGCTTGAACACCAGCAGGGTGTCGCCGCTGGGCAGCGGGCGCAGCTCGGGTGCGGCGGACAGCCGACCGCGCAGGACGACGTCGTTCCGGTCGATGACAGCGAGGCTCATGCAGGAAGCCTCGCGGCCCGGAACGCACACCGGCCAGGTGCGCCCACGGTCTGTGGACGTACCTGGCCGGTGTGGACGACGGTGCTCAGTCCGTCGGTGGCTCCTGCTCCGGGGCGTCGTGCCCCGGCGCCTCCTGGAACAGGCGCGTGTGGTCCCGCTCCACGGGGGGCGGGGTCTCGCCGAGGAGCTCGGCCACCTCGGCCTCGATGTCATCGGCCGAGACGTCGCCGAAGTCGACGTCCGCGAACTCCACCCCGCCGATCTCGGCGGTGGGGAGCTGGGCGGCGTCCTCCGCACCGGGGTGGTCGCCGTCGGCCGGGTCCGCCGCCCCGTCCTGCTGCGCGACGGCCTCCTCCTGAGCGACCTGCTCCTCGACGACCCGGTCATCGGCGGCCGGACCGTCGACAGCCGGGTCGCCGGTGGCGTCGTCCTCATCGTCCTCGTCGGCGAAGAGGGCTGCGACGCCGGTGAGGTCGTCGGGGTCGGCTGCGGCGATGGCGGCGAACCAGTCGCCGGCCAGTTCCTCCTCACCGCGGGCGTCGAGCAGCTCGGCGTAGGCGGTGGCGAGTCGGAGCTGGCCGAGGTCCGGGTTGCCCAGCGCGGCCGGGGTCGGGCGTCCGCCGAGCGCAGCCTCCAGCACGAGTGCAGCGGCTGCCGTCTCTCCCAGGTCCTGCCGTGCCCCGGACTCCACGAGTCGCAGCTCCACGAGCTCCTCTTCGCCGGGCTCGGAGCTCAGCGCGTCCTGGACCAGCCGCAGGGCGTTCTCCGGCCGGCCGAGGGCGCGCTCACAGTCGGCCAGAACCGCGCGGTAGCTGTCGTCCCCGCTCATCCGGGCGTAGGCCCGCAGCTCACGGGCGGCCTCGGCGTAGTCACCTGCGTGGTAGGCGGCAACGCCGACGGCCTCGCGGACGGCGGCGATCCGGGACGCCCGGTCGCGAGCCGCGCGGGCGTGCTCGAGTGCCAGCTCCGGCTCGTCGTCGAGCAGTCCGCCCGCGGCGACGAGGTGCCGGGCCACGGTGTCGGCGTTGCGGGAGTCGAGCCCGCGCAGCGCCGACCGGACTGACTGGTCGAGGTCACGGGGGTCGACCCACTCCGGCAGAGCCGGCCCGGCGGGCCGACGTACTTCGGTCTCCGCGTCAGGCCGCCGGTCCTGCCCCGCGGGGCGGCCCTCCTGGGAACGGTCAGCACCCGGCCGGCGGTCCTGCCACGCCGGACGGTCACCCTGCGGACGCCCACCACCCTGCGGACGATCACCCTGCGGACGACCGGCACCCTGCGGACGGTCACCACTCGGGCGACGGTCCTGCCAGGAAGGACGGTCACCTTGCGGACGCCCACCACCCTGGGGACGGTCACCACTGGGACGACGGTCCTGCCACGCCGGACGATCACCCTGCGGACGCCCACCACCCTGGGGACGGTCACCACTGGGACGACGGTCCTGCCACGCCGGACGATCACCCTGCGGACG